>NZ_LNYQ01000001.1 GCF_001467945.1 Legionella parisiensis
CTTCCTGTTTTGATCTTATTCTTTCTTTTAGCTCAACAGTTGGAACAAAGAATCGTCCTTCATATGACATTTTGACCGCCTTTGATAACATGAAACACCCTTTGTAATAGTTAAAATATCAATGGTACAATATATATATTAAGTGGGCATTAAGAAAACATAATGTTTATTGAATCATTTTTAATGAGTTAATTAATGTATCATTTATAGAGATTAGTACTATTCCAAGTGGATTATGATTTTATATAATGCTTCTTCTTCGGATTATTCCATGATCCCAAAGTACCCTAATAAGATTGCACCAAAGAACCTGGCATATCTCTTATTAGCACATTGCTTAGGCCGAAGATTTTTGCAATAGCGCACATATCATTACCCCCCAATACAGTTTTCTTACTTATTTATTGATAAACGAAGCATCATTGTGTTATAAACTGGAATAATAATGATTGAGTAATGCTCAGTGTACACTAAATATTTACAGCAAGAACGATTAGAAAATAGAAATTTGGCGGCCAAAGTTGATGCTTTTCTAACTGATATGACCAGTTTGCAGAAAAACGATATTATTCAGCAAACTGATAATTTAGAGCATCTTATCTATCGGCGTATTGATCAGACTTTAGCATTATTTGATAGTAACCAAGATGTAAAAACAGGTATTGTTTTAACAGATTTATTTGAAGAAGTCTGCCGGCTGAATCAAAAACTCAATGCACTACATAATGTACATTTACAAAACCCACTTTTATTTTTCAATGCTTTCAACATGGAGTTAATCCCCAAAGAGAAACAATCGCATCCGGAAGAATATTTACGCGAGCAATATCATTACTTTATGGATAATTTCTTGGTATTTGATAAAAAAAGCAAAGAGAAAGAACATATTGCAGTGTTTGTCCGTCAACTATTATCTCAACCAACCGGACAGAGATTGATTATCAAATTAAATCGGCTTGCAGATCAACACAGTTGTCGCATTTTAGTTGAAGAAAAAAATCCCCCTATGTTATGTGTTACTCCTGTGACAAACTCAGGTGTTGCTGAAGCCGGAGCAATGACTGATGTTTCTGCAAAACCAGTATTAAAATTTTTTAATTATCCCAGAACGATATGGAAGCAAATGCAACTTTTATATCCTCGTAATTTTTGGGAAGACTCTCGCTTTACATTACAAGCATTAACCTTCGGGAAAGAAACGAGTTTAGCTTTCAAACCTGCCTTTATCTCCATTGGACATGAGTTTACACATACGCTACATTTTTTTAGAGGCAAAGATAGACGTAAAATGGCTTTTTTGGACAGCGACAAAATGTATATAGAAAGATTGTTCTCAAGAAGTATAGAAGAGCTATGGACAATTGATCGCGGTAATATCAATGAGAATAAACTTAGGGCTGAGCATGGGATTAATCCTTGTTTCAGTCATGTGAGAGCCGGATTATTCATTGACCCTGCCGATGAGCTTTCGCTAGAGCGTATCAAAGAAACCATGCCCAAAGTGCGCTCACAGTCCCTACTGAAATCTAGTGAAGATAAAGAGAAGCATACTCAACATGAGAAGGTATCCTGTGGTTTTGTTACATTGCCGTTGCAGGATGAAACACCGGAGCGCTGTCTTATTCAATAGATTGAAACAATCTTTAATGAGCCATCACACGTTCTCAAAGTAAAACATGCACCATATCTATTTGATTAACAGAAATTTTTTGCAATCTTTACCACGGAATTTCCTCCATTGTACATTTTAGTTTAAATTAGAATCATTTATTTAAACTTATTTCAGGGCAATAAAAAATTCTTAGCCACCTTTCCACCACTAACTCACCAGCTAACCACTTAAAATTGTTACTCCACAAATATACACACATTATATTTCTATACGATTATATTAGATCCGGAGCTTGCCAACCTCCCAATAACTCTTCTAAACGTTTCGCTACAGCAAGTGCCACATCATCCCGCCAAGCTCGAGCAACTACTTGAACCCCAATTGGAAGCCCTTCCTCTGAAGTTCCGCAACGAACCACCACTGCAGGCCAACCAGTAATGTTATAGGGTAAGTTATAAGTCAAATCATAGGCCAAATCAAAACCTTCCTTTAACTCAATCTTTTGCTCATATAAATTAGCAGGGGTAGTAGCAGCAGGACAAATAATCACATCATAATCTCGCATAAACTCCATCATCGTATATTTAAACTCTTCGACTAAAATTAGGCGACGACGTAACTCAGTAACTGAAAAATTACAAAGAGCCGCTCTATCTATAATTGCTTGAAAAGGCTTTTCTACTTTAGTAACGTGCATGTTGTTCATACGATCAATTAACCATTGCCCCCCATCACCTCCATAGAAAAACAATTCCTCGAACATCGAGTACGTTTCTTTAGTAATTTGCGGATAATGTTCTTCGATGCTATGCACTTCAGACTTAAGCAGACTACCTGCCTTATTCACAGCCGTTACGATATCTTTTCGTGGTGCGGTGATGCCGTTCGCTGTATAAATGGCAATACGTAGCTGACTTAAATCAATTTGCCCCGGATCTTTTACAGCAATGGGCATCGTATTTGGATCGACTCCATCCGGACCGCTAAGTATGGGCAAAACATGGATTAAATCTTCTACATAACGAGCCATAGGCCCTTGAGTTAAGATGTATTTAAAAATGCCATAAGAGCCATTTCCAGGAAAAACGCCGGTATCAGGAATTAAGCCCAGTGTTGGCTTTAAGCCTGCGATACCACAATTATGTGCTGGCTGTCTGATGCTTCCACCACTATCAGCTCCAATACCTAAATACGAACCACAGGCAGCAATAAGTGCCGCCTCGCCACCACTACTTCCTCCTGGAGAGCGATTCAAGTCATAAGGATTACATGTTCGACCGTATAAACCATTATCGGTATCATAAGACATAGAAAAATCAGGAATATTAGTAATGCCTGTTATTATTGCTCCTGCTTTCCTTAATCGTGCAGCGACTGTTGAATCCTTTTTAGCAAGATAATTAATTGGACTTTGATTTCCATAAGAACATAAAAAACCACTCACTTCACGTGCATCTTTTATAGTAACGGGTAGTCCATGCAAGCTACCTAACTCCATATTTTTAATAATTTTTTTATCTGCACTACTTGCTTGCTTTAAAGCTTCTTCTGAAGATAAATGCTGAACCATAGCGTTTATTAAAGGATTTACTTTTGCAACCTGCTCTAAATGTGCCTGCATTACTTCTACACACGAAACTTCTTTTTTTTTCATCAACTCAACTACTGTTTTTCCTGATAAAGAACTCAGTGTTTTCATGAAGCAAACTCCTTTTCCTAAAAAACCTCTTTTCTTGCAGTTTAGATCAATATTACTTATCGTCAAAAATATCTGGCGGTTAGATTAGGATAAAATTTATTATTAAAATGAAATAGAACAACTACACAATTTAAGTGTGAATAAAATAACCCTTAAACTTCCACTTAAAAACTTAAGTTGCCAAATAGTTTATAGCTAGTCGTTGGTAATTCTGTCTATCTGATACGGTTTTACTTATTTAAATAAAAAACACATTCTGTGTTAAGCTTGACTAAATATTAGAAAAACGAGTGTGCTGATGATAAAAATTGGGCAGTTTAATAAATTGAAAATGGTACGAGAAACTCCTTTCGGGGTATATCTTCAAGGAAGGGAGTGGGGGGAAATTTTATTACCCAATAAATCTGTGCCTAAAGGTACTTTGGTTGGTGATGTGCTCGATGTGTTTGTTTATTTTGATTCAGACGACAAAATTATAGCAACAACAGTGTGTCCTTATGCGAAACTAGGCAGCTGTGCCTTTTTAAAAGTGGTTGATGTGAATCCTGTAGGAGCTTTTCTTGATTGGGGATTAGATAAAGATTTATTGGTGCCCAAGCCAGAACAACTCCGTCCTATGGAAAAGGGTAAATCTTATCTTGTCTATTTAAAGCAAGATAATCAGGGACGCATTATTGCTAGCTCAAAGATCGATTATTTTTTGGATAAGACAGCTGCTAATTTTAAGGCAGGCGATGAAGTTAGTTTACTTATTGCAGAGAGCACCCCATTAGGACGAAAAGTAATTCTCAACAACAGTCACTGGGGATTAATCCACACAGGAGATATTTTTCAACCATTAATTTATGGCAAAGAGATAAAAGGATACATTAAGAAGGTGCGTGAAGACGGCAAAATTGATGTTGCTTTAAGACAAATAGGACAAAGCAGTATTAATGAATTAGCGCAACGTATTCTTTCTAAGCTTGAACAGTCCGATGGTTTTTTAGCGTTACATGACAAAAGCCCCCCTTCAGAAATTCAGGACATATTTGCAGAGAGCAAAAAAAATTTTAAAAGTGCATTGGGGCAACTTTATAAAAGAGGTTTGATCAATATTGAAGAAAAAGGAATTCGTTTACAAATAATAGAGAAGAGTCGGTAATAAAAAAATCATATCTATCGCAAATTAACCCTATATATTGATTAGCGATGTATAACTGGTTTATAGTCCGAATAAGTCAGATCTGAGTTATACATGCAACATGTCTGAGAAAATCTATTGGGTTTATATTTTACGATGCAGCAATCAAAGCTATTATACAGGATATACAGATAATCTTGAAAGACGTTTTCAAGATCACCTTGCAGGGAAAGGTGGAAAATATACGCGAAGCTTTAGACCTCTCTCAATTGCTCAAAGCTGGGAGATAAGAGGTGATAAATCAACGGCGATGCGTATAGAGCGTTATATTAAAAAACTTTCTAAAGCTCAAAAGGAGCAACTAGTACTCGATCCTTATTCTCATACTTTAATAGACATTTTATCCCAAAATTAGTATCAAATTTTAAACTATATTTAAATAATTCCACCGACATCCACAAAAACGAAAGCATTCTTTGCGATCGATACTATAGCTGGGAAATATTGAATGCCGCTAAAATTAGTTTCCCTGCATTAATGATTCATGGTACACATGATTCCGATGTAAAATTTTATAATGGTGTATTCGCCTACGAACGATTAGCATCGAAAAAGAGCGTTTCTGGATTGAATGCGGTACCCATTTTGTTTTTTCTTTGCTCAGCAGGATCCAGAGTCACAGCAAAAGATTCGAGAATTTATAATAAAGTAGGTTAAAGCTCATGAAATTTAATGTATATATTAAAATTTTGACTGCTTTTTTTGTGATTTTTTTAATTTTTGTTTTGGCATTTTTTAACTATTTGAAGTCGGTCGAGACAGCAATAGTTATTAACTCAGGGAAAACAATGTCACAAGGTCTTTTAATTAGTTTAGAAAATGAATTAATTAATAACTCGAAATCAAAATGGGATGCAATAATAAAGAACAAGACAGATAATGTTGTTCATATTATAGCCATTGACAACCTAAAACTTACCCCGACTCAGAATGTCCAATTAAATAATGGTGAGATAATTTACTTATCAGGGACAACCTATCAATTTCTCAACTTGGTCATTGTAGAACATACAGCGTATAAAAAAATTGGTAATACTCCATTTGCATTAGCTTATTATTTTTCAGATCCAAGCCAGATTATTTTTCATTATATGAATCCTGCTTTAACACAAATCGTAACATATTTATTATTAAAACCGACAAATACTTGGGAAAAAGAAATAGTAAAACTAGAAAAAATATATGGCTTCCCACTTCATGTTTATAAAACCAATAGTAAAAAATTGCCAAGTACTATAATTAATTCTTTATCAACAAATCATATAGAATTTGAAACAAAGAAAAACTCGTCACAAATTGGTATTCTCTATTATGGCTTTAGTGGTGGAGTACTCAAAATTGGTCCGCTTAACTATCTGCCAATTACGTCAAGAATCAGTGATGTAATGTATTATTTTATATTGGCTTTCTTTTTCTTATCCTTGTGCCTGATTACCTTTTTCTCAGTGCTTTTTGTGAGAAATATGAAGAAGGTATATCAGATAACTAAAAATTTTAGCCAAGGAAACTTTGATTTTCATCGGAAAATAGGCTCCACCTCTGTTTTGTATGGCCTTTATGTAAATATCATTCACATGGGAGAGCAGTTAAAAGAACTAATTGAATCACATAAACAGATGTGCCGATTTGTCGCACATGAAATTAGAACTCCTTTGTCAACCATACAAATGGCAACAGATAGCATCAAAAGGAAAAACGCAGAAAATGTAGTACTCATTAAACAGATGAACAGCGTACAAGAAGATATTGCAGATATGAATCGCATCATCAGTACTTTTTTGTTTTACTCAAAAGTACATTCAAGCGAATTAAAATTAAAACAATCAGAGACCGATATTATACTATGGTTAAGAAAATTATTAGAACCTTATTCTTCATCAATCTTTGAAATAACATTTCAAACTAAGTTAAACTCTTTAAAAGCTAACATAGATGAAAATATTTTAAAACATGCTGTAACTAATTTGATTACAAATTCCATGAAATTTGCAGTTCGTCATATTTCTTTAACCCTTTCATTGGATGATAACCGTATTTTAATTCACATAGACGATGATGGCCCTGGCTTATCAGATTATAGTGGGGATGATTTTTTTTCTGAATACACAATTGCTGAGAACGACGAAATTGGAGATAAACATATTGGCTTAGGATTAGCTATTGTTAAAAAAGTTGTTACTCTCCATGAAGGCCAGGTTCTGGCTACACCATCACCGATATTAAAAGGCGCTCGCTTCACAATTTCACTACCAAGATGAGTTTAGAGCGCCTTGATTTTGTACATCACATATAAAATTCTGTTTTTACTCCGGATTTTACTTTCGAGCTCATATAATCAGGGTGAGACTCTCTCAATCGTTTCACTTCATCCTTGTATTGTAATAGAGACTTTGGTGAAGGCTGTTTTGTTAAGATTTTATCAGGACCGCCATGGACATAGCTCATGCTCATTTGCTCTTCATCAAATCTTATTTTGAATGATTGGTCCTTTTCAGGCAAAAATTCGTTTTCTGTTAAGCGCACAAGTTTACTCTCTTGATCAAACTGTTTGAATATCAAACTACCCTCTCTGATGGACATCTCCACATCATCGTTATATCGATTCTTATAATTTCCCACAAATACGTTCAATGATGAAGTAAATTCCTTTTCCGTAGAAGGATGATGTACCGCGTTAAACCATTCTAAACGCCTTATCTTGGTTTCGTCCGAGGGTAATAACTCAATGGCTTTTTCAAAACAAACTCTAGCCTCTTCAAATTTGTCCTCATTCTCAGCAATTTTTCCTGAAATTGTTTCATACCATCCTGGCTCATCGCTTTGAGCATAATGTAAGGATTTATAAAGCTCTTGCATATTACCGATAGGTGTCAAATGAGCGGAACTGAATACTTGATTTGCAATACTCATCCCATTTGCTGAATTGGTAAAAAATACTGCACCTTTTTTAGTTGTGACATTGAGTGCAATAAAAGCTCGCGTATTAGGGTTTTCACCATATTGATATGCTATTACCTCATTATCATGTCTATAAATATGCCAGCCCAAACCACATGTCATAAAGTCATCAGCGCTCGTTGGCTCAAATGCTTGTTCGATGAGAGGATCATTCATATTCTTTAACCATGCAACCATGAATTTCGAAAAATCGCCAGCCGTTGTCAGTAGCGATCCAGCAGCATTTATGGGAGGATCTCCTACGTAGATTGGGGTGGAATTTCCTAGCGCAGTATGCACTGCTACAACATTGTCGTCTTCCTCTGGTGGAGGCATAAATGTCGATCGCCTCATATCTAAGGGGCCAAACACATATTTTTGAGCCAACGCTTCTAAATCTTTACCCATTTTAGTTTCAATGACTTTCTGCAAGTACAGAAAAGCTTCTCCTGAATAGGAGTATTTTTGGCCCAGTTCCGATTCGGGATCAAACCTTAAAGTCGAAGATAAACTTGCCCCAAAATTCGGTAAGCCTGTAGTATGTGACAATACATGTAGAGCTGTTAATTCCTTAGCTTTTTTAGGGTATTCACCGTCTACTAAGAATCGTTCATATTGCAGAATATTATGTAATGGTTCGTCTAAATCGATTTGTTTATCCTTAACCATTTGCAACAGCAAATAGGTAAAAACAATTTTGCTGAGGGAAGATGCTGGAAATCTGGTTTTATCATCTACTGCCATTTCAGAGTCGCTGGATTGAGCATTTTTTTTGCCAACAGAAATTGAAGTCCTTTCAAACTCATGCGCATTTATTTTTTGGTGTTTGACACACGCATAACTCACAGCGGGAACATGGCCCAACTTAGTTATTACTTGTAATGCAATTATTAAGGGAGAAGTAGCCATATCGATGAATTCCATAAAAGTTTTGATATTTCAATTTTATCAAGAGTCTTTTTTTGATATGTATATAAATTGTACAGACCAGTATCCCTTACCGGGGCTTCAGACGATCTAGGTCCGCTTAAGCGGGAATGCGATCAAGAGACAGCACCATATCAAAGACGATTGGTATTAATCGATCTAAATCAATAAAGTGAACGAAACAAGATTAAACCTACTAGAGATTCGTAGGGATATTATTGTCAGGGTAACTGCTTAGGTGCGCTAAAGCCAATCACATTCCTTACCAAGCCTCTGAGACAAATACGTATCCTTTTTTATGAATTGTTTTTATACGATAAGGCTTTTTACGATTATCATTCAGTGCTTTTCTTAAACGAGATATTTTTAAATCAATACCTCTATCAACCCCATCATATTCGTGTCCCGAAATAGCGTACTGGATGCTATTTCTACTAAGCAACCGATCATGATTCTTAACCAACAAAGCAAGAACTTCAAAGTCGGTGGTACTTATTAAAACTTCTTTGCCAAAGAGAGAAACACTTTTAGTACTAAAATTGATAGAAAAATTGCCAAATTGAAATTGATTTTGATTATTAACTAAATTTGGTCTTCGTAATAATGCGTCTATCCTTGCTTTTAAAACTTCGTCTGCAAAAGGCTTAGTTAGATAGTCATCTGCTCCGAAATTCAAAGAGGATACTTCGCTCTCAATATCATTAACAGCAGTTAACATAAGTATTTTCCCCAAATAGTCATCTCTAACAGTGTGACATATTTGATCTCCATTCATCCCAGGAAGTATTATATCTAATATTACTATACCAGGTTGTTCACGAATAATGCGATAGACCGCTCTATCACCGCGTTTTTCAATAGATACCTCATAACCTGCTTCTTGTAGGCTTTCCTTGAGGTAATTTGCTAACTTCATGTTATCTTCTACAAGCAATATTGATTTCTCTTTCATTCGACCTGTCTCAACCCTTTTAATAAGCAAAAAATTGAAGCGATTAGCCTGAAAAGCCGTTTAGTTAAGTCTTGCATAAATATAGGTATAGAAGCAAACACACGGCATTTTTGTACATTTTACATACAAATAATTATTTTTAACTCGGTATACTACAGATAAGTCAATTTTTATTCAGATGAAATTATTATGAACTTGTACTGGAGTATTCTCATGAAAAATGTCAAAGAAAAGTATCTGCCTGTTTCTGAATCCATAACTACAGACGAAGGCAAGACTTCTTCTATAAAATTAGCTTTACAACAATTCAAAAAGGAAGCAGAAAAAAAGGAGGTTGCCGAGGAAGCAGCAAAAATACGTTGCCGGATTTGTTTTAAAGAAATTGCGCCTAAGCGTCTTTGTTCTGGGCATGGAGGAAGTGTTGGCGACAGTGAAAATGATAGTGCCAACTCTAATAAAATCTATAAGGAAAAAGGGAGTTATGGAGCAGATAACTTGCTAACTAAACCAAGCAAAGGAGTTGAGACTAAGGATGAATTGATAGCCGTGTTTGATTCTGGTGATTTTGATGAAAAAAGTTTTGATCCGAAAATAATTGCGGAGTTGATCGCCCGAGGACAATTGCTGGTTAAGAGTGATCGTGAAGCAATGACGCTTACTATTAAATTGGTGTGTGAATCTAATTCATTGACTGAAGTACAAAGAATGGAATTAAAAAATTTCATGGAAGCGATTATAAAAGACTTCTATAAATTTAAAGAAGAAAATCATCTTTCTGATGACTGTATACACATTACTCACGATGAGGAAGGCAGCATAATTTATCTTCGTATTAGCATGCCTTCATTAAGCTTATACGATGCGTTTATCGAACAATTAGCAAATAACCTGGTGGAAACAGCACACGAAAATGATGAATTCACGAAAGATCAAAATTGTGCTCCTAATCCACTTTCAATGCAATCAAAAGTCTCCCCTTCTACTGCAAGAGACGAAATTGAAAATAATGAGGAAGAACAAGAAATCACTAATCCCTCTCCTTTTCAAATGCAACCATGGTAAAAACCACAATTCAATAGAACAATGTAAAATCCACTGTCTTGAAACAGAGTTTATCAAGACAGTAATTATACTATCAGTTTTCTATTGATCTACAGAAGCTATATCACCAGAAAAAAAATACTAATGGCAGACAAATTGAATATACTTAGGATTGTTTTAATTGGTTATCTCTAAGACTTCATGTTCTTGTTTTGAATGCATCACTACTTGTCGGTGGAGTTTCTGCGGCAATAATCCGATAATTCGCTCACGTTCAGCCTCATCCTTGCTGTCAATAAGAATGGGACACATGCAGCCATGAAATGCCTCTTCCCCAATTGAAGTAATACTCGCAGGAAGCGTGATTTGCCTTAAATTGCTGCAGTTTATAAATGCCCCCCTTCCAATTGAAGTAATATTCGCAGAAAGGATGATTTGCTGTAAATTGCTGCAACCTGCAAATGCGTGATCCCCAATTTTAATAACGCTCGTAGGTAGAGTGACCTTCTTGAAGCTGGTGCAGAGAAATGCCAAATCTTCAACCATGGTCACACCCGCAGGAATCACAAATGAGTCCTGAAGAATATCGCCCTCCTCCACATTAACTCTAATTAAAATTTGACCATCGGTACTTAATAACATTACTTCTCCTTGATAGATGGCATGATTCAACGCTACAACTCAATTGATCAAATAATACACTATTGGATTAATTATTATAAGCATCTGATTTGGAATGTAGTTATTTCCTATTTGGAAAAAATACTAAGGGAGTGTTCAAGAAAATTTGCCCTAATACTCTCATTTTTTAAGTATAAATTGCATTTTCACCTTGATTATTTCTTCACCCACAACTATTTTGAATCCATTTTAATTGCATAAGTATTATTTATACTCATATTCTCTTAATTTTGAATTGATAGAATCGCGAAAATTTTAATCTCAAATTGAAGGTTTGTATGTTAACCAAAGAAGAAGTATCTATTCAAAAAGAAAACAACAATACCACTGCATCAAACAAAAAAAATCGTTTCTTGGAGTGATAGTCCGAATGTGTTGCAGCTTAAATTGATGGGCATGTCTTTCTTTCCTTTTTCCTCTTTTTATTTTCAAATGTTGGACGGAAATAAGAAAGATTTGCCCCTCAATATTCTTTAAAGCCATTGCACTAAAAATAGGCTTAATTTCGAATTCCTAGTCGTTATATTCGATTCCTTTAAATCATGATAAGTGTGTGTGGCAATGACATTACAGCAAATTACGAACATAGAGTTAATATTAAGTTAACGTTATTAAGCTATCATTATTAATTATGCATGAGAAATTATAATGATTAATGAAAATAATGCTGAATTAGAAAAAATCATATGTTTTATGTATCTTAATGCTGATTTTTTTGCGGCACCTTTTTTAGATAATAAGAAGTTTTCCTCTTGGGCCAGGAAGCAATCTGGTATGAAAAATTTCTCAATGCAATTGCATAAGGCATTAGAAACCAGCAAACTTATTAGTGAAGGTACTGTTGATTTATTGAAAGCTTATCGAGTAGCCATAGTCGGAGCATCTATACTGAGAACAGGTGAATTTAGCAAAAAAAATTGTCTGTTAACCGGCGATTCTACCCTATTATTTAAAGTGTTAACGTCTCATCCTGATTTGGCTCGTGTTATAAAAAGCCATATGAATTGCCATTTTTTCGATAACTGGTATTCCACTCAACCTCAGTTGATACAACAAAAAAGAGGAAAACTACTAACAAAGTTAGAATTGTTGGTCAAATCACTAGACCATGATTTTGAAAGGTATCAAGCAAAAAAATTAAAAGCTATATGCTCTGCTGTTTTACCAGAAGGGGTTTATCTTCATTACCACTATAAAGGTCATGCTGTCAGCCATTCAAAAGACGGACAGCAAAAACCTACAGAAATAATGATAGAAAATCTTGGTAATCATGATATATCTGAGTTGAAATTACTAGTTGATAAATTTAATGTCGCGCAGAACGCAAGGGAAATCGTAAGAAATCCAGATACAAATGCATTTAGCTGCCTTATTCAGTTTTTCGACAGAATTCAAGATAAAAATTTTATTGATAAATTTACCGCCAATAATGATTCTGATGGTATCAGACTATTAAAAACCACAGGTTATACTTTAGCAGTATTATTGTTTGGATTAGGATTTTATCTTTCCTATAAAAATAAAGACACCTGGAAATTTTGGAAATCATCTGAACAAGAGTTATTAGACTCCACAAAAGAAAATTTTGACACGCAAATCAAAAAAATATGAGAGTTCTTGGAATGAGCCATTGGTCGATCTAATGCATCCGGCCTTCACATCCTAAATGAATATGAGTGTGTCGTATAATTAGGAAAAATAACCGCGCTTTTTGTCCCGGCCAAGGCTAAATTATTTTCAAATGAATTTTAATCTGGTTATGACAGTAAGCAGGCTATTTATGTCTTAATTTTTGGTTCAACACTTCCCTTTCAATTAATTTTAATATTTAATTTCTGCAGCCACCAAATACATGGCTTACAAAAAGGGGTTTATAAATTCGGAGGTGTCAATCCTCAGGTTTTTAATTTTACTTAGCTATATTATTGTAAAATAATCGAATATTACCGATTGATTCAACTATTCCCTCTTGTAGTGTCAGTAAGTTAAGGAAAGTTATGATTGTTATCTTTGTCCATGGCTGGAGTGTCACACATACCAATACTTATGGAGAGCTTCCTCAATGGCTTGAACGTCAGAGTAAAAATGGAAAGTTGAATATTCAGGTTGGTAATATCTATCTTGGGCGCTATATCAGCTTTGACGATACAGTAACAGTCGACGATATAGCACGTGCATTTGATCATGCGGTGCGTGAGGAAATTGCTGATAAACTGCGGGATGGTCAGCGTTTTGCTTGTATTACTCACTCTACAGGTGGCCCTGTTGTTCGTAAGTGGATGGATTTATACTTTAAGAATAATCTTGCAAAATGCCCATTGAGTCATCTTATCATGTTAGCTCCTAGCAACCACGGTTCTGCGCTTGCTCAACTTGGTAAATCACGGCTAGGCCGTATAAAAAGTTTTTTTGAAGGTATTGAACCAGGAAAACATGTGCTTGATTGGCTTGAGCTAGGAAGCAACATGAGCTGGGAACTTAATGAAAGTTGGCTTGATTATGATTGCACTGCTCATGGTATCTATTCATTTGTACTTACAGGTCAGAAAATTGATCGCCAACTTTATGATGCTCTTAACTCCTACACCGGAGAAGCCGGGTCTGATGGAGTTGTACGTGTTACTGCTACAAATATGAATTACAGTCTTTTAAAGTTACATCAGGAGGGGAGTAACGGTGAAAATCTTGTTGTCTCCAAAATGACACGGACAAAACAGATGGCATTTGGGGTGCTTCCTGGGTGCTCGCATTCCGGTAAAAAAATGGGAATCTTACGCAGTATCACTATGGCCAATGCAGCTACTCATCCTACGGCTATATGGGTCTTGCGATGCCTCCAAGTAAAGAATCGTGAATCCTATAATACATTGGCAAAAGATCTAGGTAAGATGACCCAAGAAACCCAGAAAAATGAGCATATAGAACTTGTGAAGACGCTTATGCATCAACGTGAGTATATCACCAACCGCTACTCTATGATTATATTCAAACTTATTGATGACAGGGGCAATCATTTGGACGATTATGATCTTTATCTAACTGCTGGCCCCCAATATAGCGAGTATGCACTTCCTACAGGTTTCTTCGCAGACCGCCAGCGTAACCAGTATGATCAGGGAAAACTAACTTATTTTCTTAACTACGATATCATGGAATCTGGGATTAATACCCCCAAAATGCAGGGTAATCTGGGGTTTCGTATTAAGGCGTATCCTGAGTCAAGTGAGCAAGCCCTTGCCTATTACAAGCTACTTGATTTTCATTCCTCACTCGCTGACATTAACAAAATTCTTCATCCGAATGAAACAGTAATGGTTGAAATCATGCTTCAGCGACGAGTAGATTGTACGGTCTCTCGTATCACCAACAACCTTACTCCAACAAAAATCAATGTGAAACCGACAGGAAAAAAAGTAGATTGACATCACTGTTTGATGTATTCATGGATTAACGATGTACTTGCTATGAGGAACGCTTTAATCTTTTCTTTTAAAGGAGAAGTTCTCTTAACTATTGCTCTATATTGTACCATATCAAAAAGTGGCATAATTCTGAGAGACATCGAAAGAATTAAAACTAAATGATATCCTTGATGGATAAAAATCCTAAATCCTATTATCAAAAGAGCCTATCAATGAGAGCTAGATTATTTAAGTTGTTAAAAACACTAACTAAGCTTCTCTGCTTAGGTCTTGTAATTTTGCTCGGGTTAAGAATATTTGATTCACAACGCGGCCCTGCCTTGGAGTTATGGCATACTTATGTCCCAAAAGAAAGACATGCTAAAGAACTTGATAAACTTAATTGGACACAATACATAAGCATAGAAAACACTCTTTTTGACGCTGTACGAACCGAAGTAACTGAAAAATTAGATCGTAAAGAGCATGTTCCGATTAATCGATATTACTCCGGCAGCCCAGTTTATCCTGAAAAATTTCCCACAGATTGGAATCGCTCTTATATACTTGAACCCCAAAGCCCTGCTGTCGGAGCTGTTGTATTCTTACATGGATTGACTGACTCGCCTTATAGTCTGCGCCATATTGCCAGACGATATGTTGCCCATGGTTATGTTGCCATTGCTATCAGACTACCTGCTCATGGCACAGTACCTGCCGCGTTAACGGATGTCAAATGGGAGGATTGGCTAGCAGCAACCAGGCTAGCCGTGCGTGAGGCACGCAGACGCATAGGACCATCAAAACCCCTTCATCTCGTTGGTTTTTCTAATGGCGGAGCATTGGCCTTAAAATATACTCTTGATTCCCTCGAAAATAGACAATTAACACGACCAGATAAGATTATTTTAATTTCACCAATGATAGGAGTCACCCGCTTCGCTCGCTTTGCGGGATTTGCTGCCCTACCGGCTATCTTGCCACCCTTTGCAAAAGCAGCTTGGCTCAGTATTCTTCCTGAATTCAATCCATTTAAATACAATTCTTTTCCGGTTAATGGCGCAAGTCAGTCTCATCGTTTAACTTCAGTATTACAACAACAAATAGTACGCCTTGCCCATGAAAATCGACTAATTGAACTTCCTCCTGTATTGACGTTCCAGTCTGTAATGGATTTTACAGTGAGTACGCGCGCAATAATTACTGCTTTTTATGACAACCTACCTGCAAATGGTAGTGAATTAGTATTATTTGATTTAAATCGCGCTGCTAAATTAGGTCTTTTATTACGCCCTTCCGCAGATACGGCAGTGGCACGGCTTTTAAATAAACCTCCACGAAAATTTCGCACCGTAGTTATTACTAATGCGGATGTCGACAGTATTGATGTTGTCGAACGTGTCACTGAAGCTGGATCCGTAAATGAAAGTGTTTCCCCTCTAGGGTTGGCTTATCCACGCGACGTTTACTCTTTGTCACATGTTGCTGTACCTTTTCCAGTAAGCGATAGCCTATATGGCCTTTTTCCAGATTCGAAAAAATATGGCATTCAATTAGGAACCATAGCTTCACGTGGTGAACGAAATGTTCTCATCATAAGTTTGGATTCAATACTTCGACTTTCATCCAATCCATTTTTCCCCTACATGATAAAACGAATAGAAGCGTATATTCCGTCACCTACCCAAGAGGTAGTTTGGGTCGTTCGACCCAACAAACTCAGGTCAGAATCACTCAAAAAATAGCTTATTTCATACGCGTATCAGCTCCCCTAATTTATTGGAGGCAATGATCTTAAGAATTATTAGGTCAGTTAAAAATACTGTTTGAGGTAAAAACGTTTATGTCCTGGGGAACAATTTTCAATTATCCCGAAGACTTCATAACTATGTTTCAAATAAAAATCTTCTGCTTGCCAATCAAATGTATCATTGTGAGATACTATTGCACCTCTAAATTTTACTTCTTCCTCAATTTTATTAGTGAGAAAAGAGCCTATACCCTGATTTCGAACTTGCTCCTACTTTTATCTTCACTATTGTACAGGTATCTGTGGTGCTGTTTGTAGTTGCGGTTGTATTTGCTCCGGTGGCGGGGCTTGTATCTGCGGTTGCATTTGCTCCGGTGGCGGTGCTTGTATCTGCGGTTGCATTTGCTCCGGTGGCGGTGCTTGTATCTGCGG
>NZ_LNYQ01000002.1 GCF_001467945.1 Legionella parisiensis
TGAATATTTTTTTCTCGTAGCCATTTTTCTCTCCAGTTAAGTAATTATCTCTTAACTGGTGTGTCCAGATCCATTAGACCACGTCAGCATATTTCGCTGGCCTTCCTTGGCGAAAAACGCTGCCGCCTTTTTTAAGATTTCTCGCTCTTCTTCCAGCTCCGCTACACGCGCTTTCAATCGCTTTAATTCTAAGTCTTTTTCATTTAATTGAGATTGATTTGGGAATACTTTCTCTTGTTTGAGAAGGTATTGTTTGCGCCAGTTATATAGGTTATTTTCTGCTACAACAAGCTCTCTGGCTACTTGTCTTAAGGGCTTATTACTTGATTCCAGTAGTTCAATAGCTTTAATTTTGAACTCTTTTGTATAAACTTGTCTTACCATGATTACTCCTTGTTGATGAGATTATATCTCTTAAACAAGGTGTCCGGCTATTCGAGAGAAGATCACTTTCACTCTTAGTGATCATAACATTCACTCAGAAGTACAAGCATATTAAAAATAAATCAGGGGCTTCTAAAATATCAATATGATGTGGGAAGTTATTTAGAAGTCCTTAAAAATAAGTTCATAAAATAATTTAAATTTTTTAATATTATTTGTATATCGTATTAGATATCACATGGAAAATAAAAAGAACTTATTGGCCTTCGCATAATTAATTCTGCAACAGTTAATAAATAAAAATCTCTCAAATACATCAATAAATATAAGAAAAGTAAGGTAATTGAGTTTCTTGTTCTTTTCTGATGATGTTTTCTTTGAGATTTGTTGATTTCTAGATCAATAAGGAAGAAAGGATAATTTCTCTTTATAAGGAAATTCTTATGAGCAATACAAATCATGCAATCATTGAACGCATTGGCAATGAAAAAAAATAAATGTCAATTTTCTAAATAAAAACCAAGACGTCGATGAAAAAAGCAAATATATGTATACTGCACTGGAAGAAGAGGAGTATGATGTAATCCGCTCAAGGTGTTGCCCTGTTAGCTACAGGGCCAATAGACTACGCTTTTTCTACTTTGATATCACGAGTACTTTTTTTAGCCTCTTCTTTTTTCGGCAACTCAATGCAAAGTGTTCCTTTTTTAAAAGTTGCCTTAGCCTTATCAACATCTATTGTTGAAGGCAATGAAATAGAACGCTCATACTTCCCATAGCTAATTTCTCGAGAAAGATATTTTTTGTCTTCATTCTTTTTAGAAGTCGACTTTTCACCAGAAATGGTCAATATATTATCCGCTAAAGAAACCTTGATATCTTTTTCATCCATACCGGGCATCTCAAGCTCAATACTGTAATGATCTTTATCTTCCACAACATCCATTGATGGGGCAAGATTTAGATTATCAAATTCCCAATTGAATCGAGAGGGCGAAAAAAAATCATTAAAATCATGAAATACACGATCTATTTCATTTTGAAGTCTTAAGAACGGATTATGTGTATGCTCAATGGCAATCGGGGTTTCTTTTTTCCATTTTATTAATTTACTCATCGTTTCACTCCTTAAATTGATACGTTTGTCATTTCTGACTGATTATAAAGTTGGACTCACAACCTCATTTTGTCAAGTCAATTACATTACAAAACAATCATCTGCAAAATCGATATGTGGCGTTACAACGCTTAAAATCTCAATCCCTTAGAGTATTGAAGATGTCGAAAGTGATTTTTTAAATGTCACAATTAAATTTGAATCTTTCACTTTTGAGCTCATAGAATTGGGATCATAGCCCTGTGGTAATTGGAATGTTTGACTGTAATTACTCTGAGAATAGCTTACACTTTTACTATTATCCTGTTCACGAGTGATTTTTTGCGTTATATTTGAACTAACCACTAATTGTCCCTCTTTAACAGAAACATCAACTTTACTATCCCCACCTTTAGGTAATTTTATTTTATAAACAAGCTCATTTTTACTTTCTTTAATTTCAACATTATTTGTATTACCAAAGAGCATTTGATTGGGTTGTTTTAGAAGGTTAGTGTGCATTTGTGAGAATTGACTCTTCATAAACTGGTCCATAGCCTGTTGCATTTTTTCCATTTGCTTCAAAACATCATAAGGTGATTGAAAAAAGGGATCGTTATCAAATGGATCTAAGGCTAATAAATCTTTACTCTTTTGTACTTGATTATTTTGTTTCGCTTCAAGTGCTATGGCTCCTGCTGACATCATAGTGATAAGAGGAACAGAGATTAAAATAGGAAGTAGTTTCTTTTTCATCTAAATCTCCTTTCAAGATTGGCTTATCAAAAACTCTAGTCACCGTTTTACACAAAGTTTCATAGCTCTAATTTTATTACTTAATAGCCAATATCGGGGCAAATTACGCAGTTTTCAAGGCGCTTCGCTCAGAGCCAAATGCGTTGGCAGGGGTAAAGAAGCATTGGAGTTCTAATCATCATAAGACCGTAAATTATTATTCATCTCTCAGCGCAATAAAATCCTTCTTTAGAATTCATTACAAAATGACATTATAAAACTGTTCATACAAAGGATGCTTTTTAATTGCTTCATTGAACTCATCAGGATCAATAAACCCACATAATCCGATGTTTACGAGCCGTCTTATTTTTTCATGACAACATTAGCTTGTGACTTGCAAACGCCCTATAGAATCATAACCAGTCCAGGTATAAGATGCAAAGTCATCACCAAAGTCTATTTTACATATGGAGCAGCGCCCTTGATTTTTTGCATGGAGTTTATCGATTTGCTTTTGTGGTTTCTTTTGAGTCTTCATTATAGAGCGATTAAGGATAGATAGATGAATGATTATATCAGGATAATTTATTAAGAGGTTGGCCTTTGTAAATGCTTTATGCTGTAAGTAAAAAAGAGTTGGACTGCGAACAAAAGAGAAGCCTGAAGGACTTGTTGCTCAAAGATAACTCCTGGTATCACTATTTCCAGAAGTATAAAGACACGCTACGCCATGAGGTTTTGGAAACAATCTCGAACATTTTAAGTTGCGGGAGCACCTTGCGAGGATTTTCCTGTTATGACTGCCCCAACCCTAAATGCACTCATAGCAAAAAAGTTGCGTTTACCTGCCATAATCGGTTTTGCTCGAAGTGTGGGAAGAAAGCCACCGAGAATTGGATAAGCAAACAAATTCATCTGTTACCCAGTTGTGACTGGCAGCATATTACGTTTACGATGCCACGGGAATTATGGAGGTTTTTCAAAGAAAACTGGATTTTGTTAGGTTGGCTGCTGCCAGTAGCAGCTTCTATTTTGCTGCGGTTAGCGAGTCATAAAGGAGTCTTACCCGGAATGTTTGCAGCGCTTCATAGCTTTGGCTGAGATTTAAAGTTCAATCCGCACGTGCATATCTCGACTACCCAAGGAGGGATAAATGATAAAGAGACACGTTTTGTCACGTTCTACTTCAAAAAGAAAGTGATTATGGAGATGTGGCGTTATCGTGTGATACAGATGTTGAAAAAAGCCTATAGAGAAGGAGTTCTTGTTCTTCCTGAAGTATTAAATGCCCTATGCCCGACACAGGGTCATTTTAGCGCTTGGCTCAATCGTAGACTCAACAAACCGTGGATAGTTCATGTGGCCAAACCACAAAAAAACCCACAGGCGTCAATTAATTATCTTGGGCGTTATATTCGTAGGCCACCGATTGGCCACAGCAGGTTACGGCATTACAATGGCCAAAATGTAACCTTTAACTTCCTGAATCATAAGACGAATCAACACGAAGATTTTCACTGCTCTACGGAGGAGTTTATCCGTAGACTGGTACAACATATCCCTAAAAAGCATTTCAGGATGTTGCGCTATTATGGATTTCTTGTAAATAGAGTACGGAGAGAGAAATTACCATTAGTTCGTGCTTTATTGGGGTAAGAACCTGAGCCCAAAACCTACAATCTCAAATACCCATAGTTGATGCAAAAGACCTTTGGGATTAATCCTAAGGAATGCATTCTATGTCATAGCGAAATGGAACTTGCTTATCGCAAAATTGGTGCTAACGCTGCGTTTTTTATGAAAATCACGAGAAACTGGCACAAAGAAAAAGGCTGGTTGCATAGGCGTTCCCAGGATAGATCTATCTAAAATTTGGAATTATTTTATAACTTTAAGCGTATTGACTTAATTTAATCCGACATAGTGTGTCTCGAAATAGCATCCAGTGTCACCTTAGCACCTTGGTTGTTTATATTTTACCAACACTCCTGTCCCGATTTAACATTGAGATTCCTAAGTATGAACAACAATTTGATTTTGTCTTATTCAATACAGTATTGTGTTTTTTGAATTTACCTTTAGTAGCACTTCTTGAAGCAAAACGGGTTTTAAAGCCCAATGGTAAGCTTATTATTGGTATGATTGATAAACATTCGATGATTGGACAGCAATATGAGGCCACCAAGCAAGATAATCTGTTTTATCGATACGCTCATTTTTATTCGGTACAGGAGGTCTTTGAATTGCTTCATGAAATTAATTTTAAAGAAGAAGCAATTTATCAAACTTTATTCTCTCCTGTTGATACTATATTAACGCCAGAGGAGAGTAAACCAGGCTATGGGGAAGGAGGGTTTGTTGTTCTTTCTGCTTATGTTAAACCCAATCGATTTTCCTATTTAGATTTTATTTGATAGACGTTCTAGTTAAATCAAGTAAGCCGATAATTGAGCAAACTATTTAAAATTTAATTACTCTGTATATTAAGATTGATTTTCTTAACAGTTACACTAGGAAAACTCTAATTTGCAGTGGCGTTGAGATAAATTACCTATTTTTTAAATTGCCTGATTGCTTGATGAGTTCTCCCGACTTGCTATCAATTTTTCTTGGATTCAAGATGTGCTTTATGAGTTTCACCCAGAATTTCAAATGTTTCTTTTATTACATACAGAGCACCTTTCTATCTGCTCCGATAGCAGCTTGATAGCATTCGCAACCCATGTCATTTCCTTTTAAGTGGTTGCTTAGAATCCTTATCAGTCTCTCTGGTATTGGTGCAAGGTTATTTTATGAGTTCATGACAGAATAACGGCGTAACATTAAAGGTTTGGAGTAGATTAAGTTTTAATCAAAGGCATAAAACTTGTCGTAACCCATCATCCAAGGCATTTAAATCTTTATCTGAAAGGTTTCCTGCCACTTTTTTTAAACGACTTTTATCAATCGTTCTTATTTGATCACAAACTGCGGTAACTTGTTTGCCAAGACAAGAAACAGTGATGGTAATTGGTGGTCTGGCTGTAGCAGAGCTTGAAAGAGGAACGACGACAACAGTGCGTCTTGCTTGATTAATCGGTGTTGCTCCAACTAAAACGCAAGGTCTGAGTTTGTTGATTTCAGAGCCTGTAGTAGGGTCGAGGTTTACCCAATATACATCACCACGATTCATCAGTTAATCCATCTTGAACCGTTATATCCCAATCGTTCATTTCATTTTGTAAACCATGATCATTTTCAACAGCTAAAGCGCATTCATAGAGCGCTTTTTCACGTCGTTCAATTTCTTTTTCAATAAGATGAGCAATCACCTTGCTGCGTTGTCGCTGAGGTATTGCTGCTCTCATTCTAGAAGCGATTTGATCGGGTATTGATATTAAAACTTTATTCATCATTATCTCCATCTATATATAATATAATATATCCTATATCTAAAGACAAATTATTCTGATTGTGGAAAATAATTATTCTCTTTTTTTATAATTGGAAGGTGGTACTCGTTAAAAAATAAGCAGCATTTGCTGAGAGTCCTGAGATTGGGATTGAATGGTTGAGTTTTGATTCAGCAATGATCGAACTTGCTTTTTCCGAGGTCTCTTTTTCATAGGTGCTGGATCCTCCATAAAGCAGGCCCATGGTAGTATTTGTTGGTATAGAACATCATGGGTTTGATAAGAGATCAGATAATAACCGCGTTGGTTTCGTTCTTTCACCATGACGCAAAAGTGCTTCAAGGCATCAGAAAAACTTGCAAAGGCAATAATATGGCTTTGCCCAAATCTGGACTTGATACGTCCATTGGATGCGCAGAGTGTCCAGTCACCCAATAAATCCTGTTCCAGGCGAATGACGTAATAGCGCGTTGCCTTTTCAAAACGGACGGCATGATAACATTCCTTGGGTTTAAAATTAAGGTAATGAACCCATGGCAGGGTGGTGAACCAGGGGAATCATCACCAAGATTTACCGGTTGCAGGTTCCGTGATACTCATTTCTGTAAATCCATTGCGACAGCCGGCAATCGATTCGGCTTCATGCATTAAGTCATAGATAGTTTCATCCAGATCCTTATCACTGGTATAGGGAATTTTAAGACTGTATTCCCATCCATCCTTGTCTTTTTTCACCATATCAAAGGCTGAAAAGCAGTATTGCTCGATTTGCCGCCTGGATTCATTTTTTCCACGCACAAACTTATTGTTGTTTTCTACGCGCAGCCAAACTTCAACCACGGCAATTTTTTGAGTTCCCTGGCTGCCTGGAATTGATTTTTCTGGATTATCCTGTCGTTGGGTTTTAAGAATACGATAAACACTGGCAATACCCATATTAAGTTTTTTAGCAATAGCGGTGCGTGTGTATCCCTGATTGATTAACTCCATGACCTCATTAGTTTTTGAGCGTGCTGTGGGTTTTCTCCCTTTGTATTTGCCTTCGCGTTTTGCGCGCTCAATACCTTCCAGTTGCCGCTCACGGCGAAGGTTGGTTTCAAACTCAGCAAAGACACCCAGCATATCCAAAAAGAATTTACCTGAGGCATTAGAGGTATCCACAGGTTGCTCCAATGCTTTTAGGTGGATCTCTTTCTCTTTTAAATAATGCAGTAAAGTCTGTAAATCCAGAATACTGCGGGTTAAGCGGTCAATTCGTGTAACTACCAAGGTATCGCCTTCACGAATATACTCCATGCATTCATCCAGTGCGGTTCGGTTTTTTTTTGAAGTACCACTTTTTTTCTCGGAAAAGATCTTTTTACATCCAGCGCATTTTAAAGCATCAAGTTGAATGTCCAAATTTTGGTCAATTGTAGATACGCGGGCATAACCAACAAGCGCCATGAATTTTCCTATCAATAATATTTAAAATTAGTGATAGTACATTATCATAAATAAAAATCAGATTCTATTGATATGAAAAACAAGGGATTTAAAGGCAAGGCAAAATTTATCACAAGGGTGTACTTTATTGATAGCCCATATAAAATAGAAAAATTGAAAATGTAATGCATTTGTTATACAATTAAAATATCAGTATTTTGGGAGTTACTAAGATGAATAAGGCGGCAACAATTAATGCTCGTATTGAGCCTGCTCTTAAAATGCAGGCAGAAGCGATTTTGCATAAGGTAGGCTTATCTACAGCCGAGGCGATTCGACTGTTCTATAGCCAGGTCTGTCTCCAAAATGGCCTGCCTTTTGAGGTAAAAATACCGAACAAAGAGACAAGAGAGGCCATGGCAGAGCTGGAATCAGGAAAAGGCGAGCGATTTAAAACAATGAAGGATGTATGGGATTCTGTAGATAATGCTTGAATTAGAGTTGGCGACACAGTTTAAGCGTGATTTGAAAAAGATTACGAAGCAAGGGAAAAGAAGGACGCTCTTAGACTCTATTGTAGAGCAATTGCAAAAGGAAGAACCCCTGGATCCAAAGCATAAGGATCACAGTCTTTCCGTAAATTGGGATGGTTATCGTGAATGTCACATTACCCCCGATTGGTTATTAATTTATAAGACCATTAAAGATGATCGCATACAATTGCTGCGATTATCACGAACAGGATCACATAGTGATTTGTTTGGGTGAGTTCTAAAGGTGTTACTCTCTGTCGCAATACCGATCTCTATGGAATACGAATTAATCGAGATGATCTTTATTTTGAGATAAGCCGATACTTGTTCAACCAATTCAAAGGTTAGTAAAATAATCCCAACAAGTATTCTATCGAAATGCTGATTTTTATCTTTTTACCTAGTATGTAGTGCTCAGGTTTTTTTTGTTTTAAAAGCAGTTGTATAGTTGGCGATAATATCATTAGCCTCTAACTTGTATTGTGCCAGATGTTGTTTGACAGCTTGACTGTCTTCAAACTTATTTTCAGTGGCTATAGATCGTATAAATTTACGGGCGTTATTAACTAGCTTTTCTAATAAGCTCTTATTTATTATTTTTATATTGTTACTTGGAGGACACGCATACTCAAAACAAGTAGATAAATGAATCATAATAGGTACACATTTAGCACCATTGCCATAATTATTATTAAACCAAATTTCAGAACCATTCAGCTGATTACAATCGTGTTTGCAAATAAAATCGGTGGTTGCACCATTTTTACATTCAATAACTAAAAATTTTAAATCATCCAACAGCCAGAGATTATCTGGTCCTTTTCCATAATCATTTTCGGGGCGTTGGCCTATAAAGCCAAGAAGGTATGCTAACTCGTTAAAAGCATCCTCAAATATATTTGCAGTACCTTCACTAAATATAAGTTTTGAAAATACTCCCTCTGTATAGATAATAAGTTTGTTTCCATCTTTAAATTTGTCTTTTAAATAGGTAGAACATCGTATTGCTTGTGATCCTGTATGGGTTTTTAATGGTTTATAACTGATGCCTTCGATTGGTTTAAGAACTCTCAAATTATCAGAAATAGCGGATAGTTGGGTTTTTTGCGATTCCACCTTATCGTACTTGTTTATATACTCCGACATGTATTGTTTTAATACGCCTTTTAATAAAAGATCATCGGTTGAGTTATTGATTTCATGTAAAATTCTGTTTGCTGCTTCTTGTGGTTTCCCTGAGCGATCTAAATCGTAAGCTTCTCTTAAAGCGATTTTTATTGAGTCAGATGTATTTTTATTGGAGTAATTTAGGTTAGCCATAATACCTCTACTTAACTCAACCCATTGCGGGTCTCTTTTTAGACAGTAGTTTATTACGGATCTAATTTCCTCAACTCCTTTATCTTTTATTTGATCTGCTACCCTTTCTGACAATTCTAGTTGAGCCTTTGTCGCCGGTGAAAATAGTTCTAAAGTTTCGCCCGTATAAAGCTGAGAAGTAAGATCTTTTCCCATAAGAAAAATGACGCAATAATCATCATTAGATCTAACACCTCTCCCCATCCCCTGTTCTACTTTATGAACGATTTGATTTACTTTGTTCGAACTACCCGCAAGCTCGCTCTGGCGAATTTTATCAATATTATTTCGAGCGGCTGGTAATCCATCTATAACTAACAATCGACAAGCATTTTCGGGCAAATCAATCCCATCATATTTGTTAACTAAAATTGTTAAGCCAATATGAGTTGTTTTAAGTTGTTCAACTCCTTGAAGGATAGTGTCTTTTTTTAAAATGAGATCAGCTGCATCCTCCCAAAACTCCAATCGTTTGTTAGATGGGACAATAACTACCACGTTATATTCTTTGGATAATTTCAAACATAATTCTTTAACATCACTATCAAACATATTTGTGTTGAGAGCTTGTGGTAATAGGATTAATCGATCACCTACATCTCCCGCTGAATCTGGAGTGATAGGGTTATTAAGATATTGAGAGCTAACACCAAAATGGGTCGTTAAGACGCTATCGTCTGATAATGTCGCGGTCATAAATATTTTTCTTGATGCATTACTAATAGAAGGAATCACATCAATTGGAATACAATTACTAGTAATTTCAATGGAATGCTTACTAATAACGCAACTGCATCGCTCTAAATTTTCTTTTATTAATGGCCATTTAAATTTTATGTCTTCATGATTTTTGTTTTCAATTAAAACCTGCATTACCTTACTTAGATTTTCTTGCCAGTTCCAATATGGGATCAGAATGTAAGCAAAGGGGTCTCCCGCTTCAATCTCCAAATATTTTGCTTCCGACTGCCTTTTCATTGCTTCTTCAAAAAGACTAAATAATTTTTTATATGCTGGGTTAGATGATGACACGTTCAAAGTGAATTGTTCTTCGACTGTGTTTACGCACGCATGAGCATCATCAATAAGGAGTGTCTTAATGGGTATTTTTGCTCCCTCATCGCCAACACCAAATACTGATTTCCCGTTAATTAATTTATATATATTAGTTACTAGAATTGCTTTTCCTTTTAAAAAACTCTCATTTTCAGGGTTATCAACGGCATTTAATCCAAGATCTTTGGCTTCGGATAACACTTGTTCTACTAAAAAATTATCTGGAACTATATAAACTACAGGCCCTTTCTTCTCATTCAAGCAACTTTTTAAAATTAAAAGGCCAACCACTGTTTTACCGCCACCAGTATTCATTTTTATAACCAGGTTGCGTTCTTCTTTGCGGTCAAACCATTTGCTCCATACTTGAGATTGCACATCGCGGGGGTAATGGAATTTGTTTGGTTTTTTATTTGGTAAGGCGCTAAAAATTTCTCTTGGCTTTAAGACTGTATCAACAGTTTGTCCTGTACTCAGTTTGGAAAAATCTAATGCCATTTTATATCCTTTAAAAAGTACTGTTATTTGATGTTGGCCAAATGTTTATTAGGCTTGTAATTGCAATTTTAAGTGCATGTTGAGCGCATCAGCGACCTTTACCAACGTTTCTAATGAGGGAATAAAGGAGCTATTGCCGCTTTCAAGACGAGAAATAACCGATTGCTTGGTTCCAATTTTATTGGCCAACTCGGATTGAGTCATATGCCGCTTTTTACGGGCATTCACAATCATGACGGCAATGTTATTAATGATTTGCTCACGCTCATAGTGCTTGGCAAATTCTTCGTCCTTATTGATTTTGTCGTCAATAAACTCATTTAAGGTAAGTGCTTTCATGGTCGTATACCTCCATCATTCGTTTTTCAGCCAGTTCAATTTCTTGCTTTGGCGCTTTTTGTGACTGCTTTTTGTAAGCATGTAAAAGAACAATGATTTCCTTTTGAATACACACATAAAAAAAACGATAACCACTGCGTGATGTTTTAATCTTAATTTCCCAAAGCGAGCCTTTTATTTGCCTGAATTGTACCCTTGGGCTATCAAAACCAAGCTCTTCAACATTCTTTAAACAACCGGCAAGTCGCGCGATTTCATCGGATGGCAAATCATTTAGGAATTCCGCCACAGGGTTTTTGCCTGATTGTTTTTGGTAAAATTTTATTCTCATAGTAATTTATAGCATAAATGTGATATTTTGGAAAGTCTTTAACTAAAGTCTGTCATGGAATTTAGTTTGCTGCTTAACATTTCGGAGTTATTCAAAGACCCTAATTTATCGAGTAATTCCTTGATTGGCCTATTATTTTTTAGTGAAGGAGTCGCCCACAAAAACAAGATATCGTTATCAGATAATATTTTTTGCACAATATCTGGTTTTTCTTCCAGTAAAATCTCTATGGCACAAGATACTAACCATTTGGAGGTTGATAAATCACCTTTTGCGATTTCTTCAATGGTTTTCGGAGAAATACTTTTATCTTTATTAAAAAGGACTATGGATTTTTGGTGCAGTTTTTCTGATTTATTATGAATGGACAATAATTCAGAGAATACCGCTTGTATTTTTAAGGAAACATCCGATTTTACATTTTCAGATAGTCCGAGTTGATTAAGGAGCATCAGGGCTTGCTGCTTTTTGTCATCAGGAAGGCTTGCTGTCTTGATTTTAAGCTGCCCAATGGCTGCACTAATCATGGCATCATAAACATTTAAGTTGATGTCTTCCTCAGAGCATAGCTTGCTTATTTCATCTATAGTACCTATAAAACTGTTGGGTAATTTGATTCTAAAATCTTTTTGTTCGGACAGAGCCTTTGTAGAAAAGTAATGCTCAATAGCCGACATATTGTTCATATAATGCTTTAATTCAATGGTTTCTTCTGGGCTTAATTTATTCCAGGCATCAAATTCATCACAGTTATTGGCTTGAAATGAACCATAGGTTGTTTTTTTATCTGCTGATTGCACATGAACTCTAGGGGGTTTATTCATGTTTGCCTTAACGGCAAATGATAATTTTTTCATTAAATCACCTCAAATGATTTCTAGCCCCCAGCGATTGGAGGCTGGATAAGGTTTAATATTTATAGTTTGGTATTCTTTCGATTATATTATCAATGAACTCAACGAGTTGATCGCAATAAACCCCTTCTATCGCCTCATATGCAGAAACAGGATGCTTAAGCATCTCTGGAACTGTTTTATTTGAATAAAAAGTAATGTTATACAAATCATGTGCCTCATCCAATGTGATGCATACAAACCCATTGAGGCGGTGTGCATGAACTCGTATTGCAAGCATTGTATTGGATACTTTATACCATTTGGACACACCCCACGACCAGACGATCGCTTTATTTGTGTGCAGTAATTGGCGTTGGATAATTTCTGGAATAGTCATGCTGTTCTCCTATGTTTTTACTATTGGTCACTAAGACAAGAACAGTATAACAAGTGCATCTTAAAATATCAACATTTGTAATAAATAAAGTTTATAAAGAAAATTTATAAATAATTTTGACCTTGGGTCGGTTTTTTGCGATACTGTATTTGTTCCTTGAGAACAATAGTAAAAACATAGGAGAACAACATGTTACCAGTATTATCAAAAGATAAATTATTCAAATTAGCGCCATCCATATTCACACAAGCCAGCTCTTATAAAACGAGTACCAAGTACTCGCCCATTTCAACCGAGCAAATCATTGATAAATTAATGTCAGAAGGTTTTTTCCCCACTTGGGCAACCCAGACCAAAAGCCAGAACCAAGAAGCGAAAGTATTTGCAAAACACATGCTCCGTTTTCAACGCCATGATGTCCTGCAAAATAATCAGGGGCTTTATCCCGAATTGGTTCTTATTAACTCTCATGATGGTTTGTCTTCTTATCGCTTAATGGCGGGTCTTTTTCGGGTTGTGTGCAGTAATGGAATGATCGCTGGACAAGCGTATAACGAAATTAGAATTAAACATCAGGGGGATGTTCTTGGGAATGTCATTGAAGGCACCTACAAAGTGATTGAGACAGCAAATAACATGCTTGATGTATCCGATGATATGGCTTCCATTCACTTGAATGACGATGAAAAAATGATTTTTGCAGAAGCTGCTCACTCACTAAAATTCTCTGATACAGAGGGGGGTATTATCGTTAATCCTAAGAGTTTATTGCAACCAAGGCGTTATGTAGATCAAAAAGATAATGATTTGTTTACCGTGTTTAATGTCCTGCAAGAAAACTTAATTAAAGGTGGGATCCGTGGCCATCGTTTAAATAAATACGGTTACACCACTCGAACCAAAACCAGAGAAGTAAAAGCCATTGATCAAAATGTGAAATTAAATCGTGCGTTATGGACTCTTACTGAAAAAATGATGGAAATAAAAAGATAAGCAGGCATTGATGAGCAAAGGAGTATTCCTTTGTTCATCATTCTACGGATGACAAGCAAATCAATCAATTTTAAAGGACAATTATGAAATTAAGATTATATCATGGACGCAATACCCCAGAACAAGAAATGGATGATTGGGGATTTGAAGGCGCAACCCTTAATGATGTTGATGTGATTATATGGACTTATGGAGTACCAAGGATCTTTTTTGTTACTGAGAGCGCATTGAAGGAGGCCATGGATTTAACGGGGTGGGATGAATTAGGGAATGGTTTAGAAATGTGCGTTTATGAGGATTTAATCAAAACCAAAGAGGGATACTTTGGAGATTGGGAATTACTTTGAATTGCAAGAGGTGTTTTTTGCTAGTCTTTATGCCTCATCTTGTTAGTTTTATACCTTGAATATGCTTTGATAATTAATAGAATGTTGATTGATAAGATCACCAAATAATAAAAAATTTGGTGATCTAAAATAAGAACATCCAATTTGTTAATGATTACAGTTAAAGAGCTCTTTATGTAAGAAAAAATAGCTTTACTATTTATCAGAAAAACAATGAATAAAAGAAACGCCAACTTCCGTTTAATTAAAGAAAAACATAAGACTATAGAATGTGCTTTTATTTGAAGAGATCGAATATTCATTTTTAGGATAATACCCTACCTGACACAAGTGCGACTGCTTCTAAAGGTATGATTTTCGACTCATCATCAGCACACTTTATCTCGCTAATTTTTGCGACTATTTTCCCTGATTTATAATCAGTTTTTAAAATGGAATCAGAGATTGCGGTGCACGAAATGGGGTTGATATTTATTTTAAACTGTAATTGATTAGGACTATCAGAATCATGAAAGGGAGCGATGACAAATGCACTAAAAATTTTGCCCATAGGTATGGATTTTGATTCCTTAATCTCCGGTGTTGAAAATTTAAATTTTTTGATGACTACAACTTCCCCCATCTTGCTTGATGGCACATAAATTTTTTTTGATTCTGAGGTAATTTCTTTTTTATGTTCAGACAGTAATTTGAGATATTCATTCTTATTAATAAAAGCGACAGGGATGAGCCAATCCATAATAGCAATTACTGCCTTATCCAGAAAAGTTGGCTCAACACCTCGATTTTTCGCGGCAAGTTCGGATAACTCTTTTATAGTAATATAGGTTTGTTTTTCTTTCTGCTCTAGTTTTGATTGGACTGAATAAGAGTGAAAAACAAATATGCTAATAATAGCTATGGGTACTATGTATTTACACGTTTTTTTAATACTGTTTTTCACTTGAATATCCTTTTTTAAATTGATTATGCTAAAGTTAATTTTTTCTCTTTTCTGTATTGCTTCCATTCTTTGTCTTTAGAGAAAATCATCGTAGATGATTCTTCAAAAAAATGGCTAATGTTATCAATACCAGCCCATAAGCAGTATTCTTTTATTTCTGAGTAAATATCTTTACTGATTTCGATCTTAATTTTTTCAGTTTCAGGTGCTTTTCTTGCGCTGATTAAAGCCATAATAAATCCTCAATTTAATATAAAAATTAGTGTCTTTTAATAACGATTGTTAAATGGATCATAATTGCTGCTATTGTACGTTGAATAATGATGATAATCATTATTCCAATAATTGTCTCTATCGGATGCACTGGAACCAAAAGAATTTCCCATGCTGTCTAAAGCTCCAATCATTGGTAATCCTGTAGCAGGATTAATTTCTGTATTATTTGATTTGGAGCAAGAACGAAAAGAATTCTGTTTAGCATACTTTGCTTTTTCATTTTCAGTCCATTCGCTATATGGTCGAAAATGAATGATTTTAGCAATTTTTTTCAGAATTTTTTTTAATATGCCCATGATATAAATATCCCTGTTCAGTGACACGATTATAGATAAGAGAATCCGTGAATCACAAGTACGCAATTATTATGCGCTTCCCAAAATATTAATTTAAATAAACTATACTAAAATGGCCAGTGAAACACACACAAAAAAAGCAAAACCAAATAAAAAAGAACACACCCCTCGCAATGTTTATTGCTTAAAACATTTTATTATTATTCAGTAGCTTACGTGCGGATTGGCATTTTAAGATCTGCTAACACCCCTATTTTATATAGGTGTGCATCCACTCTTTAATAATAATCAATAAGTTATAAAATATCAACACCTAATCCACACCTATTGAATGAGTAAAAAATATCTATTGAACGAATATACACACCTATTCGACACCCATTATTAAATGATACAATTATTCTAAACCAGGTAAAAACAATGCACAGAACCTGCATTATAAATTTAAAAGAGGATTGTATGCCCAAGGCTTATTGTTATCTAAATCAAAGAATCATTGATCAGCTCGAAACAATTAAAAAAGATGAAGGACATGATTCATCATCCCAAACCATGAAAGAAATGATCGAATTAGGAATTAAGGTATACCTACACAATAAAGATAATCCAGTAATCAGCGAAGATGAAAAAAGACGCTTAGAAAAAGAGGAGGAATTGAATCGTCAACACACGACTCATCTTTTAAGATTACTGGGAATAAGTGCTGATATTTTTCGCTGTGTTTATGATAAAAATAAACTTTCAGGTGAATCAAATAATGCCGAAGAACATATCGCAGAACTTAAGAAGAAAGTAGATAATTTCATTGAAGGATATATCAATAATTAAGTTAGTATTAATGGTATTTACCAGTTAAATTTAAAAATAATATGGCTTATTTTAAGCTTCAAATTTTACTCTGAATAAGTCATTAATTGTTTCATCTGGAAATATGTTGTCAATCCAATTAAAGCAAATGCCACTAATGAAATAGCCAAACTACCATAATAAAATAGTTCATTCCCTTTAGGAAAATGAACTATTCGATCAATGTATATGATAAACATAAAATACAAGAACCAGATTAAAAATAAACATAAAGTCAATCCATTTTTTACATTAAAATAATAGCAATGAATACGACTTAATATTGCTAAAACCATAAAAATTGGAAACGATATAAAGTAAAAAATCATTTGCATTCCAGATGGCTCATAAGCAACCTGAAGCAGGTTATTCACTTTGGTGGAGCACGCTATTGAAACATAGAGATAAATGAGGTAGACCGATGATCCATTTATCAATAAAAGAGAAATTACTCCAAACATTTTTTTCATATAAAATTCCTAGATGCACTGCGTTCAAGTAATTAATATATTTCCATTTCTCCTCGCTGCAGGGTTTTCAGTTTCTCAATTGGATTATTTTTATTTTCAGGAAGTTCGAGATTCATTTGTCGAGAAATGCTCTCAAGACACTTCTTAATTTGATCTTGATTCATATCTATTTTATTAGGGCAGCCAATAAATTTATCGACATTCGTTGCTTTATTTAATATATCTACCACTCCTTGAACCCCACTGCTTTTATTCACATCATTAAAGTCTTTTTGATGTAACGGAATGGCAATTTCTACAGTTTTTCCATGCTGTTTTAATCGTTCAATGGTTTGAATGATTACCTTATCTTCTTTAATTGATTTGCCATCATTATCCATACAAATGACTATTTTATCTGTAAGTAATGCCATATCGATATTTACAAAATTTTCTTTCCCAAGAGTCGCTATAACCCGTTCATTTTGAACTGCATCTCTAACGCTTAATCCGGTTTCCACCCCTTCTGTAATGTAGGTGACACTTTCATGTCCTTTACCCTCGCTTAAAACGACGCCAACGCCTGCTTTTGAGCCATAAGATTTCTTGGGTTTTATCTTCATTATTGCTTTATTTGCTGTTTCATTATCCAGGTATACCACTTCAACGCAGGCCACTTTATTGTCTTTGTCTCGTGCAATATTTAACAGTGCTGGCCTGTAGCGTACTTCCTCAGTATCTTTGGTATAGACATTAGGATGAAATCGAATATTTTCCCCAGATACATTATGTATCTTTCTAATTTCTTTTAAATACCTTTCTGCTATAGTGCCTGATATAGGTTTGGATTCTCGCACCAATTGCAAACCATAATCTGATGTTTTTCTTTTCTTATCAGTGTCTTTCACTTGAAAATTATTGGGGTTTTTGTTTGCTATTTTAATACGTTCCTTTAGGTCATCACCTGTTAATTTGGCGGCATATTCAAGGCTTTCTTTAAAATTTAGATTCAATGTTTTTTGGATCAAATGAAGCATGTTTCCTTTTTCTTGTGTTTCAAAGTTATGCCAAACTCCTCTTTTTTCTCCGCTTAAACAGAGGCTTAAGCTGCCGTGAGTACCATATCGATATTCTGTTTTGGAAGAAAGCGCTTGATTAGGCTGCCCTAGCAATGATTCTATTACCAGCTCTGCCTGCTCGGATAAGTGTTGTGACAGCATATTCGCATCATAACGAGGCTCCTGGTTCTTCATTATGGGCATTCTTTGCGCTGCTTTGAGTGATGTTGATGGTGCATTGGGTATTGGGGGCTTTGTTTGGACATTCAGATGGTTAAGTGATTCCAATGCAGAAGTTTTCTCAGGAGTAACGCGAAGTTGTTTTTGCAGCTTTTTATGATCGTCTGTATAAATCATTGCCTGCAAGGAGCCTCGCGTTACCATAATATAAAACGACCGCAGGTGATTTACTTGCGCATTTTTAGTCTCAGCAACCCCAATAACAAATGGGGATGAAGCTCCTTGAATTGAATAGCTGGTAGCCGTATAACTATAATCCCAATGGGAGTCGCTCATCAATTTTTTTTGCAGCACGTGTTCCACACCACTACTGTCTTTTACGGTAAATGACTCATTATTTACCGCCGTCACCTGTACCCTTTCATTAGCGAATCGACCTAGAGTCTTATCGGATTTTTTAAAATGAATTTTTTCACCAACTGAAACCCTTCCTGGCATCGATTGAAACAATTCAATTTTCCAGTCTTTATTTTCTTTTTCAGGAACAAAGAGGCATTTATTTCCTTTCGCATCGTTTAATACTACCACTTTCGCTGATTCATCTACTGAAACCACTTTGAAATAGTGCTCCGCTTTCTTTAAAAAATACTCCTCTTGCTTTTTTAAGCAATCCCGATATGTTTCGCAATAATAAAGCTCTGCAGTAGTGTAATTAGTGCTTAACAGTCTCGGAAATTCTTTGTTTTCGGAGCCTAAAGTAGATTCTTTCATAAGGGCATCTCTTATCAAACCATTTGCAACTTCCCGTTTTTTATTTTCATGAATGATAACAATCGTGTTATCACGGCATGATGGTGTACGAGATAAATAATCTCCTACAGCCATTTCGATGGGGTTCTTTTGCTTTAATTCTTCCTGGAATGGATCTATTGATTGCTGTTGTGTGTTTTCCAGTTGCAGGTAGTCTTTGGTCGAATCGCCTGTTTCAATAATTGAAGAGGTAATGCTATGGTAAGGACTATCCGCTTTAGTGCGGGTGATTGAGTCTAAGGGTTGATTGGCTAACTGAGCTAAGGCCTTGTCAATATCACCGGCGATTAATGTTTCGATTGCTTTTTTGTATTCGATAACTTGTTGTCTTACCAAATCATCCATACAGGCCACCCTGATGCTTCCCTCTTGAATTAATATCTTACTTGGCTTACCGCTTTCAATACTTTGATGTTGGCTAATATCGCCAAGCATTGCACAACGAGCGCCAGAATGATGAATTTTTTGCATGAGGTTTGCGCAATCTCGATTAGAGACCATGGATGATTCATCGATAAGAACAAGTGTTTTTTTGCTTAATGTCGATTCCTGTTCTTGTTCAATAAGGAAACTCTTTAATGTTTGGGCTTCAATTCCCAGAGCCCTCATTTCTTTTACAGCCTGGTGAGTGGGCGCAACCGCAATTAGTTCAACCTCTTCATGAGTCATTGATTGGGCATGCTTGATGGTATCAATAGCACTGCGAGTCATGGTTGTTTTTCCAGTTCCTGCATACCCCTGAATCATAATAAACTGATCGGATGTAGTCGTGATTAACTCACAAGCTTCTTTTTGGCCTTTGGTAAGATCTGTCAGTTCTAGTTGTTTTTGCGCTTCATCACTGCTCATCAATGGCTTAAGAATGTTAATACCCGCTTTAACATTCTTTATAATCGATTCTTCAAATGCCACCGCTTCTTTGGTGGTCAAAAACTCGTTCCCTCCAGATATTAAGTCGCCACTGTTTATGGCATTACCCAGGACGTTATCTATTTCATTAAGACCTGCTTTTCCAATAGCCTGATGAACGGCCACTTCAAGTAAATCTGATCGAGTAAAGGCTGCCTCTCGTTCTGAAAGGTGAGCAATTGCAAAGTGCAGCGCTTTTTCCGCATCACTTTTTTGGGGTTTTTTAGCGGTTAATAGGGTTAAGGCCTGCTCTAGTGAACTGAGTAGATCACTCGTGGTTCTATGGTCAATAATCTGTGCACCATGATTTGTTTTGGCGGCATCCAAAGTCAGCGATATCGCGGAGGATTTTGTCGCACTTTTCATGGCAAATCGATTTGCCTTGTCCACATTATCCGTAATAATCATTACGTTTTCTTTACTGGATTCGCATAAAAGCGACATGGTATTTTGTTTGAGCGCATAGGCTGGCAGTGTCATAATGGTTTGTTTCACGGGTTTAAGATCATCGGAATACATGGTTTTGGCATAGGCATGGCTCAATGGGAAATGCTTTTCGTTACTCGTGATAAGATGAATGCTTCTTTTCCCATCTCTTATTTTTATTCCATGTCGGGTAAATGCAGTAACCTCATATTGGTTTCCTATTTTTAATCCTTCAAAGGATAAACTGGCAGTGGCCACTAATTGATCCCCGATTCCTACCGATAAAGGTGTTTGTTCATAAATCTGCATGGAATCTGTAATATTTTTAGCAGCAAGTAGTGATCTTGCCCCATTGGAATTACGAACAATCAATTGATTGTCTTTTTCATTAATACCGAGTACCGTGAATTTTTTTGATTCCGTACGGGTGTTATGGATTAATATCCAATTGGACTGATAACTTTTAGCCAGTTTTTTTTCACTGAGGGTCAAGGGAATACGGGTTAATGTATTTATAGTCTTTTCATCTGATGAAATCTCTCCCTGCTCTTTTAACTGAGTACGGATTGCTTCATTGACTTCTTTAGCTTCGAGCTTTGAGACAGTAAAGACTTTTGTATTTTGCCTCTGGATTACTGGCAAGTTACAGTACATTTGCGCTGTTTTAAGAATACGTCCCTCAACGGTTTGGGCTTCTATAAGATTGATGCTGGTGGCCGGCACCTTTCTGTCATCAACCTCAAATGATTTTATACAGGCTTTATCAAGCAAGTCGGGAATATCGGATTTAAAGCCAGACAGAGATTGTGATTTTTCCAGAAAAATGACCTTGGCACATCGCTTATCGGCAATAGATAATAAAGTATTCATCTCGTCAGGAGCCAGGCGCTGTGCTTCATCCACAATCAGTACTTCGCGCTCCTTTTTACTATGAAAAAAGGGCAATTTATGTTCTGAACCATGACGATAATTAAAGCCTGCTACTGTTTCACACAAATCCTGTTTCCCAATAGATAAAATCCATTGCCACAGTGTAGGCGCTGATTTGGCCATATCCTTATTGATTGTATTGGCAGAAAAAGCAGAGGGACAAAGGATACGAATTATTTTGGAATCCTGTGAATAATCAATTAAAGTACTTAAAAGCTCACGCGAGGTAGCGCTTTGCTGCTTGATGCGTACAACTCCATCTTTATTAAATAAGGCTTGAGTTACTGCCTTTTGAATGGACTCATTATCGGTGAGTTTGCACACTTTATCCATATTTCGTTCGATGCCTTTTTTTTGGTGTGTGAAGTTCACGATTTTTTTTATGAGCTCTTGTTCTTTGTTAATGAGCTTACTCGTTGTAAAAGAGGAGTTTTCTGCATTAAGAGCAATCAGATTTTGTGCATCAATTTCTTGATCAATCCGTGACATCAGCGCTTCAAAGCCCTGTTCACCTAAGGAAAAATAGAGACTTGTCTGTAACACTTCCTGATAGGTAAATGTAAGTTTTTTCTCTTCTAAATGCGCAATTGCATCAAGAACACTTCTATCGAGTTCTTGATTATTGGACATGGCTTCTTTAGGCGTATGCGATTCTTTGGTTTTATCCTTTAAAGTGGCCAGATAGGTGGCAGGATTTACTCCCAGCGCTTCACTTTCTGCTTTCCATCGCATGCGTAATTCCTCTGGGGAAACCACTTCCTTTGACTTTCTTGAATCCAGAGTTGCTCTGTCATATGCTTTTAACGAATTTGAGTGCATCCCTTTAATGTGTTCTTCAACCTGGGTACGGCGTTTAGACATTCGTTCCAGCAATGTCTTATCAAAATGTTTGATTTCAAATAAACCATGGGCATCGCCTGTATGTTCTATTTCGAGCCCCATTTCTTTTAAACCAAGAGCAATTTCAGACCGGTACACAAGCCCTAAAAAGATTTGGTTGTCCATAATCCATTCCATAGTGCCGTGATTACGACTGATATCAGAGGCTAAAGCACGCCACTTGCCATCAAGACGTTCAGTAAAATTCATCAAAAGTGCATGCACATGGAGCTGAGGATCAAGCTCTCGGGAGGTGTCATGGAGGATGGTCGCAAAACACAGATTGCCAGTCTTTTCATACTCCATACCCTCTTTTCCTGATTTGCGTGCTTCGGCAGCTTCCTTCTCAATGAGTTTTAATACCGTTTTTACGGCATTTAAATGCAAATCAATAAACTCTTTATGGCCACAAACCAAACCAAGATAGGACACCGATTTAGGCGCGGAGAAGGTCAGATCATATCCGCCACGATGCTTGATTTCGCCGGATTGGGTTTTGAGGCCAATGACATCGCCGCTCGGTAATGCACCACGAACAACGGCCTCAAGGGATAGTACGTTAACCTCTCCAGAAAGGTTTTGTCGCTCAGCACTTAACCCCACCCATTCGGTGGTCAATTGATTTGAAAAGTAATAATTTTCCTTATCAAAATAATAACCTGGCATTTTAATCGGTTTAACTCGCAGACTTAACATAATTTATTCCTCTATCAAAAAATAGATTCAATCTCGTATTCACCTTGGAAACGCTTGGAATTAGTCGACTCTTGCGCATTAAAGCGACTGTCTGAGGACTCATTAACAACAGGCACATGTTTAATGCTGGTATTAGAAACAGGAAGAGACGGTATGGCACGAGGTAGAAAACCTGAAGCCTTCGCGCTTCTTTTTTGATAATGAAGCTCCAATTTTGTTATAGGATATTGACCTGGCAATCGCAGATAACAAGTAAGCGGATCAAGCCCCATAATTTCAGGATAAGTCACCAAGGGTCGTGTAATACGGTTTTTTCCTAAGGAAATCCCATCACGAATGGAGTTAGCTCCATAAGAATAATTTTCTCGGGTATCATCAATTTCCTCATCCCCAAGTTCCTTACTGACAAGTTGCGCCATTTCATGACTTGGACTTGCAAAAAAGGCTCGGGTATTCAGCAAGTCAAAAATTTCAGCCGCCCCACTACGCCCATATACCTTCTCCAATTGACTAAAGCTCTGCATTCCCAGCAGAAAACAGCCGCCAAATTTCCTGACTTCAGCAATGGTTTCACCCAATAAGGGTAATTTGTGCAGGCTTGGTAATTCATCACAAATAAACCAAATTCGCCTGTTCGCATCTTCTGGCAAGCTCAAAAGTGTCAGGGATGCCATGGCAATCCACATCGAAATCAATGGTTTTAAAGATTTATGCTGTTCCCCATTGCTTGATATAAAAAGCCAGCCCTCCAAATCTTTATTTAACAGATAATCACGAATGGAAAAGGAAGGCTTACCAGATTCATCAAGCCCACTTAACGACTGCATTGATTTAAGGTAGGTTGTGATGACGGAGCGAATGGAGATGGCTGTTTTTTCTATTTTATTACTGACCAAAGTCGCTGCAGCCGTGCCGTTGAGATAAGGTTCCAACTCACTAAACTCGCCCGTTACCAGTAACCCTAACAGCTTGGATAGGGAACGTTCCTTATCCTCACGCATTTGACTTGCAAGACAGGCAAACACGGTGCGTGCTGCATTAACCCAAAATGGATCGTTTTCTCCATGCATGGGGATGAGGCTTTCTGCCATGTTTTCCAGTAATTCATCTTTTGGGGCTTCCAGCCATAAATCCCAATTAGCACAGCGTGCATCAAAAGGATTAAGTAAAACATCATGATCTTCCTGAAAATAAGCCTGAGTAAACGTGCATCCCTTGTCATAGACAATGACTCGGTCGCCTCGTGCACGTAAACAATCCATCAATTTCATAATGAACTGACTTTTCCCCATCCCAACCGTGCCATGAACCAATAAATGCTGCACCTCTGCACCTTGCAACAGGGGAAATCCATCAAGATGTAAATCAGATGCTTTTCTTTGCTTTATGATCTGTTTTTTAAGTGTTTCTGATGGGACTAAACTAGCCCCTCGTATAAATTGGTTTTGTGTTTGTACCTTTCCTCGATAAATGAAATATCGGCTCACCAAAAGTGCCACAATCAACGATAGGGGAAAACTCCATAGAGTTGACTGTAACAGGAGTGTCAGTAAACGATCGGAGGTAGCAGAAAAATAGTGATTGTGGAGAAGCTGTTCGACAGTTTGTGATGCATACCCCCCTTTAACAGGGATAGAAAATACATGTGGCACCCCTGCCAGGTGATAAAAATGAGCCGCATGATAGGACACAGTCTGTCTTATCATTCCATGTGGCGCAAAGATACAGGTCATTACAATGCTTAACCCTGCCCAAATGAATAAGTAAACATGAAAGAGCGCTTTGTTAATCTGAAACCACATCCGCAGATTATGGAATGAGATCTGGCCGCCCCGTGTATAATGTTTGTAATTGGATTCATGGCGCATTATATCTTCCTCCAGCTTGTTTTGGGCAAAGCAGCGGCTTCCACTGCTTGTATTTGTGGTTAAAAATTATTCTTTTTGATGTGTTTTGTTTATTTTAAGGGTATTGCCGCACTGGCATTTTTGTCCTTATCAAAATAATTCTTTATGAGAGTAAACAGCACGCTGATGCCTATCCTATTGAGCTCCATTTCAACAAGGATGCTCGTTAAAATCCCGCTGATGAAAAACGCGCCAAAGGATATGAAGAAGGCAGCACTGGGAAACAAGAACAGTGAAGGAATCAAAACAATCCCCGCAAATATTCGATAGGCTATAGTTCCAGCCCTTCTTATTTGTTTTACAATCAATGAGCCTGTTCTTAGTTTGTGTTTCAATTGATAGTCAATCAAAATGTATTGATTTAATGTGCTGTAAATGAATAGAAAAACAAAAAGGCATAGTCCTAGAGCCATTAATGGCAGCCAGAAAAACATGTAGATGAGCTCGTGCGTTGAAATCTCCACCATCAATACGTTCCAATAAAAAGGGAGTGGAAGTAAAAATCCTAGAAGTATTGTTCCATATAGTTTAAAAAAAACATGCAAAAACAAACGCCTGTTCGCCTGGTAATACTCCTTGGCCGGCATAATATCCACGTCCAATGTTTTTAATGTTTCTATATCCAAGGCGATGGCCTCTTTTAATTCTTGTGAATTCATTTCTTCATTATTCATGGATAAGCTCCTTCTTTGGGGCTGATTTATCATGATGATCAACCCATTTAGTAAAATAGGCGAGGTATAACTGCGTTGACGTTACTTTGCCCCAGTTTTTTCCCCTCGCCTACATCGTTGTTCGTTGTTTCAACCGCTTGCTGGTATTGACTCTTTAAACGCCCTCCTCCACTGCTTGTTTTATTTACCGCCGCATCGACCTGATTATTAATTTTTTGCTGCATGCTTTCGGCTCTTGATGCATCCATGCCAACTCCCAGAGTCCTTCCAGAATCCTCCAATGCATTACTGTTTTTGTGGTAGTCCGCTCTCATTTGTGACTCTTTGGTACTTAATGGATTTGCTGCATCCTGATAAAAGGAGTCAATCCGAGCATTTTTAGAAGCATTGCCGTATCGTGCGATTAAACCTTCTCGTTGTTCACTGATAAACTCATTAGCTAGCATTTGTAATTGTTTTAATGAAGCCAGATCTGAAGGATTAGAATACAATTCATCTCGTGCCTTTTCTCCAATGCGGTGTGCCACAAAGCCAGGAAATGCCTGATTAAGATCGGTTGTAATCTGATCGGAGTTTGATTCCACATAACTCCTGGCCGTGCTAATGCGAGCGGCTTTAGACATCGAGGCATCGTAGTTTTGACTTGCCGTTTGTGCTTCCCGCAAGTCAGTACCCATTTGATTCGAAAGGCTTGCCCCTTCCGAATGGCTGTTATCAAAATGATGGTTTTGTGCAAACTGGCTCACGTAATTAAGCGCCTGATTAAAGTCTTCTGCTTCCTTCGCTGACATGCTGCTGTCCGTACCCTCATGGTAACGATCACTACTCGTTGATGACCTATCGAACTTGGCATGACTATCAGCACCTCCTGTTGCTCCAAAAGCAAATCGCCCAATACTTCCCAGCATACTTTTTTCACTTGCGACTCCGACGTGGGCATTTAATCCAGCTGAGGTCATATGAGCCAGCGCATCCTCTTGGCTTATCCCTTCGCGCTTAGCTACATCCGAGGCAATATGCGTCATGGTCGATAAGGCCTGGCTGTATTGACCGGATTCGCTTTCAGATACTCCATCGCCTAAACGCATATCATGTCCCTGCATTTTCGATAATTGTACGGCACTGTGCGCAAAACTGGATAAGGACGTTTGATAATGCTGGCTTTCATTGGCTGCAGCCTGCCTGGATTCCTCAAAAGCCTGATTTAAAGAGCCACTTAAGGCCTTTGTATCTGAAATGTGTACGGGTCCTCGTGACATCCCAGGACTTACATCAAAAACAGCATCTCCATGGCCTGTGGTCGTCTTAAGCACTCCACTTCCCAATTGTTCCGTGTGCATCCCATGCATGTTCGTCCAATTGGTATCGTGCTTGTTAGCCGAAACATTATTGGCGCTGGTATTTTCATAGTTCATATTCCAACCGCTGTAACTTGCCATTGAGATGTTACCTGCAGCTGCAGATTGTGCTTCACTGACTGACAAAGATTGTGCCATACCACCAAAATGCTGGGAGGAGGTACTTAAAATCTGTCCCAATCCTTTCGTGATGTACAGGGCAATAACAGGAACACTTGCCGCCAATGCGCCTGCCGTATAGGCGAAATTACTGTGCATGCTCGCTAATGAATCGATATTAGAGAAGGTCACACCTCCGGTTTTTTGACCAAACAAAGTAATGGTAGTACTTGAGGCCATAGAAACAAACCAATGAAAAATAATAAACATCGGCGGCCATGACCAAAGGTAGATTTGAGATTGTACCCACAAGAAATAAGCGTTACTCAGGGTCGGGAAAAATGAAATTAAAACAACTAATGGAAAAATACACAGCGTTAGCATCCACATCACGGTCATATAGTAAGGCAGGCGAAATCCTGCAAGCCAAAAGCTATTGGCTTCGGCAATGTGCATTTTTTGAGTGCTGTCCGTATTGGTGTAATTCATGAGTGCCGCATCAGCTCCTGAAAAAGCAAAAGCATCGGCAGCAGCATCTCGGGTCGCATTAATTAAGATATTCTGCGTAAGTGTTTCAGCCGCATCTTCGGTAATGTTCATGTAATATTTGTGAGCAGCTTGCAGCCGGTCACCAAAAGTCTTTTCGCCTGGTAAAGAACTGCTGTCCGTGTTGCGTGATCCTAAAGCACCTGTGGTTACCAGATGATTAAGACGCTCCAACTCTAATTTGGCTGCAACGGGCAATCGAGTTTTTAAATTGGCTGCTGCATCAGCACAACTTAAATTGTCTCCATTGTGCAGAATCACCCGATAAATAGGCGATGGGCTCTCAAAATAGGTTTTAGATAGATGAGCACTTTGGGTAAGCTCCTGAGGGCTTAATTGGTGACTTGCCAAAAGTTTTGCCGTAAACACGCATTGACGGATATAGGACGATAGGTCTTGTGCCAAATCAGGCGACATGGAGAGCCTTGTCTGGGTTGCCGCAAGCCAGGTTCTTGCACCAAAAATCATTCCGGTTTTGTTGTACTCCAGGCTATCTGGCATGTGAAATACATCACTAAAAGCAGTTGTTATTCCGTACCCCATGCCACTAATGACTGCTGCAGGTAATGCAACACCTAAAGGCACATGATCAACTGTTAAGGCCTCTCCTGCTCCTTCGGCTGTCTGCATGTCAATTATAGCCACAGGCACTTTAATGCCTAGCACGCAATACATGACTAAAAAGGTGGTCAGCACAAAGCGAGTTAATGATTCGAGCTTTTTCCCCATCACGTACTGATAACCGACCATACCAACGGATAGAATCATGATAATGTCACACGCCGTACTAAAGGTAGATTCAGTAAGCAAAGCGGCCATACCATCAAGCAACTCTTTTAAATAAATCCCATTTTGTGGGGTGTAGATTAATAATGGGCTCATTGTGCCCCTCCGGTATATGATTTTCTTAAGATGGGATTAAGGGCATTAAGCGCCTGCTTCACGTTGTTTTGAACCAATTGATTGGTGGTCAGTGCGGCATTAAAACGTGCTCGTGATTCGCTATTAAAATTATCTACAAATTGTTGGGCTACCTGCAGGTTTTTAAATAATTTCTCTTCATGATCACTACCTAAATCACGCCCTGCAAGGGATGCTCGAATCACTTCAAGTGAATTTGCAAGATACTGGGCAAGCAAATCCGTTGCTACACTCTGAGCAAGTTCATAACTGCTTTGTATGCCGATATTCTGTTGTGCACTGGCTGAAATGAGCTGAAATACAGACGGCTGGGTTAGTTCAATTAACCCTTTTTGTTGTGGCGTTAAGGCCGTCCCTGATTTGATATTCTCATAAACTCCCTGCAGGATGGCTTGTACCTGAGAAACCAGAGCATCTTTGCTGCTGATCTCCTGGCTTCCTTTCACATTGATGGCAACACATTTTATGGGTTTGTTTGAATCAGTGCACTTATAGCTGGGTAATTTGCCTCCATAGAGCAAGGCTTTTACAAAATCCTGATTAGTCGCTAAAGAGGGATACGTTTGCATCCCTCCTTTGGCATCAAATACCAGTGTTCCTGAAATCGACATATAGACTTCTGAAATTTCTGTATCTGATTTGATGAATTCATTCAGTTGTAATGCATCCCAAACTACGTTGGTATTCAAAAGAGCCCTGTCTTTATATTCTGAATCGTTTTTTGCCTGTTCCAATCGCTTTTCAATCTCCCCTCCTGTCGAACATTTATGTCGGGCTTCTGCCCAATCGGTGTATACATTACGATTACGCCCGATGTCCTCACACAAACGCTGATGTGCCGCTCTATTTTTGGGATAAAGCGCTGCAGTCAGGTTTTCTCCCATCTCACACGAATTAAAATTTGTCCCATTAATGTCATTTGCCAGCTTTTGCATGTATTGCATGGCATGAGCAATTTCAGGCAGCTCGGTCTCCAGTGCAAGGTTCATTGCATAGCCTGCCCCGTTACTTAAAATATTCTGCATGAAGGAAACAATCTGCTCTGATTTAATAAAGGAAAAACCACCTGCAAAAATATCAATTCCGCCACATCCTGAGCGAAACCCAGGTACATCAACGTGAGCTATCTGAATGGAACGCACCTGATTTCTGGCATAGACAGAGCCTAATGATGCAAATCCTGCTGCCTGTGATTCATAGGAATGGCTACCCGTGACATTCGCAGAATAACCAAGATTATTAAAAAAATGATTTAAATCGGCACTGGCTGATGCATGAACACCATTTCCTGTCACGCAAGTAAAAGACGCAACAACGGTTAGCACAAGAGCTCTAATCATTAAATTTCTCCTCAATGTGTTGCTTTAATTCATGTACTCTTTGTGCCAGCTGATAAGGAGTTGCTTCTCCAAACAAGACAGCGTAGGCCTCCAGGGTATGTCGATTGACTAAAAACAAGGCGGGAACCGTAGGCTTATACCCTCCTGATACATAGAATGTTTGAAAAAGCTCAGGTGTTAATGGTGTGGTATCGAGTCCATCCAGGGACTCTCCATCCAGGCTAAAAGCACGAACCTTAATATGGAATGTTTCTGAAAAATCCTTTAAAACAGGGGAGAATTTTTTACAATGTGGGCAGGTGCTTCGATAAATAAATGCAAAATAATAATTTTGGGATAAATCTTTAGCTTCAGCTGATTCCTTCTGTGCAAAAGCTTTAGGGGCTTGCTTTTTCAATAACAGTGCATTGAGTTCTTCAACTGCCACATTGGCGTGCAATGGATTAATTACAGAACAAAGCAGTAAAAAAATGATGCGGACAATCATGCTTCAAACCCCTCATAGCTGTATCGTTTGTAATGAGTCGCCACATCCAGCAGGCGTTCTTTTAACTCGGTTGTGGAGACGAAACCATAAGATAAAGGCGACATTTTTTGTGTTTTTAAATCAACAAGAAACAGTGCGGGCATGTAGCGTGACTGTAAATTCATTGTTTTTTGTATTTCATGAAGAGGTATGTTTTTAGGATTAGGCAAACCTTCAATGGGTTGTCCATCTGTTGTGACCGAAATCATTGAAAAGTGGGTCTGATTGACGAATGGCACAAGATGAGTGATGAATTTTTGCGAAATGGAACTGTTCCCTTTGTAAAAAAGGATTAATCCATAACGTTTAGCCCCTTCTCGGACTACCCTCTCCATTAAAAGATTCATTGAATCATTGCGAATGGCCACAGCCGTATTGTCAGTTGGAAAATTTAAGGAATGATCCAGCTCAGGATGAGACAACAGCACCTGTTGCCAGTACTGGACAAATTTCTGATTGTTTTTGGCATACACCTGCTGGGCTTTCATGTACTCATAGGTTGCATCAAATGATGGGGCAATTAATGCCGTTGCGAGCTTATTCATGGTGGCTTTGCGGACTTCCATGAGCTCTTCATATGGAGTCAGCGCAGGCTTTGACACCTTTGGAATTTGAACAGGTTTCATCTGAGGTTCTTTGTTTTCTGTACTGTACCAATGAAACCCATGAGCAGGTGGACTTACTAAATCAGCCATGGCCGGCATGGAAAGTAACATTAAAATAATAGTAAATAATCTCATTTTTGTTCTGCCTTTTTCTGGACTCGCCGTTTGATTTCATCCATTGCTTTTGAAGCGTCGGGGCTATTTAAAACGACATCGCCTACAATTCCTGCTTCTTTTGTTGGTTGTCCTTGGGGAAATGGATAGACAGGGTTTAAAAAATCGATGCGCCCCATGTCAAGGCTTTGTAATTCATTCACACTGAGCCCCGCGCAGCGTGTATGCTCCGCATCTCCTAAAGCATTGGGATTTAATTGTCTTAAACGTCCTTCGGCCTGGATAATGCGCGCCATTTTGCTGTCAAAGACACAATAGGTGCGTTTGTGCTCCAGACAGGTGCCAAAAATGGGATCTTTCTGACTGCAGAATTCGCCTACGTAATGAGCCAGATAATTGAGTTTGGCTTTGCCTAAAGCCTTATCTTCTTCACGACACAAATCGATATGGAGTTTGTCAGCCCAGCCTTCATTCGAACAACAATCAATAATGTCCCAAACCCAGATTTTGCACTGAACGGGATGGCCTGAAAATAAGGTGGCCTGCGTTTTACCAAACTCAGCGCCAGCAGCTCCTGCAACGGCCATGGGTGCCATGGCCTCTCCAAAACCATCATTCTGAGTCGCAGCATGTTCCGTGCAGTCTCCATCGGCACAAAAGAGATCACGCACACAAGCCACAGGCTGTGGGCAGACTGTCTCATCGCAACGATATACCTGCTCATAGAGTGAACAGGCATTATTGTTCATTAATGTACAGCGCGAGCTTGCCTGTAAGCATCCTTTTTCACGTTGCGTTTTACATTCATCAGCTGCAGCGGATGCGCATTGATATCGTGCATTAAGCTCCCAGCAATCGCGGGTGACGGGCAGGCCATTAATGACACGGGTTGGATTGGAATCAGTACACTGCTCTTGTGTTTTTTGACATAGGTTGTTTGTCTCAAGAGCAGCGCATTCATTATCCCAGTGCTCTTCTTCCACATAGGATTTAGAATGAGCATTAATCGTCAATGCCACTTGAATTGGGTAATAGCGACTGAACTTATCTGAAATATACAGGGTGATTACTCCTCCATTCTGGCAGGTTGGAAGTCCCACAACACGCACCCAATGAGCAGAACCACCATTATTTAGAATGGAGTGTACTGTGGCTTTCATCTCCTCGCAGGGATGATTTAATTTAACAGGATTGGTTAAATGTCCTCCTGCGCTATTGGTCATCGCACCCGTTATAAGATTAACCGCTATGAGTCCAGTCCATTTTTTATGAACCCATACCTCAAAGTCAGCTCTTTGACTCCATCGTTCTGTGTTCACGGTTACTTTGCGTTTTTTTAAACACTGTTGTTCTGGTAATTGCCTTGATGTATGACAGATTTCCTCATGCGACTTAATCTCACAAGCCTGTGGCTTTTCATCGCATTTAATCCGCTCATTAGATTGTCCATGGGTAATCGCATAACTTTCTTCTTCAATTAATTTGGCGTTTTTAATCGCTTCATTTTTAGTATTGATTTCAAACTGGCGCTGACCAAAATGCTCGGTCACAGTATGTCCACCGGCATCATTTTTTAAGGCATTCGCAGCCAAGGTACTTAAATCCGTTTTTTCAGTTTCAACCCCCTGATAATGAAGCGATTGCGAGGGATTTTCCGTATAGTCTTTGAAGGTATTCTGGGGCTTAAATTCATTCATGGCGCTCAGTGGCTGATTCCCCAAAGATTTTGCGTATTCTTTTAATTTCTGAAAGTCCTGCGCTGTTGTATTGGCAGCTGAGAACGTGCCAAATCCAAAAATACAGACGATGGCCAACATGCATCTAAACATGGCCTTTCTCCAATATGGTGGCCGCTAATGTGGCTCCTGCATCTCCTTTCTGGGCGATGAGCTCCAGTCCTTTTTTTATGCTTGCATTGCCATAGACTACATCAAAGGGTTGATTGGCACAGAACTGCCCTGAACCGCAAGACTTGGAGGGCTCTGTGACTACAAGCGCTGGAACCGTTGTAATGTGGAATTGACTAAACCAGACCGGATCAATAGAAATTCCCTTAAAGTTTAAATGCTGCTTTTGAGCTTCGCTATTAAGGCGTTTAAATGTTTCTATGGTTTGTTTAAAATCACCATCCACTAAGCCATTAATGACCACGGGAATATGAAACCGTGCTGCTTCATCGCTCAATGCAAATAGAAGTGAGTCGGGCATGGAAAAGGATACAAATAAAATGGCACCTTCTACTCTCTGCGGTTTTTGATTGCTTTGTAAACCGTCCGCGCTGCGTTGCATGAGTGTATCAATCAATGATTGGTGCTCTGATTGATTCCGTGAGGACGTACGATTTAGCATTTCGATTGTCTTACTCGAAATGGTTGATACTTGGTGAGCCCCCTCCTCTTGATACTGCCTTAATTCATCATTAGTGTTTGCAAAACATCCGCCAATCCCGGTCAGAAACAGGATAATGATTTTAATGTAGTGCGCCATTAAAGGCCTCCTTATAAAAAACAACAATTTCTCTTGCGCCAAATCATGAAGCCAAAATTATCCCCATCTCCAGGGTAGGTATGTCCGGCCTCCCAGGTAATGACTGAACGGCCAAAGGGCTGGCAGCGTTTCGCATCAGGTAATGTATTGACTAACTGGTAGCGATACCGGCTTTTAGGCAAAATGGAAGAGTGATAGGTGCGACAAAGTGCAGGCCAATCTTTACCGACCGAATCTTTAATTGCTCCAAGGCGATGAAGCTTAAAGTCGGTGCGTTCTGCCAGGAGCGTTGCGGCACTGATGGGACTTGCCTGATTTGCCACAAAACCATTGAGCGGATAGGTAGATCCTTGAGCGCCCTGGCACCAGAATAGAGAATCCATGGCCGTTCCTGCCAATGCTTTGGTTGCATCTGCTGCACAAGACGCCCGTACTGGCGATGTGGTAAATAAGGTGGCCTCTGGATTAAGAACAAAAGCAAACTCAGAGTCATTCCATGTTGGATCAAGTTCACTCAAATACATCACATCAAAATCTTCTGTCTCCATACAGCCGATGGATGTAAGTACCTGCAGCCAATACATCAGAGGGTATTTGTACCAATGCACGTAATAAAATGCGCCTCGCCCATCCGTATCGGGCATTTGTGAACCACCAAGACCCTGGTCTTTAATATGTAGTTGCACCCCAAGATTCACCATGCAATATGGCTTTCGTGTCACATCGACTAACGCAAAGGGTTCCCAATAACCTATAGTAACTCCTAAAAGTTGTAATTTGTTTGGGCAGGAACAGATAGGGTTCCCAGGATTTTTAGTATCAGGATACTGGCTTTTTACTACTTCGGAGGAACCAATGGTTAAAGGGAACAAACAATCCCAGCAAATGTCGGTAATAGGATTGACAAAATGCCCTTTACACTGCGATGCGTGCAATGAACAGATGAAGAATAAGCCTGCAGCAATTGAACAGAAAAGTCGTTTATTCATCATTCACTCCAATTTCTTTAATTTGCCAATCAAGACCTACCTGACTGACTATGCTTGGAACGTGTTGAAGCTGCAGCCGAGATGAAATGATGCCGTTCACATCAAAATAAATTCGACCAAAAAGCTCTGCAGCAACTCGAACATCACCACCGGTTAAAATGAACTTAACGTGCTTAAAATCGGTGTAATGGTTCTTAACCCAGGCAACCTGTCTTGCATCATCCGCATTAAAGAAAATCAGGGTTTTGAGGAAGTGAACGCGCTCAAATGGGTTTATCCGCGTTCCTGCTTTTGCAATTAAATACCCATCAGGAGTCCAGATATCATGAGATACAGTCACTGCCGGTGAGATGCGAAACGTCTTAGGCGTGCGAGTCGTGCTCAATGCCAAAGGGTGTGGTCTCATCGCCTGACGCGCTGCTTTCTGCTCTAAATCACGCTGAACATGCTCTAAATCACCACTTTGCTGTAATGCATTGAGTTTGTTCATAATGACTTTTCTTATATCCTCTTCTCTAACAGGGAATGTCTGGCCATACTGACCAATATTTTTTGCATGACTTACAGGCTCTAATAAGAAGGCCAGACCAAGAATCAGGGCTAAAAACCGTTTGTTAGTGCGCTTCATGCTTTATCCTTGCTATGGTCAAAGCAATGAGCTCGTCTGTTACATCCACTTGGGAGGGTTTGTAACCAGTCAATACAGGTGCACTGACTAAGGTTACCCGGTGAGACCTTCCATAGTCCTTGATGACTTCTGGAAGGGCTCGTGAAAAGCGATCCATAATGTTTAATTGTTCTTCATGAGTCAGTTTAGAACGGGCAAGCAGCACCGAAGGTGCCTCTATGGCACGATTCATATCAACCACCAAAAGAGGTAACGGCTTAGGCCACATCATAAACATACCCGCCAGGACTCCAATGAACCCACAAACTCCTGCAATGACCCAATATGTGGTGTTTAAGCGATTAAATGGCATAACCCCTCCCATAATGCAGTTCTGCGACATGCGATACCGCATCAAGAAATGCAATCCCTTGTGCCACATAATTAATGACCGCCTGATAATCATCTCCATCAGAAGATAAAAGCACGCGAGTAAATGGATCAACGAACAAGCGATGAAAGGAGGAAATACCGTTGGCGCGCAACAAAACTTGCGAAAAACCAGCTTCTTTCGCTATTGGGAATGATTTCAGAATAGTCATCTCGTAGTCCGAAAAAGTCTCATGCTTTTTTTGATGCTCTAAAAGCGGTGATTCTTCTTGTAAAAAAACAAGCTTTAAAGCGGAGTTCTCCCATGCGGCACGAGCTTCTGAAAATTCAAAATAATCCTCAATCCCCTGAGTAATCGTGACAAATGATGCTTTATGCCGCCGACCAGTACGAAAGCCTTTGGTAATAAAGTTCACTGCAATTAAATCCCCTGTAAAAAAAGACCAGGCTTCATCAATGATGCACATCTTTTGTTTGTTCCTGTCCGAGTTGAACATACGTCTTTGAAACTGAGAAATAACGGACAGGAGAACCGGTGCGCGAATGCTTTGATTGTCTTCAATTTCCTTCAAATCAACTACAATTATGCGGGCATCAGGCGATAACTGGGATGGTTCATTAAACGCCTTTCCATGCTCTGAGGCAGAACAGTAACGCTGAAGGTTTTTAGACAAAATGCGCGCTGTAGGATAGGTTTCGCGGTCGTGCTCGTACAATGACAATAAGACTCCTGCAACCTCATCAATGCGCGTTTGATTCTGAGTTGTTCCAAAAGCGGTTAAAATGGCTTCTCTTAAAGTGCCTCTGTCGTCATCTGTAGCACCGCTGGTCGGGCAAGTTAATAATTCAAACAAGGCAATAATGTCATCAATCTCTCGTAAAATGTCCGTAACATGGGTAAAGGGATTCATCGCCAAATTGCTGTATTCAAGATAAGTCCCACCAAGCGCCTCACACAGTTTTCTGTAGCTTCCACCTACATCAATAATAAAAATATCCCCGCCATTAAATAAAATATTGAGCATCAGCATCTGAATGAAAAAACTTTTACCACCGCCCGATGTTCCGGTTACAGCCATATTGTAATTGCTGCCAAATGCACCCGAGAAAGGATCGATGCAGGCAAACTGATCGCGCATGGTGGGCAACAAAATACCCTTGCCCACCCCGCGCCAGTCAGAAAGAATTGGCATGTATTGGGTTGCATTCCATGAAGAAATTGGCCACATCATGGTTGGAAGAGAAAAATCCTTAGCCAGATTTCCTGTGAAAAAAAACGGCATCGAGACTAAAAAATACGGACATTGCATACGTTTACACAATGCCAATTTAATGTCATTGAACGCAAATACCGTGCGAGCAGCCTCCACATCACGCTCTTTTTCATGAGGTCTTGAAAAAAGAACCACGTTATAAAGCATCTTTACAGAACGAGTCTTCTGTGAGGATAAATCATCTCGAAAAGTACGCCATACTCTTGCCTGCTCCTCAGTTCCCGCTACATTCAAGGCATAATCACTTTTAGATTTTTTATCCAAATCACGGGTCTTGCGGTTCGCTCTACCCTGAGCACGTCCCTGCTCTTCAACCAGATAGATGACCGAGATGATGTGATTACAGGATATTCTTTTATCAGGATGAAAAATGTTGCTGGTATTATTGATGTTCTCCCATAAACAATACTGACGAGGGAGGCGATCAATGGTCAGAACAGATACAGCTGTTTCATAAGCATGTCCAGTTTCATTAGCCCCTTGAATTACTACTTCATTGTTTTTAATTTCAATATCAAAGTCATGAGACAGTGCCTGCTCTTTAAGTAATTTGGTTTTGTCGTATATAACAGGGCGTGGGGTAATTGCATCAGGGCAATTATCCAGATAAAACTGAAGCAAATGCAAAAAATCAGTCGCATCTGCTTGCTTAAATCCAATTTTTGCAGCACTTAAGGATGCTTCAAATGAAACGCGAAACTGGCCAAAACAGGCTTTTAAATCGTTCTCAGATTCTTTTTTGATTTTATCAATGACGATATAGCAATCCGTATGCGTTAATCGAGGTGCAAGCATCGTGTTGGTTTTAAAACCGTGTATGGCGGCTTTTTGATAAAATGCCTTAAGGTTCTCTCCTAACAGGCTTAAATTTTCAAATTCGCTTTTTGTGAACTGCGAAGTAAATGCCTCAATATCTTTCCCTACCTGATTGTGTTTGACGCAAATCAACTGCAAGGTGAACTCATGAGACACTTTAGATTGAAGCAGCGCATCCAGCTGCTCTGCTATGTGTTCATTCGCACCCGTTAAAGGGACAATGCGATAAATTAAACCCGCATTGTGTTCATTAAAAAACAGCTTCGATTCCTCATCAAAATATTGATAAGGTAATAGCTCCTCAGTAAAAGAAGGATATTGATGCGCCTTGAGGTCAAAAGCGGCTCCGTTATCGGCTAGCCCTTTGTCATTCCAGGTCTCCTTTAGCAACTGATAAGTATCTTGAACCCATTCTATAGCGTTTGTAAGCATTGCTTCTCTCCTGTATTCGTGCCAGCGCCTATTTATAATCTGAATACAGATCTTGAATTCTTGCCTGCTGCACGAATTGACCATCGGGTGTATAGCGTTTTTCCTGCACCATACGATTCACCATTTCCATACTTTGACAACCACCCCTGTCAGAAAAAGGACATCTTGCATCCTGATTGTCGAGGATGGATTTCGAGCAGGCACATAACTGCGACACTAAGAAAAGGGTACTCAATAAAAATAGAGGTTTAGTCATGAAGTGGCTCCTCATTTTGTACGGTTGAAAATAATGGGGTAGAGGGTTGTCCTGGTTGATTTAAGAGGGGATTCTCAACAGGATTAACGGTTTGAACCATGGGCTCTTGATTATTGGACTGCATCAATGAAGCGCCATTCACAGGGTGTGTATTTAATTCATAGGCACGGCTTACAGTGGTTGTAACCCCAGACTCGTTTTGGGCATGTCCTTCATTGATAGCGCGTCCTGACTCGTACACCTGATGTTCTTTGTCTATCCAAAAGCCTTTAGTAAATAAAACGGACACACGACGACCAGCACGTGCCACAACCAGTGGATGATAAATATCAGCAATGCGCATTACATAGTCTGAAATACGATTGGCAGGATTACTAAGCGCACCACCAGCAGCCGATTGAGCAAGGGTTGATGCCTGCCCGTAGGTCGTAATGGTGCCAGCCCCCGGATTGATTGTTTGAGCGGTATTTAAATTCTTTAAGCCATCACCAAATCCTGCCAGCATGCCTGCCGCTGCCGAATAGGTTAAGAGCGGCTTTGTTTTTAGAATGGATGTTCCGCGTAAATCCTGCATGGCATCCAAATCAAATACAGAGCCGTAGGCCTTTTGTTCAAAATTGATGTTGTTTCCTGCGCAAGACAGTGTTTCTAAATGCATCACCACGGAACTTCCTGATAAATCACCATAAGTGGATACCAGGGCGACACAGTCTTCCAGATGAGAACGCTGATTGTTGGGCATGATTCCTCCGCTGGTAAGGCGGATTAAAGCAGTTCCCATGTTTTTTGAGCCGTTTATTCCTGCATCACCTAAAACCCCAGTCAGCAACACCCCTTCAACAAAGGTTCCCGCCCAAACATAATTTTTAGAGGTTCGCACTTCCTTGTTTTTTTTCTTCCGGTTGTTAAATTGCACTGTTTCCAGTCCTGATTTTGCGAGCAGTTCGCGCTCTGCCTGATGCTTTTTCTTTTGCTGTGCTTCCATTTCTTCACGAGTTGGCGGCCTAACGGTGACCAGGCTTGCCTGACGGGTAGAAACCAGTGCAACCTGTAATTGTTCGTTCATTTTTTTATTTTCTTCTTCAAGGTGTGAAAGCTGTTCTTTCATGGCCTGGATCAAAGCTTTTGTTTCCGAATTTTCTGTTTTCACAGGTGCTGCTTCCTGCTGTTTTTTATGATGTTCTGCCACTAACTCTTTTAAAGAATCAATTTGTTGCTGCTGTTGCAGAAGGAGTGCTTCGTCACTGCCCTGATTAAAAGTACTTTCAAAAATACTCTCGAACGGAGCTTCTTCCTGGTGGACTGGTTTTTTTTTCTCAGCTGATGAGTAACAATAAAATCCATAGGATGCCCCACCCACCAGTAATAAAATGGCTGCGTGCTTCAATTGTTCCTTTTTGGCCAGTTTATTGGCGTTTTGAGGTTTTAGCGTCAACCATTGTTTTATTTTTTTAAACATTACCTACTCTCCTTCCAACTCATTTTAAGCAGCTTCTGGTTTATCCCTGATTGCTGTATAACCCATATAAATAAGCGATTTTTTTAGGTGGGAGCGCCTCATCACTTAATGACAGGGATTCTGCGTCCTTATGGGCAAATAAGGCGGTTGTAAGCGCCAGCTCATGATTTGATGTATTTTCTAACCGATAGATAAAGCCGGTGAAACGCTTCCCCTGATATTGTTTTTCAAGAGTTACCTTAATGTTTTTTTTAATGTAAAAAGAACGTGGAGTAATTCGTTTCTCATTAAATTCTTTGGGGGTCTCCCCTGCTTTCATGGCAGCGATTGCCTCATCTACTTCACTGGCATCAGGGGTATCCAGTTTCACAAATTTCAATTTTGTTTGAGCGCGCGGCACAAGCCTTAAGGTTTTTCCAACCGATTCATCAGGTGTCAGGGTAAGTGATACGTGATGTCCTTTATCTGTAGTTAGGAACAGGGTAATGGGAACTTGAAAATTGGGCTTTATATACACCGAAGAATCCGTGCTTTCAGGGTTATCCATCTCACTTTTATCTACTGTAATAGCATGCTCTGGGTAACTTAATTTAGTGATCGATTCCCCTTCAACAAACACACGATTAAAGTTAATACTCGATAAGGTCAGATTAAACTGCTCTCCTTCTTCAAAAGCGATGACCGAAGGAGCTGTGCTTGCACAAACAATTCCTGAGCACAAACAACTTATAAGAAGAATGTTTTTTTTAACTTGATCATAAATTGAGTTAGTCATGGTGTATCTCCTGAATGGACACAAGATTTAAAAGGCCTGATTGATGTGAAAACTGCACTCGATACATTTTGTGTTGTGGCTTTAATTGAAGCCCATGGCTTGTGCGATACAATTGCCCTTCGATTTGACCTTGATTTTTAGAGACATCCACGGATACTTTTTCAACATAAAAAACTGAGCTTACATTTTTTTCATGTACTGTTTTTCGCTCGGCATCCAATAGTTTGGAAAACGATTCCTGGTATTTCGCTGGAATCAGATGAGACAGCATGGTGTAGCGTGCATCAATGGTCTCAGGATTGTAGGTCAGGCGTAAGTCAGCAGCTTTCTGCGTCATTTCTTTCAGGTATTCGGGTGAATAGCCTTTATCACCAATGCTAAACTCTAGACCAGTACACACTGGAAGCCAGTGAACCTGCTTATGCAGTAAGGTATAAAAATTTAAGGCGCAAAGGACAATAATTGCAAACGTACTCGATAGCGCCCAAATCAGTGTCAGCTTGAATAACAGTCTGTTTTTTGCAATCGCATTATCACGAAATGAAGTATCCATTAAATCACCTGATATAAATTCGGTTGGCAGAATCGGGAAAAGCTCGAAATACAAGGGACGTTAACCTGTGAGGCAGCGACCAGTATACGATGGCAAACAGACTCCGCAGAGGCAGTCCTCCATACTTGATATGCATCGCAACGCTTAGGGCTGCGCCTATCATAAAAAGCTGATAGGCAAGTCCTGTTAAAAGCCCAATTCCCGTGAGTAAAAAAATGGGCAGGCCTGTGGTAACAGGAATACCCGCAATTTTAGGCTCATCAGAGAGCATAAAGGTTTGGTAGTTGCGAGCCATTATTTCAATGCCCAGTGAGTAAACACCATCAATACAGGAACACCCGCAAGGACTGCGATATTTTTGGTTTTGATGTAGGCATAAGCCCCTGCAAGCCCTTCTGCTAACAAAAGAAAATAAGGGAGATCTGAATCCGCTCCAAAGGTTGCCTTTACTTCCTCTTTTAATCCAGAAAGCCGATTCTCAGCAGCAAAACAGGAGTCTGGCATCAAACACAACAGTGCCAAACCAATCATTAAAAAAGGGAGCAGCTGCCTGGCATACAGATATCCTTTAATGCTCAAATCGTTCATTGCTGTTCTATAGTTCATCACATTCTCCTTTTTTGGTTAAAAAAATCCCCCTGAGCCCCAATTTGTGCTCATTTTTTATTCTTTTTATTTAATGAATCGTGTTTTTGTGGTTTTATAAAGAGCGCTTATCCATCCATGGTTACTCCTTTATCAAGCATGCTTTGACTTAATAGGTGGTTGTTCTTTTTAAGTTCAACTAAAATTTGCGTCAGTAGGTGATTTGCAGAATCCAGTTTTTTGAACAAAGCCACATACTCAACTGCTTTTGCTATGTCAGGAACCTCCTTATCCATTGCTAGCAAAAGCGTAAAAAGCGCTCCACTGGAAAGAATGTGTTTAAAATATTCGACATCCTGTTCATCATTTTCAGTTGAAACGGCAGTCAGATTCTGATTAATCTTAAAATTGTTTTCAGGCAGTGTTGTGGGCTCTGCATGAATAACTCCACTCACAACGATGAGGGTCATCGACAGCATGAGTGTTTTAATTGGGTTCATTGAGCGCTCCTTTTATTTTTGTTATGAACTTAAGCTTTTAAAATTAGTCCGATGTTTGGTCTGTTTCTGGTATGTTGATGTTCTCAAGTTCACTTTTCATCACAATAACTCGTGCAAGATAGGGTTTTACCTTCGGTGATAAATGTGTACAGTAGCTTCTTACATTGCTGATTGCTTTTAATTCATTGTATCCATAAGCCATAGAAACAACTGCACTGTCTTTTTTATGATGCTGCAATTGGGCTCCTGCTGATTCCAGGTAGGCTGCAGCAATTGCGACATCTCCAGAACATAAATCGGAATTGTTTTCTTTGGCAATCTGGTTGAGTTGATAAGACGTATCAAAAATTGGTCTTTCTAAATCGTAGTGATTCGAACTGGTTGCAACAGCACAGGGTGAACCCAGTGCGGTGATGATAAGTCCTGCTATTACATTGATTCTCATTACTATTCCCTCTTTAACTCATTATTGTTTTTTAAATCCTATGCACTTTTTTCATGAAGCTCTAATCAGGCTGCATCAAAAAATGCCCGCTAATGTTTTTACCAGACCTTGTTCCAATGCGGGTCGTGCTTCTGCAAAACTCAGATTGACTTTATCGGCATTGGATACCACCCGCGTTCTATAGCGTTGGTAATCACTGTGTTTGCTCAATGTCTGTGTGGTTCCAGATGCAGTGCCATTTTGAAGGTTGGAATTAAACTGCTCATGAACAGTACCTTTTCCAACGCGCTCAGAAATTTGTACATCGGTAATCATCGTGTAATTCACTGCCTTGACTAGAGAATCTGCAGCCAAACCAATAATTCCCCCACCAATACCTGCACCAATCATGGTGCTTGAATGACCGCTTAATGCACCCAGTGCAGTTCCTGTTGCTGCCCCTGCCAATGCACTGCCATACCCGCCACCTAGCGCGGATTGGCTTGCAGACGCGCTCATTTTTCCCACCTTAAGAATATTGGCCTGCAGCAGGTAATGGGCTTTGGATGGATTTCCAACCACTTTATAGCCATGTTCTTCTAATGCCTGCTTTAGTGACTTATCAATGGATAATGACTCTTGAGAAGTATTCTTAATTGTGATGTAAATCGTTTTTTGACTTTGAGCCACAGGATCAAGAAAAATCGTTTGGCTGAGTTTTGTATCTGTTTCTAAGTTACGATGTTCGATCACTGTTGATGTTGCAGCACAGCTCACCAACAGGGCAAAAGATCCAGTTAAAGCTAAAGTGGTAATTGCCTTTTGTATCTGGTTAATGCATGGTTTCATATTATTCCCTTAACTCGTTAGTATGGTGATTTGAATGGTTAATGAGTCTGTACGCCCCGTGCTTCCTTCCACTGACCAGGCTTATTTAAAAACAGAGATTGTTCTTTTTTAATTTTTTGATGTATTTCCTGACGATGAATAATTACATCTTGTGGTGCATCGAACCCTAAGCGGACTTGATTACCCTTAACACCGAGCACGGTGATATAAATGTCATCATTGATTAGTACGGTTTCGCCTATTCTACGTGTAAGTATTAACATGCTGTGTTCCTTTTATTGGTTAGTGAATTGAATATTCTTTTTTTTGTGAATCAATCTCGAATCGAAGCGCTTCGCATGCCAATCGTGCCTCCATTGCAATGTGCCAGAAATCGCATTCAGGGATTTCCTGATAGGCCAGAGCTAATGACTCAGAGCAGGCGTTTAAAAGACAGTACAGCTCTTCCTTTGTAAACAGTTTTAAACATGGAATTTGTTTCATCATGCAACTCCCAATAACTGGCGAATTTTCGCAAGGTGTGTTGTTGCAATGTCTTTTGATTGAGGCAAAGTGCACAGCACCTTCTCTTTAATTTCCGGGATCTGGTGTCCTTGTCTCATTAAATGACATACCCGTTCATATGCCTCTTTAAATACTGCAAAAGAATGGCCTTCATTATCAATTTCCAGAAATTTAAGCCCCAGTCTTTTGGCAGTAAATTTAACCACTGCATGACTCCAGTTTGGGTTCGTTGAATAAGCGCTGTTTAAAACCTCCCTATGCGCCTCGGCAGCAGAAGGCAGGCGCAAATCACTATAAAAGCCAAGACACAAAGCTCGAAACTGCAGGCAATTGGGTGGAAATTCACAAAACTTGTCGCCTTTACTCAATGTCATTAATCGCTCCACACCACTGTCTAATGCTTTTGGAGTTAAATCTTTAAGTGCAGCAAACCAAACTCCTGTATCATTCACTCCATGCTTACTGATAAAAAGTTGCCCGTATATTGCAGTCAGCTTCATCCAGAGGCTGGACAAGTGTTCCTTCGATAAATGAACCGGAGTTGAGTTCATTGCCTGAGGTGTCCCAGAGTGAGTCGATTGAAATGCCATGATGTTCGCTGACTCGCTCAAGTGCTGTTTGGTTAAGAGTGCTTTGATTTGTACCACGCTCATTGTGATGACTCCTTAATTGTCCTTGTGCCTTTTGTAGTTGTTTTTGCATGTATTGGGCATCTCGCTCAAGCCAGTTAATGAATACTGGATTAAAGTCAGCCCATAGAGTGTTTTGTTTTTTGTTGTGCTTGATAAACGCCTGAATTTCTTCTTTGTCAGTTACTTTGGTTAGTCCCATGGAAAATGCCATTTCGATGGTTTTTGTGTTTGGGTAAAAGTCATCGCAAATTGGTTTTTTGCTGCAACAAAAATCATTGCTCGCAATTTCAGTTTGTTTGTTTGAGTTAGTTATATTAAATATATTAATATTCTTTGCAGAGCTCTTTAGTGTGTTAGCTTCTCTGTTAACTTCTATGTTAGATTTTCCCTCTGAATCTCCTTCTCTATCAGAATCTATAAGGGATTTAGGTGAATTAAGATCTGTGTTAACTTCTTTCTTTATAATCAATTGATTATAGATCTTAGGGACCTCTGGGAATATAAATTTTAAATTTTGCCCTTCAGTTATAACTTGAAAGTATTCGCTACACTCATGTTCTATAGACTTTATGAAATTTCTGATGGTTTGCTTAGATGGAACACCACTGTTGATTCGACCTGGAGCGGTTTTAATCTCTAAGGATCTTGATAGATCACGATAACTAATGTCAGATACAATTCCCGTAAGAGGATTTGCAAGATTTAATAGTTCATAAATAATTAATCTAGGACCATAGGGTAATAATTGAAACTTTTTTTCTATTTGTTTCCTAGCATTAATGTATAACTCAACATCAAACTTCATCAACAAATCCTTTTATTTATCTAATTTATTAGATAAGACTATCAGCCAATGGTAAAAATTACAATAATTTTTTTACCATTAAGGTAAATTTATAATGATTTGTCATACCTAATATGCTATAACGCATTGTATTTTGATGTTTTTTATACTATTTTTTTGGTAAATTCTTACGAAGATTTATTAACCATTTTGGTATATCATAGAATAAACATGCACCTGACTGAATTATTTAAATATGAGCAATCCTGTAATAGACAATGTTTCATCCCCCGAGTCTCGGGGCAAGAGAATAAGATTCATACGCGAGCATCTCCTGTCTTTTACACGAGAAGATTTTTGTCGCGATTCTAATTTTACTGCTCAATCATTAAAAGGATGGGAATTAGCATGGGGAGGAGGTTTATCCCAGCAGGGGGCTGTAAAAATCGTTAAACGAGCTAAAGAGTTAAATATTTATTGCACAGAATCATGGTTAATGCATGGCATTGGTAAAAATGCCACAAAAATCACAAAAGATTTAGATATCCAAGAGGGTGACGAAAGCCACATAGCTAAAGAATTACTACTATTCAGAGAACTACAACACTCTATTGACACCGTTATAAAAGATGATGGCATGATCCCTCTCTTATACCCTGGGAATTATGTTGGCGGTATAATAGTCAACAACATTGAGAGTGCCATTGGCAAAGATTGTATTATTATTGCGGACAATGATGAAGTATTTGTCAGGATCTTAAGGCATGGACAAGAACCAGCTCGCTATGACTTAGTTTGTTTAAATGAAAAAACTACATTAGTGAAAAAAGAAATAAAAAATACCGCCATTAAATTTGCAGCCCCAATTGTATGGATCCGCAGAATATTTCGAGAAAATAATTACTAATGAAAGCTTACAAAAAAGATATTTTGCCACATCAAGAATTTTATATAATCAGATTTACTAAAAGCTCGAGTCTACCTTATGCTCTTTTCATTCATGGTGGCCCTGGTCTCAATTGTGGAACCATAGAGTATCTTATTGATCATCATAATTTATTTAATTCTCTCCAGTGCAATATTATTCTGTATGATCAACGAAATTGCGGTAAATCTAATAAAATTAAAAAGTTAGTATTACAGCAAGATAATATAAATGATTTGCAAAAAATAATTCTATACCTTGATGACCATTTTAATCTTAACATCCATGCTTTGATTGGACATAGTTATGGTGCAAAACTTCTTTTTGATTACTACAAAAATTATGAGTCGACCATCCCTGGTGTTTTTGTTTCTACCGCTCAATCAATACTAACACCTCGTTTGAATAATTTAATGCTAGACCTATCCTATCTGAAAAAAAGTAATTTAGAGTTATATAACAAAATATTAAATGAAATTAATAATCTTGACCTTAATAAAATCTGGGAACTATCAGAACAATTAACTCCAGTTTTCCAAGAAAATAAAGACAGACCTTATTTATATTGGGCCAATTTAGAATATTATAATTTGGTTCAAAATGCACAGAAAAAGATCAATCTACCATTGGATATGAACACGTTTATCAGTGTAAGAAAAGATCTTTATTCAAAAGAAGCCAATTTTTCTGTTAATATTAATGAGCTTAAAATACGTAAATTATGGATAAATGGTTTTCACGATTTTGTCATGAACGGACACCAAATAGCATTGTCGAACATTCATGAAATTATAACTTTCAATAAATCGTCTCACTACCCACATCTAGAAGAGAATGATCGTTTTAGTGAGCTTTTAAATGAATTTATTAAATAGCTCTAAGGCAATCATCTTATTGTTTTCTATACTAATATCCCCTGTTGTTCACGCACAATCTAAAATTAAAATATGTTTGACCGGTAGGATTGTAGAAAATTTAAAATCATATGGTCAGTCTTTTTTAAATGCAGCATATCTTGCCAAAGAAGAAAATGATCTCTCTAACAAAGTTGTGATTAAGAGTTATTTTTATAATAACAGACCATTGGAGCCAATGCATATTTATAATCAAATGGTAAATGACTCTTGCTCTGCAATTATTGGGTTTGAATATCTATCAGACTTGTTATTAGCTGTAAAAGAACAGAAAAATGACACCATTCCTATTTTTACTTCCTACGCTAGCACCACCAACTCTGATCAATTACCTAAGAATATTTTTATCTTTATGCCAAGCTATAATTACCAAGCTGAAAAAATGATGAGCTACTTACATGAGCGCTATAAAAATATAAACAACGTGTTGCTTATAACGGAAATTAACCGTGATGAGATGCTAAAGTATAAGGAAGTGTATTCCAGCATTCTAAAAAAGGAACACGTACAATATTCTACATTTGATTTTCTAGAAAATGACAGCGATATAGAGGGAAAATTGAGCATTTTTTTGAATGAACGAAAATATCAATATGTTTTTTTATTGTCAGGTGCAATAGCATCAGCAAAAATTGCCAATATTATGAATAACCATAGCACTGTTTTTATTGGCACAGAAAACTTTGGTTCTTCAGTTAGTCAAACATTTTTTATGCGACTAAATGATAAAGTAATTCACTCTCATTTTATCCGCAATTTAGATTTTATACAGCCCTATGATGCTTTAACTAAATTTGAAAATATTTATATTCAAAAATTCCATGAAAAACCCACTGTATTGGCAGCATACACTTATGATTCGATGAAGATTATTTTGAAAGCATTGAATAGAACCGGTATCGTCAATACAAACAGCATATTAAGTACTGATTATATTGGCATTACCGGGGCTTATTTAAATAATGGTCAATTTTATCGATCGACCAATTACGTTATTTTATCAGTTAATAGCAATGGATATGCTTATGAAAAATAAAAGCTCTTCAATCAAAGCAATTTTTATCAAGAAAATGGCATATTCTGCTCTAATCCAATTTATTATTTTTGGATTTATACTCATGCTTGCAAAAGATTATTTTCATAATCAGATGAGTGTCTTTTCCAGAAATTTAATTATTAATGACTCATTTACCACTGATGAAATTGGTAGATATCAGCTTCTTAATAATAAGGATGCTCTTGATTTAGTCCTATACAATTTAGGTAATGAACGCAAACTAGACTCAATAAAATTTGTTCCTTTAAAAAATAAAATTGAAGATGTAGGTACTTGCGAAGAAAACAGCAAAAATAATTACCTTCTATGCAAAAAAGATAATGGGCAAATTTCCGGTATAACATTAATTAAAAATGATGAAAAGATATTGGGCTCGGTGGTTGCAAGTAAGCAATATAATTCTATCTATACTTTGCCAGTGTCCTATGGGCTTTTGTTAATTTTATTGATCGTACTTGGAATATTTCTTTTTAATTTCTTATTTCTATTCCTTTCTATGAGAAAAAAAATAGCAAACAATACCGAATACTTGCTTGATTTTATTTCATCACATCAAAGTAATAATGCTGTTGATTTTGCAAAAGTTGAAATTAATGAATATAGACAAATTGCTAATAAATTTATTGATGAACATCGAGAAATAATCAATTTACAGAAAGAAAAAGCCTATTACGAGGTAAGAAAAAATATTGCTGAGCTTGTTGCTCACGATATCCGATCACCATTAGCGGCAATAAACACCGCACTATCAGATGTAACATCGATTCCTGAAAATAAACGCATTATGATCAGAAATGCAGCTAAAAGAATCAATGATATTGCTAATAACCTACTCTTACAATCTAAAAATAATTTGCTTGACTGTAAAAGTAGTGAAATATATATGAATAATTCTCCAGAATTAATATTTGTAGTTTTAGATAATATCGTTGCAGAAAAAAGATATGAATATTACGCAACCAAAATCCAAATCAACTTACTTGGGTCCGACCACTCATATAATTGTTTTTCTAAGATACACCCTGATTCTTTTAAGCGCGTTCTATCTAATCTCATTAATAATGGTATTGAGGCAGTTAATTCTAATGGCTCTATTATTATCTCTCTAACATGCAATACTACGCATGTCGAAATTATTATTGAAGATAATGGCTGCGGCATTCCTCCCGATATCTTGCCAAAGGTTACAGAGCAAGGATTTAGCTTTAATAAGAAAACTGGTGCTGGTTTTGGTTTATCTTATGCTAAACAATATTTAGAGCAGATCAATGGTTCAATGCATATTCACTCTGAAGAAAAAGTTGGGACAAAAATTCATATCACTCTAATTAGGTCTAACCCCCCTAGTTGGTTCTGTGACTCAATGAATATTAGGTATGGTACTAATATTGTCGTATTAGATGACGATATATCCATCCATGACGCATGGAATGAACGGTTTTCAAATATTTCACACGTTAAAATGTTTCATTTTTATAACGCGATCGACTTAGTTCAGTATAAAGTTGATCCAAAAACTCCAATATTATATTTAGTGGATTATGAGTTGCTCGCTGATATTAAAAATGGTTTAGATGTGATTGAAGAGCTTAATTTAAATGGTAAAGCTATTTTAGTTACCAGTTGCTTTGAAGATATTGCTATACGAAATCGATGTGAAAATATTGGCGTTAAAATCATACCAAAATCTTATGTACCTTATATTAAAATTATTGAGACTCCAGAGAAAGAACTTATAAATACGGTGGTTTTTATTGATGATGATGAAATGATGCGAATGACTTGGATCTTTGCGGCTGAAGAGGCTGGACAAAGTATTTCAACCTATTCGTCATTTGATGAGTTCGTAAATGAAATAAATAATTATTGTAAGAATACTCTTATTTATATTGACTCAGATCTAGGAAACAATGTTAGAGGCGAGGATTGCGCAAAACTCCTTTTTGATAAGGGGTTTATTGACGTTCATCTTGCCACTGGCCATTCGCGAGATCGATTTCGCCAAGTGCCATGGATTAAAACAATTGTTGGTAAAGAGCCACCTTTTCAATTTGCACACGGGAATTCAACATGAACTCTACGGATAAAGATAAATTAAAACACGATTTTTTAAACTCAATTGTTATCATCAACAGCATGACAAAATCTGCTTCGAGTTTCATGAATACAATTTCACAGTCAATGGATACCGTCGATATTAACCAAAAGCAGATGGAAAAATTTTTATATTCTATGAGCGCTATACGTGAGCAAACTTCAAAGATTGAAAATTATTTTTTATCTCTTTTTAATGAATAATTGTGACAAATTATCTCTCTGCTAGATATGAGGAATATGAAACCACCCTTCCCCAATCTATAGAATCAGTTAAATGATCTTTGGTAATACTGTAGTAGTAATTGTTATCTAGCTTTTGCGCATCAAATAAATAGTTAATCCACTCAGCTATTGGTTTTTTATATTCTTTTTCTGATAACAAGAATAATATTTTCTCTTTTTTTGTAACAGCGGCCATGGTCTGTTCGGGTAGCTCATATCCCCGCATTAAATCTAATTGATCTGACAGCTCTTTTACGTGTCTAAGGATAAGCCATGTAGGTTTGGCGTCTTTGTCAAGAAATAAAAAACTACCTGAGTTATCAACTAGATAATACTCAACAGCCTGTGCTTGTATTAGAACACTAGCAAATAATTTTTGATATAATTCATTATCAAATAAATTATTAATGGAGTTTTCATACGCATTAACTATATTTTTTGTTAACTCTCTGAAATAGCGCTGAGTTAGGTCATCCACAGCTAATGTAATTTCTGGATATAGATTTTCACTTGTCTTGAGTATAAATTTATCAATTAAACCGTGATTGAAAGCTTTTATCGCAGTATCTTTATCTGCTTCAGCCGTTAGCATAATTTTAAAGATTTTTTTCTCTTTAATTTTTTTGCAAAATTCAATTCCGTTAATACCGGGCATTTGATAGTCCACAACTAACAATGGTGCATTCTCAAACCTTGCTTTATGATAAAGCTGATTTAACATGTTACTAACATCAAAGCCAATAACTCGATCATTAGTAGTATCTAAATTCACATCATTCATTAATTTGAAAATTGATTGGGTGATATCTTGACAATCGTTATCAATAAGATGAAAAGCCATATCTGAGCTTGTAAGTGTTAGTATATTAAACTTTTGGCCAAATTCTAAATCTAACGCATCCAAAAATGCTCTGTTATCATCTAAAAAAATGACTTTTATCGGATGATAAAAACAGGTAGGTCTTGCATCAATAATAGTCATATAGTAATTCCTCTACGTTACAGCCACAATTGCATCACCCATGATAAGTTGCCAATATTTCAGACCTTTAATTATAATGTATTGCTGTTAAGAAAAAATAATTAACATGGATGTCGCCCTGTATAATAAATGATTCTTCAAGTTTTTTCCTCCCAAATTTTATATTTAATCACTTAAGTTATTGAGATTTATGTTTTTCCGATTAAGTTAGAATCCTTTCTTGTTAATCTTCTTCAATTTACTCTAGAATTTTCTTTCTCATAAATCTACACCATTCCACAACCGTTAATTAAAGAATTAATTATATTTTTATTATTTATAATCAATGAGTTAACGATATTATCCCCCGGGGACAATTTATTAAATCGATAATCCATAACAGTGGTCCCGTGAAATTTAAAGTGCCATTAAAACAGATCCAGGATTAAATTTAATAAAATTCAAACGGCCCAAAACAAAAAAATATCAAAGACAATTAAGAGCATCACAAACCCTTTAAAATTTAGCACACTAAAGCCTCACGTTACGATTGAACTGCTTTTTCTAGGATTAATGTAATAGCCATTGCTTCAACATTAAAAAGCCTGATTAAATTAGGAGAATAAATTTAGTAGAGAAATCCATCTATTCCATCAAAATAAAAGATTTAATATAATGCCCTGAGAGATATAGGACTATTGTTAAATAGGTTATTGAAAAATAACAAACGACACAACCATTTATCTTGATAATAAGCGCATAGCTATAAAAAAGATTTGTCCACTTAATCAAAAACACAAATCTCAGCCAAACAATATATTCTTCGCCATGGGTAAAGATAGATAAAACAGATAACTCTATACGAAGACTAATATTACCAACATATATTGCTTAACAATCAATATTCTAAATATGAATTAATCATATACACTGGCGCAGATGGGAAAACAGTTCTTTTATTTTTGACATTTAGCTTACTAAAGGAGCCGTCATTCATCAGATAATGAGATGCTCTATTTATAGAAAGTAATTTATTACAATTAAAAATGATATCTAAAACATGAAAATAACATTATCTTATATCCATTCTCGAATTTAGGATATTATCAAAATAAGTCAATAACTTACTCGTAAAAATGCAAAAAGTATAATTTAATGTAACTTTTGCATTTTTACTCTGTCTTCAAGATAAACACATCTATTTGATAGTTGGGCGGTTAGTATAAACGCGCACAAAACGCTGGAATAATTATTTTACAAAAATTCACAATGCGAGATACTAATCAAAATTTTAAAGGTACTAGAGTAAAAATCCAGTATCTGTCAGAAGTTTCCGACATTAGAAAATGTGGATAAAAGCTAAAAACACCCCATAAAGCTACACCATTACCATATACCTACACCATGACCTCCCATAAAGCCACACATGAAATTTTAAGTCCCATTAATCCCCATATTACTACACACAAAAACTCATAAACCTACACTATCAATCCCAAATAAATACACAATAGCTCTTATATAAATCATTTAAAATCATATGGTTATGATGTTTTTATTTGATGAACTTATGAATAGAAGAAAAAAGATATATATTTTCCTTTTTTTAGAATTAAGATGAATAGTACAAATTACCGCTTGCAAATTTGTTTCAATAAAGTTAGTCTAAAAAAATAGTACAAAGCACCTTATTGCAAAGGGGGATGGATGAAAGTAATTACAACAGCCGGAAACAAAGGAGGGATTGGCAAATCAACTATTGCTCTCACTCTTGCACAATATCTAGCTAAATGTAAAAACATGAAAGGGGCCTTTATCGATTTAGACCCACAAGGCAACTCTTCATCTAGCTTAATTCCGACTACAAGAGATCCAGCTCACCCAACTGGTTACATGCCTAAAGCACATCCAGAGTGGGATCCAAACAACTTACCAGAAGATGATCCTCATTGGGATGGAGTTAGTAGTATTGCAGATATATTCATAGGTAAATCTATTTATCCATATCCAACATGGGTTGACAATTTACATTGTTTTCCTTCTTTTGCTTCATTATTGGAAGATGCACAACGTGTTCTAAAAGTTGATGTAAAAGAAAAGGTTATAAATCGTCTTAAAGAATTTACCGAAATGCTATCAACCCACAGTGATTACCAATTTGTTATTATTGATACGAATCCACAGTTTGGCCCACTAACAATGGCAGGGTTGCGAGCAGCAACTCATGGACTATTGCCAACTGAACTTGAACAATATGGTATTAATGGAACCATAGGCATGATCCAAGCAATTTCACAAGAGCAACTTAGAAGAGTGAAAGACGATACTATTAAAATAGCGGGAATTTTACCTAACCAAGTTCGTAAAACAGCAGTACATACTAAGTTCCTTAATGATTTGCGTTCAATAGAAAAATCAGAAGAATGGTTATTACCTCCTATAGCCCAAAGAACCATTTATTCAGAATTGGTAGTAGAGGATGCAAAACCTAATTGTGTATTTAACTTACCACAAACACATCTCGCTAGAATTGAAAGTGAGAAATGGTGCTCTTATGTATATGACAGGGTATTTCATAATGTATACAACAAAATAGAAGAAAAGGAGGCTTCCTATGGTTAGTAAATTCAAACTGAATTCAGTTAAAACTGGAGAGACAAAGGATGCCATATCAAGAACACTGGCAATTGCCAATGATTATGCTGGGGAACTGTCAATAGAAGTATTGTCCTTAGATAAAATAGAACTTGATCCGGAAAACAATCGTGAACTAGCACTAACACTTCATGATGCAATAAATGGAATAGATCCCTCTGATCCTGAATATACAAAAAAGAAAAATGATTGGAAATCGCTTGAGTCATTAGCAAAAACTATACTAGATGATCAGTTAATTAACCCCATATTTGTATACAGATTTGGGAACAAATGTCGTTTAATCGCTGGTGAACGTAGAACCTTGGCCTCAGCGATTGCCGGTAAAAAGGAAATTATAGCAAGAATTGCAAGTCAACGACCTGTTGGTTCAAAGTTAAGAGTTCTACAGTGGATTGAGAATAATGAGCGTGTAGACTTATCTCTGGCTGAAAGAGTTGCGAGTATTGAGGCTATTGTTAAAGAGTATTTAAACGAAAATAAAGAAAAAAGTGATAGCGAGAAAATAACATCAAAAGTATTAAGTGATTTAACGGGAATGTCTATAACACAATCTCGAAGATATATTCTGATTTTGCAAGCTAGTCCAGAGATAAAGCAGGCGATTGCTGAAGGAAAAATAGAGAATGTAAAATTAATTGAATTAATTATTTCAGTTGAAAACGCAGAACATCAACAAGTTCTCTTAAAGGCAGCCATAGAAAATCTATCCTTTGATGCAATTGTAAAGCTAAAAAAAGAACTTGAATTTTCGTTAGTTACAAAAAAAGAAATAAGAGGACGTAAACAATTAAATGTTAGTTTAGGTAAGGTAAAACCCAATATTGCCAAAATTATCTTTGATGCCTTAGTTTCAAGCAACATTCTACACGAGAGCATCGTCGAGCAAATGAATATGTTAAGCAATAATGTCCAATGGAATAATGGTAAGTCAGTTGAGGAGTGCTTTAAAAAAATAATTCCTCTAATTGCTCAGGAAGTGTGATTAAAATGAATAAGCTGAAACTCAATAATAATGAAGACGATAAGAAAATTATTACATTTACTATTAATAAAGAAATTAAAGAGTCACTCAGAGAAATTCTGTTAAATTCTGAAAAATATAATTTAAAAAAGAAAACTGATTGGGTAAACGAAGCCATCATAATGTTAAAGGAAAATCCTGATTACAAAGAAATGGTACTCAATGCAGAAGGGAATAGTGAAAATTTCGTATTTGATAAAATTTATATGACATTTAAGCAACGATGTTTTTTTTCTGATATGAGAAATGAAGTTGTAAAGGAATATCCTGATATAAGAGGCCCTCAAACTGCCATAATACGCGCTGCTATTTTGAGTAGAATGATGAGGAAAAAATAAGAAAAAAGGCCAAACGGAATGGGTAATGTTCGCTGAAAAAACAATACGTAAACATGTAACAATTATTCATGCATACTCTTTAATGAGTGTATTGCAACGGAAAATTGTCAATGTGCTTTTGTATGAAGCAATAAAAGGAGATGGTCGCATAAATAACCATCAAAATTCGGTCGCTGTCGAATGTAATATGCCTTTTTCTAAGCTGTTAAAAGCAGTCAAGTTTAATAGTAATAATACCCAATATCTAAAAGAGTCCATTGATGGGTTGGCATCATTAAAAATAGAATGGAATTTATTGAAAGATAAGGTACCTACAGATATCTCGTTTTTAAATTTACGAGTTTTACATGGTGCGCCTACGTTCTATCAAGATAATACCATCAATTTTTCTTTTCATAAAATCATGCTTGATTTACTAGTTAATCCATCTATATACGGTACAATCGACGTTGATCTGCAATCTGAATTTGAATCGAAATATGGTCATGCTCTTTATGAAAATAGTACACGGTTTATTAACTTACAAAAAAATAAAATTATTTCATTAGATACATTTAGAAAAATTTTAGGAGTTCCTGAAGATAAATATCCAAGTATGCGGGAACTTACAAGAAATGTCATTTCGCCCTCATTAGAAGAGGTTAATGATCGAGCTAATTTTGCTGTTAGCTTGGATCCAATAAGAGTTGGTAGAAAAATTACTGGATTTGAGGTTCTAGTTAAGAACAAAAAAAATACAATAATATCAGAAGTCAGCTGTATTGATCGTGAAAATGAGCAGATACATAAAGAAATAAAATCAACTTTTGGCATATTAAATGAGTCAATATTAGAAAATATTATAAATAACTACTCAGAAGAGTATATTCAAGAGAAGATTAACTATACCAAGAAATATGCAAAAAAAGAGCGGACAGGTTTTTATCCTATCCCATATTTTATTAGCGCCTTAAAACACGATTATAAATTTAAGGAAGAACCTAAGCCAGAAGTTTCTCAAGAAAAAGCATCTAATGATGAAGCTGAGTGGGAAAAGAAATTATTCGCTTTACAGGCAGAACTCAATCATTGGGAAAAACTATCAGGATATACTAAAGCTGGAGATAACCAAGAGCATGTTAAAAACATGCAGAAATTTGTTCTAGAAGCCCAAGAAAAATTAAAGCAACATTATTTAGAGAAGCCAATTAAAATGGAGGCGGTTTAATATGAAATTTCCGGCCTTTGAACCAATCAATCTAAAGAATGAGCTCCAGTCCTTGGAAGCAATTGATCTGTGTTTATCAAAAATTTATCCAGATCAAAATCAGGCTAGAAAGTTTTTTAGCGATGCTTCACTAGAAGAATTGGCTTCATCAATTCGGCAGCATGGGATTATACAGCCTATTCTTGTCAAAGAAATAGATCATAATAGGAATGAATATCAAATTATTGCAGGTGAACGGCGTTGGCGCGCAGCTAAAATAGTTGGATTAGAAAAAATCCCTGCAATCATTAGAAAATACAATAAAGCAAATGGGATGGCAGTATCTTTAATTGAAAATATTCAAAGAGAAGATTTAAACCCATTGGAAGAAGCGCAAGCTATACAGCGATTAATAGAAGAGTGTTACATGACGCATGGTGAAGTTGCTGAAACTTTAGGTAGATCTCGAACAACGGTTACTAATCTTCTTAGATTGCTTACTCTCACAGATGAAGTAAAAGAAATGTTAAAAACGGGATTATTAGAAATGGGACATGCTAGAGCTTTATTAAGTTTGTCGAATGTACAACAAGTAGAAACAGCAAAAATAATTACTAGTAAGTCTTTATCTGTTAGGGAAACTGAAAAATTGGTTCAGCGCTTAAATAGGCCAGAAGATAAACAGGAGTTTTTTCTAAATCATCAATTTGAACAAAAAACGAAAGATTGGATGGCACAATTGTCGAAAAAACTTTCATCAAAAGTTAACATGCATTTTAATGATGGAGGAAAAGGTAGGGTGGTGATAAGTTTTGACTCTTTAGAGGAAGCAGATTGGTTAATGGCCCATCTTAAGGTGGAAGGGTAGGGCTATTTTTTATTCACAAAATTAGTGGATAACTATGTGGAAAAATTGGAAGTTGTTTGCCTTGAGCCTGTAGTTATAATTTTACTGGTATACCGGAAAAAAACGACCTCCAAATTTTACTTTCAAGAGACGATTGGACTACGTCGAATGGTAAAGTGTGGCAAAAGATCATCTTCTTTCTAATCACTATTAAAGCGTGCTTAAATCGATCTGATTATTTAATAACCACTTTTCTTTTAGAAATTAAAAAGTAAGTCAAGTTGGAATGCTGTTGTATGAGATAAGTTGTTGTGAACAGTCGTGGAGCAATTATTTTGACTCAATTCGGACCTTGGTTTTTTCTTCCTTTTGGTATTGGTTTTATTAGTATATTTTTGTGATATTAAAAGAAACAGCATATTGTGAAGGGAAAAAATATTTTCACTATACAAAGTTTTAAGTCGATAATTATGCTGATAACGGATTTTTATCATGCTTAAGAATTGAGCAAACGCATTTGTGTACGTTGAAAAAGCTAATGTTCTTCTTTGTCCCAACTTAGATTTTATTCTTCCATTAATGGCGGTGATTGTCCAATCATCCAGTAAATCTTTCTCTAGACGAAGCACATAATAGCGTTTGTCTTTCTCAAAGCGTGCCTCATGGTAGACTTCTTTGTAGGTAAAATCCAAATAGTGTAACCAGGGTAAAGTAATAAACCAGAGCGTCATTTAGAAAATAGCCAAATTAGCAATGCGTTTTAGGCGATCAGGATTGTCTTCAACATAAATTGCGGTAGTCACAATGTTAGCATGACCTGCAAGACGTGAGACTGCTTTAATATCCGCGCCTTGTTCAATTAATCGGGTAATGAAAGTACGTCGACCAGAATGGGAGCTTGCCCCAATGATTCCTGCTTTATCATAAAGTGACTTGAACCATTTTTGCAAACTATTGGGTGTAAAGCGACTTTTACGTTGGGTCTGAAATAAGGGTTTGTCTCGTGCAACATGTTTTAGGGTATCGAGATGTGCTTGGAGTGCTTTGCGGATTTTTTCATTGGCAAGATAAGCGTAACGTTGCTTTTCACCTTTGGTCATTGAGCGCTTCAAACAAATCTCTTCAAGTAATTGATAGTTGTAATCGGCTACATCTGCAATAGTGAGAGAGGCGATTTCTTTCACTCGCAATCCAAGACCAAAAGAACAATACACAAGGGCGCTATTTCTTATAGCGAATTGCCCATCTTTGGCAACAATAAGCAGTCGCTTAAACTCCGCTTCACTTAAGACTCTGGCCTTTCCTTCTTTTGGCATAAAAGACTCAATATTTTCCTGTTATAATGGTATTCTAAATAAATCAGGCTGTCTTGGCAAAAGCAAAAATAAAATTGTGGTTTATAGTAGAACTTTAGTATGAATACACTCATCGATGCAGCAATAAAATATCTTTCGAATCATTATTGCAGTGAAATAGAACTCATAAGGCAATTGGAGAGGGATTTTTCGCATGTGCCCGAGTTAGATGCTCAGATTCATGCAACCCTAGCTCGCCTTCGGGAATTACATTTAATTAATGATAATCGTTTGGCTGAATCATTAAGTGCCCGTTATATCCATAAAGGAAACCGTTTTATTCAAGAAATATTAAAACAGAAGGGCGTTAAAGAAGAAGTGATTGAGCAAGTCTTAGAACATATTGAACTGGAAGATGTTCGCGCCCTGGATGAAGCTCGGAAAAAAATGCGTGGATTTAAGAATGAGACAGATGAGGCAATAAATACAAAATTGGCTCGTTTCTTAAGTGGTCGAGGTTTTTCTCATGCCACGATAAAAACTGTACTTAAACAGTTAAGTGAAGAACAGACTACTTAACGTTTTAGATAGTGTAGCGGATGAATACAACAATCATTTGCATCTATAAGAAAAGAAAACTGTAAATTAAACTCTGAATGAAATGATAAAGTTACAACGTATCATGATTATTGGTAGACCAGGAAGTGGCAAGTCCACTTTTTCTGTTATGTTGCAAAAGAGTCTAAATATTCCATTGTTCCATTTAGATAAATATTTTTTTATTGCCGATTGGGTGCCACGAGAATATGAGAATTTTTTGTCACTCCAAAAAGAATTAGCTGCTAAGCCTTGCTGGATTATTGATGGTAATTCCAGCAAATCATTTGAGATACGTTATCGCGAAGCCGATATGTGCTTGTACTTTAATTTACCCAAGTGGCTATGTTATTGGCGGGTATTTAAGCGCTTGTTTTATAAGGCTTCAGAAATTGATGATAGAGCCGCTGGTTGCAATGAAACGGTCCGATGGTCGCTATTAAGTTATATGTGGAACTATGAACAACGGATTAACCCTTTATTAAATGTCTTAAAGAACCAATATCCAAAAGTGAAATTCATTGAACTCCGTAGCCCATATGATGTGGCGCACTTGATGCGTGTGCTTAAACATAAAGAAGAGTAAAGTATTGTGACAGGATTTTAATAAATGATGCCGACGAATATGATAATACTCTTGATGGGTATTGCAGGTACCGGTAAAAAAACCATAGGCGAGGCAATTACAACGCTGGCCCCTCAGTTTCGATTAGCGCATCACCATGCTTGGATCGATCCGGTTCTAAAACTTTTAGGTAACGATGCTCAAGTATTTTGGTCTCTTGATGATAAAGGATGGGCAGCGCTTAACAAAGCTCGTGATGTGATTTTTGATACGATGACTGCGGTTTGCTCTAAAGAAGCGAGCTTTGTTATTACCTATGAGCTCTTAGCGAATAATTCTTGGCATCAGGAATTTTTTAATCAAGTACAAACCGTTGCTCAAAAACGGGGAGCTGTGTTTGTTCCTATCCGACTGATTTGTAATGGTGCAGAGCTTGTTAAACGCTTAAAAGACTCAGATAGAAAAGGCTATTTTAAAACACAAGATGAGGCGCTTATTACAAAAAGATTGTTTGAAGAAGACGTTTATTTTAGCAAAGAGCCGTATGAAATGACTCTAGATGTGAGCCTCCTTTCAGCAGAGGAGTCAGCGCGTTGTATTTTGGATTGGACTTCCTTAGTTTATGGGAGTAAAAATCAGAATCTGGAATTTAAACCATTGAGTCAAAAAGATTTGAACTTAATGACCCAATGGTTTGCAGAGCCTACAGTGAAACAAGGGTATGCACGAAATCAACAGTTTTCTTTGGAAGATATTAGGGCAAAGTACTTACCCCGCATTGAAGGCATGGATCCAGTCCCGAGTTTTATTATTTATTTGGATCAAAAACCAATTGGTTTTATTCAATATTACTGTCTTGCCGACCATTTACCCGAAGGAATTTCAGGACATAATGCTTCCTTGTTTGACAAGGCTACACCTGAACAATTGGCTGGTATCGACCTTTTTATTGCAGAGCCATCGTGTCGTGGAGTAGGGTTGGGTAGACAAATTATAAGGCATTTTATTGCAAAACAACTCTACAGATTTAAAGCCGTTGTCGTTGATCCTCAAATTGGAAACGAACAAGCCATAGCGTGCTATCAAAAGGCTGGTTTTGTTCCCACGCAATACAGTGAAGATCCCAATTACCTACTCATGATAAACATGCTTACTTATAGAGGGTCCCATGAATATTCTTGAAACTCCCCGTCTGATTTTACGAACATGGCAGGAAGCTGATCTTGATCCTATGGCACTTATTGATCAAGACAAAAAAGTATGCCAATTTTTACCAGGAATAGGGAGTAAGAGTGCTACAAAAGCAGGCATTGAGCGGATTATTGCACATTATAAAGAGAAGGGATTTTCTTTGTATGCTGTTGAACTGAAAAGTACAGGGGAAATGATAGGATTTTTAGGGTTAATGACCCCTTCTTTTGAAGCGGACTTTACTCCCTCTGTTGAAATCGGCTGGAGACTTTCCTCAACACATTGGAATCAGGGTTATGCTACGGAAGGAGCAAAAGCAGTTTTGCATTATGCCTTTACCTCTTTAAATATTCCCGAAGTAGTTTCATTTACAACAGTGAATAATCTAGCTTCAAGACGTGTTATGGAAAAAATTGGTTTACATCACAATACCAAGGATGATTTTGACCATCCCAAATTGGAGCCTAATAGTCCCTTGAGACGACATGTGCTTTATCGATTATCCAGGGCTGATTATCTAAACAACAAAGGTATTCAAGCATGATTTGGGAGATCACGTTAAAAAAAATTACGGATACAACAGCGAACCATGCGGCGCAAAAATGGGTAAAAAACCCTACCCATCTTAAGCTTATCAATAATCAAATTAACTGTGTTTATCGATTTGAATCTAATGGACAAGGATTTTACCTACGCATGACGCATGAAAAAATACGAAAAGCTCGCGAACTTTTGAGTGCCATTGATTTTCAGAAGTATTTATTTTTGTGTGGTACGCCTATTTGTGAACCGGTGGTATCTCAAGAAGGAAATGATGTTGAAACTGTGCACCAAGAGGATTTGGAATTTTTTGTTCATGTTTGCCGGGAGGTACCAGGGCAAATCATGCATTTTGATTATTCAGATAAAAAAGCTTATCTAACATGGGGAAGGGCTCTAGGGCTATTGCATCAAGCCTCGCAAAGTTATGTTGCAGAGAAACATCACTTTTTAACTTGGGAAGATTTGTGGCGTGAGACTTTGGATTATGCGCGTCAAGAAGAGTCCTTGATTCAGGATTTATATGAAACGATTACGACACGCTTCAAAACTTTTTCAATCGACTCATCTAATTTTGGCCTAACCCATGGGGACCATCGTCCTGGAAATGTGCTTTATGATGGTGAGAGCGTTCATCTGATTGATTTTGATGAGCCAGTATATCATTGGTATCTTGCCGATATTGCCAAACCTTTTTTGGACTTATGCAATAAACCATGGCCTCTCTGGCAACCACTGTTTGAATGGTTTATAGAAGGATATAGGCAAATCCGGCCATTGAGCTCAGAAGAATTAAAAGAAGTGAATCATTTTTCGCAAATGAAAAGCTTAGATATCTACCTCTGGTGTAAATACAACTGGTTTGAAGAAACAGCTCCAGGAGGAAAGCCAGGGGATGAATGGCTTCATGACTTAAAAACTATGGCATTAACCCCTTTGTTTTATGTGCCATAACCGATTAAGGGAACTCCTATTGAGGTGGGTAATGAATAATATCATGGATGCGCGATAGCTCATTGGTTGGATTTCGGTAGCCATGCGGTTGATTGGCATTAAAACGCAGTCCTTCTCCTTTGGAAAGTGATTTCCAGAACCTACCTAACAAAATTTCAATGGTTCCATCCACAACAATGACATGCTCAATGACTCCATGTTTATGAGGAGGTGAAAGATGTTCGCATCCGGGCAATAACTCAATAACAAACAATTCAAAATGTAGCTGTTCATCAAAAGGAAACAGAGGAAGTACTCGTATTTTTTCATCATCTGGATGCAAAGTTTCAGCATGCCCTGTTCTATAAATAGGATTGGTTGAATCATCCAGACTGTCTTCAATAAACGATGAAAAGGAGGTTTGAAAGCCGCTCGCAATTTTCCATAGGGTAGAAATCGTTGGGCTTGACTCTTCGCGTTCAATTTGCCCAAGCATCGCTTTAGAAACGCCCGTTTCAAGCGCTGTTTTATCTAAGCTCCAACCTCGATCTTGTCTTAATGATTTTAGTATTTTTGCAATGCGGTTTGAAATTTCTTGCATTATGTCCCTTATTAAAAAAAGCTTGTGCGTTTTAGCGCACAAGTATATACTGGTTTATTATGCGTTATAACGCACGAATTGTGAAGTAGATTGTGGAGGATTGTATGGTTGAACACCCTTTTAAAAACAAACTGGTTGCAGTGCTTAACAAACGTATCGAGCCTGGCAAAGTAATGAATGCACTTGCTCATATGTGTATTGGTTTAGGCGCTGTGATTGGTACAGAAGAACTGCGTTTAACCGATTATCGAGATGCAGACGGAGGCTCTCACCCGTATATTTCAGAAATCCCTTTTATAATTCTTTGTGAGAATTCCAACAAAATTAGAACATTACGCCAGAATGCTTTAGCAAAAAATGTTCTCTTTAATGATTTTACCGATACGATGACTGTTGGGTCCTATCAAGAGCAAATTGAAAGAACGGCACAGGTTAAAGAGAACGATCTGATTTATTATGGCATTGTCTTGTTTGGGGATTGGGACGTAGTGACAGAGCTCACTAGAAAGTGTTCTTTGTGGCGATGATGGGATGGTGATAAGCGATGAATAAAGAGAAAAAGTTAAGTAAACGCGCGCAAATCATACAAGATTTTTTATCTCAAAAAGGGATATCGTGTGAGGTCAAAGAACTTGATTCGAGCACTCGCACGGCAAAAGATGCTGCTGATACTTTAAGATGTGGTGTTGCTCAAATTGTGAAGTCATTACTATTTTGCACAGAAAAAACCAACAAGCCAGTATTAGTATTAGCAAGTGGTGTTAATCGTGTGAATGAGAGCTTGATTGTTAGTCTCATCAATGAACCTATTGGGAAAGCTGATGCAGATTTTACACGAGAAATCACTGGTTTTGCGATTGGTGGAGTTCCTCCCGTTGGCCATAAAAACGTTATTGATACGGTTCTTATTGATGAAGATTTGTTATGCCATGAAGTTCTTTGGGCTGCAGCAGGAACGCCCAATGCAGTGTTTTCATTATCTCCTGAAACATTGAAACAGCTAACAAATGGGATGGTGGTAAAGATTAGAGAGTAAGTCATGCAAAAAATATTCTGGGATAATCCCTATCAACGCCAATTAATGACTAAAGTGGTGTCAGTCAATGAGAATCGACTACTTTTTGCAGAGACTATTGGTTTTTCGTTTTCCGGTGGTCAGGAAAGTGATACAGTCCGCGTGAACGGCCTGATAGTCACTCATTCTGAAATAGAAGATCACTTGATTTATTATACATTACCTGCGGAGCATGGACTTTCTAAAGGCGATGTTGTCCTTATGGAAATTGACTTTGTTCGTCGTTATAAATTGATGCGCCTTCATTTTGCTGCTGAATTAATCTTAGAGCTTGTCCAAAGAATGCTGCCCGTTGAAAAAATAGGTGCTCATATTGCTGAGCATAAGGCTAGAATTGATTTTAGCTATCAGCACAATATTTCGGATATCTTTGACTCTCTTTTGTTTGAATACAATCAAATTATTGCAAAAGATATGCTTATTCACACTGGATTTTCTGATGAGAAGAGTCAAATGCGTTATTGGGAAATCGAAGGATTTTCTAAGGTTTCTTGTGGTGGAACACATGTAAAATCAACCGCTGAAGTGGGTTATATTACGTTAAAAAGGTCGAATGTGGGTAAAGGTAAAGAACGAATTGAAATTTATCTGGTACAATAAATTCAGCTTAAACATAAAGTGTCTTAATCAAAAAAGTAGCTTAATACTACGGGAGTTATGAGTGAATGCAGAAGAAATTACAGTTTTAAATGATTTAAAAAACGATATAAATCAATTGCTGGGATTTCATGAAGAAACACCAAGGATTAATTATGGTCCTTGTGGCGCGTTTGCTAAATTATTTTTTGATGCTTGGAATGACCGCTTTCAGGATAAAGTGCATATTGTTTTTGTGATGATGAAATCCCATGAAGAGTGCTGGCACATTGCATTGCGCATGCCTTCAGGAGAACTTTATGATGGAGGAGTTGGCCTTCATTGTGAAGAAACTTATGGAGAAGATTACTTGTTTGAAGACATGATCGAATATGATCATGAACGTTTGGAAAAATGGTCTTATGGTCTTGAACGTGATTATCCACGTTTTTGTCCTGATTTTAATAAACAAGTGGTGAATTCATTGATTATTCATCATCTAGATCGATTGCGATCTCAAGAAAGTTGACTTAATGCGTTATTTACCTCAATAAGCAATTCAAAAATTAAGTAAAGAGCATTACTCAAAACCGCGTTTTGTTTTTTTGGACTGGCTCTGTTTCTCGATGGTGAATAACACAAGCCCAGATATTTGATGAGGATATCGCTATGAAACAAGAACACCAACTGATTTATGAGCTAGAGACTTCTCTTTTAAATCCGAAAACGAGAAAATCGATTACCCAACTGAAGCTACTGATTGCTGATAAATTTATCGAGTATGGGGCCTCTGGTTCAATTTACAATAAGAACGACCTACTTGATTCTCTTCCAGAAGAAGAGTCACGAAGTTATATGGTTAATGACTTTTCAGTATTAGAGGTGTCGCCCGAAGTCATGTTGGCAACTTATAAGGTTACTGTTGCCTCAAAAAGTTCCTTACGTTCTTCGCTCTGGCAATACAAACACAACCGTTGGCAAATGGTGTTTCATCAAGGCACGCCTTGCCAAGAGGAATAATTCATTTTTACAGGTATTAAGATGATAACGATAGCCTATCTAAAACATCACTCCGATTGCATTCCAGAGCTTGCTAAGATTTGGCATGAAGTATTAGGAAAAATTTGGGTTCCTGATGTGCCCACTTCGCGTGTAGAAGAAAATTTACGAAATCATTTAAACATCGAGCAGTTACCGCTCACTGTTGTTGCTTTTGATGAAGATAAACCTGTTGGGATGTGCTCTTTACGCGTGAATGATGGGATCCGTCCTGAACTAACTCCCTGGCTAGGCTCGTTAGTGGTAGCGCCAGGCCATCAAAAACAAGGTATTGCAAGACAGCTTATTCTTCGAGTAAAAGAAGAAGCCCAAACATTAGGGTTTAAAAATCTTTATCTTTTTGCTTTTGATCCTACCATTCCAGAATATTACAGTCGTCTTGGTTGGCGCACGATTGGCATGGATGAATTTAAAGGACATCCTGTCACCGTCATGGAGATAATATTGTGAAGATTAGACAATTGTTTGATGCGGATTGGAATATATGGAAAGAAATACGTTTAGAGGCTCTGGCCAACTCACCAGAAAGCTTTGGCTCTTCTTATGACGAGGAAGCGTTAATGTCCGATACTGATTTTCAAAATGGATTAAGTAAAGGATACGTATTAGGTGCCTTTGTTGATGATTTATTAGTGTCTTGTGCTGGATTCTATAAGCTTAATTCACTTAAAACCAAACACCGTGGTGTACTTTGGGGTATGTATACTCGTCTTGAATACAGAGGGAAAGGTATTGCAACAGCATTAATTCAGACCCTGATACAACATGCAAAAACCTGCGTTACTCAATTGCACTTAACCTGTGTTACGAGCAATTTTGTGGCCCGCGCTTTTTATCAAAAGCAAGGGTTTCGAATTTATGGTACTGAACCTAAAGCACTTAAAATTAATGATACCTTCTATGATGAATATTTAATGGTATTGGATTTTAAAGAGGAACCCATGAAAAAACTAGATACCTATCAGAGCCTGTGTACTGAAGTATATGATTTAAGTAAACCCAATGTGCCACAAGATGCGTACTCTTTTTACCGAAGCTATGCTGTAGAGGCTAAAGGCACCATTTTAGAGCCTATGTGTGGTACGGGTCGATTTTTATTGCCTTTGGCTGAAGAAGGATTTGATGTTCAGGGCTTTGATGCAAGTCAACCGATGCTTGAGCGACTGCATGCAAAAGCAAGGAGCAAAAATCTTAATCCAAAAGTCTGGTATGGTTTTATTGAAGATTTAAATCAATCTGAGAAGTACTCTTTGATTTTTATACCCAGTGGTTCATTTTGTCTCATTACTGAAAAGGCGGATATCCAAAAAGCCTTAAAAATCATTTATGAGCACCTAGAAGATAAAGGACTTTTTGTATTTGAAGTAGAAACACGCTATGCAGTTCCTAATGAATTAGGTATATGGAGAGGCTCAAGATGGCCCAAAGAAGATGGAACTCTCATCGTATTAAGTCAATTAGCCATGCTCAATGAAGAGGTTTGTTACTCTATCGGCAAATACGAGTTGATTGAAAACAACCGTGTGATTCAAACAGAGGTAGAGGAATATAAAATTCGCATTTATCAAAACTCTTCTTTCTTGCACAATTTGCTTACTGAGGTTGGTTTTAGCAATGTACGGATGGTTAAAGGATTTGACCGAAACGCGCCACCTGATGAAAAAGACGAAAGTATTGTTTTTGAATGCAGAAAATAATTGAGGTAATAAATGAAGATTCTATGTCCAGCACCACTGCAAAAAGGAGATATCGTAGGGCTTATTTCACCGTCGAGCCCTATTATGGAACAGGATATAGAAGCGGGAGTTCATTTATTAAAGTTGAATGGATTTAAGGTAAAGTATGCAAAGCATATGTTTGCATCAGAACGATTTTTAGCGGGAAAAGACAGTGAACGTGCCAATGATGTGATGGATTTCTTTAAAGATTCTGAAGTGAAAGCAATTATTGCAACCCGAGGCGGACAAGGTTCACAACGTATTTTACCTTTTTTAGACTATGAATTAATTAAGAGAAACCCAAAACAATTATTCGGGTTTAGTGATACCACCGCGTTGCAATTAGGCCTATTTAAAAACAGTGGCTTAGTAAGTTATACAGGATTTACTTTGACTATTCATTTGAGTACCCAGGTTAAAAAAACATTACTTTCTTCTTTATTAGGCCAAGAATACATAATTTCCAAAGGAATAAAGGTTCATGCAGGTGTTAGTCGAGGCCCTTTACTTGGTGGAAATTTAACTCTGATGACTAATTTAATGGGCACACCTTATCTGCCTAGTTTTAAAGAAAGTATTTTGTTGGTAGAAGACGTTGGTGTCGAGCCCTATAATATTGATGGCATGCTCTCCCAACTAGATTTAGCAGGAATTTTTGATGAAGTTTCTGGCGTTATTTTTGGTACATTTGAACACTGTAAAAGTAAGAACTCGCATCAGCATGATGGTACGGTAGAAGATGTAATCAATGAATGGGCTTCAAAATTAAAAGTACCTTGCATTAAAGAGTTTCCCTATGGGCACGGTAAGCAAAATTGCATTCTTCCAATTGGCAAAGTGGTTACTTTAGATGCAGATAATGCTTGCGTTACAATTCAAATTTAAAAAAAGAAATAACCACTACTGATGAGAACATTGTTTTAATAGAGGCATAAATGAATACACAAGAAATACCCAAAGAGTATCAACATATCTCTCCAGCAGGTGCTGAAGTTCGATTGCTGATGAATAATCATTTAGGTGGAATGGCTCACTGTACTTTGAAAGCAGGAACAATTTCCAAAGCAGTTCGTCATAAAACTGTATCTGAATTTTGGCATGTCCTTTCTGGTGACGGTGCAATTTGGCGTAAATTGAACGATGAAGAGAGTATTACGCCTTTAACACCTGGAGTCAGCATCGATATTCCCTTGGGAACACATTTTCAATATCGAAGTGATGCAGCAGATTTAGTGTTTATTTGCGTTACTATGCCACCTTGGTCAGGCAGTGATGAGGCAAGTTATGTGGAGCATGGTGCCTGGTCTCCTACAGTGGGATAAATTAAATGACTTTAAAGTTATCGTTTTTAGAAAATCCAAACCCTGATGATGTTCAAATATTAACAAATGGGATTAAGGCGTATGCCAAACAACAAAGAGGCTTCGAATCTTTAGATTTCTTTGCATGCTTTATTCGTGATGCAGACAATAGCATTGTGGGTGGTTGTAGTGGCGGAACACTCTATGGAGGTCTTCATGTCGATAATCTTTGGGTGAGTGAATCCATCAGACATCAAGGATGGGGAACAAAACTCATGCAAAAGGCATTGAAGTATGGTAGTGAGAAAGGCTGCGCTTTTGCAACAGTTAACACTATGGATTGGGAGGCAATAGAATTTTATAAAAAATTAGGGTTCAAACTTGAATTTGAGCGGCATGGATTTCAAAAAAATTCTATTTTTTATTTTTTGCGTAAAGAATTTCAAGAAACAACAGACATCGGGCTCTTAAATGGTGATTCAGTCTCCGGCTTAAGTCAAAGCCTAAAATCGCATGTATTAGAATCTGTAGTGAGAGAAGAGGCTGTCTCAATAAACAATGCACTCCATTTTAAATGGGGACAAGGTTGCGATGGATGGTGGTTAAAAAATGAGGGGCAGTTTAGTGTTATTTATGAAACGATGCCTGCTGGAAGTTGTGAGATAAAGCATTATCATCAGAAAACAGAACAATTTTTTTATTGTTTACAAGGACAATTGGTTATTGAGTTTGAAAATTATGAACAGGTGTTGCAGGAACAGGAAGGAATAACTATTAAAGCATGGGCAGCTCATAAAGTGAAAAACAGTTCCGGAAATTTGGTTTCTTTTTTGGTGATTTCATCTCCTAATCTATCCGGGGATAGAGTGAATCTGGAGTCCTAAAATGTCTGTTGAATTGATTATCCGCAAAGCAGTAATTGATGATGCTCAACATCTTCACCCTTTAATGGAGCAATTGGGCTATCCGCAATCGCCTGATGAGTTGCAAAGAAGACTTGAGCTATTTACTAATGAACTGCATTACGGTGTTCTTCTTGCGGAAATTGCTGGAAAAGTTGTTGGTTGGATTGCTTGGTCTAAGAGCTATCTTTTTGTTTCAGAAACAACAAGATTTCATATTGAAGGCCTTGTGGTCGACCAAGGATATCGTAATCAAGGAATAGGTAAAAAGCTTATGATTACTGTTGAGGAATTTGCCAGGCAGTTTAGTCCCTGTATCATTGATTTGACATCGGGACTTAGGCGAGCCAAAGAGGGCTCTCATGATTTTTACAAATCGCTTGGTTATCAGAATGAAGGTCATATGGCAAAACTGTATTTAAGGAAAGTGCTGTGAACATCAAAGAATTACAATCTGCTTTAAAAATTGAGACAGCAACATTAGATGATTATCCTATCATCCAAAATATGGCACGATTTTATGTATATGAACTCTCTCGTGACTGCGGTTTTATTTCAGAGGATTGGGCTTTGCCTCCCGATGGCCTTTATGAAAGCTTCGATTTTAAAAAATACTTTGAAGAGCCGACAAGAAAAGCCTTTCTGATTAAAGTAGGTAATGAATTAGCAGGTTTTGCCCTATTAAATCAAGAAGGAATTTACCCAGATACTATGTGGAATATGGGCGAGTTTTTCATTACTGCAAAGTTTCAAGGCAAAGGTTTAGGTTTTTTGGTTTCCTCTGAACTTTGGAACATGCATCCAGGCTTATGGGAAATTTCTGTGATTCCGGAAAATAAGCCAGCGCTTAACTTTTGGCGCAAAACTATTGCAAAAATTACAATGGGTAATTTCCAGGAAGAAATTAAAACAGTCAATTATGATCCACATCAGCCTCAGCGAGTTATTTTTCGTTTTGATAGTAATGTACAGAATGTAGGGGAACCTTTAGAAAGCAAGAAAGAATATCAAATCCAATTTGTTGATGAGCTTGATGAGACAACAGAAAACCGAATGACAAAGGGATTTGTTGCCTATGAGGCTCAGCATGGTATCGACGTCAATTATCGATGTTTTTCAGTGACTATTTCTTCTGCCCAAGGAGAAGTTTTTGGGGTGATTAATGCCTATACAGCATTTTCTGAAATTTATGTGGATGATATTTGGGTAGATAGCGCTTATCGTGGTAAAGGGTATGGTAAGCAGTTATTGCTTGCTCTAGAACATCATTTCAAAGGTCAGGGCTTTAATAATATCAATTTAGTGACTAGTGCATTTCAAGCGCCAGAATTTTATAAGAAATGCGGTTTTACAGCAGAATTTACGAGAATCAATAAAAAAAATCCCAAGTTAAGCAAAACATTTTTTGTTAAATTTTTTAATGAAGAGTTAGAAACACAAGGCATTCTTAAGGCGGTTCATAGTGAATAGAAGTCAGCTAGAAACAATCTGTAAAAAATTAAAGATAAACCAACCTTGTGACTTGCCTCAAAGAGTCTATGGCGGTCTTTTACATAAAATGTGGTATCTGGAGTGCAATGGCTCGCAGTTTGCTGTAAAACAACTCAATAGCAGGATCCAATTGACTGAAGAAGTTAAATCCCAATATGAATTGACAGAAGAGATAGCCTTCCTATTTTCCAAGCATACGATACCTGCAATCCATGCTCTAAAAATAGAAAATAATTATTTAATCCTTTCGGAAGATGAAGCTTTTCTTGTTTATCCTTGGATAGCAGCAAAAGCATTAAATAAAGACGCTATATCTGAGGTGCATGCACTTAAAATAGCTGCCTTTTTGGCAAAAATTCATTGTATTAATCTTAATGTCCCTGAACTAAGCACTCAAGAATTTGATATTCATACCAATGAAAAAATTAGTGTGTTAATAGACCAGTCAGCAAGCCAAAATTTGGTGTTTAAAGAGCAATTAAAAAGTAATCAACGAATTATAATTGAGCTTAATGAGCTCTATCAAAAAGTAATACCTATTTTACAAAGTAGTAGTGTAGTAACCCATGGCGATCTGGATCAAAAAAATGTTTTATGGGATAAAAATGATACTCCATTTCTCATCGATTGGGAGTCTGCGCGAAAACTTAATCCTACCTATGAAATAGTCAATTGTGCTCTTGATTGGAGTGGAATTACTACCCCATTTTTTCATAAATCTTTATTTATAAAAATGCTAAAAATATATGCATCATCTGGATTAACTATAAATCAGGATCATTTAGAGGCCGCCTTTTATGGTGTTCTTGGTAATTGGATCAATTGGCTGGTGTATAATATAGAGCGTTCTTTTAGCTCTGATAGCGAGCAGCAGAATATTGGTGTTGAACAGGTTCTTCAGGTTTTGCCTACTATTATTCAAGTCAAGGCGAGTATTACAGAATTAACTCAATTAGTAACACGTGAATTAAGAATAAACTGTTAACTTTATTCAACTTTGATTACCATATCGCACGAAATTAACTTAAGTTTCAAGGAATGCTTCATGATGAATACTAAAGCGCTATTTCCTCGTTTTGTTCCCATTCAATCGGATTTTACCCGCAATAGTGATATTGAACAGGTTGCAAAAATTATTAATGAATCTGATATACCGCTTCATCTTTTAGTTCATAATGCAGGAATGAAAAGCCCTCCACGTCCGTTAACTGAATATGATTGTGACAGTATTGACGCAGTGTTCCAGGTTAATTTATTAGCTCCCATGAAACTAACAGCACTTCTCGCGGTAGGGATGCCTGAGAAGTCTCGGATTTTATTTGTTACATCAAGGGCAGCCACTTTGAAACTTAAAGAAAGTTCAACATACTGTGCCAGTAAAGCAGGTTTGGATGAAGTAACGGCTATTGTGAGAAAAGAGTTAGCCGAGAAAAATATCGGTGTGTTTTGTGTTATTCCAGGGGAAGTGGATACAAGAATTCAAAAAATTTTAAGAGAAACAACTTCATTTCATTTGCATAAAATGTTTGATGAGGCTTATCAGTCCGGTCACTTAATAAGTCCAGAAACTTGCGGGGAATTCCTTAAATGGATTCTTTGCGGCTTATCTTTTGATGAATTTAAGCAAAGCAATATGCCAGTTTCTATCTATGAAGAATGGCATCATCCATTCTGGCTTAGAGATAAGAGTCAGCTACCTCCCTTTCCTTTCTAATTCATTTATGAATTTTTACGATCAGTTCCAATAAAAGATCAACTTCGGAAAATAGATGCTTCGTTTGTTCTGTTCTTTTTCAAGGTATATTTCTTTTATGGGGGATATGCCTTTACTCTTTCTTCAATTGTTTTCTCAAATAGATCCGATCATGTCCTTCTAGGTATTTGTTAATTGTTCCTAAATGCTGATAGCCTTGTTTTAAATAAAACCCTTCTGCCTGAAAAGAAAAAGTATCTAATGTTGATGCTGGAATCCCTCGTTTAATTGCTTCGACTTCAACGTTGCGTAATATCTCAGCACCAATACCAAGACCACGGTATTCTTCATTAACCCAGAGGACATCAACGTATATTGAGCTTTTATGAGCATATACAATAGCACCGCCAATAATAGTACCTTCGTTATCTTTCACATAGATTGAGTAACGCTCTGGTTTGGTTCCCGTAAAAGGAGCATTAAAATTTACTATCCCATCACGAATAATTTTATCTTGCTGTTCTAGTAGCTTGGGGTCTATAACAAGCTCTAGTTGGTAATTTGCGGCTTGATTCATGAGTTATATCTTCTAAAATTAGTTTGAATACAATAAATCATCGATAACTTCCATAGTAATTTCGGGTAGTTTTTGCGTTTGATCAATACTCTCTTGAATGGTTATAAGCGCTTTTTTAATGTCATCAGGTAACATCTCAGATGGTGCATTGTCGCCTGGCCAAGAAGCATCTCGAGTCGCTTTATCTGGCCAACGAGAATAGGCAAGCCACATACCATCGTTAGTTTTATGCAGGCAAGAACCTAACGCTCCGCGATATTGCACAAAATAGGAAGCGACCTGATGCCAGGCCTTTTGATACTCCATCTCAAGCCCAGGCTTAATAAAGGCTCGGTAAATAACAGCAAAACATTTTTTTGAAAGTCGTTTAAATTGTTCTAGTGCTTCTTCAGGTGTTAAATCTTGGTTCCCTAAAACCTCTTCTGCTTTGAATATGTTTATCCTTTTGGGAATTGAAAACTGGGAAGTAAAGTACATCTGATCAAGGCCTATTCCAAAAGCACAATGCTTATAACCGAGAACACGAAAGTAATTAATTGGTTGCTGGTTCTTATTAGCTAAGACGTAGTTTCTGAATTTGGGATTATAAAACCCATAAGTCATGTAATAATGAATACCTTGGCTTTCAAGATAGTGAACGATGTGAACCAAATTTTGGTGCAGTTTTTCAGGTGAATAAAGTTCAGTATACATCCCAGCTTTTTCAAACGTTGAGTGCTCATTCTCTGGATAAGGAGGATTCAGCGCCACAAAATCACCAGGTGTCGCGATCGAAATCACGTCCATAAAATCACCACTTCTGAATGAAACTTGATTTACATTAAGAAGGTTAGATACTCGGTCAATCTCACACAAGAACATTTCCAACGACAAATTTGCATGTTCAAGAAATCGATTGGCGTTTTTTCCTTCAAATAATTCACCTTCGCGATAGATAATATTCAGTTCTTTATCATAAAAAAGAATTCCTCCCCATGAATGATTGATGATAAAGGGGAGCAATAATGGTTTTTCCTCATCAGTTGTCTGGTTGTAATTCTCAATCACTTTAAGGAAAAAATCTTTCTTCGATAGGGAAACATCATATTTTTCTATTAACGCAGCATAAGAGGTTTTAACAAGCGTAGGATTGTCTCTAATTAATTGAAGTATATTAATCAGAACTTTATTGCTGTCATTGACAATATATTCTTCTGCAAGGCCAACCTCCATTGCAGCCAAGCTCCAAGAAGCAGAACCTGAAAAAGGCTCAATAGCTTTCTTGTATTTTTGGCCTTTATTATTCGCCAATAATACAGAGAAATGTTCATTCAACCAGCTGGTATCAGGGGACATATGTCCTGTTAAATCTGGAAGAGTGAGGTACCTATTTCCGAGGTAGTGGAGTGGTCCCCCATGATTTTGATTTAATTGAATAGTATTTGGGCTCATAATAACCACTATGCAGTAAATATAACTATGAAGCGGCACATCTTAACATGAAACAAACAATTTTTTTATTCTCTTGAATAAAATGACTATTGACCCTCACGTTGCGTGATAGCTTAGAATCATCAATTAAGGAGATGATGCTTATGAAATATTATCAAATTAAAGAAATCAGCCAAATGACCTCTCTTTCAATTCGGTCATTGCAATACTATGATGAAGTAGGTTTGTTAAAACCAACAAAGCGCTCTGATTCTGGCTATCGTTTGTATTCTGAAACTGATTTACTTATTTTACAACAAATTATCACCTTAAAATTCCTTGGATTCTCTTTATCTACTATTAAAGAAATCCTTGCGAATCCAAACTTTAATCTGGCCGCATCAATGAGCCTTCAAGCCCGCGAATTGAGTGAAAAGGCTAATAAAATAAATGAAGCAGCCTCTTTGTTAACGTATATTGCCAGTCAACTGGAAATAAACCAGCCAATCAATTGGCAAAGTAGTGCAAAAATTATTGAAATATTGGAGTTAAATACTATGAGCGATGCTGTATTAAAAAAATATCAATCCGTTAATGAATCAGAGTTAGGTAAAAAATCAGACTATGATTCCACCTATAATCCCAATCGACTCTATCCTATTCCCAGAGCAGGTAAGCGACAAGAAATTGGCATTGATCCTGCCCCCATCCTCCTTTTGTGGGTTTTGACTGCTGGAATCATTATGAAGTCTCTTGGCTCAACGAAAAAGGTAAACCGATGGTTGGGATTGGTGAAATTTTTTATGATTGTAACTCGCCCAAACTCATCGAATCCAAGTCATTAAAACTTTATTTTAATTCATTCAATAATACCAAAATAAAAAGTATTAGTGAGTTAGAAAATACAATAAAAAATGATTTAGAAGCACGTATAGAAGCTCCAGTTTCAGTTAAAATTTATCTTTTGGAACAAGCAAAACACTACGCTGTATCACAAATACCGAAAGGTGAGTGCATTGACCATCTCGATGTTGAATGCTCTGTCTATTTGGTTGAGCCATCATTTCTTAGTGTTCAAAACGAGTTAGTGGAAGAAAGATTGTATTCTAACCTATTAAAATCAAATTGCTTGGTGACTAATCAACCCGATTGGGGAAGCATACAAATTGCGTATAAAGGAAAAAAGATTAATCAAGAAGGCTTATTAAAATACCTTGTTTCCTTTAGAAATCATAACGAGTTTCATGAACAATGTATTGAACGGATTTTTGTGGATATTATGAACTGTTGCAAACCGGAAATATTATCAATCTATGGACGTTATACTCGGCGAGGAGGATTGGATATTAACCCCTATCGCTCCACAGAAAATAGTCCTTTTGGTAGAGAAAATATCCGGTTGGTCCGTCAATAATAGCGCTTTATTGTTCTATCCAAGCTCTTAATTTTCCAGCAAATCGGCCTTGTCGACACAGTGTTATTGATGCGATGGGGTCGATGCTTTTAATTAGGCGATACTCGCCCAACACCGCATGTATAGCCCAACATTGTTCAATAATTGCAATGATCTCAAGCAAATGCGCAGAGGACTCTATCGAGAGCCAGTTTTTAAAACAATCCTCCTGTAATTTCTTATATTGACTGCTTGGTAGTTTTAAATGTTCTGTTGCACGATACAAACAATTAACGAATGAGAAAAAAGGATGAGTAATAACAACTTCCCCTAAATCAATCAGCGTGGTTTGATGAGTATTGAGATTCACTAAGATATTTTTATCATGAAAATCGGCATGGCCAAAAGTATCAGGCACTTTGAAACTGGCTAATTGGTCACAAAGAATTTGTAATTTACTCTCTAAATTTTTTAATTGTTTTAATTCTTTTTGAGTTAATCCATCGCCAATTAATAACTCTTCTTCATTCATTAATTGGTTATAAAGTCTTGGCAATTGTTGCAGGCGCCAATCAGGGACGCCTAAATCAAGAAGGAGGTTTATTTTATCTGCTGAGTCTATCTGCAGCTTTGTGTAATGATGAATGGCATCAATTAAAAGGTTAGGTCTAAATTCCTGTTTAAAGACATCATGTAAAGGAATGCCAGCATCTTGCATTAAAAAACAGTTTAGTTCCTGATTATGAGCCAAGATTTGCGGAACAGGAGCATTGAATTGTTGCTGCAATAGCTGAATGACGTTGGTTTCTAATGACAATGCAGAAGGAACCTTCTTCAAATAAACCAATCCAAAGTTCGTTTGAAAGCGACACACTTCTGACCAAGCTGTATCGAGAATTATTTCGGGCTTGGTGGGTTCAATTTGAAATCCTAAATTGTTTAAGGCACTAAGTGCCCATTCTATGTGAGGATTCTTCATGATAGTTTCCTATGATCCTCGATCACTTCATGAATTGTGCGCAATGCTCTTTTTGCTTCAAAATTCATCTCTGTTTGTTGATTCACAAGGTACATCATTGATTTCCATAAAGCCCAGGCACGTCCTCGTTCCCAAGTCTTTGAGTCAAGTTCTAGTGTTTCTAAAAAAATGCTCCGACTTTTTCCTTCAAATAGTGTCCAGGCAATAGCAAGATCGCAAGCAGGATCGCCGATTGCGAGTTGGCCAAAATCGATAACCGCACTTAATTTTCCTTGAGAAAGCAATAAATTGCCAACACTCACATCACCATGGACCCATACTGGTGGATTTTGCCATGAGGTGGAGAGTGCTTTTTCCCAAACTTGTGTTGCAGAATGAAAATCTATATTGTCCTTCAAATTTTCGATGGCTTTGTGTGTCTCTGAATCATAAACTGCTAAATCACCACCACGATAAAAACTCTGGGGCCCAGCAAGAGGACCGCCTATTGAATTGATGCTCTGGAGCGCTTTAAGAAATAGAGCTAAATCATGTGCAAATTCAGGTAAATCATTAATGGGAGTAACCGCTGCTGTTTCTCCAGGAAGCCAATGATTAATGGACCACTTCCAAGGATACAGGGTACTGGGTTTTCCCATCGCAAGCGGTGCGGGTATCGGAAGAGGAAGATGTGGGGCCAATTGGGGTAACCATGCTTGCTCTTTTTCCACTTGTCCTGCGTATTCGGCGCTGCTTGGCATACGAATGAGCATTTCTGTACCTAGGTGAAAGGTTCTATTGTCCCAACCGCTATTGTTTACAGCTTGAATAGGCAGATGACTCCACTGTGGAAATTGCTGAGCAATGAGCTCGCGCACTAAGCTTTCAGTAATATTCATGGGTTGTGTATTTGTCATTGGTACACCATAAAATCGATATTCTACTTCATCAAGCAACTTGCCTGATTCACTTGTTTTGATGTATTCATCTTGAATGATGCCACCCATTTTTTCGGCAAGTTTGCGACTTGGGATATTATGTCTTACAACTGGATATTTTAGATAATCATAAACAAGATTAGTTTCAGCCCATGTTTTTAATAAATTAATTGTTTCAAAACCATAGTGAAATCCATGAGCACTTTTCTTTAACCAAATACCTAATTCGGGTGTTTTCGTATTCGCTTGGTGCAGGCAGGCATATCCTAAAAAAGCTTGGTTTTCTTCGTTTAAAATGACTAATGCGATTTCAGTGCCTTCCTGCATTTTGATTTGTTGTTCAGAAATATGCTGGTTAATTTCTTCTTGAGTTTTCGGAGCACTTGGCCACATATGTTCTGTAATTTCAGCGGTAAATTCTTTGCACAACTCTTCGGCATAGTTTAGTGAAATAGGGATTAACTGAAGTCGTTCGGATTTCAGGGCGAGATGCAGATAGTTGGGCATAGAATATTTACTCATAGAAATTGTTAGCAATGTTTTGCTTGTTATCTTATCAATCAGTGTACTCTCAAGTGAATGCTTGGAAGAAAAAAATACTGCTATTTTTCCCAAAATTAATTTTTCTGTTAGATTAGAATAATAATCCTATACTCAATACTCACGTAGTTCTACGTATTGATGCATCTTATGGTCTATTTGTATAATTATTACATCATTTAGTTTTAGGAGATAGTAAGAATGAATCAACCTCAACGAATTTTTATTGTTGGTCATCATGGTGCGGGTAAAGGATTATTAGCAAAGTCTGTGTCTCAATCATTAGGGTGGCGATTTGTCGATGCGGATTTGGGGTTAGAGTTCCATGTTGGACGACATGTGTGGGAAATACTTGGAGGCCCTGGGAGTGATGCTTTTTATGAATGTCAGTTTGATATATTAACTTCCCTTTGCACCCAAGAGCATATCATTGTGACAACGGATTCCAGCGTTGTTTTGTCATTAAAAAATCGTCAGTTATTGCACGATGAAATGACTGTATTTTTGGATGTGAGTACTCCGGTCCAAATCGATCGTACTGCACGCAATACTACAAGTTTATTGCCTATACCAAGTTTGAGCGATTTTTTTGAGCAACTACATGATGAGCGAGATAATTTATATAAAGAGGTTGCTACACTCACTATGCATGGTGATGATGGGAAATTAGAGGAGCATACACGTTGTATTGTGACGGCTGTGGTGGGGAATGAAGAAATGTTACCCCAAAAAAACCTAACATCAATTTTGGAGAAAAAAGATTTTACTTTATACCATAAGGAATTTCACACGAAAGTTGAGCTAACTGAACAACAAGCCATATACCTGAAGTTGTTGGCACAAGGAAAAACAGCTAAAGAAATTGCGCGTGAAACTCATGTTTCTTACAGAACAGTTGAAGGAATGATTGCTAAATTGATGGAGTCCTTAGGATGTTCTTCCAGTAAAGAACTAATTGCTTTATTTCATGAACAACCATGATTCTAAATGCATTCGATTGGCTTAGCTAATAAATAACTTTTTCGCGTTATTGGCATCAATCGTTCAATGGCGTAGCGCAGCATGGTTCTTGGCATTCGATAAGCATGGCTATCTAAAAATTCGATGAGGATAGCTTGGTTACGTTTTCCTACTTCTCGTAACATCCAGCCTACGGCCTTATGAATTAAATCATGATCGTCGCATAGCAGTTTTTCTGCAAGTTTAAGAGTGCAATCAAAATGATTATTTCGAATAAAATACCAAGTGGCGACAATGGCGATACGTTTTTCCCAAAGGTTAGTGCTTTCTGCAAGGGTGAAGAGGAGTGTTTTGTCCTTATCTAATAAATGCGCCCCAACAATCCAATGGGCTGAAGCGTCAACCAAATTCCAGTTATTAATCTGATTGATATGAGTTAAATAAAATTGAAAAATCGTTTGCTTGAGGTCTATATCTCCTTTTTGATAATGAGTTACTAACATTAATAGCGCTAATAAGCGTTCTTCATTAATAGATGAATACAACAACTCTTGTAACAAAGAAAAGGGTAATACGGTTTGATAACGTTTGGCGACTTTTCTTAATTCAGGGACGCTTACACCTATAAATTGGTCATGCTCTGCATAATCTCCCGGCCCCGTTTTATAATAGATTGTTTTTGGCTGCGAATAAGGCTTTTTAAGTAACTCGAGCTCGCTTCTAAGTGTTTTGAGTGACTCCATCATTTCGGTTTTATTTAGAGTTGTTGTCATAGTTAATATCTTATGTTAGTTATTTTATGCCTATGTATACTGCACTTTCATGAGGCGTTTTATAGAGCTCAAAATCAGTGAGGTAGATTCTTTCGTATTTTGGCTTTTCATTAAAATAGCTCCAAATAGTTTGCCAGGCATTAATGATTGCTGAGGGATTAGGCCCAATTGCTTTAAAAACCAGATAGTTGCCCGCGTTTATAGTGACTCTATCCAAGTGCGTAGCTTTGGATTCATTCACAATTCCTATCCCAGCAGTAACTGTATAGTACCCTGATGAGTCGGACTCATAATGGTGATACACGCCATAAACGGGGCTATCTTGTTGTGTTTTGATTTTTGAATCAAGAAATTGCTCCCAAAGATGAGGTATTCGTGCAGTTTTGGGATTAAAATCCTCTTCATTTTTTGTTCTTACACTCATTCCAGTTACTTTAAATTCTTGAATCTGGGTCAATTGGGGTATAATAACAGTCATATAAGGCTCCAAAGTAGAAGTTTTTAATTAATATAAGCCTGCATGGCATTGGCAATGATGCGTTTATCCGCTTCACTGATTTTTAATAGGCCAAAACGAAATGGGTATCCCCAATTCTTGGTATTTTTTGTCAATTCGAGCGATTCAATAAGCGTGTGTATCGAAACATCAATCTTTTTATTGGCCCAAAGTACATTTCGTCGAAATGGATGAAAACCATTACCCATATCCACTTGATAGGGCTCACCTGGTAGAACGATTCTAATTGCCGTAAATGCTTGCAGTTTTTCAATGCCTTTAAAGTGCAGCGTCGGCGAGTAATAAATGATGCAATCGTCCGCTTTTATTCTCTTTAGAGGTGCAAGTTTACCGTAGCAAACTTGCATAAACCCTCCTTCCACTCCAATTTGCACGTGGGACGCGCAGGCGACAGCCAGCCAGTTTTGGTTCATGATCCGTTCTTTGAAAAAAAGCGAATTCGATGACCATCTGGGTCGCAGGTTACAAACGTATAACCAAAATCCATCGGTGTTGGTTCTTGTATCATTTTAAAATTCTTAGTTTGATAATTTCTAAAAAGTTCATCAACGGCTTGCTCATCGGGAACCAAAATAGCGAGTTCGCTACCGCCACCTAATGCAGTTGGTGCAGGTAACGCAGAATTTTGAGACCATAATCCCAATCGCAAACCGGATTTTAATAAAAACATGGCGTAATCAGGCTCAGTGTGGATAGGCTGAGCATTGAGCAATTCTGAGTAAAAATGAGTACTGTTTTCTATATTGCTCACATAAAATAGAACTAAATTGGGGTCGAATGTCATGATTTTTCCTGTTTTTTATTTCGCTAAATTCATTGGAGAATATAAAACATACGGATGACAGTTTTTGTCAGCATCATTCAATAGGATTGGGGAATGTTATGTAGGGTGCGCCACTTCTTTAAAAGGGATTGTCGGCGTTCGGAATATTTTTGTTCTTTAATGGATAATTGAATAATTCTATCGGTTCTGAAGTGACGGAAGTCCTGCCTTAGTTCACACCAACCCACCATGAGATGCACTTCATCAAAAAAGCCGAGCGCGATAGGCCAGAGTATTCGTGTCGAATGATTGTTTTGGAGATCTTGATATTCTAATTCGATTTTTCGTTCTAAACGTATCGCTTTGCGAATGAGAATAAGATCACTATCTTTACTTTCGGCACATTTTCCTGGGGGAACTAAGAGTCCTGAAGTTTCTAGTTGGTGTTTTAATTCAGTAGGAAGGACTGCTGAAATTTTTGCAAGCACATTTTGAGCTGCGATTTTAAGTTGAGTATCCGCTCGTTGTGCAACCCAACTTGACCCTAGCACCATTGCCTCAATTTCATCATCTGAAAACATCAAAGGAGGCAACATAAAACCAGATTTAAGCACATAACCAACACCGGGCTCACCTTCAATGGGCGCGCCTAAGGATTGTAAGGTTATTATATCTCGGTACAGAGTGCGTAGGCTTACGCCTAATTCTTCTGAAAGTTTTTTGCCACTCACGGGTAATCGGTGACGTCGTAATAATTGAATTAAATCAAACAAACGTTCAGTTCGGGACAAGATACTGCTGCCAAATTATGCCAGTAGTATATCATGAATACTTATAGAACTAATAAGCTGCTTATTATGATTATTTCTAATAGTAACTTAATTTTTGGGACTAATGGATGCCTTCAAGAAGTGCTTTAAAACCACCTGCTATCGGACTAGGTTGATTGGGATAATAGGCCTTGTAGGCCTGGCGATCCACACTGAGCATAAACTGGTTAGATGCGAGTATATTCCAAAATAGCCGGATCTGTTTGGCAACAATGAATGCATTTAACAGTTGTTTTTCTGTCGCTAATCCTAGCCAATTTTCGAAGCAAGCATCTTGAAATTTCAGGTAGGTTGAATCACCTTCTGTTACTCCATGGTGAGTAATCGATTGTTCTAAACAGGTCTGTAACGAAAAAAATGGATGAAGGATAGCGGTCTCGCCCCAATCAACAAAAGTCATTCTTTTAGTAATTGGATCAAGAAGAACATTTTTATCATGAAAATCGTGATAACCAATGGTTTCAGGAATCTTAAAGCTTGCTAATAATTTGCACTGTGCTGAAAATTTCGGGCTTAGGGCGTGTAGTGTTTGTAATTCTTTATCGGTGAGTCCCTCTGCTTTTAAAAAAGTAGTTTGCTTTAAGATGTGATCATAAAGAAAGGGTAATTGATTTAATCGCCAATCGGGTACACCAAGTTTGAGAAACGTAGCGATACACTCTTCAGATCTGCGTTGAATTGTGGCATATTGTTTTATTGCTTGGCATAATAGCTCTGGCTTGAAGTTGGTTTTAAGCGTTTGACGCAAAGAAATACCCGCATCCCTCATTAGAAAACAATGTAAATCCTCATTAATTTCAATTATATCGGGCACATTGGCATGGAATTGGGATGACAATACTCGAATGATTTTGGGCTCATTAGATAGAAAAAAAGATGGTGGTGTTTGTTTTAAATAAAAATTCTCTGTTGATGTTGCAAATCGGATCACATGAGACCACGGTGTTGACAATACAATTTCTGGCGAGCGCTCTATTGAGTAGCCATTAGAAACCAGGTAATCGGTTCCCCATTTGAAAAGTGGTAGTAGATTATTCATTTTTGGAAGTTAAAATGCATAAAAAATGACGAGAAAAATATAAGTCTTACTTAACATAAAAAACTTCCCTTTAAATAGTTACCCAGAGAATATTATACATAAAAAAGCGAGTCTCAATAGAATAGTAAAAGCAGGATAAAATAATGGAACAGCAAGATGATTTACCTATATCCGGGGTATAAACAAAAGGATAATGGATTAATTCTTAGTTTGCTTATTCAACCCGGCGCCAAATGCAATCAAGTAGTAGGTGCTGTTGGAGGGGAACTCAAGATAAAAATCGCGGCACCTTCTATTGAAGATAAAGCCAACATGGAATTAGTGCGATACCTGTCTGTCTTATTCAAAGTCCCTAAAAGTCAAATTTAAATAAAGAGAGGCCTTCAGTCTCGACACAAGATCATTGAAGTCATTGGTTGTGGTGTTGATGCTCTCCAGTGGTGTAAAATTTAAAGAATGATTTTAAATAATGAGCCTAAATGCTGGATACAACAATAATTGAGAGCAATTGGCGCTCTCGTGGCTTTAGTTTTGAGCTTTGGGAAGATCCCCCAGGTCAAATTTGGAAGGATTTTAACCATGGGCAATAAAACGTTAAAACCTGCTATTGGAGAAGAAGTATTGATTCCAGCAGGAGTAGATCATACGGTTCAAACCAGTTCCACCACAGGGAGCCGTTGGTATTATGGTTACAAAGTAAGAAGGTAAGGAAATGACACAAAAGAAAATATCATTAGAAAATGATGCTGTTCTGCAATTCATTGTTGATGAATTAATATCTTTACATCATTGCCATACAATTATTTTATATGGCTCGCGCGCACGAGGAGACTTCACAGTAACCAGTGATTATGATGTTGCAGGGATTAGGGAAAAAGGAGATAAGCAACGAATTGCACGCTTTGATGAAGCACATCAAGTTTATCATGATATTTTTGTTTATCCAGAGAATGCTTTTGATTCAATTTCTGATGAACATTTATGTATGTCAGATGGCATCGTTGTTGTTGAAAAAGCTTATTTTGGCACAGAGTTATTAAAAAAACTCTCTGCTTTTTTAATATTGCCTGAGTCCCTCCCTCCTGATGAAATTACAGCACGTAGAGTGTGGTATCAAAAAATGCTGGCAAGGGCGTATACTAGAGATTTAGAAGGGAAATATCGCCATATTTGGTCAATCTTCACAATTCTAGAGGATTATTTTGTATTCAAAGAATTGCGTTATCAAGGTCCAAAAAAAGCATTCAAGTATTTAGAAACACACGATCCAGAGACTTTATCATTATTTGATGAGGCCATAACGAATATCGATAATTTGAATGCCTTAAATAGGCTAATTACAAGAGTTATAAAGAGTGACAAAACGTAGGATAATTATGCCAGAATTAGATATTGAAATTATCAAAGATAATCCAGAGTATTTCTTGTGAAAAGGCATCTATTATTCTTATTTAGAGTGCATAGTAATGAAATTTAATATTTATATTAAAATTTTGACTGCGTTCTTCGTGATTTTTTTAATTCTTGTTTTGGCATTTTTTAAATATTTAAAGTCAGTTGAGACAAAGATAATTGTTAATGCAGGACAAACGATGTCACAAGGACTTTTAATTAGTTTAGAAAAAGAGTTAATTAATAATCCGAAATCAAACTGGGATGCAATAATAAAGAAAAAAACAGATAATCTTATTCATCTTATAGTAATCGACAGTCTAAAACTCACCCTGAAGCAGAATAATCAATTAAATAATGGTGAAATCATTTTTTTATCAGGTACAACCTATCAATTTCTAAACGAGGTAATTGTAGAACATACTGCGTATAAAAAAATTGGTAATACCCCGTATGCATTAGCTTACAATTTTTCAGATCCTGGCGAAATTATTTTTAATTATATGAATCCTGTTTTAATACAAATCGTTCAACATTTATTATCAAAATCAAAAAATACATGGAGTAATGAACTATTACAGTTAGAAAAAATATATGGTTTTCCTCTTCATGTTTATAAAACTAAAAGTAAACACTTACCAGGTAATATAATTAATTCTTTATCAACAAAGCGTTTAGTATTTGAAACCAATAAAAACTCGTCACAAATTGTTATTCTCTATTATAGTTTTAGTGGTGGAATACTCAAAATTGGCCCACTAAGCTATCTGCCCGTTATGGCAAGAATCAGTGATGTTATGTATTATTTTATAGGGACTTTCTTTTTTTTATCCCTTTGTCTTATTGCCTTTTTTTCATTGCTTTTTGTTAGAAATATGAAAAAGGTGTATCAGATAACTAAAAATTTCAGTCAAGGGAACTTTGATTTTCATCGGAAAATAGGTACCACCTCTATTTTGTATGGGCTGTATGTAAATATCATCCACATGGGTGAGCAATTAAAAGAACTGATTGAATCACATAAACAATTGTGCCGGTTTGTCGCGCATGAAATTAGGACCCCTTTGTCAACCATACAAATGGCGACGGATAGTATCAAAAGGAAAAATGCTGAAGATGTATTACTCAATAAACAGCTAAACAGCATACAAGAAGATATTGCAGATATGAATCGCCTCGTCAGCACTTTTTTGATTTACTCAAAAATGCATTCAAACGAATTGAAATTAAAACAGTCTGAGACCGATATAATAGTATGGTTAAGAAAGCTATTAGAGTCTTATTCTTCATCGACATTTGAAATTACATTTCATACTAATGAGTTAAATTCTTTGAAAGCATACATAGATGAAAATAATTTAAAACATGCTGTTACCAATTTGATTACAAATGCTATGAAATTTGCAGAGCACACTATTTCTTTAACCATTTCGCTGGATAATAGTCATATTTTAATTCACGTAGACGATGATGGCTCAGGCTTGCCGGATGATGGTGCGGATGACATTTTTTCTGAATATACAATTGCCGAAAACTCCGGAATTGGAGATAAACATATTGGGTTAGGATTAGCTATTGTTAAAAAAGTTGTTAATCTCCACGGAGGAAAGGTCATGGCTACACAATCACCGATATTAAAAGGTGCTCGATTCACCATAGTACTTCCAAGATATTCTTAGCGATTAAGATTTTAGTTTTGGAAGTTGGCCCCAACTTTAGCATCTTTTGAAGTATCGATCTCTTGTTTCATCTCAACCAGTGCGTCCATAACCGCTGTTAACTGGAGTTTTGCATTTTCAAAACGTTTAGGGATGAATTCATCTTCCTCGCCATCAACCACTTCTCCAGTTCCAATACCTTTTTCAAGAGCACTGATAACCATACTAAGCTCTGATTCAAACGCCGATAATAGTTCATTATTCCCCTTTGCAGATTGCAAGATTCCATGCAATTTTTCCACTACATCTCCAGGAATATAAAGAGTGCCTTCACTACATTTGCTATATTCACGTTTCGCAATAGGTAATGAAAGTAGTTCATCAGCCTTGTGTTGACTCATCTGAAATATTTGTCTAACAGATTGTTTTAGTTCTAAGGGAGTTGGTGGCGAATTGCTAGATTTCAAAGATGCGAGAAGCTTATCACTAGCAGTCACTCGTCCATCTTTGCTATGTTCTTGCGCTGTCTCGATAGGAGTCTGTCCTTTTTCATTTCGCACTTCAAGACTAGCACCACACTCTATTAACTTTTTAATGAGATGTAAGGGCTCTTTTCTATAATTATAAAAATTCTGTACCGCATAGTGCAAAGCCGTCATGCTTTTTTTATCAGTACTATTAATATCAGCGCCATGTTTTAATAATAAAGCAATGACGCCATCATTACTTGGGCCACCAATAAGGACTTTTCCACAACTTACCATTGCCAGGTTTAACAAAGCTTTATTAGCTAGAATTGACTCGAGCAAGTCTTCATGACCTTTAAATACAGAAGGTTCTTTTAAACCTAAGAGAAGTTCTAGTACATCTCTATGTGTCAGTTGTTCTATAGGATCCGCCCGACCTAAGATATCACGGACACGGTTTAAATAATTTTCTTGTTCTTTACCTAATATTTGGTTTTCCTGTTCAACAAACTTTGCAACATCTTCTCCTTCAAATCGCAATTCTGGAAAACTATCAATTTTCTTTAAATCTTGAATGCTTAGAATATCTCGATTTAAAGCGATTTTTGCTATCAGTTCATCGGCTTCGTCTTTACCTAGAATTGCACGGGCATATTCTAGGGTGTTAACTTTTAATTCTTTAGCTGTTTGTGTTGAGGCAAATAAAGATTTTCGAACGGCAACTTGATATTCACCATGATGAAAAATAACACTGTTTCCAGCCTTCCAAATATTTCCTGCCATCGATGTGATAGGGGATGCCGGCGAAAGGGATCGGAAGCCGGTCTGTACATCTTGCGCATCCCATGGTCCAGTTCCACCAAACGTGATTTCTGGATGTTTCACTGACACTCTTTCTAAAAATGTTTTTTCCTGTGAGTTTGCTGCAGCATTAAGTTGATTGTCTGTATTACAACCTTCTAAAGTCACAAAAACTTCACCATGATGTGCGGGCAATGCTCGTTTAAAACCATGTAATAAATTATCAAAATTATCATCATATAACTGCTCACTTGGGCCATGGCAATTACCCATACCATATTCGCCACCACCAGCATGGCCCATAATAAATAATTTTGGGTTTTTCTCAAATATATTGTCTAGTTCTTCCGGTAAGTCTCGTTTGAGTTCATCCAAACTACTATAGATTTTTGGGGATTTATCACACTGATCGAAAAAATAATACTTCAAATCAGGGCCTTCTAAATAGACGCCAATTGGAACAAATTGCTTGAACCGTTGTTTTAAGTGAGGATTTATCACCACACCCCTCTGATTTTCAGGCAGTGGATGATCTGGATCTGGTTTATATATTAAGATTTCTATTGCAGCGTCTTTCATGGCTCATCTCGACTATTACTTAAAATAATAGGTTGATTTTATCAAAAACACTCGGCTCATATGTATATATATTGTACAAGCGTTCTAAAATGATACTTTTGTCGAGGGTAAATGATTATAGATTTGCGATATATTGGGTGAAGCTTTCATAACTGGACGAAAAATCCCAAGGTCGAGGCAAAAGAATTTTTCACTATTTTTGATAAGTCTTACATAAGATTGGTGGCTGAGATCTATATTTATTCCCAAGCCGCTGATACAAATATATATCCTTTTTTATGAATTGTTTTTATACGATAGGGCTTTTTATTATTATCATTCAATGCCTTTCTTAAACGTGATATTTTTAAATCGATACCTCTATCAACCCCATCATATTCATGCCCAGAAAGAGCATACATAATGCTATCTCGACTCAGCAACCTATCATGGTTCTTAACCAACAAAGCAAGCATTTCAAAATCACTGGTACTTATTGAAATTTCTTCATCAAAGAGCTGAACACTCTTAGTACTAAAATTGATAGAAAAATTGCCAAAGTGAAATTGATTTTGATTATTAACTAAATTGGGTCGACGTAACAATGCCTCTATTCTTGCTTTCAAAACCTCGTCTGCAACAGGTTTAGTTAAGTAGTCATCTGCTCCTAAATTTAAAGAGGATACTTCCTACATTCCGCAGCAAATTTTTAATAAAGTATAATTAATTTGTCGAATACCCAACCAATCTGCATCTCTTGAGAAATGGATCAATCGATAATAAGAAATAGCTCAAATCAATTTGTCAGCTCATACCTTATGCTTACGCGCATGTTTCCTTACCTTTTTAAGCTATGGCATTAAATCGAGATACAGTTAGTAGTGAGCAATTGGGCCATCTTGGATTAGTTGCTGCAACGATTCGAGAGCTGGGTATCATTGATAAAATTGACGCGCGTCTTGATTTGAATGAACGTAAAGGTGGGCTGGTTAGTTATGGCCGCCGCGTAGCGGCGATGGTTTTGAATGGTCTTGGTTTTATGAACAGTCGCTTATCAATGACCCCGCATTTTTTTCAAGATAAACCCGTTGCACAGTTATTAGGTGCTGAGCTTTTTGCCGAGAACTTAAATGATGACTGCCTAGGCCGTTGCCTGGATAAAATCGCGGATTACGGTGTTACTAAATTATATTCAGAGCTGGCCTTCGAGATAGCGCGAGAAAAAGGCTTGCTAGGCCAACGACTGCACCTGGATTCAACAAGCTTTGTTTTATATGGTCGTTATGATGTAGAGCCCGAAGGGGATACGCCATTTCCCACTTATGGTTATTCAAAAGCGAAGCGCCCTGACTTGAAACAGGTGATGCTGTCATTGACGCAAGGAGGTAAGGCAAATCTTCCATTGTGGATGGAGGCGCTTGATGGTAATAGTAGTGATAAAGCAAGCTTTCATGAGACAGTAAAAAAAGTGCAGCAGTTTACAAAGCACTTGCAATCAGCCCCTGATGGTCTGTGTTTTGTTGTTGATGCTGCGTTTTATGTTCCTGAGAAACTAGCCGAATTAAACGATGTGCATTGGATAACACGAGTACCGGCCCAACTTAAGGAGGCCCGAGCTTTACTAAAAACCTCCACAGACGTATTAACCTGGCAGGTCTTTGACCAAAACTATCGAGCAACTACCCAGTGTGTAACGATTCACGGTATTCAACAACGATGGTTACTTATAGAGTCAAAGCATGCACAGAAACGAGAACTAGAAAACCTTCAGCGCCGACTCAATAAAAAATCAGAAGAGCTGTGTAAAATACTTTGGCACATGGGGAATCAGGTATTTCAATGCAACAATGACGCTGAAAAAGCAATGAAACCGCTACTAAAATCGCTCAAATATCATCGTATTGACTATCAAATTGTATCTGTTGAACGCTATGCCAGTAAAGGCCGACCTAAGCCTGGAACTGAAAAGGAAGTCGTCGGATATCAAATACAGGCCACTCTTTCGTCATGCCTCGAAAAAATACAACAAGAACAGCAAACGCTAGGACGTTTTATTTTGGCAACGAATCAGTTAGACACCAAAATACTCAACAACATTGCTGTACTTCAACAATACAAAGAGCAATCCAGTGTTGAGTCTGGTTTTAAATTCATTAAAAATAATGCCTTTGAACTCGATTCTTTTTATTTAAAAACTCCCGCAAGAATCGGGGCCTTAATGATGATTATGACGCTTTGCTTGATGGTCTATAACTTCGCTCAATATAGTCTTCGAAAATGCTTAGATGAACAAGATGATGTATTACCAAATCAAGTTGGGAAGCCCATAAAAAATCCTACCATGAAATGGATAGCTGAACTTATGGGCATGATCGCTGTCGTCACTATTGTGACCGATGACAAGCGTCATCGTATCGTTACGAATGTAAAAAAAGTGCATCAACGCATCATTGCGTGCTTCGGTGTTCATGCGCTCGAAATTTATGGGTTGCCACAGGACTTGCCCAAAGTCGAGATTAATTATTCTAATTATAAAAATCTTCTACATTGGTGCGAAAGGTAGGATACTTCACTTTCAATATCATTAATTGCTGTTAGCATGAGTATTTTCCCCAAATACTCATCTCTAATGGTATGGCATATTTGATCTCCATTCATGCCAGGAAGCATTATATCTAATATTACTAGGCAAGGTTGCTCACGAATGATGCGATAGACCGATCTATCACCACGTTTTTCAATAGAAACATCATAACCTGCTTCTTGTAAGCTTTCTTTGAGGTAATTTGCTAACTTAACGTTATCTTCTACAAGCAATATTGATTTATCTTTCATTCGTTCTGTCTAAGCCTCTTTAAATAAGAAAACTCTCTAAACAAATTTAGTCTGAATTGATTTTTAAGTTCAGTGTTACATAGATATCAGTAGGTAAGCAAACACACGGCGCATCCGTACATTTTATATACAATTGATCTGTTTTAACTCGATATAATGATAGCTAATGGGCGAATCTGTGGAGATAAATTATGAGCGCTTATGTTAAAAATTTTGATGAACATAAAGAAATCAAATCTTCACGTGACATTTGCAAATCATTAAAACCTGTTCCCACAGCGTATATGGACAATAAACATTGTGAGCATTGCTATCCCGAAAAACGTTCTCATTTTCGAAGAAAATTTTTTAATTTATTCCATTATTTTATATTCAATCCATTTATCTATCTTTTATCTAAACTCTTTCTCCTATCAGAGCAGGATTTTTTACGATTCAATAACCTATTAAATCAGTTGGTCATTAATATTTTCCAAAAAATAAAACTATATACCAAGACTCAGACCATTGATAGGAAACAATTCAATAACAGTGTCCTTGCATTTTGGGATGAAGCACAAAAAAGAGGGCTAGAGCTGTATAATTTTAAGGAATCTAACTTGCATACTCTGTATTTTAAGTTGGTCTACAATAGGAAAAAATATTATTTCATACAGACTCCAATCTCTCTTATTTCTCAAAAAAATACACGCTTTGATGAGGATACTAAATATGATAATAAATGGAGCCTCAAGAAAAAATTATTAGATAGCCAAATTCCCTGCCCCTTAGGGAGGGTTTTTATTTCCAGCAAAAACGCCTACAACTATGGTATCTCATTGGGATTTCCTCTTGTGGTTAAGCCACTATCTGAATCTCTAAGTATTCATACTTCATGTACTATTCAAACTCCAAATGAATTAAAAGAAGCGATAAAAATAGTAAAGCAGGTTGATTTTCGCGTGCTGGTTGAAAAACACATTCCTGGTGATGTTTATCGGTCATTAATTATTAATGATTCATTAATCGCTTGTGTGAGACGACAACCTGAGAGCATTGTTGGCGATGGTGTAACTACACTTCAAGAGTTAATTGATAAAAAAAATAAAGTTACGTGGAAAGAAGGACATGGTGAATATCCCTACAAAATTACTCGAAATAGCAACTTAATGAAAATTTTGGCAGCCCAAGGAGTTGCTCTTAATACGGTAATAAACAAAGGACAACAAATCTTTATTGCCAAAAAAGTTACTATGAGTAGTGGTGCAAAAATCAGTACTGTTATCGACCTGATACATCCTGAGAATAAACTGTTATTGGAAAAAGTACATAAAATACTCAATATACCGCTTACAGGTCTTGATTTTATTTGTCAGGACATTTCTCTTCCATGGCATAAGCAACAATTTGGAATTATTGAAAATAATAGCTTCCCTTACATTGAATTACATCTCAATCCATCTGATGGGAAAGGAATTAATGTAGCAGGTAAAATTTGGGATTATGTACTCGATGTTTTAAGTCGAAGAAACGAGCAACCCAATTAATGTACATTATATATACAATTGGGTTTTTTTAACTCGGTATAATAACAGATAAGTAAATCTTTATTCGGATGAAACCATTATGAACTTGCACTGGAGTATTCTCATGAAAAAAGACAAAGAACAACATCAGCCTGTCCTTGAATCCATAACGGCAGATGAACCCAAAACCTCCTCTATAGCATTAGCTTTACAACAATTTAGAAAGGAAGCAGAAAAAAAAGAGGCTGCTGAGGAAGGTGCAAAAGTACGCTGCGGGACTTGTTTTAAAGAAATCGCACCTAAGCGCCTTTGTTCCGGACATGGCGCAGGTGGTAGCGGAGGTGATAGTGCCACCTCTGATAAGAAGACATCTGAGGAAAAAGCGAGTCCTGGTGAAGTTAAATTCCTAACTAAACCTGGCAAAGCAGTTGGGTCTGAAGATGAATTGGTAGGCGTGTTTGGTTCAGAAGAACTTGATTTAGAGTCTGGTTTTGACCCAGAAATAATTGCGGAATTGATCGCCAAAGGATTATTGCTGGTTGATAGTGATCGCGTATCAATGACTCTTTCAATTAAATTACAATGTGAACCTAGTAAATTAACTGAAGAACAAAGAGAAGAATTAAAAAAATTCATGGAAGCGATTATAAAAGAATTCAATGAATTTAAAGAAGAAAATCATCTTTCTGATGATTGCATACAAATCCTTCAAGATGAGGAGGGAAGCATATGTTCTCTTCGCATTACCATGCCCACATTAGCTTTATACGATGCATTTATTCAACAGCTAGCAAATAATTTAGTGCCCGTACCCAGTCCGAAAGCACAAGAAAGAGATGAGGTAACGAAAGAGCAAGGCCTTACTGCAAGTCCACTTTCAAGAGAACCAAGACCGTCTAATAAAAATCAACTCTCCAAACAAGAAGCTAATGAGGAGATACATAATACATCTGAGGATGGGGAACAAGAAATTTTTAACCCATCTCCTTTTAATATGAAGCCATGGTAATAGAAGTAGGTGTTTATTGATTTTTGAAAATAACTTTAATTTCAAGGCCCCATTTTATTTCCAATAAGACAATTACGTAATTGGGAAATACCATTTCATGCTTTCTCAAGACTGAGCCCTTAAGTTTCGATATCTACAAGATCATTGAGGTCATTGGTTGCGTGTTAAACTGATACAGTGGATAGTTGATTTATAACGGATATTTCTTTTTATGGTTTTCTTATTTATCTGATTGAATGGTGTAGCTTTTTAGGCTATGATTGAAGCTTAGTTGGCTTCAACATAAAAATCATGTTTGATACTTCAATATTGTTTTCTGAATATCGGCGGCGTGTGCTGGCACTTTTATTGCTGCATCCTGATGAGCGTTATCATGTCCGAGAGATTGCGCGGTTAACGAATACCACAGCGGGTACACTTCATCGAGAACTATCCAAACTTGCTAAATCCAAAGTACTTCTGCGCGAGCAGAGCGGTAATCAAGTTTATTACCAAGCAAATCGAAATTTTCCTATTTATACGGAGCTTTCAAGCATTTTAAAGAAAACGTCTGGTTTGGTGGATGTGTTGTTTGATTTTTTAACTCCATTAGCTGAAAAAATTGAAGTAGCTTTTGTTTTTGGCTCGGTGGCCAAAGGAACCGAAAACCTTGGAAGTGATATTGATGTGCTTATTATTGGTGAGGTTGATTTTACAGAAGCAGTTGCAGCTCTTTATGCTGCCCAAGCGAGTTTAGGGAGAGAAATTAACCCCAAAATATATTCCAGGGAACAATGGAAGTCATCTTTACAAAAACAAGATCTTTTCATTCAGGAGGTTTTAAATAATCCCAAGCTATTTATTATGGGAGCTGAACATGACCTTGGATAATTTAATTGGCATCAGCCTGGAAAAAATACCACCTCACCCAGATACCATAAATCGGCTTTTGCATGCTGCTGAACGTAATATTGTGGATTCAAAAATTGACTTGGTTAGCGCGGAGAATCGCTTTGATGCTGCCTATAAAGCAATTATGCAAATAGCAAATGCAGCACTTCAATCTCATGGATATCGAACCTTGACTTCTAAACCAGGACATCATCAAACGATGATTCAGTTATTGCCTCAGACTTTAGGTATTGATAAAAAAACAGTGATTATATTGGATGCTATGCGTAAACAACGCAATATTGCAGATTATTCTGGCGATATTATTCCTGAGAGTGCAGTAATAACTTGTATTGCTCAAGCAGAAGCATTGTTAAAGGATTTTAAAAAATGGCTGAGTGTTAATGATGGAAAACAACAGTGATGTAAAGCAACAACTCAATGAATGTCTTGAGGTACTAACAAAGATTTTAGGCGCAGAGCTTTTGGGAGTTATCTTTATGGTTCTTATCTTATAGGTGGTTTGCAAAAATACAGTGACATTGATTTATTTGTTGTAACAAATCGTACCACAACGTCAAAAGAAAAGATGGAGTTGACTAACCATCTACTCCAAATATCAGGCATTTACATGAAAAGTACGAAGCCACCTATAGAAATGACCCTTGTGGAAAGGGTCGCAATTAATCCTTGGATTTATCCACCCCTTTTTGATTTCCAATATGGCGAATGGCTTCGCTCATCATTTGAAATGGGAAATTTTGAACCATGGTCTGATCGTGCAATGCCGGATCTTGCGCTGATTATCACGCAGGTCTTATTGAAGAGTCATACATTGATGGGGGAAAGCCCTAAGCAACTATTAGACCCGGTCCCATATAGCGACTTTATAAACGCGATGCTTCATGATCTTGATAGACTTTCAGCGGAACTTGAACAGGACACTCGAAATGTATTACTAACCTATGCACGGATTTGGAGTACATTAGAAACTAATGAGATTCGATCGAAACCTATAGCAGCAGATTGGGTGATTGATCGTCTACCTAAAATGTATCAGCCCGTGATGAACAGAGCGAAACACATATGCATTGGTTTGGAAGATGAATATTGGGATGATATTAATGTGCTTGTAAAACCCTGTGCTGATTTTATATTAAGTAGAATTATCGATCAAAAGTTATCAATAAATCTAAAAGATCCTTGCGCCTTAATAAGGCTAACCTAGATAGCGGGGCAGGAGATTATATTTGCCATTAGTATTATTTCAGTAAGGTTCATTCAGTCATTTCCAGGTATTCTGCTACATTGCTACACGATCATCAAATCATTCAAACCATCCAGATGAAATTATCTATGAAATCATAGAGTAATGCATTTTTTCTGTTACAAATTCGATCAATTATTTGTAGCAAAAAATTGCTACTATATTGCTACGCCATGCTACATTTCAAATGCTGAAAAAACACATCCCGAAATATACAAAAGAGGATGTCATGAGGAGTGGTCTGAGTTATCTGGTGTTGCTTATTTTTGTACGCCGCCATTTTTTGTAAAGAGTTCCTAATTTAAAATATTCTTATATAAAAAAGGAAAATGATAAAAAATGAAATAGCACGTGCATTTTATTTTTGGTTGCAATATGTAGCAAATAGTAGTGTCTATGTAGCATGGTTATTGCTACATATTTGTGGGGTATCTTGATGCAGGGATAGTGATATAATCCTTTTACACAGGCAACTTACAAGGCAATATAGATCTTTCATCAATAAGATGTAGCAAATGTAGCGATATATGGAAACCTCTCAGAGGTGATGCGCGATCAGCTAAATATTGAGTATCCATCAAAAGGGACATTGATAAACTAAGAAAAATTATTGATATCAGGATTATGAGTGAGAAAAAACATAAATTATTTAGGTTACAATAAAAATATATTCATCTTAATAATTGTATTGAGAAAAGAAAATACTATTCATTAATAGAACATGAAAGTTATCTGATAACAGAATGTAACTTAAAATTTATATGGTCAATAGCATGTCAACTAAGATTGAAACAGCTCGAATGATTTTGCGTTTAATTAACGAAGATGATTTAAAAGAGGTTGCTGAACTTAATTCTGATCCAGAAGTAAGGAAATTTTTTCCTGATGGAGTCCAAGACACAGATCAAACTGCGAAAAGAATAAAAGAATTCGTTAGTTTTTATAAAGAAAAAGGACTTCCTTGTTTTGTTATTTTTGATAATTCTTTAAAAGAGTTCATAGGACGTTGTGGATTTGGTCCAATTGAAACCGGAGAAATAGAAGTAGGTTATCTGTTGCATAAAAAATTTTGGGGGAAAGGATATGCTTCAGAGGCCTTGGAAGCACTATTGAAATGGGCTAGTACAAATATCGACTCAGAATATATTATTGCTTTTGCACCAGAAGGTCATATTGCGTCACAACGTGTTATGGAAAAGTGTGGTATGGAATATTACAAAGATGGGTATGGCCATGGTGTTATGTGCAAATTCTATCGTATGAAAAATAAATAGCATTATGCAGTACAAGAAATTGAGATTTACCAATAAGAGTTGATAGTTTATAGAACCTTATGGAATGTAAAAATATTGGATTCCTTCCTGCTAAAAGGTGGGGAAATGAAGAATAAAAATCGCAATGTAATTAAGGTATAATTTAATGGAATTAACACAGCAAAAACGGCTTCTATCGCATGTAATTTCTCCAGAAAAAATGGAACATATAATTCAAAAAATTACTGAGAGAATCAAATGCGAAGGAGATAAACCCTCGTTTTTGTTACTGAATTAATGTTTCATAAAAGAAGTAACAAAATGTCATTACAATAATAAATATGTATTTTTAAAAAATGACAAAAATTGATGTAATTACTAGTAGTTATGGGGAGTTATTCAAAAATGGCGTTTAGAATTAGGAATTTTATTGTTGGAGATGAAGTAGAAATTTATAAACTATTTCATGATGCAGTTCATTCTATTAACTCTAAAGATTATGATGAAGTGCAGCTAAATACATGGGCTCCGAAGGAAGCTGATTTGGAAAAATGGAGAGAGTCTTTAGAAAGAAATTATACTCTTGTGGCTGTAGAAGAACAAACAAACGTGATTGTTGGCTTTGCTGATTTAGAGAAAAATGGACATATTGACCGTGGATATGTTAATAAAGATTATCAAGCAAGAGGTGTTGGTCTTGCTCTTCTCAAAGCATTAGAACAAAAAGCTATTGAGTTAGGGATGAAAGAGCTATATGCGGATGTGAGCATCACGGCAAAGAAATTCTTGGAATTCAAAGGATATGTCACTGAAAAAGAACAAACTGTCTCTATAAACGGCGTAAAGTTTATTAATTATTTAATGAGGAAAAAACTATAAGCAAGTGATGGAAAAATGCAGATTCTTACCACCGCCGATGAGAGAAAAAAATATTTTTATTAATATTAATACTGACATGGTTAATTAAACTGAGATTTGATAACTTTTTACCAGGATCGGGGCCGTACCCCAACTTTAACCGATCATGTACGTAGTAGGTGTGGCGAAGTCAGAACACTTGGTGTTTCACCTCATTATAGAGGACAGGGTATTGGAAAGATCTTACTTCCCTATAGCTTAAATTATTTTTCAGATAAAAACTACCAAAACTGTTATCGGACTGTTGCGACACAAAATAATAGCGCGCTTCGTATCTATCAAAACCTTGGTTTTTCAATTGCAAAGCATTTTCAAGTTTACTGTTGGAAATTTCTTAACAATAGTTAAACCTCAGGTTTGGGGCTAGTCTAGCGAATTGTAAAAAGACCTAAAGAGAAATAGAAGTTTTTTAGTAAGTAATCGTTCATCATTGTTTATATCATCTCAACCCGAAACGCTTGATAAGAGGGTGATTCATAGGGATGAGCTTTCTTTAAGGCTGCAACAGCAGCTTTGATTTGCTCTTCAGTACAGATAATTTCTACTTTATATTCAGGCACTCTCTCAAGTTGATTGATTGTTCCAATAAAAGCATGGCTGCCAGGTAATGGCATAAACTGCCCCTCGCCTAATGTTTGCCACGCACAATGCTGATAATGATCCACACTTCCTGCCCCTGTATCAAAAATAGCATTTTTAACAATTTCTAAATGTGTTTCTGGAACACAAAAACAAAGCATGTACATGATATCACCTATGGGGAAATTAATTCTGTTTTCCAAGAGTTGCTTATCTTCGTATAACGAATTACCTCAGAAAAAGAAATGGAGCCGACTGTGTAAAAAATCCATGTTTTTGGGATGAAGCGGAAGCCAAAATAATCCTCACTCATAGGGATAGAAAGGCTTGCAAATTGATCACTCAATTCTTTTTTCCTTGTTTCCAATTGGCCTAAATCTTTAATGACAAGACCTGAAGTAGGGGCATAAGCAGAAAATCTTAATTGGCGTTCACGAGGAAGAGTTCTCCAAAAAGCTTCATTTTCTTCTTGGGAAATGGGTATTGCTGTTCCTTCTAAAATAACTTGTCGGCTCTGCATTGCAAATAAAAAATTTAAACAGGATTTAGGGTTATTTAATAATTCAGCAACCTTGCGTGTTTTTTGTTGAGTAAAAAATAATAGACTCTCGGTTTCAATTTCGCGAATGGCCACCACTCGACTATGAGGATCACCTAAGCTGCTACAAGTGCTTAAAACAGCACAGAAAGGATCCTCAATCCCTCGTTCTTTTTCCTTGTTCAACCATTCTTTTAGCATGTCAAAGGGCACAAATTTCTCCTGTTAATTGGTGTACTATGGTTAATGTATCAAGTTGAACTTATACTTTGAATGCACGAGGGTTCACTTCCACCATCGTTTTTGAACCTGATTTTACAATGCGTATTTGATTGTGTTCCACTAATAATTCAACTGCATGGTCGCGTTTTATTTTATCTCGCAACGGACTTAATTGTTGAATGGTTCGTAACGTTGTTGAACTAATATTCTTTTCAATAAACCAGCCCATAAGTTTTAGGGCATCGGAAAACTGCAAAGAAACGGTTTCGGTAGGCATAATTCGCCGTGCTTCTTGCAAATGCCAATTAATTATTTCAATAGCATTTTCGGTATGCTCTACACTAATATCCCCATCGCGTCCTTCAAAGAGATGAAAAAGTGCTGCAAGCCGCGCTGTATTTTCAGCCGCTTTTGATGCGAAATCAACGATATCGACCCACTGGCCTTGAGGTTTTAACCCTGCTTCTACCGCATTAAAAAATAAAATCCATTGTTGTTTTGCGGCCATACTCATTTTCAACAATGGAAGTTGAATACAACCTTGATGGCTTAATTGTTCTGACTGATTTAAGCAGGCAGTGACGCGTTGGTCATAATAGGTTAGAGAATGCAAAGAAGCAGGCGGTTCTTGGTAAAATCGATTTCCCATACTATTGGCAGGATAAGCCATGAGACAACGAGCTAAAAAACCGCTTTGTCGACTGATACCCGAAGCTTGCTTGGTAAGTTGTTGTAAGATAAGCGGTTGCATCATCAAGTTAAGTGTTAAGCGCCGATTTTCAATGGTAAATCCTTGCGTTGTTTTACGATGCGCGGTGAATGTCTTACCGTCCCACAAACGATTAAGCAAAGCTACAAAACGAGTCGGATTACCTTGCATGCTATGGCTACCTAAGATGATGCCTGCCTCATCAGACCAAAGGGAAGCGGAAGGCCAACCTTGAGCCAAATGAATGGCCAGTGCCTCTTGGGTCGCATCTTCAAAATAAAGAGTGGGTTGCAAAGGAATTTCCGGCTCTTGATGAATTAATTCATCAAGCATTTCTTTGGCATAATCAGAATCTTCCCCCGTATAAGTTGCACGTTTGATTTGAGAGAATAAACTATCTTTTTCCATTTGCCATACTTGATGTTGCGTTAGTGCTGATAACACTTCAGGCTCGCGCCTTTTACGAATCAATGTCTCCCAGTGACGCGCTGCTTTCGAAAAAACATTATCTGCAGCAGTTTTTCGGGTGCCAGAGCCGCTGGCAATTAAAAAATAAAGTGATACTGGACTAATTAAATAGTTGTCTCGCGCCACATTAGCAAGTGATTGGCATGATAGTGACATATTAGCCAAGGCGCTGCATGCAATCAAAGGCAGGGGTTGCTGTCCATATTGTTGATAGTCGATTACGGCTTTTCTTACAATTGGGGGAAGTGCCTCAACTGGATAAGGACAGTCAGGGGCTAAGATTGGAGAAAGTGGAATAGGTTGTCCCCATCCGACATTTTGGTGGACATTATTTTTGATCTCTAATTCATTCTGTTCAATAGTCATTGTGTTAGAAGATGAAGTTTTGGTTTCTGATTTTACCAGTAGCGTCTGTATGATGTAAAATTAGTGGCCTGGAATACAATATAGATGTCCTTTTATTATTGAGCATGAGATTTGAAGACGCTTTGATAAGTTTCTTTCCATTTTATCCTGGACAAAGTCGATTTTTTTGAGCAACCCAAACCGTTGCTTCTCCACACTCTGGGCCCCTAACGTTATGTACAAGGATTTTAAAATGGCACTCTAGAAGGATTTGAGTATATTCTTCGGAAGAAAGGGAGGCATGATATAAATCATATCCTCCATTATCACCCCAAACTTCTCCATACTCCGGTCCGGAAGTAAATATTAATAAACCATTTTGCTCCACTAAAGAGGCAAGGGATTTTAATGTTTTTCGTTGATCGTCATGAGGTAAGTGAAAGAAACTATGCCAGGCAATGACTGCATCGAATTTCTCTTGCAAATCTAAAGCCCTCATATCAGCAAGTAGCCATTTTGCATTTGGGAATCTTTTTTTGCATTGCTCAATCATTTTTTTACTTGCATCAATGCCTGTTACTTTATACCCTTGTTTCATTAAAAATTGGGCTATGGGTTCGCCCGTGCCACAGCCAACATCTAAAATAGTTCCTTTGGATGGAATCTGATTTTGTAGTAGTTCCAAATAAAATTGCTCCATTTTGAGCTCTTTATTGCGGTGACTATCAAACCACTCAGAAATTTCATCATAAATAAGGTAGACGTTGTTTTTATTTCTTTTCTTGATTGAGGGATTAGTTCGATATTTCAATTGAACAAAGCCACCGCCAATACATTTAGTTTCAATATGCTCCAGTTCGATGTCTTGTGCCAAAGGTCCAAATAACGAACGCCCAGAGCCGAGCAACACTGGTGCAATGGTTATTGTTAATTCATGTATTAAATGCGCGGCTATAAAATTCTGGACAGTTATACCGCCATCAATATAAAGATGTTTAAACCCTTCATCAGTTAAGCGCTTCACGAGCTCAATAGGTGTTTCGGAGGAGGTTGAAACATGTTTTAAATGAACAGGAATTTTTATGGGTTTGCTGCTCATCACTACAACTGGAAGCTCACCATAAGGCCAAGGATTAAATGATAATACTTTCTCAAAAGAATGCCTACCCATAATGAGTCCATCGACCGTAGATATGAACTCTTTATAACCACCATCCTCACCAGATGGCACAAGCTCATTTGCTTTGGTTAGCCAATCAATAGAACCATCATCTCTTGCAATAAAACCATTAAGACTTGTAGCAATAAAAACAGAACACTTAGCAAGCATAATCGTTTATCCTTTGTATACAGACTTATTGATTGAGTTCAGAGTCGATTCTTTTTGAAGTCAGATGAAGACTCTAGAAGTCCTAAACTTAAAGCTCCTGGAAAAACAGTATCATGATCCATATTATTTAGAACATTAAAAGCAGTGCTTAAATTCCTGTGAGGCTTGCTCATGATGGTTTCATTCAATAACTTTAAATCATCTATCATTTGGTAATCGCCTTTATTTTCTTGGTCGCCGATAATAAAGCAAACACGAGTATTTTCTTCAAGATTAAAATTTTGCTTTTTTTGAGCTGCTTTTAGCACCAAATGATTATCATACCAGAGAGAGGGGCTAACGATAATGTAACGATTAAATATTCCAGGATGGTGGACTAATAAATATACCCCAAATAATCCACCGTAAGAATGACCGACAAAAGTAGCGGTTTTATTAACTCTATATGTCTGGTGAAGATATGGAATAAGTTCTGAATGAATAAATCGATAAAATGATTCGGCACCACCCGAGTATTTTTGATATTCAGCTCCATATCCTCCTGATCCAACATAACTTGGTGTGTAATCTCTGGTTCTATTTTTCTTATACTCATTAGGATTTGCATAAGCTATCCCAACAATAATGGAGTCGTTGATTCTATTTCGGTCAGATAAATGCTCACTAATTTGTTTGGCTAATGCAAAGCTGTAATCAGCATCTAATAAGTAAATAGTTGGATAGTCTTTTTTGTTAGAATCATATTCTTTGGGGAGACTAATATATAAGTTATATTTGATTCCATTGATCTTTGAAGGAAACTCTTTGGTTAACGTATGATGTAAGCTAAATGTATTCGTGTATTTTTCCTCTAGCGGATTACTTTGTATCTTCGTCGATATGCTGGCTGCTGCCATAAGGCTTAAGGAAGATATTAAAATGAACAAGGTGAACATTTTTTTCATAAACTAGCCTCGCAAAGACTTTAAAATAAGAGCATTCATTTGTTTCTGAATTACCTCAGGCCCACGGTCACATAAATCAATATGTTTGGCTTCAGGTAGTGGAATAATTGTTATGGCTAATTGTTTTAACGACTCTTGAGAAGGCAGTACGCCTTCATCTGCCTTAGTATCATTTCCACGCAGCGATAAAATAGGTGTTAGCCCGGTACGTGGAAAAGGCATGCGCAAGCTATCCAATGATATAATTTTTTTCACAAATTGAGGATGGTTTCTTGCAAACAACATGGCAATATCACCACCATTCGAATGACCAATTAATGTCACTTTAGACAAGTTTAAACTGGGGTTGATCCGGCTAAGCTCTTTGATTACGTAAAGTATATTGGTACTTCCTCGTTCCCATAAGGGTTTGCGTCGCTCAAATAAATTGCCAGTTTGAGCTAATGGGGGATCTGATTTTAGATCATGCTGGATGCTTACAACAAAATAACCGTTTGCAGCAAGTGCATTGGCTAAGAATGAATATTCAGTATCGCGTACAGTGTATCCATGATTAATGATGGCAACGGGTAGTTTAATAATACCAGCATTTGCTTTCCCCTGTGATTCATTACTCACATAAATTTTAACTGGAATAAGTCGTTTGCGATCTTTATCATAAAATTTAATGGTCTTAGTTGAGATAAATGGATTGTTATCAGGCTCTGGATCCTGAGACCAATCAACCACTTTCCCGCGGGTAAAATCCCATCTATAAAGCCAAGAAACCCCAAAATGGGCATAGTAAGAATCAGCGGATAGATAGGCTTTATCCTGTAGTGCATCATCTAGGCTGATAAAATGATAACCGTATTCTTGGGCTATAGTTAAGAGTGATTCAATGGCTAATGAATTAACAAGATTGGCATGAAGTAGCCAAATCTGATTAATATTTCTACCAAACATTTGTTTAGATGCGCTTTCATAAAAGGCAAATTTAGCACGTGTATGTTTCAAGTAACTTTGAATGATTTTGTCTTTATTTTGAGGAAACTCATGTAATTGTTGGTTAAATTTCCAATCGTCAGTGTCTATAGTAACTGGAGCAACTAGGTATCCTTCATGTTTTAAAAACGACTCAAATTGAGAGCGAATCTTGAATGTTTCACCTGTATCAAGGTAGGGGTGCCTAAAGTAACGGTACTCTCTACCTGCACTTTGCATTAATTGTTTGGATATTTTAGAGCCATTAGTCACTTCGGCTTTAAATTGCTTGGTTGTGATGCTACTTAAGGACAGATGCGAATAAGTATGATTTCCCAAATCAAATCCGTTATCCACCCATAATTTTAGGAGATTTATTTTTTCTTGAGTTTCATTAGTGCGGTAGAGTTTCCCTTCATTCACAAATCCAATTGCAGGTACTCTATATTTGATAAGCGCATTTACTATTTGCTGATTTATTTGAGCTTGTTCCTCTATAGATTCTTCGATTGAAGCAGGTAAATCATCAAAAGTAATTGCTATTTCACTGGCGTAACCAAAAGCTTGATAGCAAAATAGGAATAGAGCTTGTGCTATTAATAAAGAAATGTTGGATTTCATGTATTATTTTTCCAATTCATTAATTAAGTAAAATAATTGATTCAGGGTCTCATTTTTCGCTCTGAAACTGGCGAAGGTTACATGTTTTTTACTATCTGCAATGTGTTTCGTAAAGGTAATCACACGACCATCTTTCTCAATCCAGCCGATGAACCATCCGTGTTGTAGTGATAGTTTTTGGCTTTTGTCTTTTGTTAACTGTCGACCATTCCCTGTTTTTCCATACAGTTTCCAACCACCCGCTAATTCTTGAATATATAGAATGTCTTTAGTCATAGTGAAAGCTTTGGGATTCACGGATAGTTTTTTATTGACTATTTTTTGCAGAAACTGAATTTGCTCACTTGGTGAGATGGCAAGCGAGCTTGATAGCCAGGAATGGGTTAATCCATTATTCTGACCTTTGTCGCCGGAAATATCCTGATTGCCATAGTGAAATGCATCAACATAATTCTTAAATCGAGTCATACCTAATTGTTGTGTTAGAACTTGTGAATACCAAACACAGGAATCTCTTATCCAGGTACGTGGATTATGAGGATATTTCCAAACATTAAGATAAAGTTCATATTCTTTTTTGTACGGCCATTCCGGATTGAGTGTGTCTTTTAATATTCCTGAATCAAAACCCATAAGACTCAAAGCAATTTTAAAGGTTGATTCTGGCGCAAAACGCTTATTGCAATCTTTACCCTCGTGCTTTAGCACAGTTTGATTTTCCTGTACCAAAAAGCAAGTACTTTGGGCCCAAATAGTTCCGCAATAAAATAGTGTCAACCATAGAAGTACGCTTAGTTTCTTCATAACAACTCCAACATCATGTGAATTTATATCGATATGGGTACGAGCTACACTGCTGTACCCACAGGTGATTTATAGCGTGGTATTACTTAGGCTATTTAGAGCAACCTTACGAAATACTGGAGCAGCCAATTCTCCACCGGAGGTTAAAGTCTTACCATTTTTTCTTGAATGACCGTCTTCTATTACAACCACCATGGCATAACGTGGCGCATCAACCGGTACAAAACCTGCAAACAAGGCAATATGCTCGCCTTCTGCAACATTAATATTTTCTGTAACAGTTCCTGTTTTACCCGCGACATGAACACCAGGAATCGCAGCAAGTTTTCCTGTGCCATTTATAACAACGTTCTCGAGGATATGATTTATTGAATTGGTTGTTGCTGCTGAAATGATAGGAGCCTCTTCTCCTTTGAATGGACGTCCAAAGTTTGCAAGAATGGCGTAGGATTTTGTTAATGAATCAATTGTGACCGGTATATTCTCCCCAAGAGAAACCATTGCAAGTTGCAAGTCATCACTTTGATTTGCTTGCCACCAAGTATTAATATCAAAACCAAATTCAGTGAGTTTTTTACGAATTACAGGTAGTCCAGTTTCTTGGGCGACTTTAATCATGCATACATTACTTGATCTTGCAACCGCTTGGGTCAATGAAGTAGGGCCTTGACTTACATAGTAATCTGTAAATGTTTTACCTTCTACGGAGTAAGGTGAGCGACAATCATATTTTTTGGTTTCAGAACTATTCCCAGCATCAATTGCTGCCGCCGCAATAAACGGTTTTATCGTAGAGCCAGGTGAAAAAACACGTGATTTCCAGCTATTCTGATTTTCATCATTACCGGACTCAGCAAAGGCAATGAGATTACCAGTTTGTGCATTGACGATTGCAATAACCCCCGATTTTGCATGATAGTTTTTTACCGCCATTTTAATTTCTTGCGCGGCAATTTGTTGCATTTTAGGATCTAAATGAGAGGTATCGATTTCTTGTGCCTTAGAACCGGTCAATGAACCGACTGCTGAATAGGCGACACAGATTGGTGCCAAAATAGAAACCCCCATAAATCCAACTGCTAACCATAATGATTTAGATGGTTTAAGTGGATAAGCTGATAACATTGAAATTCTCCTGATGATAAAAGTACAGTCTTCATTGTCTTTGCCCAAGGCCATACCTACCGTGCATGCAATTTCTAGGTCTGATGACAGAGAACATTGAGACACTGTCTGCACTACATGAAACAGACAGCTGCCATAGTCATGTGCCGAAATTTTTGGCTGGCCAACCAATACTTCATCACATGAACATTCTTGTAATTCGCTTAAAATACGACCCCATCGAATAACACCTGGATTACCCCAGAAAAGAATGCGCAGGGCTTCAATAAAATAGGCCCATAGACAATCACCATTACGATGATGTTGGCCCTCATGAGCAATGGCAATCTTCACATTTTTGGAGGAAGAAAATAGGGATACGGGTAATACGATATAAGCTTTGTTAAATAAAACGACGGAGAAAGGAATATGACAACGTCGAGAAACTTTAATGACCAATTTACCGGAAGTTCGATATGGAATTGCTTCAGCTAATAGTGCTCTTAAACTGCCCAAACTCAACAATACTTTATAACTGCGAAATAAGACGAGCAAACAAAATACGATATAAAAAATATGAAAATAACTCGTATTGCTTATTGAAAAAGAGGTTGCTGATTCAGGAGTCTCTTGGGAGTGTTTAGACTTTAAAATAGGTTGATTCACATACTCTTGCAAAGCATCAATGGATGCATAGTGATGCCGCTCCAATTTTTGATTGGTTTTAATACAATGAACCATTAATGGAGAAATCACACAGCTAATTAATAAAAAGCGAGCCAATTTGAGTTTAAATGATGGCTGATTTGAGAGCCAACGACCGCCAATAAACCATGAACTGACTAAAAGCAAGCAATGAATGCTCAATAAAATTTCCAGGAATAACATAATCATGCCTCTATTTTTTGTTCAGAGGTTACTAATTGTTTTAGTGCTTCCTCAATTGCTTGAATGTCATCATGTTGTAGCTTTTTGGCCATCAAGAGTCTTTGCACCAGTGCTACAGGTTCACCATCAAAAACATTAGTGACCATATGCTCAATGCACGTGCTTTCGTACTCAGCCTTGGTAACAATTGGGAGAAAAACATGGGCATAAGTATTTTTTTGGCATCCCAAAAATCCTTTTTGTTCAAGTACTTTTACTACAGTTGCCACAGTGGTATAAGCTAAAGGTCTTTCTTTGGGCAAATGTGAAACAATATCTTTAATGGTTACTTTATTAAGGCTCCAAATAATATTCATTAATTCAAGCTCTACCTCTGTAAGGAGGCGATCATGAGCAAAAGTGTTTTCCCCTCTTTTTATTGACATTTTTTCTCCAGAAACTAAGTAAAACATAATCTACTATATTTTTAGTAGATACTACTATAAAAATAGTAGCCTTGAAATAGTTTTGAAAGAAAATAAATTTGTTGAAGTTTTATTTAGTTAAGACATCTTATAGGGGCTCTGGGTGCAAACCCCAGAGCTCCTACTTAATGATCGACAAATTAAACGTATGCTGAACTATTGAATTGTGGTGGTTTGTACAAAACGCTGCGGTGCTTAGAACAGCCCTAAGTCAAAATGCTTTTGCTCTACCTCTTGTTGCCCTTTAGTAGCAACGCCTGTCGTTTTAATTTGTGTCTGCTCTTGTAAACGTGGGTTCATTTCTTGGGTGGGATTTTCTTTTAAACGCATATCAAGAGGCAATTCTTCTCGTATTGATAACCATTGCCCAATAGCACTTAGATCACCAACGATAGGCTCTGCAATTTCTCGAAAAACAGCGGGTCCATTCTCGCTATTAGTGAGACAAACAACTGCTTCATCAGTAGTAAGGTTGATCGCTGCTAAATTGCGTCCAGTTCCATTATCACCCCAATGAAAAGCGATACGGGTTCCATCGGTATTTTTCTGAATCCCAATTCCTAGACCCCAAGAGATTTGATCTAAAGTATCAGTAGAGACTCCTTGCTTCATTGCTTTAGTATCTTTATCTTTCAACGATGAAACAACCGGTTTAAACATTTCCCATCTAATATAGGGATCGTTAATACAGGCTTTTAGAAATTTTGCATAGTCAGAAGTCGTTGTATACAAGGATCCTGCCGGGTGAACCATATAAAATTTTTGCTTACGATTTACTGAGCCATCTTGATCATGGCCAATTGCTATTGTTGCAGCATGTTCTGGAGGATGACCAATAATTGTAGTCACAAGGGGTAACTCCCTTGCTTCAACAGGTATTGGCTTTGACCAAAAAAATGGTGGTATTTGAGCAAAGCGAGCTTTGATTTCTTGTAGGCTTTTTTCTTCAAGTTGGTTGGAATTTTTTTCAGTCATTTGTACGCTGCCGTCTACTGCCCTTTCAGCAACAAATAATTTATCCTTTTGTAGGATAATACTTAATTGACCATGTACATCTAAAGTATCTTTTAATAATTTTTTAATGCGTTCAGGAGTTGGTTCTTCCTCTTCATCTGGCAGTTTAATAAGACTGCAACCCGTTGGTGGCATGAAACTACTATCAGTCATACCTATCTTAGCAAACTCTTCTTGAGCTAAAGCTTCCAGTGATTTTGCAGTAATGTGTTCCACAATTTCACCTAGAAATTGATAAGCTACTCCTGAATAATCAAATTGTTTTCCTACTTCAGAGACATACTTTAGAGATTCTGGTGATGAAAATTCGTTAGGTAAGCCTGCTTGATGGGATAGGATCATACGGGCAGTTAATTTTTTATAATTTTTATCAGTTCGCATCTGTGGAGGACCAAAATCGCCGTATTCATGGAGTGGTTTGTCTAAATCAATGAGATCTTTTTGCGCTAGTTTCAATACAATATAAGCAAATACAGGTTTACTCAATGAAGCGGCTTCAAAAACAGTCGAACTAGTAACTTCTTCAGGTTTGCTGACATTAGTCACACCTACCTCTTCTGTAGTAACAACTCCGCGGTCAGAAATAATTGCTGTGGCAATACTTGGGATACTAGTTCTTTTTTGCAATTCACTTAAAGAACTTGTCCGTTCTTTAGATGGATTGGGTCTTGGAAGTGGATTGATGCCCCAATTATTAGTTTTACCCCCTAGCTCATCAATAGTTCTAGCAAAACCCCATTTTGGAAAAAAATAGTTCGAAGCCAGTTCTATTTGAATTGTCGAAGGGACAATTTGTTCCGCAAGAATATGTCCATTATGTGAATTAGCGAAAAATACCATGGCACTCTTATCCTTTAAATTGATTGCAACCCACGCTCTGCAATCATTCATGTCACCCGAATGATAGGCGGTAACAACCTCTTCTTTTTCATTGGTTTGTAACCCCCAACCTAAACCCCATGCAACATGGCTTAAAATGGAATCGCGTATCTTGTCTCTAGCAATTCCAATTGCTCCCGCCAAACCTCTATCGTGCGTCATGAAGGCATGCGGAATAAAAGGATTTTCAATCGAGCTGTCATGGCTTAGATGTTTGACAAACTGTGCATAATCTGATGCCGTAGTTCTTAGTGTATTGGCGGCACATGGTTTGGGTTCTTTACATCCATATTGTGAGACTACAGCTCCAATCAGCTCCGGATTGTTTGAAAGTTTACCTTTATCAGGTAACTGTTCAAGAATGCTTGAAACTACTCTTTCCGGAAAGGAGCGATTGACTATTTTTCCATTATCTAACCAATATGCTGTTAGTTGCTCATCTTCTTTTAGTATGACAATCTGACCAGGTTTCATTTCATCAAACAAGGGTTCTTTTTCAGCATGCAAAAGCGAGTGATAGGCCTTTAATGGCTCATAAGTGCTATGAGTCATGTCACAACGATCAAATACATGGTTTTTGGCCAATGTTTCTAGATTTGCTTCAGTCAATTTTTCAATCACTTGTTGTAAGTACACGATACCAACATTTGAGTATCCATGCATTTTTTCTTTAGAATCTTTTTCTTTAGGGTTAGGAATGAACTGAAACTTCATTTCACCATGAGCAAGGCCTGTTGTATGTGATAACACCATCCTTGCAGTGAGTGCTTTAGCACAGACAACAGCAGATTTGTCAGACATATCAAATTTCATTCCATCTATCTCAAATTCTTCTAATGGTAGAATATGAAAAAGAGGAGTATCTAAATCAAATTGACTCAGGTTGAATTTATCCAAATTAAATTTACCTGTCCCGCGCTTTGCTTGATTCGCCGCATTGGACTGCATCAATTTTTGTACTAAATAGGCAAATACGGGTTTGCTTAGCGAGGCTGCTCCAAAAACGGTTTCTGGTTGCACTTTTGTAGGTGGTGCAAGGCCTGTTAGAGTAGTTATTAATTCAGATTCTTGAGAATTGGCCAATTTATAAGTATCAGTACAACTTTCTCGTAACTTTTGATATGAGGATTGATTACTTTCATTTAACTGTATTTGATGAACGCTTTGTGTTGTTTGATTCACATAATAAAGTGTGTCGTCAAATAGAACTACAGCATCTTTAGTTCCTAATCCCAACTTATGAAAGGGATATTTGAGTGGATCAACAGGTATTGCAAAAAGGCCGCAACCATCTGTAAGCCCTTTTTCTTGAGTAGATATGATTCCATCACTGCTTATAAAGGCAATAGAAATTCCTGGAATTTGTGCTTTAGACATGACATCCAGCAAAAGTAATTCCGCCATTTTTGCATAAGACATACAATTGATCATAATAAAAACAAGTAAGTTAATTATACCCTATGCCGTAAAATTTATTCTCAATCAGTATTTTTTTACAAATTTTTAACATTGTCGGATGTTTAGATTAGCCGTTTTCTAGACGGAAAGAAGAACCTAAAATGGATTCCGTTGAGATTGGATCGGTAAAAACAAGACCGATCCAAAATTTATAGCTATTTTTTTACATGTTGTAAGCATCTACGATACTTTTGAGCCAAGTCTTTGCTTCTGGACTGACCTTTTCATCCTTCAAAGCAATATCACAAACAGCATATTTTCGTGAAGTTTCTTCGCCATACATATCATCTAATGCCTTATTCCAAAGCGTTAATATGTTGGAGTCTGGCGTTTTGCCTACTTGTTCAAGAATACCATAAAGCCTATGCTTCCAATAAGCGTCTAAAGCCTTCTCTAACCATGTCATAATCTCTGGTGTTAAACCAATTTCATCAAGACCTTTTCCTTCTCCAAATCCTTTTTCCCATTTTTTGGTTCTCAGATGGGCATATTTTTTACCGTATACGCTATTAACCCATTCCATGTAGTTTTTCCCTGTTTGGATACCTATAGTGGAATCAGGATCGTGTTTCATACTTTGTTTCAATTCATCTAAAAGTTGATGCCATTGTTTTTCAAACTCAGCCTTGTTATTTGTTTTCATTTCCTTTTCAAATGCTACGTATTGTTTGAGCTCATCAGGAGTAAATATTTCCTTAACCCAATCATGTTCAAGATGCTCTGCCATTTTATATACCTCAATCAGTTGTATAATGGTTTCCCATGGAATGGATTGATTGACATCAACAGAGTCTATAATGCTTCTTAAGGTTTTAGCTCCGGAAGTACATGCCAATGCTTTTTGTTCTAACACTTGAGCTTGGGCTTCAAAATGGTTTAGCGCGTGACGTTCTTCAGAGAGCAAGGTTTTGATTTGTGATAGCTCAAAACCAAAAAACTTTAAAGCAATAATCTGTTGTAATTTCAATAAATCCTTCTCGGAGTAAATACGATACCCATTGGACTGTCGTAATGAAGGTTTAAGTAAACCAATGCGATCATAATGATGCAATGTTTGCACCGAAACACCAGTTAATTTGCTTAAGTCTTTTACGAACCATTGAGTCATAGTATTACCTCCTTAAGAACAAAGGTAAGATATATAGTAACAATAGGGTCAAGCGGTTTTTTCATAAAATTGATATTTATTTTTTTATGCCTAACGTTTCAAGAACAAATTCACAGCGCTCTGTAATCGTTTTTTTAGGCATGAGCATGATTTCAAAACCAAACTCTTTATATACATCTATGTGAATTTGCTCAAAAATAAGGGCGTCTTCATAACTGATTTTGCGAGCTGAAGTTGGTTCAATAAACCCCAAGTTCTCAAAAAAGAATACTTTGCGTTGATAAATACTAGCTTTTAGGCAGTGGTCAACTTCAGCTAATAAGATAGGTGAGGGTGTAAAATCATTTTTATGCCAATGAGCGGAATAACGCCCCAATGCATAAGCACAAAATGGCGATCGGTCATAAAATTGCAACGCACCTTGAGCATTCAATTGCCTTAATTTTTGTGTTAAAACAATCTTATCTACAAAATCAGTCTCTTCCCATGGACGCATAATTCCCTTTGCCTGTTCCTCTGCAATGACATCTGTTGCAGACTCAGGAATCACTACATACCCTAATCTTTTCAATGCCAAAATAACAGAAGTTTTTCCACTGCCTGGGGTGCCAGTAAAGATAAAACGATTTGCTTGTTCTAATTTATTCATGTAATTCAAATCTTTTTTGGAGCTCACCATTTATCTCAATGTTTTCAAGGAACATTTTGAGAGGTCGAACCCATAGTTCAAAATCGCCGTAAAGCGCTCTGTAAACCACCATATCTTCTAAGCTTTCCGAATGCCTGGCAATATCAATCACTTCATACAGATTGCCTTTATAATGACGGTATATTCCTTTTTTAATAAAACTCATAGCACCTTCTTCATATAATAACGCTGATGACCTTTTGGACAGTCATCCAGAACCCCAAACTCTTCATAACCATGTTTGAGATAAAAATCTTTTGCTTGAAAATCAAAGGTATCGAGGTGAATTAAACTGACTCCTAATTCTTTTGCTTTCTCCTCAACTTTATTGAGTAAAAGGGTACCCAAACCTTGGTTCCGATATTTTTCCTCAACAAAAAAGACACTGATGTACAGGATATTCCATGTATAAACCTCCGAACAAATACCCGCTATTACCTCATCACCGTTTTTAATCGTAACGTTTATATCAATTAATTCCGGTTGTTGTGTTGCAGAGACACACAATTTATTAAACTCAAACAACTTTTGATCGATAATTTTAAATGAATCTTTGGCATTGAACTCCAATTTATATTTTGTGTTTGGTACATATACATCGCAGCTATCAGTTGTTTTTTTAGTTACAGTATCTCTTTCTACATGCAAATGTTTGGTTACTTTTTTGGTAAACCACAAAATTAAATCATCATCCAAGGGATATGTTTCCCCAGGAATGGTTGGTTTATAATGATAAGTTACCCCTAAACCATCAGGAATATAACCTCGGTTAGCATAAAGTCGTTGAGCTTGTCCATATCCGCCATCAGGACCACCATATAATCCAACACCAATTCCTACAACATCACACTGACTGGCTGCATTTTCTTCAGCAATAGTGAGCAAAGCACTGCCTATTCCACGCTTGCGGAAAGCAGGCAATACATTTAAGTCCATAATTTCTGGGATTCCTTTATGAGAAAAAGGTTTATAGTGTGAGGTCCATTTTAGAGTAACATAGCCCGCGATTTGGTCTTGAACATAGGCCACCCAAACGACTCGCTCAGACTGTTCTTGTTCTTGATAGTACCCTTCAAACAAAACGTAAGGTTTTTGCCAATTTGCTTTTTGAAACGCATCGACCAAAACGGGGATATCGCATAATTCTAGTGGCTTAATGGCAATTGACGATTGGTTTTCTGCTAAAGCTTCAAGCTGTTTCATCATGTACACCATATTCCACTCATATCCTGCTGGTTTTAAATCCAAAAGAGGGTTAAAACCAACGGACTGATAGAATCGGTAGGTTTTAAGGTAATTCTCTTCCAATTCAGAGGGGCTTAGGGTTTCAACGGTTATAGTTTTAGCACCTTGTGTTGCAGCAAAATGGCAAGCCGTTTTGATTAATTGCTTTCCTACACCTTGACGATGATAATCACGTTTTACAGCCATCCAGTAAATATTAGCATTATCAGGATAGGGAAAATCAATTGAAACAAGGCCAAACGTATTATCCCCATCTTTTGCCGCAAAATTAGTGCGTGTGGTCACACCTATTGCGTAGTGCTCGTTCGCTTCTGGCAAACCAAAGTATTCTGGCAAATCCTTTGTAATGGTTCGACATAAGGATTGAGCTAAATCTCCCGTTATTTTTTCGATTTGAATCATAGTATTTTCCCTACTGCAGTATCTCTCGCATCACCTTCATAGCCATCTGGATCATCAAATGGCATGTCGATGTAATCATTATTTCTATAAAATCTTAGCGCATCCGGTGAAGACTCCACGTGCAAGCTTTGATAGCCTTGTGTTTTTAGCCACTTTTCACATAACGCCAAGAATTGGCCACCATATTGGTGGTTTCTTTTTTCCTCATCAATCACAATGATGCGCAAAGCTGCTCTTTTGTGAGGCCATAATTGCAGATGGGCATAACCAATGATGTCGCTTCCTTGAGATAAAACAAAATGAACATGAGCTTCATGCTCAAAAGTCCAAGTATATGGATCAGAAAGCCCTGCCTTATCAAAAAAATAGAATTGTCTAAAATGGCGTACTTTATCCCATTCACGAGGTGTTAATGCCTTAACCACTCTTAATCCATTAAATCCTGCTTTTCTATCAATAGCTGCGATAAAATCCTCTTTACCCACGCAATAGGCAGTAATGTCATAGGGATGTTGATGTGCTAACTCTTGTTTTAAACGAGCATAGGCTACTCTATCTTCTGGATTTGCTCTCATCCAGTCCCTAAATTTTAAATGGCGCTCGATTTCTGGGTTTCCAAACTCAAAAATATGAGCATGATGAGTTCTTTGGTTATCTCCCTTTTGAAAATAGCGGCGAAATGGAATTCCGTATTCTCCTTTTGCTTCATAGCCCAGGGCTTTCATGGCAGCATTGGCACTATCTACTTTGCTTAGTTCCAAAACAACTGGAATCATATCGATGATTGGTTTTGCAGCCAAACCAGGTACTGAAGTGGAACCGATATGATGAATTTCAATGCAATTACTACCTAATGCTTTTTTAATTCGCTCTGCTTCCTGTTCAAATTGCATAGGCCAATTAGCATCATAAGAAACTACTTCGATAAGCCGTTGTTGTTGGTTGACTTCCATCATCTATTCTCTCTCTTGAATATGCTGAACCATTTCATCCACAAATGCGGTGACTTCTTGATAGGTTTCTTCGGTCAAGATATCGCTTGCATGATCTAGTTCCGCTTTAGTTAATGCTCGTTGAATTAAAGCTCGCCATTTTGGGAATTGATTTTTAGCCCACACTCCAGCTTTTAACTTAGAGCCTTGTTCCTGATGGTGGAGCACGTACAAAGCCCTGCACAGTGTTAATACAGCATAATATTGGTACCCTAAAGAATTTCTGGTATGAATAACCCAATCTTGCCATTCAATGCTCTGCTTTTTGACATGCTCTATAAACTCACTGCTTGATACAGGAGCAACAATCGACTTTGCTGATGGACCATATAGAATGAGGCTATTTGTTTGCAATAAATAATAATTAATAAGCCAGTCAGTTCCCGCCTGTTTGAGGTGAAACGGTTCTCCTGGGCTAATGACAGCAATTTGACCTTGCTCTGTCTTAAAATGTTGTAACATTCTATACGATGCATAAGCTACTTCAATTCGGTCATACCAATCTGGAAAATGCTGAACCAGATTGGTATGCAAATAATCTAAAGCCGCGAATTCTTCTGATGTCATTTCTTGGTTTAATGCCACAAGAACATCAATGTCGCTGGTTGTTTCATCAAAATCACCCCAGACGAATGAACCATACACGTAAACGCCCAGCAAATGTTCCTTTAAAATTGATTGCAAGCCGGACAGTAAGTCATTAAGCAAATGATTCACTTCCGAAAATTCTGTATGTAATTTACTCATCTAATACCCCGTTATTAACTGACTCTTCAGATTCTTCTTTTCGCTCATCAGGCAAGAATCCACCTACTTGCGCGTCCCACAGGGTTTTATACAAACCACCAAGATTCAACAGTTCAGTATGTGTGCCATCTTCAACAATATGGCCTTTATCAAATACTAAAATTCGGTCCATATGCAGCAGAGTCGATAAGCGATGCGCAACGACCAGGGTTGTTTTTCCCTGCATCAACTCCCAAAGACTGTCTTGAATGTTGGATTCTGTAATGGAGTCCAGCTGGGACGTGGCTTCGTCCAACATTAAAATGGGTGCATTTTTTAAAATCGCACGAGCAATGGCAATACGCTGGCGTTGCCCGCCTGAAAGCTTCACACCACGCTCACCGACCAATGTCTCATAGCCTTCTGGCAAAAGACTGATAAACTCATGCGCATGAGCCTTCTTGGAGGCTAAAATGACTTCCTCATCCGAGGCTTTTGTCCTACCATAACGAATATTATCCATTAAGCTTCGATGAAAAAGTGTAGGGTCTTGAGGAATCATAGCAATGGCTTGTCTTAAACTCTCTTGAGTCACTTCAGATAGGTTTTGATCATCGATTAGAATTTGTCCATCCACTACCTCATAAAGTCGCAAAATCAAATTAACAAAAGTGGACTTGCCGCTGCCTGAATAGCCCACTAACCCCACTTTTTGACCTGCTTCAATGGTTACCGACTTATTCTGGAACAAGGAGTAACCACCTTGGTAATGAAATTTTACCTTTGAAAATTCAATTTGCCCTTGCGTAACAATTAATTGGGATGCATTTTTTTTATCCTGTATCTCATGGGGGATGACCAATGCATTTAAACTTTGTCTTGCCTTGCCTAAGGCTTGGTTAAATTGGTCCACTTGGTACATGGTGTACCACATCATATGCCCCAATTCCATGGAAAGCCCAAGAATCAAAGCAAAATCACCAATGCTCACCAGTCCCTTGCCATACAAGTGAATTAAGGTAATCGATGCCAAACCCATCATTACCGCAATCATTCCACCTTGGGCGCAGCATAACAAAACAATAAACAGCTCTTTTCTTTGGAAAGCCCGTTGTACCGAGCGAAAAAAAGTATTCATACGCTCTACTTCAAAGCCTTTACGTGAAAAAATACGAATATTGGATTGATTCGCCAGGCTATCTACTAATTGCCCAGAAAGCTGCGATTCAGAATTTGCATGGTCATCCGATAACTGAACCAATCGCGCCGACATCCAAATACTAAATGAGGCAAAGGCAATGAACCATAAGAATAAAATATAAAAGAACAGGACATTAACAAAATAGGCTGTAATAAAGGAAACCAGCAACAATGAAGCACCACGTAGAAAATCGACAGATACGCGATGCAAAATAATCTCAAGATTATCAGCAAGAGTCGTAATTTGTGTGGCAATTCGCCCTGATAGGTTATCCTGAAAAAATTGCGTACTACTTCCCAACACATACTCAAACATTTGGCTAATAATTTGGTTTTTAATCACCGCTTCGTATTTATAGTTCAAGTACCCGATTGTTCGCCAGGTGATATTGTCAAAGATAATAAAGTTCAATACCAATAATCCAGCGATCCAATACAAAGCGGAGAGGTCTGTATTTGTCTTTGCCACTAAGGTATTAATGAAGGACTTAATCAATAAACTATTAAACGGTCCCCAAAATCCAGCCATTAAAGCAAGCAGGATAAATAAAAAAACCATGCGACGATACGGTTTTAAAAAATGCCACATAAAAGAGCTTATGTGGTTAGGCAAACGACTAGTCATGATGAACACCCTCTGCTTGTTCCCCATTGAAATGATGTATCTTCCCTTGATGAATGTGATACCTGGTTTCAATGTGAATGGATTCTAAAAAATCATGATCGTGAGAAATAACCAGTATCGCACCTGGAAATTCACGTAATACTCCGATGATATGATCGCGTGTTTCCAGATCTACATTGTTGGTTACCTCATCTAAAACAAGTAGTTTAGGCGGATTGGCAGCAATCAAGGCTAAAGAAAGCCTTGCCTTTTCACCACCAGAAAGATCTTTGACCTTTATTTCTACCTCTTCATTTTTGCGAAATAAAAAGTCATTTAAATGGGCACGAAGTTCAGCATGAGAAGCATGGGGCATCTGACTTTTCATCAAATCCAGAACTGTTTCGTCACAATCCAGATGTTGATAATGCTGATCGAGATACCCAACTGTATTGTACTGAGGAAGAGTCCACTCACCTGTTCTCTTAATGTGACTATCCTCCAAAATCGCTTTGGCAAAGGTGGACTTCCCTGATGCGTTGTCCCCATACAATGCCACTCGTTCGCAGCCATTTAAGTGAAAATGAATGTCTTCCAGAATCACAGCTCCTGATTCATAGGCAATAGAAGTGTCTTGAATCCTGATTAAGGGCTTATGGTGGTCAAGACCGTTTAATTTAAATTTGGGCTTAATCGTTTGCGGAAGGTTTAGAGAAGAAAGCTCTTCAAGCAAGTGTTCTTTTTTATGATTAATCTGACTTAATCGTTTATTTCCTGTTGTCATTGCATTGGCGAGCTTTGTATGAGACCGAATCGTTGGCCATTTGCGTTGGGCTATCTTTTTTTCACCTGAAACACGAGAACGTTTATTACGTTCTTGTTCTCTCATTAGAGCAAGATGTGATTCTTTCTTCTCACGTGCAATCCGTGATAATTCCTGTTCAATCGATGCTTTCTTGTTTTCAAGCATCTGCTGATACTCAAAATAAGCCCCTCTAAATAGAGTGAGCCTACCCAAATCAATATGCCATAGAGTATCTGCGACGGTATTGATGAGCTCCGTATCATGAGAAGCAATGACCAACGTCCCCGGATAATGCTCGAGCATCCGCATTAAAGAACGACGATTGCGTCTGTCCAGATGATTTGTGGGTTCATCTAACAACAAAACATTCGGATCTTCAGACAATATTTTGGTTAACGCCTGGTTTAATCGTTGACCACCACTTAAATCAGGACATTCTTCAATCAATTGGGGTAAGTAACCAAAACGAACATCCTGTGGCATTTGAATTTCGCCAGCAGAGGCTGAACAAAAACCAGCAAGCATTTTAAGTAAGGTAGATTTTCCCGAGCCATTTCTGCCAATCAGTGCAATACGCTCACCAAAATGGATTTCACCACTGAAGTTTTGAAAACAGATTTTATGCGAATAGATAAGACCTAGGTCTTTAAATTGAATCGGTTTATGGTGCATGATTTACTCTTAAGCATGTCTTTTAGGACAATAAAAAATAGAAAATCAACAATGATTTCCTCTATTCGCCCTATTAGATGGGCGTACTTAAGATGTAATTTTCATGGCGTTATAAACCTACGTTTTACGGTTTTTCATATTATTTCAAATTTTAATGCAAAATAGTTGCTGATGTCAATCTTTGTTTCGCTCTTTGGCCGCAAACCGAGTATTTAGAGTCTTTAAATCTTAAGCTAGAGAAAAAAGTTCATGAGCGAACACGAGCGCTTCATCGGGTTAATGAAACTTTTGAAGAAAGCGAAAAACGATTTCGTGCGGCTTTTGATTATGCAGACATCGGTATGGCTTTAGTTTCATTGGAAGGACGCTGGCTTAAGGTGAATAAATCGCTGTGCCAAATAACAGGTTACACAGAAGAAGAACTATTACAAATCGATTTTCAGCGGATAACCTATCCTGATGATTTGCAAACCGATTTAAATTATGTGCGCCAATTATTGAACGGCACAATAAGCTCCTACCAAATGGAAAAACGTTATATTTGTAAAAATGGCGCCATCGTTTGGATTTTATTGAGTGGTTCGTTAATTAGGGATGCACATAGTGCCCCGCTGTATTTTATTGCTCAAATTCAAAATATTGATGCTCAAAAAAAGGCTGAACATGAGTTGGTTAGGATGGCCTACCATGATGCATTGACAGGATTGGCAAACCGCAAGCAATTGGAGCAATCGTTTCTATTATTTATGGCGTATGCAAAGCGCCATCAATGCAGTATCGCCGTGCTGTTTATGGACTTGGATTACTTTAAGAAGATTAACGGTACGTTTGGCCATGATGCCGGTGATTTGTTATTAATAGAGGTTGCATCACGTCTAACAGCATCGGTGCGCTCTTCAGATATTGTGGGACGACAAGGTGGGGACGAATTCTTAATTATTCTTTCAGATATTGTTCATGAGGAAGAGGTACATACCGTGATTAATCATTTGTTTCATGCTATCCAACAGCCTATTCTTATAAAAGAACAGACCATTTCGATTTCGTTGAGTATCGGTGTGAGCCTTTATCCTCAAGATGGTTCTGATTTGGATACGTTGATTCAACATGCGGATGCCGCTTTATATCAAGTGAAATCCACAGGAAGAAATAATTTTAAGTTTTATACGCCTTTCCATTGAGTTGGGCTGTGATGGGTGAAATACTCTTATTTCACCTGAGTATTAGTGACAAGGAAACAAGGGATAGGTCATGGCAGCATTTACTAGTGTTACTCAAAACGAACTGCAGCAAATTATTTCACAACTAGAGCAAGCAATTTATAATCATCAACAATGGCACAATTCATTGATTAGAACCTTGATTTGCCGACTGCCTGGAGATAACAACGATTTGCAGCCTGACGCTCATACGCGTTGCCGATTTGGGCAATGGTATTACAGTGGCATCCCAAAAGAAATTCAAGAACATCCTGGAATCATTAATATAGGCGTGTCACACCAACGCATGCATCAATTAACCGCGCAGTTATTACAAAAGGCAAGTATGCCAGAAGGGATAGCCCCTATTGACTACAATCATTTTGCCAATGCCTTGGAGCAGATGCGACTTGAGCTCTCCGCTCTTAAAATGAGTTGGAATATCTGATTCACAGCCGAGATGCGTTGACTGGGGCACTGTCTCGCGTGACGATGCTGTCGACTTTGCGAGAGCAACAAGAAATTATTAAGCGCCAAGGGCAAAGTTGTTGCTTGGTTATGGTGGATTTAGATTACTTTAAAGAGATTAATGATCGGCACGGCCATCAGATGGGAGATCGTGTTTTGGCAACAGCTGTTCGTCTGTTTATTGAGAATCTAAGGGCCTATGATAAAGTTTTTCGTTATGGTGGTGAAGAATTTTTACTGTGTTTGCCATTTACCGATTTGGATATGGGGTTCGCAATGAGTGAACGTCTTCGGAAAGTGCTTGAGGCCATTACCATCGATGATGGCAAGGAGCACTTGATTCAAGTAACTGCCTCTTTTGGTCTGGCGCTGCTTGAGCCTAATAAACCGATAGAGGAGTCTATTGAACATGCAGACAAGGCATTGTATTTGGCTAAGTCCGAAGGACGAAACCGGGTGCGCGTTTGGAAATAGGTAATCCACTGGTTTTATTGAATTACTTAATGGAGAGCGTTAGGTTTAAAAGTTCCTTCCGGGTCACTTAAATCAACTCCATTTGGCATGGTTGCGCGTGGATTTTCAAGATGCAGGGCTTCTTTAATGACCATCGGATACCGTGGGGACATTAATGTATCAATTTATCTTTGGGGTTTTCAATTTAGCTTAATGTGCTTTCCAGATAATGGATAATTATTATCGCTTTTTCTTCACTGAATGGTTTTCTAAAACTACACAAGTGAGGGCTTCCCATTTCATTTTTTATCGGTGGATGTTCGCAGATTAGTGCAATCACTGGAGCTGTAGTAAATGGGTGGTGTTTTTTTATCAATGCAGTCCAATCATAGTCACCTTGTGAATAGTACAAGTAGCTATCAATTAAAAGCATATCATAGCTTTTAGATGTAATTTGCATCAGAGTGTCTTCAATTGAGGGAACGATATCCACGTGTTGTCCAAGCTGCATTAATTGATTTCGGATAATAATGCGAGCAGGAAAAGATGCTTCTGCAACAAGAAAACGAAAAGAATAATTCATTAGTCCTCTGTTCTTTGTTCAAATCCTATTAAAAAGTATAGTGTGTCCAAGGGGATGTTGCGATAATACAAGAAAAACAAGCCGCGTAGCGTCTTTACAAAGCGATTCAATACTTTTTTAGTGGGTCTTCACGCTCAATCTGCTGATTGGTCGATGCAAGACTTGCTAATAAACCTTCAATAAGAAAAGGGAGACATGCCGGCGGATAGTGCAATGAACCCGCCTTCTCCATAACCTGGTTTGCTCTCTTCTGCTGTTATGATGGTATCAATAGGAGCAAATAGTGTTTGATTAATTGCCTCTTCTGTAAAATGAATTTCATGAAGCAATTCAAGAATCTCGGATACTGAATAAAAGTGAGCATATTGAGAAAATGGGTTGTCTTGTTTTGTGGCTTCGTACTGCTGTCCAAGCATCGAATGTTTATCAATCATGCCTATGATAATCTTCCCATTAGGTTTTAAGACTCGTTTTGCTTCGAGAAGTGCTACTAACGGCAAGTCAACATAACATAACGCCGTATTGAATAAGACAAAATCAAATTGCTGTTCCTGGAAAGGCAATGATTCAGCAACCCCTTCGAATACATCAATACCTCTTAATTTAGCGAAATGACTTAATTGAACAGAAGGATCGATGCCTGTTTTTATACCCAATGCGGCAGCAAATCGTCCAGAACCAACGCCCACCTCAAGTCCTTCTCCTGATTGAGGGGTGACTTTCTTTAAGGCTTCAAGTTCCGATTGAAAAACACCTGGATGACTATCAAACCAACCATCATAATCTTCAGCCAATTGGTTAAACATTTTAACTGATTCAATTCCCATATTGACCCAATATTTTATGTTCACTCACGGTGTTGTTGCCCATCAAAAAACGTAAATCGTATGATTTACCTTATGAGCATAGCATTGACAAATAAATACGCAACACCAATATAAAATTTTTTTATTTGGACAGGAGGCAATCGATTGGTTGCTATGAAAAACACAGAACTCTATTTATAAAAAATCATGAAAATTCCGGAGGATATGAATGACCATGCATCACCAGAATCCTGATTAAAGAAAATGTTCTGCAGAATTGTATCGAACGACAACACCAAGTACACTTGGTTTTTAGTCACTTATACAATCAATTGATGAATAAATCGGATTCCTTTTATAACCTGGAAACTCTTGGTGGTATCCTATTATTTATTGCTGCAGTGCTTGCGATAATCGTTGCCAATTCCCCTTATCGTATTGGTTATGAGCATTTTTTGCATATTAATGGCAGTGTTTCTGTTGGGAATCTTTCCATAAAAAAACCGCTAATTCTATGGATCAATGATGGATTAATGGCTGTATATTTCTTATTGATTGGCCTTGAAATTAAACGGGAAATCAATCGGGGAATTTTGAGTAATAAAACCAATCTACTGGCTCCAGCCCTTACGGCATTAAGTGGCTTGCTCTTTCCCGCTTTAATCTTTGCTTTCTTTAATGCTCATAATCCAGTCTATCTAAAAGGATGGGCAATCCCTACCGCTACCGATATTGCATTTACTCTAGGAATCGTCTCTCTTTTAGGCTCACGTGTACCTTTTTCACTCAAAATTTTACTCACTGCCATCGCCATTTTTGATGATATGGCAGCCATTGTTATTATTGCGCTGTTTTATACTGCAAAGTTATCGCTTTTTTCTTTTTCACTGGCATTATTGTTTACCCTGATTTTGATTGGCTTAAATTATTTTAAATGTCGCCGCATTTCAGTATTCATGCTTTTTGGGGTAGCTCTGTGGATCGCCGTATTAAAATCTGGCGTTCATGCAACCCTTGCCGGGATTGTGATTGCCATGACCATCCCTGATGTAGGCAAGGAATCGATGCTGACGCGCCTAGAAGACGGTTTGCATCATTGGGTTGTCTTTTTCATTCTTCCCTTGTTTGCCTTTGCTAATGCAGGGATCACTTTTATAGGGCTTGATTTCTCAATATTTACCCACCCAGTGGTTTTAGGCGTTGGGCTAGGATTGTTTCTTGGAAAACAATTGGGTATTTTCTTATCTTTGGGCTATTTTGTTAAGTTCAAAAAACTTCTTAAGACAGATAAGGTGAATCTTGCTCAAGTTTATGGCATTGCACTTATTTGCGGCGTTGGCTTTACCATGAGTTTGTTTATTGGTTCTTTGGCTTACCAAAACAATGATTCAAGCTTAATGCCCATGGTTAAAATGGGCGTAGTGCTTGGTTCGTTTATATCAGGACTCACTGGATTTTTAATGTTAAAAATGGCCTCAATCAAACGATAACAAAGTATTTTTCTATAGGGACAAACCAATTTAATTAAGGAGAATAATCATGGAGAAAAAGATAGCAATTGTTACTGGTGGTACAGGAGGTATTGGTAGCGCTATTTGTCAACGATTAGCAACAGACTATTCTGTGATTGCCTGCTACTTCAAAAACGGCAATCATGAAGAAGCAATTCAATGGCAAAAAGAGCAACAACAAGCAGGATTTGAAATTGATATACTGTATGCGGATATTGCGCGGTTTAATGATTGTGAACAGCTGGTATCACTGGTTATGGAACGCTACGGTCGTATTGACGTATTGGTTAACAATGCAGGTGTGACTCAGGATTCCAGTTTAAAAAAGATGTCGCCAGAGCAATGGAAAAGTGTAGTGAATGCGAACCTCACCAGTGTATTTAACATGACGCGAAATACACTACCTGCCATGCTTGAGAAAGGGTATGGACGTATTATCTCTATTTCCTCAATTAATGGACGTAAGGGTCAGTTTGGGCAATGCAATTACGCAGCAACCAAGGCCGCATTGTTTGGCTTTACCAAAAGCCTGGCGCTTGAAGTAGCCAGCAAAGGCATTACGGTGAATACTATTTCGCCAGGCTATATTGAAACGCCCATGATTCGCAAAATGCGAGAAGACGTTTTAAATACTATAATTTCAGTCATACCGGTAGGGCGCTTGGGACTTCCGCAAGATGTTGCAGAGGCCGTTGCTTTTTTGGCATCCCCTGCATCGAGTTTTATCACTGGAGCTAATCTGGATGTCAATGGCGGCCAATACATGTAAAAAGCAAGGAGCAATTGCGGTTCAAATACGATTTTGAAACATTGCTCCAGCCCTTTCAAGGAGGAATAAGTAATGCACCGATTTCATAACATTTTATTCGTTAGCCATGGAATTAAGAACGAAACAGAAGCCTTACAGCTGGCGTTAAAATTAGCTTCTAAAAACGAGGCACAGCTTCATATTTTAATTACCTGCCCTCCTTTTCCTGATACGCTTAGTGAGTACAAAACTTCTTATGAAGCATCATTGATTGACAAAATGAACAAAGCCATTCAATTGGCCAAATCAGGGCTTGGGGTATCTAAAAAGAAAATTCCCATCGATATTGAAGTGGATTGTGGCACAACGGGTTTGGGGAGCAATGGAACAGCCAACCGACTTAAGGACTATATTGGTCTTTTAATATCTATAATTCGGTATGTTTCATTTTATAGGATTGTAAACTGTGAAGTTGTTCAAGTATTTTCATTGAATACAGATAGATAACCAATTTTTTTCATCATTAGTAATTAAGTTTTCAAATTACCTATAATAGAACAAATAGTTTTATTGTTTTATTCAATATCTATGATGAATTCTTTAAAAACCTTTATTTTTAGGTAACAATGACGCTTTAACATTACGGCTCTGAAGAAAACTATGAATAAGGGGTATAAATAAATGGGCTGCTCCACTTGTCCTTCTCACAAAGAACCAATGCCCAAACTGTGGCATAATCCTAAAGTCATTACGGCAGCAATAGCCGGTATATTATTAACTATTGGTTTTGTAGGCTCATATTTGACACTACCAAGGATAATTGCTAACGGGTTTTACATAGGCGCGGTGTTAATTGGTGGATATTATTTCGCACGGGAAGCTATAGAAGAATTTTTCAAAGAACATGAAATCGGTATTGAGTTTTTGATGTCTACCGCTGCTATTGTTGCTGGTGTGATGGGACAATGGGCAGAATCGGCAACACTGGTTTTTTTATATTCTATTTCTGAAGCAGCAGAGGGTTATGCTGGTGAAAGGGCGCGACATGCTATCAGAGTATTGATGGAACTTGCCCCAAAATCCGCATTAGTCCGACGTAATAATAGCGAGTTCCTAATACCTTTAGAAGACATTCAAATTGGAGATGAGTTTATTGTTCGTCCTGGTGAAAGCATCGCTACAGATGGAGAGGTCATATCTGGACATTCTAGTGTAAACCAAGCGCCTATCACGGGTGAATCAATTCCTGTTGAGAAATTTGTGGGAAATAAAGTATTTTCTGCAACTATTAACGGCGAGGGGACTCTTACTATTCGCGCTACCAAAAAATTTGCTGAGAACACGTTATCTCGTATTATTTTTCTTGTTGAAAAAGCACAGGATAAAAAAGGTCGCAGTCAACGATTTATAGAGCGTTTTGGCAATCTCTACAGTCCATTCGTTCTTTTAGCAGGGGTACTAATAGCTACCCTACCTCCTCTATTTGGGCTGCATTGGCAAGAATGGGTGCTACGTGCAACGGTGTTTATTGTTGCAGCTGCACCATGTGCTTTAGTAATTTCTATCCCAATTACCCTTGTAGCTGCTCTTGGTACAGCCAGTCGAAACGGAATATTACTTAAGGGTGGGATATATTTAGAAAAATTGGTTCAAATAAAGGTTATTGCGCTTGATAAAACAGGAACCTTAACACAAGGACAACCCAAGGTCACCGATATCATTTCGTTAAATAATTATACTCAGAACCAAATATTAAATGTAGCTGCCACCCTTGAATCGCGTTCCCAGCATCCACTGGCACATGCCATTTTACAACAAGCAAAGGCAGAAAGTGTTGCATATAAACCTGTTGAACATTTTAAGTCATTGACTGGTTCAGGGGTTCAGGGTTTTATAAATGGAGAACAATTTTATATTGGCAATCCAAAATTATTTATTGATATGGGTCTATTGGTAGAAACTGTAATTCAAGAAATAAATAAATTACAGACCGTTGGAAAGACTGTCGTATTAGTAGGAACAGATAAGGAAATTCTCGGTTTAATTGCAATTACTGATCCTCTAAGATCTACAGCAAGGCAGATGGTATCGTCCCTAAAATTGATGGGTATTGAGCGTGTTGTTATGCTCACTGGAGATAACTCGATAACTGCCGCGTCAATTGGAGTTCAAGCAGGTGTAGATGAAGTATTCTCTGATTTATCACCAGAAGATAAGACACGAAAAATTGAGGAACTGGAAAGACGTTACGGTAAGGTAATGATGGTTGGCGATGGAGTAAATGATGCTCCAGCACTTGCAGCAGCACATGTAGGAGTTGCAATGGGCGCCGCTGGAACCGATGTTGCATTAGAAACTGCGGATGTAGCATTAATGGGTGATAATTTATTAAAATTACCTTATCTCATCGAGTTTAGTCATCGAACCTGGAATATAATTTTACAAAATTTAGGACTATCTATAATTGTTATTAGCTCTCTTATTGTCGGGGCGGTAACTGGCTATTTTACGTTGCCAATAGCAGTTTTAGCCCATGAAATAAGTGAGCTTATTGTTATTGCAAGTGGTCTTCGCATGTTAAAATCTTAACTGTAGATGAGCGCATTACAATGCGCTTAATACTCTCTCCAGTTTTTGTCTTACTTCTCCAGCGACCAGATTGATCTCAGGATTGCCGACCAATTCTAATACTGATTTTGGATCCATAAATTCAATATGCACTTTGCCTATATCATCCTGGCGTACAACCACATTACATGGTAGAAGCAAACCTATAGATGGCTCCTTTTCTAAAGCATGATGGGCAAATTGCGGATTGCATGCACCAAGAATTTGATAGGGAGGCATATCTTTATTTAATTTTTTTTTCAAAGTTGCTGACACATCTATATTTGTAAGAACTCCAAATCCCTCTTTTTGCAGTTCTTCAGTAACTTTTTTAATTGCATCATCAAATGAATACAATACTTCTTTTCCAAATCCATATTTTATATTGATCATTCTTTATCCATAAAAATTAACTCAAACCATACCAGATGTTATCATTAATAAATAATTCTTAATATTAAGAATACCATAGGATTGGGGATCTGTAGTGAATTATTCTTGTTGTAAACGATAAATTGTTGCTTTATGGACATTAAACGTTTTTGCAATCTCACTTACCGATTTATCTTCTTGCAAAAGCCGCTTGGCCAATGACTTTTGTTCTTTATTCATTTTTTCAGGTCGTCCAAAACGAACTCCACGTTGCTTTGCAGCTGCGCGACCCGCACCAGTACGTTCACGAATTAAGTCACGCTCAAATTCTGCAATACCTGCGAATACGGTCATGATCATTTTACCGGCATGAGAAGTGGTATCTGCCCAAGGCTCGGAAAGCGAACAAAAGGAAGCCTCTGTTGTTCTTATGCAGTCTATTAATTCTAATAAATGCTGGGTTGAACGCGCCAATCTATCCAATTTCCAAACAACGACTACATCTTCAGGTCGAAGCTGATCAAGTAATCGTTGTAATTCTGGACGATCTCTTTTTGCACCAGAAATTTTTTCCTGATAGATACGTTTACAACCAGCTTCTTTTAGTGCAACTAATTGCAACTCTAAATTTTGATCCGTGGTTGAAACGCGAGCATACCCAATTTTCATAACTAATCCCTAATATTTTATTTGCAAATCATATCGCAAAACAATAGACTTTTGCATCTGATTTTTGCAACGAATTTAAACCTTTAAATAAAGGCATTCAAATTCCGTTGCAAAACTTCTAAGTTTAGCAACAACACCTATTGATTTTGGATAAACATGCCTGTTAGTTTTCTCTCCCCAGTACAATGTGACAATTACGCTAAATATCCTACTGACCTACCACCAGATATCGTAGATAGCCTTTTTTTCCTCGATGATCAGGATATGGAGTGGATTGCAAACAAGCGTGGTGACTTCAGCAGGTTAGGTTATGCATTACAGCTGACAACAGTTCGATTTATTGGAGCTTTTATTTCCGACTTGAATCAGATTCCTCGTGTGGTAATTGAGCGAGTTGCTATTCAAATCAAGGTTAATGATCCTGAAAGTTGCATATCAATGTACATGAAAAGTGAGCAGCGTTGGCGTCATGCTGTTGAAATTCGAGCGCGTTATGGCTATATAGAATTTGCTGAAAAAGGTAGTCGTTATCGTCTTGGTCGCATATTATGTGCACTATGCTGGACTGGTACTGACAGACCTGGAGTGCTTTTTGATCATGCAGTGGGTTGGCTATCGACCAACAAAATATTGTTACCAGGTATTACAGTTCTTGAGCGTTTTGTTGCAGAAATTCGCTCCAGGATGGAGTCTCGCTTATGGCGAATGTTGATTAAAAATTTAAGCGCATCACAACAGGAAAAACTGAATGACCTCTTGGTGGTAGAGGATGACGAACATCTGTCATTGCTTGATAAACTGCGTAAAGGTCCGGTTAGCATCAGTAGCACAGCTCTTGTGCAAGCATTAAAACGGGTTGAGTCTGCCCGCAACATTAGTGTTGAATTACCACTGTACCGCATCCCCGCCTGTAAAATAGCAACACTTGCACGCTTTGCTAATACGGCAAAAATTACAGCCATCAACCGCTTGCCGTTTGAGCGTAAAATGGCGACGCTCGTTGCTTTTGCGAATCATTTTGAGTCAGACTCCCAAGATGATTCTCTGGACGTGCTCAGTATGGTATTGCGTGATTTATTCTCAAAGGCCAAGCAAGAAAATAAAAATACACGACTGCGAACTCTTAAAGATCTCGATCAAGCTACAGCCACATTGGTCGATGCATGTAAATTACTACTGAATACAGAATTATGTGATCATGAAATTCGGGACACAATTTATACAACAGTAGGTCATGAAGCGCTTGTATCTGCAGTTGAAAATGCCACTGCCTTAATCAGGCCGCCAAGTAATGTGTTTTATCATGAGCTTGAACAAAAGGAAAAAACAGTTCAGAAATTTTTACCTTCGCTCCTTCGAGTAATAAATTTTGATAGTAATCAAGCGGGAAAACCTCTTCTTGCCAGTCTTGAATGGTTAAAGGGAAAACAAACGGATGAACCGCCAATGGAGATTATTGGAACATCATGGAAACGTAATATTGTTATTAAAAATGAATGTAGCGTTATCAATTGGCCACAAGACGAACCACGACCCACTTATCGCGTCATAAAGAAACTTGTAAAAACCCAAGATGGTATCATTTTGCATAACGATAAACTTTTATATGCTGACCTTATCAATAAAAAAATTAAGGAAATCGTTGTACCAGAGAAAAAACAATCTCAAGTTGAGAAATTGAAAAAATCCATTTTAAACATGAAGGAAGTTCAAAAAAACGCAAATAATAAAGAGCTTGCATTAATAACATCAATAACTGGCCGGGATAGCAATAGAACTACAATTGACCGAACAGCATATATATTTTGTGTTCTTGATAAATTGCAATCGGCACTGAAACATAGGGATGTGTTCATAAGTCCGAGTTGGCGGTATGCTGATCCAAGAGCCAATCTTTATTCTGGCTCAGAGTGGGAGGCAATACGTCCTATGATTTGCCGCTCATTAAATTTAACAATTGACCCAATGTTAGCCATAACAAGCCTTACAGATGAACTACATCAAGTGTATCGGTTAGTTGCTGCAAATATTGATAATAACCCTGCTGTTCGATTTGAAACAGTTAAGGGTAATGAGGAGCTGATTCTAACTCAGCTTGATGCACTTGATGAGCCTCCATCATTAAAAGCATTGAGAGCTGCTGTAAAAGCCAAATTACCACGTGTCGATTTACCCGAGATGGTACTTGAGATAGCCACACGTACTGGATTTGCGGATGGATTTACCCACATCAATGAAGGAAGTGCGCGTGCTGAGGATCTATTAATCAGTTTATGTGCTGAATTGCTAGCAGACGCTTGCAATACTGGACGAGAACCGTTTGTTCGTGAGGACATACCTGCTTTAAAAAGAGATAGATTGGTATGGGTTGATCAAAATTATATTCGAAATGAAACGATAATGGCGGTCAATGCCATTTTAGTTTCTGCTCAAAATCAAATTCCATTAGCTAAGAAATGGGGCGGAGGCGATATTGCATCGGCTGATGGCATGCGCTTCGTTGTACCGGTTAGAACAGTGCACGCTGCTCCAAATCCAAAATATTTTAAATCAGGTCGTGGTGTCACTTGGTACAATCTAATCTCTAATCAACGAACTGGCTTAAATGCTGTAACAGTACCTGGCACTTTACGTGATAGCCTAATATTGTTAGGCGTTGTTCTTGAGCAACAGACGGAATTACAGCCAACGCGGATCATGACAGATGCAGGCGCATACAGTGATATTGTATTTGGACTGTTTCGTTTGTTGGGACTTCGTTTCAGTCCGCGATTGGCTGATATGGGTGGTGCTAGATTCTGGCGGATTGATCCGTTGGCTGATTATGGAAAGCTCAATGTACTTGCAAAAAGTCGTATAAATATAAATCTTGTTCCTCCTGAGTGGGATGATATTTTACGTTTATTGGCTTCATTAAAACTCGGGAGAGTTCCCGCAGAAGGCATTATGCGCACTCTTCAAGTTGCTGATAAACCAACTCGTTTAGCCAAAGCAATTGCCGAAATTGGGCGAATTGACAAAACTATCCACATGCTCAATTATCTTCATGATGAGTCATTCCGTCGTCAGACTTTGGTACAACTAAATTTGGGCGAAGGCAGACACAGTTTAGGTCGTTCTGTTTTTCATGGTAAGCGAGGAGAACTTCATCAGCGGTATCGTGCAGGGCAAGAAGATCAGTTAGGTGCCCTTGGACTGGTTTTAAATATCATTACACTTTGGAACACTATTTACATGGATGCTGCCATTAATCAATTACGACAAGAAGGCTTCCCCGTATACGATGAAGATGTAGCCAGACTGTCCGCATATGGATATGGTCATATTAATATGCTCGGACGATATTCCTTTGCCATGCCAGATGAGGTAAAACGTGGTGAGTTAAGGCCATTAAGAACAACAGAAAAGCCTTAAGTCGGTTGGCTGTTCCATTGCTCCCCAAGCCCGCACAACACCTGACATCCGAATCATTCGCCATGTCCTTAAAAATTCACATGATCTTCTCATCAAAGAAGCGGAAACACGAGAAGGTATGAAAGGCTTTAAAGCACTGGACATGGAACTATTGCGCAAATGCCCCTGTGCCTTGTTTCTTTATCGTCCGCTTAAGCACACGCAACAGGATATTCGCATTGCAGTGGCTATTGATCCCAAAGATGAAGAAGCAGAAGCCCTGGACCTTTCGCTTCGCTTATTAGAAGTTGCTCATTCATTAAACGTCCGTTATCAGGGTAAATTAAGTATTATTTCCTGTTGGGAATTTGCGCTGGAAAGTTACTTACGGGATAGTGTGTGGTTAAAAATATCTAAAGAAGAATTAGATAGAATAGTCGCTGAAGAAAAACATGTTCATGGATTGCTCTTGCAAGAGCTCATTAAACGGTCTCAAATTTCTGGAGCATACCAAATTGACCATCTGAAAGGACAACCAGAAGAGGTTATCCCCGCCATCATAACCCATAAAAGAATCGATATTTTGGTGATGGGCACCGTCGCACGCACCGGGATATCTGGATTTATGATTGGCAATACTGCGGAAAACATCTTGCAAGACATTGATTGCTCGTTACTGGCATTAAAACCACAAGGTTTTGTATCCCCAGTAAAAGCCTATTAATCAGGGAAAAGAGGACCATGGTGGAATCAAAAAACAACATCCCAGAGCTCTGCTGGCATGAGCAGTCAGCAGAAGCAATTCTCGCGACATTAAATACTACATCAGAATTCGGTTTAAGCGAGGACGAATCGAAAAACAGATTAAAACGTTATGACCTCAATTGTTTACCGGAACCTCAAAGAAAAAATGTTTATTTTCGCTTCTTGCTCCAGTTTCATAACATCCTCATCTATGTGTTACTAGGGGCTGCTCTGGTGACTTTACTCTTGCAACATTGGATAGATACTGGCGTTATTTTAGCAGTCGTCATCATCAATGCCCTAATCGGTTTTATCCAGGAAGGAAAAGCAGAAAAAGCACTGGACGCGATTCGGAAAATGCTGTCCCCTACGGCTACCGTATTACGGGATGGCGAACGACGGCGTATTGCTGGTGAGGAGCTTGTGCCAGGCGATATTGTTTTGCTGGAAGCAGGAGATAAAGTTCCTGCCGATGTACGCTTAATAAAATCTCATGGACTCACCATCCAGGAGGCCATCTTAACTGGTGAATCCATTCCGGTTGAAAAACACATTCATTCAGTCCCAAGAAATGCCGTATTAGGTGACAGGACTTGTATGGCATTTAGTGGGACCCTGGTAACCAATGGTCAGGGCAAAGGCATTGTGGTGGCCACAGGCTCATCCACTCAAATTGGACATATTAGTGGGCTATTGTCAAAAGTAGAGTCTTTAACCACACCCTTAGTCCTACAAATGGGGCTGTTTGCAAAATGGCTGACTTTGTTCATTTTATTGATTGCGGCACTCCTTCTTGCGTATGGGTATTTTGTTCAACATCACCCGTTTGTTGAATTGTTTATGGTCGTGGTTGGTTTATCGGTTGCGGCTATCCCGGAAGGTCTTCCTGCCGTTCTTTCAATTACCTTAGCTATTGGTGTGCAGGCTATGGCGCGACGACATACCATTGTACGTCGACTACCTGCCATTGAAACCTTAGGCGCGGTATCGGTTATCTGTACGGATAAAACAGGTACCCTCACTCTAAATGAGATGACCGTGTCTTCGGTTATAACCAGCAGCCACCTATTTACTCTCGACAGCACCGGTTACGAGCCGGTCGGTGCCCTGATGTTGAATGAACAAATCATTGATCATAACGAGCACCCTGTACTGAAAAAACTGGCCCATGCAGCAATTCTTTGCAATGACGCCATGCTTCGTGAACATGAAGGATGTTGGTCTGTGGATGGGGACCCTATGGAGGGCGCTTTGTTAACCTTTGCAGGTAAGACGGGACTTGTCCTTAAAGAGGAAAACGAATCCTGGAGGCGTACCGATATCATTCCTTTTGATGCCAAGCATCGCTTCATGGCAACTCTTCACCACGACCATTTCAATCATGCGATGGTCATGGTGAAGGGAGCTCCTGAGCAGATTTTGGGTATGTGTCAAGTTCAACAAACAGACTGGGGTGGAACAGAGCCATTAAATGAGTCTTACTGGAAAGAGCAGATGGAAATGATTGCAGCAAGTGGACAGCGCATCCTCGCTTTTGCTGTCAGAAAAATAAAGCCAGAACATATCGTTTTGGAGTTCGCTGATGTTGAAGGGAATCTCACGTTACTTGGGATGGTTGGACTGATTGATCCGCCCAGACCTGAAGCCATTGCAGCAGTGGCAGAATGCCATACAGCGGGCATTCAAGTAAAAATGATCACAGGCGATCATGCCAGTACAGCGGTTGCTATTGGCCGGCAAATAGGACTTAAAAATTTGGATAAGGTATTAACAGACATTGATTTGGATAACATGGATGACGCCGTACTCAGAAATGCTGTATTGCTAACCGATATTTTTGCCCGAACAAGTCCTGAACATAAACTAAGGCTGGTGATGGCATTGCAATCACATGGAATGACTGTGGCCATGACCGGCGATGGGGTCAATGATGCGCCTGCGTTAAAACGAGCAGATGCAGGAATTGCTATGGGGAGAAAAGGCAGTGAAGTCGCCAAAGAGGCGGCTGAATTTGTACTGGTGGATGATAATTTTGCTTCCATTGTAGCCGCTGTACGTGAAGGCCGTACTGTTTATGATAATCTTAAAAAAGTGATTAGCTGGACTTTACCCACCAATGCGGGTGAGTCAATGACGATTATCCTGGCTCTGCTGTTAGGTCTAAGCTTGCCGGTAACGCCGATTCAAATTTTATGGATCAACCTGATTACCGCAGTGACTCTTGGCATTGCCCTGGCCTTTGAGCCGACCGAAGAAGGGACCATGCAAAGACCACCACGCCCTCGAAACGAGCCTTTACTGACCGGCAGCTTGGTATGGCATATGCTTCTGGTTTCTATTCTCTTTATTTGTGGCGTCTTTGGACTCTATTTTTATGCGCTCGATCGCGGTTACTCGCTTGAGTTGGCACGCACAATCGCATTAAACACACTGGTTGTTCTTGAGATTTTTCATTTGTTTTATATTCGCAATATTTATGGAACATCACTCACATGGAACGCAGTACAAGGGACCAAAGTGGTTTGGATGGCGGTCATTGTGATTACTGTGGCACAGTTTGCAATCACCTATTTCGCTCCTTTACAAACCATATTTGTTACTGAAAGTATCCCCTTTGGGGATGGCGTACTCGTCGTTCTAACCGGCGCACTGTTTTTTGCTGTGCTTGAAATTGAAAAGCAACTGCGGTTAAAGCTGATTGCTGTTCGCAAGAGTTAGACTTAAAGAAAATCCATATGACTCATTTGCTTTTCTACAATATTTAATACATTAATAGTTGCTTTGATGTATTGACCATCGAGAAATGTTTTGTGTGCTTTATTAAAATCTGCAACAAACTCTCTTCCAAGACTTTTACATTCATCAAAGTTTGTTCGATTCATTGTCGCAGTTATTGTGCTATTAAAATCTTCTACATTATGACTAATGTATTTTTTGGTTAATTCTGCACATGCCGTGGAAATGTGAATAAAAATGAGTAAAGAAATAGTTAATATTCTGTCCATAGTGATCGTTATATACCCGAGTCATAACAGGGCGTGAATTATATACGAAGATGAACTGAATTCAGAGTATATTAAAGATTAAATATCCTTTACAGCGCATTCAACGGACTTTAGTAAAGCATGTTTCAATTCATTGGCGCAGATTGGGTTAATTTGTAGATGGCGGTAATAAATCATAGGTGACGTGGTCAAATCTATGAAACTACGTCATTTTTTATACATAATTTGCTTTAAAAAAGAGGATATTGAATGTCTACGGTGCCTATTTCGTTAATTAAATTATAATAGTTTTCATTTGTAGAGTATGTTAGCGTCAAGAAAGATGTATCTTGTTTGTGGTCTAAGCTAATTGTGGTATGTTCAAATCCTCCTGGAAATACAATTGAAGGTGTGTCTTTTTTTGTAAGTTTAGTATCGATTTCAAATCCAAGAAAAAGATAATAATTTTCATTTCCTTTTATAAAGGCATTTTCTATCATGACTCCCTTCAAGTCGGTGTCATTGTTTCTTTTAAAAAACATAACTGGTTCGCCTTTGGAATTGTATTCTCTTAAGTGTTGTTTTAAATAAGTATCATTGTACCAATATGCCGTAAACTTTAAATTTAAAAATTCAGGTATTTGGATGTCATAGAAAGTTTTTTTATCATTTGCATTGTGTGTGTCGATTGGTTTTTCTTAACTACGTGGGTATCAAGTACAGACTTATTATTTTAATCTAACAGAAGAATTAATTTTGGGAAAAATAGATGGTTTGGATTACATCTTAAGCAAATCAGCAACCCGCAATTCCTGCAAGTGGGGTTCGCCTATTGCCTCATAAGTGAATGTTACCGAAGGGTCTTTCGAATATCTAATTTTGAATATCTCATTTTATTAATATATTTTAAAATGGGCTATAATTGATTATTCGAAAGTTAAATTGAAATGACATTAGTATAATGAAAATTCAATCTTTTCAATACATCCAAAATCTGGGATGGAGCATTCAGAAATTTCCTGAACTGGACTCCGAAAGTACATTCGTTTTAGTTTTTGCCAGTCCAAACTTTAGAAATAATGCAAAACCAATTGAACAATTAGCCCAAGCTTATAAAAAATCAAAAATCATAGGTTGTTCCACCGCAGGGGAAATTTTGGGGCCTAATATTTTTGATAACAGTATTTCCGTTGCTGTGGTTCAATTTGAATCCACAAAACTACAGCTCGCAAAGGCTGAAGTAAAAAGAACTGAAGATTCTTACGAGGCCGGTGCCCAATTGGCAAAATTATTGCATCAACATCAGAAACCCAAGGGTATTTTTATTTTGTCTGACGGCTTACATGTTAATGGTTCCGAATTAATCAAGGGCTTAAACAAACACTCAGCTAAAGAAGTCATTATTACTGGAGGACTTGCTGGTGACGGTGCTGATTTTAAAAATACCTGGCTTATCTATGAAGGACAAATCGTTGACCACTGCATTGCAGCCATAGGGTTTTATGGCGAGCAAATCCACATAGGATATGGGTCGCAAGGCGGTTGGGATATTTTTGGTCCAGAAAGATTCATTACCCACTCTAAAGGAAATATTCTTTATGAATTAGACCATCAACCGGCATTAAAACTCTATAAAGCTTATCTTGGTGAGAGGGCTTCTGAATTACCGGCTTCTGGTTTGCTTTACCCACTTGCTATCCGTAATTATTTTGATCCAGATTCTCAGTATATTGTACGCACTATTTTGGGTATTGATGAAAACAGCCAATCCTTAGTTTTTGCTGGAGACGTACCTCAAGGATACCATGCTCGATTAATGCGTGCCAATTTTGATAGACTCATTGAAAGTGCGAATGATGCAAGTGAAAGCGCTAATAATCTTCTTTTTGAAAATAGGGACTTAAAAGAAGAGCCCGTTTTGGCAATTGATATTAGTTGTGTTGGCAGAAGACTACTATTAGGTGAGCGCACTGAGGAAGAAACAGAAACTACATTGCAATCAATGCCCAAGGGATCAACTCAAATTGGCTTTTACTCTTATGGTGAATTGTCACCATTGACCGTTGGCAATTGTGAATTACATAACCAAACAATGACCATTACTCTTTTATTAGAGAACCATAGGTAATGGACTATAAAAATATGTATCCAATTCCGCTTTTCAAAGCCATTTTGTTTGCTCACAATCAACGAAAGAGAAATGAGCCGCCTCACTCGCTGACAATAGAGGTAGCTGGCGAATTATTTTGTTTCAACAATAATACAAAAGGTAACATAATCAGAAAACTCCACATGATAAACGCGAATGTATTGATATAAGAGAGCATTAGCGATTGTTTACCTAGCTCATTCAATAATAAGGCAGCGGCTTGTGGATCCGTGGCTTTAAGATGCCAGGGGCGTAGGTATTCCATTAATGCTGGATTGTAGGGTTGAATTGAGCCTGCGATTTGATTCCAGGCCATTTGAGTGTGGCGACTTAAGAAGGTGATAGTAATGGAAATCCCTACAGAAGAGCCTATGGTACGTAATAGGCTGTACAGTCCAGCCGCTTCGGCACGAGAAGAAACCGGTAAGGTTGAAAATGCTACAGAGGATAATGGAACGAAAATCAAGCCCAATCCAAATCCTTGGAGTATTAATGGCCAAATGAGCCAGGCTAGACTAACCTCTTGGGAGTAATGAGTCGTGATATAAATCCCGGAAGCACTGAGTAACACTCCTATCGAAATTAACCAGCGAGGTTGAACTTGATTAATTAATTTACCAACAATCATCATGCTGAACATACTGGCAATCCCGCGGGGCGCCATGATTAATCCTGCGATTAAAACGGGATAATTCAGTAAACCTTGTAGCATTTGGGGTTGGATAACCATTGTTCCATACATACCCAATCCCAAGATGGCCAGTAATAGACTGGAAAGAACAAAATTACGATCTTGAAAAATAGAAAGGTCAAAGAGGGCATTGGATTTGTTTTTGATGCTGTACGCTATGAATCCACATAAACTGATGAGACCTAAAAATGTGGCAGTGCGAATATCCAAGGCGGCAAACCAATCCATTTGATTGCCGCGATCAAGAACATATTGAATGGAGCCTACTGCCAACGCAATGAGTATCATGCCAATCCAATCCATCTTGCGTTCCTTTTTAAGAGTATCCGGAACAAAATGGAATACCATCAGTGTTGCCGCAATCCCAAATGGAATATTGACATAAAATGTCCATCGCCAACTGGCAATGTCAGTAAGATACCCACCCAGCGACGGACCTAAGATAGGGCCTACCATGACGCCCATACCCCAAATGGCCATGGCTTTACCGCGTTCATTATCTGGAAAAATGTCAGTCAAAATGGCTTGGGATAAAGGAACCAACCCAGCACCAAAAATGCCTTGAAGCAATCTAAATACCACCATTTGTACGATAGAGGTTGCTGCACCACACAAAGCGGAGGTAAGGGTAAACCCTATAATTGATAAAAGAAGGTAGGCTTTTCGGCCAAACCTATCTGTAAAATAACCGGTTAAAGGCATGAAAATGGCAGAAGCTACTAAATAACTGGTTAAGGTCCAGGTTATTTCATCGGGGCTTGCGCCTAATGAACCCTGCATATGAGGCAGTGCGACATTAACTATGGTCGTGTCCAATACTTGCATCAGGGTAGCTGCCATGATGGCTACGGTAATTATCCAGCGTTGTGAGGCGGATAAAGAGTCCGAAGGATTATTCATGAGGTTTTACTCACTTGCTTGGACTGTAAATCGATGGATACCTTGGCTGAAGTGCCCAGGCGCAAAGGATATTGGGAGTCCGGTTTGATGATTTGCACGCGGACAGGGACGCGTTGTGTTACTTTGACCCAGTTTCCAGTGGCATTTTGTGGTGGCATTAATGAAAACGCCGTGCCGCTTCCACCGCTAATGCTGTTGACCACCCCAATGAATTGTTTATGGGGATACATGTCGATTTTAATGGTTGCTCGTTGATTTGGTTGGATGTGTTCCAGTTCTGTTTCTTTAAAATTAGCATCCACCCAAAAGGTGGTGTCATCAATCATCGCAAACAGGGGCTGGTTTTCTGAAACGACATTGCCCACCCTGAGAGACAGGTTGCTCACCCAACCACTTGTTGGAGCGAGCACACGGGCATAGGATAGTCTCAATTTGGCTTCTTTGAGTTTGGCTTCTGAAAGTCTCAAAGCTGCTTTGGCGCTTTTAAGTTTTGCTTTAACATCATCTCCGGCTTGACGAGACATCACTTCGCTTTTGACTAACTCTCGGGTTCGAATGGAAGTGGCTTCGGCATGTTGCAGATTGGTCTTATCAATGAGATATTGGGCCTCAGCTTGTTCCACTGCGACTTCAAAAGGCGTGCGGTCTAACTCAAACAGCAGTTGCCCTTTTTCAACAAATTGATTGTTCTCCACATAGAGGTGTTTTACCGGGCCGGTTACTCGGGATGCAATTTGGACTACATTTCCATTAATATAGGCATCTTCTGTACTGACATACCGTTGAGCAAGAGTCCAGAAATAAATGCTGGCTAAGGTGATTAATGTGAGACTTAAGACGATTAGAAAACGTTTCCATGAATGCGTTTTATTGCGCCACTTGTGCAGGATTGATTTCTTCAGAAGGGTTGGGTTATTCATAAGATTCCTCGGCGGTTTTCTTAATTTTTTGTAGTGTGGCAATACATGCTTCTAATTCTGCTTCAGATAAAGGAGCAAGTAATTCCTTAGAAAGTTCCTCTGCGGTATTTTGTATCTGGTCAAGAGTCAATGTGGCTTTTTCAGTAAGGCAGATGACTTTGACGCGGCGATCGTAGTCTGCATCTTGTCGAATCACCCATCCTTCTTTAGTGAGGCGATCGATTAAACCGACAATAGTCGGCGCCTCAATGCCTAGCTTTTTAGCAAGTTGGATTTGTGTCAATGGGTATTTCGTCATGGAGAGAAGGAGCAATGCCCGCCATTTTGCCTGGCTAAGGCCTAATGGTTTTAAGCGTTTATCAAGTAAATTTCGCCAAGTGGCTGCGGTTTCATATAATACCATAGGGAACGCGTTCATATTGTATAGCCCGTTGTTAACTAATGATTTGTAACTCATTTCATTTAATTCTAAAATTTTCTCTGACTTAGTTAAAAAAGGAAAAAGTATTTCAATTCATTCACAGAGCGAATGACCCCCATTTTTTGCACATTCCTTATTTTTGCTAGTTCATTAATCCACCTCATTGATTCCTAATAAACAAGGTGCACGAGGTTTAAGGATAGAGCCCTCCACCTAAAGCAAGATACAGTTGAATGGTGTCTTGATACCTTTGTGCTTGAGCATTGACATAGCCCAAACGCGATTGAGCATACAATCGTTCCGCATCAAGCACTTCTAAAACGCCAACCACGCCTGCAGTAAAGCTCAATCTGGCCACACGTAGAGACTCTTTGGCGGTCAGCACCGCTTTTTTCTGTAATGCAAGTTCCTCTGCATCGTGTTTTAAGGCATACAACAGGTCGCTCACTTGATAAAATGCTTTAAGTACTATGTGTTGGTATTGAGCCAAAACCGATTGGTAGGCATGGATGGAGGCTCGGCGTTGTGCACGCAATGTCCCTCCAGAAAAAACAGGAGTTGTTAAATTACTCAAAAGACTCCATGCATTAGGAGAAATACTTGATAGAGCGCTGGGAATTACTCCCTCCTGTAAGAGTGTGGCAGAAAGGGTGATGTTGGGATAAAGACGTGCCGTAGCGATTCCAACATCCGCACTGGCTGCATGCAAACTCGCTTCCGCAGCGAGGATATCCGGCCTTTTATGAGCAAGCGTTGATGGCAGTTCTAATGGCAGTTTTTTAGGCAAAGTAAAGTCTTTTAACTGAAAAACTAAATCCTTCTGTGAACGCGGTGGCAGTGTACCTAAAAGAACATTGAGTGTGTTTTGTGCAACACGAAGTTGTTGATAGAGAGAGGGCAATAAAGTTTCATCATTGGTTAACTGGCTTTGCGCGCTTAAAACATCACTTCGAGAAGACGAACCCACACTAAAGGATTTTTGAATCAGCTGTAGATTTTTCTTGTCATCCTGGATAATGTCCTTAAGTACATCGATGCGTGCTTTTATTGTCGCAAGGGTTAAAGACGTTGTGGCGATGTTACCGGTTAATGTCAAAAATGCGGCATCCAGCTCATGTTGTTGATATAAAGCTAATGCCTTTTGCTTTTCAATGGTGCGACGTGTTCCACCAAAGACATCGAGCGTATAAGAAGCATTAGGACCTATTTGATAATAGGAAAAGGGTTCAATTCGGAGATTAACGGGTCCAAATGTGGCAGGACCATATTGTTGCCTTCCGACGGTCGCATTGAGCCCGGCTTGAGGCCATAACTGGCCTTGGGAGGCCGCAACCAACTCTTTGGCTTGTGCCAAGGATTCTCGCATGGCCGCCAGAGAATAATTATGCTGGATGCCTTGCTCCATCAGGTGATTGAGCGCTGGGGAATGAAATTCTTTCCACCAGGTTCGTGACGTTTTATTCTTCAGTGCTACGTGTTGATTGCCCAATTGATATGTTGATTTAGAGGTGTAGGCTTGGTTTCTTAATGGTGAGGGTCTTACAAAATCAGGCCCAACAGTGCATGAGCATAAAGCCATTGCCCCTGTTAACCCAATCAACTTGTGGTAAGCGGATTTCATATGCTTCTCCATTTCAATCTGGAGGACACAGGGTGGATAGGGATTCTCTTACAATCAAGGGATGTTGCCCCAGCAGGTTTTAAGTACGATTTATTCATGACCTGCCCTACTCTGAGTCGCTTAATTGACGTCTCAAAGAGGGTAGGATGCTGCGTAAGGAGCAATGGATTTTTTACCCTTAAGAAGGGGAATAGCCAGGCTCGATGGGCCTGACCAAAATTCAACTGTTTTGAGATTGTATCGAGCAAATAGAGCCAACCAAGGCTAATTTCATGCACTAACAGAGTGAAGCGCCTCATTTCCAAAAACCAATTAACAAACTAATAATTAGCATGCTAACATAAATTAAAATCAAGCGATAGAGGATAAGCGCTTAAAATATTATCTCAATTAGTGAATTAGAGCGGATGGCTTCTTCTTTCTCCGCAAAGCTTTATTTATTTGGATTAAGTAAGCTATGATGCAAGGTGGCTGCGATTAGAGAATTTATTCACAAGTTGCAGTGATAGAACAAGAATTAACTCTTTATTTTCTCGAAAAGGCAACACCTAATTCCATTGCTGGAGCAACAAATTGAATATTTTTCTGGCCATAGGGCTCTTTATCATAGGACTTCTATTGGTGATTTGTTTTGCTGAGAAACTGGTGAAAGGAGCCGTGGGAACTTCGGCCAGTTTTGGAGTTTCTACTTTTTTCATCAGCGTTGTTTTTATTGGTTTCGACCCAGAAAACTTAGCCATTGGAGCCGTCGGTGCGTTTAACGAAATGGCAGGCATTGCCTTAGGTTCAATCATCGGTGCCACCATGGTCGCGATTGCACTAGCCTTTGGCATCACCGCATTAATTGCACCGATGACATTTAAGCAAACACCAAAACGTATTCTTATTTTACCTAACCTAGCTATTCTTCTATGGGGGCTATTCGCATTAGATGGGGAACTTTCGAGAATCGATGGCTTGATTTTATTTGTAAGCTTTATCCTTTCAGTCTTTTACCTCTTATGGCTCCATAAAAAAGGGTATGACATCAAGCCATCTCATGAACTTTCTGAAACCATAGACTCGGTCAAAAAAGAAGAACGGTGGAAATCTTTAGGATTACTTCTCTTCTCTCTAGTAGCCATTCTTGTGGGGAGTGAGCTCATCGTTATGGCATCTAAAACCATGATTCGATATTTTGGACTTTCCGGCACCTTTTTCGGAATGATTATTCTTGCTTTTTTAGTCAGTATTGAGGAAATAGCCAGGGAATTGCCTGCAGCACTTAAAGGAAGAGCGGAAATTAGTTTTGGTAATGTGGTCGGTTCAATTTTTGCATTTTTTTTATTTAATGCAGGTATTATTGCCATGATAAAACCCGTGAAGGTCAATCAGCAAACATTAATTTTCTATCTGCCTTTTTGCTTGTTCACCATGGTCATAATCTCTCTTTTTATGTTAACACAGCGGATATCACGATGGATGGGCGGCGTCTTGGTTTTTTTATATCTCATCTTCGCTGTAGGAGGATATTTTCTTTTTTAAATTTCTACTTGATTATTAATCAATGTTATTTGTCATGGGTTATCAGTCAAGAAATGAAGAGGTCATGTTGTCATCGACCCAAATGGTATTGCCATGATTTTTTTTAGCCTTGTAGCAGGCGTCGTCCGCTTTTTTTAGCACGCTATTGATGGATAACGAGTTCTTGGTTAATTGGGTGATGCCCACAGAACAACCAAGTGATGAATGATTAGGGAGTTTTTCTTTGGTAATCCGAGAAGTCGTTTGAATGATTTTCTGTCCGATAGACTTGGCTTTAGTTAAGGGGATGTTTTCAACCAATACCACAAATTCATCGCCACCATAGCGGGCAATGATGTCTTCTTCTCGAAGTTGTTGTTTTAATAATTGACCAAAGCGCTGTAAGATTTGGTCCCCGAAATCATGGCCATATTCATCATTGATTTTCTTAAACCCATCTAAATCAACAAACATGACCGTTAACTGTCCAGTGTTTAATTTGATTTTTCTAAAGCGATTGTCCAAAATTTCCATTAAATAATGACGATTGAAGCATCCGGTGAGTTTATCGTGTTCTGCATTATAACGAATTTTTTCATATTCTAACTTCAAATTATCCATGGTTTTGATTTTTTCAATCGTTTTTGAACTCAAATAACTCATCCAAAACACATAAAAACCCCCTAATAAAAAAAGGGTGGCGTAAAAATAATTCGTAAAAAACTCATTAATCAAAAGGGTGTAGACAATGACAAAAAGAAAACTGCCTATAAAAAAACAAATAAGCACAAGATTGGCTATCCATTGGTAATGATAATACGATGCTTTTTTGATAAGCGGCCAAACCACGATGGCTCCTCCTAAAAGGAAAAAAATCCCTATAATAATCATAATGAGTGTAAAATACATTTGTCTTAAATCATTAAGTGAATTAATTTTAATATAGCAAAAATAACTTAAATCAGTTTTATGCCAAACAACGTGCGGACTTTGGAATGCACCTCATACCGGTACATTAAAAGAGATTATTGAAAATAAGGATGAACATGGCCGTCGGAAGGAAACAAAAATGGTTATGGGGAATTGTTATTGGCGGTTTATGCCTTATGCTAATACCCATTTTTTGGTATTATTATCACCCCAATCCAATGGGAGAAGGTTTTGCCAGTGGTAATGGGCGTATTGAAGCCGTAGAGATTGATATTGCAACCAAAATTCCTGGACGAATAGAAACCATCCTGGTGGATGAAGGTGACTTTGTAAAATCAGGTCAAGTTCTGGCTAAAATGGATACGGAAGTATTAGAAGCACAGCTTAGAGAAGCCAAAGCACAGAATAAAGAAGCCAAGAGCAAAGTCATTAGTGCCAAAAATCAGGTCATTCAACGAAAAAGTGAAAAAGAAGCCGCATTAGCTACCGTTGCTCAACGCGAAGCAGAGCTCGATTTGGCGCAAAAACGCCTTTCCCGTACTGAAAAATTGGTCACTAAAGGGGCTGCGTCACTGGATAGTCTTGATGAGGCCCGTGCTCATTTCTATAGCGCACAAGCCACTCTCCATGCTGCCAAAGCGCATGTTGCTTCCGCTGATGCATCGATTGCAACTGCTGAGGCAGAAGTTGTCGCCGTAGAGTCCTCTGTCGATGCGACCCAAGCGACCATCGAGCGTATATCAGCAGATATCAACGACAGCACTTTAATCGCTCCCTGTGATGGACGTATCCAGTTTCGGGTTGCGCAACCAGGAGAAGTGCTCAGCGCAGGAGGCAGAGTATTGAACATGGTTGACTTAAGTGATGTGTATATGGTTTTTTTTCTTCCAACAGAGCAAGCAGGTAAAGTACAAATCGGCGCACCAGTTCATTTAATTCTTGATGCGGCACCCAACTATGTGATACCGGCTAAGGTGACTTTTGTCGCCAGTGTGGCGCAATTCACACCTAAAGCCGTAGAAACGGCCAGTGAACGAGAAAAACTGATGTTCCGTGTTAAAGCCCGTATTGCACCTGAATTGCTGAAAAAATATATCGCCTTAGTCAAGACAGGGCTGCCAGGGATGGCTTATGTTCAATTAGATCCCAAAAGCAAATGGCCCGCGGCGTTGGAAGTTAAAATAAATGTCAAATAACAAGGCCTCCAATAATGGGGTTGAAAAACCGGTTTGTGAAATCAATAACCTGAGTTTGTGGTATGGTAAAACTTGTGCCCTGGATAACATTACTCTTAAACTGCCTTCTGGTTGTATTGTTGGCTTCATTGGGCCAGATGGTGTTGGAAAATCCAGTCTGTTTTCACTCATTGCTGGAGCCCGCGTCATTCAACGCGGACAAATTTTTGTTCTTGGTGGCAATATGGCGAGTAGCTCTCATCGTGAAGCCCTCTGCACGCGCATTGCTTATATGCCTCAAGGCTTGGGGAAAAATCTGTATCCTACCCTTTCAGTATTTGAAAACATCGATTTCTTTGGGAGTCTTTTTGGCCATAGCCGTGAAGTGCGACAATACTACATTACCCGTTTGTTGGATAGAACAGGGTTATTCCCTTTTCGAGACAGGCCAGCAGGTAAGCTGTCTGGAGGGATGAAGCAGAAACTTGGATTATGTTGTGCTCTGATTCACACTCCCGATCTGTTAATTCTGGATGAGCCTACGACAGGAGTGGATCCCCTTTCAAGGCGTCAATTCTGGGAGCTCATTGAGACGTTGCGTGCTGAAATGCCGAAAATGAGTGTTCTGGTGGCCACTGCATACATGGAGGAAGCGGCGTGTTTTGATTGGCTGGTTGCAATGAATGCTGGAAAAGTCTTGGCTTCAGGGACTATGAGTGACCTGTTGAGGCAAAGTCGTACTCATTCTCTGGAAGAAGCGTTTGTTGCCCTCTTACCCGAGCAGCAGCGACAAATGCACCCCATGGTAATAGAACCCCGCTCATCCACTCAAAAATCGGAAGTAGCTATTGAAGCAACCGGTTTGACCAAACGCTTTGGTGATTTTGTCGCAGTAGACCACGTCAATTTTTGTATAGAGCGTGGCGAAATTTTTGGGTTTCTTGGCTCGAATGGTTGTGGCAAAACAACGGTTATGAAAATATTAACCGGTCTGCTTCCTGCCAGCGAGGGTCAAGCTTCGCTATTTGGACAATCTGTTGATTCAAACGATCTGATGATACGTCAACGCATTGGCTATATGTCCCAATCTTTTTCGCTGTACACGGAATTAACGGTTCATCAAAATCTCATGTTGCATGCCAAATTGTTTCGTTTGCCCGCCCATAGCATTCCCAAACGCATCAAACAATTGCTCGAAAAATTCTCTTTGTCTGACTATGAAAATGAACGGCCTGACTCATTACCACTAGGTCTTCGTCAAAGGCTTTCTCTTGCTGTAGCCATTATCCATCAACCCGATATACTCATTCTTGATGAACCGACTTCTGGTGTTGATCCGGTTGCTCGCGATATATTTTGGCAATTAATGCTTGATTTATCCCGACAGGATAAAGTAACCATTTTTATTTCTACCCATTTCATGAATGAGGCAGAACGTTGCGATCGCATTTCGCTGATGCATGCCGGTAAAGTATTGGTTAGTGAAAATCCAGTCAAACTCATCCAACAAAGACAAGCCTCTTCGCTAGAAGAAGCCTTTATCAGCTATCTAGAAGAGGCCATGAAGAAGAAGGAGGTGAATCCTTCAGGGCAACATCCTGCAAAACCAATCATGAGCTCTTTATCTGAACACCCCAAAATCATTCCTGCAAAAAAATATTTCAACATCAGACGCATGTTCAGCTACAGCCGTCGTGAAGCGCTCGAACTGATACGCGATCCAATTCGTGCAACTCTTGCGCTTTTGGGAAGCATTCTACTGATGATCATTATGAGTTATGGAGTTACTCTGGATATCGAACAGTTAACCTTTGCAGTTCTTGATCGGGATCAAACGAATGCCAGCCACGCTTATGTTCTTAATATAGCCAGCTCGCACTATTTTAAAGAACTCCCTCCCATCTTGGATTATAAAGAAATGGATCAACGTATGCGAAGCGGAAAATTAAGCTTGGCATTGGAAATCCCAAGTGGGTTTGCCCGTGACATCAATAAAGAGACTCCCGTACAAGTTGGGGCATGGATTGATGGAGCAATGCCTACCCGTGCAGAAACCATTCAGAGTTATGTGTATGGAATGCATCAGCATTGGTTAGTGAATAGTTGGCCTTATTTGACTCATCAAAAATCGGAGGAGTTCTTCAATATTGAGCCTCGTTTTCGTTATAACCCGGATGTGAAAAGTTTACCTGCCATGGTTCCAGCCGTCATTCCTATCCTATTGATGTTAATCCCGGCGATGTTGATGGCACTTTCTGTGGTGCGAGAAAAAGAGCTGGGATCCATCGTTAATTTATACGTGACGCCCATTACTAAACTTGAGTTTCTTTTGGGAAAATTGATACCTTATGTGATTTTGGCCGTATTTAATTTTCTATTGCTAATCGCCTTGTCCATTTATTTATTTGATGTACCGATCAAAGGAAGTTTTTCCATCCTTTTCTTTAGTGCTTTAATCTACGTTACTCTTTCCACTTCGATGGGATTTCTAATCTCCACTTTTATGAAAAGCCAAGTGGCGGCATTGTTTGGAACTGCAATACTGACGCTTCTTCCAGCCACCCAGTTTTCTGGCATGATAGAGCCGGTATCCTCTTTGGAAGGATTGGGAGCAATGATAGGCCAAATCTATCCGGTAACGCATTTTCTTACGATTTCGCGAGGTACTTTTTCCAAGGCACTGAGTTTTCAAGATTTGCTCCATCCTTTTTTATATTTACTCATCACCTTGCCGGTATTGCTTGGGTGTTGTCTTTTATTTTTAAAAAAACAGGAGCGCTAAGTGACAATAAGTAATATTGTGCAACTTGGGTTTAAGGAATATCGAAGTTTGCTTCGTGACCCAATTATGATAGCACTGATCGTCTTTGCATTTACTGTACAAATCTATACAACAGCCACAGCCATGCCCGAAATGCTGCACAAAGCACCGATTGTCATTGTTGATCTCGATCAATCCGCTGTTTCACAACGTATCAGGGATGCTTTTTATCCCCCACAATTTATAAAATACGTGACCACCTCACAAGCAAAGATGGATTCGGGCATGGATGAAGGCTTATATACCTTTGGTTTAAATATCCCGCCTGATTTTCAACGGAATCTTTTGTCCGGGCGAAAGCCAACCCTTCAACTGAATATTGATGCTACACGCATGAGTCAGGCGTTCACAGGAACAGCCTACATTCAAACTATTATTGAGAGGGAGATCAATGAATTTGTCGAACATTATCGTTCTGTGGAAACTCCGCCTGTTGATCTTGCAGTCCGCGTTCGATTTAACCCGACATTAACTAAGATCTGGTTTGGTGCCTTAATGGAGTTGATTAATAATGTAACGATGTTATCCATTGTGCTAACGGGTGCCGCATTACTTCGGGAGCGCGAACATGGAACAATTGAACATTTATTAGTGATGCCAGTCACGCCATTTGAAATCATGGCCAGCAAAATTTGGGCAATGGCTTCCATTGTACTCATCGTTTGTGCTGTTTCGCTTATTACAGTGGTACAAGGGTTACTCTCTGCCCCCATTGAGGGTTCAATTCTTCTGTTTTTGCTTGGTGCGGCAATCAATTTGTTCGCTACAACGTCAATAGGTATTTTTATGGGAACCATCACCCGCTCCATGCCTCAATTTGGTATCTTATTGATTCTGGTACTTCTCCCGCTAGAAATGCTTTCAGGTGGATTGACCCCTCGTGAGAGCATGCCTGAATTTGTCCAGACCATGATGCTGGTTGCGCCTAACACTCACTTTGTGATGCTTGCTCAATCGATTTTATTTAGAGGGGCAGGGTTTGGTATCGTGTGGCCGCAATTTCTGACGCTTGCAATAATAGGCTCTATTTTTTTCATGACCACATTAATGTATTTTCGCAAAAGGATTGTCCTTCTTTCTACATGAAATAACATTGCATTTTTTCCAATAAAAATTTGGGTTAATGCCATGTCCTAAGGACAATCCGCGCTTGCGCGCCATGGTTATTGGTCCATGATTGCCTTCTTTGAAATAACAATCAATGAAATTTGATAATTCGATTTTTTACATCTCCTGACATACAGCTGTATCAATACTACCTGTTCCGATGGTAACTAAAGCAACTTACTCGTCCATTTCTTCCTACTTGATTATTTCAAATGATAAAAAATAGATTTATTCACCACAAGGCTTGAATATTTTCATGTCTATTGGCCAATTAGAAACCCTGAGACAAACACCTGCTAACCAAATCAAATATAATGTTACAGGCGAAACTCGACTTGAAGCTAACCAAAGATTCCCTCAAGAATTACAAAGAAACGGGTATAATGTTGAGTTAATATCACTACCAAGTGGGCATAATGAATTATCAACAATTCATGTTATAACTAACCAGGCACTTCCATTTGTTTGCGCTGATAAACCATACAATAAAGATGAGCAAAGTCAGTTGTCATCGGTTACACTGCAACCATCAGAGGAAGAATTATTAGCAGCACGTGAAAGAATGCAAAATTTTAAAACAACAATGCGACATAACGCTCTTGATCTTACTGCAAATCAGGAGGAAATGAAAAAAGATGATAGTTCTACCCCATTGACAATCACACCAAAGCCACCATGGGAGCAGTAATAGTTTACTCTAATTTTTATCTTAAAAACCATTTCTATGGCAAAAGGCTACAACCCATACACGGCAAGGGTTATGGGTCTCTATAAAAATGAAGTGACCCATTTTGCACACGTATCCTGACTTACCCCATACTGCATTCTCAATCAATCTGCGAGCTCTTGACTGGTTTGTTAAACCGCCGATTCCTTGACGAATATCTGATTAAACAAATAGGACAAGCAAAACGTATCAAAACATCTCAACGAGCACCCCAACTAGGCTATAATTTATAATAAGATTTTGCTTAAAAGAAGGTCTTTCAAGATGAAATTGTGAAATGGATTTATTGAGCAATATCTTGAATGGAGAATGAGATATGAATCAACAATATACCGCACGAATTTATTCCAATGAGAAAATAATACAATATAAGTCTGGCGATGATATTGAGAAATTATATATTTGGATGTTAGCCGAAGTTAGTGATACACCCGGCGACATTAGAGGCGAAATAATTGACAATGCGACGACAAAGGTAGTTCGACATTTTAAAAAAGCACCCGTAGAATAATGAACAAATGCCTATAGTCGCCTCAAAATACGCCACATTTGATCTTTCCTCGAAAAAACAGGACACCAACATTATGCAACCAACCCAAAGTCATTCGGGGTCTGAAACCCTAAAGTTGAATGGATGCGCTGACGATTGTAAAACACTTCAATGTAATCGAATAGAGCTAATCGAGCATCCTTTCTAGTTTTATATTGTTCCCCATAAATCATTTCGACTTTCAAAGTATGATAGAAACTTTCCATAACTGCATTGTCATAACAGTTACCCGAGCCACTCATGGAGCAAATAAAATCATGTTCTTTGAGAAGCGATTGATAAGCATTACTGCAATATTGAGATCCTATATCAGAATGATGAATAACGCCATTAGGTGGGTTATTGCGGTGAATCGCCATGATAAGAGCATCTTCAATAAGGCTTGTAACCAACCGAGTTCCCATGCTCCAACCGACAATCTGTCGATTGAATAAATCTATGCTAGATAAAGCCAGCCCTCATCAGTTTGAATGTAGGTTATATCAGACGCCCAAACGGTGTTAATAGCAACAGGATTAAATGGTCTTCCCAAGATATTTTCGGCCACATGCTTTGAGTGGCGACTATCTGTTGTCACTTTAAAACGCCTTGCCGCTTTAGGTTTGAGTTCTTCCTGCTGCATTAAGCGTTTGATCCTCGCTTTCCCATGATATTTACCCAACTTACGCAATGCCTGTTGTAATCGCTACTGGATACGCCTAATGCCTAACAAAGCTTTTGTACACGATGAAAAGCCGATTGTTCTTTTATTACCGCATGACGTGGTCAAGTAATTTAAGACACACCAGTTAAGCAACTTTCTTTAAACCCCGTCCTTCATACTCCATTTCAAATTGGTTGGGATTTTTGTAACCCAGGGTTGAATGAGATCGGTAGCTGTTATAAAGCATCGTAATCCAATTCAAGACATCCTGTTGTGCCTCAAAACGACTTTGATAATGGTTCCATTGCACGCGCTCCTGTTTCAAGCTGCCAAAAAAGCTCTCGGCGACAGCGTTATCCCAACAATTACCTTTTCTGCTCATGCTGCCGATGCAGTGCCAATCAGTTAACAGGTTGCAATACTCATGGCTGGCATACTGAGTACCCCGATCGGAGTGAACGATCAGGCCTGGCTTTGGTTTTCGTTGCCAAAGTGCCATTTTGAGCGCATCACATACTAATGATGCCTTCATTCTTGAACCCATACTCCAACCAACAACTTTCCGGGAAAATAAGTCAATCACAATAGCCAGATACAACCAGCCCTCCTGCGTCCATATGTAGGTTATATCAGAAACATAGGCACGATCAGGAGCTGAGGGCGAGAACTCGCGATTGAGGACATTCTCAAACACCGGTTTTTTGTGGTTACTGTTTGTCGTAACTTTGTATTTTTTTCTGTAACGCACTATCACATTGGCTTCTTGCATCAGACTTCGTGTTTTGCGCCTGCCCACTGGATAACCCAGCGCGTTTAACGCTCTCTGCATGCGCCTGCTGCCATAGGTATAGCAACTTTTCTCAGCAATTTGTTTCACAAAATCCAGCATATCCTGATGTTTAGGATTGACTGGGTTATTGGGATGATTTTTTCGGTAATGGTAATATCCGGAACGTAACACACCCATCAGTAAACACATCGCGTCTACCGGCCAGACCTTCTCGTGTTGGGCTATAAACGAATACTTCATTTCGTTTCTTGAGCAAAGAAGGCCGCCGCCTTTTTTAATATATCTTTCTCCATCTTGAGCCGTTTGTTTTCTTCGCGTAAACGGCGTATTTCAAGCTGTTCCGCTGTTAGTTTCCCATTGCCCCTGAAAGCCTGACCATCATCTGATTCATTTTCTTTTATCCAGCGATTAAGGATAGTCGGGTTAATGGATAAGCTGCGAGCTGCTTCTGCTCGGCTATAACCTTGGTCGGTAACCAAACTAATCGCATCTAGTTTGAACTCTTTTGAATATTTTTTTCTCGTAGCCATTTTTCTCTCCAGTTAAGTAATTATCTCTTAACTGGTGTGTCCAGATCCATTAGACCACGTCAATCCAATTGAACATACATGGGCGCAGGCTAAAGCGATCAGACGAAATAATAATTGCTCCATTAATGAGAGCTGCTCATGATCCTTTTATATGGGACTGGCTATAGTGAAAAGTTAGAACTCTGATTTGACTAATTCAAGCAGAGGATCAATAGTCCGCTACTTCTAATGTTAAATGTTATATAAAACAATATCTTATCTATTTGAAATTAACATTAATATGATTTTTTGTGGGGAATATTTCCCACAAACCTCAACGATAGATTTAAGAAAAACCGGAGCCCTAAGCTGCAACTTATTGATTTTTAACGATTTAGTTGGTGGGCCCCTAGGACTTGAACCTAGGACCAACGGATTATGAGCCCCATGATTCAAAAATAAATAATTGATTTTATTAGAATTTTTATCTTAGGAATCCACTGCAAATGTCGTACGGTGTATAACTGTGTCTTACTCAAAGACGCAAAATCCCCACAGCAATATTTACCGATTACCTGGACTAAATTTCTCAGTATAATTGTTTTCAAAAACATGTCTTAATTCCTCAGCTGTTTCTCTTATGTAATATAAAAGTTTATATTTTTCATTTTTGCGTTCCTCTGGGATATCTATATATAATTGCTCTGGTAAGTGGATAAGAATATCAAAAACTTCTTGTTGTGCGCTATCTAAAAAGTCCTCTCTACGAGGATCATCCTTTACTAATAAATCAATAAAATCCACGTAAAAGTCTCTAATTAACTGTTCTATTTCTTCTGCTTTCTTCTCAAGCAGCATTAAACTATTAAGCACGGCGCCTAAGATAGATAACTCTGTTCCTGTGTAAAGATATACATTGCCCCTATCATCCCTACTTACACGAAGGCTTCTAATATACTCCAATGAAATGGAACGGTTCATGTCTATATTTTTTAATATTTTTTTAGATAACGAAGAGTCAGACCAGCTATAACGAAATTCATGATTTTTATACATTGAGCGCAATGAAGCTAGAATTAGCTTCAATAAATGATCATCGATAGCATTATCAAAGTTATTTTTCATTAAAATTTTATAAGCTTTTTCTTGTAGATAATAATTTTCTTCTCCATAGGATGTATCTAATTTCATACACGAGATTAGAAAATTAAAAATTTGAGTTACATAGTCTTTAACAATAGAGTTGTATTTTACAGATATAAAATCAAGAGCCTTATGTTTATCATCTAAGTTATCAGATTGCATTAGTTGTAGAATGTTGTTAATAACAACCTCATTAACTTCAAAATATGAGCTATTTTTCCACAAAATACTTTGGCAGTTTCTCTTATAATATGAACTAGGATTTTCAGATAATTTTATGATTTTATTAACAGTAGATTCCGCTATGGGTTGATGTATAAGTATTTTGTTTAATAAAGAAAAGGCTAATGTCAAGTTATCTTCATCTGTAAAATATAGATTTTCAAAAAACTTATAAGAGTATTTGTTGTTATCCAGCCAGTTATTTATACCCTCAAATAACTTTTCAGGTAATGGTAACTCTAAATTACAGTTATTCAAAAAGAACTGAACAGAGTGAAAGCTAATATGAAAATTTTCACTTCCAAATAAACCTAACAGGCTTAATTCGAAATCATAGGAAAATGGCTGTTTTTTATCTTTCTTATGGTGGGCATAAGAGCAGAACATGTTCGTTATTGAGTGGAAAATCGAATCAAAAGAAAAGCAATTGTCATGGCTATTAATACCATGATCCTTAAAGTATGGTTCAACATCCTCTCTTTGAAGTAAATTTAAAACATGCAATATTAATGCATCAGATAAGCTCTGTTGGGATGATATACATGAAATACAATCAACAGCCATCATGAGTCTTAATTCATCGCCATTACCAATAATATCATGTTCAATAATTGGCAAAAATATTCTTTCTAGGGTTAGGTGAGAATATTTATTTTGTTTGCTCCGTTTTGAGAGAACTTTGAAAGCTGCTGCCATGTATTCATGGTTAGGGTGTTCGATAAATAGCACAATTTTTTCTATAAATGACTCTGAATTAACATCAGCTGTCAATAAAATTTCAATATCGGCAAAAATATTTTGTAACTCTTCTGAAACCATTAGGTGCTTTTTGGATATAGTTATTTGTATTTCATGAATTAAAGCATTAAATGTTTCTATATTTTCGTTGTCAATATTATCAAATTTTCTTACAAAATCTTTTATTCTATTAATCCACTCATCTGTGGGAGGTCCGTCATAGTCATTGACATTTGTATCAAAAATTTCTTTATAAGATAAAACACCTTCGCATTTATTATTATCACGATCGAGAAAGCAATAATTAATAAACTCGTTTTTATTTAGTACTTCAAATATTTCTACATCGTCTCTAGATGTCGTTTTAAGCCAATAAAGTTTTTCTTTTTCCACTATGTTTAAAGAGTGCAATATGCTGTCAGTAAATCTCGAGGTCCAATGACTTTTAGTTTTATATACATAAAGATGGTTAGGTCTTAGAATAATTTCTTCATCTAAAAAGTCGTCACTCAAAATTTCTAACTGATAGGGGTTATGAATATCTAATATTTTGTTAAAAAAATTTTTAACTACTTGTTTATTAAGGCCATGGCTATTGTAATCTTTAAGTAACGAAAGACTAATTTCTCCAGGGTAGATTGTAAAATACTTTGTAATCATCTCAAAGTACTTAGTATATCTGGTATCTAAATCTTCTAATAATTGTTCTTCGTGGTTTGCAATTAAAGCCGAAAGGTATTTTTCTGAATTTTTAAAGTTATTGGTATTTTTTAATCTATTGATGTGATCCAAGCTTTTATTTTGTACGTTATTTTTAACCTGCTCGTCATCAATAAGATGCTTCATTAAACTTAGGCAGTATATTTTATGCTCTGCATTGCCGGCAGGGTCTTTAAGTGCATTATCCAAAAGGTAAAATAAAGCCTTTTTTTCATAATGGTGAAAGCGGTTAAATAAATTATCCATTCTTCTGCTAAGAGGTGTGTCACCATAGCAGCCATCATAAAAAAATGCTGCCATTAGTTGTAGTTGCCATTTACATGCCTCTGGCCCTCGTCGCTTAAAAAGAGAAAATATTGCTAGTTCCCAGTGTAACTTATCTGTTTCCGATAGCGTCAATAGGTCACCGATGGACATTTTATTAATAGTGTATAGTTTTATATCTAATGGCGATTTACTGTGATCAAAAAAATTAAACATATTAAATTCCTTATAATCATGTACGAAAAATGATCCACACGCCAAATGATTCTAATAAGTCACGTTGCTTAAAAAAAGTATATTTGGCGACAAAAAGTAGCATTAAAATTAACGCAAGAAAACAAAACCTTATGATCTTATCGCGGATTTTTGGACACCTTCTCATCAACCTAAAAAAATCAGTTGCACAAATCCATCAGCTACAAAAATTGGCTGACGAATTATTTCTAAATTTCAAATTAGGAAATTTTTTGGCCAGGACTTGGCAATAAAAAGGGTGGTTGAAGAACCCTTCCGTTCAAATACTTTTCTAGTGCCTAGCTAACGTATAAGGAGCTATTTCTTCTCTGACGTTAACTGCTCCGCATGGTTTTTTAGGGTATTGAAAAGGATTTCCTAAATAATATAGAACCAACGGACCAATAGTCTGTAAAATAGGGGTTTTAGCACGTTTTATCAAATTTTAAATTCTTTCAAAATCCCCTTAAAATCAACGCTTATAAGCCATAATTTGCCATATTGAAATTTATTTAGTTTTAAATAAAGTGTCTACATGGCGTCTACATGGAATTTTAGGGGTAAATTATGGCAGAAGCTGAAAAGGGTATTAAATTAACCAAAACCATCGGTGATAAACTTGAACATATCGTTGGAAAAACCCAAACATTTTTTCGTGATAATGATTTGAAGGGCTTCGCTTTAAGAATCACCTCAGGTGGTGTTAAAAGTTTCATCGTTGAAACCAGAATCAACGGCAAGGTTAAAAGAGTGACGCTAGGCAAATATGGTAACCTGACGGTTGAAGAGGCCAGAAAGCAAGCCAAGAGTCTTTTGGGTAGTGTGGCCAGAGGTGATGATCCCATTGCAGAAAAGAAAACTAAGAAAGTTCATGCCATGACCTTACAGCAGGTATTGAATGATTACCTCAAAGCAAGAAAAGATTTAAAACCACGTACTTTAAACGATTATCAATGTGTACTGCATGAAGTAGTCCCTGACTGGCTAGATAAACCACTGGTAAATATTACCCGAGAGATGATTGCCAAACGGCATACCAAGCATGGTCAGGAAAATAGTAAGGCACGCGCCAACAATGCCATGAGGGTATTAAGAGCCATTTTTAATTATGCCATGTATGAATATCAAGATGGCAACGGCCATCCAATTATTACCATTAATCCAGTTAAATACCTCTCGCATACCCGGGCCTGGTATCGAGTGGATAGAAAACAAACGGTCATCAAACCACATCAATTAGCAGACTGGTATAAAGCGGTCATTGTATTGGTGGAGACTGATAATTACCGGAATGCCTTATTGTGGCATGATTATTTTTTGTTACTCTTATTCACCGGCATGCGAAAAATGGAAGCAGCCTCTTTGCGATGGGAGGATATTGATCTCAAATCTAAAACTATCACCTTACAAGATACCAAAAACCACGAAATCCATACTTTGCCCATGTCTGACTTTGTTTATGAGTTAATGGAGCGAAGAAGCCGGAATAAATCCAGTGAGTTTGTATTTCCAGCTGATAGTAAAACTGGTTATATCTGTGAACCTAAAAAGGCGGTGAATAGGGTAGTGGAATTATCTGGTGTTCCATTTACTTTACATGACTTGAGAAGAACTTTTGCGACCATAGCTGATAGCCTTGATTTGCCTGCTTATGCTTTGAAGCGTTTGCTTAATCATAAAATGAATAATGATGTTACAGCAGGATATATCATGAAGGATGTAGAACGATTGCGCAAACCGATGCAGCAGGTTGCCAATTTTATAAAAAAACACATGATGATATGCGAACAGGTATAATGGCTATTTTACACATATCTCAAAATGAGATATAATTTGATTTAACAAGGATATTTATTTGCTATGCATATTATAACTAGAAGAAGAATTACCGAAGCAAAAGCACTTTATCCACAATGCGCATCAGCTCTAGCTGGGTGGTTGAAAGTTGTGGAGGAGAATGAGTTTAAGAGTTTTGCTGAGTTGAAAGCAGTATTTAATAGTATTGATAAAGTGGGTGACTTATTTGTCTTTGATATTGGGGGTAATAAACTCCGTTTGATAGCAAGCATCCATTTTAACCGGAAAAAATTGTATATACGTCATATCTTGACCCATCAAGAATATGACAAAAATAAGTGGAAGGAGTGAGTATGACTGCTTTAGCACACAATAATTATTTAGAAGAGACAATCCAACATTGGAAACATATCTCTCCCATTATCCATGATCCTCAAAATGACGATGAGTATGAGAAACTTGCCAACATGCTTGATCAATTGTTGGATATTGTTGGTGACAATGAGTCGCATGAATTAATAGGGTTAGTTGATGTAATCAGCCATATGATAACTCAGTACGATGAAAACCATGCTGAGCAGCTTCAAAAAGGAAGCGGCATTGAAGCATTAAAATTTCTCATGGAACAGCATGGTTTGGATCAAAGCGATTTTAAAAATGAAATTGGAAGTCAGGGCGTCGTTTCTGAAATATTAAACGGAAAGCGACAACTGAATCTCTCTCATATTAAGAAATTAGCCGAGCGATTTCATGTTACGCCAGCTACTTTTATTGATTAGATTTAAGGTTATAAAGTTCCAGGCAAATGTTTCGTGTTAAGTAAACTCAAAATTCTTAACATGACTCACTTCCCATGTTAAAGAAATCGGATTCTCTTAACATGATCAAATTTAAATCTATAGGTCATAAAATGCGCAGAATTCTATTGATCACCAATACTCATGGAAATTTGGATGTTATCAATCAAAAGGTGATCAAAACCATGAAAGATGTTGAACGGTTGCGGAAAGCCATGCAACAAGTGGCTAATTTTATACTTAAGCATATGATGGAGACTGCGGATATTAGTTAATCAAAAAAATTGAATCGCTTGCACCGTTGCTCTAGCAATTCGAGATATTTTTCCTGCATCGGTTGAGATAAAAAACTGAAACCAATCAGCTCTTGCCATTTTGGTATTACCTGATGGAACTCTTGTACGATCCCATCGATGACGTTCTGATTTAATCCTAATTTTTCAATGGCAAAGTATTTAAGAAAATCACTCTTTGTTAAATTATTTTTTTTTCCTTTTAGAGGTAAAGCCAGTTCTTCTTTAGTATTTTTTTGAGCGATGGTTGAGTTAAGTAAATCGTAGGCTGGTGATATGGAAATTTTTCTATCCTTAGTAATCAGGGAAAAATTTTTTAGATGCATGTCTTCATTGCCGACCAGGAAGTTAAACAACGTCAGCTTAAATAATTTTACGAATTCAATTTTTGGGAATGTACAAAACTGCTGTATGACTGCAATTACTTTTTCCATAGAGCTTTTATATTTTGTATGTCGATCTTCACCTGATAGCTGTGCAAAATCTTCTAAAGCTAACTTTTTATTATGGCCTATTCTATCAAAGCGTTTAATGAAGTAGGTTAAACTGTTGTCTTTAGAATAAACTAAACCATGAACCGGAACATCGAGGCCTATAGTTTTTGCAAGGGTCATAGTAATGGCTTCATTTTCCGGCAATTCTGAGTAAATATCACTTTGTGGTTTTAAAATATACTGACCATATTGATCAACGATTTCAAAACATCCCTGTTTAATCTTTAGTTTGGCACTTAGTTTCTTTTGGACGCCCTGAACAGACATCTTTCCTACACGAGCAATTGCTTCCTGTCGCTGCTCATCAGCACTTAAATCTAATGGACTAAGGTTTTTTAATTGAGGAGAAAGCAAATGCAATCCACGTTGCGAATAGTTTTCCTGGTCACTAATCTTTTCGTAAGTAATAGGGCAGTGTTTCATCTTAGTTCCTCAATAGTCACTGCGCCTACGACATCTTGGCCAACTAGTATCAATTGACCAAAATAATCATTTTTATCAATTTTATATTTACGTAATAGTGCTTCAAGCATAATTCCTTCAGGAAGTAATCCTTCAAAAAAAGGGGGAAACACGTCAAAATCATAGACCTTATTGGTTAACGGCATGGTGAGAGAAACAGGTGCCCCCTGATAATCATTAAGGTAAGTAAATTGATATTTTTTACCTTCTAACTCCTCTAATATTCCAGCTCTAATGCCATTGACTGATACGTATGCTTTTCTCATGTATTATTATCCGTTGTTTGAGGAAAAGGCGTTTCAAATTTCATTTGGATATTCAAAACATCTAATACTTTTAGCAAGGTGCTCAACCGCACAGACTCTTTCCCTTTTTCAATATCATAGATAACTGTCTTGCCGACACCCGCTAAACGGGCTAATTCCTGTTGTGATAAGCCGCTTTGTTTACGGTAGTAATGAACTAAATTGGCAATTTCGTGTGTGGGCATGGAACACCAAAAATTAATTATATATTACTGTTATAGCAGTAAAAATCAAAATAATAAATTTATTGTTGCATTTCTTTGGATTATTTCACTATATATTACTGTTATGGCGGTAAATTTGATTGATTTCCTGATTTTTCCCTATTTATTCATTATAAATTCCTAAAAATTACTGTTATCGCGGTAAATTTAAAGATAGGCAAACGCTGGATAATTTATGCCGCAAGTCCATAAAACTGTTCGAAGAGGGACTGGTTTTCTGCCTTCAGATGCTGTCCATTTCGAAGCATATGATGGAGTTCAATGCCGGAAAGTTGGCTTTGGCTGAGTGAAAAGCCTTAAACCCCTCATGGGTTTTGTGAGTTTCTTGATGAACAGGTGATCCTGCTCCACGATGTTGTTGAGGGTCTTGACTAAGGAGGTAGAGGAATATTTGGCTAGTAAGTTTTATGGAATATGATTTAGGTTGTTTTGATGAGCTGACATGTAAATTGGAACCTTTACCCAATCCTTTTGGGCGTAAGGTGTTACATTTACGCCAATTTTGATAACCTGAGGCAGAAAAACAAATGATGTTTAGGAAAAGCAGCCCAAATAAGCCGCCATTACCGATTTGGCCATATTTTTTCCTGGTATCGTCTTTGTTGGTTAGCTCAAAGATCAACAAAGCCTCTCCATCTTATTCTTTAGAGAATATATTAGAAAATTCATAATTTGAGGAAATTATAGTATGCAGTATGCCTAAAAATTCTCAACACGCGGACAGAAAATAACTTTAAGGTTCACTTTCTTTGATTCTCTGTTTATCTTCATACATCCGTTTATCCGCAATTGTGATAAGTGATTCCGTATCGGTGGCATCTAACGGATATTGTGCAATGCCAATCGCTATGCTTAGATGGATGTCCATTTTAATACTTCGATAGGGGTGATTAAACGTGTCTCTTATCCGCTCTTCCACTTTCTTATAAATCCCTTTTTCTTTGGAATAAGCAATAACGCCGACAAATTCATCACCACCGACCCGAGCCACGAAATCTTCGTTCCGAAAGCAACTTCCTATGCGTTTGGCCGTTTCAACTAGCACTTGATCGCCAATATCATGACCATAGCGATCGTTAATGGACTTAAAGCCGTTTAAATCCATAAAAAAAATACTAACGCTCTGATTTTTTTTGATTTTACGTTTCAGTTCTGCATATAAATAATTTCGATTAGGCAACTTGGTTAGTATGTCATGGTGAGATAAATGCAGAAGTTTTTCTCTGTCTTTCTCTAAGGCCTCCTGTTGTGCGATAGTTTTTTTCTCAAAATAATAAATTTCAATCAAAAATGCCGTCAAAACGGACAAAACTAATATCAGCATAAAACTGAAATTCATTAGTTCAATAGACCACAGCTGCGAGGGTTGCGGTTTAAAAAAGGGTTCATGGGGCAATATTAAAAATGCCATAATCGTAACGACAGTCAAACCGCCAAAAAGCACGAGCCCTCTAAACCCGATCAACGTTGCGGCGATAAGCGGAACCATATAAAACCACACAAATAGCGAAGTGGTAATGCCGCCTGCGATAAAGTTTGCTCCTGTCGTTATCAGATAAAAAAGGCCAGTAAATAAATAACTTGAAAAACTGACGCATTTATATTTTTTTAAAGCCATTAAATTAAGAAAAGAGGCAAGGATCCCAGCTACTAACATCATAATAATCGACCAATGATGAATTTCCGGAATAATGATAATCAGTAGAAAAGCAAAAACTATAACCTCTATGCTAATAACAAATGTCATCCGATACCGACGGGCAAATAAATGGCCATTTATTTGCAAACTTAAATTATCAGACAATGATATTTTTGACATCCATCTAACTTACCAATGACTATTTTCAAAGTATAGCATAGTGGGAATCATTATTTTATCGGACCAATTTACAAGAAGCATTATGTAAAAACGGCTATTCAGCAAAATCTGTGGGTTGATGGAGGCTCTTCAAGATTTTCTCGATAAATTGCTGGATATTGTTGGGGAAGATGAATCTCATGAATTAATTGGCCTGATAGATGTTATAAGTTCAATGATCTCAAAGTATGATGATTCCCATTTCTAATCTAATTGATACAATATTCGTTACTTGAGAATAAATAACGAGTATTTGTATCACCATGCTGTTATAGATATTCTGATTTTGTAGTATTAGTGGATGCAGCTAGCAATAAATTTAGCAAAAGGAAGGATATTTTGATGCACACTTGCCTGTTCCAATGCCTCCATATATTCATTTCTTCTATCCACAGGAATAATAGTCCATGGATAATGACCACTCGCTAACATAACATTCATCAGGAAACGTCCAATTCTGCCATTACCATCTGAATATGGGTGGATATAAACAAAAAAGAAATGACCGAGAACCACTCTAACAGCAGGTTCCTTTTCCTGAATTATTAACTGAAAAAACTCTTCCATTAGTTCACTAACAATTTGCCAACGTGGAGGAATATGTTTTGATTGACGTATAAAAACAGGGCTTCGTCTATATCCTGCCAGATCAGTTGGTTTTAAAAGACCTACAGCAACGCTAGGTTGAAATAATTCTCTATACCAATCCCCATGTTCCTTTTGTATTATTTTTCCGGGGTTGTCTCCATTCAATATTTCCATAAGGCTCTTTTTTACTGATTGGAATGCTTGCCAGTATCCACGGGCGGCTAATGCACTATGGTGATTTCGATCTTGTCCTGTAGCATCGGGATTCCATTGTCCAGAACGAACCTTTTCAATTAAGACAGGGTTTACTTGATAACCTTCAATAGATAGAGAATGATAAGCGTCAGAGACGTAATTTTCGTCAACTTGTTCTAGATATCCTTTAATATCAATTGTCGTAGGATGGGGCTTAGGGAAGTTTTCTCTAACTGTATTGCGCATATCATGCCACATAACTTCCAAACGACTTCGATACGCTGGCTTATAAGTTGCGGAAAAATCTATCGGTGTATTTGTTAAAAACGGATCTTCTTCCCGTATTTGATAACCGGCACTCTCCATGGTTTTTTTGATCTCATCTGCCACGTGAGATTTGCCGATATTTTGGAGTGCGCCACAAATCCTTCCTGCTATCCAAGAATGTCCTTCTTCTAATAGATAATGCAGAAGATCAGATGCACTATTAAACATTGATAGAACGGAACGTGCCTCAGTAGGATATTGAGAAAAAAATTTAGGTGAACAATAGATCAATGCTGGCACTATTGCATAAACTCGCATGTCCTGCTTAATCTCTATATCCTGAGTCGAAGGCATTTTGTATTGTACTGAAAATAAAGAAGTATTATGAGGCAGATCCATATTACGGTTTGTTCCGTTGGGGCTGCGTATCATTAGTTGTTTAGGCACAGTCCAATTTTCCGAATGAAGAAGTAAAGATTGTTCTGGGGAAAGGCACCATTCGTCACCAAATCGTTCATTTAAATATGAAGCACAAAAACTCCAGAAAGAAGCATACCAAGCCGTACTTTCGCCTTTTTGTTCATCAGGTTTTATCGGTACATACCAACCTTTTACAACCTCTTCCAAAAATGCATTTTCTACAAGTCGTTCTCTATGAGTACGGCTAATATCTTTTGATTGGATAGCGTACTTACCTTGTTTTTGTAGATTGTGTAAAACTTCTAGTGACTGCGCTAGTTTTTCTGAAGGTTTCATAATATTTCAATTTATAGGTGTATGTAGAAATTATAGTATATTATGTTGCGGAAATCATAGTATATTATGTTGTTTAAATTATAGTTTATTCGGTTGTGGAAATTATAGTATATTGCGTTATTAAATATCTAAAAATCCTTAAAAAAATTATTAAACATATAGTTAAGTTCGTCTAATATGGATTGTAAGTCCGTCTAATAGGGATATAAATGAATTTTTCTCCTTGAAGACCTTGTAAAAATGCCAGGGACTTCTGGGACAGGTGGGGCATAAGTATGAAAGCGGAAGGCAAGAGTTTTGGCTCTACACCAATTAAGGGGGCACTTTAATCAACTTAGTCTAAACTAAGTCCTTGATTTAGCGATCAAAAGGAGATTAAAGTGCC
>NZ_LNYQ01000003.1 GCF_001467945.1 Legionella parisiensis
ATCTCGAACTCAGAAGTGAAACGAACCCGCGCCAATGATAGTGTGAGGTCTCCTCATGTGAAAGTAGGTCATCGCCAGGGTTTTATTCTTAGAAAGCGGCTCAAAAGCCGCTTTTTTTTTCGGCGTAACATAAGTGCTACAAAAACTATAAATGATACGCTGCCTTAGGTTTCTTTTTCTATGAGCATTTTGAATTGCGATAAGTTCTTGCCTTTTTTTTGATTTAGTTCTTATAGTTACTGTTATTCCTTGGAAAGTTTAATAATTGATTTTTATCTGACTTTAGTTTAAGTTAATTTTATTTAAGGATAGGTCGTAGTTTATGTTAGTCCAACGAATTTTGGATTTTATTCAAACTCTAGAAAGGGAAGACAAACTCATTACATGTGATGCAATGTTACGTGAATGTCTTTTTGATCGTTTTTCCAAACGAGTAGCACGTGATGATTTAACTTCTGATGATTTTTTTTATCTTCTTGCTTGCTATAAAAGTCGTTGGGAAGCAATTGTAGATCGTGATGATGATTACACACGTAATCCCTCGGCCATAAACCAACACTGGATCGATTTAGCCAAGGAATTTGCTCCATTAGTGAGGATTAATTATTTAAAAATTCTCATACCAACTTTGGTAAATGAAAAAGATTTAAATGATTTTTCATCGCTTGATGAAACTGTAAATCTCTTCAACTTTTATCTAGGTCATGGTGGGAAAACTTTATATAGAAAATTGAGCTTTTGTAAGCACCTAGAGAGCTGGCAATTTGAGCTGTCCACCTACAGAGCAGATAAAAAGCTGAGTGTTGTTACTGTAGATGAGTTGGCCCGTCTAAAATTATGTAAACAAACTTCACGAGAGGTAAGCGTAAATTCCGAATCATTCAAAAATTTTTGGGATCTTATGCGTAAAAAGGTTTTTGTTAAGTTACAAAATCGAGGGCATATGCCTATCGCTTTTTTACCTCATTTAGTAGAGTTAATTGAACAATACTACCTTATGCAAGCTAGCGGTTTAGAGTTTACACACTTCAAAAAAGAGATTAATAATCTTTTCCGTCGCTTATATGATTATAATTTAGCTGATGTAAATTATTTGTACGGTACAAAAATTAAATATAAAGAAGATGAACAGTATTTGTTAGATTTATTTATCGCGCTTCATACTGCAAATAATTATGAGGAGATAAATTATGAAGTTCAAATGCTAGGCAAATGGTTATTTCAATTTAATCCAGATTTGAAAGCTGCAAGTAAGGAATTAGCACCCGTTTACCAAGTTCTTGCCAAAGAAAGCCGAGAAGAACCATTCATTAAATCAGATGCTTTTGTCAATTGCTGCAAGTTGCTTGTTTCTCTCTTTACTACTCAATTTGAACTTTCGTTTTTTTTCACTCGGCAAACGCACAGTTTATGGGATAAAAAAAATAACGTTTTTCCAGAGGCATATGGCATTTTTACCGTTTTGCTGCCTCTCGTTGCAGCAAATAAGCCCAAAGCTTTGGAAGCCGCCTATGAAGAAATTATCCATGATATTATTATTCCAGCACGTAGAGATAATAGTTTTTATACATGGTTTACACGTTATAAACCGACAATTCAATGGTTGGAGCTTGTTCAAAATTGTAAATTAAACGAACTTGGTGTTCATTGGTTTGAGCCAGAATTGTTATTTAATGCATTACAGCTCTTCGATACAAAAAATCCGTCAGTGCAAATGCGTATTAATCATTTATTAGATGACATAATACAAACTTATGCTCAAAATCAAAATGAGCTCATGAAGCAGTTTCGTGTTAATATCTTATTTACTGAATTCCTCAATGGATTAAGCGAATACCACTCTAAGCGGTTATTAATTCTGATTAGATTATGTGATTTAGAAAGGGCAAAGTCACAATTTCTTAGTAATTGCACCAAACATATCAATGCCCAAATAGCGCAATTGTGTCAAAGCACTGAAAGTTCACCGTTATGTTTTTTCTCCCGTCCCCGTAATAAAGCAGACAGGGTCGATTTCTTTAAATTGCCCGAAAAAGCAAAAGATGTTGAATCAATAATTGTTGAGTATAAAACTAAATTATCTGAGCTTTCTATTGAGCCCGGAAATTCTGAGAATATAAGTACATACTTATTCAAACTAGGCCAACCTATTTTAACCGTAACACAAAAGGAAAAGGCTAAGAATAGCGGCAGACCTGTTCTTGATTATATAGGTCAATATACTTAACAATTTTACTTTCCTAAATAGAATTGAGATTGGTGAGTAGGCTATCATCTTACACCTTATAGTTTTTTACATCCTGGACTTAAATAGTCAGTATTTGGCTGCAGCAAGGTATTATTTAGTATACTGTGCACAAAGCTTGATAAAATTTTCATATCGTTTTTCTGAAATCAAGCCGTCATTTTTTGCCTTAATAATGGCACAATGTGGAGTGTCTTTGTGGGTGCAATTGCGAAACTTGCATTGTGACAAGTAGGGTCTAAACTCAGTATAACCGCGTACGATTTCAGCAGTATCTATATGCCATAAGCTAAACTCTCTTACACCAGGGGAATCAATTAATGCTCCACCGCTGGATAAATGGTAGTAGCAAGAATTGCTAGTAGTATGCCGACCTAATTCTGATATTTCAGAAAGATCATTAATTGAGATATTGTGTTCGTGAGGCAGAATGCTCGAAATAAGTGATGATTTACCTACCCCAGATTGCCCTACAAAAACACTGATTTGATGATTTAATCTATGTTTGAGTTGTTCTAAACCTTCAGGGTAGTTTTTATTCGTTAGTAGAATAGGATAATTAAGATTTCCATAGTCAAGAATTAATTGTTTTTTAAGCAGCTCACAGGGTAAATCGGTTTTATTTAATAAAATTATTGCCTGCAAGTTCAGTGTTTCTGCCATAACCAAATAGCTATCAAGCAATGGCCAGGATATTTCTGGTTTTGGTGCGATGACAACAATGAGTTGCGTGATATTAGCAGCAACAGGTTTTATTAGCCCTGAACTGGTCGGTTTTGCCAAGACACTGCTTCGTGGATATAAACTGACTACTACACCTTGATTAACGCCCTCTGCTTGCCAAATTACCCTGTCCCCTGCTACTACTTTTTCTAGATTGGGTCTGATGGAACAATGTATCTGCATGCCCTGATTATCTTCGATTATAACGTGCTTGCTAAAGCGAGTAATAACTAAGCCATCAGCGAGATCATCATGGTTTTTTTTAGTTTCATGATAATTTTGTTGAATTTTTTCAATACGTGCAGATTGTTGTTTACTAATACGTCTTTTACTCATGGTTCTAATCTATATTATAATTGTTAAGATACCCTTGGCTCAGAAAAAAAGCCAGAGCTAAATAATCATACAGTATGAAGGTAAATTAAATTTAATGAAAGTATACTTGGTTGGTGGTGCTGTTCGTGATCAATTATTAAATCTCCCAGTAAAAGAGCGCGATTGGGTTGTTGTTGGTTCTAGCCCGGATAAATTATTAGAAAAAGGATTCAGGAAAGTTGGTCGTGATTTCCCGGTTTTTTTGCATCCTAAGACCAATGAAGAATATGCTTTAGCACGAACCGAAAGAAAATCAGCCCCTGGATATTATGGTTTTTCCTGTGATTTTGATAAAACTGTAACTTTGGAAGAGGATTTAGTACGTCGTGATTTAACAATTAATGCAATGGCTCGTGATGAAGAGGGACAACTTATTGATCCTTATAATGGACTAAAGGATTTAGAGGCTAAGCTACTCCGTCATGTATCTCCAGCTTTCGTAGAAGATCCTGTCCGCGTACTGCGTATTGCTCGTTTCGCCGCACGCTTTCATCATTTGGGTTTTAAACTAGCTGATGAAACACGTTCATTGATGTATACCATGGTTCAACGGGGTGAATTGGCTCATTTGGTGGCTGAACGTGTCTGGCAAGAATGGCAAAAAAGTCTGGAGGAAAAAAATCCAGAACAATTTATTGTGACCTTACGGTCCTGTGATGCATTGCGTGTTATTTTGCCTGAGATTGATGCACTGTTTGGTATTCCTAATCCTTATCGTTACCATCATGAAGTAGATACGGGAGTTCATACTTTACTGGTTTTACACGCTGCAGTGACTTTAACTGCAGATCCTGTGATACGTTTTGCTGCATTAGTTCATGATTTAGGTAAGGCTTTATCACCAACAAACAATTGGCCAAGCCACCATGGTCATGAGGAACGAGGTGTTGCTATTATTGAGGCTTTGTGCTCTCGTTTACGGATTCCCAATAATTATCGTACCCTCGCAACTATGGTTTCACGATTTCATTTGAATATCCATCGTTTATCTGAGTTGCAAGCGAGTAATATTGTAAAAATTTTAGAACAATGCGATGCGTTCCGTCGCCCAGAACCCTTCTATAATATGTTGATTGCTTGTGAATCTGACGCAAAAGGTTGTGGTCGAGATATTGATTACCGGCAGGGTAAATTATGGAGTTACTTGCTCGCTGAGTGTGCTAAAGTGAATAGCCAAACGATTATTGCTGAAGGTTATAAGGATGAGGCAATTAAACAAGCCTTGCATCAAAGACGAGTAGCTTGTGTAGAACTGATACTAAACTCCTGGAAGACAAATGAAAAATAATCAAAATTTAATTTGGATAGATTTGGAAATGACAGGACTTGAGCCTGAAAAAGACAGGATCATCGAGCTTGCTACGGTGGTTACTGATCCGCATTTAAATATAATTGCTGAAGGCCCCGTTTTTGCTATTTCTCAACCTAAAGTATTACTGGATGGGATGGATTCCTGGAATACCAGACAGCATGGACAATCTGGTTTAGTCAATCGAGTTTTGCAAAGTCAAATTAGTGAGGCGCGAGCAGAGCAATTAACAATTGAATTTCTAAAGCAGTATTTGGATAAAGGTAAATCACCAATGTGCGGTAATAGTATATGCCAGGACAGACGATTTTTGTATAAATACATGCCGGATCTTGCTGCGTTTTTTCATTACCGGAATTTGGATGTGAGTACATTAAAAGAGCTGGCCATACGTTGGAGGCCTGAGTTGTTAAACGGGCTTGTGAAAGAATCAAAACACCTTGCATTAGATGATATTAAAGATTCTATTGCAGAATTGGTATATTATCGTCACCATTTTATAAATTTGCCGGATGTAACAAAATGACACAAAGAGAGCGATTAGAACTACCTAACAGTGCAGATAAATTGTTATTGCATTCATGCTGTGCACCCTGCTCTGGTGAGGTTATGGAAGCGCTTATCAGTTCAGAAATTAATTTCACTATCTTTTTTTATAATCCGAACATTCATCCTGTGCAAGAATATGAAATTAGAAAAAATGAAAATATTAATTTTGCACAAAAACATAATATCCCGTTTATCGATGCAGACTATGACAAAGATAATTGGTTTGCTCGGGCTAAGGGGTTGGAATGGGAGCCTGAGCGTGGTAAACGATGCACCATGTGTTTTGATATGCGTTTTGAACGTACAGCATTATATGCTCACGAACATGGTTTTCCTGTGATCAGCAGTTCTTTGGGAATTTCACGCTGGAAGGATATGAATCAAATTAATGATTGCGGCATTCGAGCTGCAAGTAAATATCCCGATCTAGAGTACTGGACTTATAATTGGCGCAAAAATGGGGGTTCAGAACGTATGTATGAAATTGCCAAGCGCGAAGAATTTTATAAACAGGAATATTGTGGATGTGTTTATTCTTTACGCGATACAAATGCTTGGCGTAAACAAAAAGAGCGTAATCGAATAAAAATTGGTATTAATTATTATTCTGAAGACCCAAAAGATGAGGGAGCGTTATGAGTTCGCACTCACATGGTGGTGGTTCACATCATCATCACCATCATGGGCAACAACATGCTGCTAACTATAATAAAGCGTTTATTATTTCCATAATAGCGAATGGTATTTTTGTATTCATACAAATTGTTTTTGCCTATTTATCTAATTCGACCAGTTTATTGGCAGATGCGTTTCACAATTTAGGTGATGTTTTAGGTTTGGTTTTAGCCTGGATTGCTACGGTGCTTATGAAGCGTGCACCTACCATGAAAGCGACTTATGGGTTAAAAAAAATATCCATTCTCTCAGCGTTGGCAAATGGGATTTTGTTAGTCTTTACTTGTGGAATTATTGCTACCGATGCAGTTTATAAATTATTTTCACCATCAGAAGTCCAGGCTTTATCCGTGATGGTCGTCGCAGGTATAGGTATTGTAATTAATTCAACTACCGCATTATTGTTTGCTCATGGTTCTGAGGACTTAAATATTAGAGGTGCTTATTTACATTTATTTTATGATGCTTTAGTTTCTGTTGGTGTGGTTGTGTCAGCGGCATTATTGTATTGGAGTGGTTGGCTTTGGATAGATCCTGTAGTTGGTTTGTTAATTGCGTTAATTATGCTCAAGGGTACCTGGACTTTATTCGCAGGAAGTTTCAGATTAATTATAGATGGAGTACCAGATAGTATTTCCTGGACGGCTGTGAGCGATTTTCTATTAAACAAATCGGGTGTAAAAGGATTTCATGATTTACATATTTGGGCACTGAGTACTCAGGAAAATGCGATGTCAGTCCATTTGCATATGCCTGATGAAGAGCTTTCTGATGCATTAAGGGCTGAATGGGTTGAACAATTACGTCATGAGTTTAATATCCAACATGTAACAATTCAAGTAGAAAAAACCAAAACAGATTGCAATGATGCCTGTCATCAACCAAAGTTCTTATAGATATGCATCGGACTGTTATGGACGGGCTTTTCAGCCCAGGTTACCTTGGGGGCCAGAGTATTTTCTTATGTTGGCACCACTAGCCGAGCATTAACATTGATATGGATTTAGGCTTCTTTGGCTATCAATTCTAACCCTTGCTTATAGCTTTTGCATGCAAGTGACTCTTCACCAAGCTTTTCATGCAATTGCCCTTGAATTTCGTAGGCTAAAGCGCTGGGTTCGATCTCATTTGATTTTTCAAGATAGTATTTGGCTTTACCCCATAGTTGTTGTTTCATACAAATTTGCCCTAGACATAAATAAAGTGCCGCTGAATGCGCATTTTTTTTGAGCAATCCTTCAGCAAAAGCCAGTTGCTTCTCATTAGAGGGCAATAGACTGTAAAGCCCGATAAGTTGAGAGTCAAGATCTTTGCGCAGAGCACGCTGCAGTAAATTACTTGCAGTAATATAGTCTCCTTTTTTTAATAAGAAACGTACATATTCTGCGATAATATTGGGCTCATTCGTTAAAGGTTTAGGGAGCGAATGAAAAAAAGTATCCACAACTTCTGGTTGATTTTGCTTTACCAGGTCAATCAGTCTTTGTAAATAAGCATTATATTGTAATAATTCAAATTCCTGTTGATTAAGAACCCGATGCTTTTTTAAATCAGGTAAAATAGTTATAAGTTGCGGCCAGTCTTTTACTTCTTGATAAAGCTGCATGATTAGTTTTAAAACGTAAGGATGGCGTGGTGCGATGTCATGTAAATGTTTCAAGGTCGCCAGGGCTTGTTCCCATTGATGATTTGCTAGTTGCAATTCTGCCTGGGTCAATTCAACAGCAATTTTAGCTTCTGGCATGGAGTGCTGTGCTTCACGCAAATAATCATCACGTAATTGATTGTCTCCCATTTTTTGAGCCGCACGCGCTGCTGTTAAATAATTGAGTAGCGGTGTATCGGTATTAGGCAATGCCTGAATCAAATGATTTTTTGCTTTTAACCAATATCCCTCACTGTATTCAATTAATCCTTTTCGGGTAATTGCTTGTGCTTTTTGAGCCAGTCTCTTCGAATGCCATCGAGATAATGTGCTTGGGGTATGCGAAATCTTTTGGCATAAGCGAAGTATAAAATACAAGACAATAAATGAAATAATAATACCAAAGACAGCTACCCAGACCGTAGTTTCAATGGTCCATTGGTTGATTGCAATTAATACATAGCCTGGATCTTTATTGAGTTGAATTCCAAAAGCTACAGCACCTAGTAAAATCAAAAAAGCAAAGAGAAGACGCATCATTATGGATTTCCTCCTTGTTCGCTATTTATGGATTGATTTGCTGAATATTTTTGAGTGTCAATCAATTCATTAATCATAGGGAGTACAGGGCCCATACTAGGTCTTTTTTGAGCTATATTTTTTTGTTGTAACTCAGTAAGTTTTTTGATTAGAGCGGCCGTCTTTGGCATATTCGCATTAAAGTTCATTTTAAGACTGTCAATTGCCTGTTTTAGAACCAGTTGATAAACAGAGGGTTCATTATTTAAAATTGCCCATTGTGCCTCTTGGAGATTGAGTCGGAGTTTTTCTTTAAGTATCGCTTCTAATGCGGGGGATAAAAGTGGTTTAATTTCCTGATCATGGCGCCGGATCACAACAAGTTTTTCCAGTATATTCACGCTGTTTTGTATGTGAGTGCGCCAAGTTAGTGAGTTACTTGTTGGCGTTGTTGAGTTTCCTGTTGAAGTTACATTTTCACTTATCGGTAACGGAATACTCAAATCATTAATGCTGTGTTGCGCTGCATCTAATTGACTAAGCAATCCAGCAATATCCACAGAGGGCAAGGCTTGGTTTTGTGCTATATCTTTAGCGATTGCTTGTCGAATTTCCAAAATTTTAGGGCCGTTTAATTGTTTTAAGAGTTGATCTGCTTGTTCTAACAATACTACTGTGGAGTCCACTCCATAACTCCAATGTGCATTGATTTGTGCTAACTCAAGGTAGTACCGTGCTTTGAGTAGGAGCCAGTCCTGGTTTTGATAGAACTTTTGGCTCATAGCATTTTGTAATTGTTTGCTTAAACTTTCAAATTTAGTTTGTAATTGTTTCTGTATTTCTTCAGCATTATTTGTTTTTGCATTGATCAGCTCTTGGGCTTGATCTTGTTTTTGTTCTAGTTGTTGCAGGTGCGTGGAAAAATTATTTTGCGCTTCACTTAATTGAGCGTGTAATTGTTTGTTCAGAAAAAGGGTATATGCAGCGATGCCAAGCGCTACGAAAGATACAATAATGCTTAATACAAATATTAGATATTTATTGTGACAGACAGGGGAATTACCTTTTGGTTTTGTCTTTTCACTAGGTGACGTGCTCACTGTCTTTTTTGTTTTTTGTATTTGTTCTTCTTTGCCACTTGACATAAGTTAATCCTTATTTACGTAGTCAAACAATGTATTCATTACCCGATTAGGAGTGCATACCCTAATATTTCTTATTTTCATAGAAGAGGCAATTTGGGCCAGCCGCTCACTAATTATTAGCCATTTTTTATCGCGAAGCCAATCATGGGCTTCTTTATCAAACAGTTTAAAAAGGTTATGCAAAGACTGTTCGCTTGTTAACAGTATAATGTCCACTAAATCATCGCGCCATATCGATTGAATAAATTGACGGTTTATTTGGGGGATAACCCTTTGATATACTTTGAGAATAATCAGGTTAGCTCCTCTTTGCATCAATTGTTCTTCAATGAGAGGTCTGCCTCCTTCCCCCTTAAAGAGTAGCATGTTTTGTTTTTCTGGTTGTTGTAATGTTTCTAATGCCAATAAATGTTCACTGTCAGGCATGTCAGGAATTGCATTCACGCGTATGCCGAATTTTTGCAGTGCAGTGGCACTACCCTCACCAATTGCAATGACTTGAATCGAAGATGGCCACTTAATGTGTTGCTGGTTTAATTGAGTGAAACAATAATGAACAGCATTTGCACTTATAAAAATGGCTTGATCTATTTTTTCTAAATCAGGTAATGAATTGATCCAATTACTTTTTGCTGCTTCAATTTTTAAAGTTGGAAGTTCAATTGCTACTCCTCCTGCTTCACGAATCCTTTGGCTCAACTGATGTGCTTGATCTTGTGGGCGAGTATTTAAAATGCATAAACCATGAAGTGAGCTATTCATCGGGGCACTGATGCAAGAAGGTTGGCTGCACCTTGTGCCAGCAAAGATTGAGCACAACGGTCAGCCATGCTGGTCGCCTGCTCTATTGGGCCGGTTTGCGTACTCGTGATGATTTTTGACCCATCAAGGGTTAAAATTTTCGCGTGCAAAGAAAGTTGTTTGTTCTCTATTGGAGCACAAAAAACTGCTAAAGGCACATGACAATTACCGCCAAGAAGAGCGTTAACCCTTCGCTCCGCGTGGACACAAATAGAAGATATGGAATCATTGAGTTCAGTAATGAGCGCTTGGATTTCGTGATCATCGCTTCTGCATTCGATTGCCAAGGCACCCTGACCGCACGCAGGAAGCATAATTTGTGCTGATAATTGTTCGGTTACGGCATCAGTAAATCCCATACGTTCAAGACCCGCAGCAGCAAGGATAATTGCCTGATATTCTCCTGATTTGAGTTTCTCGAGTCTCGTATTGATATTACCTCGTAAGGCTTTTACGTTTAAATCTGGTCTGTGAGCTAATAATTGCGATTGTCGTCTAAGGCTTGATGTACCAACAATAGATTGGGCAGGCAGTGTTTGCAAATCCTTGTATTGGTAACTGACAAAGACATCGAAAGGATTGTCTCTTTTACAGATCGCAACCAAACCCAGGCCTTCAGGAAATTCTGCGGGCATATCCTTTGAAGAATGGACGGCAAAATCAGCTCTTTTATCCAATAATGCTTCTTCTAATTCTTTTACAAATAATCCCTTGCCGCCAACAGCCAGAAGTTTATCTTTGAGGAATTTATCTCCAGAGGTACTCATGGGTAATAATTCAATTTGCAGGTTCGGCCATTTATTTAATAATAAATCTCGAACATGATTGGCTTGCCATAAGGCGAGTGGGCTTTGACGCGTTGCTATACGTAATGTTCTTGAGGCCATAGGATACCGCATTTTGCAAAGAATACAGTATCATACTATGTTCATTATAAGGATGCACGCACAGAAAGAGCGACAAAAATATCACCGAATCTCCCGGGTTATGGCGACGTTTTACCCAGGCTGCAGCACATAAATATTATTTACAGCTATCATAAAATGCATACGGTTTTTGTTTATAATAAGCCCAGTAACGGTCTCCATAAGACCAATGCCAGTATTCATTACGATAATTAATGAAACCAACAGCTTCTAAGACATGACTCATGATTTTGCGATTTTTCTTTGCCTCTTCAGTAATAATTTCTGAATCACTAAGAGAAAGAGAGCCATCTAAATCTTGCATCCAATCTTTAGGGTGAATTCCCATTTCAATGGCCTCTCCTTGCTCATCGATTAAATATACATCAATTGCCGCGCCCGTTGAGTGAGGGGGAATATTGGGTGAACCGTCCTGGTTAATTACTGGGGAAACCATACGGGTTGTTTCAGTGAAAATCTGTTCAGGGGACCATCCAGGATGCTTGTTCTTAACTTTCTCATAACGTATGTCAAAGAGCGATTTTTGTAATGTCAGACTCCGATAACTTTCATACAAACAAAAACGCAATCCTTTAGGTAACAAGAGTTGGGCTTGTTTTAATTTTTCATAAACCGATTGTCGCATTTTTGTGTAATCAGTATTGTTGGGTATCTCAGGAGAGGGACCATAGCTAATCTCTTGAAGACCAACTAAATCAATCATAGGCTCGTGATTATCAATCACCGGAATAGTGACTATTTTAGGATCTGCAATGAGCAAAATCGGGTCCAACTCAATGTAATCTGGCATTTCAAATCCTTATAACATATCTTATTTTTTTGTTATTGATGTGAAGAAATCTGCTGCATTTTTTTTGATTTCCTCATCGGTTAGATCTCGAGTATGCGTGGCAATCATCCAGGAATAGCCAAAAGGATCTTTAATTTGTCCGGCACGATCTCCCCAGAACATGTCAGATACAGGTATTGTTGTTTGGCCACCGGCAGATACTGCTTGTTGGAAAACCGAGTCTACGTCAGCAACATATATAAAAAATCTGATTGGTGAGTTGTCAAGTGTCTCAGCACTTTGGGAACAATTTTCACCTTCCATTTCATCAGCCAACATCATAATGGAGTTACCAATTTGGATGTGGGCATGCATAATGCCTTTTCCATCTAAAGATGGGAAAACCTGCAGTGCTTTTGCATTAAATGCTTTTTTATAAAACTCAATCGCTTTCGTACAATTTTTAAAAGTCAAAGTTGGAGTTACAGTGTGAAAGCCCTCAGGAATTGCTTGGATCATGTTTCATCTCCATAAATTAGAGCTAGAGGTACTATTATAGTTTGAAGATTGTCTTTATGGAAATAAGGGTTAGCACCCTATGAGCGGAAAGCCATATTTGAGCTCAGGTTGAACGAAAAATATGTGAATGGTGGATGCTCACATACTGATGTATGCTGTGTCGGTGCTTTAAAATCAAACTATTTTGGTTCACTCTAACGAATCTCAACAGACCCTGGTTTTTAATCTTGCTGGAAAAAAAATTCACTTCTAGGTATCATGTCAAATTATTATCATGCAGGGTAAAACGTATCTAATTTATTGAACTAAAAACAGCTCTTTACCTGCTTGCCGAGCTTTATGCATGGCATTCAGGGGAACTTTCATGAAGACTGGAGCTGGATTCCGCACATAAAGCGCGCGAAATATAGGATTTTGATTTTTATTATTACCCCATTGGATACGTTTACCTTGTATTATCATGAGGTGTCTGGGCATGAAGTGGCAGTTTTTGATATCATTGTTTTGTTGTTCACTTACGTTGTATGCAAGTGATGAATTGCAGCAACAAGAAATTCAATTAAGAATTCAACCAGTAGGAAAGGTTACTGTAGAGGGCCAGGCTCAAGTGGATAATAAAACAATGAGTGATACTGCGACAAAAACAGAGCCTGGACAAGAAACATATCAACAATATTGTATTGTGTGTCATCGGGATGGTCTGGCGGGGGCGCCAAAATTCAGAAATGATCAGGATTGGAAACCGCGTTTATCAGGGAGAGAATTAAATGATTTACTTGCTTCTTCAATTAAAGGTTTGAATGCTATGCCTTCAAAAGGAACATGTATTAAATGCAATGATGATGATCTTAAAGCGGCTATATCCTATATGTTGCCAAAATCATGAGAAAAATTACTTATAGAAAAATTCAAACTTTTAATGCAATGCTAACTTTGTTTGTATTGTTTGCGTCTTTTTATTTTCAATATGTGGTGGGTCTCACTCCGTGTCCTTTATGCATCATGCAGCGTGTCTGTGTTTTGTTGTTATTGGCTGTTATGGGGTTAAGCTTTCGAACATTAAAGAGGGCGCGTATAATTAGTGTGCTGCAAGTCATTATTGCTTGCGCCGGACTATATTTTGCTTTACGTCAACTATGGTTACAATCTTTACCAGAAGGTGAAGCGCCTGCTTGTATGCCAGGACTGGATATTCTAATTCGTTATTTTCCCTGGCAAACGGTAGTAAAGACTTTGTTTTGGGGAACAGCGGATTGTGCTGAAGTCAGTTGGCAAATGTTAGGAATCTCTATGCCGGGATGGTGTGCTTTGTACTTCTTATTCATGGTTCTCACGGGATGTTTTTTGTTTTGGAACACTCGAAAAAGTGTGCTTCATGATGATAGTTTATGATCCCCTAGTGCTGTTTAGCCTGCAACCATTTTGCTGTTGTCCAGACCACAAGTATTTAAATTGTTGTTGATGTATTGAATTGCAGATTTTTCCCCACAGTGCCTTCGTGTTCTTGCGCTGCTTGGGATAAATGAGACAGGGACTGATTTTTTTCTGGATGAGCGAAACGAAGCATCTGATTTTTAAACTGTGTGATGCGAGCAGCTGATTCTGGTGATTGAGGTAATCTGATTTTCTGCAATAGTTCCAATAATACGAGGCGTGGTTGATGGCAGACAATCAACATATCACAACCGGCATTAAGCGCTTCTTCTGCGCGAGTCATTAAATTGCCTATATCGGCACCTGTCATACTCAGACAATCGCTTAAAACTAAACCTTTAAATTCCAATTCATAGCGTAAAATCTCTTGTAGCCAAATTGTTGAAAAACCAGCAGGTTTATTTGCATCAATTGTTTTGTAAGTTACGTGGGCGGGCATCACTGCGCTGAGTAAACCTTTCTGGATAAGCTCGCTAAAAGGTTTCAAATCTTTAATTTTCAATTCATCAATTGAGACAAGAGAAACTGGCATGGCAGTATGTGAATCAGTACAAACTGAACCATGGCCGGGAAAATGTTTGGCAACCGCAGGCATCCCAGCGGCATTCATGCCTTCAATAAAAGCGCTTGCTAAAGCAATAATGACATCAGGATTATGGTGAAAAGCGCGATCCAAACGTGCAATGACAGGACTTCTATCATGGAGATCAAGGACTGGAGCAAGACTTAAATCAATACCAAACGCCAATAGATCTTTAGCCATAATTTCGCCATATTTTCTCGCAAGGCGGATACCCACTTCCGGGCTTAGATCATACACATCGCCATAGACGCGGAGAGCAGGCAGGGCGCGAAATCCCTGGCGCAAAAAACGTTGCACAAAACCACCTTCATGGTCGGTCGTTATAAAAATACCAGGATTGATTTCGCGGATTTCATGAATTAAATGTTCCAGCTGTTGTGGACTTGTAAAGTTACGTGTGAAAAGAATCACGGAGCCGACATTAGGATGTTTTACGATTTCCCGTTCAAGTTCTGAAAGTTCAGTATTTTCTATGTCAATCATGAATAAATGAGAATTTGAACTGGGCATATATGTGTATCCTTTTTAGAGTTTGGATGAATAAGACCATGCTTCCTCGGGTTTTGCGGATAATATCATAGATTATATTTCTTTCGAAACCCTGCACTATTCTGACGCCTTACCCTCGAACACGAGTTGTCGCGAGAGTGGGGCGTAAGTATCAAGAGACTGCTCATAATGATTGCAGGTACACTCCAATTCTTCTTCTTGCACTTTGCACACTGCTGCGAGTTGAGAGAGAAGTCTATTGATTCATGATTAACATGACTAGTGCTGGTAATCTGAGTTTGACTTAGCTATCATCGGCTTTTTTGAACTCTTTTTAGCAGATGAAAACCTTTTCTTGTGACGTGTTGCATAAACACACAGCTACCCAGGCACGGGTGACTCGTGTCACCACTGCTCATGGTGAATTTATTACCCCAGTTTTTATGCCGGTTGGCACACGTGCCGGTGTAAATAATATGACCCCTGCAGAATTGCGTGATGCACACAGTCAAATCATTTTAGGGGGTAATACTTACCATATGTTGTGTGCCCCAGGCATGGAAGTTATCGAAAAAGCAGGCGGTATGCATCCTTTTATGGGATGGCACGGCCCTATGTTAACCGATAGTGGCGGCTTTCAAGTTTTCAGTTTATCCAAGAATAAAGAAATCTGTACTATTGATGAGGAGGGGGCACATTTTAGATTGCCAGGCAGTGGGCGATTAATTCATATGACACCGGAAATGTCTTTGGAAACCCAAAAGATTATTGGAGCCGATATTATTATGGCTTTTGATCAGTGCACCCCAGATAGTTGTACTAAAGATGAAGTAAATCATATCATGACGCGTACGCATCGTTGGTTAAAACAATCCATGCAATACCATCAACAATACCCCAATTCGCGATATGGTTATGAGCAAGCGCTTTTCGGCATTATTCAAGGGGGGACTTTTCAAGATTTACGTCGTGAAAGTGCGGATTTTGTGTCTTCCATGAATACTGAAGGCATTGCGATTGGTGGTGAAACCATCGGTTTCGATATGAAAACCACAGTTGAAGTTATCCGGTGGGTTCGTAATTATCTACCAGAAAATAAGCCGCGGTATACCATGGGCGTTGGAATGTCGCCCCAAGACCTTTTAGATGTAGTTGCCGAAGGAATTGATATGTTCGATTGTGTTGCTCCTACACGTAATGCACGGCATGGTTCTTTATATTGCGGTGAGTTGATTCGGGAAGGCAACTGGTTACGTTTTGCCAGTGAGCATGAGAATGAACGAATTCAAATAAAAAAATCATGCTTTGCTGATGATATGTCACCAATTATGACACATTGTTCTTGTTATACTTGCCTTAATTATTCACGGTCTTATTTACATCAGTTAGCAAAACAAAAAACAAATTTATTTACAGCATTAGCAAGTATTCATAATGTTCATGTAATGCACGATGTTTGTGATAAAATGCGTGAGTTGATAATGAGTGAACGTTCGAACTAAAAGGCAACTCATGCCATTTACGTCGCATAACGAGTATTATCCTATAAAAAGCAAAGGCTTTTTATATTAAGATCCATCAATTAATTTAAAAATGACAGGAGATATAATGGTTGTAATTAGCACATCTAAAGGTGATATTCATCTACAGTTAGATACAGAAAATACTCCGACTACAGCAGAAAATTTTCTTAATTATGTGCGCAGTGGTTTCTATAATAATACAATTTTCCATCGTGTTATTGCCGGTTTTATGATTCAAGGCGGTGGGCTTGATTCAGATATGAAACAAAAATCGCCCAACGAACCGATTAAGAATGAAGCAAAGAATGCGAAGCCAAATAAACGAGGTACTATTGCAATGGCACGAACCATGGATCCGCATTCTGCAACGGCACAATTTTTTATTAACGTTGCTGATAATGCATTTTTAAATTACAGCGGTGAGCACATGCAAGGATATGGATATTGTGTATTTGGTGAAGTGGTTGAAGGTATGGATGTTGTAGATGCTATTGCTAAAGTAAAAACTACACAAAGCATGGGACATGCTGATGTACCCGTTGAGGAAGTGAGTATTCTCGAAGTTAAAGAAGTATAAGCGTGATTCATAGCCTGGTTGCTTGCAACCAGGAATGCTATTTCCTCACTAATTTCAAACCGGTGCTCAATCTAACTTTCTTCCAGGCTGCGACTAAAATTTCCTTTTACGTTTTTTGATACTTTCCGAATAGTCAAATATCGGTATTTCAATGTGGAAAAAAATAGCTAAAAGGCGTGCGGTAAAAATACTGATTAGGGTGATTATCACATTAATATTTTCCGAAACATGGAAATAGTCGAGTGTGATAAATAGCACTGCGCCAGCTAAAGCAATGACTGCATAGAGCTCCTTTCTTAATACAAGTGGTATATCATTGCATAAAATATCTCGTAACATCCCACCACAAATACCCGTGATCATCCCACTAATCACTGCGATGCTTGGTGATAAACCATGATTTAGGGCTTTTTGAGTGCCAATGATCACAAAAGTAGATAGTCCCAGAGCATCAAGGATTAAAAATATTTTCATGATTCGAATCAGGGAATGTGCAATAAATATGGTAAGGAATGCAAATAATGAGGTGTAAAGTAAGTATTCAGGATGGATAACCCAGGTCAGCGGGTAGGTGTTAAATAGAGCGTCTCGTACAGTACCGCCACCTAATGCAGCAATGCAGGCAATCAGCATGACCCCAAAAAAATCCATTTTTTTGCGGCCGGCAGCGAGTGCGCCAGTGACCGCTTCAACACAAATACCTATGATGAAAAGACAGTGGAGTAACATACAAACTCAGTGTGTTATTAAAATGCAATAATACCACTATTAGGTCAATGGTGAAATATATTGTTAGGCGACGTTAATTTTTGAGAGAAGAGTTTCTACTCTATGATTCCTAAACCGGACGAGTTGGTATTATGTTCCATGTGGATAACTAAAATGTTTCACTGTAGACAAAGCCAGGTCAATGATTTTTTTAGATTGTTCTTCATCTGCATTAATTAAGCTGACATCATTGATTAATTCCATTAAAAAATTGGGTATCTCCTGCTCCAGCAGCGTTCCGTTGTATAGGCATGATGCCCTGGTGAAAATATAGTGAAGCAGATTTTTATTAATTGATATATTTTGGGGAGTAATTCCCTGGTCATTATGGGAGTCTCCAAATAATAACCATCCTGGTGAAACATGAATTTTTACTGCAATTTCTCTTAATTTAACGGGGTCGGGAATAGCCTCTCCGCGGAGATACTTACGACAAATTTGTACGGAGTAGCCTGTAATTTCCGAGAGTTTATGGATGCAGACACCAGAAGTGGAGCGTTGCGAATTAAATCCAGCCGCAATCATTGCACCACGTAAGCGGTCAGCGAACTGTTCTGCCAGGTTGACTTTTTCCATGATGATACAAGCAAAGTTTTAAGGATATGAAGTATAACAAATCGACAAGAATTATGCAAAAAATAGATTTTTGGAAACAATAAGTTTCTATTGGAGACTTATTGTTGACTTTGGAAACTAAAGAAGTATAATGTCGACCGAACCCTAAAGGAAAAGGGTTTCTACTTGCCTTTAATAAGGGTAACTTGTGATATAGGATGGAGCACATATCACATATAGTACAGTCCAATAAAAGAAAAAGTGGCATACACATAGCGGTAACCTCGCAATATCATGGCTTGAATGGTTCCCCTCTATTCGAGCCTTTCTTCACAGTCAAAAGAGAGCCTAAAAGCTTATTAGGCTCATTTCCAATATTCTGAGCCAAATTGCTGTGCTTTTAGAGTCCCTAAACGGAGCATACATGAAGTATATGAGTATTGGGGTGCTTAAAAAATCGCAGCATTTTGGCCAGGAAGTAGAATTGTAAAAAGCCACCCTTATGATACAGTTGAACATATCGAGATGGATATTAGCAATTTGCTGAAGAGTGCTAAATACAAATATAGGTTGTTCCAAACGAGCCCTTGACTGAAGTAATTCAAGTCTAGGAGTGCTGTTTCATCTTTGAAGCTCACGAAGAAAGTTATTGAAGATTCAGTTACTGGTTATATTTATATTTTAAATTATGTGGATTTTCTCTATTATTCGAATAAATAGGTAGCTTGAAAAAGATAATGCTGTGATTACTTAAGACGGCTTAATTAGTACATGTCCATTTTTTTGCTCTGCAAAATAGATATTTTGTTGTGTTTCTATTGAGATGAGGATGGTATGCAAATTTTGCTTAGGATTAGCCTTTAAATGCAACAAGGGATTGTGAATATGATGGACATTTTTATCTTTAGAAACTTAGCCAGGTATCGAAAATGCTGGCTTATGCTATCTCTATCAGGTGTTCTCACGGCTATTTTGTTGTGTTTTTCTATATCACTCTATGCCGTGTCATTATCTATCCCTCAAATTCCACTCGTGATAGCTAGTCCAACCCATCCCCAGGTACTGATCCTGATAGGAAACTCTCAATCGATGGATGGTAACTTTAGCGGCGCGATAATGACCGGTTCAGGGTCATTAACAAGCAACCTAAATTCCCTTTACAATTCAAGCTCACCTGTTAATTATCAAGTTCCAGCGGGTTTTACTCCACCAGTGCAAGGTCCTGATGCCAATGGATTCGCTCCTTATACCGTCACTCTGAACGGAAATAAAGTGGATAATAGCCCCAGTCGATTAAATATAGCCAAAGCTTCGGTCGAAGCGATCATTGAACAGTATATACCTTCAACGGATTTTGCCTTGGCAACCTACAGTACGAGTAGTATCAGTGTTTTTAGTACATGGGTGTATTACATGTCGCCCCAAGGCAGTAATTTTGTATTTACAAATACTCCAATCGTTGGTAATCGATATGTCACAAATCCTTGCTATAACTACAGCTCTGCATCAACTACGGTTGCGAGCAACTGCACATCCCTCGCTGCGCTCTATGGTACCAATGTAGTATCTTCAAGTCAGTACATGCAAATTGGAAATTCTAGTGACGATCCGGTTATTAATGATGTGCTTTATAGTTCAGGTGGCCTCCCTGGGGTATTTGTGAGTTATAATGGTCCAACACCTTCTAACCCATATCCTCCTAATTATACCCTATCCAATTATAATCAAGGGAATATCAGAATGAGCTACGCCAATACAAGACCTTCTATTGGCAACTTCGCTACATCGCCTACGAATGCTGGATTTGTACCTTTTTCACCGCAGGTAATGTATGTGCTGCGAGGTTTTGCATATTACAGTAACAATTCGTTTAATACGGGCAATGTACTGGTCAACATGAAGACGGCCGGAATAAATCCAACTCCCGCAAGTGTTGCTAATGCACTGAATGCTTTTCTGCCTTTTTTACAACCTGAAACCAATACGACATCTACCACTGAAATAAAAGCATCAGCTACCCAATCTCCACTTGGAGGGATGTTAACCAGGGCTAGAAGCTTTATGAAGACTGTAGGAACAACGAGTGGTGATTGTCCCCAAAAAAAATATATTATTCTAATTTCAGATGGATTGCCGACTCAGGATCTCCAGGGAAGATATTGGCCGCCATTAGGGACTGCAGCAGCAGAAGGATACGGGGTCACTGCGACATTCAATGTGGACGGAACGCTCAATAGCACTAATGATCGAGCTTTATCCGATGCGATTGATCAAGTAGTTAGTCTGAGAGATGATGGTGTTACCACATTTGTTATAGGTTTGGGAGCAGGTGTTGACCCTACAGTTAACCCTCAAGCGGCAGCAACTCTAAAGGCTTTTGCAGTAACAGGCGGCACAGTGGATTATTATCCTGCGGCAAATCCAGAGCAACTGGTAAATAGTTTTAATTCGATTCTGGCAAATATTCAAAATGGATCGTTTTCAACTTCAGCAGCGACTGTCAGTTCAACTCGTATCGATACGAGCACTGTAGAACACCAAGCTAACTTTACTACCCGAGATACTCCTTATGAAGATTGGACTGGAAATCTGTTAGCGATAAAACTTGATCCAGATACTGGCACACCAACAAGTACGGTCCTATGGTCAGCCCAATCCCAACTTGACTCTCTAGTGGTTGGAGCAGGGTGGTCAGCAAACCGAAAAATAGCCACTTGGGATCCTGTGGCCAACGTTGGTGTTCCCTTTAGATGGACAAACATTAATGCAACCCAACAAGCGCAATTACAGCCTTACGATCTATTCGGGGAACAGCGATTGGAGTATATACGGGGCAATACCTCATTAGAAAAAAGAAATGGGGGAACATTCCGCAACCGCTCTCATGTGCTGGGGGATATAGTTGACAGCCAGGTCATATACGTTGCCGCACCTCAAGCCCCTTATTTAACAACCAGTTATATCGATTTTGCAAAAACAAACGTTAATCGGCAACCCACCCTTTATGTGGGAGCAAACGATGGAATGCTCCATGCGTTTAATGCGAGTACGGGGCAAGAACTCTTCAGCTTCATTCCTAATAATGTATTTAGTAATCTCTATCAGCTTAGTTCTACCCTTTATAATCAAAACCACTTATTCTATGTCAACGGCTCACCAGAAAGTGCCGATGTACAATTCACCGATGGATCCTGGCACACTATTCTCGTGGGAGGAGAAAATGCGGGGGGGCAAAGCATCTATGCACTTGATGTAACTAGCCCCACAAGTCTGGCGACTGAAACTGCACTGGCAAAGGCTGTCTTATGGGAATATACTGATGCGGATTTAGGACTCACTTTCAGTATTCCCAAAGTGGGGCAAATAGCAAAAACAAGTTCTTCCTCCTTAAATTTTGCTGTCTTTTTTGGTAATGGGTATAACAGCGCGAACAATACGTCGGTACTTTATGCAATCAATCCGCAAACAGGATCAGTAATTCGAAAAATAGATCTTTGTGCCGCTGTGCCTTCGGCCTGTAATGTTAATTTACCTCAAGGATTATCGACAGTTGCATTAGCTCAAAGAGACGGATTGCAAGGAGAACCTGTTACAGCCGTCTATGCTGGTGACATACAAGGTAACCTTTGGGCCGTTGATGTTTCATCTAGTGATCCTGCCAATTGGAGTCCTCGAGTCCTGTTTCAAGCAAGGGATTCAACCGGTGTAGCTCAGCCTATAACTACAGCCCCTATAGTGACTTTAAATCCGAATTATCCACGCTACCAAGGTCCGTTTGTCCTCTTTGGCACGGGGCAACTTCTGACAACATCTGATTTGGCTAATGCTCAAACTCAAACACTTTATGGGATATGGGATAAACCGCTGTCTTCAGCAACCTTTACTCGTACTAATCTTCAGCAGCAAACTTTAGCGGTGGTTAATGCATCTACTTCTGGTTTATCCACAGACATTATTACCGCGACGGCTAACACCATAAACTGGATTAACAAAGTAGGGTGGTTTGCTGATTTGCCTGTAGCAGGCCAAAGAATAATCGGTAGCCCCGAACTGATTAACGGAGCATTTATTACGACGTTAAATACCCCCCCCCTTGACTCATGTGGATTTGGGTTCTCATCCATGCTTTTAGAATTGAATTTCTTGAATGGAGGCGCTTTCCAGTATGCCCGATTTGATCTAAGTGGCGACAATGCTTTTAATGCTTCTGATCAATACGCTGGGGTTTATCCTGTAGGTATTGGTTTGGGAAATAGTTACGCGAATTCACCAACGATTTTAGGACCTGATAAAAATAACAATCTAGTGATTCTAATCACACAATCTGATAGAACACAAAAGACGATTATTGCACCTAACCTTGTGCGAAGAAAAACGGGTTGGTGGCAAATTAAATAGAGGATATAACTACAATGAAAGATCCCCGTGAACAAATTAAGCTTGGGGCATTGGAGAAGAGGTGGCTTCATTCTCCTGTAAGTCTGGTCCTCGTGGACAATATGAACGCCTGTTGGTATGGATAAAAAATAAGTTTTGATTTTCCTTTAAATGTCTTTGAGTAGATTAACCAATAAATTAATGGAGTCGGCGAGGATTATTTGTTCTTTTTCATCCAAAGAACGAAGATTCTCATTAAGGCGATTATGTAAAAGGTAGGGGGCAGCACGAACAAAATTTTTTCCCTTTTCAGTGATATCAATATAGATAATACGACGGTCTTTACAGTCTCGTGTGCGAAGAAGAAATTCTTTTTCCTCCAACCGATCGATCACGCCCACTAAGGTGCTCATGGATAAATACACTTTTTTAGATAAGCTAGAGATAGTCATAATTCCATTTTCATAAATTTCATATAAACATGCGATTTGCGGTATAGTTAAACCATAACATTTATTTAAGCGTCTGGAATGAAAATCCATTTGCTGCATGATTTTGCGCAAGGCAAGAATAATGCTTTTAGAACGCAGTTCAGATTGTGTTTGCAGATCAATTTTTTGATCTACGTGATTCTTGTCGATAGTGCTCATGAATGGTCTTATAAAAATTCAAGGTTGAAATCGGATGCTTTAACTATTAGTATCTGAAATGATTTGTGTACGAATTATTTCATCAGATATGAATGTTTAAGGTATATTTATTGTACATCACTATTAAATCTAACTGTATAGAGCTCCTCAAAAATATCCGAAGAGGAGACTTTCCCATACTATCTCCAATAATAATAATAATAATAATAAGAAGAAGAAGGATTAACTATGCAAAGTCAACTCAACGAATCCTTATCAACACAAGATCCAGATACTACTCAACCATTATTAGCCTCAGAAGATGAAATTCTTTTTAACAGTAATGGAATATTAACTTTGGGTGTAGAAATAGAACTGCAACTCATCGATGCTGAAACCTACAATTTATGCTCTCGAGCAGAAGATGTTTTAAATGCTGTGTCTCATCTTGAGAAAATCAAACAGGAATTCTATTTAAGTACCATCGAAGTTAATACATCCAAATGCAGTTTGGTGCAAGAAGTTGAAGAAGATCTTTATGCAACACTTGTTGCTCTTCAGCATGTTACGAAAAAAATGGACATTTTACTGGCAACAACTGGTTCTCACCCATTTTCTAAATATTCGGATTGGGAAGTTTCTCCTACGACGCGTTATCAGGAGTTAATTGATCGTAAT
>NZ_LNYQ01000004.1 GCF_001467945.1 Legionella parisiensis
GGCACTTTAATCTCCTTTTGATCGTCAAATCAAAGACTTAGTTTAGACTAAGTTGATTAAAGTGCCCCCTTAATTGGTGTAGAGCCCCATTTTCCCCCATTTCCAAAATTTTGTCCTTAGCATCATAAAAAGTTGCCAAAGCCAGTTTAGCAGTAGTACTTTTATTTTCAGGACTCCAAGTATTTACTGCATTTGGATCGAGAAATGGAGATGTTTTGTTGTTTGCCGAATGGGCAAAATGTCTTAAGATGTCTAAATTACCAACTCTGTAAGCATCCAATATCTGTTTTAGTGCTCTGATTTTATTAGATCTTCTTGAATCATATAAAAAAAACCTAAACCATGAGGATCTGTCATTTTTCAATTCAGTCAGATGTGTTTCCAATTTTTGTAAAAGAATTCGATTTGGTATAAATGGAGATAAAGCCATGCTATTTGAAAATCTGGATCTTAATGTAATATCTTCTAAACGAATCCATCGATATGCTTCTCTCGGACTTCCATCTTTAACAATACCCAGTTTAGGAAAAAAAACGAATTCCTTGGCAATAACACAGTCGGTATTCCGTACCCAACAACCTAATTCTCTACTTAAAAGCATTTGTGCTTCATTTTTCTTGTGCGGACCACTAAAATCTTTAACACCGAAATTAAAATCCGTACCCCAAAAAACTCTTATACTATTATGAGATTGAACAAAATCGTGGGCTAATTTCATTGGTTGACCTGGAGTTTTTATAGCATTTTTTCCATCATATTTCCTTGCATGACAGAAAAATACATCCTGTTTACCTTCTGCATCTGCTCCCAGTATTGCAAGAGCCATACATCCAATTAATCCACTAGTCCATAATAGATCAACACCTGCATGTTCTATATCTTTAATAATAATAGCCGGACCATTTCCAGGTTCATTTCCATGCAAACCTATAACCCCACCTATAGCAGATTCTATCCATGACTCTTCACCTGTATAAACTTTTATTGGGCCTGCTCCAGAGAGGTCCACATTCTTGCCCCAATGACTTCCGCATTGATGCAACTCTTTTCCAAACTCTCGTATAAAAATCAATTTATCTTCTGACAAGGGTTGAAATCCTCTTAAAATCAGATTTATCTGATTGGAGTGTTTAGTACTGGGGTATAAATAATATAGTTGATTTTTTAGATAAGATAAAAAAGGGTGTCTGTCGAGTGCAACCTACTTTGTACGATTAATCTTACCAATATTAAACTAAAAGTCAGCCTATACTATAAGGAAGCACAATATGCGCTTTACGAAACTTAAGGAATTAAGATGTCGAATAAGTGGATAAAAAGTCATTTGACTTTGGTGGCTGGACTGTCATTACCAATACTGCTCATGCTTGTTTTCGTTATTTCAAACATTCCTTTTTTTAAAACAGATCCTCCACGTTATAGTCTTTTATTTACTATAACGGACTCTTCTACTTCACCCTTTCCTGTGCAAGTTAACTTTATCGTTAAAAATGATAGCTTAGTAGCTCGATATTCAAAAGTTCCAAACAATTATTGGGAAATTAAAAGACTCTATTTGTTTGACGCAAAAAAGCAAAAGGTGAAAGAACTTCCTATAGATTTTCCAAACCTTAACAACAATACAAATTTTAAAGAGGAAGTGGTGCAATCAACCAAACAATTTAAACTGGATACCTCATTGGAGTCTCCTGACGGTTATGTCCTATACACAAACAACCATAGTTTAAACACAGGATTACTATCGGACCTTTTTCTAGGTAGTAATTATCGAAACAATACAATATGCCTCAAAAAGAAGTCTTCCTGCATCAAATTATACAATTTAAGTACACGCTATTTTACTTCGAATAATGTCCAATTTATTGGTTGGGTTAAACCATGAATAAAAAAGATGCGTTAGAAAAAATCGTTGGGCTAGCCAAAAGTTACCAGATCGACATTAGAGAAATAGCATTGGCATTAAAACCGACTCAGGATACAAACCCTGAAGATCATACAAATTGGTTGAATAAACTGTATAGCTATATAGGAGGGATACTTATTTTTGCAGGTATTTGCACATTAATTGCCATGAAATGGCAAGACTTTAATATCTATGAACGTGTTACATTGACACTAGGTTTTGGTTTTTGTTCATTTGTTTTAGCATTTCTATGTCTCAAATACCCCAATTACCATAAAGCATCAACACCTTTATTTTTAATTGCCCTATTCCTTGAACCCACTGGTCTTGTGATTTTGTTGCAGGAATACAATTTAATGCTACCAATATGGTGGATATTAATCATAGCTATTATCTATTTCACGCATCTACGTTTCTCCATTTTATCGGATAAGCCCCTCATTCTTGCAATCACGACAATTATATTTGGATGGATCCTATTTGCTTACACAGAAGATAATAGCCGTATTATTTTAAATTTAGGCTTTGGCTTTTTAATCTTCCTATTAAGTCTTTATTACCAAGAGAGGCAATATAAAATCACAGCACCATTGTTTCTTATTGCTGCGATCCTTGAAGCCAGCGGGTTACTTACCCTCTTTTCGCAATACACATCCATCTTGATGCCTACCTGGGGAGTGCTCATAGTAAGCTTTATCCTCTTTCTGCAACACGGCGTTGCATTTCTCAGCACAAGACTGACAGTATTAGCCTTTATTAGCTTGATTTTCCTCTATTCTTTTTTCCTGGCAGCATTTGAGTTACTCGGTGTGCCGCAGCGCTTGAAATGGTTTATTCTCAGTGCATCCTTGCTAGCTGTCAGTTCGTTTATAAACCACTCAAAGTATCAGAGTATTGCAGGGTTACTCTTTTTTATATCATCACTGGCACTACTCTTAGTAACCTTCGACATCGTTAAAAATAAACCTTATGAAATACTTTATTTGGGATTAGCATGTGGCTTAATTTATATGGCCATTATAGAAAGCAGCCGAGTCTTGCTCATAACTGCAAGTTTCGCGACATTGGGTTTCATTTTATATTTTTCAAGTCAGCATTTCCCTTACACCATAGGTTGGCCAATTACATTAATTTTAATTGGATTACTCTTGGTTGGTGTCAGTGGTATTGTCATCAAATTAAATAAAAAATATATGTAGCAATTTTATGAACTCCGATTAGGTGCTCTAAAATCGTAACATGTTGACTCAGAAAACGAATTACTAACATATCAAATATTACTGAACAGGATTCAATTCACCCTCTTTCACTGCCTCATCGAGGTCTTGTTGATACTCTTTAGTTTGCTCTTTGATCAAGATTAGAAAAGGGATAAACGCTAAAGCAAATAAAATAGAGAGTTGATACAAACCAACCCAGCCTATAGCCATTTGAATGCTTGCGGCGAAAGGTCCAGATATAATACGAGGTATTGTCGATAAAGCCACAAGCACAGAAAACTGAGTTCCAGTATATTGCTTATTCACCAAACGCATGAATAAAGCAACCAGTGCTGTAGAGCCCATGCCTGCTGCAAAATTGTCAGAAAATACTGCAATTGCCAATAAGGTAACGTTCTTTCCCACTATCGCTAAAATAACAAATAAAACGTTGGTTAATGCTTGCAGTAAACCAAAAAAAAGCAACGAGCGATATAAAGAACAACGCATTAATAAAAATCCTGCGCACAAGCCTCCGAGTAAGATAGACCCAATTCCCAGCATTTTATTGATGTAGCCAATCGTCTCTAAAGAAAAACCTAGGCCCTGAATTAAAAAAGGCATGACAATCCCGCTGGTTGTCGTTGTAAATGCTTCACCTAATTTATAACAAAAAATAAAGAGTAAAAGAGGGATAACTCCTGGACGAAATAGCAACTCCTTGATAGGAGCAATAAAAGATAAAACAAAATTACTTTTTTCTTTACTTACTACAACATAGGGCTCTTGACTAAAGAAAACAGCGAGCATGCCGGCAATCATCATGAGCCCCATAAAACGATAGGTAAAAGCCCAGCCTAATTTCTGCGCCATAACCAAAGCTAAGCCACCTGACAGTAATAAAGCTATCCGGTAACCTAAGACTGCTAAAGAAGCGCCTAAACCATGTTCGCTAATTGACAAATATTCTGCTCTGTGGGCATCGATTGCTATATCCTGAGTGGCAGAAAAACAAGCTATAATTAAAGCCAGAAAAGCCATCAATTTAGGATAGTGTTCTGGAGTAAACCAAGCCATTAAATTAAATCCAAGAAGCAATAAGCATTGCATACTTAAAATCCAGCTTCGTCTTTTACCCATACTGAATAAGGAATAGCGATCTAGAACAGGGCCCCAGAAAATACGATAAGCGTAGGGTAAACTAATTAAACTTAATGTTCCTGTAGCAAAGACCGACATTCCACTGTACGCAAACCATGCCTGCAGGGTACTGCTGATTAATGCCATTGGTAAACCAGAGGAAAAACCTAAAATGAAAACAATAAATAGGCGTTTGTTCATCTTACGGAGCTCTCTAAGGCAGGATAACTTGTCCCTTAAGGAAATCTCACTTTTATTTCAAAAGTGAGATACGATAAGGAGGGATATCCCTCCTTATTGATTAGGCAGATTTTTTCACAGAGATCAAATGTATTTTGAAAATCAAAGTTTCATTTGGACCTATTGGACCACCTACACTACGTGGACCATAAGCTAAGTCTGAAGGTACATAAATTTCCCAAGTAGAACCAGCAGGCATTAATTGTAATGCTTCGGTCCAACCAGGAATAACTTGTGATACTTGGAATGTAGCTGGCTTACCTGTTTTTTCAGTGCTATCAAATACAGTACCATCGATTAAAGTACCAGTGTACTCAACAGTTACTGTATCCGATTTGCCTGGTTTATTTCCTGTACCAGCTTCGATCACCTTATATTGCAAACCGCTTGGTAATACAGTTACGCCAGATTTTGATTTATTAGTTGATAAAAAAGCATCACCTTTAGATTTGTTTTCTTCAGCTTTCTTATTAAACTCAGCGCTGCGCTTCGCCATCAACTCTTTTTGGAATTTATTCAGAACATCTTTCATTTGTTGTTCAGTCAAAATCAATTGGGCACCAGACATCCCGTCTTGCATTCCTTTAGCTAATGCGTCCGGATTAATATCAATACCTTGATTTTTAAAGTTTTTTCCTAAATCAGCACCAATACTATAAGATAATTTATCCTTATCCGTAACAAGCGATGTAGCATCAGTAGCAGCCATTACAGTAGACATTGCCAGCCCCATGACGGCCGCAGTGACCAATTTCATCTTCATAAAGAATCCCCTTGTAGTCTTTCTATTGTGCATATCTTTCCAATTTATAGAAAAAGATATAACATTTTAAAATGCAACATAATTCTGCCTAAATTCGTATAAAATTACCAGTATTTAAGCTCGATTAATTGTAACTATATCATAAAGCTCATTGCATTAAGGATATTATTAATGCATCTCAATTTATAGACTAATTCAGCAAAGGATGCACGACAAATCATTAAAGCGAATAGTCCACTATAATTAAAATAGACAAATAATTAAGATTTCTCTACACTTTGCACTAATTGTAACAAGAGATTACTCACATGAACATCAGTGTATTTGATTTATTTTCCATTGGAATTGGCCCATCAAGCTCTCATACTGTAGGGCCTATGCTTGCTGCTAATGCTTTCTTAAAGTTACTGGAAGACAAGGAACTCATGAATCAAGTTCACAGAGTTAAAACCGAACTATATGGTTCGCTGGCTTTAACAGGAAAAGGTCATGGGACAGATAAGGCAATTTTAAACGGGCTGGAAAATAAAGCACCTGAAACTGTTGCCCCTGAGTCTATGGTGCCTCGCATGCATGAAATCATTGACTCCCATACGTTAAACCTGGCAGGCAAGAAAAATATTAACTTTAATGCAGGAATTGATTTTCTTTTTTTACAAAAAGAACTCTTGCCTAAACATTCTAATGGGATGCGTTTTTCTGCTTTTGATAACCAGAACAATTTATTAATTGCACAAATTTATTACTCAATTGGCGGAGGATTCATTGCTACTGAAGAAGATTTTTCCAAAGCCACTGAAGATACAAACCCACCTCCATATCCATTTTCAACAGCAGCCCAACTTCTAGATCTGTGTCAGAAAAATAATTTAACCATAGCGGAATTAATGTTAATTAATGAAAAAACCTGGCGCAGCACAGAAGAAATCCATAAGAGTATTTTGGCCATTGCCAAAGTCATGGATGATTGCATTGCTAATGGATGTAAACACGATGGTATATTACCTGGAGGGCTTAATTTAAAAAGACGTGCTCCTGATTTACATAAAAAACTTATAAATGAAAAAGGAGTCAAAAGCATTTTTGAACAATCCGACATTATGAATTGGTTAAATCTTTATGCCATGGCAGTCAATGAAGAAAATGCGGCTGGTGGACGCATCGTTACCGCACCAACCAACGGTGCTGCAGGCATTATTCCAGCGGTATTAAAATATTGCCAACAGGCACACGATAAAATGAATGACGAAGACATTTACACCTATTTTCTTACTGCCGCTGCTATAGGCATACTTTATAAAAAAGGAGCGTCCATTTCTGGAGCCGAAGTGGGATGCCAAGGCGAAGTTGGTGTTGCTTCCTCTATGGCTGCAGCTGGCCTTACGGCAGTTCTTGGGGGAACCGTAGCACAAGTGGAAAATGCTGCAGAAATTGCTATGGAGCATCATTTGGGCATGACCTGTGATCCAGTCTTGGGTTTGGTACAAATTCCCTGTATTGAACGCAATGCTATGGGTGCAGTAAAAGCAGTGAATGCAACCCGAATGGCACTTATTGGTGATGGTCAACACCAAATTTCTCTAGATAAAGTAATCAAGACCATGAAACAAACAGGAATGGACATGCAGAGTATTTATAAGGAAACCTCCATGGGGGGATTGGCTGTTAATTTACCTGAATGCTAAGAAGTGTAATCAAAAGTTTTAGCACTTTTTTGTATCAATTTTTCTAAAGTAAATAGTCGGTGCTTTTGCACCGCTTCAAAGAACAGTTGAATATCCACCTCTGAAGTTAATGCGGAGGATATTTCGTTCACATTTTCTCCCAATTTCTCCATCTTCTTGTTAACTCTCATATTCCGATACTGCTCATCTCCTTTACGATCTTTAACAAAAAATAAATTTTTACTGATGGATGTCCATGCAGTTTCACCCTTACTGTTCACAATTTCGTCTTTATGTTCCTCCGAGTCTTGAACTTCATTTTCTAAATCAGTGACAGAGTGTTTTGTGCGCAAGAGTCTAGAAGGCAAATGACTAACGACCAAGTTAAAATTATATACACCACCAAGATCTTCCTCTGCGAATGGAGACATAGATTCACGAAAACTTGTTAATGTGCTAATTGCGTTGTTCCTTTCTTTCTCCTGTTGATGAGAATTCATATAATCATAAACTGAACAATACTTATTTTGAGTGGATAACATCGAGATACTGTCAGTCACAAAATAAGCACATGTACGACCCGCTGTTTGTAAACTATCTACTGGAATATAGATTTTTAGAAGGCATCGTTTACTCAAAATACCAAACTTCATCACATTGCTTAATAAATTAGCTAATACCAGTGATTGCATAAAACCTAGTGGATCACAAATCAAAACATCTAAAGAAGGTGGATTCTGGGATCCTATAAAATTGAATTCCAAAAAAGACCAATGATTTATTTGTTCGCTTCCGTCCCATTTTGCGATAGCAATCTGAAACCGCAAGTCTTTTTCACTGTACCCAATCATGTGTTCAATAATCTCAGAAAACAATTCCATTTCATCAGTGCTCATAGCGAATGCATTAAAATTCTCTCCTGATTTTTCTAACCGTTTTATTTTTTTTAAATATAAAAAAAATGCCATGAGGTCTACAGGTACATTGCCTGGTTTCCCACTGAGTGCTAGTAACTCTTGAATCGCCCCGATACTTTTCATGATATAACCAGTTTGATTTTGAATTATTTTATTTATACTAAATAAAACAAAATTAATAAAAAATAAACCAGTTTTTGATAAATAAATTAAAATATCAATTTAAACAAATTTTTTCTTCTTATATCGTTTCAAAATGCATATGGACTTAATATCATATGAAATAACTCAACGGGAATGACTAAAAGACCAACAGGACGGGCGTTCTTTTACAATGTCACATTCTTCAAACAAAAGGGGCCGCAAATACCCAAGAAACTAGAAATAATATGAATTTAAACAGAGCAATTAACAAAAGTCCAAGCATCAGGACATTCTTCAATAAAAAACAAATCACTCATTGCGTAACCGACTACTGCCGCGAGTTTATCATTAAAATAAATTAGGGGAATTCGCTCTCTTAACCAAGGAGGAACGCCCCACTCTTGGAATAGTTTTTTTAAACGCTTGGTCTGTCCATGTAAAAAAAACTCTTCGCCCCCTTGTCTAAATTGGACAAATATTTTTGCACCAGCAGGAATAACCAAACCCTGATTGTCTTTTTTTGCTAATAAATTAATACTTGAATTGGGTATCACTAAAGGTAATGGAAATGCGGACCACTCAATGGATCTTTTATGAAACTCTACTGCAGAACAGATCTGCTTCGTCGATATCGTGCTTTGATCTTCATGTGACTTCGTGTACGCTGCAGTTCTGCACTCCGAGTCTCCCAAAATATCTCGCTTTGCAGCAAGTTTCGAAAGAGGTCTAATATAGGAAGTTAAATTATTTGCATTTCTATTATCTAAATATAAATGTTTTTGGTAACGGCGCACAGTGACTTCGCCCCAACTCACGAGTGGAACCGCATCTGGACTAGCAAATATCACTTCATCAATCAAGCGCCAAAAAGTCACAGTTGAAGGCAATTGAATTTTATTATTTTTCAACCAAACTCGAAGCACATTTGCTATTCTATCTCGGCCAAGTGCTTTTAATGGTGTAATCAATAGAGAGTTGCCTGTTAATTTTTCGAGGTTTTCTTCCGATGCCATATCTTGAGCTGCCAGCATATCCAGATTTCTTTTAGCCTGTTGGCAATGGAGTGCTGTTCTTGCAATATTACCTATAACTCCAGGCCATTTTCTTTTCAACAAAGGCATAATTTGTTGTCGTAAGTAATTTCGCGAATAGCCGATATCTTCATTGCTCTCATCTTCTATCCAGCTCAATTGGTGAAAAGCTGCGTAATGCTCCAATTCTTCCCGGGAATGAGTTAAAAAAGGCCTGGCAATTTTTCCCAGTGCAAGTTGGCCAAAATCAGGCATAGCAGCCAAACCATCCACTCCGGAACCTCGAAACAGTTGCAAAAGAACTGTTTCTGCTTGATCGTTTAAATGATGTCCTAAAAGTAGGCAATCCTCTTCTGCCAGCAAGGAAGAAAAAACTGCATACCGAGCTATCCGTGCACCTTCTTCTATATTGGCTGAACGATCAAATTGCACACCCTGGGTAATTAAAGGGATACCTAAATTCTGGCAAAACTGTTGGCAATGTAATTGCCAACAAGAAGCATTCGCACTAATTCCATGATTTACATGTACCGCGATTAATCTAGTAAGCAAGGTCGGGTGGGAAGCAAGAACATGCAAAAGCACTGTTGAATCAAGCCCACCGCTAAAACCTATAATTAATCTATTAAAATGACTTAGGCGAGAAAACCACTCAGTACTCAATAAAGGTTTAATCACTTGCTCCCATAGCCATAAATTTTTTATACCTGTCTTCGACCAACTGATCCAAGGATAATTTCTTTAAGACACTCAACTCGTTAACTAAAACTTCCTTCAAACGTGTGGCCATTTCATCGACATTACGATGAGCCCCTCCTAACGGTTCAGGAATTACCATATCAATTAACTTATTTTCTAAAATCTTATCAGCGGTAATCCTCATTGCGCGAGCAGCTTCACTTGCTTTGGACGCATCTTTCCAAAGAATCGAAGCGCAACCTTCGGGAGAAATTACGGAATAAATACCGAATTCAAGCATTAACACACGATCACCAACGCCAATTGCCAGGGCACCACCTGATCCTGCTTCACCCGTTACCACACAAATAATTGGCGTTTTAAGACGTGACATTACGAAAAGATTGCGAGCGATTGCTTCAGATTGATTTCGCTCTTCAGCACCAATTCCGGGATATGCCCCGGCTGTATCAATAAAAGTAAAAATTGGTAATTTGAATTTCTCAGCCATATTCATCAATCGCAAGGCTTTTCGATACTCTTCCGGACGGGCCATACCAAAATTACGATATACTTTTTCTTTCGTTCGTTTACCTTTTTGATGACCAAGTACCATAACTGGCTCACCATTCAAACGCGCCAAACCACCAATAATTGCAGGAGCTGACGAACAACTCCGATCTCCATGCAGCTCCTGAAAATCAGTAAAAATACGTTCAATATAATCTGTAGTCTGTGGTCTAAGTGGATGTCTTGCCATTTGTGCAATTTGCCAAGGCTCCAAGTTTGAAAAAACTTGAGAGGTTAGCTCGGAACATTTAGCTTGAAGTCGCGCTATTTCATCACTTAAATTCACTTCGCTATCATTACCTATCATGCGAAGTGCTTCAATTTTCTGATTCAACTCTTCGATAGGTTGCTCAAAATCCAAAAATTGTCGGCTCATTGAATACTCTTTGGTGAATTAAATATCATGGTATATGATACCCTTAACCGACAATTGATGCCAGATTCAAACAAAGCATATGATCATTACCGAATTTAACCCTTTAAATACAGAAAACTGTGTCTTAAACGAAGCTCGAATTGATCTTTGGCAATTTTCTTTAGAACATGAATTAGAAAATGCATATGAACTCTTAAATTCTGAGGAGCTTGCGCGTGCAGAGCGATTTTACTTCAGTAGGCACAAACGACGTTTCTCTACTGCCAGAGCAACGATGAGAATCATCCTGGCAAAGTATCTCAATATGCCAGCAGAACAACTGGAATTTGCTTACAATAACCACGGAAAACCTGAAGTTATTAATGCCCCAAAACTGCAATTTAATATAAGTCATACGGGTGACTTGGCGCTGCTTGCCGTAGGGAAAGGCTTTCCTATGGGTGTAGATATAGAAAAGTATTCTGCCCGACCTTATGAAGGAATTGCAAAAAGTTTATTTTCTGACCAAGAATACGAGGAATTTATTAAAGTCCCTCCCTCCCTAAAGCCAGCCATTTTTTTTCATGTTTGGGCACAGAAGGAGGCATTTATCAAAGCCTGCGGTTTAGGCCTTTCTTATCCAACCAAAAATTTTAGTGTTCCCATATCTATGCCAACCAAACAATTAGTAAATGACCCATTACACAATATGACTTGGCAACTACGTTCTTTTATGCCCGAAGTGGCTTGCAGCGGTGCTTTATGTCATCACCCTACAGTAAGAGAAATTAGGCATGGAATAATTAGTCTGCAGCAAAATACTCAATTGATTTTTTAGGTTTATACCAATGCACTTCACACCTGCACAAATCACATTATTACAATTACTTGGCGATGGCGACTGCCACAGCGGTTCTGAATTAGGGGCAACGTTGGGTATCACCCGATCGGCCATTTGGAAACAAATCCATCATTTAATAGCATCAGGGATCCCTATAAAACGAATAAGACATCAGGGTTATCAACTTCCCAACCAATTGATTTTATTAAATAAACAACAAATTATGGAGCATCTAGCCTCACAAAAACAATCGAGCCCTTTTAATTTACATCTATTCACCTCGATTGATTCAACAAATCGATATCTTAAGGATTTACCTCCCTCAAATACCGTTGATATCTGTTGTGCCGAAATTCAAACTCAAGGCAGAGGTCGGTTTGGCAGACACTGGCACTCCCCCTTCGGTGAAAATCTTTATTGCTCCACTCGTTGGAATATTAACTATGATCTAACTAAGCTTTCAGGATTGAGTTTGGTCACCAGCCTGGCTGTCTTGGCAACTTTAAATGAATTTGACATCTCATCTAATATTAAAATTAAATGGCCCAATGATATTTTATGGGCACACAAAAAACTATGCGGTAGTTTGATTGAAATATTGGCTGAATCAAATGGCAACGTTCAAATCATCATAGGTATTGGTTTAAATGTAAATACCGATACTGAGAATAATCCTCTTCCAGATAAACCTTGGTGCTCTTTATATGAAATAACCAAGCAGCGTTTCGATCGCAATATCCTTATTGCAAGACTGATTATCAATTTAGAACTCTATTTAAGCAAATTTATTCACCATGATCTTAACTTCTTTATGGATGAATGGAATAAATCAGATTATCTATTCGGCAAAAATATCAAAGTGACTCAGTCTATAAATGCTTTAACTGGTATTGCTTGTGGAATTAACCAGATTGGGCAACTAATACTGCAAGATGAAGCCGGTACAAAGCACTTTCTCTCCTCAGGAGATACATCACTTCATGAAAGACCGTAGAGGATTAAAGTTAAGATGAGAACAAAGAAAAATTAAGTTTGTCCCGAGCATTTTTAAGTACTCGGAACCGGATGATCTGCGAGGAAATCAATTTATACTGCTTCTTCAGACTCGTCTGATTGCTTTTCTTGTTGTATGCGTAAATAAATTTCTTCACGATGTACAGATACATCTTTAGGTGCATTAATACCTAAACGAACTTGATTACCTTTAACACCTAACACGGTAATGTTAACATCATCACCAATGATTAAGGTTTCACCGATGCGCCGAGTCAAAATTAACATAAAAATCTCCCTAACAAAGCAGCTACCTATTCCTCCACAGAACGCTATCCATGGTATTCTTGATAGCCAAAAAACGGTCTAAAAACAAACTAATATTTGTTATACGAGTTTAATTTTACACTCTGATTATTAACAGAGTATTAAGAAAAATAGGAAATACGCCTCTTTTTGCCTTTTTTGGCCAAAAAATTGTGAATTATTTCATTCCTAAAATCAATTAACCTCTAATTGCGAGTTAATGGGGCCATATTTTAGATAGGATCAAAGCAGATAAACTCTATTTATTATCGAATACTTTAATTGCTTTTTTTAGGCAAATCTACATACGGAAACAGGATTCATAAACCAGATATTAACTGGGTATTAGAAAGTCAATAAAAATGAATTAAATAATTTTTCCTTATTCAGCAGTCGCAAATCCCCTTCATTTAGAGATATACTTACCAAACATTTTTAAACAGGTAATTTTGCATGTCCTTGAAGGCCATGTACAACAACAGTTCAGAAAACTATACTATGGCAAACCGTTTTGGTGCGATTAGTCAAAGTCATCAAATAGCAATTGAACAAATGAAGCACTTTTATTTGGGAATGAAACCACATTATAAAGTTCTTGATTTGGGCGTTGGTGATGGTGCATTTCTAAAAAAACTGCAACAAATTATGCCAAAAGCAGAATTTACCGGAATTGATGTTTCTTCAGAGATGTTGAATCATGCCCGTGAAACGTTACCGCTCATCACTATAGAAGGTAGCGCTGCAAAAGCAAGCAAGTTCTTGCCGCCTCACAGCCAAGATTTAATTCTGGCCCACTTTATTAATGCTTATATTCCAATTAAAGTTTTATTTCAGGAGGCCAAATTACTGACCCGTGCAAATGGTCATTTTTCAATGATTACCACAACTTATGACTCCTTTCCGGTAGCACAACAACGTTTAGCTGAGTTTATTACAGAAGATTCAATTTTAAGTAGTGTGGTTGGCCATTACTACAAATCCATTGTAAAAAATACTACAGTTGCTGCAAATAACAATGAATTGATGCAGGCATTCAAACAAAATCAATTCGAAGTCATCGCACATCAACGCTTGGAAATACCCATTACCCTTAATACTATTGATGAATTAGCACTTTTTGGTATGGAAGGAACTTGGTTTCTCAATACTTTGTCCATCAGGATGTTGCCAAAAATATTCTTGCTCCAAAGAATTAAGCGTCTTTTTAGCAAAATTTTTACCTTCCCCTACCATGATACTCATATAATTGATGTCGTTCTTGCCAGAAAATGATAATCTGATAATTATCTTAAGGTGGCGAGGTAAGAGAAATGATTTCTCAAGAAGTGAAAAATTATTTGCCTGAATTAGCTCTGCGACAAAAACAAGCCAATAACATCATATTTATTACTTTTTGGAGCCAATTCTCCGTATATGCACTCAATACCATATTGGTTTTATTTTTAACTCGCCCAGTATGGTCCCAAGGTTTGGGCTATAGCCAGGCCAAAGCATACGCTTTTATTGGTGTAGCTCATGCAATGGGTTATCTAATGCCTATGCTCGGTGGCTACATGGCTGATACTGTATTAGGGATTAGAAGATCTATTCTTCTTGGTAGTATTCTATTAGCTTGTGCTTATTTACTTATTATGATCAGTGGATACACAGTAAGTTCACTGGGAGATACTTTTTTCATCGCTGCATATGCATTTATACCTGCCACCAATTCCCTTTTAATGGGAACTTCTTCAAGCATGGTCTCACATATTTATTCAGATGATGCCGTCAAAGCGAAATCGGCTATGACCTACTATTATATAGCTATTAATGTCGGCGCATTATTAGCCACCTTAATTGCCCCAATGCTGTTTGAAAGCCGTTATGGTCCGCTTTCTATTCTTACTTTGACATTTGTAGGTAAATCAATTGCGGCTTTAAATTTTGCGAAACGCTACTCAATTTATGAAAATGTCATTTGGGGTAAAGATCAATCGAAACTCTCTAAATCAGGTATGCTCCGTTTAATTGCCTATATCATTACTATTTATGTACTGACCTTATTTGCTTATTCTCATGTTTACATTGCCAGCACAATCATCGCGTCAGGTTGTGGTATAGGAATAATATGGTTTTTAAGAAAAACTCTAACGCTTAAAGGCCTGATACGCGACAAACAAATGATTGCTTTATTGCTCATTGTTGAAGCAGTGGTATTTTTTGTTATCTATAATCAAATGAATAGCACACTCATTTTATTTGCCGAAAATAATTCAGATCATAACTTATTTGGTTTAACTGTTTCACCAGCTCATTATCAAATATTGAATCCATTGCTCATCTTAGCCATTGGCAGCCAATTGCCTCGCTTTTATAAAGTATTTCCACGCTTCACTATTCCTTATCAATTTGCTGCAGGTACTGCGCTTGCAGGTATTGCTCTTTTGGTGATGGCCTTCGCTGCTACAACTACTATTAATGGAATAGTTAATGGAAACTATATCGCTTTAACCTACATACTTATTTCTATTGCAGAATTATGGGTCAGTGCCATTGGCTTAAGCATGGTAGGTCTATACTGCGACAAAAATTCGCTTGCCTTTGCTATGGGGGTATGGTACCTCGCCAGCTCTCTGGCACATGCCATATCCGGAAGAATTGCTGCTTGGGTTGCTATTCCTAACACGATTCACTCTCCCATAGATAGTCTTCCTTATTATGAAAGGTATTATTTGACTTTGGGAGTAAGCGCCATAGTATTAGGTATTCTTATGTACTTTCTCGCCCATATTTTGCAAAAAGTAATGAGAAAAAAAGGAGAAACCTTAGGGTAGATGTGTACATTCTATTCCGACGCACCGCGCTTTATGCCTGAGAGATACTCACAAGACGTATACAGGAAAATAGGTATTCTACAGTCTACATAGGAGGGAGCTCCATTTGCAATGTGATTCTAACTTAGTAAAGATATTGAGAAGCACTTAGACTTTATAAACCTAAATTGTCTTGTTTAAATATTCGGTCAGCGCGGTAACTGGAACGAACTAAAGGACCCGAGGCAACCTCAAAAAAACCTTTCTTTAATCCTATCTGCCTTAATTCAGCAAAAGTTTCAGGAGTCACATAACGTTCAATGGGTGAATGGTTCTTTGTCGGTTGTAAGTATTGCCCCAGAGTAAGAATATCTACTTTATGTCGACGTAAATCATCCATTGTTTGAATAACCTCTTCATCTGTTTCGCCTAAACCCAACATCAAACTGGTTTTAGTAAGTACATCGGGTCTATAACGTTTTGCAAATGCGAGGACGTTTAATGTTTGTGTATAGCCTGCCCTATTATCACGTACCGGATGAGTCAAACGCTCTACTGTCTCAACATTTTGCGCAAAGACATCAACACCACTATCCAGTAATACTGCTATATCTCGTTCTACACCTTGAAAATCAGGTGTTAGTGCTTCCACTTTGGTTTTAGGGGAACGTTGTTTAATCGCACGGATAGTTTGTGCATAATGATTTGCGCCACCATCAAATAAATCATCTCTGTTTACCGAGGTTAACACGACGTAGTCTAGATTCATTAGCGCTACTGTATTGGCTGTATTTTCGGGTTCTTGCTGATCCAACCAGCCATGGGGATTTCCAGTATCTACCGCACAAAAACGACATGCACGTGTACATACTGCACCCATTAACATAATTGTTGCAGTACCGTGTGACCAACATTCAGAAATATTAGGGCATTTTGCTTCTTCACAGACGGTAGCCAAACGGTGCTTTTGTACTTGTTCTTTTACTTGGTGGTACTCGGGGGTAGTATGATTTATCACCCGTAACCATTTAGGCTTAGGTAAACGCTCATAAGCTTGCCCAGTTGGTTTTACTCCATCTTTAATTGCTGTTACACCATGAGATGTTTTATATTTTTTTCCGCTCTCTACAACAACAGGAATATTAATGGGCTTGCTCATGTTATCACCTAAAAAACAAAGGTTCGTGTTCAGCTCCTGTCAGCAAATAGTCGTATTTAGCGCATCTTGCAAGAAAATGTTCTTATACACTTCTCACAAACTACGCTCAAACTCAACCATTCGTGTACCTATTAACAGCGGTAACCTGAACTCTTACAAACAAAAAAAGATGATAATCCCAAATCATCAAAATAATATCAAGTCAAATTTAAAAAACAGCCAAGAACCATCAAGATAGATAAAAGCATTAGCGATATTCCAAAGTGAGATAGTAGGAATGGATAGACGATTAAAATGACAGCAATAGTGAGTAGGAACAATAAACCAATAGTGGCTAATTTTGTTCGCCATGCGGCAAAACGCTCCAACTTAAGCAAAGCAAAATAAACAAGCAAAATCAAAAGCAAAGGCAGTATATACACTCCCTGGTAAAGCAGTTGATACAAATTTTCTTGCTGTCTGGATAAATTCTGATCATTTAGCCATTGTTCAAAAATTGTAGACCAATTCATCACGCAGGTTTGTTGATAAATTGTAGTGATCAATCCTAATAAAAATGCCAATGAAAAATACAAAACCATAGGAGGCTGTTTTTTATAATATTGCATCACAAAATAAATAGTCATTAAACCGAGTAATACAGCCGGTATACGCATCCAAGGTAACAACTCAAAAAAGGTGCTGGTGTAAGCCTGTTGAAAATAATGCACCATCCCTACAGAAAGAATAAATAAAAGGCTGGCAATAAGTTGTTTTTTCTTCTGCGTTTCGATTAAAAGAAAAGCAAGGAATCCCGCAAAACAAAAGAACGCGCAAGGACTAAAGGAGTCCATAAATGCTATAGTGGTTGTAAAATGCAACTTCGAAGGTTTTTCTACCAATCCAGTAATAAATTGATTCGCATTGGCTAAATGGCGCAAAGCGTTCACTGTTTCTTGAGTTAATTTCCCTTTATTTTCAATTTGTTTCTTACAATAATTAATTGCTTGCAATAAATCCTTTCCAGTGGTTTCTGCTGAAGTAAATCCAACCCAACGCGAATTACAAATATAAATTGATGGAACCGCAAAATCATCCATTTGCTGAGCACTCAATAGTTGATAAAAACGACTCAATGCGTCTTTGTCCTGATTAATATAATACCGTTGAACATTGATATCAGGATTTTTTGCTTCTAACTCTTGAAAAAATACATCAGCTTTTTGACAATGAGGGCAAGTAGACGACAGAAACATATCTATGTTGAGAACCACTTTGTTATCTGTATTGGAATACCATGTGGGCGATAATTCAGCTGCCCAGGCAGGAGCATGGACTATTAAAAAAATTAGAAGCAATCTGATGACTGTTTTCATATAAATTATAAGTGCATTAAAAAAGATACTATATCATCCCCTAAAGCTCTGTTAATAGGTATGAATGTAATTTTCTAATTGCTCTATAACACGTGATTTGTCTTCCAATATGTGATAAAGCAAATCACCTATGGATAAAATGGCCACGAACTCATTATTTTCATCACGAATTAATACATGTCTTCTTTTGGTTGCTGTCATTGCTTGCATTGCTTTTTCTACAACATCATTCGGACTGAGAATAGTAATATCCTTATACACCACATCTGAAACCTTTCCTGTTTCCAGATTAATGCACTTATGTAAGCAAGAGCGCACAATATCCCGTTCACTGACTATGCCGATTAACTGATTGTCATTATCTACTACAACTAATGCGCCTACATCATGTTCCGTCATCATATCAATACTTTTTCTCACAGAATCATCTGGATGGATGTAAATAATTTTTCGTTTAGGCCTTGGCAAGGCATTATGAATTAGGTCAGCCATTTTTATTCTCCAATTGAATATATACTTAACCTCCTTTATAAATATAGTACAAATGGAGAATATTAAAGCCTATTGTCGGATAATTATATGATTTTCTACAGAGCGCACACCAGGTACCTGACGCGCTATTTGTTCTGCAGTATCACTCAGCCGAATTTTTTTGACATATCCTGAAAGAATCACAACATCCTGTCTTGTTTGAACATGTACTTGCGACACAGCAAGATCATCATGACGCATTAGAGCCTCTTGCACTGTTTGCGCTAAATTCGCACTCGGAGTAACCAAAGGCGTAAAAGAGCTAAATAAACCTGAACTGGTTTTATTCGACTGACAACCAACTAATAAAAATAGAAAAAAAACAACAAGAGTATTAAGTAAGTACTTTTGCATAAAGATCTCCGATATAAATTCCAACAATCCTGCCATCTTCTTCGTGTAGTTGTTCCTATTATTTTTCATTCTACGTTCTAAGAAAGGCTAGAAACTACAGCTAAAATGGTAAGTTCATAGCCTCGGGAGACGGCCGTATGGCAAATCCAACCGCTTTATCAAACGTCCACAAGGTCTGAGTTATTACCTAAAATGAGCTAAGCCCAAAGGGCATAGTATGTACTTTAACTGATTAATATACAAATAAATATCCAAGAGACTATACTATTTGATAATAATAACTGTGATAAGACTGAAACCATGAAAAAAATGGCCAAAGTTGTTCTAATAGAAAAAAAACCATCACAAAAAATAAAAGCTACAAGGGGACAAGCAGATCCAAACCATAAAGAAAATAATCCGCCTGCTCCGTATGATCTTTTCAATTTAATTGATAAATATTACCAAGCCAACTTGGGAAAATTTACCGCAAGTATTAGTCCAGCCTCAGTAGCAACTTCATTTTTTTCATGGGGAGCACAACTATTACAAGCTCCAGGTACATTTTTGAAATTAAATGCTCATCCCTTACTGCATTGTTTTGATTTCATTGAACGGCTCCTAAACCAAGAAAAACCAGGGAATGGAAAGGATGTGCGTTTTCATACGGATAAATGGACGCTCTATCCATGGCGTTTGTGGGCGGAGCACTTTTTACAACTTGAAGATTGGTATTTAAAAGCAGCAAATGAAATCCCTGGATTAAATGAACCCAATCGCCGAATTGTATCCTTCACTATAAAACAACTTCTTGATGCAATCTCACCTTCCAATTTTGTGTTGACTAATCCGGATTTATTACAGGAAACATTAAATTCGTCCGGGGAAAATCTAATCCGAGGAACACAATTGGGTTTGCAAGACCTAATTGAAAAATTGACTGGAACTCCTCCAGCAGGAGTTGAACACTTTGTCCCAGGGAAACAAGTTGCTTTAACTAAGGGAAAAGTAGTTTTTAAAAATCACTTAATTGAGCTTATTCAATATGAAGAACAAACCGAAAAAGTATATAAAGAGCCTTTACTCATTATTCCAGCCTGGATTATGAAATATTATATTCTTGATCTTCTTCCTGAAAATTCCTTGGTGAATTGGTTGGTCCAACAAGGTCATACAGTATTTATAGTTTCCTGGCTTAATCCTTCCTCAGAGGACAGAAATTTGTCAATCGATGATTACTACCGACAAGGAGCAATGGCAGCAATTGATAAAATATCATCCATAATTCCCAACACCAAAATTCACTTAATGGGATATTGCATCGGCGGGACTTTAGCTATGATTACCGCAGCAACAATGGCCAAAGATAATGACACCCGCCTGAAAAGCCTTTCTTTACTCGCAGCGCAAGGTGATTTTACCGAAGCTGGTGAGTTATTACTTTTTATTAATAGCAGCCAGGTGTCTTTTTTGGAAAACATTATGTGGGAACAAGGCTATTTGGATACAAAACTCATGGCCGGTAGTTTTCAAATGCTTCGCTCATATGATTTGATTTGGTCAAAAATGGTTCAGGACTACATGCATGGAACACAAAGAGGAATGATTGCTTTGCTTGCCTGGAATGCGGATACAACACGCATGCCTCATAAAATGCACAGCGAGTATCTTGAAAAACTATTCCTTAAAAATGAATTCTCCGAAGGCCAATTTTCAATTGAAGGAAAACGTATAGCACCTGAAAATATCAGATTACCTGCCTTTATAGTCAGTACAGAGAAAGACCATGTGAGTCCATGGAAGTCCGTGTATAAAACTCATTTGCTGATTAAACACGAAGATATAACTTTCGTTCTGACCAACGGAGGTCATAATGCGGGTATAGTTAGTGAACCAGGGCATCCAGGACGAAGTTATTTGATTCGTGAGCAAAAAAAAGAAGAAGCATATATTTCGCCACAACAGTGGTTAGAAATTGCCGAAACCAAAAAAGGATCATGGTGGTTTGCTTGGCATGATTGGCTAGTGAAACAATCAACCCTCGGTACGAATTTACCGCCTAAAATTGATAAGAATTTACCTGATGCACCAGGAAAATACGTGTTAAAAAAATAGGGGCTGTTTCTAAACCCTCGTGCAAGAGTCTAATAAAAAATGATCTTTAAATTGAGTATAAAAATATGGACAAAGACTATTACAAAATAATGGGAGTAAGCGAGGATGCCTCTGATAAAGACATTAAGATGGCATATCGAAAACTGGCTCGAAAGTACCATCCTGATATCAGTAAAGAACCCAACGCAGAAGAACACTTCAAGGAAATGGGGGAAGCTTATGAAGTTTTAAGAGATCCGATCAAACGAGCTGAATACGATAATCACCGGAAAAGTAAAACGTTTTATCAACAAGAACCCCATGCTCAACAATCTGAACACTTTTATAGTGGTCAATTTAATGAGGATTTATTTGAAACATTATTCGGGCATTCCCGTTATCGTCAGCAACCCACAGCCGGTCAAGACTATCATGGGAAAATTAATATCAGTCTGGAAGAAGCATTTACAGGTACAGTGAAAAACATCCAGGTTCCAATCGAACAAGAATCAAAAGTCAGTATGCAAACCCTGAAAGTGAAAATTCCAGCTGGCGTAAAATCGGGCCAACAAATCCGTCTTGCTGGACAAGGAGCTCCTGGAGTACACGGTGGGCCCCGCGGTGATATTTATTTAATAATAAATATTGATAAACACTCTCTTTTTGATGTAATGGATAGTGATATCTACCTCACCCTGCCTATTACTCCATGGGAAGCTGCTTTAGGTGCAACAATAATTGTCCCTACTCTGGGAGGAAAAATTGACTTAAAAATTCCACCAGGCTCTCAAGGAGGGCAGAAATTAAGGCTTAAAAATCGTGGTTTGCCTGGAGCAAAACCCGGGCACCAATATGTACTTTTGAAAATGATTACCCCGCCACCAACAACTGAAGCAGCAATAGAGCTCTACAAAAAAATGGCGCAAGTAATGCCTTTTAATCCACGTGACAAAATGGGAGTCTAAGCATGAAGCAGGACAATACTCTAATTGGCGTGCTTATTGAAGAAACAACAACAATCTCATTCAGTGAAGTATGTCAAAAATATCATATATCTAAAGAATTATTACTCGAAATGGCAGAACATGGTTTATTTTCTTGCAAAACAATGGAAGCAGGGAATATAAAATTAAATCAGAACGATTTACGTAAGATGGAGTCTGCCTTCCGCCTACATAGGGATTTGGGAATTAATCTCCCAGGTGTAGCACTTGCATTAGAATTATTGGAAAAAATAGATCAGTTAAATGAAGAACTTAATATTTTGCGTAAACATTTTTGACTTATTTTATCTCGATATATCGAACTCGCAGACTAGATTAAGCATAGAGACTCTAGTCTAGACACATCTACTTGCAAGCATCCGTTCCTCGCTTCATGTGCGAAAGCCAGCCCCCCTGCTTTCGTTCACAATCAACTGAATGCCGTGCATAAAGCGCGGCAAGCAGGTAAAAAGGTGTTCCAAAACAAATAGGGGGATATAAAATCAAAATACTAAATCCCAAAAATCAAAAACCTTACTTTCCAAGTTTTATGCGCAGAATCCAGGGGTCCTCATATATGATAATGTAAAAATTACTCAAGCAGATATTGCCACATATTGTGATATGGTAATAAAATGGTAAAAGGATACCTTTAAATTAAGCAAAAGCTATGCGCCCTGTGTTTATAATTTTGATAGTCTCCTTAGTTGTTTTACAACATAAACTATGGCTGGGCGATGGAAATTTAATTCAGTGGAATAATCTTGAAAAAAAATTAGCCGCTCACGAACAAGAAAATAATAAGTTGGCAACGCGTAATCGAGCCCTTGAAGCAGATATCAAAGAGTTAAAAAATGGTGATCAGGCTCTGGAAGAGCAAGCACGCTATGAACTCGGGATGGTCAAAGGAACTGAAGTCTATTACCAATTTATAGACTAGAAGTAGTAGAACGTGAGGTAAATAGTAGAGTCTTGGTCGGACGACAATAGTTGAACAAAATAAAACTAAATATGGCCTTTTCTAACTAGAATATTCCCTATCACGCATTCAATAATTCGAGATGTTCAGGGGGTTTCTTGTCCCAAAGACTCAGTACATACCCGCCTCCTCCGGAACCAGTAGGTTTTACAGCCAAGGCACCTTCAACAGTTAATCGATGCATATGTTGCTGCAAACTCTCGCTAACCAGTTTCCATTGATAAAAACAATCAGCAGCTTTATTGATTGCCTGCGCCAAAAAGTAAATTGAATCAGTCCCCCCTGTCTCTAAAGCATTTCGAGCTTCTTCAACCGCCATAACCATTTGCTTATCAATTTGCTCCGCCAATGCAGGATTTTCAGCCCATAAACTTTGAACCTGGTGAATACAGTGAGAAGTTATTCCAATTTGCTTGCATGAAGATAAGAAAAACTGAGGATGAACTCTTTGTTGTAATGGAATACTTGTTCCTTCTTTAAAATAAAGCCCAGCTTCCGTAGCAACACCAGCAACATCAAGCCCACTACTTTTTCCGTGAAATAAGTGTTCTAATTCCTTTGCAAAATCATTGCATTGACTAGAATCCACCATTTTCTGTGCACAGAACCAACGACTCATTGCCACACAAAGTGCTGCTGAAGCCCCCATTCCTGCCCCCACAGGGATTGTACTGTGTAAATGAAAATAACCAACTAATTGATTTAAAGAGCATCCCAGCAATTGCATACCATGCTCCAGCACACTCCAAAATAAGAGCTGCATGTCAGCGCCACTGCTTCCCGTATAATCAGCACCCAAAGAAGGCGCGTCAGCAGCATAACTTAAAGTTAATTTTTTTTCCTTAATCGGAAATACCAGAGCTGGATGGCCTCGTACTACGGAATGTTCACCTGCTAAAATCCATTTACCAAAAGTTGTGGTTTCAAAATCAAAGAACATCATAATTGCCTAATAAATAGTCACGCTTGAATTCTCGTGCTAATTCAGTTTGGTCAGAGCGATACAACAAATGTATGTTTGGTCCAGCATCCATAGTCACGATAGGACCATCATTCTTTTTATTCCAAAAACTTTCTAGATTGTGCAATAGATCAATACAGCTTTCTGTCATGTATGAAAAAGGTTGCTCACAAGTACTAAACAAGCGATGCATATCTTGAAATTCATGCCAACAGATTTGATAAGCTGAAGACCAGTTTTTGCTCATGAATGCATCTAATAGAAGCTTTAAGTTCTCCTTTGCCCTTTGGCTACGCGTTCCATAAAAGGGACTGCTTTTAACTCGTTTATGCGCTTCACTTGAAGGAACTTCTTTCTTTTTATTGCTAATCACAACCCCTTGATAGATTAACTCCTTGTAGGGTAAGTCGACCTCTTTCACTCCATTTTCATCCCATAAAGCCCAGGGAGAATAAAAAGACCTACACGATGACCCTGATCCCAAACGGCTTAACTGAGCTTGTTCTTCAACAGAAGGTATGGGTTTATCTGTTAATTCACTCAAAGCAATTACGGCACATCTTGTTAACGCAGCGAAACTTGAAGCAGAACTTGCCATCCCACTACTGTGAGGAAAATTATTACAGGACTGCACTAAAAAACCACCTTCATAGCCAAAATATGCTTTTACTCGAGCGAGATGATCAAGAAATCTTTTTTGTGCTTCTGCGGAAAGAACAAAATTTTCTATTCCGGCGGGTACAATAAGCGGTTCCCAAATATCTTTTTTTGAACTCATTTTTTCCAGCCTTACTGTGGTTTTGAGTTCGTTTAAAGTATAGGATAATGAAGGATTATCCGGACTATTTGAGCTATCATCCTTTTTTCCCATATATTTGATCAAAGCAATATTAGCTGGGGCATGGGCTAGCCAATACATAATTTCTCCTTGGGGATCCATAAGTTATTTTTAATGCGTAGCCTGGTTAAAGCAAAACCAGGGTTTCCCTGTTTATGTTTTATCCGGAGCTACGTATAAAAATATATTAATTATAATATTGTACGTAATTTTGAATTAGCCAATTGAGCTGTAGGCGTACCAGGGTAAGCTCTCACCACTTGTTGCAGGAATTTTTTGGCCTCCTGCTTGTCACCTTGTGCAGCATAAGCATAACCGACCTTTAACATGCTTGCAGCAGATTTACTTGAGGTGGGAAATTGTTGTAAAACCACATTAAAATGCTCTATAGATTTTGTAAAATCTTTTTTAACTAAATAAAGCTCACCTAGCCAATATTGTGCGTTGGCAGTGTAACCACCCGTAGGATATTTTTGAACAAACACATTCATTGCATTTAAAGCATCATCATAACGTTTGTTCTTTACTAATTCATAGGCTGCTAAATAGCTAATCTGCTCATCTGCAGGGTTTATTCTAGAAGTAGTCGCTGCGGGTACGGGAACTGCAGCAGGAGAAACCGACTTGCTTGCCTGAACATTCGGTGCAGGTACTTTAGGTGTAGTTTCCTTGGAACCAGCAGAAAGATCCAAGGTGGATTTACTTGACGAAGATTTAGCAGAAGTACTTCCACTTAAACGTGAATCTAAGTCTTTATAAAAAGCAACTTGTTGTTGCTGTAATAACTTTAAATCATGAGCTTGTACTTCTAATTGACCACGTAGCTCTTGTATTTCTTGCTGCAAGCTTTGGATTTTGTCAATCAGCTTAGCATTATCGGTAATGTTAGTGTTTGAACTACTTGCTTGATCATCTTTAGCAAGCGCAGGCTCATCATCGGTTTGAGAATTATCTATTTTGTAACTCTCGTTTCGAGCCAGATCAAACTGCCCACTTTCAATTTGTGGCTCGTCGTACTTAGGACCATAAGCAGGCGTTTCATACGCCTGCTGGCCCTCAATAATTGCAAAATTATCACTATCATCAACAACAGGTGCTTCTGACCAACAGGCCAAAGGAAGCATCAATATAAAACCTGTAGCGATAATGTGTTTTTTGCAATGTATCATCTTGTTGCCTCATAAGTAAATTCTACACGTCGATTTTGTGCATGCGACCCTTCATCATGTCCTAAATTAATTGGACGTTCTTTACCATAGCTCACAACGCGGACTTGTTGTCTGCTAACACCGGCCATACGTAAAATATCAGCTACAGTATTTGCACGGCGCTCACCAAGGGCGACGTTATATTCACGGCTACCACGCTCATCGGTATGTCCAGCTACTAACACACGCGCACCCGGATGTGTCTTTAAGTATTCTGCCTGAGCATTAATCGATGGTAAATATTTGGGAGCCAAATTACTGTCATCATAAGAGAACAAATACAGTTGATTATGAGGTGCCTTAGTTGTATAAGACTCACCAGGTTCTTGACCAGCAAAATGAGTGAACTGTCCTAGACCTTGGGCCTCAGCTTCGCTCACGCCTACTCCCCCTTCAGCACTACCTGGTGCTTTAGAACAAGCAACAACGAAAACAGCAGTCGCCACAAGCAGACCTAATTTACCAAATGATCCGGCTTTCATCCTCAATCTCCTTCGTTCTTTTTATTATTAATAAACTTCAAAATACCCATGCAGGGTTCATGGGGGCACATTGTACAATTCTTTTTATTTTTTGGCTACAGTACTATTAATCATCGCAAGTCATAAAATCAAAGATCATAAGCAGGCTGTTTATAAGTTTCCTGGTCCCTCTTCATTACCCCCCAAGCTTCATTTAATTAAGTCAGTTCGCAGGGGGATATCCTCTAGTGCTCAATGTGAGATACCACAAAATGAGACAGGTTCGCGGTAAACAGCTGGGTTGCTTTATTTGCTGCGATTACGCCCCCGTAGGGTGTATCACTAGGGCATGGGATCCGTAAATTGAAAATTTTTGAAGCCAAAACGTTATTATCGTTAACATGAGTTAAAACAGCTTTGACTGAAAACTCAAGAACACTAGGTTTTTTAAGAAAATTTTGTTGGAGAGAAAGTAACTGAGTATCTAATCGATACGTTGCACCTAAGGTATACGCATTGGAGGTAACCGCTTCAAAAAGATTTGTCCGTTGTAAGCTTTGTAAAATTAAAGGGTAAAGCATATCTGCAGGAGGATTTACCCATGCATTTTTTACAAAAGGCTCCAGTGCATAGGGTTTTTTAACATAAAGCATTTGTTCTGTTTGATACCCTGCTGCAGCATCAGGCGCAGTGACCAACAAAGTAATGGGTATTGGGTTTTTAGCCAATTGTTGTGTACTGTATGCACTTAATTGATATTGATTTTTTACAGAGACTTTAATTGGTGAGCACGCACTAAGTACAGCGGTGCTTAAAACCGCAAGCAATACAGTCAACTTTTTCATTTTATTCTCCAGGCCCAGGTTTTGGTGGCTTAGTTCCACGAATAACCACAGCAGGGTTTTGCCGCATTTCACTACTCACCTTTTCCAAATTCGCAGAAATTGTGTTCAATCGTCGTAATAAGATTACAGCAGGTGGCAGCCCTTCCTGGGAAATTTTATCTATAGCATTTTTCCCTGTACCCATAGTTTTTGACACACTATCCCCTGCTTGACTTAAACTTTCCGCCATAGCATTGAACTTAGATATTCCCACTCTTAATTCGGCAAGCATATGCGGAAAATCACGACTTGTTTTGGCAAGATTATCCATTAAAACCTTTAGATTTTTGCCATTACGTGCGAGATCCCCAGAAAGATAATCCACATTAGCTAAGATATGTCGTATGTGTTTAGCATTTTCCTCATTAAATATACGCTTTGCTTCATCACTTACAACCCCTACGTCCTCAGAAACTTTTTTTAGAATGCTATCCAATTGATTAAATACAGAAGGTTTTGAAGGAATAACAGGAAACGGTTCTCCAGGCATTTGGGGGATTGGCGTCAAATTAGAAGTACTTGCACTCAAACCAATATAAGTAACACCGGTAATCCCTTGTGAATTTAATGTGGCATAAGTACTGGTCGTAACCGGTGTTCCCTCTTCAATATTTAACAAAATTTCAACTTGTCTCGGATCATTCTGATTCAATTTTATTTCTTTTACATAACCAACTTGCACTCCGTTGTATTTCACAGGGGCATCGTTGGTCAGACCGGATGCAGCTTCATGCATGTAAACAGTGTACGTAGTATATTTTTTTTGATTAAAACCAACAGACAACCACAACATTGTAGCCACTAGCCCTACCAGCAATATAAGCACGACTACACCTACTATGGTGTAATTGGTTTTAGCTTCCAAGAATTCAGTCTCCAGTTACATTTTACTAAAATAACCTGCAATGATCTTATTTTGATTCTTCATCAAATCACCAATCGGCTCAACACTTAAAATTTTTCCGTCGCCGATAAACGCTACTCGATCAGTAGTTCGCTTTAAAGATTCTATATCATGACTCACCATAACTATAGTAAGCTTTAAAGAATCTCTTAAAAAAACAATCAGCTCATCAAAAAGCCTTGCACTCAGTGGATCTAAACCTGTAGTTGGTTCATCTAAAAACAACAACTCCGGATCCATTGCAATCGCACGCGCTGCAGCGGCTCTTCGTTGCATTCCACCACTCAATTCTGAAGGCAATTTACCTGCAGCTTCTTTGGGCAAGCCTACTAAAGTGACTTTTAGCAAAGCCAGTTCATACATAAATTCATAATCCAGATTAGTAAATTCTCGCATAGGAAACATCACATTTTCCAACACATTCATTGATGAAAATAATGCGCTATGCTGAAAAAGCATCCCCCATCGCCTACGAAGCAAAAACGATTGTTCTGCATCAAGATTACTAATATCTTGTCCAAATATTTTAATACGACCCGCAGTAGGCTTCAGTAACATCAGCAAACTACGTAATATCGTTGTTTTTCCACTCCCTGAACCGCCAATAATAGCTAAAATTTCACCCTTTTCTACAGTCAAGTTCACATCGGTATGTACCCATTGACCTCCGAGACAATTCTTTAGTCCTTTAATTTCAATAATGGGTTCGCTCATCTATAAATGCATCCGACTATAAATGACTGAATAAATGGCATCAGCAATAATAATTAGAAATAGTGCTTGCACTACACTTCGGGTAGTTTGGCTCCCAATATTTTTTTGCGTACCGGCCTCTACTCTAAACCCTTGATAACAACCAACCAGGCTTATTAACAATGCAAATGCGGGAGCTTTATAAAGACCTAAATTCAACTGCGAAATCCCAACAGAATCTCTTAATCGTTGTAAAAAATCAACAAAACTAATGCCCAACATGTTATTGGACATAATCATTGCACCTAAAATACTAAAAACATCAGACCAAAAAATCAATAAAGGAAACGCGATCAATAATCCTAGAACTTTAGGGAGGACTAATAACTCAGTGGGAGAAAGTCCCATCGTTAATAATGCATCTACCTCTTCATTTAGTTTCATACTGCCAATTTGTGCTGTAAATGCGGAGCTAGTCCGTCCAGCAACAATAATTGCCGTCATTAACGGTGCAAACTCACGAAAAATCGCCATACCTGATAAATAGGAAATAAAGCTATTGGCCCCATATGTTTGCAATTGCAAACCCATTTGATAAGCTAAAACCACACCAATTAGAAAAGAAAGCAACGCAAGAATAGGTAATGCAGTCACGCCTGTAGCGTGAATATTTGAAATGATACTGGGTAATTGAAAACGGTGCCAATTGCCAAATGCATTAAATATTTTAGTAGTCAAATCTCCTACTAAAGCAAGAAGGCCATCTACTTGACGAAGTTTGCTCTCTGATTCTTTCCCTAATTGATAAAATACATTCTCTTTAGGCGGAGAAGGTATTTGATAACCTAATACCTCTTTTTTTGATCTAATTAAATCGACAAGCTGCTGTTGTGTTTCAGTAAAATTTGTCAGTTCAACCTGATTTTTTCGTTGTTCCAGCATGCTAATGCATTTAATGAGAGCCAAGGCGCCTGCACTATCAAAATTACTAATACTTTCACCGCTAATAGTCACTTTTTGAGTTTTGGGCAGCTCATCCATCTTAAATCGAGCTAATAAATTTTCAATTTTTAAAACAGACCAGGCACCTGTACAGTGAAATCTGGCAAGTTCCTTATCATAGGTGATTTGCGCGCTGTTTTGTACCATAGTCTTTATGTATTGAAAAATAACCTCAAGAATAATATCAATATTCTAGAGAACAAAAACAATAGAACATGGTAACACAATAACAAGATATTCGGGTAGGTAAAAAATATAGTCTGAGTACAATATATACCTCAGACTACTTATTTTTGTAACCGATTAAATAGTTGCCTTTACGGAGTTAATTGCATTACTTATATCGTTGATTTTGTTTCCCCCATCGGTAGTTGCGGGTTTAAACATCGATAATTCATGCACACGGATCGAGGAGCCGACGCGAGTAAACCCGGAATTTATAAGTTCAACCAGATCGTCTAAGAATTTTTCCCACCAGCCACGGTAAGCCCGTAATGTTTTCACATCATTATTTTTATCATCACCTAGAATATTTTGGCTATTTAATTTAAAAGAATCTAAATCCCCATCCCGAATGTACTGATCAACCAGTTTCGCTATCTGATTATGAATGTTTCCGGCAGCTTTTGCAGCTTCTCGATATTTTGCCTCTCCTTCTTGATCCTTCTTCCTATGATATTCTTTAGCTTTCGTGTCATATTTTGTTTGCTTTGTATGAAGTGTTCTTAATTTTTCTTTAACTTCAGTAAGCTGAGCGTTTCTGTGTCTTCTGGCTTTCTGATCAACATACGTTTCGAGATGCTGTTTTTGCTGCTCCTCCGTTTCCTTAAGTTGCTTTTCATTCCAAGTAACATGCCTGGATTTAGGTTTTCCATCAACAGGGGTAACAAATACACCACTTTGCTTAGTTAGCGACCGAGTTAAACTCCCCCCCTCCTCCTTTTGTAGAGGTTTTTCAGTAACAGCTTTGGGTTGAGCGTCTAAATCCTGCTGGTTAACATGAGGAAGTTCATCTGAAACATGAGCTTCTGGCAATAAATCAGTAGTGTCGTTTTTTTCTCGATCATAAGCACTTAACGATGTTTCAATAGGAGTTACTGAAAAAAATTGTGCCTTTAATTTTTCCGTTAATTGCTTAATTTGTAAATCTAATCCACTAATAACTTCGGTATGATATGGGGTAAAACTAACAGTCTTAGGATTTTTTCTCTTTTTCTCCTCATATCTGCTCGAAATACTTTCAAACTGAGAAGCCGATTTACATTTCTGCAATTGCTCAATGTATATGGTTCTCATATTCGAGGCAGATTCAAAAGCTTTTTTTTCTTTAGCATCTTTTCCCATGACATCTCCTTACAAATAAAATCCAAATTAAAGTGCTCTCAATTTACACTTCATGCAAAAAAAACGCTAGAAATTTTAAGTTAAAAACAATAATTTGATTACAAAAAGAATCATTAGGTCACTAGTGAGCCATAATAAGCAAAAACATGACATGCATACATCACACATGCCATGGTTTTATCCGCACCGAGCGATTAATAAACTTATAAAAAAAGCAGATGAAAGATAGAGATTATGATGAGCATTTGCCGGATTGAATATTTATTTTCAAAAAACCTCTGCACAAAATCATATAATACCAATGATTTTCAGGTAGTTTGCTTCTCTGTTTTATGATAAAATTGCTTTTATTTTTTTCAAGAAACTAAAATCAGGTATGCAAGAAAATTACAGCCAATTTGAACAACGCAAAAATGGCATTACAAAACTTGCGTCAATGCCGGCTACTCAAAGGAGAAAGCATGCCTTTATCTTCTAACACTGATGAGCTATTCCGCGGTTTTTCCAAACTCTCTCGAGAAGAACGCTTTAAGCGATTGTTAGCTTTAGGAGCAATAACTCCTGAAGATATTTCTTTTCTTAAAAGCGGTGGCATAAAAGATATGAATTTGGCGGATAAGCTGATTGAAAATGTAATCGGTTATTTTCAGCTTCCCTTGGGTGTAGCAACTAATTTCAATATCAATGGCCAAGACTATGTGATTCCAATGGCGGTGGAAGAAACATCCATCATTGCAGCCTTATCCAAATCTGCTAAATGGATTAGACAATGCGGTGAAATAAAAACCTGGGTTCAAGGCGAATGCATTTTAGGTCAAATTCAACTGGCAAAAGTCAAAGATTTCTCTAAATTTTCTCAGATTTTTAACGAAAATCGAACCTATCTGATTAACAGAGCTAACAAAGATGTTGCCGATAACATGGTAAAACGCGGCGGCGGTGTCATGGATTTGCAATTACGCCAGCTTAAAAGAGAAGATAATCATGACATGGCCGTAATTCACTTGACTATGAATAGCTGTGATGCCATGGGAGCCAACATTATTAATCAGGTTCTTGAATACTTAAAAACACCTATAGAGCAGTTAACTGGTGAAGAAGTCACCATGTGTATTCTATCAAACCTAAATGACCAAAAATTAACAACATCTCAAGTTACCATACATACTATTGATCCTGAACTTGGCCAAAAACTGCAAGAAGCATCGCTCTTTGCCGAAATGGATCCTTATCGAGCAGCTACCCATAACAAAGGGGTAATGAATGGTATTGATCCAGTTTTAATCGCGACAGGAAATGACTGGCGTGCAGTTGAAGCAGGAGTACATGCCTATGCCGCCCGCGATGGACAGTATCAAGCAATTACACGTTGGCGCTATCACAATGGAATACTTACAGGACAACTTACCGCCCCGATTATTGTTGGAACCATAGGTGGCGTTACCTCATTGCACCCCACCGCTAAAATGTGTTTACGAATGATGAATATTTCTTCGGCGAATCAATTAGCTCAAGTCATTGCAGCAGTGGGCTTGGTTCAAAATTTGGGGGCAATTAAAGCATTATGTACTGAAGGCATTATTCAGGGACATATGAAATTACACATTGATAATCTGCTTTTGGCAGCAGGCGCCAATGAAAGCGAAATTCCCGTGCTTAAAGAGCATTTACAAAAGTGGTTGGATTTACACAAAAGAATTAGTCTTAATAATGCTCATGATTTACTGGCTAAAATTAGACAAACACCGATTGCTGTATGAAATGGTCAATACCCGCAAAAACTTTTTTACTGGGTGAATACGCTGCTGTAGCTGAGGCCTCCGCACTTCTTCTAATGACCGCCCCCTGTTTTGAGCTTACATTAACTACGCAAGACAAATTAGCTGGAATTCACCCAGAATCTCCAGCTGGACTTTGGTGGCTGCAACAAAATTCAAGGCAAGGTCTTTTGTGGCATGACCCTTATGCAGGTCGAGGAGGTTTAGGCGCCTCCAGCGCGCAATTTTTGGCAAGCTATTTAGCTGCTTGTTTCGTAAATAACACTGTAGCTGATTTAAATAATATGCTAAGCGCTTATTATATATCATCATGGCCTGGAAAAGGCTTGAAGCCTAGTGGATATGATGTAATAGCACAGTCGCAGCAAGGATGTGTGTACATTAATAAACAACAAAAAAAGTTAAAGTCTTATAGCTGGCCTTTTCAAGATTTGTCGTTTATTCTCGTCCATACCGGCATGAAACTTGCCACTCACCATCATTTACAAGACTCTACCCTTCCTGATCAGATCCAGATCGATTATTTATCTTTTTTAGTAGACGAAGCACAACAAGCATTCGAGCAGATTGATTCCAATAAACTAGTCTCAGCCATAAACAACTATCATCAAAAATTAACCGAGCTAAATTTGGTAGCGCATCACAGCTTAAAATTTATTAGTGAGTTTAAGAATTGCCCGGAAATATTGGCAATAAAGGGTTGTGGCGCTTTAGGTGCGGATGTTTTACTGCTCATTACTTCAGCAGACAGGGCGCAAATCCTGACTGATAAACTAAAAATAGCAAACTGGACAATACTGGCAACAGAAAAAAATATTTATTTTCAAACCCAATCAGCTCAGGAATTTGCTTTTTCATGAGCAATAATTTTGTATAAAAAAACATTTGTACCCTTAAAAATAACAAAAATAGTAGAAACATCATAAAAAGACTTGAAATTCTGTGCTAATCCGGTATTATTCCAGCCTCTTTAGGGCCGTTAGCTCAGGTGGTAGAGCAGGAGGCTTTTAACCTCTGTGTCATAGGTTCGAATCCTATACGGCCCACCA
>NZ_LNYQ01000005.1 GCF_001467945.1 Legionella parisiensis
GCACCTATTGCGATGGACGAAGGTTTGCGTTTCGCTATTCGGGAAGGTGGCCGTACTGTAGGCGCCGGTGTTGTCGCTAAAATTATCGAGTAATAAAGTTAAATTGCGTTGGCATGAGTTATGTTGATTCATGCCAATAAATTTAGGCCAGTAGCTCAATTGGCAGAGTGGCGGTCTCCAAAACCGCAGGTTGGGGGTTCGATTCCCTCCTGGCCTGCCAACTTACAAGTGAATATGAAAAGTTCAAACGAAAACCAAAGCAATACTATAGATATATTTTCATGGATAGCTGTAGTTCTTATAACTGCGGCGGCATTTTTTTGTACATATCACTATACTTTTTCAGGCCCGGTTTTGTCAATTATATGGCTTCTGTGGCTATTGTTGACTCTATTTTTGGGCTACATGACATCAGCAGGTAAACAAGTTTTTAAATTTGCTCAAGAGTCAAAAGTTGAATTGTTAAAAGTCGTTTGGCCAACACGCCAAGAGACGATACAGACAACAACCATTGTTATTGTTATGGTTGCAGTGACCGGATTTATACTCTGGGGGGTCGATTCAGTGATGATGTGGGCAATTGCTAAAATAACGCATTTAGGGTGAATTCGGTGGAAGAACACAAATCGAAACAATGGTACGTTGTACATGCCTATTCAGGCTATGAGAATTTCGTTATGCGCGAAATTAAATCTCGAGCACAACATCACAATTTAGAAGATAAAATTGGCGAAGTTGTTGTACCTTCAGAAGAAGTGATTGAAATGCGTTCGGGTCAAAAGCGCAAAAGTACACGTAAGTTTTTTCCAGGCTATGTATTAGTGAATATGGTTATGGATGATCAAACATGGCATATGATAAGAGCGATACCAAGAGTTCTGGGTTTTATTGGTGGAACAAGCCAGACCCCTACACCTATTACTGATAAGGAAGCTCGTGCAATCATGCAACGAGTTGAAGATGGTGTAACTAAGCCAAGACCTAAAATTCTATTTGAACCAGGTGAAGTGGTTCGCGTTAAAGAAGGTCCTTTTGTTGACTTTAACGGAGTGGTAGAAGAAGTCAATTATGAGAAAAATAGATTAAGAGTAGCAGTCTTGATTTTTGGACGATCTACTCCAGTAGAACTTGAATTCAGTCAAGTAGAGAAAACCTAGTTCGCTAAGGTGCCCTGAAACTCTTTTTAATGTTAAATTTATCTAGGAGTTTATGGGATATTTTTGTGTAAAAAAAGGGGAGCTGGAAAAAGCAGAAAGAAATTAAAACTTTCTGTAAAATCTGGCGCATGACCCATGAGGAGTAGATATGGCAAAAAAAGTAGAAGCTTATATTAAGTTGCAAATTCCAGCCGGTAAAGCAAATCCAAGTCCACCCGTAGGTCCTGCTTTGGGTCAGCGTGGTGTTAACATTATGGAGTTCTGCAAGGCGTTTAACGCAGCAACACAGCAAATGGAGCAGGGATTACCTACTCCGGTTGTAATTACTGTTTATAGTGATCGTAGTTTTACCTTCATTACTAAAACTCCACCGGCCTCTGTTCTTCTGAAAAAGGCTGCAGGTATTCAAAGTGGAAGTGGTACGCCCAACACTAAAAAAGTGGCCAAACTTAACGTCAAACAGCTTGAGGAAATTGCGAAGATTAAAGAGCCTGATTTAACTGCAGCAAGCTTAGAAGCAGCAGTTAGAAGTATTGCAGGTACTGCGCGCAGTATGGGTATTGACGTTGAAGGTTTAGAATAAGGGGGATGCCATGACAAGAGTATCTAAGAAGCAAAAGAAAATTATAGAGACAATTAAGTCAAATCATTTATACAGCGCGAGCGAAGCAATTAACCTGTTAAAGCAATTTGCTTCAACTAAATTTCGCGAAAGTTTAGATATAAGTGTTAACCTGGGTGTTGATCCTCGCAAATCAGATCAAGTTGTACGATCATCAACTAACCTACCTAAAGGTACCGGAAAAGTTGTACGTGTAGCCGTATTTGCACAAGGCGATAATGCTACTAAAGCTAAAGATGCTGGTGCTGATATTGTTGGATTTGAAGATTTAGCTGAGAAAATTAAAGGTGGCGCAATGGACTTCGATGTTGTTATTGCTACACCAGATGCGATGCGTATTGTCGGACAGCTAGGTCAGGTTTTAGGTCCAAGAGGTCTAATGCCGAACCCTAAAGTTGGCACAGTGACTACTAACGTTGAAGGCGCAGTAAAAGATGCGAAATCTGGTCAAGTACGCTATAGAACAGATAAGAATGGAATTATTCACTGCACAGTCGGAAAAGTAGATTTTACTGCGGAAGACATAATTGAAAACATAGTTGCATTAATTAATGATCTTAAAAAAGCAAAACCTTCTTCTGCGAAAGGTCAATACTTAAAGAAAATCTCTTTATCTACGACTATGGGCCCTGGTATAGCTATTGATATTTCATCAATACCTGTGTAATATAATCACCCATTTTTGAGAATTCACGGCATAGATTTGGTTCCATGCCGTCGAAGACCGCAGGTGCTAACGCTTAATTTCCTGCGCAGACGGTGAACCGGCTCCAATTTTAAAAGAGACGGCCACCATAACTGGCAAATCCTTGTGATTTGTATAATTAGGAGGTCAGTAACGTGACATTAAATTTAGCTGAAAAAAAAGCTGTTGTTGAAGAAGTGACTGAGGTCGCCTCAAAGGCTATTTCGGCAGTTGTTGCTGATTATCGTGGTTTAACTGTTAATCAAATGACGCAGTTGCGTAGTGAAGCACGCAAGTCCGGTGTTTATCTTCGCGTTGTTAGAAATACACTAACACGCCGAGCTTTTAAAAATACCGAATTTGAATGCTTGAATGACTTGCTTGTAGGCCCGTTATTCATTGCTTTATCACTGGAAGCACCCAGTGATGCAGCAAGACTACTTAAAGAATTCACGAAAACATTTGACAAGCTTGAGATTAAAGCATTATCCGTAGGCGGAAAAGTATATAAAGCAAATCAGATTGATGCTGTTGCTAGCTTACCGACTCGCGATGAGGCAATTGCCAAGTTGATGTACGTGATGAAAGCGCCAATTGAGAAATTTGTCAGAACTCTTGCTGAGCCACATGCTAAATTGGTTAGAACCTTAGCAGCAGTAAAAGATAAAAAAGCAGGTTAAATCTCATTTAATCATTAAATTAATTTTAAATCAGGAGCTAGTAATGGCTGTGTCAAAAAATGATATTTTAGAAACCATAGCAAACATGTCTGTTATGGAAGTAGTTGAATTAATCGAAGCTATGGAAGAGAAATTCAACGTTTCTGCTGCCGCTGCTGCTGTTGCAGTTGCTGCTCCAGCTGCCGGTGCTGCTGCCGCTGCTGAAGAACAAACAGAGTTTACTGTTGTTATGACCAGTTTCGGTGCAAACAAAGTTAATGTAATTAAAGCAGTCCGTGGAATTACTGGTCTTGGCTTGAAAGAAGCTAAAGACTTAGTAGAAGGTGCTCCTTCAACAATTAAAGAAGGCGTATCTAAAGATGAAGCTGCTAACCTTAAGAAAGAACTTGAAGAAGCTGGTGCTTCAGTAGAAGTTAAATAATAAAGCTATATCAGTGAGATAGAACCCAGCCATGGTTTCATGGCTGGGTTTACGTGTTTGAAGTCATCAATAATTTACAGAGGAAACACCATGGCCGTTGCAGAAGCTAAACCTCAATATTCGCATGCTGAGAAAAAACGATTTCGCAAAAGCTTTGGTAAGCAGGCCGATAAAATGGCAATACCAAATCTGCTTGAAATTCAACTTAAGTCCTATAGGGATTTTCTTCAGGCTGATAGCAAGTCAAACGAACAATTTAATACAGGATTGCATGCTGCATTTTCTTCTGTATTCCCGATTGAAAGCTTTTCTGGCAATGCACGACTAGAATATGTTGGTTATAAGTTAGGTGAACCAGCATTTGATGTTCGTGAATGCAAATTACGGGGCTTAACCTATTCTGCGCCACTAAGGGTCAAAATCAGACTTGTTGTTCTTGATAAGGACGCAAGCGAAGATCCTAAACCAATCAAAGATATCAGAGAACAAGATGTTTTTATGGGTGAAATACCTTTAATGACTGATGTTGGTACATTTGTGGTAAATGGTACCGAGAGAGTTGTTGTTTCTCAGTTACATCGTTCTCCTGGTGTGATATTTGAACATGATAAGGGTAAAACCCATTCATCTGGTAAGCTATTATATTCTGCACGCATTATACCTTACCGTGGATCATGGCTAGATTTTGAATTTGATCCAAAAGACTGTGTTTATGTTCGAATTGATAGAAGACGTAAATTACCAGTAAGCATTTTATTAAGAGCCCTAGGATACGAAACAGAAGATATCCTCAGTGAGTTCTTCGAAATGACTAGCTGTCATCTTAAAAATGGTGAATACCACATTGATTTAATTCCTCAACGACTTCGAGGCGAAATCGCTTCATTTGATATTCTTGTTCCTGAAACAGGTGAGCTTATCGTAGAGCAAGGTAGAAGAATTACTGCACGCCATATTAAACAAATGGAAAAAGCTCAGATGAAAGATCTGATTGTTCCACGTGATTATTTAATAGGCAAAACATTAGCTAAAAGTATTATAGATACTTTAACTGGCGAATTCATTGCACAGGCAAATGATGAAGTAACTGATGAGTCTCTCGATCTAATGGCTACCAGTGGAATCCATGAATTTGAGATGATTTATACCAATGACTTGGATCATGGTTCGTATATTTCAGATACATTAAAAATTGATCCTACCTCAAGTCAGTTAGAGGCGCTCGTTGAAATTTATCGTATGATGAGACCAGGTGAGCCACCAACTAAAGAAGCAGCTGAAGCTCTATTTAAAAATTTATTCTTTGTTGACGAACGCTATGATTTATCCGCTGTTGGTAGAATGAAATTTAATCGACGTGTTGGTAGAAAAAATGATGATGGGCCAGGTACCTTGACTAAAGAAGATATAATGGCTGTTATCAAGACACTTATCGATATAAGAAATGGTATTGGTATGGTGGATGATATTGACCACCTGGGTAACCGAAGGGTTCGTAGTGTTGGTGAAATGACAGAAAACCAATTTAGAGTCGGACTTGTACGTGTTGAAAGAGCGGTTAAAGAACGTTTAAGTTTGGTTGAATCTGAAAATCTGATGCCACAAGATTTAATCAATGCAAAACCAGTTTCTGCTGCGATTAAAGAATTTTTTGGCTCAAGCCAGTTATCACAATTTATGGATCAAGTTAATCCGTTATCGGGTGTAACACACAAACGTAGGGTTTCTGCATTAGGCCCAGGTGGTTTAACGCGTGAACGTGCAGGATTTGAAGTTCGCGACGTCCATACCACACACTATGGTCGTGTCTGTCCTATTGAAACACCAGAAGGTCCAAACATTGGTTTAATTAATTCATTATCTGTTTATGCAAGAACAAATGATTATGGATTTATTGAAACCCCGTGCCGTAAAGTAATTAATGGTCGTGTGAGTGATGACATTGAATATCTATCAGCTATTGAAGAAGTTGATCAGTATATTGCACAATCGAGCGTGACGCTTGATAAGGATGGAAATATTCTTGCAGACCTAGTCCCCTGTAGACATCAGAATGAATTTTCATTGACTACACCGGATAATATCAACTATATGGATATTTCACCCAAGCAAATCGTTTCTGTTGCTGCTTCTCTAATTCCATTCTTGGAGCATGATGACGCGAACCGTGCTTTGATGGGATCAAACATGCAGCGGCAAGCAGTGCCGACTTTACGTTCTGAAAAACCTCTAGTAGGCACAGGAATGGAGCGTATTGTTGCTTCTGATTCAGGAGTTTCAGTAGTTGCAAAACGTGGCGGGATAATTGATCTTGTTGATGCATCGCGTATCGTTGTTCGCGTAAACGATGATGAGACTACAGCTGGTGAAACAGGTGTTGATATTTATAACCTGACCAAGTACTTCCGTTCAAACCAGGATACGTGTATTAATCAACGTCCAATTGTTAATACAGGCGATATGATTCAAAGAGGAGACATCTTAGCTGATGGTCCTTGCACTGATATGGGTGAATTGGCTTTAGGTCAAAATTTACTGGTCGCCTTTATGCCTTGGAATGGATATAACTTCGAGGACTCTATTCTTATATCCGAACGTATTGTACAAGATGATCGATTCACAACGATTCATATTGAAGAGTTAACGTGTATTGCGCGTGATACTAAATTAGGTACTGAAGAAATTACTGCGGATATTCCGAATGTTGGTGAATCAGCACTTTCTAACCTAGATGAAGCTGGTGTGGTTTATATCGGAGCTGAAGTTAAAGCTGGCGATATTCTAGTTGGAAAAGTTACTCCTAAAGGAGAAACTCAACTTACACCTGAAGAGAAGTTGTTACGAGCAATTTTCGGTGAAAAGGCTTCTGATGTGAAAGACTCTTCATTACGCGTTCCATCTGGAATGAATGGTACGGTTATTGATGTTCAAGTATTTACACGTGATGGCTTAGAAAAGGATGCGCGTGCGAAAAGCATAGAAGAAGAGCATTTAGCTCGAGTTCGTAAGGACTTAGTTGATGAACGACGTATTCGTGAGGAAGATATTTATCATCGTGTAGCTAACATTGTACTCGATAAAGTAGCAACAGGCGGCCCAGGAAATCTGAAACCAGGATCAAAAATAAACCAAGAATATCTGGATAAAATTGATAGAGATAAATGGTTTGATATTCGTCTTGAAAACGATGTAATCAGCCAACAATTGGAACAGCTTTCTAAACAGCTTGAGTTGTTGTCTAAAGAAATGGAAAAGCGTTTCAATGATAGCCGTAAGAAAATAATACAAGGAGATGATTTAGCTCCTGGTGTATTAAAAATTGTTAAAGTATATCTTGCTGTGAAAAGACGTATTCAGCCAGGTGATAAAATGGCTGGTCGACATGGAAACAAAGGGGTTATCTCTATTGTAGTTCCGGTTGAAGACATGCCGCATATGGAAGATGGAACAGCTGTAGATATCGTTCTTAATCCATTGGGCGTACCTTCACGGATGAACATTGGACAAGTGTTGGAAACCCATCTTGGCTTAGCTGCAAAAGGTTTGGGAAATAAAATTGCTCAAATGCTTGATTCAAAACAAAATGCTGCTGAAATCAAATCATTTTTGCATAAGATATACAACCATGACGATGTACAACGAGTACACCTGGATTCTCTCAATGATGAAGAGCTATTCAGATTGGCAGATAATCTACGAGCTGGTGTGCCGATGGCAACACCAGTTTTTGATGGTGCTTCTGAAGAAGAAATAAAACGTATGCTACAGCTGGCAGATTTGTCTTCTGATGGTAAAACCTTCTTAATTGATGGTAGGACTGGAAGCAAATTTGATAACCCAGTAACTGTAGGTTACATGTATATGTTGAAACTAAACCATTTAGTTGATGATAAGATGCATGCTCGCTCAACTGGATCATACAGCCTGGTAACACAACAACCATTAGGCGGTAAAGCACAGTTTGGTGGTCAGCGCTTTGGAGAGATGGAAGTATGGGCTCTTGAAGCTTATGGTGCAGCTTATACATTACAGGAAATGTTGACTGTGAAATCAGATGACGTTGGAGGTAGAACAAAAATCTACAAAAATATTGTCGATGGCGATCATCGTATGGACCCAGGAATGCCTGAATCCTTTAACGTATTGTTGAAGGAAATTCGTGCCCTTGGAATAGATATCGAACTCGAACACGATTAACTTTTTCAGCGATACATACTGATTAACAAATTTTTGGAGGCATAGACTTGAGTACTCTAAACGACGATCCAATGAATGAACCGATGAGAAAAACACCTGTAATGAGCGATTTGCTCGGCATTCTTAAGCAACAGGGACAAAGTGAAGAGTTTGACGCAATTAAAATTGCGTTAGCTTCTCCTGAGCTTATTCGTTCATGGTCATATGGTGAAGTAAAAAAACCCGAAACAATTAATTATCGTACATTTAAACCGGAGCGAGACGGCTTATTTTGTGCAAAAACCTTTGGACCAGTAAAAGATTACGAATGCTTATGCGGTAAATACAAGCGACTCAAGCATCGTGGCGTTATTTGCGAAAAGTGCGGTGTCGAACTTGCACTTGCTAAAGTGCGTCGTGAACGTATGGGACATATTGAACTTGCAAGCCCAGTTGCACACATCTGGTTCTTGAAGTCATTACCCTCCCGCATTGGTTTATTACTTGACATGACTTTACGTGACATCGAGCGTGTTCTTTATTTTGAAGCGTTTGTTGTCGTAGATCCAGGAATGACCGAACTTGAGCGTGGGCAGTTGCTGAATGATGAAGTATATCTTGATGCAATGGAACAGTATGGTGATGAGTTTGATGCACGAATGGGGGCTGAAGCCATTCGCGATTTACTTCGTCAAGTTGATTTAGAAGAAGAAATCAAGAGCTTGCGTGAAGAATTGCCAACTACAAATTCCGAAACCAAAATTAAGAAAATCACGAAGAGATTAAAATTACTCGAAGCGTTCTACGATTCGGGTAACAAGCCTGAGTGGATGATCATGGATGTATTACCTGTTCTACCACCTGATTTAAGACCTCTAGTCCCATTGGATGGCGGTCGTTTTGCAACATCAGATTTGAATGACTTGTATCGACGTGTTATTAACCGGAATAATCGTTTGAAGCGCCTTCTTGATTTGAATGCACCTGATATTATTGTACGAAATGAAAAAAGAATGTTGCAGGAATCAGTTGATGCACTGTTGGATAATGGGCGTCGCGGACGTGCGATCACGGGTACAAACAAGAGACCGCTCAAATCCTTAGCAGATATGATTAAAGGAAAGCAAGGTCGTTTCCGACAAAACCTCTTAGGAAAGCGTGTAGACTATTCAGGACGTTCCGTAATTGTGGTTGGTCCGACTCTGAAGCTGCATCAGTGCGGTCTTCCAAAAAAAATGGCTCTTGAATTATTTAAACCATTCATATTTAGCAAACTCGAATTTAGAGGTTTAGCAACAACAATTAAAGCCGCTAAAAAAATGGTGGAGCGAGAAGAGTCTGTTGTATGGGATATTTTAGATGATGTAATTCGCGAGCATCCTATCCTGTTAAACCGTGCACCTACATTACATAGGCTAGGTATTCAAGCATTCGAGCCTGTATTGATCGAAGGTAAAGCGATACAACTGCATCCTTTAGTTTGTACTGCGTATAACGCAGACTTCGACGGGGACCAAATGGCAGTTCACGTGCCACTGACTTTGGAAGCACAGCTAGAAGCTCGCTCATTAATGATGTCAACTAATAATATCTTGTCGCCAGCGAGTGGTGAGCCAATTATTGTTCCCAGCCAAGACGTTGTACTTGGGTTATATTATTTAACTCGAGAAAAAGTTAATGCATTAGGTGAAGGGAAGATTTTTGTCAGTGCACAGGAAGCTCAGAATTTTTATGAGTCAGGACATCTTGATATCCACGCTAAAATTAAAATACGTATGCCTAAGGATGACGGAGATGGACATCATCTGGTAGAAACTACAGTTGGTCGAGCTATTCTTGCCGAGGTTCTTCCTAAAGGTATGACTTTTGCAACAATTAATCGTACTATGACCAAGAAAGTGATCTCGAAGGTCATTGATAGTTGCTATAGAAATTTCGGTTTGAAAGAAACTGTAATTTTTGCTGATAAGTTAATGTATACAGGCTTTAAGTATGCGACACGTTCTGGTGTATCAATTGGTATTGAAGATATGGAAATACCTGATGATAAAGCCAGTATTATTGACCATGCTGATAATGAGGTTCGCGAAATTGAATCTCAATTCCGTTCAGGCTTGGTAACCAATGGCGAACGTTATAACAAAGTAATTGATATTTGGTCCAGAACAAACGAATTAGTTGCTAAATCCATGATGAGCAAAATAGCAACTGAAGAAACTCGGGACGCAAAAGGTAATCTCGTCAGACAAGAATCATTCAACCCAATATTTATGATGGCTGACTCAGGCGCTAGGGGTTCTGCAGCGCAAATCAGGCAGCTTGCAGGTATGCGGGGATTGATGGCTGCACCAGATGGCTCAATTATTGAAACGCCAATTACCGCTAACTTCCGTGAAGGTTTGAACGTATTCCAGTACTTTATTTCAACGCACGGTGCGAGAAAAGGTCTGGCGGATACTGCATTAAAAACAGCTAACTCCGGATACTTAACACGACGTTTAGTCGATGTGGCTCAAGACGTAGTGATTACTGAAGACGATTGTGGAGTTGATACCGGCATTCTAATGCAACCTCTGATTGAAGGAGGCGATATTGTTGAGCCACTACATGAGCGTGTATTAGGGCGGGTCGTTGCTTCAGATGTTTACATTCCTAACCAAAGTGAACCTGTGGTCACTGCAGGAACATTATTAGATGAAGAGTGGGTTGAAAAGCTCGAAAAACAAGGTGTGGATCAAATTAAGGTTCGTTCACCGATTACTTGTCAAACTCGATTCGGGCTTTGTGCTAAGTGTTATGGTCGGGATTTGGCAAGAGGTCACCTTGTGAATACCGGCGAAGCTGTTGGTATTATTGCTGCTCAATCAATTGGTGAGCCTGGAACGCAGTTGACAATGCGTACCTTCCATATTGGAGGGGCTGCATCGAGAGCAACAGCAGCAAATAATATTCAGATTAAAACTAAAGGGGTTATTCGCTTACATAATATTAAGACAGTAACGCATGAAAATAAAAATCTAGTTGCTGTATCACGTTCCGGTGAGGTAACGATTGTTGATGAGTTCGGACGTGAGCGTGAGCGTTATAAGTTGCCCTATGGTGCCGTAATTTCAGTACATGATAATTCCTCTGTGGAGGCTGGGCAAGTTATTGCAACTTGGGATCCTCATACTCACCCAGTTATTTCTGAAGTAAGTGGTTATTTAAAATTCGTCGACTTAATCGATGGTATTACCATGAATCGACAAACTGATGAATTAACTGGTTTGAGTAATATTGTAGTTATCGATGCAAAACAACGAAGTGCTGCAGGTCGTGATTTACGCCCTATGGTAAAACTAGTTACTGAAAATGGGGAAGATATATATCTTGCAGGAACTAATGTGCCAGCCCAATACTATCTGCCTGTGGATGCTATCGTTAATTTTGAAGATGGTGGCCATGTCGGAATCGGAGATGTTATCGCACGTATCCCTCAAGAGCGCTCCAAAACCCGCGATATTACGGGGGGGCTGCCAAGAGTAGCTGATTTGTTTGAAGCCCGTAAACCCAAGGACTCAGCAGTTATGGCTGAAGTTTCGGGAATGGTTAGTTTTGGTAAGGAAACAAAAGGTAAAAGAAGATTACTTATTAATGTTTCTGAAGATCAATGTCATGAAGAGTTGATACCAAAATGGAGACATATTTCGGTTTTCGAAGGCGAGCATGTTGAGCGTGGCGAGCTAATCGCTGAAGGTGCACTCAATCCGCATGATATATTACGTCTGTTGGGTGTTGGTGCATTAGCTAATTACATCGTAAATGAAGTACAAGATGTATATCGTCTACAAGGTGTAAAAATTAATGACAAGCACATAGAAGTAATCGTGCGACAAATGCTGCGTAAACGAGTTATTACTTTTTCTGGTGATTCAAAATTCTTAGTAGGTGAGCAAGTTGAAGAAAGTGTCTTATTGCAAGAAAATGACAGACTTATTGCTGAAGAAAAACAAGCAGCTAGAGGGACTCCTATATTGTTAGGTATTACTAAAGCGTCATTAGCAACTGAGTCATTTATCTCTGCTGCTTCGTTCCAAGAAACAACAAGAGTACTAACTGAAGCTGCTGTAAGTGGTAAAATTGATGATTTACGTGGATTAAAAGAAAACGTGATGGTGGGACGCTTGATTCCTGCAGGAACAGGCTATGCATATCATCAAGGCCGAAAGGCAAAAAGAGCTAAGGCTGCAGCCGGTGAGCACCCAGTGCATACCGTTACTGCAAGTGATGTTGAGCATGCGTTAAGTGAAGCATTAAACGCAGACAATCAAGAACACTAGTTCGGATTCGAAAAAACGGCAGATTAAACTTGACAAATCTGCCGTGGCTATATAGAATCCGGCCTCCTTATGCATTCGAAATAATCAAAAGAGACAGATCGGAGTTAAGTATAAATGGCTACTATTAATCAGTTAGTAAGAAAGCCTCGTGTGGACGTAAAGAAGAAAAGTAACGTACCAGCGCTGGAATCATGTCCACAACGACGCGGTGTTTGTACGCGCGTTTACACTACTACACCTAAAAAACCTAACTCAGCTATGCGTAAGGTTGCTCGTGTACGTTTAACCAATGGATTTGAAGTTTCATCATATATTGGTGGAGAAGGCCATAACCTTCAGGAACACTCAGTTGTTCTTATTAGAGGTGGTCGTGTTAAAGATTTACCTGGGGTGCGTTATCACACTGTACGAGGTAGCTTGGATACATCAGGTGTTAATGATCGTAAACAAGGTCGTTCGAAATACGGTACAAAAAAACCAAAAGATAAAAAATAACTGATTGTAGGAAATTGAAATGCCTAGAAGAAGAGAAGTCCCTAAAAGAGAAATTTTGCCAGATCCTAAACATCATAGTGAATTGTTAGCAAAATTTATTAACGTGTTAATGGTCAGTGGTAAAAAGTCTACTGCTGAAAAAATAATATATGGTGCTTTATCTGTTTTAGAAGAGCGCGTAAAGAAGCTTAAAAAAGCTGATGAAGAAGACGGCGAATCTGGTTCAACAAGTGGTTCAGCTGTTGTTCTCCGCTACTTTGAAAATGCTTTGGATAATGTCCGCCCAAGCGTAGAAGTTCGTTCGCGTCGTGTTGGTGGTGCTACGTATCAAGTTCCTGTAGAAGTAAGAACAGATCGCAGTATTGCTTTGGGGATGCGCTGGATCGTTCAGGCTGCACGTACCCGTGGCGAGAAAGGGATGATGTTACGCTTGGCTGGTGAGCTGATGGACGCTTATGAAAGTAAAGGCTCTGCAGTGAAAAAACGTGAAGATACACATAAGATGGCAAAGGCTAACCAGGCATTTGCGCATTTTAGATGGAACTAAGAGAGAGAGGGTAATCCGTGTCTACTCCATTAAAACTATATAGAAACATTGGAATTGCAGCCCACGTTGATGCTGGAAAAACCACAACAACTGAGCGTGTACTGTACTATACTGGTATGTCTCATAAGATTGGTGAAGTTCATGACGGTGCTGCAACAATGGACTGGATGGTTCAGGAGCAAGAGCGCGGAATTACCATTACCTCAGCAGCAACAACTTGTTACTGGTCAGGTATGGACAAGCAATTCGAATCCCATCGTATCAACATCATTGATACACCTGGACACGTTGATTTCATGATTGAAGTGGAGCGTTCATTACGTGTTCTCGATGGTGCTGTTGTAGTGTTCGACTCCGTGTCTGGTGTGGAGCCACAATCAGAAACTGTTTGGCGTCAAGCAAACAAATATGGCGTACCACGCATCGTATTTGTTAATAAGATGGATAGAATGGGGGCAAACTTCCTTCGGGTAGTTGCCCAAATTAAGCAAAGACTTGGTTCAAATCCTGTCGTTGTTCAATTACCTATTGGTGCAGAAGAAGAATTTAAAGGGGTTATTGACCTCATAAAAATGAAGGCAATTCACTGGGATGAAGAAAATAAAGGTATGACCTTCCAATACAAAGAAGTGCCTGCGGATTTGAAAGACCAATGTGAAGAGTATCGTGCTCTACTTATTGAATCTGCTGCAGAAGCAACTGAAGAGCTGATGGAAAAATATCTTGAAGGTGAAGAGCTTACTGAAGAAGAGATCAAAAAGGCACTCCGTCAACTAACAATAACCAACAAAATTGTTCCGGTTTTCTGTGGGTCAGCCTTTAAAAATAAAGGTGTTCAAGCAGTTTTGGATGGCGTAATTGAGTATCTCCCTTCTCCAACTGATATTCCTGACGTTCAAGGTATAGATGAAGATGGAGAACCCGCTTCTCGTAAAACAAGTTATGATGCGCCATTTTCAGCTTTGGCATTTAAAATTGCTACAGACCCATTTGTTGGCACGTTAACTTACTTTAGAGCATATTCAGGTATTTTAAAGAGTGGTGATACAGTTTATAACTCAGTGAAGGCTAAGAGAGAGCGTATAGGCCGTTTGTTACAGATGCACGCAAACTCACGTGAAGAAATTAAAGAAGTAAGAGCAGGAGATATTGCTGCTGCTGTTGGACTAAAAACAGTAACAACGGGTGATACCTTATGCGATACTGACAGTGTTGTCATTCTAGAAAGAATGGATTTTCCAGATCCGGTAATCGCAGTTGCTGTTGAGCCAAAAACTAAAGCAGACCAGGAAAAAATGGGTATTGCTCTTGGTAAGTTAGCACAAGAAGACCCATCATTCAGAGTACATACAGATGAAGAATCAGGTCAAACGATTATTGAAGGTATGGGTGAGCTTCATCTGGAAATTATTGTTGACCGCATGAAGCGTGAGTTTAATGTGGAAGCCAATGTGGGTAAGCCTCAAGTTGCTTATCGTGAAACACTGAAACAAAAAGTGGAACAAGAAGGTAAATTTGTTAGACAATCTGGTGGACGCGGTCAATTTGGACATGTGTGGTTAAAAATTGAGCCTCAAGAGCCTGGAAAGGGTTATGAGTTCATCAATGAAATTGTTGGTGGTGTTATTCCTAAAGAATACATCCCAGCTGTTGATAAAGGGGTTCAAGAACAAATGCAAAATGGCGTTATTGCTGGATATCCAGTAGTGGACGTTAAAGTAACCTTATTTGATGGTTCATTCCATGAAGTAGACTCAAGTGAAATGGCGTTCAAAATCGCAGGATCAATGGGTTTCAAACAAGGTGCATTAAAGGCCAAACCAGTTTTACTTGAACCAATTATGAGTGTTGAAGTAGTTACTCCTGAAGACTATATGGGCGATGTTATGGGTGACCTTAATAGACGACGCGGTCTTGTACAGGGCATGGAAGATTCACCAGCAGGAAAAATTGTTAGAGCTGAAGTACCACTTGCAGAGATGTTTGGTTATTCGACCGATTTACGTTCTGCTACCCAAGGAAGAGCAACATATACTATGGAATTTTCTAAGTATGCTGAAGCTCCAAATAACATTGCTGAAGCAATTATTAAGAAACAATAAAAAGTTAAAACGAGGTTATTGAAATGGCGAAGGAAAAATTTGAGCGTAAGAAGCCACACGTAAACGTTGGCACGATTGGTCACGTAGACCACGGTAAGACTACATTAA
>NZ_LNYQ01000006.1:0-185427 GCF_001467945.1 Legionella parisiensis
TCCCTATTGGCTTTCCCGGGAAAATAAATGGAGGGCTATTCGTTATGGCCTGGATGCTGAGTTAGTAATGAATACAGAGGGAAAAATCAAATTAATGCGTGACGATTTGCAGGAGTGGTTTGAGAAATTAAAACCATACATCGATCAGCTTAATTATCAAACCTATTTTGCAACGCTTCAGGCTATTTTGGATTCAGGAACAAGTTCCGAACGTCAACGAAAAGTATTCGCCTATAATAATTGTTTTAAAGAGGTAGTGAAACATAATGTAAGCGAGTTTTTACTGCAAGTACCACTCTATAGACGTGAACTTGCGATCTCTTAAAGGAAAAAATTAAAGCGAGCAAAGCAGTTCTACTCCGTAACCTGCAAAACCCGCTGTATTTTTAAATTTTGCGTACCGCAGAGATGATATACTGCGGTCATAAAAAAATTTAAAAGACCGCATATTCATTGCCATCAAGTGCCCGCTACGTATTCAATTGCTTTTTCTAGGTTAAATGATTGCTTTGTAATACCACCTTATTATATACTTCATTCCAATGTATATGCAGGTCGTTTTATAGGCACGTAGCTCAGTGGTAGAGCACCACCTTGACATGGTGGTGGTCGGTGGTTCGATCCCACTCGTGCCTACCATGCAAATAAATCGTATTCCAGGAGCGCCCGCTTTCATTTGGGATGATGATTGACTCCTCTTAAATTAAGTTTTAAGCCCTGCCATGCAGGGTTTTTTTTTGAAAAGCAGTGCTTACGGGTAAAATTATGCCGAACATTAAATTGCCAGATGGAAGTATAAAACATTTTGAAGCGCCTTTAACTGTTTATGATGTCGCCCATAGTATAAGTCCAGGATTGGCTAAAGCTGCCTTGGCAGGTCGTGTCAATGAGCGTTTGGTGGATACTTCTTTTCTTATCGAAAATGATTGTGCGTTAGTTATCCTTACTGAAAAGCAAGAAGAAGCTCTTGAGGTTATTCGTCATTCCACTGCGCACTTACTCGCGCAGGCAGTTAAGAGTCTTTTTCCAACAGCTCAAGTGACCATAGGTCCTGTAATTGAAGATGGCTTTTATTATGATTTCGCATTCCAAAGGCCATTTACTCCCGAAGATCTCGAGTTAATCGAAGCAAAAATGGCGGACTTGGCCAAGGCAAATTATCCTGTAATGCGAAGAGAATTGGCTCGCGATGAGGCAATCAAGTATTTCAAAAGTATCGGCGAAGAATATAAAGCGAAGATTATTGCTGATATTCCTGTAGATGAAGTATTGTCTTTATATAAGCAGGGCGATTTTGAAGATCTTTGTCGTGGTCCTCATGTTCCTTCCACTGGATTTTTGAAAGCATTTAAGTTGACTAAATTAGCAGGGGCATACTGGCGCGGCGATTCTAATAATGAAATGTTGCAACGTGTGTATGGTACTGCCTGGGCGGATAAAAAATCTTTAGCTGATTATTTATTTCGTCTCGAAGAAGCCGAAAAACGTGATCATCGTAAATTAGGCAAGAGTTTAGAGTTGTTCCACTTCCAGGATATTGCCCCTGGAATGGTGTTTTGGCACCCCAAGGGTTGGACAATTTATCAAGAACTAGAACGTTATATGCGTAGCCGGCTGGCTGACTTTGGTTATCAAGAAATTAGAACTCCGCAATTAGTTGATCGGGTACTTTGGGAAAAATCCGGACATTGGGCTAATTTTAGAGATGAGATGTTTGTTACCGAGACAGAAAATCGTCACTATGCAGTGAAGCCAATGAACTGCCCGTGTCACGTGCAAGTATTCAATCAAGGTTTAAAAAGCTATAGAGATTTACCATTAAGATTTTCCGAGTTTGGTAATTGTCATCGCTGTGAACCTTCAGGCGCATTGCATGGTTTAATGCGTGTTCGTAATATGGTTCAGGATGATGCCCATATTTTTTGTACTGAAGATCAAATTCAATCAGAAGTGGCGATGATGCTTGAATTAGTTCAGTCTGTATATACCGATTTTGGTTTTAACGCGATTAAATATCGTCTGGCATTACGTCCTGAAAAGCGAGTTGGGAGTGATGAGGTTTGGGATAAAGCCGAGGCTGCGTTAAAACAAGCAATGAAAGATAGAAATATAGAATGGGTTGATGCTCCAGGTGAAGGTGCTTTTTATGGGCCTAAAATAGAATGCTCGTTAGCAGATTGTTTAGGTAGAATTTGGCAATGTGGAACCATACAAGTTGATTTTTCGATGCCAGGCCGTTTGGAGGCTTCATATGTTGCAGAAGACGGTAGCAAACAAACTCCTGTAATGTTGCATCGTGCAATTTTAGGCTCTTTTGAACGCTTTATGGGGATTTTAATAGAGCACTACGCTGGAAAATTACCTTTATGGTTATCTCCAGTGCAAGCAATCGTCATGACAATTAGTGAAAAGCAGAACGAGTATGCAAGTAAAATAACCCAAATTTTACAAAAAAAAGGTATTCGTGCCAACTATGACTTGAGAAATGAGAAAATTGGCTTTAAAATTCGCGAACATACTTTACAAAAAGTACCTTATCTTTTAGTAATAGGTGATAAAGAAGTTGAATCAAATCAGGTTGCTGTGCGCTCACGTGAAGGAGCAGACCTGGGTGTGATGACAATAGATACAATTTGTGATACCTTAGCGCAAGAAATTGCCGGAAAGGGTCATTTTTAATTAACAAGCAGGGGGGATTAAACCATTAGTGCACCAACTAAGCGTGAAAATGATCGCGCACGAATTAATGAACAGATCAATGTACCTGAGGTACGCTTAATTGATGTCGATGGTAATCAGGCAGGAATTGTCTCAACACGCGAAGCCCTGCGTGCAGCGGAAGAAGGTGGATTGGATTTGGTAGAAATATCTCCAACAGCCAAACCTCCTGTATGCCGTATTATGGATTATGGTAAATTTCTCTTTGAACTGAGTAAAAAACAAGCGGAAGCGAAGAAAAAGCAGAAGCAAATTCAGGTTAAAGAATTAAAATTCCGTCCTACGACGGAAGATGGAGATTATCAGGTCAAGCTACGCAACCTGATCCGTTTCCTAAATCATGGTGATAAAGTCAAAATTACGCTACGTTTCCGTGGCCGTGAAATGGCTCACCAAGAACTCGGTATGAAGATTCTTGAGCGTTTGCAGCAGGATACAGCTGAATTTGCTGTTGTAGAACAGCATGCGAAACGCGAAGGAAGACAATTACTGATGGTGTTATCGCCCAAAAAAACTAAGTAGCTGAAACAAATGCGGAGTATATTGTTATGCCGAAGTTAAAGTCACATCGCGGAGCATCTAAACGCTTCCGTAAGACAGCAAGTGGCGCGATTAAACGTCGCGGTGCTTATAGAAATCATATCCTCACCAAAAAGTCTACCAAAGCAAAACGACATTTGCGTGTAGAGGCAGGTACTTTGAAGCCATGCGATGCTCGTTTGGCAGAACGTATGTTGCACGGTAGTTAAGGGGAGAATGAAGAATGCCAAGAGTTAAACGTGGTGTGACAGCGAAAGCACGTCACAAGAAAATTTTAGACCAAGCAAAAGGTTATTACGGAGCCCGTAGCCGAACCTACCGCATGGCTAAACAAGCAGTAATTAAAGCAGGTCAATATGCCTATCGAGATCGACGCCAGAAAAAACGTCAGTTTCGTGCATTGTGGATTACGCGTATTAACGCACAAGCTCGTGAGTGCGGGTTATCATACAGCCGTTTAATTGATGGATTGAAAAAAGCATCAATTGAATTGGATAGAAAAATATTGGCTGATCTGGCTGTTCATGACAAAGTAGCTTTTGCTGCAATTGCTGAACAAGCTAAAGCTGCATTAGCAAAATAATCTTTATCAAAGGTAGCGCTGGATGACGCGTAGTAGAACTTGGGATCGGGTTCACCATGCTCCATACAGTCTACAGATTGGTTAATAACCTAGATAAGATGAAATTTATTTTAAGGAGGCTGCGGCCTCCTTTTTACTTGTGGGTATAATTATGCAGGATATCATCACCATACAAGAGCAGGCTTCTGAAGCAATTAAGAATGCACAAGATGTATCTGGATTGGAGTCAATCCGCGTTGATTTTTTAGGCAAGAAGGGCAAGCTAACAGAAATTTTAAAAAGCCTTGCACATCTCTCTGCCGAAGAAAAACCGAAAGTAGGTCAATTAGTAAATCAGGCAAAACGTGAGATCAGCACCTTGATTGAAACGAAAATGCATGAACTTAAAGAAAAACAATTATCGGAAAAGCTCTCTGCCGAACGTATCGATGTCACCCTTCCAGGACGTAAGAAAGAAAGCGGTTCATTGCATCCTGTGACCCAAGTGAAACACCGAATTAATGAATTTTTTAGTCGCATGGGCTTTGATATTGTTGATGGACCGGAAATAGAAACTGAATTTTATAATTTTGAGGCATTGAATATCCCCGGACATCATCCAGCCCGTGCAATGCATGATACATTTTATTTTGGTGACGGTCGATTATTGCGAACCCATACTTCACCAGTACAAATTCGAACTATGGAGCAACGCAAACCTCCTTTCCGCTTAATTGCCCCTGGCCGTGTCTATCGGTGTGACTCGGATTTGACTCACACACCTATGTTTCACCAAGTTGAAGGTTTGTTAATTGATAAGCACGCTACATTAGCCAGCTTAAAAGGATTACTAGAAGATCTTTTTGCCGATTTTTTCGGCCGCAAATTGGCGTTACGGTTTAGACCATCTTATTTCCCTTTCACAGAACCTTCCGCAGAGGTAGATATTGAATGTACTCAATGTAGTGGTAAAGGATGTCGTTCCTGTAAGTTCACTGGATGGCTTGAAGTTTTAGGCTGCGGTATGGTGCATCCGAATGTACTTAAAGCAGTGAATATTTCTCCAGATGAGTACCAAGGTTGGGCATTTGGTATGGGTATGGATAGATTGGCAATGTTGTATTACGGAATAGATGACTTACGTATGATGTTTGAAAATGATCTTACTTTTTTAAGTCAATTTTAAGAAATGTCGCTGGTTGCGATACTGGATTGTTTTCAGTATTGAAGTTCCATAGATGTGCGTGGTCTGCAGAAACTTAATAAACAGTTTAATAAGGTGGTAAGGACTATAAATGAAATTAAGTAAATTATGGTTACGTGAATGGGTAAATTTTTCATTAACTGAACAAGAATTAGCAAGTCAACTGACTATGGCTGGCTTAGAAGTGGATGCGGTGAGCCCAGTAGCAGGTGAGTTTACTCATGTAATCGTTGCTGAAGTTCTTAACACCCAACCTCATCCTAATGCGGATAAATTAACTTTATGCGAAGTGAACGCAAACTCTGATAAGCCGTTGCAAATTGTTTGTGGTGCTTCTAATGTAAGACCAGGGTTAAAGGTGGCCTTAGCAAAGATTGGAGCGCGCTTGCCAGGGGGGGTTAATATTAAAGAGTCTAAATTACGCGGTGAGCTATCCCAAGGAATGCTTTGCTCTGTTAGTGAATTAGGGATGGCCGAGCAATCTGAAGGCATTATGGAATTAGAAAGTGATGCGCCTGTAGGAATGGATCTACGCGAGTATTTGACTCTTGATGACCATATTTTTGATATTGATTTAACTCCCAACCGAGCCGATTGTTTTAGTGTTTTAGGCATTGCCCGTGAAGTAGCAGTTTTAAACAAATTACCCTTAGCGGCAAAAAGTATTGCCGAGGTGACTCCTAGCATTGATGATGTAGTGACCATCGAGTTAAAAAACACTGAAGCGTGCCCACGTTATTGCGGCCGAGTAATTCGTAATATAAATCCTAAGGCAAATACACCTTTGTGGATGAGTGAGCGTTTGCGTCGAAGTGGTATTCGCGCATTGCATCCAGTTGTGGATGTTATGAATTATGTAATGCTCGAATTAGGGCAACCTATGCATGCTTTTGATTTAGCAACAATAAAAGGTGAAATTCAAGTGCGTTTTAGCAACAACCAAGAACAGTTGAAATTGCTCGATAGCCAGGAATTAACTTTAAATGAAAAAGTATTGGTGATTGCTGATAAAGAAAAACCCTTGGCGATGGCTGGTATTATGGGGGGAGAAGCAAGTTCCGTACAAGCGCATACAGAAGACGTATTTTTGGAAAGTGCTTATTTTAATCCAATTGTCATAGCAGGTGTTGCCAGGAAGTTTGGTTTATTCAGCGACTCATCGCAACGCTTTGAACGAGGAGTCGATCCTTGCTTGCAGATAAAAGCATTGGAACGAGCTACCGCGTTAATTTTAGAAATAGCAGGTGGAAAACCTGGACCCGTTATTGAGGCTGAAGATAAAAAAGATTTACCAGGAACAGTGAGTTTTTCTTTCGATACAGATAAAGTCAAAAAATTAACCGGACTTAGTATTTCCCTCCAAGAAATGAAGAGTTTATTGGAAGGATTAGGTATCGTTATTGGAAAAGAACGAAATAATTTTCTTGATGTTACTATTCCTTCCCATCGTTTTGATATCCATCAGGATGTTGATTTAGTCGAAGAAATTATCCGCCTCTATGGTTATGATAATTTACAGGCTCAACCTACGTATACATTTGTGCGGGCCGGAAAAGCGTGTGGGAATGAAGAAATAGCGACAAAGCTTTCACATTGGTTCAGTAATCGAGGCTACCACGAAACAATCAGCTACAGTTTTGTCGATCCAGATCTACAAAATGAACTTTATCCTCATAAAGAGTTTATGCACTTGCTAAACCCCATTTCATCAGAATTATCACAAATGCGTGCGGGGATGTGGCCAGGATTGATCGCTTCAATGATTTATAATGTGCATCGTCAGCAAAATGCAATTAAATTCTTTGAAATTGGTGTGGTGTTTGATGTAACTAATGGACAACTTATTGAACGCTCTTGTGTTGCGGGCATACTGATGGGAGAGGAAGGAAGTGCTAATTGGAGTGAACCTACCCGGGGTTTTGATTTTTTTGATCTGAAAGGTGATCTGCAATCTTTATTCACTTCACTCAAATTAAAGCAAGTTGAATTCACTAAAGCGGAACATGATGCGTTACATCCTGGACAATCAGCCCAAATAAAGATAAATGGAGTGGCCGCTGGGTGGTTAGGTATGCTCCATCCACGTTTGGTGGACGCATTGGATTTGCAAGAGGATGTTTTGTTATTTGAAATCAATTTAGCGGCATTAATGGGATACGAAGCGCCACGCTATAAACCAATTTCAAAGTACCCACAAATACGTCGCGATTTATCTTTCTTAGTTAATGCTGAAATCAGTGTGATGCAAATTGAATCCGTTGTTCGATCGGCTATAAAAGAAAATTGGTTAAAATCTTTTGATGTGTTTGATGTGTATACCGGAGAAAGCGTTCCTCAAGGCAAGAAAAGCCTCGCGGTTGCCATGATTTTGCAAGATGAAAGCCGGACTTTGGTGGACGCAGAGATTAATTCTCTAATTAGTGCTATAATCAATACGTTAGAAAACAAATTTTCAATCATATTGAGGGAATAATCGTGAATGCACTGAGCAAAGCAATAATGGCAGAAACCTTGTGTGATGAATTAAAATTGTCTAAACCCGCATCAAAAGAAATGGTCGAGAATTTTTTTGAAGAATTGCGGTATGCTCTTGAGCATGGACATCATGTAAAATTATCAGGTTTTGGCAATTTTACATTAAGGGACAAGCCACAAAGGCCGGGTAGAAATCCAAAGACAGGGGAAGAAATTCCTGTGGTTGCCAGGAGGGTTGTAACGTTTAAACCTGGTTTGAAGTTAAAAACAAAAATTGAAGCGATTGAATCTTAGGAAAGTAACCATTGGCCTACTACAATAAACATGTTCTTATATGCACCAATCAAAAGGCTGCAGGAAAGCAATGCTGCGCCGATTCTGGCGGTGAAACGTATTTTGACTATATGAAGTCGCGACTCCTGGAGCTGGAAATCCATGGACCAGGTAAAGTTCGTGTGAGCAAATCAGGTTGCCTTGGGCGTTGCAGTTCCGGTCCATGTATCGTGATTTACCCTGAGGGTGTGTGGTACTCATATTCATCTTTTGCTGATATTGATAAAATTATAGAAAGACATTTGGTTTCTGGCAGTGTTGTCGAACAGCTGCTTATTGATCAAGAGTGATCAATAAGGCGAAGCCGAAATCCGGGCTTTGCTTCACGGCGGCCACGTCAAAATAGAGCAAAAATTATTATGATTTTTGTTTGAAATTTGTTATATTTACGCGGATTTAATTAATTGTTTATAATTTTTTATCCTTTTTACTTGTAGGATGTTTCTGTTTTGGTTAAAATCGCCCGTCCATGATAGAAGATTACCAATTTAGGCGGTTCGGAGTTCATTTAATGAAGACATTTAGTGCCAAAAGCCACGAAGTCAAACGTGACTGGTTAGTCGTTGATGCCAGCGATAAAGTTTTGGGTCGCTTAGCAACTGAAATTGCTCGTCGTTTACGTGGCAAGCATAAAGCTGAGTATACCCCCCATGTTGATACTGGAGACTACATTGTTGTTACAAATGCTGAAAAGGTCATTGTGACAGGTCGTAAGTTTACCAATAAGATGTACTATCGTCACACCGGATACCCTGGTGGAATAAAATCAGATAGTTTTCAAAAGTTACAGGCTAGAAATCCTGTTAGAATTATCGAACTTGCTGTTAAAGGCATGTTACCAAAAAATCCTTTAGGTAGAGAGATGTATCGCAAGCTAAAAGTATATGCTGGCAACGAACATCCACATACTGCACAGCAACCCAAGCAACTTGATATTGAGGAATAAGTATTATGGCTGAAGTGAAGCAATACTACGGCACAGGTCGTAGAAAAAGTTCAACAGCTCGTGTGTTTTTACGTCCAGGTAAAGGCGAGATAAAGGTAAATGGTCGTACTTTACAGGAATATTTTTGCCGTGAAACTTCTTGTATGGTTGTGATGCAACCATTAGAAACCGTTGACCTTGTTAATAAATTCGATATGTATATTACGGTTTCTGGCGGTGGAGTTTCTGGTCAAGCAGGTGCTGTACGCTTGGGCATCGCAAGAGCATTAGTTGCTTACGACGAAACAGGGTTGGCAGAAGATGCTGAACCTAATCCAAATTCTGTTCGTAGAAGACTTCGTGCACGTGGCTTATTAACCCGTGATTCACGTCGTGTTGAAAGAAAGAAAGTGGGCTTGCACAAAGCACGTCGTGCAACTCAATACTCAAAACGTTAATTGTGTATTGGTTAATAAACCCCGCCGATGCGGGGTTTTTTTTGTTTTACATAACCTGGCTGGAGCAAAGCGGGTCCGGAGATTACGAGATATGGACATTTCAACTTTCTGTGTATCGATTCGATTGGTTACTCAGGGTTATAACTGCAAAAGCATACATAAGTAGATATTATGGTGAATCAAATTACTGATCCTGATCAGGATAAAAATGATCTGCTAGATGAAGATCGTCGCCGGTTTTTGTTAACTACAACGTGTGTATTAGGAGGGATAGGGGCTCTGTGTGCCTTAACTCCCTTTGCTGTTTCTTGGTTACCAAGTGCCAAAGCACAAGCCGAAGGTGCACCAGTACAAGTTGATTTAAGCAAACTGGAGCCTGGTAATTTGGTGGTTGTTGAATGGCGTGGCAAACCTGTATGGATAATTAGACGAACTGAAGAAATGTTGCAACGCTTAACGACGTACTCCTCACGGTTACGTGATCCGAACTCGCTGACTAGACAGCAACCTTCTTATGCAAAAAATCAGCATCGTTCTATTAACCCAGAATATTTAGTACTCATTGGTATTTGCACTCACCTGGGCTGCTCGCCAAAATACAAACCACATCTTGGCGATCTAGGTCCTGATTGGCCTGGTGGGTTTTTCTGTCCTTGCCATGGATCTACTTTTGATCTTTCTGGCAGGGTTTTTAAAGATGTTCCTGCGCCGATCAATATGGAAGTGCCGCCATATTATTTTATCGATAAGCAAACTATTGTGATTGGCGAGGATAAAGCATAAATTTCATGTTGCGTAATATATCGTCCGGGTAATTTATGATTGCTAACAGAAGAAGGCTCGATAAATGAATAGACTCCTCAAGTGGCTCGATGTGCGTTTTCCTTTGATGAGCACCTGGAAAAATTACTTCAGTGCCTATTATCTTCCAAAAAATTTAAATTTTTTTTATTTTTTTGGTTCATTAGCTCTTGTGGTTTTAGTTAATCAATTTATCACTGGTCTGTGGCTGACTATGTTTTATACCCCAAGCGCTGAAGAGGCTTTTTCGTCAATAGAATACATAATGCGCGATGTTAATTTTGGTTGGTTATTTCGGTATATGCATTCAACAGGCGCCTCCGCATTTTTTATTGTTATTTACTTACATATGTTTCGTGGTCTACTTTATGGCTCATATCAAAAGCCACGAGAGCTCGTTTGGCTTTTCGGAGTGTTTCTCTACATTTTGCTACTAGCTGGCGCTTTTTTTGGTTATTTATTGCCTTGGGGGCAAATGTCCTATTGGGGAGCGGAAGTCATCACTTCATTGTTGAGTGCGATTCCTTATGTTGGTGAGCATCTTGTCGTTTGGTTAAGAGGCGATTACACTGTGGGTAATGCTACGTTGCAACGTTTTTTTGCGTTGCATGTTATTGCCATTCCATTTGTACTCTTTTTTCTGGTTTTCTTGCATGTCGTTGCCTTGCACAAGGTAGGCTCTAATAATCCGGATGGAATCGAAATCAAAAATAAGCTGGATGAAAAAGGAAAGCCTTTGGATGGAATTCCTTTTCATCCTTACTACATAGTTAAAGACTTAGTCATGGTGGTTGCATTTCTCACCCTATTTTTTGCAGTGGTGTTTTTTGCTCCTGAAATGGGGGGGTACTTTCTAGAGCATAATAATTTTACCCCTGCGAACCCTTTAATTACCCCAGATCATATTGCCCCAATGTGGTATATGGCCCCATATTACGCCATATTGCGAGCGATCCCCGATAAATTATTGGGGGTAGTGTGCATGGGGTTTGCACTATTAGCTCTTTTCTTTTTACCTTGGCTTGATCGTAGTCCTGTCCGCTCAATGCGCTACAAAGGAAATTATTCACGAATGATGCTATTTCTAGTGGTGACTGCTTTTATGCTATTAGGCTATTTGGGAACAATTCCAGTAACTCCTGTGCGTTTGTATTCAGCTCGTGCCTGTACTATATTGTACTTTGCCTATTTTTTGTTGATGCCTTTTTATACTCGGTTTGAAAAAACGCATCCATTACCCTCTCGCTTAGGAAGGAAATAATGCGTGCAGAAGGGGTGGTTTTTTACTTGTCTGTATGGTTTATTAGCTTACTTCTTAATTCAGTTGTACTGGCGCATTCAGCACAATTTGATATACAAAACAAGGCCACCCTGCAAAAGGGTGCCAGATTATTTATGAATTATTGTTCTGGTTGCCACTCTTTGAGCTATTTGCGCTATAATCAGATGGCTAAAGGATTAGGCATAACAGGATTTGATGGTCGCATAAATGAAGATTTATTAAAAAATAATCTGATTTTTACACAAGCAACAGTTAATGCTCCAATCCATATTGCTTTGCCACCCGAAGATGCAAAACAGTGGTTTGGGATAGTACCTCCGGATTTATCCTTAGTTGCTCGAGAAAAAGGAACAAAATGGCTCTATAGTTATTTAAATGGTTTTTATCGAGATGATTCTCGGCCTTTTGGAACGAATAACCGTGTTGCCCCTGATGTTGCTATGCCCAATATTTTAGAAACGTTGAATCATGAGCTATCCGAAGATGAGTTTAATAATAATTTACAGGATTTGGTTGCTTTTCTTGCATATGTTGGCGAGCCAGTACAATCAATACGATATCGGATAGGACTCTATGTAGTTAGCTTTTTATTCGTTTTATTTCTTGTTGTTCTCAGTTTAAAACGAGTTTATTGGCGAAAAAACGGCATAAAGTAACCCAAAAAGGTAAAAATGTGGTAAAGTGCAGGTTTTGTGTGTTGGTACTTACTTTTGTTATAGGTTGAATTAAATAGGAGTTGCTCATGGCAATTGTTGCGAAGCGCACTATAATGTCATTATTTTCCGATACAGATGATGTTTATAGCCATCAGGTTCGGATTGTTTTGGCTGAAAAAGGGGTAAATGTAGAAATTCTTGCTGCGAAGCAGGCAGAGCCCAGCGCTGATCTTTTATCGGTTAATCCATACGGGACAGTTCCTACTTTAATTGATAGGGAACTTGTGCTTTATGAACCACGTATTATTATGGAATATTTAGATGAGCGATTTCCTCATCCTCCATTATTGCCTGTCTACCCTGTTGCTCGTGCAGAGACACGAAAAATGATGCACAGGATTGAACACGACTGGTATTATTTGATGAATCGCATTTTAAAAGATGATAATGCAGAACAGGCCAGAACAAATTTATTCGAAAGCTTAATCGCGCTTGATCCTGTTTTTGCAGATAAATCTTATTTTTTAAGTGATGAGTTTTCTTTGTTGGATTGTGCGTTAGCACCTTTGTTGTGGCGTTTGCCTCGATTGGGAATTGAAGTTGCACCGGAGTTTAAAGGAATAATTGCTTACATGCAGCGCTTGTTTAAACGGGAATCGTTTCAAGCAAGTTTGACTGATGCTGAGCGACAACTAAGAGCGGCATAAATAATGACAATGACATCAAACAAACCTTATTTAATTCGCGCTGCCTATGATTGGATAGTAGATAACGAGCTGACTCCTTATATCCTGGTTAATGCAGCATATTCGGGTGTGCAGGTGCCGAGTGAACATGTAAACCATGATCGCATCGTGTTAAATATTTCTCCGGCAGCAACTCGCGGCCTTTTGCTGGAAAATGATCGAATTATCTTTACTGCGCGTTTTTCTGGGAAAACAGAACAGATTTTTGTTCCGCCAGGATCAGTATTAGAAATCTATGCTAAAGAAAATGGCAGAGGCATCGCTTTTGCTATCGAAGATGAAGAAGAGCCACCTCCAGCATCTTCTGGTTCATCAGGTGCTGAATCTGATAGTGCAACTTCTTCTAAAAGTAAGCCTTCGTTAAAATTAGTCAAGTAAAGGGAAGTAGCCTGGTGAAAGCGAAGACGAAACCCGGGAATTCTGAAACTCGGGTTTGATTCACTCTATCCTGGACTACATATAAGAAGCGTGTTCGAAATAGTAAATTTGGAGCACAAGGTGATCATACCGACAAACGCACTTTATCGTTGTGAACAAATTAGAGCTTGTGAGCAACAGGCTACTTCTTTATATCAATTAGACGAAAACGCACTTATGTCTCGTGCTGGAGCAGAGGCATTTTTTCTCATAACAAAGCTATATCCCCATGTTCGACATATTGCTGTGTATTGTGGCGCAGGAAATAATGCAGGTGATGGATATGTGGTGGCACGTCTGGCTCATGAGCATGGATTATTAGTGACAATTTACCAATGTAAGGCGGTAGCCGATCTTCCTATTGCAGCGCAACATGCAGCTTTAATGGCTATAAATGCAGGAGTTGAATGTCAATCTGCAGATGAACCATTAGACAGTGAAACAGAATTAGTTATTGATGCTCTGTTAGGGATTGGTCTGAAAGGACCTGTTCGCGGAGCTACTGTATCGGCGATTAATCAGATCAATACGAGTGGTCTCCCTGTCGTCGCGTTGGATATTCCCTCAGGACTTAACGCAGACACCGGTAAGGTAGAAAATTTTTGTGTTAAAGCCAATACAACTATAACGTTTATCGCCCAGAAAGCGGGTATGCATACCGCAGATGGTCCTGATTATTGTGGAGATATACACTGTTGTTCTTTACAACTTGATTCCTGTGTGACTCAGTTGACTCCTGCTGCATGTCTTTTAAATTCAAAAACCTTAGCTTTGCCGCTTGCCGAGCGGAAAAAAAACTCACATAAGGGAAATTATGGCCATGTTTTAATAATTGGTGGCGGGCCAGGAATGCCTGGGGCGATTAGCCTTGCAGCTAAAGCTGCAATGCGAACAGGCGCAGGTTCAGTAACTGTTGCAACTTGGCCTGAACACGCAAAGAGTGCCTTATCATTAATTCCTGAAGCGATGGTAAGTGCTGTGGGAACCGCTAAAGATTTAATACCGCTTTTAGATCGATCTACTGTGTGTATTATTGGCCCCGGGCTAGGAGAAAGTGAATGGGCTATTAATTTGTTTTTAATGGCAATTACATCACAATTACCTATGGTTATTGATGCATCAGCCTTAAGATTGTTAGCCGAAAACTCACAGATGGATGATAATTGGATATTAACCCCCCATCCTGGTGAAGCAGCTTGTTTGCTTTCCTGTACTACGGATTTGATTCAAAAAGATAGATATCAGGCGGCAGCAAACATCCAGAAGCAATACGGTGGAGTTGTTGTTTTGAAGGGGGCTGGAACCATAATCCAAACAGCAGAGAAAGATGTATGTGTTTGTCCTCGGGGCAACCCCGCTATGGCTAGTGCAGGTATGGGGGATGTGTTAAGCGGTATTATCGGAGGGCTTTGTGCCCAAGGATTTTCTTTGTCCGAAGCAGCACAATGTGGTGTATGGGCGCATGCAGTAGCTGGAGACCTGTTAGCAAAAAAAATTGGGGGAGCTGGTTTATTAGCCAGTGATTTGTTTGATGTTTTACCGCATGTTTTGAATTACCCTGAATGATGATAAATAACGAATCCAATACGGTTATGTCACTGAATTTACCTGATGAAACGGCGAGCGAAAATTTTGCCGCTCTTCTGGTTTCTTGTCTCTGTCCTTCCTTGATTATGACCTTTAGTGGTGATTTGGGGGCGGGTAAAACAACTATCATTCGCGCTATGTTGAGACATCTAGGCATTCAATCGGCAATCAAAAGTCCTACCTTTTCATTGGTAGAAAGTTACACATGCAATCATTTAACCATACACCATTTCGATCTCTACCGAATACACCATGAGGAAGAGTTGGAATATATGGGATTCAGGGATTATTTTACCCAGGAGAGTATCTGTTGTATTGAATGGGCGGAACATGCCGGAGGAGCATTGCCGCATGTAGATATTCGTTTTAAGTTAGGTATTAAAGGGGCTGGACGTGAAATGCAAATTACGGCATTAAGTGCAGCGGGTAAAAGAATTTTAGCTCGCCTGGCAGGTGAAAGATGATATTTCGCTCATGGTGTTTTGTTGTCATGTTTTTTTGCTCTATTGCAACATTTAGTGCTCAACTACAGTCTGTTGTTGTAAAACAGCAGGGAAACTGGACTTCACTTTTTCTCACAATTAATGGTCCGTTTACCCATAAATTATTTTTTTTGGAGCATCCTGAGCGTGTTGTATTGGACTTAAAGGGAACACAACTCGCTGTGAATTTAAATAAATTGGGGTTAATTAATGGACTGGTAAAACAAGTCCGCAGTGGGCATTCTGAACCTAGAACCTTAAGATTAGTTTTCGAAGTGACTCAAAAAGTACAACTGAGATCATCTCCGTGGAAACCTAGTGGTGCTTTTGGTGGTATACGTGTTGATTTAATACATAATGGCCGCCTAGTTGCACCAAGTATTCCTAAAACAGCACCTATCTTGCCGAAAACATACACTACACCGAAAATACAACAGGCTAAATTACCTGCAAAAATTGCACCCAAGCAACCAGTACACCCGATTTTAGCAAACCAGAATCCGATTAAAGTGAGCAGCAGACCGTCTAAATTGCGTGATGTTATTATTGTTTTGGATGCTGGACATGGGGGTAAGGATCCTGGAGCTCGTGGTCCACGTAATTCCCGAGAAAAAGATGTAGTTTTGGCAATTACTTTAAAACTAAAACAATTAATCGACCGGCAGCCTGGTATGCGCGCAGTATTGACACGTTCGGGAGATTATTACGTGGGTCTCCGACAAAGACTGGATATTGCTAGAAAATATAATGGTGATATTTTTGTTGCCATCCACGCAGATGCCTTTAATAACCCTCATTCGAATGGTGCTTCGGTCTTTGCTTTATCACAAAGAGGGGCAACAAGTGAGGCCGCACGCTGGCTTGCAGAAAAGGAAAACTATTCTGAATTAGGCGGGGTAAATTTAGGTGATTTGGATGATCAGAACGGTGTTGTCCGCTCGGTGCTTATTGATTTATCACAAACAGCCACGATTAATTCAGGTTTACAAATGGGGGGGCGTGTTTTAAGTCAACTTGGTAATTTTACTAATTTACATAATAACAAAGTGGAACAAGCCGGATTTATGGTTTTGAAGTCTGCTGATATTCCTTCGATTTTAGTAGAAACAGGATTTATTTCAAATCCTATAGAGGAACGAAATCTAACTAACCCTGCTTATCAAGCTCGGTTGAGCCAAGCAATTTTTCAGGGAATTAAAGGATACTTCTGGGAAAATCCTCCTCACGGCTCGCGCATTGAAGCAATGACGACGAATAATATCCATCTGGTTCGTGCTGGAGAAACCTTACCTGCTATCGCTGCACGATATCATGTTTCGGTTGCGGCGCTACAATCCATGAATCATTTGCGCGGCATTACTCGACTTAAACCAGGACAAAAATTGGTGATACCTCAGGCATGGGCATAAGAATTCAGCAACTACCACCGTTCATAGCAAATCAAATTGCCGCGGGAGAAGTAATAGAGCGGCCTGCATCAGTAGTGAAGGAACTCCTGGAAAATTCTTTTGATGCAGGTGCGGATGCGATTAGTATAGAAATAGGTTATGGCGGCTTAAATCAAATAAAAATCAGTGATAATGGAATTGGCATCGTAGCAGAAGACTTGCCCTTGGCAATTGCTGCGCATGCGACCAGTAAAATCAGTACACTGAATGACTTATACGCAATTGATAGCATGGGTTTTCGTGGCGAGGCATTAGCCAGTATTGCTTCTGTAGCAAAAGTCACGATTAGCTCCAAGCCGGAACAGCAAGAAACGGCGATGATGCTGCGCGTACAGGGTACAGAAAGAACGATTGTCCCCTGCGCTCGCACCATGGGAACGACAATTGATGTTGTTGATTTATTTTTTAATGCACCTGTACGAAAACGATTTTTAAAAAGCGAAAAACTAGAATTTCAAGCAATCGAAACAGTAGTGAAACGTTTTGCTTTAAGTGCTCCTGGGATTGCATTAACATTGAAACATAATGGGAAACAGGTTTTATCTCTTCCTGCTGCAATCAATGAACAAACTCGTTTAACACGTATGGCTCGAATAGTGGGCAGTGCTTTTGTAAAAGAGTCAATTTATCTTGATGTAGAGCATGGTGCAATGAAGCTCTGTGGATGGATAAGTAGTTTCAATTTTCAGCGCAGCCAGAATGATCGATTATGGGTTTATATTAATCAGCGCATGGTAAAAGATAGATTAATCTACCAGGCGCTGAAACAGGCTTATGATGGCTTATTATATCCTGGTCGTTTTCCTGCCTGTGTGTTGTATTTGACGATTGACCACGCAGAGGTAGATGTGAATGTGCATCCTACCAAGCATGAGGTGCGCTTTCAGCAGCCCCGTTTAGTTTTTGATTTTTTTAAGTCACAATTGACTGCCGCATTAAAGTCAAAAAATGAGCTCAATGAAGAGACTTCATATTCGTCCTTCGAGCAAAAGAGTCATGTTCAAGTTCAAGAAATTTATGAGCCTTACCCTAAATTGGCCCCATCAAGCAAAAGTGTTTATAATTTAGAAACCGAATTACCCTGGATTATTTTAAATAGACGATACATTTTGGCGTTCATCCATCAACAACCGTATATTGTTGATGTGGTGACCTTGCATCAATATAGATTGCAGGAGCAAATGTCCCAATTAGTTTTACCTTTGGCAAGTAGGCCTTTGTTGGTGGCGATGCGTTATTCCTTTCCTCAAAAATTTCAAGGTAGTTCTTTGGCGCTGGAGCAATATCTCAAGCAATTAGGAATGAATCTTGAATGGTTAGGAGCTAATGAAGCAGTCATTCGCAGTATACCGCTTTGTATGCCCCATTTAGATTTGCGCTTATTCTTGGATTCTGTTGCTGCTTGTGATGTAGTGAATCAGAATACCTTGTTTGAATTAATGAATCGATCGCAAATATTTGATCCCAGGCTTTTAAGTCTTGAGGAAAAAAGGGAATTAAATGAGTTATTCCTTAGACTATATAATGAGGCAAATAAAAAGCCGGGGCTATTTAAAATGTTGACGAGCGAAGATTGTAAAAAATTATTGCTTGTATGAATGTTACATTTTGATCTTTATTGTATCCTGGCTGCCGTTAAGCGAACCAAGGAGTCAATACTCCAACAAGCACGGGATTCGCTGCCATCACACCCAGGCTATATGAAAGGAAAATTTGTTTTTAATTGAGATAATGAATGGTTAAATTAATTTTTTGTTTGATGGGACCAACTGCCTCAGGAAAAACGGCTTTAGCCTGTGAATTAGTAACACGATATCCTTTTGAAATTATTAGTGTTGATTCGGCAATGATTTATCGTGATATGAATATAGGAACTGCCAAACCAACTCCCCAGGAGTTGCACATAACACCGCATCACTTAATAGATATAAAAGATCCCAGAGAGTCCTATTCTGCTGCTCAATTTTGTACCGATGCTTTATCTTTGTGTGATGCGATCATCAAAAAAGGTAAAATCCCTTTGCTTGTCGGGGGAACGATGATGTATTTTAATGCATTACAAAAAGGTTTATCTGCTTTGCCTGAGGCGAATCCGGTGATACGTCAGCAATTGGAAGAGGAGGCAGCATTATTGGGTTGGCCTATTCTGCACCAAAAACTGGTACAGATTGATCCCGAATCTGCTGCACGAATTCATGCTCATGATGCACAACGAATTCAACGTGCATTAGAAGTATATTATGTAACTGGTAAAACCCTGTCTGCATTACTTAAAAAGCATAAGGAAAAGCCAGATTATCATTTTGTGAATTTTATTCTTTTTCCGGAACAAAGAGCTTGGCTGCACGAACGCATTGCACAACGTTTTGATCATATGTTAACTGAAGGTTTTATTGAAGAGGTAAAACAGTTACAACAAAAATGGCATTTAACCATAAACTTACCTTCCATGCGTTGTGTGGGATATAGGCAAGCTCTTGAATATCTTCAAGGTGATTATGAATATCCTATAATGCGCGACAAAGGGATTGCTGCTACCCGGCAATTGGCGAAACGTCAATTAACTTGGCTCAGGCATTGGGGAGATGCTTTATATTATGATCCACAAAGTGGGGCTTTTCGCGATGAGCTTCTAGCGAAAATTGAGGAAATATTAGATAATCCTATTAAATAAGATCTAAAGGAACAACATGTTAAAAGCCAAAAAAAAAGAACCTGCGAGTACAAAAAAAAATTATGTAGTTCACCCTAATGAATTACCTCTGAGCTGTCCGACAAAAGATATGGTTTTGTGGAATGCTCATCCTAAGGTTTATTTACCTATTGAAAAAACCGGTGTAGAAGTCTGTCCTTATTGTGGTTCACGGTTTGTTTTACAGAATGATTAAATCCATTTGTATTGTACGTTTATCTGCATTAGGTGATGTTCTAATGGCGGTTCCGCTCATTAGAACTTTACAAGCCAATCTACCGCAAGCCAAGTTGACTTGGATTATTTCCAGGCCTGCTTTTGATTTGGTAGAGGGGATGGATGGAGTAGAATTCATTTTAATTGATAAACCGAACAGTATTTTGGACTATTGGCGTTTTAAAAAACAAATGAAGGGACGTATCTTTGATGTATTATTGGCGCCGCAAGCAAGTCTCAGAACAAATTTACTTTATCCCCTGATCAAAGCAAAAAGAAAAATAGGTTACGATGAGCATCGAGCAAATGATGCACATGGCTTATTTGTTAATGAACGAATTACTCCAGGCTTAGAACATACCTTGGATGGTTTTTTGAAATTTGCACAAGCATTAGGAATAAAGGAGCGTGTTATTCGCTGGGATTTACCTATTTCTTCTGCAGATTATGAATGGGCAAAGCAACAGTTACCAACACAAGGACCAATTTTGGTAGTTAATCCGGCGGCAAGTAAACCTGAACGCAGTTGGCCTGTTGCCCGTTATATTGATGTCTTGCAAAAAGCACAAGAACAATGGAATGTGCAGATAGTCATTACAGGAGGACCGATTGATTTTGATAAACATTTGGCAGAGCAGATTTCGCAAGTGATTCCTGCTGCAATTAATCTCGTTGGTAAAACCAAACCCAAACAATTATTAGCCCTTATCAGCAAAGCAACAGTAGTTCTTTGCCCGGATACGGGGCCCTCGCATATGTCTACTGCGGTAAATACTCCGGTTGTTGCCTTACACGCGGTGACTAACCCGCTTATTTCTGGGCCTTATCTTTTTCAACATTTGGTTGTAAATCATTATCCTGAAGCTGCAGAAAAAATTCTTGGCAGTAAGTGTATTGAAGATGTTTGGGGACAGCATGTACATGGCGAGGAGCCTATGCAACTGATTTCAGTCGCAGAGGTCATGGAGAAGTTAGCAACCGTTTTAGATGGATATAATCAGCAGCCTAATTGATTTTTGTAGCCTGGCGCAGTGCGAGGCTACATTATTGTCTAACCTGCTTTGCTGCGTTAATGAGAGTTTGAAAAACTCGCCTCATCCAAAACTGATTCGCTTTGCTGTCGAGGTATTTCCTGACTTTTATAGGATCTGCTGAGGAAAAAATCATTCGTCTTCTCCCAGACTGTTGTATCAACTGGCTCCGATAAACCAGGATCATCTCTTGAGGCGCTGCTTGGACGGTATTCACTTGTATCTTGGATACATGATCCAGGCAGTAAAGCGGTGGATAGGATACCAATGAACACACCAATCAGGCTGAGTGCGGATAAAGTACATGCACTACTAAATCCTATAGCTGCTCCAGCTGTAAATGCTAAAAGCGGTAAGGTCAATCCTCCTGTTGCAATGGTTGCTACTAAAACGCTACTGATGAGCAGGGTGCTTGCTGCCAACAATAAGCCAATTGATAGATTGGAGCTTAATAGTTTTTTAGGCCATGAAGTCTCTTTATCTAGAGCCGAGTCGATGTTGAGCTGAGTTCGATAAGAGTTAAATAAGACAAAAAGTGTTGTTGACAGCATAATAGCCATTGGGATTAATGGAGGAACAGCGACACCTGCTATAGAAAAACTAATAATAAAAGCAAGAAAAGCAATGGTGCTATAAATGAGTATTCCTTTGTTTTGGGTCATATTTTGTTGTAGGGCGCGATTTAATTTATTGTGTTTAAATATATAATCCAATGAACCATTCAAAGTAATGTCAGTAAAAAATGCTGATTTATCATTAGAGTCCATTGCGCAACTAACGCCTCCTTTTTCAGAAACTATCCGACAACAAGGCGCATCATTTAAGCCATCTCCTACAAACCACACCCCTTTAGGATTACTTCCTTCTGCACTCATTATTTTTCTTAAAAATGCCTCTTTATTTTTTGGTGTTTGCCCTGCATGAATATCCTCTTCATTAAAAATAGAGCCCATTTGTTTATTAAAGCCTTGGGCTGATAAAAGGTTATCTCCGGTTAACATAATAATTTTTTTACCTTCCCTTTTTAACCGGGTGAGTACCTCAATGGCTCCTTTTCTTACTTCGTGTTTCACATAGATAACCCCTTTATAGATGCCATCTTCTGCTACGCAGACTGCTGAAAAGCCTCGTTCGATTTTTGATTTATTTAGTTCAGGAGGAATAATCCCTCTGTCTCTTAAGTATTCAACGCTTCCAATTCGGATTACTCTTCCTTGCACTCGCGCTGAGAGTCCTCGATTTTGGTGGTCTATAGTGCATTCGCTTATTTCATCAAAAAGAAGTTGATTATTGATAGTAGCTTCATAATATTTTTGAATTGCTTTAGCAAGAGGATGCTCTCTGCCATATGCTTTTTCCAATAAATAGATTCTTTGCCATAATGACCGATTTTTTATAGAAATGTTGGACGATTCAACAACGGAGTTTCCTGTCGTTAATGTTCCTGTTTTATCAAAAACTACAGTATGTATTTCATCAGATTGTGGTGTAATTAAACTGTCATCACGCAATTGGATTCCTTTATTATTACGATGATGGATGCTGATGAGCTGCGGTAATTGATGAGCAATCGCAATAGTACAAGGACAGACAGAGAACAAAATGCCAATGATGTTTTGTATTACTAGAGGAATAGTCGCTATTCCTAATCCGATTGGAGTAAAAATAGCCGCCAAAAGACCAATGATAACAAGCCCTGTATAAAGATAAGCAAATTTGGGAGTTTCATTTTTTGGGGGGGGCGGCGATTCTTTAGCCCGGTTTGAGCTAAAGAGCAGGGTATTAACAGTACTGTTATAGGAGTTTTTCTCAGCGTACACAGTAACCTTTTCTCCAAGGTTAATAGCACCTGAAGGAATATGCTGCCATAGTCGTTTTGTTTGATGCGGTTCGCCAGTCAGCAGCGATGCATCAATTACTGTGTTGCCTTGAATTAAAATACAATCCACTGGAAAACACTCACCAGCGTTAACTTCGATGAGCATTCCTTTTCTTAGAAGATTTCTTCTTTCTTCTCTTGTTTCTTTATTTTTTAATAATTTTTGAATAAATAGGCAGTCCTGTTCTTCTGTATTTAGTTGTGAAGAAGTTTCTAAGTGGTGGGGAACCTTAGATGAGAGCGCGTGGTTAATTTTTTCTGATAAGGGCTCGAGTTCAAGTTGAGTGAGCGGATAACAACGGTACGACTCTGCCATTTGAGGAAATAATGTTTTAATTCCTTTCAATTGAATTTTTTTTGATTTTTCAACAACAAGACGTTTAATCTCGTCCATACTATTGATGCAAGCAATCAACATTGCTGGCATCATAAAGTTCATAAAAATCATAGAAAAACTGCTTGCCAAAGGCATGCTTATGGCATGAAAAAGTGTGTGAGCCATAGATAAAAACCAGCCTAGGCTAATTGTTGTTGCCATATTGGCAAAATTTTTAGTACGTAAGTTATGCCAAAAAGCAACTAAGTACTCTCGAGCGGTAAATGCAGTTGAAAAAAAAGTAAGAGCGGTCAAACCAATAGTTAGAATTATTGATGGAGGAAATATAAGTGTTGAAGCAAGTACGACGCCCATGCACAGTAGGTTGATAAGGATATTAATCCAATTCTTTTTGACGTTTGGTTTATTCCCTTCCTCTTGTTGTTCATCAATGATGTCAAAATAAACATCTTTCTTAATCTTTTCAAAGATAACAGAATCAAAATCTGCTATACGAATAAAATTATTTTCCTCACTTTCAATGGAAATAGTGAATCGATGAATCCCTAAACCAGCAGGTTCCGCATCTATGATAAGTCGTGCATCTGTAGGAAGAATCTTTTTTTCAATACAATCATTGATGCACGTATGAAGAAGGCTTTGTATTGAATTACCACAACCATCAAAGCACATGATGCCAGAGACTAAGAACGATTTTTGAAAGATAATAGTTTTTGACATAGGAAAATGAGCAAGCAAATGCGTCAATTTAAATTACTTTGACCCAAATGTCATCAATATTTAGCTGTTATTTTAACTAAATTACCTAAGACGCTCTATCCGTTATCAGTCGGTCTTTTATGCATGAATCATAAACCCTGTTTTTAAAATTTGTTAGGATTGTGTTATAAAACTGTAGTTTGGTTTAAGGTGCACCCTGATAGAACCTATTAACGATGAAGTAATGTATTTAAAACCTTAATTTTATAGAGGGGGTGAAAGTGTTTCTTTCACCCCGTATCTTACCAAAGGCTATTACTGCTGTGGTTGTGCACCGGGGGATAGATCATCTGCATTAGGGGCGCTTGTACGGACACTTTGTAATAACAAGAGGCTATTCGTCATGAGAAGACGTTCATGGACTTGACGATCTAAATACAGTTGGTAATTAATCTCGGCAAGCAATATAGCAATTTCCTTTTCTACAGTGGCGGGCGGTGCATTATTAAGGCTGTTAATCCATGGGGTGTTCCCAGGCTGGCCAGTACCCCCTGTGCCGCTAGACGCAGCGGCAGTAGCACTTGTACCGCCAGAACTCGTAGTATTATACAATCTCCAGGTTGCCATATTAAATTCCGTTAAGGCCTGACTTGTTGGCCCCGAAGAAGCGCTCCCCCCAGTCTGTCCTGCCGATGCATTAGGATCAGTCTGGGGCATTCTTTTTGACATGATAAAATAAAGGTTGCTGATTCCTACAGAGTTCTGCGCTGCATAGGTACGTAAGCTTGCAAGATATTTAGCAAGAGTTTGCTGCGCTTGCATTTGTTTCGTTGAAGGTGTGCCGGACGATTGATTGCTACCAAGGGTTTGCTTAAACCAATAATCATAATCGTTCCATTGCGGTAACCTTATAGGAAGTACACTACCACTCACGTAGCGAATGAAATTCGCTGCAAGTTGTTCTTGATTTTGTGCGTTTAGTCCATTTTTTGCTACGCCTTGTTGTTGCTGATTAGTTCCAAGGTCTTGCGTTGAATACATTAAGGGACCAGTTAATGCGTTGCTATTAAGATGATTTAAAAATTGTTCCAGGTATTTAGGGTCAAAAAAAGTGGTCGCAGTGGGAATTTCCCCAACAACATTCAAGGGTATCAAGGTATTATAAATCAAGGAGCAATTAGAAACGAAGGTTGGTGTACTATTCGTTGGATCCATGCAGTACGTATAATCAGGGGTTCCTAAAATATTTAATACCGCTTGGCTTACAGGGTCCTGTTGAAAAGTTTGTTGGTCTATCAACGGAGTCACACTCACCCCGGTAGATGAGGTTGAAGCGTAATTGGGAAAAGCAAGATTAGCCAGGGGATTAACGACTGTTGCACTGGGATTATATGGTGATGTATTCGCACTATCAGTCGGCAGGAACTGAGCAAAAGGATTCCCGGTATTTGTTGATTGTTGACCCTGACCACTAAAAGTATTCACTGGAATCGAGCCTAATAAAGTATAAAACTGATAAGCTTGTGCTAGTTGAGATGTTGTTAAATTAATAAGTTTATAACTTACGGTAAAGTCTTGATTATCTTCTGTTGGTGCTTTCTGTACTTGAAAGCCTAAGTATTGGCCAAAATTTTGAAAGTACTGTAATAGCTTTTTCGTATTTTCTGACTGTTGGTTTTGATAATATTGACTTTGATCAGTAGATGTTGTTGAATCCTGTGCTGTAGCAGAAAACGCAGCAAAATAAAGCACATTCAGCAACATAAGTTTAGACGCTAATTTCATTTATTCTTCCCCTTCAAGTGCACGTAAAACAAGTTTTAGACGATACTGGCAAAAAACTCGTGACAACAATCTTAAACGTTCAAATACAATGTTTCGTTTTAGAAAAACTCCTGCAGGATCATGGCTTCCAGTGCTTGTTTCCTCGGCATGGATTAAAACTCGTGAGGCACTGCCTGGGTGAACTGTATCGATTGCTTGCAGCAATCGAAGTCCTCGGCCAGATTTAATATTTCCTACAATGCGGATAAACTTTTCTTCCTCAGCTAAAAGGCTCATGTCTATTTTTTCTATGTCATCAAGTTCTTTACCTAACTGCTCCATGGCTTGCTCAAACTCAGGATTTCCATCCAGAGTCCAATCTTCTACACTTTCCATAAAAGTAATTACTCTATAGATCATAGGATCAATATATTCAAACCAGTATTGGGCGGATGCTTCATGGCTTAGATCAGGCATATTTTACTCTTTCTTTACTGTATTTCAGCGGATGGACGAAATCATTACTTACTACTATAGTATATTATGAAAGATAAAAGAAAGAAGTAAAAAATATGAAAAAGCAGTCGCGAATAGTTAGATTAGTTTCGAGAATTATTAATGTTCGTAGGTGGTTTGATTGGGAACGGATGAAAGCATTTACTATGTATTTAGGAAATGGTTTTAAACGGTTATTTGTACCCAAGAAAAAAGTTGAAGGTGAATCATTCAACGAAGCAGTTCAGTTATTAAATCTTAGCGACGAAAGTATACTTATAAAACAAAAGTCTTTATTTCGATTGAGTATTATTATGGTGTTAGCTGCTCTTTTGATTTTGGGATATGCCGGATATCAGCTTTTTTTTGGTTCAATAAAAGCGTTTCTTGTGAGCCTGATTGTCACGCTGATTGCGCTGGTTTTAGCCTTCCGCTACCACTTTTGGTACTATCAAATAAAAAATCGTAAGCTCGGGTGTACCTTTAATGAATGGTATAGGCAGGGGTTGTTTGGAGAAAAGAAATGAATAAGTTGATAGTAACTCTACTTCTCCTTGTGTGTCCTGGTTTAGTTTTAGCAGATAATTCCAGTTCTTTAAGTTTTGCTCCTCCTGCTAGTGATTATTCTGTAGTATTTCTTGGCAATTTATTCGGGGTTGTAGATGGTGTTTTAAGTGGTACAGGCAGCCAAATTATGGGCAGTATGTTTGCCGTATTTAATGCTGCAGTTTTGGCGCTGGGGGGTATTATTATCATGTATACCCTCTTGGTATCTACTATGAATACTGCCCACGAAGGGCAAATGCTTGGACAAAAGTGGTCCTCTATTTGGATTCCAATTCGATCTACAGTAGGTTTGGCTTTATTGATTCCCAAGGCCTCTGGCTATTGCCTGATGCAAATTTTTGTCATGTGGGTTGTTGTTCAAGGGGTTGGGGCAGCAGATAAGGTATGGGATGCCGCGTTAAGTTATTTGAACCGTGGCGGGGTCATCATTCAAGCACAACAGATAAATCCAGCCCAAGCACTTATAACTGGCGATGATAAATCGGGAATAGGAGGTATTACAAAGGGTGCGATAAATATACTTTCTGGCCAAGTATGTATGTTGGGCTTACAGACACAATTGACCAATCTTCGTCAAAGTCTTCTTGATGCTCAGCAAAAAGAATCAGGAGATTGTTATAAAGCCTCTAAAGCTGGGGATACCAGCTCTGCAATAGCTAAGTTTTGCCAAAACACGGTTCCTGATTTTATTAGTACTGTAAACACAATTTCTGTTCAGAGTAAAGCTCCGGGGAACAGTGAGTGGACTGTTGAGATGCCTCATTTTGAGGATTCATCTTCACCTTATTATTTTTTGAACGGGATATGTGGTTCTATTCATTGGAAGAGCATTACCAGTTCACAGGGATCAGCTTTTACGGATTCATCGGGAAAAAGTCTGATACCTACGGATCCTACCGCGGGAAATAATGTTACACTCGGAAATAATACGCTAACTCCCGCAGAGATTGCTGCAACCCAGATGTCGCGAGCGATTGCCATCCAGCAAATGTATATGGATTTGTCTACAGTAGCTCGGACTATAGTGGGAAATGATCCACAAATGTCAACAACGAGTAATCCCTCTACAAAACCTTATACTCCTGTTGCGACACAACAATTCGGTGTGCCTTATAAACAAGATGGAACGATTTGTAGTGTTTATAATAAATCTATTGCTGATAGTAAAAATAATGAGGGAAGTTTATGTATGACTTGGGGGCCTGTGCCGGGCTCTGCAGTTGGGGGGACGTTGTTTAACGGTAACGAGTTAACGAATGCAATTAATGATTATAACGGCATTATGATGCCAACAGTTAATCTGGCGCGTCTAATCAAGAATTCTAAAGATGCGGAGAAAACCACTGACTTTATCAATAAAGCTAAGACTCAGGGATGGATTATGGCTGGTGCTTACTTCTTTAACTTGGTAGCGATTCAGGGCTCGTCTGGCACAATTGAAAATGCAAGCCAAACGGATTCGGACACCGGATTGGATAAAAGTAAGTTTGATCCTGCTGCAATAACTAGTCCATTTGTCCCTAGCAGTGATGGTAAAACTATGACCTGCGATAAAGGGAATATGACCGATCAAAATAAGGACTTTACCCAATTATGTAAATGGTTTGGGCAAGATAATACCCAAGTACAGCAAATACAGGCATTAATTACATCAGATACTAAGAACCCACCGAAGCAGGCGCAAGAGATAAAGGTGCAAAGCGATGCAGCTTCATCTACAGTGTGGGGTTTTCTTAACAATTCACTCATGATATCAACCCCCGGCCAACCAGGAATTAAGCCACTGACTTTTGCTAACTCAATTAATTTTAGTGTGAGTACCTCGTTATATCGATTAGAAAGACAAAACTTCTCCTGCGGCGAGGTCAAACCTTTCTTCTCTATTTGTCTGGGACAAATACTCGGAAACATATTTTATAATATTATCTTAGTGACCATATATAACCTGTTTCTTGATATATTTGGCCAGATTATCAATAGTGTGGTTTTAGCATTCCTGATGATTCCTTTGCAAGGAATGGCGACAATCTTTCAACAGGGTCTGCAAATTATCGCGCAGCCTGGGGTAAATCCTGTGGTTGCTTTGGCCAATATGGGTAATGAGTACATCAATTTTGCCGGTAACTTATGGATGCTCTTGTTGAATATGGCAGTATCGAGCGCATTAATCCCCGTATTTGGTATCTTCATTTTTGCCATGATGTCTTTGGCTATGCCGCTGGTGATAGCATGGGTAGGAGTCATGGTGAGCGTAGGTTTTACCACAGCCTATTACATTCCAATCTTACCCTATATGATTTTCACCTTTGGCGCATTGGGTTGGTTAATTTCGGTAATTGAGGCAATGGTCGCTGCGCCTATTGTTGCCTTGGGTGTAACCCATCCGGAAGGGCATGAGGCTTTTGGTAAAGGTGAAGCTGCGATCATGATCTTGGTGAATGTATTCCTTAGACCTTCCATGATGATTATTGGCTATATTACTGCCATAGCATTATCCTATGTGGGGGTGTGGGTTTTAAATGCTGGATATGATCAGGCTATAGCATTTATCCAACAGGAAAATCAAGATAGCGCTAAACTCGCGGGTGGAGTTTGGGCATATGGAGGTTCGGATTCACCTTCTGGTACTGGCGGATATACGGATTGGGCGGGAATATATGCATTCTTCTTCTCAATATTAACTTATACCACTTTGTATTTAGTAATCATACAAAAATCATTTACATTGATTTCTTATTTACCGGACAAAGTCTTGCGATGGATAGGTGGTACTCCTGAAAGCATAGGCCAAGAAACGGCGCAATGGGGTGAGGAAGTAAAAGGTAAAACTCAAGAAGCTGGCAAGGAAACCCAGACTGCGCAAGGCCAAATTGATAAGACTCTTGGCGGATATGGTGCTAAAGGTGTTGGCATGATTAAAGGTGCTTTGGGCAAAGGTGGTGGCGGTGGTGAGGTTTCTGCTCAAGGTAATGCTACGCCAAGCAGTGATAAGGAGGATGATAAGGGTAAATCCGGCGGTAAGGGTAAGAAAAAAGGTGGGGGAAATCTAGGTTCTGTAGGGAAGTAATCTATGAAGAGAGCATCATTGTCTGCAAAGTATTTTGATGCTCAATTTTTTTTATAGGAAAATTATACTAAATTGTTGTATAATTGTATTTAAATTAAACACTTAATCGATTCATAATATGCCTGAACTATCTGCGCCTAAAAGCACAATAACAAACCAATCTCAAGAAGCTGAAGACAAACTTAAAGCTTTGCAAAAAGCAAAAATGGATGAAGAGCGATTTATACAAGAATTGTTTCTTTACTTGCAAAATATGCGCGATTCCATTTTAAAGTCACAAGTTGACCCACAAGCCCAATTAACTGACCTTGCTAGGGATTGCGGTTATCCAGATTTACCTACTGCTTTAAACAGTGCAAAAAACACACGTGGGCAGACACCATTAGTTCAAGCCCTGCAAGAGCAAGATTTCTCTCTGGCAAGGGCTTTGCTCGATTCTGGAGCAGAGTATGACGCTCTGGCTCGAGAAGAATATGATATCGCAATACATAGTAAGCAGGGGCAACAGGCACTGCAGCAGCAAATAATTTCTCCTCCTGAAGGTTATAGTCCATCATCCCCCGAGAAATTGCATACAGTCAAAGAATTTGGACTCGTGCTAGGCTTAGTGATAACCAGTGTAGATGGGACGCCTTCTCAACGCGCTCATGTAGGACCTACATACCAATTGATGACTGATACAGTAAAGGATTACAGTCAGGGTCGTAGTAAGGAGCCAGAGAAGGGGGATTTCAAACAAATTTCAGATGCCTTCGTTTTTGCAAATAAAGCTGCAAAGTATGACTATAGTACTCCTGAAGGTAGTCCTGAAGCAGGAAGTGATCTGAGTAAACGAATAAAAGCGGGAGAGGTAACCAGTGTTCCTATTAATTGCAACGGACACGCCATGGGCTTATCTTTTGTGCCCGTTGAAGGAAACCCGGATAAGACTTACTTAGTATTTACTAACCGCGGGATAGGATCTGGAGGAAAGCATGGAACTCAAATCTATGAGGTAGACAAGAAGGATATTACTCCCGATTTTTTAAACAATGTAATGAGCGGTCATGATGAGGGGCGTTCACATGCGCAAATTATGGAGCAAATGAATCAGGTTACTAAAGGAAAAGATCCAGTATATCACCTTGAGCAAAAACGACAAAAATATGATAATTGTACTATAGCAAATACGCGTGCGAATATTCATGGTGTTCTTCTATGCCAGGAAGCGAATCGTAAGGGTGGCTTTGAGAATGTGAATCAAGAAACAAGAGATGTGGTAAAACAACGCTATAAAGATTTTACTGATGATATGAGAAGTAAAAAAGTTCAACAACTGGAAAAAGCTTTAGAGAAAAACCCGAACGATGCAGACCTAATAGCTTTAGCTAAAGCATTCGTAGATAAACCTAACAGTAAATTTTCTGATACCTTGAAATCAAAAGTTGCTGAACAATCGGAACAATCTGAAGACTTGATCAGTATGAGGGCGCCTTAAGTGCATAAGAAGCTTTCAAAAACCTCTTTTTGGTGTTTTCTTTTCTATTGATAAAATAACAAAGTAGTAGTGGGCATGTTCGGGGTAAGTCAGAATTCGTGTGCAAATGAGGCACTTCATTTTTATAGCGACCCATAACCCCTGCCGTGTATGGGTCGTAGCTTTTTACCATAGAAATGGTTTAGTAAAACCTTAAGAAAATTTAGAGTAAACTATTACTGTTCCCATGGTGGATTTGGTGTGATTGTCAATGGTGTGGAACTCTCATCTTTTTTCATTTCCTCCTGATCTGCAATAAGATCAAAGAATGTATTTTTATTTAACTTGTCTTGTATGTCATGCTTAATACCCTCATGACCAATAACAGTAATACCATACGGAATAATTACATCAGCTGGTATTCTTTTCAAATACCCTTATTTCCCCATTACGGTCAAGTTTTTGTTCATTTAAATCGTTACAATCCAGATCTACTTTTAACTCGTCTTTAGAACGTATAAAAATGTTACTGTGTAATTCCCGGATTGATTTTCTTCAATAATTGGTGTGCCAGTTCTCTTTTCAATCCTCCCAGAAATCTTTGAGCAGTTTTTCTCTTTTGTCTGCATCCAGCGGAGCCATCTTTTTTTGCAGATCAGAAAGTACCCCGTTAATCTCAGAGAGAGCGGATGGAGGCTTTATACTGTCGGATTCTTTTATGGAGAACATGTTTTCTATTGCAGATGTTGTTTTTCTCAACATATGGTGTAGCTCAATTCCTGATAAGTTAACTTGTACTAACACGAATCAACTGCCGAGGCAGTTCCTTTATCGCTTTTAAACAAAAGCCTGCTCGTTCATGAATGTCATTACATCGATGATTCTAGTTTGCCTATGCGTGTCAAAAAATATGTATCCGATAAACCAGCACCTCGTGTATAGCTCTTTAACTATATTCGATTACCTCCGCTGGTAAAAAATTTTTAAGCGAATGGCTTAAAAAAAGTCCAAAAGCTACCATCGTAAGAATGAATTATTATTAAAATTATTCTATGGATATAATGTTGATAAAAAAGACAACATTCATCACATTACTCATCGAAAAAAAGAAATTGAATTAATCCTTGAGCGTTATAAGAATGTGCACAATGAATTGGTAAACCAACATAAAGATTCACCTCACTTAAAATATTGGCTTCTTACATTAAGCCATGGGATAGTCATGGCGGAAGCAGAACTGGCTTGGTGCGAGAAAAGCCTAAAACTGCTTGAGTTAGATCAACCGACCGCTATTAAAGAATGAAGAGGTATAAATAATGCAATATTACTTGATGTTAAAAATGCTTCATATTTTTGGTGTAGTCTTGTTTTTAGGAAATATTATTGTGACTGCCTTTTGGAAAACACTGGCAGATTTCTCCAAAGATTGGCGAATTATTGCTTTTTCTCAAAAGTTAGTAACGTATACGGACATTTTTTTTACAACTATTGGGGTGTTAATAATAGCTATTTCTGGAATTTTAATGGCAAAACACTACACTAATTACTTACACATAAAATGGATAGTATGGGGGATCAGTTTATTTATTGCCTCCGGCGTTATTTGGTTATCATTACTCATACCCTTACAAATTAAATTGCATCAAATTGCCAAACAATTTAAAAATCATCAAAAAGTTCCTGATGATTATTGGAGACTAGAAAAATCTTGGATGATATTTGGCATCATTGCAACTATCTTGCCATTAATGAACTTATATTGGATGGTATTCAAGCCAAATTAAGTTTAATTTTTCCGCATATATTTCTTATTTCCAGTTTGGGCTACATATGCGGTAAAACACAAAGAAGGAATTCTGGCTTCTCACGTGAATCATATAATCGGTGAGAAACTGACCACGGTAAGCTCAAGCGACTCATTAATCCTGTGCGAGGATTCCAGTCTATGAAAAGTGCTTATGTAACGATTAAATGATTTGAAATCATGCGTATGTTTAAAAAAGGACAGTTAAATATTTGGATATATGGGGGCTTGTGGAAGAACCCCCAAAAGTGGTCGTTCCGAGGTAGATTAATTTCGGAGTTACTTCTATGAATCCATAAAGAAGCTTATTTCTCATTTTTTAATGAAGCAATAACTAGCAACGGTGGTCTTATTTTATGAACAGCAAACTCAGGCCTAGTCTCAATTAAATTATTATCAGGCATAGGTTCCAATATCTTCTTTATATTAAATCCAGTATCTATTAATGTGTTGATATACGTAGAAACGGTTCTATGATATTTAACTACATCATCTACAAACCATTTTTGTTTGAATTCTTTTTGATCCCTATAATTATAAATAGGATGGAATGCTCCTTCTTCATCTTCGCCATTTCTAACATGTGGATTTGCCGTGCAAATCGGGTGTTCGACTGAAAACACCAATTCACTATTTGGCTTAAGCCATGAGTATATTTTATTTACAATAGCGGGAAAATCTTTTACATAGTGAAAAGCCACAGAAGAAACGATGATGTCATATTGATTTTCCTGTGCGCAATAATGTTCTACAGGAATACATTCATACTCAATATTTTTTTCCAATGTATTTTTTTTAGCTTCATCTATCATATTTACTGAGGGGTCAATTCCTTTTACTTTTGAAGCACCTTGTGCCGCAGCATATCGACAGAAATCCCCAAAACCACATCCAATATCCATAACGATTTTACCATTTAAGGCGGGTAGCAATGATCGGATAATCGGCTGTTCAATAAGATTATTAAACCCTAGATCATTTTTTCTCAATTTTTTATAAGATTCAAAAAATGTCGGGTTATCATAGATATTCTGAATTACTTTTATTTCTTCCGTTTTCTTCATCTCAGTTTTTTTCATAAAGCACCGATTAAGATTTGTAGGTGAATTTCAATCAAATTATCTATTCACAATTTTGATTTACTATGCAAACATTTCTAGAGCGCAGGTATAAGTATAGACTCAATCAGCTCATGCTGTTAATGCCCCAGATGCAACAAAAACAGCTATCTGCATTGATCGAGAAGATGGGATAACCGAGTTCAACATCATACGTGCTGATCAAAAAAATTTCACATACACCGCAATCATTGACGAAGTGGAAAACGCTGAGTGTCCCTGTATGTTAAGCTTATTGTACTAATCTTTAGATTTATAACTTACACTGGAAAGATCAGAAATTCCACGGATGAACTCCGACATTTCAATCGGTTCTTGACCTATCTTTAATGAGCTACGTACGAAATTTGCTGCATCTAGAACGCGATCCAAACTGTATTTTTTTAGCTGAATTGAATGTAAATAAGCAACAAAAAACTCTGTTTTTAAATTTCCAGTACCTTTGCCCATCCCGGCAAGAGATGCATCAATAAAGCGAACACCTGAGTTCATCGCTGCCAAGGCATTCGCTTGCGCCAGGCCAAGGTTATCATGAGCATGAAACCCAAAGGGAAACGGATAATCATTAATGTATCTCTCATAAATTTTTTGAATGCGAGAAGGGAGTAAACTGCCATTTGAATCAGCGAAATATATGATATCTGGTTCATACTCGCTAATCGCTTTGATCGATTCATCAAGTTCATTTTCTTTGTAGTAAGAGATATTCATAAGATTAGCTGAAACTTCTACGTTTGCATTTTTTGCCATTTTTATTTTAGGCAAGGCAGACGCAAGTTCGTTTTTAGCAACACAGATTCTTAATAAATCAACGCCACACTCTTTTAATTCAATAAGATCTTGTTGCGTGAGATTGCCTGGAAAAATCATGACTGCCATTTTAGCTTTTTGAATAAAAGAACGGCAAAAAAGTAAATAATCCTTCGCGCACCATCCCGCTCTACCTATTTTAGTAGGTGCTAAAGTTCCATTACGATAGCCAATTTCAATATATTCAATGCCTGAGTTATCAAGAGGTACAAGAATTTTTTCTAACTGAGTATCATCAAAATTAAAATTAGTCCTGTGGCCTCCATCTCTTAATGAGGCATCTAAAAGTACTATAGAATCGTTCATATAATTCCTAAGAGCAGGTAATAAAAAACAGCCTCTCTCTTAAAATTATAGCTAAAATAAAGCTTGATTGATAAAAACGAGTATGTAAATCTAAAAGGAAGCATTCTTCATGCATCAAAAAGGGTAGTAGCTGATGGATATTATGCGAAACAGGCTCTAATATAAAGAGTATTCAGCAAGCGACTATTGTTGGTATTCTTTTGCTCCAGCAATAATTAATTTGTATACCCGCTCACTGATAATACCCTGTTCAAACTTTGCTTTTGCATCCCAAGTCATCAGTTGGCCTTTTTGCCGCACTAATTTACGGGTGGCGGAGGTTACATCATTAGGATCGCTTTCGAGTAAAATATCTCGGACTTCCTCATCAAAGACCAAATACTCTCTCAATGCAACCCTTTTTTCGTCTACAGTAGGTACAAGCTTTTGCCAAATACACAGTCGAATTGTTTCTAAAATATCGATAGTTCTTCCTAAACGCTCTTCACCAGAGAATGAGGTTACAAGACGACGCATGGTTTCTGCGACACCGGAAGTATGCAAGGTTGTATACACTGGGTGTCCAGTAAGTGCAGCTTCCAATGCAGCACTAATTGTTTCTGCGTCCCTACACTCACCGACCATGATTAAGCGAGGTTTACGACGCAAAGCATTTCTTACTCCATCAGCAAAACTCGGTAAGTGGCGAGGAATTTCTGATTGGCTAACTACAGCCGATATGGTTTCAATTTCATCATAAACAAATTCGATCGGAGATTCATAGGTTAATACTTTACGGTTTGAGTCTTCTGTTTCGATTAAGTCGCGAATAATCGAGGCCAACAAAGTTGATTTACCTGAACCTGTTGCGCCTGTAATAAAGACAATTCCTTCCTGGGGTGCAACTGCTTCAAGCACATTATCAGGTAGATTCATGGTTTCAAGCCTGGGAGGGGTCGTTGGAATCGTTCTGAGAGTAATCTGAATGGCATCATGGCCTTCTACAAGGCATGCTGTCCCATTGACCCGATATCGATATCTTACACCGCGATTAGGGCGGAATTCATAGTGAGTATCGATGTCTTTACCTGAAAGAAGCTGGGTTGTAGCGTTAGGTCCGTATATTGCATTAATTAAATCACCGAGTTCCGTATTAGACAAGCGACGGTTGGTAATCCGCAGTAGTTTGCCATAGACCTCTGCGTAAATAGGCTCGCCTGTTTGGATGGTAATGTCTGAAGCATTTAAACGTTCAGTATGCTCCAACATTTTATCCATAAAAAGCGGGGTAAACCGTGTTGGTTCATCGGCCATTAAATGTAAATTGGTATTATTGTTCATACTTTCTATTGGCGAATTCTGTTATTATCGTTAACTGGCGCAATCGTAGGCTGCCAGGATTTATCTGTTATTATAATTTTAGAACGATTTGCCAATTTTTCCATGTTTTTGAACCGTTCCAGGGCATTTTCATCCTTGGACACCGCTGCCCGCCATTGTTCACTATTCACATTCAGAGCGGGTAACGCAGTAATTCTTAATACCCTATCATCAATATGAATTTCTGAAGAGTCTCCTGTTACACCTAAGTCTGTATGAGAGACAAAAGGAGGAGAAATCATATTCATGGCTAATAATTTTCTATAAAGAACCATTCCGCCAAAATCTTCTTTAATTCGGGCTATGTTTTCTTCCAAAATGGTATTTGCTTGATCAATACCATTTTTCCAGCCTTTCGCTACATAAATGCACCATATTTTTTTCTCTACCTTGGTTTTAGGCAACAGAGTATAGTGAGGATATTCTGGCTGTACATAATCCAACCATAAGTATTGCCGCCAAGTGGGAGGAGTTGTTACAAAATGAGCTTGTTTTGCAACTTTATAAGTTCGATCAGAAATACGAATGGTTTGTGCATCAGCAAGGTTGAGAGTATTCCTACCTTCTAAGAGTACTGGAGGCAAAATGTTATGCTCTAGAATCAAAGAGTTAAAATCATAAATGGCATCGAGTCTGCGCGATTGTCTTATAAGATGCTCATCAATAATTTTTGCTCGATTCGCCAGGCCCGCTTGAGCGCCGAGACTTAGGGCAGTTTCTTTTAAAGCAATTTGACGAATTTTACCCCTTTGCCTTTTATTTCGGTCCTTTACATTCACATTGGCCATAGCCTGCAGTCCTGCCAATGAGTTCGTATCACCCAGATATTTTGATGAGTGACATGCAAGCAGTAAAGCAGACAATACAACAACTATTAAGCTACGAATAAATTTTGGCATAGCGTAATTCAACAACCTGACTGTTAGGGTAAACGTGAATATAGGCTTTTTTACCAGCTTGGTAATCAATATCACGCAGGATTTCAGCTAAACTTTCATCTTTAATATTAAGACTAATTAAAACTGGAATTGAAGGCGCTTTTCCTAAAATGCGAAGCCTGAAGTGGGCTGATTTGGCAATACGAGCAGTTAATTCTTCAATAGGACCAGACCAATCCACACTTGCCCTGGCTTGCAAGTTATATGAATTAGGTATTGTGAGTGTGTTGTCGACAGGCGGAGGTAGAATTACTTTTTCAACTCGTGCCATTTCATGCATGGAATCGCTTACAGATACTGCTGCTTCTGCTAGTTTAATTGTGGCATCATCACTAGGATTGTTGACTGGTGACTTTTTAAAAAGTACTCCATGTTTACAACCCACAAGCAGGACTGAGGCAATAAATAGCATGAGAAGCTTGTTGTTCATTCAATGTTCTTTCATGTCTGAGAATATTCGTTTGATTGAAACAGGAGCTAGGCTGCTTGTCAAGCCTATAGAAGAGGAATTGTATGAATTTAAACAGAAATGATCTTAGAGAGCGTGTGCTTTAATTAAATGGTAGTCTGGTTGCAAGCAACCGGACTACACGAAATTTCTTTGGAAACCCAACTATAAAAATTAATTTAATTTTTCAAATAATGAATAGACAACTTGCCCTGCTTGTTTCCGTTTTATTTGTCGCCAATGTTTTTCATCCAACTGAATTGCAAGGGGTGATTCTAAATAAACAAGACCTCCAGGTTTGAGAATAGTGCTTTGAGTTATATTCGAAATACATTGAGGAAGGTAATCGAGTGCAAAAGGGGGGTCCAGAAAAATAATATCAAACTCTTCCTGTTTGCTCTGAAGATACTGTACTGCGTCTGTTTGTAGTAGTTTAAGTTTTGGGCTGTTAAATGAGGTGATTATTTTGTGTAAATGGGCATAAGCTTTAGATGATTGCTCAAGAAAAACAACGTGCGCAGCCCCTCTTGAAAATGCTTCCAGACCTAAAGCGCCGCTGCCTGCAAAAGCATCTAGGCAGCGTGCTTCTCTGATGTCATGCATGAGCCAGTTAAATAAAGTCTCGCGCACACGATCCGGGGTGGGGCGTAAACCCTCTACATCTGGAAAATGCAATTTTTTTCCACGATATAAACCTCCTATGATGCGGACGATTTGTTTCACGAGTTACCTACAGTGACTAGTAATAATTTATCGAGATTTACTTGTTGTTTGAATGCTTGCTTCACTTGTTCGCGGCTTACTGCATTGATACGAGCAAGATAGGTGTCAAGAAAATCTTCAGGCAGATGATAAAACGTCATTCGCAATAAGGTACTTGCAATACTGCGATTACCTGATAAAGAAAGTGGGAAACTTCCTGTAAGGTATTGTTTCGCCGCATTCATCTCCTCATCAGTTGGACCATTATCAATGTAAGTTTGCAACTCATTTTGAATAATATCTAACGCATTTTTTGTTTGTTTATTTTTCGTTGACAAGCTGATGAGAAAAGGCCCTTTCCCTGACATGGGTGCAATCTGGCTGTCTACACCATAAGTCAAACCTTGTTTTTCTCTAACCTCTATAGCGAGTCGAGAAACCAAAGCTCCTCCTCCTAAAATATAATTCCCTACAATCAGTGGAAAGTAATTTGAGTCATGATGATCAATACCGAGTTGACCGAGCCGGATTACAGTTTGTGAGGATGGAAACGGAATATTTATTGTTTCTGCTTGAGTTAATTGGGCTTTGGGAATAGGAGGGGCAGGCTGTCCCGGTGGAAGTTCATGGGTGAGTTGATCGGCAAGTTGATGTGCTGTCTCACTATTAATCGCACCTACCATAACTAAAATCGCGTTTTTGGCAACATAGTAGCGTTTATTAAATTCGATCACATGGCTCATATTAATTGCTTTGACCGTTTCGCTTGTTCCATTAACAGGATGTGCATAGGGGTGTTGCTTATATAAGGCTTGAAAAAAGTGGAGATTGGCGACGTCTTCAGGCGATTCTTGACGTTGTTCAATGGCCATCAGCTGCTGTTTTTTCTCTTGTGAAAACTCATAATCAAGAAAGTCTGGATGGTTAATGATTTGCGCAAAAGTAAAACTGGCTTTTGCTAAGGCATCTTTGGTAGTTAACGTCCTTAGGTTAAATATAACCATATCGCGGTTGATCTCTGCTTTATATTGAGCACCAACATCCGCGAGTGATTCGGCTATTGCTGTTGCGTCTCGCCCCGCATTTCCTTGGTTCATCAAACGACTTGTCAATGCACCTAGGCCATACTGATCTCCATCATATGCTGAGCCCGCTGCATAAGCCAAGCTGACATCGAGCATAGGCACTTCCATAGCAGGGTAAAAAACGACCTGAACGCCATTTTTGGTGAGCCATTTTTCTGTTTTGAAGGTGCTTGCTGTTGTGGTATGAGCCAGTCCAAGCAGTAATGTTAGAATGCATGCGCTAAAAATTCTCATGGTGCAGCCCTTTGTGGTTGAGGTTCCAATATTGCTGTCGTCATATTATTTTCCTGAAAATAGCGTTGGGCAGTTTGCAGAACTTGTTGTGGCGTAATGGCATTGATTGCTGCAGTATACTTATCCGCTTTTTGCCAACCAATCCCAATTGTTTCTAATAAACCTAATTCTGAGGCCTGTCCGAAAATTGAATCTTTCTCAAAGGTTTTTTGAGCAATGATTTGATGTTTAATACGCTGCAGTTCTTGCTCAGTAACCTGATTTTTCTTTAAATCATCGATTTCCTTAAGAAGCCCATTTTGTAAATCGCTTATTGTATGGTTTTTGCTCGGAGATCCATAAACGATAAATTGGGTTTGAAATCTTGTATACGGGTTATAATAGGTATTTGCATCCGTAGCAATATTTTTGCTGCGAATCAGGTTTTTGGAAAAACGAGCGCTTTCACCTGCATCTAAAATTCCGGAGATGAGTTCCAAGGCATAAGGTTCATACTCTTTTTTGCTAGTGTTTGCACTAGGGACTGTATAACCCATCATCAATAAAGGTAATTTTGCTGAAGCTTGAATATGAACAATCTTTTGACCTAATGCTGGCGGCTCTTTTTGCAATCGTCTCGCAGGAATAGGGTGTTTTGGCAAAGCACCGAAATAATTTTCTGCCAAAGTGCGAACCTGTTCTGGGTTAACATCTCCGACGACAACCAAGGTTGCATTATTAGGCGCATAATATTTTTTATACCATTCCCTTAAGTCTGCAACGGACATGTGTTTCAGATCACTCATCCAGCCAATAACGGGATGATGATAAGGAGCGCTTAGATGTGCTGTTGCCAGAAAACGTTCAAAGGCGAGCGCCTGTGGATTATCTTCAGTTCGAAGACGTCGTTCTTCCTGGATTACTTTAATTTCTTTGGCAAACTCATTGGCATCGAGAAGCAAATGACTCATGCGATCCGCTTCCAGTTCAAAGCTGGTGGCAAGTTTTGATGCAGCTGTTTTTTCAAAAAAAGCGGTATAATCATTATTGGTAAATGCATTAGCCTGGCCGCCAATTGCCGCTATGGTTTTGGAAAAGACCCCTAAAGGGAATTTTTCAGTACCTTTAAACATCATATGTTCCATCGCATGAGATACGCCGGTAATCCCTCCTGGCTCATCTGCCGAACCTACGTTATACCAAATCATGGATACAGCAATAGGTGCCCGGTGATCTTCTTTAACTAATATTTTTAATCCATTATTCAGCGTAAACTCTTGCACTTGGCCAAAGGTCTGGCAAGATAGTACTATGAGTAAAGTAAAGAGTATTTTGCGCACAACTTAACCTCAAAGTAAAAAAGATGATAGAATTTCATATTTTTCAGGATTTGTACACTATATGATTAAATGGTTTAAGCGAAGTCATGATTCCACCTCTGTAGAGGACAATCATTCACAAAGTACTACTGACTCGTTGCCTCAAGCTCCTGCAGAAGAAAGCAAACAGGAACAAGAGCGGGCAAAAGAAGGAATTTTTGCGCGTTTCAGGAAAGGGCTAAGTAAAACCCGTCATCAGCTTGGTGATGGAATTGGCCGATTATTATTAGGTAAAAAAGAAATCAGCCAGGATTTGTTAGATGAGTTAGAGACGCTTTTAGTCAGTGCTGATTTGGGGATGGAGACAACACAATCTGTACTGAACCAGTTGGCTGAAAGCTTGGCCCGTAAACAGTTATCCGATGGTAATGCTGTTTATGAGGCTTTGAAATCTCATTTGCATGCGATTTTAAGCCAGAATAACCAACCTTTAACTTTAGAAACTACGGATCATTCTCCGTTTGTGATCTTAATGGTTGGGGTGAACGGTGCAGGTAAAACAACTACTATAGGGAAACTGGCGAAACAATTTCACCAACAAGGCAAGAAAGTCATGTTGGCTGCGGGAGATACTTTTAGAGCAGCAGCCGTGGAGCAATTGCATGTATGGGGAGAGCGAAATGATATCCCCGTAATTGCCCAACATACAGGAGCAGATAGTGCCTCAGTGATTTTTGATGCACTACAAGCTGCAAAAGCGCGCAAAATGGATGTCTTAATCGCGGATACTGCAGGCCGGTTGCATACACAAGGCAATTTGATGGACGAATTGAAGAAAGTAAAGCGTGTATTGCAGAAACTTTGTCCTGATGCTCCTCATGAAACGATGTTGATATTGGATGCAAGCATAGGGCAAAATGCTTTAGTCCAAGCAAGACAATTTCATGAGGCGATTGGTTTAACTGGAATTACCATGACTAAATTGGATGGTACGGCTAAAGGTGGAATTTTGTTTGCCATTGCGAATGAATTAGGGATGCCCTTTCGTTATATAGGGATTGGTGAAGGGATAGAGGATTTACGACCCTTTGATGCTGCGCAATTTGTTGGTGCACTATTCAATGATCACATTTGACCAAGTGACTAAACGTTATCCGGGTGGTTTTGAAGCGTTAAGCCAGGTAAATTTTTCTTTACAAAAAGGGGAAATGGTTTTTCTTACTGGGCATTCAGGTGCAGGAAAAAGTACCTTACTTAAATTGATCGCTCTTTTAGAATGGCCTACTTCGGGGCAATTAATTGTCAATGGTTTGCGTCTGAATCAGTTAAAAAAGCGTGATGTGGCCGCTCACCGCAGCCAACTGGGTATTACTTTTCAATCACCTTATTTACTTAATGATCGAACAGTATTTGATAATGTAGCTCTACCCTTGCAAATTCAGGGTATGGCTTATCCCATGATTGCCAAAAGAGTTCATGCAGCCTTGGATATGGTAGGTCTATTAAGCAAGGAAAAAATGCTCCCCGTCCATTTATCAGGTGGAGAGCAGCAACGCGTGGGAATTGCGCGTGCTGTGGTGCATAAGCCTGCATTGTTAATGGCTGATGAACCTACTGGAAATCTCGACCCCAAACTTTCTACAGAAATCATGGCTATTTTTGAGCAGTTTAATCAAGTAGGGGTAAGTATATTGATTGCTACGCATGATTTGGCGTTGATCGCAGGAATGAAACATCGTATTGTCATGCTTAAAGGAGGAAGGATGTGTTAAAAAAAGCACAAGCAATCCTTGCTTATCATGTGCAAGCAGCAATACAAAGTTTAAATTTGTTATGCCGCAGACCTTTAGCAACCATGATGACCTCCATAGTGATCGCCATTGCTTTGGCCTTACCTGCTCTTTTCTGGGTATTTTCCGATAACATCGCTAAACTGACTGCAAGTTGGCAGAAGGGTGGGCATATTTCTCTTTATTTAAAACCCGGCTTATCTGAAGCGGAACAACAGCTGGTATTACAAAAAGTGCGTGGAACAGATGGCGTGGCCCAAGTTTCCTTAAAATCTTCCAGTGAAGGTTTATCGGAATTAACTCAGCAAGAGGGGATGCAGGATATTATGCGTTATCTTCCCGAAAATCCTCTGCCTTCAGTAGTGGATGTTGTCCCCGCTTTGATCATTGACTCACCAGCAAAATTAGATTTATTGGCACGGAAATTACAGACCATAGCACAAGTGGAAAATGCAAAAGTTGATATGGAATGGATTAGCCGCTTGCATGCGCTTTTAGGTTTTGCAGCCAAGTTTGCAAATGCATTACTCGCCTTATTAGCCATGGCAGTGATTATGATCGTTGGCACTACATTACGTTTGGCTCTTCATAGTCGACAAGAAGAAATTCAGGTGTTAAAGTTAATTGGAGCAAAAGATCCTTTTATCCTCAGACCTTTTTTATATTCTGGGGTTTGGTATGGTGCTTTAGGGGCTGTTTTTGCTGTCTTTATGGTGAATATTTTTATCTTCAGTTTGGAAGCTGCTGTGGAGCAGTTGGCAACTGCTTATCAAATGCACTATCCATTAAAAAGTTTATCAATGCGACAGTTCTTGCTACTTTTTTTATTTGCAGTTATACTTGGATGGATGGGGGCACGTTTATCGGTAAAACGTCAATTGGCTTCCATTGAGCCCCAGTTATAAGCCCCTCTTATTTTTTTTACCTTATTTTACAGAGAAGTTTTAGAGGAAAGAAGCATGAGTCAATATTTGCAGCTTGCCGAAATGAATTTACCTGTGGGAAGCCTTGATGCTTACATTCACAGGGTTAATCAAATTCCTATGTTGTCTTTAGAGGAAGAAATTGCCTGTGCCGAGCGTTTTCATGCTGAAGGAGACCTTGAGGCTGCGCGACGCTTGGTTCTTGCCCATTTGCGTTATGTTGTTCGTGTAGCTCGTGGCTATTTGGGATATGGCTTGCCTCTGAATGATTTGATTCAGGAAGGTAATATCGGTTTGATGAAGGCAGTAAAACGTTTCGACCCCAAGATGGGCGTGCGTCTTGTTTCCTTTGCAGTACATTGGATAAAAGCAGAAATTCATGAATTTGTTTTACGCAACTGGCGTATCGTTAAAATTGCAACAACCAAAGCACAGCGTAAGTTATTTTTTAATCTTCGCCAAATGAAAAATCGGTTGGGCTGGATGAGTCATGAGGAGGTAACTGCTGTAGCAAATGATTTGGGTGTAAGTCGCGAAGACGTGTTAGTAATGGAGCAACGTTTGAACGCTATGGACACGCCTTATGATGCTCCTGATGCGGATGAGCACGATGAATTTTACACAGCACCTGAGCGTTATTTATTTAATGCTAATGATGACCCTTCTGTTTTATTGGAAAAGGAAAGTACAGGAGATCGCGGGCGCGAGAAGCTGATGTTTGCTTTAGAGCAGCTCGATGAGCGCAGCCAAGATATTTTACAACAACGTTGGTTAGCCGAAGAAAAGTTAACACTGCATGATTTGGCTAAAAAATACGGAGTGTCCGCAGAGCGGGTTAGGCAGCTTGAAAAAAATGCCATGAAAAAACTGCGGCAATATATAGAAAGCGACTAATTCCTTCAATTATGCGTGAAGTGTAATCCAGGTTTCCTGGGTTATCCACTTCACTCAAGCCCGTTTTTATGCCAGAAAATCACACACTAAATGTTCTACTCGCTCATCCATTAAGACGCTCACATGATTTGCATCAGGAAGTAGACACAGTCTGGAATCCGGGTATTTCTCACAGAATTCAATCGATTCTTTAGTACTAATCGTTTTATCTAACTCCCCGTGTATGCATAAAAAAGAAATGTTGGGTGATTGGGAAATGAAATGGTGTAAACGGACTAGGTTAATGTCAAAGTGCGCTTGTTGCTTCAGGACATGACGCAGCTGCAGATAACCATGGCCACTCAGTTTAAATTTTTTTGCAATCCGGTTAACGGGGCTTCGCATTTGTGTAGGCGATGCAATTAAAATCGCACGCTCTGGTTTATGTTTTAATTGCCATTCAGGAAGTTGACCTGCGACATTCAGTGTGTTGAGAAGCATTGAGCCGCCAAATGAATGTCCAATCACTGCATAGAAAGGTCCATGCTGATTGATTGTATTTTTCAAAATAGCGACTGCATCAGTCCAGGGTAATTGCAAACCTTTTGCTTCACCATGTGCAGGGAAATCAAGAGCATATACCTCATATCCTTGTTGGTGAAGGGCCTGGATTATGCGAGCCATATATGCTGCACGTGATATCCATCCATGGGTAATAAGTACTTTTTTTCCGCGAGCATTTTTCTGTGGCGCAAAACGGTGTAGTACATGATGTCGTGGAAATTCCTCATGAATGACCTCAGTACGTCTTGCCTCAATAAACTCACAAGCCAGTTTGGCAAAATGTCTATATTCTTTTTCCAAGGGAAAAAAGATAGGAGTAATAAAAGCCTGATAACACAATTGTGCATGTAAAACATCTCTTACATGGATTAATGATGAAGTTATCATGATTAGATCCCCATTAGAGTTTACTGTAAGTGTAGACTAAAAAAGAACATTCTTTCGTTTTTTTGTCTTACAAAATAATTGCCCAATGGTCATGTCCATCAAGATTATTTACGGCATCTTGCTAATTGGAAAAAGCAAGATGAAGTAAAGTAGTTGAAACTCAAGAATACTGAGTCAACCTCATAGAAAATATTCTAGGGTCTGTTGACCCTAATGTAATTCATAACTTTATCTCTGTCCCCCAATTTTATAAACTAGGTTCCTAAAAGTTAATTCTAGTTTTATTTCAGGGAGCTTGAGATGCATACATCAAATTATATTTATCATGATAATGAGCAAGAATTCCATGGCTTTGTCGCATATGACGCGTCTCGTGCTGAGCCGCGTCCTGCAGTATTGGTCGCTCATGATTGGTCTGGTCGCAATGAATTTGCGTGCAACAAAGCAAAATTGCTTGCCGAAATGGGTTATGTAGGCTTTGCAGTAGATCTGTACGGCGATGGCCAGCTGGGCTCTACTACTGAAGAAAAACAAGCGTTAATGAACCCTTTGATTTCTGATCAAGCTTTGTTGCGCCGTCGCCTTCAGGCAGGGTTGGCTGCCGTATCCTCCTTGCCTGAAGTTGACAATAAGCGGGTTGCAATTATTGGATTTTGTTTTGGGGGGTTGTGTGCTCTTGAGTTGGCACGCTCTGGGGCAGAACTTAAAGGGGTAGTAAGTTTTCATGGCCTGCTGCACAAGCCTGGCAATTTAAAATCTGAACCAATAAAAGCCAAGATTTTGGCGTTACATGGTTATGATGACCCAATGGTTCAACCTGATAAGGTGCATGAATTTTGCAAAGAAATGACTGAAGCAAATGTAGATTGGCAAATGCATATGTATGGACATGTACAGCATGCATTTACTAATCCGCTAGCATATGATATGCAATTGGGAACTATTTATAACGCTGTGGCTGCACAACGTTCATGGGAATCTATGATAAGTTTTTTGCAAGAAATTTTGATTCAGTAACCTCAACTTAGTGTAAGAATCGAGACTGGTCGTCGATAAAGGGTATTCTGCTTTGTTAAAAGCAGGAAAAAATGCTCGACAAGGTTGTCATCCCTGCGTATGCAGGGATCCATCTTTCAAAAAATAGCCCATAGTTTCAAATTAATCTGCTGCGATTTTAATACTCATATACTGTGCGTGCGCTGCGCTTCCGTGCTCGAAAATCAGGTCATTTTGGCTCAAACTAGAGAAAGTAAACAGAGCCTATAATTCTTAAAATATTCCTGCTGCGTTTTTTCATAAGCCTTTTACTATTGTTGCTAAATATAATATCATTGCATTAACAAAGTTCTTACTCGCCTCTTTTTGTTAAAAATAACAATAAAAAATCAATTAAAATTGTCGAAAAATGGCGCAATTAGTAGGAGCAATTCAAACTTGAGTTTCTCACCCGAATATAACACTATGACATTGCATCAATTCTTTGAACAATCCGTTGACAATTATCCAGGCAATATTGCTTTGATTTGTGATAATGCATTTATTTCCTACCAGGAATTAGAAAATCGTGCGAATCAATTAGCTCATTATCTCTGTGAGAATAAAATATCCAAGGGAAGCATTGTAGGTATTCTACTAGAGCGCTCTGTCGAGTGCTATGTTGCTATACTCGCCACTTTAAAAACAGGTGCAGCTTATGTACCTATTGAAGTGGATTATCCAGACGAACGTATTAACTATATTTTTTCTGATCTGCACTTTGATGCAGTTTTAACTTCCTCTACTCAATTGGCCCAAAAAGATCTGACATGGCCAACTTTTTATGCAGTTGATAAGCTTGCCAAAGAAATTTCCAACTATTCCACGCATAGACTAACTACCCAGGGCGATTTAAGCGCCGATGATTTGTGTTATATCATTTACACTTCGGGATCAACAGGAAGGCCTAAAGGAGTAGAAATTACGCAACGCAGTATTTGCCATTATGTTGAAGTTGCGAGCAAACTTTATGATATAAAGAGTAATGATAAGGTATATCAAGGCTTTTCATTGGCATTCGATGCCTCTTTAGAAGAGTTTTGGATGGCCTTTGCCAATGGTGCTAGCCTTGTTGCATGTACTGCCAAAGAGGTACGATCTGGTTTAGGCCTAATTTCTTTTTTGCAACAACACCGGGTCAGTGTTTTTTCTACCGTCCCTACTTTATTGTCTTCCTTAGAGGGACAATTACCTGATCTGCGTCTTTTAATCTTAGGGGGAGAGACTTGCCCACCCAGTCTGGTTAAGCGCTGGAGTAGAGCAGGTCTGCGCATTATCAATACTTATGGTCCCACGGAAGCAACGATTATTGCTACTTATGCAGAGTGTTATCCTCAGCAAGAGATAACTATCGGTAAACCTTTACCTGGTTATGAAGTACTTATAGTGGATGAACATGTGCAGGAAGTAGCAGAGGGTGAGGAAGGTGAACTTTGTATTGCTGGAGTTGCCTTGGCTCGTGGTTATATCAATCGGCCTGAGGCTACAGCAGAAAAATTCGTTTTAAATCCTGTAAATAAAAATCAACGTTTATACCGAACAGGTGATATAGTTTCAAGAGATTCTAACGGTAACCTGCATTTTGCAGGACGTGTGGATGAGCAAGTCAAATTGCGTGGATTTCGCATTGAATTAAATGAAATTGAAACCGTTATAATGCAATATGCCGGAATTAAACAGGCAGTGGTTTCTTTGCAAATATTCGAGCAACCTATTCTAGTTGCTTATTTGATTCTTGACACACACCACGTGTTTGATGCAAATGCATTGAAAGCTTTTTTAAGATCACACTTACCAGATTACATGCTTCCGTCGTTAATTGAAATTTTGGAAACTTTTCCAGTTTTAGCTAGTGGTAAGGTCAATCGCAAAGAACTTCCTAAACCGCTACAACAAAAAGAAGATAGTCTTTATAAGGCACCTGAGTCTGAATTGGCTAAGGAAATTGCAGGTGTTTGGGAAAAAATTTTCGATTGTAAGAATATTTCTGTAAATGCAGACTTCTTCTATGATCTAGGTGGACACTCATTACATGCTGCAAAAGTGATTTCTAATTTGCGCAAAATATCTGCCTTAAAAAACATCTCAATTTTGGATTTATATAAAAATCCAACGGTTGCTCAGCTGGAGCAGAAGTTTAGTAACCCTTATCTCAATCCGCACTTTGATGAAAATCAGTCTGCTCCCCAAAAGTATAGTGTGCCACAATGGAAATACTATTTATGTGGTATTGGCCAGTTTTTTGGTTGTTTACTGCAATATGCGGTAGGCACGTTACAACTGCTTGCGGTTATTTTGTGTTACAGCTGGGTTAGTTCTGAGTATTCTATTATTTCCAGGGAATCACAGCTTGCGTTTTTAGCATTATTTTTATCAATGCCAATTATTTCGTTATTTATTACGATCTGTTTGAAATGGATTTTGCTGGGGCGAGTGAAACCTGGACAATATCCTCTTTGGGGGTGGTTCTATTATCGCTGGTGGTTAGTGCAAAGACTGCAAAAGAATTTGTTTTTAGCTAAATTTTTAGTTGGCTCGCCATTGGCTGCTATTTATTATCGCCTATTAGGAGCCAAAATAGGTAAAAATTGTTATTTGGGATCCATGCAGATTTCAGCCCATGACTCACTAACTATAGGAGATAATACTTCAATTGGCGCTGATTGCAGACTTAATGGTTATATTGTTGAGGATGGATGGTTAAAAATAGGAACTATCAGTATCGGTACTAATTGTTATGTAGGCTCCCGTGCAGTGGTTGGGTTAAATACCCAGATTGAAGACAATGCGGTTCTGGATGAAATGTCCATGCTGCCCGATCACAGTTTAATTCCTCAAGGAACCTATTTTTCAGGTTCTCCCGCGGTACCTGGTATAACTCCGGTTGACCATATTACCCGGAAAAAAGTTACCATTAAAGAATCGAGCGTGTTGGAAAATACTCTTTTCGGTATTTTACATTACTTAGGCATCGTTTTTGTCATGGGGATATATTACTTATGCTTAATCCCCTCAATCTCTTTGATTAGCTATTACTATGATCAAGGCCATTATTTTACGACTATGTTTTTTGCCATACCTTTGGGGGCAATTCTCTTTTTAGGCTTATATTATTCATCCATTGTGCTCTGTAAAAAGATAATTATAGACAAGGTCAAACCCGGTAATTATCCCTTAAAAAGCTTGTATTATTTCCGTCATTGGATCATGGTGAAATTATTGGACGTCGATGAAATCTCAGTTATGGCAGATACTTTGTATATGCCAGCTTTTTTAAGATTATTGGGAGCAAAGCTGGGTAAAGGGGTAGAAATGGGAGAAACACCTCATATTATTCCCGACTTAGTAACTATTGACGAAGGTGGTTTTACTGCCAGTTCAGTCGCTTTAGCCTGGCCGCATGTATACAATGGCTTCATTTCTTTTGCTCCAGTAGCGATCGGACGCAGGGCTTTTGTTGGGAATGTAAGCTTATTGCCAGCAGGTAAATCTATTGGTGAAGGTACTTTATTAGGATGCTTATCAGTGACTCCACCAGATGCCAAAGCAATGGAACCTTATTCTGCATGGCTAGGTTCTCCAGCTGTTTTTCTACCAAAACGAGAGTTATTTGCGGGCTATTCTGATAAAGATACATTTTATCCATCCAAAAAACTCTATTGCATGCGTTTATTCATTGAGTTTATGCGAATTATTTTGCCATCAACATTTTCATTGATTGGGCTATTTAATATGCTTTATGTATTGGATTATATGTTGAGCGAATATTCCTGGTTTGTTACCGCCCTGGTTCTTCCGCCAACAGAAATGTTTATTACTGTCTGTCTGGTTGGAATATTGGTAGCTCTGAAATGGGGAATTTTAGGTAAACTAAAACCTTTAACTAAGCCTATTTGGGACTCTTTCATTTGGAAAAATGATGTGATTGAATACTCATATAACTACTATACGAACCCACATTGGACCAACAAAGTTTTAGGAACCCCTTTTGCGCTTTGGGTACATCGTTGTCTGGGAACTAAAGCGGGGAAAAGGGTTTACACAGATAGTGCGGAATTTTCTGAGTTTGATTTAATTACCATTGGTGATGATGTGTGCATTAATGCTGAGACAATAATCCAAACTCATCTCTATGAAGATAGAATATTTAAAGTATCTCATGTCACTATTGGAGCTGGCTGTAATGTTGGTGTAGGTTCAATTGTTCTTTACAACACGTTAATGGAGAACAATTCTTCTTTAGGCAGTCTTTCTTTACTCATGAAAGGGGAATGTTTACCCCAAAATACCCATTGGGCTGGTATTCCTGCACAATCTACAGCTCTTGGACTGCCACATCAGCATGTTGTTTCACAACCCGCTACAACGAGAGAGGTTCCAGAGGAAGCACTTCCTGAATTATTGTAGGTTTTGTAACCTGGGCCAGGAGACATACAAAAAAAGCCTTCAAAACCTTTAGTTATGGCTTCGTCTCCACCCAGGCTACAATTTATCCTAATAAATAATTATCAATTAAGCGGATATCACCAATACGTACTGCAGCAAAGCGACGATTCTGATGTTCTTCGACGTATTCTACGGCAATTCCTTTTTCGGTTAATTTTTTAATGATTTGATCACATGTTAACTCTTTTTGCTGGAATAATGCTGCAAACTCCTCAGCTAAAGCTTTTTGCTCTGTATTAAGTCGGTTATTGCGGGAACTGTAAGCCAAACCACTTGCCTCACGAATTGTGGGGCACGCTTTGATTTCAGTATCCATAAAAAATGCTTTAGCCATTCCATGTATCAATGAGTATTGTTGATAATCTTTTTCACCAAAATAAGCACGATGCGGCTTAACTAAATTCAATAATTTCATGACAACAGTTAATACACCGTTAAAATGTCCGGGCCTATGAGCCCCTTCCATGAGTTGACAAAGCTGGTGCTCATGCACCTGATAATTGTATCCATCAGCATAGATTGATTTTTCATCGGGAAGAATACAAAAATCAACACCGGAATCTTCCATAATTTTGAGATCTGCATCTAATGTTCTAGGGTAATGTTTAAAGTCTTCAGCCTGATTAAATTGCGTAGGATTTATGAATAAACTGGAAGCAGTGTGATCATTTTCTTTTTTACTGGTTAAAAATAAAGACGCATGTCCGGCATGTAAATTACCCATTGTTGGTGCAAAGCCCAGAGTTAATCCCTTAGATAAAGAGTTACGAAAGTGTAACCATTCGTCGAGAGTGTGAAAAACCTGCATGAGTTACTCCTTAGTGAGCAGAATAACTCTCATTATTTTATTTTGAGAGTTATCCTGCTCTCCAATTAAAATGAATGCTCAGTTGTTGGAAAACTAACTTGCTGAACCTGTTGAACATAGGTATTTAATGCATTCAACAGAATTTCTTTGCCTTGGATGTATCTTTTAACAAATTTAGGATTAAAATCAGTTTGTAAGCCCAACATGTCATGCCAAACAAGCACTTGTCCATCGGTATGAGAACCCGCTCCGATACCTATAGTTGGTATATTTAATGATTGAGTTATTGTTAAAGCCAGCTGTTGAGGTATGCATTCGAGCACCAGCGCAAAACAGCCTGCTGCTTCTAACTGATAAGCTTGCCGGATAAGTTTTTCTGCTTGTTCCTCGTTTTTTCCCTGTACTTTATAGCCCCCTAATTGATGAATGGATTGAGGGGTTAAACCGATATGACCTATCACTGGAACGCCCGCATTGACTAGATAAGAAATAGTTTGGCATGTATCTGTATCAGCCCCTTCAATTTTCACAGCGTGGGCTCCTGCTTGAAGTAAGCGTTTAACATTTTCTACAGATTGAGTCAGTGAGTTTTTATGACTTAAAAAAGGAAGGTCGCTAATTATAAATTGTTGTTTTAGGCCACGAGCTACTGCTTGGGTATGAAGTATCATCATCTCCATGGTAGCCATAATGGTTGTATCATGGCCATGTACTGCCATGGCTACAGAATCTCCCACTAGAACACAATCAATATTTGATTCAGCTACAATGCAAGCAGATGGATAATCATAGCAGGTAATCATGGAAATTTTTTGTTGTTCTTCTTTTTTACGTTTAAAATCATGAATTTTCATGCTGCGATACTCCTTAATGAAATGAAGTAAGCAGGATGATGAAAAGTGGGACACACTACAGGTACCTGTCGCATGGATCAAGTCCTCCAAAAAAATTAAAATGAAAGTCGCCGCCAATTCGGGTCAGCGCATGATGTGCGGCTATTTGCTAGCGCACAATGGCTATCATATTGTAAATTCAGCTAGTTGAGAAGTAGTTCATTTCTTAGGATGCTGTGGGGTAAGCAATCATATAACTCCAGTCTATACTATGCTCTTCTGCGCTCGCAAGAAGGCATCTGTTGAAGCATTTTCAAGAGTTAATCCAAATTCTTTCAAAATCTGATGTTCTTAGATTTATTTATGCCAAGTGTTTTTAAATAAAGTTAAAGTGCTTGCCCGCTTCGCTCGAATCTATCCGCTGCATTTTGTGACCCTGGTGCTTTATGCTGGGTTGATGTCGGTTGGAATAAGGTTTTCTTTTTATAATGCCAATATAAATTGGGCACTTGCGCATCAATTTCTGAATCCAGGGCAGTAATTTGCTCATGGAAAGTCTTTAGTAAATTTTTTGTGTAACCTGCGCGCGAGTTTTTAAGGAAAAAATGGATTATTCTTTGAATAATGAGGGAGGTACTCCAAGTACCTTGGCATTTCAAAATTAAGAGATAATAGATTCGGTCAGTAATAATATATGGCTTTAAAAAGGGGCAGATCGAAAATAGTTGCTTACTACAGGCTTAATCATTATCTGCATTAGAGTAAAATGAGCACAGGGGGCTGACGTGTGCATCAAGTCTTTCAAAAAATAAAAATGAAAGTCCCTGCCAACGCGGGCTTGCGCATGATGTACAGCTATTAGCTAGCGCCACATGATTATCATATCGGTGGTTGAGAACAAGCTGATATATGGTCCACTTAAAGGGCAAAGATCTGAGCTATGAAGTTTTTTTTTTTTGTAGTAAGCTCTGTCGCCGGCAAAGCTACAATTTAAGGAGAGGCCCTCTGTTAAGCCGTTATTGTTTTTGAAAATGCTTTTCAGGAACCTCTCGTGGAAGTCTTAAGCCGGATTCTTTCAAAATCTAATGCTCTTGCTTATCGTCCTTTTAAAAGCCCATGTGCCATGATTCAATATCTATGACAATGGATGGTGTTTAAAAGACTAGGATTAGCACTAATTAACATAATCTTCATAGTTAAAATGAGACATTATTATGGAACTATTAAATAGGAAATTCTTTGCTAATTCTGATGTGACAGAAATAAAAGCTTTAACCGGTCTTCGTGGATATGCTGCACTTTGGGTTTTTTTCTTACATATCACGTGGGGAGGGGGGCAAGGTGATACTTATGCAATGAAACTTGCCAGTTATGGTGCCTCGGGTGTTACAGTATTTTTTGTGCTGTCCGGTTTTATCCTTTCCTATGTATATTCTTCTAAATTCGCAAAAAAAACAGTCGGATACCGTAGCTTTATGTTTGCTCGCTTTGCGCGAGTATATCCCCTTCATTTAGTGACATTGATACTTTATGGTGCTTTTGTATGGGTTGGAATTGATCTGCAGCCGAGTAATACATGGAAAACATTCATATTAAACCTTAGTCTACTCCACGCATGGGGGTTCACAGAGCTCCTTTCCTGGAATCAACCCTCATGGTCAGTAAGTACCGAGTTTTTCAGCTATCTGCTTTTTCCGCTATTCATCCGCAAACTTGCTAAAGCTCCTCTGTGGGTATTGTGTATCATTATGGCAATTATCTACTCTCAGATAAGGTATTCTTTTTATGATGCTCTTATCAATTGGGGAATAGCACATCAATTTCTAAGTGCAGGCCGTCAATTGACATTTTCTCATGGAATTTCTCTAGTGCTATTTTTCTGGGCATTCCTCTGGGGGTGTGTCGTGTATTTTCTGGTAGAAAAGCTCAAAAAATGGGCGAGCAATAGCGTCGTTTATGATATTGTGACTCTCGTTGGTGTGTCTCTTATTCTGAATTTTTACTGTGCTACATTATGGCAAACCATAGTTCCTGCCACATTGATTATCATGGGCCTTTCCAATAACTCCGGACTTTCTAAATTGCTTTTTGGGAATAAGTTAGCATTTTTCATGGGCAAAATTTCGTATGCTTTTTATTTATCTGCACTCATGGTCCAAGTGATTTTACATCCATTCCACTTGCCCTTTGTACTTGATTTAGCGGCAGCTATTGTCGTCGCTACGCTGCTTCATTATTTCGTTGAGCAACCTGCTCGCGAGCTATTAAGAAAGAAAATGAATTATTCGTTGAATAATGAGAAAAGCGCGACCAGTGCCCTTGCACTGCAAAACGAATTGGATAGTCCATCACTTACACGCCAAGGGTGGCTAGCACCTCTAGTTCATTATGTTTTTTTTAAGCAGAAGAAAAATGTAACGCACTCCCTATAAAACTAAGTGCCTAAAAGAAAGTGGTTTTGCATTGACTCTTTTTGTTCTTTTGTTTGTCTATAATTGTGAGTTATCATTCAAGCTTTGCGTTGCTCTATTCTGTGCAAGCTCAGAGTGGTCACGTAAAAATGTATATTAGGAAAACAGGGTTTTTTATGCAAATCACTGAAAAATTAGCTATTCCAGGGGAACATGCTTTGTTTTTGCAAGGAGCAATTGGGAAACTGGAAGTAGTTTTAACTGTTCCAGAACAAAATCATTCAGACTTTATAGCCTTTTTGGGCCACCCACATTCCTTACAAGGGGGGACAATGAGCAATAAAGTAGTGACTACCTTAGCACGTGCCTTTAGAGAATTGGGTATTCCTTCGTTACGCTTTAATTTTCGTGGTGTAGGCCAATCGGAAGGAGCTTATGACTCTGGGATTGGTGAAAGCGAAGACATGCTGATTTTGGTGCGTGAATGGCAGAAAGAGCAACCCGAGAAGAAACTCATTTTTGCTGGTTTTTCTTTTGGTTCTTATGTGGCTTATCGTGCAGCAGCTCAATTGGACTCACAATGTTTAATTATGATAGCCCCTCCAGTACATCATTATGATTATCGTGAATTTAATCCCGCACCTTATCCCTTGCTTATAATACAAGGTGATGAAGATGAGGTAGTTCCTTCAGCTTTGGTTTTTGATTTTGCTGCCCAGAGCGCTCCTGAAATACCGGTCATTCGTTTTGCCAATACTGGTCATTTCTTTCATGGAAAATTAATCGAGCTGAAAACAAAACTCATGGAGTATATTCGTTCTCAGGTTGCTTTATGATGAATTTGATTACTCAATATGAAGCTGCGACTCATCGCGGTGAAATTGATGATGATCCTTTACAACGTGAAATATTGATGCGTTTGCAGCATCTTGCCGATAGCGTCAGAAAATCGAATTCATCCTGGCTTTATCCATTCTTTAAATCGCAGGTCAAAGGCGTATATCTTTACGGGCCTGTTGGCGTAGGGAAAACATATTTAATTGATTTATTTTATGATTGCCTTGAAGAAAAAAAGAAGGCACGTTTTCATTTCCATCAGTTCATGCAACAAGTTGATACCAGGTTAAGACGATTGCAAGGGCAAAAAAATCCCCTTCGTAAAATTGCTAAAGAGTTAGCAAAAACGATACGGGTGCTTTGTTTTGATGAGTTTATGGTGCATGACGTTGCTTACGCCATGATTTTAGCTGAATTATTGCAAGCTTTGACTGCGCATGGTGTTATTTTGGTAATTTCTTCGAATATTCCCCCAGATGACTTGTATCGAGATGGAGTTCATCGAAAACGATTTTTACCTGCGATCGCGGCAATTAAAGCTCATTGTGACGTGCTGCATTTAAATGAGCAAAGAGATTATCGTGTTGGGCGAACCCCTTTATTAGATGCATATTTATTTCCTTCAAATGAGCAAACTGCTCAAACTATGGAAAAACAATTCGCACTTTTAGCGGGTGAATTTAAAGAAAATGGGATTATTACCATACAAAATCGTGAGATTCCTTATCTTAAACGTGCTGAAAAGGTAATTTGGTTTTCTTTTGATGTTCTATGTAATTTACCGCGCAGCCAATTGGATTACCTCGAGCTTGCGGACAGGTTTGATGCTATTTTTCTAAGCAACATACCTGCATTAACAGTAAATCATACGTTACAAGCCATTATGTTCATTCATTTTATTGATGTGATGTACGATCGTGGAATTAATATTATCATTTCCGCAGAAGTTGCAGTTGATGAGCTGTATACCGAGGGTGAAATGAAAGAAACCTTTAAACGTACCTTAAGCCGCTTATTAGAAATGCAATCAGTGGATTATTTAGCACGCCATCCCAAAAGAGAGCTTCAGGTATTCATTGCAGATAATACTTAGTGGGAAATAAATGATGTGTTTGAATTTTTGCCTCATTTTTACTCACACTACGGATGAATCAAATAAAAATAAATGTATATTTTTTTTCTTATTTGAGAATGATTCTCGATTTCATTTATGCTAAAATTAGTTTATTTCACGCATTGCTGTTAGGACATGATAAAAATTACAGAGCTAGTACAAGGTGATAAAGTACGATTAACCAGTTTTGGCACAACCGAGATGCAGTACAGGCGTAGACTTTTATCTTTAGGTGTGACTTGTGGTACAGAGCTTTTAGTTGTCCGAATCGCTCCTTTAGGATGCCCTATACAAATTGAAGTCAGAGGAACTGCTTTAACGTTGCGCAAGGAAGAGGCGAGTCAATTGATTTTGGAGCGTATATGACTCATGTGCTGTTAATAGGTAATCCTAATTGCGGTAAAACTACTTTATTTAATGCATTGACTGGCGACAATCAACGTATAGGAAACTGGTCGGGTGTTACGGTTGAAAAGAAAACAGGTGCGTTTCTCGTTGGCCAGCAACGATTCGAATTGACTGATTTGCCAGGAGTTTATTCTCTAGTAGCTAATGCGGATGGCATCAGTCAGGATGAGCAAATCGCTGCTCAGTCTATTGCCACTATGGAGGCAGATTGCATCATTAATGTGATCGATGCCTGTCATCTCGAACGGCATTTGTATTTAACCACCCAAATCCTGGAATTAGGTAAACCGGTAGTACTGGCACTCAATATGATGGACATTGCCCAGCAAAGGGGTATATCCATAGATCCAAATGCTTTATCACAACAATTAGGTTGCCCTGTTATTGCTATCCAGGCTCATAAAAAGATAGGTATTTTCCAGCTGACACAAGAACTGACTCGAATGCCACAGACGATTATTCCGTGGGCATTGCCTGTATCTAAATCCATACAAAAGACATTAATGACCCTGGAAGAAACATTAATTCGTGAAGGTTATAGCCAATCGCTTGCTTATTATTATGCACGCAGACTTGCAGAGGGAGATGGATTGTTATTCGGCAAAGAGATTATTAAGGATTTGACTTTATTGAACGAAACGGAATCCAGTCTCGATATCGTGTTAGCCGATGCCCGATATCAGGAAATACACAGCCTGGTTATGAATGTACAGAAAAAGAGCAGTGATGCCAGTGAGCATTTTACTGCGAAACTCGATAAGATTATGTTGCATCGCTTTTTCGCCCTTCCTATATTTTTTGCCATGATGTATTTGATGTTTTTATTTGCAATTAATGTAGGTGGTGCGTTTCAAGATTTCTTTGATATCAGTACTGATACATTATTTGTACAAGGCACTGCCTGGTTATTACAACAGATTGATGCGCCCAATTGGGTGATTGCTTTATTGGCAAATGGAGTGGGGAAAGGAATTAATACCACGTTAACGTTTATCCCCGTTATTGCTGCGATGTTCTTTTTCTTATCTTTGCTGGAAACTTCAGGGTATATGGCAAGAGCGGCTTTTGTGGTGGATAAAGCAATGAGGGCAATGGGTTTACCTGGCAAGTCTTTTGTGCCGATGATTGTTGGTTTTGGTTGCAACGTTCCTGCGATTATGGCAGCTCGTACCTTAGATTCAGAGCGGGATCGGTTATTGACAGTAATGATGAGTCCTTTTATGTCATGTAGCGCACGTCTAGCCATTTACGCTGTATTCGTCGCTGCATTTTTCCCTTCCGGTGGACAAAACATCGTGTTTTCTTTGTATCTTATAGGAATTTTAATGGCTGTATTAACAGGATTTATCTTGCGAAAATCCATGTTAAAAGGAAATGCCTCCCCATTAATTTTGGAGCTTCCTGCTTACCATAAACCTGCACTCAAGCGATTATTTAAAGAAACTTTTATGCGACTGCGTTTTTTTATAGTACGGGCAGGTAAGTTAATTGTGCCAATTTGTGTTATTTTAGGAGGCTTAAATGCCATTACTTTGAATGGTGGAATTAATTCGGGTGAAGCCAGTACTCAATCATTATTGTCTTTAATGGGGCAATGGATTACTCCTTTATTTGCACCTATGGGGATTCATCAAGATAATTGGCCTGCGACAGTAGGTCTGCTAACAGGTATGTTAGCCAAAGAGGTAGTGGTTGGTACGTTAAATTCACTGTATGCACAGATAGGCCATGTGGGTCAAATTGCCTCTGCGCACTTTGATTTTTTAGAAGGCATGAAGGAAGCCTTTTGGTCTATTCCGCAGAATTTAGTTCAACTCGGTTCTGCTTTGTTAAATCCTGTATTAGCTAGTGCAGCAGATAATCCAGTATCTCAGTCAGTATATGGAATAATGGTACAGCGCTTTGATGGAAAGATAGGGGCGTATGCGTATCTTTTATTTGTTCTACTTTATATTCCCTGTGTCTCTACCATGGCGGTAATTCGCCAAGAAGCAAATAGGAAATATATGTGGATTTCTGTAGTTTGGTCTTTTGTTATTGCTTATATCGCAGCTGTTTCATTTTATCAAGTGGCTAAATGGATTCAGAGTTCGGAACACAATATTCTCGGAATTATAATATTTTTATTCGTTTTATTTTTTGCTATCGGGCTGCGCCAATACACCAAACGCGGCACAAGGAGGAACCATGTTGTTGCAAATACGTAATTACATCTGTCGTGAAGGTTTAGTAAGCACCCAACAATTGACTCGAGAGTTTCGCTTGGATCTCCCTGCATTACAACCTATGCTTGATCTATGGATAGGAAAGGGCGTAATCCGTAAGTGCCAGGAAAAAGCGAATTGTCAAAGCACATGCTTTAAGTGTCGCTCTAACTCCCCTGAATACTATCAATATCTTTTGTAATTTGTTGGGCGCTCTGGTTACATTTTTTTACGGGTTTTTTACGTAAGTTATTTTAACTTTCGTGCTCATTCACCAAATTTGGGCTAATATAATAATCATATAGTCTTGATAAATGCGGTATACACATGGCTGATGAATCAGATACTCCTATCACTGAAGAAAACACAGATTCTTCTGATAGTGAACAAAACTTCGAATTTTTAGATAACGAGAACAGCATCGATTTTCGTAAGTTGCAAATGGAAGAGGATTTAAATGATCCTGTAACTTTAGTAGAACGGGTTTATCAAATCTGGTGGCATTGGGCCGATTTTGAGCTTTATATTGTATCTCCGGTTATTGATATTGTTTCTCCTCCCATATTTCTCAAACCGGAACTTATTCCAGGAACAAATGAGTATGAATTTGTATATCCTATTCTTGATGCTGGCTCAAAATTGTCTACTTCTAAAAGTGAAGAGATGCTCTCTGCTGGCATGTCCATGTACAAGCTCTATATGACCATAGAAAAAATGATCTATATACTCGTGGAGCGTTTAAAAGAAGGAGGCATTGATAAAGAAACTGAAGTGCAAGTAGCGTTCGGCGGACATTTGCTTCCCCAAAGAAAAGCTTTTGAATCAATTATCAATTTGCCTTATAACGTTGTGGTAACTAACTTTGATCCAGGCGCATGGGGTGAGCGTTATTTACAAATTGTCAAGCAAAATGCAGATAAGTATGGGTATCCTGCTGAATCCCCGCGCGATACATTCAGACAGCCTCATAAAGGTCCTAGCTCAGGTCCTAAAAGATAGAACTTTTATCTGAAGATCCCTGACCTGAGCTGAGGTTTTTCAATTTTCAAATGAAATTGGATTAAAGCTCTGCTTTAATGGAAGTGGTTTCATTTTTACGGCAATGCTCATCAATGTAATCAATGCAAACCTTTAATCCCTTGTCAACTCCGTTCATAGCTTTTAATTGATTCACCGCTTCACTTGCTGTTTTATTCCTGACATCTTCTGCTGTTTCTTTGTCTGCTTGTTTTACTCTGGCAAGTATTGTTTTTACCTGCTTTAAATGGGTATTAAATAAATGACTCATAGTGGTGTGATGATCACAGTAGTCTGTAAGTATTGTTTTTGTCAGGGCTAATGGATCGCGTTCTAAGTGATGCTGATGCATTAGTTCATAGGAGAGATAACTGGTAATTTCATGATTCTCTGCGTGCTGTGCAATTTGAAACGCATTTTTAATGAAAGAAAGAGATGGTTTATTCTGCTCATCTAAATTGCACAGCAGCTGGACAACATCAATGCGCCCTATTCGGGCAGCAACGAGCAGCAAACTACCAGCAGTTCTTTTGTCGGGCGGCATAAAACTGCAAAGTGCCTTAAAAACGTCCTTTGGAGGATTTCCCCCTACTGTCGTTAATGCATAGGTTAATGCACAATTCATTGCGTTTTGAGAGGGTTTACCCCATTGGTCTTGAATGAAATAATTCAAAAGCTGTTCCCACTCTCCATATTGGGCTGATAGGATGAAGTGTTTATTGGTCCGTCTCTGTAGAATATATAATGCTTTATCCACTAGCTCTTTATCAGGTACATTTGCCGGTGGATGTATGTTTATAATGGCTTTAATTGCCTCACATATCTTAGAAGAGGACTCTATATCACCATGACGTTCATATCGTATCATCCTTAATAGAGCGAGTTCTAAGCTTGAATTGATTGCTCTTTTAGTAGGGTGGGGTGCTGGAGGAGCTAAGCGTGCAAGAGCGATGACAGATTCCCAATTCTTGGTTTGAAGTGCTGTTACTGTTGCAAGCTCGAATACTCTGTCCACGGCGATATGACTTGGTTGACGAGTTAGGATAGTCTTGTTTAAAAGAGCGAACACAAAATCCCAATTACTTGTTTTAGTTGCTGTTAATCCTGCATTCGCTAATATCTTGTCTATAACTTCCTGACTTGGTTTACGTGCTGGAGCAGTTAAGTTTGCGATGGCGATAAAAAATTCCCAATTATTGATTTTAGCCGCAACCATTGCCGCTTGTTCTAACGCGTAATCTGTAATTTTTTGACTTGGTTGAGGAGTTGTTGATTTTAAGCTGCATAACATGATGACAATGTTCCATCGTTTCTTAGCCTCTTCCGTTGAAACTCGAGATGCTGCAGCTATTGCTGCTTCTACTGCTTTGTCAATCACTTCGGGCCGAATTTTGGCCATGGCTAAAGCTGATTTTATATACTGACGGCTGTTTATGGTCCGAAAAAGTCCTCTGGAGGCGAGGTCTACTAGTCTTACTTCTTGTGAATTAAATTCAATTTCTGGCATGGAGTACTAACCTATAAAAATTAAAGCGCATTTATTATACAATAAGTTCTTCTTAAGTAGCTAGGCAAGCCAGTAATTCATATTGACATCTGCTGTAAGTTGTTTTCCATGAAATCGAAGTAGAGCCTCACCTGAACTATAATTAAATTTAGGAATTTCCCTCTAGAGTAAATTTGTGCGTGATTTAGCTAAATATGAAGCGATACGTGATTTTATAAGAACTTTAAATGAGCAAGAAATAATTGACCTCATCATTAACTTAATGCCCAATGAAATACAAAAAAGAACTCGGGACTTATTTAACTCCGGATTATCCTTTGAATCAAGTGATATACAAAATGCCCTTAAATTACTTTTATATTTAAAAGAAGTAAAAAAAATTGATATTCTCGATGATAGATGGCTGGATATAGCAATAAAATTTCCTCTTTATCAGGAAAAAATAAAAAAATTAACTGACATAGAGCATCATATTTTAGTTAGCGACCCGATAGTATCTTGGTTACTTAGTAGTGAGGTTTTTCAACTTTTAACCTCCAGTTCTTCAAAAACCACGCTCCATAAAGCAGCTGAAAGAGCACAAGAAACCGATGCAGTTTCTCGCGTCGGCACAAATAGGGCAAAACAAATTATTGGCAAAACAGTGGCAGTAGCACCAGAAGTTTATCATTGCAACGTTGCATTGATTAAAATAACGAATTCAGAAGGAAGAAATGAGACCTTTATGGTGCATTTAAATCCTAAACGAATAACCTGCCCAGGCGAATACCAAGACGAGAATGGTTATGTACTGTGGCTCGATCAGTATAGTGGAACCCCTGAATCATCTGATAAAGCTTATTATGATGCAATAAAGTCATTAAAGCCGGGGGATAAAGTAGATATTAAAATGTTTAGAGGCAGCATTTCTTTTGATGACTCAAATGAAATAGAGCGATTAAAAGATAAATTAACTCAAATGAAAGTTCAGCATGATATAAATATTATTCATGTACCTTCGAGTACAACACGTTATAATCTTGCGTATAGTCCGGCTGAAGATAAAGTTCTAATTTGGCGAGGGCATCACAGAATAAAGGATAGTTTTTTGGAAATTAGTCATATTTTCTCTAAAAATCCGTCACTCCATGAAAAAGGAATAACTTCTTTTAAAAATCGTTTCATTGATTATTATCAAACGCTACATGCAGCAGGTTTTACTCAGGAAGAAGCAGCTAAAAAAGCAATTGAAAAATATATTTCTGTGAGAGAGTCTTGGCTAGAGTATAAATTGCCTTTTCGAGGAGGATTGAAACTCTTTTTTACCAGAGAGCAGACACAAATAAATTTAGGTATTGCCCGACAGTTAATTCAAGGTGTTTCCAACATAGAAAGTTTAGATACTGATAAATTGAGCAATGGGCATCTGAGAGAGTTAATTACGGTCATTAATAATGATAAGAAGGATTATTTAGAATTAAAAGAGAGGCTTTCTTCGGAGTACAATGAGAAGGACCGCTCACTAAACCCAGACCTTATATAAATTAGTCTCCATACTTCTTAATACATATGTCTTGATTTTTGTAGGCATGCTATTCATAGTGCTGACGACTAAAGTCGTGGTGAAAATAACAACAAAAAAATAATGGATTCTTCACTCTATTACAGTGAATCAAAGTTTACTTTTGCTCGAATTCCATAGCGTCTTAATCTTGCGCGATAAAAACAGAGTGCTATACTTCGCATTTGTGCTTTATTTAATTAACCTTTTCTAATTAAGGAAGAAACTCACAGTGAACAAAAAAAGACCCGTTAATCTGGATTTGGGTAGCTTAAAATTTCCCCCTATGGCGATAGTGTCTATCTTACATAGGATTTCAGGGGTAGTTTTATTTTTACTGTTACCCATAATGTTGTATATTTTTGGCCAATCAATGCAATCGGAAGAAGCCTTTATACAGGTAAAAGACTTATTGTCCCATCCCATTTATAAACTGGTGGTATGGGCATTTGGGGCTGCGATGATCTATCATGTGCTTGCAGGGATTAGGCATCTTGTGATGGATATGGGGTTTGGTGAGCATCTTGATGCTGGTCGGCGTTCTGCTGTTATAGTCATTATTCTTGCCGTTATTTTGTCAATTTTTCTAGGATTCTGGATATGGTAAATAATGTCACCAGCTTAACAGGTAATGGGTTAAAGGATTGGTTGATTCAACGAGTTACTGCAGTGTATTTTGCTGCTTATTCTTTTTTTATAATTGGTTTTTTATTATTGCATCCTGAATTGGGCTTCACACAATGGCATGCTCTTTTTTCTAATACCATAGTTCGGATTGCGTCACTTATTGCATTGTTTGCACTTTCGTTGCATGCATGGATAGGTATTTGGACTGTGACTACAGATTATATGAAATGTACTGCTTTGCGTTTATCAGTACAAATGTTGGTCGTTTTGTGGCTCCTTAGTCAATTTATCTGGGGCTTCATGATCCTTTGGGGGCAGTAGCATGACAATTGCACGTAACAAATTTGATGCAGTAATTATTGGAGCAGGTGGAGCCGGAATGCGTGCTGCACTGCAGATGGCAAATTCAGGATTAAAAGTCGCACTCTTATCTAAAGTATTCCCTACTCGCTCGCATACGGTATCGGCTCAAGGTGGTATTACTTGTGCGTTGGGAAACGCCCATGAAGATGATTGGCGCTGGCATATGTATGATACGGTAAAGGGCGCTGATTATATTGGTGATCAGGATTCGATTGAGTACCTCTGCAAAACAGGTCCAGAAGCAGTATATGAGCTGGAGCATATGGGTTTGCCTTTCTCACGCATGGACAATGGTAAAATCTATCAACGTCAGTTTGGTGGCCAGTCCAAAAATTTTGGCGGAGAACAGGCAGCGCGCACTTGTGCTGCGGCAGATAGAACAGGCCATGCTTTACTGCATACGCTATACCAACAAAATTTAAAAGCCAAAACACATGTATTTAGTGAATGGTATGCTCTTGATCTTGTTAAAAATGCTCATGGTCACATATCTGGCGTCACTGCAATGTGTATTGAGACTGGAGAGATAGTATTTTTTCAGTCAAGAGTTTGCATTTTGGCTACTGGTGGAGCCGGGCGTATTTACCAATCGACAACCAACGCATTTATTAATACAGGCGATGGTTTCGGTATGGCACTGAGAGCAGGCATTCCTTTACAAGATATGGAAATGTGGCAGTTTCATCCTACAGGCATCGCTGGAGCTGGTGTATTAGTCACCGAAGGATGTCGAGGTGAGGGCGGTTATTTGATTAATAAAGATGGCGAGCGTTTTATGGAGCGTTATGCGCCGCGGGTTAAAGATTTAGCCTCTCGAGATGTGGTTGCTCGTTCTATGGCTCTCGAAATACGCGCAGGTAAAGGTTTTGATCCTAAAGGGGTAGATCACGTTAAATTAAAACTGGATCATTTGGGGGCTGATCTTATTATGTCGCGGTTGCCAGGAATTCGTGAGTTATCAATGAAATTCGCAGGAGTTGACCCGATTGTTGAACCGATTCCCGTAGTTCCTACCTGCCACTACAGTATGGGAGGCATACCAACGAACATGTATGGCCAAGTACTCACCAAAACCAATGGCAATGAACATATCGTAGAAGGGTTATATGCAGTAGGGGAGTGTGCTTGTGTTTCTGTGCATGGTGCAAACCGTTTAGGCGGCAATTCGTTACTGGACTTGGTTGTTTTTGGGCGTGCTGCAGGATTGCATGTCGAAGAATTATGGCAATCAAATCAATTGCCTGAGATGGCTTACATCAGCGATGAAGACATTGCTCCCTCGTTACAACGGTATAACCGCTGGAATGATTCAACAGAGGGTGAAAGTCCTGCTGTAATTCATGATGAAATGCAACGTGTCATGCAAGAAGACTTTGGTGTATTTCGCACTGGGGAAGTAATGGCTTCAGGCTTAAAGCGTTTGCAGGCTTTACGTGACCGTTTGGCTCATGCCAAATTGGAAGATAAAAGCAATGTATTTAATACAGAGCGGGTAAGTGCTTTAGAGCTGGATAATTTAATGGCCACTGCATATGCTACAGCGCAATCAGCGATTGTTCGCACGGAAAGCCGTGGTGCCCATAGTCGTGAAGATTATCCAAAACGTGATGATGAGAACTGGATTAAACATACGCTATATTTTGAAGAAGGCGAGAAGATTGATTTTCGACCGGTTAATGCATCACCTAAACATGTCGAGCCTTTGGCGCCGAAAGAACGCGTTTACTAAAGAGGATAGATTACATGGCAGATAGTAGAAAATTGACCGTATCAATATATCGCTATAATCCTGAGGTGGATGCTAAGCCTTATATGAAAGATTATGAATTGGAGATCCCTGCTAAAAGTGATCCCATGTTGCTCACATTACTTGAGCGTTTGAAAGCAGAGCAGGATCCCTCGATAACTTATAGACGTTCCTGCCGCGAAGGGGTGTGCGGGTCGGATGGTATGAATATTAACGGGACTAACGGTTTAGCTTGTATTACTCATATATCTCAATTGAAGACAGATAAAATAGTAATTCGTCCTTTACCTGGATTTCCAGTAATCCGTGATTTAGCTGTTGATATGACCCAATTTTATCAACAATATGAGCGTATAGAGCCTTATTTACAAAATGATGAGGTAGCGCCTGCTCAAGAACGGTTGCAATCCCCTGAAGAGCGCTCGTTACTTGATGGATTATATGAATGTATTTTATGTGCATGCTGTACTAGTTCATGCCCCTCATACTGGTGGAACCCAGAAAAATATGTTGGTCCTGCTGGTTTATTACAGGCAAGACGATTTTTAGCAGACAGCCGTGATACAGCAACCGCACATCGTTTGGATAAACTACAAGATCCTTTCAGTGTGTTTCGTTGCCGGAGCATTATGAATTGTACCAGTGTCTGCCCGAAAGGACTCAATCCAATGAAGGCAATTGCAGATATTCGCTTACAAATGTTGACACAAGAAACCTAACAATACTTTTCTTGTTTTTAAAAAGTATTCTGGTGAAGCCATAAAACAGGAGATGTCATTCTCAATAAAATGAGGGTTATTCCTCCTGTGGTGAGTTCTAAACCAGTATAAGGATGATCCCCGCTCTTGCGGGGATAGCTGTTTTATCCACGTGGATGAGTGGAATAGCCAATTTTAATGGCGGTAGATATCAATACCCCTTTGGAGAGAGAGAAATGAGCAGTTCCGATCTGCAAAAAGAATGGGCTTCTTCCTATTTATCTGGCGGAAGTATGGCCTATGTTGATAGTCTTTACGAAGATTATCTTGCTGACCCTAGTTCGGTTTCATCCGATTGGCGAGCAGTATTCAGTGCTTTGCCCAATGTTAATAGTGCCGAAAAGGAATTCTCACATCGAGAGATCCGTGATTATTTTTTGCAGAATGCAGACAAAAAAGCAGTAACTGTAGTTCAAGCTTCAGATAGCCAACAATTTCGGATTGCAGATTTAATTAATGCATATCGTGCATTGGGACATCATGCTGCGAAACTCGATCCTCTGGAAATGACAGAACGTACCCCAGTACCCGCATTGGAATTGGAGCATCACCATTTATCTGATGTAGATAGAAATCGAAAGTTTTTTGCAGGAACTACCTTTAATGGTCCAGAAATGACTCTGGATGAAATATATCAAGCACTGCGTGAAACATATTGTGGCAGTATTGGTATTGAGTACATGCATATTTCTAATACCGAAGAAATAGAATGGTTGCAAGAACGAATGGAGTCTGTACGCGGTCGTCTTAATGTAGATAAAGAAAAAAAACTGCAAATTTTAAAGGACTTAATTGCTGCGGATGGTTTAGAGCGCTATTTAGGTACCCGCTACGTGGGCCAGAAACGATTTTCTCTTGAAGGGGGCGACTCACTCATTCCAATGATGAAAGAAATTATTGAGTGTGCTGGAAGAGACCATGTTAAAGAAGTAGTTATTGGTATGGCACATCGAGGCCGTCTCAATGTATTGGTAAATGTTTTAGGTAAAGAGCCTAACCAGCTTTTCCAGGAGTTTGAAGGAAAAATAAAATACGAACGTACTGGTGATGTGAAGTATCATTTAGGTTTTTCTTCAGATATAAAAACACATTCAGGTTCAGTAGTGCATCTGGCTTTAGCTTTTAACCCGTCACACTTGGAAATTATTGGACCCGTAGTAGAAGGATCTGTCCGTTCCCGGTTGGGTCGCCGTGACGATCTGCAGAAAAAGGAGAAAGTTGTTCCTGTCGTCATTCACGGTGATGCGGCATTTGCCGGCCAAGGTGTGGTGATGGAAACTTTTAATTTTTCTCAGGCTCGTGGTTATTGTACAGGAGGGACGGTTCACATTGTTATTAACAACCAAATAGGTTTTACCACCAGTAATCCCTTGGATGCCCGTTCCACTTTATATTGTACTGATGTTGCCAAAATGGTTCAGGCACCGATTATTCATGTGAATGGTGATGACGCAGAAGCAGTTGTATTTGTGACTAAGCTTGCCTTTGATTTCAGAATGAAATTCAAACGAGATGTAGTAGTTGATCTCGTTTGTTACCGTCGACATGGGCATAATGAAGCAGATGAACCGGCAGTAACCCAACCTTCCATGTATCGAAAAATTAAATCCATGCGTCCCTTACGTGAAATTTATGCAGATCGCCTGATTCAAGAAGGTTTGTTGACTAGTAAAGATGCTGAAAAATTAGTAGATGCTTACCGTGATACCTTGGATAAAGGTAAGGCTGTGGTGGATCTGGTTCACGGTGATTATGAAGGTAAATATGCGATTGATTGGACTCCTTATGTGAATGCAAAATGGACAGATAAAGTAGATACTACGATCACCAGGGAGAACTTACAAAAAATAGCCAAGCAGTTAAATACACTACCTAAAGGTTTTACGTTACACCCCGTAGTTCAACGGTTATTAAATGAGCGAAACAAAATGACTGCAGGCGAATTACCGATGAACTGGGGATATGCTGAAACTATGGCGTACGCGAGTTTGGTTCAGGAGGGTTACGGCGTGCGTTTATCAGGTCAGGACTCTGGACGAGGAACTTTTGCCCATAGGCATGCTGCATTACATGATGCTGAAACTGGCGAAACGTTTGTTCCTCTCGAGCAAATAAAGAATGAGCTGAACCGACCTTTCTCGGTAATCGATTCAGTACTTTCTGAAGAAGCAGTATTGGCTTTTGAATATGGATTTGCTGCCTCTGCCCCCAATTTCTTAGTGTTATGGGAAGCTCAGTTTGGTGATTTTGCCAATGGTGCCCAAGTCGTTATTGATCAATTCATCAGTTCCGGTGAGCAAAAATGGGGCCGTTTATGTGGTCTAGTCATGTTGTTACCCCATGGATATGAAGGACAAGGACCGGAGCATTCATCAGCTCGTTTGGAACGTTATATGCAGCTTTGTGCTCAGCATAATATGCAAGTTTGTACGCCAACTACTCCGGCACAAATATTCCATTTATTAAGAAGACAAGTGATTCGTAATTTCCGCAAGCCCTTAATCGTCATGACGCCTAAGAGTCTTTTACGTCATAAATTAGCGGTTTCTCCTCTAGAGGATTTATTTAAAGGTAAATTCCATAATGTTATTCCGGAAATTGACAAGCTTGATGCGAAAAAAATTACAAAAGTAGTATTGTGCTGTGGAAAAGTTTATTATGATTTACTGCAAATGCGTCGCGATAAAGAGTTAAACCATGTTGCGTTAGTGCGAATCGAGCAATTGTACCCGTTTCCTAAAAAAGCCCTTACGACAGAGCTAAATAAATATACTCAGGCTAAGCAAATTATTTGGTGTCAGGAAGAGCCGCAAAATCAGGGAGTATGGTTCTCCTCTCAACATAATATAAAAGATTGTTTGCGCCCTGAGCAATCCCTGCATTATGCCGGAAGAGAATTTGCTGCCGCGCCTGCTGTGGGAAGTCCAGCACTGCATGCAGAGCAACAGAATGCGTTGGTAGCGCAAGCTTTATTGGACTGAGTTTGAGTTTATCGTAGGCTGGAGCAGTTTCGTTTTCTCCAGACTACAATGTGTTAACAAATTTAATAAAATAAGAAGGTATAATCATGTCTATTGAAGTCAAAGTACCTGTTTTGCCTGAATCAGTTGCTGATGCAACTGTAGCCGCATGGCATAAAAAAGTAGGTGATAAAGTTTCCCGTGATGAAAATTTACTGGATCTGGAAACTGACAAAGTCGTATTAGAAGTGCCTGCTCCAGCTGATGGGATATTGGCTGAAATTAATTTTCAAGAGGGTGATACCGTACAGTCTGGTCAATTACTCGCAACAATAAAAGAAGGTTCTGGTTCCGAAGCCAAACAAGAAAAGAAAGAGGAAAAGAAGACTGAAACGACAAAAGCAAGTGAAGAAGCTGAAAGTGATAAAATAAGTGCTAAGGAAGATAAATCAACAAGTCCTGTAGTACGTCGCATGTTGGCAGAGCATGATCTTCAGCCAGGGCAAATCCAAGGCAGTGGCAAGGACGGACGTATCACTAAAGATGACGTTCTCGCATACATCGAATCCAGTAGAGAAAAAACTTCTAAATCGGCAGAAGGTAAAAAAGAAGAGACCCATAAGACGCCCATGGGATTACGTGAAGAGCGACGCGTTCCTATGACCCGTTTGCGAGCTAAAATTGCAGAGCGGTTATTGGCAGCCCAGCATAATGCGGCGATGTTGACCACATTCAATGAAGTCAATTTGAAAGCAGTTATGGACATGCGTGCTCAATATAAAGACAGTTTTGAGAAAAAGCATGGAGTTAAGCTTGGATTTATGTCCTTTTTCACCAAGGCAGTTGTCGAGTCATTAAAACGTTTTCCTGCAGTGAATGCATCTATAGATGGCCAAGATGTGGTTTATCATGGCTTCTATGATATTGGTATTGCCGTATCGACAGAGAGAGGATTGGTAGTTCCCGTGATTCGAGATGCTGATCAGATGAGCATGGCTGATATTGAACTGGCAATTAATGATTCCGCTACAAAGGCTAGACAAGGTAAGTTAGCTATGGAAGACATGCAAGGAGGTACCTTCACCATTACTAATGGCGGGGTATTTGGCTCGTTATTGGCTACTCCAATTATTAACCCTCCGCAAACAGGCATCCTGGGAATGCATAAAATTGAAGATAGACCTGTAGTGGAAAAAGGACAAATTGTGATTCGTCCTATGATGTATGTAGCGTTATCTTATGATCATCGATTGATTGATGGTAAAGATTCAGTACAGTTTTTGGTGAGCGTTAAAGAATTATTGGAAGATCCTGCTCGCCTTTTACTTAATGTTTAATGAAATGTAACAGCGAGATCCGCATTTGACACATAAATGTACTCATAGTAAATCCTGAGCTTAACTTTGTTCTTGTTCGGGATGCTATGCACAAACAGACACTTATGAGTATTGAAGGATTTTGCTTCTTTTAGAAAGGTAATTGCGATGAATTTACATGAATACCAGGCCAAACAATTATTTGCTAGCTACAATTTACCCGTTCCAAATGGTGAAGTAGCTTATAATGTTGAAGATGCAATCCAAGTGGCTACACAGTTATTAACCGCTCGTTGGGTTGTTAAAGCCCAAGTTCACGCTGGTGGCAGGGGGAAAGCAGGTGGTGTTAAATTGGTCTCGAATAAAGATGAACTGGCTGCAGCTGTTAAATCATTACTAGGGACTCGGTTAGTCACATATCAAACAGATGCTCATGGACAACCCGTTAATTGCGTACTCATTGAGGAAACATGTGATATTGGCCGAGAATTATATCTTGGGGCTGTTGTTGATCGTGCTACTCGCCGTGTTGTATTTATGGCTTCTACTGAGGGCGGTGTCGAAATAGAAAAAGTGGCTGAAGAGACACCTGAAAAGATTTTCAAGGTCATCGTCGATCCTCTCGTCGGGGTTATGCCGTTCCAATGTCGTGATGTGGGATTTAAATTGGGATTAAAGGAAGAACAAATTAAACACTTTACCCACCTGATGATGGGCTTAGGCAAGATGTTTGTTGATTGTGATTTAAGTCTATTAGAAATCAATCCATTAGTTGTAACAAAGCAGGGGCAGCTAATTTGTTTGGATGGAAAAATTAATATTGACGGCAATGCCTTATATCGTCAACCCAAATTAAAAAGCATGCGTGATACTTCTCAAGAAGATGAGCGTGAAAATCGTGCCAGCGACTGGGAGTTAAATTATATTCCACTTGATGGAACCATTGGTTGCATGGTGAATGGTGCTGGTTTGGCTATGGCGACTATGGATGTGATTAAGCTTCATGGAGGTGAGCCGGCCAACTTCCTGGATGTGGGGGGCGGTGCTACTAAAGAACGGGTGAGCGAAGCACTAAAAATTATTGTCTCTGATGAAAATGTCAAAGGCATTTTGGTAAATATTTTTGGTGGTATTGTGCGTTGTGATCTCATTGCTGATGGTATTCTTGCTGCAGTGAAAGAAGTCGATGTGAAAATTCCTGTAGTAGTGCGTCTTGAAGGTAATAATGCACAACTAGGTGCTGATATTTTAAATAAAAGTGATTTGAATGTGATTGCTGCAACCAGTCTAACTGATGCTGCTAAGAAGATTGTGGCAGCTGTTGCCTAATTACTAAATTTCGAGGTTAACAATGAGTGTATTAGTTAATAAACATACTAAAGTACTGTGTCAGGGGTTTACTGGAAAGCAAGGAACTTATCATTCAGAACAAGCGATTGCTTATGGCACACGTATGGTGGGTGGTGTGACCCCTGGAAAAGGCGGACAAAAGCATTTAGGCTTGCCAGTATTTAACACGATGCGTGAAGCGGTTGAAGAAACTAAAGCAGAAGCGAGCGTGATTTATGTTCCTGCACCGTTTTGTAAGGATTCAATTTTAGAAGCTGCAGATGCCGGCATTCAATTAATTGTTTGCATTACGGAAGGTGTTCCTGTTTTAGATATGCTGCAAGTAAAAGTCTATTTGGAAAACAACACCCAAGCACGTTTAATTGGACCTAATTGTCCTGGAATAATTACCCCGGGCGAATGTAAAATTGGAATTATGCCAGGATCAATACATTTACCTGGTAAAGTAGGAATTGTGTCACGCTCTGGTACCCTAACGTATGAGGCAGTAAAACAAACCACAGATAAAGGATTTGGTCAAAGCACCTGTATTGGTATTGGAGGAGATCCGATTCCTGGAACCAGTTTTATTGATGCCTTGGCTTTATTTGAGCAAGATTCTCAAACACAGGCTATTGTCATGGTTGGTGAAATTGGAGGATCTGCCGAGGAAGAGGCTGCTGAATACATTAAATCACATGTAAGCAAGCCCGTAGTTTCCTATATTGCGGGCGTTACTGCACCAGCTGGAAAACGTATGGGACATGCCGGTGCGATTATTTCCGGTGGTAAAGGAACCGCAGCTGAAAAGTATGCAGCATTAGAAGCCGCTGGCGTAAGAACAGTACGCTCGCCAGCTGATTTGGGTGATGCAATTGCCGAAGTAACTGGCTGGTAACTCATCTTAAGCGGCACTATATTTTTTAGCACATTTTAGAGAACTGGTGCGGCTAAGAAGCGCGGAATTTTAGCATTCGAGGCCAACAGTTCTCTTAATGAATTCAAAAAAACATGACGCTGCATAAGCGGAACTGGTAAATGATGTAATACGGGTTAAGGCAAAAGCCATAGCCAGGAATATCGAATCACCATCATATAACTCTGGGTTATGCGCTGCTGCCCAATTTCTTTTTTATGGCATTTCATGACAAATTTTCGAAGCATTGCTGACATAAGACGAGAATACGGAGATCTGAATTTAAGTGAGAAATCACTTCCTGAGGATCCAATTGCCCAATTTAAGCTTTGGTTTGAGGATGTTTTAAAAAATGAAAAAAATGATCCAACGGCTATGGTTCTTTCGACAGTAGATGAGAATGGTCACCCAGACTCTAGAGTAGTTTTGTTAAAAGGTTTAGATAAGGGGCAATTTATTTTCTATACCAATTATCAAAGTACAAAAGCAAAGCAAATTCAAAATAACCCTTATGCAGCACTTAATTTTTATTGGCCACAAATGGCAAGGCAGGTCCGTATCCGCGGTCAAATTGAACAGATTAATGAGGAACAATCCGATCTTTATTTTTCAACAAGACCGATCAAAAGCCAATTCAGTGCTATTGTCTCTCCCCAAAGTCAAGAAATAGGGGGGAGAGAATCATTAGAGCATGCTTTAAATGATTTAATTCAAAAACACAGTCAAAAGCCTGTATTACGCCCTAGTTTTTGGGGTGGCTATATGGTGATTCCTAAAGAAATCGAGTTTTGGCAAGGACGTGATAACCGTTTGCACGATAGAATTCACTATTATTTAAAAGATGGACAATGGAATTATCATCGTTTGGCCCCTTAGCAAGAGTGAGATAACCTCCCCCCACTAAACCTTATAACGCTTGCACGCCAATCGGATTTATATACATATACTCTTTTGCCTTATTCACTGAGTTTTGTCTAAAGCTTAGTGGGTAAGACTATATACGACCGGCAAAATTTGCCGGCAAAAAGTTAAATTCAGCCACAATTATATATTTTATCCCTCTTTTTGTACTTACTCTATTTTTTCTGTTTTTTTAAAAGGCAAAAAAAAATTGGCCTGAAAATTGCTTTAATTAATAATACAGATATTAATCGAATGCTTTTGCAGTAATTTTTTCCAGAGTAAAGAAAAATTTGTCAAGAATTAGTAAATGTTTTTATTTGGTAAATAAGCGTTAACAGAAAGTCGTAAAATTATTTTAAGTGTAGAAATGATTAACAGTATTGATAAAAATACTGTATTAATAAATAGAGGGTATAATCATGAACGACATAACAGCCTTACTACCACATATTAAATTGCGTTTTAACATTGAGCATCCAAGTTACGAAGACAGTTATGCATTGGGTTATGAATGCGCACTTGCTGACTTAGCTGAAACGGATAATCCATTTCATAAGGGAACCCAACAAGCCGAGCACTGGTTAGAAGGCTGGTGGGACGCAATTGGGGGCCAAGAGCCTTTATTTTCTTCGAATGCTTTAGAAGAAGCAGAACTATCTACCGCAGAAAGTGCTGCAAATGATCAAGAGTATGGCCACAAGCATGGCTTTTTATCTCTGGTAATTGAGATTAGCGGTGCAATAGCAGCGTCAGCATTAGTGGGATATCAATTATTTGAATTGGTAGCATAGACTTAGTATGCAAAAACACATCAAGAGATTTTTTACGTCACCACGTGATCTTGTATCTCTCATTTTTCCTCCTCCCATTTGGGAGAGGGGAATTAATGAGCTAAGCTAATTTTTAAAAAGTTTTAATACCATGGAGCGCATTCTTGCTGTTTCTGAAGGATTAAATTCTTTATAAATGTCACTGCCTATGTTAAGACATATGGTCACATTTTCACCAAGCCCTTTGAGTAAATCGACACCAGATAATTTAAGCAGTTTAATTTTGTTAGCTATATCGCCAGCCCAAGCATCAAGATAATGCATTTCGGTGAACGCAGGAAGAAAGATATTATCCTGTTCTTGTAAAAACAACACCTTTGGTTGATCGTCTTCAGAGTTTTGTTCTACTGGAATGATAAAGTTGGCTTTAATAAACTCAAGATAAGCTTTATTGGCTTCTTTGGCATTTCCATTTGCATCAAGAGCTTCTTTTATTGCTAGGTTAAGAGCGGTCATTTTCAGCCTTAGTTTGAATTTAATCAAAGTGTAATTATTTTGATGGTTATTGTAGCAAAAAAGTACAAATTAAACCATAACATAGATAAAACGAAACAACGCTACAAAGTATAACCATTTTCTGTACCTATGAAAATGAAATCAAACTATGTGTTGAAATAAATGACAACCCTAGTATAATGTCGCATTGGTTTTGCAGATTTATTGCTCACTTTTTTAGATAAATATTTTAGGGCATGTTTTTATTTCATCTTGGTAAGATGTTACTATGTGAAATGTTAACAATCCCTATCCTGGGTTGTTTTTTGATGTGTAATGGCCAGATGACCATTCAATTGAACAGAGCCATTTAGGTGTTATTAACGCAGAGAGTTTATGAATAAAGTACATGAGTCTAGAGTAGAAATTTATAATCGTAAAAATTATTTAGGATTTGCTTGGTTAGTATGGGGGTTGGCTGCTGCATTCTATTTTTCTGATTATATGGCTCGTGTTGCCCCTGGAGTAATGCATCGATACTTACAAATTGATTTCGGAATTAATGAAGCTGGGTTTGGTATTTTAACAGCCTCATTTTATATTCCATACATCCTGATGCAAATTCCTGTAGGATTGACTGTAGACCGTTTAAGTATACGTTGGCTGCTCACGGTAATGTCGCTCGTAACTGCTTTTGGTTGTTGTGTTTTTGGCCTTGCAGACAGTTTACTTATGGCCTCAATAGGAAGGATGCTCATAGGTTTTAGTGCTGCCTTTGCGTTTATTTGTTCTCTTCGATTAGCTACATCCTGGTTCCCTCCAACAATGTTAGGTTTGCTAGCGGGTTTAACACAAGCATTGGGAATGCTAGGGGCAGCTGCGGGAGAAGCTCCGGTTTCATTTTTAGTCACTAATGTGGGCTGGCGTCACAGTATGTTGATTATTGCTTTTCTTTTTATCGCGCTCGCAGCTTTGTTATATCAATTTGTGCAAGACAAGCCAGGAGAACACCGCAGTGAGGTACGATCCATTAATCAGATCAGTATTCTTCAGAGTTTAAAAATTATTTTATCGTGCAGACAAACTTGGCTTAATGCATTATATGCAGGATTTTTATTTGGACCGACAGCAGTAATTGGCGAAGCAATTGGACCTGCATACCTGCAATTCGGTAGAGGATTGGGTGCGCATGCCGCTGCTTTCGCTACTGGATTAATTTTTATCGGTTGGGGGATTAGCGGTCCCTTATCAGGTTGGATTTCAGATAAAATAGGCCGGCGTAAACCTTTAATGATTCTTTCAGCAGCTTTTGGTGTGCTTTTTACATCTTTATTTGTCTATAGTACTTCTCTAAGTCAAAACTCCGCTTACTTACTATTCTTTCTTTTCGGTTTAACAAATACAGGTGTTGCTATTGCCTATGCTGTTTCGACGGAAATACATGATAGAAATGTGGTTGGTACTTCAATAGCGTTTACCAATATGATATCAATTTTTGTAGGAGCGTTATTACAACCTTTAGTTGGACGATTGGTTGATATGGTATCTGGTACCCGTGCTTACAACGTTGAATCTTTATTGCTTTCTGATTTCCAGGCGGGTTTAAAGTTATTGCCACTTTGCTCCATAATCGCACTGATATTAGCTTTTACTGTTAAAGAAACCTATTGCAAGCCAGTGAATCATTCTTAATCTCTCGACATTTTTTATTGCTATAAGAACTAGTTACAACTGTTTTTTTACAAGCGTGTATCGCACTCCTATGTTATTTACTGTTATACTTTCTGCTGCAGTTTTGCTGCATGCGAATTAATAACATGGAGAAGAGAATGAAAAAATTTACAGGATTAATAATTATCCTGGCCGTTCTAATTCTAGGCGGATATTATGGCATGGGTTTTCTTACTGAAAGAACGATTAGAAAAAATATAGAAGTAATTGACCAGTCTAATGGACTGTATGCTGAAATCGAGCGGTATAATAGAGGATTATTTGACTCCGAAGCCCAAATTAAATGGCAGTTACATATTCCAGAGCGCATAGTAAAAGATGAGAATGGACAACCTCAAACTCTTCCTGCCCAAGACTATAATATGGTGATGCCACTAACAATCCATCATGGTCCCATTATTTATGCTAATAATAAATTACGTTTTGGACTGGGTTACGCTGAGGCAGTTTTCCCATTTCCTGAACAATATAATCAGCAATTCGATACACAATTTACAAAAGAATCAGTTAAGCCAAAGTTGGATTTAAGCATTTTCGTTAATTATCTTAACGAAAGTAAAGTGGACTTCAAAGTTCCTAATTTTAAATTAATTGCCAAAGATGGTTCTGGCAATCTTGAATGGTTAGGAATGGATTCAAGCACAACCATGTCTTCTGGAATGGCTAAGGTTGCAGGTAAAGTTGTCTTAGATGGCCTAAATGCTACTAAAGATGATACCAAAATTACTTTGAGCAAAGTATCTAGTGATTATGATTTGCATGAAACACCTGCTGGATTGTATCTGGGTGATGCAAACTTCTCTCTTCCTTCCTTTGATATCTATGTTAAAGATCAAAAGATGTTTTCAATTAATGAGCTTGCAATTAGGTCAGATAGTGATATTGAGCAACATCTATTTAATACCAATTTCAATCTGACTTTAAAATCAGTATTAGCAAATGGCCAGAATTATGGTCCAGGAGAATTGCAAGTTGCTTTAAGAAATATTGATGCAGATGTATTGGCTAAAATTAATCAGCAAACTACAGAAATGCAAAATGGCACCGAGATGCAACGCCAACAAGCAATGCTGGCCCTTCTTCCTGAAGTACCTAAATTATTTAACAAAGGTGCGGAATTTGAAATCTCCAAACTCAGTTTCACGATTCCACAGGGACAGATTGAAGGAAATATGTTTGTAACATTGCCTAAAGGTGAAAATGCCAATCCGTTCGAAATGATGCAAAAGATTCAAGGCAAAGCCATGCTACAAGTACCGGCAGAGGCATTAAAAGCAGTGATGAAACAATCAGTATTGCAACAAATTGCTAAAAAGCCTGATTTGCAACAAACTTTAGCACAGCAATTGCAAGCGGCTCAAACTACAGGCCAGGTAAATCAGCCAGCTGCTGCTCCAGCCCAAAATCTTGAGCAATTAGCGGAATTGCAAACAAATAAACAAATAAGTGCACTACAGCAAAATGGTTTAATAGTAGCGCAGGGTAAAGATTTTGTAATTGAAGTAAGTTTAGATCAAGGTAAATTTACAATTAATGGTAAACCTTATGATCCTTCAATGATGAAATTCTAAGATGTAATGGGAGTAATTTTGTAAGGAGTAGATGACAAAAACCAACCTACTCCTTATAAGAACTTACTGAACTGATATTGAACATTATATATTGATTATTAATGCAGTTTTTTCTGCTCTGCCCTTGTTTCAACGGGCTTGTTTCGGTAATATACTGTTTTTAAAAGGAGGAGCTAATAATAATGACAACAATCAGTAACGAAGTAGTGGATAACACCGCTTCTCTGGCCGAAAGCGTAACTCTTTCAGTGCAAAAATATTTTTCTGAGCTTAAGGGAACTGATCCTGTTGACTTATACCAGTTTGTGCTTGAAGAAATTGAAACACCATTGTTTCGTGCAGTGATGGAGCATTGCAAGTACAATCAGTCACGTGCAGCAATTATGTTGGGGATTAGTCGTGGAACTTTGAGGACTAAATTACGCCGGTATTTCGATGATAAATATGTTGGTACTCGCGACTAACTGAAGTGTAAAATAAAAAAGGGAGCGGATAGGCTCCTTTTTTTTATACCGAATAACGCATGGTCTTTTATGAACGAAAAGCCATATTTGGCTTAACTTGAAACACAAACCTGAGCTTGCACCAAAAGCTCAACCTTCATGCTGTAATCGTTGTAGAATGGCTCTGAGCTTTGGATGAGAGGCGTGCATATTGTGTCGCAAGAGCCATACTACAAATGTTAGTTTATTCAGCAAACATGGAGCTTACAGACTCTTCTATATTCACTCTTTTGATAGCCTGTGCCAGCATGTCAGATAAGCTCACAACACGAATTTTCTCGCATTTACGGGCTTCAGCAGATAGAGGAATCGTGTCAGTTACTACGATTTCATCAAGGACTGAGTTTTTAATATTATTGATTGCAGGGCCAGATAAAACAGGGTGCGTTATATAAGCTCTAACACTGTGTGCTCCGTTTTTCTTAAGCTCATGGGCCGCAGAACAAAGAGTTCCAGCGGTATCAACAATATCATCAACAATAATGCAATTCTTATTCTTGGGCTCACCAATAATATGCATTACTTCAGATTTATTAGGGCCACTCCGGCGTTTATCTATAATGCACAATTCAGCGTGGTCAAGAAGTTTCGCAACTGCTCGAGCTCTAACAACACCGCCTACATCAGGAGAGACTACCATTATATTTTTTAGATTTTGCTTTGTTATATCTTCGAGAAGTATTGGAGTTGCATAAACGTTATCCACAGGCATATAGAAAAAGCCCTGGATCTGATCAGCATGCAAGTCTACGGTAAGAACTCTGCAAATACCTACAGATGCCATCATGTCAGCAACAACTTTTGCTGTAATTGGAACACGCGCTGAGCGGACTCGACGATCCTGGCGGGCATATCCAAAATAAGGAACTACGGCTGTGATACGAGAAGCAGAAGATCTTCTTAGCGCATCAGCTATTGTGAGGAGTTCCATTAGGTTATTATTTGATGGCGCACAGGTTGATTGAATTATAAAAACGTCCCTACCACGGACATTTTCTAGAATCTCAATCATTGTCTCACCGTCGCTAAAGGTACCAACAGTTGCCTGGCCGATAGGTATTTTCAAATGAGAAGAAATTTGTTGAGCTAATTCCGGATTTGCATTTCCGGCAAAAATCATCATTGTGGACATGTGTAAAAAGCCTTTAGATCTAGGTTAATCATTTAAACTTAAACACATAGCAGAAGACAGCCAAAAAGATATTATTATTATTTGAGCATTTACAAGAACGCATCCTTCCAGGTTATCTTCTGCTGTCTGTTTACTTGAATCAACAAGAAAGTGGCAGGGGTGCTAGGATTCGAACCTAGGTATGCAGGGATCAAAACCCTGTGCCTTACCGCTTGGCGACACCCCTAAAATTTGCAGATTCTTACAATCATCCATTATTAAAAATTTCGGTCATCCCTGCAAATGTGTTGCGTATTTTGCAGGGGTTTTAGGAACATGTCAACTTTGAACGCAATAATTTTTTTATTTTTTACCTAAAGAGAATAGTTGACATTATAGATAGAATGACATGCATAGCATATCAAACATAACAGTAGAAACGAAATCCAGAGAATTTCCGAATTTCGTTTTAGCAAATTCTAAGTATGCAAGTCGGTTTTAAACAGTCCAATTTTGAATCGCTACTTTTACCATCACCCCGTTTCCTTCGAGACGAATCATACTTGGTAGATCAATCCCTCTGACCGAAGTATATTTAGCGAAATTAATTGTATATCCGCTTTGCCTCAATTGTACTAGATGATTGTATTCATCGTGCTTCTCAGCTTGAACAGGACCTGGAGCAGGAAGCCCTCTCACCCAATAATAAAGGTTATTTACAGGGAGTCTGATTCCAGTTTGTTCTGCTAATAGTTGATCAGGGCTATGAGATGTGATTTTTTTAGGTCCATCTTGGAAAGTTATAGTATTGCCTTTTTTGTCAATGAGAACTGTACCAGCTCCTAAAGGACCCATTAGGCGAATTTGGTAGGTACCAGAGCCGCTTTGTTTCCAGTTCATAGCAGCTGACCACCCTTTATTTTTATTTTTTGCCGCCATGGAACCGCGAATTTCAAAGGAGGAAACCATTGCTGTTTTTGCTTTGCGCTGTTCTACGGACATAACTTTATTTTGTGCCTCGGTCATTGCTTTGTTTTGTTCCAGGGGAATATTTTTGTTTAGGGGTACTTCCCCTGCAGGTCGCGGAGGGGCGCAGGCAGTTAAGAAGCAAAAAGGAATTATTACTAAACGTTTCATGTTATTCATTTATTACCTCAAGTCCATTTATGTAGTTTTTCAATTAACAATACGCTAGACTGTTCGCATATGCAATCAGTCTTAATCAATATGAAATTAAAAGCAATTTACCCTGGTACTTTTGATCCTGTAACTAATGGACATGTTGATATTATCACGCGTGCGGCCAAGATTTTTCCTGACATTCTCGTTGCGGTGGCAAACAATCAAGCAAAACGTCCTTTTTTACCATTGGAGACACGAATTCAACTTGTAGAAGAGGCTGTCGCAGATTTACCAGGAATTCGTGTACTTGGATTTGATAATCTTTTAATTGATTTTGTATTGGAACAGAATGCTGGCATTATTTTACGTGGTTTGCGCGCGGTTTCTGATTTTGAATATGAGTTTCAGCTTGCTGGAATGAATAGGAAATTATCCAAGCAAATAGAAACGATATTCTTAACTCCATCAGAAAATTTCATGTACATTTCGTCTACTTTAGTGCGCGAAATTGCACTTCTAAATGGGGATATTTCTCAGTTTGTGCCTTCTTGTGTCGTAAGGGAGCTCCAAAAGAGACAGGGTGAACATGGAACGTCAAAAAATATTTAAGACTATTTGTCTGATTGCACTATGTATCAAATTTTTGTTTTCCCTCACTACCAATACTTTTGCCGACCAACAAAACATTCTTCCTCCCGGTTATGCTGTAGCTAGTGGAAATCCATTGGCAACAAATGCCGGGCTTGAAATTTTAGCCAGCGGTGGAAATGCTTTTGACGCAGCAGTTGCTGTGTCCGCAGTACTCGCTGTAGTTGAACCATACCATTCGGGATTGGGGGGAGGGGGGTTTTGGCTGCTGCATCAAGAAAATCAGCATAAAAACATTTTTATCGATGGAAGGGAAATAGCACCTTTGGCGGCCAAAAAAGACATGTATTTGGCACCTGACGGCAGTGTGATACCAGGGCTATCCTTAAATGGAGGTTTAGCCGCAGCAATTCCAGGGGAACCTGCAGCATTGGTATATATTGCCAAAAATTATGGGCGATTGCCTTTGGCCAAAACACTAGCTCCTGCAATCAAGCTAGCACAAGAAGGCTTTATGGTTGATAAGCAATTAAGCTCTTTTTTAAAGCGCCCGGATCGATTGAAGCAAATCAAGAAATACCCTTCTACAGCCAAAATTTTCTTAAAGAATGGTTCTCCCTATCTTATAGGGGAGTATTTAATTCAGGCGGATTTAGCGAATACTTTGAAGCAAATTGCCGATAAAGGAGAGGACGGGTTTTATAGTGGAGAAGTAGCAAAGCGATTAGTTAAGGGAGTCAATGCTGCGGGAGGCATATGGACACTTGAGGATTTAGCAAAATATCGTATCAAGATCAGAGAGCCTTTGATTGGTGCATACCATAATATGTTAATTATTACCGCGCCTCCGCCTTCCGCAGGTGGTATCGCATTATTGACCATGTTAAATATATTGTCTCATTATTCTTTATCTTCATTCTCAAAAGTGCAGTGGGTACATTACCTTGTAGAGTCCATGCGCCTATCGTATTGGCAACGCGAACAGTTTTTGGGCGATCCTGATTTTGTTACTATCCCCGTTGAGAGGTTAATTTCCGCAGAGAATGGAAAGCAGCTCAGTACATTAATTCCCCCACAAAAAGCGATTGCTAGCACTGTCTTACAAGGGAAGCATCCTCAAGAGAAGCAAAACAATACAACGCATATCTCTATTATTGATGCTGAGGGTAATCGAGTTGCTGCGACTTTGTCCATTAATTATATTTTTGGTTCCAGTGTTGTAGCCGAAGGAACTGGTGTTTTGTTGAATGATGAAATGGACGATTTTTCGAGTAAAGTGGGCGAAGAAAATGTTTTTGGCATTGTTGGTGCTGATAAAAATGAGATTGCACCTGGGAAAAGACCATTATCCAGTATGACACCTACGTTCCTTGAGTTACCGGGGCGTGTTGCAATTTTAGGAACACCTGGCGGCAGCCGGATTCCGACGATGGTCTTAATTGCATCGTTGGTGTTTCACGATACTTATGGCGCAATTAGTATGGTTTCAGCCATGCGTTTCCATCATCAGTATTTACCTGACGTGCTGCAGTTTGAACCAGATACCTTGCCCCCGGCAATTCAAGAAGCATTAACAGCCATGGGGTATCACTTAATGCAATTAGGGCGATATTATGGGGATATGCAAGCAATTACCTGGGATAAACAAACAAATGTTCTAACTGCTGCATCTGATCCAAGAGCTATAGGTTTGGCTGCATCAATAGTAAATACTACGAGCGGATATGGTGTGAGATTCTAGGTTATTTTCATGCACAAAATTATTTAGAAGGATTTTCTCCAACCAGCTCTTTTATTACCTCAAAAGTTTGCTGAATTAGCTTTTCCTTATTTTCAAGAGTAAAATGTGCTGCATCAATTGGTTTGCCTATATGTATTTCAGCTTTTTGTTTTAGATGAAAATTAAAAGTTCGTGCAGGTAAAATATTATTGGCACCACGTATTCCTATAGGGATAATTGTAGCCTTGGATTGGATTGCAGTAATAAATCCTCCCTTTTTAAATGAGCCAAGTTTTCCATCTTTGGAACGAGTGCCTTCGGGAGCAATCCACATAACAATTCCGCTTTCCATCAATTGCTGCGCATATGCCAAGTCTTTAATGGCTTGATATTTATTTTTTCGGTCGACAAAAGGAAATTCTGCAGCTTTCATTGCTTTACCCATTAAAGGAATTTTTGCGAGTTCCTTTTTTGACAGCATCCGAATGGAGTGATGGGGAAATGCTTTAAAAGCAAGAGGAATATCATAAGCGCTTGAGTGATTGCACATAATAATCGTAGCCTTCCCTGGTTGCGGCTGGACATTAAATGGGTTTATCACTTTATATTCTACCTGTACGGCATTAAGTAGCTGATCAATCCAATGATGTAGTGCATTATCTGTCCACTTACGGTTTATGGTGCTAAAAAAATATTTAAAGAGACAGCGCGTACTGGTGACTGCCGTATAAAACATGATATTACAAAGAATCCATGCGGTTCTTAATTGATTTGTTCTCATTCGCGTTAAGACCAAGTAAATTAGCGGTAATATAGCGCAAGTTGCTTCGCTTGCCCAGATAGTTTTTTACGAGTCTACATTTCAAATGCTATTGTAAATTTAGCATAAATTAGAAATAGCTCTGGGATTGGCAATAGGTTCTGGTTACTTCTAACACAATCCATTTAAAAAAATCCTACTGCCCTGCCAAAAGTACCGATTAATGAGTCATCTGGGAGGACCGTATGAATATCAAACCCATTAGACATAATTTTATCCTCAGCCCAACGTTCGTCCATGTAATAGCGATATCGAGTTCCATGCAAATGACCAATAGCATCTATTTTTTCTCTTAACCCATGTCTTCTCTCATCTTCAATGAGTTCCAAATATCGTAAATTATAATAAAGATTTTCCGGCATGAGTTCCTTCGCTTTTTTAAAATAGGGAATGGCTTCTTGTTTTTTCTCCTCAAAATAAACAAGGGTATCAGCGAGTAAGTAATAAGTTTTCGCGAGGAGTTGGCGCATTTCCTTTGATTTTGACTGATTAAGGGTAATAAAAGTTTTAAGTTCCTTTTTTAACTCTTCAATTTCATTGATATGCATTTTAATGAAATCAATGCGAGTGCTTAAGTTATCGTTATAATCAATGGGTACACCTAGTCGTGCAATCAAACATTCAATTTTCCGTAACAATAATTTATTATAGACCTCCATTAGCGCCCCGTTGTTACTGAGAAACCGATATTCACTAAGTCGCTGTTGCGCTTTGCTTAATTGGGTTCGATCAGCTTCTTTCACAGGATGTTCCAGTTCATCAATGGCCAAAAGAGTCGCCGCATAGATCAAAGTTGCCTCTTTGACTAGAGAGTCGTGTGGCTGAATGCTCACAATTTTTTTAGCCAGCTCTATTTGTTCTTCAGCCATTTTCATTGTGGCTTTTGTCGCTTTATAGAGTAATCCTTCTTTTATTTGTGATGTATTTGTATCAAATTGAGAACAATAATATTCACGCAGTCGTTCAAGCTTGTATTGATTAAATTTGAGGTTTTGACTTTTAGTATATAAAACATCTGCGTCCTGAAAACGATGGCTCTCTATAGCGATGTCAAATTGATATAAAGTCCACTCGTCTCTCATCATAATGTCGTGCATGGAGTAGTCTTGATCCAGGATTTGCGGTGCAAGCCTGACTGCCTGAGCTAAATACTCAAGCGTTTGATTGCCGGTGAAGAGTTGGGTAATTCGCCATTTACTTTTTTCATTTTTAGCATCTTCTAAATAACTCTTGGCTACTTGAATACGTAATTCAGGATATAATATTAAATAAACTGTTTGCTCTTCATAGCTAAAATTGTCTTTTATGTAATCAACTGCTTTTTGTTGATCTTCTTTATTTGTTGATAAGAATAAGGCACCAATAAGCTCGACCGCATTTGTTAATGCTTGCGGATCTGTTTCTTCTTGAGCGAAGTAAAAATTAATAAATTCTTCCCTAAATTTTTTTTTGACCTCCAAAGACCATTCCAACGCTTCATAATATCGCTTATGTGAAGCCAGAAATTGCGCATAAGCTTCGGCAAAAGGACTGGATTTAAAACAATGTATTTTGCTGACTGGTTGGTTGTAGTAATTAATTTGGCGAATGGCGGCGTTAATTGTTTCACTGTCTTGGGGATCAATTGAAGGAAGCAAATAAGCCAGAGATTCTCGTATTAAAGCTTGCCCAAAAGGGTAGTTCCTGTAAATCGATTCATTGAGTTCAGGAAATGCATGTGAATGAGTCATGAAAAAACTGACTAATAGGCGTTGCAGTTCATTCGAAGTTTGATTTGCTCTTGGTAAATGGACTAAGTGTATAAAATACGGGGAGATTGGAAATCCATCTCTATTTTGATTTAATTCTTCAGATTTAAAACCTTTGAGGTAACCAGCATAGGCAATTTTACCTAAAGTCATTTCAATGCGATAAGGATGACAATGATTTTCAAAACCTAACCAGCCTTTAAATGATTCAAAAAGAGTACGGAACCAGCCGACCCGAAAAACATCGATTCCATCCGTGTAGAGTCTTTGCCTGGGAGATGAAGCAATTTCTCGCCAAAATATTCGATATTCTTTTTCATCAAAATCGTAAATCAGAAAGTCTGGAAGATGCACTGTACCTCTTTCTTGATATAATTCAACGAAACGTCTTGCTAATCTTAAACGTAACATAAAAAATCCTAGTAAAAATAGGCGATTATGGTAATTTAAAATCAAGTATTGTGCAATTAAGTGATAGAATGAACAGACTTAACTAGATGTTTCATTTTGACATTGGGGGCAAAAAAAGGAATTACGTCCTGAAATTACAACTGATTCAATAGGATGTTGACAGAGCATGCATGGTTGATTTTTTCGGCCATATACTTTAAGCGAGATACTAAAATAGCCTGGTTTGCCATCAAAAGCATAAAAATCACGCAAGGTAGTGCCGCCACATAATATGGCCTCTTTGAGTACTACTTTAATTTGTTTCGTGAGCGTAAAGCAGGCTTGTTCTGAAAGCATTTTCGCCGGAGTATTAGGATGAATATTCGCTAAAAAAAGGCTTTCTGCAGCATAAATATTTCCTACACCCACCACAATTTCATGATCCATAATCAATGATTTTATCGGTTTATTTTTATTTTGGGCTTTTTGATATAGGTAATGACCGTTAAATTCCTCACAAAGAGGTTCAGGACCTAAATGACGAAGTAGTCGATGTTGACACGGATTTTCACTGATGTACAGAAATAAACCAAAACGCCTGGGATCACAAAATCGAAGCACTAACTCGTTTGCAAGTTTCAGGAGGATGTGATCATGTTTTTCTGGCGTACCCTTATCCGCTATGATTCGTAGGTGACCTGACATCCCCAGATGGATTAAAAGATATCCTTTTGAGAGCTCGATTAGAATGTATTTTGCCCTACGTGAAACAGTAATTATTTTTTTGCCGGCACACAATTGATTCAAGTTGTCGGGAACAGGGATGCGGAGTTTAGAATTGCGTACAATAATTTCTTTAATTGTCTGCCCTTCCAGATGAGATTTAATTCCTTCCTTTGTAGTTTCAACTTCGGGTAATTCGGGCATTATTTTTTATCGTCATGCTCAATGATTCTGCCCTGATTTTTATTAATCACTTCTGCTTTAGTCGACTTGTTTGGGAATAAATATTGTTTTATTGCCGCGATCAGCCAAAGGACTCCACCTATGAGAAGGCCCCAAACCAAAACATACGAGAACATAAATAACAGACCAAAAAATAGCGCAATAGCAACGCCAGCTACCAAGAATGGCACTAAATTTTCAAAAATTTTTCCCAGAGGAGATTTCTCGTTCATAACATAATTTCCTATCTTATTATTTATTAATTATCGGCTACATAATGAAATGTTGCAACGTAAAGAGTAAAATTGTGTTATCCTTAATATGATATAAGGATTTTTTTGAATTCTTACATTGAGTACCTAACTAAAGGATGAGTTTTTTCTTAATTTGCATTTTGCATTTGAAGTGGAGCTATTATGGTTTTTGGTTATTTAAACCTGTCTTTTTGGGGATATGTGGTTGCAACATTGATTTTTACGCAAATTACTATCGCAGCAGTAACATTATATCTTCATCGCCATCAAACTCACCGAGCGTTGACTTTACATCCAATTATTAGTCATTTTTTCCGGCTTTGGCTGTGGTTAACTACCGGGATGGTTACTGCAGATTGGGTGGCTATTCATCGGAAGCATCACGCATCAGCAGATGTTGAGGGTGACCCGCACAGCCCTGTAGTTTTCGGGATTAAAAAAGTGTTTTGGGAAGGAGCAGAGCTCTACAAAGTAGCTCGCAAAGATAAAGAAATGGTCGCCAAATACTCTCATGGAACTCCTAGAGATTGGCTTGAGCGAAAAATTTATTCGCCCCATTCTTCCAAGGGAATTTTGCTGATGTTATTCATTAACTTATTCTTATTTGGTGTTCCTGGAATCACCATTTGGGCAATTCAAATGATGTGGATACCATTGCATGCTGCAGGCGTCGTTAATGGAATTGGCCACCATTGGGGATATAGAAATTTTGAATGTCCCGATGCAGCAAGAAATATTTTCCCCTGGGGTTTTTGGATAGGTGGCGAAGAATTACATAACAATCATCACACTTTTGCTTCTTCAGCCAAGTTTTCAATTAAATGGTGGGAGTTTGACATAGGTTGGATGTACATTCGAATTCTTTCCTTTTTAGGGCTTGCCAAAGTAAAAAAATTACCGCCCAAACTGTCGATGGAAAAAGGAAAGCGGCAAGTAGATTTGGATACGGTAAGAGCCGTTATTGGTAATCGTTTTCAGGTTATGTCTAACTATTATAAAAGTGTCATTAGGCCCATACTCAAGCAAGAAAAGCATAACCATATTGAAAATAAGGAAGAAAAGAAGCTTTTTGCGCGTGCTGGAAGTTTATTGAGACGGGAGAATTGTTTGTTAAGTACGCGAGCTAAAATGCGGTTATCCCATCTATTGGAAGCTCGTGAACAATTACGCATTGTTTATGCATACAAACAATCGCTACAAAATATTTGGTTAAAAACAGCCTCTACTCAGAAAGAGTTAATTGAAGCATTACAACAATGGTGCAGGCAAGCAGAAGAATCAGGTCTTGACGTCTTGAGGCAATTTGCCCAGCAGCTAAAAGGATATGTTCCTGTATATAGGTAATTCTTTTGTGACTTCTTACCTTGTTATCTCATAGAGGAGAGGACAGGTGAGAAGTTATGGTTTTTATTTGTTTTTTAGTTTCGATTGACTATAGTAGTATTTTATTATCGCAATAACAGGGAGTTGGTTATGATGAAAGGTGTAGCAATAGTTACTGGTGGAACTGGTGGTATAGGTACAGCCATTTGTCAACGCTTAGCCACCGATTTTCAAGTTGTCGCGTGTTATTTCAAACATGGAAAACATGAAGAAGCGAAGCAATGGCAAGAAGAACAAAAAAAGCTGGGTCACGATATTGATATCGTTTATGGTGATATCGCACAATTTGCAGATTGCGAAAAAATAGTCGCTTTAGTCAAGGAGCGTTATGGTCGTGTGGATGTACTGATTAATAATGCAGGCATTACCCAAGATTGCAGTTTACGGAAAATGACTCCAGATCAATGGCAATATGTTGTTGATGCTAATTTGACCAGTGTATTTAATATGACCCGCAATGTAATCCCCATTATGATTGACGAAGGTTTTGGCCGTATCATAAGTATTTCTTCCATTAATGGACGAAAAGGCCAGTTTGGTCAATGTAATTATGCGGCAACTAAATCCGCATTGTATGGGTTCACTAAAAGTCTGGCTTTAGAAGTAGCAAATAAAGGCATAACGGTGAATACGGTTTCTCCTGGTTATGTAGAAACTCCTATGCTCACCTCTTTAAAAGAAGAGGTACTAAAATCAATCATCGCAAGTATTCCTGTAGGTCGTTTGGGAAATCCAAAAGAAATAGCTGACGCAGTTGCTTTTTTAGCATCTCCTGATAGTGGGTTTATTACCGGCGCAAACTTGGATATTAATGGTGGACAGTATATGTAAACTTAAGCACTGGATTTGATTGAAAATCCAGTGCTTAAAGCCTCTTTATCATAATTGTCGCACATCCTAACTCATAGAGAACCATATGCAACATAATAATATTGTATTGATCACTGGGGGTACCGGAGATATAGGTACAGCAATTGCAAAGGAGTTGAACTCTTCTTACAAACATGTTTTTTCTCTCGATTTAGTTTCTGCAGAGAATGGAAAAGCATGGAAAAAAGAGCTCATGGATGAAGGATATAAGAATATCCATTTTCGTCACATGGATGTAACTGATTTTGAGCAATGCGGAGAGGTTATTTCTTCTATTATTGAAGAGTACGGCAATATCGATGTGCTAATTAATAATGCGGGCATCACGCGAGATGCTGTATTTACAAAAATGACGAAACAACAATGGGATGAAGTATTAACAGTTAATCTTGATGGCATGTTTAATGTCACTCGTCATGTAGTTGACAATATGAGAGAACAGGAATCAGGGCGAATCGTTAATATTTCTTCAGTTAATGCGCAAAAAGGTCAATTTTCACAAGCTAATTATGCCGCCTCAAAAGCAGGTGTTTATGGTTTTACCAAAAGTTTGGCGCAAGAACTCATGAGTAAAAACATCACGGTGAACAGTCTTTCTCCTGGGTATGTGGATACTCGATTAATGAAAGGTATCAGACCAGATATTTTAGAAGGGATTATCGCTCAAATCCCTGCGAAGCGTTTAGCACAGACTCAAGAAATTGCTTGGGCCGTAGAGTTTTTAATTAGTGAGAAAAGTCGGTATATTACCGGAGCTAATCTTAGCGTGAACGGCGGGCTCCATATGTATTAATGAGATTGCATTCTATCTTTAATTAAAGCTCATCCTTTTCCATTTTAGGAGGATGAAAAAAAGATAATGTTTTTAACAATGCAAAATAGCCTACACATCAAGAGAAAACTATGATTCGATTAATAAAAAAATACAAAAATCGTCGGCTTTATGATACCGAGACTAGTCAGTATATTACCCTTGAAGAATTGCAGCGTTATGTAGTAGAAGGGGTGCAATTTAAAGTGGAAGACTCACTCACCGAGAAAGATTTAACGAATGCTATCTTGCTTCAAATTATTGTGGAAATGGAGGCTGGTTCAACTCAATTTTTATCTTCAGATATTTTGCGGCAAATCATTTCCCTAGCTAATCATCCTATGCATGCTTCTTTGAAACAGATGATGGAGCAAATGTTCCAAGTTATGGAAAAGCCTTTACAAAATAATCCCTATCGTCAGGCGACTGAAACTTGGAATCAGCAAATGCAAAAAATGATGCAGCAATGGCAGAGTTTATTTAAAGGTTAGCTGTCGGGGTAAGTTTTAATGCAGTGGACTATAAGGTGATTTAATGATTTTTTATGGTGCATTGCAAAAAAAAATAGTCTAACCCATTGACAAGTCTGTTCTCTATGGACTAATATTATATTGTGCGATGCAACATAGAGGAGAGTATCATGGCTCAACAAAATTTCGAAAAATGGACTGAAATGGCTAAAAAATTGCAAGAGCCTTTTCAAGCTATAGCTGAATTGAATGTGAAAACTTTGCAAAGTATGCATTATTTAAAGCCTGAAGAGATTGCGGGTATTAAAAAGCCTGAAGAACTGTTGGAGAAGCAAATTAGTCTAGCTGTTGAAAATGGTCATAAAGCTTTAGATTACATGCAAAAATCTTTTCAAATTCTTGAGAAAGCAATGTTAGGTTTTGTTCACGAAGCTAAAAAAGCATCTGAAGTAAAGCATTAATTTAACTATCTTTTTAAAAAAGCAGTTCCAGTATTTAAACCTGAACTGCTTTTTTTATTTTCGCTTAAAACATGCCAAATCTTTGATAGGGTTAGCATTTACCACTGGTTTTAGGCATAGAATCACGCAAAAAGCATATAATTTTTTAAAGGATCAGGAATTGATTCTCTGAAAAGGTGGTATAGTCATTAAGAAATAATTGCTTAATTTTAAGTCAATAATATATTTTTTTTTAATGTTATTTTCAAGGAGGGTATTATGCAAGTCGGAGAAATCATGACATCTAACCCCGAACTCTTACTCACCACTGCTATAATTACGGAAGCAGCTAAAAAATTGCGAGAATGAAACTCTGGGTTTTTACCCTAAAAGCTTATTTTATTTTATTTTATTTTATTTTATTTTATTTTATTTTGTTGAGGTACGATATGGATGAAATAAAATGGACTTAAAATTATACACATAGAGTTATGGAAGTTTCTCATTAATCAATATAGCTTGACTAAAAATGGTGTATTAATCAAATAGAGCATTTAACTCTATATGCCGATTGTATCTATTGAAATTTTTCCAAGGGTTTTCTTTCTCTCCTAAACGCTGAAATATATTTTTCAAATGATAGAATTGGGGGTGTAAGGAACTATCATTCAGCTCTTCCCACTCCAGGGGCGTTGCGATAGGAGCTCCCTTTTTGGCACGTAAAGAATAGGGTGCTACTGCTGTCATAGCATAATCATTCCGTAAAAAATCAATAAATACTTTATTTCCACGTTTATTTTTTCGTTGCTCCAACGTCGTTATTTGGGGATGTTGTTGATGCAGCTTTTCTGCTATTTTTCTTGAAATTTCTTTAATTTTAGTAAATTTGCAGCGTGCTTTGATGGGCAAATGTATATGTAGGCCCCGGGAACCGGAAGTTTTGACAAAGGTTGTAAGTTCAAAATCATCAAATAGTTTTTTTAAAGCAAGTGCTGTTTCACGCACTTTTTCAAAATCATCATCCTGTGGATCTAAATCAAAAATAATTTGATCGGGTTTTTCGATTGAAGAAATAGTTGATAGGGAAATGTGCAGCTCCAAGGTATTTTGTCCTGCCAAATAGACCAAAGACTTTTTAGAATGGATGCCCACCATGCTCATTTCTGAATTTTCTTGTACGGTAGGTACCGTAAATTGTTTAATATAATCAGGAAAATAATGAGGGCGATGTTTGTTATAAAAACCCTCCTGATTAATACCATCAGGGTATCGTTTCAGACTGATCGGTCTATTTTTTACAAAAGGAAGAAGGTAATCTGCGATATTATAATAATACTCTGCGATTTCTTTCTTAGAAATCTTGTCATCTGGATAAAGTTGTTTATCTGGATGAGAGATGTCAACACCAGTAATTTCCATAGGGTTTCTCCCAAGAGGTTTGTAATACCGATTATTTGTGTTCTTCTCGGTGTACTTCTTTTGCATCCTTGTCCTTTCGAAGCACCGAAAAAACAGGGATGTATTAATTTTCCAGGTTACGTTCGCATCGGTTTTTAAATAAATCATATTGCCAACAGCTGGCATTTTTGAATTACAGAGATATTTTCCTTATTCTTTGCAGTTGTTCCTTGATGCTCTTTGGTTTTCCTAACCTGCTTGTTGCTGATCATTTTTTTAACTGTCTTTTGTTGGACATTATTTAATCCTTGTTTTTGTGATATAGAATAAACTTTAACTCGACTCTTAGGCCAAGTTAAGGTCAGATAAATTATTTTCTTATAACTTAATTGATATTATGGACAATAAAATCACAATATATGAAGTTATTGTTCTATTAATTAAATTTGAACAAAATAATCTAATCAATGGGTGTTTCTAGCGTTGGGAAAAAATACTTTTTTAGTTTTCTACAAGAGGATACAATGCCCCAAGATGAGAATGATTCTATGAATGAGATTACTAAAATGGGGGCATTGGGTGATCATTTTTCGTTATTTAGCTAAAGAAGTGTTTATCACTTTGATTTCGCTAACCTCCATACTGGTGTTAATTTTTCTGAGTAATCAGCTAATTCAATATCTCAACAGGGCTGCCTCTGGAAGTATTCCTGGTGTTATTATTATGAAGTTAATGATATTGGAATTGCCTACTTTACTGAGCTTCTTGGTTCCATTAGGTTTTTATATCGCCATGTTGCTTGCATATGGTCGTTTATATGCTGAAAGTGAGATGACAGTATTAGGGGCTTGTGGTTATGGACCAAATCAATTATTAAAACACAGTTTTATAATGGCTACAGGGGTAGCCATTATTGTTGCTGTGATAATGATTTGGGGAAGTCCTTTAATTTATATCGAACGAGCCAAGTTGTTACGTAGTACGGGAATACAAACTTTAGTACAAACGATTATGCCTGGACGTTTCCATGCTATAAATGATGGTCAGGAAGTATTTTATGTCCAATCTATGAGTCGTGATCATACTAAGGCAAAGCAAATATTTCTCGCAAAAAAAAGCTCTGTAAATGAACGAACACGTTGGGATATATTATGGGCTGATCAAGCCTTTGCTGAAACGGATGCAAAAACAGGGGAGGACTACATTATCTTGGAAAATGGTAAAGAATACCAAGGGACTCCTGGTCAGGCGGATTATCAAGTTGCAGAATTTGGCCAATATAAAGCACGGTTACCGCACCCCGTAATTAAAATTTCTGATGATCTTCGCACAATAAGCACTGCAAGTTTATTACCTTATAATAATGAAAACGTTGCCAAGGCTGCTGAATTACAATGGCGTTTATCGGTACCAATCATGGTATTTACTTTGACTTTAATTGCTGTTCCTTTGAGTCGTATTAACCCTCGTTCAGGAAAATATGCCAAGTTATTACCCGCAATTATTGTTTATATTGTATATGCAAATTTATTGTTCATTGCGCGTGATGTAATGATTTCCGGAAAAACCCCACAATGGATAGGTTTATGGTGGGTACATCTGATTGTTATTAGTTTTGGATTATTTCTAAACTGGCGTAATCAGGTGAAGTTGGCATAAGCATGAAAATATTAGATCGCTACATTGCAAAAACAGTTCTTAGCTCTATTGGGTTAGTCACATTAATGTTAGTAGGGCTGCAAATTTTTATTTTATTTGTCGGTGAAATAGGTGATTTAGGACGAGCTGATTATGGCATTGTTCAGGCAATTTTCTTTATTTTGTTACAAATGCCCTATCAAATCTATTTATTTTTTCCCATGGCAAGTCTTCTTGGCTGTTTGATTGGGCTTGGGATTTTGGCCAATCATAGCGAATTGGTCATAATGCGTGCTACAGGAATGTCTATTGGGCAAGTCACTTGGGCAGTTTTAAAGGCATCGGTATTACTTATCGTATTGGTTACTGTACTGGGGGAAACTTTAGTACCCTATTTATCCCATTATTCCAATGACTACAAGACTGCTGCAGTCAGTGGAGGGCAAACTTTAAGAACCTCACAGGGGTCTTGGATGCGCTATGGAAATGATTTTATTTCTGTCGGACTCATACAGCCCAAAAATGTCCTCAATAACATTTATCAATTTCGTTTTGATGAGCATCATCATTTAAAAATGTCTCGTTTTATTTATGAGGCGAGATATACCCCTACAGGTTGGGTTGCTTATGGGATACAACAAACAGATTTTGATGCAGATCAAACCAAAGTTCAGACTTTTACTTCCCTTCCTTGGGACGTGTACGTAAAACCAAAAATCTTAATGATTAGCAGTGTTGAACCTGATGAAATGACCTTAAAAGAATTGAATCGCTACATTCGGGAGCAGAAACACAATCATCAGAATGTGCATAATTATCAGTTTGCTTTTTTACAACGGATTATTCAACCGTTTACGACCATGGTAATGATGATCCTCGCCATCCCGTTTATTTTTGGTCCATTGCGCTCAACGACTATGGGGTCGAAATTGTTGGTGGGGGCCGCAGTGGGATTTAGCTTTCATATCTTGAGCCGCTTTTTTGGTCCGCTCAGCACGGTATTTCAGTTGCCGCCTGAATTAGCTGCTTTGGGCCCAACTTTTATTTTCGCACTATTGGGCTTGTATTTGATGAGAAGAGTGAGATAAACGTGTAAGTTACTTACACTCTTTTGTTTTCTCACTACGGATCTCTAACTTTCCTGAATATGTTAATTTCTTATTTCTTTTACTCATTTCGCAGAGTACTAAAAGGGTCGATTGATCATAGGGTAAGGTTCTGTTAATGGAACTCGTCAAATTCTCTTTAGCGCCACTGCCAGTTAAATCGATGGAAGTAGCTATGTGGGTATCAGAAGTTTGGTCAAGTTTTAAAGCCATACTTTGTATAAATATTATATGGTGATGCTTTTCTATAGTTTTTTTTGGTTCTTTAAAAATTGTCTATACTTAATATCAGTAACAAACAATAAAAGTTCACTTTGTAGGAGACTACTTATGACTAGCCACATTGATGATACACCCTCTGAACCTACTTATACTTCCACTTCATACAAAGTGCAGTACCAAAAAGCTAAAGAAACCCCTGAACAAAAACTAATTAGAGAATTAGAGACCCAACTGAGTGAAGTCCAAGGTAAAAAAGGTGAAAGGCATGAACACAAAGCTAATGTAATTAAGGCTGCTCTTGATTTTCTTAAAGAACAAGACCCTATGGAACGGCAGGAAAAACGTAGGGAATTAACTGAGGCAATTCGCGACAATCCTAAATATGACAAGGCCTTATTTAGTAGCAAAACAAAAGATTTAATTGATCAGGTGGTAAATGCACATCCAGATAATTCACAGTCATATAATCTTTAATATTATAAGACAATGAACAGTGCATTAGTTAGGACGTATGCTGCGTCAAACCTGAAAAATTATTTTTATAGTACCCAGGTAATGAAAAAGGTTTCAGAGGTCTTGAGTTTTTTAATGCCTAATCATGAGTTACATTTATTTCCTGAGGCTACGATCAAAACGAATAAACTACCCAATGGCCTGCTCATAAAAAGTGAGTTGGGTAAAACTATGCTTATGCCAGCTATTTTACGTGATCCAGGATGTGGTTTTTTGCTTTTTCACATTAAAAATATTAATGCTGATTCTTCAATAGATGTTGCTCACTCCGTCTTAAAATTTTGTAGAAAACTAGAAAAAACAAGGATCCAATTAGATAATAGCTGGCATGATATTCTTTGTTGTGGAATTAATCATTTAAATAAGGCTAATGAATATCCTCATAATTATTTTTCCATTGATCTTAAGTTTCTTTATTTGGATATCGAGTTGGGCCGGCTCAATAGAGATATCAATAATATAACTAATACTCTTGAGTTAAAGACAGTGCAACCCTTGTCTATGACTAGAAGACACAATGAGTTGTTTGGTTTTCTTCACACTGGCAGTGAATATTTTCCAGAATACATCCATAAGCATTGGTCTAGAGTTGCAGCGGATTACAGCTATCGAAATGGATTATCAACGCTTAATGCAATGAACCAAGGTATGTATGGTTTTCCTGATTCGATAGAGGAGGCTTATGAATACCAACAAGAATTAAAAGCGGCAATGAATTACTGCGTTTTTAAACGCTATTGGATTTTTAATCAATTAAAAAGATACCTCCATGAACAGCATAAAGATGTTGAAATCACTGTTCTGAGCGATAATTGTCATGCTGGTTTATTCGAAATGAAAAAAAATGATAAAAAGTACTTGTTGCAATCTAGGGGAGTGCAACTCCTTATTAATGGACAAACTCCCTATTTAATGGCCGGACATAAAGAATCTGAGTCTTTTCTATTGAAAGGATATTCGGGTAAAGAACTGGCTTATCTTGGTCATGGAACCAGTTACTCAATTGATCGCAACTTTAAATACGCTGAGTTATTGGGGCGTCAAAAAGTAGCGCAATCTTTAAATCAATTAAAATATATAATGACTAATACCAAACTAGAGGAGGATAAATGTTTAGCTTATACCTATAACATTCAAAAACAAAAAGAGTATTTAGAACAGTCTTCTTTAAATTTTAGTCCATTATATCCACTGGTTAATTATCAAGGCCCCTATTTACGTCGAGTACTCAATCATGACAATAAATCACAACACTGATGAAATACTGCCATTTTCATTTGGCAATTTGTCTACAAGTAATTATCTGTGGTTAACCTTGACCAATTTATGCAACCTTCATTGTAAATATTGCTTTAATTATATTTCGCATTGCAATGAACACATGTCTGCTGATCTTTCCGTCAACATTGTTAAGTCTCAACTCTTGTCTCTTGATAAAAATAAGTCAGAAAAATTCTTTGTGACCTATTTTGGCGGGGAACCTACACTCAATCATGCAGCCTTAATGAGTTCAGTTCATTTTCTTATTGATAATGATGTTAATTGCCGCCAATGTTTAATGACCAATGGTGTTTTCAATTCACGAACTTTTACAGACTTAATAAATAAAGATATTGAATTTCAAGTCTCATTTGATGGGAAGAATAATAACTTACGGTTCAATAAAAATTTAACCAAAGCAGTGTTTACTGAAACTTTGGAGACCATTAAAAAACTCACAAGCAATAAGGAATCCGTTTGCATTCGCGCTACCATTCATCAAGATAACGTAAAAAATTTACCTAGCTTAGTACAATTGTGCGATGCTTATGGTGTTCGAAGATTACAAATTGCTCCGATTTGTAATTTTGGAGATGCTGAAGCAAATGCAGTCCAACAACCTGATCTAAATGAATATTTCGAATTATTTTGCAAAGCATTTGAACTGTCTTTGCAATACAATGTGCACATTGATCTTCATGGAGAAAAATATTTTAATCATATTAAAAATCAAAAAATGAAAATTCCCTTTGTTTGGCTTCCTGATGGGTATGTGGCGATGAGTATTACCTATGCGAGCTCGAGAATAAAAGGCGCAGAAAAAATCATTATTGGCAAGTTCAATGAAGTTGAGAATAGGATAGATTTAAACAATTCGCTTATTGATCAAATGAAACATAATTTTCTTAAAAATAGAAAAAAGTATTGCCATGATTGTCCTATTCGTGATCTATGTTGCGGCAATATACATTTCACCCCCTTTGCAACGGATACCTTTAATCCAAAACGCGATCGTTATTTTTGTGAGTTAGCTATAAGAACGGTGAAGGAGTTTAGGGAGTGAACTTTGAATGAGCTGGTCTTATCACCAGCAAAGAAACTCCTTGGGAATGCTCTCATAGCTCCCTGAATGTAAGGCGATAGAAACATCTCATTTCCTTTGTACATTTTTTCATTTAAAATGGCTTGTCTTTGGAGGAAAAAGCTATCACTGTTATACTACTTGTCCTGCGGCCCATCCCGATGACCAAGCCCATTGAAAATTATATCCTCCTAACCAACCGGTAACATCCAAGGCTTCGCCAATGAAATAAAGCCCGGGGATATCCTGAGCTTCCATAGTTTTGGAAGAAATTGCATGGCAATCTATACCACCAATAGTTACTTCAGCAGTACGATATCCTTCAGTCCCGTTAGGTTTTACCAACCAGGAGTTAAGCTGTTTTGCTACAGATTCCAAATGATGATTGGAGAGTTTGGCAAGTTTCTTTTCAGCAATTTCTGGTGAAATAAAGAGCTCGATAACGCGTTTAGGTAAATGTGTGGACAAGATAGAGTTTAATTGTTTTTGTGGTTTTTCAGTTCGCGCGCTTTTTAAGTAATTCAAGAGATTGATTTCGGGCAATAAATTGATGCAGATACTTTCTCCTGCATGCCAATAAGAGGATAATTGTAAAATTGCAGGGCCGCTCAAACCGCGATGAGTAAATAAGGTATTTTCACGAAATTCAATACGCGCATTTTTAACTAAACTATCAATACCAATCCCCGAAAGCAGGGAGATTCTTTCTTTTTCCAATACGTCCAGAGTAAGAGGAACCAATCCCGCTCGAGTAGGCCATACATTAATACCAAATTGCTCTGCTACTTTGTAGGCAAATGGGCTAGCCCCCATGGTAGGTATGGATAAACCTCCACTGGCAACAACTAAAGATTGACAGTGAAATATCCCCCTGGTGGTTTGCAGTTTAAAGCTTTGTAATTTTTGAATTTTTTCTACACAGGTATTTAGGTGGACCATGACCCCTGCGGCATCGCACTCTTTTAGCAACATTTCTACAATATCTTTCGATTTATTATCGCAAAATAATTGTCCTAATGTTTTTTCATGAAAGGGAATTTTATGTTTTTTAACAAGCTCAATAAAATCCCATTGAGTATAGCGAGTTAAAGCAGATTTAAAAAAATGAGGGTTATGGGAGTTGTATTTTTCAGGTTCAATATAATAATTCGTAAAATTACAACGCCCCCCTCCTGACATTAAAATTTTTTTACCTGCTTTATTTGCATGATCCAATACAAGGACTTTACGGTGACGTTTACCCGCTTCAATGGCACACATTAAACCTGCAGCACCTGCACCTATAATAATGACATCAACTGCTTCCATATTGGATTGACTTGTGTTAAATCTAAACATGTGCAAGGGTAACATGTGATGTGCGTGATTCAAAGAGTTGGTCTTGAGTACAAAGGGATTTTTGATGCACTTATTTATTATAAATACATTTTATGTATGTTCTTAAACGTCTTTTAGCAATAGCATTAGGTGTTATTGTATTGCCAATACGTATCTTGGCATACAATGCCCTTTATGAAGCGATTGCATTTCTTTTGGGAGTTGTTGGTGTAATCAGCTTACCTGTTTACTTGGCATCTGTTTTTAATGATCATGGCGTTTCCACTGCGAAGAATTTTCTACTGATAACGGTGGTTATTTTTCCACTTGTAGTGACAGCAATCGCAATTGGTTTTGCATTTACAACCGCTTTTCTAGTTTACAATACTGTAATCAACATGCTTGAATCGTTCTGGCTAGGTTTTAGGAGTGGATTACTGTATGAGATGGATGGTTTTTGGAATGCATTAGCTTCGCAACATACTTTAACGCAAGACATCGATACACATATTAGGGCTTTTCAGTCCGGTGTGCATCCCGATGAGTTAATCGAGGATGTTGATTTTGATGGCTTCCAACGAATAAGAGGGGAATTGCAAGATGTTGTTGTAGTAAAGGAGGATTTGGAAGTTCCGGATTTAGAAAGTAAAGACCTCCGGGAATTTTATACATTATTAAATGACAGTGAATTAGAAAAAATCGATACACTCATAAAGGAATTGACCAATCTCCAAGATCTTTTATCTCTAGAACAAAAACGACAGTTGAATGCTTTAAAAACTTTGTATACTCAACATAACGATTTATCAAAAAAACTGGAGGATGTACGAACTGCTTTGGTGGAAAATGATAAAAGCCGAATTAAGGATGAAATGGTAGCCTATAATGAGGTGGAAACCCCGATATTATTGGTGAAACAATATTTAAAAGAGGGAAAATGGCATAATGTCCCTGCAAATAGCTACGTTACTGATAAAGAAAGTTTATTACATTGGTTAAAGCAAAATCCCAAACATCCTCTTAATAAAGATCTTCTGAAAAAACCAGAGTATTATAACAAAATGGAAACAAGATATATTTGGTATGAACTGACCCTAGAGGATTGCTCATCCCAAGAATTAGCTGAGGCTGCTGCAAAAATGAATGATTTGGTGCTCGCTTTAATTCCTCTATTGCCTCTGCAAAAAATAAATCGGGGACTAGGCACTGTACCTCAATCATTTTTTGGCCCAGGGGTCAATAATTCTGAGTCACCTGAAGTAAAGTTGGATAATACCTTTACGGGCCAGACTTTGGGATGATTCTAAAAGTAATCTTTATACAAGAATAAATTGAACTTTATGGTTCTTTTTTTTTTTCATAATTATGGTGCTAATTTAAGCTTATACTGTAAGTATTAAAGTGATCTATTTTAAGGACTATCATCATGGATGAACTGGATATTTTGCAATTATTTTATGATGAGATGAAAAATCGCAGTGCAACTCGAGATCAAGTTTTTTTAAATATGGAGGAAGAGGCAGCAGCAATGCTTTCTCAAAAATCAGGACAATCTATATCCGTTGTCGATCTACAAAAATTAACGGATATCTGTATCGCTAATCAATGGCTGGAGCGAACGACGGCTGATCCTAATTATAAATATTTATCATTAACTGAAGCAGGACTACAAGTTATTATAGCGAATCAATACAGTTAACCTGGAAAAAGCGGTTAAGTTCTACTGTGCAAACTAAGAACATCGAATCTACTAATTTTTTTCACTGTACAGGTGACTACCGCTTTCACAAAAAATTCAAAATAATCCCGTATCTTCAGTAATTTCAGCTGGCTCCCTGCGAACTAAACAGCTTTTTCTATGTTAATTGCATATCAAGGGTATAAACTTTAAGCAAAAGTAGGTAAAATGTATCATTTTATTCTTTTTTGTTGTCAATATGCCAAAACGAACCGATATAAAATCCATTCTTATCCTTGGAGCAGGTCCTATTATAATAGGACAAGCTTGTGAATTTGATTACTCTGGAACCCAAGCAGTACGTGCCTTAAAGGAAGAAGGTTATCGTGTGATCTTGGTCAACTCCAATCCAGCTACCATTATGACGGATCCAGAACTTGCAGATGCAACTTATGTTGAACCGGTATCCTGGAAAGAAGTAGCACGTATTATTGAAATTGAACGTCCAGATGCGCTCTTGCCGACTATGGGTGGACAGACAGCACTTAACTGTGCCCTGGATTTAGTACGTGAGGGAGTTTTAGCAAAGTATAATGTAGAAATGATCGGCGCAACACGAGAGGCGATTGATCGCGCTGAAGATAGAGAAAAATTTCGTCAATTGATGATTAAAATTGGCTTGGATATGCCGCGTTCGGCGATTGCCCATAGCTTGGAAGAGGCAATCCAGGTCCAGGCTCAATTGGGTTATCCGGCAATTATTCGTCCCTCTTTTACTATGGGAGGCAGCGGTGGTGGTATTGCATATAATCGTGAAGAATTTGAAGAAATTTGTATGCGTGGGTTAGAGTTATCACCAACTCATGAGTTGCTGATTGATGAATCAGTACTCGGTTGGAAAGAGTTCGAAATGGAAGTAGTGCGTGATAAAAATGATAATTGCATTATTGTCTGTACTATTGAAAACTTTGATCCTATGGGTGTTCACACTGGTGATTCCATTACTGTGGCTCCTGCGCAAACACTTACTGATAAAGAGTTTCAACGTATGCGGGATGCCGCCATTAAAGTATTACGGGCAGTAGGGGTTGATACTGGGGGTTCAAACGTACAATTTGCTGTTAATCCAGAAGATGGGCGAATGCTTGTGGTTGAAATGAACCCAAGAGTTTCTCGAAGCTCTGCTTTGGCCTCCAAGGCAACTGGCTTTCCTATTGCAAAAGTGGCTGCAAAACTCGCTGTTGGCTACACGCTCGATGAGCTAAAAAATGAAATTACTGGTGGTAAGACTCCGGCTTCGTTTGAACCAAGCATTGATTATATAGTCACTAAAGTGCCGCGATTTAATTTTGATAAATTCCCTCAAACTTCAGATATCCTGACGACACAAATGAAGTCAGTCGGTGAGGTGATGGCAATTGGATCCAATTTCCAGGAGTCCTTACAAAAAGCAATACGAGGTTTAGAGATAGGGCGTTGTGGTTTGCATCCTTTATTCAAGAAAAACGATTTGGCACGTTTAAGAGGCCATTTGCGAGCACCAACTCCGGATAGGCTTTGGTATATCGCTGATGCTTTTAGAAACAATATCACCCTTGAAGAAATTCATCAGGAAAGTCGTGTTGACCCTTGGTTTTTGGCGCAAGTTGAGGAGCTGGTTGCTCTGGAACGTTCTGTGGCCGGGAAAAAATTGGCAGATGTCGATGCGCTTACTTTACGCCTTCTGAAGCGACGTGGTTTTGCCGATGCTTATTTGGCTACACTTTGGTCGTGCTCTGAAGAGGAGGTACGCAAGCAACGAAAAGAACTAGGGATTGTTCCTGTTTACAAACGCATTGATTCCTGTGCAGGTGAGTTCCCCAGTGATACGGCTTATATGTATTCATGTTATGAAACCAGTTGTGAAGCTCGCCCTGATACCGGTAAGAAAAAAATTATGATTCTTGGTGGAGGGCCTAATCGAATTGGTCAGGGAATTGAATTTGATTATTGTTGTGTGCATGCAGCGATGGCGCTTCGGAGCGCAGGTTGTCAGACTATTATGGTTAATTGCAACCCTGAAACAGTTTCTACCGATTTTGATACTTCCGATCGCCTGTATTTTGAACCTGTGACTCTAGAAGATGTTTTGGGGATTGTAGATGTAGAAAAACCAGAGGGAGTTATTGTCCATTACGGTGGACAAACCCCTTTAAAATTAGCACGAGCGTTAGAAGCAAATGGTGTTAAAATAATAGGGACCTCTCCAGATGCAATTGATAGGGCAGAAGACAGAGATCGGTTTCAAAAATTAGTCACAGAATTGAAATTACATCAACCTGATAATGGTACTGTGCGTAGTGAGGCAGAAGCCATCGCCTTAGCAAACAAGATCGGTTATCCGTTAGTGGTAAGACCTTCATATGTTCTTGGAGGGCGCGCTATGGAAGTTGTCTATCAAGAAGATGATTTGCGCCATTATTTATCGCATGCAGTTGCTGTATCCAATGATTCTCCCGTATTGTTGGATAAATTTTTAAATGATGCAATTGAAGTAGATATTGACGCAGTTTGTGATGGCAAAGAGGTGTTGATTGGTGCGGTAATGGAGCACATAGAACAAGCCGGTATTCATTCAGGCGATTCGGCCTGTACTTTACCCCCATTTAGTCTCAGTGTTGTGGTACAACAGGATTTAATGGAGCAAATGCGGCAAATGGCATTGAAGTTAGGAGTAGTTGGTTTGATTAATGCGCAATTTGCTATTCAAGCGGATGACATTTATGTTCTGGAGGTAAACCCAAGAGCCTCACGGACTGTTCCTTTTGTTTCCAAAGCGACAGGTTTACCTTTGGCCAAAATAGCAGCTCTTTGCAAACTGGGGATTAGCTTAAAAGAACAAGGTTTAAGCCAAAACCACCATATGCCATCCTTTTATTCAATTAAGCTCCCCGTTTTCCCTTTTATCAAATTTTCTGGGGTAGACTCTATTCTTGGCCCTGAAATGAAATCTACAGGGGAAGTAATGGGTATTGCCAGACGTTTTGGACAAGCTTATGCTAAGGCACAATTGGGAGCAGGTTCTAATATACCCAAGCGTCGTCGTGCTTTTGTTTCCGTTAGGGATGCCGATAAAACGCGAGTGGGTGAAATTGCCAAGCGATTGATTGAATTAGGTTTTGAAATCATTGCAACACGTGGCACCGCTTTGGCTTTACAAGCAGCAGGGGTTGATTGTCGCCGCGTATTTAAGGTGAACGAGGGTAGACCGCATGTTTTAGATTTTATAAAAAATAACGAAATTGATTTTATTGTGAATACAACCGAGGGTAAGCAAGCAATCGCTGATTCTTTTGCAATTAGACGCAATGCATTACAACACAAGGTTAGCTATACTACAACCTTGTCAGGAGCTGAGGCTGCTTGTTTGGCCATGAAATATGAAGATAGAGAAACTGTGACTCGTTTGCAGGATTTGCATTAACAAATACACTGCATCCAAGTTACACTTATCACTAAATTTAATAATCTCATTTTCTTCTGAGGAGGGAATTGAGATTAAAAGATAAATTACCAGGGAATTATTTTTGAGGTAAATATGAGCAAACACCCCATGACAGTTCAAGGTGCAGAAGCACTTAATTCAGAATTACAACGTTTAAAATTTGTTGACAGGCCTCGTATTGTGGAAGCGATTGCTACAGCAAGGGCACATGGTGATTTGAAAGAAAATGCCGAATATCATGCAGCCCGAGAACAGCAAAGCTTCAATGAGGGCCGTATTCAAGAACTGGAAGCAAAATTATCCCATGCACAAATTATCGACATCAGCAAATTACCCAATAACGGCAAGGTAGTCTTTGGTTGTACAGTAACTGTATGCCATATCGCTACAGATGCGAAGGTAACTTACAAAATTGTTGGTGAAGATGAGGCTGACATTAAACAGAATAAAATCTCCTACAGCTCTCCTATTGGCCGTGCTTTAATTGGCAAAGATTTAGATGACACAGTCACCGTAAATACACCAGGAGGTATGGTGGAATATGAAATAATTGATGTGGAATACATTTAAGTAGTTAATTGCTCTTCCCCTCCTCTATCTATTTGCCACGGTTCCGCATAGGCTGGGCTGCTAAGCCCATAGCCGTTGCGTGGTAAGACGTGTTGTCATTCCTGTTTATGCGCAGGAATCTAGAAGTAATTAAGTGCACAATGCCAATATGGAAAATGGATCGCAGACTGCGCGGGGGAGCAAAAATTCACTTGCGAATTGATTAAAACTAATTCTTGTGCCGTAAGCAGGGCTGTTAAGCCCTGCTTTGTATCAATTGTATTACCTAAGTGATGATGTGGTCTGGATTATAGGGGAAAACCAAGTTAATTCTCTGATTAAGGTTGAAATACTTCCTGCTGAATACCACCGACAACCCATTGAGTGCTGTTAGGAAATTGACGGAAATGCCAGATTTCATCAAGTTGGCTCATAGGCTCATCATCCTCTTTAATGGAGCCGGTAAAGTGAACGCTTGCAATGAGTGAGTTAGATTGTTTTGAAACATCAAGTAACTTCGCGTCTAAAGTGATGACTTCTGTTTTATTTGACGAATTTCCTCGCTCATCTAACTGCATCTTTATTTCTGCAAATACTTCGGGTGCTGTGAATTCACTTAAATCTTGAAGGTTTTTTTTGTCATAGGCAGCTTGCAGGCGGTTAAATGTTACTTTAGCTTCACGTAAAAAGCTCTCAGGTACAAAACCTTCAGGGTATTGAGAAAAGTTATTCGTGGCACCGCTCTCTGAACTGCTGTTAAATGATTGGGTAAAGTTATTAAAAGGTTTTTGGTTAAATGGATTGGTTTGTCCCTGTCCTGATTGAAAACCCGGCTGCATTCTTTTGCGGAAAAAGCCAATAACAAAAAAGAGAACTGCTCCAATAATTAACCATGACAAGATTCCATTGGCAAAACCATGCCCCATAAATAAACTAGTAAGTAAGCCGCCAATTAATAAGCCGCTAAGTAATCCTCCCCATCTGCTGGGATTTTTTGTATTTTGTCCAAGAACATTCGATTTCTGTACCTTATTTGGTGAAAACAAGGCACTTTGGGAACGCTGTATGCCAAAACTTCTGCCGGCACCAAAGCGTTTGGCAGAAGCTTCGTGAACTAACAGCCCAAAACTTAGTAACGTAATAAGTAAATAGGAAATAAACGTACGCATTGTATGAGCCCTTTCTTTTAATAGAGTTAGTAAGTATATAGAATTCGGATGAATCTGTCTCTCTGTGATTAAAATTTTAGCCAGACTCTGGTTTTAAGAGTTAAACTATAGACTCATTCAATGTAAATCCATTTAGAATTCCCGGTGTAAATGGATTAACCTGATTATTTGTTTTTAACAGGTAACGCCCTGAGTTGCTATTGATTTCAAATAGAATTTGCAAGCTGGAACTGTCTTGTTCATCAACGAGAACATTCACCTTTTCAAGTAGTTTAAATAAAGCCCAGATTCCTTGTTCTGCAAGCTCATAGTGATTGCCTTCAATTGAATTAAGAGCAAGTTTTGCGTGGGATTGAGGCCAGGTAAAACGAATAACAGACTCGGTGCTTTGATTATCGGTCAATTTTGTGCTGCCAATCTGAAGCTCCAGGTTTGCAACCACAGGATCAAGGCTAATTTTTTGCAGACTAAAATCAATTCTACTTTCTTCGCCATGGTCAGGGAAAAACATATTGGTAATTATATTCGCACGTATCAGCGCATCTAATGTTTCTGATGCTATAGGTAATACGGAGTCATTTACTGCTTTAGGCTTCCATTCTGCATTAGAAATATCTAGAAATGGTTTAACATAGTTTTCAGTAAATGAATTTAATGCACCATGAGTAGAAAAGAAATGGTTGAAATCATTTATTGAAATTTCTTCTTGCTGTGATGCATCAAAAGGATAGCGTCTGGCAATAGTGTTTTGGAATTCTCTATAAACGGTTTGATGCCATTGTTGGTTAATATACTGACGACTGTCTTTGATAAGAATCCCCCACGTATCACTTGCTAATTGTTTTGTCCAGGTACTTAGAGGTTCGGGTAATTGTCGTGCTTGGTTATAAAGTAAACTTACTGGATCGGAGGCACTGTCGCTAGCAAAACGTGTTTTGGTAATATTAAACGCAGTTTTACCTCCATCATTTATCATAGATAAAGTAGAAATAAAGCGCTCCAAATCAACGATTTTCAGACTTAATTCTTTAATGCTGGAAAGGCTCATTAAGTTTAAATCAGTAAATTGATTGGCAATAGATTGATTGAATAGCGATGTGCTATTACTCAAGTCAGCTTTGGTTTCTTGTTGGATTAAGCCGACCATTTTGCTTAATGCATGAGATTGCTCCAGATTTTTAACCACTTGCCGGCCAGCTTGATAATCTTGATAATGCAAGGGTTGTGATTTGCGCATGAACGTTTGCCACCAGGTGACATAATCAAAACAATATGCCTGAGTTATCATTTCCTGTAATTGGTTTAAATCATTACGCGCTAAAACCCAGTTTTCTTTTTGCAGACTGTGGCTAATATCAGGGACTCTTTGCATCACTTCATTAAAACCTGAGCGGGTAAAGTAACCAGGTAATTCATTAGTAGCCAATACAAAACCATTAATTGCAATTTTTTGTTTGGCATTAGGTAAATACTCTTTTGCAATCGAGTAATAGAGGTAACTCGTGGGCAAGGCATTTAAATAATTCCTGGCATCACTAACTACCTGTGGCTTCACGGTTATATTTTTGGGGGGGGTGCTTAATAAGTGCTTTAATAGTGCCAGCTGTTTGTTTAAAGAACTTTCAGGCTGGTTTTTCCATTGAGCAGCAAACCAATCATGTACTTGCATTGCTGAAAAATGTTCCGGCTGGCCTAGCATCAGATAAATTTTCAAGGCGTTATAACGAACGATGGGGGTATTTCCTGAATTATTGATTACATCTTCCAGCTCGCCGGTTAATGAAGGTAAAAATTCACCATGGAGACGATTTTCAGCATTGTAGTGCAAATTGTGTTTTAATTGATGCACTGTGGGTAGCGACAAGGAATTACTGGGGATATTACTCATCGTTTTTGCGGCTTTGGATAAATGATACAGGGCCTGTTTTTCTTTGTTTTTCTGACTATTCAGTACATCATAAGCAAGTAATTCTTTACTTGCTTCATCCAATAAATGAGCTGTTTTATAATGGTTATAGCTTAAGATCAGCAAGCTGATTCCTGCAATACTCGCAGTAACTGCAATAATGGGCTTTTGCGAAAATTTTCTGATTTGTGGAATTTGACTGCAATGCTCCTGGATGGTTTTTAATGCTCCTTCAACAAAATAGGCTCTGAAATTTGTTGCTTGAGGAAATGTATCCTGGACCATCAAGGCATATTCGTGCTGGATTTTCTTATTCAGACGGTCAATACTCACGCCACCTTGCTCTGCACTACTAAAATAAATGGAATGTAAATTAAAAAGTTTGAGTGAGATTCCCTGAATTAATGCGTGAATAGGAGCACGCAAGCTAGCTACCTGTAAGGGAAATTCCCGAATTAAACTGCGTCTCATTGTAGAACGCGCGGGATGCATTTTGTTAATTACTTGTTGACCAAGTTGTTCGGTGAGCTGATTGAATTGGAATGAGTATGCTTCTATTTTTTTCTTTAACTCATTCCTGCAATCAAGCGAAAACCCTAAAGGTTTCGATAAATTAGTTGTATGTTCTGATTGGTAAAATTCGGTGAACCCGGCAAGGGTATCCATTTTGGTAAACATCAGCGCAAGATTAATGGAATAACCCAGGTTAGTTCCAAATCGCTCCAACAGTTGCAAATGTGCTTTCTTCTGTTCTGCAAACTGACTTGGATCCGCAATAAGTAAGTCGTTTACATCAATGCATAAAACAAGACCAGTAATTTTTAGATACGTATTGCACCGGTTCAATTGCTTCAGGGTATTAAGTAATAAGGTTTTGCTGTTGGTAAGCCAATTTTCACCAAGCTCAATAATAATCCCTTTCTGATTAAAATATATTTTGGCATGTTGTTCGCTAAAAACAGGTATTTCTTCCAAATTACTCTGCTTTAATATGGCCGACTTTCCTTGAGCATTTTTTCCAGTAATCACTATAAAAGAAAGCTGATTGCTTTGTGGCTTTAATTGTGAAAGTATTTTTTTTATAGCATCACATAATGCGCGTAAAGAATTGTCCATCAGCTATCCAGAAGAGCAAGTTGGGTATGTCCAAATAAAACATTTTTTGCTTTATTTTCCAATAAGTATTGGCTGGTCAAAAAAGCAAGTGTTACCACAGTAATCGCAGTAATCAAAGTTATTATGACAGCTTTATAATTTTTTTTAACAATTTTAGGTATAGGGTTTTCATTAAATAAACGGCGTGGTTGATTAAAACGATTTTGCTGAATTATTTGATAAAGATCTTCAATATAGTTATCCAAAACCTGGCGTCCATCAGGTTTGAGATGGTAATGGCCCTCAAAGCCAATGATCAGGAGAAAATAAACCAACTCAATAAGATCAAGGTATTGGTTTGGTCTTTCTTTTATGTAATTGAGGATTTCAAAAAAACGATGTTGTGGTTGAGCATTATCGTTAGAGAGGGGTGTGAACGCTTTAAATTCGGCGGTAATTTGATACACGCGCATGTAATTTTTACCCAAGATTTCATCTATGGTCGCTGCCATTAAATAATGGGCGATGGCAGCAAAGTCTGTCGGGTATTTCGATGCATCCATTTTGCTCTGAAAAGCAAGGAGCTCATGTTCAATATTGTCTCTGATGTTCTCAATGGCAGGCAATGAAGGGCTAAGACACAGCCGTTCCAGTAGCGATAAAAGAGGCCCTGCTGCCGCAACTAAAGCATTAGTTGAAAAAGGAGCAATAAATAATTTGGAGCGATAGTAACCTTGCGGGACAAGTATTGTTCCCGAATCAACAAGTTGACTGCTGACCAATGAGGCTGGATAATGCGCAACGGTCATAGTCTTGCTCCTAGTAGGTCCTGATTCAAGCATGAATTCTTTTGCAAACACTCGAAGTTTAAAAGAAGATGATACGTTATATATCGCTTATAGTTCAAGTGAGTCAAGTTTTTAAACTGTTAATGTGCTGCTAGCAAAAGTCACTATCTAGATTGGCAAGGTTTTACCTGGATAATGGGTATTGGTTGGTGCAGCCTGTACTGTTTGAATCGCTTTGACAATATCCCTAATTTCCATAGGGGTATGGTGGCTTTCTCCTAACTTATCACAAGCTAATTTTAGATCCCCGTTGTCTTCGAACGCAGTCTTTATTTTATGAATTAAAGGAGACAAAGTACGGTTTTGATTGCCAAAAAAATTAGATTGGGAGCCTTGATAACATTCAGTACACGCTTCTAATAAACCTATTAGCATGGCTGTAGTATGAGTTTTGTTGCCATTAGGATTTGGGGCTACCCTAATCAATTCAAGCCTGCTTTTGACTTGACTTAACGATCTCGGTAAAAATAAATTTTTTAGTGCTTGCTCAGAAAGCTTATTTAAAATCATGGTTTGCTCCCTAGAGGAAGCCGCATAAGACAGAAAAGAAGAAAATTTCAGCAAATCTTTTGCAAAAATTTTTTCAAATCCCGTTTTAGAGAAGCCGCTTAAAAAATCAGTTTGCTTTTCTTTAGGAACAAGAGCAAAAAATTCAACAGCTTGTTGGGGATCATTTATATTCCTCTCAAACCAATTTCTTTCATGAAGCCTTTTAAATAATTGAGCTATATTTTTTTGGGGTAATTCATTTAAAACGTCATTCAAATCAGAAGAATAAAATGAAATGTTTTCAAGCTTATCCACAATTTTTGAAAAATCTGCGTCTTCTTCTTTTGGTGGTGTAAATGCAGCGTGTAGGCCATTAAGTTGATTTTGGAACCCAGGAATTTCTTTTGCGCATATTGTTTCAATTTCTGATTTAAGTTGGGTGAATGTTTGTTCTTGATGTGGAATCCCAGCGCTTAAGTTTGTTGTCGCCATAAAAACTAAAAATCGAATATTCTGATACAAAGCTGCTTTTGCCCCAGGCTCAGTGAATTGGCTTTCTATTATATTAGAAATTTGCGCTAAATATTTTGAGAAAGACTCTTGATTGACTGCCAGAAAACTTCGAGTCATTGAATCAAATACATTTTTTTCTTCCAAACTTGATGTCGATTCAACCTCATAATAATCGCGTCGATAACAACCATAAGGGTCTTCCTTTCTGAATCGATGGCTATCATAAGCAAAAGGGCCGCCAAAACCATCAAATGTGATGCATGAAGACGAGGACGCTGTAAAAATAATTTTTGAGCAGTTTACTCCTAAAGTTGCTACGATTTGAGATTCATATTCTTTTTGATACTCTGGGTCTAACAAACCACTTTTGTTCTTATAGCTTGTTCCAAAACACACCACCACTTGAATCGTGTCGGAAAATTCATGTTCTCTCATTAACCTTCTTAAAAAAGAAAAAGAATTAGAACTGAGTCCACCTCCAAAATGCAGCATCATCATTTTTTGTATTTCATTATTGTTCATGTCAAGAATTGAGACGGCCACGCAGTCTGAGAGACCTCCCGTGTACATCCCTTTATAATTACTGTTTTTTTTATCTAAAAGGACAAAAACCTCAGGCAAATTATTTAAACCAGACATCTCAACGAGCTTTAATTGAGCATTATCGTGTATGGGCGGAGTAATTAACTCAGAAAATAAAAAATCCTTTCCTTTTTTTTGTTCATCTATAGGTGCTTTCATGATCAATACCCGCCAATTTACTATTTAAAAAATTACCATGATGATTTTATTTTAATTAGGTGAAGTTAATGCTTCATTAAGTAGAAATGAATGATTGGAATGGCCTAGTACGAATTGGATCGCAGTCTTAAGGCTGACTTTTCTCCAATATTCCTAATGTGTAAGTAAGAGATTGCTCTTAAGGATAGCTTCTCTCCTGTATAGAATGACACCTATATCTTGTACAGAAGTTAAAATTAGAACTGAACTCAAATCGCGTAGCTGTTGGTGTTGAATTTATTTGCATCCCTCATGAACAATAAGGTACTATTCGGGTTTGCAAAATATAGAACTATTTTGGTACTATATTTATAATATGGATAGAAAATTGAGCAAGAGAATATTTTGTTTCAAATTAAGACTTATTTAGTACTAGATTATTCGATTTTGAGGTGTTATGCTGCGCATCAGCAAGTTGGCCGATTATGGAACAGTTGTGATGGTTTATCTCGCCAGGCACGCGCAAGAATTATGTAATGCTCGTGATATTGCATTACATACTCATCTGACTGTACCTACGGTAAGTAAAATTTTAAAACGTTTAACCAGTGCAGGTTTGTTAACTTCCGTACGTGGAGTGACTGGAGGATATCGATTGCGACGGCCTGCAACTGAAATTTCTGTGTCGCAAATAATTTTTGCATTTGAAGAACATCGTGGTTTCACAGAGTGCAGTTTGCAACCTAATGATTGTTCATTGCAAGGTGTTTGCACTATTCAGGGTAATTGGCGATTAATTAGCCAAGCAATTGAAACCGCTTTGGATAGTGTAAGTTTAGCCACTTTGGCTAGACCAAGTTTGCAAGCACAAGATGTGGAGCGAGTTCGACAATTGGCAAGTGGAGTTAATCGTGGCTAAAAGCAGTGAGCAAATTAATTCTCTGCTCGATAGAGAATATCAACATGGGTTTACAACCGACATTGAAGTAGATACTTTTGAGCCGGGACTGGACGAAGACGTTATTCGTCGTTTGTCAGCAATTAAAGGTGAGCCAGAATTTTTGCTTGAATGGCGTTTAAAAGCCTATAGGCATTGGTTAACCATGTCTCCTCCTCAATGGTCCAGCGTTCATTACCCGCCTGTGGATTATAAGGCTCTTTCGTATTATTCAGCGCCAAAAATGAAAAAAGATGCGCCTAAGAGTCTGGATGAGGTCGATCCTGAGTTACTAAGAACTTATGAGAAACTGGGTATTCCTTTAAGAGAACAAGAAATGCTGGCTGGAGTTGCTGTAGATGCTGTTTTTGATAGTGTTTCCGTGGCAACTACGTTTAAAGCGAAACTCGCTGAAAAAGGTGTTATTTTTTGTCCTATTTCTGAAGCAGTACATAAACATCCAGAGTTGCTCATGCAATATTTAGGCTCGGTAGTACCGTATCGGGATAATTTTTATGCTGCTTTGAATTCGGCCGTATTTAGTGATGGTTCTTTTGTATATGTTCCCAAAGGGGTGCGTTGCCCGATGGAATTATCAACTTATTTTCGAATTAATGCTGCCTCTACAGGACAATTTGAGCGTACCTTGATTATCGCTGATGTGGATAGTTACGTTTCTTATCTTGAAGGTTGTACCGCACCCATGCGTGATGAAAATCAACTCCATGCTGCCGTAGTTGAGTTGATTGCTATGGATGGGGCGCAAATTAAATATTCTACGGTGCAAAACTGGTATCCAGGTGATAAGGAAGGAAAAGGTGGGATTTATAATTTTGTGACGAAACGTGGCGCTTGCCGCGGAAAACGCTCTAAAATTTCCTGGACGCAAATTGAAACGGGTTCTGCAATTACCTGGAAATATCCCAGTGTTATTTTACAAGGAGATGATTCCGTTGGTGAGTTCTATTCAGTTGCCTTAACTAATAATTATCAACAAGCCGATACCGGCACAAAAATGATCCATATTGGCAAAAACACGCGTTCAACTATTATTTCCAAAGGGATCAGTGCAGGACGTGCACATAATGCTTATCGCGGTTTGGTTCGTATCGCACCAACAGCAACGAATGCACGAAATTATACTCAGTGCGATTCAATGCTAATGGGCTCTGAATGTTCCGCACATACCTTTCCTTATATAGAAGTCAAGAACCCCACCGCACAAGTAGAACATGAAGCAACTACTTCCAAGATCAGTGAAGAGCAATTGTTTTATTGTCAACAACGAGGAATCGATACTGAGGATGCTGTTTCGATGATCGTCAATGGTTTTTGTAAGCAGGTATTAAAAGAATTACCTATGGAATTTGCGGTGGAAGCGACTAAATTGCTAGGTCTAAGTTTAGAAGGGGCAGTAGGTTAATATGTTAAAAATTAAAGAGCTAAATGTTGAAATAAATGACCAATCCATTTTAAAAGGCATTAATCTTCAGGTAAATGCAGGTGAAGTCCATGCCATTATGGGACCTAATGGCTCAGGCAAAAGCACCCTGTCCAAAGTATTAGCCGGCCATCCTTCTTATCAACTGATTAGTGGGGAAATAAACTATTTAGGACAGGATTTAACCCCGTTGTCTCCCGAAGAAAGAGCGCGTGCCGGTATTTTTCTGTCGTTTCAATATCCGGTGGAAATACCTGGTGTAACGAATGTTAACTTTCTTAAAGCTTCTGTTAATGCAGTACGTAAAGGCCAGGGTAAAAACACACTGGATGCCATTGAATTCCTGACATTCATTCGAGAGAAATGCCAGTTACTGGAAATGGATGAAAGCTTTCTGTATCGCAGCATTAATGAAGGGTTTTCGGGCGGCGAAAAAAAGCGTAATGAAATTTTACAAATGGCAGCTTTGGAACCAAAGCTCGCTATTCTTGATGAGACTGATTCAGGCTTGGATATTGATGCACTACGTATTATTTCACATGGTGTTAATGCAATGCGGTCTCCCGAACGTTCTATTATTTTAGTAACGCATTATCAGCGCTTGCTTGATTATATTGAGCCGGATTTTATCCATGTGCTGGTAAATGGTCGTATTATTATGTCCGGCGATAAATCATTAGCGCTCGAATTAGAGAAAAAAGGGTACAGCTGGCTTGAGGAAACGGTGTAGTGATATGAGCGAGATTTTGGATTTTTACCAACAACGAGCAAATGCTGGTTTATCTACTTTGCCTTGGCTCGCCCAATTGCAAACTAAGGCATTAATGGATTTGAATCGACGTGGATTTCCAACGCGACATGATGAAGACTGGAAATATACTAGTGTCGAGGCATTATTAAATCAGCCGTTTATGCGTTTTAATACTACAGAGAACCTCAATGAGTCTGAGGTATATACGGATGAAATAAGCTCTGATTTACCAATAAATCAGCATATATTGATTCGCAATGGACTCATTTTGGGTGTGGAGCAGCTTGCCAAAACCTTACCTAAAGGCGTATTAGTACTTCCTTTAGCAGTTGCATTGACACAACATCCAGAATTACTTAAGCCTTATCTGGGAACTGTTTTAAAACAAGAGCATGGTTTTCATTATTTAAATACGGCGATGATTCACTGTGGTGTGTTGATTTATATTCCATCAGGTGTTGTTCTTGAAGAGCCAATAGCCTTAACTCATGTACAGACTCAAGCAAATCAGGCAGTTTATTTGCGGCACTTGATTGTTGCCGAGGAAAACAGTCAGGCTGCAATAGTTGAAGACTATCAAGGTTTGGCTGATTGTTGTTATTTGACGAATACGGTAACTGAGATTGTTGTTGGTGCTGGTGCAAAATTAACACATTATACCCTGCAAAGAGAGAGTAAATCTGCTTTTCATATAGGCCATCTGTCGGTGAACCAATCAGAAGGCAGTGAATTTGCTAATCATTCTTTAAGCCTTGGCGGGCAATGGGTGCGCTCTGATATCAGCTTGTATTTGCAAGAAGAAAAAACACATTCTTTGATGAATGGGATTTATGCTCCTGCTGAAGGACAACATGTGGATCATCATACCACAGTGCAGCATCTAGTACCTTCTTGCAGTAGTGAACAAGATTATAAAGGCATTCTCACTGGACGTTCACGTGCAGTATTTAATGGTAAGGTATTTGTTGCTAAAGATGCCCAGCATACTGATGCCAAACAACAAAATAAAAACCTATTACTCTCAGCAAATGCAGAGGTGGATACTAAGCCGCAGTTGGAAATTTTTGCCGATGATGTATTGTGCTCTCATGGTGCGACGGTTGGACAATTGGATGAGGAAGCATTATTTTATTTGGCAACTCGTGGGATTGGTCGACTTGAAGCATCGCATTATTTAATTCATGCTTTTGCTAGTGATAATCTTCGGCTTATCCCCCATCGCCAATTAGCGGAGTATATGGGGCATTTATTAACACAACAGTTGGGGTAAGCTAGATGGACGCCTTGGATATTCATGCAATTCGTAGAGATTTCCCTACACTTAATCAAAAAGTAAATGATTTTGATTTAATTTATTTTGATAATGCGGCAACGTCACAAAAACCTAAAACGGTGATTGAGGCTATTTCTCATTATTATGAACATGATAATTCGAATGTGCATCGTGGTGTGCATACTTTAAGTGTCAGAGCAACAGAAAGCTACGAAGCTGCCCGTTCCAAAGTGAAGCGCTTTATCAATGCTAATTCACCAAATGAGTGCGTTTTTGTACGTGGAACGACTGAAGCGATCAATTTAGTAGCGCAAAGTTTGGTTGCACCGCGTATTTTGCCTGATGAAGAAATATTAATTACACATATGGAACATCATTCCAATATTGTTCCCTGGCAGATGGTTTGTAAGAAAACCAGAGCCAAGCTGCAAGTTGCTCCTATATCGCTTGATGGTGAGATTATATTGGATGAGTTTGCCAAGAAATTAAATAAAAACACTAAATTTGTGGCGATTACGCATGCATCTAATGCTTTAGGCACTATTAATCCAGTTAAAGAAATGATCAAGATGGCGCATGATTATGGAGCAGAAGTATTAATCGATGGCGCGCAAGCAGTCCCTCATTTTCCTGTAGATGTACAAGATTTAGGTTGTGATTTTTACGCTTTTTCCGGACATAAATTATATGGCCCTACAGGAATTGGTGTTCTATGGGGTAAAGAAGAACTTCTGAATGCTATGTCTCCTTATCAAGGAGGAGGGGAGATGATTAATTATGTTACCTTTGATGCAACGGAATATGCCCCCATCCCGCATAAATTTGAAGCAGGTACTCCTAATATTGCCGGTGCGATTGGATTGGGTGCGGCAATCGATTATTTAGGCTCTTTGGATATGGATGCAATCCTCGCTTACGAAAAAGAGTTGTTAGAATATGCAACCGCCGGAGTTCGCTCTGTGAGTGGATTTAATATTATTGGAACTGCACAACAAAAAGTACCAGTTGTTGCTTTTGTCCATGGAACAATTCATGCTCATGATATCGGCACTATTTTAGATAGTGAGGGAATTGCGATACGGAGTGGCCATCATTGTACCATGCCGTTGATGGATTTTTATAATGTTGCTGCTACTTCGCGTATTTCCCTGGCATTTTATAACACCAAAGAGGAAATTGATTTATGCATACACGCATTGCATCGGGTTAAAGAGGTATTTGCATGAGTGCTGAATTGCGAGAGCTTTATCAAGAAATCATTATCGATCACAACCGCAATCCACGTCATCATTATGAGATGAAGGATGCGACAGCACAAGCGAATGGTTTTAATCCTTTATGCGGGGATAAATTAACGGTGTATGCCAAAATAGAAGGGGATGTGATTACTGAGTTGAGTTTTTTGGGATGTGGTTGTGCTATATCCCAAGCATCCGCTTCTTTGATGACTGACTCAATCAAAGGGAAAACTCTAGAGGAAGCTCATGAAATGTTTCATCGCTTTCATCATATGTTGACTCAAAATGAAGAAGGCCAGTTACTTTATATGGATAAGTTGATGGTACTTGCAGGAGTAAAGGCTTATCCGGCACGGGTAAAATGTGCTACCCTGGCGTGGCATACTTTGGAAGCCGCATTGAATAAAGACAACAATGTGGTGAAAACAGAATAGGGACTGATTTCCTGTGCTCCGATGCATACAGCATGTATGCTGGGCTTCGGTGCTCGAAAAATCAGGCTATTTGGGCTCAAACTAGCGCACTTGAAACAGTCCCGAAGAAATAATAGATTATCCAAAATATAAGTAGGTACTTTATGTTTGGTTTTAAGAAAAAACAGGATGAAGAGTTATTGAAAGAAGCTATTATTAATGCGCTTAAGGGTGTTTATGATCCAGAGATTCCTGTTAATATTTATGATTTAGGTTTAATTTACGATGTTTCGATTGATGATGAGGCACATGTCGCAATTCAAATGACCTTAACTACCCCGGGTTGTCCTGTGGCACAAACTTTTCCAGGGACAGTAGAGCAAGCAGTCAATAAAGTAGAAGGTGTTCGCGATTGTTCTGTGGAGTTGGTCTGGGAGCCACCTTGGACTCAAGAAAGAATGACCGAAGCAGCACGACTTGAATTGGGAATTTTTTATTGATGTGGCACCCTTCAGCATCAATCGAATTCCTACGCAAACGCGCAGAATTATTAGCCAAAATACGTTTATTCTTTACGGAACGCGGTTATTTTGAAGTGGAAACGCCTATTATGGCGCGCTATGGGACAACCGATGTTTATCTAAGTAATATCAAAGCCACTTTTCGCGGTGACACTTATTGTTTACAGACTTCTCCTGAATACCATATGAAGCGCTTGCTTGCAGCAGGAAGTGGCTCTATTTTTCAGATAGCACGTGTATTTCGCGATGATGAATTAGGACGTTGGCATAATCCAGAGTTTACCCTGTTAGAATGGTATCAATTAGGTATCGATCATCATGCATTAATGGAAGAAATAGATCTTTTCCTGCAAAGGGTAATGCAGTCTAAACCGATGATCAAAAAAACGTATCAACAGGCTTTTCTTGAAGCGTGCGATATTGACCCATTATCCGCAACCATTGCACAATTCCGTCAAATATTGGCTCATTACGATTTGGATAAAGTATTGCCTCCACAAGAAGAAGATAGAGATCAGTATCTCTTTTTATTGATGAGTCATGTTGTAGAACCTTTTTTGGGTAAGGAAAGTGTTCCGGTTGTGGTATATAATTTTCCGGCGTCACAAGCCTCCCTGGCAAAAATTAGCAATGGGGTTGCAGAACGTTTTGAGGTTTATTATCAAGGGGTTGAGTTGGCGAATGGTTTTCATGAGTTAACTGATGCTGCTGCCCAAGCAAAACGTTTTGCTCAAGACCAAAAAATAAGAAGTGAAAAAGGCTTTCCTTTCATGGAGGCAGATCACTATCTTTTGCAGGCATTAGAACATGGTTTGCCTTCATGCAGTGGTGTCGCTTTAGGTATTGATAGACTCTTGGCCTTAGCTTTAAAACAACCTGAAATTGCCAAAATTATATCTTTTGATTTTGACAGGGCGTAGTTACTTCTAATTTCTCCAAATTTAAATCCGATTATTTTTTGAACTATTTTGATAATAGAAAATGGAGCTCTAATTTTATTTTGAGGCTCCATTTGTTCTTTCCGCCTAAAATATAACCTGTAAAATCTTTAATGAATTAATAGATGGTCTAATATTTAAATATGTATTGATTATTTGTGCGGTAAAGTATGATACGTTCTGAAGATATTTTTAAACCCGATTTTAAAGGTAACTCTGATTTTAAAGGTCCCATAGTGTTGCATATGAGTGATCAAGAGGGTTTTGGAGATGTTTCTTTAGGAATGAAAATAGCTAAATTTCTTGCAAAAAAATACCCCAATGCTCCTATTTATGTTTTGGCTAAAGAGGATTCAGTCAAGAAAATAAGCCAAATTGAACCGAGCTTCTTAGATGGAGAGGTTTATCCTCAAATTAGAGTTGTTAATAAGACCACTACCCATGGTTCAGTAATTGGCAGGATATGTGGCGAAGCGCAACTCGCTGTGGAAACTGCTATTTGCGAGAGTTCACTAACATTACATCATAAAAATAATGATTGCGCCAAAATTTTCATTGGGGAATACGGTCTTTATGAGGTAACACCTGAAAAGGAGCCAATTTACAAGCCTCCCATAATTTGTTTAAGCGGAAATGTGGGTGTAGGGAAAGATTACCCTGGAATTTTGATTGAATCCGATTTAAAGGAATTTTCACGTCTTTCTCCTCCCGCAAAACAAAATGCGCGCGCAAAAATAATTGATGGAATTGAACCTTCTTTGAAAAGACAGATTTTAGGTAATTGGGGCGGTGATACATCTTCATTTCTTGCAAAAAATAGTTTTGCTTTTTCTTATTATAATTGGCCTTTTTCTTACAAAAGAGCTGCTACGGTTTTTGCAGCAAGTAATGAGCCCGGCAAACATGCTAATTTCTTTGTAAGTGCTTCAACCAAGGAAGATAAGGACATAAAAACATTATCAATGCTTCAAGAGGCGGATTTTCAAGAAAAGTTAAAAAAACTTGGGTATACCAAGCTTGTTTTTTATATTGGAGATTCAGAAAGTCCACAGGAAATTATTTTAGATAGGTCAAATCCTGAGGGTAGAGAGTTTAGAGTATTTGAACGAAATCGCTTCACCCTTGATACGACACTTGATTTAATGCGTTTGTCGGATGTTTGTGGCGTTGCAGGCGATCAATCGCTCACTGAAGCATTTTCTCTTGGTGCCGTCCCTGTACCTGAGGAATGGTATTGTCAACGTGATATAATACGTCAAATATCGAGCACTTATTATAAGTACACCACAATGCAAGAAGTTCATGAAAACACTTGGGGAGTAAGGGATTCTGTTGATCTATGGGCTAAAGCTGGGGAGCAAATACGAAAATGCCGCTCCAGTGTGGGATCTGTAATAACTAAATTTCAAGAAGAAGCAAATCTGTACAATGCGCTCGATTATCGACTTAATTTAGAATTTGATAAACCAAAACAAGAAGACCTCGATAAATACAATCAATCGTTTATTGAGGCACTGGAGGTAGGCCAGAAAGGTAGAAAGACTGAAAAAGATAAAGCTTTTTATATTGCTACAGAAATAGCGCGTTATTATGCTAAATGGCAACCCAGTGAACCGCTGACCATGAGTAAAATACTCGATACAATGAAAGCACATGTTGGTAAAAAAATTACGCATATTGACAGTATCCGCAATGTTACAATAAAAGAAAAAGATTGTGAGTTAGTAAGTAGCGAGCGTAGTGGCAGTTTTTTTAAAAGAAACATTACTCATAAACCTTCTCGAAATAAGGAATTGCTCACTAAACTTCATTCTTTGCAACAAAAACATTTTGCCTCAGGAAGCGTCGGGACGGGCACTCAAGAAAAAAGTACTATTCTCAAAGAGAAATTGTCTGACATTCGTCATCCAGCACTTACAGAAGATGATCTTCATTTGGCAGTGAAATATTTGGCTGGATTGGATATAGATAAACTCGGTGGGGAAGTTGGCTTTGGCCATACTCAATATGTCGGCAAGACTTTGAACACTTCGTATCACTTCGTTGAAAAAATAACACCATGTGAAGATAAACCAATTAAAGAAAATAAAAAATTTACTATTACTCTCGAGAGTAACTATTCGACTGATGAAAGATATAACGTTACTCTTTCTAGAGAACAAGTGTACGAGTTTGCAGAGAAGCAAAAAGAACTGGAAGCGCAGTCAACATATAGCTGTTAAAAGCAAATTCTAATAGCTTCATGTTTACTAAACCAAATCGAATGAGGTATGCTTCACTTCACTATGTTGTTCTCTTTGAAACGTGATGTACGCATTTTTTTCTTTTTCAGTGAATTTTTGAAATTCCGTGATTTTCGCTGAAATCCTTTCCTTGAGAATCTGTTGATATTCAGAATAATCCTTTGTATTTGTCACAAAATCTTTAGGGGTATTATAGCAATAATGAATATAAGCAATCTGATTTTGAGCTGCTTCAGTAAGCGTAGATTTCTTTGGATTGCAGCTAAAGAAGCCTTTAAGCGCTAAAATAAAAGGCGGAGTAATGAGTATTTGTAATTCTTCAGCGATTAAATTGAACTCTTCAATGCCTACTACAGGAATACGGTCTAACTCTTCATTAATCAATTCAACATAATCTGCTCTTAATTTACTCGAAAACGTCATGATGTACCAGCTCAGAAAACATTAATCGTCCGCATTATATAAATTTTGATCATAAAATTGCAATAGAGGAATTTTGCCATAAATTAAAGGATCTGGTGAATAAAATGACTCGTAGCTTGCACTAGAACATTAAAGCTTTGTGTAAAATTTCGACACCTTTTTGCAAAGCATTTGCTTAAGTAGAGATCCCGGAACAAAGCATCCTTTGTAACATTATTTGAAATCCATTTCAAAATAAGCAGGCTCTGCTTTTGTATAATGATTATTTTCGGTGGTTAATTTGATAATCAAACGTTGGCACTCTTTTTCTGAAGCACAGAGCGTTAAGCTTAAAGAACAAAGATTAGGCTTGATTTCATCAGCAGGCAATACGGCACATAAGCCACCTTGGGTTTTTATCGCGTCAGGGTTTTTCACTGAAAACAAGGGGATGTAATTGGTACAATCGTTACTTGTTTCGACTGTGGATGAATAAAGCGATGGTTTATGGGTATTGATTTTGATTATGGAGATTAAATCACTTTCCTCCGTATATAAATTTTCTATTGCCAATTGGCAATAGTCTTTTTCAGCGAAAGCAGTACCGATGGTAAGAGTAAAAAGCAGTGATGAGATAATTTTAATCATAAGGATGGGTTATTTTAATGGGCATCCTCTAATTATATGAGAGATTGCGAGGAGCCGATGGTTTTATAGCAATCTCATATTTTGAAACATTATTTTTTGGACAGCAACATCACTTTATTATGTTGCTTTAGAGATATTCAGAGTTAACCGAAACTTCCGTTGTTACTAAGCGCTGTGCCTGGTTGACGTTGAAACCCTAATTCATCCTCATTTTGATCAGAGCTGTACTCAGAAGCATAAGGTTCAGTTGAGATGACTAATTCAGGAGTGAATCCTCCCTTCTTACTAGGAGTAGTTAGTCCATACCCGAGAAATGTTCCATATGAATGATCGACAGTTGGCTCGATAAGAGAACCTGTTTCTTTATTTTTCGTTTCTTCAATTTCCAAGTCCCTTGCTACTATTTCGTTTCTAACATCTTGATAGCTTGGAGTTAGTTCCGCATAAGGCACATATCGTACATTCATTTTCCCAGGTTTATGTTGATCTACTTGAATCCTAAATGGCAGCATAAATAGCTCTTTTTTCCCATTTACATCAAATACCATCAGAGCCTGGCTTTCAGCAAAGTCTAATGCATCATCTTTTCGATGCTCCGCTTTATACCCTGGAAAAATCTTCGTTAAAGTATCTCGTATTGAATTACCATGGCCTACGACTATCATATCGCGCGGCTCATCATTATCTATTTCGTCTACTATCTCTTTTGCTAACCCATTTTCTCTTTGTGCGTCTGTCGTGTGGGTTACATCAGAGGGCTGTGACGTCTCATCAAGTGCCCCGATAGTATCCAATGCTGCTTGTTTTGCACTCTTATTGTCTTCTAACGTGCTTCCAAAAACAGCGTAACGAATAAATGAGAAAAAAAGCAAAGCTCGATGTAAAAACTTCACATCAGAAAATGGATTAAGCAATGGACCATATTCACGCCAATTCATAATATCAAAACCCGAAGGTCCTTCGGCAATTTCTGTTATGTCACGTGAGGATTTGGCTGTTACGTTTTTTCTATGAGTACGGAAGCCTTCAATAAAATTTGCTGCGGTTACAGTAGCTCGGGTCATAGTAGAAAATACAACGTGAGCATCATCTCTTTGATTATGCAAAAGGACTGAGTAATCAAAATGCTTCATATTTGCATCAGCGGCTGGATTAATATTTGCATTCGGTTTGAATCCATACCCTTTATCCGCGTTCGTACATTCTCCATGGCGAAATAATTGAATGACTTTAAAATTATCCGCATCATTTGTGCATGTTTTTTTAAGATAAGTTTGGGTGAAAAGATACAAATCATTGGTTAATTGTTTATTATCTAGTGCAGTAGGAGCTAATAATTGGTTATAGCGCTCTATTCGTTTCTGTATTCTTATTTGGTATTCTTGCAGACTCTTGTCTTGTGGTTCTGCGTTAATTTTTATCTGTGACATCTTATTCTCATTAAATTTGACTGCATAGGTGCAAATCATAAAACATTTACCTTATGTGATTATTAAGTGATCAATGAAATAATTTATATACCAGCAAGTTTTGAATATTATGGGGATGCCCTGCATCTGAAAAAGGTAATTTTCGTGATCAGGTACAGCATATTGATTTGCTTTCAGCAATAATGGAATAGACTTCATTGTCCCCAACCACGATATGATCGAGTAAACGGACGTCAACCAATTCCAGAGCCTCACGGATGCGCTCAGTTACGACGATATCCTGGTGGCTGGCGTCGGATAGGCCTGATGGGTGATTGTGGGCAAGGATGAGTGCTGCTGCATTCAGTTGCAAAACGCGTTCTATGATCGGTCTGGGATGAATCGTTGCTGTATTGATTGTCCCGGAAAAGAGTTCCTCATAAGCAATGATGCGATGTTGATTATCAAGAAATAGAGCAGCAAAGGTTTCATTTTTATAATCACGCAAACGTTTTTTTAAATAAGCATAAGTTTGTTTACTGTTGGTGATTTGGGTTTCTTTTTTTAATTGAATAAAATCACTGCGCCGACACATTTCCTTGATTGCGTGTAACTGGGCATACCGCACATCTCCCAAACCCGATACTTGTTTGAAGCTTTGTATATCGGCATTAAGAACGGCGCGTAAATCACCCAAATGCTTGAGGAGATCGAAAGCTAATTGCACGCAGGATTTTTTACTGGTGCCAGAACTGATAAAAATTGCGAGTAATTCAGCATCTGAAAGGTTTTGCGCGCCATACGTGATCAGTTTTTCACGCAGATCTAACCGCCGTGTTGATTGGACAACCGTCATTTTTCTATTCCTTTATTGCGAAGTTTATGCTTTGATCAAAGCTATTCTTATCAAAAACGTTGAGTCATGCAAGATTTTATCGGGAAAAAAGTATTGCTTGGGGTTTGTGGAGGAGTTGCCGCCTATAAATCAGCATACCTGATTCGAGAATTAACTCGAACCGGTGCGGAGGTCAAAGTTGTGATGACGCAATCTGCCCAGGAATTTGTTAGTCCTTTGTTAATGCAGGCCTTATCAGGAAACGATGTACGTACTGATTTATTTGATGCTCAGGCAGAGCGTGCCATGGGACATATAGAATTAGCACGTTGGGCTGATTACTTGATTATTGCTCCTGCTTCTGCCAATTGCCTTGCCAAACTAGCACAAGGTATTGCTGATGATTTGCTCTCTACTTTATATCTTGTTGCCGAAGTGCCAGTGATAGTTTGTCCTGCCATGAATCGCAGCATGTGGGCCCATCCTGCAACCCAGGCTAATGCTAAGCTTTTGCACGAGCGAGGAGTGATTTTTGTTGGCCCTGAAGAAGGGGCTCAAGCATGTGGTGAGCAAGGTTTGGGACGCGTAAGTGAAGTGGAACAAATCATGAGTGCTTTACGTTTATATAATGTCCACCAGCTATTGGCGGGTAAAAAAGTACTTGTGACTGCAGGACCTACTCGTGAACCTATGGATCCAGTTCGTTATCTTAGCAATTACAGCTCCGGAAAAATGGGCTATGCCATGGCAGAAGCTGCTGCAATGGCTGGAGCGCAGGTTATTTTGATAAGTGGCCCAAGTGTTTTACAGGCTTCAGCGAAAATTAAGCGGATTCTCGTTGAGTCGGCACAAGAAATGCTGGATGCGGTTATGCAGGAAATGCCAACAGATGGTATATTTATAGGAACAGCTGCTGTTGCAGATTATCGGGTTCAGTCTCCTGCGTCTGAGAAAATAAAGAAAAAAAATCAGGATGAAATGACGCTTAAATTGATAAAAAATCCCGATATTCTCAGTCGTGTTGCTGATTCAGCCAAGGCTTCTTGCGTGGTTGGGTTTGCTGCTGAAACCACGGATGTTGTGCATTATGCCACTGAAAAATTACAGCGTAAAAAACTGGATATGATTGTGGCAAACTCAGTAGGAAAAGGACTTGGATTTGACAATGAAGTGAATCAAGTTACTGTAATTACAAAAAGCAAGCAAATCGAATTACCCTTAACCCATAAAACACGGTTAGCAGGACAAATTATTGCAATCATTGCCGCAACTCTGCAAAATGATGCGCATTAATATTTATAGGAAAAATGATGACCCAAGCGATTCAATTAAAAATTCTTGATTCTCGAATAGGTGATACTATTCCGCTGCCTACTTATGCAACCCACGGCTCAGCGGGTTTAGACTTGCGTGTTTGTATTAATGAGCCTATTCAAATTGCACCGCAAGAAACGGTGTTATTGTCGACAGGATTATCAATATATATTGCTGATCCAAAATTAGCGGCTGTGATTTTACCCCGTTCAGGCTTAGGACATAAAAATGGTATTGTTTTAGGGAACTTAGTAGGACTCATTGATTCTGATTATCAAGGAGAGCTCAAAATTTCTTGTTGGAACAGGGGGATTGAGCATTTCACAGTGAATCCAGGAGAGCGTATTGCGCAATTAGTTTTTGTTCCTGTTGTGCAAGCTGCGTTTGAAATAGTTGATGCATTTACTGAAACCTCCAGGGGTGAAGGTGGATTCGGAAGTTCAGGGAGGAATTAAGATGAAATATCAACAAAAACAAGTAAATCGTTCAGTGTTCCGAGCTTATGATATCAGAGGCATAATTGGGCAGGAATTGGATGAAAATTCATTTTATAGTATTGGATTAGCTCTAGCCTGTTATTTGCGTGATTTGCAGCGCCAGCAAATTTTTTTGGCACGTGATGGTCGCCTCACTAGTTTTGCTATGGCTTCCGCCTTAAAACAAGGGTTATTGGACAGCGGAATAGATGTATTTGATTTAGGAGCGGTTCCTACGCCGGTGATGTATTTTGCAATTCATACTCAAGGCATTGATTGTGGATTTATGGTAACAGGAAGCCACAACCCAGCAAATTACAACGGTATTAAAATGGTCTTGTTGGGTAAAACATTAATGCAAGAAGATATTGATATTTTGTATCAACTGGTTCTTGACGGTAAGCGAGTTGTTGGTCAGGGAAAAGACATGACATTTGATATATTGCCTAAATATGAGCAACGTATCAAAAGTGATATAAAAATCAAGCGCTCCTTAAAAGTGGTAGTCGACTGTGGAAATGGGATTGCTGGTCCCATTGTACCGCAAATGCTTCGCGAACTGGGCTGTGATGTTATTGCACTTTATTGTGATGTAGATGGTCACTTTCCTAATCATCATCCCGATCCAACCATTGAAGCTAATTTAGCGGATTTGAAAACCGCTGTAGCAGCCCATAAAGCAGATTTGGGTTTAGCTTTTGATGGTGATGCCGATCGTTTAGGTTTAATCACAAATAAAGGTGAAATGATTTGGCCGGACCGTTTAATGATGCTCTATGTTCGTGAATTATTAACTCGTCTTCCCGGAGCTACCGTAGTTTTTGATGTCAAATGCTCCAGTCATTTAGAGGCTGTGATCAAAGAGGCAGGTGGTGTACCCAAAATGTGTCCTACAGGTCATTCTATTGTGAAGCACGTGATGAAAAAAGAAGATGCGGCTTTGGCTGGTGAAATGAGCGGCCATTTGTTCTTCAAAGATCGTTGGTATGGATTTGATGATGCACTGTATAGTGCCTGCCGTTTACTTGAAATCATTAGCGCATCGGACATGACTGTCAGTGAACAATTTGATGCGATTCCCAATAGTATCAATACACCAGAATTGAAAATTGCTATAGCAGATGATGAGAAGTTCCAGTTTATGAAACGATTTAATGAAATGGCTGAATTTCCTCAAGCACGCGTTATTGCAATTGATGGATTGCGTGTTGAATTTGATAAGGGTTGGGGACTGTTACGAGCTTCAAATACTACTCCTTGCCTCGTTGCTCGTTTTGAAGCAGAAGATAAGGATAATTTAGAACAGATTCAGCAATTATTTAAGAAACAGATGCATTTGTTAGATGACACATTGGAGTTGCCATTCTAATGCAGGATTAAAGATCCGTTCCGTGGGGCTGCGGAATCCAGGAATCTTGCTCTGTGCTCGAATCTCTGGATTCTGTGGACTAGCTGCAGGAAAGTTCAATTTGCACCGACTTATTGAGGGTTAAAAAATTCCACGGAAATTATTTTGTTGAAAAGTCTAATAAAAAAGAACACACTAAGCTCAGTTACTGGCAATTTTTTTACAATGATAAATGGAGTTTACGGTTGGAATATCTAAAGTCTCTCAATACTCCCAAAACGTCTAATCCTGTAAGTATGAATAAAGCAGACACGCCTATAACAATTGGTTATGGGTGTCAGTTGACTATTGCTTCTTCTCAAGCATTAGCGCATCATTCATCACCAGTAGCCTTACCACCTAAGGCTATGGAAGCAATAGAAGCTTCATACCAGTTTTTGAAAGTTCACGTTGATTCGAGAGTTCCTATTTATGGTGTCAATACGAATTTTGGTGATCAGGTGCGTTATATTGATACGACGCTCAAAGATACTGATGTATCAGATTATTATGACTCGATTAATGAACGACAAGAAAACATACTTCGCTCCCTTTCTTGCGGTCTAGGCACAATTGTTCCACCTCATATTGTACGGGTAGCGATGATGCTGCGTGCACATTGTTTGGCTCAAGGATATTCAGGTGTTCATCCTGAATTAATTAATTCACTTTTAGATTTCCTTAATGCAGGTATTACTCCTGTGGTTCGTTGTTATGGTTCTATTGGTGCCAGTGGTGATCTTATTCCTCTTTCCATGATAGCAGCAGCGCTTATTGGAGAACCCGTTGCCGTGACTTATCAAGACCGGGTGATGCTGGCACCAGAAGCGATTCAATTAGCTGGTCTTAAGGCATATAAACCCGTAATGCGTGATGGGCTTGCCTTGATCAATGGCACGTCATTTATGACGGCGATAGCCAGTTTGGCGGTCTATGATTTGCATCATTTATTCAAGCAAATGTTGGCTGCTGTTGCCATGACGTTAGAGTCTTTACTTGTAATCAGTAGTGCTTATCATCCTATGGTACATCAACTGAAAAAACAGAAAGGTGAAATGACAATCAATCAATTTTTTATTGATTTCTGGGAAGGAAGCCAATTATTGATTGATTTAGATGAACTAAGAGCAACAGACTATACCTATAAACCAGTACAAGATTACTATTCCATTCGTTCTGTCCCCCAAGGATTCGGTCCATTCCATGAGAATTTGGAGCGTGCAATCTGTTGGATAGAAAATGAAATGAATTCTGTGAATGATAATCCTGTTATTGATGTCGCTGCGAGTAATATTCATCATAGCGCAAATTTTATGGGTTTTTATATCACCGATGCCTGTGACATCCTGAAAATGGATATTGCCCAAGCTTCAACCTGGATGCATGCATTGCTTGCCAATTTGGTTCATCCCCGTAAGAATCATGATTTACCGGTGAATTTAGTGCCTAATCCAAGTAAACATAATGGTTTTCGATCAATGCAGCTGTTAGCCGCAGCCCTTACAGTGCAAAATCGCAAATTGGCGCAGTCACATCAGGCATTTACCTTACCTACAGAGGGTGATAATCAGGATGTAAATAGTTTAGGAACACATGCTGCTTTTGATTTTCAAGAGTCAGTCGCCAATTTGGAGCGCCTGACAGCTATTTTGTTGCTCGCAGCAACACAAGCACTTGAATTACGTGGTATTGAAAAAGCAAGTAAAAAAGCTCAATCTATTTATCACGCAGTTCGTCAATATTCGCCAAAAATTGAAAATTGTAGACCAATGTCAGAAGAAATTGAGATGGTTATTAATTTATTAAGAAATAATAAAATATAAAAAAAGGTTAGTGCTCAGTTCCCAGGGTGGGCTGAGCTATTACCATGAAGGAGCAAAACGTGCGGCAAGCATCTCATTTATACCTAGCGCTTTTTTCATTCTGCACAGCTTCTCCAGTTTCGGCATCGGATTTTAACCTGCCTTTTGTCAATTCAGCGGGTTTGGGTGTTGCTTATGCTGATTGGGCAGCTGCTGCCAGTGATGCAAGTACGGCTTATACAAATCCCGCAGCTTTGGTGAAGCTGTCTCATCAACAAATAGTGGGTAATGCATTAGGCATCATAGGTACTGCTCGATTCACAGGCTCGGCAGTTACTCCAAACTTTCCCTTTCCGTTTACTGTTGCACAGGCTGGAGAAGCGCATAGCCAAATCAAGGCTTTTTTGCCTTCATTTTATTATTCAGCCCCTCTTACCCAGCGCGTTGCTTTTGGTTTTAATGTGACAACTCCGTTTGGATTAGGCACGAATTATGGTTCCACACGATCATCCATCGCACGTTATGCCTCAACACGTTCGCAAGTTGTCGGCATTGATATAGGTCCAAGTTTGGGTGTGAAAATAACGGACCGTTTTTCTGTGGGGGCGGGCTTTGATGCACTGCATTTGTCATTTACACTGAATAATATGTATGGCCCCCCCGTTTCTTTTCCTTCAGACTCACGACTCGAAAATCGTTTAAGTGGGTGGGGATATGGCGGTCATGGCGGCATTTTATTTGATTTTTCGCCAGAAACACGGATTGGAGTGAGTTATTATTCTAAAATCTCGCTGACGACTAGAGGTCATAGCACCGTACATACACCTGCGATAGGACCCATGGTAACAATTTTTACAACAAATCAACAAGAGACAAAAGCGGCTTTGCCCGCCCGAGCCAATCTCACTTTACAACATGATTTCACCAACCGATGGACAGGAGTTGGCACGGTTTTTTATACCAATTGGAGAACATTTAATCAAATAACGATGGAAAATACGCAAACTCCTACAGGAGAAACGCGTTCAGTAACGATTCCATTTAATTACCGCAATTGTTTTGATTATGCCGTTGGCGCTTCTTTTAAGGCAACTGAAAAAATATTATTCCGTGGTGGCATTCAATTCATGAGTACCCCTTCCAACGATCGTGATCGTGGCATTGCTGATCCTGTAGGGAGTGCGACCATTGTGGCAGTGGGAGCGCATTATCAACAAAATGCAAATTTAAGTTACGATGTGGGAGTTGGCCATTCGTTCTTTAACCCAATGTCAGTGAATCTAATTACCCCTTTGACCTCACTTAAAGGTCATACCAATACACAAACCACAGCGATTGGCGGACAAATTAACTGGAGCTTTGCTTAGTATTAGCATGCAGCAAACTACCCTTTTAGGATGATAAAGGCCCGATAAAGTCTTAATCCTCTGCATACTCTCAGTCTTATTAGGCATATTAACAGGAGCTGTGGGTTCATTGTTGCAGTAGGCACTCCATTGGTTAAATAACGTCTTAATCAGCTGCTTTAAGATAAAGCTCGGCTTTTTGCGGTGGCTGGCATGGGTGCTCTGTTCGCTGCCTCAGTAAGAGCACCGATTACAGCATCGTTCTTGTTGTTGAAATGACAAAAAATTATTTATTGCTCCTATCCTATCTATAGGCAGCGCTTTGTAAAACGTAAAAAAAGCAGCACCTGCATAGTGGTTCTACTACTTGGTTTTTTACTTTCTGAGTATGCAGCATTTTTTTGCTCAACAGAAATTTTATCCCAACTATTTGCGCTAACAAACTCTTCAGACTTATGGGTAATTCTAAATTGGCTACCGTACTGGGTTCAAGCGTCTTTTATACACTTTTTATCATGAATGTCTATGTATCGTTGTTGCTAATCATACAGAATTCACTGTGTCAAATTTTGCATCATTGGCAATAAATTGTTAGCATGTGTATTTTACTTGAAGGAAATATCGACAAATACTCAGCTTATGAAAAATTCAAAACTCAATATTTGTAACGCGACTATTCATCCTGGCGAACAGGTTAATCTGGCTCTACCTTTACCTGATTTCTATTCATGCACTTCATTTTATATGCCTATAAAAGTAATTCATGGCAAAGAATTCGGACCCTGCTTGTTAATTTTTTCGGCCGTTAAAGGAGATGAATTAAATGGACTAGAAATTATAAATCGCTTGCTCGAGTCTGAGCGATTGTCTCGAATGCGAGGTACTCTAATTGCTGTACCTGTTTTAAATATTCTTGGGTTAATCGGCCCATCAAGAGCACATAATGATACAAATCTCGAGCGTTGTTTTCCCGGTGTAGAAAATGGTTCGTATGGTGAACGCATAGCTCACATTTTTACACAAGAGATATTAAGTAAAAGTGATTTTTGTATTGAATTACAAACAGGTTCGATCAACCACGAAATTTTGCCTCAAATTTATTGTGATTTAAATAATGTTGAAAGTAAGTGTTTAGCTCAAAGTTTTAGAGCCCCCGTTATTACCAATGTCAATATGCAAAATAATACATTGAGAAAAACTACGGAACAATTAGGTATTCCCATGCTTGTCTATCAGGCAGGAGAAGCAATGCGATTTGACAAAGGAGCAATTAGTTTAGGGTTATCTGGGATTCATAATATGATGGAGGCTTTGAATATGCTGGATGCGTCTGATCAAAATGATAATAATGTATTCAAGCCCGTTTTTTCTCAAGATCAAGACTGGATTCGTACTCATCGTAGTGGTGTGTTCTTGAGTACCGTAGAGCTTGGACAAAGAATTCAGAAAGGACAGCATATCGGAGTTATTAGTGATCCTTTCAGTGCCGACACGGCTGAAGTTCTAAAGGCAGAGCATGAGGGAATAGTGGTAGGTATAAACCGCCATCCATTGATTTATGAAGGACAAACAATTTTTAAGGTAGCTACTTTTATTGATAATAATCGAGCCGAAATCGCTTTAGAAGCCTGGGGCAAAGAGGCTCAAGAATAAGTATGGAAAATCAACTCAATTTAAAAGGTTTATTAGTCTGGCTTATCTGTGCGCTCTTTTTTATGTATGAATTTTTATTGCGTACAGTTGTGGGTACTTTTCAAGCACAGCTAATGATTGACTTAAACCTAACACCAATGACTTTTTCTTTGTTAAGCACAACAGGATATTTAGTCATCTATGGAGTAATGCAAATTCCTGTTGGAATAATTGCTGCACGCTTTGGATTAAAAACAGCATTATTTATTGCTTTAATTTTTTGTACAGGCTCTACAATGGGTTTTGCTTTTTCCCATCATTTTAGTGTGGCTATGCTGTGCCGCATTTTGATGGGCTTTGGTTCTTCTTTTGGATTTATTTGTTTGTTAATTGCTGTCTATGAATGGATGCCTAGAAAAAATATCGCTTTGTTCATAGGTATTTCTCAATTTATTGGTACTTTAGGCCCAATGCTGGCTGCAGGTCCATTAAACACATTGTCTCAAAACTCTATGTCAGGGTGGCGTGGTATATTTTTCAGTATGGCAATCATCGGTATAATTATTGCTGTATTCACTTTGTTGTTTGTAGAGAACAATCGTAATACTCGAGAAAAATTTATAGTACTTGCCAAGCCTGTTAAAGTATCAAAAAATTTATTGAAAATAATCAGTCAAAAACAGGTCTGGAGCATCGCACTTTTTTCTGGTTGTGTTTACTTTGCTATTGAATATTTTTCAGAAAATATAGGGGTGGAGTTTCTAATAAAAAAAGGATTTTCTCCCCTATTCTCCTCCTACATGATAACTTTGGCATGGCTTGGCTATGCATTGGGTTGCCCTCTTCTTGGTTTTATATCTGATAAATTACAACGCCGCAAACCTCTAATGCTTGCCAGTGCTTTTACTTCTTTAGTATCCCTCTCTGGAATTATATATTTTCCATTTGGAAAAACACTAACAGGGCTTAGTTTTTTAGCTCTTGGTTTAAGTGCCAGTGGGCAAAGCATCGGATTTGCAGCTATTGCAGAGCAGTGTAAAGAAGACTTTCTGGCAATAGGATTAGCTTTTAATAATGCGATGATAGCGATAACTACATCAGTTAGTGCTCCAATAATAGGGGGGATGTTACCTTATCCTGCGCAAATACAAAATTATCAAGAGGTTCTCTTTCTCGTGATAATGTTTTCTATAATTTCTGTTCTTATTTCAGCTTTTGCGATCAAGGAAACGTTTGGAAAGTCAGTGAGAGAAAATACCGTACTCTCTTTAGACTCAACCAAACCCTCCTATCATTTGGGTGTTGTTGAATAACCAAACCAATTATAAAAAGCAACACATTCATAACTATGTGAAGAGTTTGATTCATATTCAGTCTGACAATGCAAAATTAATATCCTATTATTAAATCAAGAAGGGTAAATATTATTCATTACTTGAATTTTGAATGCATATGTTTTTTTGATCAACAATCAAAACAAGGATGAAATATGAAAAAAATACTCTTGGCTGTTTTTGTGACGTTACAAGCATCATGGGCCTATAGTGCGGTTTATTTTGGACCAACTCTCTGTGCTTATCCGCAATACGATTGTTTAAAAATAGTTCGTGGTGATAGTTGGGAAAATCTTTTTCCAGATCCTCAACAACGTGATATAGTCCAGCGGCTGAATCGCAGTTACAATGCTCTTTGGCCCGGCAAAGAAATAGCAGTTCCCGTTAATTTAACCAATTTAAGTCTTTTCGATATTGCTCCATTTTCATCAAGAGTTGATACTGATGGAGAGAAATTAATTGTTGTGGATCAGGATAAGCTGGCATGGGCAGCGTATAGCGACCAGGGACATTTAGTAAAATGGGGACCTATCTCTTCAGGTCGTGATAAATGTGTTGATAGTCCAAAATCATGTAGAACCCTCACTGGAATATTTCGCATCTTCAGTAAAGAAAACGAACAGTGTCAATCCAATACCTACGATAATGCCAGGATGCCTTATTGTATGTATTATCATAAAGGATTTGCTCTTCATGGTTCTAATGACATCCCAGGGTACCGCGCAAGCCATGGTTGTGTGCGTATGTTTACAGAAGATGCCAAATGGCTAAATCAAGAGTTTATTGAGTTATCTAGCGAAAATAATAATTTTCTAGGGACCAAAGTCATAATAAAGCCATTACTCGCTATTAATGAATGAGAAAACATAGGACTCATCAGCTCTATTAGTTAAAACATCTTAAATAGTTGTTTGGCTTACTAATGGAGAAAAATAGTGGCTGGGTGGCCACGATTGTAATTATAAGGCATTTTCCAGAGAGTCTATCCAGGTTTCATAATTTTCAGTACACGAATCTAAACAGATAAATTTTATTTAACCAGTTGAATATTAATAACTTTTTATGAAAATCATTGGACTTGTTCAATAAAGTCATTTTAAGATTATCCTGCATTTTTATTTCCAATTAATTTAAGTCTCAAATTGATTTTACTGTAACAATAAGGCAAAAAAACATGCAAGATAAGTGTGAATTATATGATGAATCACAACAAGATATCCAGGATGTAATAGGGCAACATTCTTCAACCTCAAATTTATTAAATTATGCCAGCACTTCTAAAGGGCATCTAAACTTCTTTAAGCATATGATTGATGTTCGTAAACTGTCGTACCATGAAGTGCGAGGCGAGCATGATCTGGTTCAAGAAATACTAAGGGAAAACATCTACTTAATGGTTCAAAAGGGCACAATAACCGATTGTTCTGGTCGTATCTTTGAGAACACCAGTGCCTTTGAATATGCGCTTTGGGCTTTGGACGAACCTATGTGGGTAATGATGCTTGAGTGCCTCTCTGAAAACGAAGAAAACAAAAAGATATTGGCAATACTTCGCGCTCAATATAATCAAATAAAAGGAAAGGGAGTTACTTACAGTCTTAATGGGGAAACAATGACTGAGAAGCATTTTGATTTTGAGAATACCATCATTAAAGAATTGCAAATCCAAGTTAACTCTAAAAATGCACCTAGTAACTGGACCGCCATTGATAAACAATGGCGAAATGGGGTTGGTGGTGCGCAAAAACTACTCCCTATGCATGTTGTGCATGCATATTGTTCTGAGGATCCTTTTGATTCTGTGTCTCCGTTTACCTCACGGTCAAAACCATCACAGCAATTTTATAATTGGGTAACGCATCAGTATGAAAATTGGTTTACGGTTATTTCTAAATTAGGGAGTCATTTTGCAATATATAAGGTTGGGCGAAAGTGGGCTGTGGGTGACGATTCCGCTGAGGGTCAGGATGTGGCCCATGATTTAAATGCCCTCAAGGCCTTATTTAAAACAAGAACAATGGCATTTTTTAATCTTGAAGCGCGACTTGAAGAATTGATGACCTTAGGGACTGAACCTCAGGTTTTGCAAATATAATGGTTTTGGAACTACTCGAAAGTAATTCTGCCATCTCCGCAGGCGGGGATGCATTTAATATCGGCAATGATGCTTCATCATCGATGGCTACTGCCTGTACAGGATTGACAACAGCTTGACGGCCATGGGCCAGACAGAGATAACAGCGAGTAGCAACTGTCTTGAATTTTATTTCGGTTGCTACTTACCGTGTTCTACCGCATATGGAAAAGTAAGTTAGATCTCCGATTCTGCAGTACTGAAATGCAGAAGTTTCTCGGTAATTTTCTGGATTACTTTTGATCTTATTTCTTTTTCTCTTATAAAAAGATGCCCACTATTAAATTGGTGAAACTCACAATTTCCTAATGAATGAGCGACCCATCCTAAATGATCTTCTGGAGAGACCCACGTATCTTCTTTGCCTAAAAATACGGTAATACTTGATTTTAAGGGCGATTCATCACGATAAGCATAGCTTTTTACAAGGTTCATATCACCGATAAAAATCGGCAATAAGACCTTGATAATGCTTTTGTTCATTCGTTCATCGCTGTAATCGACAACGCCGTTTTCTTTAAAAACTCCGGATAAGGCCGTTAATTGTTCATCGTCTAACTCACTGATTCGTTCGGAGTTTAAATCAAATAAGTTGATATTCATCTGGTGTAGTTTTGCCAGTAGATTATCCAAACTTTTGGAGGGGATGCGCGGGTCAGGATAAGCCGAGGCAAAAAGATGCTCAGGTTGCGTGAAATTATGGCGACGCAAATAGCGACTTAGCTCAAATCCAATTAGTGAACCAAAACTATGGCCAAAAAAAGCAAAAGGTAAGTTGAATTGAGGTTTAAGCTGATTAGCTAAGATTGAAATCAAGGAATTGAGGTCAGTAAGAGGTTGCTCCTCCATTCGGTTTTCCCTGCCAGGAAGCTGTATAGGACACACTTCGATGAAATCAGGAAACTCCTGCTGCCATTCACGATAAATTGAAGCGCCGCCTCCGCCATAAGGAAAACAAAATAAACGGACTTGTGCGTTTTCTTGTATTTTTCGATTGGCAATCCATATGGTAGATTTTTTCGGAAAATCTACTTCAGAGGGAAATTGTTTCGTCGAGACGATGCTCGAATCCTCAGGTACATGTGTATACTCTCCGGTTACGTATCCAGTATCTCTTTGTATTTCTCGCTCCGAAGTGAGTTCCCTAAGAGGATTATTTTCAGAATAAAGTTGTAGTTCAGGAGGTTTCTTTGCGGGCCCTAACCATTGGCTTGCTAATACATACTCTGCAATCTCATTAATGGATGGACCTTGCATTATCAAGGGTAAAGAGTAAGTGATGCCTAAGTTAGTTTCTATGATGCGGATCACTGCCAGGGCCATGAGTGAGTCCATTCCTAGTTCATGTAAAGATTGGTAAGGTTTAATGTCGTCTTGTGGCATTGAAAAAATCATCGCAAATTGCTCCCTTAAGTACTGGGTCAATTTGGTTTGACACACTTCATAAGGTAATGAGAAATCGAGTTGGAACTGAGTTTGAATCTCCATAATTTGGTTAATTTGCAGCGTATCATTAAGCACAGTCATACGTAGATCATGGCATGTAGCGATCAATGCGTAGTTATTATCAAGCAAGTACCAGTCAGCAAGTATGTATTTCCCTTCTGGATGCAGTTCTTTTAATATCGTGTATACATATTTCTGATCTTCTAATGAACCATAAAACTTAAGGGTTCCCATATGTGCTGCAATATAGGGTTTGTTGAATCGCTTAGGTAATAATAAAAAGAGTGTTTGAATACAGGCATCAATAATACCGGGATGCATCTGGGTTATAAACTGTTTCCCTCGCTCTGAGGATTTGGGTTCGCGTAACTCACAAAACAGTTCATCTTTATTTGCCCAATATTGATGTGCCCAACGAATCGTATCACCGGCGGGCATACCCATCTCTGTTATTCGGTTATAAAACGTTTCTGTAGTTCCTGAGATGGAGAGTCGTTGCAGGAGTTCGTCTTTGGGTTCAAGTTGGTTGAAAGAGGGCGAACTATTCGGGATTAAAGTACCGCTGGCATGCTCTATCCAAGATTCTTGGCCATCATTACTATAAAAGCGACATGATAATATGCCTTCTGCATCTGTTTGGATGATAAGTTGTACGGAAATCGTTTTCCCATCTAGAACTAATATGGGCGATAAATAATTGAGGTTTTGCACTATAAAAGAAGTTTTTTGTGATAATTGCTTGGTTGCATACGCTAACATTTCCAGATAATAACCTGCGTGTAGCACATAAAAGGTATCCTGAACCTCAGGCATTATTTTGGTGTCAAAGACGAATTCAAACTGTCGGGCGGGTAAAGGCGAAACAAGAACTTTGCCACGCATCGGATAGATTGTGTTGGTGTTTTCATTAAGCCCTTGCTCTAAGGTTGGCCAATATGTTTTGTGTTGCCATGGATAAAATGGCATATCGAGAGGTGCATAAGAACGTTTTTCTTCATATTTTTTCCAATCAATCTGCGCATGTGCCACATAGTTTTTTGCTAAAGCCGGTAAATCCAACGTAGAAAACTCAGATATCGGGATTGGCGGAAGCGATTTTTTTTGCTCGTGACTGATAAATATAAACTCCATTTGGGCATCTGGATTGATTTGTAACGCAACCAGTTTTTGGTAAAGATCAGTAACTGAATCTGTAATGATCGCCAAGCGTTGTGCAAAATGAGAGCGTCTGATATGGAGGTTATAGCAAATCTGAGCCAAATTAGTTTGCGAGTTGTTCTTTAAATAATTACACCAGCGACCAATTAAAGCAAATAATGCAGATTTTTCCTTTGCAGAAAGAGTAAATAGTTCTTCATTCCTGCGGATTTCATCGGTAAAAATAGGCTGTTCATTTGAAGATAGCTCGCGTAATACAAGATGTGCATTCGCACCACCAAAACCAAAACCACTTACCCCAGCAATACCGACATCGCTGTATCTGGGTAATTGTTCTGGTTGGTTGGGAATCTGCAAGGAGTAGCGTTCAAACGGAATATGGGGATTGGCCTGGTTAAAGTTAAGATGAGGAGGAATCAGACCATTTTTTAAGGCTAAAGCCGTTTTAATCACACTGATAATGCCTGCAGCAGGCTCCAAATGGCCTAAGTTAGTTTTGACTGAGCTGATCCAACATGGGCTATCAGAATTGCGATTTTTGCCAATCACTTCTCCTAAAGCTTGAATTTCAATTGGGTCGCCAAGGAACGTGCCTGTTCCATGGCATTCGATATAGGAAACATGGGCAGGATCTGTTTTGGCCGTTCGATAAGCTGCTCTCAATAATTGTTCTTGCTGCAAACCATTAGGTGCCGTTAAGCCGTTTGTTTTACCATCTTGATTCACTGCACCGCCAGTGAGTACCGCATAGACTTTATTTTTATCCTTTAATGCTTGGGCAAGTGGTTTTAAAATAATGGCGCCTGCTCCTTCGCCTTGCACGTAACCGTCTGCTTTGGCATCAAAAGTATGACATTGTCCAGTAGGAGAAAGCATGGTTGCTTTGGCTAAAACTGAATGAATGGAAGGCAATAGGTTAATATTTACTGCACTCACTAAGGCGGTATCACATAAATTTGCTTGCAGGTTTAAACAAGCTAATTGAATGGCGATAAGTGAAGAGGAACATGCGGTATCTAATACCAGGCTTGGGCCGCGCAAATCGAATAAATACGATAAGCGGTTTGCTGCCATGCTGATGGCACTCCCTGTAGGAATAAACAAGGCATCCATATCTGAATCCAGTTTTTGCAGGTGGCTGAACTGGCTGGCGTACAAACTGGAAAAAACACCCATATTAGAGCCAGCTAAGGTATCAACAGTCAAACCCGCATCTTCAAACGATTCATAGGATACCTCCAATAATATGCGTTGCTGCGGATCCATTCGCATTGCTTCACGTGGACTAATGCCAAAAAAATACGCATCAAACGCGTCAATCTTGGGTAAATAGCCTCCCCAATAAGCCAAATTGTCATCACGTTGAGCCATTTCACGGGTTCCTTTCAACAGCTCCCAGCGGGTTTCAGGAATTGGTGAAATGACATTTTTGCCTTGACATAATAAATCCCAAAATTCTTGTGGATTATCGGCTTCGGGCAAACGGCAACTCACCCCAATAATCGCAATGGGGGCAAATAATTTCTCATTCTGTTCTTGCAAAAGCTTTTTGAGCTTTTGGATCATCAACAATGATTTTTTTAAATTCGTTGTATCATTCATAAGTCAGCTCTAATTCTTTTAATTCCATTTCAAGCAGTTCATTGAGTTGGACATCATTTAACTGATCCAGATCCAGGGTTCTTTCTGTGCTAAAAAGTGGTGCAGGATCCGGTTCGCAGTTGATTTGCACGCGCTGCTCGATGTACTCAGTTAATTGATTTAATGTGGGATAGCGATATAAATCCATCGGTGCGACTACATCAGGGAAATGCTTACCCAGTTGTTCGGTATAATCGATACCCGTAATAGAATCCATACCATACTGTTGGAAGGGTGTTTCTCGGTCAATTTCAGTGACTTCCAATCCTAATACTGAGGCGAAGCAATTAAAGACTAATGCAGCAATTTCCTCCTGATTTAATGAGGAAGCGAATGGTGTTTGGGTGCTTACGGCATACTCGTCAACAAAATGAGTAAAAAAATCAAGTTGCTTGGCTGTGGCATTCACGGATAAAAATTTTTTCCATTGAATGTTACATACTGTGATTTCAGCTGGATTGAGCCGCAGCAGAATATTAAATAAAGCAATTCCTTTTTTAATACTTAGAGAAGCCATCCCTACCGCATCTAAAAATGCATCATGATTATGTCTATGGCTCATTCCTTTTTCTGACCAGGCTACCCAGTTAATACTTGATGCGGGTAATTGCACACTGCGACGATATAAGGAAAGACCGTTCATAAACTCATTCGCCACGGCATAAGCGCTAAGCCCAGCCATACCAAAATGAGGAACTGCGGCGATGGAAGAAAACAGCACGAAAGAAGACAAATGCGCCTGTAAAAAGAGTTCATGCAATACTAATGAACCTTGTATTTTTACGCGCAACACATCACGCCATAATGCTTCACCCATATTCTCAATTGTGACATTATCCGTAGTGATCCCCGCTAAATGAAAAACGCCGTCAATAGGTTGTTGCCAGGCTTTTTCTGCCTTTTTGATGATTTTGCGCATTTGTTCTTTATCAGCAACATCTACTGCAGCGTAGCGAACTTCTACTCCTTTTGCTTCTAGCTGTTTGAGCAAGGTAGCTTTTTCAGGTGTTTCTAGCGTGAGTTCTGTTGTTCCGGTAAGCAAAATAAAGCGGGTCCCTTGAGTTACAATAAATTCCGCGACTTCATAGCCTAAAGCCCCTAAACCACCCGTAATCAATGCAGCAACTGGAGCTTTCCAGGCAGGATGAACATTATCGTTTTGCGATATTTCATGAGGAAGGAAGCGAATGGTATACCTTTCGGAAGCACGGTAGGCAATATGATTTTGTGTGCTTTGGTATTGCCCTAACTCTTTAATCAGGATTCTGGCATTTTGTTCTATGTTTTCATTCGCATCCAAATCAAGCAATAAAGCTTGGTATTTTGCTTGTTCGGCGGCAAAAATACGGGTCATGGACCAGAGATGATGTTGCCAGATATTAAGGGTATCTGTAGGGGTAACCTGCTGCGCTGATTGCGATGCAAGACAAAAGGTTAATTGGTGCGGCCAAGAGTACTGTGCCATTGCTTGCAATAAATAGAGTAATGCCAGGCTTGGATCAGCAGGTTTTTCTTCACTTGCAACAAACGTGGGACATAAATAAATGACCCCTATTAAATTGTCTTTGTGTTGGGCGTGAAGTGTTGCGAAAAGCCGTGCGTAATCTGCTTTTTGTGCGGCATTGATGGTGTATTCATGATTATCAATTGATGCAAATTGATTGTGAGTGAAACAATAAATACCCGCTTGTTCACCAAGCTCCTGCTTTAATACAGGGACGAACTCCGGTTCACAGAATATTAGCCATTTTCCTTTACGACTAACTAATGCAGATGGAGCCGTTTGCGGATTTTTCTGCCATTCAGTAAGGTAGAGCCAATTTTGGATATCGACCAGCTCTGTATTGGTAACAGGAGGTTGAATCGTTGGCTGAGTTATAGGAGGTGTTTCTACCTCTTTTGTAGGTATCCAGCACCGTCGTTTCATAAATGGATAAGTAGGTAAAGAAATAAGATTGGGTAATTGTTTGTATGCTCGTTCCCACTCCACTTTTGCCCCATTAATCCAATGCTGGACTAATTCTTCATAACGCTCATTACTGATTTGTTCCTCCATGTGAGGAGACGCCTGGTGATGACTTTGACTATTATGATTTACCCAGGTATTTAAACCCTTGTTATGCGGATAGTTTGTTAGGGCAGTAAGTAATTCGTCAGTATTGGTTACAATTACCGCAAATCGCGCCGCCATGTGTTCTCGCCCTGTTTGTAAGGTGAAGCATGCATCTCTGAGCCATTCTTTATTTCGTGTATGGTTGTTTTGCTGCACATAACGCTGTATTTGTTGTATTTGTATTGCCAAACGCTCTTCATTTAATGCAGATAATAAGAAAACGTAAGGGCTTTTTATTGTACTTTGGGGTTTTATTGAGGGGACGTATTCTTCGATTATCATATGCACATTGGCGCCGCCTGCACCAAAGGAGCTTATCCCTGCACGACGCGGCAAATTATTCTCGGGTTGCCAATCACTCAGTTCTTGCTGAACATAGAAAGGTGAGTTTTGAAAATCAATAAAAGGGTTTAATTGCGTGCTATGCAATGTGGGCACTAATTTTTGGTGACGCATTTGCAAAAGTACCTTGGCCAATTGCGATATGCCTGCTGCGGATTCCAGGTGTCCAATATTGGATTTGACAGAACCAATCGCACAAAATTGTTTGTCCTCGGTATAGTTTTCAAAAGCATCTTGTAGGCCGCGGATTTCTATGGGATCGCCTAATGCGGTTCCTGTGCCATGCGCTTCGATATAAGATACCGTTCGTGCGTCAATATTGGCATTTTTTAAAGCTTGGAGAATTACAGCTGCCTGGGCATTAGGATTAGGAACAGTATAACCGCTGGTTTTACCTCCATGATTCATACTGCTTCCTTTGATTACCCCATAAATCCTATCATTATCGGCAATTGCATCAGCCAAAGGTTTTAATAATACAGAACCAACTCCTTCTGCCGGCACATAACCTGTACCACCTTCAGCAAAACTCGCACAACGTCCTTGTGCAGACATAAAGTTAAAACTGCCGAGAAAGTGATACTTGCTGGGATGTAATGACAAATTAACGCCACCAGCAATCGCCATCGCACAATCACCACGCAAGAGGCTTTCACATGCTAAATGAATTGCCGCCAAAGAAGAGGAACACGCTGTATCGATAACAAAACTTGGACCATTTATATCAAGGAAATAAGAAATCCGGTTTGCGACTGAAAACGATTGAATATCAAGAGGTACCCGGTTTCCTTTTTGCCATTCTTCGGCGATAAATAATGGGTAAAAATTATAAGTCACCCCAGCAAAGACGCCGACTGAATTTTGGGCTTTACGTTTTAATTTGTCACGGGTATAGCCTGCGTCTTCCAAGGTAGACCATACAGACTGCATGAACAAGCGTTCTTGGGGATCCATAAGTCCTGCATCGCGTGGTGAAATATTAAAAAACATGGGATCAAATTTATCGATATCAGGAATAAACCCTCCATGAGGGAAATAGTGTTCTTTGCCTCCAATCTCTACAGGGTACTCTTTGTAATTCCAGCGATCAGCAGGAATTTCACTGACACAGTTGCGTCCGGAACTTAAGTTTTGCCAAAATTCATCCATGGAGTTGGCCATAGGGAAGGTGCCGCTTAAACCGATAATGGCAATATCACGGGATGAATGACTGATCTTGGGCGTAGGGGTGGGGGGGGTAACCGTTTCTATTTCAAGAGGCGCTGCTAATGGCATGGTCTTACCCGCGAACATCAGTGTGGATAATTTTTCTCTATAATTTTTGAGCAAATAGTTCGCTAAATCATTTAATCGATTACGTTCATAGAGTAATGTTTTCGGTAAGGAGCCAAAATCTTTTTCCAAGCGATTTGTAATTTCCAAGCCAATCAAGGAGTCTACTCCAAAGACCTCATAAGTTTCATCTGCGTGAATGAGTTCGGGAGAGGTATGTAATTGTTCTGCGAATATCTGCTGCAAATACATCAGGGTTTGTTGATAATTTATCGTAGAACCCACGTTGCGCATGGGATCCATGGATGCCGCGGGCAAGTCAGGGTGCGGCGGAATCATACAGGTTTGTGGCGTAGGCATGAAATTGAACTCCAAATCATACCAGTAACGCTGTTTAATAAATGGATAAGCAGGCAAAGACCCCAGCCTTTGTATCTTTTCTCCGAGATAAACCCGTTGCCAGTCAATAACATAATGCTTCGTATATAAATCCGCCAGAATAAATAATTTATGACGATATTGCTCTGAATTTTCTGGCTGAATTAAGGCCATAATTGCTGCTTGATATACTTCATCAAATACTGGTCCCTGAATCGTCCAGGTTTGCCCTTCATTCAGTATGCAATACTCGGGAATTTCATGGTTGACTAATAAGGTCAATGCATTTGCTAACGCATCAAGAGAATCTACCACCAGGGCACAACGGTAAATAAAATGCGCTCGACCCGCATTGAGGGTAAAACTCAGTGCAGGCAAGGAAATGGTTTCCTTATTTTGATTTAGCCATTGCTGCAGTTCCACTATTTTTTGCTGCATGCTGTCCTGTTGTTTGGCAGAAAGCGTGATTAAATAGTAGGGTTTGGCTTGCCGGTTTCCAGCCATTGTCTGATGGGGGCGACCTTCCTCAAGCACAATATGGGCATTGGTTCCACCAAAGCCAAATGAGCTGATTCCTGCACGCAATGGAATATCATCACCAGTCTCATTTTTGATGCGCGGCCAGGTTTGGGTCTCTTTGGCAATATAGAACGGTGTATCGGTTAAATTGATGTAAGGGTTTAATTCATGCAAATGTAAAATACCCGGGAGGGTTTCATGGGTCATGGCCAAAATAAGCTTGATCACCCCTGCAATTCCTGATGCAGGCTCCAAATGACCGATATTCGTTTTTACAGAACCTAAGGCAATCGATTTGTGCTTTGCACCGGATGGAAGTAATGTCGCAAATGCACGTTTTAAACCTTCAATTTCAACAGGGTCACCTAAAGCAGTACCTGTACCGTGAGTTTCAATGTAAGTTACCGTATCAGGGTCGAAATGGGCTTGGTTATAGGCACGAATCAATAGCTCGCTTTGTGCCGCTGCATTAGGTGCAGTCAAAGATTGAGCCTTGCCGCCATGATTTACTGCAGATGCTTTAATGACTCCATAGATATGATCACCGTCTTCTTGTGCTTGCTTTAATGGTTTCAGTAAAAGAGCGGCTACCCCTTCTCCTTTAACATAGCCGTCGGCAGTTTTAGCAAAAGTTTTGCAACGACCATCTGCGGATAAGGCCCCCAGTTGGCTTGTGACAACTAAAGTATCGGGACTTAAGATGAGGCTTACACCGCCTGCAACAGCTAAATCGCATTCGCCATGACGAATTGCTTGTACTGCACGGTGAATTGCGACCAATGAGCTTGAGCATGCGGTATCAATCGCTTCACTTGGGCCTTGAAAATTGAAAAAGTAGGAAACACGATTGGCTATCATGCTATGCGAATTACCCGTAGCGATAAATCCATGGTGTTCTTTTTGTTGTTTGGCAATTAAGGTCTGATATTCGCTAAATTCAACGCCGGCAAAAACGCCAATGTTTTGTGAGGATAATGTAAAAGGATCATAGCCTGCATCTTCAATGGTTTTCCATACAATTTCCAAAAAGAGTCGTTGTTGCGGATCCATGAGATTTGCCTCTCGGGCGGAAATATTAAAAAATCCTGCATCAAATTGATCGAAATTGGTAATAAACGCGCCCCATTTAGAATTACTTTGATGCGCTTGATTCCCATAATAATCACGCCAGTCCCAGCGTTCTATAGGGATCTCGGTAACTAAATCATCCCCCCTCAGCAAATGTTGCCAAAATGTTGTAAGATCATCGGATTGTGGGAAAATTCCTTGCATACCAATAATGGCAATTGCTTCAGATCCATCAGTTGCTATGCGTCTGGATTTGACTGCAGGAGCATGAATTGGCAGTTGTATTGCTTCATGATGTGTTTTGGCTACAGTTTCTGGAAATTGGTTCATTAGGTATTGACTAATCGTGCTTACACTACTATGTGTAAAGAATACGGCAGGGGTAAACTCGATCTGGTAGTGTTCGCTGATTTTTTTAGCCAGTTCAATAAAATGTACCGAATCCATCCCGTACTCACCAAGATTTTTTTCTAGTGCAATTCGGTGTTGGTTCATTTTCAGTATTTGGACCACTTGCCGAGTAAGAAATGAACTGACCTTGTCGATGAGTGCATTGTGCATTAATGGCAAATGGGTTTGTCTTTCCAGAGTTGAACTGCATTGGTCCCCATCAGAGTACCAGTAACGTTCTTTGGCAAAAGGATAAGTAGGCAAAGATATTTTTTTCTTGGATTCACCTGCATGGATTTGCCTCCAATCCAGATCTTGTCCTTCCACATAGAGTTTTGCCAGCGCCAGTAGGGTTTCTTTATATTGAGAAGGCTGAGACAACTGGTGGGTCAAAATCGGTAATAGAGTGGCACCAAACAGTCTGGTTTCCGGCGTGTTTGCTCCATTTATTCGGAGCAATAACTGAGCGGGCTGTTGTTGTGCTTTAAATTGTTGGACAAAACGGACTACCTCTTCCAGCGAACTGACCACCATAGCGCAACGACAATCAAAATGTGTTCTGCCTGCGTTTAATGTGTAACTGACTTGCTCCAGTTCTGCGAATGGATTGTTTTCCAACCAACGCAATAAATCATCCAGACGTTGATTTAATGCAAGTTCAGTCTTGGCAGAAACTGTGAGCAAATAATGTGATTTTTTCCTTGTCGGTACAGACAAAGTTTCTGGGGCTTCAGATAAAATCATATGGGCATTAGCACCTCCTGCACCAAAAGAACTGATTCCGGCAATGCGTGGTGTGTTGGGTAATGGTTGTTGCCATTCGCTTACGGTATGTTGCACACGAAATGGTGTTGTGGACCAATTAATGTTGCTATTTAATGGTGCAGAAAAAAGAGAGGGAACCAATGTATGGTGTTGTAATTGCAAGACCACTTTGGTGACTGCAGCAATTCCTGCAGCAGACTCACAATGACCAATATTGGATTTTACTGAACCAATAGCACAGCATTGCTGCATTTTCCCTTGACCAAATACCTTGTTTAACCCGGCAATTTCAATGGGGTCGCCCAGTGACGTTCCCGTGCCGTGTGCTTCTATATAGCTTACTTGTGTTGGGTCAATATTTGCTTTTTGGTAGGTTTCAGCAAGCAAGTCTGCTTGTGCATTTGGATTAGGTACGGTGTAACCGTTTGTTTTTCCACCATGATTGAGGTGGCTGCCTTTAATCACTGCATAAATCAGATCGCCATCTGCAAGCGCTTTATCTAAGGGTTTGAGCAGTATTGCGCCAACGGCCTCACCCGGTACATAGCCATTGCCGCCCTCACCAAAACTACGGCAATGTCCATCACTCGCCAAAAATTTTCCGTGGCTCAACAAGAGATACTTATTGGGGTGCAGGGAAAGATTTACTCCGCCAGCAAGGGCCATGTCACATTCGCCTTGATGTATGCTTTGGCATGCTAAATGGATTGCAGTAAGCGAAGAAGAACACATTGTATCCAGTGCGATACTCGGACCATGAAAATCAAAAAAATAAGAAACTCGGTTGGCAATTGAAGCAAATATGGAGTTTGTTGGAACAAATTGATTGGTCTGTGTAGGTTCGTTACCAAATAATTGATATTGTCCGTACATTACTCCCACATAGACGCCGACTTTTTGCCCCGCTAATGCATCACGTGCATATCCGGCATCTTCTACGGTTTTCCATGCGGTTTCTAAAAATAATCGCTCTTGAGGATCCATCAACGCGGCTTCGCGTGGCGATATATTAAAAAACAAGGGATCAAATTGATCCACATCTGTTAAAAAACCACCCCATTTACTGTACGTTTTACCAGGATGATTTTGATTCACATCAAAATAGTCCGCCAACACCCATCGCTCTTTGGGAATTTCGCGAATACAGTCTTTCCCTACATACAGATTGTGCCAAAATTCGGTTAAATCTTTAGCTTCAGGATAACGTCCGCTAATCCCAATAATGGCGATAGACTTTTCCGGAAACGTCGATACGGTACTCGAATCCTCATGTGACTGGCAGACTCCGGTTCTGCGCTCCGTTTCTCCTCGCTCTTCGCTCTCTGTGGCGAGTTCCTGAAAACGTCTAATATCCGGTGATTTAGTCGTATTTTTTGTAAAACCAAAACGTCTGGGTGCTGTCATTGCGTTAAGAAATTGGGTCATTCCCGCATTAGGTAAACGCTGAATTAATTCATCAGCCTCCTGTGTGATGAAGTATTCCGCTAATTCAACCAGGTTTTGATATTCAAAAAATAATGTTTTGGGTAATGCGCTAAATTCATTGGCCAAACGCTGATTGAGTTGGATAATCATCAAGGAGTCAATGCCATAATTTTCGAAGGGTAAATTTCGATCAATCTGCTCTGGCGAACATTTCAAGGTATCTGCCAGTATTGTTCTTAAAAAATTCTCGGTTTGTTCCTGTAAGTTGGAGTTGATCATTTGGCTCTGAGTTGCTAGTGCTTGTTTCAGCACAGAGTTATTTTGTAATGCGGCTGTGAGTTTTTGTTGATAGCCTGGAAGAACAATACAATTTGGGTGATGGTTCTGTAATGCCCGCAAGAATGCGGTGAATCCCTGTGGTGTGGATAAGCTTATAATGCCTAAGGTTTTTTCAAGTTCTTTTTGGTATTCAGGAGCAATCTGTAATCCCCCTTCTTCCCACAGTGGCCAGTTAATCGAAACTGTATATCCAGAACAATGGCCAAGTCTTCTTTGCTGTTCCCGTTCGTATGCAAATTCATCTAGAAAACAATTGGCATAAGCATAATCACTTTGTCCAGCATTGCCAAACACGGCTGCTACAGATGAAAACAGCACAAAGAAATCTAACGGCTCTTTAAGTGTTGTGGTATGCAGATTGCTGGCGCCATAAATTTTAGGCTCTAAAACTTTTACTATTTCCGGGATTTTTTTATCTACAATAAACCCATCATGAGTAAGGCCTGCTGCATGAATAATGCCGTTAATTGTGCCGAAGTGCTCTTTAGTATTTTGGATAAGAGCATGGACTTCCTCGTAGGATGATACATCAGCGGTTAAATACACTACCGAGGCATTTTTCTTTTCCAGTTCTTCAATGCGTTTTTGATAGTGCTCAGATAGAGGGGAGCGACCAGTTAATACGATTTTGGCCTGATAATGTTCTGCTAAATACCGTGCGAACAAATAACCTAGTCCTCCCATTCCGCCAGTAATTAAATAAACCCCTGACTTTTTGAGAGTTGGTGCAGTTGTTAGAGCGGGAGGTAAGACTTCGTAACGTCGGATATAACGATGGTTCTGTTTATCGTATCGAACTTCAATTTCATTTTGGGTGAGCTCCTCGGCCAGCAGGCTAAGATCATGTAATTCAATAAAACGACATAAAATGTTGGATTTTTCTTGATGCAGGCTTTTTGCAAATCCAACTAAAGCACGTGAAAAAAGAGAGAGTTTTTTGCCGATACAAATTAATCGGACTGCTTTTTTTGGTTTTAATTTACTGATCTGAGTTACCAATGTATGAACTAGATAATAGGTTTTCTCCAAGTTTTTTTTGATCTCTTCAAGCGAAAACAGGGGTTCATTGAATTCTTCCAGAGCAATAATAAGGTAATCGCTCAGTGCGTCGAGCTGTGCAAAATGGGATTCCTGTATTCGTTGACACGATGTAGCGTGCTCAGCAAATTGTTCTTTTATCAATTGTATTGACTGCTCATTACTTCCTAGAATCATTATGGAGTTTGGATGTTTTCTCGTTGCCGAATACAAAGGTTGAGCAACCCATACAGGGGAATAGTGAGCAACAGTTGCCTCCAGTTTGATGGAGTCATTTACTGCACCCAAGGTAAATCCTGTAATAACCAACAAGAGCGCACCTTCTGCATCGGTGACCTGAATATTAAAAACGGGTAAATGTTGATTATCTATAGAAGAAATCAGTTGGGCATATACATAACAGGTATTTGTTAAAGGCTTATAAATATCCACCTGGGTAATAGAAAAAGGCAGATAAAGCACGTCACGATTTTTCAGTAAAGCCTGCGTTGTTTGTAACATTCCATCGAACAAACAAGGATGTATTATAAATTCATTGCTCCTGGTGGACAAAGAGGAGGGTAGAGTCAGTTCCGCCAAGAGATTCGTCTCATTAAAATAGAGGGTCTTAATGACGCGAAAACTCGGACCATAGCTTATGCCTGCATTTTCAAAATAAGAATAAATGGTATTGGGGTCTTGAGTATGAGGTAATGCTAATTTTAATTCCTCAATGTTCAGCCTGTTATGGGGGATACCGAGGGAGTTATCCCGATAATGAATAGCACCGCTGATATAAGAAACCATTTCCTTTTCATCAGTGATTGCAAAAGAGACTCCATCCCTTTCAGGAAATAAGCAGACATGCAGTAGTTTGGACCAGTCCGAAGCTTTTATTGGTTTTTTCCAGGTGATTTTGCTTAGGGAGCTTATTGGTTGATTACCTGAGGCCAGACTGGCGGCAACCTGCGCCATTTCCAAACATACGGCACCAGGTAATACGGGCTCATCATGTATTCGATGTTCACACAAATAAAATTCATTCCCGGAAAATTGCTTACTAAAAGTAGAAGAGGGAAACGTAGAGATCTGTTCATCAATGAGTTTGCAAAGGAATCTATCTTTGCTCGCTACCCAATGAGATTCTTTAGCAAAGGGATAAGTAGGGAGTGCGATTTTCTGTTGATAATCCCCATAGATTGTATGCCAATCAATCGATTTACCCTTTAGGTACTTTCTGCGTACGTGATACAAATCAACGGCATTACTATGATTTGTATTGGATGACTCATCTATAAGCATGTGACGCTCTAGATCCTCGGCGGATAAACTGAATCGCAATTGTTCCTTTAATTCGGCGACTGTCTTCACGATGACACAAAAGCGTTTGGCAAAATGTTGTCTGCCTGCGTTTAAGGTATAGCTGAGCGAAGCCAGGCTTGCTAAATCCTGTTGCCGATCCAGCCAGCTGAGCAGATCAGCAATTCGTTGCTGCAAAGCAGTCATTGTCATCGCCGATAAGCAAATTAGATAAGCATCATGGTTAGGGAATGGAGTGTTTGTGTGTTCTGGGCTTTCTTCGAGGATAATGTGAGCGTTTGCGCCACCAAAACCGAATGAACTGACTCCCGCTCTTCTGGGAGTGCCTGCTGTTTTTAGCCATTTAGTCGTTTTATCAAGGAGATAAAATGGACTGTCCTCGATTTCAATATAAGGATTTAATTCATTGAAATGCAAATTTGCGGGTAAAACCTCATGGCGCATCGCGAGTAAGGTTTTAATGATACCTGCAATTCCTGCTGCAGACTCCAAATGGCCAATGTTTGTTTTTACTGCCCCCAATCCACAGTACTGTTTTGGCAAGGTTTTCAGATGCTGTTCTAATGCCAAGTGGTGAAATGCCTTTTTTAAACCATTAATTTCGATGGGATCGCCTAGTGGTGTTCCGGTTCCATGGGTTTCGATGTATTGAATGCTGTCGATGCTTACATGAGCGCGTTGACATGCAGAAATGATCGCTTCTGCTTGAGCATTTGGATTGGGGGCAGTCAGCGTATTAACATGCCCGCCATGATTTACCGCAGTTCCTTTGATTACTCCATAGATGTGATCGCCATCACGCAATGCTTGGGTTAATTTTTTCAATAAAATGGCACCTGCACCTTCACCGCGTACGTAACCATTGGCGTTTTTATCAAAAGTTTTGCAACGTCCATCTTCACTTAACATGCCTGCTTGGTTCGCGGCGATAAAGGACGTGGGGGTAATTAACGTATTTACTCCGCCTGCAAGTGCCAAATCACAGTCACCTTGTAAAATCGCATGGACTGCTTGGTGCACTGCAACCAGAGAGCTGGAGCAGGCCGTATCAATTGTTTCACTCGGTCCACGCAAGTTTAAAACGTAGGAAATACGATTGGCTATCATACTGTTCATCGTGCCCGTAGTAAGATACGGATCCATCACCCCATTTTTTTGCAGTAACTCGGCATAATCATGATTAAATACCCCTACAAACAAGCCTATTTTCAATGCAGCAAGAGTGGAAGGGGCATATCCTGCATCTTCAACTGTTTTCCAAACAGTTTGTAAAAATAATCGTTGTTGTGGATCAATTAATTCTGCTTCACGAGGTGAGATATTAAAGAACGTTGCATCAAATTGATCGATATGATCAATAAAGCCACCCCATCGTACGGTTAAATCTTGCCAATTCCAACGTGATAAAGGTACTTCACTGATGCAATCTTTTTCGTGCAATAAATTATCCCAAAAGGTATCCACATCGGGTGCTTGCGGAAAAACGCCGCTTATTCCAATAATGGCAATGTCGTTTGTTTCTTTAATGGGTTGTTTTGCCTCTTCCGTTACAGGGTTCCTGATTTTTTTATCTAATAAATCCACATAAAACTCTGCTAAGGTCGCATATTCATACAAAGTTGCAGGAGATAAAGCGAGCTGGTAGGTGGCGTTAAGTATGGCTGTGAGCTGAATGATGTTAATTGAGTCAAAGGAGTATCTGCTCAGAGGTGCATCCAGGTCGATTTCTTTTACATCTATTTTCAATACATTGGCTACCAGAGTTGAGAATTGATGCGCCTTGTCACGGTGTGCATTCGGGCTTTCTGGAGACTTTTGGGGTAAATCCTGAGTTAACACGACAAGATTTTGTTCATTGAATAATGATTGTGCTTTTTTTCGTTGCAGTTTGCCGCTACCTGTTTTGGGAATTGCCCCTTTAGGGCTTAAAACGACTGCATGAACGTCCACTCCATGATGTTGGGTGATGGCATGACGAATCATACTCTTAATTTTAGGCCATAGTGAAGCGGGTGTTTCTTCAGACAGCTCCTGCACAATAATAATTTTTTCTTTACCCTCATTTTCTGTAGAAAAAGCAACTTGCGGGAGTAAGATCTGCAATTTGGAAAGAGCGTTGGCTACTGTGGTTTCCAAGTCAAGCGGATAATATTTTTTTCCATAAATAACAATGACTTCTTTTAATCTTCCAGTTAGGAAAATTTCATTATCGAGGATAAATCCAAGATCTCCGGTTTTAAAATAGCGCAGATCGTTGCCAGATACAGTTGCATTGAATACTGTTTGGGTTTCATCGGGACGTCGCCAATAACCAAGGGCCAGTGATTTGCCCGATAACCAAATTTCACCAGTTTCCCCAGCAGCAACTGGCTGTTTTGTTTCTGGATCAACAGCAATTGCTTGCAGCCCTGTTAATAATTTACCACTACTTACTAAGTGTCGTTGCAGGGGATTCGCCTCATCTTCAGGTGATAAGGAACGTGGTTCACACTCAAAAGATGTTACCGCGATTGCGCCGGATAATTCAGACATACCGTATGCTGAACAAAATTGTTTTAATTGAAAGCCACAGGATTGGAATTTGGTAACGAAATTTCTAAGCGTTTGATATTGAACAATATCCCCGCCATTGATTGCTACTTTCCAGTGTTTTAAGTTAAGCCGAGTAAGCTCTGCTTCGTTAATGTCGCGCACACAAATGTCATAACCAAAATTAGGGCAGCCACTGTGTGTTACACGATATGTTGAAATAGCAGATAACCAAGTAATAGGCCTGTTGATGAATGCAGCTGGAGGTACAATAAAAGCGGGTGTTCCATGATAGAGTGGCACCAATATGCCGCATACCAACCCGTATACATGGGTATGGGGTGCCCAGGTCAAGGTGACGCTCTTTTTAGTGTACTGCCAGACTTTAATGGTTTCTTGCAAACTATGCTGCAAGTTTCCATGCGTTATAATTGCTGCTTTGGGCGCGGAAGTTGAACCCGAGGTATATTGCAGGTAGGCTATGGTGTCTTCATTAATAGAAATTGATTGAAAATTTTTAGTCGGCTGAGTCTTCAGCGCATCAGTAACGAGTATGAGTACTTTTCTTTTTAGAGTTGATTCAATATTTGATTGGTATGGAGACAGGCTTAAGACTGCGGCAATGTCGGCATCTTCAGCAATGGCATTCAGGAATGCCTCCTGTTTCGTAAACTCATCCATTTTAGGGCAAGGTATTGGTACGGCGATTACGCCAGCATACCAACAACCCATTAAACTCGTTATAAACTCGACCCCTGTTGGATAAAGAAGGATGACGCGGTTGCCAGTTATTTCATGGGCTTGTAAATGGGCAGCAATAATTTTTGCTTGCTGATCCAATTCGGCTAAAGTAAGTTCTGCGGTTTTGAGTTCACCGTCTTCTAAATAGAAAATGGCTTTTTGATGAGGATGTTTCTGCGCCCTACTTTGTACTACATCAACAATATTCTGCATGAGCAACTTCCGTTTGCTAAGTCAATCACTTAATGTGCATCATGCTACCAATAGTCCCAGATAATGTCATCAGATATCGAAATGGAAATAGACCCTGGTTGTATTTATATTTTTACCAATTGGTTAAAGTTTCGTAGGTATTTTTGGAGTGGGTCTTTAAAAACTCAGTAAAATCTTTGGTCTCTAAAGGTTTACTAAAGTAAAAACCTTGCATGATGTAACATCCGTTTTCTTTTAAAAATTTAATTTGCTCTAGCGTTTCTACCCCTTCTGCCAGGCAATCAATATTCATCCGATGTGCCAAGGCAATAGTGTTACTTACAATATTTCTACTATCAATACTGACCTCAATATCTTGAATGAAAGTTTTATCAATTTTTATTTTATTGATTTTAAATAACTTTAAGTTACCAAACTCTGAATAACCAGTACCAAAATCATCTATAGCGAGTGCAATGCCCATCTCTGTAAATTTATTAATAATTGGAATGGCTTCATTGTGAAACGCATTAGACTCTGTCAGTTCCAACTCGAGGTGCTTGGGAGACAGTTTAACCTTATTTAAAACGTTCCGAATGCGATCGACAAGATCGTGTTGTATTAATTGCTTGGCTGATAAATTAACTGATATGGTTAATTTAAAGCCAGAATCTCGCCATTTTTTTAGTTGTTTGCATGCAGTGGTTAATACCCATTCTCCAATAGGCAGAATCATTCCATTTGCTTCTGCCAAAGGAATAAATTCCAGTGGCGAGACTAATCCAAACACGGGACTTTGCCAACGTACTAAAGCTTCTGCACCACAAACTGTTCCGGTTCTTAAGTCTATGAAGGGTTGGTAATTTAAGATTAACTCATTATTTTCAATCGCGCGAAAGAGTTGATTTTCAATGTTTAATTGTCTGGATGCATCTGCAGTAATTACTGTATTAAAAATGCGCACACTATTTCCACCGCGCTCTGTCGCAAGTGTTCGTGCAGCCTCTGCATGCGTAATCAATGTATCTACATCCCTGCCATCAGTCGGAAATACACTGATGCCAATGCTTGCGGTTAAATTCAATTCTTGTTGGGAAACATAGACGGGATTATCTAAGACCATAAATAAATCTTCGGTACAGTCTTCTATTTCTGACATATTACTGATGGGATCAATTAAAATAACAAAAACATCTTTACGTAATAATGAAATGAAATATTTTTTATTTTTTACTGCAAGTTGTGCAAAACGTTGCGCAATACGGTGGATAATCGTAGCGGACGCTTGATGACCAATGCTGTCATTAATTTTCATCATATTGTTTAGTGAAAAACAGGCAATGGCGAACTTTTGATGACTTTTAATAGCTTGTTCAGTTACATCATGAATATGCTCATAAAGAAAACGTTCATTAGGTAAATCAGTTAATAGATCATGGGTTGCCTGATAGGTCACCAATGTCAGTGATTTTTCTAACTCGTCAGTGCGTTCTTTGACTCGTTGCTCCAAAGAGGCATTCATATCTTCCAGTTTCTGACTGAGTAACGCATTTTCATATCCCAAACGAAATACCTTTAAAATGATTCGGTTCCCAACAAAGCACGCAATCATCATAAATATACCAAGTACTAAAAAGGAGCCAGTAATCGATATACTGAGATGACTGGCCTCAGAACGAATTGAATCAATGATTAAATAGAGATGATACAAAAGTGTAGGGGTGAGTAAACAAACAATGCTCACAATTCCCATTGTTAAATCAATTGCAGTTGAGAAGGAAAAACAAATTAATACAGCAGATAAAAAAATAATGGTAGTCATTTGTTGATTAACCCCATCATCCATAAACAAAATGCCAATACTGCTCCATATCAAACAGATTAAAATGACAATATAGAGAAACCCTTTGCGGCATTTAAATATTTCTTCGCGTGTCATTCGTCCATATTCAAAACGCAGTGCCCATAAAACATTGAGCAAGTTTGCTGTCACCAGAGCTACATACCAAGAAATAATTAATACAGGTCGAGTCGTTTTATAGATCGCAAGAACATAAAGAAGAGCGCCAAATATATTGGCGAAAGCCCCAAGTTTTACCATGCTATGAAATGACTTAGCTGTTTCAAATTCAATCTTTTGATCAATCTCGCGTTGTTCGCTGGAGGTAAGCTGCGGTTCTTCGATAAACTTATGTCCATTACCGGGCTTTGACATATAAGCTCCTTGCTCTATCGTAATGCGATAGAGTCATTCCCACTTTATATATTATAGTATAAGTAGCGGTTTCTTTAGTAATAAATATTCATTTTGTTAAAATATAAATCATTACCTCCAGAACATGCTGGTTTTGTATGCGTGCTGGAATTTTTTCTTGCTTTACTATCTTAAACTTATTATGTACTGCTAATTTTTGGATGTAGTCCGGATGATGGCTGAAACGGGCACTAGTTTCAAGCGACCAGAAGGTCGTTGAACTGATTTCAGTGGTAAAAATAAAGTAGCCTCCGAGCTTTAGATGTTGATGGATGGTATGAAATAACGTGTCAAGCTCACCAAAATAGGGGAAAACATCGGCTGCAATGATAAGGTCATAAGAGGCTTTATTTTGCTGAAGAAATTGATTGATTTCTGCTTCTACCAGATTATCATAAATTCCCTTTTCTTTGGCTTGGGCCAGCATTTTTCCTGAAATATCTACTCCGGTTAAACGTTTACTTCGTTCCCGAAGAACAATGCCTGTGAGACCGGTTCCACATCCTAAATCCAAACTGTGTGTATCTGTTGGCAATTCAAGTTGGTGGAGTACACGCGCCATTTGCTGGGGAATGGAATACTGCAGCGTGCTCTTCATATGCTGATCATAATAAAGTGCGTAGTTATTAAACAAATTATGGGCGTATTCGGGAGTGGTTGCGGCCTGTTCATCCCCGGTAAGGGCATTTAGCATATGCGCGCTGATTGTATCTTCGGGATTAATTGCCAGAGCGCGTTCTAAGTATTCTTTTGCTTTGTCTCTTTGCTCTAATTTAAGATAAATTGCTGCCAAATTATTTAAAGAGGACGTATGAGTGCTTTCGAGCTCAAGGATGTGCTCAAAAAGAATAATAGCTTCATTCAAATGACCTAAAGCCATTTGTGCCACGCCGGAATTGTATAAATATTCAATATTGTCAGGTTCTTTTTTGAGTAATACATCATAATGCATGAGCGCGTTCTCAAAACGATCATGATGCATGAATGTAGCTGCCAAGTTATTACGCGCTTCAATGTTTTCATTGTCCAAGGCTAATGCCTTGCTGAAATAATCGATTGCTAATTGGTTTTGTTGCCTTTTCAAAGCAATGACGCCCAAATTGGAAAGGGCTTCTATTTGCCTACTGTCTTGTTCCAAAACATTTTGAAATGCTCTTTCTGCTTCAGCAAGAGCGTTTTTTTCCAGATGCAACACACCGAGATAGAAAAGGGCTTCGGTGTGAAATGGATTTAAGGATACCACGTTATTAAATTGGATTTTGGCGGCTTCCAATTGATTATTTTGCAGCAATAACAAGCCTAAATTAAAATGCGCTGCACTGAAATCAGGTTCAGCATGGACTGCTCGCGTATAATGTAATAGTGCTTGGGCATAATTATTTTGCAATGCATAGACTGTTGCCAGGTTATTATGAGCCTGGGCATAATCTGGCTGCAGCTTAATTGCTTGCTGGTAATATTCAATTGCCTTATCCAGGTGATGCGACTTTTTGTAAGCATTTGCAAGATTATTTAGCAGACCTGCATTATCAGGGCTTAATGAAAGTGCTTGTAATAGATAGAGAATTGCATTATCCATGTCACCTAATTGAGCATAAGTGAGTCCTAAAAAATGCAAAGTGTTCAGATGCTTGGGCTCCTGCAATAAGATTTGTTCATAGAGGCTAATAGCTTGTGGCAATTGACCTTCATACTGGAATTTATATGCTTGCGCAAAGAGTGCATCCGTATCCATCATCAATTCTTAATTATATCGCGCAGTTGCTTTAAAGCTTGTGCACGGTGGCTGATATTATTTTTAATTTTAGCAGGTAATTGCGCTACTGTGCATTGAAAGTCAGGGATATAAAATATGGGATCATAACCAAATCCACCCTCGCCAACAGGCAAGGTATGAATTATTCCTTTGCACCTGCCTGTTGCAATGATTGGCATAGGATCTTTTGCATGTTGTACCAAGGCAATTGCGCAATAAAACCAGGCTTCTCGTTGAGTTGAGGGTACATGAGCCATTTTTTCCAATAATAAATGGATGTTTTCTGCATCGGTCGCATTGTTTCCCGCATAACGAGCAGAATAAATACCCGGCTCGCCATTTAAAGCAGGTACTACTAAACCTGAATCATCGGCTAATGCAGGTTTTTCCGCATATAGACTGGCGTGGCGTGCTTTGATGAGTGCATTTTCAATAAAGCTTAAACCATCTTCTACCGCATCTGTAATTCCTAAATTGGTTTGTGCAATGCACTCAATTGGAGATAATAAATCACGCAATTCACTGATTTTACCAGAATTGCTGGTAGCAAGAATAATTTGTTTCATAATTTAGACCAAAAAAAGTAGATAAAAGGTAACTTGGGCAGCGGTACTGCATTAAGTTGAAGATTTATGTCATTCCCGCGAAAGTGGAAATCCATTTATGAAGCGGTACCTCACCTTGTTTGGTTGATGAATCCCTGCCTTCGCAGGGATGACAGTTTTATATCAACTTAATGGAGTGCAGCGCAGCGAAACCCACGATATTAGTGCTGTTCTATTGCACTTCCAACAGATTTTTAACTATATTACTGAAGAATTCAGTTTAACTCGAAGGATTAAAAAATAGAAATTAAATTTTGCTATGCTCACTCCATCGGCTGCAGCTATATATGGTTAAAAATCCTAATAGAGAACAAAATTTACTTTTTTTGAACACTTGGGTGTTCAAAAAATAAACCAAACAAATGGCGTTATTACAGTACTTGGGCTAAAATATGGTTTTTGGCCGGAGCATTGATGATGCCTTTTACACATCTTTTATTGGCTCTTTTAGTTGTGGTGATTTGGGGGGTAAATTTTCTTTTTGTTTCCTTTGGACTGGAAGAAATTTCGCCTTTATTACTCTGTGCCTTACGTTTTTTACTGGCAAGTATCCCGGCCATTTTTTTTATTAAATTACCTCAATCTTCATTCAGAGCGATTATCCTCTATGGATTTGTAATGTTTGCATTACAATTTGCTTTTCTTTTTATCGGCATGAATATTGGTATGCCCGTTGGAATGGCATCTTTGCTGATGCAAACGCAAGTATTTTTCAGTATGTTTTTTGCGGTGATTTTCTTGGGTGAACAGCCTAATTCGGGGCAGATTCTCGGTGCACTCGTCGCTTTTGCTGGTATTGGTTTGGTTGCTATGCATTTTGATACTGATATTTCTTTAGCTGGGTTTGTCTTCATTCTTGCTGCTGCTGCAACTTGGGGGCTGGGGAATTTGATCACCAAGCGAATTAAAGGAAGTAATGCCAACATGATGGCAATGATTGCATGGGGAAGTTTTGTTGCATGTATCCCCATGTTCCTTCTTTCTTTGTTGTTTGAAGGTCCTTCGAGTTTTGTTTACACCTATGAGCATATAAGTTGGCGTGGAACATTATCGTTGTTTTATATTGTTTTTGCTTCAACTTGGATAGGTTATGGGGTTTGGAACTGGCTCATTGCCCGATATCCAGTAGGAGTAGTTGCACCATTTACTTTATTAGTACCTATTGTTGCTATTCTGAGTTCTGTTTTAGTTTTGGGTGAACCTTTTCAACTATGGAAGCTTGCTGCCGGATTATTAGTAATTGGTGGTTTGTGTATTAATGTATTGGGTGCACGTTTCTTTGCCGTGAAAGTGCAATCAGAAACTGCCTAAGATAAATGGATAAACCCAATAAGGGGGCCTGGGTGTGAGCAACATTCACCCCCTGGGCTTGTTCTTTGCTTGCCGCAGAAAGATAGCTTAGATGGTTAGTCGTTCATTATTATGATTATGATGTTATTTTACTACATTTGCGTAGGGGAAATGAGCTATTATATGCCCTCTGTGATAAGTATTGGCCTTCAATTGTGATTAATTCGAAAACCATCATATTGTGTGCAGATGATTTTGGTTTGGATCCCGGAGTTTCGGCAGGGATTTTAAAATTAGTGCGCATGGGACGTTTGTCCGCTGTCAGTTGTATGGTGAATATGCCCAGTTTTATTCCTTATGCCAAAGAGCTACTCGACTTAAAAAAAAATAAACCAATCAAAATAGGGTTACATTTTAATCTTACAGAAGGTTATTTAGCATCTCTTCCAGAGAAATCGTGTTTTTCTTTACATGAATTGCTGATTAAGACACATATGCGTTCGATAAAATTATCTTTCATTGCAAAGGAATTTTTGGCGCAACTGCACCAATTTACAGAAGTCATGCAGCAACTTCCTGATTTTATTGATGGCCACCAGCATATCCATCAATTTCCTGTAATACGAAATGTCATCTTGGATCTCTATGCACAACGATTGAAAAATCACGGAACTTCCATTCGTTCCACTTGGCCCTCCATTGATTTGCCTCAATCCCGGTTTAAAGCAAAAATATTGAGTCTTACAGGAGGTAAGGCCTTATTGAAGCAACTCATCAAATTGGGCATCCCCCATAATCGTTGCTTCTCAGGTATTTATGATTTTGCCTCGGCAGCAAACTATAGAGAATTATTCAGGAACTGGATCAGTTTAACCAGAGAGAATACTCTAATTATGTGTCATCCAGGAGATAGTTATAATAGTACAGATCCTATCGCACATGCCCGTCTTACTGAGTTTAATTACTTTATAAGTGACGAATTTTTAAAGGATTGCGAGGAGTTTCATGTTCACTTGGAGCCGCATAAGAATTTATTATAAGACATTTCAGGATAAATTTACGCGCTTGTTTTTTTTATGTATTATCCTTCTAAGGTCATCAGACCCTGGGATATTTGTATTTGAATAAAAAGGAAGAAAAGCCTTGAAAGACTTTTTTTGGATTTCTTTGGGTGCAATCTTTGGCGCAAATTTGCGTTATCTCGTGAGCCGTATTTCCGTTAAGTATTTATCGGCAGATATTCCTTTTGGGACATTCATTGTTAATGTTACCGGGAGCTTTATCCTGGGTTTTTTTCTTGCCTGGACTTTGGAGCGGGTGGAAGTTGATCCGCGATGGCGTTTGTTTGTTGCCGTTGGGTTTTGTGGCGCTTACACAACATTTTCAACGTACAGTTACGAAACTTATATGCTCCTGGAGCAAAGTGATTATGGACTTGCTGCACTAAATTTTATTTGTAATAATCTTTTTTCACTATTGGCAGTTATTGCGGGTGTAGTGCTCGCTCGGGCAATTTGATATGAATCATGTAAAAGTTTCTGTCTATATTAATGAATCGGATAAATGGCAGCATCGTCCCTTGCACATCGAGTTGTTAGGTATGCTTGATAAAAATGAAATCGCAGGGGGTACTGTCTTGCGCGCTGTTGCTGGATTTACATTTAAAAGCCCTGTGGTATCTGCCTCATTGGTGGATATAGGCAGTAAGCTTCCTTTAGTTGTGCAATTCATTGATACAGCAGAAAAAATAGATTCTATATTGCCTAAAGTGAAGGAAATGGTTGGAAAGCGCCTTATTATTCGCGAGTCTGTAGAGGTAGTTAGTGGGATTTATCCCAACTCTTATTAGCATCTATTTTTCTAGCATCAGCAAACATTAGAATGTCAATGCAAAAAAGATGTCCCTTCACATTGGATGAAATTCAGCACGATTTTTACCTGAAAGCTCCCGAATGATTCATTTCATGGCAGAATTTTTTGTAAAAATCTATTTATACACTATAATAATATATAAATAGAGGATTTTGCTATGAATCATTTGCATTTGGCATCTTTAACATCTCAAGATTTAAGTGAAGACGTTCTAAAACGCAACACACAGAATGTGATTGCACTTTTAAAGCATTGGCAATTAAAAAATGAAGAAGAATGTGAGCTTTTAGGTGGGATAAGCCCTGCACAACTTGCCAAATTTAAAAGAGGAACAGCACATATATCTGGCAGAGATACAATCGAACGAGTAGGTAATCTTTTAGGGATTCATAAAAATCTGAGAATTCTCTATCCATACAATCGAGAGATAGTCTATCAATGGATAAAAGGGCGGAATAAAAAGCTCCATAATCTTCGTCCATTGGATATTATGTTGGAGCAAGGTTATCTTGGAATTGCTCAAATAAGACGACTCACTGATTTTATGCGAGGTCAGTAAACGTGTCATTATTTGATGCTGTTAGAGAATATTCACAAAATATCTTTAGGAATATAAGAGGCATAAAGGTATCTCAGCATTTATTCGATGATCTCAGTGATGACCCGGTAGATTGGGAAGCGGCTAATACTATAGAAAGTTATACTCATCCGGTACTAAGCAATCAATCGTTAATTCAACGAGCATTTGATTACAGTAAAAATGATTTTATTGATTATCCATTTGAAAAGATAACGAGCTCACGATACAGCGATGGTGCAATTGCTTGCTGGTATGGATCAGAAACGTTGAAAACGACAATTTATGAAACAAGATATCATTTTCTTCAGGAAATCAAAGACTCCTGGGAGATTTTTAAAACCCAGGATACAGTCATTATCGATAGACGGGTTGCGAAGGTTTATTGTCAGGGATTAGGGCTTGATTTGACAGAAAAAAAAGGAGAGTTTCCCTGGCTCGTTGATCCGGATAATTATACTCAATGCCAAGAAATAGGCAGACGCGTAGCGCATGAAGGACATCCATTATTGATTGTTCCATCTGCCCGCGATTCACAGGGAATTAATCTCGTTGTTTTTAATCCTGCTTTACTTTCTAATCCCAGGGAGTATTGCCGGTTACAGTATGTTTTTGATATAAAAAAGAAAAAAATTCAATGTCTTAGAGGGAATGAGGAAATCATATTGCAACAAAGTGGCGTTGAAATTTAATGTATAGATCTCGATGGCACACATAATTTAAGCATGAAGTATCCTTTTTTAGACGGGTTGTCAGACGTCAACAAATGCTCAATCTAACTTGAATCCAAAACACATCGGTCTGTGGCGAATTAGGGCGGACAAAAATTCCATCCATGATTATTTTACTAACGGCATGCCCAAAACCTTGATATGATGAAGCTATAAACCGAAACAAATCCCAAAACAAGGAATAAAGCAAATAAGTAATTTAGGGCTGTGTAACGTAAAAGCAGGAAATAAAGCGTTTCATTCATGATTCCTGCAGAAGCTGCTACCACAAAAAAATGAGGTAAGCTCAAATTTTTTTCATCATGCAGTTGCGAAAAGGTTAAATATTTGTGTCCTAAAAAGCTGACATTAAAGGCGATTAGAAAGGCAAATACATTGGCTACGAGTGCCTGGACATGCATAAATTTAACTAAATTGAACACAGTAAAAAGATGAATAAATGCGGCAGATCCGCCAATACCCACAAAATAAATCAGTCTATGCCTTAATTTAAGTTGTGCTGTCATCAAAACTGGCTTCCTCATCAATAACGTAATGAGGTCTGTGTTTCACCTCATCAAAGACCCGGCCTATATATTCCCCCACGACGCCCAAGGCAAAGAGTTGCAAACCGCCAAAAAAGGTAATGGTGGTGACTATGGTTGCCCAACCTGGTGTTTCTATACCGAAAATCAAGGTGCTTATTATAATCCAAATGCCGTAAAGGATCGCCAGGGTTGCAACACCAATTCCCCCAATTGCAATCATACGTAATGGAAATGCGGTAAAAGATGTAATCCCGGTAATTGCTAAATCCAAAAGGGAGTAAAAATTCCATTGTGAAGTGCCTGTTTTACGAGGTTGGACTTCAAAAGGAACAGCAATTTGTTTAAATCCCACCCAGCTATATAAGCCCTTCATGAACCGATTCCTTTCGGGCAATTTTTGGAGTGCTTTCACAATCTTGCGATCTAAAAGTCTAAAATCGCCAGCATTTGCGGGGATATTAATGCGATTTATCCGTGAAGTCAGTTGATAAAATGCTTTGGCACAAGTTCTTTTTAGCCAGGATTCATCGGAGCGGTTTTGTCGAACTGCATAAACCATATCATACCCTTCTTCCCATTTGGCAATAAATTGCTTCAAGAGTTCCAGGGGATGTTGGAAGTCGGCATCCAGCAGAATCACGGCATCACCTTGGGCATAGTCAAGCCCAGCACTTATGGCATTTTCCTTACCAAAATTTCGACTAAAACGAATGCAGCGAAGGGTAAACTGACTTCTTAATTGCTGAATAATTACCGGTGTATTATCCTGACTGCCATCATCAACAATAAGTATTTCATAGGCATAGCCAAGATTTTTTATTGTATCAATCAATGCGGTAATAAATTCGGCAATTCCTGCTTCTTCATTGTAAACAGGGACAATGTAGGAAACACGCTTTGTATGATTTGCTGGTATGGACATATATGGTTTAATAATTTTGGTATTACAGCTACTGTAAATAAATGTTTATATAGTAACTTGAATCGTGAATTCTCGTAAGTAGATTTAGGCTTTTTCTTTATTATAAGGCTTTTTTTAGCTTGTGGATGCTGTTCTGTGTCACTAATTAGGTTCCTATCGCTCTATAGATAAACGGTCTGAAACAACTGTGTCAGGCAAGAATAGCTTGTATCGCCATGTAAGCTAATCCATAGCAAACACCGTCCGGATCTGTATGGTATCCTAAGTACCGCATCCGTTCCATCAGCCAGCTTTAGCCAGGGGAAGTTTCTAATTTAGAGGGGATAATTTATCCGGCAAATATTGTCTAATCATAGACCAATTAAGTGGGTTTAATTTTTTCTTTTTAGGAAATTATTAAGCTGATATGATGTATCCTATTTCTGCTTCCAGCTCTACGGACAAAGCATGAGGTATATCGATTTTGAAGTATTGTGGAAAAATCAGAAGGGACTGATTTTTCTGGATGAAAAAATTGCTGAATTTTTATTCAAGAAAAAAGAGGGAGTGAATTTTTTATCCCCATTGTCTACTAATAGTTCGGTTTCAGGAAAATTATCCAAATTAAATCTCTTTAACAGTTCCCCCCAATTTATCTTTAGTCACCAATTAGTCCTATCAGGTAAAAATCAGTGGCATATTATTGATAATGCACACAAAGGCAAAGGTGGTTTTGGTTCGGTGAACGAATCAAAATATAAAATAGCCGTGACTTTTGATGTAAAAAATAAGCATTATCAAGCCCAACTCATTCCTGTAAACGATGTGGTCAAAATACAAAAGCCTTCCGAGGATACTCCATATCCCGAATTATTGAAGCGAACGGCAAAAGAAGCGTTAAGACAAAAGAAACATGGGGTAAATGTGGTTGGCGTAATTGGAACAAGAAATATGGTTATTACTATCCTTGAGGATTGTGGTAGCAGCCTTGATAAGCTATTACCTTTTACGCCCAGCTTCAATTATTCGTTTCAGTTCCGCTTGGAAGTTGCAGCACGGATAGCCAGCGAGATGCTTTTGTTACAACAAAAGGGAGTGGTGCATCGTGATCTTAAGCCTGCAAATATTTGCTATAAGACGCTGAGCAATGGACAATTTCTTATAATTTTTATTGATTTTGGTTTGGCTGAAGATATTGGTTCAAAAAATAATCTAAAAACTTCAGGAACCCTGGCTTATATGGCTCCAGAAGTCATTCTTGGGAAAGGCAGCACTTATCAATCGGATATTTATGCATTAGCTGCGATATTTGGTGAAATCTTTGGTGCGCGGCATGTTTTAAAGCATAAGGAATTCGCAACAAACTTAGCGGATTTAGCACGGTCTTCCTATTGTTTTGATGGTTTATTTATGGGTTATGATGTCTCTGCGGTTGATCGTTTTCTTTTAGAGGACATAAAGACTTTGCTTAATTGTTTACAAAGTATAAACCCTGAAAAACGACCAACGATTGATCAAATCAATAAATTTCTTATTACTTTACCCTCCAGGATGGATGCATATAAAAATTTTAATGAGCAATGGGCAGTTATGGCTAAGAAGTTTGCAGTGTTTGAAGCTTATCATCTACAAATGAATTTATTAAAGTCAAAACATGACTTAGTTCCATTTAGAAACAAACTATTGTATGTTCCTAATCCAGTAAGCCATGTATTTAATCGAAGGATGCTCGATAGAAGAGAGGAAATTTATAAAGAAATTTCAAAATTTTCTTTACCTTCATCTCATTACCAATTATCAATAAAATTGATTCAAGAAAATCGTAGAGCAGATTTTGAGGGTGAGGATAATCCTTATCCTAATTTAGACAAAGTAATACGGATGTTAGAGCAAGAAAATTTGAAATTTAAAAATGCACTGTACAGTTTTAACGAATGCGTCAATGCGATTCTAGATGGCAAACAATTAACAAGAAAATTTATTACTACGAACAGTACGGGAATGAGAAAAATTGCCGGCATTTTAAGCGCTACATTATCCCCTTTGGAACAATTGGAAAAATTACAGCAAATTGGCCAATCAAAGACAACAGCGGGATTTTTTTACTTTTTCAGTCACTGCAGGTTTTTTGGTAAGGGTCGACATGAGAGTATGGAGAAACTTTATCAGAAACTCGCTCGGCTTGAGCCTCAAAAAGAACAAACAGAATATTTGGCAAAAACACAAATGGACGAGATCACCCAGTTTATTCAGAACACAACGAAGTTTACGCATTAAAAACCTGACATATCGAAGCGAAACTCAGCGCCGCTTCGTTGCGTCAGGCATGCATTATTTATATCCATAAGGGTTTCGTTTTTCACAGATCGCTTTCGAGGGAGTTATGTTTGGAAGCGAGAAATAATTATCATGATCCAAACTACAAGTGCATTAATAATTGTAATAAAAACAGCAGCCGAGCCGAGATCCTTTGCTTTTTTAGTCATGGGATTCCAGTCGCGGCTCATTCGATTCAAAGTGGTTTCTATTGCTGAATTCAATAATTCAGCAATTAAGACCATGAATAGCGTGCTAATTAATAAAGCGCGCTCAACGTAAGTTTTTCCTATAAAAAAAGCAAGAGGCAGCGCAATGATGCCAGCCAATAATTCAAGACGAAAGGCGAACTCATCTTGGAAGGCCGCTTTTAATCCATAATAAGAATAACGAGTAGCCTCTTTTAATTTTAGAAGTACTTTCACTATGAGTTTCGGCATTCGAGTAGTCCTACTACTTATTTTAAACTTTTAAGATTTGGTTTCATTTCGACTATCTTGTTTTAAGTTAGCGAAATGTAAAATAGACCCTAGTTTGGCTGAGATTGCTGTACTTTTCAAATAGATATTCCATAATAGACTTCTTCGAAACTCGCTGCAGCGAGTTTCAAAGAAGTCTATTAAATTGAACCGGAACGTACTGATACCAGTTCTCTATAAGGTTCAGTGTAATTATCTTAGATTTAGGGGTTGGTATGGAGGAACGTTTTTACGCAAGTTTGGTCGACTTACTGGAAAAAAAAGCAGAGAAAAATCCGGACTTCCCACTCTATACGTTCATAAACAAAAAAATACAGGAAAGTAAGAGTCTGACTTATCGTGAGTTGGCAGACCAAGCAAAGAAAATAGCAAGTGTTCTCTTCGAGGTAACGCGCCCAGGTGATCGGGTATTAATTATTTATCCTCCTGGCCTTGATTTTATTGCTGCTTTTTTTGGTTGTTTGTATGCGGGGGTTATTGCTGTACCTTCATACTCTCCTACTACTAGAGATTGGGCAAAAAAATTCCGACATATTATTAATAACTCAGAGGCACGTGTTGTTTTGACCACAAAAGAGCTTGGGCAACAAATCAAAAAATACAATGAGTATGAACAGTTAAAATGCATCATCACAGAAGACTGGGTCAATGTAATTGAAACATGGAGCCACCTTTCGCTTAAGGAAGATCATATTGCTTTTTTACAATACACTTCCGGTTCAACTGGAAAACCCAAAGGAGTGATGATCAGCCACGGTAATTTGCTGCATAATTTATTTGTAATAGAAAAAGCAAACGGCCTCACCGAAGAAGATATTAGTGTTTCTTGGTTACCTCATTATCATGATATGGGACTTATTGGGGGGATATTACAACCTGCGTTCAGTACAATTCCCCTAAAGTTAATGTCGCCATTGACTTTTTTGCAGCGCCCGGCAATTTGGTTGGAAACGATGACATATTATCGGGCTACAGCAACAGTTGCTCCTAATTTTGCTTATGATTTATGTGCTAGTAAAGTCACTGAAGAAGAAAAAAGCCGATTGGACTTAAGCACCCTGCAATGTGCAATGAGTGGGGCAGAACCGATTCGCAAAGCAACCATCGAGCGTTTTCTTCAACGTTTTGCAAGCTGCGGTTTTTCACCTGAGGCTTTTTATCCTTGTTATGGACTTGCTGAGTCGACACTAATGGTCACAGGAGGTCGTCGCAAGCAAGGGATAAACAGTCAATGGGTCGATAAGAAAACACTAAATCAGAACAAAGTGCTTTATTGTGATGAATCGCATCCTGACGCCCGCAGTTTGATCAGTTGTGGACAGTCTGTTGATAGTTGTTCTCTTGCCATCGTGAATCCTCAGACGTTGCAGGAGTGTCCAGAACGTGTGGTTGGAGAAATATGGGTAAAAGGTAAAAGTGTTGCCCAAGGTTATTGGCAATTGCCCCAGGACTCAAAATATTATTTCGATGCACGCATCGCTAATAAAGAGCATTCTTTTTTACGCACAGGGGATATGGGGTATTTGGATCAAGGGGCCCTTTATGTAACAGGGCGTCTCAAGGATCTGATTATTATTCGTGGATGTAATTATTACCCACACGACTTGGAAGATACCATCCATACATGCCATCCCAATCTGCGTGAGCATTGTTGTGCTATTTTTGCAGTAGAAGAAAATGACTTGGAATTATTAGTTATTGTGCAAGAAATTAAAAAGCAAGTTCAGGCACTAAACTTGGAAGAAATCATCAGAACCATAAGGAGTAATTTGCGGCAAATGCATGGGATTGAGGCAGATGTTGTAGTCCTTGTTGATCGTAAATCAGTTCCCAAAACCAGCAGCGGAAAAACGCAGCGCTTATTATGTAAGAAAAAATATCTAGAAGGCGGTTTAGATATTATCTGTATTGATAAGCTCGTAAACAATGAGACAGAGGAATCTGTAAAAACTATGAATTCCGAGTCTTCAGATATTGCCCAGATGCTTAAACCAATTTTTAATGAAGATATTTCGGTATTAGATAAAGAAAAAAAGTTAAGCGAAGTAGGGTTAAGTTCAGTGCAACTAGGGGAATTACACTATGTGCTTTCTACACGCGGTGACAGAGATATATCGATTGAATTTCTGCTCAGGGATCCAAGCTTGGGCGAAATTATGGGTTTATTTTCAGGAAAAACAGAGCAACAAAAACGGTGTAATCATTCCCTGATTGATCTGGTTGCTGAGTTTAATCAATATAAAAACATGACCCCTCATATTACCTCTTTGTCTAAAGCTATGCCAGAACATGTATTATTGACTGGGGCTACAGGCTTTTTAGGAGCTTATTTGCTGCGTGAGCTTTTAACCAGTACAAGCTGGTATATTACATGTCTTGTTCAGGCCAATTCACCCGCGACAGGGCGAAACAGAGTGATTCAAAACATGGAACGCTATGGTGTGTGGAATCCGGTTTTTCATGATCGCATTAAAATCGTTTTAGGTAATTTGGAAAAAAGTAACTTAGGCCTCGCGAAACAGGATTGGTATTATTTGGCAGATACTGTTGATCTTATTTTTCATGGAGCTGCAGTCCTTAATTTTATTTATCCTTATCAAAAACTGACAGCAAGTAATGTTTTCGGTACAAAACAACTCATCGAATTAGCTGGATACAGGCGGCTGAAAGCGCTGCATTATATTTCAACGGTAGGCTATTTTATGTCTGCTGATTTGGCAGATGATGTAGTAATCACTGAACAAACTGAGCTTACACCTGAAGATGGGATTTATGGAGGTTATAATCAGACAAAATGGTTGGCTGAACAATTGGTATTTCATGCCCGCACCTATAATATTCCAACAGTGATTTACAGACCGAGCTTGATTACAGGGGAAAGTCAAACTGGATATTGGAACCAGGACGATGTGGTATGCCGTGTCCTCAAAGGATGTGTTGAACTGGGTGCCCGGCCTTTATTGGATGTAGATTTTAATTTTGTTCCAGTGGATTATGTCGCGAAGGCGATCGCTCGATTTGCTTTGGAAAGGCCCTATCAGTCTAATACGTATCATTTAATAAATCCGCGGGAAGCCGATGTTGATGAATTATTTGGATATGTTAAAGCCAAAGGTTTTCAGATAGAAGATGTTGCCTATTCTGATTGGGAAAAAATGATTAAAGAGAATAGTCAATTTGATCTGAATCACCCGTTTTCGCCATTGCGGCCTTTTTTTACGGAAAAAGTCTTACATAAAGACAGTTCATTATTTGAGTTATATCTTCACAACAATAAGGCGAAAATTGATTGCACCTATACAAAAACTCAGTTAGAGAATCATAAAATTTATTGTGAAAAAATAGATGAAACGGTCTTCAATAAATACCTTAATTATCTGATTCAGTGTGGATATTTAACCCAAGCTACTGAAGAAGCGATGAGTTAGTTAAGAAGTTTGCTGCAGACTTAAGCGAGGGTAAAGTAAAAATGATGAATAAGTCTATGTGCTATATTTTTACAGGAGAGTATTAATAGGAAAAAAGATGCCCCGTATTCAACACATTACCTCATTGCCTAATGATAAAGGGATTGATGTGTGTGAACTTGTAAAAGAACATCACTTTGGTTTGTATGAAACCATAGGTTTGCGTCCGAGCCAAGAGGATGCGGTCTTTGCATGTTGGTATGCACGCGATCATTTTAAATACCTCACCCCCAAAGAAATTGGTCGTCGTTTGTGGACGAGTTATCACCTGATTAATATTTTAGGGCGGAATGTGATGTATGGAGGAACTACTGCATCAACGACTGTATATGATGGCCATGGAGCTTTGATTACTGCAACCCTGGCAGATTCCATCTCTTTTGCAGTGATTTTCGACAAGCAGGGGGAGATAGCCGGTGTCATGCGTTTAAATAATATTATTCATCATCCCAATGCAGAGCTAGAGCGTATTCAAAGAGCTGGAGGAGTAGTTTTTTTTGATCGCATCAATGGTCAATTGGCTGTATCCAGGGCAATAGGGGATTTTGATTATAATGCCGAGGTAGTTTGTGCTGATGCCAGTATCGACATCAATTACCTCGATGAAATCTATGAACACATAGGTATCCTCAAAGAAAGCGTAGGAAAAGTGCAGTTGATTACGACATGTGATGGTTTTACTGAGCCGTTAGCGTACCAGACTAAAAAAGAGCATGAGCAATGGCTTTTAAATTGTTTAAGGGAGATTCCCTCAGCAAGAACACAAAAGGAACAGTTATTAGCAAAAATGCTTGCCAATAAAGCGATCGAATGGGGCTCACGAGACAATATTTCAATTGCAGTACAAACACTTTCTCTGTCTTTACCTTTTTTGATAGGGATTTATGATGGTCATGGAGGAAAAGATGCTTCACGCTACACAGCGGAGAATATTGGCGCTATTTTTGATTATCAGTGCTCTTTAACACAAGAGGCTTATGCACTGCAATCGTTAAGCGCAGATAAAAACTTCACGATATATTACCGCGATAATAAAGATCGGGAGTGGTATGAGCCTTTAGCTGAGGCCGCTAAAAAAGAAAGAGAGTTTGAACTTTCCAAATCAGGGGGGGTACGAGCGCAACTGCAATTATTGATGGAGCAAACTGGAGTATGCCTCGCCTCAGCTAAAGAAAAAGAAGAGGATAAGAAAACCGCTGCAGTTTTGGAAGCTGCTGTGCATAATTTTTATAACGTGATGAATACACTCTGTGATCATTATGCTGATTTAACTCTAAGTAAAGGCGAGTTTGGTGAATGCGTGAACTATATTCTTAGCTACGATCTCACACATCAATTTGCACCTACGCGGTATTCTTTTTTGTCATTAAATTTCAAAGAATGTAAGGAACATGCGGAAATAATTAAAAAGAATAATTCGTTAATGCAAATAATAATGCACTTAACCCGTGTAGTTGGCTCCGTTCTCCAGCAGTGAATCAATCCAGAATTCCTGGAGAGTTAAGGTGAAAATGTCCGCTGACGGCAATTATTTAGTCACAGGATTCGTGTTATAATTATTCTTTTATTTATGGAGGAGTATGGTGCAAGAGTTTTTATCGATTAGCGTGTTAATTATGTTAGCGGCAATTTCTCCAGGCCCTGATTTTGCTCTTGTTACCAAGAATTCCTTACTTTATTCGAGGAAAACTGGAATCTATACTGCTTTTGGTGTTTCAGTAAGTCTTTTAATTCATGCAAGTTACTGTATTTTGGGATTGGCGCTGGTTATTTCGCAATCATTGCTTGCATTCAGTATTATCAAGTACTTAGGGGCAGCTTACCTTATTTATATTGGTGTCAAAAGCTTATTAGCCAAGCGTGAAATGATGAAACTGAATGCAAGTTACTCAACACAATCTATCACGGGTTTGCAGGCGTTTAATCAAGGTTTGTTGTGTAATCTTTTAAATCCCAAAGCAATCATGTTTTTATTGGCATTTTTTACTTTGGTTGTAAAACCGGGACATTCCATTATCACTGAATTGGGTTATGGAGCAGAGATAGCTTTAATTCACATGATTTGGTTTTCCAACCTTGCTTACCTGCTTACCCATCAGTATGTCAAATCAAATCTGAACCGTTTGCAATATTATATTGTTAAACTGATGGGGGGATTGCTGGTCGCATTTGGCGTAAGGATAGCAAGCTTGAGTCATGCTGCTATGATGCCGGTAGTATTGGAGTAGTTTTTCTCTTGTTGATTCGAGCGTAGGATAGCAATAAGCGTGACACAGGCACAAAGCAAGAGGTAAAGAGCCGGTGCTTCAGATAACTTCAATACCTGGATGAGTTGTGTAAAAGCAAGTGGTGCTGCACCACCAAATAAAGCAATACCGAGGCTATAGCTAAATCCAACTCCAGAATAACGTAAATGGGTAGGGAATGATTCACTAATAAGAACCACATAGCTGCCATTGATCATTGCTCCAAATAAAGCAAAACATAAAGTGAAAACCCAGACAAAAGACTCCCCCAAATGATTCAGCCCATAAAAAAGCGGATAACACGATAAAATTAAAAGTAAGGCACCGAAGATAAGTAATTTTTTACGGTTGCAACGATCAGACAGGCTGCCAAAGACAGCAGTGAATAATGCAAAACTTAAAAAGCTTACTAAATTAATTAAATAAGTGTGTGTTACCTTAAGTTTCACAATAGAGGTAAGATAGGCAGGTAAATACAAAAAAAGCGAAATAATGCTGGACGAAACTGCAGTAAATAAAAAAGCATGGAATAATTTTTCCCGAGATAAGGTCCACAGCCCCCAAAATGGCTGACGATGCAATTTTTCTTCTTTTACCATATTGAGAAAAACAGGAGTTTCAATCGACTGCTTGCGAATCATATAGCTAATAATCCCTAAGCCAAATCCAATTATAAAAGGAATACGCCAACCCCAAGCCATCATTTGTACTTGGTTTAATAGGGATGTAAGAATAAATCCTACTAATGCTCCCAGGCTATTGCCAAGCGTAATGCACATGAATACAAGACCAATAGCAAACCCTCGCTTTTCTTGAGGAACGTGTTCGATCGTAAATACGGCAGCTCCCGGAATTTCGCCGCCAACAGAGAATCCTTGCATCAATCGTAACACCATTAGGATGATGGGGGCGGTGATCCCAATGGAATGATAACTAGGTAAACATCCCATAAGCAACGTTGCGGTTGCCATCATAAAAACAGCAAGTGAAAAGGCGGATTTTCGGCCAAATTTGTCGCCTAAGTGACCAAAAAATATACCACCTATAGGTCGTGCTAAATATCCAAGCGCAAAGACTGCAAAAGTATTCATTAATCCAATAAGCGTATTCGTGTTTGCGAAAAAGTTTTGACTAATGTAGGGCGCAAAGAGTGCGTAAATCGTAAAATCATAAAACTCTAAGGCACCGCCCAAGGCAGTAAGTGTCACAATTTTATATTGCTCTTTATTCATGATTTATTCTTTTCGCAAGTAACCTCTATTCTCCGCACAGGGGGGCTATTTTTAAATCGGCAAATATTTATGAATGGATTCCTGCCTGCGCAGGTCCATTGGGCCATCATCTTGCATTGATTTTGACCTATAGAAGCTTTTTTTACAAGAGAGCATTATCACTTAACATCATAAATTATTTTTGAACTCATATACTACCAAATGGGTACGGAATTACTATGCATCATCATATATCGGGTGGATTTCCGCGGCTTGAATGTTCCGGAATGGGTGCTTATCGTAACATTTTTTTGGGGGTATGAAATTTAAATAAACAGTAACACTTAACTTTTTGATCAAATTAGCAAATAATCCAAGAAAAGCAGTTAAAAGGGTGGCGAGCACAGGTGGCAAAGATGTTGGACTTTTTTTAAATTTTTTTGCGAAACCAGTAGTTGCTACAATGACGAGCAAAAAAATTTAAAAAATTCGGCAGATTCGGTATCTTTAGCTTGCACATAAGTTTCAACTGTTTTTTCAAGGATAATAAAATAAATCGAATTAAAAGGAATTGTAAATGCAATCTCAAATGGATAAACCTCATATTCAATTAGCCATCATGTCACGCTGGTATGTCGTATCACGAGCATTACACGCCGTAGCTAAATTAGGCATAGCAAATCATCTGTCCTCCGGGCCTAAAAAAATTGAAGAATTGGCGAAGGCTACAGAAAGTAAGCCGGAATTACTGCATAGAGTATTAAGGTTTCTCAGTAGTTATGAATTATTTAATTACGACAATGGTTTTTATTCGTTGACTGAATTATCCAAACCACTGTGTGACGATGACCCTCACTCTATGCGCGATGTATTGTGTATGGTTGATGACGCCTGGTGGCAAGCTTTTTCCCAACTGGATGTGAGTCTTAATACTGGAACGCCAGCATTTGAACTACAACATGGCGATGATTTTTTTAGTTTTCTTAGTAAAAATGCAGAGAAACAGCAGAATTTTGATAGAGGAATGGCAAAGCTATCTTCTTATGATGAAGCGGCGATCAGCAATGCATTCAACTTCTCTGTATTCTCCAGTTTCGTCGATATGGGCGGGGGGCGCGGAGGATTGGCGACAGCAATTACCAAGAAATACCCCGAATTAAAGGCTATTCTTTTTGATACCCCGGCAGTTATTGGTCAATTGGATCCTAATAAGTTCTCCAATAAAGTCATACTTCAAGAAGGAGATTTTTTTGCGACAATCCCATCAGCAGATGCCTACATTTTTAAAGGAGTTTTGCATGATTTTAATGATGAAATGATGCATAAAATATTAAAAAACTGTGCCCATCAAATGTCTAAAAATGCAACTTTATTTATTGCTGAACAAGTAATGCCAGATGATGACAAACCACACCCAAATAAAACTATGGATATTGTGATGATGGTTTTATTAGGAGGCAGACAGCGCACCTTATTTGAATGGCAAAAATCAATTGAACCTGCAGGATTTATTTTTAAAAACAGTTACCCCACAAATAGCCTATTTACTTTAATGGAATTTAAACCTAAGAAATAAGGGATAGGGCAGTGACGCTTTAAATAGTGCACTACGTCCCGCGGCTTCTCTGCGGGATGTGAGAGTAAAAAGATAAAACTGACGTGGACCGTGAGTTTCCCTGCGCTGTTGCACTAATCATGATGTAACATAGAGCAAAAAATATTTTGCGGATCATAGAGTTCTTTTAGTTTATGCCAATCCGTATAGTGTTCTTCGAAATGGTTTTGCCAATATTTTTTATCTGGAGAGTCTCCTAAATATCCGGAAAGGTAACGTTTGCCGCCTTGAGGTAAAAAAAGTGCGTCCAGCTGTTTCATTGTTGCTAAACAACTCGGAATTAATGCAGAGGGTAATCCTGGATTAAGGATCATTAGAGCAAAAATATCTTTGTCTTTAGGAAGCTGTAAAAAACTATCATGAATATGAGGTGCGATCCGGGCAAGATGTACCACAGGAGCGTAATGTAAAGGCAAGGCGGCTAATAACTCTTCCAGATTACTTAATTGTGAAGCGGATAAAAAGCACTCATACCATGGATGTTGCAATTCCCATTGTCCAGTTATTTTCATTGCATTAAAACGAGAGTCATGGCGATGTAAATAAGAGTGGATTGATTCATCCTGGGTATGAAGTAAACGCCAGGGCCTTAACCCAAAATCGTGAAAATCAGGGGGTAGATTATCATATTCTAGAGCTACATGAAGCGAATAAAACCACTGAGCAAAAGGCAATCGACCTTTTTCCGATATTTTCGCGCCTTGTAGTGCTGGTGTGCAAAATGATTCCACATAGTCTGCCTTTGTTTGACATAAAAGCAAATCATTAAGCCATTCGTTTTTATCCAAATAGATCAGAAAGAATGTTCTGACATTTTTTAAACAAGGTCTTAAGGCAATGCAGGCTTTGGTAATCAGGCCAAAACGCCCCTGTCCACCCAAACAAGCATGCATTAAAGAGGAGCGTTCTTCTGCCTTAACCAATTCTCCATCAGCTTTTAATACTTCCAACGCTTTGACATGGGCGACCACACTGCCGTATTTGAATGAAGAGGCCCCCATCCCTCCCGCAGAAAGCACCCCCCCCACTGATAAATTACAATTATGAGGTACCACATAGGGTATGAGGAACTGTTTTAACGAATTATCCAATAAAGAGGCCCAGGAGGCATTTGCTTCTACCCAAATGGAGTCTGAATCAGCTTCTGATGTATGAGCAAAGTGTTTCATATTCAGGATTACCCCGCCTGGAACGGCAAGCGATTGGCCGCTTTGACTCATTCCATTGCCGCGAAGTGTTATAGGTAACCGGTTTTTATGAGCATAGTGTATGAATGATTGTGCATCCTCTGTGGTTTCAGGTTCAAAAACGGCTACCGGTGCAGAATGAATTAATTTGCCGAAATCTTCGCGAAAAAAAACAAGCGATTGCTCATCACTGAGCATCGCTTGTCCAAACTTTTTCTTACACTGCTTTATGTGAAATAAGTTCCACTGGTTCTTTGTTTGCGGCATCTTGTTGATTCCTTTGTTTTGCCAATTCAAGTCTTCGATTACAAGCAATAATCAATCCATCGAACATTTTGTTAAACGCATCATAGCAACGGTCAACCAATTTTAATGCTTCGCGTCGAGTGGGGACTGGTATTTGTCTTGAAAATAAAGAGCGTTCCATTTCTTCTTCAAACAAGGCATGAGCCATTTCTACTTCCAAATGTGATGTGGAGAAATATTGGAGGTTTTTATCTTCCCCAGTTTTTTTCACTTGTTTTGAAACTTTTTCAAAGAAAACGTGTCCGGATGATTCAATGGTTAAGAGGAGAACAATATTCAGAATTTCATCATTTGCTTTATAAACTTCAGCTAAAATAGCATAAGCTGCATCACGAGTTAATTGGGTTTCTTTGCTATAGAGCCAACTTACATCATTCGTATCATTTACCGAATCGATATTCACTGCCCCCATATATTTTTTATCATGTAGAAACCATTTTTCATGGCCTGCATCTTCAAGTCTGTGATGACGGGCAACTTTTCTTAAGTATGGGTCAGTCACTCGTTCTTCGTTTATTCTTAAAATATCTTGGAAAGTCATAGCCCAAAAAGTGAGTTCGGGAACGAAGTAGCTCAATTCTTTTAAACTTTTCAATTGTTCAAGTACTTCAAAAAAAGGATGATTCATAAATTCTTGTTGTTTGGAATCAATATAATCTTGTATGATTTTCATAGCCATCTCCATGAGAATTTTGTTGGACACTTTGAACAATGCATGGCGCATACCAACTTTTTTCTCTTTTTCCCTCGCAAAAACTATGAAAAAAAGATATTTTTGCTTTTTTTCATAAAAAAGTAGTGCGAACTGCCAATATAAGTGAATCCAAAATAATCATTGTGTCAAATTTTTGACAAAGTAACCCCTTGAATTTTTTACTTCTTTTAAAATTCAACTCAATTTTGCCAATTTTTTGTCATATTGCCTAGGTTTTTCTCTACTTTAGTCCAATCTATCTCTTCAATTCGCTCCACTTGGTCAGATATTTTATTTAAAAATTTCGTTTGGAACTCCCCTTGCGCTTGCGCTTCAGCATAAGGTGTATTAGTAAACATTACCAAAACATGCTTTGAAACATAGTCTTCTGGGTATCGATGCATTAATTCGAGTTCCAATTGTTTTTTGAAGTTAAATCGTTTGTCTCTGATGTCAATCTGAATTTCATGGAAATTATCCATAGACATTTGTGCTACTGCATCAGTATTTACTTTTCTTGATTGATAGAAAGCAGGCATTACCTTTTTCCAATCATCATGATATTTATCTAAAAGCTCATTTAAAATACGACAATCTTCAAACGCACTATTCATCCCTTGGCCAAAAAAAGGTACAACTCCATGTGCCGCATCTCCGATTAACAGGCATTGATCCTGGTAATACCATGGATCACATTTTATAGTACTCATATTACCGGTAGGATGTTGCGTAAACTCTTCAATTAAATTGGGCATTTCAGCATATGCATCCGGAAATGCTTTTTGAAAAAAAGTTCTGATTTTCAAATCATTATCCAATTCTGCAAAACTATTTTTTCCCTCATTGGGCAAGAATAAGGAGCCTGTAATTGATTGATTAAGATTAGGATTGCCTAATAACAAAAAGGCATTCCTTGGCCAGAGGTGTAAATGTTCATGAATCAGATGATCTTGGGCAGGTTCACCAATCGAGAGTTCCTTATATCCATAAGGCAAGTAAGTACGTGATGCATGCACAAAGTGCTCCGCATGAAGTTGTTCACGAACCGCTGAACCCGCCCCATCAGCTCCAATTAGAAGTTCATAGTTTCGTTTTAAAAGGGTGCCATCAGGCAGTTTAAACACGACAATTTTTTTATCGACATCCAAATCGATGAGTTTCGTATCAAAATTGAGTTTAACTTTGGGATATTTTTCTGCTTCATTAAGTAGTAACTTATTGAGATCGTTACGTTGAATTGCATTAATGTATTCATTTTGATGTCGGCCAAAAGATTGAAATTTAATCTGCCCCTGCATTTCATGTATCGCACGAGCACGCATGGGAACCATGAGTTTTTTTACCTGCGGCATGATACCTACACCTTCCATGCCGGTAATACCGCGACATGACAAAGCCAGGTTGATTGAGCGCCCATCCTCTGCACGTATGGTTCTTGGATCCGGGCGTACATCAAATAATTCAAGTTTATATCCTCTTTTTGCCAAATAGATGGCGAGCAAGCCCCCGGCCAAACCCGAACCAACAATGGTTACCTCTCTCATTCCAGTCTCCTTAGAACGATTGCAGCCTTAGATGAAGGTATGGTTTTAATCCGAGTCAACTGAACAAGTCCTCGAGCACTCCATTTCAGGCAACAATTACTACGACTACTGAGCTCTATTTAATCAATCAATCAATTTAAAACATAAGAAATACTCTAAACACATCGCATCATAATTTTTAACAGCAAAAATCATACCGACTTGAAAAAAACTCGAGAAAATGATAAAAAATTTAACCTGGAAAATACGGCAGATTCAGTGCCTTGAGGCTTTCTCTGAAGCTTTTAACCGCTTTTATTAGGTTTAAATATGCTGAATAATAAAATCTTTTAATTCTTCTGCTTTTTGAGGCATTGCGAAAAAATAGCCTTGTGCATAATCACAGCCATGCTGCATAATAAACTCGCGTTGTAATTCTGTTTCTACTCCTTCAGCTAATACTTCCAAATTTAAGCTATGACCTAAATTGATAATTGCTTTTGTGATCGCCGCATCATTTTCCCTATTGACTAATTCACTGATGAAAGAGCGGTCAATTTTTAATTTATCAACAGGAAACTGCTTGAGATAAGATAAACTGGAGTAGCCAGTACCAAAATCATCAATCACTAATTTTGTTCCCATGTCTTTCAATTCATACATCGTTTCAACAGCATGTTTTACATTATCAATAAGTAAGCTTTCTGTAAGTTCTAACTCCAGAAATTTGGCTGGTAAGCCTGTTTCAAGAAGAATTTTTTCAATTACTTCAGGTAAATGAGCCTGACGAAATTGGCGGCTAGAAATATTTACAGCGACAGTGAGTTGGTCATAACCTTGATGATGCCAGCGTACAAGTTGGCGGCACGCTTCTTGCAAAACCCACATGCCAATATCAAGAATTAAGCCATTTTCCTCGGCCATACCTATAAAATCATTGGGAGGAACATCACCTAAAATATGGCTGTGCCAACGCAATAAGGCTTCGAAGCCAATAATTTTATTTGAAGTCAAATTCATAAATGGTTGATATACTAAATGAAATTTGTTTTTCTTCAGTGAGTCACGTAAAGCATTGTCAAGTTGCATGCGATTAATGATGCGCATATTCATTTCTTTATCATAAGTGCGATAGGTATTGCGACCATTATCTTTGGCGTGATACATCGATAAATCAGCACTTTTCATTAAAGACTCATAATCATCGCCATCTTTAGGGTAGTAGCTGATCCCTATACTGCCGGTGATTTTTAAATTATGCTGATCAATCTGAAAGGGTTTTGCTAGAGAAGTAAGTATTTCTTCTGCTTTTTGCTGTGCTTGCATCTCAGTGGCAACATCCTGCAACAATATAACAAACTCATCGCCGCCTAAGCGACAGACAGTATCAAAATCATCTGTAGCAAGAAGCAGGCGGTTGGAGACAGCTTGCAGCAGCCTGTCCCCAATACTATGCCCCAAGGTATCGTTTGTCATTTTGAAGTGATCCAGATCAAGGAATAAAAAACCTAACATCGCCCCTTTCTTCTTGGCTTGTAAAATGGCTTGATCCACGCGGTCGATTAATAAAACGCGGTTGGGTAATTCTGTGAGCGAATCATGTGTTGCTTGTTGAATTAATTGTTGTTCCATTTCACGACGCTGAGTGACATCATTAAGAAGACAGACATAATGTCTGACGTTATCGAATGAATCTCTGACAGGAGCAACACTTACCTCACCCCAAAAAATTTCGCCACTGCGACGGTAACTTTCTAGCTCTACTGTTTCTTCACGTAACTCTTTAATTGCCAGATTTATTCGTTTTTGGTTCACATTTTCCAGCTTACTTCCATGCAAAAATGCAAGACTTTGTCCTAATATTTGCCTTTCACTATATCCCGTAATGCGTTCAAACGCTTTATTAACATAAATAATAGGTAGATCGGGTTTGGAAATATCAAGAATCGCAACACCATGAGTGCTTGCTTCAATGGCGCGTTCTCTGATACGAAGTTCATCTTCCTCCATCAATTTCTGGGTTATATCCCTGAAACTATATACCCGCCCAACAATTTCGGTGCCTATTCGTTGTGGCTGGGTGAATCGCTCAAAAATTCGTCCATCTTTAAAATGCAAAACGGGCAACTCTCCTTGCCACTCTGGATTTTCATACAGATATTTCACGTCAGCAATTACTGCTTCAGGATTGCTGAGTTGCTGTAAAATATATTCGAAGCCAATGCTTTCAGTACCTGATTCCAGCATATGAGAAGGAATACGCCACATTTCGACAAATTTTTGATTCCAATCAACAACTTGCCCTTTTCCGTTTACCATCATGATGCCATCTGCGGTTGACTCAAGCGTAGCACGTAACAGAGATAAGGATTTTTCCAATTCTATATTTTTTTCAAGAATATCATGGGCTTTTATATTAATATTTTCTGAAAGAGGAGCTTTAATAGAACGCTGAAATTCGGGTTGGGTGTGATACCATTTTTCAAGAAGGATGGACAAGTTGGGAGTTGGAGTAATTATTCCTAATTCTTCGCATACATTTGTAAGCGATGGTTCGCGGCCTTGCTTTTTAACATGTTCGGCGGCTTGTGCCACTTTCTGGTAATCTATTTGACGTCTAGCCATGTTCCCTCACCTGTTCCCCTCTAGACTTGTAATTGAATCGCTACTGATCTAAGTCAGGTTCATTTAAATTATATACCGTTAATGCATTTTTTGCTTACATGGGGCTGATACAGAAATCGCCTTCATGTTCAACCTCAATTTTCGTCAGAAAATTTAAGATCTGTTTACAATTCAGAGATAGCGAATGCAAACAGACTTAAGAAGCCATATATAAAGAGAAGGGATAAAATAGTCTAACGAATAAATTCCCGCTTTTTTGCGGGATTAATACGTGACCTGATTTTATTTAGGTTTTCCTGGGGCTGGAGCGGGTACTGGCTGCATACCTTGTTTAGCTGCTAATTGCTGAATCTGTGAATTCACCGCTTGTATTTGGGTCTGTAATTGGTTTTGCATCGTTTTTATCTGATTCTGCAGTTGGCTGTTCACTGATTGTATTTGTTGTTGCAGATCAGATTGTACTTTTTGAATTTGTGCCTGGAGTTGGGTATTCATTTGTTGGGTTTGCTCTTGTTGTTGTGACTGTAATTGTTTTAACTGACTTTGTATTTGTGAGTTAAATTGTGATATGTCATCAGCAAAAGCAATATTGGCCAAAAAAACAGTACAACAAAGTGATTTTGCTAAAATTTTCATTACTATTCCCTTACTTGAAAAATAAATCGGACATAATACTTTAACCTAATAATCTATAAATTGACTAGGTCTGTTTCTACTTCTTGGCTCTAAAACCTGAGGTTGCGGTCCACGGGGGGGGGGAATACAGGAAAGACTTGGAGCGTGACCTAGCCTTAAAACATTTTATTACGATGGCGATAAAGTATTAGCGCTGC
>NZ_LNYQ01000006.1:185490-329652 GCF_001467945.1 Legionella parisiensis
TCTATTGGCTATCTTTTCTTCAGCGGAATTTAAAGGTAACAGTAAGGATTCAAAAGTCCTGATTATCTTTTTACCTGCATCATCACTCGCAATGAAACTGAAATAGCGGATTGCACCCCAGATTAAGCGAATGGATGTAAATTCAAACCTGGATGCCTCTAATTTTAATTCATTACGATTGTAGTGGAGGTAAATTGGAAAACAATAAGGAATTGATAAGATGAAGTATCGAGAAGATTTTGGAGTTTATATATGGAGGAAGCGAAAATAAGGTGTTTTAACGTTTAAAGCCTAAGTAGCAAAGGATTATCCCAAGAATCAGCTCAAACCCCGCTGCACTGTATGCAATACTTGCATCTTGCATAAAAACCAGAGTCGCTCTATCAATATAATGTGGATAAAAAATCATGCTTGTCCCTTTCAGGAGTATAATCCAGCCAATAATTGTAATTAAGAGTCGCCAGCTCCATTGCCAAACATTATGGCTTACAACCATAAGTAACCCAATAATAAGAGTCCAAAAGCCGGTGACAAGCATTAATGGGGCATCCTTAAGTAACTCTTGTACATAAACTGTAAATTGCTGCAAGTTGGCAAACATAGCTAAGCTGACAATGATCAAATAAATCCCAAGAACTTTGCTTAAAAATTTCGATATGTCCATTTGAGCTCCGTCATTTTTTATACTGCTCATAACTGAAGTGTAGTCATGGATTAGAAGAAGTTCGATGGATTTTATAAAATGTTGTACTTAATAATGGTGGGTGCAGTGCAGCAGAATCCACGGGAGTATAGACCAAATTAAACCGCGATTCCACTGCGCTGCATCAATGCTGTAAAGTGAACTTAAGAGATATTAGCCTTTAATACGCCAATACTTCCTGCCTGTTTTGCTCTTCCTCAGCTATTCTCATCACATTTCGTGGGTTTGGAGGAGGGAATAAGCTTTGGCTTTGTGCATAAGTACGTGCTGCAAAATATTCTTCAGTCACTGTTTTCGCGTTTCCTATAAGTAATTGAAATTTTTCTGTGAGGATTTTAATAAATTCATCAAAGTGATAATGGCTTAATTCAACAAGCATAAGCCGATTTTCTAGAGCCTTAGATAAAGGCTGTCTCCCGTGAAGTGTAGTTGGGTTCTGAGTGCCAATAATACAAAAACCTGATTTTTGAGGAGGATTTCCTTCAAGGTCATACCCTGAAAGCAAGGCATTAAGCAGTTGTTCATGAACCAGGGTATTAAACTCTTCAATGCAAACGACTTGACCCTTGTGGAATGCCTCTAAGAGCTTTGCATGTACTTGTTTAGTGTTGGTTGGGGATATGGTTATGAACTCAACTCCCTTGGCTTTAAGTAGCGCTTGAACTAATTGACTTTTGCCTAAACCAGGCTCTGCTTCAAGAACGATCCCATTAATTCCAATCTCCTGCTCCCACCTACCTTTTATTTTCTGTTCGCGGATACGCATCAGCATTTCGATGCTCAATGCAATTTTTTTGCGTGAGTCAGTCCATATGAATTTCTTATCGGTAGTCTGTGGCTGGAATTGTTGCAGGACCTCTTCGAATTGTCTTCTCTCTTCTTTCCAAGGACTTCCTTTTTTTATATCGTAGCGAATGTGCTGGCTTAGTTTTTTATCCAGACTTATAGTTTTGATTTCACTTAAAATGGTATAGCGCATCAGAAAATCATCAGTCATCGACTTGGTTTGCGGGTTTTCTTTTAAAATGAAGAAACGTAAACACATCATTTGCGCGTTACGGGGAGTTATATTGAGCCCGGCATCTTGCGCTTTCGCATAGTAGGTTTTAATAAGCTTCAATAAACTTGTTGCATCATCACAGTGTGTAAGCAGAGGGCTTAATATTTTATCCAGCCGTTGTCCTTCGAAAGGAAAATAATTGGGGAATCGTTTAAATAAATCAGGTTCGAAACGTCCTTCGTAATGAGTAGGGTTTCCAGCAAAGATAATTTTATGGTTTTTTAAAGGATAACAGGTCCCTTCATACCAAAACTCTTTATCGCCTCGTGCAATTGCTGCGAATAAAGTATAATGCTCCTGACTTATATTGGCTTCATCAAGAAATAATATAGGTTGGCTCTCTCCTTTATGGGTCAGCCAATTTTTTACTCCAGCTAATTCATGGTATATGGCGATGGGTTTATGATGATCCTTTCCATATTTAGTCAGGATTTTCTGGACAAAATAGCTCTTTCCTGCACCTGTTTTACTTGTAAGAAATACAAATGAATGCTCATCCAGGTAGTGCATTACCGTTTCAGGAGTCGTCGGCTCAGCACCGTCAGGAAGAATTCCCGCCCGCCACTCTAGACGCTGTGTTAAATTATCCAGCCATTGGGTTTGGTGCGTTGGGTCATCAGGTAAATCCAGGAAATGGCTATGGCATGGTGTCAGCCTAAGCTTTTGATATATTTTTTTTAATTGTTCTGCCAAATCAGAATTTAAGCGCGCGAAGTCTTCCTCAGGTCTATACACATGGATTGTTTTACGGACCACCTTAAAAGGAGCTGCATTGTCACTAATTATCGTGATATTTTTGGCTAAAGCCGGTTCCCCATTAACCAGAAGAGTGGGCGGGTCAATAAAGAGTGTTTGTAATTGTTGGGCAAGAGTTGTTGAAAATTGCCCTTTAAGAATGACAGGTTTTCCTTTTTTTATGGCCTTTAATAATTCAGTTTCTTCACCATGAAACAGCTTATTTTTTAACGATACGTGAAAGAATAAACTATTAAAATTGGTTTTCGGATCAATATTGATAGTGATGGCATCTACTGGTTTATAATGCTCTTCAGCATCGTCTAAATCATTGGAAATAATAAGTTGATTACTTTCTCCAAATATTTCGATGGAAATGACCAATTGTTGCAATGGTTCTGGTACAAATACGTTAGGAGCTGTCTTAATTGTTAGTGCGCATTGAGCTTTTTTGGCTTCCATTAAAAGACTGTACCATTGAATTTCAGTTAAATTATCCGTCACTAGCAATTCGAGTTCAGGATCTCCCACAAAAAATCCGGGAAGCGGTTTCAACGTGCCGTTTTCAGTAATTTTGTATTGATTGGAAAATAAAGGTAACGTCGTTTGATTGACAATTCGTTTTTTCTCGGGAGTTACCTTAGGTGTTATAACATCTGGATAAGTACTTAAATCAGGCTGTGCAAATTCCAGACGAAAATCCTTAGGCAAATCATGCCATTCACCATTAAAGAAAAAGCGTTTCTTTGCCATTAATTCAGTGATCAAGAAACGAAATTTAGGATCGTCAAATGGAGCATTATACAAAATTAATCTTGAGACTTTATTTTGAGACGCTTTCAAGAGAGCACCAGGAAGAATATCTAAACAGCCCTCATCAAAAGTGTATCTGCCCAAAAAAATGGACTCCCAATTAAAAACTGAGGGAAAAAGAACATCATCATTGCGTATCGGTTGATTTGGTTGAATCTCCGGTAATCCTGGAGGAGGTATGTCCGGTGCTTGGCTGATGGCGTCAAAACGTGAGTAAAAATCATCACCCATTTTAAATGCAGAGTGTTCATCCATACCGACAACGATATGCACGTTAGGCGGGATAGACAAACCTCCTAGATTACGGTCCTCAGTATCAATAACGCTGTTTAAGCTGACATGGCGTGCTTTGGGATCGGACCAATTAATAAACCAAGTGTATGACTCACTGGGATTAAAGGCCGCATTTTTTAAAAATTGACTTACAGGACTATCTACATATTGTTCTTTATTCTGGGCAATATGTAAGTGGTGCAGGATCAGCGAATCTAAATCATGTGAGAAAAAAGTGTTTTCACATATGGAAGAAGCTTGATGTAATGCTTCCATCGTCTGAGTATCTTTAAAAATAAGCCATTGTCTTGAGTGTGAGTCTTTAGATGTAAGTTTTTTTGCAAGTTCCTCTGCATTTGCGGCTTGAATAGTTAAGCTATTCCAGGTTTCGAATCGATTACCCGGTTTCAAAGGGGGGCTCGTTATTTTAGTTTTCTTTTCTAATTCTTCTTTCGATTCTTCCTCTTTCCTTTTTTTAAGTGGCGGAATGGGAAGGTCAATGATCTGAGCTACACCGCCGCCTAAGTCCACACTAAAATGCATCTTTTCGAGTGTTACTCGGGCAAATTGATGAACGTCGTTGTCGATCAGACTGGCTTCGATTTGTAATGCATCTGCCAAAGCTAAAAAAAGTTGCGCTCGGTGCCTGCAAACCCCCGCACGTTGTTTTATTAAGGCATTCAAAACATCAATTGCATTCCCGTGTATGTCCGATGATGCGGATTCGTCCTCAAAGCGACAATATTCGGCCAGAGCTTGAATGCATTGCTCCATATCAAGTTTTAGTAGTTTTTGATATTCCTCGCAGTCAACTAATTTTCCTGTTGGAGCAAAAGATAATTTGGCTATCCACTTCAGATGTTCTATAGGTGCATTTTTTCTAAGGGTAAAATCGAAGTTATTTCCTGCTTCAAGAATGTAGTTGACAAGACAGGTTTCGACATTTTTCTTAAATTTAATGAAATAATAACCTGAATTCTTACATCTTTTTAATTCAAAATCGGGGTATTCTGCTGCATAGTTAATCAGTTTATCGTGCGTGCTTAAAGCGGGTAATTGCAGCCATTTGTCTACTACTGGATTTTCAAAAGTAATTTGACCATACACCAGTTTTTTAGGTGTATCTGGATGATTAAATTGCTCTTCTATTTGTTGCGTAGTGCATTTTAAGGATTCAGAGATAGGCTCCAAATCGTCATATAAGGGGCTGTAAAGACTAAAGTTCTTACGTGAAGATGACCAAGAAAATGTATTCAGGTGATAACTGGAAACTGGGGGATTTGCTCCATCTTTTGCTTTGAAAATTGTTCGTGCGGGCAACGTTGGAATGATTTCCGAATAGCCGATTTTTCCGTCTAGCGAGAGAGGGTCATTCGTGTTACTAGTAGATTGTTTGGAGTAATTATCTAATAACCTGATCTCAATCTGAGGGTAGCTGTTTTTGAGCCATTGTATTGCAAGTAACTCGCTTCTTTCCTTTGGAATGGGTAAGGATATTGAGTTTAAATTAGGAGCAACTTTAATTAATTGATTTAATTCTGCAAAAGTTAATGTACCTGTATCAAAGCGAATGTGGTTTAAAAGAGGAAGAGAACCTGGTTGCAGACTAGTAAGAAAATCGGAAAAATTGTAAGGAGTTTCTATTTGTATGTTATTTAAATTAGGTGCTGCGGCTATAAGATTGAGCAGTTGTTGGGAGGTAAGTTTTATTCCTACCGCACGCAATATATTGATAGTGGGAAGGGAGTTTGGTACAAAATTCATATCATCTTGATTGATATAGCAATAATATAAGCTAAGCTCAGTTAAATTGGAGGCATACCTGAGAAGATTTTGAAGTTGCTCTGAAGTCATTGTCACATTCAGGAGATCGATTTTCTTTAGTGCTTTAATCTTGGAGGCGAATTGCAAGAAGGAATCAGGAAATCGCATCATATCAAATTTATAAAGCTCTAAAGTTTCAAGATTTGGGGCAGCATCAACGAGCGTATATAGTTCATCGAGAGTCAAGCTATCCTTGATACTAAGTTTTTTTAAGTGGACAAGAGGGGAATTAATTTCAAGCAAGTACTCGCTTTCTCGCCAAACAGAGTTTAGTGTCAGTTCCCTTAAATTAGGTGTGGCATTAATTAAAGCCCCTATGTGGTTAATGGATATCCTTATTTGGTGAAGATAAATCGTTTTTAAATTAGCGGTCTTTTTAGGTTGAAGCTTGAGTTGTGCCTCACCCCAAATTTCTCCTCCAGTAAGATGAAGCGACATCAAATTAGGTGAGTTGTTTAGTAATGTGGCGAAACGGTGCACTGAAAATACTACGTCACCTCCTGTCTGTACATGTCTTAATGAAGTAGTTAATAGGGGGTCTTCCTTGTTTTCACCCTCATTTTCATCTTCAACAAAGGATTCTACCTCACAATTTCTTAGGACAAGAGAAAGAAGTCCTTCTTGTTTATTGAGAAACGGAAATAGAGATACTCTGCTGTTTGCTAAAGAAATTTGAATAATCTGTTTTAGTATGTCAGGACGATGTTGCGTTAAATAGGACAAATAAACTTTATCGTATTCTGGTGCTGTTTGATCAGAAAAGGAGGTAGGTTGCAAAAATTGAGGCGTAGGTTTTTTTTCATCTTCTGCATGAGTCATTGCTATTTTCAAATTTGTAAATTTTTCCTGCCAATCCCTATCCATATTAGGGTGTGGATCAAATGACCATTCAACTGCACTGATCAATTCCCGATTGATCATTTCAGAATAATCTACTTCACCAAACAGCTCGTGCGGATCCAGGGTAATGCAATTGATAAAATTAAAAAACGCATCAGGAGAATTTAAAATTTTTGTACAAAGCTCATCGAATGCTGAGGAGTCTAAACAAACAACCCGATCAGGGATGAGATTTAATTTTTTTAACTCAGTGGCTTCTTGTGAAGGTTCCAGTTCACTATACGGGCCAGGGGGGCAAATATTTGGTTCTGCAACCTCTATTTTTCTTAAGCTTTCTTTAGTCGGAACGTATACAGAAAAATTAGCATCAATTAATTTTTTAATAACCTTTTGTTTTAAATAAAAATTTTCTGATTTTTTATCCAAGTCGCATTTAAGGATAATTGTTTTTTTTTCGAGTTGAGTAGAGCCTATGGCTATGGTATCCCAGCATTCTGGGTTATCAACCAGGACTTTATCAAGATTTAGAACCCCACCATTTGGTTCAACAGAAGATTCAATCGTTGGTAGTTGCGTTTTTTCATACAATAAGCCTAGGCTGTCGAGGATTTCAGTTTGAGTTTTCATTTAATTCCTAAGGTATTTTCTGTATCTTTCGTATTTTTAATTAGTAAGGTGGGCAATTATATATCTTTAAGTGAGTTTTGCGGGCATTTATTTTGCTGCGGAATGAAACAGTACCGCTAGATTTTTAAATATATCAAAAGCGTTGTGCCAAATATTCATCAATTATTTTACGTGAAAGGCTAATGGGTTTGGGTAATTGAGGCAGTTTTTTTATTGAAAACCATTGGGCATCTTCAATTTCAGTCGCATCGATTTGAATTTCGCCGCTGTCGTATTCCGCAATAAATCCTAACATCAAGTTACTTTGGAATGGCCAGGGTTGAGAAGCGAAATAGTGTAAGTTTTTTATGTTCAAACTTACTTCTTCTTTTACTTCGCGCATAACCGTTTGCTCCAGCATTTCTCCTGGTTCTACAAAACCCGCCAAAAGACTATAGATTCCGGGTAAAAAATGAGGAGAGCGTGCCAGCAAGATTTCATCATCTCGCCATATTAACACCAACATAGCAGGCGCAATTTGTGGATAAATTAATGAATTGCAGACTGGACATACTTTGGCACGCTCTTTAGTGCTGTATTGGGTCTGATGACCGCAGTACCCACAAAACCGGGTACTTCTATCCCAATGCAATAGTTGCTTCGCCTTGGAAACAAGTAAAAACAAGTCCTCATCCCGCAAAAGTTCATGGGCCTGACGAATATGCTGAAAAGCCATATTGGGAGGTAAGGTAAATGGTTGGGTGCTGATCTGCGCTGCAAAACACGGTGTATTGCCGAATGTTCCTAAATACAGTTGATGTTCGATAGACAGATTGAGCATGCCGATATTAAACAACTGAGGTATGGTCTGGTTCTGTAAGAGTATGCTTTCAGCATGGAAAATAAACCAGAATGGCGGTTCAGCAAATGAAACGGGAGGATTAATTTGTGAAATAAATGGTTTTGACATAACGGAAAATCCATAAGAGATACACATTAAGTGTATCTAATGGTTTTGTAAATGGTCAAATTTCCATGATTTTATTATGTGTTCACCCTATCAGGTTATGCCCATGGCCTTCAAGGCTAGCAGAAAGCGGATGTTGTCATTCCTACGCAGCAGGAAATCCATAATGGAGTGCATTGCTAATATAAAAATGGATCCCCGCCTGCGCGGGGCTGACAGGTTTACTTGTAAATTGAATAAAATTAAACGTTAAATACCCTTAGCTTGGCAGCCATGCCCATTATTGGACAATAAGACTCACTTGGTCAGATGAAGGAAACATCCTAAAACATACCATTACTGTTCGCTGACTCGGCAGGAATAGGTTGAATAACGTCCCAATGCTCGTAAATTTTATTGTTTTCCAGACGAAAAATATCCACAACGGCTCGTCCTTGAGTACCTGGTTCTAAAACAGAATGGACATGCACAATGACATAATCTCCCTCGGCAAAAATACGTTTGATCTCACTATGCGATTGCGGGTACGTGTTTTTCAGATAGTTAATGTAATTTTTTAAACCTTCAATCCCATCTTGAGCCATAGGATTATGTTGGATATACCATTCCCCCAGGTAATTTTGAGCTATATCAAAGTTCTTTTCATTCAGTGCTTTTTGATAAAATTGTGTGACGACGTGTTTGTTCGTCTCCTGAATTGATCCCCCAATTCCAGAAACTGGATGAATCAATAAGCTACTAGTAACTAGTGATAACAGTATTTTGTTCATTATTGCTCCTTATTAATCAAACAAATTGATTATAAATAGCTATTTAAATTAAAAAAGCGCATAATTTTGACCAAATATATCTAATTTTTAGATAAGTTTGGGGCGGGGAAATAATGACCAAAGTCACTCTTGAACAATGGCGCGTCTTACAAACGGTAATTGATGAAGGCAGCTTTGCTAAAGCAGCGATAAAACTGCATAAAAGCCAATCGAATATCAGTTATACGATATCAAAATTGCAGGACATGTTAGGTTTGCAATTACTGCAACTTGAAGGACGTAGAGCAGTGCTGACTGAGCAAGGAGTGGACCTATTAAAGTTATCACGGCAAATTACCCGGGCGGCAAAAAATGTAGAAAATGCAGCACGTAATTTAAAATCAAGCCATGAAAAATCATTACGACTTGCTATTGATGAGCTTTTTCCATCCCCTCTATTGATGGCTGTACTGCAGGAGTTTGGCCAAAAGAATAAACACACCAAACTGATTATCAATCAAGGGTTATTATCAGGTCCAAGTGATCAATTAATTAATGGTGAGGCCGAGCTCGCTCTTATTTCAAAAATTCCCGAAGGCTATACAGGGAATAAGTTAATGGATGTTCATTTTCTTCCTTATGCTCACAAAGACAGTTCTTTACATCAAAAACCGGTTGCCCTCGAAGATCTTTATGATGAACGTTATCTCATCATCCAGGATTCTGGACGCAATAAAAAACGCAATGAAGGTTGGTTAGGTTCTGAGTTTCATTGGAAAGTAAGTACCTTGGAAATGAAGATTCAATGTGTTGTGCATGGGATTGGTTTTGCCTGGTTGCCACAGCAGATTGTTGAAGCGCGAAATTTGCCTATTCTTCCATTAAAAATGGAAGAAAATAACATAAGAACCTATCCGGTTTATTTAGTACACCACCAACCTCAAGAAGTGGGGCCATCAGCGAAACTTTTAATTAATCTCTTTAAAAAACATACCTGCACGCAGTAGATCATTTGTCAAATCGGTACATAAAATGATAGATATAAAGATATCTATTAACAAAGAGAAAATATGAAAATGTCAAAAGTGTGCCCCATTCTATGTGGTGTGATGATTTTGTGTTCCATTACGGCAAATAGTATGACCGAAAGTGTGTCGCAATCTGAACCAGATGCCGCACGAATTTTCATGTTGGAGAAGGTACTGGCTCCGCAAATGCCGGACGAAGTTGCAACCTTGTTTGCAAAAGCCAATAAAGAGCGTAATGGAGCCATCCAATTTATGATGTTTTCAGATCGACTTAAAAACAAATTTAAAGACAATTGGCCTTCTTGGGTTTCGGGAGTTTCCAGCCCATGGATTACAGCTTATGAAATAAAAAAAATGGCCCAAAGGAAGAAGTCCTGGAAATTTAAAATAACGTATCAATGGGCAACAGCCGCTGGACCTTTCAATCCTTCTTTGGTGCAAACGATTGTAGTAACACCTGTTCCCAAAAATATAAATTCCTCGCAAAAATTTTGGATAACTTCGTTTAATGAACCGTAGTTCGAGCGATATTTTGAATTAAGAAGTATTTAGCTTTATTTTGAGCAAGCGAAAAATGTCCATTTAAAATGCCTATCTTACTTCCTGATCCTATAATTATTTCAGGTATCAGTTTAAGGAATCAACAAATGCGTAACGGAGAGGATGTAATAAAAAAAGACTTTCAATATATTTTACTGAGGAATGGGTTTTCTGCCCATGAATTTAAAATAACAATAAAAAATGGCTCAAGTTATGATCCCAATCAAATAGTAAGTACGCAAGTGTGGATAACCATTGAAAAGAATGATACAAAAAAACGATATGGTTTATATCGGACTAACTGGACAGACGATTTTGAAACAGATTTAAAAAAGGGTTATTTTAACACTTAGTTAATGGCATAGCCTGGGTGAGTTTCCCAGGCGTATCAAATATTAAAAACCAGCATCTTAATACCAGTTTTTTTATTTATTTGATGCAACGATTCCTATTGTTGCTGCAACGGCTAAAGCAGCGATTCCCACGCCAATACTCATCGTAGAGAAAAAGCTATACCGATTTGCTTCCTTTTCCACATTTTTTGACCCACTTTGCGGGGGATAAAAAATTTCAACATCTTGTGAGCTGCTTTGCTTAGGATGTACATTTTTACTGCTTGGTGTTGCTAATTTCTCTCTTAAAAGTTTACGCTGTTCTATTTCTTCTGCAGAAGCATAAAAAATTGGATCAGTAAATATAAATTTAGGTATTTCTTCACCATGTACGTATGTTGTCCCTACTTTTTGGGATGATTTTCCGATTAGAGCTGCTGCTTCAATTTTTGTATAACCTTGACTGACTAATTCTTTGAACTTTTGATTCATTATTTCTTTTCTAGGACTGGCTCCAGTCCCATGTGGAGGATTACCTTTTTCTATTTTACCTTCAGTTTTATCATCTACCCAAGAAACCTTCTTTTTCTCTTTCTTTTGGACGTCCATTGTTGTGGAATCATATTTTTTTTGCATGAAAAACCCCATTGCTATTAGCTAAAATGGCAACAATTTTAACAATCAATAATTAAGGAAATATGAAGTTGGAACAAATGAATGTTCTATTTTTATTCAATATGAGATAAAAATAAATTAATAATGGGCGTTTTCATCTCTTTATATATATAATGCGCAAAGCGAAACCTAGAGAGCTCAATCCTGAAATTATCTGTGGGTTTTCTTAGACTAAATCAGGATATACTGCATATGCCACCCTGATTACTTAATTCAACTATAATTAGGAAGTAAAAATTTTTTTATGAGATTGGTCATATTCCATCCAAGCTTTTATGAAGATGAGTCCAAGCCAAATAGGGGGGGCATGTATGCGTTTCGATAGGGGAGCCTATGCTGCTAATGTCTCGGTGAGCTCACCGCTATGGCGAGTTTATGGGATTCCTCTAATTCTATCTCTAATCTGTATTTTAGCGGAATATAAAACTAACCTTCTTGTTTTTCATACCCTTACTGAGTTTTTTTCGGTTGTTATCGGATTAACTGCAATGATTGTAGCAGCTACAACCACTCATTTCACAAAGAATCAATTTGTGATTTTTATTTCCTTAGCTGCCGGTTGGTGGTCATTTATTGATATCGCTCATATTTTAGCGTATAAAAAAAACTTATTGCCGCATGGTGGAGGTGATTTAAGTACTCAACTTTGGATTTCTGCCCGGTTTTTTCAGGCTGGAGTTTTTCTTTTTTCCATTTATTTTTTCAGGCATACATTGAGAATTTGGGTTGTTAATCTTGGCTTTTTTTTAATAACCCTAATTATTTTTACCGCCATATTTTCAGGTCATTTTCCTACAACGTATATTGATCATTACGGAGTAACCTGGTTCAAACTTTATTGTGAATGGGGCGTAATCTTAATTTTAATCATCGCGTTAATCTTGTTTTGGTATGAGAGAGCTATGATACCGAAAGAGTTATTGTTTTATATAAGCCTAAGCATGATTGCAATGATATTGTCCGATTTGGCATTGTCCGATTATAAACGTTTATTTGGTTTAGAACATGTAGCTGGTCAAATATTTAAAATATTTTCAATTTGGTTTATCTATATCGCTCTAGTAGAACAAACTTTGCGTCGACCTTTTGCGATACTGACACGTGCGGCGACGACATATGATAATATTCCGGATCCCACTTTTATTGTTAATGAAGAAGGTATAATTCACCAAGCTAACAAAGCAGCAGGAACATTTGCCGATTTAAAACCCGAAGAATTAGTCGGTTTATCTTCCCATGCGCTTTTTCATAATCAGTCTACAGAGCAGAAGGAATGTCCAGTGTGTTCTAGTTTACCTGTTTCAAGAGATAAATTTATTAAGGAAATTAAGACTGGAAAGAGAGGGTGGGTAGAATGTAGTTTGTCCCCTATGGATTCTTCCTCATTTCCTGATTCTTGGATACAAACAATAAGAAATATTACCTCAAGGAAGAGGGCTGAAAAAGAGCGAAAACAATTGACCTACGATTTAGGAGAACGCATTAAAGAACTTCAATGTCTTTATCAGCTTTCGAATTTAATAGCACTTAGAGATTTAGGTGTTGAAGAACTGCTTACAAAAACAGTAAATATACTACCAGCTGCATTCCAGTTTCCAGAGTGTATGGCGGCAAAAATAGAGAGTATTTGGGGGGAGTTTTATTCAGACTCAAAAGCAAAAAAATTGCCTTATCAATTGGAAAAAGAATTTAAAATCGAGAATGGAACCTTGGTAAAAATAAGTGTCTATTATTGTGTTCAGCCGCCAGTACAAGAAGGTATTTTTTTAGCTGAGGAATCGGCTCTTTTAGACTCGGTAGCTACCTTGTTGCAGGAGGCTTTACCCCGATTTTAATATGAGACAAATCTTCCGAATATCAGTATAGTAAAAACTATTATATTTTCATTCACAGGTGTTCATTATGTTTCGAAAAACTGCTCCTTGTTTTTTTGCAGTGGTCATTGATGCTCTAGGTTTTGGGCTTGTTTATCCAGTAATGACGGCAATATTTACAGCAGATCATAGTCCTGTATTGAATGCTGATGCCAGTATGGCAGTGAAACATTTTTATTTGGGGTTAAGCTATATGCTTTATCCTTTATGCATGTTTTTTGGCACCTCATTCATGGGTGATTTATCCGATGTTTGGGGGCGCAAAAAAGTACTGGTGTTGTGTATGTTGGGAATAACCATCAGTTTTCTGCTGATGGGGATAGGGGTTGCTTTTTCTTCCTTGAGCTTATTACTTATCGGGCGAGCACTTTCCGGTTTAATGGCGGGTAGTCAACCTATAGCCCAAGCTTCTATTGCCGATTTAAGTACTCCTGAAACCAAAGCATTGAATATGAGTTTGATTTCTCTGAGTTTTAGTTTTGGCTCGGTTCTCGGTCCTTTACTTGGCGGAGTCATGTCGGATCAACAATTGCTGCCTTGGTTTACTTTCACTACCCCATTTTTGATGGCAGCACTCCTCGCATTTATTGCATGGGTGTGGATTGCGCTTGGATATCAAGATACGGCGTTAACTTTATCGCATAAAAAAATATCTATTCTTCGTCCGGCACAGATTTTTATTGAAGCATTTCAGCATCGATCCGTTCGTATTCTGGCTGTGGTATTTCTATTGATGCAAATGGGGTTTAGCCTTTATTTTCAGTTCATCATTGTGTATATGAAAACGGTTTACTATTACACCAACTGGCAATTAGGTGCAGTACAAGGCATGATCGGCCTAGGTTTTGCTATCGGTATCCTTATTGGAATGCCTTTGTGTGTGAATCGATATAAAGTACACCACATTGCTTTATTTACCCTCATTCTAACAGGATTGGGACAATTAGCAGTTTATGTTATTCCTAATCCTGTAGCGCAATGGCCTTTAGCGGTAGCAATTGCAACTTTTGATATTATGGCATTTGCCTGCTTACTCACTTTATTCTCCAATGCTGTCGATGCGCAATCGCAAGGATGGGTAATGGGAATATCCGGTGCAGTGATGGCATTTGCCTGGATGGTCACGGGTTTGGGTTCTAATTTATTATCTATTCTGTCTAGTGCCGGGTTGATCGCTATTGGGGGAATGTTATTGATTGCTTCGGCGTTGCTGTTGCTTAAATACAAAACCACGAAATGAGCATAGAGATAACTGAGGTAAGAGTGAAGAAACTTATTTGCTTATGAACACCGCCTGTTGGAACATCATGACTACGATGCCTTTTGAACATGCTTCTTATCGAGCACAGGCCAGAAGATTGAGGTCTTTGGCTATAGAAGCATTGAAGCACTATCCATTTATTCCTCACCGCATTGAATTGGTTAAATACAGTGCCAACGCAATTTTCAGAATTACAGACATCCAAAATAAAACGTTATGCATTAAGAGTTAATCCCCATGGCCATCATCAACATGCTGCAATACAGGAAGAAATACAGTGGATAAATCACATCCTTACAACTACAGATCTTATTGTGGCTGCACCTGTGAAAACAATTTCGCAACAATACTTCATTGAGATACACCATCAGATGATACCCTCAAACCGATTTTGTCTTTTATTCGAATGGTTGCCCGGTAAAAAAAATGGAAAAGTATCAACGAACTGTATGCCCGCAAGTTAGGGAAATTGATTGGTACTTTACATCAGAGTGGGCGAAATCTCTCGATGAAACATAGAGATTACTGGCGAGCAGATGGCTTAATTGGTGCGCAAACAGCAACATTTTATAATATTGAAAAACTCTCTGATGTATCTGCTCATGAACAACAGCATCTCACTGCAGCGAGATGAATGGTTTATGAGCTTTTAAAAAATTTAGAAAGTAAACATCCGGACAAAACCGGCGCGATCCATGCAGATACCCAGCCTAATAATATTTTGGTGCATCAAGGACAATTTGCGATTATTGACTTTGATGACTGTGGGTTTGGGTTTTATAACGATGATTTGGCTGTGGCTTTGTGTGCATTTGAACATGTAGCCGAAGGCAATCAGCATAAGTCGTTTCATCAATTAAAAGATGCTTTGTTGCATGGTTGCAGTGAATCCATGCCCTTGTCAGTACAAGATATTCGATTACTTCCGTATTTTATGCTGGCAAGAAAACTCGTAACGATTGCCTGGCTGGAAGCGCGCAAAACCAACCCTGGGATTCGTTATTATTTTCCAATTGCCATTGAGCGAGCCATCCAGTTTTATCAACACCTTGTCCGCAAATAAATCATAAGCACTGAGACAAGTAGGTTAAGCTTTGTATCCTACGTGCTAAAAAACAGGGAATATAGTTACTGTAATTTAGGTACGGTTGCTATATTGTCTAAATTTTTTGCGGGTTTACGCGAAAAAAAAGCGCCAAAATATCCCGAGAGAGAGCGACTGGAACCTGTTTCAGGGGGCTCTTCCACTTCAGTTATTTCTGGTTCTTGTTGTGGATACAAACTATCGCGCACCATTCCAAACCCCGAAAAGACACTCTTGAGAACCAAAGGCAATAAGCTCAACATTATCAGCATGCTGGTTAAATTGGTGGACTGGTCAAACAGCGCGTAATTGGCTAAGGATTGTAAGACCGCAATGATCAAAGAAATTCCTATGGTATTTGAAATCAGTCTTGAAGCATTGATATTTCGATTATCCATGGGTAAATCAGAACTTTGATTGATTTCATAAAATGCAATCCATAGCCATAATAAGTCAAAAGCAACGCTATACCAATGCTGCTGATTCATTTCAGACACATCGGCACCTACTGCTTTAGCCAATTCAAAAGTCATTTTCCCACTTTTAAGTGCTAGGGCCATGCTTGGTTTTTCTTGGGAATTTGCCAGAGGAGCAAACTGTTGTATAAACAAGCTATTGGAAAGATTAATATCAAAAAGCTCGTAAAATGTTTTCTCGGAACCAAATAATCTCCGCAGTTGCGCTTCACTGATATTCGATAACGCATCCACCCCGGGGGCAAAAGTACCATCATCCGAATGATGACCAATGACCACATTTGAATTTTTCATCATCATGACATCATTCGTACCATCTCCGTTGGCGACGATAAAATAATGATGGTCTTTGAGATAACGGGCAAGGGTACCTTTTCCTTCGGTGCTCATTTCCGCAAAAATAATAACAGGACGCTTTGTTTTGTCCCTATCCATTAATTTTTGAAAGTAGGTCAGTATAGCTTCATTGATACCAGCAAATATCACTGTGGAATCGGATGGACAATTTTCTGCATTGAAACGCTCAACATCATTGCCTTCGACTTCATTAGCACGAATGGTAATGATGTTTTTTGCACTTTCTGTGCATAATACTTTGGCAATATTTACTGCTGCTTTCGTGGTATCGCCTGTTGCTACAAATACCGGAACTGATATTTCTCTGCATTGAGCGATAAATTTTTCAGCGCCTTTTTTTATCGGATTATCAATAATAAAAGTACCGTAATATTCTAATTTTTTTAGAAGTTTTTTGTTTTTGATAAGAAAATTCTCAATTTCTTTTTTATCATCCTTATCAAATAACTTCCTTAAAGTTGCGAACTGAAACTCATTAATCTTAGTGTGTGCAAGACACCAATCGCGTGATAAGACTTCTGTACGACTTTGCATCGTGGTATAGGCTTGCAATAAAGATGTTCCTTGAAATACATCCGCTTTAGGCACTCCGCAAAAGACAAGAGAGGATTCTTCACCATTCTGAACAAGGGTAAAGCGGCCGCCAAACATACGGTATAACCCCAGATGATACGTTTCGATCTCTTGTTTTGTTTCTTTAATGGCAATTACCTTTTTAAAGTGATTATTCCCCAGGGTGGTAACTTCCAAACACTCAAGATTAGCCAATAACGATTTGAATAATTCTAAAATAGCATGTTCTTCTGGTTCTAATTCTTTTTTACTATTGGTAAAGGCATAACAAAATACCTCAAAAGCTTTAAGCCATTGCACTTCTTCAGGGAGCAGCAAGCTTCCTTTTTTTTCTTTGAGTGCGTGCTGGACCTTGGAGTCCATAGCAGTAGTCCATAGACCAAGTACATCCATCCGCGTCGTAGTAAGGGTTCCGGTTTTATCGGAAATAATTGCAACCCCACTGGGAAATTTGTCCCGATAATATCCTCCCAATGCATTACACAAATCCACGAGACGGAGCGCATCAATTGTTTCAAAAGGCTGATCTCCCAAATTGCTATTCAGTGTTTTCATCAAACGACTGTTCACTGTTTCGCGTAAAAAAGCTTCGGAAAAGGGAATCATTGTTTGAAAAAGGGTGAACATGAGCCTGAGTGTTTCCGCAGGCATTTGGGCAATGTCTCTTTGTAAAAAAGCCGCCATAATAATGGAGCCTAAAATGGAGTATAAAACATTTTTTTGTTTGCGTTTTGCGATAATTTCATTAATGTACGCCGTCTTCTCGTAATTACTATTTAATAAAAGCTCTTTCTCAGGTTTAATCTGAATAAAAATGTTGTCATGACCATATATATTTAACTTGTCACCTACCAATACTCCGGCCTGTTTGCCATCCCTTACTGCATATAAGTCCACTTTTTTGTAATTAGAAGTAAAACTCGCTTTAGTGTGGTGTTCGATCCAAACGTCTTCCCCATTTTGGGCTTTAAGATTGACACTAAATTTTTTTCGTTCCAGTGTTTGGGTGAAATCACTATCTACATTACGTTGTAGCGCAATCAACTCTCCCGAGATTGGCACACAATCAAAATTGATGCTTACATCACAAAGAACCAAATCCCCGGTACGCAGTTGATATCGGGGAAGATGAAAAAATTTGGAACCCTGCGCGGTAAATCTTAAAACCTGATGCAATTGATGATTGTATTCATAATCATGGTCCAGCTTTTCTTGTTGCACACGCATTTTTTTTATCGTTGATGGCGCTAAATCAGCCAATAATGCAGGGAGGTTACGAAATTTCTGTACTATTCTGTCGGCATAGCGAATATTGTGTGCGATCAATCCTAATTGAAAGGCACGCGAACTGACCATCAACTCACTGGCGATAAAATGATTGATTTGAAAATAAAGATTAGATAATGGAGTCAGCCCACTGGAGATCACTGCTGTGTCAGAGCGCTGTGCTCCTCGACTGTATTGGAAGCGAACCAGAAGTTCTTGAGTTTTTTGCGTGAGGTAAGAAATTCCACTCGGAACAACCAATGCACTGGTCCCTAATCCAGCAATTAATGAATACTCATCGGTCAGTTGATCATTGAGTAAAAAATTAGTCCCTTTAAAAACAGAATGGTACATATAAATTATTGCAGTCACTTCACTGGCTACTGCAACAGATAGTGCTGTTCCGGAAGTAAGTTTTTTATCTGTAATTCGGTTTAACGCACAATATCCTAATACAGCTGCGCCAAAAAGAAATTGCATAACAAAATCATATTCTGGGCTTCCTATTAAGTATTCAGTGAGGAGGGAAGTGAGATAATTCCCAACAAATAATGCCGCTCCAGAGGAGACTGTGGGCCAAACGTATTTTTTAAATGTGCTCCAATCCATAGAGTCCAAAGAAAAGGTCCACGCCAGGGTTTTATACAGCTCTTTAACGCGCAGGGAAAAAAAATTGTTTATTTCTGTTGCAGTGCTTCTTAAATAGTAGGTTCGATCTGCTTCGGCATGTTGCACCAATTGAAGCGGTAAAGCTCTGCTGTCTTTAGAATTTGGATTTTTTTCTTTTTTTTGTATGGGTTTCTTTGTCTTCATATCGTAAATCCTTTTGCGACCAATAAACTCCATTGGACATTTAGGGGCCATCTCGATAATTAACTTATCTCCATAAAAGGTGCAAGAGGATAAGGGAAAAATATTACAAACAGAATTATTGTGAACACATATACAGGATTTTACTTTTACATTTTGTTCTATAATTATGCTATTGGCAATTTTTTTTGGAGTTGTGCCCATGAAACGTAAAGCAGAAGTCCGAATGGATATTGAGCAGATAAAAGGTGAAATAAGGCATCGTATGACCGAGATAAGTAGCTTACTTAAGGAGGGAAACAATAAAGATGCCACCCAGGCGTTTATCAATTTTGGCGCATTTCTTCAAGACCAATATCCTGATCTACTCTTGGATGATCTGCGTAAAAAAATGGAAGGGTTAATGGGGCAAGAGTTCTTTGAGAACGAAATGCCTCCACTCGGTTTTATCCAGTATTACATCAATGGGCGACAAGAGGTATATGAAGATATACTCGAAGAAGAGGTCACAAATGAATTGAAGGCAAATCGGATATCTAAAATGGATGCTGCAATCAAGGGGGTCAATATTTTTTCGCATTTATTAGGAGGGATGCGATGGGAGGAGGGATTAAAGGCATCGGAAAAAGAGCATCCGTTTGACGAATCTATATTGGAAGAAGCCAAACAATGGCTCGTAGACGCTCCTTACCAAGTGAGTAAAAACGTTTCTGAAGCAGCGCGACAGAAACGTCTTGCGTTACATTTTGTTTCAGAAATCCGTGACAATCTCGAGATAACAATTAAGAGTTTATCAAAACAGATACTAGAAGAAGTTGATAAAAATCCCGATTTATATAACTCAATTTTCAAAGAGGGCGATCGAGAAAATAATATTGATTCTTTGGTCAAACATCTTAAGGAGAATCCGTCTGATGCACATTCTACTGAAATTAAAATGGCAGCTGCGAGTTACGATGCACTGAAAGCACTTACTCATACTCTAGATGACGCTGGAAAGGGAAATCCTAGACCCCAAGATAAACTGAGACGATTTGAAGATCACTTAAATAATGAATCTGTAAGAAGTGCATTGGATACAAATCCGGATGATGATGTGACTCAATTTTTTAAAACAGTACTCTATATACTAAAATGTGCTGTGACCTTAACCGCATACCATTGGGTTACAGAAGGTGAGTCCTTAAGATCAACTCAGCAACAATCCCTTAAGGACGCGCTGACAACATTAAAGAAGGCTGACGAAGAAGGAGTGATAGATCCGCCGACGAATACTATGTAATTTAATTACTTGTTTCTTGTTTTTCCTTCGATGATACTATTGACTGATTTAATGTTGCAGGAACGTGGAATTTCTTTGTGTTTGATGGACTTCCTTATTCCGGGATCCTTTAATTACGTGCTAATTATCTTTCATGTTGTGTTGATATATTGAGATTGATTATTAAGAAAAACGAGCCATACTAATTAAAGGAACAATAGGGATCTTAGTTAAAATGAATACTTTTGATACTATTGCAATTGAATTTGATTTAACCCATCACAGCATCAAACACGTTGCTCTTGAAGAGTTGCAGGTCAATGCTCAAGAGAAAAACAAAATTTATTGGATCCATAGTAACTTAAATCAAGCAGATTCTTTTAAGCAATTAGTAAAAAAACTGAGATTACCTGTAGACGTCATTCAGTTATGTTCTGAAGAAAATAGTTTATCCAATCTTATTGATAATGATAATGCATTAACATTGCAAATTAAGTGTTTGGCGTCACTTGAGTTAAATGAGAATAATGAAATAAATTTGGATAATCTTTTGATTCACCTTACGCCAAACTATTGTTTTACCGCTGCAGATAAGCCCTTGCCTGTTTTATTTGAGTTTCTCAATAATTGTTCAAAATCAGTCCATTATGCTAAAACGCCTTGCTTCATCTTATTTTTATTCCTTGAGGGTATTATTAACGATTATGCTCGGGTCCTTTTTCATTATGAAGAAATCGCAGAGCAGTTTGAATCATTATTACAAAAAAAGCATGAGAATATTTATAAAGATGTTGCGGAGGTAAAGCACCAAACGTTGCAAATTAAACGTGATATGATTGCAATAAGAGAAATTTTGATGCGGATCACCAGTCGAAATATCTTGGTTATCTCAGAAAAATGTCGTTCTTCCCTATACAATTTATCGAATCATAGCCATCTCATCATCAATGAAGTGGATTCGATTCGCGAATTGTTAAATGGCCTATTGGGACAAATCGATAATGAACTGATGCAAAAAATAAGTGAGACTATGGCTGTGCTCGCAGCATTTGCGGCTATTTTCTTGCCGTTAAATTTAATCACGGGAATTTATGGAATGAATTTTGACTGGATTCCTGAATTACGCTGGAAATACGGATATTTTGGCGCACTAGGTTTAATAGTCACGTGCGCCATATTCCTCTATATTCTTTTTAAAAAGAAGAAATGGTTATAATTTTGGTTACATTAAATGCAGCCAGCATCACCAAAAGGAAAGTATCTCCCAAGGAACAAATTCAAAAATCGCTACAGTGAGAGTTGTTTATTAACCGCACACAGCGGTTGCATATACTTACTGATTCACCGCATTTCGACGCGGTGTTAAAAAAGCCAAGATAATTGCAATGAGAAACAAAGCAGGTACATCTCCATATAAATGGGCAAAATGCTGCGGATAGTAAAATGATTGGAGAGCCATAATGCCGCCATGCACAATGCTAGACCAAACGGTGAACCAAATTAAACTTAAATGCTGCACTGGATTTTTAGCCGCCAAGAGCAAGAACACCCCTAATGTTGCATAAATTCCCATTATCATTTGTAAATAAACATTTTGCCCAGCAGGGTGCCAAGCCCAGCCAGAGGGCCATAAAATAGTTAAAGGATACACAGCAAAAATAAAAACAAGTCCAAAAATAACCAATGCTACTCGAAGCAAGGGGTACTCTTTTTTAGCGTCCATGATATAAGCTCCACTTGAAAATATCCTATTTATTTTAATTCCAGTAACGAACCCGGTGGAATAAGGGGAAACCCGGGTTTCAGCCTTGAAGTTTTGCAGCAGGCTACATTTTTAGATTATTGATAAGAAAACCCTGATGTATTTGAGTCATTTTCAATGATACTCAAGTTGCTTATTATGTGCCCACAACGTGTTCGCAAGGAGGCCTGGGGCCATAAGTTTTTTTTCATCCATGTATGGGGCTTTATGTGTGGTACGTAAAGAGATTTAAATGAACTGGCGATTCCTCAGGAGTAATTATTTAATTGCATTTTTACAAGACCGGCAATTGCATCCATCATTTTGTGACATGATTCAGGACTTTCTGGAAATTGTTTGTAGATGATATTGGCCAAAAATGCAGATAATGCTTGAGATATAACGTTACTGTTACGAAGATGAGGCGGCAGCTTTTCTATGGATTGAACTAGTGATGACAATAAATTTTGTCCTATAAAATTCATCGCTTTGGAATAATCTTCATTAGTTAAGGTGTCGGTTGTTTTGGTGTTTTCATCTATGTTCATTTTTTGATCCTGTAATTTTTGCTTCAGCGAAATTATAGAGTTTGCCTCACATCACTTCAATGACTATCCTGTCATTATTTTAGAAGTAATGCGATAAACTCCAGGCTTTTTCTTGTGAGATTAAGCAGGCCTCTTTCGAAACGCTACTGCATAGAAGACCTGTTTTTTCGGTACAGTGTTCGCGCCCTCCTCATCTCCTTGTATTTTTCTCCGCCGCGAGTTTCGAAAGAAGCCTGGTATAGAAGAGTACAACCCATATTATGGTCTGCTGATATAGGTGGTACTTATTGGCGGGTTTGGATTTACAATTTACCCATAATAAATTGATTTATATAAGGGTAATCTTCATTCAGAGTGGCATCTGAGATTTGTTTTTCAATCGTTGTATTTAACTCCAAGTCCCCCAAATTATTAACGGGGGAATAAACTCCGTGTCCTGCTCTTGGTAGTTTTGATTCAATACCTTCATGCAGTTGCCCTAGAGGATCTAATACGATTAGATCACCTTTTCCAGTTAAGTTAAAAGCAACACTACTGCCAAATAATGGATTTGGTTTCGCTCCTTCTTGAGTCAATGTTTTAAATGTCTGCTTATAGCACAAACTGGGTTCATCGGTGCTGCTTCCAGGACCAACTAAAGTAACTTGCTCCACTAGGTCTGACCAGGCAAGTTTTCTGCATGTAAGTTTTTGCACGTCGGCAAGGATTCGATCAAGCTCCTCTTTTACTGCTGCGTAAGTTATACGCTCGCCGAATATATGGCCTACATAGTAACAATATGTTCCTCGCTCATCCTCAGTAGCAACCAAAACGCCGGTACAGTGTAAAAAACCCTCAGTTCCCAAAATGTCCAAATCTCCTTCTTTAAATCCTGCACCTGCATCTGCTCCTACGCGATAACAACTTAGATTCTTCATGCTCAGCAGATGTTCCGAATTGGGCGTATAAAATAATGAAAAATCATTGCAGTGTTCTAAGAGTGAATTGATTTCCTGCTCTTCATCATCGGCTTTTTTCTTAAGTAGGCTTTTTAGGAGTATTGCTGCCCGCCAATACTCTTTTTTATCAAGACCTGATAGTAATTTTAAAGCTTCATCTAGCTTTTTGTAGTGTGACAGGTTTTTATAATAGGTAGACATTTCGCTTAATCTGATGTTTTCTGTATCCAAAAGAACCAGTTCATCATCACCGTGAGTTACAATTATTTTTGTCATGATATTGCCTTTCTTGCATTTTGACCTAATATTATACACCCTGAGGATTTTCATTGCAAAACAATAAGACATAATGATCTAATTTAATTCTTTTTGGTTGATAAACTAATGGTTAATGAGGCCTAGGCATTTCTTTGAGTTGTCAATTACAACTCCATTGATTATCATTGGAATCAATGAAGAAATTAGATGTTCTTATAAACTCTTTAATGGTCTAAGTTCAGTGGATGCCCCGATACTTTATACTTTTAGGCGCTGCCCTTATGCGATTAGGGCACGAATGGCACTTACATATTCCAAGATTCAAGTAGAGCAATGTGAGGTTGAGCTTAAAAACAAGCCTCAGGAAATGCTGCTCGCCTCTCCAAAAGGCACTGTTCCAGTCTTAATTTTAGAAAATGGTCTTGTGATTGATGAAAGCATTGATATTATGGTTTGGGCTTTAACACAATTTGATCCTGATAACTGGCTCTCTATCGGGGAAAAAGAAAAGTGGCATGAATTAATCCGTTTAAATGATCTAAAATTTAAACCTATTTTGGATAATTATAAGTACCCACAAAAGTCAGAAAAAAAAGATCCGCTTTATTATAGAGAGGAAGCCCAGGAATATCTCTATAAATTAAATTCGCTATTAATGAAAAATCATTTTCTTTTAGCAAACCGTATTAATATAGCTGATATTGCTTTGTTTCCCTTCATAAGGCAATTTTATATGGTTGATCCGCAGTGGTTTGCACAAAGCGACTATAAATCTCTTCGTGGATGGTTACATTTTTTTTTGGATTCAGAGTTGTTTCTTACTGTGATGAAAAAACGTTAAATATTCCAAAAAGACAGAGTCTATGCTTCATGCCGTATGCCTCTATCAGGATGAACGCTTTGTATAATTGCAACCATTACTTGTATGATCGCAAGGTTTATTTTCAAACTGCAGTGTTGTATGGTAAACCGAAAATTTGGTAGCCAGCATTTCTTGAAGCAAAGGTAATAACTCTTCTGAATGATTATATGAACTATCATAAACCACATGCGCAGTAAGGCTGGATTTACCGCTAGTAAGTGCCCAAAGATGGAAATCATGGACACTCAAAATCCCGGAAATCCGGCACATTTCAGATTTTATTTCTTCAACATCCATACCTTCCGGAACCCCTTCAAGAAGGATATTAATTGTTTCCTTTAACAGGATCCAGGTTCGAGGTAAAACCCATAAACCAATTGCAATCGCAATGATAGAGTCTACCCATTCATAACCCGTCCAGCGAATAATTAGTGCACCAATCAATACACCAATGGAGCCTAGCATATCGCTCCATACCTCAAGATAAGCACTTTTAACATTGAGGCTTTTGTCTTTTCCACTTGAAAGTAATTTCATGCTGATTAAGTTAATCACCAAGCCAATTGCTGCAATAACAAACATGGCTAGCGTTTGGATGCTCGCAGGTTCATAGAGACGTTGATAAGCTTCATATAAAATATAAATAGCAACAAAAAAAAGTAAAATGGCATTAAAAGCAGCTGCAAGGATTTCGAAACGATGATAGCCAAATGTTTTCCGTAAATTAGCAGGGCGCTCGGAAAGATAGACTGCTGTAAGCGAGATGGCTAATGCGCTGGAATCGGTTAGCATGTGTGCTGCATCTGAAAGTAGTGCCAGGCTGCCAGTAATAAGTCCTCCAATTACCTCAACAATTAAATAGGTTGTTGTGAGAATAAATGCAATCCAAAGATATTTTTTATTCTGATTCGTTGGAATTGCATGACTATGGTTGTGAGACATCTACTTACTCCTGTTTCAAAATGCTCTTTTTCTTATTAATAGCATAGATGAAATATCGTATTTGACAATCTGAACTGGAAATTGTAACACATCTGAGTCATAGCTATTTGTGCATACGATATTAAATATTTCCAACAAACAGTTTCCTTGACAATAGTTTCCTAGGAAACTAAAATGCAAGTCCCTTGGAGATATCAATGCTGAAAGTAAAAAAAAGAAAAGAAGTAAGTAAATTGACGGATCATATTGGTTATTGGATGCGCTTGATTTCCAACGAGGTGTCGCATGCATTTGCAAGGAAACTTGAGCAAACAGGGGTTACGGTTGCCGAATGGGTTGTACTTAGAAAAATGTATGATTGTAATAACGTCATATCGCCTAGTACAGTTGCCCATGTTACGGGTCTCACCCGCGGCGCGGTTTCAAAATTGATTACACGATTACTCGAAAAAGGTCTGGTAAATCGTAAGGAATCTGCTGAGGATCGACGTTATCAAGACATAGAGCTTACCGCACTAGCTGTAGTGCTCGTACCTAAACTGGCTGCTCTAGCAGATCAAAATGATGAAGAGTTTTTCTCAGAACTTACATGCGCGCAGCGAGAGCAATTCTTGAAACTTTTAAAGAAACTTGTTTACTCCCATAAAATTAAAACTGCACCAATTGAATAGACTTCTTTTGAAACTTAGAGTTTCAAAAGAAGTCTATTAAAAAAATGGAGATTAATCATGAGTAAAGCAATTGATAATTTAATGAACGCAATCCAGTCGGCAATTGCAATTCGCCCTAAAATAGGAGGGTTCCCTGTTTTAGCAGAAGTAATGCGTAAAGCAGGAGTGAAGCAGAATCTTTGGTATTTACCGTCTTGTCAGAGTATTTATATCACTAAAGATGGGAATGTTGTTTCTCAAGAATTGCCTTTGGTAACAGGACAAGTCGATATTCCTGATTTTAATAAGGCAGAACTTATAAAGGCCCTTCGTATTGATCAAGCGGGTGAAAGTACTTTTCCTGAGTTTCTTCGTGCATCTTGGGACGCTGGAGTAGTCCATTATCATGTTGATTTAGAGAGGCGCACCGTAACTTATTATGGTGTACTTGGTGAGTCATATGTTGAAGATTATCCTGCTGTAGAAGTGAATTAATAAAATTTAGTTTACAGTGAGTTTGATTCAGGCATCCATTGGTATCTTTTAAAAGAGTTTTCCTGGACGTTTTTACACATCCTGGATAACTCTATTTATTGCATGTATTGGGTTTATTAAAAACTGCTTATCTTCAGACGTTGAGGTAGCTTATTCTCTTGTTTGCCTATTTGCCAAAGTTATCACAGGGAAAGGCATCACAATAAAACTGATTAAACGTATCATTTTTTTCCTCTTATGAGTGCAACCATTGCGCCAAAGCATGGATTCCTGCTGTTAAATCCTCTTCGGTACCCCCAAACGATAAGCGTACATAACCTTCTTTGCCAAATGCAATTCCTGGTACCAGAGCAACATGAGCCTCTTCTAATGCCTGTTTACAAAACTCTGCGGAGTTCTGTTTTTTAAAACCTAGGCTGCTTAAAGAAATGAATAAGTACAGAGAGGAAGCAGGAGCTTGTATGGTGAGAGCAAAATGCTGATACAAAGCATTAATGAGTGTGTCCCTTCTTTTTTGCATGCATTGTTTAACCCAGGAGCTGACATGATCTGTTTCATTTAATGCAGCAATTGCCGCCCATTGACTTAAAGTAGTGACGCCGCTGGTACTTTGACTTACTAATGCTGATAATGGCTGGATAAATTGTTGGTGGGCAAAAACAAAGCCAATTCGCCAACCGGTCATGGCAAAATTTTTTGAGCAACTTTGAATGATAATGACGCGATCCTGAAATTGGGGAAAGGAACCACAAGAGATATAATTGTGCTCATTGTAGGTCAGGGCACTATATACCTCATCAGCAATTACTAAAAGTCCTTGCTCCTGAGCAATTTGCAACAATTGGATGAGCTCGGATTCAGTATATAATGCACCGGTTGGATTTGTGGCATTATTTAGGATAAGGATTTTACTTTTAGGGGTACATGCGTTTTTGAGTGCCAGAGGTGTTAGCTTCCAGCCTTCTGTTTCTTTAGTTTCAACAATCACTGGGAGACCACTAAACAGTTTGACCATGGCTGGATAGGAAACCCAATAGGGCGAGGGAATAATGACTTCATCGTGCTCTTGTACTAATAGTTGCATCAGTAAGTAGATTCCAAATTTTCCACCATTAACGACAAGGCAGTTTTCTTTTTGGAATGAACAACCATAAACTTCATTCATCCATTCACTTGCCAAAAGCCGTAGCTCTGGAATTCCTGATACTGGAGGATACAGAGTATGTCCTTGCTCTAAAGCGTGTGTTGCCGCAGTGACAATTGATGGATGGGGTGGAAGTTTGGGCTCACCAGCGCTTAGATTATAAATTTTAATCCCCGTATTGATTTTTTGCTGAGCCAATGAATTCATCACAACGGTAGCTGAATCTTCAGGTAAAATTTTCATTATTTTTGTACCTTTCTGGAGTTTGATATAATTATTTTGAATAAACGATTAATAAATTCCTCTGGTAAATGATACTGCTTGGATAGATGCTCATAAAACTCAAACAATTGTTTTTCACGCGAGCGGTCTACTATTTCTTTTCCTTCTTTTGATTTTAATGCGCCAATTTGTTTCGATAATTCGAAACGCTTTGCTAAGATTTCAATGAGGCACGCATCAGTTTGTTCGATTTGTTTTCTCAATTCTTCGAGCGTATACATGATTTTCTCCTTACTTGAGAAGACTTGTGTTATCGCCATATTTTTTTACCAGGATAAAAGCAGTTCGATTCGGATGGCGGTCGTGAATATTTGCCGCTTTTATTTCTAGATTATAAAGTTCGGCACACCGTGCCGGTGCAATGACTGCTGCATGAGATGGCAATATTCCTTCTGCTAAATCCTTTGCTGCTTTTGCGGTATCGATCCACTCTATTTGTTCGGTCTCTTTAAATTGTTTTCGTAGAAATTGCTTGCATTGAGCTAATCCTTGAGCATGGGACACGATGTGAGTAATTTGAGCGTCCTGAACTCCAGGATTTACAAGCAAGCATTGATTAATTTCATGCCATAATTCGTCAACAGGAGTGAATAAATGTCTGCCCATCGCTTGGAATGCTGGTTTTACTAATCCCCCTAAAAGATTAACAACAGGCAGGATGCCCAGATCAATGGATCCGTTTTCAATAGCATTGAGAACGCCTTCCATATCCAGTAAATGAATAAGAGCCGGGTCAATCCCTTTTTGTCTTGTATAAATTAGGGCTGCTTCTTCAGAAAACGAGCCCGCATCACCGGAAATACCGAATAAAGTAATCATACAAGTTCCTCCATGGATAATTCCCTTTTCTCTAAAGCTCGCAACTGGGCTAATTCCAATAGAAAAGTTTCTGTTTGCTCCCAGCTTAAACAAGGGTCGGTGACAGATAGACCGCTTAAATCAAGGGCGTCTGGGGCCAGCGGATCTACTTTTTGACTCCCTTCTTTGATAAAGCTTTCAACCATGAATCCTTTGACCAATGGCTTTAAATCAGGATGCCTTTTAAGGCTATCCAAAACACTTAAAGCAATGGAGGGTTGTAATTGATGATTTTTTTTGCCTTCTACCAGGCAATTATCATGACTGACATCCACAATGACCGAAGGGTTGGTTATCTTATGGAGATCCATATAGCACTTAACTTCTTTAAGATGAGCAATGGAATAATTAGGTGCATGGTTTGAGCCACGTAGTACCAGATGCGCATGGTGATTGCCATGTGTTTGTACTTCATAGCCATCAAATACAGCGACATGATCATGTTGTGAGGCAACAATACTATTTACCCCCACAGCTAACGAACCATGTGTGGGGTTTTTTAATCCTACAGCACAATCTAGAGCGGAAGCAAAAATTCGATGCTCCTGATCCTCTGCACTGCGCGCACCGATTGCTACCCATGAGAGAAGCTCCAGAAATCCTTTGGCATTATGAGTAAATAAAGCCTCATCAGCAATTGGCAATCCCATTTCGATGACTTTAATCATCATATCTCGAGTGTATTTTATTCCAGCGGCGATATCTGGAGGAGAAAATAAATCGGGTTGGTTTACAGGGCCTGTCCATCCCTTCGTTGTCCGGGGTTTTTGAATATATACCCTCATGATCAATTTTAATTCGTGTTTTACTTTCTCATTAAGTTTCACTAAACGTTTGGCATATTCAAGAACAGCTTTTTTAGGCCAGGCAGAACAAGGTCCAACGATCATTAAAAGACGATGATCACGACCTTCTAAAATTGCTTTGATTTCCTCTCTATCGCGAGCAATTTGCCGGGAGCCAGCATGCGATAAGGGGATTTCTTGAATAATTTCTTCTACAGGAGGTAGTTTTTTTAAAACTGAGTAGCTCATAATCCCCTCCTGCAGCCAGTGAGTACTTTGGATAGGTCATGAGAGCGACGCCGCGATTGATGATGCATGATATACACTCCTCTTTGGTTTCTATCCAACTCCCATGTTCTTTTTGTCTGGAAATTTGGGCACCAAAAGCCCCCAGACTAAGCTGGGGGTTGGAGTATTAGTTAATTCTACTTAACCACCCAGCGCCGGGCTAAAAAAGCTAAAATAAAAAAAGCAAGCAAAGGCTTGTGCAAAAGCTGCTTTTTTATTTAACTTCTGGTGTACAGTAGAATGGAACATGAAAAAAATCACAAAAATTTATCTGTACTATTAATATACAATTTAGTAGGCAGTGCTGTCAATACCCTAAGAATGTTGAAATTATTTGAGCAGCAGACTCCATTGCCCTGTTTGTAACTACGGTGGCGATTAGTTTTACTGCGTTTTCTATGGCTTGCCAGCAACTTGCAATAGGGCTATATTTTTTACTTCTCTTCCTAAAACAGTAAAAAATGACCAAAATTGCGCTTTACTTAGCTGGTGGTGGAGCCCGAGGAGCCTATCAGGCAGGGGTTCTTAGAGCGATCAGCACAATTCTTGATACAAAAAAAATTCCTTTCAATATGATTAGCGGCGTCAGTGTAGGCAGTATTAATGCTGCTGTAGTCGCTGAGAATGCTCTGGATTTTTCTGCGGGTACGAACAAATTAAATGAGCTATGGAATGATATTACATGTCAGCATATTTTTAAGTCCAGCAATTATGCTCTGAGCATATCGGCTATGCGAAATATGAGTAGTATGCTGACTAGGCAACGCCTGTTGGGTCATATTCTTGATACCTCGCCTTTGCGTCAATTTATTAACAACATTATTAATTTTGAAATTCTGGAAGGTGTAATTAAGAATAAGCACTTAGAAATGATGGAAATCATCAGTAACTGTTATGAAATGCAAAAAACCATCTCTTTTTATCAGCATCATGCAGAAGATTTTGAGGATTGGGATGATCCGCTTCATAGCAGCCAACGGGTTACCCTGCAAATGAAGTATTTTATGGCATCAACCTCATTGCCCTTATTCTTTCCCCCTGCCAAAATCGATGGACTTCACTACGGAGATGGCCATGTGGGATTAGCGGCTCCTCTACGTGGAGCCATCCGTTGTCAGGTAGATAAAATTTTAATTATTGGTACGCGCACATTACCCAGTATGAGCAACCCAGAAAAATTACGCAGTGGCGACATTGATTTTTCGCGCGTTTTGGGGGGTATGGTGAATGGGTTGTTTTTGGATAATCTCGAGCGTGATTTGGAGATGGTGGGTCATATGAACCGTATGGCGAACATGGTTCATACGAGTGAGCATTCTCATTGGCGCCCCATTCAAACCTTGCATCTACGACCAAGTATCGATGTAGCCAATCTGGCTCAATCTCAATACAATAATATACCTATGCTCTTGCGTATTTTGCTTAATTTTCTTGGTGCTAAGCGGCATGCGGGTGATTTACTCAGCTTTCTATTATTTGAAAAAGCGTTTACTCGCGAATTAATAAAATTAGGTTTTAATGATACGATGGCCGCTCATGAGTCTGTTTTAAATTTTTTTAATGCGTAACCCGTTTGGTGCCTGGAATATTCTTGTTAAATAATAAATTGAATTTCTACGTCACTGTAATTACTACGCTGGTTTGATGGTTTTGGTTTAACTCAAAGTCATTACTGGAGGAGGTTCTAATTCATTTAAGCGCTTTATCGCATTGCTAATTGAGCGTTCTTCAGTAGGGTTAATATCTGCTAATATATCGTATAGTTCATTTGTAAAATCATCCCTTCCCTTTATTTTGGAAATAAAAACCTCGAAATCGGAACCGGCATGTGTCGCACTGCATATTTCTTGTATGCGTTCCAATTTTTGACAAGGAGATATCGCTTCATTGATTATGTCTTCGATTGCTATTATATTTTTCGGCTTATTTCCTAATAGTGTAATAGAGTCCCAATCTTTATTTCGAATGATTCTATCGATAACCTCCAGCAGTTCATTCGCTTTCTCATCTAAATTTGCTGATGAATCAACCTCTCGGAGTTCCATCAAAGCACTTTTATAGTGCTTCGTTTTATGAGACTGATCGTGTTCTATTTTATTTTGTAATATTGGATCATTGAAGTCGAATATAATTTGCAGTACTTGAAGTAACCAAGCATGTTATTAGGAGGGGAGTCTTTATATGTGGGGGATTTATCTTCGGTAGCCATTCATGTATTCCGCGCACAAAGCGCGGAATGCTGGCATTTGATTTTCCGAGGGAGGCATTACTTGATGAGCATCAGCCATTTTGAGGATGGATCAATCTTTTGATTATTATTAGGATTTCCAGCAGTATAATGTTTGCTCATTAAGGTACTGGTAGCACTATCAAATTTATTATTACTGATGTGCTTATTGAGACAACTACCGACACTAGAGGCATTTCCTGAACAGAATGCTTGAGCAAAATCATAATATTGATTGAGCTGACTTTTAGCGGCGGTATCACCAATGAAATTGTAAGTAATGTAGTCTTTCAATTTCCATGGAGCCTGCTCATTGGATCTTGATAAATTCAACGTTTTAAAAGAAGAAGCATTGCCATGATCTGAGCCAATGGAAGCGGAATAAACGATTGGAATGACATAACCGTTACTTGCAATTTTAATGGCATGGATTTCATCAAAATGAGTATGGGCTGCCAGCATGCCGATTACAATTTCTGGATAGGCTTTTATAATGTTTTTGAATGAGTCTTTGTAGGTTGTTTCCCAACTTTGTGGGGGAACATGCATGGATAAAAGAACACTCTCATGATTTGCTTGACTTGTTTTTAGCTCTTTTTCTAACCATTGCAATTCATCTGTAGCACCGTCGCGAGAAGGTGAAAATCCTGGTCTTGATACAAATACAACGCTATTTAATGAAATAAGTTTAAGGTGATCGCCTAAATAAGCAGAGTAATAACCGTACTTGGTACTCTCATTGTCAATACACGGTTCTCCATTAAAAGGACATTTAAGACCAGTTGAAAGAAAGCCATCATCATTTCCTGTGATTGCCTTTAACAAATCAGAGATAGATTCGCCGTTGTAGGTAAATGGTCCATAATCTCTTTGCAAGGAGTCATTATTCCCAAAAACATAATACCAGGGAGTAGGGTTTATTTTTTCATTCAATTGCTCAAAAACTAAATTAGTATCATCTCGGGTTGTTTTACGGCTGTATGCGTTATGAGCCGGCAAATCACCGAGCAATATAACTGCGTGATTCGTTTCTTGCTGCAAATCAATTTGTTCACCAATTTTAGCGATTAATGTATCGAAACTTTTTTGATCTAACTCTTCTGAAGTACCTGGACGGGGGTTTATATGAGTTGCTTGGCGCTTGGTAATATCCACATGAGGGTCAGAAATTAAAAAAATATTCATTTGATTTTGATCTGCTGCCAGAGCGGAAAAATTAGCCAGAAAGAGTGGAATCGCGGTTAAAACAATTATCAATTTTTTGAACGTTAGCATTTTCATCTCCTCCTCTGTTTTTGACAGAGTAATTTGCTGTATTAGAATAATGCTTCAAAAAGCTTTTATTCACTTTACAATGATACGCTTTGTATTTTTAAGAGAAGTTAAGTTTTGTACGCAAATTGCGCAAAACGAGTGTTTTTTAATAGTATCCGTTCGTTTATCGGCATTCACCACAGGCTGCTCTTGCTCAACTCGCTCTATTCGAGTAGATTGAAGTGTTTTGCAATTGATAATGTATAGCGGTAAGTTCCCGGATTCAAGGTTGTTATTAGTAATAAAAGAGTAAATTTTACTCACTGTTCGATTCATTCATTGTAAAAAATCTTGGAGGAATAAAAAGCAATGGAAGGTGTATTCATTTGTTTAATACTTCTTTTTCTCATGGTGATTTCAGGAGTAATTACACGATTTGTTTCTTTCCTGCCGACTCCATTAATCCAAATTACTCTAGGGGCAATGATAGCAGTATTATTTCCCGGTTTTGATGTAGGGTTTAATCCTGAAGTTTTTATGTTGTTGTTTATTCCTCCTTTATTATTTAATGACAGTTGGCATTTTCCTAAACGGGAGTTTTTACTCTACACTCGACCAATTATTATGTTATCCATTGGCTTAGTATTTTTTACTGTAGCGGGAATTGGTTATTTAGTTCATTGGTTAATTCCCCTTATTCCTTTACCAGCTGCTTTTGCATTAGCGGCAGCACTCTCTCCAACAGATGCTGTGTCACTCCGATCAATGACTGCTGGAACTCGAATACCTGAACGAATTATGCATATTTTACAAGGAGAAGCACTTTTAAACGATGCTTCAGGTTTGGTTTCGTTTAAATTAGCCGTTGCTGCTATGTTAACTGGAGTGTTTTCACTCAAAGAAGCCGTAGGTAGTTTGTTATTTATTAGTGCCGGGGGAATTGCTGTTGGTGTTATCCTGACCTATATTTTTATTTCACTTTTAGGAAAGTTAAGCAAGCATAGCGCTCACGAAACTACCACTGAAAATTTATTATTGCTGCTTTTACCTTTTACTGTATATCTTGCTGCAGAAAAATTAGGTTTCTCAGGAGTTCTGGCTGCCGTTGCTGCGGGCTTCACTATTGACAGAGCTGGATTTTTAGACCGAACAATGGCTAAAATGCGTATTGAAGGTCATTTTGTTTGGGGAGTCCTCGATCTTACTTTAAACGGAATTATCTTTATTCTTTTAGGATTATACTTGCCTCATTCAATTAAATTCTTTGCAACAACAGGCTATAGCTTATCCGAGTATGCACTGATTGTCGTATTTATCACGCTAACCCTGATTTTACTTCGTACAGCATGGATTTATTTAACGTTGCCTTTTGAGGCATTAATTTCAAGACGAAATCGAAGTTCCTGGCGCTTCCCTAACATAAAAATAATCAGTACTTTTTCACTCGGAGGGGTACGCGGGGCAATTGCTTTGGCTGCGATTTTATCGTTACCTCATATGATCAATGGAGAGCCTTTTCCAGCACGAAAGCTTTTAATTATTCTGGTGATTGGTGTTGTTCTTTGTTCGTTATTAATTAGCAGTCTGCTTTTACCTTTAATTACGCCAGGTTTGAAAAACTTAATACATAGACACACTCAAGAGGAAGAAAATGAAGCAGTGCTGGCATTATCCAAGGCGGCAGTTGAGGCAATTAAGACAAAAATGAAGAGTTTATGTGACGATGTAAATGAGCGAGATAGGGCTTTGTGTATCGAAGTTGCAGATAAATTAATGACTTCGTTTAATCAATTTATTGTCTCGAATCATGGTACTGAAAGTGAAAAAATGGAGAGCTTGTTAGCCTTAACCTTCGAACGACAATTACGATATGCTGCTTTAGAAGGAGCTCATCAGGAATTGCGCACATTAAGAAAAGAAAGAAAAATTAATAATACGACAATGATGAAAATTATTTCTAGATTGGATTTGCGGCAAATTGCTTTATATTCGGAACATCAAACAATTTCTAGTTTAGGAAAAACAATACAAGGCGCAAAAAATATTATTGGTGCAAGTTGAATAAACGAATAGAGAGGGGGGCTCCCAATGCTTTTTTGTAGTTTCTGCTACACTCTATTTATATAAGAGTAGAAGAATAGCAAATTTAGTCTATATTAATTGAGCGTCAGATCTTTTTCGGATTGTGTTCGTGAGGTTAATAGTTGTATCTATTTTTTGCAGACAGACTCTAAGTCAGTTTCATTTGAAGTGCAGGGTATCGTATGGCTAAGAAATTAAAAACAATAGTTAAAACAGGCACCACAACAACCACTAAAGAAGAAAGTCTTCACTCAGATCATCATCCCCAACTATTCGGTAAAACATTAATCTGGAATATAGATAAAGATAATGCCAATGATGATTTGGAAATGAAAGCTTTTGCCATCGCCCAAAAAATTAACAAAGGAGAGGTTACGAGTGGCATGTTGCAGGAAGTGCCTCATGATTCCCAAGAAAAATTAATCGCTAATATCCAGAAGTATTTAGATCCCAAGCAAAAATTGAGCATGAGGTACAATCAAAATGGTACTCATCTTTTTGGAAATCTCACGTTCAGTTGTAATCCAGTTACACCTACCCCTAATCAAGGATTAGAAAAAGATGTCAAAAAGCTACAACAAAAATATGAAGATTCAGGTGCATCTAAGGGACAGGTTTTAATCACATTAGTCGAAGATGAGAATGGCAAAAAAAGGCTTTTGGTCAATGTGCATGCAGAAAGCCCTCCAAAACCTGGAGCTCCTCTAAGAACGCGTCATCCTCCAACTCCTCGAGTTGATCTTAATCAAGTGATGAAAGATATGGAGCAGTTCAGAAAAAATCATAGGGATATCGATGTGGTTGTGGGTGGCGATATGAATAAAGGACGTAAGAGTTTGCCTAAGGAAATGCCCAACTATAAATCGAATCCCAATTTTAGATATCAACACAGTGAACCGAATACGGCATTTAAACAAGACGGGGCAGGTGTTGCTGTGGACGCTGTTTTCTCTACGGAACAAGGAGTTGATTTAAAAACACAAAAGGATATGAATTTTTTTAATAGAGATTTTGAGGAAGCATTTGATAAAAGCAAAAAAGAAAAAGAGAAATTAGCACAACCAGAAAAAATGAAGCCGATAGATGATTTGCAAAAAAAACTTAAACGCAGTCCTGCTTTTACCAGCGCAACGGTGCATACGGGTCATTATCAGCAAGAAATTAAGCCAGATACCCAACAGGATTTTCCTGTAAAATTAGTTTTTCAAGATGCACGCCAAGCGCGGCAATTTACCAATCTCGTTTCGCTAAGGGATAAGGAAAAGTTATTTCAAAATGAACATGAAGTTTATCTAACTCAGGGAGCAGTTGCTAAGATATTAACCCTTGATATTAATCAACCCAAACTTGCATTTACTCATGTAATGCAGGGGCATCAAGATGAAAAACCTTCGAAACAAAGAACAGAAGAATTACAACAAAAATGTGTGGAACAAATAAAAGCAGTAAAAGGGGTACAAATTTCTGCAGCACCTACTGTTAAATATGAAAATACGAAAATACGTCAAGACACTCGTGGGGAAATAGACTATTCCATACAACTGACCTTTGCGAGTAAGGAGGAAGCTCGCGCGTTTAGTGATGCGATGGGTTATAAAAATAAAACTTTATTATTTCAAGACGGTAATAAAGTGTATATTGCAAAAGATGCTGAAGCTGACTTTCTTAAAAAGATGTGTAAACCGGAAAATAGCGCAAGTTTCAAAACACATTTAGCAACGCTCAAATCATCATCACCACCATTATCACAACCTAAGGAATTGGTAGAAGATGTTGAGATGAGTGCACCTAAAAGTGCCAAGGGACCGCTATCTTAATGTTTTTTTTCTGCGAGAGGCTAATGTGCCTCAATAAGTTTGTTCAAGGATTTGACCATATAAACCAATTGCAGCATGAGCTTGTTCCATGATCGAGGAAATACATATAAATTTTAAGTAGATATAATGCTTATAATTTTTCACCTCAAAGCAGTTGATTTAATTGAAAGTAAACAAAAAGTTAGTGTTGGTTTTTTAAAGAGTTTGAGGATTGCCTTGATTAGTTTTCAGAGTTTCTTGTGCAGCAGAACAAGATTAAAGTAGATGCTAAGCAAGTCGAGAACTTTTTTGATTTGAAGAAGAGACTTACTGGCATAAAACTGGATTACACAGACTATCAGGAGGTTGAGCAGGCAATTAAATCTTTTTCTATTTCGTAGCAAAACTAAACAAATTGCATTGGGTTCGGAGCATAAAAATCAAGAAAAGCTCTAATCTTGGGTAGCTCAGATCCATGAGGTTGATAAAAAGTAAAAATTTCATATCGCTTAAATTCGATTTCCGGAAGAACTTGTATTAGTGTTTTTTCCTTCAGTGCATTTTCAACCAGTCTATCACCCGTTAAAAAAAGACCTATTCCGTTTTTACATGCCTGGTTTAGTGCATTAAAGTCATCCATAAAAAGTATTGGTTTGGGACAGGATAGGTACGTACCATTGTTTAATGGGAGTTCTGTAGCAGGTTTTCTTAAACTATGTGAAATAAAAGGAAATGACATCAGATCAGAAGCATGAACAGGCATCCCATATTGTTCAATTAAGCCTGGCGCTGCACAAAGAATATTGGTAACAGGACGCATCTTTCTATATTTTAATTGATCAGTAATAGGTGGAATCTCAGGAAAGCCAACCATCACATCGATGTCTTTTCGTGCCAAATCATTATCTTGCTCAGAGAATAAAAACTCACACTCAATTAAGGGATATTGCTCAGTAAAATCAGAAAGTCTATCTAAAATTAACTCACTTGCAAGAATGGTCGAAACCAAAATAGTTATTTGACCCTGAGGAACTGTGTGTCGGGATTCAACAAATCGTTCAATGAGTTGGGTTTCTTGAAGTAATCTCTGACATTTTTCCAAAAGTAGGATACCAAATAAAGTCAGCTGCACTTTGCGTGTGTCTCGAATAAAGAGTTTTTCACCCAATTGATATTCCAGATTTTTAATTTGCTTGCTTACAGCAGTTGCCGTGATACTCAAATCCTCTGCGGCGCGATTGTAATTGAGGTGCTCTGCAACTTTTATGAAACATCTTATTTGGGCAAGATTGAACATAGTAAAACATTGGTTATTAAATATATGCTTAATTATAAACTAAAAGTTTATAATGGTAGAAATAATATTGATTAATACTGGAACAATAAAGCTGTAGAATATAAATTAATCAAGCAATAGAGGTATATTATGAAATATAAATATCATCACGTGGGAATACCGGTAACTGAACCCCGTTCTGGCGAGCGTTACAGTCCTGTTATGGATATGTATACTTCGGGAGGGGAATTCCCAGGACGAATTCAATATCATCGATTTGGTCCTAATTGCCCTTTGCATAAGCTGATTCAAACTAAACCACATGTAGCTTTTAAGGTGGATAATATTGATAATGCGATAAAGGGGAAACATGTTCTACTAGAACCTTATTTCCCATTAAAAAATTTTAGAGTGGCAATGATAGAAGAAAATGGGGTCATAATTGAGTTCATTGAAACAAGTTTATCTGAAGATGAAATATGGGATGATTCAAAGCACCAGGATTCAATGTTGTATCCTAAAGAATAACCTGGTCTCGCTGTTTGCAGCCAGGAACTATTTGAGCTCAGTTACCGGTCATCATAGCGGGTATTGTGCAGATCATATATAATTTATAATGTGAGGACGACCTCACCCATTACGGTTGCATGCGGGACGGCCCGGTTTTTGAAAGGAGGCTGTATGGCCTGGGTTCTATTAGTTTTCGCTGGTCTATTTGAAGTCGTCTGGGCTTTTTCTATGAAACAATCTCTTGGTTTTACTAAGATTTTACCTAGCATCATTACGATTGTAACGATGATTGCTAGTTTTGTTCTCTTATCCATATCAATGAAAACTCTTTCATTAGGAACAGCGTACACGATTTGGACCGGTATCGGGGCCGTCGGGGCTTTCCTGGTCGGTCTCATCATTTTGGGAGATCCAGTAAATCCCATGCGAATTATTGCGGCAATGTTGATTGTATGTGGTCTTGTAATGATGAAGCTGTCTTCATAAACAGGAGTCAGTATCACTTGAAAAACCAATTAACAGGAAATCTGTTAATTGGTTTGGGAATGTAAATTAAATCAAGCATACATCGTGTGCCGGATTTCTTCGAATCGAGCCTGATCTTGTTCTTGCATTTTTTCAGCTGCTTGCAACTCTTCTTGCTCTTGTTCTTGCTGGGTTTTTAGTTTCAAGAGTTCAATCATATTCTGCGTTTTTAATTCTTGCAAAATAGCAGCCAATAAAATGTCAGTTGTAGTTTGTAAACTGATTTCTTGAGGGTGTTGTGTTTTTTGTGCTCCTTGCATTTCTAATGAGGGAGTAATTTTTTTTTGATTAAAAAAACGCTGTGATCTCGAATTAGAATCAGGTTGTTTTGATCTATTTCCATTTTTTAGACGAGCATTTTCTTTTTTAGCCATGGTGATCTCCTTTTCCTTGTGAGTCCCCTTCAGATTAATATGAATATTGGTTTAAATGCAAATGTTTTTTTCAATGTTGGTAAATTTTGCTTCTTTATTTCCAATAGTGCTCATATTGGTGTTATATGACCTATTTGCTTCAATTTTAACAATAAATATCCAGGATAATGAACTGAAAATAATACGTAAAGTTAATGCTCTGCGTAATAATAATCCTATTTGTGTGAAATATAATAGAAATTTACAAATAGATGAACAACTAAATGGCAGAATCTATTAAATTTGTTGTAAACGGAGAAAGTGCAGGGACAATTGAAGTGATTATTGATAATACTTCATCAGAACTCACTGCAACTTTCATCTATAAGCCAAATCCAGAAACACCTATCCCGAAAGAAATGTTATTAGGCTATCGTGATTCTTCTGGGAAAGGTCATATGATTTTGATGACAGAGGATAGTGGTCAATGGATCGCAAAAAGGTGTATCGAGCCAAATGAAAGCAGCGATTTTTTCATGCATCCTGATGTGAAACCGGGAGAATTGCATCAAAAGCCCAATATTATCAATAAAATTGCCTTATCAGATGGAAAAATTGTCATCTCTGTGTATGAAAATCCTGAGTTGAACAAGAAAAATAAAGGAAGCATGCAAAATCGTGTGCTTAATGCAGAAGGTATTTTAAGTGAGCCAGTAGACAAAAGTTATCAATCAGGCTCTGGAGAGCAGTTAGTTGAAGTTTATTTTCCGGCGGGTTATGGGGCAGCCCCTAAAGAGTATGGTATGCAAGTAATGCTGGATGGTGATATGCACTTACACCAAGATGCTTTTGGAAATAGAATGGGCACAATGGACATTTTAGATAATTTAATTGCTGAAGGCAAAATGGAGCCCATTATTGCTGTATTTGTATCACCTACACAACCCACCATGGAAATGGGGAAATGGGTATCGATGCCACGACTTAAAGAATATGGCTGTGATCTGCAAACAGATGCGATGCTTACTAAAATTCCAGAAGCCTTAAGGCAAGCGGGTATCTCAGTCACACGTGATCTCCAAAAAATAGGTTTGTGTGGCCAAAGCATGGGGGGGCTTCAAGCACTGTATACCGCTAAAATGCATCCTGATATTTATGGACTAGTGATTGCTCAATCGCCTGCTGTTTGGTGGGGACCATCCTCTCTACGATTAAGTGGTGAAGAGTCGACTGTTCCGGTTCGATATGAGGATGATCAAACTTGGCGTGCCCCTCTGGCAAATAAGGAAGAACAGCGCTACTTGTTGCATATGATACAGACTGGTTATGATGCACTTTCCAACCGGGAAGTACCGAAAGGAGAACCCCATATTTATCTCCAGGCAGGGATCTTGGAAACAGGTGACTGTGGACTAGGTGATGAACCCTTAACCCAAGCAACCCTGTCATTAGCTCAAGAGTTACATGTTGAATGCAGACTGCACAATGGGGGACACACTGCAGAGTCATGGGCGACCGGACTTGCTGTACAGCTGCCTCAAGCACATCCTAGGCTGACTGCTTTGAAGGAGAATCAGCTTGATTCAGTTCCGAAGACTGAAGCGGGCGCAATTGATTTAACTAAAGCCGAGCGCATTGCTGAAGGAGGGACTCATGTACTTTATCGATTTTCAGAAGCCCCTTTTGTAATTAAAGTAATGAAACAAAATCCAAACCCTAAAGATCTTGAAGAGTTAGAAAAAAAATATGCTGTTTTATACGAATGTTTTGACAAAGATGGAAAACAGCGATGCATTCGCGAGAATCATATTATTCTTCCGGTCCAGCTTCCGGGAAAAGATCCTCAAAACGCAGCTTTATCAATCGTTCCATATGAAAAATGTTTCAAATCTAAAGTAAAATTTGATTTTAAAATAGAACCTGCCGAACTGGATCCTTACTTAATGGAGCACAATAAAGAGTTGTTTGGTAAGGCACATAAAGCGCTCATACATAAAAATGACTCTGAATCCAGTTTCGATCTCAATGATTATCCGTTCATTGATGAGCGAATTGGGGCAATTTTGCAACGCTTAGATAGTGATCCTACGCTCAGAGATGTAATGATTGAGTTCCTAACCCATTATCGTGATTTTTATCAAAAGACTGGGATTATTATGGATGCTATGGGGTTTGAAAATATCCTTTTTTTTAAAGATGAATATGATGATTGGCAATTTAAAGTAGGAAGTGTGATTAAACATGATACTGGAAAATACACGAATGAATTGTTTGATGCATTACGCCATGAACGGAAAGTTGATTTAGATAGTTTTGTTAACTTTACCCACGCTTATTTTTCACCGGCGAACATTAGGGCGGTTAATGTATGTGCCATGAAACTTAACCTGGATCCTGTGATTTATGATGTGATTATTGATGCACACGATTTATTTAAAATATCCTTGGCATTATCGATACCAGAACGGATGCTTGCTTATGCGCGGCATGGTGATTTTGAAAAAATGAAGCAAATTCTCCATGAATATAAAGGCGAGCTATGCTTTAGTCATAAAGATTTCTGGGCATATTCTTTAATCGCTGATGAATACATCAAACATGCGCAGACCCCTGAAGCCCTGCAAACTTATCTTTATATTGTGAGCCAATTACCGGTGATTTTTCCTGAAAACAAAGAGGATGCACAACGGGTACAGGATGCAAAAAAAGCACTTATTGAGCGAAACAACGTACATAGTAAAAAAATAGCTCTCCATGAAGAGCTCACAAAGTCCGTTCCGGATTTTAAATTTAGGAATAGGGTATCCATGCCACCTAGAGAAAAGACTAACAACACTGAATCAGTGACACACAATTATAAAAAACAACTGCAGCAGACAAAAACTGACGACCTTCATGATACTCAGCGTTTCATTCTTGAGCAGTAACAGTAATAAGGTCTACTGATTATAATAAGAATGCAGTATAGGTACGTAGACCTTCTAAAAATCGCTCAGCATTGTATTAATTTTATAAAAATATCCAATATAATGCTGTTTTGAAAAAAATTGCTGGAGAGCTAGGGATGGCTAGTGCAAGTGGTACAAAGGTACAATCAAATGAGCAGGATCTAAAATTAAATTATAAAGAAAAGTTTAATATTGATGTTGCCAGTGGGTTAATTGCAGGCGTATCCAACTCAGGGCTTTTTAATCCTTGGGATCGCGCTTTGTATTTATCGGTGAAATATAACCGTCCTTTTCTATCAGTACAAAATTTTAAATCTCCATATCAGGGGTTTTCTCAAGCATTAGTGCAACGTGCGTTTCTTGGAAGTATTTACTATATTGCTCAAGGAGAGCTCAAATCGTACCTTTTTCCTTATCTGCATCATGATTTAGGTTTGAGCCAAGCTGTTGCCCAATGGTATGTAGGTATGGCTGCAGGAAGTATTGGAGGTGCATTGACCAATAGTATTTCTGCTATTAAATATCATACATGGGGACAAGAAAGCGCATCTTTTCGCTCAAGCGCTCGTGATATGAGGACTCTTGGAGGTATTAGACCTTTTCTAAAGGGAACTTCGGCAACAATGACACGCGATATGATCTTTGGAAGTACTTATGAAATGTTACGTAGTTTGATGAAAACAACGAGCAAAAGTTCAGGAAATAAAGCTTCTGGAGCGAATCAGTCGTATGCTGAGTTTCTCTATAATGCAAGCGCAGCTGCAGTGGCCACCCTTGCATCAAGTCCATTTAATTACGTTCGCAACATGCAATATGCAACGCCTCCAAATCTCAAGCCGCCATCTGCAGGTAAGGTATTTATTAAAGTGTGGTATGAATCAGAAACACCACAACAATCCTTCTTAAGTCGATTGAGTTTTTTTCAGCAACGATTCAGAATTGGATGGGGTACAGCACGAGTTGCAGTCGGAATGGCTGTTGGTCAAAAATTATTTGATTCTACTCAAGCACACCTGAGTAATTTATTTTCAGATACCTCAGAGAACCGTTTGAAAAAATAATTAACTAAGAAAGCGTAGTTTGGGAGTAACTAGACAAATCAAAATTATTCCCTTGTGTTTTTAGCATGTTACTTAAAAATATAGGAGAGTTTTTAAATGAACCAATATACAGGGGAGTGTTTGTGTGGCGCATGCCGCTACGTGATTACAGGGCACGCGCCTGCAGCAATGTATTTGTGTCATTGCAGTCGATGTAGAAAAGAAACTGGTTCAATTCATGGAGCTAATGTTTTTTTTAATGATGCACAATTATCTTGGGAAAGAGGTGAAAAAAATATCGGCTATTTCAAACTAAAAAATACAAGAAAGGAACGTATGTTTTGCACGACGTGTGGAAGCCCCCTTCCTAGACAAAATGGAAAAGGTAATGTGATTTTACCAGCAGGGACTCTGGATAATAATACGTATCTAGAGCCAACCGCTCATATTTTTTATGCAAGTCGAGCATCCTGGGAAGATAAACTGGCGTACTTGCAACACTTTGATGAGTTGCCAAAATGAGACTGAAGCGGGTTAAAAATTTTTTAAACTTAATGTGTTAAATTCAAGAGTTTTAGTGATAGGACTCACAACATGATCTAATATTTGCGGTATTCACACCCTATTTATATTTTAATTCAACTCGGGGATAGTTTTTTTGAGCGCATGCACTTCATAATATTCAAAATGATTAATATATGATCTATAATATCAGGTTTAGAGCATTTGAGAGAAAGGGATATATGTCTGGTCCAGATATTGTGGTTACTAAAAAAAGTGAATTTTTCATCACCATTGTTAAAAATGGGATTCATAGTTTGGTTATGCTGGGGGTTATGGTAGATGGTAAACCTGAACTTTTAGCGAAGGTAGGTAAAGGCAATATTATCGACAAAGACTTTGGAAGCTCCCTTACTCTATTTGGAAAAATTTTGGGAAGCCATTCTGATGCTTCATTAGCGGATGAAAGCCGAGATACAAGAGATTCAAACATTAGCTATCAAGCGTACTCGATTACTTATAAGCACTATTTAGAATTTTTAGCGATTACTAGAGATATTCACCAAGATCAGCGTGAATTCTATAAAAAAAGAAAAGTTCCAAATGTTCCAGTTAAAAAATTAACCTTTCCAGAAAGAGGTGTATTTAATCTTAGAGAGGGCATCAAGTGTTATATTCCAGTGGAAAAGTCCTCAGGACAAATAACATTGAGACATCAAAAAGTGGATACTTTTGCCAAGGCATGCACTTTTAACAATGAACACATTCGCCAAGGTATAATTGACAGGTCAAGAGAAATTAGTGCCTCTAACACGTGTCGTACTACAGCATATGATATTCTTAATTACACCTTACAATATCCTCCCCGCGTTCCTGCTTTATTTGTTATGGGACTTGATTACAAAACAAAACTTGTAAAAGGGCAATTACCTCAAAAAGGATTTTACATCCTTCCACCACCACCCAATTGTTTTAAGGTAAATCCTACTCAAATGAAAGTACTTAACGAACTGCATAAAAAACTTGAAGATCTACCTAAAAATCACCCCAATTTAAAAGCTACAAGAAAAAAATTTACCAGATTAAAACACTTCTACCAAGAAATGGCAGGGGAATCTGAATTATCATTGGAACAGCTTTTAAATAAAATAACGACTCACAGAATCGCCAATGATAGATTATTTAACACGCGTAGAGGCCAAAGTATTTTTAGCAGTTTGATTGAGGCCCTTGGGTTTAAAACAGGCACTCAACAAGCATATGACCGAATGGCCAAAGCTGTAACTGATGAAATCGAAAAGGCAAAGAAAGGCGAAAGAAAAATAGAAGAAGGTTCGTTGGTACCATCCATGTGAAGTGGTTATAGAGTCTACTAATTGCAACTGTTTGCAAGTCAAAAGGAAGTCGCTGTTGATGGATCGATCAAAATCCAGCTGCGTGGGCTTTCTATTTTTGAACTATGATAGAACTGATATGCAAACGGCTTATCTCATTTGCACGAGTTCATAATAGTAAGGGGATATAGGTTTTCCACTTCCTTGGCTACGTGACCATAGCTTCTCTGGCGGCTGTAGCACTGCTATTCTGTTGCTGATGTAAGGTAAATTAAAATCCTTGGGATCTGTAGCAATTAAAATTAAAGTCCTGCCAGATGGCATTGTTGCATTGGACCAATATTGATACATTAAACTATTCATGCCAAAAATGTGTCTCCCAATAACGGGATAAGTGGTTTGGATTTTTCCGTGTTCCAATAGTTTTTTTTGATAAAATGCAAGCTCACTTCCTATATTGTATGCATCCAATGGAACAAGAATGGCTTCAGTATTTCTAGCAGCACTCACATTTTTAGCTAAATCATGGAACTGTTCGGTAAAGTTTTCCCAGGAAATCATTTTTTGAAAGAACATTTTTGATGCTTTTTCAGAGATTCCGAAAGCTATCATGATGATCAAGAAAACATAACAAGGCAATAAAACAAATGAGCTTAAATGCCATTCCTTGTAGAATTTGTTTTTAGAGATCAGTAATGCAAGCCAAGGAATAATAGAAATTAGCCCTGGGCCTATCCAATCCAATCGAATTGAATGATTAAGACTATATATTCCAAAAAAACCCAAAGGAAACAGTGTAAATATTTGCAGAAAGCGTTGGGTTTTTACTTCAATGTTGATCGATTTTTTATTCCATAAGAGACAAAGGCCCATAACTCCAGAAGGCAATAAAAACAGAAAAAGCAAGCCGATAAAATGATGCAGGGAAAAACGATGGGCTGGCTTAAATCGACGCACGCTTTGAAATACAAATGAAGCCCATTCATGCATGAAATTCCAATAAATTACTGGAGTAAAACAGAGTAAGGCAATCAATACACAAAGATAAGGTTCTTTTTTAATAAACCAATATCGTGCTGAAGGTACGGTGAGTAAATAAAGAAGTACAGCAGGACCGAGTAATACAATTGTGTATTTGGACAACATTCCAAAGCCAAGCCACAAGCCTGCTTTGTACCAGGATTGAGATTCATCGAAAATAAATATGCGATAAAAATAATAGAGTGCTGCTGACCAACAAAGTAGAACCGGTTGATCAGGTGTTATCAGGGTAGACTGGATAAAATAAAATGGCATGAGTGATAGTAATAATACCGCATACAGCCCGGCGCCTCGATGAATTAATTCAGTTAGTTTGAAACTGAAAAAAGCAGCCCCTCCCCAACAAAGCAGTGCAGGCAAGCGTACGGCAAACTCATTCGTTCCAAAAATCAATGTAGAAATCTTTATAAGCATAGCGACCATAGGGGGATGGTCCAGATAACCAAAATCGAGATGTTGCGAATAATTCCAGTAATAGGTTTCTTCAACAAATAAATTGTGTGAACTCAGGCATAAAAAGCGTATTGCTACGGAAACAAAAATAATCGAAAAAGTAAATAATATGCTGATATTTTGGCTTACTCCATTATGAGTAAGGGCAATATTTTCAGATTTAAGTATAGAAGTCATTATCCATGTACAGAAAAACTTAAACAGAGCACATTTTATCCTTTTTAAGGGTACTAAGCAAAATAATAATCCTCTCAATTATTTGATTTTATTGAGATGATAAAATTAGGAGGAAATGAGTAGTTAAAGTACTTAAGTAAATTGGTTTTAGGTCTAAAGAGCAACCTACACAAAAACCGCAAATAGGCTGGGTTATTTTGGCCCAGCGCATATATATATTTTGACGCATTTTTAGCTTGCATTAAAAATTTTTATAGCAAGAGTATCTTTAGGATAGTTAGTTTTCTTTAACATGTCTGGCATGCTTGAAAAGAAATTACAGGTCCAATTGCTATCTTGATAAGAGGCAGTATTACGCCCTGATGTTGTGCCTGCATCACGTTCAAGGAATCCTTTTTCGGAATCTGAATCGACAATATTGACCATGGCATGGATTGGATTGGATGCATCCCTCTTAACCAGACAAACGCCTTGATTTAATCCTATGTCTTCAAAATCACAAGTAACAATCTTATATTTTATTTTGCTGTTCAGTGCTTGCACAAGTACTTGAATGTCAGCAACTTGTGTACTTACCCTAATCTCAAAAACTGCTTTTTCCTTATTATAAGTAATGCCGACATTTTTTTTATTTAAGGTATTATCATATTGGTGTAAGAGCTTTAAAACTGCACTTTTTTCTTTTCGGACATTTAGTTTTTTAGTGCTACACGATAATGAAATGAGATACATCACGTTCTGTTTTGTTTGAGGTTCAGATTCTGATTTAAAATCTTTAACGTCTTTCTGCATCGCGACGACATGTTCTGTTGAAGCCAAACAAGAAACAGGTAAGGTAGGCGCTTTAGAAACTCTTGAAATGAGGAAATGCTCTTTATCTATCTTGCGTTTCTTTACCATAGATGGATTTATTTGGACTTTTTTTCCACTGAACATATAAGCGGAATAACCTGATTCACGCGAGGTACGTGGGGGAGTTTCTGAGTGATGTTTCTTCATGAATTCATCGATTTTTCTTTGCTCATCCTGATCCTCTATGGGAACAATTTTTTTGCCAACTTCTTTATAATAGTGCTGTTCACGTTGGTTTAACTCAGGTTTTTTTCTTTTCAAGGTTATATAATCCAAATAATGCAATTAGAGTAATAATTGGACAATATTATAGTCAAATAAAATTAAGAAATTATTAAAAGAAGGTTTTTATTGTAATTTTGTTTGTTTTTTTTCAGCGGCAAGAAAATGTGAAGCTCTATTCAGGAATTCTGTAGGCACGCAGCCAAGATACAGAGTGGGTCACGCTTATAGGTAAACTGAAGCCTTAAACTTAAAGTGTTTATTTTGTATCCTTAAGACAAATAATCTATTAGTTTCTTATCGGAAAAAAGCGACGCATTATTATCTCCCAATTCACCCGCTCCTCTTGACTCTCGTTTCATGCCTCTGTGAGGTGCTCTTCTTAAGAATCAGAAAAACTCGCTAGGATCTAGGTATTCGTTTCATTATTATCTCCCCTAGGTGAAAAGGAAATTGTTTTACCCGATTCAGATGTTTTTTGGGGTTGAATTACTGGCGTATTTGTTGAGGGTTGGAACATTCGATAGGGATTGTTGTCACTAGGAATAGGTTCCTGTATTTTTACCGTTTCTTTTAACATTGAGACAAGGCCTTCAATATGTTTTTTAACCATTAGATAATCGTCTTCTTCTGCGGTTTGCATGAGTCCGCCCATTATGTCGACGAAATTGTCAATCTCAGAAGACACATTTACCCCATGTTTTCCAATACATTCATGCAAGAAAGTAAGTAAAGGCAGTATTTCTAGTTTTGCTTTTTCTTGAATGGCTGTTGATTTAAATAGTGGAGTCTCACTCTCCATTAAAAGGATTTTGTTTAAAATATTGATGGTAAATTGCGGGTCAGAGACTGCTTTGAGCATCGGTAATACGAGATTGATATGTTGTTTTTTTAACTCCAGTTCGATAAGTTGTTTCAGTTGCTCTTGATTTCCTGCCGAACCCTTGATAATTGCTTTTAACAATTGTCCTGTAGTCTTTTCATCTGGAGAGAAATCAAAAATCGTTTTATCGTCGCTCCTCACATAAGGGGGGTCGTATTTTAATAAAATTTTAAAAATATCCACTCGACGATTTTGTGCTGCAATCATTAAAGGAGGTATTCCAGCGCCATTTATTGTATTGAGTAAGTCTGGTTTTTCATAAAGCACAATCTTTATCGTTTCTTTTAAGAAAGGAGACTCCTCATCATTTGAACTTTTACAAAGAAGATGCAATGCATTGTTTCCCATCTTATCTACCAGACTAATGTCTGCTTTACACTGTAAGAATAGGTTTGCAAGTGAGGGATTACCAAATACGATGGCAAACATTAGGGGAGTCTGTCCTTTTGCATTTCTTAATTCAGCCATTTTTTTTACTTCAAGGATTGATTGTGCAGTATTATCTTCTGCCCGGGACATAAGCAGATAAGATAAGCAACTGTCACTAGAGACACAAGCCAAGTGTATTGCTGTATTCAAATCTTTGTCTTCAGCATAAATATCTGCGCCTTGATCAAGTAAATAAGATGCCACGGCTGGATCGGGTAAGCTTAGAGCTGAAAACAGAGGTGTTTGTTTTCTTTCGTCGAGAACCCGAGTTTCTAAGACGCTTGGGTCTTTTTCAACAAGTAATTTGACCAGCTCGATGTGTCCCTCTGCACAAGCATGATGAATCGCGCTGTAGCCTTGAGAATCTGGTTTTTTTATATCAACTTCATATTTATTTATGAATAGTTCTAAAAGCGGGAAGTATCCCTTCTTCACAACAAATGTAAGCCATTGAGGATCACTCTTTATAGATTTATTGAAATTAGGACAACAATCCAGTAAATATTCGGCAACATTCTTATGTCCGCTTTCAAGCGCCAAAAATAATCCTGTGCTATTTTGCTCTTCAATTGTTTCTATATATTCAGGGCCTAGTTTTTCTACAAATAATTGAACTATACCCAGATCCCCTGCAATGCAGGCATTTAAGAAGGAAATCTTAGCTTCTGGTAAAATTTCAGGATGCTTTTCGGCAAAAATCCGGGCAATATCAGCATTGCCACTTTTGCACGCCACTCTAAATAAGGAGAGTGGGTCATAGTCAATCTCATGTTCAGGAAGTTTGGGTTCAAGAAGTAATTTTACTAAATTTGTGTTGCCGCTGTTGATGGCTGCTAGTATTAAACGGGAGTCATTTTTAAAAATTTGGGGATTATGCTCCAGCAAAACTTCAACTCCCCTTAGACGACCTTTTACACAAGTCAGGTATAAGGTAACAAAATTTGCTTCACTGTTGCTATCTAATAAAAATTTTATCAATTGCTCATCTTCGTGTAATGAAATTGCATACATCAAAGCTGAAATTCTTTCATTATTTTCTATATTAACTATATCAGGATCTGCTTTTACTAATTGTTGAACTATGTTCGCGTGTCCTTCGATACATGCATGATGTAATGCGCTATTCCCTTTCTTGTCGGTTAAATCTGTTTTTGCACCGTTTTCTAATAAAATTTGGACAATCTCATTAAATCCATGCTTACACGCGAGCATGAGTGGTGTTAATCCTTGTTTATTCGCTGTATTAAGGTTAACTCCTTTTTCTATAAGCTTATTTATGAGCGCAACATTTCTTGATTTGACAGCAGAGAGAAGTAATGTCGTTGCAGAAGTTATATGGAGATTATTGTTTCTAATTTCTTTGTGTAACGCACCTATGGCAATAGATCCTTCTGAGCCAAATTGAAGTTTGTCTATTTCTTGCATTACCTCACTCGATGGATTTTTTAAGGGATTGAGTTGCCATTTATTTTCTTTTGATAAGCCATATATCATTATCGTATTGCCTTGCTTGATCAAAATTGGTTTATTTCCTTTTTCTATCGATAATCCACTCAATTGTTCTTCTTTCAGAGTTACTCCCTTATTTATTTCTATGAAGATCATGGGATAGGGTTTTTGTTTTTGATTTTGAAGATACTTTGCAAAAGTACCATTTAGGAGCCGATCATATGCGTGTATGTTCAGTTCACTTAATGCTTCTTCTTTTTTTAAGGCATCAAGTTTTACTATTTGAGCTAGGGCTAAGTCAGGTTTTTCACATAAAATAGCACATTCTAGGAGTTTTAATTCGCGAGCTGGTGATTTCAATTGACATAAATCATCCAATAAATAATCCAAAACCAAATTATTGTTGTTTGAAACGGAATTGATTAAACAACGTTCCACGGTAAGTGTTAACTGTACTTGACCCAATGCCGGCGCTAATTGCTGATATAATTGTTTAAAATCATTTAAGGGTTGTGAAGTAAATTCAACGATAATCGTATCGATATCTTTTTCACTTAAATTGGTTAATTCAAGTCCATACCCTTTAAGCTTTTCAACAAAATAATCATATACGTCTCTTTTTTTCCTTCTTATAGAGGGAGCGAAATTCTCCAGTATTAATTTAATAACGTCTTCATCCTCTACTTGGCCAGCTACAATTTTTTTTATGGCAATTAGATTATCTGTTTTTGTTGCAATTTCAGCCCATGTTTTACCATCAGCATCAATTCGACGCAGATCATTAAAACTAGTTGGATGAATACCAGAGTTTACTTGTATTGAATCAATTGCTTCTTTTACTTTAAGTGCATTATCTTTATTATTTACAGACACAGCAAAAGATAAGCCAATGTACTCCCCTTTATTATCTTTCTTAGCGAGAGATAAATAGGTGCCAGCTATTAATGCCGCCATTTCTTTGGCAGATGAAGGGTCATTATTAAATAATTTGAATTTACGATTCGGATCAAATACGACCCATTGGTTATTTACATAAGTAAGTTCGACTGCATGCCGGCATGCAGAGATACTAAATGAAATAGGTTGATATTCAGGCGCAATATTAGCAAAAGACTGAATTAGTTTTTCAAGTGATTCCTGATTATAAACACCACAGACATCTCCTGCCGAAAAAATATTTTTTTTTCGAAAATACTCTGGATTAACTTGATGGCCATTTTTTTTCTCAATTAAATCGATAATTTTTTTAAATGATGTATTTAATGTTTTGAGTGGCGTTTCATGTTGTTCGCTGGGATTGAAGACGCTATTTAGGTCTTCTGCAAGAAGAGTTCCTCTAATTTCACCACCTGTTGTATTTAGGAAAACATAGTCAAGTCCTTCTGGAGTAAACTTAGTGTAGAATTTGCCTTTTTCCAGTACTTGCTCTGCTAGTTCTTCAAGATGGTATTCATTATTCCACGAGTCTAAACCTAATAATGAAAGTGATTCTTCTACATCCTGAGTTTGAATCGCGAGCTCATTAGGAAACAATTGTGGGTAATACATTGGGTGTTGCAGGATCTCAACTGTTTCACAGAAGCTAGCTACCTCAAGTAATTGTTGTTCTGTTTCAGTGAGTTCTACCTGGGGATTTTTTGCAATCCTTGCCCTTAACGCATCAACCTCTTCTCTTTTGATGAGGTGACGATTTTCATTCATAAATATTAATATATTAAAGAATGAGTCGGCCTTGTTATTTTGACAATAGACCATAAACAAGGTGGCTAGACCATGACATACTCCATTTCGATTTCCTCGATAGCCCAGTCTTTTCATGCTATTGATGAACCATTTTTGTCCGCTAGGAAGACTTTCCATCTTGACTTGCATAAGATCACCTGGATTTGTACTTCATCTATAAGATTAATTATAGACCATTTGGTTTTGCTAAGATGGATGAAATTCAAGCAGTTTTTTCATCAATAGCGGCAAAAATCAGAAGAAAAGAGATTGGGGATGTGTTAGGAAATATAACAATAAAAAATAATAGATAATGAAAGCACTATGATTTGAAAGAGGTATCATAAGGCGGGGAAATTAAATTGGTCGCTCGCTCCATTTAGTCTTTCATGTGCATCCCCTTCTTATGAATTTTCTATGAAACAAGCGTTCTCCATTTAAAAAACACTAAGTTTTTGAGGTTGGCGAAAACTTAGTGTCCAAGTCTTTTTCCAGGGTTGTGTCATCAGGCTTCTTGAATAAAGAATAATAATTTCTTGCTACTTTTGAAGAGCGCCAAGTAATCTCTTTTTGTTTTCCTATCTCTAAAAACGCTTTTTTAGCCTCCAGATAACTATAATTAGCATCTGTTCGAGCCTGCTCTATAACCTCTAATTGTTGTGCTACAGTTGCAGGAATTTTCTTCTCTTTACCACCTATGAATATTGTATGTTTATTCCATTGAAAACCGACATCCCAATTTCTGGTACGCAAATATTTATCTGCTTTATCCAAGAAGAGTTTAGCTCGATATTCATCGGATGATTCAATTTGATCTATGTAATTTGTTATTTTTCCTGATAGTTCAGAAACTTGCTCAAAATAATCTGTCTGAGGTTCTTTTGTTAACTCGTCTACTCTGGTTTGGTAAGGAATAATTGGGAGCAACTTTTCGCATAGCCTTTTCGCCGCAATCAACTGGAGATGGTTTTTAATTAATGCATCATTTTTTTCAGGATCCCTCAGGGTTACATCTTGCTGAACAACATCCAAAACTGCTTGCAAAGAAGAATAATCCCCCTGGATAATTTTTTTCAAATGTTTTTCAATATAATGTGTATATTGCTCGGTAATGAATGCTTTATCAAAAACATCAAGTTCTTCTAGAGCTGGATGGAGCCCTCGCAGATAGGTATCAGGATCCTCCATGATTGATTCAATATAAAACTGTGAGCGAGATATATCATGATCTGCTTTCAACTTCACCTTATCAGCGTCTACTTCTAAATGGTCGAGACTTTCTGAATCCAAGCCTTCAGTAATCATTGCTCGTAACAGCTTCGCTTCAGCACCTAGGAACGTAGGCGAAATGTGTTGTGAAAATTTTTTATCCATTTCGAGAATGGTATCGACTTGGGTCTGTAGCTCAGTTAATTTGTCACCAAGTTGAGGCGTTGAGGATGAGATTAACTTTTTAAGTTCTTCCTTTATATCATTTAAAGCTTGATGTTTATCTCTATAATAAGTTTTTACTAAATCAATTTTAGACGCCTCAGATAATTGTTTAAAACGCTCAATGGCTGCCTCAAAAAATTGATCCTTATAACGTTGTTGGACTTCTTCTTCCGCACTTAACTCAGGTAATTTATCAAGTATCGCTGACATTTCTAAATGCAGTACAATAGGAGAATCTTGAAACTCATAGAGAGTAAAATCAGGAATGGTGGTTAAATAAGTTCCTAACGTTTTATTGATGCGGCCTGGACCATAATGTTTAGGAGCATGTTCTTCGTCGCCTTTTAAATAAGCAATTAACCCATTATATACACCCATCTCATGATGAAGATCCACAATGTGACGAAATGGTTTTTCTTCACCGTTATTAACCTTAATGGCGCGATAATTGCTTTGTTGATGAATTAGATTAATAGTTTTTTGATGACTATCAAAAAACACCACATCTTCTTCATTCAAAACAGCTTTTTTATATATTTCTGCTTCATATATTTTTTTTCGGTACGCAAGTCGACTTTGATAAAATGCTTCGATTTGAGGGATGTGTGAGTGAAGATACTCTTTATGTTCTTGAATCTGTTGTATTGCATCTTCCAATCGAGCAAGGGAGCCATATTTCTTTTGCAATAATCTGGGGTTATCCGCATTAATAATAAGGTCTTTTAATATGGCCTGCAATGAGGGTCTTGCAGTTGAAGGTTGGGTAGGTGACACTTGGGGGTAGTCCGCACCCATAATGACTTCTGCTAACTGAAATAAGTTATCCCAACGTTCACCTCTTGCTACCCCACCAAATAATTCAGGTGTTTTAAAATCCGCTAAAATACCTCCTTCAACCATTTGATAATAATTAATATCATTGCTTGGTTTTGTAAGTGCATAGTGATGTCTTATGGCATCCAAATGTAAGAATGTATCTGAAGTTAATTTAGCTGATTTCACAGGCAGAGAATCAAGTTCTGCTTGTAACTTTAAAATTGTTTCTTCTAGTTGTTCCTTTTTGGATTGTAGCTTCTTAGTCGCTTTTTCTAATTCGTCCCTCTCTCGTTCTTCAGGGAACTGCCTTTTTAATTCCTCTAGCTCTTCTTCCGTTGGGAGCTGGCTTTTTAAGAGATTAATTTGTTCTGTTAATTGGGCGATTTTTCTTTGAAAATATCTGGATGTGGTCGCTTTTTCATGATGTAAAGGAATAGTGTCTAAGGAAAGCACCATATGCGAAATATCAATTTTAGTATTTTTCTCTATTATTACTCTTAATTGTGCGAACGTTGACTGTTCTCCATTATCAGAGGAAGGCATATGACTGCAAGCAAGCGCTACTTCCATGCCATATTTCTTGGCATAGTTCAGTACATTGATAAGCTCCTGCGCTTGAATCATTTCCCCATTGTTCAACTCAGCGAGTACTGCATCTATGTTGAACACAATGAGTTTGGGAAGTTTAGGATACCCTATCAATTTTGGTATTTTCTGTTCAATACGTGATTCAAAAAAAGGAATTTCATCTTGAACTTCTCGAGCAGCAGCAGATCTAATGGCTTTAATTCTTAAAACATTTTCCATGGATTCGCGATGTTGTTTTATAAGAGTATCTTCCTCCACTGGCTCAACGACTTCATTGAATCGCAGTTCCATTTCTCCTAACAATTGCTCAATTAACTCACTCTTGGGATGGCTTTGATATTCTAATTTCAATTCCGCAAAGCGTTTTTTTAAGTTCTCCCATTCGGGACTGCTCAATTGCAAATCACCAAGATGGGAAAAATCTTTGGCTAGATTTTCAATCCGAACTTTAAAATGTGTTGAGGTGATAAGATATGGAAGACGTTGCTCTATTAATTCAATAACTTCTCGCTTTGCTTCTTCGTACTCTTCTGGAGTGGGAAGGGGGGGGCGTTTGTCTGTTAACTTAAAGGCACCTTTTTTCTCATCTGTTTTTTTAGTCGCAGCTAACTTTAAGATATCCTCTATTAATAGGTTGATTTCTTCAGAATAAATACCATCTGCATCCACACCATAATACTCTGGTGGAAGATCTTCAAACAGAGTATCGATTAACGAATAACCTAAGCCAGCTACAAAATCCTCTAGATTTCCTTTTTGGGGTTGGTCTTCAAGCACCCTCCATATAAATAAAGAAGATAGAGGAATAGTGTGTTCTCGTTTTTCTTGGAATAAGTTATCCAAAGTTAAGAGTATCTGAGGAGTAGCTATTTCATCCTGATTTGTAAGAGCAAATAAGGTCTTATAATTAGCAAATCGATTTTTTAAATCGTTCCACTCTTTCGGGCTAACTACACCAGTGGCAAATAGTTCACTTAATTCTTCATAGATCAAACGCATTTTTTCAGTTATATGAGCTGTCTCCACTGCAAAATGGTCATAACCTAAAGCAAACAGTTTCTCTAGGGTTTTGATCTGTTGTTTTAATTCAGGAGCAAGCACCTCAAAATTATCTTGACCTTTTGCTTTTTCGAGTAGATCTACTTTTTCGAGTAGTTCAATGCGCTGCTTACACTTATAGTATTTTTTTTGTAACGCTTTAAAGTCCGCTTTTGTGAATGTCTCCGGATTGTGCTGCATTAGTGCATTAAATATTTCAGGAACTACTTCTACAATATTTGCGCGTCCTTCAACGATGCAGGGTGCTTTGTCTTCTTCGGATATTTTTTCCCAGTTTTCTAAATAGCTATCTTGTAAGCGAGACACGAAAGAAAAGGTGTATTTATCTAGAGTCTCTTGTTCTATTTGGGCCTCTTCATGGGTAATTTCCCCACTTTTCTCTCTGCTTGAGATCTCGTCTGACAGTCTAAGTTCAAGTGTAGACAACTTATCAAGAGTCTCGAGGTAGCCTCCATGTCGTGCTTGTAAATCAAAAAACATCTCCAGCTCATCGAGGTTTCTCCGTTCTGCAAATGCATGCAGTAAAAAATCGGTAGAGTTCTTAATCGACTCGAATAATGCCAATGAATGCTCAGTAACAATTGGATTTTTACAAACCTCTTCAACCCACACAGGTAATTCCTCTGGAGCAAGCGAACTTAATTCTTGATATTTTTCCATTAATTGAAGCAGTGCTGCATGATCTGTCTCAGCCACTATTTGCTTTGGTATATCAATTTGCTGCAGAAGCTGATCAATTTCTTGCTTTAATAAAGTTCCATAAACAAGATAAAGCTCCAAATTTTCTTCTTCCTCTTCAAGAGGGATTTCAGAGTCATTATTTTCCTGAATTAAGTATCCGTCTTTTTCAATATAGTCTTCCTGTAGGTCAGTTTCTATAAAATATTCTGGTTTACCACGCGGCGTTTTTTCAGCTCTCATCTGAGCGAGCCGCTCTTCAGAATTCAGTTGACCATATTTAGGATTCAAAGAAGCCAAAAGGTAGGCAATTTGAGCACTACGCCCTTTTCCTTTTCGACAATGTGCATGGATATTTTGTTCTGGAGGAGTTGATTGACCGATTTTTTTGACATAGGATAATTCTTGCGGAGTTAACTCCAGGGGTTGTTTATCCCGAAGAGGGAAATGGTGCACTTGAATCGGCGCACTTCCATTGATGCTGATTTCATAAGTTATAAATCGTCCTACTTTTTTAATTGGACGTGAAGTAATATGAATATCTTCAAGTTCAGGAATATCAGGAAGAGTCACTCGTCCATTGGCATCGGGGATGAAATAATTAATGAAATCATTTAAAGCCTCATCTGTTCTTATTTCTCTTTTACCGGAATCTTCTTGAGGATAATAAGGAAACACTCGACCTACAGCAAATACATGAGCCACATTATTTGTTAGCAAATTCGTTAAATATCTTGCGATATCATGTTCCGCTTCATAAAGTTCAGGATTTGTTTCAGGGGTAAGTGATCTGGCGGCGCTAGGTCCTGGGGACATGGAAACATTGGCATCTTTGAATTTTAAATAACCCATGCCTATCATTTGCCGAGTTGGTCCTGTTAACTCCATACCTAAGGGATTTGCAAGTCGAAACATAGTCGGTGGTAAAAAATCCGCGAAACACTGTTTCGCCAATCCTTTACTTGGCTGATTCGAGTTTATATGCTGATCATGGCTCAGATCATTGATTACAGAGCGAATGGCAGATTCAAAAATGATCATTTCTCTTAACGAGAGATGCTTGAACCCATAAGATTCGAGTCGTGTTTTAATTTGATGTTCAGCAAATGTTATCTGGTATCGTGCGGCAATATCTTTATTTATAGAGCCGTCTGCATTAAAAACCCCATAAGCGTCCAGTTCACGTAAAGATGCAGATTTAGATTTTCCAAAGGTATCTTTTATTTTTGCAACATTTCCTTCAAGAACAGCTTTATCCATCTTATTAGGATCTGACAAGAGCTGACCTAATCGAATCAGAAACTTACGTTTTTCATCTTCTGAAAACTCAACCTCCTCTTCAATCTCTTCTTCTTCACCGTGTATTATTGGTTTAGATTTGGCTAGTGTCGCGGATAGATCTCTACTTGCATAACGTAAAGAGTCTTCTTTATTGCCACGGCTATCCAATACAGCAATAAAATCTTGATTGTAGGCTGACCTTGGGGCGCCAAGCTCTTTCATTTTTTTATGGCTATAAGCACAGGTAAAGTCTCCGCAAGCATACATATCTTTTTGTGGATGAATAGGCCCTGCGGTTTTAATCGTTACTTGACTCGCATCGATTCCACAATGTTTTAATAACTCTAAAGTCATTTCCTCGATTGCACTTGCACCTCCTGGGCCATAGGGGTCAAATAATTCAACCTGATATTTACCTTTGCCGCCCACGGGTTTTGTTAAATAAATACCTCGCCAATGACCAGGTCCTACTGGAATAAAAATATGGTCAAAACGTTTATTTTTAAGGGCTAAGTCCAAGCCTTCTCGCGCTGCTCCAACAGAGCCTGGGTCAAAGCGGTTTATTGGACCCAATACTTCGATATTCCCATGGGATTGGGGCATTAACAAGGCCATATCGTGGTCTTGTAATTGATCTTTCAGGCTACGCTGATGAATATATTTTAGATCAAAACGACCCACAGCGCGGTGTTTACGCCTATTTTCATGGGTTTCACGATCGTTTTGCTCGATGACCATAGAATAAATTGATGCAGCAACCTTTTGAAGGGAAGACTCATCAAAAGGTTTGTCGAGCTGTTTGCCAACAAGCTTAATAACCTCATCACTTTGAAAACCTAAAGGCACATCATAAGTAGCTGCTAATTTATTGATGGCATCAAGAAGAGTGTTACTTTGAACGGTTAATTTCTTTTTGTAACGTTTAATGAAATTTTCTAGGCTTCTATTTCGATATTCTTCACTTAATGCCATCACTATTCCTCAAGTATGTCATTACTTTGTTAAAAAAAATGCTCGAACTCTCTTGCTCTCAACAATTCGCCAACGGATTTATTGTGTTTTTGTGGCACAGAGCTCCTTATCATTAAGTTTATCTCACGAACATTAAGGAAATATGAGCAATTCGTTAAGGAAAATGTCATTAGATACGGATTAATAATGACATTTTTCCCATCAACACTATTAAGTGTACGACTACTGCCTCTTATGATCAATATTTTTAAATGTTGTTCTTGACAAGGGCATCATGAGTCACAATAATCCGATTGATTTTGAAGTCACTTCGCTGCAAGGACTGCGGGCTCTAACTAGGAAAAGAATATGAAGAATAAAATAGTTATGTTGGCTCTAACCTCTTTATCTTTTACTTGCACCCTTGATGCTTATGCTGTTGATTACCGTTTGAATGGCTTGTCGTTGAGTACTTCTCTAGGGGTCCTATCAGGTAAGGCTCATGAATATGTTTATAACCAAAAGACAGATACTAAGCTAAGCCAGCTCAATTGGCGTATAAAAAATGCTGCAATAATAAACGGGGAATTAAATTATGATGTCCTGACCTGGCTTAGTATTAATGGTAGGGGTTGGATCACCTTGGCGAAAAACAAGGCTGCTATGGATGATTATGATTGGCTCAATCCCTATCAAGAAACCTGGACTGACTGGTCACATCATGAAAATACACATCTTAATTATGCCAATGAATTGGATCTGAATTTTAAAGCTTGGCTGATGCAAAATGAAAATTACAAGCTAGGTCTGGCAGCAGGTTACCAATGGAGTTCCTTTAGCTGGCGAGCAAGTGGTGGTTGTTACCAATATAACAGCGGCACGGATATGGGTTGCTTTCCTGATAATCAACTTGGAATTGGATACCAACAAAAATTCAGAACTCCTTATGTTGGTTTAGCAGGGAAATATTTCATCAATAATTTTGAATTCATTGCTCTTTTAAAATACAGTGGATGGGTTTCAGCACGAGATCATGATGAACATTATGCTCGCAACTTAACGTTTAAAGAATATGGGAGCAACTCTAGATATTATGCTGCGACAATTAATTCTGGCTATCATGTAACACGTAATGCAAAAATTTTTGTTGAAGCGTCTTACAATCATTATTCTAATGGTCGTGCTGATACCGAAGTAATCGACAACGATACCGGTGAGCATTTCTATGAGAACGACTCAGCTGGTTTATCTAACAAAAACTACAGCGTCGCGCTTGGCCTGCAGTACCTTTTTTAGAATGAGGGGAACACCCCTGTACTTGCTGAGGAGGGTAGCCCTGGTCGCTTGCAAGCGGGGCTTTTTCGACAAAGGAGTTGAGCATTGACCTATATCCGTCAAGCGAAGCAACAAGTGGATGTTGGGCATTCTTGCGAAGGCAGGAATCCATCCCTGATGCAGCTGACTGCCAATGTAAAAATGGATCCTCGCCTGCACGGGGATGGCAGTCACTCTACTTGCTTTTCTTTACGCACTGCGACCGGCACTTAGTTTGCTCCCCTATTAGAGAACATGCTGGTTACTTCATCGTGTATTGCGCCGCCGCCATTGATAATATTTCTTAGGGTATTATCCACTTCACCAATATTTTCGTTGGGTGAGTTTTTGGTAAAAAACATTCCTGAGAAATAAGTTCTCCCCTGATTGAGCAGATTGGAGCCCGGCCTTCTTTTTTTCCCTATGTCATGGAGTTGCGAAATTAACAATCCGTTTATTATCAAACCTGCTGCTAAAGCAAAATGGGTGTCAATTAAGAGCAGAGGGGATAGCAGCAAATTTACAACTCCCAAAACCTGTAAGGTTTTTTGCATTTTTACTTCAGGAGTATCGTTTCTAGGCATAGTAAAGCTCCTTATTATTTGTGAAAGACTAGGTGGGAAAATAGAGGAATTCAACCAAGCATATGCCCGATTATAACACAGAGTGCTAAGGTGGCAACTGATTGATATTAATATTGTTTTTCTATTTCCGCTTATTTTTCCTGCCTCTAATTTCGTCCCGTAATTGACTTCAAAACAAAATATTTTATACTAAAAAGTCTCATGCTGTACCATGAATTATCTAAGTTCAGGAAGAACGCCGATGCTTTTCCACCGGTTACCTTTAAAGTCTTTGTCTTATTTTCACAAAGCCCCCATCCCTTTTATGGCTCAAGCCGCTCACTGCCATGGGGATATAGCTGGTTTCCATTGCCTGTATCAGCGTTTATGGGTAATTCGCCAGCCTGATTTGGCTGATTCCCTAGTGAAACATAGCGATTTTGCCAAGTCTTCTCTTGTTTTTAAACAGTTAGTCCCTATTACTGGCCGCCAAGGTTTGGTTCAGTTAAATGATAATGATTGGAAACATAGAGTGCCTGCAATTAAGCCACAGTTTTCTATTCAAGGCCTGAATGAATCATTACCTTTGATAACTACTAATATTGATAATGCATTGCAACAGTTTGATAAAGGGCTCATTGATATTTACCCCATCATTATGAGATTGACCATGGGCAATATATTAGCCTTGATGGGTATTGAAGAGGTGACGGATACCTCACCAATTATTAATGACATGTTGGTATTAAACCATTACTGTGGTCAACGCATGCGGCAATTGCTGCGGTTGCCTTTATTTTTGCCCTTTCCTTCACATCGATTGATTCACAAGAAAACGTTCGAGTTGAGAACCAAATTAGACTTTATATTACAAACAGCCAGAGTCCGCACTAATTCGCCATTACATCAGCTTCAATTACATTGGTCTAGAAGGGAATGCATAGACCACTTGAGCACGTTTTTATTTGCAGGTTTTGAAACGACAGCAAGTTCCATTACTACAGCTCTGCGTTATCTGGCTAACAATCCAGCCTGGCAACAGGCCATACTAGAAGAAAGCACCAACAGTGCACAGTTATCAGTGCATTCAATGAAGCAATGGTCTTGGACTCAAGCGCTTTATTGTGAAACACTTCGTTTGTATCCTCCGGCATATATGCTGGTGCGCCAGCCAACTGCCGATGTTAGTTTATACAATCTGAATTTCCGGTCCAATGATCTAGTGATCATCAATGTTCATGGTATGCACCGACATGAAAAATACTGGCCGGATCCAAAGTTATTTGATATCAGGCGCCATCTGAATAGTTCTCCATTTGCAAATAAAGCATTCATGCCATTTGGTTTGGGTAAGCGTATTTGCACCGGGCATCAGTTGGCCATGACTGAAAGCATGATGATTTTATCTGCAATATGTCGACATTTTCGCTTATCAACACCAAGTATTATCAAACCAATAATGAATGCTGAAATTACTCTACATCCAAGGAGCCATATATGGTTAAATTGCCAGCCACGCTAAGCAGTTGGTTAAGTGAGTATCTGAGACTGGACATGGGACGTGATGAGCGTTTATTTACCCGGTTTTTGTCTTTTGGTTATGAAAAAACTACTTTATCCAGCGTCAGCACTCTTTTTTATGAACAATGTCTATTGGCAAAATGGATGCTAGGCTCACTCATAACTTTGACAGATGATTTCACTGATCATCCTTCATTCAAGAGTATGCAATGGGTAACAAGCTTTATTGCTGCAATCCAAGGTGGTCACCAAGTGGCTCCTCTATCTGCTCATCAGCTGCACGCATTAAACCTGGCATGTCAATTGTACGGATGGTTACAACAATCCATTCATAAGATGACACTGCAGCCAAGACTTATTGCTCTCATTGAGTTTGACTTGCAACAGTACTTTCTCAATATGCGTTTTAGTACCTTTCTCAATAGTGAGCCTTTATTGATTTGTAAACGAGAGTATTTATGGCATGCGCCTCATAACATGGGCATGGTTATTGCGGGAATGATGGATTTGGCCTGCAGTGATTACATTGAGTGGCAGGAAATGGCAGCTATGCGCGAAATTTTTTATTGCTCTCAACGCAGTGGGCATATCTGTAACACATTAACCACCCTGGATAGAGAAACAGAAGAAGGGTGCATCAGCAATGAAATTCAACTAAGAAAAATGCATGGGAAGAATGGGAGCGAAGAAAGCATTATTGAACTTCTGCAACAAGAACGAGCTAATTTGTATCAAAAAATAGCTGAGGAATCTTTAAAAACATTCTCGACCCAAGGCTATGTGCAAGGGCTTCGGCAGCTGCAAACTTTGCATGAAGACATGCAAGGTGTGATATGAAATCCTCACTAACTATCATTGGTGCAGGTGCAAGCGGGCTATTATCAGCACTGGTTTTAGCGCCGCACTATGAAGAGATTTTACTGATAGACCGCTATTGGCCTGATGAGTGTGGTATCAGTCAAGGAACACCTCAAAGTCACCATTTGCACGTACTGTTAGCAGAAGGGCTGCGATTATTAAGTTCCTTATTGCCGGATGTTTGGCAGCAATTAACGGCTGACTCACTCCCTGTTGTTGATTGGGGCAAAGATACCTGGTGGAAAACTACGCAGGGCATACTTAAGCCTAATGATTGCAACGTGAGAACTCATCTGTTTAGCCGGCACTTCTTTAACCAGGTTTTATGGTCTCAATGCCAGCAACGGAAAAACATCAGAACGTTAACCGCTACAGTGGAACAATGGCTGATTGAAAAAAGAAAGATAAAACAATTGCAATTTAAAGAAAGAGAATCGCTAGCTATAACAGGACAGGTTGTTGATGCGCGGGGTAGAGCTTCAAGTTTGCACAAGCAATTGGGTCTGGAAAGTTTACAAGTGAATAATCAATATCGCTATTTTTCTACTCGGTTAGAGCAAAATGATTGGTTAACCGATTTAAAAGCGAAACAGGTTTATATTCAAGCATGTCCTAAAAAACAACCTATTGGTCTGGTTTTGTCGCCCATAGAGGGAAATGCACTGATTTTAACGTTAATTGATACTACAGGTACTATCAAAACTGATGAGCAAAAACAATTGGCGGTAAGCTGCTTATTAAAAAAAAACCAGCTGGGCCATATCTATTGTCAGGGAAAGCCCTGGATTCCTTATGCTAATTTGAATAATAAGCGTTTAATTATTGAACGTCGCCGTTGGCCTTTGAACTTATGGGCTGTAGGAGACAGTATTGGATATCAAAATCCAGTCTATGGACAAGGTTTAACGATTATTCTTAAGCAAGTAGAAATGTTAAAGAGAGGCGGGAGAGTGAATTGGTTGAAGCAAAAACAGCTTCACCGATGCAGTTGGATGCCTTGGTTATTGGCTTCTAATCAGGATATGCTTTGTGAGAAGAATAGTTTTTTTCAATGGGTTATGCAGAAACTTTTGCGACAGGCATCCTATGATCCATCCGTTGGAAAAACATTTATTCAGCTTTTGCACCAAATCAAATCTCCCTGGATTATGTCGAACCCAAGATTGATACTTAAACTTACCCGCAGAGGTGATTATGATTAAGTTATACCAATACCCAGGTGTTTGGGGTATGCCCAGTTTATCACCCTTTTGCAGTAAGATATTTTATTTTTTAACCTGGGCTAAGCTCCCTTTTGAGGTCATCCAGGTCTTCAATCCCCGCCAAGGCCCCAAAGGTAAGTTTCCCGTGATCGAGGATGATGGTGTTGTGGTGGCCGACTCGGAATTTATTATTAAGTATTGCCAGAGCAAATATGGGGTGAATATCGAAGATCCTATTGATGACTTGTCTATAAGACGATTATTAGAGGAACATCTTTATTTCATTATTTTATATTCACGTTGGATCGATCCACAAAACAAAGAACAGATTGATAGAGCATTTAGGCATTTTTTTCCTAAGGGCACAGGAAAACTCGTGTTATCTCTAATCCGTCGACAACTACGAAAGCAAGGCTATTTTCAAGGAATTTCTCGGCATAACAGGCAGCAGATTTATCAAAAAGGCGTTGATGATTTGCAGACTGTTGAGTATTTCATTGTCCAGAGTAAGCAAGATAAGTGTCGTGTTATTGATATGTCGTTGTATGCCTTTTTGCAAGTCATCCAACAAACACCACTAGACATCCCTATTCGTTCTTACCTAATTGAGTCCAAAGCCATACAGGATTATTTAGTTCAAAAGAGAAACCTATTTGAGCAGTAAACTAATCTATATACGATTTGTTCTTAAGAAACTCATAGGGCATACAGTTATTCAAATTTTCAAACCACATCCGTAGCACGGTTTGCTTAAATTCTGTAAAAAATTTTCAACAAGACTAATCTATTATTGCCCACTTTATAAGCGTGGAGTAGAATTTCTGCGGCTGCAGTTAAGAGTAAGCAGAAAACTCAATACATATAAGGAAGCAATAAAGTGGAACGAAGTTCTCCTCCTGTACACCAACATTTCAAATATCGTGCGGACATTGATGGCTTAAGAGCTATTGCTGTCTTATCGGTAGTGGCTTTCCATGCTTTCCCCCAATGGGTGAAGGGAGGGTTCGTTGGTGTAGACATTTTTTTTGTAATTTCCGGCTTTTTGATTTCCACAATCATTTTTGAAGGCCTTGAAAAAAATAGTTTCAGTTTCGTCGATTTTTACAAAAAAAGAATCAAGCGCATATTTCCGGCATTGGTGTTCGTGCTGTTATTTTGCTTAATATTAGGATGGTTCGCCTTATTTCCTCAGGAGTACAAACAGCTGGGGAAACATATTATGGGGGGGGCTGGTTTCATATCTAATTTTTTACTTTGGTTTGAGACAGGGTATTTTGATAATGCAGCGGAAACCAAGCCGTTGTTGCACTTATGGAGTTTAGGCATAGAGGAACAGTTTTATATTATCTGGCCCTTTCTCATTTGGTTCGTATGGAAAAAAAAATTAAATCTATTCTCCGTAACCGTACTGATAGTGCTTATATCGTTTCTCCTTAGCGTAAAAAGAGTTAGCGTAGATGCCACGGCTGCTTTTTATTCACCGCAAACCCGTTTTTGGGAGTTATTATGCGGAAGCTTGTTAGCCTATATTACTTTTTATAATATTAATTTTTTCAATAAGATAGGAAAAAGAATAGATGTAGTCCTTGCCAAAATTATTTACCAACAGGAAAGAGAGTCTAATGGGGAGATATTAAAAAACACCCTTTCTTTCTGCGGGATTGTGCTGATTGCATATTGTCTCCATACGTTTTCAAAAGCCACAACCTTTCCTGGGGCTTTTGCATTACTGCCTGTGTTAGGGGCAATATTCCTCCTTGCAGGGAAAAACTCATGGATAAATCGTACCATCCTTTCCAATCGCATTATGGTATGGTTTGGTTTAATCAGTTATCCGCTCTATTTATGGCATTGGCCCTTACTTTCCTTTGTAAGAATTATGGAAGAAGATCTTCCTAATAGAACTATTCGATTTATTGTGGTTGGACTTTCGATTGTTTTGGCTTGGATGACTTATAAATTAATCGAAAAACCAATACGACATGGAAGTGGGCGGGATAGGACTAAAGTAGCTTTTCTTGTAGGGTTAATGTCCATCATTGCGAGTTTCGGTTTATTTCTACAAAAATATAATGGGCTCGATTTTAGAATTAAAAATCTAAACAATTTAAATAGCGTACACGATATTGTTGCTCTTCCCTTGCTACCCCTAGAAAATACCACTCCATGCGAAAAGATAATTCCTGAGTTCAAGAATTTTAAGTATGCTGGTGATGGCGTTTGTGTTTTATCAAAAAATCAGGAGCCAGATATTATGTTTCTTGGCGATTCTCATACTTGGCATTATCAAAATGCATTATGGAAGCAATTTCCTTCGCAATCGGTTTTGATGCTTGTATCAACCTCCTGCCTGCCCTTTTCCAGTAATTACTTTTTAAAGGGCGAGTGTAGGAAAAAATACGATGAAATACTTTCATTTTTGGAGACTAATAAATCCATTAAAACGGTAGTTTTAGGCGGTTATTGGGCTTATTTAATGACAGGGGGGTTTGAAATACAAGGAACAAACTGGCGTACAGCAAAAGCTATAGATCCGGAAGGAGCTAAGAGTTTCCTGGAAAATGGACGCTATTTTCTTAATAAAGCGCTTAAAGGAAACAAGGAGGTTGTTTTTATAAAAGATATACCTGATTTAAATTTCAATATAAATACGTGCTTTAAAACAAGACCTCTGCAGTTGCCTCATAAAGTGGTTTTTAATAAAGAGTGCTCCATGGATAGAGCCAGTTATGAACAGCGGGCTAGTGGTTATGACAATGTGGTGAACCAATTGTTAGCAGAATTCCCGCGAGTAAAAATTTATGATCCCAGGCCTTTATTTTGTAAAGACGACAAATGTACAGCGCGTGGTGAGGTGCTGCCTTATTACTTTAATGGCGATCATTTAAACTATTATGGTGCGAATATTGTCATTGAAGATTTAAAACATAAAGAACATTTAGATCAAAAAACAGACTTGGTTATGATGGAGCCTAAGAAAACTAGAGGATAATAGATTGGATTCAATGCCTGAAGTATTGTCAACTGTTTTGATTAGAGATCTTTATTTAAGAAGTATTTTACTTACTACATCCCGCGGACAAGCCGCGGGATGTACAAACAAGAGATAATAATCGTGACGATCCTAAGTCTTTAATCCCCAACTTACTATACTGCCGTTGCAGTTAAGAGTAAGCAGAAAACTCAAAACATTAGAAGGAAGCAATAAAGTGGAACGAAGTTCTCATTCGCCTGTGCATCAACATTTCAAATATCGTACAGACATTGATGGCTTAAGAGCTATTGCAGTTTTATCAGTGGTAGCTTTTCACGCTTTTCCTAAATGGATGAAAGGAGGATTTGTTGGCGTAGACATTTTTTTTGTAATTTCTGGCTTTTTGATTTCCACTATTATTTTGGAAGGCCTTGAAAATAATAGGTTCAGTTTCATCGATTTTTACAAAAAAAGAATCAAGCGCATATTTCCGGCATTGGTGTTCGTGCTGTTATTTTGCTTGATATTAGGATGGTTCGCTTTATTTCCTCAAGAGTACAAACAACTGGGGAAGCACGTTATGGGAGGAGCTGGTTTCATTTCTAATTTTTTATTTTGGTTTGAGACAGGGTATTTTGATAATGCAGCGGAAACCAAGCCATTGCTGCACTTATGGAGTTTAGGTATAGAGGAACAGTTTTATATTATCTGGCCCTTTCTCATTTGGTTCGCATGGAAAAATAAATTAAATCTCTTCTCTGTAACTGTATTGTTAGTGCTCATATCGTTCCTGCTCAATGTAAAAAGAGTTGGCGTAGATGCCACGGCTGCTTTTTATTCACCGCAAACCCGTTTTTGGGAGTTATTATGCGGCAGCTTATTAGCCTATATTACTTTTTATAATATCAATTTATTGAGCCGGGTAGGAAAAAAAATAGATGCTGCACTGACCAAAATTATTTATCGAAATCGAAGAGAATCCAATGGGGCACTATTAAAAAATATCCTTTCTTTTTCTGGGCTTTTCATCATTATTTGCTCCTTTTTTACCTTTTCAAAAGCTACGGTTTTTCCTGGGGCCTGGGCTCTAATTCCTGTGCTAGGGGCTTTTCTTCTCGTGGCTGGGAAAAACTCATGGACAAATCGTGTCATTCTTTCCAATCGCATTTTAGTGTGGTTTGGTTTAATCAGTTATCCACTTTATTTATGGCATTGGCCTTTGCTCTCCTTTGTAAAAATTATGGAAGGAGGTTTCCACCATAAAATTTATCAATGGGTGGCAGTTGGACTCTCTATTATTTTAGCCTGGATTACTTATACATTAATTGAAAGACCAATACGGCATGGGCTTGGGAGGGGTAGGGCTAAAGTAGTTTTTCTTGTAAGTTTCATGTCCATTATGGCGGGTTTCGGCTTCTACATAGAAAAAAATAACGGCCTCGACTTTAGGATTAAAAATCTAAATGATTTAAATAGCTTAAACGCAATCATTAATCTTCCCCTCCTTCCAATAGAGCCCGCTTTTGGATGTGCTTTGAAAATTCCTGAGTTTAAGAATTTTAAATTTGCGGGTGATGGTGTTTGTTATTTATCAAAAAATCAAGAACCTGATATTATGTTTCTTGGCGATTCTCATATTTGGCATTATCAGAATGCATTATGGAAACAATTTCCTTCGCAATCGGTTTTGATGCTTGTATCAAGTTCCTGCCTGCCTTTTTCCAGTAATTATTTTTTAAAAGGCGAATGCAGGAAAAAATATGATGAAATTCTATCATTTTTGGAAACGAATAAATCGATTAAAACGGTAGTTTTAGGCGGTTATTGGGCTTATTTAATGACTGGAGGTTTTGAGAAAGAAGGATCTCACTGGCGTATGGCCAAAGCTTTAGATCCGGAAAGAACTAAAAGTTTTCTAGAAAATGGGCGCTATTTTCTTAATAAAGCGCTTAAAGGAAACAAGGAAGTTGTTTTTATAAAAGACATACCTAGCTTAGACTTTAATATAAAAACGTGTTTTAAATCGAGACCACTGCAGCTGCCTCATAAAGGAGGTATTAATGAAAAGTGCTCCATGGATAAGGCTATTTTTGAACAGCGGAACAGTAGTTATGACAATATTGTGAACCAATTATTGGCAGAATTCCCGCAAGTAAAAATTTATGATCCCAGGCCTTTATTTTGTAAAGACGACAAATGTACAGCCCGTGGTGAGGCGCTGCCTTATTACTTTAATGGCGATCATTTAAACTATTACGGTGCGAATATTGTCATTGAAGATTTAAAGCATAAAGAGCATTTAGATGAAAAAACGGACTTGGCCATGATTGAACCTAAGAAAAGCAAGGTACAATAGATTGGTGCAAACGAATAGGTACACTCAGCTATTTTACCTGTTACAAAAAAGATATTGCCCTATGCAAGTCTCTGGTTCTCGCAGTGTATAACAGTTCAATCTTATACAATTACAACGAATTATATCTATGTTATTTACAATTAATCCTTTTTGATTTTATTGTGATTAAAAGGTATTGAATAAATCATTGTGATCTAGTAGATTACATTTTAGGTTAAATAATTACTAAAGGAATAATATTATGCCAACCTATTTTGATCCAATTATGTTGGAAGACACCCTGCTGAACGAAGGCAGCAGCGTTTACTTAGTGAAAATCGGTGATAATAAATTCTGTATTAAAGGCGTATCTTCAGGATTAGAGAGACTACCCGGTGATCCCACTACGCATGCCACAGAATATTGGCCCATTTCCACTGAAACTTTAATTAGCCTTGCAAGTAATGAGATCCTCTTTGAGGATGATAAGTTAACAACTAAACCACTCACAAAAGAGCAGATTAAAGAATTTTTTGATTTTGATCCTAATGAAATATCTCCTCAACAGTTTAATCGCTCCATTACCCAACAATTAACAGATGAATGGACAGAGGATTTAATTCAAAACACATTCGGCCAATCAGCGCTAAACCCTCAGTCATTCTTTTTCCACCCTGTTTTTTTACACGCACATCATGGAAACCATAATCCTGGCGTACAGAATGGTCCTAATCCGATAATTCCAGCAATCCTGGTATTTCATTTGATGCCCACGGAAAATAATGAAGAAGGAGCTGATCCATTAGTTTTTAACATGTTGATGTTTATGATGGATTCCGAAGAGCACCCAGAAGAAGAAAACGAACAAAATAGTTCCAATAATCTAAGAGGAACTTCCTAATTCCATTATTTTAACGTAAAAAGGCAGATTGGTTGGTTCAGAATGAGTCAAAAATCTGCTTCACTAATCGAAAAGCTTTGAGATAATGGTTGAAATTATTCTATACTCTTACATACATAAAAATGAAAGAGAAAAATATGCCACTTGAACGATCTGAATTTGAACCAATTGATAATGCAATTATAAAAACGCTAAATTCATTACTAGAGCATGAGATGGCAGGTGTGGTGCGTTATACCCATTACTCTTTTATGGTTTTTGGTTTTAATCGTATCCCTATTTGTAAATGGATGCGTGACCATGCCCAAGAGAGTTTAAACCATGCTCATTCAATCGGTGAGCTTATTACCCATTTTGCCTATCACCCTACGCTTAAGATTGGCAAATTATTAGAAACCCATGAACATAATATCGGCCATATTTTAGAAGAATCTCTTGAGCATGAAAAACAAGGCTTGAATTTGTATTATCAACTATTACAACTCTCAGAAAAGAAATCTGTGTTAGTCGAAGAATTTGCTAGAAACATGATTCTAGAAGAAGAAATGCATATTGGTGAAATACAAAAAATGCTTATGGATCCCAAGACTTTGAGAGATTAAATAATATTCCCCATATTTTTTATTGTAGCCTGGGTGCGAGTCCGAAGGACTGTAGCCCGGGTTCTACTGCGTTGCAACCAGGCTATATTTATTGGTAATTTCTAACCCCACATTATTACGTTATTGAAAATGCAATCAATTCTCATGAACTTATGGAGAGCCCAATGAGTACTGGGCTAAAAGTCCGGGTTTTATCCAATTTATTTAATTTTAAATTTAACTAAATATATTTAATATGACCAAGTATAAATTTGAACTTACAAAACAAAATGGAGATATTCAGATATCAGCCAAAGAAAGAGCAACAGGTGTAATACATGGCTATGTTCAAATAAGTTCTTCCAAAACCTTGGAAGATAAAGATTTAATAGAAATAGCCCAGCTCTTTGTGAACCAAAATATTAGAGGGTCTGGATTAGGAAGCGAACTTGCATCAAGAGCAATCGAGTATGCTCTTAAAGCGAATAAAGGCATTCAGATGATGATACAGCCTGGATCGGTAGGGTTTTGGAAGAAATATTTTAATAACCGATTTGATGGAAGGCGTATGACCCTATTTGGCGGAGAAGCTTTAAACTCAAAGTTATCTGACGGAGTAGTATTTGAAATATCTATGATGAGCATAATTAAAAATTATAAGTTTCCTTTGGATGAAAGTTTACGAGCTCCGGGAATCGAGCGAATCTGTCAATATATAAGTTGGAGCATTTTGAACAAACAATTTTAAAAGAGTCGTTTTCTGATAAAACTAGGAAATAACAGCGAACCCCTATAATTTTATGGGGTTGTTGTTATTTCCATATATTAAAAAATGTTAGAAATTAAAATAGTGTCTCTCATAGCAGTATAAAGTATGTTTCTGATCGTTTACCATCACCGCGACGGTTTTTGGTGTTGAGAGAACATTGACTTTTGTGATTTTTTCGAGACTGCAAACACGTTCAGTAGAGTCAATATTTAAGAAATAAAAACCGCCTACAGGAGTGACCGTTGCTGGTAAATAGTACACATCATTACGAGACTCTACATTAGTAAAAGTAGGAGCAGTTGTTACTCCAGTAATACTCACTTTGTTATTCACTTCTGTTACATTGGCATTTACATCCACGTTTGTAGCATTCACGTTGCTGCTGGATTCGTTAATATTTGTGTTGGAAGCTCCTTGCTCATTGCTTGAAGGCGTTGCTCCAGGAGCGCTTGTATCCGTAGAAGGAGTAGAAGCAGGTGATGCGTTCGTGTCCGTTGAGGAGGGAGTGCTTGTATCGGTTGAAGAAGGAGTACTTGTATCAGTAGAGGGGGGTGATGTTGTGGCGTTTTGACCATTAGTGTTAGTACTTGTGCCATTAGATTGCATGTCCGTGTCAGCAAAAGCCATAGCACTGCTTAAAAGAAGAGAGGTACATAAAATAGAACCTTTTTTGCTCATTTTCTTTCTCCTTGAAGTTTAGGAACAATAATAATATTAGACTAAAGCTAGAGTTTTGTTAGAAAAAAGAAATTATCAAGAGCAATGATGATATCTAATAATGACATACTTTTAATAAATCATGAGTCTTCCCATGACTCCATTGAACGAATGAAATTGCGAATTGTGCACCAAATGTCAGTTAGTTACATAAAGAGATCTAAAAAATGAAAAATCATACACTTATTCTCAAATGGGCAACTCATTGTCTGCTTTCTCAAGGATACTCCCTACCGCATTCACCTGAAATCATGCTGGAAACCCCTTGGTCTAATGTGATTCGAATTTCAACTTCAAAAGGCAATATTTATTTAAAACAACCTGCACCGTCTATTTCCCAAGAGTCAAAGATCATGCAACTGTTGGCAGATCAATTTCATGCCAGCGTTCCTAGTGTGATAGCGATTAACGATGAGCTGCATTGTTTTCTGATGAAAGATGCTGGGCAATCACTGCGTGAATATTTGAAAAACGAATTTCAGACGAACTTATTGTGTCAAGCCATTAAGCAATACACATCAATGCAACGCTCAACAGAGAACCATATTGAATCGCTACTTGCAGTGGGAGTTCCAGATTGGCGATTAGACAAATTACCCAAACTCTATGATCATATTACTAATCAAGAAGAGTTTTTAAAAGCAGATGGCATGACGGATAAAGAACTACGATCAGTACGCGATTTAAGCTCGCAAATTTCAGCAGAATTCAAGTCATTATCCCAATACAAGATTCCGGAAACAATAGTTCAATCTGATTTTCACAGCAACAATATTCTGATTGATCCGAGTACCAAAAAATTGACATTCATTGATTTGGGCGAGATAGTGATAACTCATCCTTTTTTTTCCTTACATACTTTTCTTCGTCAAGCCATTACCCATCATGGTGTTAAAGAACAGGATCAAACTTATCGCCAGCTTCAAGACACTTGCTTTGAAAATTGGCTGGATGTAGCAGCCAAAGACACTCTCTTAGAAGGATTTTTGATGGCAAAAAAATTATGGCCTATTTATTCCGCACTTGTTCATTATCGGATAATGAACAGCCTCGATCTGCAGGCTTTCAAATCCTTCTATGCCAATAAGCCTAATCATCGACTCGCCAGTATTTTTAGACAATATACTGATCTCACTTAAACCCACTTCTTCCGAGTAAATGAGTTGGATTATTTTAAGATTTCATTCGATTTTTTATTACACTACAGAGATATCTATTTTAATTCATACTCAAATCCGATGTAGATCGATTTGGCATTTCTTGGAAAATCTTACTCACCAAACAATCCATTTCTACTGATTCCGCCCTTTTTCTAAATAGCATATTAACGAAATCGTCCGCTTGAAGCGGCCAATGATCTTCAGGATTGGCTTCATTACTATTTTCTTTCTTGATAATTTTTTCATTTTCTTTTAACAAGTCATTTACAGCTTTTTCATCGTATGCCACTAGGGCTCCTGAACGAATACTTAAAAAGCCGCCTTTGGGAATGACTTTGTATTCTGCATTATCTGACATTCGGACATATTTTTTTTTGTGTGGGTCATAAGCATACATCTCTTCCGGGAGAGGGTTAGGAATAATAAAAAATTTTAGCCCTGATTTTTTTAAGGACAGGGTAACTTGAAATAGCTCAAATCCTGAACTACGAATTGCATCTAACGGTAAATATCCTAATGCTTTTGTTTTTCCAACTTCTGACAAATCGCTCATTTTTGGATGAGAAAAAAAGTCACTAGGCGTTTGATTTGGAAAAAACAGGGGTTTGCTCTGAACAGGTTCTTCATCGTGAGATGTATTAGTTGTTGTTTCACCGGAATCATTTTTTGACGGGGTGAGTTTTTTTAGAAGTTTTTTAAGAGATCTCATAATTGTCAATTGGGTTGATATTTATTCAGATTATAGGCAAAAAACTCTGATGCTTCAAAGCAAAGAGGTTGACAGTACTCTGCAGAATAATGGAATGACCAGAAATGAGCGATTTGAGTGGTTATTATTTGCGATTATCATTAATCGGACTAATCTATAGGTATAAGGAAAAAAGAGGTAAATATTGGAGGAAAACAAATGAAAAAATTATTGATATCTTCCTTTCTCACTGTATTGAGTACGGCAGCCCTGGCTGAGAGTGTCATCATAACAAAAACCCAGACATGGAAAAGCGTACCCATTACAGTAAATGCTGAGAGGCATATCTATACTGTTAATGAGGGAGACGTACCTCTACCTGGGAGCGAATTTTATTATACTTATTCTGGTTATCGATGCATAACAGAGAAAACAAATATTGTTGGCGTAAATGCAGTGGTATATCATGCAGGTATCACTGGTGGAAGTGATATATATTGTTACCCCGAATAATGGTTAAGCAAATTGAAGATATGATCCTGATTGCTTGCAGCTAGGATTTCTAGAGAGTGTTCCAAAGGCCTTGGCTGCAGCAGCAAAGCTACATAACAGATAATTATTTACGTATTTTTTTATTCATATAGTGACTGAGGAATAGCTCCAAAAAACTGATAAAGTTGTTTGATTTTATTAGATTTTTTGACTTGAGACGTATTATAAGCTTTGTGAGAATAAATTGGAGCAGTTTGAGACGGAAATAATTTAAAAGTAATCGATAAAACATTAAAATTCCTAATATAGAACAACTATTAAAATTATAGTCTATTTAAGCTTTATCGAACCACAAACCAACTTATCTTTATCAAAAAAAAGAGACGTTCTTATCTGAAAAACGCATTGCTCCAGCCGGTTGTCGTTTAGTAAATGTTTGATATAAGTCTTTAACGAATTCAAACATCCCCTCAGATAATATGTTAAAAAATATTATAATCAAAAAATATAAAAGTTGATTTTATATCAAGTATTTTAGTCCCGTGTCATTAGATAGCACAAATGGCATTTAATTCAATTTTGGGGAGGGAGATAATTCAACTGCCTCTTTAATCTTCGAAATATAGGCTGGTTCTATATCTTTTTTTTGAGTATCAAAAAAACCAAGATTTTCATGTGCCTGCTTAGCTAGAATAACTCCCAATAGTGAAGATTTATTGCATAGTTCATCCACAGCGTAAAGTTGCTCCTTATGAGGCATTTTTTTTATATTATCAATTACTGCGTCCACCAATTTGTCTTGATTTAATACAAGCATTCTTGCAGTGAGTGACGATAATTCCTTGATGCCGTGTGCAGGCATGGTGTTTAACATGCAACATACAGCGGGCCAATGATTTTTCTCTAATGCCCTACGAAGGGCACTTTTACCTAAAGCATCATCCTGAAAAAAATTGGCACCATGCTTTGCAAGTACTGGAATCACATCGACATTACCTTTATTCGCTGCATAATCACTAGGTGTATAACCATTTCTATCAGCTTGGTTAATACTAATGGAGCTTTGGCTGAGATATTCAAGAATTTCAGGATGATTATACATCGCCGCATAAGCAGCAGGAGGCACCCCATTGGCATCTGTTGCAGCCAAATTAGCTCCGAGCATGGCAAGACATTGCAAACATTCCAATTTACCCGAGGTAGCAGCATAAGAAATGGCCGATAACCCATAAGTATCACATTGATTAATGTCTGCACCACAAGCTTTAAAGATACGTATTAATTGAGGATCATCCTTAACTGCTGCCAAACAAATGGGAAGATGGAGTTTATTGTCAATCAATACATTGTCATTCAGATTCACCCCTGATTCTTTTAAAAATTGAATCAATTCAGGATATACACTATTCAGGGCATGAGCCAGCAAGGTAATTTTTTTATCCTCTGGGCCTTGAATTTCTTTAGATAAATCCATACCGCAGGCAGCTAACTTTTTGAGGGTATCAATATCACCAAGAGTCGCAGCCATGTAGGGTAAAGAGGAGCCTAAATTGGTCCGCATTTCTATCATTTCTGCTGTAACAACACAGGATTGTTTCAATCGCTCCAATTCTTTTTTAATCTCGGGGTTAAAAGTTTGTGCTGAGGTGGATAAAGAAATATGCATGGCAGTAACAGGCCTTTCATTAAAGGCCTTCATGATGTATTTTCCTGGAGAACGAGTATAAGTGATGAATGGAATTCGATTTGCATCGAAAATATGCCATTGTTTTGATTTGTTATTATAGGTAATTCCTATTCTATGATTAGTGCAGGATAGAGAAATAGGTACTCTCATTGTTGGATCTTGCGCAAGAATATTACGGAGATTTTTAAAGTACGAATTCAGGTTTTTTTCAGTAAAAACTCCTGCTTGAGACATCAATGGTACAAGGAGGCCTTTCTCCTCAAGTTTTACAGAGGATGTAGTTTTGTTAGAAATTTTTGTTATATTCTCTTGAGTTAATTTTTCTCCAAAAATTTCTGCATGCTTTTGGGGCTCTTGTGCAAGCTTGACACCATCAAAGAATGGCATAATTTCTGTTGTATCCCTTTCTTTTTTTCTTAAAGCACTTTTGGTTTTAACTTTATTCTTTGCTGCATCAATTAAATTAGGGAGTTGATTCGCAGGAATTGTAAGGAGCAACGATAATCTTTGAATAAATTTATCTTCTTCATCGATTGCTATAGCTTGCATCCACATTTGTGTTAAGCCAGCACAAATTCCATCACTGCTAATGTCATAATTTAGTTCTTTCATTTGTGCCCATATGACGCCATGAGTACTTGGCAAGAATGAAAGAATGAGTGATTGTAAGGAATGCATAGTGACCCTCCTTTTTATAAGTATAGCGAAGGTGGCCACCGATAATAGTTGAAATAGTCTGGAGCTGAACAGTTGACGGGCTCTTGTCAACATGCAACTTTAATTTAGGAATTGGAAATAGGACGTTCCAGTTTAAGTATACAATATACCATTTGTTAAAACGTAACTTTTACATGGTTGGTCCTAACGATATTTCTGAATTACAATTAAAAATTATATAATTTTGTATTCTGCTTTATCAAACCATGAGGACATGAGCACCCCAGATGAATAGAAATTTAAGTCCCTTGAGTTTGCTTTGGATTTCGATTACCAGCATGGTAGGCTCCGGTTGGTTATTTGGCTCTTTATACTCTGCTCATTTTGCCGGCCCTGCGGCCATTTTAGCCTGGCCTTTGGCAGGTTTTTTACTTCTATTTGTTGCCTTTACCTATGCTGAATTAGGTACGATGTTTCCGCAGTCCGATAGCCTGGCGTGCTTACCTTTATATACACACGGCCGCTTAACAAGCGTTATTATGAGCGGCCTGACTTGGTTCTCTCTGGCTATCCTGCCAGTAATTGAAACCCAAGGTGTGATTCAATACGCGAGTAATTACATTCCAGGTCTGGTGACCCATTATGGTGTGCACTATAAAAATGCTCCATTAGGTTATCTGCTGTCTTTAGTGGTATTAATGAGTTTTGTTTTATTGAATTATTTCGGTATTGGTTTGTTTGCCCGTATTAATGCGGCATTTACTGTTTGGAAGATAATAATTCCCACGCTCACCGTGGTCAGCTTAAGCACCATGAGTTATCACCCGGAGAATTTTTCCCAATACGGGGGGTTTATGCCCTATGGTTGGCAGGGTATTATGGCGGCGATGTCAAGCGGGGGTGTCCTTTTCTCTTTGTTGGGGTTTAGGCAAGTAATTATCATGATGGGAGAATTAAAAAAACCAGGGTCATACATCCCGCTGATTTTGGCTGGTTCATTATTATTCACGACCCTACTTTACACAGGATTACAATGGTCCTTTATTGGTAGTGTCAGCGAGCAAGCGCTCGCCAAGGGCTGGGCGAATTTATCATTTACCGGTGAAGCAGGGCCATTTGCAGCTTTGGCTGCACTAGTCGGGATGGTTTGGTTGAGTGTATTATTATATGTTGATGCGTTTATATCACCTTATTCAACCGGTTTAGTTTATTCAACGACTGCAGCGCATATGCTAAGTAGTATGGACTCAGTGATTCACACACCAAAAATCCTGGCTCAGCGAAATAAGTACCAGGTGCCTTGGGTTAGTTTAGGAGTGAACTTTTTACTTGCCGCCATAATGTCGTTTGTATTACATGGATGGCAGGAAATGTCAGCTTTTCTTGTGGCAATATTAATGGTTAGCTATTCCATAGGACCTATAGGGCTTGTTTGCTTACGTAAGCAATTGCCTAATTATAAAAGGCCCTTTCGTTTGCGAGGCGGTAATCTTATTGCTTTTATTGGATTTTATGTCTGTACGGTTGGTGTTTATTGGGCAGGATTTCATAGTGTACGGAAGTTATTGGTGCTCACAATCTTAGGCCTAATATGCTCTTTTCTTTATTGTTTCATAAAAAATACATATCGAAATCTTGATAGCAAACAAGCACTTTGGTTTATAGTGTATCTTTTGGGGCTTAGTGTTTTCTCTTATTTTGGTAATTATGGTGGCAAGCATATCCTGCCTCAGTATTGGGATTTGGTGTATTTATTACTTTTCAGTCTGTCTGTATTTGGGCTTGCTGTATTGTCCAGAAAACCCAGTACGCATACACAAAAACTTGTTGTCGAACTTCATCTGCATACCTTAGTGTGTAAGAATTAATGGAGTGCTTTTTATTGGAGTTTTAGCAAGTTCTTTCTATGTTCTATACTGAGCTTCTCTGGCTCTCTTCCTTGGAACCCTCTTGCCCTAGCTGCTTGACGACCAGAATTTTTGCTTTGATTTTTTTTATTGCGCTCGATACCCTTTGGTTTATAGCACCGACTCCAATAAATTGCGTCAACTCTTGCAGTTTTTAGATCTAAAATAATGCCTTGTGGAGAATATGCTTTAATTCAAGCTGAGCGGTTAGTGAGTCATTAATTTCCTTGGGGCTGTGATGAAACCACCGTGCTTGCTCTTCGCCATAAACACAGCTTTTTCATCCGGAATTTAGACTGGAATCGCTGTGTCTTGATTCGTGCACGCTTGAAAGTACGCCGGATTATCAACCAATCATGAATCCTGCCAAGCCAAACTAATGCGGGACTCATGCCATCCTTATTTATTTTGTTGTGTAGAGGCATTTGCTCTACGGGTTGAGGCGAAATAGCGAGCCCGGGCCTTTAACTCCTCTAGTTGGACTTGTGCATGTAGGGTGTTGAGCTGCACCTGGGTGGTCATTTGTTCGCGTTGATTGACTAAAAATAAAGTGCTGTCGCCTTGATAAAACTTTATTATTTCTCCTTGTTGTACCTTTTGCGCCAAAGCTAATTCTTTTTTTAACAAGCTGACTTGCTGCCTACTTCTGTTGATGCCAATTAAAATGTTTGTAAATTCATTGTTGAGTTGTTCGTACAAAAATCTCTTTTCAACACGAACTTGGCGTAACTCACTTTCTGCCTGGATTAGGTTCCCTTTGGCTTGTCTTTGCAATAAAGGAAATTTAAACGATACACCAACCATTGCTGCTTGTGGAATTAATAAGGGGTCTCCTCCTGCTCCACTTTGCTTAAAGGTGTAGGCGGTCGCATCTAATTGGGGTAGGAGCTCGTTACGTGCCTGATTGCGTTTGAGCTCCATCATATTAGCGAAATTGCTAAGCTTCTTAATCTCTGGATGCTCTCTGAGTTGTGCCTGAATTCTTGCGATGCTATTTGAGGTACTGGTCAAGGCAGGTAAGGACCGCTCACGAGGAACTAGCGGCTTGCCCTGCGGGTCTCGAAAATAAAGAGATAAGTTAATACCTGCTTGTTCAAATATCATTTGACCTTGATTAAGTAATTGTTCTCGTTGAATAATTTGTTGTAAATTTTCACTGATGGCAAGCCTTGGCAAATCCCCTTGATTTGCCTGTTGTTCAATGGCGTGTTGTCGTTTTTTTGCTAAGTCTAAGAGTTGTTTGAATGTGTTTAATTGAAGACCTGCTTCGACCCATTGCCAATAGGCTTTAATCGCTTCTTGGTAAATTTTTATTCTAACCGCTTCAGCATCGTGTATTTTCATGAGCATTAATTGAGCAGAAGATAGTATGCCTGTTCTATCTTTATCGATTAATCGGTCGCGAAGTAAAGGAAGTGATAATCCTGCTCGATATTCTCCACCGGAGTTGGTTAAAAAGTTTTGATAATAACTTGGCCAATTACCTTCTCCATTACGATAGCCCGCAAAAAGCTTCACGCCATTATAAAGGGTCGGGATGGTCAGTTGCGTATCACCGTAATTATTAATATAACCACCCGCCGGTTGCGAGCGGGTACTGGCCTCCAATGATGGGTCAAATTGTCCCTTCGCGTTGATAAATGCACCACTGGCTTTTGCTACTTCAAGATGGGCAATTTTTACTTGGGGGTAATGCATGTCGATGCTTTGCAGCACATTCATTAAGCTTAATTTTTGTGTTTTTTCTGAAGCATAGGCCCCTGAGCAGAATAAAGCGCTTAATCCAATAAAAATAACTAATAATCTGATGAGTTGCGATTCCCTCATAAGCTTGTCTTCTCCGCCACACTTTCTGGAGGAAAGCCGTTAAATTGACGCCATAACTCATACCACAAGGGTACTTCGCCTAATTGCACCCAACCATGTACGCGCACTCCTTGTCTTAAAAAAGTTGGATCGGGCCAGGGTTCATCAGGCACAATCACGACGCGGAATAATCCCATACCGTTATCGGTGGGGTCGATAAAGGAGACTTTCCCGCCAAAGGTCCCTACGGCAATTTGCGGCCAACCTCTAAATTGAATGGCGGGCCATCCTTCAAATTGAAGGCGTGCTTTTTGATTCAGATGAACAAATGGAATGTCGTTACCATCAATCCAAAGTGCTACTGCTCTTGATTCTGTTTCGGGTATAATTTGCGCCAATATTTCCCCTTCTTTAACCACAACACTTTCTTGTCCGGTTAAGCGCTTAAAGATGATTCCCGGGACATGGGCTTTGATGAGCTGGGTTTGCTGCCTGGCAATGCGAACATCAATGCTGACCTTATCAATATTGGCTTGTGCTAATTCGTTTTGGTATTTGGCGTATTCAATTTGAGCTAATTCGTATTGGCGTTTTGAGTTGATGCCCTGCTGATATAAGTTCTTTTGGCGTTCAACATTGGCTTTTCCAGCGATTAATGATTGTTGTGCGGCTTCGATGCGAAGCAAAACGGCCTTTTTTTCCAACTCCAACCGCTTAAGTAATTCGGGATCATTATCGGTAATATCCACGATGGGGTCGCCTGCACTGACACGTACCCCTTCGTCTACGTACCATTTTTTGATTCTGCCATAAATGGGTGAATTGACGGTATGCAATCGCTCAGTGGGTGAAAACGCAATCACTTTTCCACTCCCGAGGGCAAATTGTTGCCAAGGAGTAAAGCTCAGAAATAAAATTAAAATCAGGAGTACTAAAAAAATAATCTTGGCAATTTTGCTTGGATTAGGTAATTTGCCAATCATTTGATAGGCGTGTAGCTTCATGAGAGCACCAAACAGTTAGGTAGTGGTATGAGATTTGGATATTGAGTAATTATAATTAAAAGAGTTTCATTGAGTGCTGCCAAATGGCTTAGCAGCAACTCAATGTCTTTTGTAGTCATTCTATCAAAGAGGCCATCGATGATAATAAGCTGGGGCTTGGCAATCAAGGCACGAATCACCATGAGTTGAATGAGCTCGAGCTCAGTAAACACCTGTTCCCAATCGTAAATAATGCTTTTTAAGCCATGAGGTTGGCGCATGATTTTGTCCATCAGTCTAAAGGATTTTAAAAGCTCTTTTAATCGCTGTATAGAAAAGGACGGCTGATTGAGCCGTATATTGTCATAAATGCTGCCAGCAAACCATTCCTTATCTCTAAGTAACAAGGTGTGCTCACGAAGGGAGCGTCTGTATTCTTCATGACAGAGGGTCTCATTGATATAGGCTGTGAGGTTGGTGTTGTTTTCAAAACCCAAAATAAAATCGGTGAATGAAGTCTTTTTTTGAGTTTCATTCACGCAAATAACTAAAGGATTGCCTGGAGTGCAAAATGCTTTTTCTTGATCTTGAGTCACTAGAGTGATGTTTTTTATAGGAATAACAAGCTCACTTAACTCGGTGTTGATAAGTTCAGTTGGAAGATTTAATACCTGGTCAATTTTATGCTCGGAAGCAACTAAGTCGTAATAGTTTTCCAGAAGAACACTAAAACGTTTAAAAGCATAGATTAACGCGCCAAGCACAATCTCTGCAGCAACGAGCTGACCTAAACTTAATTGATTGTTAATCACGAGATAGCCTCCTAAGCCGAGTAGGAGACTGCTCGCGATTGCTGAGAGGAGATAAAAACCAATCTGATGTTTGATGAGTTGTTTAAAATGCATGTTGCGTGCCTTTAAAAAAGAAACCAGGCGTTTATCTGTTTGTTGGGTCGCATAATGATGATAACGATTAAAGCGAAACAAAAAACGATTGGCTAGTAACTCCTCTAACCAAGCACCTATTTGATGTTTCTCGGTACACTCTTTTTCAGAGCTACTTAAGCCTTTACGATAGGGCAGAAAAACAATTAAAATAATACCGAATACAATAAATCCATCAAATACAAGAAAGAGAGGGTGATAAAAAAGAAGCAAGATTAAACCAAAAAACAACTGCAAACTTAAGTTCACGCCGTAGAGTAAAAGACTTGATAACGCTTTGTTGATGGTCACCACTTCGAAAAAACGATTAACGAGTTCTGGGCCATGATGGGAGGAGAAATTATCTAGTGATAAATGAGTAAATTGACGAGTTAGATTAAGACTTATTCTAACCATTAATTTTTGTTGAATCACTTCGATGATAATACTTTGCCATACATTTAAAGCCCCTAGTGCAATCATTAATATGAGCACCATGATGCTTAGCGTGACTACCGGTTGCAGTAATTTACCAAAGGCAATCAGATTAACTAAGGTTTGAGCCGCAATGGGAATACTTAAGCTAAGTAAACTCACGATGACGCTTATCATGGCTATTGATGCAATAGTTGCTTTATCCAAAACCTCGGCAATTGAATTCATTTCTTGTCTCATCATAAGGCTTATATCCTATATTTAATGCTTTAATTTATCTATGATAAAAAACTCCAGGGAGTCAATTGCTTTATTTGCACCTTCCTTTTTAATTAAGGACACATGGATGTCCCTCAAAGAGGGCAGAAAATCATCATCCAGCCTATCCAAATAGTTAGGAATCATACTGCGTTGTATGGCAGTAATCCCAAGGCCTGCTCGAACAGCAGCCATTTTGCCCGCATAACTTGGGCTACTAAATGCCAACCGCCATTTTAAATGATGTTGATTGAGAGACTCAATGACGTTGCCGCGGTAGACGCAAGGAGTGGGTGAAAGAATCAATGGGATAATTGCTTTATGATTAAGTATGGGCAGTAGCTCTTTTTTGCCTACCCATTCTACGGGCTCATTCCATACATTGACGCCTTCGGTAATTTGATTTTTTTCATTCGTTTTTATCAAAATCAAATCAAATTCATCGTGATGAAATCGTTCGATTAAATTCAGTGTTAAATCGCATTCCACATTGAGCATGACTCTGGGGTGAAGTCTTGAAAATTCCACCAAGATATCCGAGAGCATCATCGATGCAAAGTCTTCCGGCAGACCAAAACGAAGTTCACCCTGAAGCTCCGGGGTTTTAAATCGATCCAGGGACTCACGATGTAGTTCATAAATTCGTTTCGCATAGCTTAAAAAAAGCTCCCCATCAGGGGTTAAGGATAATTCTCGTCCGCGGGTAATTAATTGTTTTTCAATTAAATTCTCAAGCTTGGCGATTTGCTGACTGATGGCGGATTGAGTTCGGCCCACACGTGATGCTGCCTTAGTGAAGCTTTGAGTTTCCGCCACCGCTAAAAAGCATTGTAAAGTTACTGTATCTAGTGACATTAGAACTCCTAATAAAAAACATAAATATTTTTAATTTCACTTATATCAGAATATCTAATATATTTCCATTCTAGCAAAACAATTTCTAATGGGGAATAATGTGAATACAATAGTTCTATTTTTTTTATGTCTCATGTTGGCCTGTCCAATTAGTGCGCTTACCTTTAACTGCGGCTTAATTGCTAGACCAATCATTGCAGCTCGCTTGGCAGGTTATTGTATTGGGTTAGGATTTTTGACAGGGGTAGGTTTACTTTCTTATTTATCCTTATCGCACAATCCTAAAGTCTACTTATTAATTAGCCTCAATACATTGAGCCTTTTGCTATCTAGTTTAGTGTTATTAGTGAGTTTTATTGTGCATCGCTTTTCATTAAGGTACATGCATGGGGACAGACTCTACACACGCTTTTTTCTTCTTTTATCGGCTCTAACCCTAACAGCCATAATTATGGTTCTTGCAGATAATTTATTTTTATTCTGTGGCGCCTGGTTGTTTTCTAATTTATTTCTCGTGCTGTTGATGGTGCATAAGAAAGAATGGGTAGCTTCCAAAAACTCTGGTCTTTTGGCATTTCATACTCTGGCAATAGGAAGCCTGTGTTTACTAATCGCGTTTATTATTTTAAGTGTCACTTACTCAATAAACTCTATTTCGGCTTTAACTTCATTATCCAACCCTGGCTACTTATCATCACTTTCACTTTCAATGAGTCTTATCTTGGTTGCTGGACTTGCCCAATCTGGATTGTTTCCTTTTCATCGATGGCTTATCAGCTCTTTAAATTCACCAACGCCGGTCTCTGCGTTAATGCACGCAGGTCTTATTAATGGCGGAGGTATTCTAATCGTTAAATTTGCACCACTAATGATGTTTTATCCAGGATTGTTAACTGTACTGTTCATAGTCGGCTCTATATCCGCATTACTTGGTACTGTTTGGAAGTTGATGCAGCACGATATCAAGAAAATGTTAGCTTGCTCTACCATGGCGCAAATGGGTTTTATGATGATGCAATGTGGCGTGGGTTTATTTGCTGCAGCCATAGCGCATCTTTGTTGGCATGGATTATTTAAAGCGTATCTTTTTTTAAGTTCAGGCTCTGCGGTGAAACAAAAAAAATCAGAGACTCATTCTTCGAAAGCATCTCCCATCATGCTCCTTACCCCTCTCCTCGGTGGTGTGGTTTCAATGATTTCCTTTGCTGTCGTGACACATAAGTCCATGTCAGTGTATGAGGCAAGTAGCTTTGTCTTGTTCTTTACTTTCATTACCGGTGCACAGCTCATCCTCACTTGGATTCGTGCTCACCAAACGGTGTTAGGTCTCGTCTCAGGCCTTGCGCTTGCTTTGCTTTCAGGGCTTATATATGGCGCGAGTATCCAACTGATTCAGTGGTTAATTCCAAGTATATCGACACTACAAGCACCCCAATTATCGCTAATCCATTGGACCATAATGATTTTATTTGGTGTTTTGTGGGCTGTATTTAATCTTGGGGTACATAAAACGATAGGTCAATCAAAACTGGGCTGTTGGCTTTATATGAATTTGTTTAATTCAAGCCAGCCATCAATGAAAACAGTGACCGCTTTACGAAACGATTATAACTACTAAACGTATTAAGGAGTATTTATGACTAATGCAAAAATGCTAACGAAACACGATGCGATAGGGACAGGAGTTAAAAAGACAGGGGGGGCCAAAAGCAGAGATATTGAAATACAGGCATTAGTGCACAACGCCGCAAAATGCATTGCTCCTGTTTGGCCGCTTGAAACCTTTATTGCATGCAATCCCTTACAAGGCTTTGAAACACAAACATTTGAAGAGGCAATTGCCCAAGGTGGCTTTAGACGCCGAATAGTCGAGCGCAACCGAAAATTAGAGGCGGTTAATCTGCAAATGATTAAATGGTGCGGGGGGTTTTTGGATGCAGGGCAAGGCAGTATTGACATGCCCCATCGTGAGAATGGGTTTTATTTGGGATTCTTAAAGTTAGCTTATTTTGATAAGCAATTGCACCGCAATAAAAAAGAAGCAAAAGAGTTTCTGCAACAATTACCTGAGTCGGCAGAAGAGGCAATTAAAACCTGCCTTTTAAGACTTCATGTTCCAGAAGGACAAGAAGAAGCTTTTCTTTCACAAACACTTCGCCATTTGCCAGGTTGGGCAGGTTTCGTGAAATGGAAGATGGATTGGCAGAATTCAAAAAAAACAGAAGAAATGAGAGTTACTCTCATTGATTTTCTTGCTGTGCGTTTAGTGCTAACTTGCGTCCTCTGGCCTGATGCAGTGAATGAAAGACAAGGTATCGAAGATAGCTCTCTGGTAAAAAAAGTGCTGGCGAAATTAAAAAGCAATGAGGATTCCTATAGACAAAAGCTCTTAAGTCTGATTTTGCGAGAGGTAAAAAAAAGACAGGTTAATCTTGCACGTAGAAGTGCTCAGTTGGTTTTTTGCATTGATGTTCGCTCCGAACCATTTCGTCGTGCTATCGAGTCTTTGGGAGTCTATGAAACGTTTGGCTTTGCCGGATTTTTTGGAATTCCAGTGCGTATTGATGAGTTTGATACCAATAAAAATAAAGAGTGTTGTCCGGTCTTATTGAAACCGAAATATGCTATTAAAGAAATGCCGGCCGCTGCAAATAAAGACGATTTTGAACGTTATCAGCGAGGAAAGGCATTCATTAATAGCTGTAAAAGCCTTTATACGCAACTCAAACACAATGTCTCTACACCCTTTGCCTTAGTTGAATCATTAGGACTTTGGTGTGGTTTGAATATGACTTTAAAATCTTTATCGCCAGAGTTAAGTAACAATTCATTATCAGCCATCAAGAGTTGGTTGAAACCGCCTATGCCAACTAAGGTGGCTTATGAGTTAAGTGAAACGGATGGAGAACAGGGGTTGTCGTTGCAAGAGCAGATTAATTATGCTGAAACGGTGTTACGTCTTATGGGGCTGACTTCAGGTTTTGCGAAACTCATTATTCTCTGCGGTCATGGAAGTACTACCGAAAATAACCCTTATGCTTCAGCTCTGGATTGCGGCGCATGCGGGGGAAATCACGGTGGCATAAACGCGAGACTATTGGCATCCATTCTTAATAAACGAGAGGTTCGACGAGGTTTGGAAGATCGTGGCATGCATATTCCACTGGATACGGTATTTTACGGAGCACTGCATAATACAACTACCGACAGCGTTGAACTTTATACTCAAGACGTAGCAAAACACATTTATCCTGAACTTCTAAGTCAACTGCAAGAGGATTTAAAAGAAGCAAGGCTTTTAACAAATTATGAACGAGGAGTGAAATTGCAGAGTTGCACTCCTTATAAAGACATTATCAGGAGAAGCTTAGACTGGTCTGAAACACGTCCTGAATGGGGTTTGGCAAGAAATGCTGCTTTTATTGTTGCCCCCCGCCATCTGACAAAAAAAATAGCTCTTGACGGTCGTTGTTTCTTACATTCCTATCGCTTTCAGGAGGATAGTGAAGGCACATTACTCGAGACGATTCTGACCGCACCTATGGTAGTGGCTGAATGGATAAATACTCAATATTTGTTTTCTACCTTGGATAACGTTGCCTTTGGAAGTGGCAGCAAGATTACCCACAATGTGGTTGGAACCATTGGGGTGATGCAGGGTAATGGCAGCGATCTAATGCATGGGCTTCCCCTACAGTCGGTTATGAGCTCTGATCACGAAGCGTATCATCAGCCGCAGCGTTTATTAACAGTTGTTTATGCTCCCAAAGAGATGGTTTCTCAAGTGATTGAAAAACACTTGATATTAAAAAACCTATTTTTTAACCAATGGGTGCACTTGGTAGTTATCGACCCAAGGAATCAAGATGCTTATCAATTAAACCAATCTGGTGAGTGGATTTTACTAAAACAATAGTTAGGAGAAAAAAATGAGTGTGATTAAAGTTCAAGAGAGAAAAGATATTGGTATTAATTTACATCTGATGAAAAAAATTGAGATTATTGTTGCTGGAGAACATGAGCATCTTATAACGTCTATGATGGAAGAGGCATCAGTTACAGGGTATACATTAATAAGAAATGTCTCTGGAAAAGGGCATCATGGTTTTCATGAAGGAAAAATCATGTTTAATGACAAATCCTCTTTAGTTTTATTTATTGCCGTTGCGCCTGAAGAGGTAATTGTAACCCTTGCTTTAGGGATGAAAACTTTGTTTCAAAACGAGTCTGGCGTCATGTTTGTTTCCGATGTTTCGGTTGCAAGGCTTGATTATTTTCACATTATGAATACTTAATTATGTACTATAAAAATAAGAACATTTTACTAGCATCCAAGCATGAAAAGGAACAAGCAATTGCTCCATCTTTTATGACTAGGTTATCGTGCACACTAGATGTGCACGATTTTGACACAGATCAATTTGGGACCTTTACTGGAGAGATAGCAAGGACATTAAGTCCCTATGATACCTGTGTTTTAAAAGCAAGATGTGCTGCAGAACACTACGGTTACGATTTAGCGATTGCGAGTGAAGGAAGTTTTGGTTCGCACCCTGCGTTCCCCTTTATTCCTAGTGACCATGAAATCATGGTGTTTTTAGATCGTAAAAACAATTGGGTGATTGCTGAGCAATATACAACACCCAAAACAAATTATCGCATGATGGCCATAACCCCACAAACAGAGCTTGACGATTTTTTAGAAAAAGCAGGATTTCCCGAGCATGCTCTAACTCTTCAAACCAACACAGATAAAACGGTTATTGCAAAAGGGATTAGAGAAATCGAGGCACTCCAAGCTGCTCTAGCTCTTGGTTTTCAACACGAAAAAGAGCTTTTTCTCGCAACGGATATGAGAGCCATGATGAATCCAACCAGGATGAATGCGATTTCTGTACTTGCCGAAAAGCTGGCTCATCGAATTCAATGTTGTTGCCCCAGCTGCCTCACTCCTGGCTTTGGGTTTAAAAAAACCTCAGGTAGTCTTCCTTGCAATGAATGTTCATCCCCGACCTCTCTATACCAGCATGAGGTTTGGGGCTGCATCCAATGTGATTACCAGGAGACACACCCACGAAAAGATGGTTTAAAAGCAGTTGAGCCACAATATTGTGATTATTGTAACCCTTAAAAAGTAACCCAATTAGGAGTATTTTGAAATGCAAGAAAAGCTTTAGTGGGCATCACTATGGGTTCACAAAGTGATTGGCCGATACTTTGTGAGAGGCAAAAATTTTAAAGGCATTAAAAATTTCCTTTGAGGCAGAAATTGTATCAGCACGTCGCACACCAGACTAACTCGATGACGATGCACGAAACGCTGCAGAACGCGGAATACAGATTATTATTGCAGGTGCTGGAGGTGTTTCCATGAATGATGGCAGCAATGACAAGACCTCCTGTTTTTGCTGTCCCAATCACTTCTTACTTATCTAATGGATTGGATTCACTCCTTTCCATAGTACAAATGCCAACAGGTTTACCCGTTGGCACTTTAGCAGGCGCAATTAATGCGGCACTCTTAGCTGCCGCAATCCTTGCTAACAATAACACGGAGATATGTGATAGCTTAGAGCAATACAGGGCGAAACAAACCCAAAAGGTTCTTGATGACAATAAGCCCCAATTAAAGTCATTATGAAACTCGGTATTTCAGGTGCTGGGCAACTTGCAAAAATGTGGGTTTTCGCTGTGTGCTCGTTATTTTTTAGGGATGTCTAAAGTCATAGACGCAAAAATTTCTTTTATGCCAGGGTGCCCCAAAAAAAATGTGCGTCTAAAATGAGCGATTTAGTAGAACTTATTGTATCGAACACTTTTCTTCATTTTGTGGTTCAAGTGCTGCCTCTTGTGTCTTTTTATGCTCTGTTTGCAAGCTTTGTTTCAGCTCAGCCAAGAGGGTGACCAGACTATTCTTTCTTCCTTGCTTTGATTCCTCAGACACCATGTTGTTATATGCATTATCTGCACTTAAGTTATTGCAGACAATAAACGTGTCACCTCTTTTTTGAATTTGGATTCCAGGTGTGTTTGGCCCGCTATTTATAGCCAAAGTAGTATCATTGACCTTATACAGTCCGTACTTGTTATTCAATGGAATGCTTTGTCTCAGTGGAAGTTCAGCAAACCATATTTTAAATGGCTCATAAGTTGTTAAAGCGACGTGTGTTCCAGTATTTTGCGAAAAGGCGATACTACTTTCTTCATATGAAAAAAGACGAATCGTATCATAAAAATCTTTTGCTTTTTGCAGTTCATTTTTCATTTTAGTAGATGCATCGATTAAAGAAAGTTGCGGTTCAAGAAAACTAGCAATCCCATTGAGACAATCTTCAGGCATTTTTCCAAAAAAACTATCACGTGATGTTCTGCCGACTTGGGCAAGTAAAGGCGCAATTTTTTTTATTTCTGACTTAAATAGGAATCCATTTTTTTTAAGCTCCTCCATAAACTCTAAAAATTTAGGATGATTTGCAGCTTCAACTTTTGACTTCTCCCATTCATAACCATAAGCTGCTCTTAGCTCGAAAGAGTATATACTAACTAAAGAATCAAATTGTTTATTTGCTTTAATGGATAGGTAATCAGGATAAGCTTTTTCGAGAGTTTGAATAAGCAACTTCCCATAGAAATTATTTTGAAAGCCATGTCGTCCTGAATTATTTTTTCTGCGAGATTTTTAAGATGTTTTTCTTTCCAGTCAGAATAACTGTTATCAATTTCTAAATTGCTTTGCATGGCATACTCCAGTGAATCAATATTGGACTCTGGCCTATAGTGACAGAGTTTATGCAATAATATCTTCCAATTATTAAGGATTAATTAAGCAGGATAAGAACTTTTTGAATGAACCTACATATCTTTGTCGACTCAAAAATAGATAGTGTAATTAGTTGCTTATGGAAAGTTTGTTTTTAGCAACGTATCCTGGCTGCAAGCAGCCAGGATACTGGGTTACATACCGCTTACTTCCAGATCAAAATCAATATTACCGCGAGTAGCGTGGCTATAGGGACAGACTTTTTCGTGTGTTTCTTGTACTAAAGCACGAGCCTCAGCAGTCGGTAGGGATGGGACTTTAACATTCATTGTAACAGCAAGACCAAAGCCGCCACCTTCACGGGGTCCAATAGAGACTTGGCAGGTTACAGTTGCTCCTGCAACATTTTTTTTGTGCTGGCTGGCTACAAATTCCAAGGCGCCACCAAAGCATGCTGCATAACCAGCAGCAAAAAGATGTTCGGGTGTTGTCGTATTTGGTAGACCAGGGCCTCCCATTGCTTTGGGAACGGAAAAGTTTGCACTGACAGAATGATCTGTCGTTTCCGAATGACCGTTTCGTCCTCCTGTGTTAATCGCCGTTGCAGTGACTAAAGGTTGTATGGTGTTGGCCGACATTTTACGCTCCTTGTTTCTATGTTATTTGAGGTTTGATTATTATAATTTGTAATTTTTTTCAACCACATAGATATCTTTTTAGTGTGAAAATGAAGTGTCTAACTTAGCATATTATTGATGGAGGACACCCTATTTTATTGAATTTTTTTTCAATAGTCCCAATCAACCTGCAGGTCACTAAAAAAATTAATCAAAGTTAGTCCTTCAGCGGGGCACCATTGAAGAGATTTTTAACTGGCCTCAAAACTTACTCTGATAAGTAATCATTTCCATTTTTTAACGATCTGAAATACTCAGACTTGAGTCATTCCTTCGGAAAGTAATGGCTAGATCAATGACTAAATATACCGGAAAATAAAGGCAAGGTAGTACTTGCTACTCTCTTGTAATATGCAAAAAAACAGGTTCTTGCTGCAACACCCAGGCTATGTATGCTTACTTTATTCGCTTATCATCATAGTTGGATTTCATCAGTAACCAGCAAGGAGCTAAGCTGCCCTAGACATAAGCTATCTTAATATTTTTACTTATAGAAAATGTATTGGTACTCATTGGGAAGCTACTTGGGTAGCTGGACGGTCCTGGCATTAAGCCAAACACTACTAATCCTTTTGTATGGACAGCTGGCGCTATATCTTCAAATGCGACATTCACTACATTAGGAAGAAAACGATAACAGTTTTGTTGTTTAAAATCTATTACTGTTGGCAGCTATTGCGGCAGTTGAATAAAATGTAGCTTAACTTTCAAAATAGTTTTAGCTCTACTAAATATATAACTAGAGAATAAAGCACACTAATAAGCAAAAATACGATTAATAAAGTCATTAAGGTAGATTTTATATTAATATAAATTTGGGGTTTCAGAAAAAAAGAATATGCCCCTAGGAAGCCGCAAGCAGCACCGAGCAGTGCACCTCCTATTACATCGGTGAACCAATGAACCTGTAGGATTAAACGAGCAAATGCCTCGAGTATAATGAGAAGGCACGCACTCATTATCCCTAACCAACGATAAGAAATTTGTGGAATTACAAGTGCAGACAGGAAAGTAACATAGGCTGAGCATAAAGTTACATGCCTACTAGGGAAAGCATAGCTTGGTAGCGTACTCGTTGATATTTCCGGTCTGGGATAAGCTATAGCATTCTTTAAAAGGTGTGCTAGTAGAGCTGCAATTAAAACAACACCAATTAAATGTAAGGCGAGCCAATGCTCCTTTTTTCCAAAAAGCATAACACTTGTTATGACAAAAGTAGGTATAACAATATATCTATCGCCAAATAGCGAGACAAAAATGCTCAGCCAATATAAATAATCATTCTGTAATTTTATGCTTAATAAATATAAGTCAACATTAACAGAGAGATAAGGGCTTTGAATTAAAATTGTCCTCACGAGGAGGAAAAATAAAAAAATGCATACCAAGGCACTGATTAATAAATAGAGCTTATTATTCTTTATTTTATCTAATTCCATTTTTTTTCCTAAAAGTGCGTATTTTTAATTTCCTTTTGATTTAATATTCAGGAACACTTTTATCAGCAGGAAGTATTTTTAATTTTTTTCTGTTTTTTCCTTCTCTTAAAAAGTATAGCCAAAGAAACTCTTTAAAAAGTCTGATAGAGATAAAATTGTTTTCGTTGATGATTAATTTAATTGCTGATCAAAAGTTTTTAACGAAGGTTACTTCAATTATTACCCTGGCGTCTAAAAGTTGATTATTTCCATGCGGCATATTTAGTTTCATTTTTAAAAAAATTCATAATTTTAAATTCATTAAATTGTATTTTAGTCAGGTAAAGTCTGATGTATATAAGTAAGTCACGCATACATCTGACTGGTTAAAATAAGCAAGCATTAGCTTTCACATCCTGATTGACCAACTCTTGGGGATTTAAGTCTGAGGAATAAGAAGGCAAAAAAAATGTCTATATCATCATTAAACTTCTTAACATACCGTACTACTTTTTTGCTGTGATGCATGCATGATTATCGACAATCAAAAAACTTTCTGTTTGACCTGACGGCGTAATCTGTCCAAAAATTCTATAAATTTCTTACTGTCACAATGATTCTCAAAGACTATCCAGTTCATAAATCCCTGAGGGCCAATGGCTGCAAGCATAATGACTTTAAAGCGACTGCCAGTCTTCTTTATAACCGGTTTTTTTTGACAAGACCATAGGTTCTACCCCGATTATCACACGATTGAAGGCCCATTTTCATCAGCCCAGTAAATCCTGGCGCTTTTACGCACCGCCCTTACTTTGATTGCAAGATAGGTTTCATTGAGCCATTCAGATACTTTATTAAGATCTCGCTGATAAGCCTGCTTGATTGGCATTTGAGATGAAAATCCTAATCGTTTAAGAAGTTCTCGCAATCCACGGCCTGAATACCTTATGCCAAATCCCTTTTCAATGTAGGTGCATATCGCTTTACTGTTCCACAGGGTATAATCAAGACCAAGTTCATCAGGAGTTTGGTGAGCAACGTTTTTGATAGTTCTTTAATTTGGACTTTAGATAAAAAGCACTGCTCAGACTCCTTTACATCGCGCTTTTTATAATAAAAACTTGATTCACCATTGAGTTTAAAATTTCGTATATACTTACTCACCGAGGTCAGACTAAAACCGAATAGTTTGGCTGCTCAAGGACTGCATAGACCACTTTTTCACGTAACTCTAATAATACTTCTACTGATAACTCCCTGTTACTCATCTCAAACAAATTCAATAATTCTAAACCACATAAAATATCACATAAAATCAATAACTTTTAGACGCCAGGGTAATACCAATGCACGCCCATATGGCGGACAAACTGGTGATAAGCAAATATTTGTATTAGCCTTGCCATACGTCCTTAATCCAAGGAATAGATATGACGATGCAAAATTTAGGGCAACTTTATAAAGGATTGAGTATTCGTCTAGCCAATAAGAACTTTACTGAGGTGAGACCTGCCCCCTTTTAAATTTCGCGTGCAGGATTTTCAAATGGTGAATCAGCTACATAGCCTGTTGCTTGCGCACAGGCTATGTGTTCCATTGAGATAAAGTGCTTAAGGCTTTTGCCAAATTGGGGCGCCGGTATGTCTGTTAAGACAGGTAATATAAGTTTTTGTTCCTTTACGGTCTTTAGAGAAAATAAAAACAAAATCACCCGCAATTTGCCATGATAATATTTTAGCATGGAAGGGTGCATTCCATAAACGTACTCCAGCATAGGTGTAGGCAGTGACGTGATCCTCACTGTCAAAAGTTGAAATAACCATTACCGAGTCAGGAGTAAGCTTCATCCGCTCTTGTTGGAAATCATAATCCTCGATTGGAGCAGCTGATACTTGCGTGATTAGCGCGGTGGAAAAAAACAAGCCAAGGAACATCATTCGAAATAATTTCATTGTAAAAACCTCTTGGATGTAAATAAAGATAAGCCCCTGCAGTCAACTTTCCTACGGGGCGTATAGGACAATTCGATTTGAGTATCGTAAGAATCCTCGCGGACAATACAATTATTCTGTATTTTTGTAAACAACATGAGAGTACGGATAATTCAATTGCTTACAAAAGGAAAAGACCAGATGAATTTTGAATGTTTTGCTTCAAAGTATGGTTGCTTTGAGCTAATTGACGTTTATATTAATTTATAATAGCGTATTCAGGTTGCATGGCCTGAGGGATCAGATAGTTACGGATAATTATGCGTTCACCTAAAATACTCTTTATTAGCTTTGCATTACGACATGTTTATTCCGCAGAGACTACGGGAAATGTAGGATCTTTTAAGATTGGCATTCAATACCTCCATCATTTAACTACTGGTTACACCAATGCTGCTGCACTAGCGTGCGGGATCCCTGTATAACTCATTACTCAACAAGGACGCTACATGATTAAAAGATTAATGATAAAAAAAATATGGAGTGTTTTTTTTCTTGTTTTCATCCATCACTCTGTTTCTGCAGCCCCAGGACGTTTTTTTTCAATTATAGGGAATGGAGCTCCTATTGATGTCAATGTTACTTTATGTCTCAATGCAAAAGGACCGGTAAGTTGTCAAGATTATCATGTTTCCGCTGCCGATTTAAATATACTGACTACTGTACCAAATCATACCTATCCTTTTGCTGGAATTAAGATTAATTCTCCTCAGTATTCAATAGCAGGGTGCACCCAATTAAGCAACGGGTTTTGTACGTTTTCAGTGAGCAACACAGCACCTGCACTGATTAAGATTCAAGTTCCTGATTACATTATTATTGGTGCAGGTACTGCGGGCGCGGTTTTAGCTAAAAAACTCAGTGACGACTTTAACACGTCAGTTGTTGCCTTGCATAATGGACCTAATCTCAATCATGATCCACTTATTAATCTCTCAAAAAACTCCGTGCTCACGGTATTATTAGGATTAATCGGACCTCCACTTTATGCACTCACGAATACGCTTCCCCAAAAATTTGATGATAATCGGATGTTAAATTGGGTTTATGCATTACCGCTGGGCGGCGCATCATCAATTAATGCAGGGGCTTGGGTTCGTGGTACCAATCAAGTTTATTCCCAATGGGAAGCTCTGGCAGGACCAAACTGGTCGGTGGCAAATATTCAGAATGCCTATGTTGAATTAGAACGTTATATGGGGTTAACGCCGAATCCTGCTGCCCGAGGATTTAGCGGGCCACTCCCTATTCGACAAGAAACCGCGCCTACGCAAGTATCAATTAAATTTTCACAAGCAATTATGAATGCTACTCATGTGGGATTTGTTTTGGATTATAATGATCCCAATACCCCTATAGGGGCTTCTCCCCAATTGCAATACACACAAATGGGTCCCGATGGTGCTTTTCGAGCAAGCAGTGCGATTGTTTTTTTAAACAATAATGTCATGGATCAAAATGGCAATGGAGTTCATGGGCGTAAATTGCGGGTACTTTTTAATGCTACTGCAGATAATGTGATTTGGAGCGGTAAGAAGGCAGTAGGAGTGAATTATTTCCAAAACGGTACCGCTAAAAAACTTTATGCAGCCAAAGGAATTATTGTAAGCGCTGGAATTAAAAGCAGTGCGTTTTTAATGCGCTCGGGGGTAGGGGCAGCCCCTTTATTACAGGCACTCAATATTCCTGTAGTCTATAATAACCCTAATGTAGGTCAGGGATTGGCTGATCAACCTCATGTCATACTGATATATACTTCTAATCCCAATGATACGCCTTCATCGCTCGTGCTGCAGATTGCAGGCAATATTATTTCTGCTTTAGCAAATACTCCTATTGGCCAACAACTGATTAAATATATTGGTACGCATGTGAACGCACCAAATGGTTTATTTTCGCAAATTGCAATGTTGCCGGATCCAAGTGGTGCGAATCCAGGAGTACGTGCTGTGCGATGGGCCTCTATTAATCCGATTCCGGGCATCACTGTTGTCCTTGTAGATTTGGTACAACCCGCGAGTACTGGCTTTATTATGATTAAAAGCAGCAATCCTTTTGTAGAACCCAATATGGACTTGGGCGAATTTAAAAATCAATCTGATCTAACGCTTTATATCAATACACTGCAAATTTACATTAAGAATATCAATACCCAACTGCAAGCTATTGATCCGAGCTATCAGATGATTTTCCCTGACCCATCGGTGCTCGACGATGTATCGCAACTTACTGATTTTATCAAGCAAGAAGTGGGAAGTAACATGGTTTTCCAAAGCCATTGCCGTATGGCTCCCTTAAATCAAGGGGGGGTTGTGGATGGTACGGGGCATGTCTATGGAGTGCAACATCTCATTGTGGCGGATGCCTCTGTTGCCCCTGTGCCAATGGATGGCACCCCTATGGCCACAGCTTATTTGATTGCAGCAAAGATAGCGGATATTTTGCAGGGACAATAAAAACGTAGGTCGGGCGAAAGCCCGACAACTCGTTGACTAAATAAAAGAAATTTGTTGGAACTTATGAACTCTAATGCCGGGCATAACGTAGAGTGCAACAACTTGAATACACTGATATAGAGTATCAGAAGCGTCGATTAATTGGGCGTGTGAATAAAGTTTTTAAAACAGCAATGCGATGGTGATTGGGCCTAAACACCCAATCTGCCTCGGCATCAACACTCAGCTATGCAATGTTATATTGAACCTAATTTCATTGACTCTAAGGTTGGCTCTTCCAGTTTCGCTTCTTCTTTCTTTAAGTTTGAGAGCTGCTTTCCTAAATCATCTTGTTTCAGTTTATTGTTCCAAATTAGGAGATGAGTTTTATTGGATATTTCTGTTTTGATAGTTCCAATTTGTTCTGTTGTAAGTTCCTGGGTATGACGATAGTAAGCATAAAGCTGAGCACATATCTCCTCAATTTTTTTCTCCTCACTTAACCCCTCACTATCAGGCTTTAAGTGAAAATCAATCACACAACACAATGTGGTGCGCACATTATTCATATGGAACCAAGACAAAAATGCTCGATAATAAGCACTATTGCGGACAAATACAGGAATAATTGGATTTTGTAAACTCCAGAAACCATCAAGTCTCAGAACATGAATAGGGGTTTTATTCATCAATGCAAGTTTTGCTACCCCGGTGTAGACTCGAGGGGGTTCTTGGCCTAATCGTGCGAAATTACCTTGAGGAAATAGCGCGACACAGCCATGTTCACTAAGTGCTTTGCTCGCATGTTCTAACGCGCCAGCATTTGCAGAGCGCCCATTATCACTTTTAGCTGCAGTTGCTTCGACCGGTATCGCTTTAAACATCTTCAGAAAAGAAGAAACACCGGGTATAGAATTAAAAGCAGTTGTGGCAAAAAACTGAGGTGGTGTGCCCTTCATTTTTGAGGCAACAACAACTGCTTCCCAGCCAGTTCGATGCGGACCTACTGCGATGAGTTTATTTTCTGTTGGTGCAGTAGTGATTTCTAAATCGCCGCTTTTTGTATGCATCATACGGGTCATAAACAACAAAAGACCGGCTATTATACGGGCAAAACGATTTTCATAGTTAAGTTGATTGTTTGACTCAGCGAGTTTTGCAATGGCATACGTCGCTGCAGCGAGAGCAGCAAGTAAGAGCAATACCGTATAAGTACTCGATACTGACTCATCGTAATTATTAGTTGGCTCTAAATGGGAATACACGTTGATTACTCCTTGTAAAGACTAGACATATGAAGAACTAGCTCTCCAAAAACTGCTATAGTACCTTTAAAAATGATGTTGTCAATTAATGCCCAAAAAATAACGTAGAGGCTTTAGGTTTTTGTGAACCAAGGAGGTTGATGTGTCAGTTTTTGATAAAAAATTAATGAATTAAGCCATTTATTCAATAAATGGCACGGAAAGTTGGTTGATATCTATAGGTCGAATCATTTAAAAAGGTGACGATACCTCCAGTCATTTTGACCCAATACCACTTAACCCTATCCTGTTGTCAGCATACCACAAGAAATGCCTGTGACAGTTTTTCTTAAAAGAGGTAAATCTTTCCTTTTCATGGCCTCAATTTGTATGAGATTCAAAGGATGAATCAGGGTTGATCTTAATTGAATACTTTCCCCAAGCCAGGGCTGATGAAAACAAAAATTTTTCTCACCTGTTATCTGATAGAAGAATAGGATGGTTGATTCGAGCTCTGACTGAAAAGGCTCAAGATATTCATTGGAGCCAGCCAATTGGCACAAATACTGCTCCCAGATAGGGAGGTACACTTTAGAAAGGGTTACGCCTAATTGTTTTACAAAGGACGCAAAAAGGGCATTTTCCTTATAGAGAATTTTAAGTCTATTTTTTCCATGGTCATCTAGTTCTGACCACGTTGAACCAACGCCCCACCACGTGGGGAAAAGAAGTCGTGTTTGAGTCCAGCATAGGATCCATGGAATCGCCCGAAGCTTTCTTTGATCAGGCCCTGATTTTCGTTTGGTCGGACGAGAGCCAATCTTTAGCTCTGTCAAAAAATGATAGGGCGAGGCTTGTTCAATTACAGACCAAAACCATTCGCTTTGAATAAGCGCTTTATATTTCTGACTGACCTTTGCAGAAAATAATAGAAGTTCTTCAGGATAATCATCATCCGTGTTTTTATCTTTTTGTGAATAGATATCAAGGAATTTGTCAATCTGACTTTTGAGTATGGAGCTCGAACCAAAGAGTCTTGCGACCATTTCTCCCTGAATGGTTACTTTATAATTAGCCATCATTTCTTTGGACCAGGAAGCGATTTGTTCTTTGATATCCCCGCCCCCTCGTTCAATGCTACCGCCTGAACCGTGAAAAAAAATAGGCTTAAGGCTCTTATTTTCAAGCGTAGACTGAATACTTCTTAAGCTTTGTGCAATCATGAGTCGAGAAGGCAATACGCCATTTTCTTTAGACGAGTCGGAGTATCCCAGCATGACTTCATAGTTTCTACCCCACTGTTGAAGATGCTTTTGCCTAATGTCTTCTGTGATTGAATTATTTAAAATAATATCAGCGCTGGTGAGAGCAAGTTGATTTTCAAACAAGGGCACAACAGGTAGGGCGTAGCTTCTAAAAATTTGTTTCACAAGGTTAATTCCATTTTTTATATCCTCAGCAGACTCAACCATGCTGAGGATAAAACCTCGTATATAGTTTTTGGGATCTGTCCCTTGAGTTATAGAATAGACGTATTCAAGCATTCTGATAATGGTTGTTTTTTTGATACTGGTTATACTCTCTTTTACAACGGCAGAATCTTCCCGGAGTTCTAGAGGTATGACTAAGGCCGGATAGAGCTGAAAAATGGTGGTGATGACAGCAAATTGTTCGGGTCTGAATTTTAAAAACTCTAAAGCTTCTGTTTGTAGAGCGGTTAATTCTTTTTGGAATGCAGAGACCTTTTCATGATCCCTTGGTCGTATTTTCTTAAGATCGTACCCTTTTTGAATAAGTTGTTTGATCTGATTTGCCAAGAGTTTATTTTCAGTTAATGCGGTTGAGAGTTTGATAATTTCTAGTACTTCTCTCAGGTGTTCCTGAATGTAGGCAATAAAAAAAGATCGAGAAAGTTCGAGACTTTTAACCATAATTTTTTCATTAACACCGGAGTGCCCGTCTTTATCACCTCCTACCCAAGTGCGTAATTGGATAGGAATGCCTTTGCTTAAGAGGGAATGATAAAGTTTGATGTTGAGTGGATCGAGTGCATATTGATAGATGTAATGCGCCTCGTCTTCAACGCTTGGTTTTTTTTGATAGGAAATATTAATCTGAAGTGAGATTTTAAGCATTTGATCAAGATGAGATTCATTCATCAGATAGGGGGATTTTAGAATCTCGACAAGATAGTCACGAATTGTTTTAAACAGTGTTAAAAACTCGTTGGTGCGAGCTTCTGTTGGATGCGCTGTTAATACATAATGAATACCCTGAGGCCTGTCAGAGTAGACTTTTGCTTCTCTTTGGTTGATACGAAAAATACGGTAGGCACTTTCACAGGCATTAATGAGCTCCATGATGAGAGAAAACCCATGAGCAATTTGATAAAGCTGATTTCTATCAAGCTTGGAAAGCTCCGCTTGCAGACTAAAAAGCGCATTTCTAAGTACAAATGACTCACTCCCAATTGTGTCTTGCATGGATAGTCGGATTTGTTCAATTCGCTCATATGTTTCTTCTCCATAGACTTCTGCAATGGCTTTTCCTAAACGAGTAAGGGACCAGGAAACCATACGGCTCAGGTCTCTTGGCAGATGGGAGACATTTTGTTTCATCGAAACTCCGATTTCTAAATGGTGTGCGCAAAGTCCGTTCCTTCGGAGCGCCTTACGCCCCTGATTTAAACCCTGATTTAGTAGACTTCTATACGAACTTCTTCAGTTCATTCTCAAATGATTCTGGTGCAATGAAGCCGATTGCAGAATGGCTTGGTACACGTTTTTAATATATTTATACTGGAAAATACGTGGGTTTGCTAACTCTTGTTTTAACTATGCTCATCAATAAAGGATGTCGCAATTTTTTCTGATAAGGCTTTTTCACAAAAAAAGTTCAAAAGTAAATTAACTTTTTGTTCATCCACTACGTACTTAGGGAAAATTGCATAAAGATAAATATCTGGTGAGGATTCATGGGGTAGTACTTGAACTAATGTTTTATTTCTTATTTCTTCATAAACAGAAAAATACGGTGCCCATAGAAGCCCTATGTCTGCAACAGCAGCCTGTTTTAAAACACCTGCATTATTGCTTTTAAAATTTCCCGAAACATGAATGATTTTTTTATTAAAAACCCATTTATTTTGCAAACCATAGAGCGTATTAATCAAACAATTATGTCTTGGTAACTCATCGAGGGTTTTAGGAAGGCCATGTTGAGCAATATACCCAGGCGAAGCAAAAACTTTTCTTTGGATCGAAAATAATCTTTTGCAAACCAGCTTTGAATGTTCTACATTATCAAATGCAATAGCCAAATCAAATGTAGAGGAGTAGAGCTCTTTTGCATCAGAACCTACAATAATATCTATTTCAACCTTAGGATAATGTCGCATAAATTCAATACTTAATGAGGTTAAGTAGGGAATTGCCGGAGTAACAGTAAGATAGAGTTTAATGACACCTTTTAATTCGGTTTGATCAGGAGTTGCAATTACCTTGACTATCTCTAATTGCTCGAAAAGCAGTAATGCCTTTTCATAAAGCCTATGACCTGATTCAGTCACAATTAAGCGCGTTGTAGAGCGAACTAATAAGGTAACTTTTAACTCCTCTTCCAACCAAGTTATTTGTTTACTCAATTTTGAGGGGGATGTGTATAGTTTTTGCGCTGCCTTTGAAAAGCTTTTACAATCAACGGTTGCAATAAAGCTTTTCAAGCAAGATAAAATATTCATGTTAAAATTTTTTTTTATTGAATTCTTTTAAATGATATAGACCTATATGACTGCTTTGTAAATCATGAACATGGCAGTTTACAGCGGAGGCTCGCTATAAATTGCTCCAGTTCATGACAGTTATTCAATGAAAGTATTGCGATTTTTATGCATTATTCACGTATGGATTGGAGGATGCATTCATTTGTTCTGAGCTATCTTCAGTTGTGATATCACCTGAGAAAAATGAAAAATTATTTAATGTACTTGGTTTTGTTTTTTTAGTGAGCCTAAACTCATGGGAATCACGAAAATAGGATAGGAGTCCCAAGCCAAAATTTAAATTAGGATGTTCGCCGAGTACCTGATGATACAGGGCCTGAGGCTCTTTGCACTCTTTTGGGCAAAAGTGTTTTAATAGTTCATTCGCATGATTTTTATTGATTTCACCCCATTTTTCTAGAATAGCAGTCCCATTTTGGAAGGAATAATTACTTGCAAATAGGGGGTTATTAACAGTTTGTGCATTCATGAAGAGATTAGCAACAAGAAATAAGGCGAGTACTCTGGTTTCTTTATAATTTGATGGTTCTGCTGAAAAAACACTAGGTATTAACAACTTAAGCGGTACGAATACAGGATCAATATTGGCAATTACAAAACATAAATTCCAACTATTGTATAAATTCATCCATTCCTTATCAATATGAAACTGAGATACTTTTTTTACTGAATTATCTACTTTTAACACAGGCATCAGTGAATAACTTAAATCTGATGCAAGCACAGTTCCTTGAGGTAACGTGGTTTCAGTGAGTTTAAAAGAAGTGGTGTACTCTCTTTCTTCCATAATACCAATTAGCCCTAAGCCGGCTTGCGCATTTAAAAAACCACTGGTATTTTTATTGTGGCCCGTAGCATCCTCCCATACGGCTTCTAAAATGTTAACGGCCATAGCCGGTAAAGTGCTTGTGGATGCTGCATCAAAATCAGCAAGCTCGATATCAGCATTCCATCCAGATAAACGATTTTGATTTACAAAATCATTGAGATCAGCCTGGCTTTCTGGTTTTGCTTCCATCAGTCGGTGAAATATAATACTGGTTAAGCCAGGATCTATCGAAATCAGTTTTAATCGTTCAAATAAGGTAGCATGGGAAGGTATTCCAAAGAAGAAATTGTAAAAAGGATTACCTGTTGCGCCTGTTCCTCTTTGCTTCATCATATGGTTGTACATATCATGGGCAAAATCGTTGCTATTGGCCATAGTAATTGTTATTGCTTCTAAAAGACATAATAAATTAATTTGTAGCTGTATTGTCGATGCAGCATTTTCGATTTCAGCCTCATCGATTAATCCATTTTTTTCGATGTAGGCAAGTAAAGCACATACAGATTCATTTTTTACAATATCCGATTTGATTTGAGTAATTAACGGATTCAGATCAATTGCTTTACTTCTAATCGTCTGAACAAAAAATCTATATTCTTCATTACCTGTGATTAGTTTATCCAGCCCAAGCGTTAATAATAATTGATTCATTATTTCAGGATTTGATTGAGGTATAATAAATTGTTCAACTCGAGTAAGAAAATTTAACGCTTTTTTTCGATTGCTCATATCGTAATCCTGACTTTAATCTAAGTGTGCTTATTTTACACAAAATGGTTCATTTATAGAATGGATTTATTTGGAAAGTAACAATTTCGAAATTAGCAAATAGTGTAATTGGTGATCATATGTTGTATTTTTTTTGCCCTTCTTAGTGATGGCTTTTCTTTAAAGAGCAGATTATAGACAAACATAGGAAGAGTTTGAAAAAAGGATCCAAATCTAAATTCTCTAATTATCCATTGTACTGAGTGGAGTTGAATTGTTGGGTCGAGCGACGCAACAATTTAAAGTACTTCTACTATATTTAAATCAGAGGCATGTAAAAATCCTCAATGCAATAAGGGGCGTAAATTGTCTGGACTTGTCGGTAGCAAGGAACCTGGGGGTGCTGTAGCGAGGAGTCGGCTTAATTTCGGGATTAAAAGAGTCTATCCAAGTTCCGTTAGACAGTCTTACTAAAAAGCCAAACAGGAAGATCCGATGGAAATTCAGCTTATTAAAAAAGAAGTAAAACAATTTTTACTCAATTCTTTTAGAATTAAGGATATTGGCTATGCGGATAATATTTTTGATACAGGCGCAATGCATTCACTATTTTTCATTCAACTATTAGTTTTTATCGAGAAGAAATATAAACTTGATCTTGAGGTCGGTGAGTTTGAGCCAAATCAGTTAACGAATATTGATGCAATTGCTGGCTTTATTTCGAGTAAACTATAGTTCAATATGGATAATAATGCATGCGGAATGGACACAGGACATGAAACAAAAAAAACTGACTCTATTTGGTGCAGGGACAATGGGTTGTGGCATTGCGCAGCTTTTTGCTCAATGCGGATTTTATGTCACCTTAATTGATAATCGTCAATCGCAATTAGATAAAGCAAAAAACACAATAGCTAAAAATTTGCACTATCTGGCACTAACCCGGAATTTACCATCACACTATTCTGCTGAAACAATATTAGCATCCATTTCTTTTACAAAAAAGCTAGATGAACTCAAGCACTCTGAATACATTATTGAAAATATCCCTGAAAACTGGGAACAGAAGAAAGCGTTATACCAGGTATTCAATGAACAATGCAGCTCAACCTGTATTTTTGGAGTAAACACTTCTTCCATATCTATTACGAAAATAGCATTGCTTGTTAAGCATCCTCAACGCGTTATAGGTGTACACTTTATGAACCCAGCACCAATAATGCCTATGGTGGAGGTGATAAAGGGATATCACACTGACGAACTGACCATAGAAAGCACTAGGATGTTACTGGGACAAGTGCATAAAAAAATGATTGTTGTAAAGGACTCCCCTGGTTTTGTAAGTAATCGGGCAATGATGATTTTTATTAACGAAGCTATTTTTATGGTGCAGGAAAACATTGCATCAATTGAAGACATTGATATTCTATTTAAACAATGTTTTGGACATAAAATGGGGCCGCTGCATACAGCAGATTTAATCGGTTTGGATACGGTTCTCTATTCTTTAGAATCAATACATTCAGCGCTAAACGATCCAAAGTATCGGCCATGCTGGTTATTAAAAAATATGGTTGATGCAGGACTTCTTGGCCAAAAAACTAAAAAAGGATTTTATCAATATGAATAGGGTCTATTTGCAATTCTACTATATTGGCCAAAAAGCCTTAATTTCTTAGTGTATTCTGCACTTCGTTACTAAAAAATGACACAGCTAGCAAATTGTAAACAGAGCATAAGGAGAAGAATTTTGCCAAGCTATCACCCTCGATACTTAAAACACCAGCGATTTTTTAATGAGTTCATAGAAAATTGCCTTCGTCCCCATGCGAAAACCTTTGATAAAGAGCAAAATATTCCACGCGATTTTTTTTATACATTAGCGCAAAATGGTTTTTTAGGCGCTTGCATTCCTAAACAATTTGGTGGGCAACAATGGGATGAATTAACTATTGGTATCATGCATGAAGCGTTTGCTAAAGAGCTTTGTTCCATGGCAAATATTTTAACCGTAGTGGGCATGGTGAATAAGTCACTCATACATTTCGGCTCAAAGGTGCAGAAGCAAACCTGGTTACCCCAGATTGCATCAGGGAAAATTTTAGCTGCATTAGCATTGACAGAAGCTAATATTGGTAGTGATTTGGAACATGTTGAAACCCAATTATTGGATAAAGAGGATGAATTTATTCTTAAGGGAAGTAAAAAATACATTACTTTGGGACAAATAGCGGATTTGTTTCTAGTTTTAGCAAGCTGCCAAGGACAACCCACAGTGGTTTTAGTAGCAAAGGACACACCCGGCATAACGATTTTACCAATGCCTAATTTTTTAGGTTTACGCTCTAATATGTTGGCAGAAATTTTTTTTGATAATTGCCGCATCCCTAAAACAAATCTATTAGGTAGTATCGGTATGGGGTTAGCCTATGTTGCCCAAACTGCTTTGGATGAAGGACGCTATACAACAGCGTGTGGATGTGTCGGTTTAGGACAAGCATGCCTGGATGCGGCTCGTAGCTATGCTCAAGAAAGAATACAATTCGATCGTTCATTAGATGGGCATCAGTTAATTCAAAAAATGATCGCTGAAATGATTGTATACGTTAAAGCTGCTCAAGAATTGTGTTTTAATGCAGGAGTACTGAGACAACAAAAAAATCCAGCATATATTGCTGAAACATTAGTAGCAAAATACTTTGCTTCAAAAATGGTTGTTTTTGTATCGAATCATGCAGTGCAAATATTTGGCGCAGCTGGTTTTGATGAAACTTATCCTGTTGAACGATATTATAGAGATGCCAAGGTAATGGAGATTATCGAAGGAACCTCACAAATGCACGAGATACTCATTTCGAAGCTTTGCATCAGTTAAAAAAGGGAATTTTTATAAAATGAGATCTTCTGAGCAGTACCCAACAATTTGCACCTTGTTCGAAGAACAAGTTAAGAAAAACCCAGAAAATACGGCAATTTATCTGGAAGATCGTCACATTTCGTATGATGTATTTAATAAACAAGTCAATCAATATGCACGATATCTGCAAAAAAAAGGGCTGCCATTACATGGAATTGTCGGCATTCAACTTATGCGTTCTTTGGAAATGCTTGTGGCAATTTTTGCAGTATTAAAGGCAGGAGGAGCATATTTACCAATAGATCCCCATGCCCCTGTAATAAGAAATCAAACCATCCTCGAAGACAGTCAAATCAACTTTCTCATCGTTGATGAGAATCCATTATTGGCCGCACAATATGGGATATATGAAAAGAATAATCTGCACGTATTAAGCATTCGTGACAATGTGAGCCATGAAGAATGCCATAATTTAAACCTTGCCCGAGGAAAGCACGATGTAGCTTATGTGATGTATACCTCAGGTACTACAGGCAAACCCAAAGGGGTCATAATTTCACATCAAGCCTTAGCTAATCGAATCCTATGGATGCAAAATACCTTTCCCTTACGCAGCGATGACGTAGTATTTCATAAAACACACCCTTGTTTTGACATTTCTGTTTGGGAAACCTTCTGGTGGGCTGTTGCAGGCGCTGGAGTCACTCTTTTGCCACCCCAAAAAGAACATGATATCAAGTTATTTATTCATATGATTGAGCAATATCAGCTCGGTGTCATTCATTTTGTACCCTCCGTATTACGTATATTTTTAAGTTATATTAAAGAAGATTTTTCGATACCCCGCTTAAGCTCTTTAAAGTATGTATTCTCAAGTGGCGAGGCGCTTGATGCGAGAAGTGTTAATCTATTTAATAAGCTGTTTCAAGATCAAAAAGCACTTTTGGTCAATTTATACGGCCCTACAGAGGCCACAATTGATGTTTCTTATTTTATTTGTGCAAAGAACAAGCGATATCGGACTATTCCAATTGGAAAGCCTATCCAGAATACTCAATTTTTTGTGTTAGATGAGCGACTCCATTCCACCGGTTTCGAACCCGGGGAACTATTCATTTCCGGAGTTGGATTAGCTCAAGGTTATTTAAATAATCCAGCGCTCACTCAGGCATCGTTCATCGACAATCCTCACTTGCCTGGAGAAAAAATGTATCGTACTGGAGATATAGTCCGTTGGAATAAAAAGCGTGAACTATTATTTTTAGGCCGCAAGGATGATCAGGTAAAACTACACGGTATACGTATTGAATTAGGAGAAATAACCTATCATTTATTAGCGCATCCCAACATTCAGGATGCGGTCGTAGTCTGTGAGAGAGTAGATTTTCTTGACCATCGAATAGTGGCGTTCTTAATTGCCAATAAAAAACAAATAGAGCTTGGTAGTGCTGAGCTTAAATCGTTTTTAAAAACCAGGCTTCCAGATTATATGGTTCCGGAGCATTACATCTGGTTAAGTGCATTGCCAATAAAAGAAAATGGAAAAATCGATAAAGAGAAACTATTGAGTTTCATTTAGCCTCATAAAACCAGGAAATAAAATAACCAATTGGATTGTTATTTAATTTAAATAGGAAAAATGACCTATATTTAAAATATACCTAGTGTAAAGAAGGTTCATTTTAAATGAGGAAGGTAAATAACCACTCAAACAAAGTTGCTATCGTAGGTATGGCTGTAAAATTACCTGGAGCCAATAATCTTGAAGAATATTGGGATCTACTAAGGTTTGGTAAAGAAGCGGTTAGTAAATTTTCTGCAGAGCAGTTACAGCGGTCGGGAATTTCAGAGCAATTGATCGCTACTCCCAACTACAAACCCTACAGAGGAATATTAGATGATATCGAATCAGTTGATACCCCTCCGTCTGAAGTGACTAGCAAAAATTTTGAATTATTAGGCGTTCAAGGTAAAGTGATGTCCCATTTAACTTCCCGTGCTTTGAGTGCTATGAGAAGTCATGCATACAGTTCAAATGACTTCATCAAAAATACAGCGGTATATATTGGCGCCAATAATCAACCAGCCTCTCATTTCTTAGGAGGAGCGTACTACCAAGCAATTAACACTCAAAAAGCGATAGAAAGGTATTACTCAAAAGTAATTGCCCCTTATATTTCTTATCAATTTGGATTTCAAGGAAGCTCCATTGATTTGTATACAGCGTGCTCGTCTTCTTTAACTGCTGTGATCCAAAGTTGTCGCGAGTTAAATAGCAATTTATGTGATATGGCAATCGCAGGTGCATGCTTAATCGATTTACCCCAAGAAGTTGGCTATGTCTACGAAGAAAACGGCTTATTTTCCTCTGACGGTCATTGCCATTCTTTTGATGCTTCGGCATCTGGCACTTTATACTCAAATGGTGCCGGGGTGGTTGTTTTAAAACGACTTGAAGATGCAATTGCAGATAACGATCTAATCCATGCTGTTATTATTGGATCCGCTATGAGTAATGATGGTAATTCTTCAAAAGAAGGATTTATGGCTCCAGGGGTGCATGGACAATATAATTGCATACAATCGGCCTGGAAAAATGCAGGGATTGATCCAAATGATCTTGATTATATTGCAGCTCATGGCTCTTCTACCAAACTAGGTGATGCAACAGAAATATACGCACTAAAAAAAGCGCTAAGGGACGTTCCAAAGACACATCCTCTGCCAATAAGCTCGGTAATAAGTAATCTAGGCCATACGGGGATTGTATCTGGCATGGCTTCAATCATTAAAACAGTACTTATGCTCCAAAATAAAGCTATTGTTCCTTCAATTAACTTTGAAACCCCAAATCCTGATTTTATGTTGGATGATTCCCCCCTCTATATTGCCACTCAATTTCAAGATTTTCCCATAATGAAAAAACGCTATTTGGCTGGTGTTTCCAGCTATGGCGCAGGGGGTAGTAATACCCACCTGGTTATGCATAGCTATGATGGAAACTAGGCACTATTGAAAACTCCACTAACCTGGAAAAATGGCGGCGATTTTATGCGCTAACCAATTGCGTCAGTTGTGCTTATTTTGGCTGATTGTCAACAGACTCTGGTAGAGTCAACCTGTGCTCAAATTAGACCGCGCTACAAGATTTTGACCTTCCCGGATAACATGATTTTTTGGAGGGTCGAGAGGACTCATTCAATATCCGAATTCGACTTCAAGGGGATAAAACGATTTAGCTTACCTGAATACAAATAAATAATCTCAGGTACCTCAATAATCGTTACTTTGGCATCAGGAAAACCTACTTTGCTTAATCGTAAGCGTATGCTGTCTTGCAATTGGAGTTTGTTAATATAGCCAGTGGTTACAATTTTGATGTTAGCTCCATCTATTGTTTGCTCGACCTGATATTCCTGAATATTTTTTTCTGGCAAAAGCGCTCCTAAAAAAAGCGAATGATGTACAAAAATATTGTCAGGATAAGTAAAGTCACATCCGGGTCGACCTTTAGGTGCTTTTATAAGCTGATGTTGGATGCCGCAATCACAGGTTTTATTTAAAAATAAAATTTCGTCCGAGTTTTCATAGCGGATTAGTGGCAAAGTATAATTGTATAAATTAGTGATATACACTTTGGTTGCCATAATTCCTTTATCGACAGGGCGATTTTGTTCATCTAGAGGTTCAATAATGCATAGATCATCATTCAAGTGCATCTCATCCGTATTCGCCCTGCAATTTAAGCCCACCATACCCTCGGTACAGCCAAATATATTAAAAATATCCACTTTAGGCCACGTTTCTTTGATTAAGGCTAAGGTTTGCTCAAAAAGTGGTTCTCCGCCAAGGAGAAGAATCTTGGGGGCGATTTTTATTTGCCCTTTTTGAACTAATTGACATACCTTGTGAATGTATGAAGGAGCGGCTGTCACGATATCAGGAAAAATTTGATTGAGACGAGTGACGACTACGTTTAATGGTGTTACGGCCATAGGCAAAAAATACGTATTTTCATTATGCCGCCAAAAGGTTTTTGCTAAAGAGTAGGCAGCAATAGCCGTGTTTGTCACAAACAGGCTCACCATTTTTGAATTTGCATTTAGTTTTGTCGTTACAATGTGTGTGCGTTCATTATTGTAGAGTGGAAAGCGGATGAATGCAGTGTGAAATGTAATCCATTCATCCCAATCATAAATAAATATACCTCGTTTCCCAGTGCTTCCTGCAGTTGCCACGACATGATAATTGGAGAATAGATACAATGTGTCGAGCCGATCATTTTTTTGGCTTATATGTTTTTCAACTAAGGCTAATGAAAGCTTGGGATTGGTGACAATTGCATCCCAATTTTCCATGAGAATGGTTTTATTTATAGTAGGAAGCTCATCTAATCGCTCTTTGGTGAAATTCTCTACGTTGATTTTGGCGAGCGTTTTTTTATACCAAGGCGATTTTGATTTGGCATGAAGCAATAATGCCCTCAGTCTTTTATTGATTAGGTCTTGCAGTATTTCTTTGGAATAGCGGATTGCTTCTCGATTTTTTTGAAATTGTACCTCGAAATCACGAATATGATGCAATGTTAATTCACGTGGGGTTATTGACCTATAATTCTTCTCCGAAGTTCGATTAACCAAATGATGGAGCATGTTTATAAAGCGAAAAAACGACATATAATTACCTTTCTTATACCCATTCGCATTTTTTAATCTTTTGATTGTAGTATAGATTGTTTTTACCTTTATTTTATATGTGTCAAAAACTGATTAACTAATGATGTAACAACGCAGCCATTGAATTATAGCTCTTCATAAATCAGTACTTTTTGTAGCGCCAGATTTTCCAGAGTACGCTCATTAACCTCAATTCCAAGACCAGGCTTTTTAAAAGGTATTCTCATGCCCTGAATATAAGGGGATCGAGTAAAAATGGATTCATTTAAATCCTGAAATAAGAATAAATCACTATCTAAATCAGTAAATTCAATATTGGACATTGATGAGGCGAAATGAATACCTGCTGCAATACTTAATGGCCCTTCCATCATGCTGCCAACCATGACTTTTAATCCCGCTTGATGAGCTCTTTGTGCCAGAAGCCTTGCCTTCCAAATTCCACCCGCTTTTTGGATCTTGATATTAACTCCGTTTACAGCATTCATATGAATCAATTGTTCCAGCTCATCGATACCGTTTACGCTCTCATCAGCATAAATATTGACTCCATCAAACTGCTTTTTTATGTGAAATAATCCATGATAATCATGCTTATCTACGGGTTGCTCAATAGCAATAACAGTTCCCAAAATCGATTGTATTTCTTTTAAAACTTCTATCGCTTGCCGTGAATCGTTAAAGGATTGGTTGGGATCAATGATATAAGCTACATTTTCAGCAAATACGTTTTTAATTATTCTTGCTATTTCAGGATTAATTTTATCATTTTCCAGTTTCATCTTAATTAGTTGTACTTGAGGATGATTTTGCACAATACTCAGCGCATAAGCTTTGGTTTCTTTCAAACCTAAAACCGGTATGGTCACGCTGTTAGGTGAGCGGTTTTTTCCATTACCAAAAAGCCCATATACCGGTTTATTTATGATCTTTCCTAATAAGTCATGAAAGGCACTATCCAAAGCAGCAGATGCATGAAAGCTGTTCATGTTGTCTTGGAGGAGCTTATAAAAAACTTGTGGCGCGTTGTTAGGGTTAATCGTATAACGTTTAAACTCTTGTAACTGAGAAACCACATACTCAAAAGTTTCTCCAGTCGAAAGTGCAAACGGAGCTGCCTCACCAATGCCGATAAAATGATCATAATGAAGTTGTACTAAAATAGTCTCTAAATGAGTCCAGGTATGTGTAGCAATAGAAAATGGTTGTGGCAATTGATACTTAAGCCGATACATTTTTAATGAAGTTTCCATGTACAACACTCTTAAGAAATACTATAAAGACGCCTATAATAATTGACCTAAAATAAATAGGGTCTGTAAATCAATATTATAGACTTCAAAGTAGAATGTAGTTTGGACAATGAGCGGGGGAGGTATCAGTGATTGATTATATTAAAGTGAATATGTGGGTTATTTATATTGTTACAGCCATCATAAGTACTGGGCTGGTACACATGGTACTTGCCCGGATTAGCCGTCATTTAACTAAAAAGGCAGAACAAAGCAAAATGCTTTTCGCAGAAGCGTTTTTAAAAGCATTTACTTTACCCATGGGTTTTTTAATTTGGTTCTTAGGCTTGTCTTTCACCAGTTCTATTTTTTTAGCTTATAAAAAGAATTCCTTTTTAATCGCCAATCTCTCTGTAATTAAGCAAATAGGCATTGTTTCTATATTATGCTGGGTATTTGTTCGTTTTATAAGATGCCTTGAGGATCTTTATTTAGCTCTTTGTGAGCAACAAGCAAAAGAAGTGGATAAAACACTAGTGCATGCATTACGGCAGCTGTTAACCATTGCAGTGGTTATTATTGGTCTTTTACTTGTTATGCAGGCCATGAACATTCCTGTGGCTGGCTTACTTGCCTTTGGGGGAATTGGCGGGGCTGGAGTTGCTTTGGCTGCCAAGGATTTACTGGCAAATTTTTTTGGTGGTCTGGTTGTTTATCTGGATAGACCCTTTAAGGTAGGAGATTGGATTCGCTCCCCAGATAAAAATATTGAAGGAATTGTAGAGTACATTGGCTGGCGAATGACACGAATCAGGACCTTTGATAAACGTCCATTATATGTTCCTAACGGTGTATTTTTAACTATAAGTGTGGAAAATCCCTCGCGGATGCTGCACCGACGTATTAAAACCAATATTGGAGTTCGTTATCAGGATGCAGATAAAATTAATAAAATAACTCAAGAAATAAAAGACTCTCTTCTTGATCATAAAGAAATTGATACATCTCAAGCAGTGACCGTAAGTTTAGTCGAATTTGGTCCATCTTCGTTAAATATTATGGTTTCCGCTTATTGCAAAACAATAAAAGCAACTCAATTTTATGATGTGCAGCACGAAATTCTGATGAAGATACTAGATATTATTGCTGGTAGTGGCGCTGAATGTGCTTTTCCAACGCAAACTCTTTATGTGCAACCAGCGATTTAAAGAGGTTCTACCTAAATAAAAGAGCATTTTAATCTCAACTAACCTATTTTGATGGTCAAAAAGAAGATTAAAATGCCTGAGAAGGTTGTATTGACAATTGTATTTAGTAATACACCTAACCCAATAGAAACTAATTGGTTAATTTCCAGGAAATATTTTTTCTAATAAATAACTTGATTGCATTAATCAAATACCGCGCTCTTTTGATACTTCAAGGATGATTGGATCCAGGTTACTATATAGTAATCACATGATGAAGGGACCATTTATATGGGTAATAAATTATTGGTTTTATTAATTGGGGTCGTTTCTATTTCTTGCCATGCAGCCGGTGGCTATCTCTGTACTCCAAATAATGTTAAAGAAATAAATCGTGCCATTAAGAGTTATATAGTCAAAACCGCTGTATCTTCAAAAGACGTGACTATTTCCGCAAAAAAATGCGTGGGAAACTACGCTTATGTTGAAGTGGCTCCAAATAAACCCATTACTGATACTGCTATGGTTTATTTGCATAAAGAAGGTAAAGGCTGGAAGGTTATGAATTGGGGGACAAGTTTTGATGAAGCATTTTTAGCTAAACTGCCCAAAGAGTTGAGAAATCCTTAAATTGTCGCGACTATAAGCAGTGACTCAGATTAGACGAATCCTGTTTGGGACATGCTACTTTATAACACCAGATAACTCTTTGCGAATAGGTTGGTTTGGTTGACCCAGCCAATTTGCCTCGTCATTTTCAGGTATTTTTTTAAGAATTTGGAAAATGCTGTTTCTTGATTTACTGACAGTAAGTTTTGTAGTTAATTCTGTTGAGCTGGTTAATGCAGTTAAAATTTTAACGGCCTGCGTTTGTGTAAATTTTTTAAATAATTCCGTGTTAATAAAGATAAGAGCTCTTTTCTCAATGATAGGATATTCTTTCTTAAATTCGATAACGCCTCGAAGCATTAGGTTTAGCGTCTCTCTTTTATAAATATCAAAATAAATGTTTTTTATTGTATTTTGGCACGCATGGAGCTGGGCGCATGCATTATTGAAATCAACAATAGCTTTTGGAATTTTTTTATTTTTTCTGAGTCTACTATATTGTTTTTTTGTAGGTACTATACCTTGTTCTGCTAGTAGTTTTAAGGAATAGTCACAATTTCTTTTTTCATTACTTGAGTATTTTACAGGAAGTGGGTTTTGCTCATTTCCTGGGCGAAGTAATAATTTTCGAAGTTGTTTTTCCAATGAATGTAAAGTGGGTCTATGTCTTGGCTTGGGGGCGAGACATAATTGAATCAGACGCTTGACATCCGGGGATGGCTTTAATAGAGATTGCATCATAGAACCCAGAGCATAAACATCCATGCTTTTGTGGGCTGGTATCGGCTTTTTCGACCAGCATTCAGGTGCAATTTGACTATATTTCTTTTTCTTTGACATCCGATCTTTATTTGTGTCTACAATAAAGATATCAGGATTGAGTAGCTCATCCTTCTTTACGGAAATACCACCATCAAGTAAATAACTTTTACCAGAGTTCATGTCATAATGGATATTATCCGCTTTTAAATCCAGAACAATATATCCCTTATTATGACAATCTTGTAATGCTTCAATTGCGGAAATAAAAAGTTTTATTTGTTGCCTTTGGTTAGTAAAACGCAGCTTCTCATAAGGTACACCAACAATATAAGGAAGCACCAGGCGATAAGTATCTTCACGTTCTATTAATTCAGTGTTTTGTGTAGGGTAAAGAGTCTTGAAAAATTTAAATTTATTATAAACTTCGTTAAAATCAATATCATCGTGATCCCTGGGCTGAAGTACTGCACGTGATTTTTGACCATCAAGGGATTGAAATTTTCTTGCGCAGGCGTACGTTCCTGAACCAATGTCTTTTTCTGGATAATATTCTGTTTCTCCCTCACTTTCGTAACACGATTCCTCAGAACTATCATCATCCTGGAATTTATAATTTTTTGGCATATCCTTTGCTCTTTTCATACTGATTTCCCTAAATCAATTCTGCTTATTTTATAAGGTAAAGTCTATTGAGTGATAAAAAACACTCTGATTTCTTTCAAGAAACGTACGTAAGTGATTGTGAATTGAATCTCTTGGGTCGAACAACTCGATCCTGTTTCCAAGTATATAGAAAAAGGCAATTAAAATTCAAAGCCAGGCGGTTGATTTTGTTGTTCAGCAAAAATAGTGGTGTATGCTGCATAAAACGCCGTCATAGCAGCCACTCCAAAAGCTATAGTTACTGCAGACTTTATTGCTTGTCTTTTAAAAAATGCATATTGCTCCATTTTATTCTCCAAAAAATCGATGATATTATCAATAAATTGCTCTTTCTATCAAATATTTGATCTATCTTTACAGAAAGATTTGGGCATTTTTGACCCAAAACAAGCTATTAAAAAACTCCTAATCTGCTTACTAAAACATCCAATTAGTATTGGTTATTTACCTTGTAAATCATAATCTTAATGACAAAAATATAAAATTTATCAAATTGTATGACGCTCAATTTGGTGATCCAGAAGCCCTATTAATTTATTTCTCATTCTTAGATTAATTTTATTCTCACGCCAAAGTTTTAATACTTCGTCCTTTTCAACCTCAATGACATGGCATAGAAGTGATACGTTTTCAATGCTCTTCATTTGTTTATCATGAATTAATTGATGATTGTGTTTTAAGATTCTTGATTCAAATTGATTTTTTAGTAATTGGTATTCACTAATATGCAAAGACAATTCATTTAATAAACTCGTATTATTTTTAATCAGTGCCTTTTGTTGATGCAGCCAGTTAAGTGCGGCATTAATCATTTGGACTCTTGTTTGCAGCTCAGACAAATGTTCCTTTTGTCTTTCAGAGTGGCCTACTTTATCAATTCCCATCTTTTTAAGAATGTAAGGTAATGATAAGCCTTGTAAGATTAATGTCACAAAAATAACACTCAATACTAAAAAAACCAATAAATCTCGAAGATCAATGTTATTCCTTTGTAGCGTTAAAGTTGGAATTGCAAGCGCTGCTGCAAGAGAAATCCCCCCCCTCATACCTGACCATGCAATAATGAACGAATATTGCCATGGAGGATAAGGATCTTTTTTACGTAAGGAGGGGGATAGTAGTCTGGGTAATGTAATAACAAATCCATATACCCAGATAAAACGCCCTAATATCACTGCAGCGACCACAGAAATTACATATGCAGTTAATGTCCCTAGAGGAATAGAGGAAATACGATCATAAACGGAACGAAAATCTAACCCCACCAATAAAAAGATAAGTGATTGAATCGTGAATGAAAACATTGGCCAGGTTGTGGTTGATGTTAAGCGAAATGCTGGTTTAAAACGAAATGAATATTGATTCCCGATGATAAAACCAACAATAGCAGTAGCAATGATTCCAGATCCTCCTAATTTAATCATAGGAACATAAGCTAGAAAGGGTGTGAGAAAAGAAGCGATAACATGCAGTGATGTATTTGAGATTTTTGTTCTTAATCTTCCAACAAGATGCCCTAAAACTAATCCATAAAGTGTTTCGCCAATAATTATTATACTAAAAGCACTAAAAGCATAGGCAACTGATACTTGATTGGTAATAGTGGCTGCTAAAGCAAAACGAAATAGGGTCAGAGCAGCTGCATCGTTAAATATTCCTTCTCCTTCAAGAATAATAAAAATACGTTCGGGTATACGAATTTTTTCTGCGATTGACACAATGGCAACGCTATCTGGAGGAGAAACGATGGCTCCTAATACAAATGAAACAGGCCATCCTATTTGAGGAGTCAAAGTATGAATGACAATGGCAACCAGTAATGTAATAAATATCACGTGACCAATAGATAATAATGCAATAGGGCGAAATTGTTTTTTCATATCTCGCCATGAACTGAATGCACTGATTTGATAAACCAGTAATGGTAAAAATATATTCAAAACGAGGTCGTGATTGAGTTCAATTGTTGGAAGAAACGGTATAAAACTGAGAAGTATTCCAGTTATAACCAAGATTAATCCAAGAGGAATTGTAGATTTTTGGAATATTTGGCCAGCTATCAAAATAATGCCAAGCAATATGAGATAAATAACATAGGAATCCATTTTTTCTCCAAGGAAAACTTAACTATCTCCAAAATTGCCCACCCAAACTCCAAGAGCGCAGCCAAATTATGAATGCGCAATTTGCCACTGACCATTCACGAAAAAGGGTTGCGTCCACTGTATTTGTAGCTGTTCGTTTTTATCCTTAAGTGATTTCGTTAATGGATTTGCCCGCACGGTAACTGAGTGATTCGAATTATCAATTTTTTTGATGGAAATTAAATTGCTTCGTTGATAGTTAATAAATTGAGGCAATAAGATATCAACATTAGCATCCTTGGCATCAACATCAATAATACAATCATCAAGATTCGCGACATACTGGCTGTTTTCACTACTGTGAATCGTCTTGTGCTTGCAATGATTTGCTGAGGATACCAAGAGCTCATTTTCATTATATTTTTTAGCTTGAGCGAGGCGATTCAAAAACTCAGCAAGATCGCCACTATAGCCACATAAGTTAATGCGAATGTAGGCATCTGTTGCCCCCATCGCATTACCATTATCCACTGCAACATTAAGATCTTTAAGTAAAATCTCCTCGCCAGTCATTTTAACAATGTCAGGGCTATTGAGCTTTGCAAAAAAAGTAGGACTGCCTGGAATGCTTATGACTTCTGTTCCAGGATAACGCTTAAGCATCTCTGTTTTGACAATGTTATGCCGCTTAACAATAGTATTAAAGGCATCGTTGCGAAGGGCTTGCCCTGCATCAGGAAGTGCGATCAGAGCAGACATAAGATTCAACGCGTCAGCAACGCCTGGAGTGCTTTCTCCTGTTGTTAACTTCCAGGTATAGGAAAAGAAATTATGAAAAATACTCGCAGCATATGAATCACTCATAGGAAACCACATATAGCCAAGGCGATAACCCGGTTTTCCCAGCGCTTTGGAAACAGAATTAAACGCCAAAACATGTTTACCCTCATTCCTTGCCTTGGAAAGCCAGGCAATATTGTCTTTAATATATCCTGTACCATCACTACCATAGGATGGTGAAGAAAAGACTAAATCAGCAATAATGATGTTTGCCTGGGTATAGGGCTTGCGAAATGTGCCGTCAGGATTATTAGGTGAGGTTACAAATTCAACCAGTATTTCATCTGGTTTTGGCTTCACTTCACTAGGATCGTTAAAGCCCTGAAATCGTGCATTTGGATAGGGTCGAAAAGTCACTGCATGCTCATGGAATGAATAAAAAGGGATCTTTTCAACAAAAAGGAAGTGTTTTTGTGGTTCTGTCGCAGCGATAGCATAAACGAGAGCAAAAATAATTTGCAGTGATCCATTCGAGGGGCAAAAGGCATAGTTTGTTTCACGAGGATCAAAAAACAATTCTTTATTACCAATGCGTTCATGATAAGTGCGAAGCGTTTGATCTACTTCATTAAAAAAAGCCACGCTTGAAGGGATGAGTAGGCTTTTTTCACCGGGTTGCCCCAAATAAACAGCACTGTCAAAAATATGCACCGCAGGAGGGTTAAGCAGGCCATAACGCTGGTACAATTCAGTGAACATCGGCGTTTCGTTTGGCCGCATGTATATTAGAGGATCAGAGGCATTGGCAGAGGTAGTGACAAATACAAACAAGAAAAAAATTCTGGATTTAAATACTGCCTTCAAAAAATTCGTTGCGAGCACTAGCCTCTCCTATAAATGAGCTCCTTTTACTCATAGTTACAATTAGATTACAAAGGGTCAAGTTTTTTTATTTATTCGATTGGCCCAAGGGTTTAAGGCTTAAAAAAGCTGATATTATTTTTTTACGATGAAATAAATACTGGTTGCAAACAACCGGGCTATGCCCTCTGGGATTTTATTAGTTCCAATGCAGCAAGACGCTATTTTGGGATATTGAGTTTAATAAGCTTATCAGCTTAAGATAACTATGCAGCAGGTTTAAAATACCAAGTTATTATTGTTCAACAAGTGGATTTACAATGCAATCAGAAGAAATATCAAATAAAGAGAGGCCAATCCTTTCTGATGAAGAACTACATGTTCAAGCTAATCAGTATATATGTGAATTTAATCAACTGATTTTTCAAAATCTTCCCTCTGTAATATCACAGATTATTGAACGGGAGGTTTGGAAAAAAAGAAATAATCCTTATAAAAATTTTGGGGAATATGCCCTTGATAAATCATCAGACGGCCTGGGTATTACTAACAATGAAATGTTGTGGTTATTGCGGTCTGCTATGGATATAAACACGCAGCATGTAGCTCATTGGGGTGATGTGATTAGTATGGTGGATAACTGCGTCAGGGTGTATGCGAAAGAAAATAAAATCTCTATTAAAGATTTGAATAATGACCTTAGGGAGCAAGATAATACGAATCCTAATTTGTATCAGGAAAACAATATTACGTATTTACCTTCTCGCTCGAGATCTGTTGACGGGCAACTTTTGAAGTTAAAAAAGAAAGATCCCCTTGCCTATGAAAATGTGATGCAAGGAAAAATAAATATAAACGATGCCTGGGTCAAAGTGCCCAGAAAACAACTACAACCTATTGAAACAATTAAAAATAAATTTTTTAACTTGTCCAAATCAGATCGGGAAGCTTTTTTGGAGTGGCTTGAACAAGAGAAAGATAAGCTTCAAAATTAAATTTGCACAAGCAACAGTACTGCAATTTTGGGAAGGATGTATTTACTATGAATACTAACGGTGTAAGGCTTAAAAAATCCGATAATATTTTTATTGTTTAATAAATCCTGGTGGCGAGCAACCAGGTTATGCTTACTAACGTTTATGTCGAACTGTTTCTTCTTCCTCTTCTTCTGGTGCAGGGGTTAATTCTTCTGGGTTTTTTACAGGCGGTATCGTGGCAATGGTCATATCGCAAAAACGTTTGGTAAAGTCAGTCAACTCTATTTCGGTATATCCTTTGCCTCTAAATTCAGTTTGAAAGGTATCTTCATCATACCCTCGCGCAGACGAACCCTCTTTGACCGGATTAAATCTCGGGCTGCTTTCCTTTGGTGTTTTAAGATGTGTTTTTTTATGCGCACTTAAAACAGTAATCGTTTCGCCATCAATTTCTTTCCCCTTCCATCCATATTCTCTTGCTGTCTCACTCCATGGATTTCTTACTAAAATAAATTTAAGGCTTTTCCCCTCTTTATCTTGTCGCTCGTAGCAATCAACCACCTCGTAATAATGTCCTCCAACCAAGCCCTTTGAAATTTCTTCTCCAATGCCATGAGTTCCTTTTTTTTGTGAAGTGCCTACGTGTTCGGAGGTGCTTACACTGGCAACAACTTCAGTCTTCTTAAGACTATCATGGAGTAATCTGAAAATTGCATCTTGCTTTGCAGTATAAATGCCTGTTCCGCGTTGATGTTGAGAGATTTCATTGAATACATATTCTTTTAGTTTTGATGCGATGTCTTTATTTTGGCTGCCTGAGAAGATGGCATCAATTAGTTTATGAATATCTTGTACATTTGGTTTAGGCAATTGTGCAAACTCCCCAGCGAGTTTTTTGATTTCCTGAGCTTGAGCGCGAGGCATATGTGTTAGAATAGCAGAAAGTCTCTCTACCATTTGATTAAATAAATCAATCTTTTCCCTAGACTGTCTTTGCAATCCTTGTGAATCATTTGGAATACCTAATACATCTGCTGCAAGTTTTTTAATGGGTTGTAATCTCTCTTCAGGTGTTATTTCATCGTCAGTTACATGGGAGATTGATATTAAAATTCCTCGAGCAAAATTTTCAAATATTGTAGCTAAATTAACTCTGGGGCTAATCTCTACGAGTCCTATCGTCTCCCCTGAGTTTCCTAACAATGCTCCATAAACCATTTCGGCTGAACCTCCTTTTAGTGATGACCGATATGTTAATGCGGGAACGTTAAATTGCTGCTCCGTTGTTTGAGCAGGATGGGTTGCTATTTCGAGAGAGATTATTCTTGTTTTTCCAGCCAATTTGCTTACTTCATTTTTAGATACGGTATTCGTTAGCATCCTGTGTATTGCATAAGCCTTTTCTAATAAGAATAAAGCCGGATGAGTATGAGCATCTGTTATGATGGTAGCTAACTTCGTCGCATCTAAAACATAGGTAATTATCTCATCCGTGATTGTATGTGCATCTTCATCACGTACTATGTTATGCAATTTAATCTCTACTTTACCATCATCGTTGAGGTGTAATATTTCATTTATAAATGAGGGATTTTGTTTAAGTATGCTGCCTAATGAGGCAAGCATAGAGCAATTACCTATAGCTCGTTGATTGATATCCGTATTACTGACTTCTCGTTCTGTTAAATCAGATTTTTTCAACTTAAGAAAAGTAGATCCTCCTCCGATGTAAGCACCTTTTCCCCACTTAAGTTCATTTTTGATTTGCTCATCGGTAATAACTATTCTCTTTTCAACAGTTATATGTGTGTAAGGAGTATCAACTAGAACATCTGATGTTTCCGTAGGAGTTGACGTTTGTTTTTTTTTTTCGATGTCTTTTTTAAGCACGCTTAGTATCTTTGAATTAGAACTCATAATAATTTTCTCGCTATACTTTCTATTATTAAAACTCGATAATAGTTATATAGAGTATAGTCCCCATTTCTTTTTTTATTTTGTCCCTCTACCCATGCTTATGGTTTTCATAAAAAATTCTCTACGAGGTAAAAAAACACTAGCCTTTTGTTAAACATTCACGGAAAAGCATCCAATGAAAAATGGAGCAAATTGTTAAAAAAGGGAGATTTAGTATGAAATGTTCAGCAAATGTTGCCTTGGTTTTTACTTCAATTTACCTTTTCAGTACATCAACAGCCTACATGCAGTTTAATATCCATGGTAAGCAAGCAAAAAAAATCTACAATATGCTCACAGGCCTAAAGGTTCAAGAAGATGGGGCAGCGGGACATCTGTAACGTAAGGGAAAAAGCATTTTTTGCAGATATACCAATGCCGATATGGATTTTTCTCTATCTATTTATTTTTTTAATCCATACCCCGTTTTAAAAATCCAGCCAATAATAACCAAGCATATTACGGTAAATGTTAAGATCATTGTAATACTAATTGTGACACTCACATCACTGTGCTCGTAAAAGCTCCAGCGAAATCCACTCACCAAATAGACGACTGGATTTGCCAGTGAAATCTGATACCAGAAAGGAGGCAGCATATGGATGGAATAAAAACTACCGCCAAGAAAGGTGAGTGGTGTAATGATGAGGAGAGGTATCAGTTGTAATTTCTCAAAGCCATCTGCCCATATTCCAGTGATAAAGCCAAGTAGGCTAAAGGTTACACTGGTCATAATTAAAAAAAACGCCATCCAAAGCGGATGTGCAATATGCAATGGTACAAAAAACCAGGCTGTTGCGAGCACAATCACACCAATGATCACCGATTTAGTTGCAGCTGCTCCAACATAACCTAACACTATTTCGACAAAAGATAGTGGGGCAGAGAGAATCTCATAGATAGTACCTGTAAAACGCGGAAAATAAATGCCAAATGATGCATTTGACACACTTTGGCCCAAAACGGTCAGCATAATAAGGCCAGGAACAATAAAAGCCCCATACGGTATGCCATTGATAGCTTGCATGCGAGAGCCAATAGCAGCCCCAAACACAATAAAATAAAGGACTGTTGAGATAACAGGAGATGCAATGCTTTGCCCAAGTGTGCGGAACATACGCGCCATTTCAAATGTATAAATTGCCCGAACACCACGTATGTTCATTTTACCCCCAACAATCCGATGAAAATTTCTTCTAAGCTGCTCTGATGACTATAGATATCTTTTGGCCGTATTCCATGGGATTTTAGATTATCCAATACTTCTGAAATATCATTCTCTGTTTCAGCATCGTAAGTCAAAATCAATTTACCACCATTGTCATCTTTTTCCAGCGTCAAAGGGTAAGCTCTTAATCCTGATGGTATGGTAGATAGTGGCTCGCGTAACACGAAAATCATTTGACGTTTACCCATTTTCTCCATTAAGGTATTTTTTTCCTCAGTCAGAATTAAATTGCCTTTATTAATAATACCTACCCGATCGGCCATTATTTGTGCTTCCTCGATATAGTGTGTGGTAAGAATAATCGTAATACCCGTTTCGCGTAAGGTTCGCACTTGTGCCCACATGGATTTGCGCAGCTCTACATCAACACCAGCTGTCGGCTCATCAAGAAAAAGAATTTCAGGTTCATGTGATAACGCTTTAGCTACCATGACTCGGCGTTTCATTCCACCTGACAAATGTTGAATCTGTTCGTCTTTTTTATCCCAGAGTGAGAGACGTTTCAGTAGCTCCTCAATATATAAAGAACTCTTTGCCTTGCCAAATAAACCTCTGCTGAAGGTAACTGTGTTCCATACCGTTTCAAATGCGTCGGTCGTGAGTTCTTGCGGGACCAGGCCGACAGCAGTGCGTGCCTCGCGGTATTGGGTGATGTTGTCATAGCCCGCTATGGCAACAGTACCGCTGGTAGGCTGCACAATACCGCAAATTGTATTAATGAGTGTCGTTTTTCCTGCACCATTCGGTCCAAGCAACGCAAAAATCTCACCTCGACGAATCTCAAGGTTGATATCTTGCAGCGCTTTAAAACCGTTATCATAAATCTTTTTAAGCGCTGTAATTGAAATAGCGATATCATTTTGCATGAATGACTTACTCCTTACGTCCCAGGGATAATTATGCGCCGAAAGATAATTATATGCTACGTTCAATTTCATTTAACAATTTCAATATGTAAGTTAAATATTTCCCGGCCCGCAACTTTTTTCAATGCAAAGTCAAGAAAAAATATTGGTTATTCTACTTACCGCACCTTCATTGATTATTGAAAAGGCCAAATATTTTATACCCCCTATAAAAAACTTTACATTTTCAGTTAATTTTTAGTTAACCCGCACGCCTGTATTATTAAAAAACAACATGATCAGTATATCGACTGTAAATCATGATTTGTAAAATTAAAAATAATCCAACTATTTTTATTTTGATCTCTAAAAAGAAGCAGACTTAAGCACGGGGAAAATATTATGCAAAACAAACAGAGCAATGAACCAACAAAACACCGCAAATCACCTCCAAGGGAAGGACTCGAAATTAATAAAGGTGTTACAAATGGAGTGGGGGGAATCAATCCAGAACAAGCAAATAATCCGAGAACAATCGAATTAGCAACTGACCAATCAATAACGGCACGACACTTACTTTATTATCCGAATGAGGCTAGTCTGTCTGTGATGGAAAAATGTGCCGATGGAATCAATTGCGTCATGGCGCGGCTAAATCACGATGGTGATGTCATCGGAGATCTTGCAAAAGATGAAATCCTAATTAGCATGTGCACCAGGTTAATGGCTGACGGAGGAACCGGGCGTATCATCGGATTCAACGATAGACTCACCGAACTTGTGGAAATGAGAAAACATACTCCCAAACCAAATGGATACGTCGATGCAATCAAATCACTTGCCAATGATTGTCGAGATAACATGGCTCAAATAACAGCTACTGCTAAGAAAGCTGGGCCTGAAGGTGCTCTTGCCCGCCAAGGTATCCTGTCGTTTATGGGCGACCTTGGAGGCATAGAAAAACATGAAACAGGCTTTGGAGCGGCATACAAAGGTCCTCTTTGCGAGCCCCAAGATGTGTACAACACCTACGTGGCAGGGCTTTGCGATGCCCAGCGCAAACTAAAGGGACAAACAATACCTGCCATTGATTCTGAGGTAAGTGGCTTTGAAATACAATTCCATAAAGCCAGAGAACAAACGTCATTAAAAGGAGGAGGCCTTTCCGCACCTGCGCATACCGCACGTAAAAAAGAAGAGCGTGCACCGATAGGATGGAAGGTCCAAGAGCGACACGGGCTGCTTAATACGGGTGATTTTGCAGAGGATAAACTTAAGGAAATAGACCTGCAGCATACGAAAACCCTAGTTGACGCAGCTTGGCCGAGTTACCTTGTATCTGAGGCTGTTACCAAGGACGTTGTTGAGCCAGTTACTGGGCATGTGTCCGGCACATTCGGTGAGATGGCGGTTACTATGGACCTGTTCTGTGGTACCCCTCCTGAAAGTATTGATTGGAAACATCCCTCCGGTACGCCAATCTCCTCAGCACATAAGGATCAGGTAACTGCTATTGGTGCTTTGGCAGCGGCAGGACTTATCACTGCCGGATTCCATTCAGCTGTTGAAATTTTCCAGCCCATAAGCACGTTTACTACACACCCAACGCACGGATCCTTAGGACCTAAAGCTGTTGTTGAAATGAATCTGCACGCACAGGCTCTTCGACGATTTGCTGAGTACCTGGCCAAATATAAGGATAAGCCAGGCGACTGGGTTCAATACAGCGATGATGGGCAGATTTGTTGCATACTCAGTCTAGAGGAATTAAATCTCTCCAAAGAAGAAGTCCTGAGTAAGGCCCAAAGCATCGAAGATGCTGCGACTAAGTCTGTGGACATGATTTCAGCTCTCCAGGGTGAAGGCGGCACAATAGCAACATTAGAGTTATGCCGAGTGTTGGCCAATCATTCGACCGATCCGAAAAGGGCGCTCAACTTGTGTAGTCTGAATACGCGATTGGAGCAGCTAGGTTTGCGTGGATATAGCCCAGAGCTTAAAGCGGCGCGCGACATTGCAACAGAGCCTGTCAATGACACTCAACAAAAGAAGCTTAAAGATGCCATCGACGTTGCCGAACAAGCTGCTGACCGTAGAGAAGCTGCTATAAAAATAAAACCGGCAGGTGACGAGCAATCATCCTATTTGCTAAGCGCTCTTCAATCAACGCTCGGTAAATTTGCAATTGGTGTTGGTATTGCGGTGGCTGTTGTTGGTACTGCTTTTGTTGTTACTCAAATGAGAAAGTAACTAAGGAGCATATTATGAACAATGCTAATCAAGAACTTCAAATACTAATAGAAAAACTAGATGCTATAGTAGATGAGATTAAACAAGTGCTTGTTTCGACTCGATTTGTCTCTAGTATCAAGAAGGAAGATCAGTTCTTTTTGTCAAAGAAGACGGATTTGGATGCAAAAACACGTATTTTAGTGAAAATTGATAAGTATAAAAAATTAAGAGCGGATGCTCACTACCCACATAATAGTGAATTGGAAGTTACTTCTTTAATGGATATTTTTACAATTACTGAAATTTTAATAAAAAAATTATCTGAAGGAAAAAGCTCATCTGAGTATGTGGATAATGGTTTTTTTAATAGCTTTTCTGATATTACTCACAAAATCGAAAGTCTTATTGCATAGTAAACTTCCGATTAATCCTTTAAACCATCGCCCTGTGAGGGCGATGACTTTTCCCCCACATGCCTAGTCAATATCTGTTTGCTTTTTGCATAATTTAGAGATAAATGTTAAAATATCAACTTGATTTGCTAAAATTAATACAGCTAAAGTGTGACCATGATTTATTAAAAAAGCGTTTGGGAATGAGTGTCCGTGAAAAATGTTTCTGGTTTTTATAAGATGCATCTTTATTTAGGTCAGTATACGAAACCAATATATTTTTCTTTAATTTAATCGGTCAAATTTATATTATCAAGCAAACTTATTGCATTGAGATTATCATGATGGCGCGTTACAAAACCAAAATTAAAAAAAATTCTGAAGATAGTGGTTACGAATCAGGGTACGAATCTGATGGAGAAACAGAGTATTCGCCCATAAAAACTCTTGGAGAAGGTGGTTATGCCAAGGTTAGACTGTTTAAATCTATCTCTAATAAAGCGGTTGCGGTTTTAAATCCAGTTACGATACCTGGAGATATGGGAGAGGCTACGGTTAAACACAGGTTTTTCAAAACGGTTTATTCTGATAAGCAATCTCATTTATTCCCAATGGGAGGAGATTACAGGCTTGTTGTGCCCTACATTCAATTTGAACCATATGAAAAGCTCATAATTGAAACTCCTGAATTACAAAAAACTCTTTTTCACTCCGCTATCCAAGCATTAAAAGATTGTCATGATAAAGGGATTACTGTGCTTGATCTGAAATCAGATAACATTTATTACGATTCCAGCACGCAAAAAAGCTATTTAATTGATGGAGGTCTTTCTGTACCAACAGGAACTACCATCGATCCTTTAGCGTTCCAAAAATCAAATCAAGAGACCGTAGAGTCATATAAAGAGGAATATTGGCACATCCCGCCAGAATGTTGGTCAGTAAAACCAACAGCCGTATTAGCTACTCCTCAAATGGATATATACTGTCTAGGGGTGCTGATGTATGATTTATTCGAAGATCCATCACCTGAGATAAAATCTTTGATAGATAGCTGCCTGGAGAAAGATCCAAAGAAACGACCAACTCTAGAGGAATTAAAAAACTCTTTAGACGCTATCGATGAAAACGCGGAAATCACCAAGTTTAACCCGTGTTAAAATTATATTTATATAACTAAAGCTGCACAGGTCGACTCAACAAATGGAAAGATATTTATTTTAATTGTTTGTTGTGACCAATTGTGAACAAAACCATCCTTGCATTAGTTCTCCAAGCGTGCTTTTCCCATAAACTTATAGCCAATGTGATATTTTTGTTATGTGACAATTTATGAAGTTACGACAAATATCATGCAGTTCACTAGCAATCATGAGAAGTTGAGCTATACTTAAAGTGGTATGGTTTAAATTTTATCAGAATGATGATTTTGTTGTCACCCTGGATGGAGGTCATGAATATGTTCCTAGCTACTGTGAAAGATATCTACGAAGCCCGAGTTAAAATAGGGAATCATCTAATATCAAAAATTAGAGGAATAAAAGCTGACCCTTTGAAAGTATATTTGAGCGTACAGTGTGATTTGGAGTCTTCAGGAGCTAAAGGAGAACTTATAGATCTTCTTACTGGTAAAATTATATACGCATGTCGTAAACAAACTATTGTAGATAAATAATTAAAGGGAAATAGCATAGTTTTAAATTAAAAGTGATGAAAAAATCTCCATCCGAAATAAATTAAGATAAGATTTAATTCTAGTTTTTTAAATCTTATCATTTTATTTATTTACTATTTATCAGCATTGCTTGCTGAGTTATGGAAAACTAGTAACAATAGACGTTGGTGATGGTGTTATCTGCATGCCAGAAACAGGGGTTCGATTAATCAATGCTACGAGAGAGTGCCCCTGGCTTTAAATAAAAGAAATTCTTCTTTTTACGTTTAATAGGCTCTAACAGGCGATACAAAACCCTGTGGTTTTAGTGCCCAAAGCGAGCAATTGATTTTTTGCAGAATATTTTCGGCTGTATTACCAATGAAAAAGCCAGATATCCCTGTTCGTGCTACGGTACCCATAACCAAAATGTCAATTTTATTTTCTTTAATGCATAAAGGGATAAGTTCAGCAGGACGACCTTTCAGGTGATATATGTTTGGTTGCTCTTTTATGCCAGATTCCTGAATCAGTGCACTTAATGCACTATAATGTAACCGACTCTCTTTCATGACCATTTCATCTACTTCTGAGGAAGGGGCATTAATTAGAACACTACGGCGCAGATAGTCTTCCAATACAAACTCCCAGCAAGTAATAACACTTAATTTAGACTCATAATGAATTGAAAGAGAATAGGATAACTTTAAAAGGTTAATAGCAAGATCATGGCCTGAAATTTCTTCATCTCTGGGGTCGATAGCTACAGCGATATGAATAGTTTCATCAGGATTTATCGGACGGTGGAGAAATAAAGTGCAGGGGCATTGGCGTAAGAGGGCCATATCTAATGCCCTAAAACCTTTGTTATTACTATTAATTTGTTCTGCGGCTTTCACTACAAGATCGTATGGATGACGAAGGACGCGTTGAATAATACGAATATCTGGTGCATTTCCACATTCAATTTCTATTTTTATTGATGATTCTTTCTTATGAAGAGATAAGGGTGTTATCGCTGATTTAAGGGTTTGGTTCATTTTTTCTATAAGAAACATCTCATAAGAGCTTTTATATTCATCAAGACTATGAGGAAAGGGAGGGAGCACTATCACAATATCAAGATTCGCCTTATTATCCACTGCCAGTCTTATGGCATGTTGTAAAGCATCTATTTCATCATCAATTCCGTTACTTACAAATAGAATATTGTGAAATTGCTTCATCTTTTTTTTCCTCCATAAGTAAGTCAAATTTACCTTTATTTTTATTTAATTGATTTTTAGAGTAAACTCATCTTTAGTTAATTTTAGTCTATTTTCATGAGCACGTAGTGAATAAGGAAAAAACAAAAGAAAAGGATTATCCAATTGCATCATTCCCTTCCCCTAATCACCACCATCGCCATGGGATTTGCTCTAGCATTAATCTTAGGCTTAATCGCTGCGCGCCTTAAGATTCCTCCATTAGTCGGTTATTTATTGGCAGGTGTTGTTATTGGACCATATACCCCTGGATTGATGGCCGATATTAGTATCGCCCAGGAACTGGCAGAAATAGGGGTCATGCTGCTGATGTTTGGAGTCGGGCTACATTTTTCATTAGCGGATTTAATGCGAGTCCGAAAAATTGCTATCCCAGGAGCAATAGTACAAATTGTTGTGGCAACAATACTTGGATGTGCGGTCGCATTTCTTTGGGGCTGGAGTTACGGCAGTGCTCTAATTTTTGGACTTTCTCTATCCGTAGCCAGTACCGTTGTATTATTGAAAGCACTTGAAGAACGAAGAGCTCTTGAGTCGATTAATGGACACATTGCTATAGGCTGGCTTTTGGTCGAAGATTTAGCTATGGTTGTTGTGTTGGTGTTGCTTCCAGCGCTTTCACACTGGCAGGGTTACAGCTCATCTGTTGGCGTTCACAACGATCCTCTATGGTTTATTTTTGGTTTAACACTTCTTAAGGTATCAACGTTCATTGCATTCATGCTCTTAGTCGGGCGACGATACTTTCCCAAGTTACTCTGGCTTGTTGCTCGTACCGGTTCACGCGAATTGTTTACTTTATGTGTGATTACTGCCGCGATTAGTATAGCTTACGTAGCTTCTAAATTATTTGGCGTTTCATTTGCTCTGGGCGCTTTTTTTGCAGGTATGATTATGCGCGAATCTTCATTCAGTCACCGTGCTGCTGAAGAGTCTCTACCGCTTAGAGATGCGTTTGCGGTGTTGTTTTTTGTTTCAGTTGGCATGCTGTTTAATCCCTCTGTTTTGGTTGAGCAACCTTTACAAATTTTAACTGTGGTGAGTATTATTGTTATTGGTAAGTCAATTGCAGCATTTATATTAGTTCTTGCATTTCGCTATCCACTAAAGTCCGCATTAATTGTGTCAGCAAGTCTAGCGCAAATTGGTGAGTTCTCATTCATTCTTGCTGAGCTAGGGGTGCGATTGGGGATGCTTCCTGAAGAAGGCCAAAGTTTTATTCTCGCCGGTGCACTCATATCCATAGCGATTAACCCTCTTGTATTTAAATTAATAAATCCTGTTCATGCCTGGATCACATCTTACCCTCGATTGCTCCGTTTTTTAGAACGTGCCCATGACTCTTTAGCTGAATTACCTATGTCCACACAAAAGGAGAATCTTGCAGGGCAAGTGGTATTAGTAGGCTATGGGCGTGTAGGGAAACGCGTCGCCCATTTGCTTTCTGAACAAAACATTCCATACGTTGTGATTGAGGAAAACAGAGAATTAATCGAAAATCTGCGAGCCTCTGGCTTTACTGCTGTTTACGGCGATGCATCTGAACCGGCCGTTCTTATTCAAAGCCATATTGCTCATGCCAGTATGCTCATGATTGTCATAGCGGATACCGTACACGTAAGAAAGATGATTCACTATGCACTTGAACTTAATCCAGGAATAGAGATTGTTGTCCGCACACATGATGAAGAAGAAGCGGCGTTATTACGGAAAGAGATTTCAGGCAAAGTGTTTTTTGCCGAAGGAGAAATAGCCAAAAGTATGGGAGAATATGCTTTAAGTCGATACGGAAAATCATGAATTATTGTGACCTAGATCAGCCTTTTGGTGGAAGCTTTGGAGGAACAGCAAGCATATCCACAGTACTAAGATGGAGAATCCTTTTCGCAACACTTCCCATAAGTAAGTAATGCAATCTTGATTTACTCTGCGTGCCAAATGCCAACAAATCAGCGTTCCATTTTTGTGCTTGCCTAATAATGCAATCAGCATAGTAACCGCCAATAATTTTTTTATCAAACCTGCTTTTATCGACATGACATTGCTTAAGGAAATCATCCATTTTTTCTAAAATACCTTTTGTTTTAGGCATATCGATGTCCACAAATTCTTCAATTAAGTCGGCTGGGTTGAAAAATTGTTTATGATGAATATCAATGATATGTAACAACTGGAAAGTTGCATGGGGAAAAGATTTAAATGTAAATTGTACCGTTTCTCTACTCGTTTCTGAAAGGTCTGTTGCTATTACTATCCGTTTGTAAGTAAAATCAGGCTCTTTTTTTACCAGCAACACGGGAACATGGCTTTGGCTAATAATTGATCCGGAAGTAGTACCTAAAACGTACTCATTAATATAATAACGGCCATGCGCGCCCGCAACTATCAATTCACAATGGTTTTCATCAGCATATCGAACAATCTCATTGGCAGCTTTACCAAATACTACTTTTGTTTTGGCAATGAGTGTACGTGTGTCTGTTAATTTCTTTAATATCTGTCCTTCGATCTCTTTTTTTTCAGACAAAAAATGGGCTTGTAATTCAGTATCTGAAAACTGTGCAATATCACTTAATGGTGTTGTTATAACATGGAGGAAATGGATCTGTGCCTGGTTTGACTTTGCTAAATTAATTGCTCGTTGTAAAGCCCAATCGGCATGTTTTGAGAAATCACTGGCAATCAATAAGTTATTAAATATCATAAGCTATCCCTAAATAAAAAAACAGAGTCATTTCTTATCCTAACAAACCCTTGGTAATAGAGGAATACGCAAGTGTGACGACTTTAATGAGCCTCGACTCCAATGCCAGAACAGCGTCTTGCTTGCCTCCAACACATCATTTATGGCTAGGACGATGTCAAAACTGTTCTTTCCTCCAGAGTAGGGCTAGAGTTGGGCTTAATAATATCCTCTTCACTCAACCCCGTATCAAAAAATCTTAGTCCACCTTGCCTGATATTAGAGTTAGTAGGCATGGGAAATTTTTCTGATATAGGTAATAGAGTATTTCTTTGGTATGTATCTGGACTATGGATTTGACTTATTTTTTCTATCAATGGCTTTTCCATCTCAGAAGGATATTGAGTCGATTTTTTTTTATTAAAAATGGTAGGCCAAGTAAAAGCTATCGAGACGAATACTAAAACGACTGGAGACAATATTGCCATGGTAATGGTTAATGCAAGTTTTTCCCCTATAGCTTCTCCCAGCGTTTCACCAACATGAATTCCGCTTCGGATTCCACCGGCAACAGAATAAGCAAGAGAATCGCCTATCAAAGCAAATAATTTGAGCATATTGATGGCTCCATGCTTTATTTTTTGTGCTTTTGTTTGGTTTTCTTCAGGTGGTTCATATATTGATTCAAATTTTTCTTTTAGATCGATATACGTTTTCGGGTTAAATACTTTATATACTTGTGAAAAAGTATTAACCACCATGGTTGTCGAAGTACATATCATGGCAATAAAATGTGCTAAAAGGGTATCAGGAGTTGCACCTATGGCATTAAAAAACTTATTAACCCCTGATACTGTAGTAAACCAAGTGAGTGTCGCATAAACAGCTAAAAAGATCGTACTTACGACTCCTAACAAGACACATCGCAAAAGGCCATAGGGTTTTTTATAATCATCAATAAAAAGATTTTTAAATTTTGTATAATTCTCACGTATGCCTACAGCTTGAAACGAATAAAAAGAGATAGCTGCAACCAAAGATAACCCAATCGTAACAGCCAAAACCAGAGGGTTAGAGGCGAGCAGACCTGCCCCCAAAAAAGTGAGAAGTCCTACGAGACCTGCATATCCAGAAATGCCAGCAGAAATACATGCCAACAACGTCACTATACCAAAAAATAATTTCTGACCTTTATCGAGTATCGTTTTTTCTTTTATATTTTCTTCAAGGGTCTTAAACGTTTTTTGCTTGCTAGGTTGAAAGCCCGCGCTATCAAGCATGGCTTGCCCACGGCTTAATAAACACACTATTCCGTTACAACAGGAAAGTACTATCGCTAAGGCCAGGCTAATACCAAAAGGGGCTCCTAAAGTACTTAATAATCCCAGGCAAAATACCATGCAAAGCGCCATGGAGGTAACCACTTTGCCAATGACTAAGGGCACTCCTTTTAGTAGCCTATTTCTATTTTGAGAGGGGGTTCTTGTAAATTCCTGGCCTTTACAAGAGTAGTTAGCAATCTGTAAGACCTCTTGCTTGGCTAATCTTTTTCCACCCGAAAGTATCTCTCCCCACTTAAAGGTTAGAAAACTCCAAAAATAGTGGGAAAACGGACGTATTAGAAGATCTGATATTCGAAGATCCCCATTGAGAATGGCTTGTTGGACTTTTTGCGATTCTTTTTCAGTAAATTGATATTGGTTGAAAGAAGCAATCATCCAATCTTTTTGAGTACGGAATTTTCTTTTTAAAACCATTATGACTTCAGGGCGTTTATAAGCGCCAAAGTCAATTTCTTCTTGCTCTAATAAACTAACTATTTCTTTCATTACGGCAAATCCCTTTTTAATGCAAATTGTGTAGCTTATTTATAATTTCACAAGAATTCCATTTAAATTTTTAAATAATAATTAATGGCATGATACTGCTATTATTTTCATTAGAAAGAATTGACATACTTTCCGAGTTACATTCTAATCGTATTTTTTCATGATAATGGACAATCATGCCATTTTTGACTTTTCTAAAACCTGCTCCTTATCTTAATGAAATTCAGGATAAAACTATTGTGGAACGGCAATATCGTTATTGGCGTATTCGCACCTTTTATGCAATGTATGTAGGCTATGTTTTGTTTTATTTTACGCGAAAAAGTTTTACCTTCGCGATGCCTGCATTACAAAGCACCTTAGGGATGACCAAAACTGAGCTGGGAATGATTGCCAGCATTTTGAGCTTAAGTTATGGCATCAGCAAATTTTTGAGTGGAATTCTTGGCGATAAGTCAAATCCTCGTTATTTAATGGCGATTGGGCTAATTTTGACAGGTATTTTTAATATTTTGTTTGGTTTGTCTTCCACCTGGTGGTTATTTGCTGTTTTTTGGGGATTAAATGGTTGGTTTCAAGGTTGGGGATGGCCAGGATGTACTAAATTATTAACGCATTGGTATTCTCAATCAGAACGTGGTCGTTGGTGGAGCATTTGGAATACATCGCATAACGTTGGTGGGGCATTAATTCCATTGATTGTTGCTATGTGCGCGCAATATTTCGGCTGGCGTTCAGCCATGTTTGTGCCTGGGGCCATCTGCATTTTAGGAGGTATTTTCTTGATCAATCGATTGAGAGATACACCGCAGTCGCTTGGTTTACCTGCTATAGAGCAATATAAGAAAGATTTTTCCGGTACAGCAAATCACCACCAAGAAAAAACAGAACTCTCAGTCAAAGAAATTCTTTGGAATTATGTGTTAAGCAACCCACATATTTGGATACTGTCTATCTCTTATTTGTTTATTTACATTGTCCGAACAGCTATTAATGATTGGAGCATGATGTACTTAACGGAAGTAAAGGATTATTCCTTAATCACAGCTGGTAGTTGTGTCATATGGTTTGAGGTTGGTGGTTTTTTTGGAAGTCTAACGGCCGGCTGGCTGTCTGATAAAATATTTCAAGGGAAACGCAATCCAATCAATGTGCTTTTTACTGCAGGTGTATTTGCCACCTTGTCGCTATTTACGTTGACCAGAGGATATACACCATTTCTCGATTCTTTGTTTCTTTTTTTCTTTGGCTTTTTTATCTTTGGACCCCAAATGATGATCGGCATGGCGTGTGCGGAGTTATCGCATAAAAAAGCAGCGGCGACTGCAACTGGTTTTGCCGGATTTTTTGCGTATTGTTTAGGGGCTGTTCTCGCAGGGGCTCCTTTGGGTGCAATTATCAAAAATTACGGCTGGGATAATTTCTTCCTGACATTGTTTATTTGCTGTTTGATTCCATTTTTTATGATGCTGCCACTCTGGCATGTGAAAGTCCGTCCAAAGTATCCTAAATCAGAAGTTTCAGGAAAATCTGAGTTTGCTTAACAAGTAGGCTGGGTCATTGTGACCCAGCAAATATTATAAGCTATTGTGCAGTTGTAAGGAGCGAAGCGGATTATGGTATTATTCCCCAAAGTCCAATGAGTGAAAATGCATTTGCGCATTTTATTATAAATTTTTCCTGCAAATGCGTAATGCGTTATACGATGCCGTACAAATACGACGATCTCGCGATGGGGTATTTTAGTCTAATTATACTGAATTGGGAGTTGATTGTAGTTTGTTGAGCATAAATATTAAGCTTTTCGGGATATTTAAAGTATTGAGATAAAGCCTCCCAGTTATTCCACGACTTCATTACAGCAGACACTATTTTTCTAGTCGTTACAGTGGTGGCCCTTAAATGGCGCCATTGCACTGTGGATAGATCCACACACACGCACTAATCTATTGAGATTGCAATCTTACCTTTTCTGTTTCCAGTCTCAATCAGATCATGAGCTAACACTATTTCACTTAACTTCATAACCCGTTCAATAATCGGCTTTATACCGCCCGCATCGACCACTTTTGCAATATCAGCAAGCCTTTTCGCGGATTGAGTTGTAAAAACAAAATGGATCTCTGCATTCACCAGCCAGCCACTAATTAAGTTTTGAGGTTCAGACATATCGACAATTGACACTAACCTTCCTGAGGTTTCCAGTAATGAAAGACTATTTTCTATTGTTTTTTGACCCACTGTATCCAGGATAATATCAAAACCAGAGGGATAGTTTTGACGAAGGTCTTCATACAGCGACTCTCTGCGATAATCATAACTCACATCAGCTCCTAGCATTTCTACAAAATCTTTGTTATGTAGGCTAGATGTAGTTACAACATGAGCTCCGAAAAACTTTGCAATCTGGATTGCATAAACACCGACGCCTCCTGCTCCACCATGAATGAGAACTTTATCACCCGACTTTAGGCGCCCCCTCTCAATCAAACACTCCCATGCGGTACCAGCAGATAACGGTAACGTAGCAGCTTGTTCAAAAGAAATCGTTTCAGGTTTTTTTGCGACTATGGCTGCTTTCTCGACATGATGCGTTGCATAACTACCCTCGTTTTCGAGTAGCCTCGTGACATAGAACACCTCATCTCCGATCTGAAAACCATGGACCCCTTTTCCAACTTTCTCAATGATACCTGCACAATCAACTCCGAGCCTGGCTGGTAATGCAATCAAATTGTTGTAGTCTCCCCTTCTGGTTTGTATGTCGACAGGGTTTACGGAAGCAGCCTTCACTCTGACAAGAACTTCGTCGTAACCTGGATTGGGCGTTGGCTGATCTATCAGCTTCATCACGCTTGAAGCTCCGAATTGTTCAATGATTACAACTTTCATGTTGTGCTCCTAAATTTAAAGTATAATTCGAATTCGAGATTATTAAACTACGCGTGACGATAAGCTGAGTTTATACAGCTTCTATTATTTTACTTTTTTCATCAAGGTGAAGCAGGCCGGACAAAACATTAATTGCAGCATTCTGTCTGAATCAGTGACGGTAGACACTATCAAGAAAGATGACGGTTACACTAAGTAAGAGTTGAGTGATTTGGGGAATTGGCAAAGCAAAGAGCAAAATACAATTGATATTGGCTATGATGATGCAGTAACGCCAGGAACTATAGATGCTCATTATCCAGTGCTTATCAGTGATTTGCCTGCTCCTAAAATCCGTACTTATCCAATTTATACAGTTATTCATTAAGTTAAATAACCCTCTCGTCACTCCAGTTTATGATGTCGTATCAAGATCTGTCCCATAACGGTATAGAAACATATTAAGATTTTAGGCATCTTCACACGAAACTGCCGGTTTTATGTTATCTGTTTTTCGACCATGACGCCTTTTACTAACTCACAGCATAGTCTGTTGTTATAGAAGTATTTAAGGTCAGTCTGTTCTATAATTTAATAAAAATTATAGGCCAACCTTGGGAGTCTTGTTATGGAAAACCAACCTTATGATCAAGAAAAGGCTGACGCTTTTGCCGATAATTTACTAAGTACTTTCAACAGTGCCGCATCAACCCTGATGATTTCGTTGGGGCATCGAACCGGTATTTTTGACATTATGCGGGACATGCCACCTAGTACTTCAGCTGAAATAGCCAAGGCTGCATCACTTAATGAGCGATATGTTAGAGAATGGTTAAATGCATTGGTAACAAGCCATATTATTATTTATGACAAAGTTAGGGCAACTTACAAACTACCTTTGGAACACGCTGCTTTTTTAACACGTCAATCTTCACCAAATAATATGGCAGTGATAGCTCAATTTATCCCGGTATTGGCTTTTGTTGAAAATAAAATTGTTCAGGCCTTTAAAGAAGGCGGGGGGGTTCCCTACGAAGCATATGATCGCTTTCACGAAGTGATGTCTGAAGAAAGCGGACAGACTATCGTTTCATCTCTTTTAGACAGTATACTGCCTTTAGTCGATGGTTTGATAGAGCGGTTAGAATCCGGTATAACGGCCTTGGATATCGGATGTGGTTACGGTAAAGCAATAAATGTGATGGCAGAAAAATTTGCAAATAGTACTTTTTATGGCTACGACATCTGTTCAGAAACCATCGAAAAAGCCCAGATGGAGGCTGGATCAAAAAAGATTAGCAATGTCTTTTTTCAACGTCAGGATCTTGCTCAATGGCAAGATGAAGAGAAATTTGATTTCATCACGGCTTTCGATGTTATTCATGATCAGGCCCATCCTGAGGTTGTATTAAAGAATGTTTATCATGCTTTGAAGGCAAACGGTGTTTTTTTAGCTCAGGATATTAAAACCTCCTCTTTTGTTGAAAATAATATTGATCATATTTTAGGACCATTAATATACACAATTTCTTGTATGCATTGTATGACAGTATCCCTTGCCCAAAATGGTGCTGGTCTCGGAGCGGCATGGGGCGAAGAGTTGGCAGAAGAAATGTTCAAAAAAGCCGGCTTTAAAAGCATTGAAAAGTGTTATTTAAAGCACGATATTATGAATACTTATTATATATTAAAAAAGGAATAGCATACGATGAATCTCAATATTAAGGCTTGATACCCGAGAGGTTTCAAAATGTTTGTTTTAAATAGTCAGGTCTCTGTTACGTAAGCCAATGCAGCAGATTGACAATGTTTTAGTTCAGCATATAAATGAACCGGTGACACATGTTTTTTGTTTAACTATAAAGTCGTTCTGTCGAAAATTTACCTCAAACAAATAACAAAACATCCTTCTTTGATCTTTAGTTTGGCACTGAGTTTCTTTTGGACGTCCCGAACAGACATCTACTCAAGCGATGGCTTCCTGTCGCTGCTCATCAGTACTTAAATCTAATGGGCTAAGATTTTTTAATTGAGGAGAAAGCAAATGCAATCGATGTTGCGAATAGTTCCAAAATTCCCACAATGGGTTTTAGAAGGTTAAGATAATCAATTGTAACTTATTAAATTTTAAAGGAATTTGCTAGTGAGCTCACCAGGGCTTGAATCTAGGACCAACGGATTATGAGACCCCATCATTAGAACTAACTCATTGATTTTAAATCAATAATTTTCAATGGACCCACTCCAAATGTCGTACAGAGTATAACTGTGTCGTACTCAAATACACAAATCTCACGCAAACGATTCCGCGCTCACTTTTATTTTGTTGCTGAGTCTCTATATGAATCCCGTGGGGGGTCTGTGAACTGAACTTTCAGCTGCAATATAATTCAAGGAATTCGTAAATTTTTATCGATTGGCCTATCAAGATCACTTGATCAAGTTAATTTATTCCACTATTCTAGAAGTATGGACATAAAAGAATCTCTAAAAATATTTGATACTCTTTCGCAAGAAACTCGTTTGCAAGTATTTCGATTACTTGTTCAGGCGGGGCCTGGAGGGTTATCAGCAAGCGTAATTGGCGATGAATTAGGCATCCTACACAACACCTTGTCATTTCATTTAAGCCATTTGTCTAATGCTGGGATTGTAACTTCTTGCCGTAAAGGGCGTTATGTTTTTTATTCAGCTAATTTTGAGCTAATGCGCGATTTTATCGAGTTCATGGTTCAGGATTGCTGTAGTAAACAACAAGTCAAAATTCAACAACCTGATACAACAAATTGTCTGGTTATTGAATTAAATAGTTGTTGTCCTTCTACCAAGGAGTAAATCATGAAACGTTTTCATATTCATATTGGCGTTAATAACCTTGCTGATAGCATCAGTTTCTATAATGCCCTTTTTGGAACAGAGCCTGCAAAAGTAAAATCAGATTATGCCAAATGGATGTTGGAAGATCCGCGCATCAATTTTGCAATTTCGACACGTGCTGGCAAGCATGGGGTAGAGCACTTGGGTATTCAAGTAGATGATGCTGATGAGTTAGAGACATTAAGAAAACAATTTTCAGAGGCCAATATTTCAACTCATAGCGATGGTGAAACAACTTGTTGTTATGCTAAATCAGAAAAATCTTGGATCAATGATCCAAGTGGAATTGCATGGGAGGCTTATCATACAATGGAGGATGCCCAATTTTTTTCTGGTAAAAAAGCAACAGAGGGTTCTTGTTCTATGCCAGAAAAAACCACAGCAACCCCATGCAGTGATACAAAGTCAAAAACAACTAGATGTTGTGACTGATGAATACTAAGCCGATGAGATTATTATTTCTTTGTACTGGTAGTTCCTGTCGGTCTATTATGGCTGAAGCTATAACCAATCATTACTCTAATGGGCGCTATCTGGCGTTTAGCGCAGGTAGCGTTCCGACTGGTAGCGTACATCCCAAAGCAATTGAAACTCTTGCCAGTCATGGTATAAAACCAAAAGCACCTCGTAGTGAATTATGGAATGAATTTAAGTCAGATTCGATTGACTTGGTAATTGCAGTCTGTGACCAGGCAGCTCAAGTAAGTTGCCCTATTTTCCCCGTACACCTGAAGAAACTTCATTGGAGTATTCCTGAGCCTGCTACATTAAACGGCTCTGAAATGCAAATTAATAGCGCATTTGAAGAAGTGTTTAGCCACTGAAACTACGCATAGAAAAGGAGTTGTTGTGATGAGGACTTGCAGTACTCGGAGACTTTCTTTTTTAGATAGGTATTTAACCTTCTGGATTTTCTTGACCATGGCAACAGGTGTTGGGATCGGCTCACTCTCTACTGGAACACCACAATTTATCAACTCATTATCTATTGGCTCCACCAATATTCCCATTGCACTGGGATTGATTTTAATGATGTATCCTCCCTTGGCACGGGTAAAATATGAAGAATTACCGCTCGTTTTTAAAGATTGGGGCATCTTGGTGTTGTCTTTAATTCAAAATTGGCTTATTGGTCCATTTCTCATGTTTGGGCTTGCTGCTTTATTTTTACATGGTTATCCCGAGTATATGACTGGACTTATTCTCATTGGTTTGGCGCGATGCATTGCCATGGTGATTGTCTGGAATCAGCTTGCTGAGGGAGATAATCAGTATGTTGCTGCCTTGGTAGCTTTTAATAGCATTTTTCAACTAGTGTTTTTTAGTATTTATGCATGGTTCTTTCTTACAATCTTACCACCGCTGGTGGGCATGGCTGGACAAATAGTTCACATTGATTTTATGACCATTGCAGAAAGTGTCTTTATTTATCTTGGGATTCCTTTTTTTGCTGGATTTCTAACTCGTCTTGTATTGATAAAGCAAAAAGGACTGGATTGGTATGAAACCTATTTTTTACCAAAAATTTCCCCTCTTACCCTGGTTGCTCTGCTGTTTACAATTCTGGCTATGTTTTCTTTGAAAGGGGCTATGGTTTTACAACTTCCTTCAGATGTAATTCGCATAGCTATTCCATTAACGCTTTATTTTATTGTAATGTTCTTTATCAGTTTTGCGATGGGCAAGCTCATTGGTGCTAACTATGAAAAAACAACCGCAGCGTCTTTTACAGCAGCCAGTAATAATTTTGAATTGGCTATTGCCGTAGCAATTGCGACTTTCGGACTTAATTCTGCTATTGCTTTTACGACTGTCATTGGGCCTCTTGTTGAAGTACCTGTGCTTATCTTTTTAGTCAATGTTGCATTTTGGCTAAGAAAACGTTTGTTTTCAGAAAAATCTATTCAGTAAAAACAATAACTTAAAGAATTGATTTCCTGATTTCCCCATATTTATTCATTATACATTCCTTAAGATTACTGTAATCGCAGTAAATTTGGAGGGATAACAAAAAAGTCATGCTCAGCCTCAAAAATACGTCCATATGGATTAAAGGTTCGGCTAATATGGAATATAAACTCGTTCAAAATGGAATGAGAATAGATTTCTTTGTTTAGGTAAAAAAACATAGGGACGAAAGGGACAAGTGGGATCCCCCTGTCATTACTGGGCTAGACTCGTCCCTATCTTCTTTTGCTTCATTGTGACATATGGGACATAAAAATTCTTGATACCGAAGGCGATAGTTAATTCGAAGGTCAGTTACAGCTCGTTGAGAACGCATGCATTTAAAATTCGTCAGAATGAATTTGCTTCATTTCGATGGTTTGAGTTTGGAGAATAATGTATGCCACAAAATCATGTTATTGAATTAGCCAATACACCAAAGCAGCGGCCAGTTTTTTGCGACCATGCGGGGGGGGGGGCGTTTTCG
>NZ_LNYQ01000006.1:329779-333339 GCF_001467945.1 Legionella parisiensis
GAGTCTGTTCGGGATCATCCGCATTATCTATAATTAAATCAACACATATAAAATAATTGTCACTATGTCGCCAGATGCGCATAATAAATCGATTAGTCTGCTCTTTCTTATTCTATTTACAGTAATAGTGCTGAGCATTCTCTTGTTATCTGGTGGTGGAGCAGGATTTATGCTCGCTCCCATGGCTTGCGATAGTCCAACTTCATGTAGTGGAACATTTAGTCACTTGGCTGTTTCTATGGTTATGCTATATCCAATCGTACTTATAATTTGTTTAATTTGGGGCTGGGTATGCTATTTTTCTCAACAGTATAATAGATCCTTGTGGGTATCCTGGGGTTGCTCTATTGCATGGTTAGTTTTTGTTTTTATTAATCTTAATTAGAAACATTGAAAGACACTCAAGGCCTGGCTCCTCAATTCATAAACTTTATTTATGATTTATTTAACAAAGATCATAAGGTCGAAGCTAATGGGCCACCCCATTAGTTTTATACAACTTAAACTGGAGCTCATTTTAAGTCTTAAAAATAGTCTTAATAAGCAGACTTCATTAAATATCTAAAAAACAACGAACATTGGATACACTGGCAAATGCCAGACTATATCTGAGCTATGCTATAATCATACGTGAAAACAACGCATCTACTAAGAAATAGTTTTGAGAGGTTTTATGGCTAAGATTGTATATTTTTCATTTGATTTTGATGGGTGCTTTAGTAATGAAACGTCAAGTGTAGCTCTGGGCATAGGGTGGGAAAATTCAAAATCTAAAGAGGACGCGATAGCTGCTTATATTACAGCGAATAGTGAAGTTCTCGAAAAATTCAAAACCCAAAAAGGAGATCAAACCGTTGTTTTAGTGGGTTCTAACCGTCAAACTCCATTTATCGATTTAAAAAATGGAGGAAAAGATGTAAAAACGTTGCTTCCAACCGGTTCGGTCTTTCCTGTAATGGAGGCAATTACCGAAGAATTGGGCGAAAATACAACATTTAATCCCTTTCTTCTGTCTGATTTAGAGGCTGATATAGTTGAGATTGGACAAACCTATAATAAATTTAAAGGCAAGGGATATTTAAAGGATAATGGAACCTATAAGCCTGAGATTACCAGTGAAGATTTCATAAGAGATGGTTTTCCTGAATATAAAGATGATGAAAGTAAAGCCTCGTTATTATTTGCTCAAATGAAACTTGCCGCGATGACAAATCCTGATGATGAAATTGAGTTTAATTTCTACGATGATCGAATTGATATTGTGGAAGGTCTTCAAAACTTTTTTAAAGAGAATCCTGAACTAATACCTGCAAATGTAAGCTTAAACATATTTGGATATTCTGGACCTAAACTAACCCAAGAACATGCGCAAGAAAATCTCTCGCATTTTATATTACATACAACAACGGAATTTGAAAAACTTGGCAATCCAGAAACACAAAATACATTAAATCCAAAAACATTAACAGCATTAACTGATGCCCAAAAAAATAACTTTCCGATAATATTTAGAGATCCAGAAAAAAATGAATTTAAGATATATCGACGTGATATAGATGGTGAATGGGGTTTCGAAGGTTTTGATGGAGTCATTCCTGGTATGGAGCCTCCCGAAAAATTTAAGAATTTGTTCTATAGTGAACTTGGAAGCTCTTATTATATACCTAGCACAAAAGAGCCTGAGGTATCTGACTTTTTAAAAACAGTACATTTTCTACCAATTCCGACAACAAGACCATCAAATAGAGTAGGTGCAAAAGATGTCTACGATTATGGGGATCCAACTCAAATTGTTACTATAAAAGGAGAAGGAAGTATTCCGAAAGAAGTATCTGATTGGAAACCGCTTTATCAAGCACTTCGTCAGTCTACAATAGAGTCTGATACAGGTATTGATAATAAGTTGTCTGTTGCAATAAATTTCTCTTTGCCCGCTTTTATAGCTAACACCTACGCTGATCCAGATACCCCAGTTCCTTCAGAAATTCAAACGTTTATTTCCGAGAAATTAAGTAAGATGAATCCTCCGGATATTGCTTCACTTCTTATTGATAGCAAAATAAGTGTTCAAGCAATAGCAAAAATACTTGAGAATAAGGAAAACAAAAATGAAATAATGAATCAAATAATAGAAAAAAATACTAGTGAAATAAAAAAACTGGAAACAACATTGCAAGGTGAGTTGGAACCTGAAGAGCGTCTTCAGAGAGAAGCTTCTTTACTTGAACTTTATAAGTCAACGATTAACTTGCGCAACCGAAATCTTTTATTAAAAGAAATCCCTCAAAGTGAAAATTTAAGAGATGCAAGGAAAGCACTTTGTACTTCGATTGAAGAGGCAATGAAATCACCTACGCTATCCCTTGATGATTGTCAAAATATATCGAAAGTTATCGCTCACGCGAACATTGCCATAGATCCAAAAGTAAATCGCGATGTTCAATTTAATTCCATTTGTGAACTTGGTGAGCTTTCTGACAATCTCACTGGTAAAAAGTCGCAAATTTTGGGAGCGGTGGCTGTAGCTTGCGGGATCCTCGCTGTTCTCGCTGCAATAGTAGCGGTTGCCCTTGCGCCAACGGGTATTGGTTTGATAATTGGTTTCGCTGTAGCAGGAGCATTAGCAGCAGCAAGCATTAGTACTGCAATTGCATCTAAGGTTACTGAATCCGATTTGTCAAAGAAAACAAGAGATTTCAAGAGCGAACTTGAAGAAATAAGGAAAGAGGATGATTTAGGTGAAGATCGGGATCAAATTATTCAAAGTGAGTTTCATTAAAAATATATCCTTGTGCCTTACAATTTTAAATAATTCGACGTGACAGCCTAGTGCTTGTAAATTGAATATAATTAATAAGTTATGATGTATTAACTTGATTTTAGAAGACACGTATTTCAAGTAAAGGTGGTTAACGTATGAGGAAGCAGTGCAACGGTTTAAGATAACTAAGGCAAGCATTAGTGCGGTGGAATAAAGAAAAAGACCCGAAATAAGTCCGCACTAAAGATAGACATGGAGCAGTTAAACACTGATGTTATCAGCTATAAAAAAAACTGTTTCATCCCAAAGCAAATGTAACGAAAAGATTGATATTCCAGGAGCTGATACAAACGTATAAGTTAAAGCCACAGCCATTATGAAAGTGGCTCTGCCCATAATATGCCAAGGACTCCTGGATACTCACTTAAGAGGCTGCGATGTTATGGCTCTAAGGATAGGGGAGCTCGTTGCGAACTAATCCTATAGGCGCCTTGCTATGGAGATAGGTTACTTACCGTTAGTCTTTTTGAAGGTACAATAAATAGGGATTCGTTTGAAAGCTGGATTGAACTGGATTTGCTTCCTAAACTTCCATCGAACAGTGTTATCATTATAGATAATGCGACATTCCACAAAAAATTCTACTAAAGAACTTATCGATAAAACAAGGCATATTCTGGAGTTCCTGCCACCATACTCTCCAGATCTCAATCTGACGTGGTCAAGTAATTTAAGACACACCAGTTAAGCAACTTTCTTTAAACCCCGTCCTTCATACTCCATTTCAAATTGGTTGGGA
>NZ_LNYQ01000007.1 GCF_001467945.1 Legionella parisiensis
GTCCTTTAATTGAAAAGGGTTTCGAACTTGAGTATCCGCAGGAAGAGCCTACCCTGACATTTAAAGTATAATTAAATTACCTATATTTGCTAAAGTTAATATATCGTGCTTATAATGTTCATAATTTATTCACAAGGAGTAGAACATGATGTCGAAAGAAACTAATGGTACAAAAAGTCCTGGGGATGCTACAAAAAAATGGTCTTTTTTAGACACGTCAAAACGAATTTTAGATGAAGAAAAAAGCATAAAGAACTCGCTAGAAAAAAAAGCAATTAAGGAAGAAGAAAAAACTATCACCAGTTCAGATAATTTAGTTGAAGCTGAGCCAGATATAAGTCAGCTTTTTAAACCTAAATGGTGATAAGAGGTTGTTCAAAAAATCAATGCTATAGTATGCTGGAACGAGAAAACTCCATCTTCCATACTAGTTCGAAAACTCTTGTAAATTAATTTTCCTTATATCTCTTTGAATAGGGTCAGTTCCTTCTTTTTTATATTTAGGAAAATAAACGCAAAAGTATTACTTTGTAAATGGAGACGTATTTTGCTCTTAAATTTGGAATAGGGATTCCGAACAGTTTTGTGAAGGCATTCCAGCATGCGTACTAAGGATGCATGTTGGGCCTCCATAGTATTTTTGTTAGGAAACCGCCATTATCTAATGAGTTTACCATAATCTGTTTTTCTTAGCTGAAGAAAAACAAGCACTCAACGAGTTCAAATAATGTACTATAATTATATTTAGTTTTTCGAACCTTATCTTCGAATAGGGGTAATGGAAACATTTATAAAAGAAAAAGTTGAATATGATGAAAAAAAATATAATGAGTTGTATCTATTCAGTTTTTATATTTTTATTCTTTATCTTTGGTTCTGCCCAGGCTAAAGATGAGGCTGAGTTTTCTCGAGTTGCTCGATTAAGTTCCATCAATGGCTCTGCGAGTTTGCTGCCCGGAGGGGAAACTCAATGGGTAAAAGGAATTGTCAACCGTCCATTAATCACCGGTGATCGCATATGGTCAAGTAATAAATCATTTCTCGAATTACAACTGGGTTCTACCACGGTGCGTATGGGGAATCAAACAAGCCTTAAAATTCTAAACCTTAATCAAAAAATTTCTCAATTACAACTTTCCAGTGGGACCTTAATTGTTAAAGTAACCCGCTTGGATCCTCGGCATACAATTGAAATCAGTACACCCACTCTTGCTTTTATAGTAACAAAACCAGGTTATTATCGAATTTTTGTCAACAATCAAGCAAAAATAACGCTCATAAGCGTACTAAAAGGAAGAGGAAAGGTATATGGTCCAAAAGTTTCTTATATTGTTAATCAAGGAAAATCCTACCCCTTTGGAGTAAACCTAAAACTATTTAAACCTACCAGTATTCCTGCACCTGATAATTTTGAACGTTGGAGTCGCATGCGGGATCGCATAGGTATAGGTATTACCCAATATGTATCTGCAGAAATGATTGGCGAAGAAGATTTGCAACTCTATGGGACTTGGAAAAAAACTCCTAAATATGGTCATGTTTGGATACCGAATAAAGTTAATCCAAATTGGGCCCCTTATCGTACAGGTCAGTGGGTTTGGGTACGCCAATGGGGTTGGACCTGGGTGGATGAAGAGCCGTGGGGATTTGCTCCATTCCATTATGGGAGGTGGGCTTACCTTGAAAGAAGATGGAGTTGGGTTCCAGGACCAAGATATGCCCAACCTGTTTACGCACCAGCTTTAGTGGCATTTGTAGGAGGTAACAATTTTAACCTGAGACTAAGTACTGGTGTACCTGGAATTGCATGGTTTCCTCTTGCTCCAGGAGAAATCTATATTCCTCCAAAAAACCTGGGACGTAATTATTTCATCAACGTCAATATAAATAATACCCAGATTAATAATACTTATGTCAATAATATTTACGTTAATAAAACTACTAATATTTTCTATCAAAATGTAAATGTAGCACCCGCAATTACTGCGGTGCCGACACAAACATTCGTCAACTCGCAACCGGTTAACCAGGCAGTGGTGAGTGTTCCTTCTCAAATAATACAACAAGCGCCTAAAACCCCTATTGCAGAGGTTGTTCCTGACAGCACCAGCGTATTAGGAGGAAGCTCAGCGCAATCTCAACCCCCTAAAGAAATTTTAGAACAGCCGGGAGTAGTAACTGTTGCTCCTCCAGCCCCTCCTGTTCCTTTTTCTGAAGAGAAAAAACTACTGGAAAAAACCCCGGGTTCTCCTTTATCCACACAGGAAGCACAATCATTAAAACCATTGCCAACTGAATCAGCTGCAAAAATAGATGTAGTTAATCCAACACAAACGTCAACTTCCATTAATGAAAAAATTATCGATCAAGCCCCCGTACCTGATCCAGCATTGATTAAAACTCAAGAACAGCAATTACCACTGTCCCAGCCTGCACAACCTCAGGAGCAAACACAACCTCAGGAGCAAACACAACCTCAGGAGCAAACACAGCCGCAGGAGCAAACACAGCCGCAGGAGCAAACACAGCCGCAGGAGCAAACACAGCCGCAGGAGCAAACACAGCCGCAGGAACAAACACAGCCGCAGGAGCAAACACAGCCGCAGGAACAAACACAGCCGCAGGAACAAACACAGCCGCAGGAACAGACACAGCCGCAGGAACAAACACA
>NZ_LNYQ01000008.1 GCF_001467945.1 Legionella parisiensis
ATAATCCATCTCTTTATACAAATTACCAAGAGGAGTATTTTCTTTCTGTTTCGCTAAAAAAAATTGTTTTAGGACTGTATTATGATCTTCAAGGATATAAAACTTATTTGATTCATGAAGCTGTTGAATCAATTCTAATTCTTCGCCCTCAATATGCATGGCTTTTAGTTCCTTTCTTGTTAAGGAGTTTTGCATAATTGGAGCGAAAGGATGTTGAATCGGTGAAAAAGGGAATAGCTTTTGTATCGTTTGGGGAATGGCTTTTGTCATCGTAAGATGTGGCGACATTTTAGCTCTTAGTGATAAGGCTGGTTCTAATTTTGTGATCATGAAATCCTATCCTTGTATTGTATTAAGACCTTGTAGGGGGTTACTTTAACACATAGTGGTTATATTTTTTCAAATATAATTAATAAAAAAGCCTTGAAAAAAGCTCAAGGCTTTTAGCATTGTAGTTATTTAACTTAGGCTAACTATTCGACTTTGCTCTTCTTCAACACATCGCTCTAAACCAGTTTCACAAATTAAATCCTTATTTTTTCTAATTACCGACTCCGTTAAATAATTCAAAGCACAAGGAACTTCACCATTTTTTATCGTATCTAATGTTAATGATGGATCCTTTTCAAATAATGGGGCAAGAAAGATTAATGCCTCAGTATTCGAGATGGTTATCGTAAGTATCCCACCACTTTTTGCTGGTGCCTCAATAGTAAAACCATCTTCATGAGCCGTAATACAACTATAAGCTTTAGGAGCTACTTCACTTGCTATATTAATCCATAAATCTCGCTCACAAAGGGGTAAATTCACTAACGCGGTTTGTTCTTTCCAGATGCTTCTATACTGCTCATATAAATCAGCTGCTTTTAAAGCTTTTACATCCTGCGGATCCTGACTTTCGTTGACGTAGGTAGCAAAATCGTCGAAAGCAATTACTTTATCAATTTCTAAGCGTTGATATTTTTTCATCGCCTCTTCCATGATAATACTGAGCTCCAGTATTGATGATTCAGGGGCATCAAAACGTTTTGCTTGTCTTAACTCATCAAGATGAATCATATTGGAGTTTTTTTGGTTAACCAGGATAAAATGATTCATTGGCAAACAAAGATGAGGAACTATAGTCTCGCATTGATACGAAAATATTGAAGTACCAAATTCTTCACCATCCAGAGCTATATCATATTCCACATCCAATTTGTCATGGACTTTGCATGCTACACCGATGAGTGAAATACCTGGGAAATTTGATTTTTTTGCCGCGTCAATTCCAAAACCCAGAGCTACACTAGGACAATAAGTAAATGAATGAGCTACTTTTGTATTTCCTTTGGTGAAGGAGTATCCTCGAACATGCGCATCTCTAATTTCCATTTTTTCGTCATGACTGAAATCTCCCCAACGTGTATATCCTCTAGCTTTCATAAGGCGGGCAAGACTTGGACGCATTGCGGTTACCCCTAATCCAGGGCGATCTAAAGAACCAAGAAAATGCTCAACTGAAATCCCTCTATATATGGCTGGAACAGTTCCCTCAACAAGTTTGATGTTATGCTTTCGCTTAAATAGTTGTAAAGCGGTAGTATTGTGCGAGTCAAAAGCGGATCCTGTAATTCGCACACTACTGCTTAGAGCGGTACGACCAGCAAATGAAAACCCATATCTCTCTAACAAACCCTGCATATTAAATACCTCTGAATATAATTGGCAATCCTGTCTTAACCCTCCATTAATGCTCAAATAAAATCCATCACCAGGAGCATTTTGTTCAATAAGTATATTAAATGGCCATTAAAGAAAAATTAAAATGAGCTATAAAATTTTTTATATGTTGATAAATAAATTTATAGGGGTCCTAAAGGCTTGCAGGAGAATGTTGTTGATTGTCTTTTGAATGGGATAATAATTACGTTTGTTGCTCGAACCAAAAAATAAAGAAGCCTTGATAAAACTCAAGGCTTTGGCATAGATTGGAATGACTGAAGTTATTTAGCTAGCTATTTGTGATATCTTCCTCTTCGATTTATAAAACTCTTATTCTTTTGAGAGGGTAAATAAGCTTCGTGGTGATGGATCTTCAATACCTATCCCGGATTTATACCTGTTGAA
>NZ_LNYQ01000009.1 GCF_001467945.1 Legionella parisiensis
TCCCATGATGATTCACTATCAATTATTCATGAATTTGAGCCCCATTTTGCTTATTGGGTAAGTGAGCCAGATAAAGGGCAAAGCGAGGCAATAAATAAAGGATTCAGAAAAGCATCTGGGGAGTTGGTTGCCTGGCTTAATTCTGATGATTATTATCTCCCTGGAACTTTTGAACACGTGATCAAAGCTTATCAAATAAATCCACACGCCCCCTTTTATTTTGGAGATGGATATCGAGTTTCAAAAACAGGGGAAGTACTAACTCATTTCTTCCCTAAAAACAGTTTAACGTTTGACCGCCATGCATTAGTTATGGGTTTGAACTATATCTTGCAACCTTCAACATTTATGAATCGTAATTGTTTAGAGCAAATAGGTTATCTTAATACAGAATTAGAGTATGGAATGGATTTTGATTTGTGGATACGTCTTTCCACATTGGGAGATCCTCATCCTATCCATGGTGTTTTGTCTGCAAATCGAGAATATAACACCACTAAAACCTCAACAGGTTCCTTCAAACGTATAGAAGAACTGCGACGTATCTCACTGCAACATTCGGGATTAGAGATGACTCCTGGAATTTTACGTTATATGTTTGATACTCTTTATAAATTTGCCAAAACAAATGAAAATATTTTTCCTGGATGGTATCAAAAAGACGTCATGAAACTTTGGAAAAGAACGGGACGGTTAATGGCACAATTTGATGCAAACAAAGATGGTTTTCCACGAAGATCATCATTAGCAAGCTTTCTCAAAAACAAGATAAAATAAACACACGGACTTACGCTATGATTATAGGAATTGAACTTCGTCAATTAGTAATTGGTGCTTCTGGGGGTATTTCTCAGCTGGTAAAAGGGATTTGTGAATCATTGTTTATTCTCTATCCAGAACATCAATTTTTAGTATTTTGTACTCCTTTTAATAGGGCTATGCTTGAGTCTCACTCAGAAAACATTCGTTTTTTTACCTTATCGAGTACAACTTTTTTCTCTGATTTGGATCGAATTGCGGTTGAAAATAACGTTGATGTTCTTTTTCGCACTTATCCTATGGAAGATACGTTACAGTTTCCATTAAATAAGCAAATTTTCTTAATTCCTGATATACAACACGAAGTTTATCCTGAGTTTTTCTCTAAACAGGTGCTTCAATCCAGAAGAGCATCATTTTCAAAGGCACTGAATCACGCAGGGGCTATCGGTACTATATCAGAATTTGCAAAAAAATCCCTTTATGATTTTTCCGAGACAAAATGCGACGATATTTTTCTTATGGAACCTTCGCTACAAAAAGTCCATAGTCTAACAACAACTGAAGACTGTTTGACTGATAAAGAAAAGGCTTTGATTCCTCAAACGCCATTTTTCTTCTTCCCTGCAAATATCTGGAAACATAAGAATCATACGAGATTGCTGCAAGCCTTTCGTCTCCTTTTAAAAAATAATCCTGATTTAACTGTGTCTCTTATTTTAACAGGTAATAGAGATGGGTGGAAAAAGCTACATAAAAACAACAAGGACCTACCGGTTTTGCATCTAGGTTTTATTCGGCCTGAATTTTTTCGAATACTTATGGAGCGCGCGCAAGCTTTGGTTTTTTTCACACTCTATGAAGGCTTTGGGATGCCTTTATTGGAAGCTTTTAATACAGGAACCCCTGTTTTATGCAGCGATACCACCAGTCTTCCTGAAGTGGGGGGAGATGCTGTGATAACTTGTTCTCCATTAGATATCTCAGCAATGGCTAATGCCATGAAAGAGATCCTGAAAAATAGAGAGCTGCGTGAAACACTGGTCCAGCGTGGTAAAGCGCGATTAAATGCATATTCTTGGGAACGTTCAGCACATAATTTATTTGCTGCGTGTAATCGAGTTGCAGAAAAGATCACACAAAAAGTATCCTATGAAGAGCCGACATCCACAAACTTGCCCTTAGTCTCTATTGTAACTCCCTCTTATAACCAGGGAAGATTTCTCAAACGCACTATCGATAGTGTACTTAGCCAAGACTATCCTCATATTGAATATATTGTTATTGATGGCGGATCTACCGATGATTCGGTAGATATTCTTAGTTCTTATTCCGATCGTTTTTTTTGGATTTCAGAGCCTGACAACGGACAGACTCATGCCATTAATAAAGGGATGAAGCAGGCAAAGGGAGAAATTTTTGCTTATTTGAATTCTGATGATGTGCTAACTCCTGGCGCTATTCAGAAAGTTGTTGATTTTTTTCTAAATCATCCTACCTGCGATATGGTCTATGGTCAGGCCGATTATATTAATGAGCATGATAATATTATAGGTACTTACAGGACGGATGAATATTCATTTAACAGATTGTCTCGAGACTGCATGATATGTCAACCCTCTGCTTTTTGGCGTCGTCGTGTAGTAGAAAAAATTGGACTTTTTGATGAGCAACTCCATTTTGTTATGGATTACGATTACTGGTTACGTATTGCAAAAGCCGGAATGGATATCCATTTTTTGCACGAAAAACTGTCCTGCTCACGCTTGTATCCAGAAACTAAGACCCTTTCAGGGCGTATCAAAATCTTTCAAGAAATATTTAACATATCCAAACATCATATTGGTTATACACATTTAAATTATTACCAGGGATATTGGCACCACTTGATATATGAGAAAAAAAATACAATCAATCAGATAGTTCGCTTTTTTTCCATTAAAAACTTGCATCTTCCTATAAGCAAGCTCCATTACCACTGGGCACGCCGGACACAGAACTTTTCAAATTTGACTAAAAGAATTAAAGAATTTGGAAAAATTCGTTTTAAAGCTATAACCTCATTGCCAAAATCTAACATTAGCGGTTTTTTTTCGGATAATTGGTTGTCAAAAGAATTTTCATGCAATTTGAGGAAGAGGGCTGTTGGAGAAGTTCTTTACATCGGTGGCATTACGCCAATGGACTCAACCATGCTTATTATGGCTGGTAAAAAAAGAGTGGGGCAGTTTCAATTTACTGCCCATCAGTACCAAAAAGTATCTATTCCCAATGAGTTAGTTAATAACAAACGGATTTACATACAATTTACTGAGTCTTTTATCGATGCAGCAGGTCGAGAGCTCGCATTCCTAATTCATGATACGAATTTTTTTTCCGAACGAGATACCTGGGCAACTTGAGTAAGCTGGGGATAAACGGCTTTTAAATATTGTTCTCTTTATTATGAATGTGATATCTTGGTCAAACCAAAATGCTTTTATACAGTATAGGATTTATAAGGATTAATTATGAAAAAGAAGGATTTTTTTGGGGGATTTTTTTTAGGTATAATCGTGGGAGTGACGAGTTTTTCTGCTCTGAAATACCCAGGGATTTCCCAAAGGACTGAGGCTGATTCAGTGCATGCTATGCAAAAGACCCCTAATGGTAAAACAATTAATGCATCTTCTAATACGATTAAGTTATCTTCAGAGAATGTGCGTTCGCACAATTTATCTCAAGCCGAGATAAAAATTATGAAGGTGCGCAATCTATACCTCAAAGAGAATAGTGGTGATAATTGGTGGTATTGGGTTAAAGATAAGATTGTTTTTCAATTGGAACCCTCCGATGTCACATCAGAAATGAAAAAAACAAGGTTATTTTTTGAATATGGTGTACATGGAGATCAGCAATTAACAATCTATTTGTGGGAGAAGGACGAATCCCATAAAATTGTCCTTAATACAAAAAACGGAGAACGATCTGTTTATGATAAAGTACTTGATATTTCTCCTGCATTGCTGACTCAACTTACCATTGCGACCAATGGGGAGGCTAAGCCTTTAAGCAAAAGCGATTCTAGAAGAGCTGCTTATACTATTTCTAATTTAAAAGTTACTCCAGTATAAGGCGGCTAAAAGTCGAGGAGCATTGCTATAAAAAACAATAAATTAAAAAATATGCATAAAAGTGCTGATAACTAAATTTTTTGAAGGAATTAAAAATGAGGCAAGAAAATAATCTGCCAAAAATTTCTATTGTGACGCCCTCATTTAACCAAGGCCCTTTTCTTCGGCAATGTATCGAGTCTGTACTCTCGCA
>NZ_LNYQ01000010.1:0-9087 GCF_001467945.1 Legionella parisiensis
TGGTTTTAGAAATTTTGAAAATTATAGAGTACGTGTTAAGGTCCTCTGCGGGTGATTAAAGCTGCCCCCTTAAATGGGAAAGAGCCTTGATCCGTTAATTTATATTTTATTTCTTCTTCAGATAATACAACTGATAAACACTCCATGTCCTCTCCCATCTAAACACAAATAAATAAGGTGATTAGTTCATGACTTTGTGTTGTTTGTGTCCCACAAAATCTCCACACAGTGTTTTTTAAGGGGTTGGTAAGTCGAATGTAACTTATTGATTAAACTCGGGGTCTCATGGTGGCCAGAGGCAGAATCGAACTGCCGACACGAGGATTTTCAGTCACCCAGTTGAAAAATAAGTGATTGATTTTATTATAATTTATATCGCAGGAAACCACTACAAATGTCCTACGATGGATAACAGTGTCGTACTCAAATACGCAAATTCCACACAGTGAATTTATTATCATTTGAAGTATTTTAGTTGTTAATGTCTTTAGATTATTCATCAAATTCGGAATTATTTTGGTTTTAATTTTAGAGATTTAATTATTTTGCCGATTAATAGATATAATTTAGTTTAAATAATTCTCATGAAATTTATATTTATTATTTTTTCGTATGGCTCATTTTGTGTTGCAATTTTGAGGTCGGGATCCAATGTACTGCCTGGAATTTTTCGTGATTCGCTCGCCCACTCGCCTAAATCAATGAGTTTACACCAATCGAATCAAAAAAGGTTAAAACTGGTTGTCTGCACGCCAGGTATTGGGTTTTCCACAAATAGGGTAAATAATTTTTTTATTATTCAAACCTTCATTTAATAAGTAGGGTTATAGAATTCTTACTATTTTGTATTAAGCATAGGAAGTTATGCCAAGGACTATTGAGAAATTATTATAGGAACGTTCTTAAAAGAGTATCCTTAATATGATTTCTGGTGCGGGATTATCCATTAGCAGAAAAAAAATAAAATTCAATAAAATAAAAAACTTATTTTACATTTTTTGATCTATACTGAGGTGAAAAGGCATATCAATCGTGCCACTATAATAAAAAGAGTATGTTCTGTCATCAAGGATGATTATGAAAGTCTTTTTTTCACCAAGGCTTTATTTAACCGTAGGTTTTATTGCTTACCTGGGGATTTCCTGCAATCAAAACCAAACTAAACCTTTTCCTAGCAAACCTAGACCTGTAAAAGCTATTCAAATCGGGAACACCAGTGCATTTAGTGGCCGTGCTTTTCCAGGAAGGGCAAGAGCTTTTCAACAGGTTAATTTATCCTTTAATGTAGGAGGTTCATTAATTGAATTACCTGTTAAAATAGGGGACAATGTAAAAAAGGGAACACTGATTGCAAAACTTGATCCTCGAGAATTTGAAGCGAAATTACAATCGGCACAAGCTGAACTTACCCGAGACAAACAAAATTTTTTAAGAGCAGAAGCATTAATTGGAAAAGGAAATATTTCTAAAGTAGATTATGATCTTCTAAAAGCAAAACTGGCTGTATCCCAAGCCAATAAAGATTTAGCTGAAAAATCACTCAAAGACAGCGTACTAAATGCTCCTTTTAATGGCAAAATTTCCAATTTGTATGTAGAAAATTTCCAGACGATATCGAACCACCAAAATATTGCCCGGTTACTAGATACCTCACAAATTGAAATGGTTATCCAAATACCTGAAGGATTCATCAGTTATATTCCTTTTGTAAAAGATATTCTTGTACGATTTGATTCTTTCCCCAATGAAATGATACCGGCACAAATAAAAGAAATCAGCAATGAAGCCTCACCCGAAACACGTACCTATCCCGTCACTCTTATCATGCATCAGCCGAAACATTTTGAAATTCTTCCTGGGATGGCAGGTAAAGCGACGGGTCATGTCGAACAGACAAAAAAAGAAAAAAGTAAGATTACAGTTCCTGTTTCCGCAGTCATTACCAATGATTCTGAAAAAATGACATACATTTGGATAATTAATTCAAAATCTCTAAAGGTACATCAACGTCAAATTCAGATTGGAGAACTCACTCCCACAGGTATTTTAGTATTAAAAGGGCTGCAACAAGGTGAATGGATAGTAACTGCTGGAGTTCATAGTTTAATTGAAGGAGAGCAAGTTACCCTGTTAAAAGAGCAGGATAATTAGACATGGCTTTGGCAAATTATGCAATTAAAAATAAAACCGTCACTTCATTTATCTTAATTTTGCTTGTTATTGCAGGCTCTTTATGTTTCTTCAAACTTGGGCGTTTAGAAGATCCTGAGTTTACAGTGAAAACTGCTACGATTACAACTCATTATCCTGGTGCCAGCGCAGAACAAGTAGAGTTGGAAGTTACTGATCATATTGAAAAAAAAATTCAAGAAATGTCGGAAGTAAAAGATATATCTTCTATTTCAAGATCTGGATTATCCATTATCAAAGTCAATATTAAGAATGAATACTGGTCCGATAGATTACCACAGGTTTGGGATATCTTGCGTAAAAAAGTTCAAGATATTGAGGGTAGCTTACCTCCTGGAGTTGATAAACCGGTGGTAGGAGACGATTTTGGCTATGTATTTGGATTTCTTTTAGCGGTTACCTCAGATGGGTTCAGCTATGCCGAGCTTGAAAAATACACTAAAGAAATTCAAAAGGAATTGAGCATAGTTCCTGGGGTTGCCCGGGTTGACTTATGGGGTGTCCAACAAAAAAGAATTTATTTGAATATTTCAAACACACAATTTTCTCAACTGGAAGTAACTCTAGCAGATATAGAGCGAACTTTAAAATTACAAAATCAGGTAGTTAATGCAGGACATGTCAATTACCAGTTGCAGCGAATGAGGATTGCGCCTACTGGTGAGTTTTCTAAAGCAGACGCCATCGGTGATTTAGCAATTATTCCCCAGTTGAAATTGGATAAGCCTCAGAAAAGTGAAGAAATTATACGGATTCGTGATTTTGCTGATGTTAAAGAAGATTATATTGATCCTCCTGAGCAATTAATGCGTTACTCCGGATTGCCTGCCATTGGAATTGCATTAGCCCCCTTGTCAGGAGTTAACGCAGTGAAAGTAGGTCAAGATGTAGACAAACGTCTTGAGGAACTTCAGGATAAACTTCCAAAAGGAATTGAGATCAATAAAATTTCATGGCAGTCGGACGTCGTTGCAGAATCTATTGATGCATTTCTCATTAATTTAATTGAAGCTGTAATCATTGTGTTATTGGTCTTGGCGTTCACCATGGGTTTAAGGGCAGGAATGATTATTGGAGTTTCTGGACTCATTCTCGCAATTTTGGGCACTTTTATTATCATGCTGTTGCTTCATATCGATCTGCAACGTGTCTCCTTAGGTGCTTTAATTATTGCAATGGGGATGATGGTAGATAATGCAATTGTTGTGGTTGATGGATTTATGAGTCGTTTGCAACAAGGTATTCCTAGAGAAAAAGCAGCAGTAGATGCAGCACAAATTTCAGCCTGGCCTCTACTGGGCGCTACTGTAGTTGCTTCTATGGCATTTTTTCCCATTTTTGCATCGACGTATGATACGGGCGAATACGCAGGAAGCTTATTTACCGTTATTGCGGTGTCGCTTATATTAAGTTGGGTTCTTTCCCAAACAGCCACCCCTTATTTGTGTATTTTATTTATGCCTGACCCCAAAACAACCATCAATCAAGAAGAGGCATACTCCGGTAGATTTTATAAAGGATATAAGGCCTTATTAGAGTTAGCTGTACGTTTCAGGGTGATCTTTACTTTGATTATGTGTGGTCTATTAGTGCTTTCTGTCTCCTGTTTTCGTTATGTTCCGATTATGTATTTTCCTGACTCCTCTCGATTGCAAGTGATGATTGATTATTGGGCACCCGAAGGGACTCGTATTCAGGTAGTCTCTGAAGAACTTGAAAAAATGGAGAAAAAGCTTTTAAGCGATTCAGGTGTAGCCAGTGTGAGCACTTTTATTGGACAAGGTCCACCTCGTTTTTATTTGCCCGTGGAATCAGAATTTCCTTACTCTTCTTATGCGCAGTTAATTGTCAACATGAAAAGTTTACAGGATGTTGATCGTCTAGTAGCCACACTTCCGGAATGGAATAGTAAAAATTATCCACAATCCCTGGTTCGTGTTCGTAAGTATGCAGTTGGTGCGTTTAATAACTGGAAAATTGCTGCTCGCTTCAGTGGTCCAGCCAATTCAGATCCTTTAGTTTTAAAAAATATTGCAGCACAAGCTGTAGGAATCTTACGGGCAAATCCACATACAATTGATGTGCGAACTGATTGGCGAGAACCTATATTGCAAATTGTTCCAGATTATCAACAAGAACGTGCACGTTGGGCTGGGATTTCTCGCTTGGATTTAGCGCAGACTTTGCAAAGAGCCAGTGACGGGATAACAGTGGGCCTTTATCGTGAGCAAGATAGTTTAATACCGATTATTCTACGCCAGCCACCAAGTGAACAGGATACTGCTGCGGTCGACTTGCCTTTGTTGCAAGTCAATTCACAATTGAGTACTCAAACCATACCGTTGTCACAAGTAGTAAATGGAATTGATCTTCAGTGGACTGATCCAATTATTTGGCGTTGGGATCGTAAAAGGGCAATCACTGTTCAGTGTTCTCCTTATCAAGTCACGGCAAATACTTTACGGGAAACTATTTTACCCCAATTTGAAAAAATTAAATTACCTCCTGGATACACCTTGACATGGGACGGTGAATACAAAAGCAGTACAGAATCGGCCAATGCATTAAAACCGGGTCTTTTTCCCGCAGTCGTTATTATGTTATTGATCATCGTTATGTTATTTAATGCATATCGACCTCCTTTAATCATTATTGCGGTAATTCCTTTTGCAATGATTGGGATTACTTTTGGATTACTTTTTACTGGTGTACCTTTTGGTTTCATTGCTTTGCTTGGCGCAATGAGTTTGTCGGGAATGATGATTAAAAACTCAGTGGTTTTATTAGATCAAGTGAATTTGAATCTTGCAGATGGAATGAAACCTTATGAAGCTGTTATCTTCGCAGGCCTAAGTCGTTTATCGCCTGTAGTGAACGCCGCACTGACCACCATTTTGGGAGTGATCCCTTTATTACAAGATATTTTTTGGGTCTCTCTAGCGGTAACTATTATGTTCGGATTAACAATTGGGACCATACTCACTATGTTCTTAGTGCCGGCTTTTTATTGCATTTTATATCGTATTAATCCAAAAAGGACATGAAATCATGAACCAATAATATGATAACCGCTGTCAATATAAATGGTGTCCCCTGTAATATTTTTGCCATACTTGCTCGCAAGAAAAACGACCATTGCACCTACATCATCGATATCAACCAGTGATTGCAATGGGGATTTCTCTTTTGCATGTTGAATTAAATCGTCAAATTTTTCAAGGCCGGAAGCCGCTCGTGTTTTTAAAGGACCCGGAGAAAGTGCAATCACACGAATATGCTGAGGTCCCAGTTCTACTGCCATATAACGCACGGATGCTTCCAATGCTGCTTTAACAGGCCCCATAATATTATAATGTTTCACGACTTTTTCTGCTCCGTAGAAGGACATAGCAAATAATGAACCTCCTTTTTTCATCAATGGCGCAGCCAATTGCGCCATTCGAATAAATGAATGACAGGAGATATCCATTGCCATTAGAAAACCTTCTTTAGTACTTTGATATACTGGTTTTTGCAAATCTTCTTTGGGTGCAAATGCAATTGAGTGCACAACAATATCAATATGTCCCCATTGTTTCTCGATTTGCACAAACAAATTATCTAAATCATGTTCTTGAGTTACATCACACTGACAATAAATAGAAGGCTTAAGCCCAATTGCTACTTTATCCACAAAAGGCTTTGCTTTATCATTTAAATAAGTTATAGCTATATCAGCGCCAGCCATGTGCAAAGCACGTGCGCAGCCAAAAGCAATAGAACTGTCATTGGCTATGCCTACGACCAAAGCCTTTTTACCTGAAAGTAATGTACTGTCCATGTTTATGATTCCTTTTTGTTCATAAGATGATAACAATGATTGGCAATCACCCATTCCTCGTCAGTGGGAATGACATAAACATCAACCAAGCTTTTGGGGGTGCTTATTGTGAGATGATTTGTTTTATTTAAGGCCTCATCGATTTCAAGCCCGAGCCATTCATTATTTTGAGAGACTAATTGACGAATTTGCCATGCATGTTCCCCAATGCCGCCTGTAAAAACCAATACATCCAAGCCACCAAGTACAGCAGTCAATGCGCCCAATTCACGACGTATGCGATAGACAAACAATTCAATCGCCTTTTTTGCCTGTATGCTTTTATCTTGAAGTAGTTCCTGCATATTGAATGTGGTGCAAGATACTCCTAATAACCCCGATTCTTTGTAAAGCATATTTTGGATGTTCCCTGAAGTCATTTTTTCTGATTCTAGAAAATAAAGAATCACACCAGGGTCCAAATTACCGCAACGCGTGCCCATGACAAGGCCATCCAATGCAGTAAATCCCATAGTACTGTCAATTGATTTCCCTTCTTTTACAGCACACATACTTGCCCCATTACCCAAATGAGCAATAACGATATGTTCGGAGTGTTTTTGAGGATTAATGCTTTTCAATTGATGCATAATGAATTCATAAGAAAGTCCATGAAAACCATAGCGTTTTATGCCCGCCTCAGAAAATCTCTTAGGAATACCAAATAAGTCTGCCACTTGAGGATGGGTTGCATGAAATGCTGTATCAAAACAGGCAATTTGCTGTAAATCAGGATAGAGTGCGTGGATGCTTTCTATTGCTTGCAGATTATGTGGCTGATGAAGAGGAGCAAAAGGAATATATTTTTTTAATTTTTCCGTAATTTCTGGAGTAATCAAAATGGGTTTGACGAATTCATTGCCTCCATGGACTACGCGATGACCTACTGTTGTAATGTTAAATCCAAATTGATTGGTTTTTAAAGCGGAAAATAATAATTCATAAAAAAAGTTGTAAGCGTTATTTTTTTTAAAATGAGCTTCCCTAACCAAATGATTGTCTTTGGCAAATAGTTTTAACACAGGGGCTTCACGTATGTTTTCTACTGCGCCATGTAGCAATTTGGGTAAATCAGAATGCAATTCGTATACTGCAAACTTGATGCTTGAAGACCCTGAATTGAGTGTAACAACATGAGGCTTTTCCATAATCCATTTTGATCCGAATTGGATAATCCATAGTCCTGGTCTAAGTATAGAGTATTATTTATTCTAATGTGGCAAATAAAAATCTAATTGTTTCTAAATTTTCTATGTAATGAGCTATACTGGTAGAAATAGATTTTTATTTTCTATACTGCATTAGAATAAGGAATTTCTATGCTGCCTAATCCAATTGATAGTCGCTCATTGTACAACTGGTACGATACGACAATGAGATTCCTCCAACCTTACTCCGATTATTGTCTCACGCTTTCTAAGCGATATAGGCGAATTGCTGACACTATGGACTTGCCCGTCAATTTGCCTTTTCTTTCTGACTTTCAAAAAGAATTATGCGAAACAGCGATGCACTCCTCGATTAAATATTTTAGGGAATTAACTGGATATTATTACATTGCCCACATGATGACCAATATTTATGAAAAACCCAGTTTTGACATAAAAGACATTAAATTGGGTGATGAATATTTTGAAATTGTTGAAGAACTTATAGATCGCAAAAGTTTTTGTGATTTAATCCGATTTAAGAAGAAGGGCATTGTTGAGAATGTCATGCCTAAAATGTTGCTTGTTGCGCCGATGTCAGGTCATTATGCAACTCTGTTACGAGATACAGTGCAAGCATTACTGCCTTTTTATGATGTATACATCACGGATTGGAAAAATGCCAGGGATGTTCCTCTGTCTGAAGGAGCATTTGATTTAGATGATTTTATAGAATATATCATCTCCTATTTTAGACTTTTGGGCCCTGAAGTAAATGTAATGGCAGTATGCCAACCTACGGTTCCAGTTTTAGCCGCTTTGGCTTTAATGTCTACTGCAAATGAACCAAAGTTACCAAAAAGTGCTATCTTATTGGGTGGCCCAATTGATACTACTAAATCACCAACCTCAGTCAACGAATTGGCCGTGTCTAGAGGAGATGACTGGTTTCAACAAAATGTAATTTCTATGGTTCCTAGTCGATTTCGCGGCGCAATGCGTTTAGTCTATCCAGGTTTTATGCAGCTTTCTGGATTTATGAGTATGAATTGGCAGCGTCATATTGAATCCTTGCAGTCCGCTGTGGCTAATTATGCTGAAAACAAACGTGAGGCAGCATTTAAAACGGTGCGTTTTTATCTCGAATATTTTTCAACTATGGATTTAACTGCTGAATTTTACATGCAAACCATCAATACAGTTTTTCAAGAACAATTGCTGGCACGAGGTCATTATAAATCTAAAGGCAATAACATCCGTTTACAGGATATTAAAAATACTTCGATTTTAATCATTGAAGGCGAACGTGATGATATCACTGGACTTGGCCAAACTAAAACCGTAATCAATTTATGCAAAAACCTTCCTGATCACAAGAAGAAATATTATCTTGCACTTGGCGTTGGACATTATGGGCTATTCAATGGGAGTAATTTCCGAAAAACCATTATTCCAGAAATAAATGCTTTTATTCATATGCAGGGTGGTTTCGGGACTAAGAATGGATTAAAAAATGGTACAAAAAAAACTTGATTTGGACAAGTTAGCAAAAAATTTTATGCAAAAGTGTCAATCTTTGCCAAAAATTAAAGTAGCCGTTGTATTTCCTTGTAGTGAGGAATCACTGGAAGGAGCCCTTGAAGCAAACCATCTGGGTTTGATCGATCCCGTTCTTATAGGTCCAAAAGGCACAATTGAAACCATTGCAAAAAAAATCGGAGAAGACATTAAAGATTATGAAATAATTGATATTGCTGATCCGCAAAGCTCTGCGAAAAAAGCGGTTCAACTGGCCCGAGAAAGAAAAGTTGAATCCATCATGAAAGGAAATTTACATACTGATGAGTTAATGCATGAAGTCGTTAAAAAGGAGAGTGGATTGCGGACCCG
>NZ_LNYQ01000010.1:9187-17218 GCF_001467945.1 Legionella parisiensis
GAAATATCATAAGCCATTTATCGTCACTGATGCTGCTATTAATATTGCTCCAGATTTATTAGTTAAAAAAGATATTATTCAAAACGCGATCGATTTATTTCATGCATTTAACCAAGAGACACTCCCTAAAGTAGCACTATTATCTGCTGTTGAAACCATACATCCAGAAATGGTTTCCACTACTGACGCAGCCTGTTTGGCAAAAATGGCTGAAAGAGAGCAGATTACAGGCGCTGTTGTAGATGGTCCATTTGCTTATGATAATGTATTTAGCCTTCATGCAGCTCAGACCAAAAAGATTAAGTCTTCCGTAATTGGTGATGTGGATATTTTTGTTGTTCCTAATTTAGAAGCCGGTAACATTTTGGCCAAACAAATGGTCTTAATTGCCGACGCAATTTCTGCTGGGATTATTTTAGGGGCATCCGTACCAATCATTTTGACCAGTCGAGCGGATAATATTCGTTCTCGCATCGGATCTTGTGCAGTAGCCGTTATGATGGCTCATGCGAAAAAAACGTCAGGGGGATATCATGAACAATATTCATTATAAAAATGTTCATGAAATTACTGGGGATATTTTGAAAATTGTTGTCCCATCCACTCATGAGATTGGTGCAACTTCTGTCGCAAGACTTGACGACTTAGCCTTAATCCACACGCAAAATGGATTGTTACTGTCTCAGGTGACTCATTTGGAAAAAGAGATTGTTACATTACAAGTGTATGGGAGTACAAAAGGGCTATCAACGAATGCCTCCATTACATTTTTAGGTCATCCGATGAAAGTGAGTTATTCCCAAAGTATCCTTGGGCGTGTATTTAATGGAATTGGCCAACCTATAGATGGGGGACCTAATCTGGAGCAGGACGATAAAATAACCATACGCACACCCACAGTTAATCCTACAAGACGCACACTGGCATCAAAAATGATTCGCACCAACATACCTATGATCGATGTATTTAATTGTTTAGTGGAAAGCCAAAAAATACCTATATTTTCAATAGCTGGTGAGCCCTACAATGAATTATTAGCAAAAATTGCAACGCAAGCCGAAGCAGACATTATTGTTTTTGGTGGAATGGGTTTGTTATTTGATGACTATTATGCTTTTCGCAAAACATTTGAAGATCATGGTTCAATAGCGCGTACCGTTATGTTTGTAAATCAAGCATCCGATTCCATCCTAGAGCGTTTACTGATCCCCGATATGGCATTGTCTGTTGCAGAAAAAATGGCAATAGAAGAAGGAAAGCGCGTTTTGGTGCTATTAACTGATATGACCGCTTTTGCTGATGCACTAAAAGAAGTTGGTATTGCTATGGAACGTGTGCCTTCTAATCGGGGTTATCTTGGCGATTTATATTCTCAATTGGCAAGACGATATGAAAAAGCGTGTGATTTCCAAGGTGCAGGATCGGTTACCATACTTTCTGTAACTACAATGCCTGGTAATGATGTGACTCATCCTGTTCCGGATAATACGGGATATATTACCGAAGGACAGCTTTATTTGCATTCAGGTTCTATTGATCCATTTGGTTCATTATCCCGGTTGAAGCAGCATGTTATCGGCAAACAAACCCGCGATGATCATGGTCAAATAATGAATACCATGATCCGCTTTTTTTCTGCAGCGTGCGAAGCAGAACAAAAACAAGCCATGGCTTTTGAAGTTTCGGAATTCGACGAGCGGCTACTTAAATTTGGTAATTTATTTCGGGCGCGATTTATGGACATTAAAGTTTCCATCTCACTAGAGGAAGCATTGGACCTTTCTTGGCAAACACTTGCAGAATGTTTTCATGCGAATGAGCTACTTATGAAACAAGAACTTATTGCAAAATATTTTCGTCCTAAGTTCAAGACTCAACAGGATAGTGATCATGACGACACAAATTAAATTGAATAAATCATCGCTCAGTTTAGAGCAAAGAAATCTTAAAAATTATCAAAGATTTTTGCCTTCTTTGGAATTAAAAAGAAAAAAATTATTATCAGAACGCACTCGAATTGACACTCGAATAACTGAGTTAAAACAGGATGAAAAAGTTTTAGATAAGCTTATTGAATATGATTTACCTATGGTTACTAGCGCAAAAAACATGTTTTCTGAACTTATTCAGATTAGAGAAATCTCACTTGCTGAGGAAAATATTGTTGGCGTTAAATTACCTGTATTGAAAGCACTCGTTTTTAACAGGAAACATTATTCATATTTTAATACCCCTCAATGGATCGAAAAGTTTATTGAAGTGTTGCAAAAAAAAATTGAATTGAAGTTGCTTCTGCAAATTTCCATTGAAAGACAACGCCTGCTGTCGAAGGCAATTCAAACGGTTACCCAAAGGAAAAATCTTTTTGAGAAAGTATTAATCCCTAAAGCATTAAATAATATCCGTTTAATTCAAATTTTTTTATCCGATAATGAGCGTGCAGCGGTGGTTCGATCGAAAATCGCTAAAAAGAAAAGGATACCAATATGAGTATTGCATCCTTTGTGAAAGTAAGTATTCTTGGCCCAAGTCAATGCAAAACAGATATATTAAATGCATTGCAAGAATTAGGTTGCATCCATCTCATAGCAACTAACCCGCCAATTAAATTGGCATTAACTGCTTCGTCCACTACATTAGTCGATCAAATTAAAGCAGCATTGCTCTATCTAAAAAATTCTCCCGAGCATAAAAAACCACGTCTTGTTTCAAAAGAATTCAATGCAGACCAGGTAGTGAAACAAATTTTAAATAATCAGCATGATTTAAGGTTAGCTATTGATCGCCAGGAATTTTTAACAAAACGAATACGCGAGGTTGCTGAATGGGGATATTTTACTCTACCCCCCGAAAAGGATTTAGGTGGCGTTAAATTATGGTTTTATAAAATTAAACTTAAAGAAATTTTCTGCCTTCCTCAAGATAGCACTGTGCAAGAGGTGTATCGGAATAATCGTGATGTATTTATTATTTTGCTTTCTGAGCAAGAGCCGAAGGACGAGCAATTTCCTTTTGAGCGAATCCATACAGGATCGGTTGCTTTAAATGCACTGCATGCTGAACTAGATGAGCTCGATGAACAAATCGAGGATCTTCAGGATGAACGACGGCATTTAACCCGGTATCGTTATTTGTTAGCTCGGGAGATAGCTCAATTTTACGATAGAACCGAACTCCAAAAAGCTTCAGGATTAACTCAAGAACATGATGACTTTTTTTTGTTACAAGCTTGGTTGCCTCATGCTGATTTAACAAAGCTTGCACAATTTTGTCAGAATAACCAATTGAGTTTAGTTATTGAGGCTCCATTACCCGGAGAGCTGCCGCCAACTCTTATGGAGACTCATCCTTGGCTGCAAGGAGGGTCAATGCTCGTTAATTTTTATCAAACTCCCGGGTACCATGCTCTTGATCCTTCAATTATGATCTTTTTTTCTTTTTCCATCTTTTTTGCAATGATTCTTGCAGATGCAGGCTATGGAATATTATTGGCATTATTTACCTTTTTTTGGTGGAAAAAGCTAGGAAATTACAATGCGTCAATATGGCTCAGGCCTTTACTGGTAGTGATCAGTACGTTTTCAATTATATATGGAGTCATGTTAGGAAGTTATTGGGGGGTAGCACCCAAATCGGGAACGTGGTTAGCCACATTAAAGATCATTGATATTAATAATTTTAAATTGATGATGGTTGTGGTTCTTATTATAGGTTGTTTGCATATCTGCATTGCTAGTGGCATGCGTGCTTGGTTTGCACGATATCGCAATGAACGAATTCATTCAGCTGGATTTATTTTATTAATTATTTCGATGCTCCTCTATTCTTTTGGAATACTAAAACACAACAGTCAGATAATTCAGCCTGCTATAATACTCTTTATTATCAGTTTGTTAATGATTATGATTTTTGCTTCAAACGAACCAATCATTAATATGAAGAGCTTTTTTAAAAGAATTCTTCATGGATTCAGCGCATTAACAGAATTACCTACTTTATTCGGCGATATCCTTAGTTATCTTCGCTTATTTGCTTTGGGATTAGCTGGAGCGTCGTTGGCAGTGACCTTTAACTCCATGGCGTACCATATGACACAATCTGGTAAACCAAGCAGTTGGGTATTGGCAATTCTGATATTGCTTATAGGGCAAACAATGAATTTGGCTTTATGTCTTATGAGTGCTGTGGTTCATGGACTTCGTCTGAACTACATTGAATTTTTTAAATGGAGTATCAAGGAAGACGGATACTGTTATCAGCCATTCAAAAAACAGGAGATATCCCATGAATGAGTTAATGATATTGTTGGGATGGGTCGGTATATTTGCTCCGATGGCATTAGCAACCACAGGGAGTATTTGTGGTTGTGCTATTGCAGGGCAAGCAGCTATTGGCGTGATGTTAGATACAGACAGCGGATATGGTAAATACATTGGCGTTTCGGTACTTCCTTCTACTCAAGCGATTATGGGAATCGTCATCATGTTTACGCTTAACAGACCGGTTACCTCACAAATAGCTGGAGGACTCTTTGGTATTGGATTACTCTCTGGGATTGCTTTAATGATTTGCGCGATCCAACAAGGAAATTGTTGTGCCAGTGCGATTAATGCAACCAAGAATAAACCTGAAATATTTGGACTATCAATTGCTCCAGCTGCAATTGTAGAAGGTTTTGCCGTTTTTATATTTGTATTTGCGTTGGTATTAAGTAATGGAATATAGGAGATTTCAATGGAACCCAAGCAAGATAAAGCTGCCAGCGTGATTTCTCAAGGTGTTGAAACTTTAATTGAACGGCTAAAAAATGATGGAGTTAGTGCAGGGAAGGAAGAGGCAGGGCGATTAATTCAAGAAGCACAACAAAAAGCCGATAAAATATTGAATGAGGCTCAGGTCAAAATGAAAGCCATGTTGAATGAGGCCCACCAAAAGATTCAGCAAGAAAAAAAAGCTGCAGAAGATGCATTACAGCTTTCTGCGCGAAATATGCGACTTGAATTAAGGCAAAATCTCATTGATCGTTTTACACAGGAAGTCCGAAGGTTAGTCCATAAAGAGTTAGATGACAAAGATATACTGCGTCAACTTATATTTTTAGTCGCTATAGATACTGTAGAACAGCTTCACGCGTTTAAAGCAAAAAATATAGAAATACAACTACCCAAAAAAGTACTCGATTTTGATGAAATTAGAAAAAATCCTGAATTAATGGAAAAAGATCCCTTAAAAATTCTGGTACAAAGCATCACTCGCCAAATGTTACGAGAAGGTATGAGTGTTCGCATCAATCAAAAGGATAGTCAAGTTTCGGGAATAAAAGTTTCTCTTGTCGAAGAAGAAATTGTACTGGATTTAACTGAGGATGCAGTAAGTAGTCTGCTTATAAAGCACATGCAACCTCGATTTAGAGCACTTTTGGAGGGATTATTACAATGAACTCCCAATATTACAGTGTCGTGTGCAGCTTGCCCCGACTAAAGGGGACATTTCAAATTCAAGAAACACCTATTTCACGGCTTCAGCTGGAAAAACGTTTAAAGCTCTTGCCTTTAGATAAATACAAGCTTGCTTTGACAGTCGAGGATTTGGTATGGACAAGTTGGTTTATACCTAAAAAACCTCTAAGGGATTTACGCAATACTTATCAGAATATATTAAAAAATGAATCTCATTTTATAATTGATTTGACTTTATGGTTTTTTGATTTGCGCAGTATTTTAGCGGCGTTACGTCTTAGAGATGAAAAAAAGGGACTGCCTGACCGTTCTAATGATGATTGGATTACGCGTTGGGACTACAAATTGGTGAATCATTGGAATGAACTTGATTTTGGATTGAAGGCTGTTTATCCATGGCTTCCCAAGATTGCTACAGATATTGCTAAAAAAGATACAATCGCGGTGGAAAAGTTTTTATTGACGTCCATGTGGAAATATTTATCCATTTCAGAAACTGGACATTATTTTGATTTTGAAGCAATTATTATTTACTTACTTAAATGGAATATTGTCCATTACTGGGCAGGATTTAATGAAAGGGATGCATTAAATCACATTAATGATTTAAGCCAATCTCTTTTAAATAAGCAACTGTCGAATTTCTTTATCTTGAGGACAAAGGGAGCATGTCATGAAAGATAAACAGCAACAATTCACAGGTGATGCTATAGTCATTGCAATCCAAGAAGGTATTGTTCACATTGAGCAAAAAGGATCAAAACCCCTAATCAAGAATGAAATCATTTACATTTGCCTGGATGAAGATTCTGGCCAAGAACGAATCATGGCAGAAATTTTACATGTAAAAGGTAAGACAGCAATTGCGCAAGTGTTCGAAGAAACAAGCGGCATTGCCATTGGCAATCGTGTAGAACAATCTGGGGAGCTACTTTCCGTCACTTTGGGGCCAGGTCTTTTAGGAATGATATATGATGGTTTACAAAACCCATTAAAGAATTTTGCTACCAAGTTTGGTTTCTTCTTGCCGCGTGGTGTTCGGGAAGATTCTATTGATTCAGCAAAAAAATGGTCCTTTTCCGCAACAGTGCATGCAGGAGATATCGTCAATGCAGGGAATGTATTGGGCGTTGTCCAAGAAGGACGGTTTACGCATAAAATCATGGTGCCTTTTGATATGGGAGAACACGTTAAAGTAGAATGGGTCCAACAGGGTACTTTTTCCGCCGACACACCTATTGCAAAACTTGTAAATTCTAAAAATAATGCTAGAGAAGTCAGTATGCTGCAAAAGTGGCCTGTTCGATTTTCCATTGCTCAATCCTTAATGAAAAATAATCTTGCATCACGTTTGTATCCTAGCGAACCAATGATTACAACTTTGCGATTAATCGACACGTTTTTTCCAATCGCCCGTGGAGGTACTGCATGCATACCAGGCCCATTTGGTGCAGGTAAAACAGTTTTACAGAATTTGATCGCACGTTATTCCGATGTGGATATAGTCATTATTGTTGCATGTGGTGAGCGGGCAGGTGAAGTAGTAGAAACAATTAATGAATTTCCTAAACTTATCGATCCCAAAATGGGGGGTACATTAATGGATAGAACCATTATTGTATGTAACACTTCTTCAATGCCAGTAGCGGCACGGGAGGCCTCAATTTATACAGGGATTACTCTTGGTGAGTATTATCGACAAATGGGATTTAATGTGTTGCTTATTGCTGACTCTACTTCTCGTTGGGCACAAGCGATGCGGGAAACCTCTGGACGAATGGAGGAGATTCCTGGAGAAGAAGGTTTTCCAGCTTATTTGGACAGTAGCATTCGAGGATTATATGAACGAGCAGGAATAATTGAATGCAGCGATAATTCCACGGGAAGTCTGACCATTGTTGGGACAGTATCTCCAGCGGGAGGTAATTTTGAAGAGCCTGTTACTCAATCTACATTAAATTCGGTTAAAACATTCCTTGGATTAAGCTATGATCGCGCTTATAAACGCTTTTATCCTGCTGTTGATCCATTGATTTCTTGGTCAAGATATTTTGAGCAGCTTAAATCTTGGTTTGAGAAAAATCTTGAACCTACTTGGACGATCAAAATCATGGAAGTCAATCAATTACTGCATCAAGGACAAGAGATTTTTAATATGATGCAGGTAACGGGAGAAGAAGGAATTACCATGAAAGATTACATCATCTATCAAAAATCGCTTATGTTTGATATGACTTATTTACAACAGGATGCTTACGATCCAATAGATGTATCAGTGCCCATCAGTCGCCAAAAAGAATTTTTAAATATTTTATTCGATATTATTAAGAAAGAATATGAGTTTCTATACAAAGAAGAAGCGCGTCATTTTTTTGTGAAACTAACGGGCTTATTAAAAAACTTGAACTATACAGCTCTTGATTCTGATAATTATAAAAGTCTTTATACCGAAATTTTGACAATGACTAAATTATAACTGCTTTACCGGCTCTACACCAATTAAGGGGGCACTTTAATCAACTTAGTCTAAACTAAGTCTTTGATTTGACGATCAAAAGGAGATTAAAGTGCC
>NZ_LNYQ01000011.1 GCF_001467945.1 Legionella parisiensis
CTCTTTATTACCCTAATTTTTAATGAACGTCTGGTTATTCCAGATTAAAATACCCTCAAAAAAAGTACTTTAATCTGGATAATCCTTTGAAGAACTCCGTAGGATTGGTGGGTCTGGGTGGACTTGAACCACCGACCTCACCCTTATCAGGGGTGCGATCTAACCAACTGATCTACAGACCCATTTTTACTTCGGCTTTTTATTTTTATCTTGCATGCTTGCGCTCACGAAGGGTCACATACAAATGCATGACTCTTCTTTTGTTCACCTGCACTTCGATTAAAACAAAACCTTGCAAAAATGCTTCGATGCACTTTGCTTTTTTTGACTTGCGATTTAGCACCGCATTTATTGAGAGGCACTACAACATCTCACTTACATCAACAACAATATCGTGATCGAATATCTTTTCCGCTTCTTCTCAGTTGCGGAAGGGATTCTTCATTATCTCGAAAACAAACTGTGTGGGCACTTTAAATTCTTTAGTGCTCTTAATTTAAGGAGGTGATCCAGCCGCAGGTTC
>NZ_LNYQ01000012.1:0-681617 GCF_001467945.1 Legionella parisiensis
GTCTCTAAAGTGCCCACACAGTTTGTCTTCTCTCATTCTTAATGAACCCGCCCCGAAGGCGTGCTGCGTATTCTACTGATTTCGCTCTCAGTGTCAAACACTTTTTTCTTTTTTTTTAAAAAATTAGCTCATAAAAATGTTTCATTCCACCGATGTACATATATTAATGTAGTGACTTGTTTTAGGAATTCAAGCGTTTAGAGAATTAATTTCCAGTAGATCTGGCTATCCCTATCTTTTTTTGTTAATCTTCACCATTCAACTATGGTGGCTCTATTGGTCCCTTCGCGGCGATAGATTGTGAACCCCGTCAGGCCCGGAAGGGAGCAGCGGTAACGATTGATTCGAGCGCCGAAGTGCGGCTCTTAGAGCTGCCGCCCAACTTACGAAAACATGTATGAGCTATCTGGCACTAGCCCGCAAATGGCGACCACGCACCTTTTCCCAACTGGTTGGCCAAGACCACATAAATAAGGCATTAATCAATGCGCTGAATCAGCAACGATTACATCATGCCTACCTTTTTACCGGCACTCGCGGTGTAGGAAAGACTAGTATTGCCCGTATCTTAGCTAAATCACTAAATTGTGAAAAAGGAATCAGCTCAGACCCCTGCTTACAATGCTCCATCTGTAGCTCAATTGAACAAGGCCGCTTTATCGATTTAATCGAAATTGATGGTGCATCCAAAACTCGAGTTGAGGATACCCGTGATTTATTGGATAACGTACAGTATGCACCAGCTATTGGCCGTTTTAAAATCTATTTAATTGATGAAGTACACATGCTTTCCCAGCATAGTTTTAATGCACTTCTCAAAACTCTTGAAGAGCCGCCAGCGCATGTTAAATTTATTTTAGCTACAACAGATCCACAAAAGCTTCCTGTCACTGTATTATCTCGTTGCTTACAATTTAATCTAAAACACCTGGCTACTGAGTTAATCAGCCATCGGTTACAGTTGATTCTTAATGAAGAACAACTTGATTTTGAAATTGAAGCTGCAGATATATTGGCACAAGCGGCTCGCGGTAGTATGCGTGATGCCTTAAGTCTTTTAGATCAAGCCATCACGGGTTGTGATAGCCAATTACGTGCAGATGATGTCAAAATGATCCTGGGCTATACTCAACAAGACTATGCCCTGGAGATGCTACGTGCATTAGCGGAGCAAAATGCCTCTGCTGTATTAAAAATCAGCCAGTGTATCTCAATCGAAGGAGGGCATTTTCAGTATGTTCTGGATGAGCTCCTTCACTATCTTCACCAAATAGCAATATATCAAACTATTGGAGATAATAATCCGCTGATTAGTCCTCCGCCGGAAATAATCACTCTGGCACAACATATTTCAGCTGAAGACATCCAGCTGTTTTATCAAATTGGACTTAAAGGACGCGAGGAAATTCATCTCGCTCCAACTTTAGTTATTGGCTTTAATATGACGGTGTTACGAATGCTAACGTTTAGGCCAGTGCCTAAAAAATCACCTCCACCTTTAGCATCCTATAAAACGTCCTTGCCATCTACGCTACAGTTGCCTCTTTCTCCACAAGAACAGGCACCTTTAAGCGATTCGGAAAAGCAAATTCAGCATCTAACGAATTCTGATCCAGATTCAGAGAATAAAGAAGAGACAGAGCAAACGCAGGTCGTTGACCAAGGGGATAGCGATTGGTCAGATATTATACCTCATCTCAAACTTACAGGCTTAGCACTTAACGCAGCAGAAAATGCAGAATTAGTTGCAAAAAATGGACGCGAGATCACTTTCCGTGTATCCAAAGGGCACCAATCCCTGTTTACCCCGACGATACTCTCACGTATTGAAATGGCACTAGGTCAATATTATCAAAATCCAGTAAAAATTATTCTTAACAGTGATGAGTCAGTTCAATCCTCTCCGGCGCAGCAAAAAGAGCAGGCAACACAACAAAAACAGCTTAAAGCAGAAGCTGCATTACACAATGACCCCATGTTTCAGCAACTTCAACAAGAATTTTCAGCAGAATTGGTCAAAAATTCTATTGTCCCGCTGAAAGATGACTTATAATATATCGAATTTAAATCTAAACATATGAGGCCTTAATAATGGATATGAATCAAAATCTTGGCAACCTGATGAAAGAAGCGCAAAAAATGCAACAACGTATGCAAGAAGCGCAGCAACAGCTAAGTCAATTAGTTGTCACTGGCGAAGCAGGTGGCGGCATGGTGGTTATTAAAATGAATGGCCGACATGATGCCACTGAAGTGAAAATCAAACCTACAATGATGGAAGAAGATGTAGAAATGTTGGAAGATTTAGTTGCCGCAGCAATCAACGATGCAGTACGAAAAATTGAAAAAGCATCTAAAGAAAAAATCAGTCAATTAACAGCTGGTCTAAATATTCCAACTGATTTAATGGGCGGCGATAAGGGCGATAAGGAATAGTCCTAAAGATGGATATGTTAAATCGCTTGGTAGAAGCGCTCCGCTGTCTGCCAGGCGTAGGTCCAAAATCAGCACAGCGTATGGTGTTTCATTTGCTCCAGCATCAGAGACAGAGAGGGTTACACCTTGCATCGTGTCTAGAGCAAGCAATGAACAACATCCATCATTGTGAGCGCTGTGCAAACTATACAGAACAAAAAGTTTGCAGCCTCTGTCAAAATCCAAATCGAGATTCTTCCTTGCTTTGTGTTGTAGAAAGCCCTGCTGATGTATCTGCCATAGAACAAAGCAATGCCTTTCAAGGTAAGTATTTTGTTCTCATGGGAAAAATATCTCCATTGGATGGGTTAGGACCGGAAGACATAGGGTTACCACGACTAAAAAGTCTTATCATACAAGAAGAAATCAAAGAAGTGATATTAGCATTAAGCCCTAGTGTGGAAGGGCAAACCACCATTCATTTCATTCACCAGCTTTTGCGTGATTTGTCAGTAAACATTACCCAATTGGCACATGGTATTCCTTCTGGAGGAGAATTAGAATTTTTGGATGGCAATACTATAGGAAATGCCCTTCGCAATAGAGCAATAATTCATGTTTAAAACCGTATTCCGCAAACGCAATAAATACATTTTCATAGTGATGCTCCTTGTTTCCGGACTAGCAAATGCGTCTTTTTACAAGAGCTTATGGCCCAAATGGGCGGTAAATAACCCTCTATCTACAGAAATTATTTCTCATAAACTTTGGCAAGATTTTCTAAATCGCCGCATTGTCACGAGTGAAGAAAACATCAATCTGGTTGATTACGCTCATATGACGCAAACAGACCTGAATTTGCTTAAAGATTATTTAAAAAATATGTCAGAAATTGATATTAATAACTACAACCGCGATGAACAATTAGCCTTTTGGATTAATGTTTACAATGCTCTAACCGTACAAATCATAGCCAATTATTATCCCGTTACTTCGGTCCAAGAAATTAATATTTCACCCGGGTTATTCAGTATAGGCCCCTGGGGAGCGAATCTAATCACAATTAAAGATACTACATTAACTTTAGATGACATTAATAATCGCATTATTCGAGCGATCTGGAATGATCCTCGCACCCATTATGCTATAAACAATGGTACTATTGGTGCCCCAAATCTTAGTAGAAAAATCTATCAGGGTAAACTTATTGAAGAGCAATTAAACCAAGCTGCCTCTACTTACATTAATTCACTTAGAGGTGTAAATGTCATCGAAGGAAAGCTCATCATCTCAAAATTATACGACTGGTATGAAGAAGATTTCGGCGGAACCAAGCATGATGTAATCTTTCATTTATTGCAATTTGCGAAAGAGCCATTGTTAAGCCAACTAAAACATATCAACAGCATCGACAGTTATATTTATAATTGGCATATAAATAGTCCGTCTTCTGATGATCACGAATAAACGCATTATTTTACTTTCAACCCCAAAACAAGAGTATACTCACCTTCTTGCTGTTATGAGAGTTAGAAAATGAATCGTGGTGGATTTTCATGGAAAAGACTTATTGGCATCTCCGCACTTAAAGCCAGAATATCGCGAAAAATTGGTATTCCACTGACACAATCGGGCAGGGAAAGAAAACTGGGAGCCTTAATCATTAAATATTTATGTTCGTTTTTGTTAGAAGGAAAAAGAAAAAAACGTTAATTAATCCTTACAGAATCATACTGTGTAAGAAAAACCGCCTAACCATCTCAAAACACGGGAGATGGAATATGTCGTCAAAAACGTCCTAGTAAGACATCGAACTCAAGCTCTAAATGAAGAATTTATCTTTTGCATCTCCTTTTTGCCCTTTTTTTGAAAAGACTGATAGAATTATAAGTATGTAGACGGTAATTGTATTTAACGGGAAGCGTATGTTCGCCAAAATTACTGGGTTTATTAGGCAAAAACCAAAACTTCCGCCTAAACGAGAGATGCAGTCCCTAACTCCTTTTGAGCCCGGTGCGTTGCCACCTAAGGATATAGAGCGATTTACTACAGAAATAAATATTCTCATAGACAATTATAATCTAGAAATAAATGACGCTGAAAAGAGAGATTTTTTAAAACAAATACAAACAAAAATTCAAGAGTTCGATTGTAAATATAGACAAAAGCATTTTGCAGAGTCTCCTGCTTATCGCGAAGCCCATGCATTTTTATTTAAAGAAATACAGCATCAATATGCTAGCTTGGGGGTTACTTCTTTAGTTACCTCTCCAAGCCACTCTTCACCACTTTCAGAATTAATTGCCAACATGTCACCTGAAAAGGCAGATAAACTATTAGATATCTTGGTGAACAACACCAGTAAAGGCTTAACGAAGGCAGAGTTAGTGGCGAAAGATTTCAAGAAAGAGCTAGTGAACCTCTATGAAAAATCTGATAAAAGCCCTGAGGCGGAAGCCTTTCGTAAATTTCTTAAAGAGCATGAGATTAGTTATTTAGGTGGTGGAAACTCTAAAAATTTTAAAATCACCAATATAAGTGATAATAGCGAACTTGTCCTAAAAGTAGATTATCGCTTAAGCATGCCGCGAAATGTAGAGACGCATTTACGCGAAAAACTACAGGATAGATTTATCCCGCTACATACGGACAGAATGGCAACATGCTTAGACCGCGCCACTGGGGACACAATTACTCGCAGTATTCAGGTTACAGAATATTGTGGAGGAGGAAGTGTAGTCGATCATCGCCAACAATTAAAAAAATGGACTGAAGTAGAAAAATTCACGGGTGATATTTTTGAACAAATGGCAAGGACCTTGTTAGATATTCAAGAAGCAGGATGCATGTTTCCTGATTCAAAGCTGACCAACTGGCTAATAGATGACCTAGACCAAGTGCAAATGGGCGATACTAAGAGTTTTGTTTTTACCGATGAAAAAGGAAAGTATCGCTTAGGACTTCCCCAAAATGCATACGGTAGTTTTTTAGATACTAAGGGGTTTCGTCCTCCCGAGTTTGATGATTTGATAGCTTACCCAAAGGAAACCACACTTGATGCTGATGCTGTTCATGCATACATTCTTGGAAAAAACTTGTATATTTATGCCGCCGGCAAAGTTCCTCAGGGACATGACGGTGCAAAATTTGATTTTACTCCACAGATATTTTCAATGATAAACGGCCCTGCTTATAAGGAATTAATTGTAGGACTGGTTAACCCGGATCCTGCTAAACGCATGCCGGTACGCGAAGCTCTCGATCGATTATTTTTGATTAATAATCCTGAATTTAAAGATGTTTTTACTGAACTTAAAGCCTTGAAATTTGGTAAAGATGATAAAATGATGAGGCAATATATAAACGAGAAACAAGAACTGATTAATGGTACCTATGGAAGAGAAGCTCGACAAACAATTTTACTCGATTTACAAAGAACGGTCAGTGCTTTGAAAGCCGAAGATGGTCCTGTTCAAAAGATACGATCTGAAATTAGCAAATTTAGAGAAGGAGTCGGTCCATTTACAGTAGGAAAAAATGCGAAGGCAGAAAGAATTGAGCGAGAAATGAGCAAATTATCAGTAGAAGAGCGCTTGCACTTTTTTGATTCTCCAAAATCGCAAGAGGTAATGAAAGCACTGGCTTCTCATCGCCATTGGGGCAAAGGCGGTAAAGTCTATTTTACAGAAAACCATGAAATTGACTCTAAGAAAGCGGCCAAAAGCTTTCAAGATTTCAAAAAGCAATTTCATGAACAAATAAAGCCGAAACATCAAAAAGCAAAAGAAGAGGACCTTACTGAAAGAGATGAAAATACAAGATCAATCGAGTTTAAATAATATGATAATTAAAGGACAACAAAATGAATTTTGATTTATTATGCTTAGAGATAGGAATAAGTGCGGCTCAACCCCTATCTAAAAAATTAGAATTGTTACAAGCATGGTTTCAAAAGAATATATCTACTGAGCTTCATCCCTCAGGAGGAGAAAACGAGCAGTTTGAACAATACAAACAAGTAACTGAATTTTATTTAGATTTTGTTCATCCAGAATCTGCTCATGATATGAGTAAACCCAATCAAAATTTCAATGGCGATAATTTAGTGTCTTTTTTATCTTATATGGGTTTTGATCGTGTTCTTTACTCTTTACAACCCGATAAGACATTATTAAATGCTAAAAATACAAATGGATTAACTCCCCTGCATCAAGCCGCTTTGGAAGGGAATATTAATACAGTACAGATGCTACTTTCTTTAGGTGCAGATCCATGCATTATTAATAAGCAGAAACAATATCCTTTATTTAGTGCATTGATTTTACCTATTCTGTATGAAGATGAATTACGAGAAAATAAAATAAAAATTTTTAGTTTATTAAAAGAAAAAGGCAATCAGCTCTTAAATCAAGATAAAAATGGTGATACGGTTTTACATAAAATGGCACAGCACGGTTTTGATTCCTTAATTAAAGAAATTTTAGTAACTCATGCGGAGCTAGCCTACATACCAAATAAACATACTCATTACCCAATACATACCGCAATTCTAAACGATCAAATTCAATGCGTTATTCCTTTACTGCACATCAAAGACGGTACTATTTTAGTGGACTCTAGTGGTTGGGCGGCACTACATTATGCCGCTCGCTACGGCAGCCAGGATATCCTCGAAGAGTGTTGCAAGCTAACTACAAATAAGGACATCCCGGATTTTACAGGGAAAACCCCGTTAATGATTGCTGCTGAATTAGGAAGACTTTCTACAGTACAAATCCTTTTGCAACACGGAGCACAAACGAACATTACAGACTCTTCTGGCTTTAGTGTCCTGCATCATGCAGTAAAATCAGGTAATTTAAAGCTAGTCCGTTGGCTCATCGAGAATACGGATATAGATATTAATGCGAAAGATAACCATAATCTTACACCGCTACAATTGAGTGAAACCAGCCTTAGTGAAACTGGGGATATGGAAAAAATAACTGCTTTACTACTAGAGCATGGTGCCAGTGCAACACCGCCAGTTCCCTACTGATAGTTGTTCAAAAGGAGCAGCACTCTATTAAAACTCAATCGGTCTGCTCCATATATTGAAATAATTGCTCCATAACATCTTGAGGAATTGCCTGGATGTATTTATAAATTTTAATTACTCTAAATACCGCATTACGGTGTCGCTGATCTATTTCCATATTGGGTTTTGTTACATCATACCGATAAGGTTCAGTAAGCAAATGCCTCTTTCTTAATTCGATACGTAACGCTTCCATAACACAACACATGGCATTAAATACCTCAATTACCGCTGATGTTTCTTCGTTATTCAATAAAGGCAACCACTCTAAAGTACCTCCGCTAGTGATATTAAAAAACGTATTGAGTAAATCATGCGTGTCATTATTGGCAAAATACCCATATAAATCCACACAATCCGCAGTAGTTAGCTGACTGTATAAGTCCACCATTTTTTCTTGAAAAATAATCGAACTTTGTTTTGGTTCCAAGTGCTCGGACAGTAAATGGTGCTGTAAAATCATTACTGCATCAATAAAGCGATTCGGATTAAAGCAAAATTTATAAGCCTGCCTTAGGCCAAACAAACCATCAATCACTCGTTTTGTGCGCGTTAAATTCGAGTTTGGTTTTATTCTTCTCACAGCGGTTTGGATCATTTGCCTAAACTCTTCATTTGCTTCAATCATGATGCCCGAGGGCAATTCATCATCATGCAAAAAATAATCGATTTTTGGAATCAAGGCATTTTGCAAAGCAACTTCATACAATTGTTGCTGCATTAATTCGATATAGTAATGTAACACTTCCAAACGCATATGAATTGAAACTAACTTTTCAGGATGGATTGCATCTGTAAATAATTGCTCCGGATGCAACTTATAGAAGAAAATTGTATTAACCAAACCCACGAATTCTGCATTAGAAAAATAATCTAATGCAGCTTGCAACTGTTCCAAATTCCAGTCATGTACTACAGCTACTGAATCAATGGAGGACACCCTGCTTCTATTCCAAAAATTAACGAAACCCTCTAACCATACATTAAGCTGTAACGTGGAAAATAATTGGTGTAATTGATTTGAAGGTGGATGAGCTTGATCCGTGGAAATTGAAAACTTAGCCTTATTTTGCATCATCCTTTCTCCTAAGTCATCCTGAAAATATTTTATGATAGAGCCTATATACAGCAGGGATAGCAAATGGAGCCAATAACTCCTAGAATAATAGCGAAAATAATTGCAAGTCGATACTAATCTTGCCAAAATTATAGAAAAATACTGCGAAGCAAACTGGACTTAAATTAATGCCACTACCAAGTTATCTTTTATTTATTGATAACGATCCTATGAGTGAGGATCTCAAGAAATATTTTGCACAATTTAACATAAGCATAGTACAACAAAATCAATTACTTCCCATGCAAAATGGGCTAGGGAAACCTATCGCAATTCTGATTAATTGGTCTATTTTAAAAAATGATCTCCAGGCGCTTCATCAATTCTATACAAACTATCCTGTACCTTTATTAATTATAAATAATACCCCAGATGAAGAAGCCTGTATCAAAGTACTTGAAGCAGGAGCAGATGACTTCATTATAAAACCGCTATTACCAAGAGAACTTCATGCACGAGTGAGCGCCATTAACCGACGGGTCTTACGGGCACAACAACAATCTGAACATGAAAAAGAAATTTTTCTTTTTGCCAACTGGCGGCTTTATCCAGCCTCACGACAAGTATTTCGTGATAATACCAGCGAAGAATTATCTCTAAGCGCTGGTGAATATGACTTGCTACTTACTTTTGTTCAGCAACCTCAACGAGTCTTGGATAGAGAACTTCTATTACACATCACTAAAAACAGCGATCTAAATCCTTTTGATCGCAGGATTGATGTACAAATAAGTCGGCTTCGCCAGAAAATAGAGGTTGATGCAAAAAAACCCGCATTAATTAAAACCATCCGCAATGGGGGTTATATGTTTACTGCACAAGTAATCACTTTAAAAGAAAGTGATGTAGTATCATCCTAGGAAAAAAAGTTTGAAGCTTATTCCACAAGCTAACGGTTACCGATTTTTCTAGGATAATAGCATTATTTTTTATTAACGCTTCTTACTGATTTTAAAAACCTTAATGCTTTTAATCGTATTATCACCGACCTTTAATATTTCCATGCGATAGTTTTCTATAGTTAAACATGATTCCGCTGGAGGGATGTATCCAAGATGCTCAACAATTAAACCACTTAACGTTTTAGGCCCTATCATGGGTAAGTTCCATCCCATTAATCGGTTTAAATGGCGTAATGTTAAACCAGCATCAACTATAACTGAGCCATCACTTTGCGGGATGATATCACGACTAAGCGCAGCAACATCAGTAGTAAACTCCCCTACAATTTCTTCGAGTATATCTTCCATAGTAACTAAGCCCTGAATATTTCCATATTCATCGACTACAAAAGAACTGCGTCTTTTCATTTTTCTGAAATTTAAAATCTGAATGTTGAGGGATGTAGCCTCAGGAATATAATAGGGTTCATCTGCTGCTTTCAATAAACTATCAAGATCCAACTCATTTTCTATAGCCAGATTTAACACATCACGCACGTGGATCATTCCTACCAAATCATCAATTGAAGCGCGATATAAAGGCAGACGGGTATGTTTTGCTGTTTCCAATTGATACAAGATTTCTGCCCAAGGTTCTTCTATATCGATACCCACAATATCTGACTTAGGAATCATAATATCTTCTACAGTAGCTTGCTCCAAATCCAATAAGCTAATCAGCATACTTTTATGCTCAACTGGCAATAACCCTCCTGCCTCATGCACTACGGAGCGCAATTCTTCACCTGTCAGTGATTCTTTTTGTATCTTATCAATTGAGATGCGGAATATACGTAACACCCCATTTGACATGGATACACAGAGATACACTACAGGTGCAAAAATCAATTGGAGTATTTGCAAAGGCAGTGAAGTAGCAAATGCAACTTGTTGTGGATAAATCGCCGCGAATGTTTTCGGTATCATTTCAGCAAATACCAAAATGATTAACGTCAAAAGTGCGGTAGCTATAGCAATACCAGCATCACCATAAATATGTTGGCCAATCAACGTTGCAATTGTTGAAGCAAGAATATTTGCCAAAGTATTACCGATTAATACAACACTCAAAAGTCGATCGGGTCGAGAGAGTATCTGATTCACTCTTGATGCTTGTTTATTCTCTTTCTTGACTAGATGTTTTAACTTATAGCGATTAATCGACATCATACCGATTTCAGTGGCTGCAAAGAAAGCAGCCAAGAGAATTAAAAAAAGCAGGATGATAAACAATGTAGAAAGATGGTATGTCACCGAATTTCCTCAAACTTATATAACACGAAATAAAGTATCATATGGTTTCAAAGAAAGCGAGATAGAGTCAATTTTGCAGCCTTATTAAGGTTTATTTTTGGTTGATCAAAGGCAAGAGATACTCGTTCAATTGGGTTAAATCACTGAATGTCTTTAACCCAGAACCAGTAATTTTATTCGCCAGGCGAGAAAATAACTTTCACTATTTGTGCTGTTTACTATTAAAACGAGCTACGCTGGATATAATCTCTTCAAACGCAGCATCAGGACCAACCCAACCATTTAATTTAACCCATTTACCTTCTTCCAAGTCTTTATAATGGCTGAAAAAGTGCTCTAAGGAATTTAGTAGATGCTGTGGCATGTCTTCATGAGTCTTAATTGACTCATAAATTTTAGTTAACTTATTTGTAGGAACAGCCAAAATTTTAGCATCAACACCTGACTCATCAGTCATTTTTAACATACCTACAGGTCGACAAGGAATTACTGATCCACCTACCAGAGGAACTGGGGTCACCACAAGAACATCAACAGGGTCTCCATCTTCTGACAGTGTGTGAGGAACGTAACCGTAATTGACAGGATAGAACATGGGAGTAGTTAAAAAACGATCGACAAATAAGACCCCGGATTCTTTATCGACTTCATATTTTACGGGCTCACTATGCATAGGGATTTCAATAATTACATTAATTTCTTTTGGTAAATCACGACCACTATTAATTCTCATCAAGCTCATTTATTCTTCTCCCCTCTCATCGAAATAAAATATAACGACATTTTAATTTAGCTATAACCAAAGAGCAGAAAATCTGTCTTTTAGATTATTCAACATAGGTTATCCTGTTAAAACATCAGGAATGATTCAAAAGTAAAACCGTTCTTAACCCGCTGAATTTAACTCATTTAAAAAAAATCATTGCACAAATTCAAAATTGCAATGCAAAGCGGCTATTATGCGAAAAAATACATCAAAAGGCAAAGAGAAGCTGTCGCATTATAATTATTGCGATGTATAATATATCTTTTAATTAAAATGAGATTACTTATGAATTGCTTGTTTTGCAAAATTGCACAAGGTGCGATTCCTGCATCAGTGGTTTTTGAAGACGATGAGATAATGGCTTTTCGTGATCTCAACCCGCAAGCTCCTAAACATGTGCTGATTATTCCGAAGCAACATATTGCTACGCTGAATGATACCAGAGATGAAAACCAGGCCCTGTTGGGAAAAATGATTTTAGGGGCAAAAGATATTGCCCAAACTGAAGGAATAAGTGACGCAGGATACCGATTAGTTTTTAATATTAATCCCGATGGTGGCCAAACAGTATTTCACATTCATTTACATTTACTGGGCGGACGTCACATGACTTGGCCCCCGGGGTAGGAAAAAACTATGGAAAAATTATATAAAGAACTGTTAATACAATTAGGTGAAGACGTAACTCGAGAGGGGTTAGTTGACACTCCTTTACGTGCTGCCAATGCCATGCGTTATTTGACCAAGGGTTACAATGAGAGCCTGGAAGAAATTATTAACGATGCGCTTTTTGACTCTGACATGAGTGAAATGGTCATTTTGAAAGATATCGAAATGTATTCCATGTGCGAACACCATTTACTTCCTTTTCTTGGTAAATGTCATGTGGGATACATACCCAATGGGAAAGTAATAGGCTTATCAAAAATAGCACGTATTGTTGATTATTTTGCTCGACGCTTGCAAATTCAGGAACGATTAACTACAGAAATAGCAAGCTGCTTAGAAGCTATTACCGGCGCACGCGGGGTGGCTGTGGTTATTGAAGCCAAACATCTGTGCATGATGATGCGTGGTGTTGAAAAACAAAACTCAATAATGACTACTTCAGTTATGCTTGGCGACATGCGGAATAATCCAACAAGTCGATCTGAGTTTTTAACCTTAACTCGGAATAACTAAACCCACTAGTATCCCGGGTGAAGTGTCTCACTCCTCGTATAGTAGCATGGTGAATCGAAGCATAACCCGGGGGAATTTCCACATGCAACTCCTGGGTGCTCGATGCTTCACGCCACCCAGGTCATATTTGAATATTCCCACGCCTAAAGACGTGGCTATATACTACTCTTCTTCTGTGCCTTGATTGTTCATATCTGCAACTTCATGATGCTTTTCTTCAGCAGGGGCAGTGGTTGTCGCCTCTGCCTGCGGCTTCTCTTTCCACTCAAGCTTCACACGACCTTGCTTATCAATGCCAGCAACAAATACCTCAATATCTTGACCCTCTTGCAATACAGATTCGACTTTTTGTGAGCGGTCACTGCAGATTTGGGAAATATGGAGTAATCCGTCTTTTCCAGGTAAAAGATTAATAAAAGCGCCAAAATCAACAATCTTACTTACTTTGCCTTGATAGGTTTGGCCCACTTCAATTTCTGCGATTAATGCTTTAATTTGTTTTTGTGCTTCTTCCAATGCAAGTATATCTGGAGAAAATAACTGAATTACACCTGTATCATCTATATCTATAGACACACCTGTACTCTCAATTAACCCCTTAATCGTTGCTCCGCCTTTACCAATAATGGTTCGTATTTTGTCTTCAGCAACCTTCATCGTGGTGATGCGTGGCGCATGTTGAGATAATTCTTCTCTATGCTCAGATAAGGCATTATTCATCACACCAAGAATATGTAAGCGGCCGGCTAAGGCTTGATCTAATGCCTGCTCCATAATTTCATTGGTAATTCCGTGAATTTTGATATCCATTTGTAATGCGGTGATTCCATGTTCAGTACCAGCTACTTTAAAGTCCATATCCCCTAAATGATCCTCATCACCTAATATATCAGTTAACACAGCATAACGATCACCTTCTTTAATCAAACCCATTGCGACTCCAGCAACAGGTGCTTTTAAAGGAACACCTGCATCCATTAGTGCAAGACTGGTTCCGCATACTGTAGCCATTGAGCTTGATCCATTCGATTCAGTAATTTCAGAGACAACTCGTAACACATAGGGAAATTCATTTGCTTCAGGCAACACAGCCATGATTGCTCGTTTTGCCAAACGGCCATGTCCAATTTCTCTACGTTTAGGACTGCCAACCATGCCTGTTTCTCCTACTGAATAAGGAGGGAAATTATAATGCAGCATAAAGCGGTCTTTTGTTTCTCCTGCAATATTATCTAAAATTTGTGCATCACGCTCATTACCTAAAGTAGCGACAACAATAGCCTGTGTTTCACCACGAGTAAACAAAACAGAGCCATGTGTTCTTTCCAAAAGTTTTGTACGGATAGCAATAGGACGAACTGTTTTATGATCGCGACCATCAATTCGCGGCTCACCGTCAAGAATTCGATTGCGTACTGTAGCGCGCTCGATTTCAACAAATATATTGCCAATAACATCCGCTTTTAACTCATCATTCTCAGCTTGTAATGCAGCGATTGCTTGCTCTTTTAATTCATCAAGGCGCTGGTAACGCTCTTGCTTGTCTTTAATCAGATATGCAGACTCAACTTCTTGTTTCATCATGTCTGCAACTCGTTCTTGTAAAGAAGAATCAACTTCAGCTGGCGTCCATTCCCAACGTGCTTTTCCTGCCTGCGCGGCAAGCTCTTCGATTGCTTTGATCACGTTTCTCATCATTTCATGGCCAAACATGATCGCACCGCGCATAATATCTTCGCTTAATTCTTTTGCTTCTGATTCAACCATCAAAATAGCATCTTTGGTACCTGCAACGACTAAGTCCAGTCTTGATTGCTCTAAATCTTTACGGCTTGGATTTAATAGGTATATGCCGTCTTTATAGCCAACACGAGCAGCTCCTATTGGCCCGTTAAAAGGAACCCCAGAAAGAGCTAAAGCCGCGGAAGAGGCTACCATTGCCACAATATCAGGAGAAACTTCTGGATTTAAAGAAAGAACAGTGACGATGACTTGTACTTCGTTACAAAAACCATCTGGAAACAACGGACGAATAGGACGATCAATAAGTCGTGAAATTAATGTTTCATTCTCTGTTGGCCTACCTTCACGTTTATTAAATCCTCCCGGTATTTTGCCTACCGAATAAAACTTTTCCTGGTAATTTACTGTTAATGGAAAAAACCCATTTTCTTCCCCGCCTTCCTTTTTACCAACTACAGTAGCTAATACTTGAGTACCATTCATATTGGCTAATACTGCTCCATCTGCTTGTCGTGCAATTTCACCAGTTTCCAATATAAGAGTGTGGTCACCAAATGCTATTTCTTTCGTAAACTTAGCCACGTAATCTTCCTCATCAAGTAATTATAACGAAAAAAAGGCGCAGAAAATTGCGCCTTTATTTAAAGTATTTTTTATAAAAGTACATTTCTATTTCTAAAGAAATGTATTTGCTCATCAATCAATAGGAATCTCTAAGTTCGAGACTTTGTATCAACGTTTGATAACGAGCTTCATCGTTACGCTTTAAATATTTTAACAACTTACGACGCTTATTAACGAGTTCTTGCAGTCCACGTCGAGAATGAAAATCTTTTTTGTGTTCTTTAAAGTGCTCAGTTAAATATTTGATACGGCTTGTAATGATAGAAACCTGAACTTCAGGTGAACCTGTATCCTTATCAGAACGCTTGTATTCATTAACAATTACTGCTTTATCTGCGCTGCTTAGCGACATTATACACTCCCGGAACTACTAAATATTCATTTAAAGGCGAACATTCTACCAAGGCATGTCCAACGAAACAAGTACTGAAAATTGTTTTTGTGCAAAAAAACTCATATTTTGGTTACAATTTCTCTTTTGTATCTTAGAAAGATTAAAAAGAAAGTAATCGTTTCGCTTTAATACCACCTTGTGTATTCCGTTCACCTAACCCAATAAATTGTGCTTTTTTATCATAAAGACGAACACAATCTGTTATTTCAACATCTGCTCTATTTGCTACTATTCTGCCTTGACGAATTGCGATTATTTCATCGTCCGAAAGAGTCATTGGATCTAAATGGTCAACTGCTCTATCCATAGGAATTATGCAAGCAATCCTCTCGGGTATAGACATGTGCTCTAATTCATCTAGCGAATACATGGGCATATTTTCCAAACCGGCTGTATAAACTCGATGTAACTGAGTCACATGAGCCCCTACACCTAAAGCGTCACCAATGTCTTCAACTAAATTACGAATATATGTTCCTTTACTGCATGTCACGGTTAATGAGAATTGAATTCCATCAAAAGCGTTAAGTAGTAAATTATGAATGAGGATTTCACGTGCTGCTCTTTCAATATTGATCCCCTTTCTGGCCATACGATAAAGAGGGACTCCATTATGTTTTAATGCGGAGAACATAGAGGGCGTCTGCTTTATATGTCCTGTATGCTGCATCAATACTTGCAATAAATTTTCCTCTGGAATATTAAACACATCCACTCGAGCAATTACTTCGCCTGTTGCATCAGCAGTGTTTGTTTTGACCCCTAATAGTCCAGTAGTCTGGTAACATTTATCTGCATCAAGCAAAAACTGACATACTTTAGTCGCTTCACCAAAGCAAAGAGGTAACATTCCCGTAGCAAGAGGATCTAGACTTCCAGTGTGGCCTGCTTTTGGCGCTCCTAATAGTTTTTTTGCTTTCTGCAGAGCCGTATTTGATGTCATCCCTTCCGATTTATTGAGCAATAAAACTCCATCTATTGCCAGGGGGTTAATCACTTTCATTATCATCGGAGGTTGGGGGATTCACTTTATCGATTAGACGGCTTAAGTGTTGTCCATATTCGATTGATTCATCATATACAAAATGAAGCTGAGGAACTGTACGCAATGTAATACTTCGCGCCAAAGCACTACGCAAATAGCTAGCAGCAGCATTTAAAATAGTTTCTGCCGTTTTTTTATCATCGTTGAAGACGGTAAAATATACTTTGGCATGACCCAAATCAGCAGCAACTTTCACTGCTGATATGGTCACAAAACCTGTTAAGCGCGGATCTTTTACTTCTTTAGGTATTATTTGAGCTAGTTTCCGCTGAATCATCTCAGCGACCCGATCTGTACGTTTAAAATTATGACCCATCTTTATAAATCACGCTTAATTTCTACTGTTTCATACACTTCAATTAGATCACCTGGCTTCACATCATTGTAGTTTTTGACTCCAATACCGCATTCGAACCCTTGGCGAACCTCTACTACGTCATCCTTAAATCTTCGTAATGACTCCAAAGTTCCTTCATAGATAACTACGTTGGCACGCAACACACGAATTGGGTTATTTCGCTTAATAGCACCTTCAACGACCATACAACCCGCAATCGCACCAATTTTGGGTGATTTGAATACGTCACGTACTTCAGCAATACCAATAATTTCTTCTTTAAATTGTGGAGCAAGCATGCCAGTCAATGCACCTTTAATCTGATCAACAATATCATATATAACGCTATAATAATGTAGCTGGACTGATTCATGCTCTGCTAATTTCTTAGCACTGCTATCTGCCCTGACGTTAAAACCAACTAAAATCGCACTAGATGCTATGGCCAAATGAACATCAGATTCGGTAATACCACCAACACCACTTGAAATGACCTCAACCTTAACTTCATCTGTAGATAGCTTCACTAAAGCGTCTGAAATGGCTTCAAGAGAACCCTGAACATCTGCCTTAAGTACAACGTTAAGCACTTTCGACTCGCCAGCAGCCATATTTTCCATAATCCCTTCAATGGTTGATTTCTGACGTCTAGCAAGTTTAACATCACGGAATTTACCTTGGCGGAACAAAGCCACTTCCCTTGCTTTTTTCTCATCTGGAACAACAACCGCCTCATCTCCGGCATGAGGAATTGCTGATAAACCAAGAACCTCAACAGGAATTGATGGACCAGCATGGTCAACCATATCTCCATTATCACCGACAAGGGCGCGTACACGCCCATACTGAAACCCAGCAAGCAATATATCACCTTTATGGAGTGTGCCACTTTGAACCAATACGGTGGCCACAGGACCTCTACCTTTATCTAAACGTGATTCGATAACAACACCCTTGGCAGCACCATCAGTAACAGCCGTCAGCTCTAAAACTTCAGATTGTAGTAATATGGCATCAAGCAGATCATCAATCCCCAAACCTGATTTAGCAGAGATATTGATAAACATGGTATCACCGCCCCAAGCTTCAGGAATTACTTCATGTACAGTTAATTCATTCATCACCCGTTCCGGATCCGCATCAGGTTTATCCATTTTGTTAATTGCAACGATGATCGGTACCTTTGCAGCTTTCGCATGTTGGATGGCTTCTATAGTTTGCGGCTTAACTCCATCATCTGCAGCAACAATCAAAATAACGATATCCGTAACCTGTGCGCCTCGAGCTCTCATCGCTGTAAATGCAGCATGGCCAGGGGTATCTAAGAAAGTAACATCACCTTTGGGAGTGCTCACATGGTATGCGCCAATATGTTGTGTAATACCGCCTGCTTCGCCAATAGCAACTTTAGTTCGACGAATATAGTCAAGCAAAGAAGTCTTACCATGATCCACATGTCCCATAATCGTAACTACAGGTGCTCTGGACTCTGTATGACTTCCCTTAGTAATCGACTCTCCCAAACCGACTTCAATTGCATCTTCTTTAATGATACGAGCCTTATGTCCCATCTCTTCTACTACGATGACTGCTGTTTCTTGGTCAATAACCTGGTTTATGGTTGCCATAGCGCCAAGTGACATCATCACCTTAATCACTTCGGCAGCTTTTACAGACATTCTTTTCGCTAACTCGGCAACAGTAACAGTTTCAGGTATTAAAATCTCTTTTACTACAGGTGCGGTCGGTAATGCAAAACCATGTGTTAATGATTCTTCAGCCTCTCTTAATTTGTCTGATTTCTCAAAACCCTTACGTTTTTTAAATTTACTACGTCCACCACGTCTATGTATTTCTTGCTCTTCTTCATCTCGATCATAAGCAGATTGATATTTAGGCTTTTTCTTAGCTTTTCTAAAGTCTGGTGCATCTGGTTCAACTGCTTTCTCTACATGTTTCTTTTTAGATTGCTTTTCAACTTTGTGCTCTTCTTTTTTTGGAGAGTCTTCTACCTCTTTAAGTGTACTTGTGTTTTCTAAAACTTCTGCACTATAGGATTCTGAGCGCTCTGCAGCCGCCTCACCTTCTGACTTCTCTTCCGATTCGAGTTGTTCTTTTGTTGCAACCTTTACTTCAACTGGCTCAGTAACTGCAGTTTCAGCAACATGTTCTTCTTTCTCAGGAGCAGTTTCAGGCACAGATGCAGTATCAAGAACAACCTCAGCAGGATATTGCTCTGGTACACTCTGATTTTCCTCAGGCATAACAGTTGGTTCTTCAATTTCAGGTTGCTCCACCAATGGGGTGCGTTTTACAAATACCTTTTTCTTACGGACTTCAACACTCACAGTTTTACCACTATGCGCATCGTGGCCAACAGTAACTTGTGATAAGCTTTTTCTCCTCAAAGTAATCCTTTCCGGCGAAACATTTACGTCACGCAGAGAAGTTTTCTTCAGATGATTAAGTAGGATCCGTTTTTGCTCTTCATTCACAGTCTGTTGGTCATCAGAAAAAGACAACCCTGCTTCCTGTAACTGGTTCAATAAGCGTTCAACCGGAATACCAACGACTTGAGCTAATTGTTTAACCGTCACATCCGCCATATTTTAATCCCCTTTCAGCAGTTATATTCATTATTTAAGAATGAACTGCATATTTGCACTACATTAATTTATAATAAATCCATAGCCTTATAAAAACCATGGTTCTCTGGCCTTCATAATTAAAGCACCGGCCTTTTCTTCAGTCATTCCTTCAATTTCCAACAACTCATCTACAGATTGCTCAGCTAAATCTTCCATAGAAGAAATCCCCTTCGCTGCTAATTTATTAGCGAGCTCGTCGGTCATACCTTCCATTGAGAGAAGTGATTCATCAGGTGAGCCAGATAGCTCTTTTCCTGAAGAAAGAGCCATAGTGAGTAATTTATCGTTTGCTCTATTTCTTAATTCTTCAACAATTTCTTCGTCAAATTCTTCTATAGCAAGTAATTCTTCTTTAGGCACGTAAGCAATTTCTTCAAGAGAAGAAAAACCATGTGCTACTAACAACGTAGCAATTTCATCATCAATTTCGAGCGCAGAAGTAAATAATTTAACAATTTTACTCGACTCTTCTAAATTTTTATTTTCAAACTCGTCTGCAGTCATAACATTCAAAGTCCATCCTGTTAACTGGCTTGCCAAACGAACATTTTGCCCATTTCGACCAATTGCCTGGGATAGTTGATCTTTTTCAACAGCTAAGTCCATAGTATGCGTGTCTTCATCAACAACAATAGAAGAAATTTCTGCTGGAGCCATTGCATTAATGACTAGCTGGGCCGGATTATCATCCCATAGTATTATATCTACTCTCTCTCCACCAAGTTCGCTGGAAACAGCCTGAACTCGGGCGCCACGCATACCAACACAAGCACCGACAGGATCAATTCGTCCATCATTTGTTTTAACTGCAATTTTAGCTCTATTGCCCGGATCGCGGGCTGCTGCTTTAACTTCAATAACATTCTCACCTATTTCAGGTACTTCAATACGGAAAAGCTCAATCAGCATTTCATTGCGGGTACGGCTTACAAATAATTGTGGCCCGCGAGCTTGAGGCGTAATCTCGTATAAATAGGCACGGACACGATCATTTGGACGGAACATTTCATGCGGCAACATCTCACTACGTGGTAAAAATGCTTCTGCTTTACCACCTAGATCAATAATAATATTATCACGAGTTACTTTCTTCACAGTTCCATAAATCAACTGTCCTAGTTTACTTCTGAATTGATCGATGACTAACTCACGCTCAGCCTCTCTAACTTTTTGCATAATAACTTGGCGAGCTGTTTGCGCTTCAATTCTTCCAAATTCAATTGAAGGTATTGACTCTTCTATATGATCACCTACTTTTATGGCTGGATTGCGCTCTTTTGCTTGTTCAACAGTTAATTGGCGATCAGGGTGCTCTAGCTCATCCTCATTAACAACATCCCAATACCTAAAGGTTTCATACTCACCTGTACGAGGATCTAACTTAATTCTTACACCTATATCCAAACCAAAGATCTTGCGAGTTGCAGACTCCAATGCGGCCTGAATGGCAAGTATAATAACATCTTTACTTACACCTCTTTCGTTTGATAACGCCTCTGCAACCAGTAACAATTCTTTGCTCATTGTTCGCCTCTCTATACTGTCAAATTTGCTTTCACAATATTTGAAAAAAGTAACTCTTGATCTTCGTTATTTATGCTCAGTACTAAAGAATTCTCAGATGCTGAAACAATAGTACCTATTAATTTACGTTTACCGTCTAGCGGCTTATAAGTTTTTACTTGTACTTCATGCCCTATATAGCGTTGATATTGCCAACTTTTAAATAAAGGCCTTGGGATGCCGGGTGATGATACTTCCAAACTGTAATTTCCGGAAATAGGATCTTCCACATCAAGTAAAGCACTAATTTGATGGCTTACAGCCTCACAGTCTTCAATTCCTATTCCATCAGTTTTATCAATATATACACGCAACAAGGAATGCCTACCTTGTGAAAGGTATTCACATCCCCAAAACTCATAGCCCATATCGGAAATCGTGGGAGCTAATAAATGTTCCAATTCATCTTGTATCATAGTATTAATAAACTAAAAAGGGCATATATGCCAAATACAAATACAGTAGGGTAGCCTGAGTTTGGACAAGGACTAAACTCGGGAAGTGATTTCTTTAAAGCAATTAGTTCCGAGCGTGGCCTTGGCTTTACTGGGCTACTACTATCTTTTGGTGCAGTTACAAATTATACATAATAAAAAACCCCATAAATGGGGTTCTTAATAAGTGGTAGCGGGGGCAGGATTTGAACCTACGACCTTCGGGTTATGAGCCCGACGAGCTACCAGGCTGCTCCACCCCGCGTCAACTGATGGCAAGTATACTGATAGTGCGTACTCTTAGCAAGTACTTTCGCTTAAGATTATAAATAAATATGTATTCCATAGTATTAAAAACAGAATTAATTTATTTTTAGCTACCAAAAGCGTTAATACAAGCCACAATTAAGGCACTTGGAAAAATACCTAAATAAAGTAGCGATAAACAATTGAGGGAAAGTACTAAAACATTTCCTTTACTCAAAATTACTGGCTCAGGCTGTACGGGTTTGTCAAAATACATGATTTTAACAACTCTTAAATAGTAATAAGCACCAATTACAGTAAACAACAAACCAAGTACAGCAACCCAAGTCATTTGAGCATCAACCAGCGCTTTGAGTACAAGTAATTTAGTAAAGAAACCAACAGTAGGTGGAACGCCTGCAAGTGAAAACATAATAATTAACATCAAAAATGCGAGCCAGGGATTTCTTTTGTTAAGACCCTTTAAATCATCAATATTGTCAATTTCCATTCCTTGTGTGGACATTAGGACTACTAGGCCAAATGCAGCCGCAGAAGTTATTCCATAAACCAAAATATAGTAGAGTGCTGCTGAATATCCTGCGCTGGTTGCGGCTAAAATACCAAACAGCGCATAGCCAATATGTGATATTGCTGAATAAGCAAGTAGGCGTTTGATGCTGGTTTGCACCACAGCAAATAAGTTCCCCAACCCCGTTGAAAGCAAGGTAATTACCAACAAAATTTGTTGCCACTGGGCACTAATATCTTCCAAACCAATAGTAAGCAATCTGAATGTCATCCCGACTGCTGCAATCTTTGGTGCCGCACTAATAAATAAAGTAACTGAACTTGGAGCCCCTTGATATACATCGGGCGCCCACATATGAAAAGGGACTGCTGCCAATTTAAATGCAACTCCTGATAGGATAAAGACGAGAGCAAAAACAACTAAGGTGTTTTGTTGCTGCCAGTTTGCAGCAATTGCATTTGCAACTTCAAGTAAATCGAGCTTTCCAGTCGCACCATAAATTAGCGAAATACCGTATAAGAGCATGGCAGACGCAATTGAGCCCATTACAAAGTACTTCATTGCTGCTTCAGAAGCATCACCATCTGTTCTCCTGATAGCAGTCATGGCATATAAAGGCAATGACAATAATTCCAAACCAAGAAAAATAGTGAGCAATGAATGCGCCGAGACGAGAATCATCATTCCTAAGGTAGAAAACATTCCCAAAATATAGTAATCACCAGAAGGCATTTGCCGTTCATCTATATATTTTTTTGAATAAATAAAACTCAACAATACTGAAAGGTATATAAAAAACTTCATTAAATTTGCAATATCATCGCTGATAAATAGACCATTCAGTGTAATAACCTTAAAAGTACCTATATAAAGGAAACTCACAACAGCAGCCAAAACCAAACCGATACACGATATAAAATAGGCAATTGATTTACAGCGCTCCCGCAAAAATAAATCAGCAAGTAACGCAATACATGCTGCGGTTAATAGAACTATTTCCGGAAGGGCTACATGGATATTTTCAAGTAATGCTGTCATATTGATTAACCTTGATTACAATTTTGATTGACTTGCTAATGCCAGAGTATGACTTACTGTTTGATGTATATACTCCAACATTGGCTTAGGATAAACGCCCATAGCGATAACCATCAAAGCAAGTAGGACATAAGCACTTAGCTCATAGCCCGAAAGATCTTTTAGTTCGGCAACTTTTTCATTTGCTATAGGACCAAAAATAACACGTTTGTACATCCAAAGATTGTATCCAGCCGCTGTAATTAGCGTGGTAGCTGCCCAAAATGTTACCCAAAAACCCGCTTTAAGTGAGCCTAGAATCACCATAAATTCACCAACAAACCCTGATGTACCTGGTAACCCTGCATTTGCCATACAGAAAAGCATAAAGAACGATGCAAAGATTGGCATGGTATTCACTATTCCACCGAAATCAACTAAACGCCGGGTATGCATCCGATCATAAATAAAGCCTACACCGGCAAAAAGAGCACTTGAGACGAAGGCATGAGAAATCATGACTACAATTGCACCTTCCAATATGAGCCCCGCAGCACTCAATCCTGTTTGTTTTGCAATTGCAAAAATAGCAAAGGAACCTAATGTCACAAATCCCATATGTGAAATTGAAGAATATGCAATTAAACGTTTCATATCCTTTTGGATGATTGCAACAAGGGCAATATAAACGACTGCAATTAAAGATAGGGCAATCATAATACTCGCATAACGGCTACAGGCATCTGGGACTATGGGCAAGGAGAAACGGATAAAACCGTAAGCACCGAGCTTTAGTAAAATTGCTGCCAATACTATTGAACCTCCTGCTGGAGCTTCAGTATGTGCATCAGGCAACCAGGTATGGACAGGAAACATGGGTATCTTTATTGCAAAACCAAGGAAAAACGCGATAAAAATCAATGTCTGTGCCGTCATTCCCAGTTTAATTGCATAGAAGGCTTCAATATTGAATGTGCCTGCTATATAGCCCATGTATAAAAAGCTTGCCAACATGAGCACTGAGCCTAAAAAGGTATATAAGAAGAATTTAATCGCCGCATAGACGCGATTATCAGAACCCCAAATACCAATGATCAAGTACATCGGGATTAGTGTAGCCTCCCAGAACACATAGAATACGATTGCATCTAAAGCCGAGAAAACACCAACCAATAAGCCCTGCATAATTAAGAATGCAGCCAAATATTGAGAAACTCTGTTAGTTATACTCTCCCAGGTAGCTAATATTACAACCAAACTCGTAAAAACAGTAAGGACAATCAAAAGTAAAGACATGCCATCAATACCCAAGCTATAGCTAATTCCTAAAGCCGGCATCCATTGAAACTCTTCCAAATATTGCATCCCTAATACTTTAGGATCAAAACCTGCAACAAGCGGAATACAAAGTAGCAAACAAAGTATTATGGTAAACAAAGCCAAATAACGTGAAATATTCGGGCTACGATCGTCTCCAGCAAGAAGAACAAAAACACCGCCTATTACTGGCAACCAAATTAGTAAATTGAGCAAATAATGCATACCTTCACCCTATATTCAGCCGAGTATCAACCAGCATAAAAATCCAAGCAATCCAAAAACCATTACCGCTGCATAATGGTACAGATAACCACTTTGTACCGCACGACCTTTGGTTGAAAACCACCTAATCAGTCGACTGCTACCGTTTACAACCAAACCATCAATCATCTTTTGATCACCCACACTGTAAAATACAGTTCCTATGCCCTTAGATCCTTTTACAAAAACTAAATTATTAAACGCATCGAAGCCATATTTATTAATAAGTATTTTGTAAACGAGCGAAAAGGAACGTGCCAAGTAGCCTGGAATCGATGGAACAGCGATATAACAAACCCAAGCAATAACAATCCCCGCTATTGTAATCCAAAACGTCAGCGAAAATACTGAATGCAACATACTTTCAAAGGGAGAGGTAATTTCATGAGCGAGTTCTGCCAAAACATTATGTTGCGGCAGAACAAATAAAGAGGAGCTTAAAATAGTTGGATTATCAAAAAGCATTGGCATGTACAACACATAACCCAGCATAATTGAAGGAATAGCAAGTAAAACAAGTGGCAGCCAAACTACCCATGGTGACTCATGAATATGACTTAAAGTATGCTCATCCATACGTGGCTTACCATGAAACGTCATAAATAAGGATCTAAAGGTATATAGAGCAGTAACCCCAGCACCAACAACCACACAAAAGTAAGCATAACTACTGCCTGGAATTTGTGATAGCTGAGTCGCTTCAATAATAGTATCTTTCGAATAAAAACCCGCAAACGGTGGGAAAGCACAAAGAGCCAGAGAGCCAATTATGAAGGTCACATATGTAATTGGCATTTTATTCCATAAGCCACCCATTTTTCGCATATCCTGTTCATGGTGCATTCCCATGATTACTGAACCAGCTCCAAGGAACAAAAGCGCTTTAAAACAAGCATGTGTGAGCAGGTGAAACATTCCTGCACTATAAGCAGAAGCACCCATGCCAACCATCATATAGCCAAGCTGCGACAAAGTTGAATACGCTACAACGCGTTTAATGTCATTCATTACCACCGCTAAAATACCTGTAAAGAGTGCTCCGGTTGCACCAATAACCAGAACCACGCTTAATGCCGTAGTAGAAAACTCAATTAGAGGCGAAATACGTGCAATCATGAATACCCCAGCTGTAACCATGGTTGCAGCATGTATCAGTGCGGAAATAGGTGTTGGGCCTTCCATCGACTCAGGTAACCATACATGCAATGGAACTTGTGCAGATTTACCCATAGCCCCAACGTATAAGGCGAGACAAATCACAGTAACTAAAGACCAAGGGTGGCCTTGAAATAATTCTATATTTTGACTTGTAAGATAGCTTACGCTTTTGAAAACAGTTTCATAATCGATACTTCCTGTATAAGCAAAAATCAAAGCAATACCTAATAGAAAACCAAAATCCCCCACGCGGTTCACGATGAATGCTTTAAGACTTCCTTCAATCGCTGATTCTTTTTGGTACCAGAATCCGATAAGCAGGTAAGAAACTAACCCTACACCTTCCCAACCAAAGAATAATTGCAGAAAATTGTTGGCACTCACTAACATCAACATCATGAAGGTAAATAAGGAAATATAACTAAAAAAGCGCTGGTAACCATCGTCCTCTGCCATATATCCAATACTGTAAATATGCACCAGCAAAGAAACGAAATTTACAGTAACAAGCATAACGACGCTAAGAGGGTCAATCAAAAAACCTATATTGAATTCAAACGGAAGAATTAATCCACCATCTGCCCAATGGTAAACCACTGAGTTTTCAGTTGAAATAGCTCCTGAAAATAATTGCCAAGCAATATACAGTGACACTACAAAAGAAATTGTAACTCCCAAAATAGTAGCTGTATGAGCTCCAGATTTACCGATTTGATTACGAAAAAAACCGGCAATTATGGAACCTGCTAAGGGAGCTAAAACGACTATTAGACAAAGTTGTTGGATACTCACAATGTTAACCTTTTAAATGATTCATCTTATCAACGTCAATGTTGCCTCTATTTCTAAATAGCAGCATCACTATGGCTAATCCTATTGCCGCTTCTGCAGCAGCAACTGTTAAAATAAAAAAGACAAAAACTTGACCACCAATTTCGTTATAATAATGGGAAAAAGCTACGAAATTCGTATTTACAGCAAGCAACATTAATTCGATACATACTAGCAACAAAATGATGTTTCTACGATTCATCATTATACCAATAAGACCAAAGCCGAATAAAATCGCTCCCAGAATCAAATAATCATTAACAGGTATCATATGGAATTCCCCAACCTTATTTTTCTGCTTTCATACTAATTAATTCAACCCGCTCATTTCTACGTGTCAAAATTTGTTGTTTTACGTCCTGCCTTTTCGATTTTCTGGGACCTCTATGTACCAAGGTAATTGCAGAAATAATTGCAATTAATAACAGTGCAGCCGCAATTTCAAAAGCGAGCAAATAGTCTGTATACAGAACCAGGCCCAACGCTTCAGTATTTGATATGGGCTGTACTTCAGAATTGTTTTGGCTAGTACTGCTATTAAGGAATTGCGTACTCATTACCTCGTTGCTTTTCGTTTCAACATTTGCCTTAAATGTACCTTCAGGAATGGATACCATTAAGAGCCCTGTTAATAAAGCAACAAGAATTAAACCAAAAGGTAAATATCTTCTGTAATGACTCTTAATGATTTCAACATCAATATTAAGCATCATCACAACAAACAGGAACAGTGTCATCACGGCTCCCACATACACCAATACTAAAATTAGTGCGAGAAACTCTGCTTGGGCTAGCATCCATAATATGGCGCTTGCAAAAAAAGTAACTACAAGAAATAAAACGCTGCGAACAGGATTGTCTTGAATAATTACCATAAACGCAGCACCTACTGCTATAGCTGCAAAAACATAAAAAATAATCTGAATTAGTAATTCATGCATACTTTACCCCGTTATCGGTATTTTTCGTCTGCAGCTCTATCTGCTGCAAGTTTCGGCTCCATCAAATCACCAATAGCAAGGAGCTTCTCTTTAGTCATAATATTTTGACCACGTTCACTGACATGGTAATGATGTATTGGCGTAACAACTATTGAATCTACAGGGCAAGATTCTTCACATAAACCACAATTAATGCATTTAAACACATCAATATCATATCTCGTTGTACGACGCGAGCCGTCCTCACGTTGTTCTGATTCTATGGTTATTGCCAGCGCTGGACAAACTGCTTCACATAATTTGCACGCAATGCAACGCTCTTCGCCATTTGGATAACGGCGTAAAGCAAGTGCTCCTCTAAAACGGGGAGAAATTGGGGTTTGCTCCTCTGGAAACTGTACTGTTATTTTTTTCTTAAAAAAATATTTACCAGTTAGCTTTAAGCCCTGCAATAATTCTATTAAAAGAAAACTGCGTATGTAGTATTTAATATATTGATATGCTTTTTTCATCGGCTTCTCTATTAATCATTAAAACCAAGGTTTAACATGTGTAACAACCATTAACGCAGTTACAATAATCCAAACAATGGTGACCGGAATGAGTACCTTCCAACCTAAACGCATAAGCTGGTCATAACGATAACGAGGAAAAGTAGCTCTTATCCATAAATACACATATAGGAAAAAGCAAACTTTTACGATTAACCAAACAAATCCGGGTACAACAAAAAATATGTTCTCTAAAAATGGAATCCCTTCAAATGGTGACATCCAACCACCTAAAAACAGGATACTGAGGAGTACCGAGATGAGGATCATGCTCGCATACTCGGATAAAAAGAACAGTGCGAACCCTATTCCAGAATATTCCACATGGAATCCCGCAACAATTTCAGACTCACCTTCAGCCAAATCGAAAGGCGCCCTATTTGTTTCGGCGATTCCAGCAATCCAGAACACGAAAAACAATGGAAGCAAGGGAATAAACCACCAATGTAAAATGCCGCCTTTTTGTGAATTAACAATATCCGTGAGATTCATGCTGCCTGCAGCCAACAGCACACCTACTAAAGCAAAGCCCATAGCAATCTCATAAGACACAGTTTGTGCAGTACTTCTTAAAGCGCCAAACATAGCATACTTGGAGTTAGACGCCCATCCAGCGATTAAAACGCCATAGACTCCAAGTGAGCTCATTGCAAAAATATAAAGTACACCCGCATTAATATTTGCTAGGACTATGCCTTCCTGAAAGGGAATAACGGCCCAACCTGCCAAAGCAGGAACCAATGCAAACAACGGTGCAGCTATAAAAAGATATTTATTAGAACGTGTAGGTATAATAATTTCTTTAGTAATTAGCTTTATTAAATCCGCAATTGGCTGGAGCAATCCGCGTACACCCACACGATTTGGTCCTATGCGTGCTTGTATGTAGCCAATAACCTTACGCTCTGCATAGATTAAATAAGCAACACATAGTAGCAATGGCACTACGATTACTAATATTTTAATGATGATCCAAATTAATATGCCAATATCTTGCAGCATTTTCTTACCTGCCTAGCGCTTAATAGTTATTGCAGCAAATGAATGACCCAAATCAACTGTTTCAGGCATCGCGTTTGCTACCCATACAACATCTGCCGCAATGCGTTCATCACGTTTAAGCGGCAATGTTATCTCAATATCTCCCTGAGATACAGTAGCAACATCGTCTAATTTCAATCTATCTGCAGTCGTCGGATTGATACGTATGCATGCTGATTCAGCAGCGGCGCATAATTGCAGCTCTATAGCGTTTCTAACAATTGCGTCGCTACGATAGAGTGGCCACTCACCTACTCGAATCAATGATTGATCAATTAGAGGCAAGCTCTCAGGATAATAGGGTTTATATTCTTGCTCCATTGTGATTGCAACACTATTTTTAATTTCTGACAAGATATCTTCGGTTGACAGATATTCAAAGCCATCACAATGCAATAAGTTACCAAGTACTCTCAATATTTTCCATGCAGGCCGAGATTCACCATGAGGAGTCAAAGCCCCTTTTACTGTTTGCCAGGTATTATCAATATTAATGTATGTGCCAGAGGTTTCAGCATATGGCGCCATGGGTAAAATGACATCGGCATAATCGTGCATTGACTCATGATTATAAGCTGACATTAATACAACGAATTCCGCACCCAACATGGATTGTCTTGCGCCATAAGGATTTGCAAAATCAAAACCTGGCTCCACTCCCATTAGAAAATATGCTTTAAGTTTTGCGTTCAGTGCTGTTTGTACATCCATACCTGGAGTCGAGTCTGCTTTGCCGGCAGTGGTTCGATGAGGGACCATTCCCGCCATCCAAGCACCTGCTGTGTTTGCACCATGGGTAAGCCTTAAAACTTTAGCCCCACTTAATTTCTCGATATGGAAAACTAATGTGCGCAATAAAGCCGCCTCAGGATGATTTTCACAAAGGGCACCAGTGATTAAGCAGGCCTGCTCGTCTTTCAATGCTTTGGCAACACGTTGAGTTGCTTTATCTGGCTCAAGACCTATCAATAGTTTTTGCACTTCTGTAGGTAGATTTTTTATATCGCCAGCAAGAGCTAAAGCCAGCTTAGCAAGCTGCATTGGCATTTCCAAGGGTGAAATAATGAATCGATCACTAAGTTCAAAACGATATTCAAAATCTACTGGATTTATGGCATAAATTTGAGCTCCATTACGAGCAGCCTTACGTACTCTTACACCAGCTAGAGGAACTTCTCGATCAATGTTGCAGCCAAGAAGCACTATTGTATTTTTTAATTCAACCTCTGCATATGGCAATGAGCTTTTTGGTGTGGTCGCCTGACGGTCCTGATCTTTAAAATCTACTTGCTGCAATCGGTGATCAAGATTATGAACACCAATGTCACGCATTAATTTTTGCAGCAAATACATTTCCTCCAATGTAGAGGAGCTCGAACAAAAAGCCGCCACTTGCTCAGTGCCATTTTGTTTTATGACACGAGCCAGTCCTTCTGCGGTAAATTTTAGAGCCGTTTCCCAATCGACAATTTCCCATTGTCCATTACGCTTAATCTGAGGTTTACTGGCTCTTAGTGGACTATTTAATCCCAAATAACTAAATCGGTCTCTGTCAGCAAGCCAAGTTTCATTTATTGCCTCATTTTCCTTAGGAACAATACGCATTAACTGATTTCGACGCGTGTGCAGATAAATGTTTGAACCGAGACAATCATGCGGTGCTACACCATCATGCTGGGCAAGCTCCCAAGCTCTCGCAGTAAAACGAAATGGTTTTGAAGTTAACGCACCAACAGGACATAAATCGATAATATTACCAGAAACTTCTGATTTCATACTGTGCTGAACATAGGTTCCAATTTGCATGTGTTCACCACGGCCTGTTGCACCTAACTCTCTTAATCCAGCGATTTCCTCACCAAAGCGAACACAGCGCGTACAATGGATACAGCGAGTCATTTCAGTTGAAATCAACGTTCCTAAGTTATCATCATCTACTGATCTTTTGGTTTCTTTATATTCTGATTCATCAGCTCCATATCCCATTGAAATATCCTGCAATTCACACTCTCCACCCTGATCGCAAATGGGACAGTCCAGGGGATGGTTTATAAGAAGAAACTCCATGACTACTTTTTGAGAATGTAATGCTTCTTTCGATTTGGTATATACCTTCATTCCATCGGTAATTGGAGTTGCGCATGCAGGAACTGGCTTGCGGCCATTTTCTACCTCAACTAAACACATGCGACAATTTGCAGCTACAGATAATTTTTTGTGATAGCAAAAACGTGGAATATGAATACCTGCCTCATCGGCAACTTCGATGATCATTTTACCGTTTTCTGCTTCAAATGTATTACCGTCGATTTCAATAGTTGTAGTCATGGTTAAACCTTTTTAATTATGCTGCGACGATCGAGCGTTTATGCTTAACGAAATATTCAAATTCATCGCGGAAATGCTTTACAAAACTTTGTACAGGCCAAGCTGCTGCCTCGCCTAGTGCACAAATAGTGCGTCCTTCGATATTATTCGCAACATTGACTAGTTTTTCTACATCCCCAGGCTCACCATGGCCTTCTTTAATACGGTGCAATAATCGGACTAACCAGCCTGTACCCTCACGACATGGAGTGCATTGACCGCAAGACTCATCCATATAAAACTCAGAAATGCGGTATAATGCATCAACCATACAGGTTGTTTCATCCATAATAATGACCGCACCAGAACCTAATCCTGAACCTGCTTTTTGTATGCTGTCATAGTCCATATCAAGTTCCATCATTATGTCACCAGGTAGTACACGCATGGACGAACCGCCAGGGATCACTGCTTTAATTTTTCGCCCCTTGATCACTCCACCAGCAAGTTCAAGAAGTGTTTTGAATGGCGTTCCTAAGGGAATTTCATAATTTCCAGGTTTATTAACATGCCCGCTCACGCTAAAGCATTTAGCTCCACCATTATTGGGCTTGCCAATTTTTAAAAACCACTCGCCGCCTTTTTCCATAATAACCGGAACAGAAGCAAAGGTTTCGGTATTATTTATAGTTGTAGGTTTGCCGTATAAACCATAGTTAGCAGGAAATGGGGGTTTAAATCTCGGTTGACCTTTTTTCCCTTCTAGGGAGTTAAGCAATGCAGTCTCTTCACCGCATATATAAGCGCCAGCACCCAAGTGATTATACAAATCAAAATCAATACCGGAGCCTAAAATATTCTTACCAAGCAAACCTGCTGCATAAGCTTCTTGCAGCGCAGCTTCTGTACGTTCATAAGGCAACCAAAATTCACCGCGAATGTAGTTATATCCTACAGTGGAGCCCATGGTATATCCGGCAATCGCCATTCCTTCAATAAGCTGATGAGGATTTGATGTAAGAATTTCACGGTCCTTACATGTACCCGGTTCGCCTTCGTCGGAATTACATACCACATACTTCTGTACCGGACTGTTACGATTCATAAAACTCCATTTTAATCCGGTTGGAAATCCTGCTCCTCCTCTACCTCGCAAGGCAGATGTTTTTAATTCATCAATAATTGCCTGTGGAGAAGTTTGCTCTTTTAGTATTTTTCTCCATGCACTATACCCACCAACACTTTCGTAAGCAGATAGCGTCCAAGGCTCTGGTAGATGAAATGTTCGATAACAAACTTGATTTAATTCAACCACGGTAACCACCTCTAGCTTTTATTGGTATTCTTCCAACACTTTATCTATAGATTCAGGAGTCAGATTTTCATGATAATCCTTGTCCACCTGCATCATTGGTGCGTTAACACAGGCACCTAAACACTCAACAGATCTTAAAGTAAAACGTCCATCATCTGTCGTTTCACCTAATTTTATGCTTAATTTTTTTTCTAAATAATTAACAATTGCAGCCGAGTCACGTAACATGCACGAGATATTGGTACATACGTTTATCGAATGTCTCCCAACCTGCTTGTGTTCGTACATAGTATAAAAACTAGCAACTTCATATACGGCAATAGAAGGCATCTCGAGATACTCAGCTACAGCATCCATTAATTCTGTCGTTAAATGACCGTGCTCTTCTTGAACAATACGCAGAGTACTCATTACAGCCGATTGCTTTTGATCTTTTGGATATTTCGCTATCCAATGATCAATGTCCTTTATTCGTGAAGCGGACACCAATTGATGTAATATTTTTGCTGAATTATCAGACATTTCTAAACCTTTATTAATTTAAATTGCAATTTTCTGGAATGTCATTTTAATAATCGTAAGAACTGACATGTCACAAATTAACGATCAATTTCACCAAATACTATATCCTGACTCGCTAAAATAGCGACTCCATCAGCGATCATGTGTCCGCGAGTCATTGCATCGTAGCTGGACAGATGGGCAAACCCAGGAGCGCGAATTTTCAGTCTATAGGGTTTATTAGCACCATCTGAAACCATATAAATACCAAACTCACCCTTTGGTGCCTCAACCGCGCTATAAACTTCCCCGCATGGCACACAAAAACCTTCGGTGAACAATTTAAAGTGATGAATTAATGACTCCATATCTTCTTTCATTTCCACACGACGCGGCGGTGTCACCTTATGGTCATCAAGACGGACAGGGCCGGGATTCGCTCTGAGCCACTCGATGCATTGTCTGATAATACGATTTGATTGTCTTAACTCTTCAACACGTACCAAGTAGCGATCATAACAATCACCCGTTTTACCTACTGGGATATCAAAATCCACGCGGTCATATACCGCATAACTTTGCTTTTTACGTAAGTCCCAAGCAACACCTGAACCACGAAGCATTGGCCCTGTAAATCCCCATTGCAAAGCTTCTTCTGGTGAAACAACACCGATGTCTACGGTACGTTGTTTCCAAATTCTGTTCTCGGTTAATAAAGTTTCATATTCATCAACACAGCGAGGGAATCGTTCAGTGAATGCCCACAGAAAATCAAGCAAACTACCGCTTCTATCTTCATTAAGCTTGTCAACTTCACGCTCGTTATGCCATCTTGATGCTTTGTATTTAGGCATAGTATCAGGAAGATCTCGTGCAACACCACCAGGTCTATAATAGGTAGCATGCATTCGTGCCCCTGAAACAGCTTCATAGCAATCAAATAAATCTTCGCGCTCTCTGAAACAATATAAAAACACAGTCATCGCACCAATATCCAGTGCGATAGCACCCAGCCATAACAGATGATTCAAAATACGAGTTATTTCATCAAACATTGTACGGATGTATTGAGCGCGAATCGGAGCTTCTATACCTAAAAGTTTTTCGATTGCACGCACATAAGCATGCTCATTACACATCATGGACACGTAATCGAGTCTATCCATGTAGCCGATCGATTGGATGTACGGTTTTGTTTCTGCTAGTTTTTCTGTAGCACGATGCAATAATCCTATATGAGGGTCTGCACGAACTATGGTTTCACCTTCAAGCTCGAGAACTAAGCGTAGAACACCATGCGCGGCAGGATGTTGTGGACCAAAGTTTAAGGTGTAATTCTTTAATTCAATCATTATTCGCCCCTTTCATCACCAATATAACGGTTATCATTACGAATAACCTTGGGCACTAAAACTCTGGGTTCAATATCTACTGGAGCGTATATGACCTTTTCAAATTTTGCGTCATAGCGCATTTCAACATGACCACTGAGTGGGAAATCTTTACGAAATGGATGTCCAATAAAGCCATAATCTGTCAAAATACGTCTTAAATCAGGGTGTCCTTCAAATAAAATACCATATAAATCATAGGCTTCGCGCTCAAACCAATTTGCGCCTTTCCATAAATGATGTACTGACGGAACTATTAAATGAGACTCATCAACGAATACCTTAACACGTAATCGATGGTTTAGTTTTGTTGAAAGTAAATGATATACTACAGCAAAACGTGGTTTATTGAGAGCATAAACCTTAAATTCTTGACGCTCTACTCCCCGAGAAAACCCGCTTTCAGTCGCGGAATCAGTTTCCCAATCATATTCACCATAAAGCAAATAATCCACGGCACACAAATCAATAAGCTGATCAAAACAAAACGCTTCTAGATCACGTAGCTCCAACATTATTGCTTTTAAATTTGATGCATCACACTCAATGGTTACCTCATCATAAGCGACAGTAATATCATTAATTTGAGTCGCCAGTTCTGTTTTGAGTTGTTCAACCAAATAATCATTTTTTGTCATCTATTTTGCACCTTTGATGAGCTTAAGCTTCTAAGATTTTTTTATGCCTGATTTTGTTCTGCAATTGAATAATGCCATACAGTAATGCTTCAGCAGTTGGAGGACAGCCTGGCACGTATACATCAACTGGCACAATACGATCACACCCTCGAACTACAGAATAGGAGTAATGGTAATAGCCACCTCCATTCGCACAAGAGCCCATGGAAATTACCCATCGTGGCTCAGGCATTTGATCGTAAACTTTACGCAAGGCAGGAGCCATTTTATTGCATAAAGTACCAGCAACTATCATTACATCCGATTGCCGTGGACTGGGACGAAATATAATTCCAAACCGATCCAGGTCATAGCGTGCTGCACCTACATGCATCATTTCTACTGCACAACATGCCAATCCAAAAGTCATAGGCCACATAGAACCACTACGTGCCCATCCGAGAAGTTTTTCGACTGAAGTCGTTACAAAGCCACTTTTTTGCAATTCTGCAACCGCCATAGCTAGCCTCTAAGCAGTAAAATTATTAATAAAAAAAAACCACTTCTGATTGATTTCTTCTTTATGAAGTTACGATCAGAAGTGAATTAAACCCGTTTACAATTAGCTTGATTAAGTCCTGAGGCGTTGATTTCGAGCACCGCTGCAACATACTTAAAAGTAGGTGCATATCAGGGCACAGGAAATCGCGGCCTTGCAGTAAGGACAGTAGAATTGCAAACAAGTTCTATTTCGCATTCTTAGATTATTCCCAATCTAATGCGCCTCGTTTCCATTCATAAATAAAGCCAATCACTAACAATCCTAAAAATAACATCATTCCAGCAAAACCAAACCAACCAATTTTGCGTAAAGCTAAAGCCCACGGAAAGAAAAATGCAGTTTCTAAATCAAAAATAATAAATAATATTGCAACTAGATAAAAGCGAACATCAAATGGAATATGGGAACTCTCAAATGCACCAAACCCACATTCGTAGGGAGCGTTCTTGGCACTATCGGGATTGTGCTTTGAAAGAAGAGAACCTGCCCCTAACATTGCTAAGCCCAATGCCAATCCGATAATTATGAAAATAAGAACAGGTAAATATTGAGATAGCATTTTTTCACCTTGTACGGATTAAAATGGTGCCGAAGGCCGGACTCGAACCGGCACGGCTTTCGCCACCGCCCCCTCAAGACGGCGTGTCTACCAATTCCACCACTTCGGCAATTCTTTATTAATAATTATTAATTCATTCCTAATCTTCTCTACATTTATGTGTAGAAAAAGAATATTTTATTTATTTTTTCTTACCGTTATCTACTGGTACTGGTACTGAATTCGCAGGTACACTTGTTTGTTGAGGAATTATTTGCTGATCCGCTTTTTGATATTGCACAGACACCAAATAGGATAACAATAAACTGGTGACAAAAAACGTCAGCGCCAAACCACCAGTTAGTTTAAATAAAAATCCACCTGTACCCTGGCTTCCAAATAAGGTATTCGAAGCTCCAGATCCAAAAGCCGCACCAATATCAGCACCTTTACCATGCTGGATAAGAACCAGGCCTATTAAGACTACAGCAACAATTACATGAATCATTAATATCAATTGATACATTTCACAATTTCCACAAACTGTTTCGCGTTCAACGATGCACCGCCAACCAAGCCACCATCTACATCGGGCATGGCAAATAACTCCCTGGCATTATTTTCGTTCACACTTCCTCCGTAAAGAAGTGATAAACACTCAGCATCGCTATGATTTATTTCTGCAACCAGATTTCTAATGAACTGATGTACTTCCTGTGCCTGTTCTGGTGATGCAGTTTTTCCTGTACCTATTGCCCAAACGGGTTCGTAAGCTATAACACAATCACGAAAACAATTTTTATCGTGTTTACTTACTGCAAGCAGTTGCTTGGCAATTGCTTGTTCTGTCTGTCCCTTTTCACGTTCAGCTAACGTTTCACCGACACAAAGAATCGGTATCATACCATGTTCTTTTACATGGTGGAATTTTTGTGCCACAAAATTTTCATCCTCGTGAAAAAAATGTCTTCTCTCAGAGTGCCCTACCAAAACATAGCGGCAGTTAAAATCCTTTAACATAGGTGCTGATATCTCGCCAGTGTAAGCACCAAAATCCTTGGGATACACATTCTGGGCACCTATATCAATTGTACAGTCAGCAAGAATATCTCTAGCTTGCGAAATATAAATCGCAGGAGGCATTACGATCACTTGCACATTGTTCATAGATTTAAGTAATTCTTTAAGTTCCTTACTTAATTGAATCACCTGCTGCAGCTGCCCGTTCATTTTCCAGTTGCCAGCAACTATCTTGTGTCTCATCAGAATGCCTCTTCATTTTCAACTGCGGACTATACCCAAACTAATTGCTGATGTGTAGTCCTATCGCAATTTTTTTTATCAAAAGCTTCAATACATAAGTCTGATTTATCACTGAATGTCTAAAGTTCTTTCAATTTGACTTATATCATCACATAGCTTTTGCGCGTGTTGTCTCACTATAGACTCATCCATACCTTCTACCATAACACGCAATAATGGTTCAGTTCCTGAGGGTCTGAGCAATACTCTTCCCTCTCCATTTAGACTTGACTCTAAAGCCCTTACTACCTCGATTACTTGTGAGTGTTCTGCAAGTAAGGTAGCGTAATTGGTTTTTAAATTCACTAAACTTTGTGGTAATAGATTGATGCCCTGAATTAATTGCTGTAGCGTTTTACCCTGCTTCACCATAATTGATAATACTTGTAATGCAGCAACTATCCCATCACCTGTTGTAGTTTTATCCAGGCAGACGATATGCCCCGAAGTTTCGCCACCTATTTTCCAGTCTTTTTCCCGTAAAGCCTCTAAAACATATCGATCACCTACACGTGTTCGGACAAAGGGAATACCTAAACTCTTAATAGCGGTTTCTAAGCCATAATTGCTCATCTGGGTACCAACTACACCACCGTTGAGTACACCTCGCTGATGCCTATCTTTGGCAATAATGTAAAGTATTTGATCCCCATCAATTAAACGACCATCTGAATCAATGAGTATGACACGATCGCCATCACCATCCAGGCCAATACCAATATCTGCGCCTGTACTCACGACTTTTTGTCTTAGTAGTTCAGGAGATGTTGAACCACAATCTTCGTTAATATTAAACCCATCAGGGCGATTACCTATAGAAATTACTTGAGCTCCAAGCTCAGAAAATACATTTGGGGCAATATGGTAGGTCGCACCATTTGCACAATCAACTACAATTTTTAATCCGGATAACCGCGTTAATGACGGAATAGTGGATTTACAAAACTCTATATATCGTCCACTTGCATCATTAATTCGTGTTGCTTTCCCTAAATTCTGAGAAGGCACTGTTTGCATTTTCTTTTCCAGTTCGGCCTCAATTTCTAGCTCGACGCTATCAGGTAATTTACCTCCTTCAGAGGAAAAAAACTTGATCCCGTTATCTTCAAAGAGATTGTGTGATGCACTGATGACTATACCTGCATTTGCTCTTAGTGTTTGGGTTAGATAAGCTATAGCAGGAGTGGGCATAGGTCCAAGCAAAGCAACGTCAACACCGGCAGCGGATAGTCCTGCTTCAAGAGCAGATTCCAACATATAGCCTGATACTCTGGTATCTTTTCCAATCACTACTTTTTTACGTTGGCCATTAGCGAGCACACGACCAACCGCCCAACCCAGTTTTAATACAAACTCTGGGTTAATATTTGATAAACCCACGTGTCCGCGTATACCATCCGTACCAAAATATTTACGTTGACTCATCCTTAACCACCTCTTATCAAGAATTTTTAGCTCTCATGAGCTGATATATTGGCCTTCTCTAACATGGTAATCATATGTAACGCTTGATTAGTTTCATCGACATCATGCGTTCTAATGATTCCAGCACCTTTCAGTGCAGCATAAACTGCGACCGCTATACTACCTATTAACCGCTGATCCACTTCTTTGGCAAGCACCGCTCCAATAGTACTTTTGCGCGATACCCCTAAAAGCAGAGGCCTTTTAAATGGTGCAAAACTATCAAGATTTTTAACTAAGAGCAAATTATCTCGTACTCGTTTTCCAAATCCAAAGCCTGGATCTAAAATTATATTGTTTCTTTTAATGCCGACACGCTCACACATTGTAATACGTTCTGTAAAAAAACGCGTCACTTCAGTTAGCACACCATCTGGGTAATATGGATTTTGTTGCATATTATGTGGTGCTCCTTGCATGTGCATCAGACAAACAGGAACTGCTAGTTTCGCAGCCATTTCGAGAGCGCCCTCAGTGCGTAAAGCATAAATATCATTAATTACGTTGGCACCAGCACTTACAGCAGCTTCCATTACTGCTGGTTTATTTGTATCAATCGAGATGCAAATATCTGAACTAGTACGAATTTGTTCGATGACAGGAATAACTCGATTCAATTCTACCTCGAGTGGAACATGCTGTGCACCTGGTCTGGTAGATTGTCCCCCAATATCAATTAAATCAGCTCCTTGGCGTATAATCTGGAATGCATGTTCACAAGCCCTCTCCGAAGATAAAAATTTACCCCCATCGGAAAAAGAATCCGGAGTAACATTCAAGATGCCCATAATTAATGGTTTTTCGGGTAGATTATCTAATAAAGGTTGGCGTTGACGTGCAAGCCAACCTAAAAATTGCTGTGAATTCACCTGCTTCTCTCACTAATAATCTCAGTGCTCTTCAGCAGGATTTACACTCACTTCATGTTCTGTAGGTTTTTCTGGCGGGTTATTTGTCACCTCAGCTCCATCCAGAGGTTTTGATGACCCCCAGTCCTCGGGTGGAGAAGGTTCCTTCCCAGACATAATCTCTTGTATTTGATTGAAATCTATAGTTTCGTATTTAATTAAACTTTCAGCCATTAAATGCAACTTATCCATATTGGAAACAAGAATTTCTTTAGCTCGCTGGTAGTTTCTGTCAATAATTGCACGCACCTCTTCATCAATTTGTTGTGCGGTTCTATCTGACATTTCTTTATGTTTATTCATTGAGCGACCCAAGAACACTTCTTCTTCTTCTTCGCCAAAAGTAAGTGGGCCTAAAGTTGACAGTCCCCAAGTGGTGACCATTTTACGTGCTATTTCAGTAGAACGCATAATGTCATTTGATGCCCCGGTGGTGACGCTTTCCGGACCAAAAATAAGCTCTTCTGCAATGCGGCCCCCAAACAGGCTGGATAATTGACTTTCCAAACGACGTTTACTATGACTGTACCTATCTTGTTCAGGTAGAAACATTGTCACACCAAGAGCACGGCCCCTTGGAATAATAGAAACTTTATAAACTGGATCGTGTTCTGGTACAGATAAGCCAACGATTGCGTGACCTGCTTCATGATATGCAGTCAGTTTTTTCTCATTGTCATCCATCACCATGGAGCGTCGTTCAGCGCCCATCATAATTTTATCTTTTGCTTTATCTAGTTCTATCATATTGACTTTGCGTTTATTTGCGCGGGCAGCAAATAAAGCTGCTTCATTCACCAGATTTGCGAGATCTGCCCCAGAAAACCCTGGAGTGCCTCGAGCAATCGCCATAATGTCCACATTGCTCTCTACTGGAACCTTTTGCAAATGCACCCTTAATATTTGTTCGCGACCACGGATATCCGGTAACGGGACTACAACCTGGCGATCGAAACGACCCGGACGTAATAATGCAGGATCCAGAACATCTGGGCGGTTTGTGGCTGCAACAACAATAACTCCCTCACTTCCTTCAAAACCGTCCATTTCGACCAGTAATTGATTTAAGGTTTGCTCACGCTCATCATGACCTCCACCAAGACCAGCGCCACGATGACGACCTACCGCATCAATTTCATCAATGAAAATAATGCAAGGAGCATGTTTTTTTGCTTGTTCAAACATATCACGGACACGAGATGCACCCACACCAACAAACATTTCAACAAAATCTGAACCGGAAATTGTAAAGAAGGGAACTTTAGCCTCACCAGCAACAGCTCGCGCTAAAAGGGTTTTACCTGTTCCGGGAGAACCAACTAACAATACACCACGAGGAATGCGTCCGCCCAAATTTTGGAATTTGGTAGGATCGCGTAAAAAGTCAACTAATTCCTTAACTTCCTCTTTCGCTTCATCGACACCTGCAACATCCGCAAAAGTTACCTTAACCTGGTCTTCACCAAGCAAACGTGCTCGTGAACGACCAAACGACATAGCACCTCGACCACCCCCGCCTTGCATTTGGCGCATAAAAAATACCCAAACCCCAATTAAAAGCAGCATCGGGAACCAATTAATAAATAAATGGAGGAGGAAACTTTCCTGTTGTTTTTCTTGACCGCTTACTTCGACCTTGCTTTTCAGTAACTCACCTAACAAAGCATTATCTTGCATGGGCATATAAGTAATAAAGCGCTTATTATTTTTAGTCATCCCTTTGATGATCTTATCATCCTCGATGGTCACTGAATTAACCATACCTTGATCGACTTCTTTCAAAAATTGGCTGTAAGAAAGTTTCTCAGCAACCGAGTTCCGAGGGCCGAAATTACTGAAAACTGAAACAAGCACGATCGCTATAATCAGCCATAAAAACAAATTCTTAACCATGTCGTTCAAAGTATTAACCTCGTTAGTGACGTGCAGCTATTATTTTATGATCAAAATTCTTAAATCATAAAGTTACTATAAATTGTATCCCTTTGCCAGCAAATAGGTTTCTTTTGAGCGAGCTCGGGAAGCCGAAGGCTTTCGAATCACGACTTTCTCAAAAGAAAATCTCGCCTGCTTTACTAACTCATCAAAGCCAGCCCCATGAAAAATTTTAATAAGCATAGAGCCACCAGGCTTTAGCATTTTCTCCGCAAAATCAAAGGCAAGCTCCACCAAATACATTGCTCGCGGAATATCAATTGCCGTGGTTCCACTCATATTTGGGGCCATATCTGATAATATCAAGTCGACGCTTTGTTCTGGGATTAAGTCTATAAGCTTTTGCAACACTTCATCTTCCCGGAAATCACCAAGAACAAAATCCACATCGGGTAAGGCATCCATAGGCAAAATATCCAATGCGACTATGCGTCCGCGACCTTGTAACCGTTCAGATACATATTGAGTCCATCCTCCTGGAGCCGCACCGAGATCAACCACAGTCATCCCGGGCTTGAGCAATGACTCTTTCTCATCTACTTCTTTTAATTTGTATACCGCACGACTGCGATAGCCCTCTAATTGTGCTTTTTTTACATAGACATCATCAAAGTGCTCTTGCAACCATCGCTTGCTGCTTTTAGTACGTTTCATAAATTTATACTGAGTATCAATTTGATCTATGATACTGAATTTTACTACCTTTTCCCAGCAAAACGTGCAATAATTTACCATTTTATCATTCAGTCTCCAAAATCAGTGCATTAGGGTCTGTTTATACTAAGGAACATTACGTGGATACTTCACTCAAAAAATCTCTTAAAGCCCAGGCGCATCATTTGAAACCCGTTGTGCTTCTTGGAGCTAAAGGGTTAACTGAAGCAGTTATTGCGGAAACAGACATCGCCTTGCTTGCACATGAATTAATAAAAGTAAAAATTAATGGGGCAGAAAAAGAAGACCGACTTATTATGGCTGCTGAGTTATGTGAGCACCTTCATGCTGAACTCGTACAAATGATTGGCAACACCGTAGTTATGTATCGTAAAAATCAAGACAAACATAAGTGACAGAACTGCGAGTATTGTATACACTAGACTATATTGTTTCGCAAACGTATATCCCCTTCATGAAGCCAATCCCTAAAATTAATATTGAAAAGGTACTGGGCAAACAAGGGGTAATTAAATTATCGTATGGCCTATGATATTAAAATACATTCCAAATGCTCTGACTTTATTGCGGCTGCTATTAATCGTACCGTTTTTATTTTATTTGTATCGTCATGAGTATGTTATTGCTTTTTATTTATTTATTTTAGCTGGGTTGAGTGATGGGTTAGATGGTTTTTTAGCCCGGAGTTTTAACTGGCAAAGTTTTTTTGGCTCTTTTGTTGATCCGCTGGCTGATAAATTATTAATCGCTTCCAGCTTTATCTCTTTAGCCTTAATCGGTGTATTACCTTGGTGGTTAGTAGCTCTAGTATTCCTCAGGGATTTGACAATTTCCTTAGGAGTAATTGCCTGGTATCAATTTATTCGTCGTAAGTTGGACTTTCAACCCACATCGCTTAGTAAAATTAATACAGCATTACAGCTGACTCTAGTCACTTTTTGTTTATTTGAATTGGCTTATTTTGAATTTCCACCCTATCTGCTTAATGTTCTGATCATTTTGACGACACTGACTACAGCAATAACTTATGTTGATTATATTTGGACCTGGGGCAGAAAAGCATGGCCCAAAAAAGAATCATCATAATGAACAAGCAGTTAGCATTAGCTATACAATTAAATGATGAAGCAACCCTGGCTGATTTTAATTGGGGAAGTAATAAATTGCTGCAACAGCAATTACATAACATGCTTACGAATAAAGAAGATCGCTTGCTTTATCTCTGGGGCAATACCGGTAGCGGTAAAACTCATTTATTGCAAGCATGTTGCCAAGCAGCCCATGCTCATTCCTCTATCTATCTCCCTTTGACGCTCCTCAAAGAATGGGGGCCACAAACTATAGAAGGACTGGAAGAGCAAGATCTAATCTGTATTGACGATATTGATGTAATCGCCAAAGACCCTGCCTGGGAAGAAGCTTTATTTCATTTATATAATAAAATCAAAGATATGGAAAAAGGTGTTTTAATCATTTCTGGAAATCAATCACCAACTACAATTCCCATCCAACTGGCAGACTTGCGCTCTAGATTAAGTTGGGGATTAGTGATTCAGTTAATGGAATTAAATGACGAAGATAAAATTAGCACTCTAAAACTTCATGCTTTAAAGCGAGGGTTTGACCTACCAGAAAGTGTTGGACAATTCCTGCTAAACAGATGCTCTAGAAATATGCATGATCTGCATAATTTACTCAACAGATTGGATGATGCCTCTCTTGCAGCACAGCGAAAAATAACGATCCCTTTTGTAAAGGATACGTTAAATATTTAACTTATTATTATTTACTAAACCAATTCTTTAGACTCCAGCAATTCGAAAGAAAATGACGAAACGTAACGCTTTATGAGATCGACTCAAGGTATGAATAAAAGGCACTTCTCGCATGTCGGTTTAGTGCCTTTTTTATCAACTGCCAAATATTATTAAATTCACAGGATATAATGGCATGCAATCTTTGCGAAACTTTTTCTATGCTCCAATAATAGCCTGATTTATTCTGCACCACTCAAAATAACTGCACAATAAAATCTGCTACTAATTCAAGATTCCTTTTTGGTAAGTAAGTTTTCATGTCTTCACCACAGAAGGATGGATGGTTCAGATACATTTCATACTCTTCATATAAAACAACATGAGGCATCTTCTAAATGTTCGTCCTCAACGGCAATTGCAGGTATCGCACCTGGAGGCTTTGGTGATTTAATAAAAGTGTAATAATTAGCACTTACTCTTGTACCTATTACAACTCTTCCAGAAACAGAGCCATTATTTCCCCGCTCCTCATGCCCTTCTATACGTTGCCCTGATTGTGCAATTCTTTTAGATATTCTGGCAGCGCTGATGACTTTCCCCTGCAAATTTCCCAACTTTTTTTCTTCTTTAATGATCAGATGCTTATCACATAATTTCTGTACACTCTCTTCATTCAAACCAAACCAACTGCTCACTAGCTTGTCAAGCATAGGGCGCTCTATATACCAATAAAGACCCAATGCCGCTAACCCCACTATGGCACTAAAAATAATTACCGGCCAAAAAGCAGGAATTGCTGAATTAAGAATAAGGCCTGACATAAAAAAAGCTACTGATTGACCTGTAAAAAAACCACCACCAAAAAAAAGCAATGCGGAGACACCTGAAATCAGGGTTTTAAATGTTTGAATGCTTTCACTCTTTAGCGCTTCTTCAAATTGCTTACTGGCTTTAGTAAGTGATGCAAAATGTTTTTGCAACATGGAAATTATAAGCTTCAATTGTTTCAAATCACTTGAAGACAAATCTGAAAGATAATAATCGGCTATTTTCTTCCTTATGGATTTAATCATTTGCAATTGCAACAAGTATGCATCTAATAACTTATGCGCATCGCTAAGCTTAATTCCCAAAACATTCGAAACTTTTACTAAATCGAATCCACAAAAAACAATTACAGAAAGAAATGAAAACGCAAATCCAATACCAAGAATTATCGATGAAGGTAAACTGAAAATACTCAACATCGTCACGATACCATCAAATCCCTGACATGCTGCCACCAAAATACCTGCCATTGTGAGTAAGGCAAATTTAATTTTATCCTTCGTATTATTTTCAACCTCTTTTGGTAGATTGGTATCATCTCCTTGCAGGGAATGGAGAAGATTTTGCAATAACTCAGTGCGCAAGGATACAAGAATAAATTCAATTTTTTGTTTTTTTTCTTTTGAAACTTCTCTGGAATTTTTTATGTGCTGTTCATCGAGCCAAGACATCAAAGTTATAAAATCAGTAGGCAAAGATATAGAGGGGAGTTCATGAGGATGAACACCAGAGGCTAATAAATATTTCTTTATCAATTTTTGAGAACGCAGACTTATTTCAATATTCATTTTCTCATAACTGCTTACAACCGTACTTCATAAAAACGCACGATAGAACAATAGAATTTATCGATATGAACATGGTTTATTCAAGTTATATTAAAACAAACCTTAATTGATAAGCAATTACCAACTGGACGATTGAAATATGAATAAATATATTTTTTGATTAAAATATGACCATGAAGTATAATTAATGTGCGAACATTGACCAAGGAAAGCGATCATGAAAAAACTTATTATCGCAGTATTAGTGTTTGTACCTACACTTTTTCTAAGTGGCTGTTATGTTACTACAACAACCCCTAGTAGCTATTATTATTCTAGTTACTATCCTTACTCTTACTCGAGTTACTCCTATTATCCGAGGCGTTACTATTCAGGATGGCGTTATGGTGGCCTGGGTTATGGCGGCTTGGGTTATTGGGGTGGCCGTGGTTTGTATGGTGGCTGGCGTGGTGTCGGTTGGCGCGGTGTCGGCTGGGGAGGCGGTTGGCGCGGTCATTGGCGATAAAAAAACAATTTCAGTTGCCTAAATCATTCAGTTAACCTAAATTCGCTAGTTGAAATTTAGGTTAACTAGTTTTCGAGATGGTTATCGGAGTAACCGAAATTGAAAAGTTCTATTCACGTTTTTACTTTTTTCTTAAGACGCATTGGAACGATACTCTAGTTCCGTATGCCTCATAAAGCATTTAGATACAGAATATTCTGCTTCTTTTGCTTCTTGCTGTAAATCTGTTTTCTTTATTGCAATATAACGGCTTAATCGCGGCGATAAAAGCCACATAAACAGTGCAATAATTAAAGTGACGATACCAATACAGGCAAATACATGCGTATAAATCATCAAAGATCCCACCCCCGGTTTAATTTGCTCGGGAAGTGCAGTATAAGAAGCAACTGTGGCACCAATAAACCCCGCTATAGCAGAAGTTAAAAACCACATTCCCATCACAAAACCTGCAATTTGCGTTGGGACTAATTCTGCAACCATTGCCACCCCAAGAGCGGATACCAATAATTCACCAAGACTTTGAAATAAATAGCTTATAATTAACCACCAGGAAGAAACCATACCTTGATCTGTATAAAAATAGCGAGCAAAAAAAAGCATTAAAAAGCTCACACCGCACATGGTCATGCCCAAAGAAAATTTATAAGGAATGGAAAACTCTATGCCTTTCCTGTGGAAAAAGTTATAAAAATAAGCCAAAACAGGACTCATCAATACTATCCAGATGGGATTTAATGCCTGAAAGCTTTGTGCATCAATTGTGATTCCAAAGAAAACCGGGATAACATTATGTACGGCAAATAAATTCAGTGAGGTTGGCATTTGTTGATACAAAGTAAAGAAAATAATTGCTTCTAACATCAACGCCAAGGCAACGAGCATGCGCATTCGTGAGGTTTTGCTTTCTTTACGCGTCATAAATATATAGTAAATGATGACGGCAATCGTTATAAACCAAAATAAGTTTTTAGCAAGCATCACATGTTGTAATAAATAAGAAGAACACGCAGTGAGCAAAAATATTCCAAACAAGATCATCAACCACTGGGATAACGAGATTTTCCGTCTATCTGCATCAGTATTAATGTGTGCAACAAATTGGTGTTGCAGCCAATAATTAGCTAATCCCATGAGCAAACCGATCGCACTCATCATATAGGCATAAGAATAACCATATCGACTCGAAATCGCCGGACCGGCAAATAGTGCAATCATACTGCCCAAATTGATTGCCATATAATACAAAGTAAAACCGCCATGCAAACGAGGATCATTCTCCTCATAACACTTGGCAAGTAAATTCGAGGGATTGGCCTTAAATAGACCATTTCCGACACAAATTAAACCCAGTGCAAAAAATACATGTTCTTTATCAGTAATTGCTAAAGAAAAATAGCCTGCTGCCAAAGTTATAAGACCAAGGACTATGGTACGTTTGGTACCTAATATTCTATCTCCCAAGTACCCGCCAATAACCACCATCCCGTAAACTAGCGCTGAATAAGCGCCAAATGTATAATAAGAAATCGTATCGCTGTAACCCAAGTAGCGAATAAAAAACAAGGTCAAAATCCCCTGAACTGTATAAAACCCAAACCGCTCCCATAATTCCAACATAAAAATCATGTGAAATGCACGGGGTTGTTCGCGAAGTATATTCAGCATGAGTATTCTTCCTTTGAGGGGTAAGTTTTTAAGTTAAAGGAGTTTTCTATTTTTTGCAATGAGCTTTTGGACTAAAAAATCAGGGGCTGTTGACAACTCGCCAGAGCAAAAATGATGTGAGGCGAAGGAAAACTATTCTGAAATCGACTAATTCAGTTTATGGAATCATTTTCAAATAATTAATTCCGAGCATATTAACTCTTTTTTATCTCTTCTTTTCAATGAGCTTTTCTCAGTTTGAAAAATTGTGCTCGTACTCTTTAATGATAAATCTTCATCTTTTCGGGGGATTCTTTTTAAGAATTCAGTTGCATTTTTTTTACTACCAAAAAAATGCTCTATCATCAAATCAGTTGAAGGTTCCTTGTTATGCTCATATTTTTGTCCTGGGTCGTCTTTTGAGTTGTGCTCACCAGCTCCAGGTCCCAATTTGCTCATCATCCATCTTCCTAGTAGTTGCAGCAGCGGTAACGCCAGTCGAAGTAAAAGGTAGGTAAGCGAAATAGCGGATACTGCAGTTAATATTCCTAAACCCGCTACTGGGAAATATAAAGATACAATCAAACCGCTCATGGCCATTGTACATAAACTCAAACCAACTCCTTTATCCATGACTTGTACAAGTCCAACATTTTTTATTTTCTTGTCTAACTTTGATTCTTTCAACTTCAGTTTAATTAAATATTCTTTTTGCGGATTAAAAATTTCTTGTAACGAGATAATCTGTGCGTAGTGCAACTGAAGCTGCTGTTCTGTGCTCGCATCGTCTAAAGCAGCTCTCAATCGAGATGCTTTGTTTTGACTCTTTTCTATTTGCGATTGTGCACCGGCAATTAACTTTCTAGTTGCTCTTCGCTCCTTACTTAAGTGATAGCATTCATGTAGTGCCTGCCCCAATAAAAAAAGGCTCAAAGTCAATGAGATTGAAGCGGTGGTAAAAGCAATTGCTACTGCTATAGCAGGAACACATATTGAGGTTATTGTCAGTCCTAACACTATTGCAGAAAAAAGCCACCTGGCATTATTACTCCGGTTAACAGGAGCTTTTCCATCTAAGAGATAGGCAGTAAGGTAAATGAAAGGGATAAGAAAAAAATCTAATGCAGCAAAAGCAATTGCGCCAATATTCAATCCTTGTGTAAGTGATGCCGTAGGTTTGATTTTACTAAAGGTCCTTATGGAAGAACCAATCTGCATCATTGCCTTGCCGGAGTCGCCCATAGTTTTGATAATTTGTGCTAAAGACACTATTTTTTTTAAAAATTTCTTAGGTTTTTTCCTATTCGTGGAGATCTCTAAATCAGAATCGAGTGGACGCTGTATGTCTTCAAGTAGTACAGATGCCTTGTATAGAGTATTTGCAATCTCAAATTCTCCCATATCGACCACCAATTGACCATTTTGCGCAAAAACATATACTATACCATTTTCTTTTCCGTTTTGGTGGAAATTTTTACAATAAAAACGTAGACTTGCTAATTCAGCATAAATTCAACTATATTTCACATAGATACTAAATAAATGCGATAAAAATAATCATTATGTCTAAAAAAGCCCTTTATTTGGCAGGTGGTGGTGCTCGAGGCGCCTACCAGGCTGGTGTTCTGAAAGCAATTGGTCATATTTTGCAAGTTAAAACGTTACCCTTTGAAATGGTCAGCGGGGTTAGCGTGGGAAGTATCAATGCAGCAGTACTTGCTGAAAATGCAGATGATTTTCCAACGGCACTTGATAAACTAGAGACCATTTGGAGTGAAATTCATTGCCAACAAGTCTATAAAGCCAGTAACTTCGCATTAAGCAAATCCGTGATGCGGAATATGAGCACCATGATGCTCAAGCAGCGGCAGGCAGCTCATTTACTTGATACTACCCCCCTGAAAGAAATGATTGAAGGTGGTCTTGATTTCACCAAAATTGCGCAAAATATAAGCGATGGATATCTGAATACACTGGAAATAATTAGTAGTTGTTACGAAACACGCCAAACTATTTCTTTTTACGAGCACAGCAATCCCGAATTCACGGACTGGAATTACCCGCGGCACGGCAGCAAGCGCGTTAGCTTCGAGGCAGAGCATATTTTAGCATCCAGCGCCTTGCCTTTATTTTTTCCAACAGTTTTGCTCGATGGATTTCATTATGGCGATGGCAGTGTGGGCCTAGCTGCCCCTCTTCGCGGCTCCATTCGTTTTGAAGTAGACAAAATCCTAATTTTAGGAACTCGAGCACTACCCACATTTGTAGAGCAAGAAAATTTACGCAATCATGATGACATTCCCTTTTCTCATATTTTTGGGAATATGTTAAATGCGCTTTTTTTAGATAACCTTGACCGCGATATTGAAATGGTCAATCGAATGAACGAAATTGCCATGCTTCTGTCGATATGGAAAAAACGCCGCTCGCCATGGCGCCCCATTACAACATTACATTTACGACCCAGTAGAGACTTGGCACCGTTGGCTCAAATACATTTTAAAGCCTTGCCTACATTACTGCGGTACCTCCTCAATTTCTTAGGAGAGAAAAAGCATTCAGGCGATCTTTTAAGTTTTGTGCTTTTCGAACGTGACTACACAAGAGAATTACTTGAGCTTGGTTTTCAAGATACGATTAATAATGCCAAGGAAGTTACGGCTTTTTTCGAGTAACTTTCTTAGTAACCAAATTATCCGACAGCCATCCGTAACAGGGCAATAACCGCGCCTCTCCTATTTCAGTGTCAAATTTTTAGGTAATGTTCTAGCCGTTTGGCTGACATCGGTTTATTAAAATAAAACCCTTGGAATTTATGGCAATTATGTGATTCTAAATACTCCAACTGAGCGGGGGTTTCAACACCCTCGGCAATTAAATCCAAGTGTAAATTGCTTGCTATATCGATAATTGCTTGCAGAATCACTTCATCTGATCGGTTAAAATTAATATTTTTTATAAATGATTGAGCAATTTTTAATTGATCAATGGGCAGTTTATTCAGATAATTGAACCCTGAATTACCCATACCAAAATCATCCAGTACAATACTTACACCAAGTTTCTTCAATTCATTAATTGATTCAATCACATTTTCTGTATTGATAATGACATTTTCAGTGACTTCTACTTTCAGATATTTAGGCTCTAATTTGCTTGTTTTTAATATCTTTTTAACCATAGTAGCAAAATTAGGTTGTATGAGTTGTTTCGTTGCAATATTTACTGAAATAGGAAAGGGCTGGATTCCTTTGTCTTGCCAATCTTTATTTTGAGTGCAAGCAGTCTGAATAACCCATTCACCTATTGGTACAATAAGCCCCGTTTCTTCCGCAACTGGTATAAAATCCGTAGGTAATACAAGACCCTTTTGCGGATGTTGCCAGCGAATTAATGCTTCGACCCCAATTAACTTCTGATTCTTACTGTCATATTGGGGTTGATATTCTAAAAAAAATTCGTTTTCAATTAGTCCACGACGAAGATCGGATTCTTTTTCTAAACGCCCAATACATTTTTCTTGCAATTCAGAGGTATATAATTGAAATTGATTCCCACCTAAGCCCTTTGCCCGATACATCGCTAGATCAGCATTATGCAAAAGCTCTTCAACTGTTGAACCATCTTGGGGATAAATGCTGATCCCAAGACTTGCAGAAATTATAATATCTTGATGGCCGATATGTAGACTTTTATTGATTGTATCTAAAATTCTTTTTGCAATATGTTCGACATGTTCAATTTTATGTATTTCTGCTGAAACAGAAATAAAAATAAATTCATCACCACTTAAACGTCCAATGATATCTTCATTTCTTGTGGCCTCAGTCAGGCGTTCTGCTATTAATTTCAATAGGATATCGCCTGTCTCATGGTTAAAACTATCATTGATAAGTTTAAATCGATCAAGATCGATAAAAATCACGGCAAACATTGAATGATGTTTTTGAGCCCGAGAAATTTCCTGCCTCATCCTGTCGACAAGCCAAGTCCGATTGGGTAATTTGGTTAAGCTATCATGGGTTGACTGATATTCCAGCACTGCTAATGTTTTTTGTAAGGAAACCGTTCGTTCTTCAACAGTTTTTTCCAAAATTTTCTCGCGATTTTTTGATTCTTGCATCAATCGCCATTTTTTTGTTAAAGAACAGGCTAATTGCCTTACAGAAATACTATCAAAGGGTTTTTTGAGAATTAATAAATTGTCGCTCAGCCCTAATTCTGCTACAGTTTTCTCCCATGTATAATCGGAGTATGCAGTGCAAATTACAATCTGTATTTCCTCATCTAATGCCCAAAGACGTTTAATGGTTTCAATCCCGTCTAACCCAGGAGGCATGCGAATATCAACAAAAGCTAGGGCATAAGGAGCTCCCTGCTCTAAAGCCCGTTGAACGTATTGAACCCCTTCCTCTCCTTGAGAAACGCAGTCTATTTGAAAAGCAGGAAAATCAATTTCATCAAATTCTGATTTTTTCAAGTCGTCTTCTATATTATCCCCAAAAACCAGGTGATTGAGTTTGTTAAGTGCAACACTTGATTCTCTTATTTTTAATATTTTTTGAAAGTCAAGATGAATGGCAGGATTATCATCAATAATTAAGATTTTAAAATCATTTTGATTATTCATGATTTACTCCTCTCATCTTTTTGAGAAAACTTGCTTTGCGATTAGGTAAGTAAATGGTAAAAGTAGCACCCTTTTCAATACCCTCACTATTAGCATGAATTTCTCCCCCCAACTCATTTATAGCAAGTGCAGAGGCATGAAGGCCAAATCCATGACCCGATTGTTTCGTTGTAAAACCAAAAATAAAAATTTTATCTAAATTTTCTTTTTCAATACCAATACCATTATCAAAAACCTGGATTTCAATTTTATCTTTATAATTTGTCAAACTCGTTTTAACAATTAGCGTTTTATTTAGATTTGACGATTCGAGTAGCGCATCCTTTGCATTAGACATAAGATTACCTAGAACTTGAAACAATTTTATCTTGTCCACCACAATAGGTTTGATATCACCATATTCTTTCGTAATTTTAATATCTTTTTTTAGGTAAATGCCTGATAAGAGAAGCGTCTCATCAACTAGATCATTAATAGAAATAATCTCCTCAAAGTCATCCACTTTGATAACATTTTGTTGGGTAGATATGATGCTTTTGATAAGTCCCACATTTTTAGAAATTTCTTTTAATTCTCCTGACTGCAGTTCATGTTCTTTGCTCCAACACTGAGCTAATTCATTAATATACGCCACCACATGAATGCCGTGCGGATCTTGACTTAGAAAGAGGGCTAAATCTTCTTTATGAGTGTTAAATAGATCAGCTAATTTTTTTATATCTTTTAAGGGTGATGAATTCTGGCTCGCTATCACCGTTTCGACTGAAATATTAACCGAATTCAGTACGTTACCCACATTGTGCAAAACAGAGGCTGAGATTTCCGCCATACCTAATTCACGTGCTTTTTCAAACTGATGCTGATTTTTAGCTTCTTTATAAGAAGAAGCCAAAAAGGCAACCCCTAAAATGACTATAGTCAATGCAGCAATTATAGTTGCCAAGACGGTTTGATTAAGCCCTTGGTAACTGCTTATACTGATGGGCGTACATAGGGGAGTAAACACTGACGCAGCCATTCCTGTATAATGCATCCCACAAATCGCCAAGCCCATAGTGATTGCCGATAAAATTTTAATCCTGCTTCTTAATTTTAAAATAACCGTATTACTTTTTAGGGCAAACCAAATCGCTGCTACTGAAGCAAGAATTGCCACTAGGATTGATAACAAAAATAGACTAGGCAGGTAAGCAATATTTAAAGAAATAAGCATTGCTGCCATTCCAGTGTAATGCATAGAAGCAATCGCTAATCCTAAAATGAAACCACCTGCAAGAAGATGAATTATATTAATTATTGATTTTTTTAATAAAAACAAGGCGAACCAAGAAGCCAAAATAGCAACAAAAAGAGAAAAAACGGTCCAAATCAAATCGTACTCTAAAATGAGACCAGGGATAGAGAATGAGAGCATCCCAATAAAATGCATAGACCAAATTCCAGATCCCATGGCAATAGAACCACCCACTAACCAGAGTCTCGCATCTTGTTTTGTATTATTGTGATCTCTTAAGCGACCTGTTGAATCAAGTGCTATATAAGAGGCCATTATTGCCACTAAAAAAGAGAGAACAACCAATTTGGGATCATAGACCCCTATTAATTGATTAAGTGGCAGGGGATTCACTTGAAAAAAGTCAGTATCAGTATACATTTCCGTTAATATTCTTTATATTTTGTTTTAAGTGTAGCAGGATTTTATATTGAATATTTTGCATAAAGTGACTAAAAAATCGACTAAAATTATTACGATAATCCTTTTCTATTTAATTCTCACAATAAGTCTCATTGTTTACTTTGCCTTTCATCAAAGCGCAGTCAAACTGGATGGTGGAATTTATTTCGATCAACCTCAATCCATCACTCATTTTGAACTAATTGATCATCATGGGAATTTATTTACAGAAAAACAACTAGAAGGTCATTGGTCTTTACTATTTTTTGGCTTTAGTTTGTGTCCCATGATTTGTCCTTTTACTATGCAAACGCTAAATCAAACTTATGAAAGCCTGGCTAAAAAGAAAAGGCCTCGAATTATTTTCATTTCGGTTGATCCTGAACATGATTCCTTGCAAAGGTTAAACCAATTTATTCATCAATTTAATTCAAATTTTATAGCCCTTAGAGGAGAAATGTCGACGATAAATTCCTTACAAAAGCAGCTGCATGTTACGATCTCAACCACCCCAATGAGTCATGGAGCAGAAATTATACTCATCAGTCCAAAAGCAAAGATGCAGGCTTATTTTTACCATCCTATTCAAGTAAAAACTTTAGTATCGGATTTGAATCACTTAATTAATTAACGTGTGTTCGACAAAATAGGCATAAGAATGCTTTTTGTGTCCTAAACAGGAAGTGACTCTCCGCTTTTTCCTCAGCAAGCTACGCTAACTCATGCAAAAAGGTCAGTACCTCTTGGGTTTCAGGCTTCATGCCGTGCCAAATAAAAAAAGCCTCAGCAGCTTGTTCTACCAACATTCCCAGGCCGTCTACCGCGTCACAACCTGACTCTCTAGCATATTGGACAAATGCTGTTATGCCGTTTTGCTTATAAGATAAATCATAACAAAATGGTTTTGCTGACATGCATGCGGTCGGCAACACTACAAACTCTCCTGCCAAACTGGCAGAAGTCGCATTAATCACGATATCAAAGGGGCCCTCAATCTCATTCAAGCTCACACATCGAGTTTGCGGAAAAGCACGTTGAAACTCCTCCGCTTTGGATAAAGTACGATTCCCAATAAGCAGTTCAGCAGGCTGATGCTCCAATAGGGGATAAACTATTCCGCGTGCCGCTCCGCCTGCCCCTAAGATTAATACACGCTTTCCCTCAACCAAGATATGTCGATGCAAATCACGAATTAATCCCACACCATCAGTATTGTCTGCATGTAATTGATTTGCTTGCATCCATAATGTATTTGCAGCCCCAGCCTTTTTACACCGTAGACTATGCTGTTGCGCCATCGCAAAAGCGCGCTGCTTGAAAGGTAAAGTAACATTCATCCCCTTGCCATTTTGAGTAAAAAAATCAGATACTTGTTGCTCAAAGGACGAATCATCTGCCTTAATTTTTTCGTAAGTCAGTTGCACATTCATTTGTTTAGCAAAACACTGATGAATTATCGGAGATAAACTATGTGCAATAGGATTACCAATAACTGCAAAACGCTGAGACACCTTTACCCTCCTATTCTGGTTAGTTGATTGTATCTGAAGCACTATAACTCACAACAAATTACTGCATTATCAGAAAAACAAGAGAATTGGTAAAGCAACAGAACCCTATACTCCTTTCCTCGTCGTAATTTAATCCTAACCACACTGCTTATGCGATATTAAGCGTGAGTAGATGTACAGGGCAAATTATCAAGGAATTAGCTATATTTCAATGAAGTAATCACCGAATAAATAATTAATTTCTTGAAAAAAACGTATCTCTCTACAAATAATTAAAGTAACTGATCTCTTTTGTTCCTCAATATCCTAATGATACTGAAGAGCAGAGAGATATAATAAGATACTCTTGTTGAGTTAAGGGAAAATTCAATGAGCGACTTTTCCGAAAATGAAAATAATATCCTGAGGAACAGCCCATTATTAAATCATTTATCTGAGGAAAACTATCAAGCATTCATGGCAATTTCATCACGATCTACTTTCGGAAAAGGCGATATTTTGCTTAAGGAAGGAGAGCTAAATGATGATTTTTTTATTATTGTTTCAGGAACAGTTGGACTCTATAAAAAAGAAAATGAAAATGCGGTCCCTGAATTGATCGACACCCTGACCTCAGGTCAAACACTTGATGAAATGAGGGTTATTCAAAACCGCACATGCACACTAACGGTGATCGCAACTGAACCTATAGTTGTACTACAAACCTCTATAAGTAGATTACATGCATTGGAAAATCATCAATGTCATGATGCTATCGTAGAATCAGTAATTAAAATAATAAGCGACCGCTTATTTCACAGTAACGAAACCATTCTCAATAAAATACATGAAAAAAAGAGGAAAAATAAACAGTTTATTTGCATCCTGTTTGGTATGCTCATTCTTGTCGTTTTCTTATGTGAGGTGGGTTTAGGACTTTATTACACTTTAAATCCCACTGATTTTTGTAACCATTTGAATTCGCTTCCCGCTGAAAATACAAAAGTTGCATTCTAGCAATGAGATACAGGACAGCCAAGTTCTATGTTGCAGCCCAGGACAAGCAACGCCGTAACCCAGGCTAAAAACTGCTTCTTAGCTTACCATCAGGCTTTTAGAAACTACTTCAGCTAAATCACGTGATAAATCGAGCTTAGCTAATTGCTCCAATTGCTCTCGCATCAACGTTTGTCTGGGCTTGTCATAACGTTTCCAGCGAGTAAATGGATTTGCTAAACGCGCGGCAACTTGTGGGTTAATTTTATCGAGTGTTACCAACATTTCAGTTAAAAAATGATAACCACTTCCATCAAGAGCATGAAAATTGCGTGGATTTGCCATACAAAATGCACCGATCAGCGCACGGACTTTATTGGGGTTTTTAATACTAAAAGCTGAATGTTTTAATAATACTTTTACATGAGTCAAAGTGTCCGGCAATTGACTGGTCGCTTGAATTGCAAACCATTTATCTAAAACCAAATCATCTCTAGACCATTGTTTATAAAAATCATCAATTGCTTGCTCTCGCAATCCCTGATTTGTGCAATTTACCAATAAGGAGAAACTGGCGATTTGATCCGTCATGGTCTGCGCCGCCATATATTGCTGTTCACATACATCTAAAGCAGTCACTTCCTTAGCTTTCATCATGAGCCATAGACAAACATTACGTAATTTCCTACGACCATAAGCCGGTCCATTCATACGGTTATCTTCTATCTGCCATAGTTGTTGATACAGCGACTGAGCAGTTTCATACAAGAACCATCCTAATTGCTGGTGGAAAAAATCACGGACGTTTTCTACAGCGCTCACGTCCACATTGTCTAGCCTTGTAGCAATATCCTCAAAACCTGGAGGAGTCAGTAATTCCGCACGCAAATCAGCATCTAATGAATCATCCAGCAGCACATGCTTCAAAGCAGAAACTAAAGCAGAAGGAATTTGCCATGTGCTGGACGGTTGCTGTAAGCATTCTTTAATGCAATTCAGAACGAGATTTTGCGCTGCATCCCATTTGGCATAACCATCCACTTCATGCCGCAGTAAAAAAAGCAATTCCTCTTGAGACAAATCATATTTTAATTTAATCGGAGCAGAAAATTCGCGTAGTAATGAAACAACAGGCTTTTCACTCAAACCGGAAAAAGCAAAACTCTGCTCTGCTTCTTTTAATTCTAAAACCTCTTGTTCAATCGACATCTGATGCCCATGAGCATCAAATAAGGCAACACGAATAGGGATATGAAATGGCTTTTTATCCTTACACTCAGGAGTTGGCGGGCAATTTTGTTGCATTTTTAAGGTCAGCTTTCCCTGCGCATACTCACTGGTCACTGTTACCTCTGGGGTACCCGCTTGACTGTACCATCGTTTAAATTGAGTAAGATCAATATGATTGGCATCTTCCATCGCAGCAACAAAATCATCAATAGTAACAGCCTGACCATCATGACGTTTAAAATATAAATCCATACCTCTTCTAAAACCTGCTTTACCCAAGAGCGTATGTTGCATGCGTATTACTTCAGCCCCCTTATTATAAACTGTGGCTGTATAAAAATTATTTATTTCCTGATAAGACTCTGGTCTCACGGGATGCGCCATTGCTCCAGCATCCTCAGGAAATTGAGCACTTCGCAATGCCCTGACATCCATAATTCGGTTTACATCTCGCGAATTCATATCCCGAGAAAATTCCTGGTCGCGAAAAACAGTTAAGCCTTCTTTCAAACTTAATTGAAACCAGTCACGGCAAGTAATTCGATTACCAGTCCAGTTGTGAAAATATTCATGAGCAACCACCCCCTCTACATCAGCAAAATCTTGATCCGTTGCGGTATCAGGACGTGCAAGAATGTACTTGGAGTTAAAAATATTTAATCCTTTATTCTCCATAGCCCCCATATTAAAGTCGCTAACCGCCACAATCATAAAAATGTCCAGATCATATTCCCGGCCATAGACTTCTTCGTCCCAGCGCATGGATTTTTTCAAAGACTCCATCGCATGGGCACACTTATCTTCATTTCCTGGCTCAACATAAATACGCAGATCAATGGTACGGCCAGAACAGGTAACAAACTTATCGCGAATGCACGCTAAATCTCCGGCAACCAACGCAAATAAATACGATGGCTTTTTGAAAGGATCATTCCAAACCACCCAATGACGTCCATCATCAGTAGCGCCTGATTCAAGTAAATTTCCATTGGATAATAAAATAGGGTATTGCTTTTTATCGGCTGATATTCGTGTAGTATAAGCAGCTAAAACATCAGGCCGGTCTAGAAAATAAGTAATGCGCCGAAAGCCCTCAGCTTCGCATTGAGTACAAAACAAATGATTGGAGCGATAAAGCCCGGATAATTGAGTGTTTTTTTGCGGATAAATTCGCGTTACTACATTGAGTATGAGCTCATCGGGACAATTTTCAATCACAAGCGCATCCGCTTGTAACGTATAGGCAGATGATTCCAGTTTTTGGCCATTCATATGTACACTAACCAATTCCAAATCATCACCATACAAGTGCAAGGGACCTTCATGTTGACGGATTAATTTCAACTCACTACTTACCAAAGCATGATCATCATACAGGTCAAAATTTAAATTCACAGTCTTTACTGTAAAAAAAGGAGGCTGGTAGTTTTTTAAATAAACGGTTGTGTCAGGCATGATCATTACATCCTATGAAAAATGCGATTAAGTTTATTGAGTTATATAAAAATTTTCTTAGTTTAGCCTATAATGATTATAAAGGGGTAACTTCTTAGGTCAATCTTTATAAGTATTACGAAGTTAGCTGGAAATTCATTTATTGCTTTTACCAGTAAAATGCAATAAATGTAAAGAAACACAATATATCCTTCAAGGATAAAGGGGATGGCATATGAATACTCAAGACTTTTTAACCAGTTATACCAAACGCTTTGTCGATAGCAAAGAAGAAGAGATGAGTTTGGAAGAATACCTGGAATTGTGTAAAAATGACCCTTCAGCTTATGCCAATCCAGCGGAGCGCTTGTTAATGGCCATAGGCGAGCCTGAAATGACCGATACGCGTCATGATCCTGTTTTATCAAGGATCTTTTCCAATAAAATCATCCCAAGATATACTGTATTTCAAGATTTTTATGGCATGGAAGAGCCGATTGAGCAAATCGTTGGTTTTTTAAAGCATGCAGCCCAAGGCTTAGAAGAAACCAAACAAGTCCTTTATCTCTTAGGACCTGTAGGAGGGGGTAAATCTTCTATTGCTGAAAAATTAAAAGATTTAATGGAAAAAATACCTTTTTATGCCATTAAAGGTTCACCCGTATTTGAGTCCCCTTTATCCTTATTTAATCCAGTTGAAGATGCTGAGTTACTCCGAGAACGTTTCGGGATCCCCTCTCGATACCTACGTTATTTGATGTCACCATGGGCAGTGAAACGTTTACATGAATACAACGGTGATATTAGTCAATTTAGAGTAGTTAAAGTCAGACCTTCACGATTAAAACAAATTGCTGTTGCCAAAACAGAGCCAGGAGATGAAAACAATCAGGATATTTCTTCACTGGTCGGTAAAGTAGATATTCGTAAATTAGAAGAACATTCTCAAGATGATCCTGATGCATACAGTTACTCTGGCGGATTGTGCCGGGCAAACCGTGGTCTTTTAGAGTTTGTTGAAATGTTTAAAGCACCAATCAAGGTGTTGCATCCCTTGTTAACAGCGACCCAGGAAGGTAACTACAATGCAACTGAAGGCTTATCCTCCATTCCGTTTGAGGGAATTATTTTAGCGCATTCGAATGAATCTGAATGGCAATCATTCAGAAACAATAAAAATAATGAAGCATTTATAGACCGTATTAACATAGTCAAAGTGCCTTATTGTCTGCGCGTTTCCGAAGAAATTAAAATTTACCAAAAACTCATTGATAACAGCTCTTTGACTCATGCCCAATGCGCTCCAGGTACTTTGGACATGCTAGCGCAATTTTCTGTTTTAACTCGTTTAAAAGAGCCGCAAAACTCCAGCATTTACTCCAAAATGCGGGTGTATAATGGAGAAAGTTTAAAAGACACTGATCCCAAAGCAAAATCATATCAGGAGTACCGCGATTTTGCCGGTGTCGATGAAGGAATGAGTGGTGTATCAACACGCTTCGCTTTCAAAATCCTTTCTAAAGTGTTTAATTTTGATCATAGTGAAGTAGCCGCAAACCCTGTGCATTTAATGTATGTGTTGGAACGTCAAATTGAACAAGAACAATTCCCACAAGAGGTACAGGAATCCTATTTGGGCTTTATCAAAGAATATCTTGCACCCAAATATGTGGAGTTTATTGGTAAAGAAATTCAAACAGCCTATTTGGAATCATATTCTGAATATGGCCAAAACATCTTCGACCGCTATATCACCTATGCCGACTTCTGGATTCAAGATCAGGATTATCGTGATCCAGATACTGGTGAAATTTTTGACCGTGCCTTATTAAACCAAGAGCTTGAAAAAATAGAAAAGCCAGCTGGAATATCGAATCCAAAAGATTTTCGTAATGAAGTGGTGAATTTTGTTTTACGTGCTCGTGCGAATAATCGCGGTAAGAATCCAGTGTGGAATAGCTATGAAAAATTAAGATCAGTAATTGAGAAAAAAATGTTCACTAATACTGAGGATTTGTTGCCCGTTATCTCCTTCAATGCCAAAGCATCTGAAGATGACAAGAAAAAACATGAAGAGTTTATTTCTCGAATGGTTGATAAAGGATATACACGCAAACAAGTACGTTTGCTTTGTGAATGGTATTTGCGAGTTCGTAAGTCACAATAATAAAAAACCTTCTCTCACACCTATGAGAGAAAGCTAAAGTACTGGTGTAGTTTGGGCGAACGCATAAATCGTAGCCCGGGATTTACGGTAATTTTCCTTAGGTTAGGGCTTTTCGCTCAACCTACAAATAGGTGCAAGTTTTTATGTGGGGCTAAATTATGTCGCAATTGATTGATAGACGACAAAACGCAGGAAAAAAAAGTACGGTTAATCGCCAACGTTTTCTTCGCCGTTATAAAAATCAGATCAAACGTGCCGTCTCCGATGCTGTTGGCAAGCGAAGTATTACTGAAATTGACCAGGGCGAACAAATCACAATTCCTGCCAAAGACATTTCTGAACCAATGTTTCATCGGGGACAAGGTGGGCACATTGAACGTGTATTACCAGGAAATGATAATTTTATTGCTGGCGATAGAATAAGAAGACCCAGTGGAGGTTCGGGGAGCGGAGGCGATGGCTCAGATGCCAGTGATAGCGGTGAAGGCGAGGATAATTTTGTTTTCGAACTATCTCGGGAGGAGTTTCTGGATCTGTACTTTGAAGATCTTGAATTACCGGACTTGGTGAAAAAAGAGTTGGCGCGCATTAGTACCTTCAAAACGATAAGAGCGGGCGTAACTACAAGTGGCATTCCTAATAATATCAATGTCCTTCGCTCAATGAAACAAGCAACCGGCCGCCGAGTTGCTTTGGCATCACCCTACAAAAGGCAATTAAAAGAAGCTGAAGAAGAATTAGAGCAACTGCAAGCTCAACCTGTTCCAGATGCTGAAGTCCTGAAAAATCTGCAAAAAAAGATTGAGCATCTAAAGAAGAAAATACACACCGTACCGTTTATAGATACCATTGATCTAAGATATAACTTTCGCGTTCGTGTTCCCTCACCTTCGACTCAAGCAGTTATGTTCTGTGTTATGGATGTATCCGGTTCAATGGATGAGGCAAAAAAAGACATTGCAAAACGCTTTTTTATCTTACTTTATATGTTTCTCACCAAAAATTATGAAAAAATTGAACTGGTATTTATCCGGCACCATACTTCCGCTAAAGAAGTGAATGAAGAGGAGTTTTTTTACTCGCGCGAAACTGGAGGCACCGTAGTTTCCAGTGCCCTGGAACTCCTGAGTACCATTATCGAAAGCCGCTATCCACCAGAAGCTTGGAATATCTATGTGGCGCAGGCATCAGACGGGGATAACTGGAATGCAGACTCTCCCTATTGTCAGGAGCTGCTTCAAGATAAAATTATGCCTCTGTTACAATATTTTGCTTACATTGAAATTATGCCACGTCATCACCAAAGTTTATGGGAAGTATATCAGCTCGTAAAAGAGCGTTACCCTAATTTTGCCATGGAAAATATTGATACAGTGGCGGATATCTATCCCGTATTTCATGAGCTATTTAAAAGGAAGACTGCATGAAAAAGAAGAAGCCACTATCCACGGGTGCAGAATGGACCTTTGAATTGATTCAAGACTATGATCGTGAAATTGCACGCATAGCCAAAGATTTTAAGTTAGATACTTATCCTAATCAAATAGAAGTTATTACTGCAGAGCAAATGATGGATGCTTATGCTTCAGTAGGTATGCCTATAGGTTATCATCATTGGTCCTTTGGCAAACATTTTGTCAGTGTTGAAAAAAGTTATAAACGTGGACAAATGGGCTTAGCCTATGAGTTGGTTATTAATTCAAACCCTTGCATTTCCTATCTCATGGAAGAAAATACCATGGCCATGCAAGCCTTAGTGATTGCTCATGCCTGTTATGGTCATAACTCATTTTTTAAAAATAATTATTTATTTAAAATGTGGACTTCTGCCGATGCCATCATTGATTATTTGGTATTTGCAAGAAAATACATCAGTGATTGCGAGCAACGCTATGGCATCAATGAAGTGGAAGCAGTCTTGGATGCGTGTCATGCCCTCATGAACTATGGAGTGGATCGCTATAAACATCCAACCCCTTTATCCATACAGGAAGAAAAAATTCGCCAACAAAACCGCGAAATTTATATGCAATCTCAAGTCAATGAATTATGGCGGACCATTCCTCAAAGCAGACAAGTTACCGAACAAGCTAAGATGAAACGTTTCCCGGAAGAACCACAAGAAAATATTTTATATTTTATTGAAAAAAATGCCCCTTTATTAGAGCCTTGGCAGCGCGAAATCGTGCGTATCGTACGCAAAATGGCTCAATATTTTTATCCCCAAGGCCAAACTAAGGTGATGAATGAAGGATGGGCCTGCTTTTGGCACTATACCCTTTTGCATGCATTATACGACGAAGGTCTAGTAACTGATGAATTCATGCTGGAAGTCTTGCAAAGCCATACCAATGTCATCATGCAGCCGCCTTATAATAGCCCTTATTATAATGGCATAAATCCTTATACCTTGGGATATCATATGATGCAAGACATCAAGCGGATTTGTGAAACTCCTACCGAAGAAGATAAAGCATGGTTTCCTTATTTGGCCAATACAGATTGGTTAAGCAGTTTAGATAACGCGATGCGTCATTTCAAAGATGAAAGTTTCATTGCCCAATATTTATCCCCTAAATTAATTCGTGATTTAAAATTATTTCATATCGTAGACGACGATCGTAGTCCAGAGCTTTACGTCAACGCAATTCATAATGAATCAGGATATCAAAAAATAAGAGAAGCGTTATCAAGGCAATACAATCTAGGTTATTTGGAGCCTGATATTCAAATTTATTCTGTTGATTTACAAGGTGATCGCTCAATGACGTTACGGTACACCCAGCAAAATAGAGTACCTTTGGGGCAAGCTACAGTCGATGTTTTGAAACATCTCTACTTTTTATGGAAATTTCCTATTGTTTTGCAAGCAGTAAATTCCGAAAATGAGAACACCGAAGAATATCATTGTCCGCCATTAGCTCACGGCCCAAATTAAATCAATTTCTTCCGTTAACTCATATATTTTTTATGCAAGAATTTTTGTGCTAAAAATTCCAGGTTACAACGTTTTCACCCTTATTCTGCTCCCCAGGTAAGTTTTTACTCGGTTGAGTTTGAGCGCAGGTCACGACCTGCGCTCAAATAGCCGCTCCCTCATACAGCGCACCCGGGTGCATAAGCTCCCTATGCATTATTTTATTGGCTTATCCTTTTCAATAATGGTAGTACTTGCGTACAATTTAACAGCACCTTCTGTATAGGGATCCAGGTTAAACACTGTACCAAAAACCTTGGCTGCTGCCTCATTTGTATTGAGATACCAATCACTAATATCGTCAGAGTAATATTGAACAATCATAGGCTTAAAGAGTGCATATGCCGTACCAGCCTGCTGTCTTGTACCGAGTCGTGCTTTCACAAAATATTTATTGCCTTTAAGCGCCAGATTTAGTAGTTCTACTGTTTCTTTGAGGGTACTAGGGGAAATTGCTTCGACTGGAATTGAATCAATTGAGTAAATTTTTACGGTGACAGCAAGATTATCACCAAAATAATGAACCCGATTAATAAAAGAGGCTAAAGCACGTGCTTTATCCTCATCACACACCGTAATTTTGATTTCCATTTCCAGTCCATCGCCGGTCAAATCCCCTACATGCACGCAAGGATCAGCATTTAGGGTAGCACTCAACTGATTTTTTAATAAATACCAGGGGGGAAGAAGCATCTGATTACCTTCCTGTGCCATTGAAGTGACGCTGCTTACCATAAAACAAAAGAATATACCTAGGAATAATCCTGCTTTTTGATTCATTATGATTTTCCGTATTATTTAAAAAAAGAAAAAATGCCTCCGTAAGCATAGAGTCTGTTTACATTTCTCTCGTTTAAGTCAAATAGGTCTGATTTTCGAGTACCGAGCACAGAAAATCAGGCTACTTGACCAAAATAATAGAAATATAAACAGACTCTCAGCGGCATTTTGAAATTACTCTAACGCCATTTCAATGGCAAAGGCCAACGCCAATTTAGAAAAGTTTGTCATGTGTTCCAAGCTTAGTCTGTCCATAGTATCCTTAGAACTATGAATGTAAGGGTTGTGATCTTCAAAATTAGACTCGCATGGGAATGCCGCTGGAATACCTACTTCATCCCATGAAGCATGGTCGCTGCAGCCATAGCCACATTCTGAATACGCAACTGGAACTTGCACATAATTGCTGATTAATTCTGCTACGAAATGACTTAAACTCTCGTCTGTATAATCGGTAAACACCCACATTGTTGGATCTTTAGGATTCACGCGATAACCCGTCATATCAAACTGAATCGCGGCTTTTACTGGAATCGAGTTATCCATAAAATGCTCAACAACATACTGAGAGCCTACTAAACCTCGCTCTTCAGCGGCATACCAAATAATATAGATTGGACGTTTAAACGTTGTTTTTGAAGATAACAAAATTCGTGCCATTTCCATAACCGATGAGGAACCGCTTCCATCATCCCCAGCACCAGGCATACGTCCATCAAGCGTGTCCATATGTGCTCCAATCACTATTGCAGGCGCCTTGATGTCTTTGCCAATGACGGTTACTAACGAAGGTTGCTTATAATAACTACCTGTTTTCACGAAAAAGGTTGCTGTATCAATACGACCACTTGCAGCGACCATGTCATCAAAAGTTTTTTTCAACCATTTTGCCGCATCCACACCAGTATCTTTGGTAGCTGAACGATTATGGAATGAAGTAAGTTTCGTCAAAGTGTTCCAAATATTATCTGGAGTTACATACTGTAATGCTTCATTAACTTCATCTGGGTGTTTCAACTCATATACTGTGCTTTGTGGTTGTGTTGCTTTAATTGTTTTTTTGTGCAGGACTCTTTCGGCAGATTGCTTTTTCGCTGGCAGCAAAGAACCGAGTATGTGGTGGCTAACATTCACAAAACGGCCGCAATTTACTTTATCTGCCAGATGACTGAGAGCATCCACATCTGCTGCAGGAATATCAATGATTTTAAATTGTTTATTTTCCGCCAAAACCTCATACGGAGTAGCAATTTTTGCTGCAAGGCATTGAGGCACTTGCAACTGTTCATGAACAGGGACACTTGTAGCCAAAACATTAGTACTGGCAAGCACCGAGCCCACTGCGATAGAGGTCATCCATTGATTCAAACGCATTTCTACTCCTATGTTAAATTAAATTCCAAGCATCTTCACATCGTAAAAGTTCACTTTACCTAAATTCTGCGGTTGGATCTACTGTTTAATTTAAGTTTTATTCAATAAAAAAATAACCACATGACTTTTTTTTGCTCTATTTGCTATTGATAATCATTTTCATTTGCGCTACAGTTTGAACCCCAATCCATTAGTTGAGCAAATAAATGGCAGCAAATAGAAAAAGATTCAAAAAAATTCCGCGTTATGTTGCTCTGGCGTCACTTACTATCGGCGCTAGTTTAATTCTTGGCTTTTTAAGTTTTGGTGGTATGTATGCATTGTATCCTATCTTACCTTTAGCATTTGCTGCTTTTGGCCTCTCCGTAGCCTATGAGGGCGAAGTTTATTTACAAAATATTAAAGGGGCTTTTAAGAAGCTCTTTAAAAGTAATTTCCTGGAAAATTATCTGGCTAAAGAATATTTGTTGGAGAATTTTCCTCAAAATACTGATTCTGATGAGTGCCCTCAATTTTTCAAAGATTATGAAGCACAACTTAATCTCCTGAAGGACTTTAATCATAAGCAACTTAATAAAGAAAGTAGGAAGCGCAAAAAGCAAATAGAAAAAACGCTGACGGACATGGAAAAATGGTTTGCTTTGCAATTATTTGCAACCCAAAAAAAGCACAAGGATGAAGAAGAAGAAAAAAAACTATCCCAATATACAAAATCATTAAGGGACTGGTTGAATGCTCATGGGCAAACAGAGTGGCAAGAACGCTTAGAAAAACGGCAATCAACTTTTAGTTTTGTTAAAGGGTTCAGCCTGATTGCTGGAATGTTCATGGGGCTTGGTAGTACCTACCTCATTGTGGAAGCATTTAGCGTAATTCCTTTAATGGCCGCCATTCCCTTTGCTTTTTGGCCAATCCTCATTCTTCCCATGGCAGCAGTTGCTGGAGCTGCTTATGGCATGTTGACCTACAATACAATCACCGATCTCATTAACAATGACACCATCAAAAAATGGTACACCAAACTCAAAAATGACTTAAGCCAAGGCATAACAGCCCGTAATGTCTTGATGACATTTACTGCTTTATTTTTAGTGGGTTTAGCCCTTGCGCTTACTGTGTGTACTGCAGGTACTTGGTGGACTGTGGCAACCAGTGCTCGTCCTTTATTTGAATGGATGAAAAAAATACCCAGTTTTGTGATGGGGATCATCAATCCCATCATCACTGGATTATCCGCGATATCGTTTAATATAGAAAACTCTTCTGAGTCTCTGGAAATGATCTATGAGGCTACAGATCCCAAAACCAATACCACCAACATATTTCAACGCGCCTACAAAGCTATTGCCGATGGGTTCACCCATGTATGGGATACTGAAAATTGGTTACAGATGGTTAACCCATTCCGTATCCTGTTAAAACTAACGATTACCCCATTACGTCTTTTGCTTTTTTTGGGTCACTTAGTAAGCGTTGCCCTGACTTCAGATCGCATGCCTGGGGTGCCCCAAATAGTAGCTGCTCTTGTGGCAATCATCAGCGAGGGATTCGAAGATGCGCACTATTTCATTGGCTCAGATTCTGCACCAAAAACATTATTGGAAGAACGCTTGAGTTCTGAAGCAGAGCATAGTGAAGATATTCCATCCAAGCTCCTTAAAATAATCGCTTCGCCTTTATATTTTCTTGCAGCTGCTTGGGATTGCTTGGCCAGTAAAAAGAATTCAGCCCCCATTGATGAAACCACTGTTGCAACCAGAAGACTGACTTTCAAACAAGCATGGAATAAACAGCTGAGTATACCCGATGAAGAAGATGTAACGTTAGCTAAAGACGCAAAGCGTCCCTCAAAAGAATGGAACGTCGAGCATACAGTATCTCTACTTGAAAAGTATGAAAGAAAGCACCTTGATACGGTCTGGTTTGGTGAAGAAATCGCAGATGCTAAAAAAGACGAACTGCAACAATTAAAAACTAAAGTTAGAGAAACAACTTCTAATGACTCTTTGAATAAGGTACTTACAGAAGCAAAAAATAATTCTGTCTATAATCGACATCGTTTATTTGCCATGCAGGATGATGAACCAACTACCACTAAAGAGTTTATTGGGGCATTGCCTGAACGCGTTAATTTAATTTAATATGCACTTCACAGATAAACGGCGCGCACCCCACCATCCCTATTTACCAAGAATGGGGATGGGCATTTCTTAAAAAATTCCATCCTTCAATGTAACATAGAAACCTGAAGGCATGTGGCTTAAAGAGCCTTTCACATGCCATAAGACATAAAGATAAACTTTCAAGCACTAGGCCAGATATAATACCAATTAATTTCAATAATTCGCTTGTACCCATAAATTTTCATTTTATGATTCGAGTCGATAATGACTCTATATTTTGAACAAAACATTTTTGCAGGTAAACTTGATAAAATTTTCTCTATAGATGTTTTAACTATAAGAGCTCATTGTGCTACCAGATTATTAGCACCTAAAATTTTTTTATAAACCGTTGCAATATGATTATAGAGATATTAAACCGATATATATTCTGGGGGGATAATTGAAAAAAATTCTGATCCATGCTGTAGCTTTATTTTTTCTCTTTATTAATATCTGCAGTGCGCAACAACGAGAAGTTGCGATTACGATTGATGACTTACCTCTTGTTGAGCTTCCCTATGAAATGTTTGAAAATATCGTTCATAGCTTCGTGAAACATCAAGTTCCTGCAATGGGTTTTGTTATTGGCGGCCGAGTCAATAATGAAACCTTAAAGCAACTTCTGTTATTTAAGCAACACGAATTGGAGTTAGGAAACCATACTTATTCCCATGTGAATTTAAAACGTGTTTCTTGTAAAGAATACATTAATGATATTATTAAAGCGGATACAATTCTTGCGCCGTTTATGTCACAGCCAAAATATTTTCGTTACCCTTATCTGGCTGAAGGAACTTTATGGCGAAAAAGCATTGTTCACCATTATTTACATAATAATAACTATATTGTCGCTCCAGTCACCATTGATAGTAGGGATTTTGAATTTAATATAGAATTAATAAAGCAACTTGGACAGAATCCAAGTGCACCAATAACTGATTTAAAAAAGCGTTATCTTGAATATGTTTGGCAACGCACATTAACTGCTGAAAAAAACACCCCTGGAAAACAAATCTTGCTTTTGCATGTCAATTTGCTGAATGTTTACTTTTTAGATGATTTGCTGAGCATGTTTGTAGAACATGGCTATCACTTTATTTCACTTAGTGATGCATTAAAATCGTAATAAAGGTCTAATGAAATTTGTCGCCCAGGTAAAACAAAATAGAACCCCGGGTTCGGCTCTACAAGCCTTAACCCTTGCTACAATTTTTAAAAAAATAGATGGATGTATCTAATTACTTTGCAGCAACAACTCCTTAGCATGGGATCGCGTTTGTTCTGTTATTTTTAATCCGCCAAGCATGCGCGCTATTTCATCTATTTTTTCAGTAGATTGCAGTAAGGAGATATGGGTAAATGTCTCTTGGTTGTTGCTCCGCTTTTCTACCATAAAATGGTTATTGGCAGCAGCAGCGACCTGAGGTTGGTGTGTGACGCAAAATACTTGCAAACGCTCCCCCAATTTACGAAGCATTTGTCCTACGAGGGCTGCTGTAGCCCCGCCAATACCTACATCCACTTCATCAAACAAGAGAGTAGGTGTCGTACCTTGTTGGGCAGTAATCATTTGAATGGACAAGCTAATTCGCGAAAGTTCACCTCCTGATGCCACTTTACTTAATAAATCAAGCTCCATACCAGGGTTAGTGCACACCTTATATTCTACTTTATCCATCCCATGAATCTGCATCTTTTCTAGAGGAGATAGTTCAATTTCCACCCATCCTTTAGGCATACCAAGTTGTTGAATACTAGCGGTAATTTCCTTTGCCAATTTTTTTGCCTGTATTTTGCGTATCTCTCGTAGTTTAAGAGCTGCTGTTTCATAGCTTGCAATCAATTGCCCCTGCTGTACTTTTAATTGAGCCAACCTGCTTTCACTATCTTGCAGTGCGTCTCGCTCTTTTTGCAAGTTTTGTGCATGCTCATGGAGTTTGCTGCTATCAATATGATATTTTCGAGCAAGTTGATGTATCGCGCTCATACGCGCTTCTATTTCATGCAAACGCTCTGGGTCAAGATGAACACGCTCTGCAAATTGCTGCATTTCATCAACTGCTTCTTCACATTGAATCAGCGCACCATTGATCAATTCAAAAGCATTTTTAATTTGGGATTGTTCTTGCGGTAATTGACCTAGTAAATGCGAAATTTGATTTAAGCTGGAACAAATATTGGGTTCATCCTCACAATTTAATAAGCGATTTATTTGTTGGCTTTTTTGCAAATACTCTCTTGCATGGTGCAGCATTTGGTGTTCTTGATACAAAGTTTCAATTTCATCTTCATGCAGATTTAACGCAGATAATTCTTCAATTTGAAATTGCAGTAATGCGATTCTGTCTTCTTGTTGTTCCTGGCTCTGTAATACATCAATTTCCTGCTGAATTTTCTGACATTGTTTATAGGCTCGGGCGACCTCATCAAGTAACGCATGATTTTTGCCATATTGATCCAATTGTTGACGATGCGTTGCATGCTGCATAAGAGTTTGATGTTGATGCTGCCCGTGAATATGGACTAGTTTTTCGCTTAATTCTTTTATTTTTTGCAACGGGAATGGCTGCCCATTAATATATGATTTGGAGCGGCCTTCTGCGTAAATCACTCGCCGCAAATAAATCTCGCCATCATCACAAGGGATATCATGTTCTGCTAGCCATAGCGCCGGCTCAGATCCTTGACTGACAAAAAATCCGGCGGTGATGTCGCATTTTTCTTGGCCGGGCCGAATAACCGAACCATCTGCTCTCTCACCTAAAGCCAGCATCAAGGCATCAATCATAATCGATTTACCCGCTCCCGTTTCACCAGTGAAGGCTGTCATACCTTGAGTAAAATCCAACTCCAGGTGTTGCACAATCGCAAACTGTTCAATGCACAAAGTTGTGAGCATGTTCTATCCTATCCTTGATGTTTGGATTCCCAACCAAGTTTTGATCGTAATGTATCATAATAATGATAATCAAGAGGATGTAACAGACGTAATTGATGACCATTTTTTTGAACAGTAACTTTTTGTCCCGGCTTGACCATTCTGGATTCATGACCATCACAGCTTACTCGCAAATCCGATTCATTAAATTGACTGATATGCAACTCAATTTTAGCCTCTCCATCAATAACCAACGGACGTGAGCTTAAGCTATGGGAAAACATGGGCACTAGGACGATTGCATTTAACTGAGGATGCATAATGGGACCACCCGCAGATAAAGCATATGCAGTAGATCCGGTAGGGGTCGATAAAATCATACCATCAGAGCGATAATGACTCACTAATTGTCGATTAACGTAGACTGAGAATTCAATGAGATGCGTTTCCTTCCCTCGTCCTAACACCACATCATTGAGTGCATCACCCTCAAAATAAGTATAATCTTCATCGTAAATGCGAGTATGTAAAAGAAAGCGCTTTTCTTCTTCATAATAGCCAGATAGTACAGCACTTAATTGCGTTTCCAGTTCATGAGGTAAAATATCGGTGAGAAATCCCAAACGTCCACGGTTAATTCCAATTACCGGGGTATCCACTTTAATCGCCATACGCGCCGCCGAGAGCAGACTCCCATCACCGCCAACCACAATGATCAAGTCATTTTTTTTTCCCATATCTTCTCTGGTTAATATGGGAATTTTTACATCAAATCCTGTAGACGTATCTACATCCTGATAGATCTGTACCTCTTGTTTTTTAAGAAAATCGATCAAACGGGATAAACTTTCATTTACCCCTTGATTCGCCCTATGCTGGCGCGCATACAAGATGATGCGTTTGAATTTAACTTTACTCTTCAATGTTTGCTGTTCTTGATGCTTTTTTTCGTTCATGTTCTTTCAATGATTTTTTTCTTAATCGAATCGAATCAGGAGTCACTTCAACCAACTCATCATCATCAATAAATTCCAACGCCTGTTCCAAAGTTAGTTTTACGGCAGGAGTTAATATAATGTTTTCGTCAGAACCTGAAGCACGGATATTAGTTAATTGCTTTTCTTTAGTCACATTCACAACTAAATCATTATCACGGGCATGAATTCCAACAATCATCCCTTCATAACAAACTTTTTGCGGTTCAACAAATAACCTACCACGATCCTGCAAGTTGAATAAGGCAAAAGCACGAGCCATTCCTTGACAGTTAGCAATCAGTACGCCATTTGCCCGCTTCCCTATTCGTCCTTTAATTGCCGGACCATAATGATCATAAACGTGATACATTAAACCTGTACCTGAGGTAGAGGACAGAAACTCATTATGAAAACCAATAAGGCCTCGGGTAGGAATCATATAGTCAAGACGTACTCTTCCCTTGCCGTCAGGAACCATATTTTGTAATTCACCTCGACGCTCACCTAGTTTTTCCATAATAGAGCCCTGATGATTTTCTTCCACATCGACAGTCAAATGCTCATAAGGCTCTTGTTGCTCACCATCTACTTCACGAATAATCACTTCAGGCTTACTGATCGCTAACTCATAACCTTCACGACGCATCGTCTCAATAAGAATGGATAAATGGAGCTCTCCACGACCAGAAACTCGGAATTTATCAGGATCGTCACAATCCTCAACGCGTAAAGCAACATTATGTAATAATTCTGTTTCCAGGCGCTCACGAATTTTTCGCGAGGTCACGAACTTTCCTTCCTGACCTGCAAAAGGTGAGTCATTGACTTGGAAGGTCATACTAATTGTTGGTTCATCCACTGAAAGCACTGGTAATGCTTCTACAACATTTGGATCACAAATCGTGTCAGAAATCTTGATGCCTTCAATTCCGGTAATCGCAATAATATTACCCGCGCTAGCCTCTTCAATCTCTACGCGCTCAAGGCCTTTAAAACCTAATAATTGCAATAATCGACCTGTGCGAATATTACCCTCTTTATCAATAATCTTGACAGCAGATTTTGCTTTAATTTGTCCGCGAGTGATTCGACCAATTCCAATTGTACCAACATAGGATGAGTAATCCAAAGAACTTATCTGCATTTGAAAAGGACCATTTGCATCGACTTTCGGCGCTTCGACTTCATCAATAATTGTTTGTAATAAAGCACTCATATCCGTAGCTTCATCTTCCAGATTCAACTTGGCATAACCATTTAATGCAGAAGTATAAACAACAGGAAAATCCAGTTGTGCATCTGTTGCACCTAAATTATCAAAGAGATCGAATACCTGATCCATAACCCAATGAGGTCTTGCTCCTGGTCGATCAATTTTATTAATCACAACAATAGGATGCAGGCCACGTGCAAATGCTTTTTGAGTTACAAAACGTGTTTGTGGCATAGGTCCATCCACTGCATCCACCAGCAGTAGTACACTATCAACCATCGATAAAATACGCTCTACTTCTCCCCCAAAATCAGCGTGTCCCGGGGTATCAACAATATTAATTTGATGATTTTTCCAATACACACAGGTGTTTTTGGCGAGAATAGTGATGCCCCGTTCTTTTTCTAAAGCATTGGAATCCATCACGCGTTCAACTTTAGGCGCTCTCTCATTTAATGTGCCTGTTTGTTGCAGTAATTTATCTACTAATGTGGTTTTACCATGGTCAACGTGGGCGATAATGGCAATATTGCGAATCTGATCAATCATAAATAACCTTTGAAGGAAAAAGCAGAGTATTTGTACATAGATTTGACATTATACATCAATATACAGCTAAAACCTATCTGCTTCGTGTATTTAAGTATAGCAAAACTTCAATTACAGTAAGAACAGCTTGAGGGTAATGCAGCAAACTAAAATCTTACTAGGGAAAATGCATCTGGTTTTTGAACATTAACAGCTTTTTACCTACTTGCAGTATGCTCCCCATATTCATTCATCCCTGCGGAGGCAGAGATCCATTTGCCATGTACATCCCAAACTTTAATAGGATATTCCATCCCTCCCAATATAATGGAAAATTAACGTAATTGAGAGAACAATTCTTAGTGGATTAATTTGAGATATGAGCTTTTTGCTGGACGGTTCCTTGCATTCGCAAGGATATAGGGCGTTTCACTCGACTGAAATTCTGCAATTTATGGGATCACTCGGGCTTGTGCACAGGATTCAATCGACCCGCTATGTGGCTGAACTGAATTTCTAACATGAAGTTACCGGCTATACTGCATTACCTCCATGCTGCAAGGTACTGGCTACAAGTTATTTTTTAGCTGCTAAAATAAGAGTGAGGGGTAAAGAATAGGGAGTAACTATGAAACAACTAATTTTACATCCCACTGACATTAGCCAATGGCATGCATTAGTTAACGAAGCACAAGCTGCAACGCAGTTGATGTTAACGGAAAATACAGAAAGTTATTTAGTATTTTTATTAATGCGCTTTTCCCAAGGACCGAGACTCATTGAATCGGTTGTTGCACTCGATTTCCTTGAATCAATGCATAGGCCAAGAACATTACAAATGGAATTATTACGCGATGTAGGGGATAAAAGCTTACTCTTTTGTGGACTATTTCCAGGAATCGCCAAGAGACGCCATGTCAGTCTTGATTATTTTTCTGAAATGGGACAAGCAGCTTATTTAACAATCGGAGAGTTAGAAGGAAAGCATACAGCTGACCTGTACATTCAACTCAGCGAACAATTTATTACACTAAAACATGTATTACAGGCAATGCGTGGAGAGTGCGTAGAACTCATTCAATCAAACCAGGACATCTTATCTTCTATAAAATTTACTTTGCAATAAATAATTCGCTATAACCTGGATGCAGCGTTGGAGCGCCAGGATGCTGAGGGGAATGAGCATCTAGTGGTAGCTTTTGCCTGCATCCTGGGAGTCCTGTTCTCATCCCTTATGAAATAGCATCGTTACATCAATAGGGTCAAAAGTATATTTCTTATTGCAAAAATCACATCGAATCGCCACTTCACCTTGTTCCTTTAGTAATTCTTTTGCATCTTCCTCACCTAAAACAGCTAAGACCTGCTTCATTTTCTCTAAACTGCAGCGGCACCTAAATTGGGTTTTTCGACTCTCAAATATTCTGAGTTCTGTTTCGTGATAAAGGCGGTAAAGTAATGTTTCATTATCTAAAGTAAGTAATTCATGCCCACTTACCGTTTGTCCTATTTGCACAGCATATTCCCAAAACTGCTCTCTTTGTACCGTATCTTGACCAGGCATTAACTGCAACAGCATTCCAGCTGCAGCATTATCATTCACAGCCAACCAAACTTGAGTAGATACTTGCTCGGATTGAGCAAAATAGTCCATTAAGTTCTCACTCATGGATGTTGATTGAATTGGTACCATACTTTGATATGAGTTGGTTTGGTTGTTTTGATTAATAGTAATAACCATCTGACCTTTAAGAAAAGCGGAGGCATATTCTTCAGTTTCCAGATTTTCAATAAATTGGGCAAAACCTCTTACATTAAACTCATGATCACATTGCACCAGTAATAAGGGAAGTCGTTTATCACCTTGAAATTGCAAGTTTAAACTGCCTTGAAATTTAATACTGGATGCCAAAAGCAGACACGAAACTATAGCTTCTCCCAACAAATTTTTAACCATTGGTGGGTAGTTCCGCTGGTTCATAATGGTTTGGTAAGTACTTTCAATATGAACAATTTCACCACGAATGTTGGCGTGTTCAAAAATAAAACGTTGAAGGGTATCAGATTCTTTCATAATGGACTCAAAATAAATTACAACGAACCAGGGTCTATTGCCAATTCCCCCGGACTTTATCCGGGGCAAAATGATGTGATTTTAGAGCACCGAAACGCTGCATAGATGAAGTATGTAAGTTGCGGAACACAAAAATCACACCATTTTGGCAAAGCGAGTAGAATTTCAAAAGACCCTAAAGCAAATCTCGTGGCAGCGCAAAGTATAACATATTTTTTTTGTAATTTTCCTGGAGAAAAAATTATCTTGAACTATGCTTTTAAAACACCCCTCCGAAATCAATTAAAGGACTATATCATGATAGATAAAAACATTCTTACACCTTTATTCAAAACGATTGACAAAGTCATTTTTGGAATTGAAGAACAAAAAGAACCAGAAACCAAACCTGAGTTTATAGAAATAGATACCGAAGAAGAATTTGATGTCGAACGCTCTATTAATTAGTAGTTGATTCACCATACCTAAGCAGGCAATAATCGCTCTTTTTTGAGTGAGAAATCTTTAAGATGTTAAATAGCCAACAAATGGCAGCAGTACGTTATATAGACGGACCCTTATTAGTTCTTGCTGGGGCTGGAAGCGGTAAAACACGAGTAATAACGCAAAAAATAGGCTATTTAATTAACACATGTGGCTATGCCGCCAATACAATATGTGCAGTAACTTTTACTAATAAAGCAGCCAATGAAATGCGTACTCGCGTTGCCGCCGTTCTGCCGGCAGCCAGTCGCCGCGGTTTAAAAGTAGCAACCTTCCATACCTTAGGCTTAAGCATTATCAAACGTGATTTTACCTTGTGCGATCTGAAAAAAGGTTTTTCTATTTTTGACAGTGAGGATTGTTTGCAGATCCTACGAGGTTTTTTACCAGCAAATAAAGCAACGGAGCGTGAATTTATTTTCCAAATTCAACAACAAATTTCGCGCTGGAAAAATAATCTTCTTACCCCTGAGGACATCACTAAAAATCAATTAGACACCCCTTCTTATGAAGAGGCGGCCTTGTTGTATCCACGTTATCAGCAAGCGCTTAAGGCATATAATGCGATCGATTTTGATGATTTAATCCGTCTTCCGGTCAGTCTTTTAAATGAACACCCTGCTGTATTAGAATATTGGCAAAACAAAATCCGTCATTTATTGGTAGATGAATACCAAGACTCGAATACCAGCCAATACCTTTTCGTAAAAAAATTAACGGGAATACAGGCACGCTTTACTGTAGTGGGTGATGATGACCAATCCATTTATGCCTGGCGAGGTGCGAAACCTGAAAATTTGCAACAATTACAACAGGATTACCCACAATTAAAAATAATCAAGTTAGAGCAAAATTACCGCTCGACCAACATTATTTTGCATACTGCCAATCACCTTATTGCCAACAATCAGCATCTTTTTGAAAAAAAATTATGGAGTGAGTTTGGTCAGGGGGAACTCTTACGCGTTATTCGCTGTAAAGATGAAAATGATGAAGCAGAACAAGTAGTTGCTGATTTAATCAGTCATAAGCTGCGCTTCAGAACTCAATATGGCGATTACGCGATTTTATATCGCGGCAATCATCAATCCCGCGTATTTGAAAAAGTACTCCGTCATTACAGTATCCCTTATACTATCAGTGGCGGCCAATCGTGGTTTGCCAAAGCAGAGGTTAAAGATGTCTTTGCCTATCTGAAATTACTGTGTAATGAAGCAGATGATGCTGCTTTTTTAAGAGTGATTAACACTCCCAAACGCGGTATTGGCGAGGCCAGCCTTGATGTATTGGGCCATTATGCTCAAAGTAGAGGAGTCAGTCTTTACACCGCAGCAGACCACCTGGCACTTAGTGAAAGTATTGCAGAAAAACCCCGATCATCATTGCTTGCGTTTAAATCCTGGATAGAAGAAATAAAAAAACGATTAGCAACTGGGTCGATTATTGAGCATTTGAAGCAAATGGTAGAAGATAGCGGTTATGAAGCCTACATTTACGAACAATGCGACACCCCTGCAAAAGCGCAAAAAAAGATGGACAATGTCTGGGAATTGTTAGAATGGGTTGGCCGTTTATTAGCAAAAAATCCAGAGCAGAGCTTAGCAGAAGTCATTAATAAATTAATTTTGATCGATATTCTTGAACAAGCAGATGATCATGATCATGATACGTTACAACTGATGACGTTACACGCATCAAAGGGGTTGGAGTTTCCTTACGTTTATTTAGTCGGTATGGAAGAAGAATTATTGCCGCATCGGGTGAGCATCGACGAAGATCAAATTGAAGAAGAAAGACGCTTGGCCTATGTTGGAATTACCCGGGCACAAAAAGGATTATGTTTTACCTTAGCCAAACAAAGGCGCCGCGCGGGTGAGTTGCAAGATTGTTTGCCAAGCAGATTCTTGGATGAATTGCCTGCCGAACATTTAGAATGGTTTGGCAAAAACAGCGAACGCTCTGAAGAGCAATCAAAAAAATTGGCTAAATCACATTTGGCAGGATTGAAAAGTTTGTTGAGCGAATCATGATTTTAGCCTAGTGTCGCATGGGAGCAGCAGAGGAAGCAGGGTATGGACAGGAAGGATCCTCTCAATCCCGGGTTACGCTGCGCTTGCACCAAGGCTGCATTAGGAATACAACTCGATGCAGAAATTTTTCCCCGTTGCTATACTGTTCCTATGAAAAAAAATATCCTTTTGTTTATAGTTTCTTTTGCCATGTTTATGGAAGCAGTGGATACTACCATTATTAACACCTCTATTCCTGTTATGGCACAGAGTTTAAACGTTAATCCGGTTGATTTGAAATTAGCACTGATCAGCTATCTTTTGAGCTTGGCAATTTTTATTCCGATTAGCGGTTGGATCGCCGATAAATTTGGCATGAAAATCGTTTTTATTACCGCGATCTCTGTTTTTACCTTAAGTTCGGTTTGGTGTGGATTCACTAATAGCTTGGGAGAGTTAATTTGTGCGCGCATCATGCAGGGCTTGGGAGGCTCACTCACCATGCCTATTGGCCGCCTCATTATTTTACGAACTTGTGAACGACATGAATTAATCGCAAAAATGAGTATCGTCGTGATGGTTGCGTCATTGGGATTAATGCTAGGGCCGTTACTAGGTGGAATTATTACCGATCATTTCTCCTGGCGTTGGATCTTTTGGGTCAATATTCCTGTTGGGATAATTGCGGTAATTTTATCAAGCAAACTATTGCCTTATATGCCTACTCGCCCAGTCCCCCCTCTCGATAAATTGGGCTTTATTCTTTTTGGCAGCGGATTAGCTACCTTAACTTTCAGTTTATCTATGGTCAGCGAATCACATGTTACGATGTTGCAAATCGTCACTGTTTTTTTTATTGCCCTTCTTCTATTAGGCAGCTATATCAAGCACTCTTATAAAAGAAAACACCCTATTGTTAAAGTGGAACTTTTACACACCCGTACATTTTGTGTCTCCATTGCGGGTAATTTATTAGCCCGTCTGGGTTTTGGAGGAGTCCCCTTTTTATTGCCCTTGATGTTACAAATCGGGCTGGGTTATTCACCGCGCTTATCTGGTCTATTGCTCGCTCCTATTGCCTTAGGTGTTTTTTTAGTTAAACCTTTATCAGTCTATATATTACGTTGGTGTGGTTATAAAAATTTATTAATTTTAAATACAATGCTAGTAAGTATTTCGCTCTGGTCTTTTTTTTCCATTAACCAGCACTCGTCCGTATATGGCATTGCATTTTTGACTTTTGCATACGGCTTTCTAATTGCGCTTCAGTATACCGGCATGAATTCTTTGGCTTATGCAAACATTACAGAAAATAATATGAGTGCAGCAACCAGCATCATGAGTACAACGCAACAACTGGCCCAAAGCTTTGGTGTTGCAGTATCAGCGATCTTGCTGAGTCTTTTCACATACATGTATTCTCAAGATCACGTTTTATCCCTGCAAATATTCCATGATACGTTTCTAATGCTTGGAGTTCTAACTTTTTTTTCAGGGATCATTTTTATTTTTCTAAAGAAAGAAGATGGTCTTGAGTTGATCGAAATCCCTGAACATTGATTCGTGCCATTTCTTTTTTCCCTCCTTAAGGCCGCCACCCTCCCTGCTTTTTGTACGAATACGCCTAAAAGATTGCAAAATATTAGAATTTTTAGACAAAATGCTCTATGATATAGAGGCATTATTTTGTTGCTTTCATATTAAATATAAAAATATTTTAAAATATTTAATAAAAAAACAGCACAATTAATAAAATAATGCTACAATGTCCTGGTAACAATTTAGGAAATTAACATGTCAGATAAAATTCGTGGTACAGTAAAGTGGTTTAATGAGTCCAAAGGTTTCGGTTTTTTAGAAAGTGGCGGTAAAGATTATTTTGTGCATTTCAGTGCAATTCTAGGCTCTGGGTTTAAAACTCTTGCTGAAGGTGCAACAGTAATGTTCAAGCCAAGTAACGGACAAAAAGGTCCTCAAGCTGAAGAAGTTGAAGTAGTCTAACTCAGTTTACTGAAATTCCTTATTTGCTTAAGTATGACAGTATTTAAGCGGATAGGGAGTTTTTTGCTTTGTAATTCTATAAAAATAAATCCTTATCCAAATCCATCCCGCAATAATCATCAATAACTCTCTGTTTTTTCATTAGTTATAATATACGCCCGTAAAAAATTGTGTGACCGATTATGTGTACACTGACTAATGAGCGAAATGAATGGAATTATTGGCCGAAAATTAATACCTTAACTTGAATCATAAGGTGTATTTCTTGATTACCCCAAAACCATCATTTGGTTTTACGCTGACTGCATGGAAATTTTTTTCGAAATCATGTTGCAGAAGTGACTGGAATAATTAATAAAATGAGTAATAATAAAATGACACACCTTAATGAGTTATTATTGAATTTCAATCGAGTTAGTCAGGTATGATGACACAATTATCAGCAAGATTATGTTCATGAAGAATGTAATAAGTTATTTCCAGAAGGTCTTCTTGTTTAAAAAAACTTGGTGACATTTTGGATAAAGAAACAGGCCTAATCCATGAAGAGGCTAAAATACAAGGAGTGGTAACATGAGTAAAAAAATCGCAGTTATTGTTGGAAGCCTACGTAAGGAATCTTACAACAGAAAAATGGCAAAAGTACTTATTTCCCTGGCCCCTAAATCGTTAAATCTGCAAATTGTTGAAATTGGTGATTTGCCCCTATACAACCAAGATCTGGATGATGAAAATAGACCACCTGCCGCCTGGGTTCAATTTCGTGAACAAATGAAAACATACCAAGGCGTGTTATTTGTTACTCCAGAATACAATCGCTCAGTTCCTGGTGTGCTTAAAAATGCGGTTGATGTAGGCTCTCGCCCTTATGGTAAAAGTATTTGGAGTAAGCTGCCTGGTGCAGTGATAAGCGTTTCTCCTGGAGCTATTGGAGGATTTGGAGCTAACAATCACTTAAGGCAATCATTTGTTTTCCTGGATATTCCAACCCTGCAACAACCAGAAACCTATATAGGAATGGCAGCAGATTTGTTTGACGAACAGGGAATCATCAAAAAAGAAGATACACAAAAGTTCTTGCAAAAATTTATGGATACTTATGCCGATTGGGTTGAGCTAAATACTAAGAACTAATTCTCAAGGAAAACAAGGTGTGACTTTTTATAAGCATGCAAAAGGATATCGCTCATTTAGGGATGCCATTATAAATTTTTGATGTTTTGAAGCCTATCAAAGCCATAGAGAATATTGTTTTTTTGATTTGCTACATGTCGAACACCTCGACTTTTGGCTGAGACACTTGATAAATGGTTTGAAATATGAGAATTAAAAAGCCATAATGTATGTTATAGAACCTTGGATTGATTGAGGTACTATTCTACATATCCATAATGTATGTTACTAGACTGTCAATGTAATGAGGTGCTTTATGAGAAAAATATTATTGGCTTCTTGCCTCCTGTTTACTTCAGGCGCTTTTGCAGATAGCTGTACTTTCAATTTAAAATTTAATGCGAAATGGGCTAATTTCAAAAATTGGATTATTATCATCACAGATGTTTCCAATCCTGATGTTAAAGAAGTGGTGGGAGGACCATTACTATCTTATGGCAAATATCCGGAAAATGATACATTGGTAGTAAAAGTTCCGAACTGCACGAAAAGCACGCAACTTGGTCTTTTTGCTCATGCCCCAGGGAAGACCACAGCTGCTGTCAATGAAGCATCTAGTAACACCAATGACACCAGCTTTAAAGTGCAAGCCTTTGCACCCAATAGCTTCTTGGAAGGAATGTCTCGTTGCGTAGGTGATATAAGTCCGCAAAGTAATTCAAATATAGAATTAACTGTGGGAAGTATTGGCGACCCAGGTGACTTCGCATTTACGACTAAGCCTACAGGTAGTGAGCCTGACTCTTGGACAAAAGCTCAGTTAGGGGTCGTTTGCCAAAACCCTCATGTAGCCACTGTTGACTCAGATGATACTGCGAACTAGCTAACAGCTTAGGTTTGTTGGCATTTCATATATCTGTGAAGCCACCAAAAAGAAATGTCAACATACCTAACAAATTTATGATTCATTTACAGATTAATTCTTTATTATGTTAACTTAATAATTACAGCCACTCCCATTTTTATTTTTTTCCAAGATCAATTATGATGCAAACACCAATTAGCCATACGAAAAAAATAGGGAATAACAGAAAAAGAATTCATATATGAAACAACTTAATTACCCTACTTTAATTGGTGTTTTCTTAATCAGCTTCTCCATATTAGTCCTGGAAATCACATTAACAAAAATATTTTCTGTTACCTTATGGTACCACTACTCTTATTTTGTTATCTCTTTAGCGATGTTTGGTATGGGATTTGGAGGGATGTTAGTCTATCGTTTGGAAGAGCAATTTAAATGCTCGATTAGAAAAAATTTATACATCCTCAGCATTATTCTTGCTTTGAGTATCATCTTAAGTTTGTATGCGGTCATTGTTTACCACTTACCTAGTGCAATCAATTGGCAAAGCATCTTGCAATTTACAGGCGTGTATTTATTATGCACAGCACCTTTTGTCTTCAGCAGCATGATCCTTTCCCTATTGTTTTTAAATTTACCTGATAAGGCAAACACAATTTACAGTTTCGACTTACAAGGAGCTGCGATTGGTTGCATTGCTTGTGTGTTATTGATTAGCTATTTCACAGCGCCACAAGTTTTATTAATTGCTAGCTTAACCTCTGTTGTCGCAGCTATTTTATTTGAACTACCAAAAATTCGTATTTATTCCGTAGTACTCCTGGTTACCAGCCTTTTGCTTGTCCTCATCGGCAATTCTTTCTTTAAAGTGACTCAGACTAAAAATTATTCAGAGTTACAGTATAATAATCTTTATGAAAAGTGGTCCCCACTGTCTCGCATTACTGTCTCATCTGAAATATACTTTAGAGGTTCACATGATGAATCCCCATTTGGTTGGGGTCTAAGCAGCACTTATAAACCAAAACATGAATTTAAACAATTGTGGATTCAGCAAGACGCGAGCGCGTGTACACCAATCGTTCCTTTCAATGGTAATTACCAGGAAGTTGATTTTTTAAAATATGATATTACTTCCCTGCCTTATTATTTAAGAAAAAATGCCAATGTCTTTATCCTGGGTGTGGGTGGTGGCCGCGATGTATTAACCGCATTAGCTTTTGATAGTAAACAGATAACAGGAGTTGACATTCATCCAGTAATGGTTGATTTGATTAAAAATAAATATGCTAACTATGCTGGAAATATTTATAACAATGATAAAGTTCACGTTGCGGTTTCTGAAGGCCGCAGTTATCTCGAGGTTGAGAAAAAAACCTATGATATTATCCAAATTCCTTTAATTGATAGTTGGGCTGCAACCGTAGCAGGTGCTTTTGCCATGGCAGAAAATAGCATTTACACGGTTGAAGCATTTAAAACCTATTTAAAATTTTTAAATCCTTCTGGCATATTAAGTGTTACCCGTTTCTATTTTAAGCCAGACAATCAAACAATCAAAATCGTTTTACTTGCTCGGGTTGCTCTTGAACAAAGCGGGATTACCTCTCCAGAAAAAAATATAGTCGTCGTTAAAAATAAAGGAAACAATAATATCGATGTAGCAACAGTATTAGTTAAAAAAGAGCCTTTCTCTTTGCAAGAAATAAATGAGATTAAAGAAACAGCCCATAAATTAGCATTTGATATTGTTTATCTTCCCTCTGGAGATAACAATGAAACACTCTTCCAAACGGCGCTAACCACTAAAAACCTTAATCAGTTCACAGAAAACTATTACTATGATATTAGACCAACTACCGATGATAGGCCGTTTTTCTTTCAGATGTTCTATTTTTCCAAGGTCAAAGACCTCTTGTTAGATAAACAAATCACAGGCCAAATATTTAACTATTATGGCGTAAGCATAGTGTTCATTTTACTCATAACCTCTACCATATTAGTCCTATTATTCTATTTTTTGCCGCTGTTGTTATCCAAGACTACAACTAAGCCTCCTCTCTTATGGGGAATATATTTTTCATTATTAGGTTTAGGCTTTATGTTAATAGAAATGCCCATCCTCCAAATTGGATCAGTGTATTTAGGAGGACCAACCTATGGTTTGGCCGTAGGCTTGTTTTGTTTGCTATTTTTTGGCGGCCTGGGCAGTATTTTATTTAATTCTCCTCAGCCCGAACAAACTGATCGAGTTTTAAAAAGAGGTTTAATTATGGTTATATTCTTGGCTATAGCTTTGCCTTTTTATCTACATTGGTTAATGTATGCTACTTTTGGATACAACTGGTATTTAAAGTTAGTACTATTCGTTCTCATTCTTTTTCCTTTAGGACTATACATGGGAATTGCCTTGCCTTCGGGGATGCGCCTAGCTCGTTATCAAAACACAAAAAGCATTCCCTGGTTCTGGGCTTTGAATTGTGCCTTTTCTGTTTTGGGGTCCATTATTGCAATGGCAACATCCATGATATTTGGCTACAGCATCACCCTGATTTTAGCTTCAGTAATGTATCTGCTTGCTTGGATGCTCCTTTTTTATAAATGAGATAACCAAATAACCCATTTATTTAGAGGCTGGCGAAAAAGCAAAACCACTATTAAAGAAATAAGGACAGCATATCGATCTATATAATAGAAGGCTCCGCAACTTATTTCAGGAATAATTGGGTTCAAATTACACAGCCAACGTTTTAAAGCGATACATACCGGTAGGTAGAGTAATAACACAATTTCGCCAAATAGTCGTATCTCAGGAAAATTACCTATCATGAGTAACGCGATAAAATAAAACAATAAAACATAGCGTAAGGGCCTGAATAGAAGAGGTATATAGTCATAGAAGGCAAACCAAAACAAAGGAAGTCCTGCAAAACAAAACATAAACAATAAAATATGTTGTAAGTTTAATAACCAAAACAAGTTTACTTGAAAATGGGTATAATGACTCGACCTAAAGTACCATTCTAATAGAACTCCTGGAGTACCATGCAAAAAAGACAAAACAAGCCAACGGGCAAGAACGTAGGCTACAAAAGCAAAGATCAATTGTTTATAAACCAAATGCAGATTTTTCCAATGCAGGGCTGGAATAATTAGTACTAATAGAAGACTGCTTTCGCGGTTAATCGTGGCGATAAATATTAAGGGTATATAATATAACCACTTCGAACGCAGACAAAGATATAAACCCAGAGTGAGAAAAAAAAGAGTAGGTGTATCATAATAAAAGAAAAATGTGGCGGGACCATCAGTAGTATATCGATAATTAACCACTGTGGTGAGAGGCAATAAAAGAAGAAATAACCAGCTGAGCAACTGAGATTGACGTAGGCTAAATTCATATTGTAATAATTTCAGCAGGGCAAAATATAATAAACTGATAAATATCCATTCAATTAAGAAAAATAATTTTTCCAGCTCAACAGGAAGAAAATAGGCTAGAAAATTAACCAACAGTGGTACAAGTAACCGTTGGCCAAAAGGCATAGGAGCTAAAAAATTAACTACCTTATCTAACTCTACCTTATAAAAAACTCCAGTCAGTTTAACGTGCATATAGGCATAACCGAGAAGCAAAACAAGCGTTATAAAGCGCGTTTTATACCGAAAAAGATCCTCATTCATCCTGCATTCCCTCATGCTCTGAGTATTAGCTTGAATATTGAAATAATCATAATTATTACGCCTTACGCCTTGTCATGAGCTTCGACTTATTTGACAACAAATCGTCACCAATTAAGTATCTGGAATTAGAGTTTTAAACTGGATAGAAGAGTAATAATCATATTAACTTATTAGCACTAGATACAGTCAACAATATTTTTTCAATTACCCTATACTGCATGAGATACATTACAAACTACATATCCTAAAATGGAGCAAATAAAATCAGGTCTCTACTTTAGCCGGACTCACTACCCGTATGACAGAGTTAAATTATGATTTCAGATTCAAAAACAGTATAATTATTCCCCATATGTTGAATCTTTACAAAGTAAAATAGGTGGAAAATAGGAACATAAAGAGGTAAATTGCACTAATTACCTCTATCAGTAAGAAATAAGAGAGAGAAACTATGCAAAATACAAAGATCGCAGAAGATACATCCATTGTAAGTTCTTTTCCCATTGCGATCATTACCAGTGTTTTCAATCAAGACGTTACAAAAGCCTTGCAAGAAGGAGCAATATCTCAACTCCTAAAACGTGGCTTTAATGAAAGCGACATCAAGTCATTTGAAGTTCCTGGGGCGGTAGAGATTCCATTAGTTGCAAAACGTCTGGCCATGCAAAAAGCGGTACAATCAATTATTACCCTAGGTGCAGTGATTCGTGGCGAAACCAGTCATTATGATCTGGTGTGTCATATGGTAAGCCAAGGATGCTTACAAGTATCATTGGAATATAATATTCCCGTCCTTTTTGGCGTACTGACCACGGATAATGAAGAACAAGCATGGGACAGATTAGGTGGAAAAGCTGGGCATAAAGGTGTAGACGTAGCCAATGCTGCTATTTCATTGCACCACACATTAAGTCAATTGTAACACAGGCATATAAACCGATGACGAATAACTATGAGCAGTTTGAACAACGCAAACAAGATCACATCAAATTGGCCTTAATGCCTGAAAATCAAACTACAGAGCTCAGTACATTTGATGGCATCAATCTGATTCATGATGCCTTACCTGATTTAAATTTTGATGAAATCAGTATCAAAGGCTCACGCTTTGGCCAAACAGTTGAAAAACCTTTTCTTATTAGCTCCATGACTGCGGGCCATCGCCGTGCGCAACATATCAATCAAAACCTCATTGAGGCGTGTGCCTTGCGTGGTTGGGCAATGGGGGTAGGCTCTCAAAGACGCGAACTTACTGACCCTAAAGCAGCATTTGAGTGGCAAGATTTACGTCGCAACTTCCCTCAGGTTAGCTTGTACAGCAATTTAGGAATAGCACAATTAGTCACGACATCATTGAGTGAGATTCAACGCTTGACGGATGCCTTGCACGCCGATGCATTAATTATCCATTGTAATCCCTTACAAGAATGCATGCAGCCTGAAGGCACAACAACCTATAAGGGATGCTGGCAGGCTTTGGCAGACTTGGTAAAAAAACTACCCATACCGATCATCGTTAAAGAAACAGGGTGTGGTTTTTCTCATGGAACGATGATGCGTTTAAATGAAATCGGCATTGCCGCGATTGACGTCGGCGGCCTGGGAGGAACACACTGGGGACGAATTGAGGGACATAGGGCAGTCCATGACCCAATTCGTCAACAGGCGGCAATTACCTTTCGCAACTGGGGAATTGATACTGTAACCTCAGTAAGACAAGCCACAGCGTTAAATCCTTCTTTCGAAATTTGGGGTTCAGGCGGCGTCGTAAATGGTTTAAACGCAGCCAAGCTTTTTGCGCTTGGTGCAACAACCGTTGGCTATGCACGTCCCTTACTCGAAGCCGCTCTGGAGTCTTCTGAGCAAGTGAGTCTATGCATGCAAACAATTGAGTATGAATTAAAAGTCGCAATGTTTTGTACCGGGAGCCGTGTTTTAAGCGATTTGTCCCAAAAATTGGGGTAATAGAAAATTATTCATGCCCCATCAAGAAAAAATACAAATCTATATTAATGAAGCAGAACGAATAACTCTCAGTAACTGTTTTGTGCCTCAATTTTTAGCCTCCCTTGCCGCATCGCAGTGGCGACTGGAAACAGAACATTCCACTTATGAATGAGTAATAACAGTAATGAAGCTAAAATGAATTCAGAGAAGTTAATTACACCTAAATATGGAACATTTAATTCGGTTAGAAAGAATGCCAGCAAAAAGCCTTGCTGTGATAAGAAATAAATATTTAACCCGGATTGATAATAGAAAAACTGTATAAAATACATCAGTAAACAAATAAGAAAAGTACCAAAACATACTATCAGATAGTTATCAGAATAATTTAAAAGACCTATTAAACCCGGCAAAGAAGAAAACTTTGTTCCAGCCTTGATGTCCATATAGCTCTGGGATATTTTGGAATAAAGACTGACTTTTTGCGTCGGCTTTTGAAAAATGGCCATTTTAAACAAATCCCATCCAACATGTGGATAAGCAGTTGTAGCCAAAATTCCTTCAATACCTATCCATCGACTAATAGGTAATGACTTCAGTTGTTGCAACTGGAATTTCAGATTTGATTTATTATGTACTATTAACTTTTTCAGCGTTAACTGATCAGATTTTTTATTTCTCTCCGACTTTCTCGACTTTTTATCAGTGAATGTAGTCTTGTGCGAACTATTGTGGCTATAGAAATAATAACTTCGCAACATACTCACAGCACCTAATGAGATAATTGCGAGAACAACATAAGTGATTACTAATTTTTTATATTGAGTGACTAAAGAATAAAAACTCTCTTTGAATAAAATAAAAAAGCAAGGAATTATCCACATGATTAAAATAGATCGGCTTAAAGTGGCTACTGAGATCAAACATGCAATAATTATTGCGTAATGCCAATTTTTATAATCCTGCGTTAAAGCATCCAAACCCATTAAATAGGCTATCAATAAGGGTAAGAAAAATATCCAGACCCACGATAACAGAAAATTAATATGGTAAGGAAAAATAACTGCAGGTGAAAGACCTATCATATAAAAATGGGTTTTAAAATTAATACAGCTTATTCCTAAACTAACAAGGAGTAATAAAAGCCAAATTCTTTTGGGATTCTTCAGATACCACTTGGGCACTTCCATCTGGCTTTTTAATGATGAAACACCCTTATTGCTGTAAGAAAAACGACGACAGAGATAAAATAAAACATCGGCTGCTAAAATACCTAAAGCGGCATAACTTGCAACCATTAAAGCCCTATCCCAATAAAATCCCAAAGTGTGAACATCGTTCCAATAACCAGTAGGTTCTACAAATTCCACTCCCAATACTAAATAAAACATTAATTTCAGCCAAACGCCCAAAAATAGCATGATTTTAAAGTAGAAAGATATATAGCTTTGCGCCAAGGATAAACTTGAAATTAATACTGTTAACCATATTACGTCAAACATGAAATAATAGAAGTCTGAGCCTTTATAATGGGCAACGCCAAATAAAGAGAAAAAAAACAAACCCATTATTAAAATAATTGAATACTTCATTGATATCAATTTGCTTTGCATTTTTTTCTCCATCTCACCTCGTGAAGTGTGCGTCAGTGAAACTAGGAAATAGTCCTTTAATAATTTTATAGTGGCTCTGCAAACTCAAGCGATTTTCTTCCTGCCACACCGTGCTTGCATCTCTTCAGGCTATCCATGTACGTTATCTATACCGTTGTGCTATCTATTCCTCAGTTTTCAATTTTTTTGCTAACAGCAATTTCCTTATGCCTTGATCAAATATATTTCTTAATACCCTAACGCATCGATGCAAACTTTTATTAAAAAGTGCATTAAAAATGATATGGTATGTGTTTATTTTTGTAAGTTTCTGGGGCGCCAGTTTCATCGCTTTAAAAAAATATTTTACTCCCAATTTATATCGCCCTGATCGCCAGTGTGTTCTTCCAGAAATTAAATACGCTTGGCTTAGAATTAATGGGGCCAATTCCAGCAATCTAGTATCAGTAGTACCATTTAAAATAGCTGACATTAATTTTACAAACTCATTCGCACGCTCCAGCGACGTATTTGCAAAACTTGCTGATTGCTCATGTACTCGATGGGATCCAAGAACTACGGGCAACCTTATAAAAGGTCCTAGCTTTGCTAACCTTGTATGATATTCAAAATCACCAATCAAAGAGTAATTACTATCCCAACCACCCATTTTATTAAACGCCGATTTCAGAAAAAAAGATCCTACGGCGATTGGTGTTCCGCCGCGAATAAGCATTTGATAGTAATCGTAATCAGGTGTCGTAAGTTTTCTTATAAGCTTGGATTGATTATCAATTAAAAGATTATCACCGTAGGTTAGTACAATGTTTGAATTTTTCTTGAACTCAAGCACTGAGAGACTTACCGCGTTCGCAGCGAGTGTATCATCTGCACTCAAATACCCAATAATGGAACCTTTACTCATTGCCCATCCTTTATTCAAGGTTCGAGCCTGCCCCATATTCTCATGGGTTTCATAAAAAAAACGGCCTTGATATTTTTTTAAATAATCAGTTGTTCCATCTGTAGACCCATCATCTAATACAATCAGTTCTATATTAGGGTAATCTTGAGCTAAAACACTTTCTATTGCCTCTTCAAGATAGGGAAGAGCATTGTATGCAGGTATAACTATCGAAACTAACGGCTCTGCATTATCACCCATGACTTCTCCCTACCCTTAAAATAAAACAAAGAAATACTCATCATAAACAACCAATAAATAAAATAGGTCAGGGCAAAAGCGTATGTCACTCCCACCACTCCAAACTTCCTTAAAAATATATGACCAAGAAGTACAAATATTAACCCAATCATACATTCACCGACAATGTACTCTTTAGTTTTTGATTTTGCAAGAAGCAAGTACGTATAGGTCCACCCTGCAATTTTAAAAAAATCACCAATCAATTGATACAAAAATAAACTCTCAGCAGCCATAAATGTATCGTCATAAAATATTAAGAGAATTATTTTGCGTGAAATATAAATAACAAACAGCATGAGTGCAATTAAGGAAAACAATATCTTTTGCACTCGCCTCATTTCCTCTTTTAAAGAGGTGTTGTCTTCTAGTTGAGATAATTTGGGTAAATAATAAGTAGTAAGTATCGTTGTAACAAACAATAAATAAGCATCAGATAACCTGAGCACGGATTGCCACATGCCAACGGCATCCCATCCATATAATGTATGAATATCATTTCGAACAAATACTTGGGATAATGGAACAGTGAGTGTACTTATAATGGTCATCAACGAATAGTGCAATAATTTAAGCAGCTGCTCTTTTTCAATTCGAAATGAAAATAAAGAGCGAAACCATTTTTCACGATAAACAAACCCATAGGCAATAAAAAAAGTGATTCCCTGAGATAAAACAAACGCCCCCAGTGCCCCTTTTAACTTATAATGGTTTGTAAAGAAAGCAATTAAAATCAAACTCACAATACTGCTTAAAACATTAACACAAACCAATAATTTTATTTTGCCTAACCCATTAATAATTGACGTTATGAGCAGATACATTGCAGTAAATGCTTGTGCTGCCAATAGCCATTGCAGCAAATAGAGATAATCAGTTGCCCCCAAAAACATATGAGCAAACGAAGTACTAAAAATAAGGGTGAGCCCGATTACCAGACAGGAACAAAGGAGTGTATAACAAAACGCTGTAGATAAAAAAGAATACAACTTTTCTGGTAAATTAGTATATTCCGCAACATATTTAATGACTCCTAATGTAACGCCTCCTCCAGCAACTACTGAGATAACATTAGCAATAGCCATAAACTGCCCCAATACACCAACCCCTTTTGGACCAGTATAAAGAGCCACTAGTTTTAAGGATAGAACACCAATGAGAACTTTAATTAATGTAGAAGTCCCCGATAAAATTGATGTCTGAACTAACTTACCTTTCATGTTACGATCTCTTGGAATCTATCATGCAGAATCTCCTGTTTCCTTATATAAGGAAATCCTACTTTTAAACACAACTGTTTCCGAGGGAATTATCCAGATTTTTTCTCCACAATAACATCTCTTCAATAACCTCATCCCACGTTTTTAAATGGCGAGTAGAAATGTTATCTTTTTTAATATGGAGCATCGTTCGGGGCAAATTTTCAACAGACAGTGTCTCAAAACTCATTCCTTTTAATAATTCTCTATGCGGGCCTATATCTGATATATATGATTCATCGGCAAGAAAGACACCTTCTGATACGCCGTTAGAAGAGTTCTCAATGTGGGTAGTTGAAATGTAATATTTTGTCTTCAAAAGGCTATTGAGTACCTCTTCTCTTGGTACAAAGCCCTTGATGATAATATTCTTATTCGTTTTCAGGCTAGCAGGAATAGACTTTTCATCACCAATAATTATCAATTTCAATTCAGGGTTGTTTTTTCTAAGGCTTTCATATACATGGAATGAATCTTCTACCGCTTTATAGCGATAGGTTCCTATAACCGTCGCAATGTTATCTCTTTCTTTCGGTTGTTCTTTTAAATTTAAAAATAATAACTCTTGATCACTCCCATTCATTGACAAAACCTTTTTTGATGAATATTTATCATCAATAAAGCTTAAAGAAAAATTTGATTCTGCAGAAATGACATCCGCATTTTCGAAATTTTTTTTAATCCTTGAACCGAGACAGGTAAATTTCAACTTGTCAAACAATGATAATGGAATATTACGCGTGCACATGGGTAAAATATTACTTAGATGAAACCAATTTATTTTTCCGAACTTATAATATATTGGAATACCATACGAATAATAAAATTCTGGCGTCCCTATTTCTTTTTGAAAATCTTTTAAATAAAAACAATCATTGAACAACCTTCGCAATTTGGATTGTTTTACAATGATGTACTGATTATTAGGAAATTGTTTTAGCAAATACTGGCAGAATGGATGAATGATAAAGTATGCGCCCCCATTGTCGTTAAACCACTTTGCATAAGCAACAAGCCTGTTTACCCCTCCACCAACATAAGAGACCGAAAAATTAAAAAGAAACTTATTTTTTAGCATGAGCTAACCTTACTTAATAGTTGCTGTTCCAGATATGAACAAGCCGAGATGTAATGATGTTGCCCAAGACATTTTTCCGCTAATTTAACATTCGCTATAGAAACACGTATTTCGTTGATATTATCTGCATAATCCACGTCCAAAGAAATGCCTTTGCTTTGTAACGTCGTAAGGAGTGTACTTGTTGAAACACCTTGGCCACTGGCAATATTTAAGATAGGAATACCCGTTACAGTTAATAATCGTTCATAAGCCCAAACGATATCATCTACATGAATATAATCGCGTATGGCTTGTCCTTTATTAAATAATGTGATTCTTTTTTCTGAAAAGTGGGCATCGATTAAGCGATAAATCATTGAAAATTTGTCTTCTTGCCCACCGTATAAATTGAAAATTCGCGCAAGGGTATATTCAATTTTATGCTTGTTACAATAAAATGAAATTAACTGTTCGCAAGCAAATTTTAAAGCACCATGAATGTTCATAGGCGATGCGGGCATTGTTTCAAGGCAATTTTCATTTGAATTAGCGCCATAGACAGAACTACTGCTTGTATAAATTATTTTGTTGATTTTTGTTGCATTGGCACCAAGGATATCCAAAATAACTGCAAGATTTGCAATCGAATTCTTTACTATTGTTTCAGAGTTTACCTTGAAAAGTTCCGTTGATTTTTGAAAACAATTTAAAATGACGTTACAACGTTCTGTACTATTAATCAGATCAATTAATGATAACGGGGTGGCTACTATGTCAGCCGAAGAAAGCGCTACACACTGAGTTTTACCAAACTTTTTTAGTAACGCATTTGAAAGATTACCTCGTCCAATAAGGATTGTTTTCATTATCTTGCTCCGAAACCAGTAAATATAACCCTTATGGTTTTTATAATGATTTGAATATCCAATAAAAACGATAAATTTTTCACGTACTCTAGATCGTAAGATACTTTAATTTTTGTAGTATCTTCAGAATCCGCATACCCCATTTTAACTTGGGCATAACCAGTGATTCCCGGTTTTACGAGGTGTCTTACCTTATAATCTGCTATAGTTTCTGTATATTTTTCAGCAAGCTGCATCGGTTCAGGTCTAGGACCTATTAAACTCATATTTCCTATTAATATATTTAAAAACTGTGGCAACTCATCAAGCCGACGTTTGCGAATAATTTGGCCGAACTTAGTTACTCTGGGGTCATTTTCTGAGGCATAAACTAGCTTTTGATTGTCATTACGCATGGTTCTAAATTTATACATTCTAAAGGCCTGATTACCTCGCCCCATTCGCTCTTGTATAAAAAAAACAGGACGTCCCATGGTAATTAAAATGATAAGAGAAATAACGAAAAATACGGGACTTAATAGAATTAAGATGCACAAGGATAAAACTCTTTCAAGAAAAGAACGAAAAAAAAGGTAAAACTGGGTGCGTCCTTTTAAGCGGTCCATATGTATAAAATCTCTTCACCTGGAAAATAGTGGGATAGGGTATACTGAGTAACTCCATAGTTCAAGTCTGTATTTCCCTTAACATTGCTTTAGTGAATTACGCGATGAGAAAAGCGTTACAAAACAACGCATAAGCAAATGAGCGAGGGGTTGGACTCACTATGCACAGAAAATTAAAAATAGCGTTATGTGTCATTGATTATTATTAGCCCAAAGATAATGCTGCGGTATCTGTTTCTATTTTAATCGTTAGGGCTTGTTTTTTGCTGGTTTTATTTCTAGTATGTTGCCTGGTTTATTAAGCTCTATTGGGCTTCTTTTTATTAAAATTTGGATAAGTGATTTAATGAGGATATTATTAATTTCACAATATTTTTGGCCTGAGACATTTATTATCAATGAGTTAGTTCAAACTTTAACTCAGCAAGGTCATACAATAAAAGTATTAACGGGCAAACCAAATTATCCTAATGGAGAAATCTTTGCTGGGTATACAAGACAAGGAATTGTTTCTGAAAGTTTCATACCTGGTGTCACCGTATTTAGAGCACCTCTACGAGGCCGCGGTAAAGGCGGGGCAAAGAATCTTATATTAAATTACCTATCTTTTGTTATTAATGGATTGCGTTTTTTTCCTTCTGCGATAAAAGGGGAATCATACGATGTTGTATTCGCATTTGGTTTATCCCCCATTACCTCCATAATACCCGCTATTTTCCTAAAATGGCGTTTGAAGAGCCATCTTGCTGTATGGATTCAAGATTTATGGCCCGAGAGTTTAAAGGCAACCGGTTTTATTCGAAATCCATTTCTATTGTGGCTGGTTGGTCAATTAGTGCGTGCAATTTATTGTTGCTCCGATACGATTTTAGCTCAGTCGCACGCATTCAAAGCACCTATTTCACGCTATGCAAAAGAAAACAAAATAGTTTATTATCCTAACTCGTATAAAGAATCCAATAGTACAACAACGGATGTACCTAAAATACCAGAAAATCTGTTGAACGAACTGGACTCTAAATTTTGTGTGGTTTTTGCAGGAAATTTGGGAATCGCTCAGTCCCTGCCTACTTTAGTAGATGCAGCAGAGCAATTGCAGGACTTACCCGATTTTCGTTTGGTTTTTGTGGGCAGTGGCAGTATGTCCGAATGGCTTGGCCAGCAAAAAAAGGAAAAAAAGCTAGATAACATTATAATAGCAGGTAGATTTCCTGCCCTGGAAATGCCACATATATTGAGTCGCGCAGCAGCATTGCTTGTAAGTTTAAAAAAGGATGAAATCTTTTCTTATACTATCCCAAGTAAAATTCAGGCTTATCTGGCAGCAGGAAAGCCAATTATTGCTGCTCTGGATGGGGAAGCTGCGCGTGTAATTGAAAGAGCGGAAGCAGGTTTGACTTGTCCTTCTGAAGACACCCAAGGACTTGCTCAATGTATTCGGACGATCTACAAGCTTGATTCTGTAGAGCGTAATAAAATGGGGGCATCAGGTAGAGCTTATTTTCTCGAGAACTTTAACATGACAACTCAAGCAAATAAGTTAATTGAGATTTTAAATGAGAGGATAAAGTCGGCAAAATGATGAATAAAAAGATTTTAGTTTTAGGCAGTACAGGAATGCTGGGAAATGCTGTCTTTAGATTTTTAAGTACTAATCCACAGTTTCGGGTATTCGCAACAATGCGTCATGCTCAAGACAAACGATTTTTTGAAAATGTATTACACGATCAGATAATAACTAATGTGGATGTACTTAATAATGATGCATTGATGGATGTATTTGCGAAAGTTAATCCCGATATTGTTATTAATTGCATTGGCTTGATTAAACAACTTGCCATTGCAAAGGATCCTTTAGTAACGCTGCCTATCAATGCGATATTCCCGCATCGTCTTGTTAAATTATGTGCTTTATCCGCTGCGCGTTTAATCCATGTAAGTACGGATTGTGTTTTCTCTGGACGAAAGGGGATGTACAAAGAAACAGATTTGTCCGATGCTGAAGATTTATATGGAAAATCTAAATTTATAGGCGAGTTAAATGATTTTTCAAATGCTGTAACTCTTAGGACATCAATAATTGGCCATGAGTTAAATAGTAATTACGCATTAATTGACTGGTTTTTATCGCAACAAGGAAGTGTAAAAGGATATAAAAAGGCTATTTATTCCGGTTTACCAACAGTCGAGTTAGCTCGAGTAATTGCCGAATTTGTTCTTCCTAATGATAATCTTTCAGGTTTATACCACGTATCATCAGATCCAATTGACAAATTTACCTTACTTAAATTGGTAGCAGAGACCTATGGAAAAGTAATTGATATTATTCCTGATGATCAGTTATGTATTGATCGCTCACTTGATTCAACGCGCTTTAAAGAAGCGAGCGGCTATACTCCTCCTTCTTGGCCGGATTTAATTTTGAAAATGAAGGCTTTTAACCGATTAAATTTGGATAACAATTCTCATGTTTGACAATAAAATATTAATGATTACTGGAGGAACGGGGTCGTTTGGTCATACCGTGCTAAAACGTTTCCTGGATACTAATGTAAAAGAAATTCGCGTTTTTAGCCGTGATGAGAAAAAACAAGAAGATATGCGTATTGCTTTAGCAAACGATAAAGTCAAATTTTATCTTGGTGATGTACGTGATTACGAAAGTTTGCGCTATGCGACAGCAGAGGTAGATTATATATTTCATGCTGCGGCATTAAAACAGGTTCCTTCTTGTGAATTTTACCCCATGGAAGCGGTTAAAACGAATGTCATTGGAACTGAGAATGTTCTAAATTCAGCGATTGCAAATGGCGTAAAACGTGTGGTGGTTTTGAGCACAGATAAAGCAGTATATCCAATTAATGCAATGGGGATGTCTAAGGCAATTGCAGAAAAAATTATGATTGCGAAATCACGAATGATACCTGAGGCAGGTCCACTCATTTGTGCTACCCGTTATGGCAATGTCATGGCCTCCAGAGGCTCTGTTATTCCCCTTTTTATTAATCAGATAAAATCCAGAGAGCCGTTGACCATAACTGATGCGAATATGACGCGTTTTCTAATGTCACTCGAAGACTCTGTAGATTTAGTATTGTATGCCTTTCAATATGCCCAGCAAGGCGATATTTTCGTACAAAAGTCGCCCGCTTCTACAATCGGCGATCTCGCGCAGGCTTTAAAAGAATTATTTAATTACGATAAACCAATAAAGATTATTGGTACACGCCATGGTGAAAAACTTTATGAATCATTAGTTTCACGAGAAGAAATGGCTAAAGCAGAAGATTTGCAACGCTATTATCGCATCCCTGCTGATAATCGTGATTTGAATTATAAAAAATACTTTGTTGAAGGTGAAGAGCATATTTCTGAATCGGATGATTACACCTCTCATAATACTGCGAGACTGGATGTGGAAGGAATAAAGAAACTGCTTTTACAGCTAGATTATGTTAGGAATGAACTCCAATGATAAAGGTAATGAGTATAGTAGGAACAAGACCTGAACTAATCAAAATGAGCCGTGTTATTGCAGAATTAGATAATCAAGTTCATCACATATTAGTTCACTCAGGCCAAAATTATGATTATGAATTAAATCAAATATTTTTTGATGATCTTGAAATACGTAAGCCAGATTATTTCCTCGGCGTTACTGGGGAAACTGCAGCAAAAGCAATTGCTGATGTAATATCTAAAGCAGATGACGTGTTAACAACAGAAAATCCAGATGCTGTATTGTTTTATGGAGACACCAATACCTGCTTGGCAGTAATCGCCGCAAAACGAAAGAAAATACCCGTCTTTCATATGGAAGCAGGTAATCGTTGTTTTGATCAGCGAGTTCCCGAGGAGTTAAATCGAAAAGTTCTTGACCATTTAAGTGATATCAATATGGTCTTGACCGAACATGCCCGTCGTTATCTGATTTCCGAAGGCATCAGGCCAGAAACCATAATTAAGACAGGCTCGCATATGCACGAAGTATTAGAGCATTACAAGCCCAAAATTATGGCTTCTGATGTTTTGGAACGAGAGTGTTTAACAGAAAATAAGTATTTTATTGTGAGCGCACATCGAGAAGAAAATGTTGATACTCCTGAAAACTTACACGATCTACTCGAAACACTAAGAGCACTTGCTGACACCTATAAATATCCGATTATTGTTTCCACCCATCCACGAACACAGAAACGCTTGGAGGCTTTTAGTGACTATAAGAGCCATGAATTAATTCGTTTTGTTAAACCCTTTGGCTTTCTTGATTACATTAAGCTGCAAATGAATGCCTTTTGTATCCTTTCAGATAGCGGCACAATTACTGAGGAATCCTCCCTATTGAATTTACCCGCCGTAATGATTCGTTATGCCCATGAACGACCCGAAGGAATGGATGTTGGTACATTGATTATGAGTGGATTAAAAAAAGACAAGGTTATTGATGCAGTGCGTGTCGTCACCAGTCAAAATGTTTCTAGAGAGCGCGTAATACCCATAGTTTCTGACTATCAGGATAGAGGAGCTGTATCGAAGCAGGTCGTCAGGGTTGTACTTAGCTATGTCGATTACATCAATCGTACCGTATGGTCTAAATATTAGGAGTGATGCTGTAAACATCAAAATAAAAATAAAGATTTATAATAGGTTTGATGTTACTATTGCGTTATTTTATTAAGATTTATTAAAGGTGCATAGTATGCAATTGATTTTAGCATTCTCATTTTTCATCTGGTTTACTGATGCCTATGCATATTTAGATCCAGGGACAGGTAGTTTATTTATCCAGTCAACCATCGCTGCAATTGCTGGAGGGATTTTTATACTAAAAACATATTGGCATAAGCTGAAAGCAAAGTTATTTTCAAAAAGGGAAAAAGCTAAAGATGCACATGATGGTGAATAATTGCAGTGAGCAGGTTCATAAAAAAAATGCACATAAATCATCGTTCCGCGATCCTGGCAGTCAAGTTTATAAAATAAACCATGAGATTTATCGTCAAATTAATCAGTCAGGGTACTCTGATTACCAACAATTAATGCAATCAGGACTTTACGATAAACTTCAGTCATTGAACTATCTTATTCCCCACTGCGAAGTTTCAATTGATTTTGCATTAAATGATCAGGCATTAGTTGTTTTAAAACCCGAAAAAATTGCCTTCGTTTCTTATTGTTATGAATGGTCTTTTTCACAGTTTAAAGATGCAGCCTTGATGACGCTTGCCATTGCAAAAATTGCCATTCAACATGGGATGATTCTCAAAGATGCGAGCGCTTATAATATTCAGTTTCATCAGGGTAAGCCTATTTTCATTGATACAGGTTCTTTTACACTCTATGAGGAAGGAACTCCCTGGAGCGCTTACAACCAATTTTGTAAACATTTTTTAGCTCCCTTGCTGCTCATGGCAAAAGTCGATATTCGTCTTGGTATATCGATGAAACAGTATATTGATGGAATACCGCTTGACTTTGCTAGCCAGATGTTGCCTTTTAAAAGTAAATTTTCTCCCTCTATATTTGCTCACATCCATGCGCATGCAAAACTTCAGCAGAAATATGGCGATATCAATACTGTTAAAATTAACAAACGCAAAGTAACCAAAGTCGGTTTATTAGGATTATTGGACAATCTGAACTCATTAATAAAAAAATTAGAATGGTCCCCTATTAAAACAGAGTGGGGGGACTACTATAATCAAACGAATTACTCTGATGCTGCAACGAAACACAAGGCTGAGATTATCAAACGTTTTATTGCAGAAACTCAGGCAAAATTGGTTTGGGATATGGGCGGTAATAATGGTTACTACAGCCGAATCATCTCAAGTCTTGGGGCACAGGCTATATGCTTTGATATCGATCCTGTGGCAGTGGAAACGAATTATCAAAAAGTAAAAAAAGATAAAGGCGGACTTATCTTACCACTCCTACAAGATTTAACTAATCCAAGTCCTGCATTAGGCTGGGAACAAAATGAGCGATGTGGATTACAGGAAAGAGCAAATGCTGATCTAGTAATGGCATTAGCTCTTATACATCACCTGGCAATATCCAATAATGTTCCTTTAGAGCGTATTGCAGAGTATTTTTCTAAGTTAGGCGAGTATTTAATTATTGAGTTTGTTCCTAAAGAGGATTCGCAAGTTCATCGTCTTTTAGCGAGTAGAGAGGACATTTTTGTAGAATATGAGATTAACTCATTCAAAAAATATTTTTCACGTTATTACCTTATCTTGGAAGAATGTCCCGTTTTAGACACTTGCCGAACAATTTTTTTAATGAAAAAGATAAAATAAGTGACCTCTTATTAAGAAAGATGACCGATAATTAATCTAATATGAGAATTTAGCCACAGCCATCTATTTAAATCTTACCTATTTAAGGGAAAAGGGAAAAAGGGCTGTTGCAGCTTGCTACTACTTTGAGAAAAGTGCATTTAAGGTAAATACGCCTTATTTTTCTGCGCAATAAATCTACTGTCTTTGCATAGAGTATGATTTTTTAACTTTCTTTAAGGCAAATTTGAATTGTTTAAAAAATGTTCCCTGCATCCCAGGGAGTTCAATAAACTTATACGTACATGAGGCGATAGGAATAAGAAGCCCTATCATTAGAAAACTTACTAAAAATTTAATCATAAGAGCAGAATATAAGATATTAGGATACATTGCATTATTAACCAGTTTTAATACTAAATATTGCATTAGATAAATACTATAGCTAATTTGTCCTAGAGCTAACAACGGCTTGTATTGTAGTAGTTTGGGCTTTCCTAAGACAATAGAAATAAAGAGAGAACTTGTTAATAGAAAATGCTTGTAATTATAAACTTCCGGGGTAAAAATTGAGCCTATTAACAACGGCAATGAAAGACAAGAGAAAAATCTTGATAATCGGACGTTAACGGAGAAATTAGGAAAATAATGTACGATTAAAGCAGCGATACTACCTCCAATAAAGAAAGGCCAAACAACTTTAGAAGTACTGTAAATGTAAAAATCACGCACTGCCAAAATAATTACAATAATTAATATGGCAGTTCTTTTATTTGTCGAATCTAAAGATATAAAATATAAGACAGGTAAAACTAAATAAAATCTCCACTCATAGCTTAATGACCATGCAATACCAATTAATTCCATTGCGTTATATTTTTGAAATACGAGAAGATCATAATTAGGTAAGTATAAATCGGTATTGTGACCAATGAAACCGAAACTTAGGACATTAATACATCGTATAAGAGTATCCCAGATAGATACAGGGGTTCCCATATAATTCAAACTTAATACGATAGTGCATAGGGACAAGAAGATATAAAGAGGAACAATTCTAAGAATACGCTTTTTATAAAAATCTGTGGGGTTAATTCCGCCTTGAAGCGCCTTTTTAGTAAATAAATAAGCAGTCAAAGAAAAAAATATTTGAACACCTAGCCCTCCTATTCGGTTGCCTGTAAGAGGAATGCCAGGAATTTGCAAGTATGATAATAAAAATTGATTGACATGACAGGCTACTACAGCCAGAGCAGCCAATCCTCTTAACCCCTCCAGCGCTTGTTCATTATTGCGACCCGTATCAACAATGTGCAATAAAGATCTCCAAGGAAGCACACTAAGGAATGCAATCAGAAAAAAAATCATAAAAAAGAATACTTGGACTATGACATGAAACATAACTTATCCAATAAATTGTAAGACTTTATAATATCCGTAATCATCGCCACTATTTATATAAATCGGGTGTTAAATTGCAGAAAATAAATTTGTACTAATTAAAACAGCCTTATATTATGCATGGGTTGCCTTAATTTTACTATAAACTTGAGAAAACATGGCATGCCAATTAATTTTGAAAGGGAATACAAGTCTTAGTAATTCAAGTTCATATTTAACACAACACAGTTATTACCGAATATGTTAAGATAGCCCCTCGTTTTTAATTTGCTGTTTAAATTAAGTGCATTATTTTTTGGCCGGACTAGGACAAGGCTGACACATAGAAATGAAACACTTTTATCCTAATGAGAAAAATAAATGTTAGACACCTTATATAAAAACTGGCGCTATTTGTTCATAACTGCTTTCTTTTTAACAGCATTACTTACTGCATTTTTAGCGGATAATAGTATAAATATACTAAGCTCCGAAGCATTATTTAGTTATCTTGTATTAATATTATTAAGTCTTATACCCGGATGCATCATGGTTTTTGCTAATGCGCACATCCGAATTTTAACTGCAACGTTTCTAGTACTTTTGTTTATAATAAGTCAAATAAAAAGTTTTCCTGTTTTATCTTATGGATTAAAATACCGTTATATAATACTTTTGGCTGCAATTTTTATTGCATGCATTTTCTATTACTTACGTCATTATTTAGACAAATTATTGTTTGTTTTTTTTGGAACATTATGGGTAGGCAGCTTTTTCATTTCCAAGCATCCTTTGTTAACAGTACAAAATTTTAATCAAGAAAGAAATCATACAAATTTGAATCTTCCCCCTTATATTGAAGTTGTTTTAGATGAGCATATTGGCCTTGAGGGAATATCCCCCAAAGACGATCAGAATAATCTTGCATCTGTGTTAAAGGATAAATATATCAATCTAGGTTTTAGAGTGTATGGTAAATCTTACAGCCGAGACTTTCGCTCTATCGCTTCATTTGCAAGTTTTTTAAATTTCAAGCCTATTGATAACTTAAAAGATTATATTTTACATGACGATGAAGAAGATAGGCATATTCTTACCCAAAATGCGCTTTTTGAAACTCTTTCAAACAAGGGATATGATATCAACATTATACAAAGCTCCTATTTGGATCTGTGTGCAAAACATAAAAACTTTAATTTGACAAAATGTATAACTTACAAGCACACCGCTCCTGTACCTGTAAACCCTGTGCTTAGCTCTAGCACAAAGACTATTGCAATATTGGAACAAGTATTTTCTAAATTACGATTTGATCTTTCCAAAATTAAGAAAAGTAAACTCTGGTCTATGCTTCATTTACCTCAATCGGAAAATCAAAGCATATTGACACCATCTACAGCCACTTACCAAGCGTTTAACGAGGTTGAGAAATTAGCAAAAACGGTACAAATAAATAATGCTTATTTTATTCACTTACTCTTACCGCATGCTCCTTATGTATTTAATAAAAATTGTGACTATATTGGCGAACGTAAAAACAAGACTAAGGCATATTTTGATCAATTAGAGTGTACACACAAATTAATTGGTACACTTTTAAAAACATTGGAGACTAATCAAAATACTAAAAATAGTATTATTGTCATCCACGGGGATCACGGCTCTAGAATAGAAGAGCCGGACATCAGGTTAAACTATAAATTCACAGCAGAGAATATTGTAAAGAATTATAGTGCTTTTTTTATGGTTAAGAGCCCTTTTAGTAAGCCAGGTTATGATCAGGCAGCATTACCGCTAGATTTTTTATTAAAAAACATTTTTACTAAAATAGAACAACCAACTCCTGATAACATAAAAAAGACTATATATTTGCGCAGTGGAAAAGATTTTGATCTTGGCAAAAGAACAATGCCTAATTTTTCACATGGAATTGTGTTGAGTCAAGGTATAGAGAAAGTCTAGCGTCCTATACCTGTTGAGCCGCATTAAATTGATTAAATATGAGTGTCATTAATAAAAAAAATCAAAAGAATATGGGCAAAATTTTAAATCATCGACTTATAATAGAAACTAAATATCGCGTATCACAATACTTAAACATACTCACTGATCCAGCAACTGCAAAAAGTATTGGAATAAAAAAGCTAAAATTAATCCCTGTAAATTCAATGACCAAAACTATTGCTGTAATGGGCATTTTTTGAGCTGCAGCAAGAAATGCAGCTCCTCCAATAATGGCAAATGCAGATATCGATACAGAAATACCTGGCAACAAATAGCTCCAAAGAATGCCTAAAACGACAGCCATTAAAGCGCCATTTGCTAGCGATGGAGTCAGAAGTCCGCCTGCAGCACCGGCTTGTACGCTGGTGCAAACAATTAAAATTCTAAGTATTAAGACGGCTATGGCAACTCCAAGTCCTAACATATTCCCATCAAATCCTAACTGAGCCACAGAGCGCCCATTTCCTAATATCTCCGGAAAATAAATCGCTAATAAACCAATGATGAAAAAATTAAATAAACACGATACGATTATTTTCCAATTTCGCGGCGCTCGGCTTTGGGCCCTATTCGTAATCACCTTAAACCAATAAGCAGAAAAACCAAAAATGGGGCCAGAAATAATAGCCCAAATGACTACTGGGGAATCAAGTCTTAAAACAGGTATATGATATAACGATTGATTACCAAGACCAATCCAGGAGATAACCACTGCTATAGCGGAAGTAGTAATCGCAGGAATTACTGCAAACCAATGAAAAGAGCTTAAGAGAACCTCTAAAGTAAACATAGCACCGCCAAGGGGAACATTATAGACTGCAGCCAATCCAGCTCCAGCAGCACAAGCTACAAGTATTTTACTCTCCTTAGGATGCAGCTTCATTTTATTAGTCAGCCAGCACGCAAAAGTAGCACCGAATTCACGAGGAGCTACTTCTCGTCCCATCGGAGAACCCAAGGCAACAGTAATAATTTGTAGTAGTACATGTACTAAAGTAGTCTTTATCGGCATGTAGGGTCTAGGCGATTTAATTGCATTAGCAATACTTACTAAAGGGCTGCCATATCGAAAAACTGCCCACCAGCCAAAACCGGCAATGAAACCACATATAAGAAGAGCTACTACTCTTCTTGGTGCAGTTGAACCAGTAACAACCTCGAGAAAATGCTCATTCCCCACAATAGGAAAGACAGTATGCTCATAGGCCAAGTGTTGAATAAAATGCAATAAGATGGCTAAAAACATCCCTCCAAATCCAGAAACAATCCCAATAAAAATTGTGGCAATAAAAAGAAGATGCAAACGGGATGTCAAATGTTTGGTCATGAACTACTCCTTAATTCATAACTGGATCTGAGAGCTTAACTTTCCTGCAACTTGCAATTGATGGGCAACTATACGCGTCAGATAGTCAAATTCAATATTAACTTTTTGCCCAGCTTGTAAAAAGTTAAGGGTAGTATTGAGTAATGTGTGGGGAACAAGCATTAGTTTTATGCCCTGATTCACAACTGTATTAATCGTTAAGCTTACCCCTTCAACAGTAATACTACCTTTAGGTATTAAATACAACATCGCGTTTGCATCAAAGCCGCTTAATTCGACTTCAACGAATTCATTAATTTGTCTTATGGAATGAATTTGTGCAATAGCATCTACATGTCCGCTTACGTAATGACCACCAAAACGCGTCGATGCGAGCATGGCTCGTTCTAAATTTACCTCATCACCGGCTCCTAGCTCTCCTAAAGTAGTCCTACTCAATGTTTCAGGAGAAACATCAAAACCTAATTTTGTGTCTTCAAAAGGCAATAAAGTTAAGCATACTCCGTTCACAGCAATACTTTCACCTATTTGTAATTGTTCAAAAGCAGATGAAATAATTAACCGATTCGCACCATCATGGTTACTATTGCTAATCACGGCTCCTTTTTTTTCAATAATTCCGGTAAACATGGTTCCTCTTATTCCTGACTCAAATGTGTTCGTCGCTCATGCATGGTTTCCACACTATTAATCACCGTTTGCCGACAAATTTCTTGCATGACAGGAATCTCTTTCAGAGGAACACCTTCATGAATGGTATAAGCAATTAAAAAACTATCGCGCCACATTTTTTCATTTCGTTTTTCCTTTGCTTTCATCCATAGAGAAACCCACAAAAAATGAAATTGCCACTTATCACGATGCAACTCCATCTCCTCAGAAAATACAGCATCCATGGCGTCCTCCATCCGGCATACTCTAATCCCGTCAACAAAACTGCTGTTATGGTTGACTATCTTATCAATTAAAGGATTCTCCAAATACCAGGATTCAGTAAATGATTTTGTTTTGAGCCAGGATTTTGAACGCCGCAAGGATTGGGAAATTACCTCTTGTGTAAACGGGGTAACCTGGATGCTTAGTTGTTCAAATAGATATTCTATCTCCAGCTTCGTAGGTCGTAAACGTATCCCTAGTAGTTCCTGGATTTCTAAAAACTGGACATTAGGAATCTCACCCTTCTCAATAGTAACCGCCAAGAAATGCTCTACCATCAGTGTAAAATAAGATAGATCCACCTCACGTAAAGTTACATTTTCGTCAAAAGCCTGAGTGTAATAATTCTTCACATCCTTTGCTGAAACTGAAGGTGTTATCCAGGCATCTTTAAGGCCTAACTCATACTTTAATAACAAACCACACAGTCTATTTTTTCTAAGTTTACGCACATGAAGAAAAATTCCTTGCGAGCCCGTTCCATCTACTTCTGTCGCGCGAATGGTTGCTTTAGCTGCTTCCGGTTCTGGCGCAAACACAACACCTCGTTTGCGTTGGATTTTTATCCACGAATCAAACAGTTCATGATAATGCTTTGGATACCAATATTTTATCGTCTGCAAACGTGAAAGAGATATAGAAGAAAGCGTAACTAAACCTATAATTTGGCCCAGCGTGTGAATAGCAACTTCACGAACCTCTGCTTTGGGATGCAATAAAATTAGTAAGGCAATATCTGCACCTTCTTCAATGTTGTATAAATCGGCCATTAGATCGACGAAAAAATCAGCTGGCATTGCATAACTTTGAGCGAAAAAGTTTTCGGCAATTTCAAATACATTGAGATCAGATAACTCATGAATTAATTCTCGAATTGCATCTATATGTGATACAGGTTCGCCTTCAGGAAGCAGTTCCTCTTCATCACTGGCAAGTTCGTAATAGGCATTTTTTAGCTCCTCGGTCAAATCGACATGTGATTCATAAAAGGAATTTAATATGGGCAGCCAAAAACTCAGTGTATGTTTGCGCAAATTGATCATTGCGGCTAAGTGATCCATCAATTGAACTAATGTTTTTGCGGTAACTTTATTGTTAGATTCTGCTGCACCTTGCAATTGAGCAACACAAATGTCTAAAGCAAAAACACAAGCAGAATAAACAGAAAGACCATCATCCGTATTTTCTTCTAAGTTACTGATAATATCGGTTAACTTAAAAGCAAGTTCTGGCTGTTGGAAAAATAAAGTATATAACTGGGGATCTGGCTCCGCATTTTGCTCAATCAGGGTAGCCATTTCGGTAAGTAAGCGATACAGATCTGACGAATTACTGGTCATATTTTTTTAGGAACCTGTCTTGGTCTGCCTTCTTCATCAATGGCAACGAAAACAAAAACGCCCTCAGTAACTTGATACGCTTCATTGTGGGTGGCAGGATGAGCCCATACTTCAACAGTGAATGTCATGGAGGTGCTACCTAGTTTTATCAAAGTCACATAGCAACTAACAAGATCACCTACATGGACTGGTTTTAAAAAGCTCATGGAGTCTATGGCCACTGTAGCTACTCGTCCCATTGCTAATTTTTTTGCCAATATTCCTGCAGCCAAATCCATTTGCGACACGATCCATCCACCAAATATATCACCATTGGCATTGGTGTCTGCCGGCATTGCTAAAGTCTGGATAGCAAGCTCTCCCCTTGGAATATCGGTCATGTTTCACCATCGTATTTTAAGTGTTTCTATGTAGCCTGGGTGAAGCAACAGCGTAACCCGGGTTTCCGAATTATGAATATACTTCTCAACCCCAGGTTCACTATGCTGCCACAGACTACAATGCTAAGTTAAAAATTTTAATTACGTTTTAACTTAGCTAATGCATCTGCCATTGCTGTATTAAATACCGTTTTTTTAACCGGCTCAACTTTTTTAGCTTCAGGTTTTTTCCTATGCTCCGTTTTTTTAACCTGTGGAGGCTTTTTCATTTCAGATGTTTTTGCTGGTTTTTTTATTGGTTGACTCGCGGGCTCATCTTCTAATTTCATGCTTAAACCAATGCGCTTTCTTTCCTTATCCACTTCAATAACCTTGACCGTCACGATATCGCCGGCCTTTACTATCGTACGTGGATCAGAAATAAATTTGTTAGTCATCGCTGAAATATGAACCAATCCATCCTGATGCACGCCAATATCCACAAAAGCACCAAAATTAGTCACATTACTGACGACACCTTCAAGGATCATTCCCTCATGTAAATGTTCGATGTCTTCAACGCCTTCCTTGAACTGTGCTGTTTTGAATTCGGGTCTGGGATCACGGCCTGGTTTTTCCAATTCACGCAACACATCTCTTATTGTAGGCAAACCAAATTGCTCATCAATAAAGGCTTCTGCATTCACACTATGTAAGATTTCTCGATTACCGATAAGCTTCTTAATATCAATTTTCTTATCTGCAATAATTTTTTCCACCAAAGGATAAGCTTCCGGATGAACACAAGATGCATCCAGAGGATTGTCTCCATTCATAATACGTAAAAAGCCTGCTGCTTGTTGAAACGCTTTTTCACCCATACGATTTACGCTTTTTAATTCCATTCGGTTTTTAAATGCACCATGCTCATCGCGATAAAGCACAATATTTTTGGCCAGAGCTTCATTAAGACCAGAAATATGAGATAACAACGCAGCCGAAGCGGTATTTACATCAACCCCTACAGCATTCACACAATCCTCTACAACCCCATCAAGACAACGAGCTAGGCGAGCTTGATTCACATCATGCTGGTATTGTCCAACGCCGATTGATTTGGCTTCGATTTTGACTAATTCAGCAAGTGGATCTTGGAGTCGACGAGCGATTGAAACCGCGCCTCTTAGCGTGACATCCAAATCAGGGAACTCCTGAGAAGCAATTTCTGAGGCGGAATAAACCGATGCACCGGCTTCACTCACAATAACTTTAGTCAGCTTTAAATCAGGATACATTTTTATTAAATCAGTAACCAAGCGCTCCGTTTCGCGAGAACCTGTACCATTACCAATACTGATCAAATTGACCTGATATTTTGCTGCCAATTTAGCCAAATCAGTAATCGCCTGATGCCATTCATTTTGTGGGGCCAGTGGGAAAATAACAGTGTAATCCAGTAACTTACCCGTTGCATCAACCACCACCACTTTAACCCCAGTTCTAATTCCAGGGTCAAGTCCAATAGTAATTTGTGGGCCTGCAGGTGCAGCCAGTAATAGGTCGCGCAAGTTTCTGGAAAATACTTTTATTGCTTCTTCGTCTGCAATTTCGCGTAAGCGAGTCAGTAATTCCAGCTCCAACTTGGTAAATAATTTTATTTTCCAAGTCAGACGTATTGTTTCGAGTAGCCAACTGTCTGCTTTTCTCTGTTTATCAACAACATTGAAATGAGTAGCTAATTTATTTTCACCATACGATAAATCATGCTCAGGTAAAGCAAGGCTCACTTGCAAAACACTTTCTCGCCGTCCGCGGAACAAAGCCAAAGCACGATGAGAAGGAATTTTCTTAATTGCTTCTGAATAATCAAAGTAATCTGAAAACTTATTCACAGTTTCTTTTTTCTTGGAGCTGCCTGTTGATTTGACGATACTGTGCTGCCACAAATATTCCCGTAGCTCATTAATCAAGTCAGCATCTTCAGCAAAATGCTCCATTAATATATGGCGCGCCCCCTCTAAGGCGGCTTTTGCGTCCTCAACACCAGCCTCAGGATTAATAAATTGAACCGCGTGCTCTTCTGGATCCAGCTCAGGGTTGCTCCAAAGTGCCTGAGCTAATGGATCTAAGCCTGCTTCTATGGCAATTTGCGCCTTTGTACGACGCTTTGGTCTGAAGGGCAAATATAAATCTTCAAGACGAGTTTTAGTGTCTGCTGCTAAAATACTCTTTTCAAGCTCAGGAGTTAGTTTCTCTTGCTCACGGATAGACTGCAAAACTACAGCGCGACGTTCATCCAATTCACGCAAATAAAGCACGCGTTCATCAATAAAACGTAATTTTATATCATCTAGTCCTTCTGTAGCTTCCTTGCGGTAACGAGCAATGAAAGGAACTGTTGCCCCTTCATTGAGCAGACGAATGGCTGCTTCTACCTGCGCTGGTTTAACTTTAATCTCTTGCGCAATAATTGCAGCTAATCTCAACATCTCTTGAGTCATTTACATCCCCGTAAAACATAAATATAAAACAATGGATTACCTCATCCCTAAACCTTACTGAAGTTGAACCCAGGTAAAGGCATAGCCATAACCCGGGAAAGAGCATATCGTATAACCCTGGTGACGTTACTTCCCAGGCTACACGTTTTTATCCTAAAATCGCTCCACCTCTGTATCAAGCGAAGAGTGAGTCGTTAAAAAAATCGCCACATTATCACTCAACAGTCACTGATTTTGCAAGATTACGTGGCTGATCGACATCTGTACCTTTTACAACAGCAACATGATAAGCGAGCAATTGTAAAGGGATCGTGTAAATGATCGGAGCAACCCATAAACCACAGTAAGGAACCTTAATCAAACGTGCCCCATTTGCACGCCAACTTTGGGTATCGTCAACAAAAACAAATAACTGCCCACCTCGTGCACTGACTTCATGTAAATTAGATTTTAATTTATCCAATAACTCATCGTTGGGGGCAACAGCAACAACAGGCATGTTTTCGTCAACCAAGGCCAAAGGACCATGTTTCAGCTCCCCGGAGGGATATGCTTCAGCATGAATATAGGAAATTTCCTTTAATTTTAAAGCACCTTCCAAAGCGACTGGGTATTGTACGCCTCGTCCTAAAAATAAAGCATGTGCTTTATTAACAAAAAGTGAAGCAAGGTCTTCGATTTCCTCGTTCATCTTTAATGCACGCTCACAGCATGCAGGCAGTTCTTGCAATTGTTTTAAAACATCATTTGCCCGATCATCATGGCAAAGCGCCGCGGCTAGCATTAAAAAAGCAGCCAGTTGCGTAGTAAATGCCTTAGTAGATGCTACTCCAATTTCCACTCCAGCGCGCGTTAAAAAAACACAATCGGCTTCTCTGACTAAAGTGCTTGTTGCCACATTACAAATAGCCAAACTTGCCAAATACTCCATATCTTTCGCTTTTTGCAAAGCCGCAAGAGTATCTGCAGTCTCACCTGATTGGGAAACAGTGATGAATAGAGTATCTTTGGGTACGACTACATCGCGATAACGATACTCACTCGCAATTTCAACCTGGGTTGGCAATCCAGCCAATGATTCTAGCCAATATTTAGCAATCATTCCTGCATGATAGCTGGTACCGCAAGCAACAATGTGAATTTGCTTTACCATAGGAAATATTTGCGATGCACGTTCTCCAAAACTGGACTTAAGTACCTCAAGACTATTCACACGACCTTCCAAAGTATCAGTCAGCACTTTAGATTGTTCAAACACTTCCTTGAGCATAAAATGTCGATAAGGACCTTTACTCACAGTTTCTGAATCGCTTGTTAAGAGATGAAGCGGACGCTCAACAAATGATTTGGATGAATCATAAATTGTTACACTTTTTGAGGTAATAAGAGCGCTGTCGCCTTCTTCTAAATAAATCACTGATTGTGCAAAAGATTTTAATGCCAATCCATCAGAAGCGATAAAATTCTCACCGATACCTAGGCCAAGAACTAAAGGACTACCTTTACGAACAGCAACAAGCTCGTTTGGTCTTTGTTGACGGATAACACCTAAAGCGAAAGCACCTTCCATTTTTGCAGCTGCGGTTTGTACTGCTTCAAGCAAGTCTTCACCCTGAAGATAGAAGTAATGAATTAAATGTGCAGCTACTTCCGTATCTGTTTCAGAGGTAAACTGATACCCTTTTATGATTAACTCTTGACGCAAGGTATCATGATTTTCAATAATCCCATTATGTACCAGTGCAATTTGTCCATGGGATATATGAGGATGTGCATTTTGTTCTGAAGGCCTGCCATGTGTTGCCCATCTCGTATGAGCAATGCCTGTATTTCCAGCAATAGCTGTTTCTTGCATGGCATCAGCTAAATTTTGCACCTTTCCCTGGATTCGGACACGTTGTAACAGTGCATCATTATCGATTACTGCAATACCTGCAGAATCATAACCTCTGTATTCCAAACGACGTAATCCTTCCAGTAAAATTTTACTGATATCCCTTTCAGACACAGCTCCAATAATCCCACACATACCATGCTCCTCGTTTCAACAACCGCACATGAACGATATATCAATAAAAAAACGGCAATTATGCCATAAACATTTATAAATCACTAACATGTTCCGTGTCGTGAGCTAAGAGGACGATGTCACAAATTGCTCCTCTAAAATTAAAAATTAAATGCTAAGAGAAAGGCGCAGATATAATTGAGGGTTCTGCAAAAGAAAACCCGGGCTACGGCAGTGCGCTCACCCAGGCTACTGAAAAAACTCTTAGCTACTCCTAACTCTATTTACTCTATAGGATTTTGACACGTTACATCATATCCATGGTATTTCATAGCCTTGCACACTTCAAAAGCGAGCAATCCATGGGCGCGTGTACTTGGATGTATTTCATCCCAGAATAAATAACTGTCAGGAGTATCACATACTTGGTAGTTCTTGTCTCCTGCAGCAAAGCTTGCATCCCTATATTGAAGTACTTGTGCATAGCGTAACACATAGTTGTTAGCAAAAGGCGAGCTACGGAATGAATCATACATAGGAAGTTTCACATCAATACACGCTTCCGTAGTGTTAGTAAATCCATAAGTTTCCGGATTTTTTAAAGCGCGTTCGAAATAATCGCTCATGTCGATATAGAGAAAATTTGAATCAGGGTAAATTTTTGCCCATTCCTGCATGCGATTTCGAAGCCTATCATTGTGCATATCAATGGCATTATTCAAAACGTCTCTATCAGTAGTTTGCACCACCCGAGGTGTATCTCCTATATGAGGCAGCCCCATGATTACAAAGCGACGTGCCCCAGCTTGCATTAATTTCATCACAGCAGAGCCCGCACCGGATAAGACATTATCAACATAGGTGCTCATTACTTCCGTATTGTAATTATCTTCAAAGAATAAGACATTAATGTAATCATTATTACCTGAGAAAATAAAAAAGACGGTTTCATTACTTAAAGCTGGATGTTCTAATAAATAAGCTTGAACGGTTAACCCAAGACTTGGAGGAACCAACTTACCTACGATTAGATTTTTGATTGTTCCTAATGGATGACGAATCAAATTCCACACCGTTAACTGATAATCATAAGTTGCTGTCCAGCTGCCCCCGAACGCACGGTTTAAATAAATTTCTTCATCCTCTGGGGCAATAGAAAGCATTTTAGCTAAATATTCGTTCCATACCTGACCATTGGAGAAACGTGCATTCCAATAAGGTTTTCCTGGCAATACAGGCACTAACTTGACTTTACTAACCAAGTTGGCAATATAGGGTGCCAATTGATTATCAAAAAAATCGGTGACTATGGCGATACCCGAATCCAAAACCATTTGCGGTACATAATATTCTTCAGCAAACTCAACCATCTTATTGAGAACGAATATTTTAAAAGGTGCGACTAAAAATGCGGGATCTTCTTCCTGGCGTAAACTTTTGAGTAAGTGGGTAGTATTCCCTGTATCAGACAGACTGTCGCCAAAAACCACCATAGACTTTACAGGAGTGGCGGCAAAACTCATGAATGGGACAAATAAACAGAGGATTAAGAACCAACGCAACTTCCGAGTGTACTGGGCCATATTATCTCCTTATAAAATAAAGCCGCAAATGAAAGCACAGATAGCTTTGGTATATAACAGTATGATCGCTGGTTAGTTTTTGTCAACGCATTTAGTTAATTTTGTTTAATATTTAAACCAGCGAAGCACCCTGGCCTAGGATGCATTTAATTCAAGCCTATTGATTAAATTCTGTGTAAATGGTAATTTTTGCCGAATATTTTTGTTTCTATTTCAGGTAGTACAATGGAAAAAATAGTGATCGCTGCATTTTATAAATTTGTTTCTTTGGAAAATTTTGAAGCAATGCGCGAACCTTTGCTTGCAAAAATGCATGAAATCAAAATTAAAGGTACCATTATATTAGCCTCTGAGGGAATCAATGGCGGATTTGCCGGTACTCGAGAGCAAATGGATCTGTTTTATCAATTCATTCGTCAGGATCAACGTTTGGCCGATTTAAAGTTTAAAGAAACTTTTGATAATGAAAACCCATTTGAAAAATCTAAAGTCAAACTTCGCAAAGAAATTGTAACTATGGGCATAAACAATGTTGATCCTTTAAAATCAGCAGGAACCTATTTAAGTCCGGAAGAATGGAATGAATTGATTCAAGATCCCGACGTAGTGTTAATCGATACCCGTAATGATTATGAGTTTGAATTAGGTACATTCAAAAATGCAATCAATCCCAGTACTGAAAATTTTAGAGATTTTCCGGAGTATGTGCGGGAGCATTTACTTGATAAAAAAGATAAAAAAATTGCAATGTTTTGTACGGGTGGGATACGCTGTGAGAAATCCACTGCTTACTTAAAAAACCTGGGTTTCGAAAATGTCTACCATCTTTATGATGGCATTCTCAATTATATTGAACAAATGCCACAAGAAGAATCGCTCTGGGAAGGGCAATGTTTTGTATTTGATAACCGAGTAGCAGTTGATGATCAATTAAATCGAGTCTATCCTCAATTACCACTGGATTACAAACATGATCGCAACAAAGAATAAAATATGACAAATAAAAAACAATCCGATTCGACCATTGTATTGAACCGCAAAGCAGGCTTTAACTATTTTATTGAGGATCAATATGAGGCGGGTTTAGTGCTTGAAGGGTGGGAAGTAAAAAGTTTACGCGCAGGAAAAATAAATCTGTCAGATGCACATATCATTATTAAATACGGCGAAGCCTTTTTACTTGGTGCCCAGATTCAACCGCTCATAACCGCTTCGACGCATTCTATTCCTGATCCAACACGTACACGCAAGCTATTACTAAATAAAAAAGAATTGAACCATCTCATCGGTAGTGTCGAACGCCAAGGCTATACTATAGTTCCACTTTCTTTATATTGGAAAAAAAATAAAATTAAAATAAAAATAGCGCTGGCCAAAGGTAAAAAGGAGCATGATAAACGCGACTCCATTAAAGATCGTGAATGGCATAGAGACCGTTCGCGCATCATGAAAAAAACAGGGAGAGAATAATGAATATAGGTGAATCCGTACCCGATTTTGCATTCACAGCAACGAATGGCCTCAATGCTCGTTTGAGCGATTACCGAGGGGAATATGTAGTTTTTTATTTTTATCCTAAAGATGCGACCCCAGGATGTACTACGGAAGGGCAAGACTTTCGGGATTTATACCCTCAATTCCAAGAATTAAATACCCAGATATTTGGAGTTTCCCGCGACAGTTTAAAATCGCATGAAAATTTTAAAGCCAAGCAAAACTTTCCTTTCGAACTTATTAGCGATCATGACGAACAGTTATGCCAATTGTTTGACGTGATTAAAATGAAGTCCATGTACGGCAAACAAGTTCGTGGCATTGAACGCAGCACTTTCATCATCGACCCTCAAGGAAAATTAAGCAAAGAGTGGCGTAAAATTAGTGTTAAAGGACATGTAGACGAAGTACTCAGTGCATTAAAATAAAAATTTTATCTATTCGCCACAATTTAAAAATCTGAGGAAATAGTCAGATTTGAGCGCAGGTTGAAATAAAATGACGCTGAAAAAGCACCGAATAAATCAGTATTTGAGCATTTCTCAGCGTTATTTTCTCTCAAGAGGTACCAAATATGATCCTCGATGAACTTTGCTGAATCGTTATTAAAAAATTTTATTCTTGACTGAACCTTCTCCCCTAAGCAGAATGAAAGAAGCAATCAAATAATTCTAGGGCTAAGGCTGCGCCTTACCATTAAGTTAATAACACACGTGTCTTCCCTACGTTCCGCCGAGTTGCCCGCGAAACGAGGGATAAAGTCAAAAGTTATTAACTTATTTGCTGTACGGCTGCACGTTTTCACCCAGGCTATACGTTTTAATCATAAGGTGAATTTTATGGATAATAGCAATACCCGTGGAAAGCTGTTTGTACTGGATACCAATATTTTAATGCATGATCCAACAGCCATCTATCATTTTGAAGAGCATGATATCTATCTGCCGATGGTTGTTCTGGAAGAATTAGACAGTCATAAAACGGGTACATCAGAGGTAGCACGTAACGTACGTCAAACGAACCGCATGTTGGTTGAGCTCATGAGTAACGCATCTCACGAACAAATCGTATCCGGACTAACGATACCCAACTACCTCACCTCAGATAAAAAAAAGTGCAGCGGCAAGCTGTTTTTCCAAACCGATGAATTCGACCAGGTAGTCCCTACCACTCTTCCAGGACATAAAGTAGATAATACTATTCTTGCGACCGCTTTGGGTTTACAAAAAAAATATGCCGGCAAAAAACAAGTAATTATTGTATCAAAAGACATTAACTTGCGTATCAAGGCAGGGATACTTGGAATTCTTGCAGAAGATTATTACAGTGACCAGGTATTGGATGATGTGAATCTGCTGCATAGGGGCTTGCACATTCTTGATAATAACTTCTGGGATGCCCATGCTAAAGATATGGGATCATGGCAAGAAAGTGGTAAAACCTTCTATAAGGTGACAGGACCGTTAATCAATCAATGGAATCCTAATGATTGCATCAGTACTGAGGACGATCAATTTCAAGCGATTGTGAAAAAGCTTGAAAGTGATCATGCAATCATTCAGTTAATTCGTGATTACACAAAGCACTCCGTATGGGGAATTCATGCTAAAAACCGTGAGCAAAACTTTTCTCTAAACTTACTCATGGATCCTGATATCGATTTTGTCAGCTTACAAGGTCCGGCTGGAACAGGTAAAACGCTGCTCACCATTGCTGCAGGCCTAACCCAAGTTCTGGATCAAAACCGTTACTCAGAAATTCTCATGACGCGCGTGACGATTCCTGTAGGTGAAGACATTGGCTTTTTGCCTGGGACTGAAGAAGAAAAAATGACGCCATGGATGGGGGCTTTAATGGATAACTTAGAAGTCCTACACAGTTCACAAGTAGGCGGCAGCTTTGGACGAGGAGCCACTCAGGATTTATTACAAAACAAAATTAAAATTCGCTCCTTAAACTTCATGCGCGGGCGTACTTTTTTAAATCGCTACATTATCATTGATGAAGCGCAAAACCTAACTCCCAAACAAATAAAAACTTTAGTCACTCGAGCAGGCCCAGGATCCAAAATTATTTGCTTAGGTGATATCAAACAAATAGATACTCCTTACTTAAGTGAAACGACTTCGGGTTTAACTTTTGCAGTAGATCGTTTTAAACACTGGGAACATAGTGCGCATATGAGTTTAACTCGTGGAGAACGCTCAAGACTTGCCTTTTATGCCGCGGAACATTTATAGTAGGGGCTGTTTACATTTAGCCAGCTTGAGCTAAAATGGCCTGATTTTCGAGTACCGAAGCGCAGAAAATCAGGCCATTTGGCCAAGCGAGCAGAAATGAAAACAGACACTATGTACTTTAAGGATTTACCATGACTGACCATGCCATCACTTTTGATGACGTTCTCCTTGTTCCTTCGTACAATCATCACGAGTCAAGAAGAGTAGTAGAAACAACCAGTACTGACAGACTGGGTAAATTGACCCTCGAACTCCCTGTAATCAGCTCAAATATGGATACTATTACTGAAAGTGATATGGCTAATTTCATGAGCTCTAAAGGTGCTATGGGTGCCTTGCACCGCTTTATGTCCATCGAAGACAATATCAAAGAATTTACACAGTGTCATAATAAAGTTTTTGTTTCAGTTGGCTGTACTGCAGCTGAATTGGAACGAGCAGAAGCATTGCGTGATGCAGGAGCGGACTATTTCTGTGTGGATGTTGCCCATGCTCATGCCAAGTATGTAGGAAAAACCTTAAAAAGCTTACGCCATATACTTGCTGACCGCTGTATTATGGCAGGAAATGTTGCCACTTATGCTGGCGCTGATTATCTTGCTTCATGTGGTGCTGACATTATTAAAGCAGGTATTGGCGGTGGTTCTGTGTGCAGCACCCGAATTAAAACAGGTTTTGGCGTCCCCATGCTAACCTGTATTCTGGATTGTTCACGTGCTGACCGCTCTATAGTCGCCGATGGTGGCATAAAAACCTCTGGCGATATAGTCAAAGCCTTAGCCTTTGGTGCCGATTTTGTCATGATTGGCGGCATGTTAGCAGGCACAGCGCCAACCCCCGGTGAAGTCATTCAAAAGAAAGACGGTAGCAAAGTGAAGCGTTATCGTGGAATGGCCTCTAAAGAAGCGCAAGAAAATTTCTTAGGACAAATGCACGAATGGAAAACGGCGGAGGGAGTAGCAACTGAAGTTCCTTTCAAAGAAAATCCTGATGCAATCGTTGCGGATATAATAGGTGGTTTAAGATCCGGTCTTACTTATGCTGGCGCTGATACAATAAGCGAACTGCAACGTAAATTAAATTATGTAGTTGTCACGCAAGCAGGACGCATTGAAAGCTTACCGCACAAATTATTAGGTTAGTGTAAAGAAATCATCAACCTTCATGAAGAGAAACTCGGGTTTATCGAACACAAATTCCCGAGTTTCAAATTCGCTTGATACGTTATGAATTAAGTTGCACAGTACTAGTGAGATCTTCATCTTTTTCAGAAGTAGGAGCAGATTTGGTTGGTTGTTCTGTGAGCAAATCGTCCCAGCCAGCCATATCGCCAAATGCTTCCTGCGCTTCGGCCATTAAATTATCGGATTGAGTACTTTTCGGAGCATCGAGTTCCATTGTCTCGTCGTTCTCCACCTCTTCTTGAGGACCATCCTTTTTCATGCTATCTTGAATCGATTTTGTAGCCTGATTTATGGCATCTGTAAGCCCCTTACTGACCATATCAGGAAGAGAACTTATTGAATCTGTAAACTGCCCAACCGCTTTACCCACTGCAGTATTACTGATACTCTTACCAATCTCATCTAGTTTCTCTCCAGCCTTATCCTTGAGTTGTTGGCCTAGGTCTTCCGCTTTAGCAACTATTGCATCCTTCAATCCACCTACAGCTTTTCCCAGATCTGTATTTGAAACTTTATTCCAACCTGCTTTCGCAACATCTTTTAAGGCATCGTTGATACTTCCGTTAATATCTGCAACCATCTTCTGCAGATCTTCATTCAGCGCAAGATAGGGGTTCTTTTCCTGGCTCTCTTCTTTCTTCTTTGCACTAGGTTTAGGCACCGAATCTTGTTGCTGCTGAGCTTTCTTCTTATCTTCCTCATCGTCCCCCTTAGTTGCTTTTGGCTTTGGCTCCTCAACAGTAGGAGCAATAACTTGCGGCTGTTGAGGGGGGGGTGTAGGATTTGTTGGTTTTTTATCAACATTTGAATCAGGTTTCTCAGTACTCATAAATCTTAACCTCGATAATCTACCCCTATTACGTTAAAGATAGCACAATATAAGAAACATTGCCTTAATAGATGCGTAGATCCAATATTTTCGGATACACTAAATCTTATCAAGATTCGTTGCTTGATAATTTTTTTTCAACCATAATTTACAATAACTTTGCAAAGCAGGCTTCTTGAAAAGCAGAGAGAGGCGAAGCGGAGAACTTGAGTGTATAAACGACAAAACATCTCGCCCTCTTGCAGTATAGAAAGAGGTCTAACACATGCAACCTATATGGAATGATTATGAATCCTAACGATTTTCGCTTCATGCGTCGCGGCAAACAATTGTTTGATTTAAAAAGGGAAGATTTTGCCCTCCTTAAACCAATTAGGAAGCAGGGAACAAAAACAGAGCATGCATTACTGCTTTTACACGGGTTTACTTCCTCCCCGGCTGTTTATCGCTATCTGATTCCGCAATTAAATCAATATGATGCTTTAGTTTGCCCCGCATTACCCGGACATGCAGACAGCATCACTGCATTTGCACAAGCCACGGCCAAAGATTCGCTTGAGTGTGTTACCCAAGAATGTGACGCCTTATTTAAGGAGTACCAAAAAGTAGACATACTCGGATTATCCTTTGGCGGGCTATTGGCATGTCAGTTGAGCGCGCGTTTTAAATTCAATCATATGTTTCTTTTAGCGCCTGCGTTAAAATTGCAGATGAATACTCAGCAGAATCTCAAACTTCTTATCGCACTGCAAAAGCTTGGATTTTGCGAACTACGAGGTAGAGCAGGCAATCTCGTCACCAACGAATATGCTGAAATATCTTATAGAAAGATTCCAATTCCTGCACTGATTGAACTGTTTACTCTGATTAATGAATATCAATGGGTAACACCAAACTGCCCGATTGATCTTTTTTTGGGTACCTATGATAGCGTCGTTGCCTCAAAAGAGATAGAGAAAATGTTCTCTCACTTACCCCATACGACCATACATTGGCTAACAAACTCAGCACATGTTTTACCATTAGACAATGATCTGGATATTATTGTTCAGTGCATTAATCAACGCAAACCAGGTGAAAAAACCTCTCCTCAGTTGGGAGAGGAGATACTTGCGCCTGGAATATAGTAGCTGGCTGCTTGCAGCCAGGCCACGAAGCTGCGCTACAATCTGATGCCATTATGTGGGCGCTAACCTCTTCTACGTCTTTCGGCTTGTCGGCAGTACCCACCCAGGTAAAGATAGATTCTGCGGACAAGCCGCAGAACGCAGGTGATTTTAAGAACCATAAACATTCAGTGTGACTTTAAGGAAACTGCTTGTTGTAGCGTGTGAAATCTTTCAAATCGTATTGATTCCACTCGCGCATATCCAACACTGAGCCATTATAAGCCATAAAATCTGCACGTGTAGTTGGTAAATTAAAATAATATATATCACTGGCATCAGTAGCCAAATTGCTTTGATGTTTCACCGCCGAAATCTCGGCAACAGCGTGGTCATGGGTCCGCACAAAACTGCGTTGCGCACGTAAATAACGTCCTTTAAAGCGTGCATTTCCCCAAAGCTCAACATCAAGTCGATTTACTGCACCCGCTAATTGAATTGTTGTTTTCTGTTTCGCACGTACAGTTAAGGTATCTGTTTTAACCCAATAAAAACTGATCCAAGCGTTTCCTTGCATGGTTAAATTAGATAGATTAGCAACACCTGAAAGCTGTACCTTTGGACTTTCCTGCAGGTGAATCTGTAAGCTTGGGCTAGTTAATCCACTAATTTGGGTCAGACCTTTACCTTTTATATCCAGTACACGCAAGCCAATAGATCCACCTAATCTAACATTTCCAGTATTTATCAAATAAACATCCAATACGCTGGTATGCAGTCTATCCCCGGTGATTAGAGGCGTACCATTAGCCGTTAAGCGGTTAAGAAAGCGACCTCTAACCTGAGCATAAACTGGGCCAAATTTTGGATAACCACCGCCTAGAACCAAATACAGAGTGTTTTGTACTACTTCAACTTTTATGGCGGCCAAATCGCGCGCATCACCCGATAAAATCACCTGAGGTTTTTTATAGCCTGTATGCAAACTGATGTTGATTTGTCCTTGCGCATTAACCTGATTAAAAGAAGATACTTGTCTGACTTGTTTTGTCTTGAACGCTTGCGGCGGAACTGAGGGTTGATTTTTTGGCGCATGATGTGCACAAGAAGCTAATAAAAAGATAATTAGAATCAATAAATAACACCGCTTTAGCATAGGCTTCATTCCCGTTTCAATAATTCCTCTACATTAGATGAAGTTCTGACAATGTGCAAGGCTACTAAAACCAACTTCCTTTATTAAAATTAGAAAGCATGACATTGACAGGGCAGGTGTCATTCACCTGGGAATTAGGCGCATTATCGATCAAAGACTCTAAAGGTTCCTCGAAAGGAATTAATGCGGGTAATTGAATATAGATATCAACCAATATGCCATTTCTACACCCTAAATAAACTTTTCCGGAATTATTTTTACCAAATGCTTTGCCTACCATCTCCCGCAAAACAGTTATGGGAACTTTTTGTCCTTGATGTTCCGTTAAATAATGCCCCAAAACAGAATTATCGACTGATTCAGTCAAGCGCATGGCAAGTGAAAAATATTCATCGGCAGACAAAATTTGACAACTGCCGTGTTTATTCCATTCATGACGCTCCAAACAACTTCCATAATGATAACTAGGCATCATCTTTTGCAAATGCTTAGATACCGCGGAGGATAAATTTAATGGAGGATATGCACAATGATTTGATTTCTGCTCGACACCACAATATCCATAACTTTGTCCGCAGGCATGTTGATTGGGCCATAAACCATGCAAAGTCAGATGTTTTGCTTGATAGGAATTTTTAGGTAAGTGCATACATTCGGGTTTACCTGCTTCATATCCATATGTTTGACAAAAACCCGGTTGCGAACTAAGCGCTAAGACATAAGAATCAGACATGCCTGCATGGGTATCACACACATCACCCAGAGCAACAGAAGCAATAGCGTTAACAGAAAAAACAAGCAACAACAGGATAGTGAACTTTTTCATTAAGACACTCCATGTCAGGCTTTTTTAAACATTATACAGAAGAAGATGATGAATGCCACTTTTTTATTGTCACATTACCTATTGAATTTTAATGAAAAATTTTAAACAAGGCGTCTAGTTCAAACACTGAACACTGCACAACCTGGGTTAGGGGTTAAATCGTCTCGACTCAATCGATTGCTGGATAAGGTTCGCCTATTGGACCATTTTTATTGTCCAATAGGCGTTCTTTTTCATCCACAGAGAACAGACGACCGCGTTCAATTTTAGGCTGCTCAAGAAGCTCCTTACAAAACTTCTCATATGTTTCCTCATCAAACTCCAATGCCTTTTTTTCCTCAGGTTTAAATAGCGCGTCCACGAGCATCTGCGTCGCAATCGCTAACGCTATTGCGGCAATAAGTACAGGTATAATACCAAGCCCTCCCAGAGGCACAGCTACTAAACTTACGAGGACAGCAACAGGAACTAAAGCTTCAATCATAATACGTCGTGCTAAATTTACTGATTGATAAATCATCATCTGTTTCTGATATTCTGTTTCTGCCTGAAGTTGCTTAATTTCAAGATAAAGCAGTTTTTTCTGATTCTCACTTAAATTTGGATTCTTTCTCAATAAGCGCAGTAACTCTTTTACTTTGTCATCATGATCCTGGTTCTGCTCCTGCAGTGTTTTATAGGTTTTATAAAGCTCAATGCCTCCTTTAATTGCATTATTAATAATAGTAAATGCGAGACACACTGCCGCACCAGCAATTAACATGATGCCTAATACTGGAGCTGATATAGGCATAAATGGCGCGGTTAAGACAACAAAAGCCAACATAAGACCAACAGCATAAGCAATATTATTGATTAAGGATATTTTTTGCAGTTGCCAATCTCTGTAGCATTTTAACTTTTCTCGTTCCAAGTTGCGAATTTGCACCTCAATTTGGCGTTTTGCCGTTAACTCAACCTCATCAAGTTTTCCTTTCACCTCTCTCTCTTTCAACACTTGAAGTTGGTTTTCTAACCGCTCTAGATCTTCCTCATATTGCAGCATTGCCTTATTATACTTTGTTCTTTGCTCTTCAAACTCCCAGGCAGACACGACTATATCAAAAACTAGAAGAACAATAGTAAGGACATCTCCTGCAGTACCTAACGCGCCTACCCCGTTAAGCTTAAAGAAGCAAAGCAAATTAGCTGTTCCCCAAAGGAAATCATTCAATAGAGCAAATTTTCTTTGTGCGAATTGGGTTTGAAAACGCTCCTGCCAAGGTGTTTTTGCTTCTTCCGCACTCATCCAGGGACCTTGTATGGTATGTTTGAGCAATAAACCCAACTCTAGATAAAAACGTGCATAATATAATATCCAGCTCAAATTTCCCGTCAAAAAATCCGGAGTTTTCATAGCTCCAGGTGCTTGTGCTGCATACATGTAGTCAGGCAGGTGGCCAACTACCGTTTTTAAGAAAGTTGAACCCCAAACCCAATAAAGTCGCGCTTCATTGATTTTACCCATATATTCTTTAATGGTCTTGGTTGTACTTCCAGGGAAATCAACCATCTCCTCAGCCAGTAATTGCCCAACAGAAATGCCTAAATATTTTACAGGTTTTGCTTCAGATCCCGCATAATGCATCTCGATTCGTTGTCGATAATCAGGATCTAAGCGTTCAAGAAGTTCTGAGCAGCGTTTAATCTGCTGATTATACGTGCTTACGTTCTCCGTTTTCTGATAATCTATTTCATGCTTTTTTTGTGCCAGCAAAAGCAATAGAGTAATTTTCAGATTAAATGCCAGTTCTTCTTTTCTATGTTCGTCGCTCATATACTTGAGCATTACTGGATCAGTTTTATCCAAAATTCTTAAATAAGAAGTCAGTGAAGGAAGGAAATCATTAATACGGTGTTCCGTGTATGCACGGTCAGTGACAGACCTGACCCAATCCAATTGGTTTCCCTTTGCTCGTTTATAATGTCCAGAGCACGATGTCTTCAGTCGAGTATAATACTCTATTTTTTTGTCATCGGTGGGTTCAGGAAGTTTGCGAACTTGGCGACCTTGTGCATCTGTATATGCATGATAAAGCTCACCATCATGCAAAATAATCGCATCATTATCATTTAACGAATTTTTGAGTTTATCAGCTTCACTAATATCTTGAGGATCAAATTCTAACTCAATAAGGCCACATTCAGTGCGGTTGTACTGTAGCAAGTCCTCGAAACTCAAATCAGCAAGTTTCTTGTCATCTTTAAATGCATCTCTAAGAAAGGATTGCAAAACCGCGCTACTCGTTGCCATAATGTCACCCCTGTGCTCATGAATTCCAGCGACTCATTCATTTAATCACAGTAAAAAATTTATATGTTCTTTTTTATAACATAGCACTAATTTTAAAAACAAGCTGTCCATTCGTTGATTTACACTATTGAAACTAAAATTTGCATAAAATGATAGAGTTCTTGCATAACCGGAATTTTACTTTAGTGCGAGATATAAATGGCTCAAGGAGCAGTTTAGCCCCATATTGGACTTTTCCCAGGATTTAACCTTTTGCCAAAGAGACACGCATCGCCTGCTCAATAAATATTTCTTGAAAAACCCTAATTAGGAGAGTTCACGCGCATAGATGTCATCAAACCGTTTAATATCATCCTCACCTAGATATACGCCACTTTGAACTTCAATAACATAAAGTGGTTCATTACCTGGATTACTCAAACGATGTAGCGTATTTTGTGCAATATACGTTGATTGATTTACCGATAAATAAATCGTTTGTGTGTCATTGATTACTTCTGCCTTTCCAGAAACAACAACCCAATGTTCGGCTCGATGCTGATGCATTTGTAATGACAAACGAGCACCAGGTTTTACCATAAGTCGTTTTACTTTAAAAGAAGCCCCCTCAGCCAAAACTTCATAATATCCCCAAGGACGAGACACTCGTTGGTGATCTTGGGTCAATTGATGATGATCTTTGCTTAAGGAACTCACTAAATCTTTAACGTGCTGTGAGTATTCCTTGCCAGCTACCAAAATAGCATCTTGGGTAGCAACAATGATTTGATCTTGTACACCTATTGCAGTAACTAAAATGTCAGTACTGTGAATCAGGCAATTCGAACTCTGCTGTGCAATAACTTTTCCACTAACCGTGTTTCCGTCTTGATCGGGTGTATTCGCATCCGCCACTGCAGACCAACACCCTAAATCGCTCCACTGCATGGCAACAGGTATAACCGCAGCTTTATTTGTCTTTTCCATAATTGCATAATCAATGGAGTCGGCTTCGCAACGAGAAAAGCATTCTAAATCAAGACGTAAAAAATCATGGTGCTGCTGTGCTTTTAAAACGGCTTGTTGGCTAAAATAATGAATGTCAGGTTGGTATTCAACTAATTCCTGAAGGTATACGTCAGCACGACAAACAAACATACCGCTATTCCAAAAATAATTTCCACTGGCAATAAATTCTTTTGCCTGTTCAAGTGCCGGTTTTTCTCTGAAACGCAAAACCTGCTGCACTCTATCCGTTAATGGCAACCCGGCTTCTATATAACCATATCCGGTTTTAGGGCCGTCTGGCTGGATACCAAAAGTAATTAAAGTATGATGTTCTGCAGCAAATTGTGCTCCTATTAACATTGCTTCTTGCCATGCCAGCTCATCAGCGATCCAGTGATCTGATGGAAGCACCAACATAACTGCATCAGGCCCAGCGATTTGAGATAAATGATGAGCTGCACAGGCAATTGCTGGAGCTGTATTGCGAGCACAAGGCTCCAACAGATAAGTCAACGAATGATTTAAATGATTTAATTGATCCTGACAAAGAAAATAGTGCGCATCGTTACTTATGATAAGTGCATGGGTATTTACCAGATTCTGTGCTCTTTTTACAGTTTGTTGCAAAAGGGACAGCTCACCATTTAAGGCTAAAAATTGCTTCGGATAATTTTTACGAGATAAAGGCCATAAACGAGTTCCAGAACCGCCTGCAAGGATAACGGGATAAAGAGTAGTCGTCATAAAGCTCCATGTTATGGCATAATGGACGCATTCTAGCAGCATTTTAAGCCTAAAAAAAGTAACCTCCCAAGAAGTTTGGGCAAATTATAATCACACTCGCCTGCGGCTCGTTCTCAGGATTCCAAGCTCCTGACGAGGGCAAAATTCCTGGATTATGCGGACAAGCCACAACAACGTAGGCAGCGGTTCTTGCCCGGGCTTATTTAAGCAGTTATAAAAATGAGTAAATTTTTGGAGACTTATATATTATGAAAAAAGCGGTAGTCCTATTATCTGGCGGCCTGGATTCCACAACTTGCCTGGCTTTAGCTCGCTCAAAAGGCTTCTCCTGTTACGCAATCAGCTTTTCCTATGGGCAAAGGCATTCAGCTGAATTGCTCGCTGCACAGCGTATTGCTCAGCATTATCAGGTTGTGACACATCAAATTGTCCCCTTAGATACTGCACTGTTTCGTAATTCAGCGTTGACTGACTCTAATATAGAAGTACCATCATTTCAGGATGGCTCTGACATTCCAGTTACATATGTGCCTGCGCGTAATACCATTTTCCTGGCGATGGCCTTAGGCTTCGCAGAATCTATTGGAGCAAGAGAAATTTTTATCGGAGCAAGCTCTGTTGACTATTCTTATTACCCTGATTGTCGCCCTGAATTTATCCAAGCCTTTCAAACTTTAGCCAATTTGGCGACCAAAGCAGGGGTAAGCGGTGATCCATTCACCATTCATGCACCCTTACAGCATTTAAGCAAGGTAGAAACAATTCAATTAGGAATACATCTCGGTATAGATTATAGTTTAACTGTTTCATGTTATCAGGCAAATGATGCCGGGGAAGCATGTGGCCAATGTGATAGTTGTACTTTTAGAAAGCGCGGATTTCTTGGTGCTGGAATTGATGACCCTACTCTCTATCGTCATTCCGATCATTGATAGAATGGCAGGGAATTATCATTAGATTGTTTAGTTCCCTTTTCTCTAAAATAAACTTAAGCCCTGTAATCGCACAAATATTAGCCTTAATGTTTTATTAATATAATGATTGTTCATTTGCTATACCATTCACACGGAAAAATCAAATATTTTTACACTTTTGTTACAACAAACTGAGCATTTTTGATTCACATGTAGCAAAATCATTGCTATTATTTGCCCTGATTTATAACCTTGGAGTAACACATGAAATTTAAAGAAGTTATGAGTAAGATTGGGTACTTACCAGCAAATGCTTTTACAGGTCTGTCTAATCTGTTATTAGGTTCTACTGTTAAAGTAACAGATAGAGACGGCGTAGAAAAAGTTAAAATGGGCCGTGATGGTAAACCTGTAACAACACCTGGCTTAGTAGGCTATATTGCTGAAGGGATTAAAATTGCTAGCCGTTCAACTGCTGATTTCCTCTCTAACCATAAAAAAGCAATCGCTACTGCTGCGTGGCTTTCTCTGCTTGCTGCTGGTGCGGTTGCACTTACTTTATTCTTGTGGCCTGCTGCTCTAACTGCAGTTGCTACGTTCTCAATCGGTGGTCTTTCTATTGCTGCAATCGCTGGTGCTAGCACTGTTGCACAAATCGGTCTTGCTGCTGGATTAGCCGCTGCTGCTGCTTCTGTTGCAACTTACGTAACTGCTGCTGCTGGTAACGCGATTAACTGGCTTGCTGAGTGCTGCAAAGGTCTTCGTAGCAAGAGCCAAAAAAACAAATTTGAAGTACTGCCCTCTGACGAAGAAGACTCTTTACATAAAGAGAGTGGTTTCGAATCTAGTTTTATTGGCAGCAACCCATACGTTGCTCCAGAGCTAGGCACAACTTCAGTTAAGCCTAAATCAGGCACTGTAGTTAGTTTGTCGACTCGTCGTGAAGAAGATGTACCTCAATTCCCATCTCCTTTGAGCACAAATGTTGTGAAGAAGAAAGTAGAGGAAGTTGATCAAAGACTTGATTTGAGCAGCAGCATATAATCTGTAGTTCAAGTCAGAAATGAAAAACGCGGCATATGCCGCGTTTTTTTATTTCTATTTAATTAATTTACACGACGTAACTCCAAAGTAATAGATAAGTACCAAGCTATACTTCAACAGTTTAGAATTTTCTTTTTTGTCTAATGCAACCACGATTTACCCTATCACGTCACTCAGCAATAACTCAGTTGCCTACAGCATTTATGGCTTACATGCGTTATAATCTGTCATTTTACACAAGCAGGTACTGAATTAATGGCGAAACAACGTAAAATGCTGGTTACCAGCGCCTTACCCTACGCAAATGGGCATTTACATCTTGGGCATTTAGTAGAACATATTCAAACGGATATTTGGGTGCGTACCCATAAAATGTCCGGAATCCATTGCATCAGTATCTGTGGTGACGATGCGCATGGCACCCCGATTATGTTAAAAGCAGAGCAAATGGGAATTACTCCAGAAACCTTGACCGCCGAAATAAAGCAAAGCCATGAACGTGATTTCAAAGCGTTTGCGATTGATTATGACTGTTATCATACGACCCACTCCCCAGAAAACCAGGCCTTAGCTGTAGCCATTTATGAGTCATTACAGGCAAATGGTTCCATTATTAAAAGAACCATACGGCAAGCATATGATCCTGTAAAGCAAATGTTTTTACCTGACCGCTACGTCAAAGGAACATGTCCAAAATGTGGTGCTCGCGATCAATATGGGGATAACTGTGAGGTCTGTGGTGCGACCTACTTGCCTACGGATTTAATTGATGCCGTATCTGCTATTTCAGGAGCCAAACCTATAGAAAAAGATTCAGAGCATTATTTTTTTGATTTGCCACGTTACGAAGCGCTTTTAAAAGAATGGACCCGTAGCGGTCATTTGCAAGCCGAAGTAGCGAATAAACTGGATGAGTGGTTTGCCGCAGGATTAAAACAATGGGATATCTCGCGTGATGCTCCTTATTTTGGATTTCCAATTCCCGGAACTACAGACAAATACTTCTATGTCTGGCTTGATGCACCTATAGGTTATATGGCCAGTTTTAAAAAATATTGCGATGAGCAAGACCTTTCTTTTGCTGAATTTTGGGATAAAGGCTCAACTACCGAGTTATACCATTTTGTTGGTAAAGATATTGTTTATTTCCATGCTTTGTTTTGGCCTGCCATGCTTGCTGCGAGCGGGCACCGCATGCCTACAGCCGTTTACACTCATGGCTTCTTGACGGTTGATGGCCAGAAAATGTCAAAATCACGTGGAACTTTTCTTGAGGCACGGACTTATCTTGAGCACCTGCATCCCGAATACCTCCGTTATTATTTTGCCGCCAAGCTAAACGGCCGCGTTGATGATTTGGATTTAAATTTTGATGATTTCATCAATAGGATCAATGCGGATCTCGTGGGCAAAGTAGTCAATATTGCCAGTCGTTGTGCCGGTTTTATCAATAAGCGATTTGATAACCTTTTAAGCAGCGGTTTAAGTGCCCCGCAATTGTACGCGGAACTACTCGACGTGCGCGAGGAAGTGATTGATTCTTTTATTTCTCGCGATTATGCACGCGCTATTCGCCAGATTATGGATTGCGCCGATAAAGTGAATCAATATATAGATACCCACAAGCCCTGGGTATTAGCAAAAGAAGAAGGACGCTTACCCGAAGTACAGGCCATTTGTACCATGGGAATTAATTTATTTCGGATCTTAATCACTTATTTAAAACCCGTATTGCCTCTGATGGCAAAAGCTTCTGAAGGTTTTTTAAATTGTGCCCCCCTTAATTGGGAATCCATTAACCAACCTCTGCTCAATCATAATCTCAATACCTTCCAGCCCTTAATGGTTCGTGTTGAAAGGGAAAAAATACAGGCCATGCTGGAACAATCCAAACAGGTGTACCATGGCTTCAGTTAAAGAAATTGATGCACTTTTGCCACAGACTCAATGTGGGGAATGCGATTACCCTGGTTGCTTACCGTATGCCGAAGCCCTGGCCCAAGGGACAGCACCAATTAATAAATGCCCTCCCGGGGGAGTAACTACCGTCAAAGCATTAGGTGCTTTACTCAATATTAACCCTGTTCCTTATTTGGAAAACGCACACACGAATACCCGGGCACCCTCTGTTGCGGTCATTCGTGAAGCAGAATGCATTGGGTGTACCAAATGCATCAAAGCATGCCCGGTAGATGCAATCATTGGCAGTGGTAAATTAATGCATGCGGTGATTAACCATGAATGCACTGGTTGTGGCCTGTGTGTTGCTCCATGTCCGGTAGATTGTATTGAGATGGTGACTTTACCCGATATACACTATGATAAAGCTCTAGCACGTAAGCGTTTTAATGCCAAAAAAACACGTTCATTACGTGAGGAACATGAAAAACAACAGGCTTATAGAGAAAAGCGCCAACTTGCATTGAAAACAGATAAGACCCAAGACTTACAAGCCAAGCAAGACTATATTCAAAAAGCATTGGCACGTGTGAAAGCGAAAAAAACTCATGAATAAAAAGCAGCGCCATGAAATTTTTGTGCGTTTTCGTGAACAAAATCCACATCCAACTACAGAGTTGGTTTATCACTCCCCTTTTGAATTGTTAATTGCTGTCATTCTTTCAGCACAAGCAACTGATGTTGGCGTTAATAAAGCAACAGCCAAGTTATTTCCAGTAGCCAACACCCCCGAGGGTGTTCTTGAATTGGGTTTGGAAAAACTTAAAGAATATATAAAATCTATAGGCCTCTATAATAGCAAGGCACAAAATATTATGAAAACCTGCGCATTGCTGGTCAAAAATTACAATGGAAAAGTACCCACTCAACGAAATGACTTGGAGTCTTTGCCGGGAGTAGGCCGTAAAACAGCTAACGTAATCCTGAATACAGCTTTTGGCGAATCCACAGTGGCTGTAGATACTCACATATTTAGGGTATCAAATCGGACTGGCCTCGCTAAAGGGAAAACTCCTTTAGAAGTAGAAAGAGCACTCATAAAAAATATTGAGGCTCAGTTTTTAAAAGATGCGCATCATTGGCTTGTTTTACATGGACGTTATGTATGTACTGCGCGCCGCCCCCAATGTAAAACATGCATCATCCAGGATCTGTGTGAGTACCCGGATAAAAATCTATAAAAAATAGAGTGGATGTAATGGCATGCTGCTCCGGGCTTCGCTTCGTTGTACCCAGGCTGCATTCAAAAATATCTGTTATGGATAACAACTATGAAAGAACGAAAGAAAAATGTCTTTATAAATTTTATCTTATTAAAATTTTATCGATTCTTATCGAAAGAAGATAAGGTAATCAAGAGAACTTATTTATATGATTTCGCTCAAATGGCTCAAGAGATCCAACCAGGGGATGTACTCTTAGTAGAAAGTCGTACGCGGATGGGGAATATTATCCGACTTATTTCCGAGAGTACTTGGACTCATGCTGCTTTGTACATTGGTCGCCTTGAAGACATCTCAAATCCCTCACTACGTGAGCTCGTGCAGGAACAGACACGTAATTTAGCCTCAACGCAGTTTATTATAGAAAGCATGCTGGGCGAAGGAACTCAGATTTCCGGGGTGGATGAATATAAAAATGACCACATACGTATTTTACGGCCCTCTTCTCTTTTGCCGGAAGATAGGGAAAACGTAATTGCCGCAGCGATTAATAAAATTGGCAAAAACTACAGCTTGCGCCATCTTTTTGATCTGGCGCGGTTTATTTTTCCCTGGGGTTTTTTTCCTCGTAGATGGCGATCCTCTTTATTCCAGCACAACATATTACAACCAACAGAGGACATATGTTCTTCCATGATTGCCAGCGTATTTCAATCAGTAAATTATCCCATTTTGCCTGTGATTAAAAAAGATAAAACGGGTTATACATTAATTCAAAGAAATCCCCGCCTTTACACACCAAGTGATTTTGATCTTTCACCTTTTTTCGATGTAATTAAATATCCTATTTTACCGCTTAAAAAAGGGCAAACCTATCGTGATTTACCATGGAAAAAGCAATTTATTAGTGACGATATAGGAATAGTGGAACTGAAAGACGAAAAATAAATCACTTTGACTTATTAGGATAAAAGATTTTAATAGAATCGTAGCAACATGTAATCTTCCTGTGCTTCATGAGAAAAAGACTAGCATTTCTATTTTTTTACTTTTACAATAAAATTTCGTTGTTTGCAGGGAGCGCAAAATTATGAACTGGTGGACTTCTGTGGTTAATGGAACCAAGTCACTTGGGGATGGAGCAACATGGGTTTGGAATAACGCCATAAAACAAACCGTAGGCTACGCTGCAAATACAGCGTTTTATGTAGCCGAACAAGTCTTAGCCTTACGCGAGGCAGTTCCTGCAGTGGTTACTCCTCCAGTGATGAAAATCGTTAATGGAGGAGGGAATATACTCTTTTATGATGTTCTGCCAGTCGCAGCAGTACATTTCGCAAATAATAACCTTCAAACTTATTTACGACCAACAGACCCGACAAGTATGTTGGCATCCTATGCGGTTTTACCTACCTTAACTTTAATGAATTACGCAGTGTGGGGATATACATACAGGCAGGTGCCTAAATTAATTGCACATACCTTGGCGCTTGATGCATTAGGTTCCTCCGCTTTTAACGAGCATAAAGGAAGGCTCAATCCATCTCCCCCAACACTCTGTGGAGAAAAGGAGGAGGATTGTAATTTCAAACGAAAATTTAAAGGGTCATTACGTGAACCCTTGGTATTGGCTTTTAATGATCTTGTGCTTTGGGGGATTAGTAGGTCTCTGCCCTATGGAGAGCAAATCGCATGGATATTAGCCATCTATTTTTATGGTGAATACATTACACGTATGGCAACTCCAGAACGCTGTGAGCGGCATAAGGCGATGAAATCCGAATCAATATTGTCTTTAGGTTTAGCCTATACAGGAACCTCATATTTGATGGATTATGCATTTGAATCGACTGTAGGCAAACCTCCATATCTTTACCTCAGAACATTGCGTCATTTGTTACTTTTAGTACACATTAATGTTGCATCGCACATGTCTTTGCCATTAGTCCGTTCGGCAAAAGATAAAATTCCAGTTGATCCTTTAGTGATTTATGATCGCACTAAACGGTTTGCTGTTGACGTTTTGTTTGCAGGATTGATGCAAAGAATACCCATTGATTTTAAACCGCCTCCAGGTGCAAAACCATTTATTCCTTTATCAACAGTTTTCAGGTTCCTAACCAGAGTACTAGAAAGTGATTTGGAGCAAGTTAAACCTGCACCACCCGGTTTCTTTAAGAAAACAACAAAATATCTGCTACCCAGCATGTTTCATAGCCCCAAAAATGCAGTTAATGATCCAGTAATTAAAGAATTTTGGCCTGACATCCGCACTGATTTACTTTACATTATAGAAATCGTTGAAGCGGCAAAACCAGTTAAAACACTAACAACGGCTCCTACAGCAATCGCGTCCACAGTCAAATATACGCTCCCAGTCGTATTAAACTACCGCTTTGGTATGCCCATAAAGCTATCTGAGTTTCTTTTATCGTTGAGCAAAAAAGAAGATTTTTGGGATTTTGTTATGGCACTTAAATTATGGATTGAACGAAATAATGTATCTCATGAGATACTCTTGACTAAAGGGACAACTAATGTGGGCTTGCATGAAACAGACAGAATCATTGAGCTTCCTCCAGAACCTCAAGCCAAAGTTTTACCGCCAGCAAAAGAGTTAAAAACACCACGAACTCCTTCGATGATTGAGGCCAAAAAATTAATTCCTCAAAAAACGTTACCCTCAATATCCGCAAATAGTTTATTTTCTACCAAAACGCGTCCTATGCTCGGAAACAATCCATCAGTTAAAACAGCGGAACTTGGCTCATCATCTACCATAGAGGAACTCTCTACATCACTTGAATACAGCTAGTAAGTTAAGGAGATCGAAGGAATGTATGGAGCTGTCTTGATTCTTTTGATCACCCTGATTTTAATTGCCGTTCGCAGAATGACACGAGTTATCATTCCAATTTGGCTTATTACCACTGCAGGCGCTGCTGCTGCACTATTATTCAAACAAATTACTCCTGTCCGTGCAATTACAGCGATTGAACTGGATGTGATGCTTTATTTATTTGGTGTTTTTCTCATCGCGCAAGCAGCTGAGGACAGCGGCTATTTAGAACAACTCACTGACAAAATTTTCTATCACGCACATAATGGGAAACAGGCTTTATTCATTATTGTATTTATCCTGGGGTTAAGCGCTTCCTTACTCATGAATGATACGATTGCTATCATAGGTACACCCATTCTCATTCAATTGTGTGAAATAAATAAAAAACTAATCAAACCTTTAATTTTTGCACTGGCATTTTCAATCACCATCGGCAGTACCCTCAGTCCTATCGGTAATCCTCAAAACTTATTAATAGCAGTCAAAGCAGAGATGCCATCACCTTTTTTCCAATTTATGAGACTGCTGGCGATACCCACATTGATAAATCTTGCAATTACTTACCTGCTCATATATTTTTTTTATAGAAAAACCTTAAACGAATCCATCGAGAAGCCCACTCCTTCGCCTGTACGTGATCGCTATACAGTAATGCTTGTTAAACTGAGCTTAATAACTTTATGCCTTTTGATTATTCTTAAAATAGTTTTTGATTTCATGCAATCATCCATACACTTAAATTTCAGCCATATAGCACTTATCTCAGCGTTACCTATTTTTCTCAGCACACAGCGAAAAAAGCTGATTAAAAGCCTGGATTGGAGTACTTTGATTTTTTTTGCAAGTATTTTTATTCTGATGCAAAGTGTATGGGATAGCGGTTTTTTTCAAACCGGCATCAACCATTTTCATCTTGCGATTACCCAAGTCCCTACAATATTGATAATCAGTATTATTCTGAGTCAATTTATATCCAATGTCCCTATGGTAGCATTATATTTACCACTTCTCATGCAATATCCGTTTTCTGATTCAAGTATATTAGCCCTGGCAGCAGGAAGTACTATTGCTGGTAATTTATCAATTTTAGGGGCTGCAAGTAATATCATTATTATTCAAAACTGTGAGAAACGCAGTGTTAGAGGTTTTGATTTTTTTGAATTTATAAAAATTGGAGCTCCGCTCACCCTCATGAATGTTCTGATCTATGCCTGTTTTCTTTAAATCAGCATGTAGCCCAAAAATGACATAGGTCGTAGGTGAGAAATAGAACTAAAGTTTATGTGAATAAAATTTTTTATCTTTCTTACTGCACCGAAATGAATCGTTCGTCAGTAGAATTACACTACTACTTGCCATATTAAATGCAATGGTGTTATATTTGTGCGCGAATTATTTCTTTACAAGGCAATCATTAACAAATCAAAGTTATGGAAATCCTAAGCATATGAATCAATCATTGCCTTCACAGCAGTCCTGTTTTTTATTAATGACTGTAAGCGTTATTACCTCCCTTATCTTATTAATTAATATATCGTTCAAAATCGTTCTCATAGAAGGACTGATGTTCTCTGTGAACTGTTTGATCTGTCCATTAATTTCAGGTTTGTATTTATTAGCATTAAGAAATTGCACCATCAAAGAACAAAGACATTTGCTAAATATCTCATTACTGGCTTTATATGTATTTTGTATTGGGGTTTATATACTAATTAACTTACCCGCAGCCGAATACATGCATAATAATCCTGTTTATCAAATTATTTTTGAAGACATTCCGAAAAAATTCTTTGCAACTACTATCGCTTTTGCACTGAGTTTCTATCTGCCACATCTATTATTTTATCCTAAAGCCACTAAAGTTTTACCTTCACCAAAACAATGTATGCTGCTTGCATTGTTAGGGGGCCTCAGCTTTTTTGGATTGGATTTTTTTCTCTTATTTTCAGGGGTTCATCTTCACAGCTTCAAACACATTTTTATTGATTCATTCATGATTGCTTCCATTATACTGCTTATTATTGGTGTATTTTATCTGGCATTTTTACTGAAATACCAGAATTTGCCTATTATCCCAGACCTCGAGCGAGGCAGAGAAGCACTACCCTTATCTCATTACTTTATTTGCGTTGCGATCGTCATAATGCTCATTTGTTTAGCTTGCGAATACAGGATAGTAACGATTATCAATAAATATATGGTGCTATCAGCCAGCTCATTATTTTTTCCAATTACTTTATTTATTAGCACAATACTCGGTGAACTGTGGGGTTATCGAGTCAACCTCAAGTTATGCTTAATCCTTATTGCCACTCAATTCACTTTTGATATTTTGCTTATAGGGATCGTTGCTTTGCCATCACCAACGTTCTTCAATTTAAATCCTTTTTACAACTTCATTATGTTAAAAAGGCTGCCTGCAGCTTCGCTGACATTATTTGTTGCCTTCATTAGTAATGCTTTGCTGCTACACCACCTAAAACACTCAAAGTGGGGTTTGCACCGCCCATTACGTATCTTAATTGCTAATTTTTGTTCTAATTCCCTATTGTGTTTAATTGACTACGGTTTACTATTCGGGGGGATTTATCCTTATGATCAAGTTATTAGTTTGGTAGCGAATGTTTGGCATTACAAATTATTCATGACGATGGTTTTTCTACCTTTAATTCTATGGTTCTGTGCCTACATGGAAAAAAACAAAGCATCGACTTTACAGTATGATTGAAGCGCTAATTTTCCGTTACTGTACGAGCAATGACTTCAACTTAAGCTTGTGTAGCGTGTTGCTTGCAACCGAGATCAAACATCAAGCCGCTCTTTCCCTGGTAGCAAGCAACCAGCCTACATTTAGATTACGCAAGATTGATTTTAAGTTGACATCATTGACCATAAGGTACAACTGCCATTGGGTTAAGATATCCCTGTTTCAGGGATATCTTAAACTCTGGTGGAAGCGTGCAGGCTTTATTATTCCTTTTTCACGGGCCGCTTCCAACCATAGACTGTTTTCTGTCTTGATTCAGTAAGGGTTAATTCACCAGGGGGAACGTCTTTGCGGATGGTACTTCCTGCCCCTATCGTTGCATAAGCACCTACAGTCACCGGCGCAACGAATTGAGTGTCCGAACCGACAAAAACGCCATCTTCAATGACGGTTTTGTGTTTATTAACTCCGTCATAATTGCAAGTAATTGTTCCTGCTCCTACATTAACATCTTTCCCTAAACACACATCGCCCAAATAACTTAAATGACTTGCTTTGGAACCCGCATCAAATATGGCTTTTTTGGTTTCAACAAAATTACCTATCTTGCAATGTGCAGCTAATTCGGTGCCTGCTCTTAATCGAGCAAAAGGGCCAATAGAACAATCATTTTCTATGTTACAACCTTCCAAGACACTGTTGGCATAAATCTCACACCCAGCACCCAAACTTACATCAGTGAGCAGGCAATTAGGTCCTATAGAGCAACCATCTCCAAGAATCACCTTTCCTTTAAACACACAATTCACATCAATGAATACGTCTTTACCACAGATTAACTCACCGCGTAAATCAAAACGATTGGCATCAGCGATAGATACTCCCTGTTGTAATAATTTTTCAGCGTGTCGTACTTGCCATATCCGCTCTAATTGCTGCAATTGCAATCGGTTATTTATCCCTTGAATTTCTGCGTTATCTTTTACACTCAGTGTTCTAATTGGTGTTTGATTGGCAACAGCTAAGGCAATAATTTCAGTGAGATAGTACTCAGATTGAGCATTCTCATTGCCCAAATTGGGTAGCCACTTTTCTAAATCATCAGAAATGGCACAACAAATCCCTGAATAAATTTCTTTTATATTCTTTTCTTGCTCATTTGCATCTTTTTCTTCTACAATGATGGAAACTTCACCTTGGTTGTCCCTAACAATTCGCCCAAGACCACTAGGGTCTTCAAGATGGGCAACTAAGAGTGACAAAATGGATTGATGAGCGTTTGCTGTATTGCTGCACGCGATTAAAGCGCGTAGCGTATCTGCTTGAATAAGCGGGACATCAGCAGATAGAACAAGTACTTGTGTCCGTGGTGGAATAAAAGGTAAAGCCTGCATTACTGCATGGCCTGTACCTAATTGCTCTGCCTGATGTACCCAATGCACAGGTAAGTCAGGGAGTGAGTTCTTAAGTTGTTCACCACCATGACCGTAAATAACATGGATTACATCAGGATTTAGTTGCTGCGCGGTTTCCACTACTCGAGTCAACATAGGCTTCCCTGCAATTTGGTGAAGTACTTTAGGAGTACTGGAATACATCCGCTTACCCTGACCTGCAGCTAAAATGATAATTTGTAAGTTCATGGAGTTATGAGTTCCTAAGTTAAGGTTTTTCAATAAAACAATCTGCCTCAATATTGAATCAATAAAAAGGGGTATGATAACTAAATTACAGTTCAAGGAGTAGAGCTATGTCATCAATATTAGTGAGAGCATTTAAAGCACTTATAGATCGCGTTTTGAATAAATCAATAGAAGATTCGATTGCTGATGATAACGGAATGTTTTATGGATATTTTCGTGATACGAAGCACTCCGAACAACAAAGAGGTTTAAGCCGTACCCTGCAAAAATGCATTGCAGATTTTGCAAGTGAGGACACAGATAAAAATAATTTAGCGACGATAAAAGAGCAGATCAGTAAAATAGACAATGCGGTAGAGCTTTTGCGTGCAAAAAAATCATGGAAAAGAGGTGGTTTGAATGACACCTTAAGTGAACTTAATTCCAGCCTAGACAGATTTTTTCGTTCTCTTAATGAGCGACCATTTAACTTTATCGATATAGCTGATGATGATGACCCGTTTAACTTACTTTGCGCCCATGCAGTTTATTACCTGGGTGAGCACATTATTTGTCCTCCTGGAGAAGGCATGCTTGCTAAAATATACGAAACCGTTTCCAATACCATAAGTCACTCTACAGCAATAGAAATCAGGGGTAAAAAAGAAGAGTGCCTGATGAAACATATTCTCAAATGCAAGGAAAAACTAGACGGTTTAGATAAGGAAAAGCCTAATTATAAAGAGTTGCGCAAGACTTTTGTTCTTGAAGCAATAGATGCTATCCAAAGAGAGAATGCCGGGATTTGTGAAGAATCAAAACCCATTGACTCAATACCCGTACAAGTAACCTTGATTGCAGTGGCTCGAGTTAAAGCACCTACCATAAAGCCCAGTAGAGGGCGATTAAAAGTCGCTATGGACAATGCGCTTGAGGAAATTAAAGAAAGATGTCCATCTTCAGAAAAGGAAAAGACTGAGGAAGATAAGTCGATGTTAAGCGTTTAAAACTTTGTATTTCTCATCAAAACCCGGAATTCGAAACTCGATTAAAATTTTCAATCCGGGTTCCGTTGCGTATGCAGGTTTCAAAACATCCGATTACGCAGTCAACTCCCCACAAAGATCAGTTTCCATTAGTCTTTTTATTTCGGAAATGTCTAACCGTTTGCTGAGCAAATACAGTAATTTGCAATGTGCAGCTTCAGGGGTCATGTCATGCCCGCTAATCAATCCTGCTTTTTTTAAGGAATGCCCCGTGGCATATTGACTCATTTCCACCCCACCCTGTTGGCATTGAGTACAGTTAATAATGATCACACCGCGTGCGCACGCATCTTTAAGCAACTTTAAAAAGCGAGGATCATTATTTTGCGCATTGCCTGCACCATATGTCTCTAATATCAAACCACATAAGGGCTGGTTTAAAATATAAGCTAAAACGTCCGTAGCAAACCCCGGGAATAGCCTAAAATTGGCAATAAACTGAGGTTCAATCGTTTGTAAGTGAAATGACTTCCGCGAGCGTTTGAGCAAAAGGTTTTTCTGTACCTTAATATCTATTCCTATTGCTGCTAAACGTGGATAATTCGGCGAATCAAAAGCTTTGAATCCTTGCGAGCTGATCTTTTGTGTACGATTACCACGTAATAAATGTTGATTAAAGTAAATGCATACCTCATGTATGGGCTGATTTGCACAAAGCCATAATGAAGTGACCACATTATCTATTGCATCATTTCGTACTTCCGATAAAGGAATTTGGGAACCTGTAATAATTACTGGTTTACTTAAATTTTCCAGCATAAAGGACAAAGCCGATGCCGTATATGCCATGGTATCAGTACCGTGAAAAACGACAAAGCCATCAAAATGCGCATAATCATCCGCTATATCCCTTGCTATTCGGTTCCAGTCGTATACAGTCATATTGGATGAGTCAAGCAAAGGACTGTATTCTTTGACCAAATACTCAGGCATGTCTCTATGTTTGAGCAGGGGTATTTGTTGCAACGCAGCTTCCACATAACCTGCAGCAGGCTCATAACCATTTTCTGTTTTAATACAACTGATGGTGCCACCAGTATTAATAATTAAAATTCTCTTTTTCATAAGATTATAAATTTAGAATATTTTCTCAATTATATAACTAAATGATTTGAAATAGTGTATTAGTTTTATTGTATGAGAACAGGCGTCACGATGCTGCAGATAAGGTCTAGAAAAGGAATATAAGTCAGTTTTTATTGAGTAGTTATCTTTTTTCAATAATAATTACGGATTTAATTGCCAAGGTCTCGCTGTTTATGGAAAAATCAAGTTATTAGAAGTTTAATCTAAACAGTGACATCATGGTAATTGATCGTGCCGGTTATCGGTTGAATGTAGGTATTGTCCTAGTCAACGCACAAAATAGAGTTTTTTGGGGTAGAAGAACTGGTCATGATGCTTGGCAATTTCCGCAAGGCGGCTTAGCTGCCGGTGAAACATCGTTAGAAGCAATGTTTCGGGAATTGCATGAGGAAGTAGGATTGAATAAGGAAGATGTAGAAGTTATTGGCTCTACCAAACGCTGGCTTAAATACAGACTCCCCAAACAATATCTCCGTCATGGCAGTGAACCTTTAGTAATAGGACAAAAACAAAAATGGTTTTTATTAAAGCTCATTACCAGCGAGCAAAAAGTTAAACTGGATCTGAGTGATTCTCCAGAGTTTGACAGCTGGCGTTGGGTTGATTTTCATGAGCCAGAAGGACAGGTTATCTTCTTTAAACGGCAAGTTTATATGCAAGCGTTAAAAGAGCTGGAACCTTTATTGAAAAAAAATCGTCGTACACCTTACGGTATTAAACGAAAAAAGAGGTAATATAAGCGTAGATGCTCAAAGTACTTAAACGGATCGTTCAAGAAGTCACTGCAGCCAAGCAGCTCTCTGAAGCACTTGGCATTCTGGTGCACCAAATTAATAAAGCCATTAATGCAGAGGCCGCTTCCGTTTACCTCATCGATACCAAACATGCTGAATATGTCCTTATTGCAACCGAAGGTTTAAACAAGCAAGCACGATTCCGAGTTCGTATTTCATTTGATAGTGGTCTAGTAGGTCTTGTCGGCCGACGCGAAGAGCCTATTAATCTAGAAGATGCTCCCGCCCATCCCGATTTTTATCATAATCCCTTGCTGGGAGAAGAGCGTTTTAAAGCGTTTTTAGGTGTCCCTATTATTCAGCATCGAAAGATCTATGGCGTTCTCATTGTTCAGCAAACAGAGCAACGTTACTTTGATGATACAGAAGAATCTTTTTTAATTACCTTAGCTGCCCAACTTGGCGGAATTATCGCTCATGCAGAAGCAACAGGAGAGCTGGCTGAATTAACTCAACCCAAACCTATTGGCGTTACCAAAAAAGTTGACGCAGGGACTACTGCTCTGGCAGGAATCGGTTCTGTTCCAGGTATTGGAATAGGTACAGCTGTGGTTGTATATCCTCAAGCAGATATTGATGCAGTTCCACAAAATCCTGTAGAGACTTTGGATGAGGAAATAAATGCTTTTTATGAGGCACTAGAATCCACTAGAGATGACATGCACCGCTTAAGCAGACGTATGAAATCCGTTGTTGCGGAAGATGAGCATGCACTGTTTGATGTGTATTTACGCATTCTTGATAAAGACAGTTTGGGTGTTGAAGTAGAGCAGGTAATTCGTAAAGAAAAAATTGGAGCGCAAGCCGCTTTAGCAACAGTCATCAAAAAACACATCGCGCAATTTGAAAATATGGAAGATTCATATCTCCGTGAACGAGCCAGTGATTTTCGTGATTTGGGACGTCGTGTTTTAGCAGCATTACAATGGTCACAACAAGAAGAAATTGTTTATCCCAAAAGAACGGTTTTAGTTGGAGAAGAAGTAACCGCTGCCGCATTAGCAGAAGTTCCAGAAGGATGCCTGGCTGGAGTTATTTCAGCCAAAGGTTCCAATAACTCGCATGTTGCCATTTTAGCACGTGCGTTGGGTGTTCCTACAGTTATGGGCGTTCGCGGCTTAAAATTAGATTTAATTTCCCGCCGTGCCATTATTGTTGATGGATATTATGGGCAAGTTTATATTTCCCCATCAAAATCAGTGCTCGCAGAATTCAAGCTTCTAGAACAAGAAGAACAGGCATTGAACCAAAGCCTGGTTAGTTTACGAGATAAACCTGCAGAAACTGTTGATAACTATAGGGTTTCTTTACAAGTGAACACTGGGTTAGCTATGGATGCAGGCTTATCCATGAGTGTCGGTGCAGAAGGTGTTGGCTTGTATCGCTCAGAAGTCCCTTTTATGAGTCGTGATCATTTCCCTTCAGAAGATGAACAAACGATTATTTATCGACAAACACTAAAAGCCTTTGCCCCACATCCTGTAACCATGCGAACTCTTGATATTGGTGGTGATAAAGTGCTGCCCTATTTTCCTGTTGCAGAAGATAACCCCTATTTGGGATGGCGAGGAATTCGTGTCACTCTGGATCATCCTGATGTATTCTTGATGCAAATCCGTGCAATGATGCGTGCAAGCGAAGAGTTGAATAATTTGCGAATTATGCTACCTATGGTCACCAATTTAAGTGAAGTCGAAGAGGCTTCCTATCTTATTGATCAAGCATACAGTGAATTATTAGAAGAAGGTTGCGCTATTGAAAAACCAAAGTTAGGCGTCATGATCGAAGTCCCTGCAGCGGCTTATTTAGCACGTGAAATCGCCAAACGTGTTGATTTTATCTCTGTAGGCAGCAATGACTTGACCCAATATTTTCTGGCTGTAGATAGGAATAACGCACGAGTTGCAGGCCTTTATGACGCCATGCATCCTGCCATGTTGCGTGTTTTGCTAAAAGTAGTTGAAGGAGGCCATGCAGCGGGGGTAGAAGTGAGTATATGCGGGGAAATGGCCAGTGATCCTTTAGCTGTTATTTTGTTAATTGCCATGGGCTTTGACACCTTAAGCATGAACTCTTCGAGTTTACCGCGAGTGAAATGGGTTATTCGTAATTTTGCTATTGCAACTGCCCGTAAAATTCTTGCCGAAGTCCTGGAGTTTGAACACCCTGCCCAAATACGTTTTCATTTACAAAAAGCCCTAGAGGAAGAAGGATTGGGCAGTCTTATCAGGGCTGGAAAATCTTTATGAATAGAAATCTGATGGATCAATATAGATACAGCCTAGATTCAATGCAGCAAAACCACAGGGCTTCAAACTCAGTTAACCCCAAGTTACGCCGCAGTACTGCACCCAGGCTACGGTTCATCCATGCTTTCGCTCTCTTAAGTTATGGAAACGCACACATAGATAAAAAAGGAACTTAGAAAAGATATGCTCACCTTTCCTTATATAAATCCTGTTGCATTTTCAATAGGTCCATTACAAGTTCATTGGTACGGATTAATGTATCTGATTGGCATTGTGAGTGGTTGGCTTCTTGGTCATTGGCGTGCAAAACACTACCAATTGGATTGGACCTCGGAACAAATCAGTGATTTAATCTTTTATGCAGCCCTAGGTGTCATTATTGGTGGCCGCGTCGGCTATATGCTTTTTTATAATTTCCCTGAGTTACTCCATGATCCCTTGTCATTATTTAAAATCTGGCAAGGCGGCATGTCTTTTCATGGCGGCTTACTTGGTGTCGCTCTTGCGCTGTGGTTCTTTTCTCTCAAAAGTAAAAAATCATTTTTGGAAATAGGAGATTTTATTGCACCACTGGTTCCCATAGGCTTAGGTGCTGGACGTATCGGTAACTTTATTAACGGTGAGCTATGGGGACGGGTTACTGACATGCCCTGGGGTATGGTCTATGGGCACGTTGACAATCAACCCCGCCATCCTTCAGAGCTTTATGAATTTGGTATGGAAGGAGTCGGGTTATTTCTTCTTGTTTGGATTTATGCACGCAAATCTCGTCCAGTTGGTCGGGTATCCGCAGTTTTTTTAATGGGGTATGCAGTATGTCGTATTATTGCTGAGTTTTTCCGACAACCTGATCCGCAATTGGGCTATATTGCCTTTGGATGGTTGACTATGGGACAAATTTTATCTATACCCATGCTCTTGCTGGGATTCTGGTTATGGTGGGCTAAACGATGAAAACTTATTTAAACTTGTTAGAACATATTTTACAACACGGTGCCCAAAAAACAGACCGAACAGGCACAGGGACTTTATCGGTTTTTGGCTATCAAATGCGCTTTGATTTATGCCAAGGGTTTCCTTTAGTTACTACCAAAAAATTACATATGCGCAGTATCGTGCATGAATTACTCTGGTTTTTACAAGGGGATACCAATATCGCCTATTTAAATGAAAACGGAGTTAGTATATGGGATGAATGGGCTGATAGTAATGGTGATCTAGGGCCGATTTATGGAAAACAATGGCGAAGTTGGCCCACCGCTGACGGCCGTACCATTGATCAACTCAGTGACATCATCCAACAAATTAAAACCAATCCTGACTCCCGCCGCTTACTGGTCAGCGCCTGGAATGTTGGAGAACTCGATCAAATGGCTTTAATGCCCTGTCATGCCTTGTTCCAATTTTATGTAGCCAATAAAACTCTTTCTTGTCAGTTATATCAACGCTCTGCTGATGTATTTTTGGGCGTACCCTTTAACATTGCATCTTATTCGCTACTTACCCACATGGTTGCTCAGCAATGTAATCTCAATGTAGGTGATTTTATCTGGACTGGTGGAGATTGCCATTTGTATCTAAACCATTTGGAACAGGCGCGCACTCAATTAGACAGAGAGCCATTGCCCTTGGCTACTTTAAATATCAAGCGAAATCCGCAATCGTTATTTGAATATGTATATGATGATTTTGAATTCCTGAATTATCAATCTCATCCAGCAATCAAAGCACCAATTGCTGTTTAATATCCCTTGTAGTGGGGGAAGTGCAGCGAAACCCAGCTTGTGCTGCGCTTCACCCAGACTACAATTCTACGTTAAAAAGTCTGCGTATCTCCTGGGGTAAAGGTACCGATTTATTTTGCGTGTAATCCACCCATACAATTTTACAATTTCCTTGTGCCATCATCACTTCATCCTGATACAGATCATGATCCATTATCATGCTGGAGTTTCCTAAGCTGTGGATTTTTGAACACAAAGTCATTGTCGCTGGATAAATTACCGGTTTTAAAAAAGTACATGCAACTTGAATCACTACAGGTCCGGTCTTTTCTGTCATGTTGATATTGAGCTGTCTTAACCATTCAATACGCGCTTCCTGAAAATAATCAAAATAGCGCGCGTTATTCACATGCCCCAGTGCATCCATATCACCCCAGGCGATGGAAAAAACCTTTTTATGTATCTCAATCTTCGAGTCAGTCACTTCTCTATCTCCTTCATGATAAGTCCATAGGATCTACATCAATATTCCAACGCACCCCATTCCCTAATTTATTCCCCACGAACCACTCACGCAATTGTGTTAAAGTGTTTTTAAGAGTTTTTCTTGACGAGGACTTAAGTAACAGTTGCATGCGATGCTGATTGGCTTTCCGAGGCATAGGAGCAGGCGCTGGCCCCATTACCGTAATGGAGTGTGCCACGACTTGCTCTTTGGCTGCATGTAAAAACCTTAATACACTTCCAGCTACTTTCCCTTGGGCCCTAATTACAGCCAGGTAGTGAAAAGGAGGCAGTTGGGCTTTTTGGCGTGTAGTTAATAAAGCATCGGCGAATTGATCGTATCCTTGCTGAATCAATAAATTCAGTAACGGATGGCTAGGCACGTGGGTTTGAATCACAACCTGACCTGCTTGCTCTGCCCGACCTGCCCGTCCTGAAACTTGCATTAATAATTGTCCTAAATGTTCAAGGGCGCGAAAATCCTGATTATAAAGCCCGGCATCGGCATCCAGAACAACAACTAAAGAAAGTCGGGGAAAATGATGGCCTTTCGCTAACATTTGGGTGCCGACGATTAGCTGTGCCTGGCCATTATGGATTTTATCCAAATGCTCATCTAAAGAGTTTTTTTTGCGCACTGCATCACGATCGATACGCACAACCTCCGTATCTGGAAAGTATGCACTTAAAAACTCATGGACCCGTTGCGTACCTGCGCCAACAGGTATCAATTCCCTGCTGTTACAGCTGTAGCATCGATCGGGAGTTTTTTGGGTCAACCCACAGTGATGGCAAATCATCTGTCCTAATTGTTTATGCAAAGTCATATGGCTGTCACATGCGCGGCAATCGACCATCCAGCCGCACTGGTGGCATAATAGAACAGGAGAAAAGCCTCGGCGATTAATGAAAATCAAAACCTGATTTTTTTTAAGTAAATGCTCTTTAACTAGCTGTAAGGTGGGGGTAGCCAAACCATGCTGGAGCGATTGTGAACGTAAATCAATTAATTGATAATGCAACGGTGTTGTCGAGAGTGCTTTATGAGTTAAACGCAACAACGCGTATTTCTTTTGCCTTACGTTGTACATACTTTCCAGACTAGGGGTCGCTGAGCCGAGAATAATGGGTATATTCGCTAAATGGGCACGCATTAATGCAGTATCCCGCGCTGAGTAGCGCACTCCCTCCATTTGCTTTAATGAAGGATCATGTTCTTCATCAATGACAATTAACCCTAAGTCAGGCATAGGTGTAAAAATTGCAGCCCGGGTTCCTATGATCATTTTAACCTTGGCTTCTTTTGCTAATTGCCAAGCAACTTGTCTTTCTGATTCATTTAATCCGGAATGAATCACCGCAATGGGATGTTTAAAACGTGCAGTAAATCGTGATACTAACTGTGGGGTTAATCCTATCTCAGGCACCAGAATCAAAACTTGTTTTTGTTGCTCAAGCACCTTAGCAATAACGTGTAAATATACTTCTGTTTTTCCACTTCCTGTAACCCCTTGCAATAAAAAGCACTGATATTGATGCAGCATCTCTGTAATTGCAGCCACAGCCACAGCTTGCTCCGGATTAAGTACTAAGGGGGGCGATAGTGACGTTGCTTGTTCTGACAGGAGCATTTGTTGGGATAAAGAAAGAATTTGTGCGGCAAGCAAAGTACGGAGTTGGCTTGAGCTAAATCCTCTTTCCGTCAAACAATGTTTGGGAACTGGTTCTTTTTGAGTACTCAAGAATTCGACCAATTCCAGTTGTTTTTGTGCGCGAGAAGCAATAAGCTTTTTAGCGTCATCAAGGGGCAAAGCCAATTGATAAAAATCGCCCATAGGTAATTGGCAAAGCTGTCCCAATCGATATTTCTTAGGCAAGGCTAGGGGCAATACTTCAGACAAAGGCGATTGATAGTAGCTTGCGATCCACGAACATAAAGTTAAAGTCTCTTGGGTAATCAATGGTTGATCATCAATGACTGCGCTAATGCCTTTTAATGATGCCGCATTGTATGAGGACTCGCTTTTACCAATTACTAAGCCCAAGCGTGTTTGTTTACGAAATGGAACCCAAACACGCGCCCCGATACAAGGAATAACTTCTTCTGCTGCATAATCAAAAAAATCGCGGTGTGTATGGGGAATACAGACTTGATATGTGCTCTTTCCTTTTTGCTCGCTTCCTTGCGTTGTATTCCCGCACTCTTTAATTTTCTCCACGGATGCATCTATAGAAAATGACAAAAGGGAATGCTCCCTAGAATGATCGCGATCGTTTTTAATCATTCTCTCTTTGCCATTGATGACTGGCTGATTGACCTGGGGCAGAAAAAACTTTCACCACAACTTTCTCAATGCGGTGTCGATCCAGCTCTGCTTTATCTCTAATCAGCTCATGAACAAACCAACGCGATAATTCTTCAACTGTAATATTAGTTACTGGCAATAAAGTCACGTCCTCTTTTAAAAAGGGAATTCTTTTGTGGTTAAAGGTAAAGTAATAATATTCTTCATCCTCAGCATATTCCAGAAAAGGAGAAAATTGCGGCATCAGGAACGTTTGATTTAAATAACGGCATAATTTATGAATACGTTCTTTATAATAACGATAATCAAATGTCATCCCATTTTCTTCAACCCAGGTAGTGAGTGCCAAATAAACCCCATACATATGACCATGTAATGGCTCTCTTTCTGTTGCAGAGAAAATAGTAGTGTGGCCGGCAGAAAATTTCATGGACTCTTTTTGTAGTTCTACTGTTGTCAGGTATTTTTTTCTGTTCATAAACTCACTCGTTTATCATTTAATAGAAATCCGTTTAAAGACATTTCCATATTTTTACTCAGCGCGATTACTTTAAATAACTCCCCCATTTCACTAGGGAGGGTAAGCTGTTTTATCGCTTGTTTTGCTTGTACTTGGTCCAACTCACTATCCAAGGTATTAATTAAGCTTAGCAAACCGTTAGCAAGCAAAAAAGAGGCTTGATTTGTAAATCCCGCAATATGAAAACCAGCTTGCTGCCCCGCTTCGGCAACATGAGTAAAATCTACATGCGCAGTAATATCTTGCTCCCCTGGGTACAATAAAGGATCTGGATGACTTCTATGTTGATAATGACACATTAATGTCCCTTGATTACGATCGGGATGATAATACTCGTGACGCGGGAATCCATAATCAATCAAAAACACCACGCCTTGTTTTAACATGTGATAGTTATTCATGATCCAATCATCAATAAACAGATTCACTTCAGAAAGATATGGGGTATTGGGCAGCGATAATCTGTTATTAATATAATCGAGCAATCGCTGATTATGACACGGTTTAAATAATTCCGTTAATTGTTGCTGTTCATTCAAAGCGATATAACTTTCCATAATGCCTTGTTCTGTTTTCATAAACCGGTGTACAGGCATAGCATCCAGCACCTCATTTGCTAGAACCACCCCATTAAAAGGAGTTTCCGGCCACCGATCAAGCCAGGTAACCAAATGAGCTAAATGAGGAATTTTTTGGGCAATCAGTTCGTGTTGACGATGGTATAAATCAGCACTGACTTCCAAAATGTAATAGGCCTCTGGCAAAGAATTATGTTCTGCCAGATGCTCTAAGAGAGCAACACAAAGGGCGCCTGAGCCTGCACCAAATTCGAATAAGACTGGAGATTCAAGCTCTTTTAATATTTGCTGACACTGATTCGCCAGCGTTTTGCCAAATAAAGGAGTGAGTTCCGGAGCGGTAATAAAATCACCTTGCTTCCCTAGTTTTTGCAACCCGGAACTGTAATATCCTGCGCCCGGAGCGTACAATGCAAGTTGCATGAACTCTACAAAGGGAATAGCCTGGCGTTCGGTCAGTAATGCGTGTAAGGTTTGTATTATACTCATAGTTTAATTACTTAAATTTTTAGCTGGTTAAAACCGAAGCAAAGTACCTTGGCTCTACGTCCCGGGACTTAGGCCAAAAACGTGAGCCTTCGTTTCACCCAGAATAATCGAGAATAGGAACCATACCTTGAATCCAACAAACAAACAAGAAGTGAAAGTTGCTTTAGTTACAGGTGGGGCGCGCCGTATAGGCGCAGCAATAGTGCAAAAACTTCATACAGCAGGATATAAAGTAGTGATTCATTGCCGTCATTCATTACAGGAAGCCCATTCGCTTGCGGCCGACTTAAACGAGCAACGACCAAACAGTGCCTTTGCTCTACAAAGGGAGTTATCTGAGGCATGCGCCGCAGCTGAAATGATGACTGAAGTTCAAGAATGGACGGGACGTTTGGATTTATTAGTAAATAATGCCTCTGTTTTTATCCGCACTGAATTTACTGCGTTTGCTGAAACGGATTGGAATGCTCTTTTTGATGTTCATGTTAAAGCGCCTTTCTTACTTAGTCTTGCCGCGCGTCCTTTATTGGCAAAACACTCAGGCTCCATTGTCAATGTAAGTGACACCCATGCAGAAAAACCACTGAAAGGGTACTCCGTTTATTGTCAAAGCAAAGCCGCTTTAGAAATGCAAACAAAAAGCCTGGCACGTGAATTTGCTCCCGAAATCAGGGTTAATGCAGTTGCTCCAGGTGCTATTATCTGGCCTGAGCATGGCAATACCCTAACTCCAGAAATACAAGAAAAAATTATTGCAAAAACTCCACTAAAAAAACACGGTAACCCAGAATACATTGCCCAGGCAATTTTAGCTTTGGCTGAAAATCCTTATATTACCGGACAGATACTTAAAGTGGATGGAGGGAGAAGTGTGCTTGGTTAATACTGCGAATTATGCTCAGCTAATTGATTAAAAAAATCATTTATTTAATAATCAATGAAACAAACAAGGATGAGTTAATCAGTTATGAAAAATATGGCAACAACTTTTATGCTTTGTGCATTGAACATCAATATGGTTCAAGCAGGTACTATGGGTGAAGTAAAGCCTTTATGCAACCCGGATCATGTAACCGTTTCTTGCCCTTTCAACGCTTGGGACTTAGGCATTAGCGCCTTATATTTACAACCAAATACCAACTCAGCACTGCTCAATCCAATCTTAAATGCAGGTGATGATGAATTCCATTCCGTTGATTCCTCGTGGGGTTGGGGCTTTTTACTTGAAGGCAGTTATCATTTTAATACAGGGAATGATCTCAATTTAAATTGGCTGCATTTTGATAATGATAATTTCGATGAACTTGCAGTTTTTTTTGCAGACGCAGCAATTCCTATTACAAACATCACCAATTTAAAATTCGATACCCATCTTGACGTCGTCAATTTAGAGTTTGCCCAAACCAGTCATTTCGGCAAAAAAACAAATATTCGATTTTATGGTGGCGGGCAATATGTGTATGCCAAGATTAAACGGGGTGACTTTGAGTATGAACAGTTCCCGTCTGATCCTGCTCCAACCCTTTTTCAAAGATCAATAACGCACACTAGATTCCAGGGTGCAGGGCCTCGCGTTGGCGTCGATATGTCTCATGATCTCAACCACGGTTTTGCGTTATTTGCTCAGAGTGCAATGGCTCTGTTATCTGGCCAGGGCAGAGCCAAATTATCGGGAGCAAACTTAAGCGGCCCCAATGTCTCTGCTTTTAGTGAAAAAGCAAAACTCACTCATATTGTTCCTGAACTGGAAGCAAAATTAGGCGCTAGCTATCAATGGGATACAAATAGTGGACAATTTAGCTTAATGGCAGGTTGGATGTGGCAACATTATTTGAACCTATTTCTTCTACCTCCGGGAGGCAGGACGAATCCTGTAACTACTGTAAGCCGGCATGATTTCTCTTTGGATGGCCCTTTTATTAAAGGGAAATGGGTTTCTGGATAATTCATGATGCGTGATGTCTGATGAACTACAGGATGCCACTGAATTCCTTAAGTGATTTTAAAAATATTCAGCAAACAGTAGGGATCCTGTTTTTTGTCCTTGTCCTCTCAGCCTTTGTATTTAAGGGAACAGGTGACTCTTCAATTTTACTTATTAGTTATGGAGTGATGCTTGTTGCCCTAATTGGATCCATTAATTTTTCTTGGCGCAAAAGAACAATTCAATTTTCTATATTAACTCTTTTATTGATCATTTGGCTTATCTGGATAATCCTTCCACCTTTGCTGGGCTGGGTCCCTAACACCGCTTTTTTTGGAATTTTTCAGTGCTCTGCCTGGGTGTTTGGCTTTGTTTTATTTAATGGAAATCCCTACTCTGAATGGTTATGGAACAATTTACTCAAACTGCTCTGGGTATTAGCTTTGGTTTGCGCGGCATACGCGCTTATTCAGTTATTCGTTAGGAATGCCATGCCTACGGGTTTTTTTGCCAGCAAAAATACTGCTGCGGCTTTTCTAATGATGGTTAATTTATTACTCGTGGGAAAATTTTTTATTGTGAATCACCCGGAATTTATAGCGACCAACCCATCCAAATTGCAAAAAACGATAAAGAAAATTATTCTTTTAATCAGCATCTACATAATCACCTTAGCCTTATTCGCGGCATTAAGCCGCGGCGTCATTCTTTGTTTTATTTTCTTTACCTTATTAGAAATCATTTTATGCCGTCATGAATTAAAAAGGAAAAATGTTTGCTATATAGCAGGAGTTTTGGCACTGGCTTTAGCTACATTATGTCTCTTTGCCCAACCAGCGATACACCATCGACTCACATTACTTACTCATGAAAAATCACGGCTTGTCATCTGGCAAGGTGCTTGGCATTTATGGCATAAAACACCCTGGTATGGGTTGGGCATTTTTAATTTTAAGCATTATTATCCAGCATTTAGTTTACCTGGGGACGCTTCTAATCTCGAATACGCTCATAATGATTTCTTACAACTACTTATTGAAACTGGGGTTCCAGGAAGTATTATTCTACTTGGAATTATAATGACTTTAGTCGTTTATTTAAGACGTTACTTAAATCACCCAAGCGAAAACCCAGTCGCACACATCCAGAGTATGGTGTGTTTGGCTGCACTAGGGGCTTTGGTATGTCATAGCCTTGTTGATTTTAATTTTTATGTAATTCCCATGAATCTCCTCATGGGTTGTTGCCTCGGTTATCTTCATGATTTTTTTAGCAAGGAAGGTTATGTCAGAATTTATTCCTCCTCTTTTAAAAAGATTTGGATTTTGGGCGGTGGAATAATTTTCGTAGTTATCAGCAGTTATTTTATGCGTTTTTTAATCCTCGAATACTATATAGAGAAAACTGAAACCGCCATCCAAGCACAGCAATTCAATGATGCTTTTGTGACCAGTAATCATGCATTGCAAGCATTTCCTTTTGTTGAAATCCAAAGCCTTAAAATAGATGCTTGCTTACAACTGATTCAACAAGCAACATCCGAGTCTACACGCCATTACTGGATAGAAAAAACTAAAGAGGCGGTTTACCAGGCAATCGCAATGAACCCTTATTTTGCTCGCTCTTATTTTCAAATGGCTTTGTTGCAGAGTTTAGTTCTTAATGATGACCAAAAAGCAAAAGCATATTTTCTTAAGGCCTTAAAGAACAATCCTCATTTTTGTTTAGCGCGACTGACCTTTGCTCGATTTTTAATAAAACAAAATGAATTGCATTCCGCTCAGGAAATCTTGGAGACCGGTCTACAGCATCCGATTCCTCCAGAATACATTGAGCTTTACTTGAATTATCTTGCCAAACTTCGTTTTGAAAATGGCGATGAGATAGGGGCAAAAAAAGTTGTCCATCGATTAAGGCATCTCATACGTTACAATCAAGACTATAGTGATTTGCTTTAAATTTCCACAAAAAACCGTGGATGTCTTCTAAAGAGTCCAATTGATAAAAACGATTTAATAACGATGCCTCGACCAACTTACCAAAATAGTAACGAACTAAGGACTTGCTTTGTAGAACCGCCTTATATTCATCTTCAAGTTCAGCTAATCCTTGTAAATGTGTCATAAAAAGATCGCATTTTTCCGTTAAGCTTACAGGGAGACTTCGCTGTTCCAATAACTCTTGATAGAGCCAGGGCTTACCACTTCCTGCACGCGAGATCATATAAGCGTCACAACCGCTTATTTCTATTGCTCGGTGTAAACTGCGAGCATCATGAATATCTCCATTGGCAATCACTGGAATAGAAATATTTTGTTTGATTTGGGCGATTTGTTGTAAGTCCGTTGCCACATCATAATCATCAATCCAACGTCGACCATGCACAATCAGCGCATCTGCGCCAGCATCTTCAATTTTTTTCGCCAAAAGAAAATCCTTTTCATTCCCTTGAATTCGAATTTTTATGGTTAAAGGAATAGCAATCGCCGTGCGCACTTCCTTTACGATGCGCAGTAATTGTTCCGGCGCCTCCAGCAAAGCGCTTCCCGCTCCTTTTTTACGTATCTTAGGTTTGGGGCAACCACAATTTATATCAATAACATCTGCACCATAAAATTGTAATTGCTGTGCTGCTTGCGCCATTATATGGGATTCGGTGCCTGCAATTTGATAGGCCAGGATCTGTTCCTGTGGCGCTCGATAAACATACCGTGAGTTCTCAGTATGTTTGTGAAGAATATCTGTTGCAGAACTCATTTCAGTGACGGAATACGCAGGCGACCGATAGTGACTAAATAATGTTCTGAATGGTGCACAGCTGTAACCTGCCAAAGGCCCTTGGATTAACCGATTAGGTAATGTTAAAGAACCTATTTTCAAAGAACTGTTAATAAAAGCGTGCATCAATTTAATTCATGGATATAATGAGTGCCAATTTTAACATACTTGAACCTGGATAAAGTAGTTTTAGCTCTACTACGCAAGCCAAGAGCTACGAACCTGCTCGATTTTTCTAGGTTGACATAGAAAACGCATCAAACAGGAAAATTCCTTTATGGACAAACGTTATTTATCGCCTTTGGAAATGCTCAATATTGCAACACAACATGCCTATGCTGCTGATTATTTATTACAGCAAATCACCAATTGGACATATAGACAAACTGAGCCGCTCAGTGTTTTAACCCCAGTAACTTCATTAATGTATCAAGCCTTTCAACTGACATTGAAAGCTTATTGTTTGCATGAGCATCGTCCAATCAAAGAGTATAAAAACCTCATAGAACTGGTTGAATTAAATCGCCATTTAGGATTTTCTCAGCAAGAAATCATTTTATTAAAGACTCTGGCAAAACAACAGGTTTTCCTTAAAGGAGCTGATTACGATTTATGGGAAAATCAACAGCAATTTCATGTGTTTTGTGAACAGATTCTCTCTCTCTACCAAAAACTGCAAACCATGATGCCTTTGGAACTTCATCCTGATTATCTACAGTAATAAAATATGGATAAGGCGAACGTAATAAATTTTATAAGTAAATTTATATAAACCGGGTTACGTTGCGCCCCACAAAGCCTGTAATTTATTCATCATGATTAAACTATAAACGCATAATAATCTGCGGCACTTGGCTTTAAATGTAATTCACGCTAGGATAAGTTTTTTATTTAACCTCAACTCAACAGATGAATTGAGGCTATTTACTCTATTCGATGTTATTTATATTAAGGTAGAAACTATGGAGCAAGTAGGAGACAATAAGACTGGAAATCCGGTGCAACATCAAATATTACAGTTAAGTCATCACTTAAATTCGCAAATTCTAGGTCAGAATGGATTAATTTCACGTTTGCTCATTGCCTTACTTGCAGATGGCCATTTATTAGTTGAAGGAGCACCTGGATTAGCAAAAACACGGGCGGTTAAAGAACTGTCTGATGGTGTTGAAGGTAATTTTCATCGCATCCAGTTTACCCCTGATTTATTACCTGGAGATTTAACGGGTACCGATGTGTACCATCCCCAAAATGGTTCTTTTGTATTTCAACCAGGTCCTATATTCCATCATTTACTTTTGGCGGATGAAATTAACCGCGCTCCAGCGAAAGTACAATCTGCTTTACTCGAGGCAATGGCAGAAAGACAAGTTACTATAGGAGGCAAAACCTATCCTTTGCCCGAATTATTTTTGGTAATGGCAACACAAAACCCCATTGAGCAGGAAGGTACTTATCCTTTGCCCGAAGCACAATTGGACCGATTTTTGATGTATGTAAAAATTAGTTATCCTGATGCTAAAATCGAACATGATATTTTAGCTTTGTCACGCAAAGAAGCTTTAGGTGCCGCTATGGCCACTAAACCTGTTGCATCAGAAAAATTATCACAAAAAACATTATTTGAGGCGCGTAAGCAAGTACTTAATGTGCATACGAGTGAAGCATTAGAAAATTATCTGGTCCAGTTAGTAGTGGGAACGCGTAATCCTGGTGTATACAGTGAAGAGTTGGGCCGTTGGTTGCGCTTTGGTGCTAGTCCGCGTGCCACAATTGCTTTGGATCGTTGCTCTAAAGCTCATGCCTGGCTTTGTGGAAGGGATTATGTCACTCCAGATGACATTCACGTGATTGCTCATGATGTGTTACGACATCGAATTTTATTAAGTTTTGAAGCTGAAGCAGAAGGGATTAATAGTGATGATTTTATTGACTCCTTATTACGCTTGGTTGCTGTTCCTTAGAAAACATGTAAATTGGGACCTCTGGCCAAACACAGAGCAACCTTGAATTTGATGATTCAATCCCAATTTACAGATCATATGAAGTATAAGAGGTTTTTATGGTGAATGGCGTTATTGCAGAATTAAATGAATTGATTGACCTGAGACGTTATGTACAATCCGTTCATTATCGCCCCGAAGGTAAAGCCATACGATCCGGCAATCATTTATCCAAATTACGTGGTCGTGGTATGGATTTTTCCGAAGTAAGAAATTATCAGGCTGGTGATGAAATACGCCATATGGAGTGGCGCGTTACTGCTCGCACCGGCAGACCTCATGTCAAAATTTATCAAGAAGAACGAGAAAGACCGGTAGTGATTCTCACTGATTTTAATCCCTCAATGATTTTCGGTACTCGTATCGCGTTTAAATCCGTCATTGCTGCACGATTAGCAGCTCTTCTTGCCTGGACAGTGATCAAGGAAGGCGACAGAGTGGGTGGAGTATTCTTTTCAGCCACGGATCACAGTGAATTTACTCCGCGCAGTCGTGATATGGGCGTACTGCCTTTGCTCGCCTCTTTAAGCAGATATACTGAGCAGACAGAGGTACAACGCGAAGCGCAACCAAGACTACTCAGTGACGCATTAGTACGCTTGCGCCGTGTAGTCAGACCAGGAAGCATCCTGGTTTTGATCAGTGACTTTTACTCTATGGATAGTGAATGCGAAAAACACTTAAAACGATTACGCTATCACAATGACATTCTGGCTTACCATGTTTGTGATCGCGTAGAACTTTCTCCGCCCAAACCGCAGCAATATGCTATGACTAATGGACAGCAAGAAATAATACTCGATACCAGCCTGCACTCCGTAAACAGTGCTTACGAGCAATATTGCCAACAACGCATAGAACACCTGCAAGAGCAGTTTCGACGTTTACATATTCAGTATGTACAAGTTACAGCAGACATTGATTTAGCGCCATTAGTGCGTCAAACTTTTCCCAGGAGGTCCCGTGGCTAACACTGATGCCCTGGCACAGTTAAAAGACATTCATCTGCCCACGCCGATTGGCTGGTGGCCATTGGCTCCAGGATGGTATGTTCTGTTGGGTTTGGTTTTATTTTTAGTGATTATACTAGCTTACTGGATCTATAAGAAATATCGCAACGCCCTGGCCAAAAAACATGCTCTTCTTTTGTTAGATACTTATCAAAAAGAATATGAAGAAAAACATAACGGCACTCAGTCCAGTGCCCGTATTTCAGAATTGTTACGCCGAGTAGCACTTGTTTATTATCCGAGAGAGCAAGTTGCAAGTTTGCATGGAGAAAAATGGCTTAACTTTTTAAATGAAACAAGTAAAGGAATTGATTTTAATTTGGTAAAAGATTTATTGTTAGATGCGCCCTTCAAAACAGGGGAAACCATGGATCTCAAACCCTTGTTCAGCACAGCACAACTTTGGATTAAACAAAGGGGGGTGCCATGTTCGAATTAGCTAATCCTTGGGTTTTAATACTCTTTCCTTTACCTTTAGTTTTCTGGCTTTTGATGCCCAGAGCCAAAGTGCAATTGCCTGCCGCCTTGAAGGTACCTTTCTTTGCTGCGATGGTCGACATAGCCGATCAAGAAAAACGCTCTATTTCAGCACAATATTCGCTGCTTATCCCAGTCATTATATGGTTATTATTAGTTGTTGCTTTAGCTGGTCCTCGCTGGATAGGTTCCCCAAAACCTATTGAACGTGAGGGTTATAACATCATGATGGCTTTAGATTTGTCTGGCAGCATGGAAATTCCTGATATGCTTCTGCATGGCCGACCTGTAAGTCGTTTAAGTGTTGTAAAGGGTGCGGCCGATCAATTTGTACGTGATCGCTCAACTGACAAAATTGGTTTAATCCTTTTTGGTACTCGGGCTTACTTGCAAACACCACTCACCTATGACCGACATACCATCCTCCTGCGTCTTGAGGATGCCACTGCAGGACTTGCAGGTAAAACCACTTCCATCGGTGATGCCGTAGGTCTTGCTGTAAAGCGTTTGAGAAATGTACCTCCAAAAGGAAGAGTTCTTATTTTATTAACTGATGGTGCAAATAATTCTGGCGTACTGGCTCCGTTAAAAGCGGCCGAATTGGCTAAAGAAGAAGGAATTAAAATTTACACTATCGGTTTAGGCTCTGAAGGGGATTCAAGAGCATTAGTCGGGAATTTTATGATGCAAAATGCTTCAGCAGATTTGGATGAGGAAACCCTAAAAAAAATGTCTGATATGACAGGCGGTCGTTATTTTCGTGCTACAGATACTGAAACATTACATTCCATTTATAAAACAATTAACGAGTTGGAAACTATAAATCAGGAGCAAGCAACAGTCCGTCCCCAAAAGGAATATTATCCCTGGTTTGTCGGTTTTGCATTATTGCTTTGTTTCTCTTGGTTAGTTAGAAAAGCAGATTTAAGACTGAAAGTAAGCTCAGTAATGCCAAATAGGGAGGCATTAAAGTTATGATTACAGACTTTCATTTTTTAAGACCTTGGTGGCTTTTAATGATTTTTCCTTTATTGGGATTAGTCGTAGCTTATTGGCGTCAAAAACCTAAATTACATGCTTGGACGGAAGTTTGTGACCAACATTTACTCAGTCATCTCATGCAAAAAAAGGGGCAAGGGCAGCGTATGGGCTCAATGCTCTGTTTGTTTTTGAGCATTCTATTCATGATTTTGAGTATTGCTGGCCCTGTTTGGTATAAGCTGCCTGTAGCGACTTATAAACCGATACAACCCAGAGTTTTAGTTTTGGATATGTCAGACAATATGATGGCTAATGATTTAACACCTAATCGTTTAAGCCGCGCTAAATTTAAGCTACATGATTTATTCGCTCACAAAGATGTAGGTCAGTTTGGTCTTGTGGTCTTTACCAGTGAACCTTTTGTTGTCTCTCCTCTCACAGATGATGGACATACTATTTCTTCTCTGCTTTCTTCACTAACTCCAGATATCATGCCGGTAACTGGACAAAATCTTAAAAGTGCTTTGGATGAGGCCAGTAACCTAATCAAACAAGCGGGCTTTAAACAGGGACAAATTTTGGTATTAACAGCAGACGTCCCTTCCGATGCATCAATTGCCTTGGCAAAAAGATTAGCTGAATCAGGTATTTACTCCTCTATTATGCCAGTCAAAGCAGATAGGAACCCGAATCCGCTATTTAATCGTTTTGCTGATGCAGGCGAGGGACAACTGATAAAATACACTTCTGATTCAAATGACATAAATCAATGGCTAAGTTCCAGTAATAACAATGAATTTGCGCTAAGTAAAGATGAAGATATTCCACTTTGGCGGGATGAAGGGCGATGGTTTTTAATTCCTGCGCTGTTGTTACTTTTGCCCGTATTTCGCCGCGGCTGGATGCAGAGGGTAATTGTATGATGCGTTGTATTATTCTTTTGTTAATCTCGTTTTTATCCTTTGCCACTCATGCCTTTAGTTGGCAAGACTTATGGTTCACACCGGATCAACAAGGACGAGACTTGATGGCAAAAAATCAATTTAAGCAAGCTAAGGAAACATTTACACGTAGTGATTGGGCTGCTGCTGCAGCCTATCGTGCAGGCGATTACCCAAAAGCAGCTGAGTTGTACCAAGACTTAAAAAATGAGCAAGGTTATTATAATCAAGGAAATGCCCTAGCCCATATGGGACAATATGAAGAAGCAATTAAAGCCTATGACAGTGCTTTAGCAATTAACGCTACAAATCAGGATGCTCTTTATAATCGCAAGTTAGTTCAAGAACTGTTGAAGAAAGATAAAGAAAAAAATCAAAACAAAGAGCAACAAAACAAAGAGCAGCAAAACAAAGAGCAGCAAAACAAAGAGCAGCAAAACAAAGAACAGCAAAACAAAGAGCAGCAAAACAAAGAACAGCAAAACAAAGAGCAGCAAAACAAAGAGCAGCAAAACAAAGAGCAGCAAAACAAAGAGCAGCAAAACAAAGAGCAGCAAAACAAAGAGAAAAATAAAAAATATAATCAGAATAATAATGAGGCTCAATCTGAAGCAGAGCGAGAGAAACAACAAGCAAAAGAACAATGGTTGCGTTTGATTCCAGATGATCCGGGTGGATTAATGCGAGAAAAATTCTTACGTGACCATTTACGAAGGGAACGCGGATGGTATCAATGAAAAAAATAATAATTATTGCTTTTTTTTGTTTATTCAGTGCACTAGTCCGTGCTGAAGTACAAGTGCAAGTCGATCCTTCTCAAGTTAGTATTGATGATTCATTCAGTTTAATTTTAACTCAAGATAATATACAAAACGGGGGGGTTCCCGATCTGACCCCATTACAAAAAAATTTTATGATCCTCGGCACCGAACGTCGTATGAATTACTCAATTATCAATGGACAAACACAATCATCCAGTGAATGGACCATTACGTTAAAGCCGCAAAAAGAGGGTAAATTAACAATTCCTCCCATTAAGATTGGCAGAGAATACACCAACCCTGCAACAATTGAGGTAACTACTGGTACAACTTCACAGAATGCTCCCAGCAATAATTCCACAAGTTCACAGAAAAATCAGAGTCTTTATTTGACTACTGGGGTTAATAAAAAAAATCCCTATGTAAATCAACAAATTACTTACAAAGTAAGCTTATATAATTCCAAACACCTTTTAGACGCAAGTTATCAAGGACCTCAAGTAGAAAATGCTTTACTCGTTCCTTTAGGTGATGAAAAGCGTTATCAGACACAAAAAAATGGCGTGACTTTTCTTGTCGAAGAACAAAATTATGCCATTTTTCCACAAAAAAGTGGTTCCTTAAAAATAAAACCACCGGTGTTTACTGCCTTGATTTATGATTTTAATCCTGAGCGGGTTAAAGCCACTGACAAGCCAATAAATATCGACGTGCAACCGATACCTAAAGAATATTCAGGAAAAGTATGGCTGCCGGCAAAACAAGTAAAATTAATGGAGCAATATGAACATTCTGACCAAACTATTGCTCAAGGCAACACGTTAATTCGTACTGTCATTCTTGAGGGAGTAGGCGTTCCAGCCCAGCTTTTGCCCACACTCAATTTTGCAGAAATAGACGGTGTTAATGTTTATCCCGAAAAAGGTAAAGATAAGAATCGAGTTACTTATGGAGAATTGATTGGCCGCAGTGAGATTAAAGTGACTTATCTATTTAATAAAGCAGGAAAAATTACGATCCCTGAACTTAAACTTTCCTGGTTTAATACAGAAACAGGAAAAGAAGAAATAGCCACTCTGCCTGGAAAAACATTTGAAGTAACCCCTTCATCGAACCCAACACCCACAGCAAACACAAGCGAAGATCATGTAGCTAAAAAGCAGAGTGTAACAACCCAAACCACAACAAAAAAGGTAAGTAAATCAAGGTCACCAACACAATTCATTTGGTCTTGGACGATTGCCGCACTTTTTGCCTGTGCCTGGTTGATCACGTTAGTCTTATGGGCATTGCAAAAAAGCAAAAAAAACGCAGGAAAAGGCCAGTATAAAACTGCATTAAATACACTCCACAAAGCATGTATGCAGGGAAATCCTCAACGCGCGCGCGATGCGTTGTTAACGTGGTCCAAACTACATTGGCCAGATGCCCTTATATTAAATCTAACTGATTTAACGCGCCTTGCAACAGATACCTCCTTCAAAAAACAAGTACAAACTCTTTCACAAGTTTTGTATAAAAATAAAGAAAAAACTTTGTGGCGAGGTGATGAATTATGGCGTAGTGTTGAGCAAATGAAAAAAAATAACACGAACAAAAAAGAAAATGAAAGTGCACTACCACCTATTAATCCGTCTTGATAAGCTAAATCCCGGTTGCATTTAATTTTTAAACACTAAAAGCATGAAAACTGGAAAAAATGAATCAATAGTACCATTACAGTGATGCTTAAAAACGTCCATCCCTGCGTACGCCGGGATTTATCTCTCAAAATTGCCAGGTTGGGTTATTAGATGGATAGATGTTCATTCTCTTTTAATGTTTCATCCTCTTCATTCTTCTTTTCAGACTTTTTAGTTTTTGGCGGAGAACCGAGCGATTCTTCAGACTGTATTGTTGTAGGAATAATCGGATAATCTGCTACGGTTTTTTTCAATCGTTCTGCAATTATTTCTATTTTATCCATATCATGATGAACCTTCCTATCTGAAGTCTCAATTTCTGATTCGCTCAGCCCCTCTTTTTCCCCTTCACTCTCACTATCCCCATCGGATTCAGGTTTTCTTGTAAACGCATGCATTACTTTCTTTCCAAGTGACTTAAGCAGGGGATAAGTAACACGTCCCACAACATAAGCAAGTGCCAAAGAAGCCGTTGCGGCAAGTATTCCAAACCCTACAGGAGGGAGAAATATACAAACTACTGCACCAATGAACGCAAGAGCAGCAAAAGCAATGCCCACTGTTCTATCTACAACAGCCATTGCTCCCAATTTTTCTATTTTTTGCTTACATTGTTCCTGATCATCGTATAATTTTTTTAATACATTTAAGTCCACTTTAATATCTTTTCTTGCATTTCTGATTTCTTCTTCTAAAGAAGCATATTCCGCTGACCTCCCTTCTTTTTTCGCCTTTTTTGCCCTTTGCTCCAGGTTTTCTAAATCATCAAGTAAATAGTTGATTAAATTTTTTTTGCTATCAATCTTTTTTTCTATCTGGGCCAACTGATCTTTGAGCTCATAACGCTTGTAATGGAGCTTGGCCAAAGTGATGACACTTAAACCTAGTGCAGTGATGGAGGTAACTAAGGCGATAATAGGCGCTGAAGGAGGGAATACAATAGCAGTTATAGTAAGTCCTAGAATCACTGCTGAATACAAAAAACGGGCATTCCGAGATAAAGTAATCGGCGATTCTTGCTTGGTTATATAGGCACCCAGATAAATGCATGGGATATAAATAAAATCTAAAATACTCGTTACTAACTTAATAACGTGAAACCCTGTGCTTGCTGACTCTGTGGAATTACTTACGTGTCCTGCTACTTGCACCAGATGAGTAATTGCACTCCCGGATCCGTCTACAGAATCCATAAACTTATTAAAAAAAGGAAGCATCCGTAATATAGATGACGCAACGGACTTTTGGGAGGCTTTAGTGCCCCTCATTGAATTTAATTTTTTTCTTAAATATGCAGCAGAAAATTCTTCGAGTTCAATTTCGTCTTCAGTCTTATTAAAAAACATTTTTTTCTCTCAATAAAAATTGCCTACTTATTAACTAATATTATAACAAGCAATTATGATATGGAGATGAACAAAACATACTGCTGGAAGATATAATTGCCAATGCGCGCATCAAAAAGTTATTTGAATAGCTCCAATCGAATGCTTGCGACGTCTTTGCGGAGTTTTTAAACAAAATTAACGCATCCCTATTTCTTTAATATTGGGAGAATGGATAAAAAAGTGTATAATTCCTCTTTTTGTTTCACAAATATTGAGCAGTCATGAATCTTGAAAAATTATATGATGTCATTGTAGTAGGTGGTGGACATGCCGGTACAGAGGCTGCTTTAGCAGCAGCACGCATGGGGGCGCAGACTTTATTACTTACTCATAACATGGATTTGCTCGGCCAGATGTCTTGTAATCCTGCCATAGGAGGAATCGGGAAAGGACATTTGGTGAAAGAAATTGATGCCTTGGATGGGGCTATGGCAAAAGCCACTGATAAAGCAGGAATTCAATTTCGCACCCTTAACGCTTCTAAAGGACCTGCTGTTCGTGCTACTCGTGCACAAGCTGATCGCGTACTCTATCGACAAGCCATTAGGGAACAACTACAAACTCAAGAAAATCTGACTCTGTTTCAACAAGCTGTTGATGATCTACTCATCGAAGGAGAACGTGTAACCGCTGTTGTTACCCAAATGGGCCTTACCTTACGAGCTCGGGCTGTAGTACTGACTGTAGGTACTTTTTTGGGAGGCAAAATTCACGTGGGCATGAACCAATATGCAGGCGGTCGTGCAGGCGATCCACCTTCGATTGCATTGGCAAAAAGTTTGCGCGATCTTGATTTGCCTGTAGGCCGTTTGAAAACTGGGACACCGCCACGGATCGATCGTCGTTCTTTAGATTATAGCCAGATGACTGAACAGCCAGGAGATAAACCCATCCCCGTTTTTTCATATCTAGGTCATGTCAGCGATCATCCCGAACAAGTGCCTTGTCATATTACCCATACAACCGAAGCAACACACGACATTATTCGTAATAACCTGCACCAGTCTCCTATGTATTCGGGAGTTATTGAAGGAGTTGGACCTCGCTATTGCCCCTCTATAGAAGATAAAATTGTTCGTTTTGCAGATAAGTTATCCCATCAAATCTTTGTCGAACCTGAGGGATTAACTACTGAAGAAATCTATCCCAACGGCATTTCTACGAGTCTTCCTTTTGACGTACAAGTACAATTTGTACGGACGATTAAAGGGTTTGAAAATGCCCATATAACTCGACCTGGTTACGCCATAGAATATGATTATTTTGATCCTCGAGGCTTAACTTCATTCTTGCAAACCAAACCGATAGCCAACTTGTTTTTTGCGGGCCAAATCAACGGAACAACAGGCTATGAAGAAGCGGCGGCACAAGGAATTATTGCAGGTATGAATGCTGCCCTGTTAATAAAAGAAAAAGAGCTTTGGTGTCCGCGTCGAGATGAAGCATATATAGGTGTTTTAATTGATGACCTAATCACTTGTGGTACCCAAGAGCCCTATAGAATGTTTACTTCTCGTGCCGAATATCGCTTACTCCTACGTGAGGATAATGCCGATTTACGTTTAACTGCAAAAGGTAGGGAATTAGGTATAGTAGGTGAGGAACGTTGGCAGCACTTCTCTGCAAAACGCGAAGCAATAGAATCTACCCAGATCTTACTGCATAATGCTTGGGTACGTGTTGGCCATAATGAGATTTTTAAAGATATCCTTCTTAATCCCATGCAACATGATAATAGAGCCGCCGAATTTCTCAAACGCCCTGAAATTAATTATCAGCATTTATTAATGCTCGATGATTTAAACTTGCCCAAGCTATCAGCAGAAGTTAGCGAACAAATAGAAATTCAAAATAAGTATGCGGGCTATATCGAAAGACAACAGCTCGATATAGAAAAAATGCGTAAACATGAGAATACTTTATTACCTGACTCGTTGGATTACAGTGATGTGACAGGCTTATCTAATGAAGTGATTCAAAAACTGACCAAAATAAGACCATCTACTTTAGCCCAGGCTGGTCGTATTTCAGGAGTCACTCCTGCCGCCTTGTCGCTACTTTTAGTGCATTTAAAAAAACAGCGAATTGAGGTATGAAAGAACAAATAGCACAGATACAACCGCTTCTTATAGAAGGCTTGCAACAATTTGATATGGAAGCACTTAGCGCTTCTTTATCAGATTATTTATTCTTACTTAACAAGTGGAATTTAGCTTATAATCTCACTGCAATTCGTGATCTTGAGTCCATGGTCGGTAAACACATATTGGATAGTCTGGCTATTTTACCTTGGCTTAAAGGCACGCACATCATTGATGTAGGAACGGGAGCTGGTCTTCCGGGCATTCCACTTGCGCTAGCCAGGGCCGATTTAAATTTTGTTTTATTAGATTCTAATGGCAAAAAAACTCGTTTTCTGGCGGAAGTGAAACGGCAACTTAACTTAAAAAATGTTGAAATTGTTCAATTTAGAGTCGAAAACTACCGTCCAACTCAAGGTTTTGATACAGTATTAAGTCGAGCTTTTAGCAGCCTAGAACAAATGATTCAGTGGACGCAGCATCTTATTGTTAATAATGGAGTTTGGTTAGCAATGAAGGGGCGTTGTCCTGATACAGAATTGCATGAGATCAAGCAAAGCTGCAAAATAGAGCGATATACTGTGGCAGGTGTTGAAGGCGAGCGTTGTTGCGTCATTATTGAAAATCAACCTGGAATAAGAAGTTAACATCCTAGGGATCTGTTAGCATTTCGCAAGCTTGAACCAAAATGAGCCTGATTTTTGAGTGTCGACGCAGAAAATCAAGGCAGTTTGGCCAAGATAGTAGATATGCAAGCAGATCTTGGATGCTTGCTTATTCCGGTTTAACCAAGGAATAAATCATGGCAAAAGTGATAGCCATTGCCAATCAAAAAGGCGGAGTAGGCAAGACCACTACTGCGATTAATTTAGCGGCTTCTTTGGCAGCAAATCGACAACAGGTTTTATTGGTCGACTTGGATCCTCAAGGTAATGCCACTATGGGTAGCGGCGTAGATAAAAGCCAGTTAGTACATACGACTAATGATGTCTTACTTCATGATTGTCTTGCAAATCAGGCATGTCTTTCCACAACCAGTGGTTATGATTTAATACCTGGCAACGATGATTTAACTGTTGCTGAAGTAAGCCTAATGGAACGCAATCATCGTGAAACCTTTCTCTACAAAGCATTACAATCGATTCATAGTAATTATGACTTTGTGTTGATTGATTGCCCGCCCGCTTTGAATACACTTACAATTAACGCTTTTGTAGCTGCTGATTCCGTACTTATTCCTATGCAATGTGAATACTATGCCCTGGAAGGGTTAGCCGCTCTGCTTTCAACTATTGAACAGGTTAAAGCTTCAATAAATCCTCGATTGCATCTTGAGGGACTGCTGAGAACCATGTACGATGCTCGTAATCGATTGTGCTCAGAGGTTTCAAAGCAACTTATAGAGCATTTTCCAACTAAGGTTTATAGAACCGTAATTCCACGTAACGTCAGACTTGCTGAAGCACCAAGTCATGGATTGCCGGCCTTACATTACGATAAAACATCTCCGGGCGCAGCAGCCTATATGGTACTAGCCTCTGAGTTGATTAATAAACAGACTGTTGCAGGATAACTGGGGTATTTATGACAGCAAAACGTAGTAGTTTAGGACGTAACTTATCCGCTTTATTAAGCCAATCAAGTGGTAGTCTTTTAAATGAAAAACCGCAAATTGAAACGCTTAAGCTTGCAGTTGAATGTTTGCAACCAGGAAAATATCAGCCTCGCGGTGAAATGGAAGAAGCGCCGCTCATGGAGCTTGCCCAGTCAATCAAAAAGCAAGGCTTGCTTCAACCGCTTTTGGTTCGCGAACTGAATGATGGCCGCTATGAAATTATTGCCGGCGAGCGGCGTTGGCGAGCAAGTCAATTAGCTGGACTTACAGAAGTTCCGGTTATATTGAAGCAGGTTGATGACGAAACTGCAATGGCCATGGCATTAGTTGAAAATTTACAACGTGAAGATTTAAATGCGATGGATCAAGCGCGAGCCATGCATAGACTTACACATGAATTTTCATTAACACATCAACAAGTTGCCGATCTTTTGTGTAAATCCAGAGCAGCGGTAAGTAATTATTTAAGATTACTGGCTCTATCCGCTGGAGTTAAAAAGCTTTTGGAACATGGTGATATTGATATGGGGCATGCACGCGCCTTATTGATGTTAGAGGAAGAACAACAAAATCAGGTAGCCCAACTTATAGTTGCGAAAAACTTATCCGTACGGGAAACTGAAAAGCTTGTTGAACGAATTAAATCAGGTAAAACCAAAGAAGAACAACATCATACAGATCTTTCTCACTATCAGGATCAATTGAAAAATCTCTCACAACATTTACAGACACAAATTAAACTTAAACCGAGCAAATCAGGTAAAGGATCCTTAGTCATTCACTATGATAATGAACACAGCTTGCAAAATATTATTGATCAGCTCATTAGTGCATACTAACCTTTATTGGTTCCGGGCTTAGCGCCGCGAAACTCCGGCATCATTAATTCAGGCAATAAATTCTGTGCAGCTAAGATGTAATTTGGAGTCCGGGTATAACCCGGCGTGACTGTTAAGAGATTGGTGGAAAACCAAAGATATAATTCTGAAAGAAATAAATATTTAGACTACACTTATTATATAAGCTGGTTATATTGCTTGGAGCTGCAATGTTAATTCAGCCAGTTCAACCCGTATACATTCTAATAAAAATTGGCGAAGATGAATATTCAGGCCAACTACTTAGTTTATCTGAAGAAAATCTGGAATTTAAATGTGCTGCATATATTGAAAAAAATATCGAGGTCTCCTTTTTCGCAAAACATTTTCGCGGCCTAGCAACCATTCAGGAAATTAAATTTGATCATTCTTTCTTTACCTATCAATTAACAATTCAAGAAATTCAATTCCAACCTGGATTATTAATCAATACACGGTTATAAAGCTATTAGGATACGAAAGAGCAATATAGGAGTGAACAGGCTTAATTTGCTAATTTCTCCCTCTAGCCTTTACAGAAAGGAAAGTTGAGCTTCGGCCTGACATGTTGAGCCTATCGTCCTTAGCTGCCAAGCCAAAGATAGTTGGTGGTTATTTTGTTCAATTAATGCGTCATCCCCACGTTGGCGGGAGCCATTTGTATTTTGGCAATGTGCCTTCACAGGAATGACAATATCAACTTTTCTGCATGCTTGACGTCTATGGCTTTGCCAGACAAGCCGATGTTTGATCTTGTTATCTTATAACCAGTAAACAAAAATAAACAGGAATAACCAAACGACGTCTACAAAGTGCCAATACCAGGCAACCCCTTCAAATGCAAAGTGTCGTTCTGGCGTAAAATGCCCCCGTTTACAGCGAACTGTGATTACAATCAGCATAATTGTACCAATGGTTACGTGTAACCCGTGAAATCCAGTCAGCATAAAGAACGTCGTTCCATAAATACCTGAGGCTAGAGTTAAATTCATCTCGGTATATGCTTCATGATACTCATAACCCTGCAACGCCAGGAACGTTAAACCTAATGCAATTGTTAAAACCATTCCGATAATTAACTGCTTTTGTTTCTGTAATTTTAAAGCCCAATGAGCCCAGGTAATAGTTACCCCAGAAGTTAATAATATAAGCGTATTTATTGCTGCTAACCCCCAGGCTCCCATTGCTTCATGGGCTCCGGCAAAAACGTAATTATCCGGATTAATAAGCACAGGCCAGTTTGCCACAAAATCAGGCCAGAGTGTAAAGTGAGTAATTGGATGTACTTCGCCGCCTAAAAGTGGAACAGACCAAAGACGTGTGTAGAACAAAGCACCAAAAAATGCGCCAAAAAAACAGACCTCAGAAAAAATAAACCAGCACATTCCCCAACGAAATGATCGATCAACTTGCTCGTCATAGACTCCTTTTGCGTTTTCATAAATTACTTGGCCAAACCAACCAAATAGCATAAAAACCATGATTGCAAAACCAATGGTGAATATATAGGGACCATACCAGTCATTATGTAGCCAAGATGCTGAACCTACAAGGGTAGTAGTTAACCCAATTGATGCAACCAAAGGCCAATGGCTTGGTTTAGGGATATAATAAGTACCATGTCCTCCCATTATATTTTAATCTCCTGTTTCAATAGTCTGTTTTTGAAGCTCTCTTTAACGGAAGAGCCTATTCTACATAAATTGCTCGATCTGCTAATTTCATTTAAGCGAAGTTATTTGTGTATATATCACAAGGTTCTACCCATTCAAAACCTGCAGTCGTATATTAACCTTTGTCTGTTACATCAAATAAAGTATAGGACAGCGTAACTGTCTGTACTTTTTCAGGCAAATCAGCATCCAGATGAAATAACAAAGGCATATTCATTGCTTCATGTCCATTCAATGTTTGCCGTGCAAAGCAAAAACACTCCGTTTTTTTCAGATACTTAGCAGCAATCCCTGGCGTAACACTGGGTATTGCCTGAACTGTCATCGGATGATCAGTCCTATTTTCTGCATAAAACGACAACCTGGCTATTTCGCCAGGATGTACCTTAATTTTTCGTATTTTGGGATAGAATGCCCAAGGAACACCACTGTTATTTGTAGCAACAAATTCAACAGTTATTTCTCTGCTTTTGTCTACTCTAGCTTTGCTTACATCATATGCTACCGCTTCAGGATTCGTTTTACCATTAATGCCCAATGTCCTACATAGACTGTTATAAATTGGCACTAATGCAAATCCAAAGGCAAACATCCCCAGCACGAGGCCTGATAATATAATGAGCAGCCGATGATGCCCTTTTTGCTTTTTCATACAGCTAACCTATAAATCTAACTTCGGTGGAGTGGTAAAAGTATGGTATGGAGGTGGCGACGGTAATGTCCATTCTAAACCATACGCACCTTCCCATGATCTTCCAGCAGCAATATCTTTTTTAGTGCCTTTTTTCCTGATGGTAGCGATCACATTATATAAAAATAAAAGCTGAGTAAATCCAAAAATGAAGGCACCAATTGAAGAGATCATATTAAAATTAGCAAATTGCAATGCATAATCTGGAATCCTTCTTGGCATTCCTGCTAATCCTAAAAAGTGCATCGGGAAGAACGCTACATTCACTGAGATAACAGACAGCCAAAAATGCCATTTACCTAACAATTCGTTATACATATGTCCAGTCCACTTAGGAAGCCAGTAATACGTAGCGGAAAACAGGGCAAAAATTACACCAGGAACCAGAACATAATGGAAATGAGCTACGACAAAATAGCTATCTTGGTACTGGAAATCCGCAGGAACTAATGCCAGCATTAGTCCTGTAAATCCTCCTATAGTAAACAAAAACACAAAAGCCAAAGCAAATAACATGGGTGTTTCAAAGGTCATAGAGCCACGAAACATTGTACTTACCCAGTTAAATACCTTAATGCCGGTGGGAACCGCAATAAGCATCGTAGTGTACATGAAAAATAATTCCGCACCCAGTGGGATACCTGTTGTAAACATATGGTGTGCCCAGACAATAAATGACAATACAGCAATACTGACGGTAGCATAAACCATAAAGTAGTAACCAAATAAAGGCTTACGGCTAAAAGTAGGTATAACTTCAGAGATAACACCGAAAGCGGGTAATACGAGAACATATACCTCAGGATGCCCGAAAAACCAGAACACATGTTGAAACAATATGGGATCACCACCACCTGCTGCGCTAAAGAAGCTAGTGCCAAAATGACGATCGGCCAACATCATGGTTACCGCTCCAGCCAACACAGGCATAATTGCAATCAATAAAAAGGCAGTAATTAACCAAGTCCATACGAACATAGGCATTTTCATCAGAGTCATGCCAGGAGCTCGTAAATTTAATATCGTCGCAATAATATTAATCGAACCCATAATGGATGAAAGACCCATCATGTGGATTGAAAAAATCATAAAATCGGTACTAGGGGGAGCATACGTAGTCGATAGTGGCGCATACATTGTCCAACCAAAGTTAGGACCACCTCCAGCATGAAATGTGGTTGAAAGTAATAATGTAAAAGCAAAAGGTAAAATCCAAAAACTCCAGTTATTTAAGCGAGGCAGCGCCATATCTGGAGCACCGATCATCATTGGAATTTGCCAATTCGCCATTCCAGTAAATGCCGGCATTACCACCCCAAACAACATGATTAAGCCATGTAGGGTGGTCATTTGGTTAAAGAAATTGGGATCAACGAAACGATGACCTGGCTGAAATAATTCTGCCCGAATGACTAAGGCCATACCGCCAGCTAAGAAGAAGCTGATCATTGCCAACCACAAATAAAGTGTGCCTATATCTTTATGGTTTGTAGTAAACAACCAGCGTTTTATAAATCCTAAGACGCCCTTACCTTGTTCAGGACCATGATCGTCATGTTTTTCATCGTGCGCTAATGTATAACTACTCATTGCAAACCTCCAGCTTGAACTTTATTAACCATGGTTGGTTGTTGATTAGCTTTCTGACGTTGTGTAGCAACCTCTGCGGCTTGAACTACATCATTAGTATTATTTTCCCAGGCATTACGCTCATAGGTCGCAATCGCAGCAATTTCTTCATCGGTAAGTTGATCTTTATACGGCTGCATTGCAGAGCCGGCAACACCATTGAGTATTATATCTATATGTCGTGAAACAGGATGACCGACTGCTACAGAACTGCCTCTAAGTGCCGGGTACATAGGTGGTATACCTCTACCATCAGCTTGATGACACGGAGCACAAAACTGTTCGTATTTTTGCTTCCCAAAAGCAAGTAGCTCATCCCGGGTCATCGTTTTCTGTGTTGCAGCAACGGCTTCCCCTTGAGTGTACCGATCTTCTTTTGTTGTTTGTGTTGCAACCCACTTATCAAAGTCTTCCTGATTTAATGCTTCAACTACGATTGGCATAAATCCATGATTCACCCCACAAAGTTCGGCACATTGTCCTCTATAAGTCCCCGGTTTGTCTATTTTAGCCCACGCCTCGTACATGAAACCAGGTATCGCATCACGTTTAATTCCTAATTCAGGAACCCACCAGGAATGTACTACATCATTTGAGGTTACTAAAAATCGAATTTTCTTATTAACAGGAACAACTAATGGTTTATCTACTTCCAACAAATACCACTCATTTTTTTTCTGTCTATTCTGAATTTGATCAAATGGCGTGGATAAGGTGCTAAAAAAACTAATTCCCTGGTCTAGATACTCATACTGCCATCGCCATTGATAGCCTACTACTTTTATAGTTAGTTCTGACTGTTTTGTATCATCCATACGAATCAAAACGCGTGTGGCGGGTATTGCAAGTCCAACGAGAATTAAGAATGGAATAATGGACCAGACAACTTCCAGGCGGGGATTATCATGAAATGAAGCGGCCTTATATCCTTTAGATTTCCTATGATGAATCATGGAATAGATCATGACGCCAAATACAACGACCCCAATAATGGCGCAGACTACCATACAAACCATATGCAGGTAATATGCATCTTTACTGATAGGAGTCACCCCCCGATACATATTTAATTGCCAAAAATCCACGGCGAATATTGGTTGGCTCGTAACCCAGATACCTAGCATCGTTAATAATCTACAGATCTTTAACCTGTTTAACATCCCCATTCCTCGTCTTGTCAAGAAACCAGACTAATCTGGCTCCAATTTATTTTTATACATTTTTAATCTTTGCTCTTCCATCACCATAAGGTGAGGGGTCTATTCAATCAAAAAGCCTACCACAATGAGTAGTTTCCTTCAGTTTTAGATTTACTGACCATGTATTTTACTGCTTCTATAATTTCGTTCGTAGTGCATTGATCACAGCCTCCATTTTGCGGATGATCTTTTCCATGAACAGTATTCTCAATCAATACATCTATATTTTTTGCAATCAAGGATTTCCATGCGTCTTTATCGCCAATTTTAGGCGCCCCATCTTTTCCATCATTATGACAAATCGCGCAATGCTTGTTATAAACGGTTTCGCCACTTTCAGGATATTTTTTTGCCCCACCAGACTTTAGATCTAATAATTGCGTACGCGTCAATGATTCATTGAGTATGAAATCAACCGCTGAGATAATGTCATTATCAGAACAGGTCACACAGGCACCCTTAACCGGCATAAAGTTAAATCCATCGATTGCATGACGATATAATCCAGTTAATCCGCTGCTTTTTAAGCGTTCATACCAACTTGGCGCACTTCCCAACAAAGGAGCACTCATTGCGCCGTCTTGGTGGCAAATCACACATGCGGTATAATAAACTTGCTTTCCACGATCAAGTGAAGGAGGATCATTTGAAGGCGGTAAGCCTAAAGGTTCTTCGCTCACAACTGTTTTAAGGTATGTAGCGATAGCCATTCTATCTTCGTCGGTTAGGTACATCATGCTGTTACGATTTACTTCAGCCATAGGCCCCGCTACCGGTCCTGCATTATTAATGAGCTTATCATATTTGAATACATCAGTGACCTGCTCGTGGGTTGCACTTTCCAACCCATACTTAGTAATGTTTGGTGCCCAGTAACCATCAATAAATCCACCAGTCAGGTAATATCTGTTCTTTGGCGCACCGAATGGATTTAATGGAGTGTGGCACATACTGCAATGGCCTAGACCATCTACGATATATTTGCCACGATTCCACTCGGGAGATCTGCCTTTTTCATATTGGAATTCATGTCCTTCTGGAAAGAAAAACAATAAGTTCCATCCCCAAAGTGTAAAGCGGGCACCGGGAAGGTTAAACGGGAAAGGTAATGACTTGTTAGGTAAATTAACAGGTGGTAAGCTCATAAAATAAGCATACAGAGCACGTGCATCTTCCTCGGTTATTTTAGAAAAATACACATAAGGGAATACTGGAAAATAATTTCGACCTTTGGGATCGCGGCCTTCTTTGAGTGCACGGATAAAATCTTTTTCAGTCCAATTACCAATTCCTGTTTCTTTATCAGGAGTAATATTGGGACTGTAGAATGTTCCGAAAGGCGTTGCTATAGGTAATCCACCTGCATAAGCGGGCGTACCTGCTTTAACATTGGTGTGACAGGAAATACAATCCCCCATCTTTGCCAAATATTCTCCACGTTCAATTAAAGTCTGTTGCTCGCCTGTGGCTGGAGCAGTAGGTGGATAGACAGGATAATATCCATCATGAACTTGTAATTTCTGTTGGGCAGGTACGGCATTTTCTGCATGTAATAATTGACCTGCTAGGCCAAGCACCGTCAATGTTGCAGTGACGATTAGCTTTCTTAGTAACAAAGAGCCCACGCTCCCTCCTATTTGTTCTTATTTTGTACGCTTCTCTTGCGGAGACAGAATAATCGACGCATTTTATACTCCACAATGCATAAGTTGCAATGTTATAATCGCTATCTTTGATTTTTTTTATATTGTGATTATGTTTGTTTATCTTAATGGTTTGTTTTTGGGCTTATCCTTGATAGTTGCTCTAGGGCCGCAAAACGTCTTTTTAATTAAACAAAGTGCACAAAAAAATCATGCGGCTCTTTCTGCTGTTATATGCTTTATCTGTGATTTTATTTTAATTTGCTCCAGTATTGCAGGCTTGCACGAATTGCTTCAGATTCACCCTTTTTTGCAAATATGGATGATGGTGTTAGGCACACTTTTTTTACTTTTTTATTCCGCGAAAGCATTAACCAACGCATTTTTCAAGGCATCAGAGCATGCAGAAAATGTACATCAACCACGTAACAGAGCCCAAATCATTCTCTTAGCCTTAGGCTTTAGTATACTCAACCCGCACGCTATTATTGATTCTCTGGTCATTATAGGTGGTGGCAGCAGCGGTTATCCAAATCAAGAGCATATTTTTTTGCTGGGTGTGCTCACGTCAAGCTTTATCTGGTTTAGTTCATTAACATTTACCGCACGATATTTTTCTGGTGTTTTGACAAAAACAAATGTATGGAAGGGAATTGAGTTGATTAGCGGCTTGCTTATGGCTTTTGTAGGTGTGAAACTCGGTACGGATTGTTTGAGCTTAATTTCAAAGATAATTGGGGAATCAATTTAATAGAAAGGGCCAATCGGTGTGTCGCCAATTGACCCAGTGGAATGACACATAGCAAGTCCAACCTCGCAACGCGAATATCGCATAATCATTTACCCATGTCAATCGGAAGTGCTCGGCAAAATCATTTTCCATTGTTGTTCTAACTCACTTCAGTTAAACTCAAGCTTTTTAATAAATATTGAGCAATACATGTTTTACGGCGACACAATCCAAGAAACACGACAAATGTTTTTTTCTAGTTGGGAAAAATACCAGCATCAAAAACTGCTGTCACCCCTAGAAAATGAAATTGTTCAAGTGATATTGGCTCACCCTGAATATCATAAAATACTTGAGAATCAGAATAAATTTCAGCAGCAATCTTATTTTCCCGAATCAGGGGAAGCAAATCCATTCATGCATATGGGACTTCATCTTGCCATTAGAGAGCAAATCGCTACTAACCGTCCTGTAGGGATTCACGAAATCTATAAGAATTTAATTAAAAAATACAAGGACTCATTATCTGTGGAGCATTTAATGATGGAGCAATTAGCAGAGTGCTTGTGGCTCTCACAAAAAAATAACATGCCCCCTGATGAACAGCAGTATTTGCACACATTAGCCAGTCTTTGAATTATCTTTCAGTAACAAAGAAGAAATTTGGGCTGCGCCCCATACCACGGAAAAGCCAGCAATCCCAAAACGCCATGATATTTCAGCAAAACTTGGATGCTGTCCTCCCGGCGCAGGGGGGATGACAGCGTATTGGGATCACTTTAGGCATATAGCGCGCTACACAGGAGAATACTAACCCTCCTCCATCAACAGAAAAGATGAGTTTTCATTATCTCCCCTCACATCATCTTGCTGTTCCATTTGATATTCAAGAATATCTCCTGGTTGACACTTAAGATACGCACAAATCGCTTCCAATGTCGCAAAGCGTATGGCTTTAGCCTTACCATTTTTTAAAATAGACAAATTCGCTTCAGTAATTCCTATTGCCTCTGCCAATTCCTTAAGCCTGCATTTGCGTTTTGCCATCATCACATCCAAATTAACAATAATAGACACTAGATTTCCTTAAATTGTTAATTGCGTTTCTGATTTTAGTTGATGCGCTTCCTGAATGATCCAGGAAGCAACTAAAATAATGAAAGCCGTAATTAACGTAGATAAATTCGCTGAATTTAAAGTAATACTGGCAATGCGTTCACCTGTAGGATTATTAAAGGTAAGTGCCGCAGTCATTACAGGTTGATAAAATAGCTGCACTACCTCACCCAAAATCATGTAAATGCTTACCTGTTTTATTAATTTGATATTTTCCTCTTCAAACAGGTATCCCTTCTCAAAAAGGCGAAATAGTTTGGCTAATTTATGACAGATTAAAATAGTAATAGTCAGTGGCATCCATTCGATCGCCAATATGATGGACCGATGCATCCAGGAAAAATGAGAGGGGTCTCGAATTTGTTCTGCAGAAATTAAAGAAGACCACGCTCCTATATAACACATCCAATCGAATTTAAATAAAATTAAGAAGGTTGTAGTTAGGGGAATAAGCCAACAGAGAGCACGGAATAGCAGGTACAGCAGATGACTGGTGTTTTTTATTTTTTTCATGATAAATTCCCATTGATAAATTTTTGTTAAATTATAAAAATAATTTATTGTTTGTCAATAAATATATATTGAGTAATGAATATTGCACTACTATTAATAATAAAAATATTCCACCGTGTTACTCTCTTTTATAACCATTGTGATTTGCTTGGAGTCTTCGAACGAGTTTATTTCACATATGATCTCTTTCCCGCTGGAACAAATCCCGAGAGCTTTAATTGTGTTGTACACCCTCTTTACCAAAAACCATAAGAGCAATTGGCAATTAAGGGATTCATTAACCCGGAACACATTACACAGTTAATTGAGCAGGTGTTTAACCTCAGAAAATTCAGTTAGATCGCACACTGCAAGTATGAAACTAAAATCCATAGTGACTTTACCCGATACACTAGAGATATATAGGGCTGGGTATCTTGACTAAAATCAGTTAATATGGAGCATTAAATAACAAATCCGTGTTCCCCATAATGGCTGATCAAGAAAAAGAAACTCATTTTGGTTACTCTACTGTTGCCTGGGATGAGAAAGAAAAGAAAGTAGCAGAAGTTTTTCATTCTGTAGCAAAAAACTATGATGTGATGAATGATTTGATGTCTTTAGGCGTCCACCATCTGTGGAAACGCTACACCGTAGAGCTTAGCCAAGTACGTCCGGGACAATTTGTTTTAGATTTAGCGGGAGGCAGTGGGGATTTAACCCGGTTGTTATGCAAAAAAGTCGGCAATTCAGGCCGTGTTGTTCTAGCGGATATTAATTCTGCCATGCTGAACGTGGGACGTAATCGCCTATTGGATGAAGGCTTATATAAAAACATTGATTACGTACAGGGTAATGCTCAATGTCTTCCTTTTGCTGATAATAGTTTTCATTGCATTACCATGGGATTTGGCTTAAGAAATGTGACGGATAAGGAAGAAGCGCTTCGTTCGATGTATCGTGTATGCAAGCCCGGTGGAAAATTGATGATTCTTGAGTTCTCAACGCCCACATTTCCCGGCTTAAAACCGATTTATGACTGGTATTCGTTTCATATTTTACCTAAAATAGGAGAGTTTATTGCGCAGGACAAAGCCAGTTATCAATACCTTGCTGAATCCATACGCATGCACCCGAATCAAGCCAAACTAAAAGAAATGATTGAGCATGCAGGATTTGAAGATTGTCATTATGACAATCTAAGCGGCGGCATAGTTGCCTTGCACATTGCCTATAAATATTGAGTGCATTATGTTAAAAAAATATTCTCTGAAGGCTCTCCAAATAGCCATTAACAAAGCCGCAAGACTGGATGAACACATGCCAGCTAAACTGCAAGCGCTTGATAATAAAATTCTTGAGATGATTATAAGCCCTTTGAATGTTAATTTTTTTATCCTCTTTAAAGATGGGGAAATCATCTTGCTGGACAACTATGATAAAGAAGCAGACACAATCATTCATAGCAATCCTTTAGGTTTAATCAGGCTCAGTTTATTACCTGCATCCAAGGCACGCTCCTTATTTAATGATAAGATCCGCATGACTGGTAATACCGAATTAGGGCAACAAGTAAAAAAACTGTTTGATGAAATGGACATCGATTGGGAGGGGCATCTGGCCCACTTTACTGGTGATGTGGTGGCTCATCAAATTGGTTCCTTTGTCCGAAAAGGGATGGCATTCAAAAAGAGATTGGATGATTCCATGCGTCAAAATATCTCTGAATACTTGCAAGAAGAATTGCGACTGTTTCCTACAAAATATGAACTGGAAGATTTTTTTGTTGAAGTCGATGAGCTATCTTTAAGTGTCGAGCGCTTGCAGGCTCATATTAATCAACTAATAAGCCGCTATGAAATCCATTAAAAAACTCATTCGCCTTATTCATATCAATTACATTCTAGCCAAAAATGGACTAGATAATGTAGTCGTGTCATTAAGATTGTTTGCACCTATCCGTTTCATTGTTTATTTAAATCCCTGGAACTGGTTTCGCAAAAAACAGCTAACACATGGCGAAGCGCTTCGTAAGTCATTGGAAGAGCTGGGGCCTATTTTTATTAAATTCGGTCAAGCACTTTCTACACGTCCAGATATTTTACCTCTAGATATAGCGATTGAACTCAGCAAACTACAGGATAAAGTTCCGCCATTCTCCAGTGAAAAAGCAATGGCCATTATGGAAAAGGTCTATGGTTTGTCCCCCTACGAAGTTTTTGCTGAATTTGACTCAATCCCCTTGGCATCAGCCTCTATGGCGCAAGTACATGCAGCCACCCTGAAAACAGGTGAAGAAGTCATTGTCAAAGTACTTAGACCCAATATGCGACGCATTATTGAGCAAGACTTGAGTATTATGCATACTATTGCCAAATGGGCAGATCGATATTGGCCTGAGATTAGACGTTTAAAGCCCAAGGAAATTGTAACAGAATTTGAACATACCTTGCTTGATGAGCTCGACTTGTTAAGAGAGGCGGCCAATGCCACTCAATTAAGGCGTAACTTTGAACATTCCCCCATACTGTATATTCCCGATGTATATTGGGACTATTCACACTCCAACGTCATGGTGCTTGAACGAATCCATGGCATACCTGTATCCGATATCGCCAGTTTGCAGGATCATGGAGTTGATATAAAAAAACTGGCTGAGCGCGGTGTAGAAATTTTCTTTACACAAGTATTTCGTGATTGTTTTTTTCATGCAGACATGCACCCAGGAAATATTTTTGTTTCTTATAAAAATCCCAAAGATCCGCAATATATCTGCATAGACTTTGGGATCATGGGCACATTAAACGATAATGACAAACGGTATTTAGCTGAAAACCTCTTGGCTTTTTTTAATCGCGATTACCGACGCGTCGCCGAGTTGCATGTTGAGTCCGGTTGGGTTGCCCGTGATACCCGGGTTGATGAGTTTGAAAGCAGCATTCGTACAGTATGCGAGCCTATTTTTGAACGACCTTTAAAAGACATTTCATTTGCGCAAGTGGTATTGCGTCTTTTTCAGGTTGCTCGACGCTTTCATATGGAAGTACAACCCCAATTGGTTTTATTGCAAAAAACACTGCTTGCTGTAGAAGGTTTAGGACGTCAACTCTATCCCGATTTGGATTTATGGGCCACTGCCAAACCCTTTCTCGAAAAGTGGGTGAGAGATCAAATCGGTCCCAAGGCATTCTTTACTCAATTAAAAAAGAATCTACCTTTTTTTGCAGAACAATTACCGCATATGCCCAAACTGCTCTTTGATTTTCTAGAGCTTAAAAAAGAAGAATTAATAATAAATAAAGAGCGTGCGAATGCACAGTTAGAAAATGAAAAGCCGGCAGTACACTGGAATAGCGTTGCCATTGGCGCAGGACTTTCTTTTCTTTTAGTAAGTCTGCTGGACTATTTGCATTTTATCCACCATAAACAGCTCGCTCCACTTGCTCTTACCGGAGCTATTTTGACGGGTCTGTTTGTACTTTTTAACCGTAGTGCGAGGAACTAACATGGGACTAAGCAGCATCAGCCCTCTTTCATTATTATTAATTCTAGTTATTGTAATTGCTCTTTTTGGTACTTCCAAATTGAAAACGATAGGCACAGATCTTGGTGAAGCAATTAGAAATTTCCGTAAGGCCTTGAATGAAGAACAAACCAATGAACCACCAAAAGAGGATAATAAATCCTCATGAGTGGCGGTGAGCTTCTGGTCATTTTTTGTGTCGCCCTTATTGTATTTGGACCTAAAAAACTTCCCATGCTGGCAACACATTTGGGGTTATTAATAAGAAAGCTGAACCAGCTCAAAGCCCAAGCTGCTCTACTCTGGCACCAGCAGCTTAATGCTCTGCAGTTGCAAGAAAATCAACGCAAGGCGAGGGAAGCAGATGAACAATATAAAAAAGAAGAACACACTTCTTAGTTTTACTGGTGCTTACCTTTGGGAGCTCGTCACTTTTCCTTTATCATTTTATTCCAGCGTCCCGCGAGTCGTAGGTGATAAATGTACTATTTATTGAATAATGGCATTGCTTGAAGTATTTGAATATAGAGGAAAGGTTTCTCACTGCTCAAATTTTACAATGTTTTTATTGTTCAAATCCTGCCATAACTTTTCTGCAACCGGACCTCGCGCTGGTTTTTGCAATCTTATTGCGCCCATGGTAATTAATCGTCTATCAAAATGATTTCCTTGCAAGCACTGCAGGCTGCCATCAGCTAATTCGTGGGTAATCATATGTAATGGCAACCGCCCCCAACCAAGGCCTGCCACAATGATATCTTTTTTGGCCATAACATCACTTACTGTCCAGCGGCGTGCATGCTCAACAACCCCAAATGAAAAATCAGACTGTGATGAGTCGCGCAGAATAACTTGCATGCATTCAGAAAGAGTATCCAAATCACCTAATTGTTTGCTGTAATAGTCGATGAATTCAGGAGATGCTACTGCGATTAAAAACTCAGAACGAAGCGGTATCACTTCGACTGCACTCTTGGTGAGCAAATTTTCGCTAATAATCAAGTCTGCTTGATTTCTTAATAAGCGCTCACAAGCACCACCAAGTGACTCAGTGCGAAAATGAAATTGTGTATTAGGAAAACTGTTAATCCAATGCCGTAATAGATTTTTCAAGCTTGATAAAGGAAAAAAAACATCGATAGCAATCGTAATATCGCTTTCTGCCTCTGACTGGAGCTGCTCTGCAAATTGGCTAATATTCTTCCAATGGCCAATTAAAGACTGAGCTCGATGATATAGTTTTTCTCCTTCTATAGTTAATTCAGGTCGATAGTGGCTGCGATCAAACAATACCAAATTGAGTTGCTCCTCCAGTTTTTTTATCGAGGAAGTGATTGCAGGCTGGGTTTTAAATAAAACTCGCGTTGCCGCGTTAAACCCACCGCATTCAACTACAACAACAAAAACTCGCAGGGCATCAAAATCAATATCCATTAATTTATATTATATAGTTTATTAAAACTTAATATTATCAATTTATAAAGATTTTACCTAATCTGTTTACTCCAATGGATGGTAAAACGATGTCCAGGGCAGCGAAGCATACCCGAGATCAAATAGAAATAATTTCTACAGCCTTGGTTATGCTCGCTGAATTGGGCTACGTACTTTATCTGTCTCTTGAACACGTATATGCCTACGTCCCCGCGGCTTGTCGGCGGGGCGCAGGAATAGAGTTACTTTACCCAGGAAAACAATTTGGAGGCAAAGTATGTCAGTGACGATAACTCAGAAAACAACAATTGCATTGTTAAAGTTATTGCTCAATCAAAGGCGAGTTAGTGAATTAACCGAAAAACAGTGTTCTGGAGTTTTATGTCCTGAATGCACTCGTCATCCGCGGAATAAAATTCAACAAGCAGTTACTGAACAAAGAATACTTACTTTAATTCTTCCTGCCTTCCCGGCAAAATCAGCCAACAGGCAGAAAACCCTGTCAGAAAAACCCGATCGAGGTGAAATTATTGGCTTAAGCAATCTGAATCAACTCTGTCAAAGCATGCAAGAAGCTTATCCAGTAGGAGTAAAGTTAATTATTTGTTCTGATGGTCGTGTTTTTAATGATTTGGTTTTGGTGAATGATCTGCATGTGGATGTGTACCAAAAAGGAATCCAAAACATCATTAAGGATTATCAACTAAACCATTTATCGACTTTTTCACTTGATGATGTATATCCCTGTCATAACTATCAAATCATGCGTGAATCATTAATGATCGAGTTTGGACAATCTTTAGGCGAATTAAAAAAACACATGGCAACCGCACAGAGTGCACGTTATCAATTTAATGGCATTCATCGTTTTATTGTTGAAGATCAACTTGCTTTGAAGCCAGGACAAACGAAAAACAAAATACGCCAGGAAGCCAAGCAGATTGCTTATGAGGTAATCCGCCGCTCGAATGCATGGTCAAAATTGCTCGCACATTATTTTCCCCAATCTGTACGTTTGTCGATTCACCCACAACCTTGCGGCTCAGAAAAAGTGGGAATTCACTTTCTTCCCGTATCAAATTGCTGGAGCACTCCCTGGCATAGTGTTTTACTTAAAAATGCGCAAGGATGGCAACTAGTAAAAAAAGAAGAAGCGGAGCGGCTGGGAGCTCGATTAAATGACGATCATTATGTGTTGGAGGCATGCTAATGAATAACTCAAAATTATTTTCCCCATATCTGATCCAAGCAAATACAAATAAAAATTTGACTGTCCTCCCGTTAAAAAAACTCCTAGCCCAGGTAACTCATCATAAAATTGTCCTTTTACGTGGCTTCAAATCTCTTGAGCGTGATACGTTACTTAATTATTGCCAAAACCAAGCACAATTACTTTCTTGGGATTTTGGTCCGGTAATGGAAATGAAAGTAGATAAACAGTCCAAAAACTATTTATTTACTGAGAGTGATGTTCCCTTGCACTGGGACGGAGCTTTTCATCAAGAGCCTCGTTTTTTACTCTTTAATTGTCTGCAAGCACCTAAGGTTGGAAGCGGTGGCGAAACCATATTTGTAAACACGGAGACGGTTTGGAAGACTGCAAGCGAATTACAAAAAAATGAATGGCGACACTATTCTCTCTCATTTCATACCGAGAAACTAGCACATTATGGGGGTTCCATTACGCGTAATTTAATCAATATTCATCCCGATACGAAGCAGGTAATTTTACGCTTTGCTGAACCGGTAGGGGAAGATTATTTAAATCCCGTACACGTCAAAATAATTGGTAAAAGTGAGGATGAGTCACATGTTATTTTATCCTCTTTAAGCCAGAGCATGCGCAGACTCCAACACCTCTACCAGCACGAATGGCAAGAAGGTGATTTTTTACTCGCAGATAATTTCTCTCTCTTACATGGGCGCAATTCATTTCACCGCCATAGTCCAAGACATTTAAGAAGGATCCAAATATTATGAAATCCTATACGTTAATGCAGCTCAAGCAAACGACAACGCCAGAGCAATTCAGTCATCATTTACGGGAAATGGGGGAGCTATTCTGGTGGGATCCGGGGAAATTTTTTGTTATTACCTCTTATCAACTAGCCAAACAAGTACTCACAAGCGAAGATTTCAGTTGTGATCGCTCGCCTTTTTTTATCTCCCGTATGCCCGAAATGAATTTGTCATTAATTACTAATTTTTTCAAAGTCGTCAGTCAAATGATGGTCATGAGTGATGCGCCAGAACACACGGCTCGCAGACGGATTTGTTATCATGGATTAAGCACCCATTGCCTCCAACAATTAATACCATTGATTCAGCGGACCATAGCAAATTGTCTGGCTGAATTTACTGAAAACCAACCTTTTGACTTTGTAAGCCAACTCGCACAAAACATTCCCTCGGTAACGCTTGCAGAATTGTTTGCAATTCCCGATAGTGAACGTAATGATTTTTATCATTGGTCCAATAACATGACCCAGTTCTTTGGCGGCTCTACTAGTTATAAAGATGAAGATGGCATCAAGGTAAATCATAGCGCCCAACAATTATATAATTACTTTTCTGATCTCATGGGTCACCGCCGGCTTAAGCCAGGAACAGATTTTTTAAGTATCTTATTGGAACATCAAGCTCATTTTGGATTAACTGATGATGAAATCATTTCCCAGGCCATTATGATGCTGGTTGCCGGTCAGGTAACAACAACGGATCAACTATGTAATAATTTATTTGTTTTGCTCAATGAACCAGGACTCTGGAAGCAGATAAGAAATAACATTGATGCTCTTGATGCTTATATTGAAGAATGCAACCGTCTTGATCCGGCAGTAACTTTCATTTTTCGGGTAACTAAAAATGAAACTATGCTTGGTGATCAGCTGATTAAAAAAGGAAAGGTAATTTTCATATCAACACATGCAATTAATCGTGACCCACACTATTTTAATCATCCGGACACTATAACGCTCGAGAAAAAGCAAACACAGCATTTCAGTTATGGTTACGGAAGTCATTTTTGTCTTGGGGCAAAATTGGCGCGTGTTGAAATGCACCACATTTTTAAATCCCTGTTGACGCAGTTCCCTTCTTTACGTCTTGATGCGAGCAACCCTGCGCAAAGAAAACATCACAGTTTGTCTTTTTCAGGATTTGAACATATGTATTTAAGGACTCATTAAGATGCTTGTAATAGTCTGTTTGAAGACGCGCCCGGACTGCTATTAAGTTTTTGCTTCCATCCCGCGGCCTATCTGCGTGATGTAGGCATTTAGTTCCCATTATAATCCAGTTGCTCACGTTTCCTTTCTTGGGGCATGGTCATGAAAAACTAGAATAAAGTCTCTATTCTTTTGCAGCCAATTGCTGCAATGGTTCGCCTGATAAGCGAAATTGCAATAAATCCGTACGTGGATGCGCCCCTATAAGTTCGAAGAATTCAATGGTTTTTTTATCCCAGGTAAACGCATGTCCTTCCAATCGACAACATTCTTTTTCAATCGCCACACGCGCAAGATAAGTTAACAAGCCCGTACCCAAGCCAAAACTACGATAGGGTTCATCTACAAAGAGATCCTCAATATACAAAATAGGAGCTGCTTCAGAGGCAGAGTAAGAGAAAAAGTATAAAGCGTAACCCGCTGGTTTTTTCTTATATTCAGCTAATAAAACATAAAAATATTTATTTCGACCAAAGCCATGAGATTCAATTTTTTCCAAAGTTAAATGAATCTCCTCAGGTTTTTTTCTTTCAATCTCAGCCAATTTCTTTATTAAACCCAGAATTTCTGCTTTATCTTTTTTCTTAGCAATTCGAAAAGTAAATTCCATATACCCCCCTTAACAACTTAAAATCTTACCCAAAGCGATTTACAGGTTGATGACAATAAGGAGGTTTATGATGTTTGGCATAATAATCCTGATGGTATTCTTCTGCGGGCCAAAATGTTTGTGCTGGCAAAAGGCGAGTCGCGACTTGGTAGCCTCTTTTTTGCAGCATTTGGATTAAGGTTTCTGCTTCATCCAATTGCTCCTGATTATAATAAAACACCGCACTCTTATACTGCTCACCTAAATCTGGACCTTGTCCCGATTTTTGTGTGGGATCATGGATTTCAAAAAAACGTTTCAGTACTTGGTGGTAGTCCGTCTTAGCTTTATCATAAATAACGCGTACTGCTTCATAATGTCCGGTATTGCCCTGACACACCTGGTCATAGCTGGGTTCTGAAGTAACACCACCTGTATAACCCACTTCTACACGAAGAACTCCAGAGATTTGCTTTAAAAAATGGTCAACCCCCCAAAAACATCCTCCAGCGATTATTGCTTCTTCAGTATCCAATACCTGACTTTCTGCAACAAAATCAATGGAGGCGGAGTTGACGCAATGACGTAAATTCTTTTGGGTAAAACACTCACCTGTGAAAACATGACCTAAATGAGCATCACAGCGTGAACAGAGGATTTCTGTACGTTGGCCATCACGATCTGGGAGCTGTTTCACTGCATGAACGATGTTATCATCAAAACTCGGCCAGCCGCACCCTGAGCTGAATTGGCTTGACCCGCGAAATAAGGCCAAACCACAACGTCTGCATAAATAAGTCCCTTGCGTTATGACAGAATTGTATGCTCCAGTATGAGGATACTCTGTGGCTTTATCACAAATGATCCTTTTTGCTAAAGGGGTTAAACTGGCAGTTTTATCAAGATAATCATCCATAATTTTTACCTATGTTGTGCTTGGCAAATTTTATCTGCTAAATAACCTATAGCTCCTGCATAGTAGATGGAGTTATTGTAATGCAAAATCATCTTATAGTTCGGGAAGGCCAAGAAGGTTGGTCCGCCTAATGGTTGAACAATACTCGCTTGCAGATTTTGGAAGGGTAATAGCTCGCCCTCTTCAGTGCGTACACCCATTGCATTCCATTCACTCACAGGTTTTATAATGTTTTTTCCTTGCATAGCCATATCAAATTTATGGGGTAATTTGACTTGGATTGCCCAGGGCTCGCCTGTTTGCCATCCATTTTGCTTCATATAATTTGCAATTGAAGCAAAGACATCTGGTTTACTTCTCCAAATATCCTTTCGCCCATCGCCATCATAATCCACAGCATATTTCACCCAGCTTGAAGGCAAAAATTGCGGTTGGCCTGAGGCGCCAGCCCACTCACCTTTGAAATCAGAAAGACTCACATGGCCCTCATTCAGGATATGTAAGGCAATAAATAATTCTTTACGGAAAAAATCCTTGCGTTTGGAGTCATACGCTAAGGTGGCTAGAGCTTTCACGACAGGGAAGTTACCCATATATGTGCCATAACTGGTTTCCATTCCCCAGAATGAAACGATGAAGCAAGGATTTACTCCGTATTGCTTTGCTACAGCTTCTAATACGGCCTGATTCTTTTTGAATTCCTTGCGTCCTATAGCAATCCTATAATTATCAACACGTGTATTGCGGTATTTAATAAATGTGAGGCGATGTTCTGGTTGAGAACGTAAAAATCCTTTAATTTGATGACTTGGCGCATGGATTCCTGCAAATGCCTCATCAAAAATTTCTGGTGATATTCCTTGTTGCAATGCTTCTGCCCTAATTCCAGCGACCCAAGTACTCCAATTCTGTTGTGCGAAGGCAACATGATGTACCAGAACGTATGCGATTATCGCAAGTCCCCATTTTTTCATAGCCTTTCCCCCTGATTTTCTATTACCTGATTGCCATCTCAATATTTAAAGATAGACCATTTATCATAAAACAAGTAGTCCGGGCTCCAACCCCACGGCCGTCAAGCAAAGAGTGTTTCATGTTCCATTTGACTCAATTCGCAAGTAATTCTGTCACCCCGAAGGTAACAGCATTCTGCTTGACTTGATGGAATAGGTCACAATCCCAGACTACCAGCACAGAAAAGATTATACAGTGAGTATTAAAGCGCTTCCATAAATGCTGTTAAATCTGCCTTTTCTTCTTGAGTTAACTGTAATTGCAATACTAAATTAAAAAACTCTACAGTATCAGCCAAAGTTAACAAACGACCATCATGCAAGTAAGGCGGGGAATCTTTAATTCCTCTCAAAGGAAATGTTTTTATAGCGCCATCACCAACTGCTTTCATACCATTAATCATTTGTGGTTGATAGAAACGTTCGGTTTGTAAATTATGCATGGTGTTGTCAGTATAGTAAGGAGGAGCATGACAAGTAGAGCATTTTGCCTTGCCAAAAAACAACTCCTGTCCACGTAACTCTGCTGGACTCGCTTTTACTGGATCCAACTTGCCTTCCCAGGTCAATTTAGGTGCAGGAGGAAAATCAAGAATTGACTGAAACTCAGACATGAAGTGAACTTGGCTGCCACGTTCTAAAATATTAACGCCTTTTTTGGTCGCAATTACTGGATCACCATCAAAATAAGCTGCTCTTTGTTCAAATTCTGTAAAATCCTCCACAGTTTTCAATGCACGTTGAGACCCAAATAATCTTTGTATATTTAGTCCACGCAATGTTGGCGTATTGATCCGGTGGCGAAACTCCTGAGGTCTAATATCACCAACCAAATGGGTTGCTTTGTTTGTATGACCATTCGCATGACAATCAAAGCAAGCAACTCCACGGCTTGGCCTTACAGTACGCCGGTCTTCAGTTTGGTTAAATTGTTGTTGTGGAAATGGAGTGACCAACAAACGTAAACCCTCCAGTTGTTTGGGATTCAATAGACCGTTAAATAATTCATAATAATTTTCAATGGTTACCAATTTACCTTGAGATACATCCCCAAGATCAGGCCTGGTGACTAAAAAAATCGGTGCAGGATGGGGTGGTAAAAAATGATCGGGAATATCAAAGTCTAAATCAAATCGAGTCAAGTCCCTGTCTTCTTGTTTTTTAATTTCATTAATAGAAAACTTGGGAAATAACATACCCCCTTCAGGATGATTAGGATGGGGTAATGGTAAGAAGCCTTTCGGAAATAGACCTTTGTTCTTAATCTCCTCAGGAGTCATTTTTGCAAGCTGATCCCATGTTAGTCCCTCAGACAACTTGACTCGAACACCTTCTTGCACAGGCTTTCCATTAGACATCTTTGCTGTTTGAGAAGGCTTATTACTCAAATCATAACGCTGTTTTAATAGCTCTTGCTGCCGTTCATTAATCGCTTGTTTTTCACTACTCATACGCTGCAAAATGCTTGCAAAAGTCTCATGAAGCACCACCGGTAAATAACTTGTAGGTACTGATGCGCTAGAAGAAGACGAATTAGAAGGATTAGTGGGTGACGGCGCTGTATCAGCGGCAAAAGCAAAAGAACAAATGCCTGATGTTAAGAGCATCACTCCTAAAGATTTTTTTAACATACGTAAATCCATTTATATGAAAAGAATTTTTTCATCATAAAATACTTATAAATTCAGTGCAATAGAATCAAAACTCCAGATATTTATAACCTGGAGCCAGCATAGCAAATCCCCAAAATAATAAATTTTTAAGTCTGATTTCAAGTCTGTTGACAATTCGCCAGATTGAGCCAAAAATGATGCGATTTATAATATGCTGCAAAACACCAATCCTATTTTTATGAAACCGAATCATCTATTAAAAATTATTCTCGCCAGCGCATCTCCAAGACGTTTGCACATTTTGCAAGAGCACGGTTTGCCTGCTGTTGTTATGCCTGCCGACATTGAAGAAATTCAGCAAAAAGACGAGGAAGCTAAAATATATGTTACACGACTTGCCAGAGAAAAGGCGGAAACTATTTTGGCACAAGTCAAAGCAGGTACCGCGGATATCATTCTAGCAGCAGACACTACAGTAGCCTACCAGGATCATATTTTAGAAAAACCCCGCGATCATCAAGATGCATATAGAATGTTAAGCATGTTAAGCGGCAATTCTCATGAGGTCTATACGGGCTATGCTCTAATTTTTCTACCAGAACAACAGTGGTGGGTTGATTGTGTCGCAAGCAGCATTACTTTTCACACACTTACAGAGCAACAAATACAAAATTATATTGATACAGGAGATCCTTATGATAAGGCTGGCGGATATGGTATCCAGAATGTATATGATACATTTATAAAAGAAATAAAAGGCTCTTATTACAATGTGATGGGTTTGCCCATTGAAGAAATTATGAAAAGAATTTCTCTTAGATATTCTGAATCATTTTAATTAATATGTTGAGAACGTACTTGGTTTTTTCCAGCTCTTTTCGCTTCATATAATGTTTTATCTGCTGCAGAAATCACTTCATCCACATCATTAACATAAAATGGAGAAACGCTGACTATTCCTATACTAATTGTAGTTTCACCTTTTTCTCTCTGTTTTTTAAATTTATTTTGCAGTTTATTACACAGTAAAATAGCATCATCAAGCGAGGTATTCGTCAAAATCGCTGCAAACTCATCACCCCCAATACGAAATGCACTGTCATTGGCTTTTTTTGCAGAATTTTTGATAGCAGCAGCTAATTGTTTCAAAAATAAGTCACCGGAAGGATGACCATAATTATCATTAATATCTTTGAAGTCATCTACATCGATTAATACCAAATTAAGAGGGTGATTGTTTCTTTTTGCTCGTTTAAATTCTTCATCAAGCCGCTTATCAAAATAACCGCGATTATAAAGGCCAGTTAATCCATCAGTAATTGAAACTCGGCGGACTTCTTGCAAAGCATCGTCTTTTTCTTTGCTGAGTTGAAGGGTTTCTTGCAACAACCTTGAAGGAAATTTGGCTGTAATTATTAACATAATCACAAAAAGAATAAACATAATTGCTAAAATAATACGATCCAGGCCACCTAGCCAAAAATTATAAACAATTAGAGGTAAGAACATGGGGATTAAATAACAATAATATGCTGGTAGATATACTGAAAGTGATGCCAGAGCCCCTGATGCCATCCCCCCTAAAGCCAGAGTAATAACATTTTGATGCATTTCAGAGAAATGAGGATAGAAAAGAATATAGCAGGATCCCCACAAAGCTCCTGTTAAGAAGGTAAAAAATAAAAAATGGTTTTTAGTATTTTCTTTTTTGACAATGTAATCTTTACTGGCAATACTATTTTTACTATTAATCCAGCGGGTAAAGCTTAAAACGATCATGCCCAGATACCATGCAGCCACAGGCATTATTGATGCATGACGGTACAATAAATATCCCGCTATCACAGTAGACACTAAGACATTAAAAGGAATTGCTTTAAGAGAGCTCTCGAGAAGCAATAAAAAACATTCATCCTGTAATTGAAAAATCGACTTCCTCGTCATTTTATTCTCCGTCATTCTAATTTTGAAAATTAAAATTCAAATTAAGAAGCAAAAAATCAAATGTTGTTTTTAAAAAGCGTTCAATCTAAATTGCTTTTAATCTAAGGATTTAATATTAATTTTAGCACATCAATAAATGCGGCTAGAGGAGAAAAGCCCAAATTACTCGCTGCGCAAAGAAACCACTGGCTCCAATTTTGCAGCACGTCGTGCAGGATAAAACCCAAAGAAAATTCCAGTGGCCGCCGATACCAAAAAACCGGCTACTGGAGGAAGAAGATAGAGTGAAAAGTTCCAATCACTAAAATAGGCCAGAATACGCGTAAAAATTAATCCTAAGATTACCCCAAGGACGCCTCCCAACAAAGAAAGCATAACCGACTCAACTAAAAATAACGCTTGAATTTCGCTATTTTTGGCGCCCACCGCTTTACGAATACCAATTTCTTTTTTGCGCTCACTCACTGAAACCAACATGACATTCATCACGCCAATTCCACCCACCAAAAGCGAAATACCACCGATTACACCAAGTAATAGGGTAAAAATTTGTCCCTGATTTTCCATGCTGGCAATAATTTGTTTTGCACTACGGGAAAAAACACTCAATTTAGGGGCCATGGAACCAATGATTTGTTTTATTTCTTCAATCACTTCATCTATGGGGCTATCCGGTTTCAACTCCAAAACCACGTTATTTACCTTGGCATCCTTGCTAATCATACTAATCCCAGCCAAGGGAATAATAGCCGCTTGATTTATGTCCTCATTGAAAAAACCATTTTCCTTCCAGGGTTCGGCCACTCCAATAATCGTATATAAAGATTGCCCTATACGTAATTGTTTTCCTATGGGATCATCAAAGCTTATCTCTTTGATTTGCCGCGCTAAACCTGCGCCAATCACACAATAATGCTCATAAGACTCAACAAAAGAAACAAAATGTCCGGCAGCTAGTTTAATATGAACAATTTTTGGTAAATGCTCGTTGGCTCCTATAACTGCGCCCTGCATTAATTTCCCCTGAAAACTCAAAGGTTGATATGCGGTGCTATAAGGAGCCATATCCACAATATACGGTATTCGTTCAGGCAACTGCTCCCATTGATCTGCAGAGATTGACTCCATACTTCCAGAAGATTTATCTGTCGTTTTGGGGTAAACAGAAATTGCCAATAAATCGGTACCTAAAGCCTTAAATTGGGCCAATGCCTTTTCTGTAGCTAACTGACCGCAACTAATTAACGCAACAACAGCTGCAGTACCTACTAAAATACCTAGAATGGCTAAAAAGGAACGCAATTTGGCAGCGGTTAAATTAACCAATGCTTGCTGGCAATGCCCGGCAAGATTCATGACCCGGTCTCCGCCATAACCACACCATCCACAAGAGTAATTTTTCGCTCGCACATTGCAGCAATCTGCTCATCATGAGTAATCATAATGATACTACGCCCCTGAGCGTGTAGGCTTAAAAATAAATTCATTACTTCATTACCGGTACGTGAATCAAGCGCCCCAGTAGGCTCATCTGCCAAAATTACTTGGGGCTCTGTGACCAAAGCACGAGCAATGGCAACCCTTTGTTGCTGTCCGCCGGATAATTGTGTGGGCCGATGGTGTGCATATTGATGCATACCTACTCGCGCAAGGGCAGCCAGCACTCTTTCTTTAGTTTCAGCAGGTCCAATGCCGCGATAGATTAAAGGCAATGCTACATTTTGCATAGCATTAAACCTTGGTAACAAATTAAATTGCTGGAAAACAAAACCGATATTTTGATTCCGCAGCTCTGCTGCTTCATCATCGGTCAAAGCAGCAACATTGCGATTCTTCAATAGATAGGTTCCTGCATCTGCTTTATCAAGAAGCCCCATAATATTCATCAAAGTAGACTTACCTGAGCCAGAGGCTCCCACAATAGCAAGCAAATCTCCTTCATATACCGTAAGCGATACTTTTTTTAAGATGGTACTGCTCACTCCTTCGAGATGATACGTTTTTACAATATCCGTCAATACCATTAATGATTGCTGAGTCTTCTTAAGATCACCTTTTTGGCACGGGTTTATCGCAGGATGCACAAGCCTTTCAAGAACACTTGAGTCAACTGACAAATCCTCAGACAAGGTATGTGAATTGATTACGAGATCACTCATAAACCACCACATCGCCGGCTTTTAAACCAGTCTCAACGACAACTGAATCTGCTTGTGCCGCACCTGTTGTTATAACTCGCTTTTCAATAGCGCCTGACTTGTTTTGCAAGTTAACTATACTTTGTCCTTTTTCTCGCTTTATTGCAGCGATAGGTATGATGAGCTGCTTGCCATTATCCACGCTTAATTCAATCGATGCACTCATACCAACTTTGATCCATTGTTGCTGCTCTGGGGTCAATTTCTTAACCTCAACTACTGCCGTAAAGAAGGGGAGTCCATTGTTATTTGATGCTTGGGCATTCACTGCAACCAATTGCCCTTTTAATGGATATTTACCAAAAGCGACGCCACTCACTACGGCATTCATGCCTGTTTGAATTTGGGTAATATCGATTTCCGGAACATCAATTTCGATACTGATCCCGGATAAATCACCAATCAATCCAATAACTTGGCCCGATTTCACTGTAGATCCCACGTTAACACGTACACTTTTATCTTCACCTGCTTTAGGAGGATACAGTAACACTCCATCTCCGGGTGACTTTAAATGAATGATATTATGCTTGGATGCCAAAATTTTTTTTATCTTAGCAAAATCAGCCAAACTTAGTGCAGATAAATTTTTGGGACTGTTTTCATCGAGTTTCTCTAACATCTCTGTCAGTTTACGTGTGGACTGCATTAAAGTAACCCGGCCTGTATCCACATTTGATTTTTCACTCATATAGTTATTTTTGGATAATAAACCAGAGTCCCATAAATCCTGAGTTCCAACAAACTTGGCTTTTGCTATGGTGTAGCTGTCTTTGGCTTTTAAATACTCTGTTAATGTATCATTAAACTGCCTTTGTAACTCAGTTGAGTTTAGAGTTAAAATCACATCACCTTTTTTGATCATTTGTCCATAATGAAAATTCATTGTTTCAACCACTGCCTCCATTGGGCTGGCTATGGTATTTTCATGTAAAGGCTGCACCGTTCCTGTAAAATGCAAGGTTTTATGAATTGGCTGTTCCTCGACTTTATATTGGTGTAACGCAACCGCATTTTTCTTCTCATGATCACCACATGAGGATAAAAGAAACCCGGCTAATAATAAAATGACAACTTTTGATGTGTTTAAATACTTATTCATCCACCATACCTTAATTTAATTTGCCAATGCTCCAGCGTTGTTCCCAGAGTTCTTTGTAAGTTTGATATCTGAGTAAGATATGCAATTTTTGCATTAATTAATCCGGACTGAGCCTGGATAAGCTGGTTCTGCGTGTTGTTTACATCCAACGCACTGGATATTCCTGCTTGTTGTTTTTTCTTTTCCAAGGCATAAGATTGCTCTGCCAATTTCACTTGTTTTAATGCTAATTGATAACGTTTTGCCAAACTTTTTATATTGTTTATGGTATTGGTGATATTTGTTATTAATGCACGTTTCGTTGCAAGTAAATTTAAACGATCTTTTTCCAAGCGCACTTTAGCATTAATTAACTGACTGCGGCGACTGATGTCATGCAAAGGAACAGTTAATGTCAAACGGGCGGCCTCGGTGATGTTATTTCCGTTGTAAATGCCCCTAACCCCTCCGTTAGCGCCTGTCACATCATTTAAAACACCACTTTGCACATTTCCTGAGACATCCAATTGCCAAAGCTGTTGATTCTTGGCAACTTTATAAGCACGCTCATCCGCTCGCAATGTCATTTTTTGTGCCAAATAAACGGTATTATGATTCAACGCCTGCTCAATAGACTTCTGTAAATCAGGAACTGCAAGCGTGTCTAAAGCAACATCGCTAGGGACTGATATATGCATTTCTGGATCAAGGCCAATGGTCTGCAAGAGATCCTGGGATGTAGTTTGAAATTCATTCTCCGCTTGTTCCACCATTAAACTTAAAGATTCAATTTGATAGGATTGCTGAATGTTGCCTGTTGGTTCTAATTGACCTGCCTTTATTTTTTTTTCATTAATTTCATACGATTTTTTTGCTTCTTTTAACTGCAAGCGCTGATTCTGTAAATTATTTCCGCTTAAAATAAGCATTCGATAAGCCATAATAACTTGGGTAACCTGATCCGCGACCGATTGCTGTAAGTTTAATTTGTTTAACCATTCATTGTCCTGGGCATCTAAAAGCGCTGCTTCGTTTACTGCTTTTCCAAAACCACGCAATAAAGGCTGAGTTAAAGAAAAGTTCAACACTGGATTGTAATTGTTATTGTCATTGACGTTATTGTTTATTGATAAATTAGCTTCGGTTCCTAGTTTTGTTTTTAAATTAAACTCAGGGCTAGCTAAGAATGTACGTGTTGTATCGGTACCTACTCCATTAAATTTACTTTTTTGGATTACCCCAGAAGCCCCCAAAGCATATTGCAGTTCGAACTGATTGTGTGCCAAACGCAACTGATAACGCTGTACGATTCGATCCAGTTCGGCATTTTGAATATTAGGGTTATAGCGTAAAGCAAGTAAAATCGCTTCTCTTAAACTTAAATGATGTACGGTTTTATGGCGTGCGGCAGGTGAAGTAGGCAACTCTATCCAGTTATGCAGCATAAACTCGGGATTCTCTATCGCTTTTTGTAAGCGCTCTTCTGCTTGTTTTACCTGCAGATCTTCAGTAATGGGGAGTGACCAAGCATTAAATCCGAACAGGCAACATAGTAAGAAAAACGTAACTTCTCTCCTTTGCCTACGTCCCACGGCTTGTCCGCGAACAAGTCGGAAACGCAAGACGTAGCGTGGAGATAAGCGACGACAAAAAAGCAAATTATTTTTTGTTCCTTTCCGCCCCCCCAAAACAAGCCACGACATGTAAGATAAGCATATGGAGTTAAAGTTTTTTACTAACATCATTTTTTGTTCCAGACTGCAAATCGTTGCATATCCTGCAAGCGTAATGCAGTGAGTTGGCCACCCCAAAGACATCCGGTATCTAGTGCATGAATTTTGGGATTGGGGCATTCTCCCTTTAAAGCAGCCCAATGCCCAAAAACAATATCCACATTAATTTCTTTACGATGCGGTACTTCATACCAAGGATAAAGATTTGCTGGCGCTTGAGCAATAGTTTCTTTATAACTCAATTCCAGCCGTCCTTGTGCATCACAAAAACGCATGCGTGTGTAATAATTGGTAATTACCCGAAGCCGATCCACCCCTTTTAAATCATCAGACCATATATCGGGTTGATTACCATATAAATGCGATAAAAAATCACGATAGTTATCACCTGAAAGCACCTCTTCAAGTTCTTTGGCACGTTGTATTGCCTGTGACAAGTCCCATAAAGGACAAATTCCAGCATGACACATCACTACCTTAAATTCTGGTGAGTAATACAAAATGGATTGTTTCCTTAACCAATGACCTAAAGCCTCGCCATCGACAGCTTCAAGCACTTCATGCAGCGTGTCATCATGCCCTTTCCACGGTCTGTCACCAAACAAGGAGCCTAATAGATGTAAATCATGATTGCCTAAAGTCACCCTGGGCGTAATGGGTAAGGTGCTGACGAAACGTAAGACAGCTAAAGATTCAGGGCCCCGATTCACCAAATCGCCAACAAACCACAAACGATCATTTTTGTCATCAAAATCGATTAATTCCAACAGTCGTTGCAAAGGCTCATAACAACCTTGCACATCACCAATTGCATAATCAGGCACCGTTTTTTGCTCCTGGCCTTAGCGCGCTCCCTTCGTTATCAACGACTTTCCATTTCCCCGCTGCATCCAGCTTCTGCAACGAACCTGCCAAACTCATACTTTGCTTCTGGATAAACTGGCTGTTGAACTGTGCTTTATGAATCAATTCCGTAGCGGACATTGATTCTACTTTCCCAGTACTCGGATGAACCACTTTTACTGACTCGGGTAAAGCGAGGGTATACTTGGAAAATACAATCCCTTTCTCCATTTGATTTTTTGTCTCAAATCGACTTAACACGCCACCATCAGCAGCGAGGCTATGTAAACCCAAAGATAGAAATCCATTTTGTGCTGCTTGCCAATTTTTATACTCAGGATGCTCCCGTACAAATAATTGAAACATTTCAGCACACATCAACATACCCCCAGGGACCATAAATAAGGGGGCTTTATTAATCATAATCTTGCCGCTATCTAAAGCTTTTATCATCCATTGGATAAACTCCATGCCAACAGCCTGTTCCTTCTCTAATAAGGTCTCTGGCTGGCCACCAGAAAAAGTTCCTGCACGATAACGCCCCCCACTATGAGCTGGGCTGCCTCTCATCATAAACTCAAGTAAATAACGTTGAATTGCAATCGCTTCAGCGCGAATTAATATGGCTCCCAAAGTACCCGCAGAGCGCTCATCTTCATTTAATAACGCAAGCCATATGGAAAGAACTTCTGGATTAGAGGCTATCCAGGCAAATCCACTTGTCGGCATTAATGTTTTTGCCATCAATAAATTGAGGCGACGTCGAAATTCAATTTCAGGTTCTTTTTCAAACTCATAAAAATAGTAAATTCCAGTGCTAGCCATATTTTCAAGTAAAGGATTCCATTCTTTTAAAAATTGACCGTTTGCATCATAAAAACTAACACGGTAATCAACGAACAATTTACCTATACCTTGAAGAACTGCTGCTGAGAAAAGTGCATATTGCCAAAGCTTTTGTTCTTCAGATAATAAGTCAGGCTGATCCTGCACCATAAATTCCTGAAAAAGGCTCAGCGCAGCTTCTGTACGGTTTAATGCATGATCCACCAATCCACCTTGCTGGGAATAATAACTGTTTGCTGTCTCAGGTAAATTTTGACAATAGTGCACTAGGTTATTGATAAGAGTGCTGCATAAGCTATCATACCGCGCAGTTTCCAAGCCAGATAACATTCTCATCTTTTTTAGTAGTACCTGTCTTTTGTCTTCCGACAAAAAATGATTCGCACTAACAATGCGTGTTAAATCTTTTAAAGATTTACCGTGTGTAGACAAGGAACCTTTACGCTGACGTTGACGATGAAACAAGGCCATCTCCATAATAATTAATAACTCCAAATTGATAAATTACATCCATGATGATTAATTTTACACTAATTGGAAATAAATTTCGCTAGTTGAACATATTCCGAGACAGAAATTTGTTCTGGTCTTTTACTTCCATCAATACCGACAGTGCTTAATTGCTCAACCGTTACGATTCCCTTCAAATTGTTATTAAGTGTTTTACGGCGCATGGCAAATGCACTAGCTACCAGACGCTCCAACTGCGCAACAGAAATTTTTTCAAAGGGGGAAACACGATGGGGAATAAGACGAACCACCGCTGAATCAACTTTAGGCTGTGGATCAAAAGCTTCTGGAGGAACATTAAACAAATGCTCCACAGCACAATGGTATTGCAGCATTACTGTTAACCGACCGTAGGTTTTACAGCCTGGTTGGGCTGCTATACGTTCTACTACTTCCTTTTGCAACATAAAATGCATGTCTTCTATATACGGCGAAAAGTGCAATAAGTGAATGAGTAACGGTGTGGAGATATTATAAGGCAAATTCCCTACCACACGTAATTGGGGACCAAATTGGCTGTAATCAAGAGTTAACGCATCTGCAGCAATTAAATGCAACTTATTCTGTGCCATGGGTCGTCCTGACAGATATTGTTGCAAATCGGTATCGATTTCAACTGCTGATAGATGATTTAAGCGATGCAACAATGGCTCAGTTAAGGCCCCCAAACCCGGACCAATTTCCAGCATATTATCTTCTGCTTGTGGATTAATTGCTCGGACAATGTCATCAATAATATGTCGGTTTTGCAGAAAATTCTGGCCAAAACGCTTGCGTGGGCTATGCCTCACCTTTGTTCATCCCATAAAATAAAAGCCAATTATAACGCGCATCCTCAATAAAAAGTAGCCTAGGTGAAGCGAAGGATGGTTCTGGTTTTCCCTTACTGGGTAACGTTATATGCCTGCAAATCAAACGACAAATTTATATAGCATAAACTTCTCAATTTGGTGTAAAATTCGGCCACTATGAACAAGGCTGAGATTGTTATGGCTAATAGAAAAATGCTGAAATCCAAAATTCATCGTGCTTGTGTCACTGAAGCCGATTTGGATTATGAAGGGAGTATTACTATTTCTCCGGAACTGCTTAAGGCGGCAAACATATTACCTTATGAAGCAGTCAATGTGTGGAATATCACTGCAGGCACCCGATTTGAGACTTATGCCATCACGGGTAAACCAGGTTCTACTGAAATTTGCGTGAATGGAGCAGCGGCACATTTGGTAACTCCAGGTGATTTAGTCATTATCGCTTCTTTTACCCAAGTATTGGAAGAAGAATGCGCGAATATCGTTCCTACTGTAGTGTTTGTTGATCAGTTCAACCGCTTAAGAGAAATTCGACCCGAACAAGTTGGAGTGAAAAACAAAGCGCTTGCTGAGGCTTAAAAATTTCTCTACGTACTGCGCTTTATGCGCAGTATCCAGAACAATTCTTGCGTTCTTTTTTAGAGAAGATCTCTGGATACCGCGCATTCAGGGCGGTACGGAGGGGGGAAGGTCAAGAACTATGCTAAATCACCTTTTAGAGTTACGCCGCCGTGGATTGCAAACCTTAATATGGTTTGGCAGCTTATTTCTTGTTTTCTTTATTCTAGCTAACGATTTATATCGAGCTTTGGTTAGCCCACTGCTGCATACGCTTTCCGCTCAAGAAGGTTTAATTGCTACTCAAGTTACATCCCCAGTATTTACCCCACTAAAGCTCGCTGCTGATGCAGCCCTGTTACTAAGTGCTCCTTTCGCTTTATTTCAATTTTGGCGCTTTGTCAGCCCTGGCCTTTACCCAAGAGAACAAACTACCCTACGTATTGCTCTAATCTTCAGTCTTGCGCTTTTTCTCGCTGGGGTTTTATTTTGCTTTTATTTGGTTTTACCGTTCATGTTTCACTTTTTTGCACATGCCTTACCTAAAGGAGTGCGCTATATGCCTGATATGGCTTATACTTTGGATTTTATCACCAGAATGCTTATGATTTTTGGTTTCTGCTTTCAGGTACCATTAATTTGCTTTGTGCTGGTGCGTTTAAAAATCATTGATGTGATTACGCTAAAAAAAATCAGACCCTATGTCATTGTTGGGGCTTTTATTGTAGGGATGTTACTTACCCCACCTGACGTTTTCTCCCAAATCATGCTCGCGCTACCACTTTGTTTCCTTTATGAAATAGGGATTATTTTGGCTATTTATTTTATTTAACCCACTGATTTTTAAATGGAAAACTTGTTTATTTATTCATCAGCCAATGTGTTTTATAATGCCCATGCTATAACCATTTAGATGTGAGATGTAAAAATGATAAATAAAGAAGAGCTAACCCGCCAATATCTGGAAAAACAGCAACAAATCGAGATAGAAAAAGAGCAGCTGCTGCAATTGAAACAACAAAAAAGCAACAAAGAAAGAACTATAGAAGCACTTAATCAAAAAAATAAAACCATCATCGAAAACGAAGTACCATCAGCTTTAAATTTAGCCCAAATAAATGCCAGTTCATCAGCAAATTTAAATAAAGAAGAGAAAGAAGCGGTTTTACTCTACGTCCAAGACCAAGAAATTGCTTTGCGTAAAGCAGAAGAAAATAATAAAAAACTTTTTGAGCAAACAAACAAATTAAATTTATTGCTGCAAAATGTGGAACAACATTTAACTGAAGGTTATGACAGAAATATACTTGCAACATGTGCTAATCAATCAGGGATTACAAGCACCAGGAGTCCACAAAATATAGGATTTGATTTATTACTGGAGATTCTTGAGGAAGAGAAAAGCAAATATACTTGGACCTTAGACTCAACCGATAGACGTAACTTATTAAGCGTTGTCTCTCGTAAATTGAAAAGCATTGAATTTACTCTTGCTGTAGATAAACAGACTCTAAGGGATATTTCATCTGCTTTACACACTTTAGACGAACTTAAATTAAAACTATCTAATAACTATGATGAAAGAAACAATCTCGCTGAAGCAGTTGCTCTACTTGCTCAACAGATAACCCAAAAAGAAACAGTGACCATTAAAGAACTTACAGACCAAGCGGCAGAACTGGATCGACAAATTAAAACTCTAGAAAAACAACAAGAGGAAGAAAGAGACCGTCAAGAAAAAGAAAAGAAAGAACAACGTAAAGTCTTCGCTGAGAGGCTTGCAGGAATGCTTGAACTATACATCAATGATCGCAACAAGCATTATCACCCTAAAGATTTATTTATTTCAAAAGATAGAGATATTCGCGATCAATTTATTAAAAAGATTGGTAATGCGGAAAATGGCCTCTTAAAAGTATATGTGGAGTCCGGAAACAGTGAAGCGGTGCTTAAGAAAATTACTACAGAAGTGGATAAATTTCCAGGCGTCAAAATGCAGGCGACACTAAATAAAATTGTAGTTCAATTAATGGAGGCAGATGCAAAACCTGAGGCGGTAGAAGATTATTCTGGGAAAGTGGAGCAAGTACTTTTAACATTCGAACGCAAAGAAGGCTGCCAGAAAGAATATGCCCTGAAAATGCGGGGTCTATATGAAAAAATTGCCGGGATAACAACTTTTGCGGAAGATTTATCCGAACAGGAAAAAGAAATCATCAATCAACTCTCTGGTGATCTTAAAAATGATGTGGACCAGTTTATCTATCAAAATCGGGATGACATTCCAGAAAAAGAAGCATATCAAAAATTTAAAATGAAAGTTAAAGCACGATTACACAGTCAAGATGATTTGATGAGTGAATATACATCTTGGCCAGTGGTTTTAGCCAATATTTTGTTTAGTCTAGCAACTATAGGTAAATTGATTTATTCGAAAGTAACAACTGGAAGAGCATCTTTCTGGTTTGATAAAACTGAAGAGCAAAAAGCAAGCGAAGCCCCGGTTGATGAAATACTGGAAGATATAGGCGATTTTTTAAGTCTTAATACAATCTAAATAATGCATAGTCTGGGTAGCCAAACGAAGCGAATGTTGTCCTGCACAGGAATGACAGAGCGAAACCCAGACTACTTGCCCCAAATGTCGCTGTACATCATCTATTATGCCCTATTTAATTTTTCCGTGGGTAATACCCCTTTTATATTGTATTATTCATCGCAAAATGTTTTTTATTACAAAAATGAATACATCTAATGAATTAAGACTTACTGTACATCTGCAAATTCAAGAGCATTTACGCCAAAGTACAACTCACCGTTTCAATGAAATCAATAAAATATATGCTGAATCAGGATCTAGCTTAAAAGAAGAACTACAAAAGATTATTCTCAAAAAATTATGCGCCTCTCATAAATTAGCCTTTATTTTAATCGACATACAAAATGATTTCGTGCTGCATGACTTTGCCTTATATGCCCCCGCTGGCGAAAATACCGTGCTCAGCAATATGGCATTACTTGATGCGTTGATTGAGCTTATTGCAAACCACCCTCAGATCTGTCAGCAAATCGAGATCATTACTACTCAGGATGCACATGTTTTTGGACGAACCCAAGACCATATCGATGTACAAATTATGACGCAAGGTTATGGGGACATACATACGCAGAGAATGCTCAAAATTGAGCACCATGAATTGCAACAACTTAATCCAGAAAACGGACAATATGGGCTCCATTGCTTATACGGTACAATAGGTGCCGCCATTTCCCAGCCTATTGAAGAACGCCTGAAAACTCTGGAACAAAGCATTTCAATTTACCGCTTTGCTAAAATTAATTTCTCTGCTCCTGAAGCTGGAATGAAACTTAAGGCAGGAGTTGATTTAAGTACTCCATGTTTTTTAAAAGAGATGGATAATATTTATGACGAGGATGCTTTGTCTTTTCTCCAATTTTTTCGAAATAAAGCGTATAACGAACTATTGATTACCGGAATCTGCGGAAATATTTGTGTGCAACAAGCAGCCGAAGGTCTGGCAAAAGCAGGGAAAAAAGTAAGCGTACTTGATCCCTGCGTGCATTACCTGATAATCCCCAATATGAGCTCTTATGATGAAGTATGGGCAACAGTACAAAAATCTTATACTGCAAGAGGGATAAGCTCGATTGAACTCATTGATTTTCAATCAAATCCTGAATGGCAAAGTCAACGAAAACACCTGTTACTCAATAATGAACACGCTTTAACTTTGTAGTTACTTTGTGCAGAAACCGAATCAATTTCAGGCGTTAGATTCATAGAGGTTTTTCCGCCATATAACTTCATCTCTTTGGCTCCTATTTATTACTCTCCTCATTATTTTTTCTTTTAAATTTTCTATAAGCTTCAAGCTTAATTCAATTCTACCGATATATTACTCAAGATGCTCAACAAAGAGGCTTATATGAATAAAATCGCACAATTTAACATTGGAGATTTCGTGATCCATAAAAACAGTCGCTACAGAGCAATCGTGGTGGATGTAGACCCACTGTTTCAAGCTTCAGGACGTTATAATCCACAAGCTCATAAACGTGAATTTGCTACACGAAATCCTTGGTATCGCTTGTTGGTTGATGACAGCAGCCAAATCACGTATGTTGAAGAATGCATGCTCATTGCGGACACAAGCCAAAGGCCAATTAACAACCCGAATATTCGTTTTTATTTAAAAGAAAAAGAAGGGTATTACCTTAATGCAAATCCCACACACTAAGCGCGCTAATTTGTACCTGGATGCAGCAAAGCGGAACTCGGGATTAAGTTTTTTATTTGATTGCTCTAAACCCGTTGCACTTCGCTGCACCAAGTTACATGTTGTTATGTATTCCTTAAAATTAAAACCAAAAGGGCAATAAAGCCAATCAAAACAAGAGCCAACACTCCCATAGTAAAAAAACTTTTGTTTAAATTTTCCTTACTAAATTGCTCCGGACGTCCTTTGATTGCACGGTACAAAATGAAAATGATTAGTCCGGCACCCATAAGACCTAGAATTTGATACAAAGTCTCCATAAAACTCTTCCTTATTTTGCTTCAAAACTAAATGCATCTGAAAATAAATGTGCGGAGGAAACACCGCTGTTTACTAATACATCACGAGTACTGTATACCATATCAAAAGGTCCACTAATAACTATTTGCCATTCGCCCAGATCTTGTGGATGCTTGCTTAGTACAATAGAAGCAAGAGGAACAGCATTGTCTTCAGAAACCGAAGAAAAATATTTAAAATGGCTCACATGGCTCTGCCAACTGCTTACCTTTTCATCCATGTATAAATCATTTTGCAACCGTGCGCCCCAAAATAATTCAAAAGTTCGAGTATCTGAAGTAGATAATAACTGTTCAATCATCGCTTTTACTGGTGCAAACCCAGTCCCACCTGCAATAAATAATATAGGGCGTCGCGGATCCAAATGTTTAATGGAGCATTCACCAAAGGGCAGGCGGATATTCACAAAACCATATTCCTTGATGTGGGCAAATAAGCGCTGGTTGTAGGGATTTTCCAAGCTATGACGAATGTGGAGCTCATATTTATGAGATCCTAATGGCGCGTTAGCAATAGAATAACTAAATGCCTCTTCACCAAAAAGAATTTGCAGATATTGCCCCGCTTGATAATCAATGTATTTTTCAGGAGTTAAAATCAAACGCATGATGCTGTCTGTCAAGGGTGAAATGTCCTCTACAATAGCTTGAATTGTTTTTTTCTTCATTCACCTAACCCCAGAGAAGACCAGTAACCATTGACTTTATTTAGTATTTCTTCATCCATTACAATGGGCTCCCCCCATTCTCTTTGTGTCTCACCTGGCCATTTATTGGTTGCGTCCATTCCTATTTTAGAACCCAAACCTGAAACAGGTGACGCAAAATCCAGATAATCAATCGGTGTATTTTCCATCATGACCGTATCTCGAGCAGGATCCATGCGTGTAGTCATTGCCCAAATCACATCCTTCCAATTACGCGCATCAATATCATCATCACAAACAATGACAAATTTGGTATACATAAATTGTCTTAAAAAAGACCAAACCGCCATCATAATGCGCTTTGCATGCCCAGGATACTGTTTCTTCATTGTGACTACAGCCAAACGATAAGAACACCCTTCTGGGGGCAAATAGAAATCAACAATTTCAGGGAATTGTTTTTGCAGTAAGGGAATAAATACTTCATTTAACGCAACACCTAAAATAGCAGGTTCGTCAGGAGGTCGACCAGTGTAAGTGCTATGATAAATGGGAGCGTCTCGATGGCTGATACGTTCCACCGTAAACACCGGAAAAGATTGTACTTCATTATAATAGCCCGTATGATCTCCATAAGGTCCTTCAGGTGCCTCTACTCCAGGCTCTAAATAACCCTCTAAAATAATTTCTGCACTAGCTGGAACATGCAACTCATTTCCAATACATCGAGTGAGACGCGTGCGTTGACCCCGCAATAGTCCAGCGAAAGCATATTCAGACAAAGTATCCGGGACTGGGGTCACCGCGGCAAGGATGGTTGCTGGATCTGCACCTAATGTCACTGCAACTGGAAAACGTTCCCCGGGATAAGCTTTTTGCCATGCTTGATAGTCCAATGCGCCTCCACGATGGGATAACCAACGCATGATTAATTGATTTTTGCTTAATACTTGCTGCCGGTAAATCCCCATGTTTTCACGTGTTTGATGAGGCCCTTTAGTGGTTACAAGCCCCCAGGTTATTAATGGGGCAGCATCTTTAGGCCAGCAGGTTTGAATAGGTAAAGAATTTAGATCTACCTGATCCTTTTCCCAAACATGAGTTTGGCATTCCGCACCTCCTACATATTTTGGTGCCATATTTAATGCCTGTTTTAATAAAGGGAGCTTATTAAATGCATCTTTAAATCCTTTAGGTGGATCAGGTTCCTTTAATGCAGCCAATAATTTTCCCACCTCTCTCAATGCACTGATGTTTTCTTCACCCATTCCCAGAGCTACACGCTCAACGGTACCAAACAAATTGGTCAGAACAGGCATTCGATGATTTGGAGTATTGGTAAAGAGAAGAGCCGGGCCGCCTGCGCGTAATACCCGATCACTGACAGCTGTCATTTCAAGATAAGGAGATACAGGATAGGATACGCGTTTTAATAAATCTCGTGCTTCTAATTGTGCAATAAAATCTCTTAGATCAGAGTATTTCATTAATAATCCCCTGGAGTAGCCTGGGTGAAGACACAGCCTGCCAATTTAAGTGAGTAGCTTCCATACCCTACTTCCCCCGTTTTGTCCGCGGGAAGTAGGACGCTTGCTTCCTTAACTTAAGATGAGCAACAGCCATACCCGGAAAAACCTCCGCTGTGCTTTTCCCAGGCTGCATTTAAGACGGTTAGAATACTTAAATTACTCTTGGCGTTTCATTGCATCAAAGAATTCAGCATTGGTTTTATGATTCTTCATGCGCTCAAGCAAGAACTCAATTGCATCACACTCGTCCATAGATTGCAGGATTTTGCGCAATATCCAGGTACGTTGTAGATCCTCTGGAGATAATAACAGATCTTCACGGCGTGTACCGGAACGATTAATGTTAATCGCAGGGAATACACGACGCTCAGAGATATTTCGGCTCAAGTGGATTTCCATATTACCCGTTCCCTTGAATTCCTCGTAAATCACTTCATCCATTTTAGAACCGGTGTCTACCAGAGCTGTAGCGATAATTGTCAAGCTGCCGCCTTCTTCAATATTTCGTGCAGCACCATATAGACGCTTAGGTCTTTGTAATGCATTAGCATCAACCCCTCCAGTCAGTACTTTACCTGATGAGGGAATCACTGTGTTGTAAGCTCGGGCCAGGCGAGTAATCGAGTCAAGTAAAATCACCACATCACGTTTGTGTTCGACCAAGCGCTTGGCTTTTTCGATTACCATTTCAGCAACTTGGACATGACGGTTTGCAGGTTCATCAAAAGTACTGGCAACCACTTCTCCTTTTACAGAACGTTGCATTTCAGTTACTTCTTCAGGACGCTCATCAATTAATAATACAATGAGATAACATTCAGGATAATTTTTTTCTATAGAACGTGCGATGTTTTGCAGCATTAATGTTTTACCCGCTTTAGGAGGGGAAACAATCAAGCCACGTTGACCTCGACCAAAAGGAGCACATAAGTCAACTACCCGCGCAGTCAAATCTTCGGTACTGCCATTTCCTTGCTCCATAACCAAGCGCTCTGTAGCAAATAAAGGAGTAAGGTTTTCAAATAAAATTTTTCGTTTGGCACTATCAGGTGAATCATAATTGATTTCATCAACTTTCAACAAAGCAAAATAACGTTCGCTGTCTTTAGGAGGACGAATTTTACCTGAAATAGTATCACCAGAACGCAAACCAAAACGTCTGATTTGGCTGGGGGATACATAAATGTCATCAGGGCCCGCCAAATAAGAGCCATCGGCAGAACGCAAGAAACCAAAACCATCAGTCAAGACTTCTAAAACACCATCTCCGTGGATGTCTTCACCTTTTAAGGCGTGCGCCTTAAGAATGGCAAAAATAATTTCTTGTTTGCGCATACGGGAAGGGTTTTCGACGCCAATCTCTTGTGCGATGTTAAAAAGATCGGCAATAGGCAATTGCTTAAGTTCACTAAGATTCATACTTCTCACTTGATTTGTTGATTAATTGAATTGGGTATCCGGGAAAAATATTATTAAGAATGCAGCTAAGGATTCTGCTGCCTATGTGACATATTTATATTATATCACATATTGCAGACAGGCTATCACAGCTTTAGTAAAAGATACAACATTTTTTATATACAAAAATAAAAATTAAACGTGACTCTCAACAAAAGCACTTAATTGAGACTTTGAAAGCAAACCCATTTTAACTGCTTCGACTTGGCCGTTTTTAAATAAAATCAATGTAGGAATACTCATCACACCAAACTTTGCAGGAGTTTGTGGGTGTTCATCAATATTAATTTTGGCGAAAGTTACTTGCTCGCCATGAGTAACAGCCACTTCTTCCAATATAGGTGTCAATGCACGACATGGACCACACCATTCAGCCCAAAAGTCAACTAATACAGGCTTATTTGCATTGAGCACATCCTGTTCAAAGCTTGCATCTGTTATCGTTTTAATAAGATCACTCATGTATCAACCTCGGTTATTTAAAATTCGTTAATTGCCAAACATTCACTTTGCATTAAGGAATGCTCATATTGGGCATAGCTTGAATGAAAAATCCTCTGAAAACTCATGTTACCCGACCCAAAAGACTGCTCATTCAATCTGCGCTCAAATCTACTATCCCAGATTCTTGCATTAAGAGAAACTGGCTGCAACTTCTATTATAGATCACCCCCCACGGCTTGCAACATACTCAATGCAGTAATTGCAGCTGTTTCCGTGCGTAAAATTCTTGGACCTAAGGATAAAGGCTGAAACCCATGCTGGCGAGCACACTGGATTTCATTATCACTGAGCCCCCCTTCAGGACCAATAAGCAAAGCGACCTCAGAAGGCCCGATCGTGTAATCTTTCCAGTTTTTATCTTCACCTGGATGCAAAATCAATTTTAATTGCGTCGCCTGAACCTCACCGACATAATGCTCTAGCATAACAAAAGGATGTACTGTGGGAACTGTATTTCTCCCCGATTGCTCACACGCTGCAATGACAATTGCCTGCCATTGAAGAAGTTTTTTTGTCATCCGTTCCTTATCTAACCTAACAACACAACGCTCCGTAATAATAGGGGTAATGCTGGCAACACCAAGTTCAACTGCCTTTTGCATTACAAACTCCATACGCTCTCCTTTGGAAATAGCTTGTGCTAAGTGGATAGCTAATGGGGACTCTCGACTCACATCTTTTATTGCGCCTATGACTACAGTAATCTGTCTTTTCTTCACAACTTTTATTGTTGCATCAAACTCACGATCATCACCACAAAATAAAGTAATATGCTCGCCAACCTGCATGCGCAAAACAACACCGACATGCTGACTCGCCTCAGGAGATAATTCTAAAAGTTGACCTGTATGGTAGTTTCCAGGTTGATAAATGCGTACGGCTCTCATGTGTTTTAATGACTCTGAAACTTAAGTCTCGCTATATGAAGAACAATTTTTGACTTACTCCCCACGTTCTGCTGCTTGTCTGCAGGCTCCAGAAATGATACCTATCTTGAATCACGCGGACAAGCTGCAGAACGTAGGGTGCATTTCTAACTAATGGGAGTATAACCCTCACTGAATGCAGTGAAACTGCATTCAGTTACTTCTTTGTACTTGCCCAATACTATAACAAAAATTACTTATTTTTACCCTATGTGGTAGAATTTTTTATTTGACTAAACACTGTAAGGAAATTAAAAATAATGAGCAAAACACGTATTGAATCTGACAGCATGGGTGAAATCACTGTTTCCGCCGATAGGTATTGGGGTGCACAGACCGAGCGGTCGCTACATCACTTTAACATAGGCAAAGACATTATGCCACGTGAAGTCACCCACGCTTTTGGTATCTTAAAAAAAGCTGCAGCCTTAACAAACCTTGACTTGGGTAAATTACCGAAAGACAAAGCAGATTTAATTATTCAAGCGGCTGATGAAGTCAGCAAAGGGATGTTGGACGACCATTTTCCTTTGCATGTCTGGCAAACCGGAAGCGGTACTCAATCCAATATGAATGCCAATGAAGTCATTTCCAATCGTGCTATTGAGTTAGCAGGCGGAACTATGGGTAGTAAATCGCCGGTTCATCCTAATGATCATGTGAATATGTCTCAGTCTTCGAATGATACATTCCCCACCGCTATGCATATTGCAGCCGCCATTGCCCTCAATAATAAACTAATCCCAGCAGTAAAAAACTTGCGCGCGGCCCTGGCTGTTAAAATGGCTGCTTTCAAAGATATAATTAAAATCGGACGAACTCATTTACAAGATGCTGTGCCGCTCACCTTAGGTCAGGAGTTTTCTGGCTATGTTGCCCAACTTGATGCCTGTATTCGTCGACTTGAGAGTACATTGCCTGAATTATACGAGTTGGCAGCGGGAGGAACAGCTGTAGGAACCGGGCTAAATACCCACCCCCAATTTGCAACCAAAGTAGCAGAGTACATTGCCCAAATCACTCAATTGCCATTTATTACCGCAAACAACAAATTTGCTGCGCTGGCCTCCCATGAAGCGTTAGTTAATGCCCATAGTGCAATGAAAGCACTGGCGTGTGCCTTAATGAAAATTGCGAATGATATTCGATGGCTAGCTTCGGGACCACGTTGTGGTATTGGTGAATTAATCATTCCAGAAAATGAACCCGGATCTTCCATCATGCCAGGAAAAGTCAATCCAACTCAATGTGAAGCCATGACTATGGTTTGTGCCCAGGTTCTGGGGAATGATGCAACTGTAGGAATAGCCGACAGCCAAGGTAATTTTGAACTGAATGTGTTTAAACCCGTGATTATTTTTAATGTACTTCATTCGCTTAATTTACTGACAGACACTTGCCGTTCATTCCAGGAGTTTTGTGCAGAAGGAATTGAAGCAAATCATAAGGTTATTAACTATTATCTCCATCACTCCCTAATGCTGGTTACCGCACTCAACCAACATATAGGCTATGACAAGGCAGCTAAAATTGCTAAAACAGCTCACCAAGACAATTCTTCCTTACAAGATGCTGCAGTCAAACTTGGCTTTTTAACTGCAGAACGCTTTGCAGAACTGGTAAGGCCTGAAGAGATGATTGGACCGCAGTGATTCCATGGGAAAATTTCTTGAAAAACGATGCTGTTCTATTGCATAGTGTGCCCCTGTTAATTTGAAAGTATGCTCTCTCGTAAAGGGAGAGTTTACTAAATTGAATCAAGTTAACTCATTTGGGAGCAAAACTGGAATTTTTGCTTTAATAATATTATGCAAGGACGAACTTCTTAAAAAGTTTATAGGAAAATAAGGTTCAAGTATGAAGCAAAAAACAATTATTCATTTGACACAAAAATCTGAAACAATAGATCATAAAAACGCAAGGGCATCCCATCAAAGTCTCGAAAAAGCAAGTCATAAAAAAATGAGTTTTTTTGGGGATCGTGCTTGCAGACAATTTGTGAGAGATGAAATGATTAAGGACGGGCTGGATTTAATGCAAATAAAAATAGAAATGGAAGAAGCTGGTAAAGCCAAGGAGGAGGAAACGACAAGCTTTACTCCCTGGTAATTCTGTAGCGTGGGGTTGAACCCTCAACTCTGCGAGCATGAATAAATACTTCTTATATTAGAGCTCTTGCATAACCTACGTCTTTTACTTTATTGCTGCGTTGCAATCGTTTCTCCGGTCCTTATTTACTCAATGTAAACTCCACTCCCGAAAACATTTGCATTTTGCACTAAAGCAAAATTCACAGGTTATGCTAGAACTCTATTGAACCAATAATACATGCAACAGCGTCGACATTGCTTTCCCACATTAGCAGCAGGAAAGCCAATTCAGATAATAAAATTATTCTATCACTGGAATCTGTGGCGCAGCGTTGCGTTTAGGTCCTGGAGTTGATCGTTGAGTAGGATCTTTTGAGGCATAAGTCTTTTGCGCTTTAGGCTGCTTATTTGTTGTTTGTTGTTGACCCTGCTGGGTATTTATTTTCTCATAGCCCTGGGTATTTTGTTCTGAACGTTGCATGTCCATGCATGCACACAATCCTAAGGATAAAGCAATACCAAAACCCAACTTAAGTGACTTTAATTTTATCATATTTAGCTCCCTGCTTTGTTAGTTCAAAAGATAAATATAGATTAAAAAACTTAAAATCACCACCAAAATCCAGTAAGAATTTTTTTTTCACCTAAAAAACCATATAATCAAATCATACCATTCTCAATAAAGGACTTATTATGATCTACCCCAATATCCTTGCCACCATAGGACAAACTCCTGTAGTAAAAATTAATCGTCTCGGCCATGATCTTGATTGCGAGCTGTATGCAAAATGCGAGTTTTTTAATCCAGGCGGCTCTGTTAAAGATCGCATTGGGTATGAAATGGTAGTCAATGCAGAACGCGACGGACATATCAAGCCTGGCGATACACTAATTGAACCTACTTCTGGAAATACAGGGATCGGCATTGCACTGGCAGGTGCTGTATTAGGCTACAAAGTAATCATTACCATGCCTGAAAAAATGAGCCAAGAAAAACAATCTGTGCTGGAACGTTTAGGAGCAAAGATTTATCGTACTCCAACAGAAGCGGCGTATGATGATCCGGAAAGCCACATTTCTTTGGCTAAAAAGCTGAAGGCAGAAATTCCCCATTCTTATATCCTTGATCAATATGCTAACCCTAATAACCCAAATGCCCATTACCACGGTACTGCCCAGGAAATTATTGATGATTTTGGCAAAGACTTGCATATGGTTGTTGCCGGAGTAGGAACTGGAGGAACAATTACCGGGATTGCCAAACGGCTTAAGGAATATAATCCGCAAATTAAAATCATAGGCGTTGACCCCGAGGGTTCGATTCTAGGCGGTGGAACTGAAATAAAGTCCTATGCAGTAGAGGGAATAGGCTATGATTTCTTTCCGGAGGTTTTAGATAACAATTTAATTGATCAGTACATTAAAACGAATGATCTGGATTCATTTCGAACGGCAAGAGATTTAATTCGTAAAGAAGGTTTATTAGTAGGAGGGTCTTCAGGAGCGGCGATGTGGGCTGCGCTGCATGCTGCAAAATCCCTAGTTAATGGCCAAAAATGCCTGGTCATCCTACCTGATTCAATTCGCAATTACATGTCTAAATTTGCTAACGATGAATGGATGAAAAAACACGGATTTCTGTAAGTAAACACTCAAAGCAGAATTACTTTAACCGAGCTGATTCTGCTTCATTGACTACCGGTTTTATCTCAATGACATAGTGGATTGATTTTCTTTTTCTAATTGATCAAACAAGTCATCAGGCTCAACTTGTCCTGCAACAATCCAAGCCGCTATAGAGTTAGCCAACAGATCTATTGTGTATTTTTCTTGTTCTTGTGGCTCTCCGGCAATAACAGAATTTTGCCTTGTTTGAGTTAAGTCAGATACAGATACGGCATTCTTCAATTGGACAGGTAAAAATTTAATGTAGAGCGTCATAAGTTGTTCACGAGTTAATTCGCCCGCAGCAACCATGCTTAAAATAGTGTTACACCATTGGTCGTGAGATTGCGCACGATGTTTCTTATGTTCCGCAATCATACTAATAATACCACCTAGGGTTTGCCCCTGTTCATTTGTATTTTCGACAGGCTTAGGTCCCGGAATGGCTAATTGACCAACATAAGCAAACCTGGCTTTATCAGTTACAGCTGGGAAATATTTATTATCTTGAATCTGAATCTTTAAATGAACTTTATTAGCCATTATTCTTCTCCATCATATACTTCTCTTTTTCTCAGCTCTTTGCCAAGTTCTTTAAAAGATAGAGTAACAGTAATCCCTAGTGTCTGAGCCAAGGCATTTAAAGCACTTGGTGGCAGCTGGACTTCGGGATCGCGTAAGTAACTTTTGGGTGTTTCCGCACTCAACCCATCAAATACCTCAATATACTTTAAAGGATGGGTATATAACTCATCCACCACTAACTGGCGTAATACGTATGCCATACACTCCACTAATTCTGACTTACGAGAGCTATTAAGTAACATGCCCATGCGTTCAGGAAGTGTTAAATACGGTTGGTTGCTTATATACTTGGGAAAGTGCTGATAAAAGCGCTCCAAAATTTTTTTCAACGTTGCATCATTACCACGCTGGCTATTACTCTGCAAAGAATCAATCAAAGCCACAGCAACGGCATGAAATTGCTCATTACCGACATTGATAAAACTATATTCTGCACGTGGTCTAGGTTCATGCTGTACATAAGCTCTATTACTAAAAAAACCCGCCATGATGCTCTCCCAACCTCAATATAACTTCATTCTAATGAATCAAAATTAAGGAAATATTAACTAGTAGTAACATTATGAGATCTAAATTTACAGTTAATCCCATTTTTCAAACAACCCACAGCAACAAAATAGTACGTTATATTACAATTCTATACTACATGTAATAATTTTACTCTATTAAGCCGCAATAAGACAATGCTTATACTTTATATACATATTTATGATGATTACATGAAGTTTATAGCGATCTTATGACTTAAGGAAATATTTATTGGCACGTCGTCAAGAAAATAATTGAGTTTGCGTTCAAAAGTTACTACCGTTAAGTAGCTTCTCAATATACCAAGAAGCTAAAATGGTTTTTTACTGCTAAATCAGATTTACATCAATTAAGGACTTACTCTTGAGCCATTTGACCCCTTATCTTATTTGTTTGCTCCCTGTGCTCTTTACGTTACTTCTTCATTTAAAATATAAAAGAAAACAAATCAACGTGACCCATTGGCAAAAAAAATTAAATTTGCAAGAACACTTTGACGTTTTCCATCAAATTTACGCTGGAGCTAATGGCTTTATGCTGTCTCAGAATGCGCGTCACGAACAAGATGCAATGGAATATGCTTATGGAGAAATCAAATTTTTATCATTTATTGCGCTGTTATCTCTAACAAGCCCTAATGAAAACACCGTCTTCTATGACTTGGGTTCGGGAACAGGGAAAGCAGTATTAGCCTGCAGTATGGTGTTCCCAATATGCAAAAGTATTGGCATCGAATTATTTCCAGAACTCTACCTCGATGCCTGCAAACGACGTGATCAATTAGCTGCTGTGGCAAACTATGCCGTACAAGCAAAAAAAATTCAGTTTATTTTGGGGGATTTTCTCAAGGAAAATTTGGATGATGCAACGATTGTTTTTATTAATTCTACTGCTTTTTTTGGTCCAACATGGGAAAAACTATGTACTAAACTCGATCATTTACCCCATCTCACCACAGTGATTACCACCAGCAAAACATTATCTAGTACTCATTTTACTGTAATGACACGCACTAAAGTTGAAATGAGTTGGGGGGTTGTGTTTGCTTATATCCATAAGCGAAAACAACTTTCGACTAACTGTCTTGAAAAGATTGAATAATTTTTTTCCCAGTCTATACTTATAAAACAAGGACAATTGTCAGCACCTAATCTGTATTGGTAGCAGACTTTGAAACACGCGACAACACGAGGTGGGTATGATCAAATCGGAACTCATAGAACACATCGCTGCTCGAATGACGCATCTTACTGAAAAGCAAGTGGCTGATGGCATAAATAGAATATTGGAGTTAATGAGTGAAGCACTCATTAAAAATCAACGGATAGAAATTAGGGGATTCGGCAGCTTTTCTCTCCATTATCGTCCACCCCGCAACGCTCATAATCCTAAAACTGGTGAAAAAGTTGTGACAAAAGCTAAATACAGCCCTCATTTTAAACCAGGAAAAGAATTACGGGAACGAGTCGATGTATCACGTGATAAATATAAATTACCTGATGAAGAATAAGGTAATAACTCAGGTTCCCAAAATATGTAGTTGAACGATGGGTTTGAGCACTTACGAAAGAGGTGGTTCCTGGGTACTGCTTTTGTTGCACTCAGGAATTTCATAACAAAACCTGGGTTTCTTCAATTCCCCAGGAATCTTTTTATTTTTTATTATAAATATCAAGTACGAGGTAAAGTAACTCCTGTTTGTCCCTGATATTTTCCATTGCGATCTCGGTATGAAACAGCGCAAATTTCCGTAGCTTCTAAAAATAGCATTTGTGCAACGCCTTCATGCGCATAAATTTTAGCGGGCAAAGTAGTCGTATTCGAAAACTCCAAAGTTACATGACCTTCCCACTCGGGCTCCAAAGGAGTCACATTAACAATAATGCCGCAACGTGCATAAGTCGATTTGCCAAGACAAATAGTCAGTATATTGCGTGGAATGCGGAAATATTCTACGGTTCTTGCTAATGCAAAAGAGTTGGGCGGAATAATACACACATCTGATTGCACGTCAACGAAGCTGTTTTCATCAAAAGCTTTAGGATCCACAATAGCAGAATTAATGTTGGTGAAAATTTTAAATTCATTAGAGCAGCGGACATCATACCCATAGCTGGATACGCCGTATGAAATGATCCTTCCATTGTTATTTTCACGCACTTGTCCGGGTTGAAATGGAGATATCATTCCATGTTCAAGCGCCATTTTTTCTATCCATCTATCTGATTTAATCGACACAATAAAAACCTCATGACTTCTTTGAAAATAAGTGTTCTATCATAAAAGTGAACTAAACGAAAGTTTAAGTTGATAATCCTGTTTATTCTGCGGATCATTTCATAATTTTAAAGAAAGGAGAGAGGATCTAATCTTAACAATGTTATTTGCACTTTATACCTATAATAAGGATTATTGTGCTAATTTCATTTATATCCCGAAAGGTGTAATTGTCCCTTATGCTTATTCTGGACAAAAAGAAGAATACTTTATTTTTGTCCAGAAATATGAGCGTTGGAATTTAATCTATTTTTTCTTTGCAGCCATACTGGACAAAACATCGCCCAGCTCCATTGGCATTGGAAACACAATGGTAGAGTTATTATTACCTGCTATAGCTGCTAATGTCTGCAAATAGCGTAATTGCATTGCCTGTGGTTGTTGCGCTAAAACTTGTGACGCTTGTAATAACTTAGCAGAAGCTTGCAACTCCCCTTCAGCATGAATCACCTTCGCGCGTCGCTCACGCTCTGCCTCAGCCTGTCTTGCAATGGCACGTATCATGCTTTCATCCAAATCAACACGTTTAATTTCAACATTAGATACTTTAATCCCCCAGGTATCTGTTTGGGAATCCAGTATTTTTTGTACGTCGCTATTTAATCGTTCACGTTCAGAAAGCATTTCATCCAACTCATGCTGTCCTAACACAGAACGCAGAGTCGTTTGTGCCAATTGGCTGGTTGCCTCATAATAATTTTCTACTTGGATAATTGCATTTTCTGGAATCACCACACGAAAGTATAAAACTGCATTTACTCTTACTGAGACGTTATCTTTGGAGATAACATCTTGGCTTGGCACATCCATAACTATAGTACGTAAATCGACTCGTACCACTTGTTGGATCACGGGAATAATAAGTACTAATCCAGGTCCTTTCACTTTCCAGAAGCGCCCCAACATGAATACAACACCGCGCTCATATTCTCTAAATACTTTAATTGCTGATACCAAAAGCAATACGATTGCAATAACGATCACCGTGAAAAAAGGTCCCATTTTACCCTCCTTGATTACCTAAATCTTCTTCAATTTCTAAGACGAGCCCTGAGGCTCCGATTACTTTTATTGGTTTTCTTGCTGCAATAAACTTTTTCGAATGTACACTCCAAATCTCACCACGAATAAATGCCTGCCCGTCAAGATTAATGTCACCAAGCGTACGGCCTTTGGCCCCTATTAAAACAATTAAACCATGTTTTACACCTTGTCGTCGCGCTTTTAGCGCCATCCCAAGTACGATCACAAAGAAAAAAATATTCACGAGAGCCATTGCTCCAATTGCCGACCATGCAATTTGATATGCCTGGTTGTCGCTATCAATTAACATAATGGATCCGATGATAAATGCTATTGTGCCCCCGATGCCTAAAGAACCATATGCCGGGACAAATGCTTCCGCGATAACAAATCCTATTCCCAATATAATAAGGAAGAAACCTGCATAACTAATCGGTAATAATTGCAGTGCGTACAGTGCAATACACATTGATATGGCACCGATTACTCCAGGTAGTATATGACCTGGGTTAACTAATTCGAAGAAAATGCCATATATTCCCAGCAAAAGAAGGAGATAAGCAACTGTAGGATCAGTAATTATTGATAAAAATCGTGTACGCCAATCAGGTTCGATTAACTCGATTTGTGCATTGCTTGTGTTGAGTGTTATTTTCTGATTATTTTGCATTACTGAAATGCCATGCAACTGTGAAAGTAAGTCATGCTCATCACGTGCAATATAGTTAATAACACCTTCCTTTAAAGCCTCTGTGGCAGTTAAAGTCTCAGCATTTAAAACTGCCTTTTGAGCAAAATCTGGATTGCGTCCCCGCAATTGCGCCAATGATCTTAAAGTTGCCACTGCATCGTTAGTAATTTTTTTCTCCATCGTTGTCTGCTTATTTGATTTGGTTTCCTCAGTAAAACCAGTCATAGCGATATTGACTGGACTTGCTGCTCCTAATTGAGTTCCTGGTGCCATAGCTGCTATGGTACTAGCGTAGAGTAAGTAAGTTCCTGCACTTGCGGCTCGCGCACCATTTGGACTGACGTAAGTCACTATTGGAACATTAGATGATAAAAACTTTTGTATAATTTCTCGTGTAGCCTCATCAAGCCCACCTGGAGTATCAAGAGTAATCAGGATTAAATCTGCATTTTGCACATTATCAATATTGCGTATAATGTAATCAGATGTGGCTGGTCCTATTGCTCCTTTGATTTTAAGTTCGACGATTTTTGCTGCATAAGAGCTGGAAGTACAAATGAATAAAAGAATTAGGAGTAAGCCTATTCGCGATAAGAATACGCTCCGACCTGTAGGTGAGAATATGGACTTTGGCATGCTGTAAGGTTCACACATGCTCCTTTCCTTCATGAATATATGCATATGATAAAAGATAGCACACTTTGATTCATTTATTGGCTGAACACTTGCATGATTATTAATAAATCGCTTGTATTATGGAGTTTTTCCAGATAAACCCAGGCTATGTGCACACATGCCCGGGCTGCTTCATATTAGAGATAGTTTTAGAAATATACGCCAATCTGTGCCGAAACTGTATCTGCTGTGCCTCCAGTTCCTATTGTCGGTGCGTTTACAAGACCAGGTGGTGCAGCACCATTGGCAATATCATTCGAGCCATAATCAATTTCATGTCGGTATTCAATACTTTCTACAGTATCTTTCCAAATAGAAATATTAAATACTCCAATAAATCGATGTTCTGGCAAATTTAGTGCGAGTGCCTCTTGAGTCCTTTGGTAACCAACACCAATAGATGCAGGTCTATTGAATGCCCTAAATGTCATATCAATTTCTGTTTGTAATGCTTGTGGTTTTGCGCCACGGCCATTGAAGCTTAAATCCTGAGCTCTAAACGCATCAATTGTTCCGACCCATTCAGCAGCAAAATTAAATCGATCGTAAGCTATGTTACCGTGTACATCTATAGCTTGCGTTTTTCGTACTAGCTCACTTCCATTGAGTAAGGAGCCAAAACCGCCAAAAGTTCCAGGATTTGCGGCAGTATTTTGCATTCCAGCTGCATCATTAATCGAACTTATGTAACTTGCGCCTATTTCACCACTCATTTTGTCCAATGCAAAGACATACCCACCATTCACACCGCCAACCCCAGCTCTCCCCAGTGTGGTATCACTTCGATAAATATATGTTGAAACAAATGGGCCAGTATCTTCTTGGGACTTATAGCCTATTATAAAGGGCCTTGTTTTAGTGCGAGACATATCTAACGTTAATGGAGAACTGATCATCGAACTGGAATAACGACCAAAGGGTACGTATACCTGGCCCGCAGTAAAATAAAAAGGTGTTTTGTCCAGATTACCAATATTCACAAAGCCCATATTGAGGTTAAATGCTGAATTATTAATCCTTGGACCTACCTCTGGTGGGCTTGCATCATAAGCGATTGCTATATAGGCTTCAACATTTTGGTTTAGCGCTGCAGCAACATTGAGCTCACTTGAGCCAAGAGTTAAGTCAACATTTGTACCGCCAACATAATCACTATTGAGCATGCCTACGGGCTCGGCTTTACCACTAAGTGCAATGATTGGTCTTTCAGGTATGGGGTAGCCCATATTCCGATATGCTCTATATAATCTTCGGCGTTGTTGCAACAAACGGATGTCCCGATTAATACTCGAGATATTAACAATATAATCTGACCCATCAAACGCAGGCCTATCCCCTAAATATGGGGAAGCAATCACCGGTGTTCCTGCAATGTAGGTAACCACTCGACCTTCAGCAACTAAAGCAGTTGGATAGAATCCTACTGATTCTGGATGTTCTTCGGGTGTATGCACCGAAAGCGTTGATGAGTGATATTTGACCATGTTGCCTTGTGCTACCTGGTCATGCTCGTGCTTTTTCCCATGTTTTACACGATCTTTGGGCTCCTGTTTTTTTGCTTCCTTTTTGCTCGGCTTATCCACATGTTTCACTTTATGAGAAACCAGTTCCTTTTGTAATGAGTCTAATTGTGCTTGTAATTGTTGTGCTTGTTTCTGTAGACGCGCTATTTGACGTTGCAACTGTTGATCATGTTCCGCATAGAGTGGCGTTGACAAACAGACTAGGGCCAATATTATTTTTTTATACTGCATGCGGTACTCCTGTTCATTATTTTTACTTCCACATCGGAATGGCAGAAAATTATAGCTTGGGAAACAAGGAGTGGCTAGCCTCTTTTTTACATTTTTTGCTTAAATTTTGTAACTATTATTTGTATAAAAAAAGCCCATATGGAAGTATGGGCTTTAACGAATACAGCTATGATGATTTGATTAGGCGCTACCGATCAACTTAAGGCCGAAGTATGGGCCATAAACTCCGTAATCAACTGGGCGGACAGAACCAAATAAGTTAGGAAGAGTCTGCTCTTGCAGCACATGGAAATAATTGACGACTTGATAACCTGCCTGAATATTAGCAATGCCTACAGGCGTTGCATGAGAATAATTAACTCCAAGTTTTGCTTCCAGGCTCGGAACTATACCATTTTTTCGTAAGGATACTTGCTCAACAATAGCATGAACAGGAGAGGCGACAAAACCCGCATGATATCGGTTTGTTCCATAGAGAATAGAACCGCCTCCATTTGCGGTAATGCTAAATGAGTCGGTCATTTTGTAGGCATAATTAATTCCCGCTACAGGACCAATGCCTTTATAATCAGTATTGTCAAACTTGCTAAATGGATTGCTCGCAAGTGAAGGAATTATTGAGGTTATATAATAATTGTTACCTGTTGATTGTATATTTGCATATTGCACACCAGCATAGAAACGTATTTTTTTTCTTATGCTGAAATCAGTATGTTGCCCCATCACTACATTAACTTGATCAATTCTATTGCGATTAATGAATTCAAATGGCGCGGGTATTTCTGGAATATCTACTGCCGGAATGGTTAAAAAACCGAAAAGCTCTGTTGGCCCTGCAGATGTACTGTAATGCATCCAGTTGACAGTAATATCGTTTCCTGTACCAAAATGGTAAGAGCCTTCTAAAAGATAGCCCCAGTCCAATTCATTTTTTAATTCTTTATTTAAAGGTACTGTTCCAGGTTGAAATGCTTTCTCAGCACCATAAATCGATCTTAAATACAGTGCTTGCGCACCGAAGTCCCAGAAATTCGTCACACATGGAACTGTGACATTACCTGGGGTGCAAACTGGGCCCATACTTCCGGCAGTAGCTACACTTGCTGCCAATCCCAATCCAGCTATAGTTGCTTTCTTAAACATGAATACTCCATTAGAAAAAAAAAGCCCATCATGAAGATGGGCTTTATAAAATCTTAATCTATTAAGAAATTAAACATTTCCTACATACTTCAGGCCGAAGTAAGGACCAGCAGCAGCGAAGTCAGTTGAAGTAACTGGCAATACAGTTGTGTTTAACGCATGGATGTAGTCAAACCACATGTATCCAGCATCCAGAGTTAAATCGCCTTGTGCCATTGCGTAAGTATAGCTAGCACCTAACTTGGCTTCTAATTCTGGAACGATTGATGTTCTGGTGCCGCTTACATCAGCTGTGAACACAACAGGAAGTAAAGGAACAGAACCATCTGCATCAACGAAGCCAACGTTGTAGTTATGCTTTTGCGAACCAACTAATACTGCAGCAGCTGCTTTAGCATAAATTCCGAAACCGTTGCCAAATACGTAGTTCATGTCAATACCAGTACGTGGACCAAATCCGTTGTACTGAGTGCTGCCATTGAATCCAACTGTATAGTCTGGAACACCGTTATCAAAATCTGTTGCAAACGCATGAACGCTTCTCTTGATGCTAGCAAATTGCCAACCGCCATGGAAACGGATTTTCTTGTTCGCGCTGAAATCAACAAATTGACCGAACTCACCGTTTACTGCATCCCATCTGTTCTTGTGGCCAAAACCAACTAATGTATCTGGATCAAAAGCAGGAGCAAATTCAGTATTGTTCCAACCAGTATCCAAGTGATACCAAGTCAGAGTGATGTCGTTACCAGTGTTGAAATGGTAAGAACCTTCAATCTGGAATCCCCAGTTCCATTGCGCATCCAGATCAGTGTTAATAGCAACACCTGTTGGAGTAGAAGCGATATTCAATGAAATATCGTTATCGGTCATGGTTTGTAAAATTAATGCTTGTCCGCCGATGTTCCATCCAGTAGCTGGGCAAGGAACAGTGACGTTACCTGGGGTGCAAACTGGACCCATGGTACCAGCGAATACTGCACTGCTACCTAAAGCAAGAACAGCTAACGCTGTTTTTTTCAAATTTAACATGCTTATCTCCACTTTTTATTATTATTTCCGTTCGTTACCAATTTTAAATTGAGCAACGGTACGCATTTTCGCTCTATACCGAGAGCGTACCTTGCTCAATTATCTTACCTGACCCTTATAAAGTCAACAGTGTTAATTAAATTTTTAAAATGATAGCGAATTAAATGTTTCCTATATACTTCAGGCCGAAATAAGGACCAGCAGCAGCGAAGTCAGTTGAAGTAACTGGTAATACAGTTGTGTTTAACGCATGGATGTAGTCAAACCACATGTATCCAGCATCTAGAATCAAGTTGCCTTGCGCCATTGGATATGCATAGCTAGCACCTAGCTTGGCTTCTAATTCTGGAACGATTGATGTTCTGGTGCCGCTTACATCAGCTGTGTACACAACAGGAAGTAAAGGAACAGAACCATCTGCATCAACGAAACCAACATTGTAGCCATGCTTTTGCGAACCAACTAATACTGCAGCAGCTGCTTTAGCATAAATTCCGAACCCGTTGCCAAATACGTAGTTCATGTCAATACCAGTACGTGGACCAAATCCATTATATTGAGTATCGCCATTGAATCCAACGGTATAGTCAGGGATACCGGCATCAAAATCTGTTGCAAACGCATGAACGCTTCTCTTGATGCTCGCAAATTGGAAACCACCATGGAAACGGATTTTCTTGTTCGCGCTGAAATCAACAAATTGACCGAACTCACCGTTCACTGCATCCCATCTGTTCTTGTGGCCAAAGCCAACCAACACTTCTTCAGTATCAACCAATCCGTTTGGAGCATTAAGGAAGGATTCATGATTGTTCCAACTTGTATCCAAATGATACCAAGTCAAAGTAATGTCGTTTCCAGTATTGAAATGGTAAGAACCTTCAATCTGGAATCCCCAGTTCCATTGCGCATCCAGCTCAGTGTTAATCGCAACACCTGTTGGAGTGCTGGCGATATTTAATGATACATCGTTATCGGTCATGGTTTGTAAAATTAATGCTTGTCCGCCGATATCCCATCCGGTAGCTGGGCAAGGAACAGTGACGTTACCGGGAGTGCAAACTGGGCCCATAGTGCCAGCGAATACTGCACTGCTGCCTAAAGCTAAAATTGCTATAGTGGTTTTCTTTAAACTTAACATGCTTATGTCTCCGCATAAATTATTATTATTGGTTTTTCTTTAATTGATAACTCTCTACTAGGAGTTGTCATTAGCATGCCTTCGTCGCTTCAGGTCGATGCATGCAACAGTGTGAGTATTAGCAGTGGAATAGAATAAGTCAAGGAATTTTATTAAAAAAAATTAATATTTTTCAAGTAGATATGCATTTTTTATCCATAGAATTCTTTTTTTGCTCAGCATGATATTTCTTTTTATTTATGGTTAAAAAACGACTTGTTTGCACTACTCCTTAAGGAGAGCAAGCATCATATGCTTGACAAGTACTATAAAATATCTATTAAAACATGCAACCTTTAAGATTCAATGAGTCATGCATCGCATTCCTTGATACCTTAATTGTCCTCATTTTTTTATTAAAGTAATCACAACTCTTCGATTTGCAGCTCGACCTGCATCGGTATCGTTTCTCGCAACAGGATAGAGTTCACCGACCCAAGTTACTGAAAGTTGTTCTGTAGGTACGCCAAGTTTAAGTAAATATTTTTCAACAGTTCGTGCTCTTTCTTCAGATATCGCATTGTTGTACCCTTTACGACCATTTGCATCAGCATAACCAATAACTCGTATTTCTTTTATTTGCGCATCGGCCTCTACATATCGTGCAATACGCCGTAATTGCTCTTTATCTTCATCAGTCAACTCTCCGCTATCTTCTTTATAATGAAATATACTTTCTCTAACTTGTTGATAACCAAATGGTAATAAATTTCCAATACATTCTTGATAGCGAGAATATGGTTTTTGAAAGCCGACTGGCGACAATGTAACCATCGTGTTAAACCCTGTTTCCGCACGATAAGTAAAATTTGGTTCGTAGCCTTGAGCTAGAAAAGCGAGTAATTTTAAAGCACCATCTCGTCTTAGATAAATTCCATACTCCCCTGGCTTAACCATCAGCCTCCCAACTAAAATAGGTGGCTTTTCTGTTTTCCAGTTTGGAGTTGTTACAATAATTTTTGCAGGTAAAAATCGTTGCACCTCATCCCATGTACGTAAAATAAAATGAGGTGGTTTTGCTGCATATTGTTCAAAATAAGCAATACCATAGTTGGGAATCGTAAGTGACAATCCGCAACGAATTTGGTTACGGCTCACGCGCCATCCCTTTGCACCTAAAGGATTTGCAAAATGAACTTGGGTCATTGCGTACCCGGTGTCCATTGTAAGTACTGCACTTAAGGCAATACATGCTATAAATTGTCCTTTCTGGTCCACAAATGCCATCTTTTATTCATTCCTGCGACTTATTTCATGTTATTCTTAGCTATCGGCAAAAACGCAGGAATCTTTATTATGCAAACGCTAATGATTAATCGCCCTGACGATTGGCATATCCATCTTAGGGATAATGAAATGTTACACCATACGGTAGCAGACAGCGCGCAACATTTTGCTCGCGCGTTGGTCATGCCGAACCTCAAGCCAGCACTAACATCGTTGGCATCCATTGATGAGTATAGAAGTAGGATTTTAACTGCACTGCCTAAAGGTACTACTTTTGAACCCTATATGACTTTTTACCTAAATGATTCAGTAAGCGCCGAAGAATTACATCAGGCAGCAAATACTTCTTATATTCTCGGCGCAAAACTTTATCCAGCCGGTGCAACAACCAACTCTGAAGCAGGAGCAAAATCACTAAAAGATCTTTATCCTCTTTTTGAAGTATTACAAAATAATAACCTGGTACTCCAAATTCATGGAGAAGTCACTCATAGTGATATTTTTGAACGCGAATCCTTATTTATTGATGAGTATTTAAAACCGATCGTTAAAAATTTTCCCAAACTAAGAATAGTCCTTGAGCATATATCGACACAAGCAGCGGTCGAATATGTTACAGAGGCCCCTGCAACGGTTGCTGCAACGATTACCCCCCATCATCTATTATATAATCGAAATAAATTGCTCGTTGGAGGAATCAGGCCTCATTATTATTGCCTTCCTATTTTAAAGCATGAAAAAGATCAGAAAGCATTACAAAATGCTGCGTGCAGTGGCAACCCAAAGTTTTTTGCCGGGACAGATAGCGCGCCTCATATCGTAAGCACAAAAGAAAATGCCTGTGGCTGTGCAGGAATTTATTCTGCTCCATTCGCCCTCGCTTTATATACACAAATATTTGATGAGTTGAATCAATTAAAACAACTCAACCATTTTCTCAGTCGTTTTGGTGCGGACTTTTATCAACTCCCCATCAATCAACAACTCATTGAATTAATTAAATCCCCACAAACGATACCTGATTATCTGCCATTAGGTCCCCATAAAGTGGTACCAATCGCTGCGGGTGAAATTATTCAATGGAGCATTCATGAATCCACCCGATAATTTATTTTATATGAATTTAAAAGAGCGATTTCGTGGTTTTTTGCCCGTAGTAGTTGATGTGGAAACTGCTGGTATTGATCCTTATAAAAATGCATTGTTGGAAATGTGTATTGTATTAATTTTTATGGATGGACAAGGTGATCTTTACCGAGGAGAAAGTCATTTTGAACATATTTTACCCTTTCCTGGAGCAGAGCTGGACCAAAAATCTCTTGAGTTCAATCAAATTGATCCTTACCAGCCACTACGCTTTGCTATAGATGAAAAAATTGCTTTAGAAAATTTGTTTCGTCCCATTTTTGCCGCACTAAAAAAAACTCAATGCCAGCGCGCTGTTTTAGTTGGCCATAATGCATGGTTTGATTTATTGTTTATCAAGGAGGCCATAAAAAGAACCGGGTTAAAATCGCCATTTCACGCCTTTACCTGCTTTGATACAGCTACCTTAGGTGGATTTATTTATGGACAAACTGTATTAGCCAAAGCAACACAAGCAGCAGGAATTCCTTTTAACGCTCAGGAAGCACATTCAGCCATTTATGACGCAGAAAAAACAGCCGATTTATTTTGCCACATGGCCAACTTGTGGAAAAGCATACAGCAAAATGCTTAGCTTGCATATCGCGGAGAGAGGAGCTCACCCCTGGCAAGGAAGGATTATATTTGATACGTCTTGCGAAGACCAGAATCATTTAGATGCAAGAGTAATTCAGATAAAAAAAGAAAGATTTCCCGGACTACGCTTCGCGATGCCCGGGTTAAATATTATAATGCGTCAGAATGTTCTGTTAGGTAAGCAGCAACACCTTCTGTAGATGCTTTCATTCCCGCCTTCCCTTTTTGCCAACCCGCAGGACAAACTTCACCATTTTCTTCAAAATGCTGAACAGCATCAATAATTCTTAAAATTTCGTCCATGTTACGACCAATAGGCAGATCATTAACGATTTGTGAACGAACTACTCCATTGGTATCAATAATGAATGCTCCACGGAATGCAACACCTGCAGCTGGATGCTCAACTCCATAAGATTGACAGATGCTATGCGTCATATCTGCAGCCATAGTATATCGAACAGAACCAATGCCGCCCTTATTAATTGGAGTATTTCTGTATGCATTGTGAGTAAAGTGTGAATCAATAGAAACAGTGACCACTTCAACGTTACGACTTTTGAATTCATCAATCCGATGATCTAAAGCAATCAACTCAGAAGGACATACAAATGTAAAATCTAGAGGATAAAAAAATACGAGGCCATACTTACCTTTTATATGCTCGTGTAAATTAAACTTATCCATAATCTCACCATTTGGCATAACAGCCGCAACGGTAAAATCAGGGGCTTTTCGTCCCACTAATACACTCATTCTATGATCTCCATCATTATAGTTATTATTATGGTTACTCGATATATTATGCGGCAATCGCATCACGCAGCATGGTTTCTAATTCACCTTGCTGGAATAATTCCGCAATGATATCAGATCCACCGATTAACTCGCCCTTCACATAAAGTTGCGGGAAAGTAGGCCAATCAGAATACTGTGGCAATGTTTGGCGAATCTCAGGATTAGCAAGAACATCTACATAGGCAAAATCTACGCCACAAGACTCTATGCATTGCACTGCGCGCGCAGAAAATCCGCATTGCGGCATCTTCGGCGTGCCTTTCATATAAAGCAGAATGGCACTTTCTGCTATTTGCTTTTTAATTTTTTCTAAAGTATCCACTCACACACCCTAAGTAATAAATTAATTACCCCATTATCGCGAAAACCTGTAAAGCCCGCAACCAATAAATTTTTGCATAATAGATTAGCAGATCTTAGTCTAAAAGCCAACTAATGCCCCATTTGATCTAATAGTAATCAAAAAAACAGTTAAAATAATAGTTCTTCTCCGTACAAGCATGCATTTTTTATTGCAATGATCCCCTATTCTATTAGCAAAACTGTCTTCAGTATGAGGATTATGATTAATCGTCATTGAATATCATGTCCTTCCTGCTAAACTTACCGCACAAAATAAAATAATTAGGAGATTAGGATGACATTTACATTGCCTGAGTTACCATATGCCAAGAATGCATTAGAGCCTCACATTTCCAGTGAAACACTAGAATATCATTATGGCAAGCATCATCAGACCTACGTAAACAATTTAAATAAATTAATTCCTGGAACCGAATTTGAATCCATGGAGCTGGAAGAGATCATTAAAAAATCAAAAGGTGGGATGTTTAATAATGCCGCCCAAGTTTGGAATCATACTTTTTACTGGCACTGCCTTAGTCCTAATGGTGGCGGCGAGCCAAAAGGCAAATTAGCTGACGCAATTAACAAACATTTTGGTTCATTTAGCGAATTTAAAGAACAATTTACCCAAACTGCAATAGCCACTTTTGGCTCAGGCTGGGCTTGGCTTGTTCAGGATAATGCAGGTGCTTTAAAAATAATCAGCACCAGCAATGCAGGTACTCCAATGACTGAAGGTTTAAACGCACTCTTGACTTGTGATGTATGGGAGCACGCTTATTATATTGATTATCGAAATGCACGTCCGGACTATATCTCTGCATTTTGGAAATTGGTAAATTGGGATTTTGCAACCAGTAATATGCAATAAAATAATTCTTTTTTACTGAGGATTTCTCCGTTCGTATAGCGTAGCAAAGAAAGTTATGGCTATAATGTGGCCACCCCTATCTCTCCACGAATAAGGAGAGATATTTTTGGGTGGAGATCCTTCAGTTACAAGGAAAACATTATGGCTTTAATTACTAGTTACAATCCTATGCCAATAACTTTTACCCATGGAGAAGGAGTTTGGTTGTATGACGGGCAAGGCAAGGCCTATCTTGATGGTTTAAGCGGGATAGCAGTGTGCGGATTAGGACATGCTCATCCGGATGTGACAAAAACCATACAACAACAAGCAGCCAAGCTAATCCATACATCAAATACCTTTCATATCAAACAACAAGAATTACTCGCTGAAAAGCTGACAGCCATGACGGGTATGGAGCAGGCTTTTTTTGCTAACTCAGGTGCTGAAGCCAATGAAGCAGCGATTAAATTGACCCGTCTTTTTGGCCATAAAAAAGGAATTGAAACTCCTTCAATTATTGTTATGGAAAGAGCCTTTCATGGTCGGACTATGGCAACCTTAACTGCATCAGGAAGTCGAAAAGTACAAGCAGGATATGAACCCTTGGTGCCAGGCTTCATTCGCGCTCCTTTTAATGATTTGGATGCCATTCATACTATTGCAGCAAATAGAGAAGATGTTGTTGCGGTAATGCTTGAGCCAATTCAGGGAGAAGGAGGAATTCATGCGGCAGAAGAAAGTTATCTTCGTTCGCTGGTGAAGCTCTGTGAACAACATGACTGGATGCTTATTCTGGATGAAATCCAAACTGGAAACGGCCGTACCGGAAAACTATTTACCTATATGCACTATGACATTCAGCCTGATGTCCTTACTACAGCTAAAGGTTTGGGTAATGGCGTTCCGATAGGCGCTTGCCTGATGAGTAAACGAGCGAAAGATTTATTTAAACCTGGAAATCATGGATCAACTTTTGGTGGCAATCCTCTGGCTTGTGCCACAGCTCTAACTGTATTGGAAGTCATAGAGCGCGACAAAATTTGTGAAAAAGTCACAAAAAACAGTGGTCTATTGATGGAGAAATTAATCAAAAATCTTGGGGAGCATCCTGGTGTAAAAGGAATTCGTGGCAAGGGTTATATGATTGGTATTGAATTGGATCGACCAGCTAATGATGCTCGCTTGCTGGGACTTGCTAACGGCGTACTCTTTAACGTTACTGCAGATACGGTGGTGAGACTGTTACCGCCACTCATCATTAATGAAGAGGAGATTGATGAATTAGTTAATCGGTTAACGCTTACGATCAAGCAATTCATTCAGGGTTAACCTCCTCGCTAGGCTGGACTTTGCAGCCTAGCGAGGAGGTTGTGGGTCAAAGTGACCCACAACCTCGCCATGTTTTCCACTTCAGCCCCCAAACTAGATCTCTTATGATTTCATGATTGCAAAAAAATCGACGATCGTATCATTGATTTTTCTTAACGATTGGTTTTTTGACTTTAAATTCAGACAGGTATCTTCTTCCTTATTTCCTGCTTGAAGTTTTTGACAGATAAGTTCAAACATATGAACATCTATTTTTTTTAACTCCGGGAGACTTTGATTAATTCGCTCCAGGAAAAAGTTTTTTATATTTTTTCTTGACTCAAACAACCGTCTTTCAAGCCTGTCCATGAGTTCGCATAGCTCATTTTCTCGGCCACTACAGGTAATACGCATAAAACCATCATATTTTGACAAACCAAAATATGATAAAGGTGTAACCATCAAGTTATCTTCAAACAATAAATAATATGCAAGATCTTCGTCCGTTTCCACAAAGCCAGTTTTCTGCAAAACTCGCGCCGCATCTTTAGGTAGAGGTAAACCGAACATATCACTAAAATCTGCAAGCACATAAAAAGTAGCTTCTACAGTGTATAAAGGATCTGGCATTGCAGCACCCATATGTTTTAAGCGTGCGACAACATACCCTACTTTTTTCTCATAGAAGGTTGCTATATTATTTTTTTCTTCGACACCAAAATTCGCCATGGTTTGTGCATAAGCAGCTTGCGCTGAGCGCGGTGCATGAATGAAATAGCTTATATTTTTATTGAGCATTTCATTCATCAAACTTGATTCAAATACTAAAAGCACGGCCATTCGCTCCCCTGCTGCAGATAAAGCTTTGGTTGCTGAGCGTAAGACTATTACTCGCTCTTTTAGATCAGGAGCAATTTTTAAAAAAGAAGGCGTATCTGAAAAACTCATTTCGGTATAAGCTTCATCAAAAATGATATACAAGTTAGGGTATTGGCGCAAAACATCAGCAATTTTTATTAACTCTTCTTCATCAATAATATTTCCCAACGGATTTGATGGATTACAAATTAATATGGCTTTGGGCCAACCATGATCCACCTCAGCTAAAGTATAAGCCTCTTTAATACTCTCTTCCGTTGCTTGCGCCGTGAGTTTGTATCCAGGTTTGTCCATCACATAGATCGGATGTAAACAATGTAACGAATTGTTGGAATAGGCACTGTAATAAGGAAAAGGGGTAATGACTCGATATCCTGGCACCTCTTCAAAATGAGTGTTAAAGGTTTCAAATAATACGCGCAAAGCGCCAATACCACCCACAGTAAACAATATGTTTTCTGCTTTAATTTCTGTCTCATACCATCGTGACATCATGTCAGCCATTAATGCTCGTGGCGCATAGTCACCGCGAGGATCTCCATAATCAATGGCAATATCCTCTTCAACCTGATGTGGATCTACTTTCCATTTTTTGGTTAGATCATCTAATTTTTGCCAATATGAAAGATACGAAGCAATAGTATTTGAATTAATAGGATAAGTTGGTTTTCCAAGGCCTGCAAATATCAATTTCTTTGTTTCAGCTAAGCCTTGTGCTTGAATTTCATCCCTTAGAGTATTGGCCCATAATGCTAACAGCATCACTTTTTCGATTTTTTTAGCGCAATGTCCATCAGGAGTTAACATGGTATTATCAAATACTCAATTTCACACATTATAACAGAATGCAAATAAAACATGACATCAATTATAAGTACAACTAATTCAATAAAAATCACATATATCTGTCTAAGGTAACTCTAATCTTGGTCTTTGGCCTGACATTTTATGTTTCGACCTCATATACTTCATATATGTCAGGCTTAAGCGTCCGAAAATCTGACCATTTGAGCTCAATTTAGCGAAATGTGAACAGACCCTATGCTATGCTTAAAAATAAAAGGGGCTTTTCTTTAGTTTTTATGCCTATGGACACAATTGACCAGGCCTTAAAATACAGGATAATTCATGTTCATTAGATTTAGGCTTTCACAGCATACTCTAAATCAAGAATTTTAATTTATTATGGAAAAAAATGGCAAAAAATGAAACTTCCAACACAGCGAATTTGATAGCCGATTTAGAAAAAACAATTAATACATTACAAAATAAAATAAATCAGCTGGAAGACCAATATGCCCAATTAAAAAATCTGCTTGATGTCTTGCCTGGAGATGTCTATTGGAAGGATCTAAAGGGTATTTGGTCCGGAATTAATCAACGATGTGTTCAAAGTCTTCATCATATGAAATTTATTAATAAATGTGATGAAAGCGAAGTTCTTGGTAAAACAGATTATGAACTATTTGGTAAGAAAACGGCTGATGTATATCGAGCTAATGACCTTGAAGTGATTGAAAAGAACGTTGAATTATCACGCGAGGAAATAACTCTTTTGCCATCAGGAGAGGAAGTGGTTTTGCTATCAACTAAAAGACCTTTGTTGGATAAATCAGGGAAAGTTATTGGTATTCTTGGTAATACCATTAATATTACTTATCTAAAAAATGTTGAATCCGAACTCAAAGAAGCGAAAGAAAAAGCAGAGGCAGCGAACCGCGCCAAAGATGAATTCATCCGTAATATGAGCCATGACATTCGTACCCCTTTAAGTGGGATTATCGGCATGTCCAGCATCCTCGAACGAGAAGTTCAAAATAGCCAGGAAAAAGAATACGCTCATATGATCAATATAAGCGGGGAGCAACTCTTGGCATTGCTTAACGGGGTGCTCGATATTATTGCTGCCGGAAGTCAACAAGAAAATATTTTCAATGAAACAGTCGGTAATGTCCATGATTTGATTCGCAGTATTGCCGATCTGGAGCTTCCTACCATCGCTTTGAAAAAATTGGATTTATTCATCAGTATTGACGGCAATACCCCTGAATGGATAACTACAGATATCGTAAAACTTCATAGAATTTTATTAAACCTTTTAGGTAATGCCGTTAAATTTACCGAAAAAGGATTTATTGAAATTGGAGTTAGGCCCAAAGCGGATCACCATGAAAAAATGTTTCTGGAGTTTTTTGTCAAAGATAGCGGTCCTGGAATTAAACCTAAGGATAAAGACAAAATCTTCAAACGCTTTTACCGGGCAACCCCTTCACATCAAGGGATTTATACAGGTCATGGTGTGGGATTGCATATTGTGAAGCGTTATACCCAAGTTTTGAAGGGAAAGATACGCGTTGACTCTACAATACATGCAGGGACTACATTTACGCTAACCATTCCGGTTGTTTGTGGAGAAAAACCTGTAGACCACCAAGCATCAACATCTCTCCCTCCTGAGACACTGATCTTAGAAAAAACAAATGATTCACCTCTTGTGCTCCTTATTGAAGATAATGCAATCGCCTTAAAGATGATTGAAAATCTTTTACAACAACTGGGCATCCGATTTTTATCCGCCGCAACAGGTACTCGAGCACTGGAATTGTTTCAATCGCATACCTTCGATTGGGTCTTGAGCGATATTGGTCTACCTGATACCACAGGGATACAATTAGCAAAACAATTCCGTCATTATGAACAAAGCAAGAATCTCGCACCCACCCCCATCATTTGCTTAACAGCCCATGCAGTACCTGATGTTGAACGTGAATGTGTAGAGGCTGGTATAAATCAAATACTCACCAAACCTCTTCGTAGCACTATGCTACAGGCATTGCTGGCTCGTTACAGCACCGCTAAACTACAAATCCACGATGTACCTGCCGCAAAGGTTGAGTCACCACTCCCATTTAATGAATATCCATTATTCGACAGTACTCATGGAATCAATAATCTGGGATCGGAAAAAACACTTAAAAAAATGCTGCATCTCTTTATTGAAGAAAATACTAAAGATTTAATAAAAACTGCTCAGGCATGGGAAAAACAAGATCTGATTGAAATCCATAAGCTAACACATAAAATGAAAAGCAGCGCGCTTTATTGCGGAACTCTTCGCATGCGCCAGGCTTGTGAAGCATTAGAAAAACATTTTCAAAATAATCCAGAACGATACCCTACGGCACTTTACCATCAACTTCTCCAGGTTCATCAAGAAACCGTAGTTGCGTTGCAGAATTGGCTTCAACAATAAGCCAATGAATTCAACGTCAATATATACGGTTAACACCTCCATTTCTTGGAGATAAAACTGCTCTTTTCCCAGTTATTTATATACGACCTTGCTGAAAACCGAAGCTGGATTCTGCATATAAAATATGAGCGATCCCCACAGAGTAAATTTCAGCCGAGTCTGAATTTCCTGTTATTCTTTCTATATCCAAGCTTGATTAAAATTTGACCCTACATATACCTTCTTAATATTGATTTAATATTGATCAATATATATAATATCGAGCATCAATGCACTTAAAAATCTCAATTTTCATATAAAAATACAAACTAAATTAAGAGTAATATGCCAGGCTATCTTCCAACTAATGACTTAACCTTTCCCTGCTTATTTCGGGAAAATAAAAAATCGCTTGAGCCTATTTGTGCTTCAAAAATAAGCTATGTCTTGGAAAGACATAAAAATGTAGTTATTGTGCGTACCCCTATACATGTTGAGTCATTTAAAACTTTTTTTGAAGATCTTAAAGAAAGAATAGATTTATCTCAAATGCATGTTGTCCTTGGAGTCGTAGGTCAAGGGGTCTCTAATGACCATATTGTCACCATGCATCTTCCACCTGGAAAGCAACCGCATGTCTATGACTCAAAATACAGTAATCCCGAACGCTTTTTCTCGCTTCCCCGTACCAAAAACTCCTTAATAAACAAGATACGCAATGCATTGTATGCTCTAAATCCAAACTCAAATCAAACAATTAATTTAAAACATTTAGATTGTGAGCAAATTGAGTCTGCAACATATCACGCATTTGGCACTCAATCATTTTTTGATGATATTACTTATGCCTACCATACTAGGAGTATCATCAAAACCTTGGCGTCTTTTCTCAAGAAAGATATTAATCCGAGTCCTGAACAACTTTTAGATGCGTTAATAAATCCAGTAGCAAAATCAGCACAAATACTTAAAGAAAATGCACCTAATTTAATAAAAATTTCCTTTTTTTCCTTTTTGAAAAAGGCTTGGCACGATACCTTTTTGTCTCTTGCTCAAGAAGATGAAAAGGATACATATCATTTTGGACATTACTTTTTTGGGTGGCCTTCGAAACCAAACGCTTCTAAAATAGCCTATTTCCTAACCCTGAAATTTATTACTGCTCCATTAACCAATTTGCTGTCACTAATCACTGAGTTCCCGCTTAATTTTCTTAGTGAAACATGCTCCTTTTTTAAAAATAAAGTGCTCTCTTGGGCACCTACTCATGGAATAACTCAAAGCATACGTACTCTTTTGTTACTTTCGACCGAAGGATTGCAAGGCCTCTTTAAAGGCGCCTATTATCTGCTTCGAACCGTTACGTCACCGCTAGTCAGTTATAAAGCTGCCCGGAAAGTTCATCCTGCTTTAGGATATCTTAGTGCTTTAGCCTCTGTATGCATTATTGGGGCCGCAATTGCTGCTCTTGCGTTCTTTGCGCCGCCAATTTTTGCAGCGCTAATGCCTTCTATGGGGCCTGGGGCACTCTCTTTGCTTAGCACTTTGGCCTATCCTTTTGTTCAGCTATTTTCTTTAGTGAGTTTCTCGCTTCCAGCTGCTACAGGAGCAATGCTGTCTTTTGCTACAGGAGCATTATTTTTAGGAATCCTGCATCTGCTGGGCAGAAAAACAATTTATCCGGAAACCTCCCCCTCGGAAGATATGAATGAAATACCCCAACAAACCCTAACAGGAAGCAATGTAAGCAACCATTTAGGACGCTCCAGTATTTATGGCCTTGATAATCGATTTACAACCGAGGTTCCTTCCATTGAAGGAGAAAGTTATATATTCGACTCTCCTTTAGAAAAACGTCGTTCAAGCACTAAAGAAAAAACAGGTGATGACTTCAAACCTAATGATAATCAAGCTACCATAGACAAAATAATTTTCACATAAAACCGCCCCTTATATGAACATCCTTGATTCACTTATCTTCGAAGTAGATAATGCCTTGCGCACCTTATTCCCCCCTGCGCAGCGTACGAGTGCTCGCCCATCCCCTGCAGAATCACTCGCAGATACAGAACTGTCTACAAAAGAAAAAAAACATGCGGCCGGACTCATGCGTGTCAATCATGCAGGAGAGGTCTGTGCCCAAGCACTTTACCAAGGTCAGGCTTTAACGGCAGAGTTGACTCATATAAAAAAACAAATGAGTGATGCTGCGGCTGAAGAGACCGATCATTTAGCTTGGTGTGAAAGGCGCTTGGCGGAACTGGGTTCAAAGCCCAGCATATTGAATCCTTTATGGTATGGCGGGTCGATTATATTAGGAGCACTCGCTGGTTTGGCCGGTGACAAAGTCAGCTTGGGATTTGTTGCAGAAACTGAACGACAAGTCGCGCACCATTTGCATCGCCATTTAAAAAAATTACCAGCAAAAGATCAAAAATCACATGCAATTCTTATTAAAATGAAAGAAGATGAAGAACAACATGCAACTGCAGCTTTGAATGCTGGAGCTATAGAACTACCTTATCTTGTGAAACAATTAATGCGTGTTGTATCTAAATTAATGACTAAAAGTAGTTATTATGTATAGTAGTCTAATGAAACAAAGCGGAATCCAAAGTTGAGGTAACCCTCCTGAGTTCGCTACGCTTTGTGCAGACTATAAAATCATGGCACAAGGAACTATTGGTATGGACTCAGCCATTTCGTTTACACTTTTTGTTATCTTAGTTGCCTATATCTTTGACTTTATTAACGGTTTTCATGATGCAGCCAATTCAATAGCCACTATTGTCACTACTAAGGTTTTAACCCCAAAACAAGCAGTAGTGTGGGCGGCTTTTTTCAATTTCATCTCTTTCTTAGTATTCAATCTCACTGTTGCACACACCATTGGTAGCGGCCTGATTGATTCAGATATTGTCGATACGCATTTTATTTTAGCCGCATTGATTGGCGCTATATTTTGGAATCTTGCTACCTGGTATTACGGGCTTCCATCCAGTTCGTCACATGCACTGATTGGTGGATTAGCAGGTGCTGCAATCGCCAAAGGTGGCTTTTTATCGCTTAAAATTCCAGGTTTTGTCAAAGTGATTGGAGGAATATTTATATCGCCAGCTCTTGGATTGCTCATTGCGCTGCTTATTATTTATTTTTTTAATAAATTTTTACACAACGGAAGAAAAACTGAGTTCAAGCTATTTAAAATTTTCCAATTGTGTTCATCAGCATTGCTTAGCTTAACCCATGGCAGTAATGATGGACAAAAAACAATGGGTATTGTTTCTATAATATTGTTTTCCGCTGCATGGATAGAAGGCCCTTTTTATGTTCCATTTTGGGTGGTTATTTCATGCCAAGCAGCAATAAGTCTTGGAACCCTGGCAGGAGGATGGCGGATCGTCCATACTATGGGGACTAAAATAACGAAACTCGACCCAATGAAGGGGTCAGCTGCAGAAACGGGCGCTGCCGTTTCGCTTTTTATAGCAACTCAATGTGGTATTCCTATCTCAACCACCCATACTGTTACGGGTGCAATTACTGGGGTTGGTTTGATTAATGGAATTGCTGGACCGCATTGGCAGGTCATCAAGAAAATATTCTTTTCCTGGCTTATTACAATTCCTGCATCTGCAATAATTTCAGCTGCATTAGTACTAAGTCATATATAAGCAAGCAAGCAGAAAAAGCCTAAGCCAGACTATTTTTTGGCCAAAGCACTATTCCTATAGCTAAAAACAAAATAAATCACCATCCCAATGCCCATCCAAATAATAAAACGAAGGAGCGTAATCAGAGGCAAATGAATCATTAAATAAAAACAACTCGTCATCCCTAAAATAGGTACATAGGGCATGCCAGGAGTCCTAAACGGTCGATCCATCTGTGGCTGTTTATAATGTAAATAAATTACCCCAGCACAGACAATAAAAAAGGCGAATAAAGTACCGACATTCACTAGTTCAGCCAGAACATGTATTGGAGCGACGGCAGCCAGTGATGCCATTAAAATACCGCACAATAAAATAACTCGTATCGGTGTACGAGTATACCGATTTGTTTTGGAAAAAACCTTTGGTAATAAACCATCACGTGTCATTGCCAACATAACGCGTGTTAACGCATAAAATAATACCAGCATTACAGTAGTCAATCCTGCTACTGCTCCAACACTGATAAAGCTGGCTATTGTTTTATAACCTAAAACTAATAAAGCATGACTGATGGGGGATGCAACATTCAGAGTGCTGTAGTGTGCTATACCGGTCAATAACCCAGCAACGATAATATATATTATCGTACAGATAAATAATGAGCCTATTATTCCTATGGGTAAATCACGCTGTGGGTTGATAGCCTCTTCAGCAGCTGTAGAGACAGCATCAAATCCGATGTAAGCAAAAAATATTAATGAAGCTCCTTGAATTACACCACTCCAACCAAAAGGTAAAAATGGTGACCAGTTAGACGGGTCAACCTCCCTGGAGGCAACAACAATAAAAAGTAAAACGACCGCAAGCTTGATCATAACCATAATATTGTTTGCACGGGAACTTGATTTGACGCCCCAAATTAATAATGTCGTTAAAAAAGCAATAATCACACAAGCCAACAGATTAAAAACACCGCCATCCTGAGGACCATGTACCAGCACTGTTGGTATATTTATTTTTATAGCCTTGAGAAAATCATTCGCATAACTGCTCCAGCCTACAGATACTGCAGAAACAGCAATAGCATATTCCAACAATAAATCCCAACCAACAATCCATGCAATTAACTCTCCGAAACCAGCATATGCATAACCATAAGCACTTCCGCATCCTCCAATAGATGCAGCTAGTTCAGCATAAGATAACGCAGCGAATACACAAGCCAGTCCAGCTAACACGTAGGAAAAGACAACAGCAGGCCCCGCATCTATTGCAGCAACAACTCCTGTCAAAATAAAAACACCTGCTCCGATAATAGCTCCAATGCCTAAAAAAGTGAGATCAAAAGCGGTAAGACATTTAACGAGATGAGATTCGCTCTCAAATGATGTACTAATCTCTTTTTTACGAAACAAGTCCATGATATGCTCACAATTTTGAAACTTCATAGTTCTATTTACAAGCAAGAATGCTGCCAATCAACAATAGGAAAATAGATCACAAGTTCTATATTTTTTATAGTCTAGATCCCGCATAGGTTTAAAGTAAATGAAAAAAATAACCTTACGAATGATCATTATTGGTCTGTTAATACTGTTTTCTTTGAATAGCTACAGCAGTAGATTTCCTGCGGCAACTTCTTCATCTTTATCCAACAACGAAAAAAACTTAAGTTCTCCTGCAATCCCAACAGCACAAAACAATATGACAAAAAAGGATCTTCCTGTTTTTAAAACTGAAGAACCAAAAGGATGTAAATATTGGCTTCCCTTTTTTAGACCTTTTTGTCGCCATCTGCATCAAACGTGGACTGAAGGCGAAACCGAACTGTATCTCTCAGGTTATGCATGGCATAACCGTTTTACTTATTCTGCAAAACAAATTCGAGAAAAAAAATACAATGAACTCGCTTGGGGAGGTGGATTTGGCAAAGGTTTTTTTGATGAAAAAGGAAATTGGCACGGACTGTACGCGTTTGCGTTCCTCGACTCCCATCGCAACCTTGAGCCAACTGCTGGATATGCCTATTTGAAAGTCGCAAATTTGACTAAAAATTTTAAAGCAGGGCTAGGATTTTCTGTGTTGATTACGTCACGCCCTGATATCCTGCATAGTATTCCTTTTCCAGGAGCGGTCCCCTGGGCAGGCGTTTTCTATAAAAAGCTATCCCTGAAAGCGGCATACATTCCCGGATCATCAACTAATGGAAATGTGCTTTATCTTGTAGGAACATATGCTTTTGATAAATAGAGAGCATGTTCTGTACTGTGCTAATTGGCTTCGCTGCATCAATTAAACTCTATTAGAATCGCTCAGTCATCCCCTTATGACGAAAATGATGTTCGTACTCTTTTATCTCATAAAGTGATAGAGTGCGTTTGAACATAGTCCTGTTTATGATGGACTTCAAAACTGTGCTAATGGTGTAAGTGAGGCCACTCAGAATCTGATAGGCAAGATAGTAATAGCCTCATAAATTTTAGGAAGAACCATCAAGTTTACTTAACGTCTCCATTTGGAAAAACCAAAAAAATGATACAGAAAAATCAGATGAACTGGGTGTTCAGCATACTGATAGTAATTTGGAGCCGAAATAAATACTCTCATACCTGTTAAATGCGGATATCCTTAAGACTAAGTCCCAACTGTTTTTTTTAAGAGAATGTGCTATGGTTGTTTATAGAACCCCAATCAGAATATTTTTAAAATGAAACCGTTTATTGAACAAGCACAGTTTTATGCTGCATATCATCAAAATATCAAGACTCGTTATACACACATGGCGGGAGTTCCTCTTATAATTTTATCAGTAATGATTTTATTGGGTTTTATAAAAATAATTATGCCAGGTGTTTTTGCAACAAATCTTGCCTTTTTCGCTACTATAATTGCCTTAGCTTATTACTTCCGCCTAAATTGGCAACTCGCTTTGGCACTTACTCCAATTATGCTCATCCTGTTATTGATAGCAAATTGGTTTAGCCAAGATGGCCCGACAACATTAGGTGTTTGGGCATTTGTCATCTTTTTTATTATAGGCTGGGGATTACAATTTTATGGTCATTATCTGGAAGGTAAAAAACCAGCGTTCATGGACAACTTGGGCCAAGCGCTCATAGCTCCTTTGTTTCTTGTTGCAGAGCTATTTTTTATGGCCGGGCTCATGAACTCTTTGAAAGATCAGATATATGGGGTAGATAAAAATACTCTTTAGGATCTTGTCTCCATTTCGCTAACTTGAGTCAAAATGGTTTGTTTTTGGAGCATCGAAGCAAAGCATGCATGGAATACGTGAGCATTGGCAGACAAAATCAGGACCGTTTGACCAAGATAGTAAAAATGTAAACAGGCCTAGTCCTGATCATCGGAATAGATCGTTTTGCTCTCCAAATGAATTTTACGAAAAAACTGATGAATCAGGGGAGAAAGGATTATCACCATAATTGCAATAACTGCCAAACCGCTAAATAACGCATAACATCCAGCAAAAATCTTCCCGGAACTCGTAACCAGACTGGATGCTGGTCCCATGCCTGAAAGAATCATGGAAGCATTCATAAATGAATCAATCCAGGACATTTTCTCTAAATGATGATATCCCAACATACCTGTAAAAAGCGCCAACGCGGTTATTAAAATCCCCAAAAAAGCGTTACGCACCATATGCAGATATACATTTGCAGGATGCAATATATTTTTTTTCCTTTCTTGTTTTTTCATTCGTAACATCCTGTTACAGTTCCTGTTTCAAGTACTGGCAAATTGGGGCATCTTTATTTTAAAACAACGATGAATTTTTTGATTTCGTTTAAAATCCTGATCTATTGTTTGAGCGCTTATATCCTGCACCGAATATTTTTCTATAAGTTGAGGATCCAATTTAAACTGGCGAAAATTAGTAGAAAAATATAAAACGCCGTTTGGGTTTAGCAAACGCATAGCAGAGTTGACCAAGGATACATGATCGCGTTGAATATCCAAAGTATCCGTCATGCGCTTGGAGTTGGAAAAACTAGGTGGATCTAAAAAAATAACATCAAAATGATCGCGAGCCATTCTCATCCATTCACGGCAATCAGCCTGCACAAATTGGTGCTTCGATAAATCAAGATGATTTAACTTGAAATTCTCTTCTGCCCAATGCAAATAAGTATTGGAGAGATCGACATTAGTTGTTAATGCTCCAGCTAAAGCTGCATGAACGCTGGCACTGGCCGTATAACAAAAACAATTGAGAAATCGTGTTCCTGGATTTAATTTGGCAAAGCTTAAGCGCATTAATCGGTGATCCAAAAATAACCCAGTATCCAGATAATCATATAAATTAACTTTAAATTTAGCCTGCCCCTCTGTAACAATCATGGTTTTTCGACTTTGTCCTAGTTTTTGGTATTGCTCACTGCCTTTTTGTTGTTTGCGTTGCTTTACTACTAATTGATTGGCTTCCAACCCTAACGCCCTGGGAACAACTTGCATTACTTCCAAGCTACGTTTCTCTGCTTTATGCGCAGGAATACTTGCAGGAGCAGCATATTCTTGCAGTACAGCACAATCATTATATATATCTACGGCATATGCGTATTCAGGTAAATCTGCATCGTATATTCGATAACACGAAATATGATTCTTTTTCGCCCATTTCTGTAAGTGACGATAATTTTTTTCCAGTCGATTAAACAGCATCTGCGCACCTTCAGATAAGGTACTGCTCATGATGCCTTTAAGCTCATTCGTTACATGAATATCCAAACAATACAGTTTGCATTCCAATGCGCCGTTATATATGGTGTATTGCTTGCCGGCACGAAGTCCTAAGGCTTTGGCTAAAACAGGATTGGAGGTCAAAACTGCAGCCTGCCAGCCTTGATAATGTGCATGCAAAATTTTACCCAATTGCTGATAAAGTGGAACCAAATGCGTCGCCTCACTTAGGCGCTCACCATAAGGAGGATTACAGATAACTAATCCTTTTTTCGCTGGGGCTTTAACCTCATTTAATGTTTGGGTTTTAAAATCAACCAATGGCGTGACACCAGCACGTTCAGCGTTTTGGCGCGCTATAGCAATTATTTTGTTATCCGCGTCGGTACCCAATAAGGTCAGGGGCACAGTTTTAACTTGCTGCAGCGCATCTAGCCGTAGTTTTTCCCATAACGAAGATTGGTGTTGTGCCCAATATTGTAACGATTGATCCTGGCGCAATAAACCAGGAGCAATATGTGCTGCCATCATCGCTGCTTCAATAATTAAAGTACCCGCACCACAAAAGGGATCATGCAAAGCATATCCTTTAGCAGCTAATTCCGGCCATTTCGCACGCAGAAGCAGTGCGGCAGCAACATTTTCCTTTAAAGGAGCTGCACCTGCTTTATGACGATATCCCCTTTGATGCAAACTGTATCCAGTGAGATCAAAACTCACAGTTACCACATCGTTTTTCAAATAAGCATGAATCAGAATTTGTGGTTTTTCTTTATCTACTGAAGGGCGCGAATGATTTAATCGACGAAAATGATCAACTATTCCATCTTTAACAACCTGTGCACCAAACATCGTATTGCGAATGTGCTCAGAAAATCCATGAAATTCAATAGCAATCGTTTTATTGTGGGAAAATATAGTCTGCCAATGAAACTCTGTGCACAGTTGATGCAGCGCCTGCTCATTACCTGCATAACCACTAAAAAGAATTAACTGCACACGATTGGCTATTCGTGACCAAAGACATAATTTATAAACGGTCAGTAAATCAGCATCTCCATATACCCCTTGTGGATTGACACGCGTAACCGATAAACCTAAGGCTTTTAATTCATCTTCTAATAAATATTCAAGTCCGCGTGGGCAGCTTATAAATAGAGAATATTTCATTCTATAGATGACCTCAAATAGCGAAAAAGAGCTTTTGCAGCACCTGTATTTTTTTCTTTTTGTTGATCATCAACCGCTTTTTTTATTAATTGTCTTAAATGCTGCACATCTTCGGGCTGATACGCTTCAATAAATTCAGTTAATGCTTCTTTACCTTCGTTGAGCAAACGATCACGCCAATGCTCAACCTCATGAAATGACGCCGTTACAGATTTGTCTTCTTCAAGCAAACGCTCATAAGCTGCCAAAATTTCTTCATGATCAGCAGTACGCATTAACTTTCCGATTAATTGGGCTTGTCTTCTTTGCGCACCATGACTTTTAATGGACCTTGCATCGATAATTGCTTTGTACAGATTATCAGGAAGCGGTAGTAACTCAAGCTTAGACAAACTCAAGTGAATCAATTGTACGCCCATTTTTTGCAAAAAATCGGCATCCCGTTTTTTTTGTGATTTACTGACAGGTTCATCCATAGTATGTACTTTTTAACCTTAAAATTAGCTAATCATATTATATACTTTACACGCTCACAAAATGAGCGTGTAAAGTATAGACTATTATTCAGCTGCTACAAGGGAAACAGGTGTTGGGTTTTTTGCATAATGTTTTTTGGGTCTGGAGCGTAAATAGGAACGTCCGACCGTAAAAAAATTATAGGTCAGGATCAATAATAAAAGTAGGTGCAACCAGGTAATGGTTAGCTGCATAAAAATAGGGATGGTAATAAAAACACCTAAACAACCTGAAAGACTTAGAATCATGGTTTTCTTTAAAGGGATTTTATTATGTTTCAAGAATACAAATGTAGTTAATGGTTGCTGCATGGCTCCTGCGGTAGTCATAATTGGAAACGCCACTACAGGCGAAACATTCATCAAAAACAGTATGCCTTGTACCATAACAAATAAACCTATTCCCACTGAGGTTAAAGCACCGCAAACTACCATCGCTAAAAAGCCTATGATTAACTTCCATGAATGCAATTCAGTTAACTCACCACCAACAGGTAACAAACGGAATTGATGTGAAACTAAAAGCAGGATAATTAAAGCAAAACAGCAAACCATAGCTAAACGGATTGCCTGTTTACTCATATGACTTACAACAAAACCACCCAGTAGACCGCCAACACAAGTACCCATAACTAAGGTCAGGAGCGTGGTTAAATCAACATCAACCAATCCCATAAAAAACAACGATTCAATTGTTCCTGGGATCACTTGCGCTCCATTATTTACTGCGGGCATTTCGTCATCGCGGAATGTGCCCATCAATTTTGCCAAAGCCACATTAACAGCGAAACTTCCAACCCCCAAAGTATCTGCAATAAAAGCAATCATTCCACTTACACTTAATTTCAAGTATTGCATTAAAGACAGAGGATCGGCGGGCTGGCGAATGAGCTTGAAAACCATCACGGCTACACAAAGCAGGCTTAATACCAAAATGCATAGAGTAATAAAAAAGATGACCATTCGGCGACCAACCTAAATAAAAGAGTGAACTCAAATTAAAAAACCTGATTATTATATACTAATTCTGTTGACCGGCAAACAACATGTAGACCAAAAAAAATGCTTTATGAATTACCCGAAGACATAAATGAAACACATTAGACCTAAAATCTATTTGCCTAAAGCAAAATAGAGTGGTTATCGACCCCATGAATTACTATGTAATCGAAAGTGTTATGAAACCCAGGATGAGCGCTATGACCTTCCCGGGTAGAAGAAAGATATTTTAATTTACCTTACAACCAGTGGTCTTCACACCTACTTGACCAAAAACAGTCTGAACCATTTTCTGATCAACACGTATATCTTTTGCGGCATACAGTACACCACATGCACCTTGAGTAAAATTAGTGGTAGGTGTCCAGTATTTGCTGTTGGCAATAATCATTATCTGATAAGCCTTTTTAATGCCTATATTTTTCGCTAATAAATAAAATGCTTTATTAAATACCCCACTGGCCGTATGTACAATAAAACCTTGTCTTTCTTGAGGATTAGAAATATGTGCTTTTGCATAAGCAACCACTTCTGGATAACTAATCGCGCAATAGACCCCATGACTTTGAGCTAGATTTTTATCCAAACAATCAGCCGAACTTCCATCTGAAGAAGGAAAGTCCATAAAGCGTAACGCTTTACCAAAGGAATCACGAACAATCGTTTCACCAATACCCCAAGTTACAGTATTTGGCTCCAAGTAAAGTTTATTATAAAGCTGAGGAAATTTTTCCAAGAGATAAGCACGCGCTGCCTGGCCTGCCATATCGGATAAAGATTCATTGAGAGCGCCTGACTGATCATGGTATTCAAGTCCCGAATGCTGTTCAGTAAAACCATGTGTTACCTCATGACCCGCTACGTCAAGAGATACCAGGGGATAAAAATCCTCCCCATCGCCAAAAGACATAAATTGTCCATCCCAAAAAGCATTATCATAATGCTGGCCAAAATGTACGCGCATGACTAACTGCATTGGGGCACCATTAGTATGTTGCAGTGCATTGACCCCATACCATTCTTTATACATATCCACTATGGTCTGGCCAAAATAATAAGCATCATTAGTTGGTGAATATGCACCATTGATGTTTTCTTCTATATTTTTGCTACAAGGATATTCAAAAGGAGTAACCAAAAGATCATTCCAATCCCAGGCAGATTCCAGATTAACGAGCTTTACCTTGGCAATATCCATGATGCATTGGCTGCCATGTTGAGTTACTTCTAAAAAAGGCAGTCCATCTCTTCCATACCAGTATTCATGAACTTTTTCATTTCCACCCGGACCGCCATCCATAAAATTTTTTATGTTATTCCACTGCTTACTGATTTCACCACTTTGTGCATCTACAATAAAAAAGGGCCACACTGGCTTGTTATCATTTTGAGTGGTTTTAAATGAAACCTGATAAACCAATTTCAGTTCATTATTTTGATCTTCCCTAATTTGCAACTCACTCAATTCCTCATAGGTAGGCATTTGTGAATTAAAACGGAACCAAGATTTTTTGGCTAAATCAACAGCCTCCTTTGAGGTCAGTGCGGCCTTTGTATTTAGTTGGATGTCGCTAAGTAAATGTCCATTGACTTGTGCATCCTCTTTAGTAATCATAATTTGTGCGCCAACAACTGGGATTCCCCTATACGTTTGTTGGTATCTCAAGATTGTTTTTGAGTGTTCCTGGGTCTGATTCACTTGTTCTAATGCATTCTTTTCCGCAGATGGAGCCGCTGCACGGGCTCTTATGTTTGCTTGTTGTTTGAGTGAAAATTGGTTCAAACTGCTTAATGGCGCTTGATATAAATCCACCTCCGTTACAGCAAATGCATCATAAGTGACCAAAGAAAGAGTAACGCTGAGAAGTTTTTTTAACATAAAAATTACTCAAAAAATTTACACTGGCACCATGATGGCATGAAAATGGACAATCTACAAGTAAATTGCCCAGACAACTTTTCTTTTTTCATAAGATCATCCTATGATAAGACTCCAGTTCTTGCAAAAAAGATAAGGTCAGTAATATGGTTGCATCACTATGCGCTAGTTTAATTAAAAGGATGAATTTATGCGCCGCATGCAGCAACTACCATTATATTTTTTTCTTTTTTTTATTGTTCCTATTCAATCTTTATGGCACTTGAATCCTCCAAAACTATTGGAAAAGCAAACTTCGCACTCCAGCAGTTAACGTTAGAATTGCTTTACCTGCTCCCTGGGTAGCAGCTGGAGTCACCCGCTCCACATGTGCGGTATTTACCAGCGATTTGTGAGTTAGGAATATTTACCCTAGGATTTCCTAGCGGCACCAATGCAAATTGCCCTGCGGATACCCCCAATATTGCGAAAAACTTATATAGTTTAGGATTTCTTCCTGAATTGGCAGTAAATGGTAAGTATTGGAGCTCTACTGAAACCAGCACCGCTCCAACAAATAACGCGTGGTTCCAGGAATTTTTTGCTAATGGAATGAGTCCTTAGGGAAACGGCACCAAAAGCAATACTTATGGGACCCGTTGCCTCCGGGTTTTTGGCCTGGTTTAACTCAGATACTTTTTTATATTAAGGATGATAAATATGATGTGTATTAAAAAATGGATGATACTTTTTCTTGGCCTCTACGCTACTTTTTCTGCATCCCATGCAGGAATTGTAGAGCGTTACTTGCTAAAAAAACAAGAAGAAAAAACTCCTTTAATTGCTGGAAAAACCATCCGACCCGCATATTTTAAACAATTGATTGACCATAATGACCCGGCTATGGGAACTTTTCCCCAGCGTTTCTATATTGATGAAACATATGGTCCTAAAGAGGATTCACCGGTATTTTTCTATATTTGCGGCGAAGCCGCCTGCACGAAGCGCGCGCTAAACGGCGCTATCAGAAATTATGCCCAAAAATTTCATGCCAAACTGGTTGCCCTAGAGCATCGATATTATGGTGAAAGTTTACCCTTCAATTCATTGTCAACTAAAGACTTACGTTTCTTAACTACAGAAGCAGCTTTAGATGATTTGGCTTATTTCCAACGCCATTTAAAAAGTGAAAAAAACTGGACTGGGAAATGGATTGCTTTTGGTGGTTCTTATCCGGGCTCTTTATCGGCTTATTACCGCTTAAAATTCCCTTATTTGGTTGTCGGTGCCTTGGCTTCATCAGCACCAGTCATGGCTAAAGAAGACTTTGTTGAGTACGATGCGCATGTCACCCAAGTTGCCGGCTTACATTGCGCCAGTCAAATGCGTGAAGTTGTCATTGAAGTGGAAGCCAGTTTGAGTGACCCAGTGAAATTAGCACAAATGAAATCATTGTTTGATGCCTCTGCGGTTACTGATCCAGTTGATTTTTTATACTTAATTGCGGATACCGGCGCAGCAGCAGTTCAATACGGAATGCGGGATGCCTTTTGCACCAATTTATCTGCAAGCCCAACACCACTTCAAGGTTATGCTGAATTTGCCAGAAAATTATATCAAGACATGCGGGTTAATGCGGTAGATATGACAGCCCAAGGAGCGCTAAGCGAAAATCCCGGCGATTATAAAGATGGTTTAGGAATGCGCCAGTGGTACTATCAATCATGCAGAGAATACGGTTATTGGCAAAATGCCCATCCTAATTCTGCACTTTCTACGCGTTCTTCATTAATTAATTTGGATTATCACCATAATGTCTGTCTGCGCTTGTTTGGTCTAACTCAACCGGCCAATACAACAGAACTCAATAATACCTTATACTTTCCTTTAATGGACATCCTGGCATCTAATATTTATTTCACTAATGGAGAAAACGATCCCTGGTCTACTCTTTCTTTGGCTGAAAAAAATAGCAACGCGATGAACCCCAAACTAACTTATCAATTGATTCAAGGGGCAGCGCATTGCGACGATTTACACAGCCCCTCTTTGCTTGACTCCGCTGCTTTAATTGCTGCTCGCAAAACAATGGAATCGTTATTGACTGAGTGGCTTAAGTAAATTCGCTTAACCCTTTCCCACAATAGGGAAAGGGACGTAAGAGGTTTTTACCAATAGACTTCTTCGAAAATTCGCTAGAAGCCTATCGCTATTTGGGATGATTTCGCGGATGCTTATCTTCGCCCTCGTTTTTGGCACCACTCAAACGCTCTTTCATCATAATAGTTGCCTTTCCGGGTAATCGCTCTAAAGCACCACTTTTGTCCAGAGCATCAATAAATTGAGAAGGAGACAATGCCTTTAGTTTTTCACTAACCGGTAATTGCAGCACAGGAGAAGGGATATCCTCCACACCCTTATTTTTCAACTCATACATCAGCTGCTCATTTAATTCGTTAATAGCTGATATAGTACAGACACCTACAAATGGGGAGCAAATAAGGGTAACTGGGCTTTTATCTTCCGAGCGGAAATCTTCTTGGGCTGATGTACTCTGATGAATGAGCCCATGATAAATAGGACCTATGAGTTGGGCATCATGGATTTCGCGTTGAATAATCGCAAATTTATTTTCCAATTGCGGTAACCAGTCATCACCTAAATGTTTTTTTAGGAATTCTTTTAGTTCATCACCTTCAATTAATTTATCCAGCTTGATCCTATATTCCTCACTATAGAGAAATTCAGACAAGACAAATTCATCTTCTTTTTGATAGTTGGGATGGAGTAACATGGGGGCACCTTTTGCTTGAATCTCAAAAACCATAGCCTGGGAAGAAATATCAATACCTTTGGAAAAGCCTTGATTTAATGCTTTTTGGGCATCAGAATACAGTTCCGCCAAAGAAGAGGATTCAATTATTAACCCAGAACGCTCAAGTACAGCCAAATCACGTGCAAGAGAAGCTAAATCAGATAAAGCTCCTATTTTAGATAACGTTAATTTCTGATAACCATCAGAACGAATTTCATGCCAATGTCTTGATTTAAACGCTATGTTTTTTAGCATATTTATCATCGCAAAACTAATGCCTGTATCTTGCCGCTCCAGTTTTCCTAGCTCAAGAAGTTGTTTGCTTAATTCCAGATTACTTATCAATTTTTCTAAAAAAGCGTCAACTTTCTTTTTTTCTTCGGGCGTTAACTCGCCATCTGGGCCTTGTTTATCCGTTTGGATAACCCGTTCCAGCAAAAATAATGTGTCCAGATCTCCGCTGCTAAGTCCTGTTCCCTGAGCTATCTCTTCTCTAGTCATAAATCACCTGGTCACGCGTATGAGTAATACCGAAGCATAATTTCTTCGACTAAGTTGTTGACAAAGTTAATAAGCAAGGTAGGAAATAATTCATCATTAATATTTTCTTGTACTTGAAAAAGCAAAAACTGTTGCGCAATAAAGCCCACCATCTCACTAACACGCTCTGGTTTTGCCAAATAAAAAAAACAATCAGGCAAAGCAATTAGAATTTTATGAATCAATTTCTGCGCATCGGTATCTGTAATACCCAAAACCAGAGATATCGCTGAACTTGAGCTGTATTTGCTGTGTAAATTTCCTTCGCAGTATTGATCTACAATCCTATAGATCTCTTTGGCAGACTGCTCTTTCCGTGGATGCACAAGTTTTACTCCTATTCCCTCTCTTATTTCACCATTAATAATCCAATTTTAGACCAAATTTAGGGTCTTTTTCCATTTGGGCTTCGGTGCTCGAAAAATCTAACCATTTTCACTCAAGCCTGCGAAAAAGGAACAGCACCTGGTAATTCTGCTACATACAATCGCATTGGAGTTAGAATCTGCCACTTCGAAAATCATCCAGCGCTTGTATTATTTCTTCCTGGGTATTCATTACAAACGGTCCATGGCGGGTAATCGGCTCATGAAGCCTGGCCGCGGCAATCATAATACATTGACTTGCTGTCTCAGCTTTCAAAAATAAAGCATCCCCACCTCCAAGTTTTGCCAAAGTATCGTGTTGTACTAATTGCTCGCCTATGCGAACCGTTCCCGAAATCACAAGCAGAATAGCTTGGTAATCATTAGGGATATGCTGTTGCAAGCTTGCGCCAGGAGGTAAAATAATATCAAATAATAAAGGTTGTGTGGCAATGCCTGAAATTGGCGAATAGGTTCCTTTATCTGTCTTCCCCGCAATAACCTTTATTTGAGCACCGGTGTCATTTGTCTCCACCGGCAATTGGGCGCTTTGCATTTCCTGATAACGTGGATCACGCATTTTCTCTAACGCTGGTAAATTCAACCACAACTGTAACCCATGTAGTCTACCATTGGATGAAGGCATTTCTGAGTGAATAATTCCTCTACCAGCAGTCATCCATTGGACATCTCCAGCACCAATAACTCCTTTATGGCCTTTATTGTCTTCGTGAGTAATACTGCCATCAAGCAAATAAGTAATTGTCTCGAAACCACGATGTGGATGAGGAGGAAAACCAGCCATAAAATCCAAAGGATCGGTGCTATTAAAATAATCGAGTAAAAGAAGAGGTTCAAAATCATTGCTTCTCTCGATACCAATGTAGCGATGTAATTTTACACCACCACCTTCACGGACCAGGATACCTTTGATTAATCGCTCCACTTTAATTTCGCTCATGAATACACTCCATGTTAGCTAACTAAAACATAATTTCCATCGTTGCTATATAGCATAGCCTAAAATACGTCATCCGATATAGATGTTAAACTGAGACAAAATGAGAAACCATTTCATTCAATAATCTTCCTAACAGCGTCTCTAATATACTTTCAGTGTCTTTAGCATTTTTATGAAGCAATCTGTCCTCTTTTTTTGAACAAAATCCTGCCTGTGCTATGCTTTAAATTAACCCACTATGACTAAAAGAAATCACCAATGTTCTATTCAAGCACCTGGAGGGCAAATTATGTGGAGTAAAGCCAAAAATTTAGCTGGTCTAAATATACATCCATTTGGCGCTGTAATTCTAAGTCAGACAAGGAGCTCGTTAACTGGAAAACTTTTCAGCGGTGTTCAAACTTTTGATCTCACAGGGTGTGATCACATCCCGCTTACAAAGGGAAAGGTAAGCTATACCGATATGCTTGGCAGTTTGCCGTCAGGTACAGACATAGTTCATCGTGGCATGTCTGGACATGAGGAGCCAATCAATATTGCAACTGAGGGCGTAATAGGCGGCGGCACTTATGCTAAAAGACCTTTTGATTTAGGTCTTCCTCTATTTATACATAAACCCAAGAGCAGTGTATTGCTATCTACCTCACCAGATCCCTTCACCGTTAAAGAATACATGATAGGGTTTCAACTCATCAAAGCAAAGGGTGGTATTATCTCAATGAACTTACCCTCTGTATTTGTTCGCCCGCAATCTTCACGGCATGTGGATGAAGAACAGTTTCAATACTATCAAAAATGTCTTGAAGCAGAACGAGACAGCACAGAGTTTACCCGAGGTGAAAACATTTTTGATCTTGCTGATGGAAATAATGAAACAACAGCTATCTTTGCCTCAAAAAAAGGGGAGGATTGGCGTCCAAGAGTTCGAGATCTTCATAGTATAGTGCTCGTGAGCGACGCTGCTGGGCGTATTTTGAGTGGCTTTATGAAAGCAGACCAGATCGAGGCAACAACAATTAGTAATCCAGATTTTCAAAAAAAAGTAATGGCGATAGAAGTTTTTACAACATCGACAGGTGAAGGAAAGCACTTTCAAGAACACCTTGATCGCATGAGCAAACGAGCACGCAAATTAGGATTAATCGATGATAGCGAGAGAGTTTTAACACTGCTTGATGTTTCTTTGCTAATGAACTCTCCTGAATACCAAGAGGCTCAGAGAAAATATAAGACAAACGGACAAACTATTATATTAAGCTCCGTACCTAAAAGTATTCCCATTGCATCTGAAGAACTTGTTAAGTATGCGCTTTCCTTAATTGAATCAAATCCTGAAAAAGAACTGGTATCATCTTTCAATGAATTGAGGATGTAAATTCAACCACTAAATTCTTTTCTTAGCTTTCGGCAAATTGGAAGCTAAGGAAAAGTATTTTTGCTACCTGGAATTAAAACTATTAAATAGAAACCCATTTTTACTGGATAAATTGTGTAATGGCGAATTTTCTTCTTACTCATTTTTTGAACAATTATTTTTTTAAACTATGCTTATAAAATAAGCAATAAACTTAAATTTACTATCTTTTGTTTGAAGAGTGCACTAGAAGAGAGCCCATCATGAGAAGATTAACTCGAGTAAGTAGTATCAGTCCTTGCCGTAGTTTGGTTTTACGCAATCTATACCCTAATAAAGGCATATTCGGCCTCGATCTCCCTAGAATTACACATTCCGAGCATCATAAGCCTCTGACTGCTACAAAGGTAAAAGTAAGTTATAAAGATATGATTCATAGTTTGCCGTCGGACCCAAGCTTAGTCCACCGCGGAATGGCTGGTTTGAAAGAAGCAGAAAATATTGCACATGATGGAAGACTTGGTGCAGGAAAATACCAAAAAAGGCCTAAAGGTTTAAATATTGCTGAGTTTATATTCGATCCAACAAAAAGTAGCTTGCTGTTGTCAACCTCACCTGATCCTCATACAGTTAAAGAATACACTATAGGATTTCAGCTCATTCAAGCGAAAGGAACCATCGCATCGATGTGTTTGCCTATGGTCTATATTCGTCCACAAACAGCTCGACATATTGATATTGAACAATTTGAGTATTTTCAAAAGGTTCTCGCGACAGAGGTAGAATTGGGGAACCGCACACGGCTTGAAAATATTTTTGATCTCGCTGAGGGAAATAATGAGACAACAGCAATCTTGGGGGTAACAGAAGAGGATGACTGGCGCCCAGTATTTGACACGGATGTTCATAGTCTGATGCTCGTGCAAGCCGCGGGACGTATCTGGAGTGGCTTTGCCAAAGCGGATGAAGTAGAAACGACTACTATCATTAATCCAAACTTTCGCAAAAGAATAATGTCGCTAGAAGTTTTCTCAACCACTACTGGACATGGCCCCCAGTACGACAAATATTTTGCAAAAATGAATGAGCGGGCAATAGCATTTGGACTTATTGATAAAGGTGATAGAATTTTAAGTCTAACCGATACTGCTTATCTAATGAGTTCTGCCAAATACCTGACTATGCTGGATTCATATGAGACAACCGGTGAAACGATTGCATTGAAAGGTGTTCCAAAAAGTATTCGTACTGACGAGGAACTCGTTGAGTTTGCAATATCTGCAATTATAGATTGTCCTCATAAAAAGCCAGTTATCGAGGACAGTAGTACCCTGAGTTTATAAACTTAATGATCGAACAAAAGTTTTTTTTCTCGGTTCCATTAAATTGGAAGTTAAACAAAAAAATTTAAGTGCAAGCTGTAGATTAGCGCATTCTTCTTTGCCGACTCCTGTACAAACTTAACTCCAATTAGGCTAAACTCTCTGCTTCTTTTGGTTCTTTTATAATCAATGTACATCCTGGATCCCGACGCTTAAAATGTTTACGACACGTCGAGGAATACATGTTATTGCCACCGATAACGACCTGCTCGCCTTCGGTAATCACCTCACCCTGGGCATTTAATCGTAGGATCATGGTTGCCTTACGACCGCAGTGACAGATGGTTTTAAGCTCGACCAACTCATCCGCCCAAGCTAAAAGATATTGGCTTCCCTCAAATAACTCACCACGAAAATCAGTACGTAATCCATATGCGAGCACAGGAATGTCCAATTGGTCAGTAATTTCCGTTAATTGATGAACTTGTATCCGCGTTAAAAATTGAGCTTCATCCACTAAAACACAAGCGTATTTTTTTTCTTGCATTAGAACTTGCTTGTACAGATCGTCTTCAGGATTAAAAATCAAAGCGTGTTCAGATAAACCAATACGCGAATGGATAGCACCATGCTGATAACGATTATCTATTGCCGGTGTAAATAACAAAGTATCCATACCGCGTTCACGATAGTTATAACTTGATTGCAAGAGAACCGTACTTTTCCCCGCATTCATTGCTGCAAAATAAAAATAGAGTTTTGCCATTGGAGCGTTTCGTTTTTTGAAATACCCTCATCATACCCAAATCATTTACCAATGGTCTACCATGCTAGCCAAATTCGTTAAATTTATGCGATTTCAGGAGTGTTTTTTGATATAGTAAAAAAATATTTTTTCCCATTAGGGGCTGTTTTACATAGAATGAAGTAATTCAATATTTGTATGAGATAACTATGATGAAAATAAAAACCTTTGTCCTATTGATTTTAATGGCCACCGCTCCCCTAAGCAAGGCGGATGTTCTGCTTAAGGACACTCAAGGCAATACCATTTCTTTTGCCTCTTTAAAAGGGAAATGGGTGCTTATTAATTACTGGGCGGGCTGGTGTAAAACATGTATTGAGGAAATTCCTGAATTGAATCGATTTTATCAAAAACACGAAAAAGATCCTGTTGTATTATTTGCAGTAAATTACGATGGACTCCCGGTACATAAACAAAAAAAGCTCATTCAAAAATTCAATATTCAGTATCCCTCACTTGTGACCGATGCGGCGCTTGCATTAGGGCTAGGTGATATTATTGGGGTACCTGTTACTTTCGTCATTAATCCTAAAGGGGAACTTGTTAATACTCTTTATGGCGGCCAAGACCTTAAGACCCTGGATATGGAGATAGGAAAGACATAAAATACAGAAACAAAGCTTCAAATAAGCTATTAGCTCCGATCCCCCATGTTAATGTCTATTCGCACGGGGCTAAACACTCACCAAAGTGGAGGCGCTGCGAAATTGCCTTTCTCCTATCAGGAATCCTCACTCGCAAACAAGCGTTGTTTTTGTGCTTGAGTAATCCGAATCTTCAGCAACCAGTCACCGTTTTCATTATGTGACTCACTTAAAACAGAGCCCAATTCATAAAGTTGTGAGCGTAATTTAGCTTGGGTCGCTTTAAGCACTACATTTTCAATAAGCACTGCTCCATGCAATTGGGTACTAATCGCTTCTTTAAGTAAATCCAACCCTAAATTTGCTGCAGCAGAAATCCAGACTTTACACTTCTCGTCCTGATAGTCAATTTTAGGCTTCCACCCTTCCTTTAAATCAATTTTATTGAATACCTGTATGATGGGGATATCATGCACACCCAATTCATCTAAAACTTGTTGCACTGAAAAAACGTTGTCTCGCCAATGAGTGTCAGAAATATCAATTACATGCAATAACAAATCAGCCTGTTGTGTCTCTTCCAGAGTAGCACGAAATGCTTCTACCAATTGATGAGGCAAATCGCGGATAAAACCTACCGTATCAGTTAAAATCACTGAGGAAGAACCAGGTAAATTGAGTTGACGCATGGTTGGATCCAAAGTAGCAAACAACTGATCTGCCACATAAATGCTTTCACCAGTTAAAGTATTGAACAAAGTGGATTTACCAGCATTGGTATAGCCTACTAAAGACACGGTAAACAAAGAGGCTTTACGTCTGGCCTGTCGGTTTTGATCCCGACTACTACGTACTTTTTCCAAACGTTTATTAATGTATTTGATGCGTTCTCGCAATAAACGACGGTCTGTTTCTAATTGCGTTTCACCAGGGCCTCTTAATCCTATACCTCCTTTTTGCCGTTCCAAATGGGTCCAACCACGTATCAGGCGCGTTGATAAATGTTGTAATTGAGCCAACTCAACTTGCAGTTTCCCTTCGAAAGTTCGTGCGCGCTGAGCAAAAATATCCAGAATTAAACCGCTTCTATCTACTACGCGGCATTCAAATAAACGCTCCAGATTTCGTTCTTGCGATGGCGACAATTCATGATTGACCAGCACCAATTCAGCATCAAGCACTTTAACCAGCTGCGCAATTTCTTCCGCCTTACCTTTACCGATATAATATTTGGCATCAGGAGTTGCTCGAGTGCCTAAAACACAATCCAATATTTCTGCTTTTGCTGAAAGTGCTAATTCTTCAAATTCCTGCAATGCCTTATCTGCATCAACTCCCGGCAGTGTTAGTTGCACTAATACCGCTCGCTCCCCGCCTTGAGGTCGTTCAAACACTAACTTATTCTCCGAAAAAACTGAATCCACGGTTGAGAACAAACAAAAGCCTCCTCTGAGAGATATGTAAATTTTCAGACGAGTGCTTTCACCCAGAAATGAATTATCTTCTCATTACCGGAATTCAGGTTGAGCCAAAGGCCCAACCTACGATGGATACTGAAATTTTTCTAGTCTGCCACAGTTCCTTCGCTTCCACCAGTTTCGTCTTCAACAGGCATTTTTATTGCTCGTGAAGGAACCACGGTAGAAATGGCATGCTTATAAACCATTTGTGTAATTGAATTTTTCAGCATGACCACATATTGGTCAAAAGAATCCACAATACCATGCAATTTGATTCCGTTTACCAAAAAAATGGATACAGGCACCTTTTCTTTGCGTAATTCATTTAAAAAGGGGTCTTGTAGTAAATGAGTTTTAGACATTGCCCACTCCTTGTTGTTATTGTATTTTTTAAAGGCAAAACATGCATCTGATCACTTATTCGACATTTTTTCGTAAAACTTTAGATTAATTTCATGACAGTTCGATTTTTATCCGTTACTATAGTTTCCAAATTTAGCTCTGATGTCAGTAAAAAGGAATTTCGGTAGCTTATGCCGGAAGAGAACAAAGGAGATAATATTTATTTTTAATTGGAGTAACTCCTTTGTACAGGGGCTGTTTACATTTCGCTAGCTTGAGCCCAAATGGCCTAGTTTTCGCGCGCCCGAAGCACAGCATGCACGCAGTACGAAAGCATTGGCGCACCGAAAATCTGGGCAGCCCCGCCAAGAGGGTAGAAATGGAAACAGACCCTAATTGTTCATTACACTTTCTCATCTTTATTTAAGGAGGATTAAATGGCATTTACTCGTATAGATATAATTGCGCTAGAAAATCCCTATGAGCAGTTGAGCGATGGGGATGCATTGGCAAAGAATGCTGAAGTGCTCAATACATTAAGCAATAAAGAACAAGTCGCACTGGCTACTAATATAATCGCCGCCTGCCCTGAAGCAAAATTCAAACAATATGCCCATCACATTAGAGCATTAGGGAACCTAACCCAAAGCGCGGATACATTCCACTCTGTACTCTCTGAAGCATATCAAGTTAGACAGCGCCTTAACTCCTTACTTGACTCTCGCAATAAAACACCACATGCTTTATTTTTAGGAAAGGAATTTAACCCCGGCCCGTTCCATCGTTTTAGCACGTTAGCCAAGCATTTATTAGAAAGTAATGAGCCTGCAATTGCAGAACGCTTAGCTTTAAGTGTCCCCGAGCAGGATCGCAGTCAAGTAGCTCACAATTTAAGTACTATGTTCCCCAAGCATATCCTTGCAGAAAAAACTCAACTTGCGTTTATGATGCGTCGGAATATAGAAAAGTTGTTATTAGGAGACAATCCAGAGAAATTTTTTACGAATCGTGATTACAGTAAAGATACCTGCAGGATGTTCATCAATATGTTTCGCACCTTATTAAAAGGCCAAGAAGAAACAATCGGTGAAAAATTATGTACTATCGAGTCTGAAAGCACGCGAGCATCAGTCAAGCGTCACTTAGAGTTACTGCACACTGAAGTATTCGATGAAACAAATCCGTTCAAACTCATTGCTGATTCCCTCCGTGCAAAAGAAAGTTCTGAACAAAAGAAAACAGGCTCTCAGACAACAAATCCATATGGTTATTTTAATAGCAGATCACCAATACTTCCGTTGAGCATAACACCAACCAATGATACTGATGAAAAAGAACGCTCCCAACGTAAGGAAGAGGAAGAATATGATGAAAGCACACGCAGTGACTCATTCACAAGCACTTCGTTTTAAATACATCTGCCCTTACAAAGTAAGGGCACTTTTTTTTGATCCTTAATTGCAAGAGAGGTAAGTTAATGACGCAAGAAAAACTGACTGTCGCATTAGTGCAAGAAAAATGGCACGAAAACCCCAAAGAACATCAGGATAAGCTGGCTTCAGGAATTCATGCTGCAGCACAACAAGGAGCAGCTGTAGTTTGTTTGCAAGAGCTTACGCTAAGCCCTTATTTTTGTACTCGTTCAGATGTAAATTCGACTCCTTTTATGGAAGATATTCATACTGGTCCAACTGCCCAATTTGTCAGCAAAATGGCAAAGATACATAATGTATGCATTACTGCCTCATTGTTTGAAAAAGCAGGCTATAATACTGCTGTGGCATACAATAATGAGGGGGAGCTTATTGGCGTAACCCGGAAACAACATATCCCCAGTGGTGAAAAATACCATGAAAATTTCTATTTTAAACCCGGCGACTCCAATTACCCAGTTCATCACATCGCAGCACACAAATGGGGGTTACCTACCTGTTATGATCAATGGTTTCCTGAGCTGTCACGCATTTATGGTTTAAAAGGAGCGGAAATTTTAGTTTATCCCACAGCAATCGGTGGGGAGCCCACTGCTCCTGAAGTAAATACACAGCCGATGTGGCAAAAAGTTATGGTTGCGCAAGGAATCATGAGTAATACATTTATCATTGCAGCTAATAGAATAGGTTGTGAAGATGGATTGGAGTTTTATGGCAGTAGCTTTATCAGTACGCCTATGGGTGAAATTTTGGCACAAGCACCCCGCGACAAACCTGCAGTACTAGTGGTGGAATTAGACTTTAGCCAACGCGAATTATGGGGACGATTATTTCCTTTTGCGCAACAGCGAGAGCCTTCCACCTATCATGAACTTGTAAAATCACGTTAATCCCTTTGGAATATTGATACTATGAACGTCGGTGCACCATCTGAAGAAAATTTATATAACATCAACAACTGGGGTGAGGGATACTTCAGTATTAATGCCGAAGGGAATATCGAAATCAGCAAGGCACCAGGGAAGCCTGGTGTTGAACTGCAGGCCATTGTTAAGGCAGCGAGCAGGGCAGGACTCCATTTACCGCTTCTTATTCGCTGTTCTGATATTTTACATGATCGCGTGCATCGCATTTATGAGGCATTCACTCAGGCCATAGCAGAAAATGAATACACGGGGGACTACAAGCTGGTTTATCCCATTAAAGTAAACCAAGAGCAAAGTGTGGTTAGAGAGTTATTAAAGTCCCCAAACCACTCTATAGGCCTGGAAGCTGGTTCAAAGCCTGAACTTATGGCTGTAATTGGCATGTTAGGCAATCAGCAAAACAGTACGATAGTTTGTAATGGTTATAAGGACAGCTATTATATACGTACTGCATTAATCGCCCAGCAAATGGGGCATAAGGTCTTTATTGTTATTGAAAAGATATCTGAACTGGATATTATTTTAAAAGAATCTGCTCGCTTGAAAATAAAACCTTCTCTTGGAGTTCGTATCCGTTTAATCACCAAAAGTGCAGGCAAATGGGAACATACTGGTGGCGTCAAATCCAAATTTGGCCTTACAGCAAAGCAGGTACTTGAGGTAATCACTCAATTAAAAGCGCATGACATGCTCGATTGCTTGCAACTTATGCATTGTCATTTGGGTTCACAAATTGCCAATATTCATGATATTCGCCATTGTATGCAAGAAGTATCTCGTTACTATGTCGAATTACGCAAATTAAATGCCCCCATCGATACCATTGATGTTGGGGGTGGACTCAGCGTGGATTATGAGGGAACTCATTCAAATCAAGGCTGTTCCATGAATTACAGTTTGCATGAATATGCCACGCATATTCTCCTTGCAATTCAATATCTCTGCCAGGAAGCCGATGTTCCTGAACCTAACATTATTTCAGAATCAGGAAGAGCGTTAACAGCCCATCATGCTGTTTTAATTTCTGATATCAGTGATATAGAAATTATCAATAAATCGCCCTCGCTTCCAGAAATTACCGATGAAGATTCCCATGTAATTCGTGATATTTATGATACGTTTCATGCAATAACAGCAAGCTCACCTACGGAGATATATAACTATGCAGAACATTCGTTGAATGAAGCTCATTCTTTGTTTAAGCATGGAGTGATTAGTTTGCAAGAAAAAGCCAAGGTAGAAGCATTCCATACCAATATATGCATGGAGCTTAAAAAGCGGCTGAATGTAGAAAATCCTACTGAAGAAACTTTGTTAGCAAAAATCAATGAAGATATGGCAGTTAAAGTGTTCTGCAATATCTCATTCTTCCAATCGATTCCTGACGCTTGGGCTATAGGACAGATTTTTCCCATCGCACCTATTTCACAACTTACACAAACACCAGCTATGCACAGTGTATTGCAAGATTTAACCTGTGACTCAGATGGCACTATTAAAGAATATCTAGGCAGTTCTTGCGTTAACTCAACGTTAATGCTTCCTCCATATGATAATAATAACCCTTACTCATTGGGCTTTTTCTTGGTAGGTGCTTATCAGGAAATATTGGGTAATTTACATAATTTATTTGGGGATACCAATTCGCTGGATGTTAAACTCTTTGACGATGGACAGTTTGAACTCAACGATTTAGTGAGTGGAGATACAGTAACTAACGTCCTGAATCTTGCTCATTTTGATACTAAAAAATTAGTTCAATCCTATGAGAAGCAATTAATTCATGCTGAATTACCTAAAGAGACAACGCTTTTGTATTTAAATGAGTTAAGAAGCATTTTTTCTCAATTAACTTATTTAGACGAAAACATTCGGAGAAAATAAGATGACACCAAAACAAAGTGGATTTTTTATGCCCGCGGAATGGCATCCACATGAACGATGCTGGATGGCATGGCCTTGTCACCTTGAAACCTGGTCTAAGATAGGCTTGCAAAAGGCCCGAACAGCGTACGCTCGAGTTGCCCAAGCTATAGCTCAATATGAGCCGGTAACCATGTTAGTGAATCCTGGTGATGAAGAATCCGCGCAAAACTTATGTGGCGAGGGCATTACATTGTTTTCTCTTCCTATCAATGACTCATGGACTAGAGATACAGGCCCTACCTTTTTATTACATCAGAAACATCAATTAGCCGGTATCAATTGGATTCACAATGCTTGGGGTGGTAACTATCAAGATTGTGCCCTAGATAACCAGATTGCCGCAGCAATCATAAAGCAAACTCAGGCTTTATCCTTTTCCGCACCTTTGGTTATGGAGGGAGGTTCATTCCATGTAGATGGCGAAGGGACCATTTTAACGACTCGTGAATGCTTACTGAATAAGAATCGAAATCCACAACTCACGCAACAAGAGATTGAAAACCATCTGAATAATTTTCTTGGCGGTCAAAAAATCATTTGGTTAAACAAGGGATTATTAGGTGATGAAACAGATGGCCATGTTGATGAAATTGCATGCTTTGCAGCACCAGGGAAAGTCTTATGTCTTATTACTCATGACAAAAATGACCCCAACTATTCTATATTACATGAGAATCTGGAAATTCTTAAATCAGCAACTGATGCGAAAGGGCGAAAGTTAGAAGTTTATACTGTTGAGCAACCCCCTGCGACTTATCTTGACGGAGAACGATTGACCTTGTCCTATATCAACTTTTATTTGGCAAATAAGGGAATTGTCATGCCTGCTTTCGGTTATGATCAACAAGATAAAGCAGCCTACGAATTATTCACACAATTATATCCTGATTATCAAATTACCCAAATTGATGCGCTGGATGTATTCGCCGGCGGCGGCGGGATTCATTGCATTACGCAACAGCAACCGAAGACAACACAGCTTGCTCTTTGAGAAATTTCTTACATCCTGTTGCTCTATCGACGCAATGACAACTGTCATCAAAATACTATACTGTAACTCAAAGGGAAGACACGGATTTGTCTGACAGGAAGTCAAGCTAAGGGACAAGTACATAGGACGTACTTCGCTGCAAGGATGCAGCACACTTACCGTTTAATATATCTTGTTTCTCCATAAGAAAAGAACCTCTCTTCCCTTCTATTTGACGGGAAGAGAGTTTACCTCAATAAAGCTTAACTATTCAATTTGCGGAATAGTTCGATAACAAATCATGCTATCGAATCTCGCTCATTAACACAAGCCCACTGGTCTGATCATATGCTTGCTGTGCTATGTTTGATAGATACCTGATCGCAGAAAGAGTTTCTGCAGGTAATTTTTTTAAAGGATTGTCTAAACTCTATGATCGAAGTGCAACCGAGCTCCTTTTTAATCACTATCACTCTTATTCATTTTAAAAATATACAAGAAAAACTTTATTTTAAAATTGTACCTTTCTTCATCGCTACATGAATCTTTTTTTACTTGTGCTAATGAAAGGGTTCAATAGGTGAGATGGCAATTATTACTGTTAGATCAATCAGTTCAAGTCCAAGAAACTTCATTTCATGGAAAACTTTCAACATATCCCAATAAACTCTTGCAAAAAAGATAGGGTCTGTAATATGGTTGCATAACTATGCGCTTAGTTTAATTAAAAGGATGAATTTTATGCGCCTCTTGAAGCAACTATCATTGTATATTTTTCTTTTTTTTATTGTTCCAACTCAACTCTTATGGGCGGTTAAATCTTCTAAAATAGACGAAAAAGCCCACTTAACCATTAGCGCAGGTAAAAATGGAGTCATTTGCTCCAAGTCGTTGCAAAACTGCCTGATTCAAGTGAGCCAACTTCAATGCCTCCCAACCCCAGGCACTGTTATAATTACGAATAACTCCAGAGTTCCTGCAAATAATATTCAAGCCTCTTCGTCAAATGGTTTTTTTTCTCTCTATGTCCTGCAAAACAACAGCTGTCCAGCCTCTTTATTACCGGGCAGAAGTTGCGCCATTTCTTTTTTTACGAATACCTCGGTTGTCTTTTTGATACCCAGTGTTATGGTTAAAGGAACCAATACCAACGCAACCTTCTTTGACATGCAGGCTATACAATGTGCTCCGTCACAAACTACTATTAGTGCGCCCACGAATGCAGTTATTCCTACTAATGATTCGGTTGGCGTTGATATTACTGTGAATAATCTTACCAGTATTCCAGCTTTAAATGTCAGGGTCAATTTGCCTGCTTTCTGGACCAACGTCACCAGCACTACTTGTGCTGTTATTCCTGCAAACGGCTCATGTGTCATAAACATTGCTTCTACAGCCTTAACTCCATTCGCTCCTCGGGGAGGTATCTCAATTACTGGAGATAATGTGATCTCGCCTCCTACAATCGCCTTAGCTTTTTCTATCGATGGTTTTTTAATCTATTCTGTGGTAAGTAACTTTGCGCATGTCATTGCAAATACTGATTTTAATTTTCCAGGCTCTTGGAGTATTGGCTATACTGAAATACCTGGGATTAACGAAACTTCTACAAATCCTCCTTCTTTTTGTAATGGCGCCACTGATGGATTCTGTAATACAAGTATCATAACAAGCTTTGATCCTATGGCTATTGCGGCTGGTAGCTGTTATTTGGAAACGACACCTCAGAATACTTGGTACCTTCCTTCTATTTGTGAATTAGGAATTACAGGTAGTGCAGGTTGCCCTGCTAATACCGAATCGATTTTTAACTTATTTAGTTTGGGATTTACTGCTGGTTTAACAGGCTCGTATTGGAGTTCCACTCAGTCAAGCGCTAATCCTCCTAATAATGCATGGTTTCTTAACTTTAACAGTATGGGTGCTCAAGGAATCGCAGACAAGTCAGTTTCGTTTAATATTCGCTGTGCCCGGTCCATTTTATTAAGTTGAGACGAGGAAAAGGCCTGTTAGAAATAAAGAGCAGATGCAAAAGCAGGCCAATTTAGAGATATTTATCTCTTTATTAATTATAGTATTTTGAATGGATGGGTAACTCCGGGGTATATAAAGCAGATTAGGAAGTTATTATAAATGTCGCGTGATCATTATTAGTTTAATGATCACGCGATACATTTTAGATGTCTATATTCTCTGCTTCTAAAGCATTAGATTCTATAAACTCCCTTCTGGGCTCAACATTATCACCCATTAATGTAGTAAAAATAGCATCGGCAGCAACAGCATCTTCGATGCTGACTTGCAGCATACGGCGAACTGCTGGATCCATCGTTGTCTCCCAGAGTTGATTGGGATTCATTTCTCCAAGACCTTTGTAACGTTGAATCGTCTGGCCTTTTTTCGCTTCTTCCATGAGCCAGTTTAAGGCTTGCTCGAAGTTTTCTACTACTAACTCCTTGTCACCTCGTTTAATGTAAGCCCCTTCTTCTATCAGACTTGCCAACTTGGATCCTAGATTTACCATTTCTTTATAGTCTTTTGAATAGAAGAATTCAGCATTCATAGGAATGTAATTTTCCATCCCATGCTGTTTAACGATTATTTGAGGTATAAATTGATTCGTATCCTCTATTGTATGCACCACGACTTGGTATTGCTCTGTTTTGCTTCCAAGCTGTTGCAAGCTTAGATGTAATTGTTTGCACCAATTTGCTATTCTTTCTTGCTGATTAAAATCTTCATTTTGTAAAATTGGTAAATAGGCAACACGTTTCAGTATATCTGCTGGATATCTTCTTTTGTAACGCCGAATAATTTTTTCAACGCGCCTGTACTGCTGAACTAACTCCTCCAGAGCTAAAGAGTTAATTGGAGGAGTATCTTTTCCTGGATAAAATGCAGCTCCATCTAAAGCACTTTGTGTCAAATATTCAAACAATGCTTCATCATCCTTTACATATTGCTCTTGTTTTCCACGCTTCACTTTATATAAAGGTGGTTGAGCGATATAAATGTAACCACGCTCCAATAACTCAGGTGTTTGTCTGTAAAAGAAAGTAAGTAATAGAGTTCTGATGTGTGATCCGTCAACATCGGCATCCGTCATAATGATAATACGATGGTAACGAACTTTATCTGGATCATATTCATCTGGCCCTATGCCACAGCCTAGAGCAGTAATAAGGGTAGCAACCTCTTGAGATGCAAGCATCTTATCAAAGCGTGCTTTTTCAACATTCAGTATCTTTCCTTTGAGCGGTAAAATTGCTTGGAACTTTCTATCTCTCCCTTGTTTTGCTGAACCACCTGCTGAGTCTCCCTCTACCAGATAGAGTTCAGATAATGCAGGGTCTTTCTCTTGGCAATCGGCAAGTTTTCCAGGAAGTCCGGCAATATCTAATGCGCCCTTACGGCGAGTCATTTCCCGTGCACGCCGCGCTGCTTCTCTTGCGCGTGCAGCATCTATTATTTTACCGACAATTGCTTTTGCACTGGATGGATTTTCCAGGAGAAAGTCATTGAACTTTTCCGCAACACTGGACTCGACAACAGATTTTACTTCCGAAGAAACTAGCTTATCCTTCGTTTGCGAGGAGAATTTAGGATCGGGTACTTTCACGGAAAGTACTGCGGTTAATCCTTCGCGAGCATCATCACCTGTTGGCGATACTTTAGCTTTTTTAGCATAACCCTCGCTTTCGATATAGTTATTTAAAGTTCTAGTCAATGCGGCTCTGAACCCCGCCATGTGTGTTCCGCCGTCACGTTGAGGAATATTGTTTGTAAAGCAATAAAGTGTTTCTTGATAAGAATCATTCCACTGCATAGACAATTCAACAACAATGTTATCTTTTTCAGCATTCATAGAAAAAACAGCGGGAATAATGACGTTTTTGTTTTTATTAAGGTGCTCCACAAATGCGGTGATTCCACCTTCATAATGAAAAGTATCTTGCCTTTGGGTGCGTTCATCAAATAAATGGATGCAAACACCTGAATTTAAATAGGATAATTCTCTTAGCCGTTTTGCTAAAATATCATAGTGAAACTCAATGTTAGAAAACGTTTCGCCACTTGGTTTAAACCAAATTTGAGTTCCTGTCGTTGATGCATCACCTGTTTCTGTCATTGGTGTATCTGGAACCCCGTTACGGTAATGTTGCTCATGGATTTTGCCATGACGACGCACAGTTAGATGTAACTCTTCGGATAAGGCATTAACTACCGAAACACCCACTCCATGCAAACCACCAGATACTTTATAAGAATTATCATCAAATTTACCGCCTGCGTGAAGCACAGTCATAATCACTTCGGCAGCGGATCGCCCTTCTTCCTTATGAATATCGACGGGTATTCCCCGTCCATCATCTTTTACAGTAATTGATTCATCGGTATGAATGGTAACAAAAATCTCTTTGCAATGGCCTGCCAGTGCTTCGTCTATAGAGTTATCAACAACTTCAAAAACCATGTGATGCAGGCCGGTGCCATCATCTGTATCACCAATATACATCCCTGGTCTTTTTCTTACTGCATCTAAACCTTTTAGGACTTTAATATTATTTGAATCATAACTGGCATCAACGCTCATTAGTGGTCCTCTTAACCCTATTAGTGGTGTTCTAAATACCTTATCATAGCATATTTTGTCCTATGTTTATATCTCATTGGGGAACTTTACATTCATTCGTCACTCCATATAGAAAGCCTAAGATTATGGATTATACCTATGGATAATTAACTCAACTATTCCCGATTTTTTTATACTTTTGGTATACTGGCAACCGTTCAGGGCAACTTATAATCTTGGTTACAAATCAGATTTAAGCTCAGCTTGAACAAAAAATACATTCATAAAGAGGAGCACACCTCAGGATAGGAAGCTATCAACATATTTTATATACAATATGTGTAAATACCATAGAACATGAAGTGTAGTTTGTTTCACGTGAAACATTATTTCTGCTTCAAAATGCCATCATTAATTTGATGAATGAAATATTCTTGATTTGATATAGCCGAAATCAATTGCTGGGGATTAGTAGTTGACGTAATAACGTATTGACCTTTTCTTTTCGCTAAATAATGCATTACTTTCATTTGATGCACTTCATCAAGTTCAGCAGGTAAATCATCAATTAAATACAAACAGTCCTGCTCAAGCAGATTTGCCTGAGCTAATCTTAAGGAAATCAAAATTATCTTTTGTTGACCGCGTGACAAAATCTGCTTGGCTTTATTTTGATTTATTTCGATCAGAATGTCAGCCTGGTGGGCTCCAAATTGTGTGTATGTTTTTTGAAGATCACTAGTGAAGCACTCAGATAAAATATATTCCAAGTTCTTTCCGGAGCATTTTTTGTCCCAGCCCTTATAATAAGTTATCTTGCAGTCAATGTGACTTAATTCACTTAAAACAGTGGTAAATTCCTCCTCCCATTTTTTAAAATATTCTTCTCTATATAAATGGAGCTGGATCGCAAGTTGGCTTAATTGTTTATCCCAGGGAATGAACTGAATTTGCGGCGCATGTTGTTTCAATAATGCATTACGCTGTTTAAGAACCCTTCTATATTCTTTCCATAGAGCATGATAATTTTGTTTCACGTGGAACAATCCCCAATCCAATAGACTACGTCGTTCCGAAGGACCAGCGTCAATAATTTGAAAAATATCGGCATAGAAAATCTGGCAAGGTAAAGCATAAGCCAGTTGGCTCGTAGTAGAACAAAATTGACTATTCAGCTTAATTTGAGTTGGTTCAGAATAAGATTTCTGAATACTGATCGTCTCCTCCTGCTGAGAACGAGCAAATACAGTTAAAGAAGATTGTTCATAGGAAATAATTGGCGAAATTTCACGAGATCTAAAAGAATGACCGCAGCTTAAAAGATAGAGTCCCTCAAGGACAGAAGTTTTGCCACTTCCATTTGGCCCAAATATAAAATTGAATCTAGGGCATAAACCAAGGTGCACCGATAAAATATTTCGTAAGTGATGAATTTTTAATTCAGAAAGGATCATATTTTCATGGGCATAATAATATATTGATAATTATCATCATCTAGTGATTCAATTAAAATACTGCTATCCGTATTCGATAAGGACAAACGGATTTTTCCTTCCCCAAAATGTGACAGCACATCAAGTAAGTAAGTTGCATTCAGACCAATTTTTAATTCATCACCTTGAGTTTCAGCAGTTAGAGACTCTACGGCCTCTTCTTGCTCGTTATTGTTTGCAATTAAAGTGAGCATACCTGGTTGTAAATGAAGCATAACGGCTCTTGACTTTTCATGAGCCAAAATAACAATCCGCGATAAAGAACGCTTAAAAACAGAACAATCAATAATAATCTGTTTATCCTGATTTTTGGGGATCGCTTTAGCATAAGGAGGAAAACGAGCTTCGATTAATTTCGATAAAAATATAAACTGCCGCGATACTAATTTAAAATGTGATTTACCAGCTGCCAATAAAACTTCTTCATCATCAATGCTATTAAGAAGTCGCAACAACTCCTGAATTCCTTTTTTAGGCAATAACAATTTCTTCTCACTGGTGTTAGAACACGGATGACGACAAATCGCCATTCGATGTCCATCCGTTGCAACCGCAGAAATAAGATTTGGTTCAAAATCAAGGAACAAACCATTGAGGAAAACACGTACATCGTGTTGCGCCATGGCAAAATGTGTTGATTGCAACAACTTTAATAAAACCAATCGCGGAACAGTTAACTCAACTTCATTACATTCATCTTCACTTAAAGGATAACTCTCAGCGGGTAAAGTCGTTAACTTAAATGAGCTTCGCCCTTGTTTAATGGTTAAAAGGGCATTATCAACGATTACCTTTGGGTTGCTTTCATCATCTAAAGAGCGAATAATATCGATAAACTTCTTTGCAGGAACAGTAATACTGCCAGAATGCTGCCCGGACTCACAGGCAACTTGTGCAGAAATTTCAATTTCCAAGTCAGTAGCAGTTATATTCAACAAATCATCCGCTAACTTAAAATAAAAATTTGACAAAATAGCTAAAGATTGTTTTTTGTCTACAGCACCAGCCACTGTAAGCAGGGGCGCAAGTAAATCTTCTTTTTTAATAGCGAATTCAAACAAGATAGAACTCCATATGAGCATAAGAATAAAATACAAATAAATCACTTCATCTAATTCATATACAGCATAGATACACTAGTGGAATCATTTATTAATAGACAAAGCTAAAAAACTATCTACCCAGAATACAAATATGGGCAATAAGGCGTATTACCGCATTAACTAGCACTAAGAAGATAAAATACGCATTAAATTTTTATAATCCTCGGCAAAATCACTATCATCCTGAATCAATTCCTTAACCTTCCTGCATGCATGAATGACCGTTGTATGATCGCGACCACCAAAATGATCACCAATTTCAGGCAAACTGTGATTCGTTAGCTCTTTACTCAAAGCCATAGCCATTTGCCGCGGTCGGGCAATAGAACGACTTCGTCTTTTTGATAAAATATCAGCCACCTTGACCTTATAATACTCAGCAACAGTTTTTTGAATATTTTCTATCGTAACTAATTTATCTTGCAGCGCTAAAAGATCACGCAGCGCTTCGTGAACAAACTCAATGGTAATTGGCTTACCAGTAAAATGTGCATTAGCAATAACTCTACGTAACGCGCCTTCAAGTTCTCTTACGTTAGAACGAATACGTTTTGCAATAAAAAATGCAACTTCATAAGGTAATTCAATATTCGATTGTTCAGCCTTACTAATTAAAATGGCAACTCGGGTTTCCAGCTCAGGAGGCTCAACAGCAACAGTTAGACCCCAGCCAAATCGGGATTTCAAACGCTCTTCCATGCCTTCAATTTCTTTTGGATAACGATCACTGGTTAAAATAATTTGCTGCTGTCCTTCCAATAAAGCGTTAAAGGTATGGAAAAACTCTTCCTGCGACCTGTCCTTACCGGCAAAAAACTGTATGTCATCAATTAGTAATGCATTTAAAGAACGATAAAAACGTTTAAATTCATTAATTGAATTCGTCTGGATCGCTTTAACCATATCGGCAACAAAACGTTCAGAATGCAAATAAAGTATTTTTGCATCAGGATTATTCTTTAAGATGGCATTTCCAATAGCATGCATCAGATGAGTTTTTCCCAAACCTACGCCACCATAAATAAATAAAGGATTATAGGCATCTCCGGGTCTTTCAGCCACTTGCATTGAAGCCGCGCGAGCAAGTTGGTTGGAGTTACCCTCAACGAAGCTCTCAAAAATAAATTTTTTATTTAAGTGGCTACTTTTATAATCAACAGCTTTCTTCGGTACTGCCTTACTCACATTAGAAGTGACAGGAGGAGATGTATTCACTTCAGAAGAAAATGAACCAGAAGAACTCGAATCTGAGTCTGTACTGGAAGTTTTACTACCAATTTCTATGGAAATTGATTTAATCTCGTCACCACAAAACTGTTTAACCAACTCTTCGATTCGAGAAAAGAAATGTTTCTTAACCCAGTCAACAACGAATCGATTAGGCGCAAATAAAATGAATCGCTGCTCATCTGTATGAGCCTGCAAAGGGCGCAACCAGGTATTAAATTGTTGCGCAGAATATTCATCTTGTAATAGACCTAAACATTTTTGCCAAACAGATGCTGACACAACATAACTCCTCATCAAAGAAGGGTGGTAAAAAGAGTATAAAACTAATTAGCCACAGCATTTAAATATGCCACTGAAAGTACCCGGACAGCAAGATAATTAAGTATGAAATTAACTTTGCATGAAGTAAAAAAGTAGAATTTCTTCGATTCACCTAGGTGCTGCTACAGGTAAATTATACTCAGGCTTTTGGATAAAGAAAAGTTATCCACAAAAAAAGTGTGGATATTTTTAAAAACATCACCACGCAAAGTACCTAAATTCATTTAAAATAGAGGCATCAATTGAGCACTAGGGAACACATTTAAAGTACTGTTAACTAGGGTAGGATCAGGTTGATTCACATTAAAAAAGGATAATCTGGTTTTTTTTCCATGTAAATTTATAAAATATGGCCTTGCAAAGATTCGTTGAGTAATAGGAGCAACCTCACATTCCCCTTCATTTTGAGCGCTTAACAACATGGAAGCATTATATAATGTGGTATTAAGATTACGCTCCATAGTAGCTTTACTCAATTGTTGATGCATATTTTTCATCAACAGATTAAGCTGTATCATTTTAAAATCTACAATTGACTTAATAAAGGCTTCATAAGCTAAAGCAGCAGCACAGATTAATGCAACTAACAAAACACTGCATCCTAATAAGGGAAATGCTGCAAAACTGGAACATATTCCCATTCCAGTTAATAAACCCGAAACTCCAGCACAGCACCCAGCAATAGAACCAAAAGTTCCTATAAAAGCAAAAAAAGCAGGAATCATTTTTTTTGATACAGGCACTGATTGTCGTGATACTTTATCAGTAACATTTTGTAATATATTTTTATTATTAGGTATGCATTGATTCAAATCATATTCTTCTTTCAGAAGTAATAAAATTTGATACAAAGATGAATTCGAATCGACATGACCTATTCTATCGAGATCCATAATTAGTATTCGCCTAAATAATTCATTAAAGTCCTCTGCATCCTTTTCATATAAGAAATAATTCTCAATACTTTTTATATATTCGTTTATGTCAGTTAATAATTTTTGTTGATTCTTATGAAATTGATTTTGAAAAACTTGCTCGGTATCTTTCTGTTCTTGATAGGAAAAATAAAAAACAAGACTACTTAATGCAAAAAATAAAGTGATGGAAATAATCCCTAGAGTTAAAGAAAAAATACTCGCGATAGTCCCTCCTAGTGCTGTCGATAAAATACCAAATAATGGCCATGCAACACCGGATCCCGAACCAATACCATTTAAAACTGATTTAAAAAAAACCATAATTTTTCCAAGCAATCCATAATTAGAGTACGTAACTAAAATCAAATGATTGATGTTGTTTTCTGAGAAACCATATCTTTTATGTAAAAGCAGTACAAATCAAATAAAAAATAAAAATAAAAATAATGTTGAAAGTGACTACAAGCTTCATTTTTGCTCAATATGACAAAGAAAAGAAGCAGAAAATAAAAGAGATACAAGTAAATAAACATCTAAGAAGAAAATAAAGCGATTAAATTTAAATCACTTTGGATCAAGTTAACTATGAGTAAACGGGATCAAAAATAGGGAATAAGATGATGATAAAAGTATGAATAAATCAAAGTACAAAGTTACATACAATTAGATCACAGGATAAAAGAGAGTTTACAAACAAGGTTATATTTACAATAACTAATTGATTTAAAGACAAATATATAAGTTATCAACAAGAGATTAGTAACATAATAATAATAAAAAATTAAAAAATATAAAATGATATAGTTATTAACAGGCACGAAGGTTAAGTGTAAAAAAAGAAAATAGTCAAAAAATAATCAGACTACAAAATTGACAGTAGAAAAAAAGTTATCTATTATTGCCAACCTCATAATTTTATTAGCAGGTTCATCATGAAACGCACCTTTCAACCCAGTAATTTAAAACGTAAACGTGATCATGGTTTTCGTGAGCGTATGGCTACACGTGCAGGTAGATTAGTAATCAAACGTCGTCGAGCTAAAGGCCGTAAGCGTTTGACTGCCTAAGTGTTTGCTTTTAAAAAAACACAGCGATTGTTAACAAAAAGTGATTACAATCATGTGTTTGAACAAGCGAAAAAAATTGTAACATCCGAATTTATCGTTCTCTTTAGAGAGAATAATTTAGGTTATGCACGACTTGGGCTGGCGATGTCGAAGAAATTGATAGCAAAAGCCCATGATCGAAATCGTATTAAGCGGCTGTTAAGAGAAAGCTTTCGACAAAAAGAATTACCAGCTGTCGATTTGGTTTTTTTAGCGAGACATGGCGTAGCAAAACAAACAAATGCAATTATAAACGCTAGAATGGGCAAAACATGGAAAAAAGTAATCTCATGTTACGAAAAATAGTTTGTCTACCTATCAAACTATACAAATATTTTATTAGCCCTTTGTTAAAGCCAAGTTGCCGATATTACCCAAGTTGTTCACAATATGCAGAAAGTGCTATCCAACAATGTGGCATAACCAAAGGTTTATGGATGGCTTTAAAAAGAGTATTGCGTTGCCACCCTTGGTCACGTGGTGGCTATGATCCTATACTCCCCAACAACGAGAATCATTGATGGATATACGACGTATTGTTTTATATATGGCGCTTGCGCTAGTAAGTTTATCGCTTTGGAATGCTTGGCAACTTGACTATCCTCCAAAGCCAGTGCCAAGAGAAAATGCGATAAGCCAAGAGAAAAGTGGTCAGCCTTTGTTACCTCAGGTAACCCCATCCAATACGTCAACATCATCCCCAATTAGTTCGGTTTCTGAACAAGCTAAAAGCAATACTGCATCCCTAATCCATGTTAAAACTGATGTTTTGAACGTGTCGATTGATCCACAACACGGTGATGTTGTTACAAGTCAACTTCTTGATTACCCACAAAGCGTAGATGAAAAGAATAAACCTTTTCTTCTTTTACAAAACCAGCCCAACGAACGATATGTTGCTAACAGCAGTCTTTTTGTCGCTTCGGGACAAAACGTTCAAGCACTCGATTTTAATTTTACAGCATCAAAACAACAATTCGAATTAGGTCCGGATCAAAAGCAGTTAATCGTCACTCTTAGCGGGAAAAGTGATGAAGGACTAGATGTAAAAAAACAGTTTACCTTTACAAAAGGTAGCTATCTTATTGAGGTAAATTACAAAATTGCAAATAGGGGAAGCAATGATTGGACTGGTTATTTGAATACCCAGCTGTTGCGTAGCTCTCCCAAAGAGGATAAGTCAAGCGTATTTCACGTTGGCTCCTATACAGGCGCATCCTATTCAGAACCAGGAAAACATCGCTATCAAAAAGTAAGCTTTAGCGACATGAATAAGGCAAACCTCGATGTAGACAGTAAAGGGGGCTGGATTGCCATGCAACAGCATTATTTTTTAAGTGCTTGGATTCCACAACCCGATTCGAACAACAAGTTTTATACTCGCTCTGTAAATAATGATTATATCATTGGTTCTGTAAGCAAACCTATTACGCTTAAGCCTGAAGAACAGACAACCATTGGTTCTAGGTTGTATGTGGGGCCAGAAATCACCAGCGTATTAAAAAGTATTGCCCCCTCGCTTGATCTTACCGTTGATTATGGAATTTTGTGGTTTTTATCTTCGCTATTATTCTCATTGATGAAAGCAATTTATAATTTTGTTGGCAACTGGGGCTGGTCAATCGTTTTAGTTACGGTATTAATTAAATTAGCCTTTTACCGTTTGTCTGCTGCCAGCTATAAATCAATGGCAGGAATGCGTAAATTACAGCCTAAGCTACAAGCTTTACGTGAGCGTTACGGTGATGATAAAGCAAAAATCAGCCAAGCAACTATGGAACTGTACAAACAGGAAAAGGTAAATCCCTTAGGCGGTTGTTTGCCCATACTGATTCAAATTCCCGTATTCATTGCTCTATATTGGGTTTTATTAGAAAGTGTTGAATTAAGACAAGCACCTTTTATCCTTTGGATTAAGGACTTGGCTTCGCCCGACCCATTTCATGTGTTGCCTTTAATTATGGGTGCTACCATGTTGATTCAGCAAAAATTAAATCCAGCGCCACCTGATCCAATGCAAGCAAAAATCATGATGTTCTTGCCTATATTATTTACAGGATTATTTTGGAACTTTCCATCTGGTTTAGTGTTATATTGGATTGTGAATAATACCTTGTCCATACTGCAACAATGGTATATTACACGTAAGTATTCGGATGAAAAAACAGCAAAAAAACTGGTAACTGTAAAATAAATGCCTACAGAAACTATAGTAGCTATAGCAACCCCACCAGGTAGAGGTGGGGTTGGAATCATACGATTATCAGGTCCCCAAGCATACTCCATTGCTGTTTCTCTTAACGGCAATAAGCTTTTACAGCCCCGTGTGGCTACTTTTTGTTCTTTTTACTCTATTTCAAGTGAACCCACGCATCAAAGTGACTTGATCGATCAGGGAATAATGCTCTATTTCAAAGCGCCACATTCTTTTACTGGAGAAGATGTTATTGAGATACAAGCGCATGGTTCGCCTGTAGTCCTTGATATGCTTACTAAAGCATGTATTCTTCAAGGCGCGCGAATGGCTAGACCAGGAGAATTTTCTGAGCGTGCATTTTTAAATGATAAAATTGATTTGACACAGGCTGAAGCAATAGCTGATTTAATTCAGGCAAGTTCTCAAACTGCAGCGCGGATGGCACTTAAATCATTACAAGGTCAATTTTCAAATAAAATCAATCAATTAAATGAAAAAATTATTTATCTACGTCTCTATGTAGAAGCAGCAATAGATTTTCCAGAAGAAGAAATTGATTTTTTGAACGACGGTAAAGTAGCTCATTTGCTACACAATATTTTAATTGAATTGGATGAGATACGTTCGCAAGCCAATCAAGGAGTGATCTTACGTGAAGGCCTATCTGTAGTAATAGCGGGAAGACCTAATGCGGGTAAATCAACTTTGATTAACTGTCTCGCTGGGCGAGATGTTGCTATAGTTACGGAAATTGCCGGCACAACTCGTGATGTGATGCGCGAACATATTTTACTTGATGATATTCCTCTACATATCATTGATACTGCAGGTTTACGTGATTCTGATGATTTAGTTGAAAAAGAAGGAATTAAAAGGGCTTGGCAAGAGTTAAAGAGGGCAGATTGTGTTTTGCTCGTCGTTGATGTGAATGATCTGGAACACCATCATTATTTAACAACGGAAATTAGAACAGCATTGCCACAAGATGTTCCCATTATTACGATATTCAATAAAATTGATACCTTGGGTCGTAGCGCTGAAATAAAAGATCATGCAATCTTTCTCTCTGCAAAATCAGGTGAAGGAATTGAGGGTTTAAAACAAATAATAAAGCAGGTAGTAGGTTATCAACCGAATGAAGGTCACTTCCTAGCCAGAAGACGCCATCTACACGCACTAGACGAAGCAAAAAATTTTCTTGCCACAGGCCAACAACAATTAACAGTGCATCGTGCCGGTGAGCTATTGGCAGAGGATTTACGCCGAGCCCATCAAAGCTTATGCGAAATAACCGGTGAATTCAGCTCTGATGATCTGTTAGGCCGTATTTTTTCCAGCTTCTGTATTGGTAAATAAGCACACATCAATAGTCTTCTAAATAGCCTGCAATAAATACGCTACAAAAATGGTTGTTAATATTATTTGCACAAAAATTTAAATGTATCAAAACTGAAGGTCTTCTTTACTGATTTGAAACATAATGTCAAAAAAACAAACAAAAATATCTTGTCAAAATGAAAGGCAAATGATAACGTATGAGAATCTATAAATAAAACTATCTGTATATTTTTTGTGAGGTTGCTATGGCTCAATCTAAAAGTCTGAACCCAAATCCCATTAGTAACAATAAAAAAAAATTTTTTGAGCAACTTCACGGCCGTAAAGAGATAACCCTAGAGGAAATTCAGGATGATGCAGGTAAATTAAGTTATACCTTTATATTAGAAAATCAAAAAGCACTCGAAGCTGAATTCATGCAGATGTTTGCTGTGTTGCAAAAGCAAAAAAATGAAGATGAAGAAAAGAACAAAGCTTTTTGGTTGTATTGCTACTATTGCGCCACTCTTTTAGAAGCTTTTCATAAAGCCTACGCACAGCACAATAAAGAAGCTGAATATAAAAAGTTTAAAGAAAATATCAAGAAATATTTGTTAAAGGAAAAAGATGCAAAGGCTGAAGAGGAGTTTATTAACTTACTAAAAAACAGCTATCTCAATAGTTTTGAAAACTTATACACTGCACCGGCGCACATATCGCGAATTCGTGACTATGTTGCGTATTCGAATTTATGTCGCGTGTATTGGATATTTTGCCGCTTAACCTTAGTTTCAGGTTTTGCTCTAGCTAAGGAAACTCATTTTCTTGAAAAACTGGATGCAATATTAGGGACGCATACGGATGCTGATAAAATAATTGACACGCTTAAAGCACCTAATGGCGTATTAAATTATTTCAGTGTAGGCTTATTTTTGGTACGTTTTTTGATCGATGCGGGTTTATTGGTACGGCATACCTGGTTCCCTACGGAAGAGGAAAAAAAAGATAAAACTACAGCCCTTGAGCGCTTTAAATTTGAACTTTATAAACGGCACTGTAATTTTGCGAATGACTTGGTATGGGCAACAGTTAATTTCTTAACTAATTTTAATCATATTACTCATATACCAGATCCTACTGCAGGAGTGATTACGGCAGTCTTTTTAGGATTCGATGTATGCATGACTTTATATAAATGTTATTTGGCAAAACGGGAATACCTGACTAAAAAGACACAATACGAGCAGGAAATAGAGGATTACCGCAATAAAGACTTGTTTAAACATTTAAGTCAAAAAGAGCGAGAGACGCATATAGCCATGCTTGAAGAGCAAATCCTGGAACTGAAAATTAACTGGCGCACTAAAGAAGTAACATTTTATTTTAATGCCGCAGCAGCAGCTTTATTGATGTTTGGTTTTTCAGCTTCATTGCTATTAACTGGCCCAGGAGTAGCTATTGTTTGTTTCTTTGCATGTACCATTGCTGTAGCAATGTATCTTTCTTCTGATGCTTATACAAAGTACCAGGAAAAAGGTTATCGTTTAGAGCTCGGCCATCTTAAGGGAAAAGAGTTGGAAAAAGCACGACAGGAATATAACGCTGCATATAATGATTTTGTTTTTACGATGATTAAAAATACAGTCATACCCACCCTTTTAATTGCTACTTATGCTGTATGCTGGCCTGCAGCAATTGCTTTAACTGTATTGTATATAGGTTATGAGATTTATCATTCATACGATCAACACCAGAGTAAAAAAGAGGCGGAAAGGTTGGCTTTGGAAAGTCCTGAAGAAGACGATTTTCTAGATGTCAAATATGATGATGAAGAGAGGCTGCTTACAAAAGAGGACGACTTATGCTGCTCTTTTTAATTGGTAGATGTTCTCGTTGAACTATCGGCTAATAGAGCATTATGTTTTCGCATAAAGCTTGTTTTTATGTATTCTATCATCCCCTATCCACTGTAATCCCTACATAAGTGACAGTGGATAGGGAAATTTGCCAGTAAGGCGTATTCAGTTGCTCCCGCCCTGTTTATAGTGATTTATTTTTTATTGCCAATGCTTTCTCGTACAATTCATTTTTACTTCCATTGCATAGCCTGCATGCGATAGCTACCGCTTGTTTAAGCGGTAGCTCATCCAATAATACTTCTAATAATTTTTCATGGGCACCTGGTTCACGAGCAGTTGGGCGCGGAGGAATAAGCAGCACAAACTCTCCTTTTACATGCGCCGGATCTGCTAAAAGCCAGCTTTTGATTTCAAGCAAAGTTCCAGTAATAAATCGTTCGAACGTTTTGGTTAATTCTTTTGCCAGCACAATCTCGCATGTTTGACCGAAGAGTTCACTGATATCATCAAGGCATTCAAGAATACGATGAGTCGATTCATAGAAAATTAATGTATAAGGCTCTGTACGTAAGGTGTCCAATTTGCTTTTTCTTGCCTGCTGTTTTGCGGGGAGAAACCCTAAAAACAGAAAAGAATCACAAGGAATGCCAGCCGCGCTAAGTGCGGTAATTAATGCGCACGCCCCAGGAACAGGGATAACAGGAATATGGTATTGATGCGCTAATTTTACTAATAAAAAACCAGGGTCGCTAATTAGTGGTGTACCCGCATCACTGACTAATGCTACAGATTTCCCCGCTAAAAGTTCTTCAATAATGTGCTTGCTTTTATCATTTTCATTATGTGCATGGAGTGATTCAAGATTATTTTTTATTCCTAAAGAAGTTAATAGCTGTACCGAGTGACGGGTATCTTCAGCTAAAATAAAATCAACTGACTTAAGCACTTCTAATGCTCTAAACGTAATGTCCTCACGGTTTCCTATTGGAGTTGCAACGATATAGAGAGTTCCTGCGCCTGTTGCTAGTGAGTAAGTCATGGTTTATCCTCTTGCGATATTGCTCATTCAATTATTAAAAACATGCTACTAAAAATTCGCCTATTTTTTTTACTGACATCTACTTTTCTTCTTTGCCAATGCACTACAGCGATCAATCCTCCAGAAATGCCAGTGCCAACAGCAAAAGTAGAGAAGAAAAAAATAGCGAATCCTTATTCCAAACCTACTGGAAGTTACCTTGCACAGGCTAAAAATCAAGAAGGTATGGAAAAACAACAATCCTTGCTTCTTGCTGCAGGCCGACTGATTTCAGATGGGCAATGGCGACAAGGTGCTGCTATTTTAGCACAGACTTCTGACTTAACACCGACACTTAAGGATGAAAAGAATCTTTTATTGGCAAAAATTGATCTCATTCGTGACCGACCGCAGGTCGCATTGAATAAATTAGATGGTATTACTGAGCGTGAAGAATTATCTGTTTATCAAAAGATCCAACTTCATGAACTTTTGGCACAAGCTTATCGTAGTACAGGTAAGCAATTGGAATCAGTTAATGAGCGTATCCAACTTGAGGCATTGTTCACTGACGAGGAAAGTCAAGCCAATAACCGACGTACGCTTTGGTTAACTTTAACACGCATACCTCAAGCAGAATTAAACTCTTTCATAGCGTCGCAAGCCACGAATCAATCGGTGTTACAGGGCTGGATAGAACTCTCATTGATTTCACGTAAATATCGCGACAATCCAAAATCGCTGTTGGCTGCTCTAGATCATTGGCAATCACAACACAGGAATCACCCGGCAAATCATATTTTGCCTACTCCACTTGACTCTATTGCAGATAAAATACGTACTCAACCAAAACAAGTAGCTCTTTTGTTACCCCTAAGTGGTACATTGCAAGGACCAGGAACTGCGGTGCGTGATGGATTTATGGCTGCATACAAGAGCAATAACAGCGAAATATCCATGCAGGTGAAAACCTACGATACCAATAAAGGTGATGTTGCCTCTTTGTATCAAAATGCAGTCAACGATGGCGCGGATTACATTGTAGGGCCTTTAATTAAATCGCAAGTAGCTGCAGTTGCAGCCCTGCCACATCCTGTTCCTACATTGTTACTCAACGATGCAGATACCACCATTCAGGAAAATTCCTATTTATTCGGACTTTCACCAGCAAATGAAGCAACACAGGTAGCAATCAGAGCAAAAAATAAAGGATATAGTCGAGCCTTAATTATTGCACCAGGAAATGATTGGGGAAAAGATGTAGCCAAAGCATTTACCCAACAATGGCAAAAGAGTGGCGGGTATGTTGTTGATACTTATTTATATGGTTCTAATGATGATTTGAATAAAAAAATGAAAGATTTTCTGCAAATCACCAACAGCCAGCAGCGCGAAAAGAAATTAAGAGAGCTATTAGGGCAAAAAATTCAGCCAGTTATCAGCCGCAGGCAAGATTTCGACATGATATTTTTGTTAGCTTATCCATCAAAAGCCCGGCAAATTATGCCTTTATTAAATTACTATTATGCAAGCAATGTTCCAGTATATGCTACAGCCAGTGTTTATGGTGGCAGTGCTAATCCTTTGAAAGACAAAGATCTTGATGGAATTATTTTTTGTGATATTCCTTGGGTTTTCTCGCATCAGGTGGGGACGCGTAATTGGCCGGAACAATTTAATAGTTACAATCGATTGTATGCTTTAGGAATAGATAGTTATACTTTGGCTACTCAATTGAATCAATTGATGTTATTCCCAGCAGACCAATCGCAGAATGGAGAGGGTATTTTATATCTCAAGCCGTCACAGCAGGTTGCGCGTGTTTTGGAGTGGGGACAATTTAGACAAGGTCTTGTACATTCATTAGGTGAGACAGTGTAATTGATGACCTATGAGAAAGGACGTATCGCTGAAGAAAAAGCTTTAGCCTATTTAAATAATCAAGGCCTTGAGCTGATTAAGAAAAATTACAATTGCCGCCTGGGCGAAATTGATTTAATTATGCGAGATAAAGATCAGCTGGTTTTTATAGAAGTTCGTTCGCGGGTTTCTATGCAGTTTGGTGGCGGTATTGCGAGCGTTACCTATGCAAAGAGACAAAAAATACTTAAAACAGCTGTATATTATATACTGGAACATCAAGAGTATGAGCAATTTGCCCTTCGTTTTGATGTGGTAAGTATTGATGGGAAATCAGCATCCATTAATTGGGTTAAAGATGCATTTGGTGCAGATTATTGATTGATGTAATCGGGATAAAGTGAGGCGTCGTTGCCCTTAAAGTTAAATATCCGAACATTTATCCCCCACGAACAAGTCGCGGGACCTGGAGAAGTGGTTTCTTGTATGCGGCGAAGTGTAACGCGGAAATTTTTTACCTAAACAGTAAACTACAAAAAATTAAGAAGTAGAGGTTTTAATATGATGGTACAAATGGAAGAACGAGTAAGACATTTGATTGGTGTGAATATAGAAACCAAAATAGCGCTTGCCGATTCTTTATCTGATTTGATCGCCAAGGCCGGACAACGATTAGTGAATTGTTTGCTTGCTGATGGGAAGATATTATTATGCGGTAATGGGGGATCCAGCGCCAATTGCATGCATTTTGCTAGCGCCATGTTGAACCAATTTGAAGTAGAAAGGCCATCTCTTCCCGTAATTAATTTAAGTACTGATGCGACCAGTTTAAGTTTTTCTGCAAATGATAATCATTACAGTCAGGTATTTGCGCGACAAATTCAAGCCTTAGGCCAAGAGAATGATGTATTGCTACTGTTAACTACTTCGGGTAATTCAGACAGTATGTTGCACGCACTTCATGCTGCAAATGAACGCGGAATGGATACTGTTGCTTTAAGTGGGCGTGATGGAGGTGTTCTTGCAAATCATTTGGGTCCTGAAGATATTGAACTCCGTGTAACCTCAGACAATTCAGCACGAATAAGAGAAATGCACTTGTTCATATTACATTGCTTTTGTGATTTAATTGACCAATCGTTGTTTGGTCAGGTTATGGGGTAAAAAATGAGATTTAAATTAAAATCAATAGTTTTTCTTTTAGTAACTGCCTTATTGACAGGATGTGTTGCTGCGGTAGTAACCGGCGCCGTTGCGGGAATGGTCTATGATCGGCGAGGTATCATTACTATGGAAGCAGATGCCCGTTTGTTTCATTTAATTCATAAAGCAATCGTAACAAACCGACAGTTGAGTGATTCACGAGTTCTTGTAACCAGCTTTAATCGAGTTGTCTTGCTTGTTGGTCAAACACCAACCGCTTCTTTACGCAATTTAGCAGAAAAAATCGCGCGAACTACTCCGGGAGTACACCGAGTATATAATGAAATATCGGTAGGCTACCCTATACCACTTACCGAACGCTCCAAAGACAGTTGGATTACCAGCCAGGTCCGCAGCATGTTGCTGGCAAAAAAAGGACTTGAGTCTGGCTCGATTCGTATTGTGACAGAAAATAAGGTAGTTTATCTCATGGGTATCGTTAATGCCCAGCAAGCAGCTCTTGCCGTAGATGCTGCGCGGCGCGTTAATGGTGTGAGTAAAGTAGTTAAAATTTTTCAGTATATTCACTAAATAATATGTTAAAACAGGGATGTTTTGCTGTACTACTTGCTTCTCTTCTCTTGTGTTTATCCGGCTGTATGGGCAGCTTATGGACAGGCGCCACTATGGTTTACAATCGACATAATGTCTATAAAAAACTGGATGATTACAGTTTATACATTAAAGTAAATAATGCGATAATGGTTGATAACACCTTTAAAAATACTGAAAGTGTTATTGATATTGCAATTTTCAATGGCGATATTTTAGTAGCAGGACATGTTCCTACTGCTGAAATGCAAATGGAATTAAGCCGGCGTTTAGCCAAAGTACGGGGTTATCGACGTTTATTTAATCAAGTTAAAGTGAGTGCCTCAGAGTCTAATACAGTACAAGACAGTTGGATAACAACTAAAATTCGCAGCCAAATTTTTGCTGATGATTCTATTGATCCTAATGCGTTCAAAATAGTTACTTCAGACCGAGTTGTCTATTTGATGGGCGATGTTCGTAAAGAACAGGCAGAAAAAGTAATTAATATGGCAAGACGAACAAATGATGTAGTTCGTGTAGTAAAAATTCTTAAATATTTTACGTATCAAGATAGTTCTGTGGGGTGATCCTAAAAAAAGCGTTCGATGAATTACATACATACAATCGCTTTTTTTAGGATGTATTTTTAATGGAAACTCCCCTTATCAGGCCGTTTACGCATTTTCCTCAATTTAAATTGACGTAGCAATCCCGTAGAACCGGTTAACCCTTCTTCTTCATTACTTAAGCCATTGCTTTGATTACATGGGTGAGATCTACAGTGTTGACGATATTCTAGATGATGTTTGTTATGTTTATGAGGTAACCCATCGCTATAACGAGCGAGCATTTTTTGCTGCAGACTGGCTGCAGTATGTTGGATCTTATCAGGCATGTTTTTTTCCTTTTTGCGAGGTTAATAAACACTACTTATTACCCAAGTGTGGTGATAATAAGCTCCACACTTTAATTATAGACGGTAAAATCTATTCCAACTGGATTCAGAAGGGATTGAATGTAAATACACAAGAGGGTTAAAGTACCTACAGAGTAAAGTTGAAATAGTTCACTTAAGGAGAAAAAGGAATGAATTATTTGCACACAATGGTACGAGTTTCCAATTTGGATGAATCGCTTGATTTTTATTGCAAGAAATTGGGATTGATTGAAGTCAACCGTACAGAGAATCAAAAAGGCCGATTTACCTTGATATTCCTCGCAGCAGCAAATGATTTAGAGCAAGCAAAACACCTCAAAACGCCATTGCTTGAACTCACTTATAACTGGGATAGAGAGGAGTATAAAGAAGGCCGTAATTTTGGCCATCTGGCGTACCGCGTAGATAATATATATGATACCTGCCAACGGTTGAAAGATTCCGGGGTTGTAATAAACAGGCCTCCACGAGATGGACATATGGCATTTATTCGTTCTCCTGATAATATTTCCATAGAACTACTGCAAAAAGGAGAACCTTTGCCAACAAAGGAACCCTGGGCGTCAGAACCAAATGTAGGTCATTGGTAATAAAGATTCTCGCATAAATAAAATATAGCGTTGATTATTCATGCTGGTTGCTTTATAATTCGCGCGGTGAAACTTAGGTGAATATGTGAACAAACAGCTAAGTAAGCGCGGAATTGTACGGCTTTGGCTTGTACAGTTAAGCGTTACATTGGTCTTTGCAGCGTTTTGTGCGTTAATATACGATATTAATGCAGCTAGTTCAGCATTGCTTGGTGGTATGGTTTGTATTGTTCCTAATGCGTATTTTGCAATCAAACTGTTTAAGTATCAAGGTGCTCGTTCAGCCAAAAAAATAGTAAACAGTTTCTATAAAGGCGAAGCGTTAAAGATAATAATATCCGTATTCCTATTCACCACGGTGTTTTTACTATTTAAAATTACACCACTAGCGTTTTTTGGATCATACATTATGATACTAATGACGCATTGGTTTGCCCCGTTGATTATTGTAAACAAACAGAATAGGCCTGAAAGTGACTGAAATGGTATCTAGCACAAATTACATCAAACATCATTTAACATATCTTACTTATAACGTTAGTGATATGAAATTTGGTTCGGGCGGTTTCTGGACATTAAATCTTGACACTTTATTTTTCTCAATTGTTTTAGGAATTTTTGTTTGTGGCTTAATGTATTTTGGTTCACGCAAAGTGACTACCGGAATTCCTGGCAAATTACAGAATTTTGCGGAAATTATGCTTCAATTTGCAGATAATCAGGTAAAAGACTGTTTTCATGGCAAAAATAACTTAATTGGCCCATTGGCTTTAACCATATTTCTTTGGGTTTTCCTGATGAATTTTATGGATATTATTCCCGTAGATGTATTGCCTGCACTCGCTCAAGCTGGTGGAATTCATTATCTTAAAGTAGTGCCAACTAACGATTTGAACTTGACTTTTGGCATGTCAATTTCAGTATTTATTCTTATTATTTTTTACAGCATTAAAATAAAAGGTCCTAAAAAATTTATAAAAGAGCTTACCTTACAGCCTTTTAATCATCCTGGATTTATACCATTTAACCTGTTGCTTGAGGTGGTTGGCCTTGTTGCAAAACCAATTTCACTGGCACTGCGTTTATTTGGAAACTTATATGCAGGCGAATTAATATTTATATTAATTGCTCTGTTAACCTTAAATGCTGCAACATCATCAACAGTGAGTACAGTGACTTTAGGCTCGGCACAATTTATTTTGGCGCTGGCGTGGTCAATATTCCACATATTGGTGATAACATTGCAAGCATTTATTTTCATGGTGCTAACAATTGTTTATCTAAGTTTGGCACACGAAGATCATTAACCGATTTAATTTTCATCCATAGTAAAGGGGATAAATATGCAAGCCGCTAGTTTAATAGCACAAATTCAAAGTATGACCGTTCTTGCGGTTGCCTTGTTAATTGGTTTGGGTGCATTGGGCACAGCGATAGGATTCGGTTTGCTTGGTGGCAAATTCCTTGAAGGCTCAGCTCGTCAACCAGAAATGGTTCCAATGTTACAAGTAAAAATGTTCATCGTTGCAGGTTTGTTAGACGCCGTAACTATGATTGGCGTGGGTATCGCATTGTTCTTTACTTTCGCAAACCCTTTCCTTAGCAACCTGGGTTCTTGATAACACATGATCAGGGCGCAAGGCGCCCTAATTGTTCCAGGAGATAAACGGTGGAAATTAATTTAACATTAGTCGTACAAATGCTCGTTTTTGCAGCTTTTGTTCTGTTTACCATGAAGTTAGTATGGCCTCCACTAGCAAAAGCTATGGAAGAAAGACAAGACAAAATTGCTGATGGCTTGGCTGCTGCTGAACGTGGTCGTAAAGAATTAGAGTTGGCGCAACATCGCGTGAAAGATGAGTTAAAACAAGCCAAAGTTCAATCAGCTGATATCATCGAAAAAGCAAATAAGCGTGCTGCGCAAATTATTGAAGAAGCAAAAGAAACAGCAAAGCATGAAGCGCAAATACAAGTAAAACTGGCACAAGAGCAATTAATGCAACAAATCAATCATGCAAAAGATGAGTTGCGTAAACAAGTCGCAAACTTAGCAATAACAGGTGCTGAGAAAATTTTGATGCGCGAAGTAGATGCTAAGGCAAATACTGCATTATTAGATAACTTGATAGAAGAGATTTAAAATGTCTGATAGTACCACCATAGCCAGACCCTATGCCAAGGCAATTTTTGAATATGCTTTAGGGGAAAAAGAATTAGCTGAGTGGTCAGCACATTTGAGAAATCTTGCACATGCTGTGTTGACACCTGAGGCTGAGAAATTTATTGCAAATCCAGCAACGACTGTAGAGCAACATATCGAGTTGTTGGAGGCAGTTAGCGGTGCAAAATCAAAAGAAAACAAGCCATTAAACAATTTAATCATGTTATTGGCTACCAATAAAAGATTGATATTGCTCCCTGAAATTTATGCACTCTATGAAGCACATCGGGCAGAGCAAGAAAAAACTCTGAGCGTTGATATAAGCAGTTATTCAGATTTATCAAGCGCACAACAACAACGATTAATTGAATCATTAAGTCAGCGCTTACAACGCAAGGTCTCGTTAAAAATCAGTATTGATCCTTCCTTGCTTGGTGGAGCAATAATTCGAGCGGGCGATTTAGTTATAGATGGTTCAGTTCGTGGCAAGCTTAATAAGCTTAGCACTGAATTGGCCGCATAATTTAGAGGATAGTTTCCATGTCAGAACAAGTAGCGTTAAATCCTTCTGAAATCAGTGAATTAATCAGAAAGAAAATAGAACACTTTAGTGTAGTATCTGAGGCACGCAATGAAGGTACTATTGTTAGTTTAAAAGACGGTGTTGTGAGCTTACATGGCCTAGAAGATGTAATGGCTGGTGAAATGATCGAGTTTCCAGGCGGTGTTTATGGTCTTGCTCTTAACCTTGAAAGAGATTCAGTAGGTGCAGTTGTTCTTGGTGAATATTCTTCTTTAGCTGAAGGCCAAAAAGGTAAATGTACTGGTCGTATTCTTGAAGTTCCAGTTGGGACTGGGCTGTTAGGACGTGTTGTTGATGCTTTAGGTAATCCAATTGATGGTAAAGGACCTATTGATGCAGCGGGCATGTCGCCAATTGAAAAAGTTGCTCCTGGTGTTATTGCTCGTAAATCAGTAGATCAACCCGTGCAAACAGGATTGAAAGCGATTGATGCGATGATTCCAGTTGGACGCGGGCAACGTGAGCTCATCATTGGTGACCGTCAAACAGGAAAAACAGCAATCGCAATTGATGCAATTATTAACCAAAAGGGTACGGGCGTTAAGTGCGTTTATGTAGCAGTTGGCCAAAAGGCCTCATCTGTTGCAGCGATAGTACGTAAGCTTGAAGAACATGGCGCTTTAGAGCACACCATTGTTGTAGTTGCTGGCGCTTCTGACTCAGCGGCTTTGCAATTTATTGCACCTTATGCTGGTTGTACTATGGGCGAATACTTCATGGAACGAGGAGAAGATGCATTAATTGTTTATGATGACTTAACCAAACAAGCATGGGCTTATCGCCAAATTTCATTGTTGTTAAGAAGACCACCTGGTCGTGAAGCTTATCCTGGTGATATTTTCTATTTACATTCTCGCTTGTTAGAAAGAGCAGCACGTATTAATGCAGCGGAAGTCGAAAAGCTGACTAATGGCGAAATAAAAGGAAAAACAGGATCGTTAACTGCATTGCCAATTATTGAAACTCAAGCAGGTGACGTATCTGCATTCGTTCCAACAAACGTTATCTCCATTACCGACGGTCAGATTTTCCTTGATGTTGATTTATTCAACTCAGGTGTGCGTCCAGCAATTAACTCTGGTCTTTCTGTTTCGCGGGTCGGTGGTGCGGCACAAACAAAAATTATGAAAAAATTGGGTGGTGGAACACGTTTGGCACTAGCTCAATTCCGTGAACTCGAAGCGTTTTCGCAATTTGCTTCTGACCTTGATGATGCAACCCGTAAGCAGTTAGAACGTGGTCAGCGTATTACTGAGCTGATGAAACAAAAGCAATATTCTCCATTGTCTGTTGCAGAAATGGGTACCGCATTGTTTGTTGTTGAAAAAGGTTATTTAGATGATGTGCCTGTAAATGAAGTTGCAGCATTTGAAGCATCATTACATGACTACATGCGTAGCTCTCATCCTGATCTGTTACAACTGATCAATGAAGAAGGCGCTTACGATAATGATATTGAAGCAAAATTGAAAAAAGCTGTTGAGGAATTTAAGCGTACAGCAAGTTGGTAAGTCAATTTAAGGCGAAGTAAGATTATGGCTGGAGCAAAAGAAATCCGTTCGAAAATTTCGAGTATTAACAAAACTCGAAAAATTACTCGTGCGATGGAAATGGTGGCAGCAAGCAAAATGCGTAAAACTCAGGAAAGAATGCGCGCATCTAAACCTTATGCCAGTAAGATCTACAGTGTAGTAAAACATATTGCTCGTGCAAACTCAGAATATAGACATCCGTTTATGAGCCAACGCGAGATTAATCGTATCGGTCTTATCGTAGTCACTACAGACCGCGGTTTATGCGGTGGTTTAAATGTTAACTTGCTCCGAGAAACAGTCCGTACCATTCGTAGCTGGAAGGAGCAAGGTAAAGAAGTTGATCTTGCGGTCATTGGGCGCAAAGGACAAGCTTTTTTTAAACGAGTTGGTAGTAATGTTCTTGGCTCAAAAGAGCATCTTGGTGACACGCCAGGCATTAAAGATATTATTGGCATTGTTAAAGTAATGCTTGATGCCTTTAACAATGGCTCCATCGATGCGTTGCATGTAGTTTACAACGAATTTGTAAACACCATGACCCAAAAACCTGTTGTGAAACAATTATTACCATTGCCAAAATCAGAAGAAGACAGCACGTCAATGGGGCATCATTGGGATTATATTTATGAGCCTGATGCTAAAGAATTGCTGGATAATCTTTTAGAACGTTATATCGAATTGCAGATTTATCAAGCTGTAGTTGAGAATATTGCTTGTGAACAAGCGGCTAAAATGATTGCAATGAAAAATGCAACAGATAATGCCGGTGATTTGATTAAAGAATTTCAATTGGCTTATAACAAAGCTCGACAAGCTGCGATTACTCAAGAGTTAGCAGAAATTGTCGGTGGCGCAGCCGCTTTATAAGAGGGTATAAAATGAGCTTAGGAACTGTAGTAGAAATTATTGGCGCGGTAGTGGATGTAGAATTCCCCCGTGAGAATGTCCCTAAAATCAATGATGCATTGAAACTTGCTGATGGTGATTTGGTGTTTGAAGTGCAGCAACAGTTGGGTGATGGCGTAGTCCGTACTATTGCGATGGGAACAACTGAAGGACTTAAGCGTGGCGTAAAAGCTGTAAATACAGGCAATCCTATCCAAGTGCCTGTCGGAAAGAAAACTTTAGGTCGCATTATGGATGTTCTTGGTCGTCCAGTGGATGATGCAGGTCCTATTGGCGCTGAGGAACATTGGTCTATTCACCGTAAGCCACCAAGTTACGAAGAACAAGCTGGAAGTCAGGAATTACTTGAAACAGGTATTAAAGTTATTGACTTGCTTTGTCCTTTTGCCAAAGGAGGTAAAGTAGGTCTGTTCGGTGGTGCCGGAGTGGGTAAAACCGTGAACATGATGGAATTAATTCGTAACATTGCTATTGAACACAGTGGATACTCGGTATTTGCTGGTGTGGGCGAGCGAACTCGTGAAGGAAATGACTTCTATCATGAAATGAAAGATTCTAATGTATTAGATAAAGTCTCATTAGTTTATGGTCAGATGAATGAGCCACCAGGTAACCGTTTACGTGTTGCATTAACTGGCTTGACAATGGCTGAGAAGTTCCGCGACGAAGGACGTGATGTATTATTATTTGTTGATAATATTTATCGTTATACCCTGGCAGGGGTTGAAGTATCTGCTCTGTTAGGCCGTATGCCTTCAGCGGTAGGTTACCAACCAACGCTTGCTGAAGAAATGGGAATGTTGCAAGAACGTATTACCTCTACAAAAACAGGTTCTATTACCTCTATCCAAGCAGTATACGTGCCTGCTGATGACTTAACTGACCCGTCACCAGCAACGACCTTTGCTCACTTGGATGCTACAGTTGTATTATCGCGTCAAATTGCTGAGTTAGGTATTTATCCTGCGGTAGATCCTTTAGATTCAACTTCACGACAATTGGATCCTCTCATTGTAGGACAAGAGCATTACGATACTGCACGTCGTGTACAGCAAACATTACAACGCTATAAGGAATTAAAAGATATTATTGCGATTCTTGGTATGGACGAATTATCTGAAGAAGATAAGCGTGTTGTTACCCGTGCCCGTAAAATCCAAAGATTCTTGTCACAGCCATTCTTTGTTGCTGAAGTCTTTACTGGTTCTCCAGGAAAATACGTATCACTGAAAGATACAATTAAGGGCTTCCAAGGTATTCTTGCTGGTGAATACGATGATTTACCTGAGCAAGCATTTTATATGGTTGGCAGTATTGAGGAAGCAGTTGCTAAAGCTAAGACCTTATGAGGTAAGCAAATATGACTAGAACAACGCACTTAGATATTGTTAGTGCTGAACATGAAATATATTCCGGTTTGGTTGAAATGGTTGTTGCAACTGGAGAATTAGGCGAGATTGGTGTAACAGCCGGTCATGCTCCTTTGCTTACGGTTCTGAAACCTGGTGAAGTGCGACTCACTTTACCTGGCGGTCAACAAGAAATTTACTATGTTCAAGGTGGAATGCTTGAAGTTCAACCTAACAACGTCACTATTCTTGCTGATGTCGCTGAGCGTGCTGAGCATCTTGATGAAGCAGCTGCACTTGCTGCAAAAGCGCAAGCTGAAGCAGCAATGGCCGGCAAAGGTAGTGAAATGGATTATTCAGTTGCTACAGCGGAATTAGCACGTGCTGTCGCCCAAATCCGCGCGATTCAAAAAGTCAGAAAAATGGTTAAGTAGTAATTTTATTTATTAGAGCTTCTTTCTTTATTTAATACAGAAGGAAGCTTGTTTCAAAACCGATTCATTTGCACCTGGCGTGCTTTCTATAAATTACGCATTTTATCCACTCACGCAATTACTGATTTGTATATGGCAAAAGTGATATCATAATTCGTCTATGCAGTGTCTCTATTATCCACGCTTTAAGGTCATGATTTCACAGAGAATAGGAACTAAATTCAAGGAGCGAATTAATGAGCTTATGGAGTAGAAGATTTGTCTCATCATCTATGTTTTTAGTCGCTGCTGGTTGTTCCATGGTATCCATATACGGATTATATATAGGAGAGCAATTAACAATTTATGATTATATTTCTGGTGCATTTACTACTGTAAGTAATATCCTGTGGCTGGGAGCTAGCGCGTATGATATTTATTTAACGTGTCATCAGAAACAGGAAACGAGGCAAGGAAAAGGCACGTCAGCTAACGAAAGTGATGAGCAATCGGATGATATTGAAAAACAATTAAACTTGCGCGACGAATCATCATTGTCAAAGTACAAACCGATTATCCAAAAAATGAAAATTAAGCCCCCCTCGTTAGAAAGACGACATAGCAGTGATCATTTTTTAATTGATAAAGATCCAAGTGTTGCCGCACTACATATCAAGTTCAAATATCGAGATAAGGTTCAATCAATTCAAATACCTGAGGTTTTTTTTAAAAATAAAAGAACGGTATCTGAAGATATTAATGACGTCTTTGAAAAGAGTCTAAAAAAGAAAATTAATTAAAACAAGTTATACACCACGTTAATAAAAAAGCAATAAATTTCATAACGTTACATATTGACAACAATTCACATGAAGTGTTAAGTTAATCATAGGAAATAATAAAAAAGGAGCTAAATGATGAAAAATAGTAATTATTTTTTTGCTAATCAAGCAGATGTTGATGCGGCTCAGAATGCAGCTGAAGTCGTTCAAAATGACGTTGTAAACGCTGGAAGAATAAATGAAGCTGCTCGCGATGCGGAAGAAGGATATGAAGAGCAAGCACGCAACGGCTTAGGTCTTTGATGTATAAAATTTAGTTGTTTTTAGATGAAAAAGTCTTTAATGACAGTCGTAGGGTGACCTTAACTGTCATTTTCGGATTATTAGAGTGCGATTCCTTAGGTTAGATTTTTTTTAGATTCAGGTGATTCAATAGTCACCGTGGAAGGTTTGTATTCTAGGAAAAACTGATACCTTTTTGCTACTGTTCTTATCGGATTCAATTCCGTTTGATTCATAAGAGATAATTGCTGCGATACCCATTCCTTAAATGTGTTCATTCTCTCTGAGTTATTTGAAAAGGTATCTTTGGGGTCAATAAAGGTTTTCGCGATTTTATTAATTATTCGCTCATCAATGGGATGGTGTAAGTTAATTTCAGATAACATATCAGTACACCGTAAAATATAAGCTTGTGCGATGGCTTGTTCCCCAAGATTAAGCCCGTTGGCAAGTCCGCCATCTTGATTTAAATCAGGGCTTTCTAATAAGTTCTCTATAATAATCTCTAGATTGGCTTGCTCTTTTTTTTGAAATTCAGCTCTTAATGCATAGTGCGTCTCTAACTGCTGCAGTTGTCCGTTGAGCCAATGCAACACCTGTTCTTGCCCTTGATCTTCGAAGCTTGCGGCTATTTTTTTTACATTCAGGGTTAAGTTATTTTTACGGAATTCAGTGAAAACTTGTTCCAGAATTCTTAAGTTTTTCTCTTTGAAAGCCTGGGCAATAGCTTGTTCCGCAAATGTGAGCGGCGTGCTGTTTGGCTTTTGGGATAGCAGGCTGGTTTTTACAGCAGAAGTTGCAGTTGCAGTGTCTGAGGTTGATTCTTCACTGAGTACGGGAGGTGTATAAGTTTGATTCCAAATTTCTTTTCTTTGTGATAAGACGGTAAAAATGACCATTTCATTAGTCTTTTGACCTAGTACTCCTTTATTCAATTCAACCGTTATCCACTGTAGATAAATCCAATCACTAATTTCTTGGGGGTTTTCAAAAGTAACGGCTATTTTTTTTATTTTTTCGGGATTTAGTTTTATTCCGATTGTATCAAAGAAAAAAGCTAAAGTGTCAGCGCTAATGGAATCCTTGTTAATAAACGCCTGAGCGATGGTATATTCACCTAGGGTGAGATCATTACGAAGACCACTGTTTTTATCTAAATTGACACCTAATTCTAAAATCTTACGAACTGTAATTAAGTCTGCAGAAGGTCCATTCGAAAATTCATTTTTAAGTAGGTGATGCAACTCCATCTTTTCGAGCCTTACTTCCACCCAACTTGAAAATTTGGGAGAGTTTTCCCCCATTTTTTTTGCAATTTCATCAACATCAACGGATAAATTATTTTTGCGTAATTCCGTAAAAACTATCTCTAGAAGTTTGGGATTATTCGCGCGATATGCCTCAAAAACTGCTCGCTCGGCAAGGGTAATAGATCCATATTTTGCATTCCAAATGGTTTTCCCCTTAGAAAAAGCAGTAAAAATAATGGCGGTGTCGGGTGTTTTTCCTTGAAGTGCTTTATTAAATTGATCTTTTACCAATTCTTGGTAAATCCACTCATGGCACGTTGAGTCGGGCAGGTAATCGCATATTTCTTGGACTATGTGCTCATTTAAATGAGGTTTTGCTAAGGTAAAGAAGAAGTCTAAGGTAATAGATGAAATAGAATCTCTACTTATAAATGCTTGGACAATAAGATAAGCACCTAAAGTAAAATGACCTAATCCACTGTCTTCATTTAAGTTAATGTTTTGTAATAAAAGGTGTTCAATTCGCTTTAGGTCCGCTGCCGGGCCCTTTTCAAATTCGAGTTTTATTGAAGTATAAGCCTCAGCTTTACTAAGTTCTGGGAATATAGGCTCTATTACTATCGATTCTGAGATCGCCGACTCTTCTTCAGCCCCTTCCAACGCGGAAGGCATCGGAGGATTATTTTGTGTCGATTCGAGTGAGTTGCCGCTTATTTCAAGTAAACGCTCTTCAATTTTTTTAGTAATGAACGACTCGGAGTGTTCAAAGCTTAATGCTGCACGCGCTAATTTTTTTTGCAATTCTACGTCTTTGATTTCACTGATTAGAGCCAAAATGACATCACGATGAAAAAGGTATATTTTTTTATTATTGATGATCTTATTACACAGAGCAGTAACAAGCTCGATTTTATTTTCTTGATATGCGATGCCAATGGAAGTTAACCCTAGACTATTCTTCACATCCAGTCTTGCTCCTCGCTCCAGAAATTGGAGGAAAATGTGTTCTTCATAGATGGCTTTTACTGCTAAATGAAGAGGGGTATCGCCATTTTTATTTTGCTGATTAATGGATTGATGGTCAAAGTGTGGCAGGATGCTTTCTAATCTTCTTCTTTTATGTGTGCAGTAAGGATTGTTTTTCTTATCGGGAATAAGAATTTGGTGCAGTAGCGTGTTTCCGTCATCATCGATAACATTTTGTATGTTTATTTTATTAGAAATCGTTCTAAATAATTGGGAATGAATGAGCTCTGTTTTTTTTGATTGGAATGTAAATACTTTGCTTCCATTCCCAAAAGGAGTGCTCACAAGTTCTTCTTTCTTTTCACCAGATCCTTCTACGCGTCTTCTCTTATGATCTACATGCACTACGCTTGATGTCAGATGCTCATCTTTTATAGCGATATAATTGGAGGTTACAATGTGGCTTATATGCACTGGCGGTGAAGATAGGTTTTTTAATAATTGTTCGGCATTTTTCATCGCAACCCCATTTTGATGATCCAAACAAACATCAATGGCATCTACAACAGGCGGCAAATTCAAACCTTCGACGATAATGGCACTTTTGTACTGGTTGGGATCGTTACATTTCACTCGGGTATCTTTCAACACCACGTCAGGGGAGTATTCATCACTAAAGTAATCATCACCACGAAATTCGTAACAGTTATGAATGGTATTGTCTTTGGAATACCATGGATCTATGCCAGAACAGCTTTCTTTACTAAAATGATGAATAATGGGTTCTGAATCTTTGGAGTTAGGAGACTGAACATGCAACACGGCATTCCGCAAGGTTCCATCAGGCCACAAAACAGGTATGCTACTAAGAATTAAAACAATATTAGGGGGGAGGTCCTGAAGAACGTCAGAGGTTCTATTAATAAGCTCTTTATACTCTTCTATGCTCAAAGGAGCATTTTTTGTATAAAAGCTAAATTCATCCGTAATCAGTCGAGTTAAGCGTGTAGGCTTAGAATTATTCTTTGCACACTCCGCGAGCCCTTTTATCTGTTCAACCATCCGATCAACTCGCTGATTATCAACAATTCCATCGTTGAAAATAATAGGACGCCCTCCCTGCATTGGATTCAGAGAGTTATGATATTCACCATTTTTGCCATCCATGTCACCAATTACGACAATATTCTTTATAAAGAAACCCATAGATACGTCTTATAGAGATATTATATTTATATTCTAGGCCAGTTTTGCGTCGATGTGTTCTAATTCCGGTCGCAGTCTGTAATGTAGCTCGAGATTCTTGTTGTGTATGAAAGGAACTCTGACTCAAAAACTGCCCCCTTTTTGCCACCATTAATAAGCACTCATATTAATGAGGTAGCTGATAAGAGATCTGATAGTTCTTCAGTCGATTGGTATTCCATTGCTCAGTATCTGCAATACCTGCTCAAGAATTCTTACCAGTCAGCATCTGTTCACTTTGAGTTTCCTGAAGTTCATTTTTAGCGGCAGAAAGTTTCTCTTTTATTAGCTTGAAATGAGAGTGATCATAAGTAATATCACTGCGCATTAAATCAGTAAATTTGTGCAAGAAAATACCAACCTTAAGATGCAATTTAACAGGCTGATGTTCCTTTTTATCAAGGACTGCCTTCGCTGTTTCTGAAAAAGGAATGCCATGAGTGTGTAACTGACGTAACAGATATAAATTAGTTCGCTCCACTGTAGAAACGCTCATAGAAATTGTTTTTAAATATTCTGGCGGAATACTCTTAATAAAATAGGCTACCATGTAAGGTTGATTAAGCTTTATGGATTCCAGTAAATAGTCCATTTTTTTTTCAACACTCAAAGGTTGTTTTATAATAACTAATCGTTCAACAAGCATCCTGACACATTGGGTACTTCCGCTGTGAATGGCATCAGGTATCGCTTTATGCAGTTCATCAGCCCCTAACTCAGACTTCCTATAATAATTCATTACTTTTTTAAGTAGGCTAGGATTTCCGCCCTTCGCCGCGGCTTGAATTACTTGACCCGGATGATTAAATGGCAAAGCTTTTTTCAGCTGGAATAACTGGTCATAAATTTTTTCCCGTCCATGGGCTAAAGCATCAATAAACAGAGTTGCAAAAGTAGTTGAATCCTTATTATTACCCAATAAAGCTGCTAAAGCATCAGTGTTGTTATTTACAACAGCAATCCTTGCCGCCTTATGATCAATATCTTTTGCACCGATTGCCAGTAAATGCCGAATCACAGCGGCATCATTAATTTCAGCTGCTTTTTCCAGAGTATTAAATACGCCACCAAAATGAGAGGCAGCCACATCATTGATATTTTTTTTGGTTAAATAACGATCGTAAAGCTCGGAAATTTCGGGGAAGACTCTAGGCTCATTGTCTTCTGGATGGCGGATGACACTAACAGTCATTCCCAAAGCACCCCTATGATATCTAAGTACTTCATTATGTAACTCAGCAATCAACTCCCTTTCACTTGCAAACTCTTTTGTTCCTGAAGAATAATTGGGATCGTACACGACAAATTTATTGTCTTTCTTTCTAACAGATACGGCATGCTTAGTACCTCCAATATGCATTACTTCATTTTGTTGCAACGCAAGTGTTTTAAAAATTTCTTCCCAATTTCTATCACTGGTCGTTATGGCAAAATCAAAAGAGGATTTCATGGGTTTATTATTGAGCGTCAATGTGCGTATTGAATTGGCTTGACTTAACTCTTTATCAAATTGTTCAGGAAATAAAGTTAAAACCACATCATAGACAAATTGGTTTATTTCAGACTCCATGGCGGAATCAGGGTTTATATTTACTATCTGCTGGAGTATCTTAAAAAATTGATTTTCCTTTCCCTCCAGAACAAATTTTGCATACAAAGTCGCAAGACCGTTACAAACCCCTTCATTGTTCATTTGTACCGGCATATTATGCCATTTAAGATATAGGTTTAATCTATCAATTACCTGCTTTTGATCAACACTCTGTTTCATAATCTTCGCTCCAGTTTTAGTCCGTATTGATCCCAACAACAAAAACCGTTAGTTTTTTCCCTGCTTATTTATAAGTATATAACGTGACTATTACCTAAAACTGAATACAGTCGATTTTAATATAAACCTCGGTGATGAAGCGATTAATCCGTTCTAAATTTTGTTGTATTCAAAGAATCAAGTTAAATCAGCAGAATTTAAATACAGAGGCATAGTTTATTTCTATTGCAAAAATAAACTGGAAGAAAGGCGGTGTTTTAAAAATACAAAAGATAGAGGAGTGTTTTAATCCTCTACCTTCTGTTTTCATTGAGACAAAAATTGCTGGGAGATTAGCTAAAAACGTGAACTAAAGGAGCTTCAAAATCATCTAAATCATAAATCGATTCCCTGTACATCCTGAAGTTCAAGCATGGGTTCCTCTTCAACTACCTGTCCCTTAGGAATACCCTTAAAGAAGCCACAAGGCATACGGCCCACGGGTACAACGGTAACTTTAGGCTGGTGAGCTTCTATCGCATAACCCAATTCATTCATTAATTTGATGCCATCATAAGCAGGCTGGATATATTCAACGTCTTGGGGTTCTTGCTCAGAGTCATACCAAACTCCTGGTGTACCTCGGGGCTGTTTAAGACCTGCCATAATTTTAGAAGTATCTCTACCCATATGCTTGGCTTTAACTTCCTGGCAATTTTCTCTAACCAAATCATAAAGGTCCAACGTAAGATCCCCGGGATAAATACGGTTAAACTCGTCTACTTCCGCTAACAATGCAACTACTTCTTCATTTGGCGGCGAAACTTTAAGTCTACAGTTTTCTTGAAAACAACGGTTTAAGAGATTGACAAGTCGTTCTGCACTTTGATCTTTATGAAACTCTTTAGCCACCCCAGGATAGCCTAAATGCGCATCAAACTCTCTCAAGAGACAGAGATATTCAAACTGACACTGGTGGATATAAATCGTACTCATATAATTATAATATTCTTGAGACCAAATTGAGTTGTCATGCTGTAATTGATTAAGAAATTGATGCATTTTTCGATCTATTTCGCGTAATTTAGGTTCAATTTCTTTAAGTTTCTCTTGTGCCTCTGCACATCTATCATCGTATACTTGTTTGCAGTTGGCTTGAATCTGTATTAAGGGATTTAATGATGGAATTAAAACCCCTTTAAGTTTTCCTCTCAATTCCTCATGTGCGATTATTGAAGTCTTAGGATTATTTATTTTTTCGAGCTCAACATCACATTCCCTCCAAAGCAAGCGGCTTTTAGCGCTGATTTGGTGCATATCAACATATTCTTCAAGATTATTATTTCGTAGGCCCGTCCAAATAGCCGTAGCGCTTATCAAATCTCCTTTGCGGTAACAAGAATTCATTAATTGAATGAATAGTTCATAATAAAAGACACGCTTGGTGGGATCCTCTTGTTCTGCAACCAATAAAGTAGTCATGAGGGCTAAAGTATCAGAATAATTGCTTAAAGGGTCAATGCTGTAGGCTCCTTTGCGTTTATCTTTCGACTTATAATAGATTACATCTTCTTCACGAACATTGATAAATAATTGGCGGCAATGATTCACCAGGGATTCACTAAAATCATCCAAAAAAGCTTGAACCTGCAATGTTATTTCTGGCCTGTCGTGCTTATCGTGTTTATAAACTTGGTCGAATAAGTTATTTAAGTGATTTTCTATTGCTACGAAAGCATTGCCATTCATAATTCTGGGCATAATTTTCTCTACTAAATATTTTAGACCGTACAATAATATATCATTATTATTAAGAAACTATTAATTGGCAAAGCAAAGTGTTTTATTAGTGGACATTTAGGGCTCCATAATTCTAATTACAGTAAGGCTATAGCAGAGGCGGCTTTTACATACGATATAGTTCGCATTAACTCACGTAGTGATCTTTTTAGAGGGATTAAATACCCATTATTATGCATGTAACAATGGGAACCATGAATAGAGAGAAATAAAGTTTTTGGTATTATTTCATTTGCGACTTAATATTCATTCTTTTGCCCATTTCATAGGTGTTTTTTATTTTCTATATCTGAATAGAGAGCCACCTGATTTCTTCCATTCGCTTTTGCAAAATATAACGCTTTATCAGCTGATTCGATTAATTCCGTAGGAGTTCGGCCATGAAGTGGGTATACGGATATGCCAATAGAAATGGTGATGGGGCCGACGTGCTGTGCTCCATATTTTATTTGGAGTCGAGAGACGGCATGGCGAATGCTTTCAGCACGTGTTTTTATTGTTTTCGCATCGGTGCCATAAAAGACAACGATAAATTCTTCACCACCATAGCGAGCAGCAATATCGCCCACGCGAATATCATCTTGTAATACTTTGCCCAGTTCTTTTAACGCTGCATCACCTGCATCATGACCATAAGTATCATTTATTTTTTTAAAGTGATCCAAATCTAACATTAATATGGAAAGCGGAGTTTTAGTTCGTTCTGATTGATGAACTTGTTTGAGAAGAAAATCTTCCAAATAACGTCGATTGTATAGGCCAGTTAAAGGATCACGCATCGATTGATAACGTAAATTTTCTCTTAAGCGCACGTTTGCAAAAGCCAGCGCTGTTAATTCAGAGAATGCAGTAATTAACAGCCGTTGATTTTCCGAAAATTCAACTTGTGTTTCTTGTTTGATTTCTAGATACAATAAACCGTAAATATCATTCTGAGCCATTAAGGGTACACAAAGATAGGCTATCTGATGTTCATCGTCTGCTTTCACATGTTGGCAAATTAATTCGTTATGAGTGGGGCGTACGTGATGAATCCTGCCTAAGCGGATCGCCCAACATTGATCAGGCGGAAAAGTGGTAGACTGATGATTGGGCAAACCCCAAGTGGTGGCAATTTCAAGATAGTTTTTTGATGGATGCATGACGTATAAATAACCACTCGCAAAATGAAGCATACGTTGGCAGTATTTGCTCATAACATGACTTAATTCATCCTGGGAACTACAGGCAAGCATAATGTCACTCATTTCAACAAGAAGGGTGATTTGCTCATTTTTATCTTGCAGTGCTTGGATTCCTGCATTGAGTTTTTCGTAAGAATCTTTAAGTTCTATTTGTTCCTCAATTTGTTTTGTAATATTACGGATAATGTGTACCGCCCCATTAATTTCATTATCCTCATTAATAATTAAGCTGGAGGTGATTTCATAGACGTTACGCTTATTCTCTAGCTCAAATTCAATATTTTTTACAAATTCACCACCATTCAGAGATTTTTTCCACATCTCAAGCAATTTATTTTTGGAGCCAACATCAGAAAAGACAGTATCTAAACTCATGCCTATAGCTATAGATTTACCAAATAAACGTTTAAACTCACGCTGATATGCTTCATTAAAAATAATATAACAGTAATTATTATCAACAGCAGCTATCATATCTGTTGCGCTTTCTAAAATACTTCTTAAACGAGTCTCAACACTTTTCCTATCTCGTTCTGCTTTTTGACTTCGAGAGAGTTCTTTATTCGCTAAAAAAAATACTAATATTAAACCGCATATACTAATAATATTCCCGCTAATAATAATGGAGTTTGCCAATCTTGCATCACTTAATGCGGCGTCATTTCTTCCGTTTAATAGCACTAACTCCACAGATTTTATTTCTTGACCTAAATCTTTAATTTGATTTGAGAGGCTTACTTCTCGCCGGAAAAAATCCATTCCTTCCTGGGTATTGAGTTTGTTATTCATTTTTAATTGAATTGTTTGATTTAATTGGCCAAGCCGTTCATTTGTTAAATTAATAATGCGTGTCACTCGCTCTGCTTGGGATGGGTTATCTTTTGTTAAAGCAATTAATGTATCAAAAGTTTCTTTAAAGTTTGCTTTTGCTTTATCAAGATTTGCGATGAACTGATCATCACCGGAAATAAGATAACCTCTTTGCAGAGAATTGATGTTGAGTATCGAATATAGAATTTGATCTGTAGAATGAATGACTTGATAAGTATGGGTTACCCAACTATTCGCCTCAACTAGTTTATTTACTTGGCGATAAGAGAAGATGCTAATAATGAATACGAGCGCAAGTGCAGGTATAAAAATAAAATAAAGCAAACTCTTACTAAATCGAGAGTCGGTATTAGCAAATGGTGAATCTTGGCTTTGCTTTTTACTGTAATCCATAACATACCATTCAATCAGCTTTACTCTATTTAATTATATATCATTCTTTTTAATGTAAATTGATTGCAATGGGAAATGGTGTGAAAAGGCTTATAGATTTTAGGTTATTTACAATAACTTAGCATTTTTATTCGATAATAATACACAAAGTTATCCACAGAGAAAAAATAATTTAAAATAGATTGATTTTAAAAATCATATATTTTTCAATTTGTTACGTTGAATATGGTAATTATCATGAAGAGATATACAAAGTTATTCACAGTTTATATGCTGTTCCTCTATATGACATCATAAGGACTCTGTTAAAATTGCTTTGCAATAGAGCATCCCAATGGTTAAATAGTAATTATTAATTTCATGAATAAAAAAACGATGAATGAAGCAACAGAGCGAAAAGCATTAACTGAATTTACGGAAAAGGCTTACCTTGATTACTCAATGTATGTCATTTTAGATAGAGCCTTACCCCATATAGCGGATGGATTAAAACCAGTTCAGCGGCGCATTATTTATGCCATGTCTGAGTTGGGTTTGAAAGCGACCGCCAAATACAAAAAATCAGCACGTACGGTTGGGGATGTGCTGGGTAAATTCCATCCTCATGGGGACAGTGCGTGTTATGAAGCCATGGTATTAATGGCGCAGCCATTTTCTTACCGCTATCCTTTTGTTGATGGTCAAGGAAACTGGGGATCTCCTGATGATCCTAAATCCTTTGCAGCCATGCGTTATACGGAAGCTCGATTATCACCCTATGCGGAAGTATTACTTTCAGAATTATTACAAGGTACCGTGGATTGGGTTGACAATTTTGATGGGACATTACAAGAACCTGCATTACTGCCAGCACGCTTACCTAATATCTTATTAAATGGCGCAACAGGTATTGCCGTAGGTATGGCTTCAGATATCTTGCCGCATAACTTAACCGAAGTGGCAAATGCGTGTGTGCATTTATTGGATAACCCCCAAGCAGATTTAGCAGCCATTACTCAGTACGTTAAGGGACCTGATTTTCCGACCGAAGCGGAAATAATTACTCCGCCTGAAGCAATTGCCAGTATGTATGAAACAGGTAATGGTTCGATTAAAATGCGGGCGGTTTATAGTCAGGAAAAGCAAAATATAGTAATTACTGCTCTGCCTTATCAGGTATCTGGAGCTAAAGTAATAGAACAAATCGCGCTCCAGATGCAACAGAAAAAGTTGCCAATGGTAGAGGATTTACGGGATGAATCCGATCATGAGCACCCCACACGATTGGTGATTATTCCACGTTCAAACCGAGTTGATGCAGAAGGTTTGATGTCTCATTTATTTGCAACCACAGATTTGGAACGAAGTTATCGTGTTAACTTCAATATGATAGGACTTGATGGCAGACCTAGGGTAAAAAATTTATTGGATATCCTAACGGAATGGTTATCTTATCGCTTAACTGTAGTAAGGCGACGCCTGGAGTATCGGTTGGCAAAAGTTCTAGATCGCATTCATGTGCTTGAAGGGTTACTGATTGCTTATCTGAACATCGATGAGGTCATTGCTATCATTCGCGAACATGAACAGCCCAAGCAAGGATTAATGGCCCGTTTTAATCTCAGCGACCGTCAAGCTGAAGCTATTTTAGAAATGAAGTTGCGTCATTTGGCAAAACTGGAAGAGATAAAGATACGTGGAGAGCTGGATGATCTTTGCGCTGAACGCGATAGTTTACAAAACATTTTAGCCTCAGAGCAACGACTAAAAGCCTTAGTTAAAGACGAAATTATTAAAGACAGGGATGAGTTTGGTGATGTGCGTCGTTCGCCAATTATTGTTCGACAAGAATCACAAGCATTAAAAGAGGAGGATATTTTACCCAATGAACCAATTACTGTGGTTCTCTCCAAAAAAGGTTGGGTAAGAGCAGCTAAAGGCCATGATGTAATCGGTAGTGAGTTAAGTTATAAAGCAGGCGATGAATTTAAAGCGCAAGCCATGGCGCGCTCAAACCAACAAATCCTCTTTTTTGATAGTGAAGGCAAAGTTTATTCCTTGCCAGGCCATGTTTTACCCTCAGCACGAGGCCAAGGAGAACCTTTAACAGGTAAGCTAAATCCGGCCGAGGGGGCTTTATTCGAAGCAGTGGTTGGAGGCGAAGCCGAACAAAAGGTGTTATTAGCTTGTGATGCCGGATATGGTTTTATCGCTAAGATTGGCGATCTTTACGTAAAAAATCGTAATGGCAAAGCCTGCATTAAGCTACCTGAATCCAGTTATATTTTGCCGCCTCGCATAGTTCCTAAGCATGATGAGCTGTTTGTTGCCTGCGTTACCAGCATTGGTCGATTACTCATTTTTTCTGCCAAGGAAGTACCCGAATTATCGCGAGGGAAAGGGAATAAATTAATCAGTATCCCTGCTGCTAAAGCAGTATCGCGTGAAGAATATGTGATTGATTTACAAGTGCTTTCCGCAGATGATTCACTCACAGTACATGCTGGCAAACGGCATTTTACTTTGAAAGGAAGTGATCTGGAGCATTATAAAGGTGAGCGTGGGCGTCGAGGCAATCGATTGCCACGTGGTTTACAAAATGTGACTCAATTGCAAGTCATTACCTCAGAATAATCGCATACCCGTATGTGGACTCACGATCTGGTATAGTGATCATTTTAAAAAATGAATGCTGCTTAGCCATTAAAAACGGCTAAGCACAAAACCTTTTCTTTTAAATAGGTGACGGTATGTTGCCTTTGCGTTCGATACTTTCTTCGCGTGAATTGTTTTTACTTTCTCCAGAAAAAAGAGAATTAGGGTGAGATGAGATCGAAATAGAAGGTTTTTCGATTTCCTGTTGCCCAAAGCCTTTTTTCAGATCACTGAATATCTTTTTTTGGCAATAAAGTTCAGTTAAAGAAAAAGATAATTTCATAAATTGATGGATATCCGCTGTTGTTATAGGCATACCATTTTTTAAATTTCCACCATCCACAGTGTCTAATTTAAGGCGAGTAAGAATTTCATTGCCTCTCAATAAATTATCGTATATCTCAGATGGTATCTTATGATTTAACCACTCTTCTTCCTCTTGAGTTTTGTTGTCTTTCAAGAGAATTTCAATGATCCGTCCGGCATCTGCTGGACTAAATGAGCTTGTCATTACTTGCTGATAAAACTTAAAACATCCAGCTAAGATAAGATGTTGATCGAGAGTAAACCGCTCACTAAAAAAATTAAGTTCCAGTTTTTTGTGCTTAATCTGATTATTTAAGTGGCCAAGAATTCTATCCAAACCTGAAACTGTAGAATCTATGAATAATTTTAGATCGGTCTTAATCGCTTGTAGAGGAATGTAATAATACGAACAGTGTTTATAATTTTCGATTTTAATGAAATCAACCAGCTTCTTTAAAGATTGAGGAAATTGGAGACGCTCAATTCCAAATTGAATGGAAAACACTATATTTTGTTTATACGCTGCACCTTCATCATTATCATATTTTACCGATGGGCCAGAGTTGACCAAACATAGATTTTTTTCATCAAAGACCCAGTGACCTGGTTTAGTTAGGTCCTTATTTTTAAAGTGCATTTGAGTTCTGAAAGAACATATCTCTTGGTAACCCATTTGCGTTATAAAATTCAACACCGTCAGCCCGGATTCATGCATCCATTTTACGGTTTCGGCCATGTCTTGTTGATGATATACGCTCATATCTTGTAGCAGGAAAGACCAAGGATCTTCCTGATTTGTTTTATCATTGGAAATACATATTCGATACTTTCCTGGCTCTTGATTGCTTTCAACCACTTTATAGTGTTTAAGACTTATGAATTCACTATGTTTTTTTAAGATTTCTTGAGGCTCTTCTGGAGAATCAAAAAGGCCTGATACCATCTGACCGGTGCTTTGTCTACTTTCCCATCCATGACATCCCAAGTAACCATATTCGTTAAGTTTTTGTGCTATTGGATTAAAGTGGGACGATATATCTAATAAGTTTGTAATAACGATTCGATACTTGCCAGGTTCACGACTCTCACATATTTTATAATTAGGATGATTGTCATACCCATATTGTTTCAAAATAGCGTGAAGCTGTTCTGCGGAATCGAAGAGTGGCGAAACGATTTGAAATTTATGACCACTGGAAGAATTGCGCGCTTCCCAATCTTCGATATCTAAGTACCTATATTTTGTAACAAATTGGAAAATTTGCTCATTACAAATTTTTATCTTATCGACAGTAACTTTTTGAGATGATTCTATTGGACTTCTCATGAATATATGCCTCGTTGCTAATTAGTAGATATTGGTTTTATATCAGGGTATCCCTAATAAAAGAGCTAAAAGTATACAAGAACATTATTAATACTTTATTAAGATCAAAAAATAATCTACATGATTTATTTGTAATCATATCTTGTCGCCCAGGAGAAAAAAGGGGGAACTGAGCATGATTTAATCCTGGTCTTGATTTTGATTCAGATCGCTAAATACATACTGTTTATTTTTACAAAAAATCAAAACTTGTAAGCTAAAAGTACCCCATCGCGCAAACGCTGAGATACGTAGCTTAGTAAATGCTCATGTTTGCTGTCGGCAGTTTTATATAAGGAATAACCGATAGTAGCTGATCGCAACCTTGTTGTTTGGCAATAACAAATTGCGTATTCTCATCGGGCAAAAGTACATTCGGTCCACCTTCGTGTTTCAACATAAATTGATTTTAATTAAAAAATCATAGGTGATTATTTTAGAGATATAAAACCAATAATTGATTTACAAGTTTCCTATTTGCAAATGTAGACAATAATTAAGTTCTTGTGTATAAACAAAAAAAAAGATTATACGCTATTTTTATGCAATCAAAACAAGCAATACGCAGGTTTCATCGCTTTGAGAAAAAGAAAAGGTTAAGATGGCTAATCAATAATGAGTATCAAAAAGCGCAAGAGTCTACGCCGGCAAATCTCTATGAGAGAATTCAAGTAAACGATGCTATCAAGCAATTACCAGAATTACTGAGTTGTTTAAATAATAGGGAAAAACTTAAACAATTTCTTGCCACACGCTGGCAGAACATTAAAAAAACCTATCTAAGTTATACTTCAACACCTAATTCTCCGATGACAAAAATTTGTTGTGAAGTGGCGAATTATTTAGCGGAGCAGTCACAACTTTTATCCCCCAATTCTGCTGTCCCTGCTTTATTGTACTTGATGCCTTTCGTGAACTGTTCCTCAGATAGTCAGTATAACTATATTGAAATAAACAGCTATGTCGACGTAAGAAAATTAGCCCTAACCGACATAATAAAATTTTATATTATTATTACTACTGATCATAATGAAGATTGGCTTATTCCCATATCCTTACTAAAGCATATAGATATATCTACATCAGAGGAACTTGTAGAGAAGATTTTAATTAATCCTTTCACAGGAAAACGTCTTTCGCAAAAGGATATAGAGCGACTTACCCATCATTCAGAGATTACAGATGTGCTTATGAAATCGTATTCGCGGTTTCGTTTTTTTTCTAAGAAGTCCTCATCACTTTATAGTGCCATAGAGTTTTTAATCGAGGGTTTACGAGGAGGGGGAGAGCATGCTCTTGTTCACGGAGGAGAAAATGGCTTTGCTGGTATCAAGGCATACCTTGCTTTAGAGCAGTTTCGCAACTATTGGAAAACACTTTCGGTGGAGCAACAAAAAAAAGCCAGAGGAAATCGTAAATTAAATAGTGCTCTAACCGAGGCTATACTGAACCCGAGTTGGAGAGATAGCTGTGTTGAATCACTTGCAGAGTTTTTGACGAGAGCACTTGCAGACGATAAAGGAGAGCTAACTTCTATTTGCTTGGATAAGACAAAAATAGATTCCTTATTGGTGACTTATAAGGAAGACTTTGATCTGTATAAGAAATCATTAGAGGATGCCCTCGATAAGAGAGTAGCATATGATGGCAGGGAGATTCTTCCACTCTCCTCGTCTCAAGTAATGGAGATAGATAAAAATTCGATTCAAAATTCTCAGGATGTTTTAATCTTACTCAAAGATCTTGATCTGAGAAGTATTTCAAAACTCTGTAAACGATTTAAGAAAACAATCGCTGCATCCATTGGGAACCTCAATGGCTTAGCGGAGGTTCTTATTGGGCTAAATGAAGAGCAAATTTTTATTTTAACTCGAATAATGGCTCATCGATTCACTAAGCGACTTAATTCTGATGAATTTATAGCGCTTATAGATTTTCTTAATGAAGAAAGAGCGAATGCATTTCTTCAAGGTTTAGGCAAAAGAGTATTGAACTATATGAAATTCAATGATGAAGATTTTATGAGCCTTCAACCAAGCAAAAGAATAATTGTGTGGAATAATATTCATAAAGAATTGCTCTCTCTTTCGATAAGCATTTCCGCCATACAAGAAATAGCCAGTGCGCTCCCTCTACAACAAAGAGGTATCTATTTCAATAATGTGAAAAATAAACTAATTGAACTGTCAACGGACCTTTTATGCTGCTTTCACATTTTAAATCTTCTTTCAGAAGAACATCAAAAGGCTTATTTAGAGGCAATGTGGCCCGAACTCATTAAATTCGTTGCTGATATCACCCATTTCATGATGTTATTAAGCGTGATTGAGGGGGAAAATAAAGCAGAGTATCTAAATAAAATGGAGTGTAGGCTGGTTGGCATTACACGAGATCACGACGAATTAGAAAAGATTTTCTGGGTACTTCCTAAAGATAAAAAAGAAAGATATTTAAAAAACATGAAGGAGAACAAGGAGCAGGTATTTAATGAGTACATGAGATTAATCTGCTGTAATTTTATTAAGAAAATTAAATTACCTCGAATTGCCCAATCGGGTTTATTAGAGGAAATTAAGCATGTTCCGTCATTCAATATCGAGCTTTTTAAAGAAAAGATCAGTAATCAAGATAAAAGCTATTTTAATTGGTTCAAAGAAACAACAAATTATCTGCTCTCCAACTCTATAAGTTTAACTTTTTTTAATAGTAATAAACCAAATAGATTAGAGGATTGTTTTTATCAGGTATTGGAGGATAATCCAGATGAATTTTTAGCCATTAGAATGTTTGTATTCAATATGGAGCCAACCAACTCTCAGGGATATGTACCACAATATTGAATCGGAGCAGCCTGCTTTCTGAGGTTGATTTCAGCGTATGTTTTGTTCCATTGTAGGTCACATCACGTTTTCAATTTTTTTACTGAGAACGGCACTTAAGTAATTGGGTACATGCATACCCGTATTTTCTGCTGATATGGCTAGCAACTGATTTTGAATGGCTTTTTGCATGCTTTGATCTGTGGTTTCTAAAAGTTGGATGAGCAAACTCTCTTTTAACTCATTCTCTTTTGATTGGGGTTTAAAAAAAGAATGAGAATTATCGGAAGTTGCTTTCTCAAAAAACAATGCACGTAAAACCAACGTATTTATTGGTTCTTTATTAAGCGCATCGATACACGGTGGGTTTTCCGCTTTGAATAACTCTTCTAACAAAATTTCTTTCGCTTGGGGGTTATTCAGTATTCTGCTAAGCACCTCTGTTCGTTCTTGCTCTTTCAGTTGAAAAAAAACACTAGGTTCTTCCGCAGTAAACTCAAAAACCTCCCCAGATATTTCATAGGTGGGGATAGTGAACAATATTTTTAATCCTTGCTGCAATATGTACTCATCAGATTCATTTTCCATTATTTGCAGTAAAGGTATTAACATATCTTTACGTGGTTTTTCCTCATAAAAAAAAGCACTTAGACTTAACATGACATCAAGAGCCTCTTTTTTTTCTTCCGATGTTAATATGTTTGTATCTATCCATGATAAGGAATTTAGGTAATCGTTTATGGGGTGTGCTTCGATTGTAATATCTTCTTCTTTTCGATTTATAAGAACAATACCAACTTCCTGTGAAGTCGTTTTTTGTAAACTGTTAAGTATAATTGGGGCAGGTAATTGAATATTTAGAGATGGATATTGTTTATGAATTTCGTAAAAAAAAGGCATGACATCATATACTTCCAAATCAAAAATTTCATGTATGTTGTTAATAAGGCATTCTATCATTGCGTTTCTTTCATCGTCAGTATCTGCACTTTTGAGATAAAATTCGATATGACTACATAATGCCTTATGACTCAGGAATTTTTCTTTCTGCCGCCCTTCACTTTGTGTATAAAAATCAAAATCGTTTATGAGATTTTGAATAAAGTATTGATATCGTTCAAGTAAACTCATTCCTATTAAAGAATTAATGTAGTCAATAATATTAATCGCCAAGTTTTTCTTCAGAATGAGCTCGGCTCGTAGTGATTGGATCTCTACTTGCATTTTCGACTTATTAATTGAATAAAACTCAGCCAGTTCTTTGGGCGAGATGGTTTGACTCGCATTTTTAGTGAGCCATTCGTGAAGGGTGGGGTAGCTTTGAGTAAAAGATGTTAGTGAGTCATAGAGTTTTTTCTTCCAGGGCATGGCTTGATAAAACGGAATTTTTGCTAAAGATAATGCCTCTGAAAGGCTTTGATCGCCCGTCAAAAGATTCACGGATTCTGATGCTTCCATTAATGCTTGTACGGATTGTGGGTGTAGAGGAAAAGGATTGAAAACTCGAATTACTTTATCCGAGTCGTTTTTTTGAGTTTCATATTCTACTTCATTAATTTCTTTTGCAACCAATTGAGTTTCATTTTTTTGATAAACAAAATAGCGAGTAGTGCCGGCGTGAGAGTATGTAATAACTACTTTATTAAAATCTTTTATGTCATCCATAAAGTTTTTTTCAAGTAGTGCATCTATTTTATTTTCCACATCAATATCATTCCCTCCAGGCAAGAGAGGGATAACCACATCCACTTGTTTTCCAGGGCTATTATGGGCCGCAAAAGCTATAAAGTGTGCAGGATTTGCCCCTGTTTTGGAGCAGCCAATTTTATTAAAATAGCCAAAATACAGACCTTCATTTTGATTAAGATCACGGGGCAATTTTGCCAGATCAGTCAGATGGAGTCGCTGAAATAAATTTTCTTGGGAAGGGAGGGGGTGATTAATGAAAATTCCTAAACATTTTTCTCCAATGCCAGTACTCACATACATAGATCCCGCTACTGTATTGACAAAACCTTTGCTATTATGTTGATGAAGAATATCGTAGTCATACTCTACCAGTGAAATAACCCCACTTTTTTTTGATCTTGCCATTATGTCTGAGATTAATGTTGCCGTATTTAAATTAAGGAAATGAGGTGTCGGATAGAGAATGATGAGATCCGCATCACTAATATTTTGTTCTAAACTCTTTTTTCCTTCAGGGGTATTAAATTTTTTTATTAATTCATAGCTCATTTCCCCGTGAAATAAATTTTTAACAGCCTCTTCATCTTCTGTGGAACCGGTATCAACAATTACTTTAACATCGATCTCTTGTCCTAGTTGTTTAAATTGTTCCTGCAGAAGCCTTTGTAATTTCGCTGCTGAGCTTGGGTCTCCTAAAGTCTTTTGCGGAGCGTGCGTCATTATGATTATTTTAGCCATATTATTTTTCAAATAAATTAAAAATTTAGCTTATGGGGTTAATTATATACTAAATTGTACGGTTTTTTGCTGAATCAAAGAGTCGAAGAAAATATTCTATGAACTAGAGAAGTTTTCATATCAGAAGCAGCTAGTTACACTCAATGTGGGGAAGTAGATACTGTTCATTATTACCAGATTAATAAGGTGGCCGCGCTACCCAATAAAGGGCTACGATCCTTAAAACTACAGTATTTAATCTAATGATCTATCAAATAATTCATAGTAGTGATAAAGTGCTTTGAAGTAAGAAGCTAATGCCATTTCCATTAACGGAAAATAGTTTAGATAGGGAATTCTTAGCGCCTATGTTAAAAATTTTTACCTTCATTGCCTACCTATTTCTTTGCGCCTGTATGGTCGGTCCTAATTATAAAGAGCCGCTAAAACCAGTCGTAACACATTGGCCAAAAAAAGATGCCTCAGTAAAAGAAGCGCCATTTAAAACGACTAGGTGGTGGGAGGTTTTTCATGATCCTGTTCTGACTTCATTAATTTACGAAGGTTATTATAATAATTTGACACTTCAGATCGCAGGAGTAAGGGTACTGCAAACTCGTGCTCTCCTGGCTCAATCGGTAGGTATGTTATATCCGCAACAACAAGCAGTGACGGGTAATTACACCTATGTTCAACTGGGTGGTAGTGAACTTCAGTCAATTCTACCCTCATCGTTCCAAACACTATCTTTAGGTTTTGCAGCAAATTGGGAAATTGATTTTTGGGGAAAATATCGAAGAGCAATTCAAGCCAATGATGCGACGTTTTTATCTTCTCTTGCTGCTTATGATAACGCCCTGGTTACCCTGACTGCGGACGTTGCCAGCACCTACATCCAAGTTCGAACCTTTGAGGCGCAAATCAAAGTAACCAAAGCCAACATTGTTGTGCAAAGAGAGGGGTTAAAAATAGCCAAGGCTCGATATAATGCAGGTGAAACAAACCTCATGGATGTGGAACAAGCACAGACGGAGCTTTCGCAAACAGAAGCATCTCTTCCGCCACTGGAAAATAGCTTGGAGCAGCAAAAAAATGCATTAGCTCTTTTATTGGGTACAATGCCCAATGGAGTGGATGGAGAGCTCAAGAAAAGCAAAGGAATCCCTAAAGCACCTTCAACTGTAGCAGTGGGAATCCCTGTGGAAAGTTTGGCGCGACGGCCGGATATTCATCAAGCCCGTTTAGAGGCGATGGCCCAATCCGCGAAAATTGGCGCAACAAAAGCAAATCTTTTTCCCTCTCTCGCATTAAACGGTACATTTGTTTTTTCATCAAACAATATTGGCCAAAATTCCCTTTCAGATTTATTTCAATGGTCTAATCGGTCAATAACTGCAGGCCCGGCTTTGACTTGGCCAATACTAAACTACGGCCAAATTACGAACGCAGTACGGGCACAAGATGCTGCATTTCAGCAGAGCTTGTTAAACTACATTAATTTGGTTCTCAAAGCACAGCAAGAAGTGCAAAATGGTATTAGCGCCTATATCGAGGCAAAAAAAGCGGAGCGTGCATTAATCAAAGCAAATAATGCAGCCATCAAAACACTAAAACTGGCAATTGTCCGTTATATTAATGGAGAAGTTGATTTTACTCCTGTACTGAATGCCGAGCAGCAACAATTGAGCGTCCAGACTGCATTGGTTAACGCTCAAGCGAATATTCCACTCGCATTAGTCTCCCTTTATCGAGCACTAGGTGGGGGCTGGGAAATACGTGGTACTCATGATGTTGTGCCGCCCTTAATAAAAGCTGAAATGGCAGCACGTACAAACTGGGGAACTTTGCTCAAACAGCAAAATCATGAGCCGCCGCGTACTAAGAAAGCGCGATTTAAAGAGCTTTATTTACCAAAATGGTAAAAGAAAAAAAACTCTCTCATGTTAGGAGATGGGCTGGACACACTAAGCTAAGGAACTTTGTCCACTCCCGCGTAGGTCGAAATTTGTCCCTGGATTGGCTTTGATGTTTGATTAGAGTTGGATCCCGCCTACGCGGAGATGACAATTTTTTGTATGGACTTAACTTAATGGTAATGATCCTAAGTAAAGCAAGGAAATTTCGGAAAAATTAAATAAAATGGTATTGGGTATGAACTTTAATAGAGATTCAAAATCAGTCAAAATTGCAGGGATAGCGGTTGCTATCTTACTTCTCATTTATCTGATTTCACATATTTTTGGCAAAAGCAGCCCGCCAGCCATCCCCGCACCCAAGGTTGTTGTGCAAAAACCAAAACTTGCAGAAATGGCTGATTATGTTACTCAAACAGGGAATACCGTCGCTTACAACTCTGTAAATCTGGTTGCACGTGTCGAAGGCTATCTTGATTCAATCGAGTTTGTTGATGGAACTTTTGTTAAAAAAGGCAAGGAGCTGTTTGTTATACAGCCTGAGCCTTATTTTGAAAAACTAAGAGCTGCCAAAGCGACAGTTACTGCAGAAAAGGCATCCCTTGTCTACAACAAAGCCGAATATGCACGTCAACAGCAAATGTACAAACAACGTGCTACTTCATTAAATGAAGTTGAAAAATGGTATGCCAAAACACTGGAGATTGCCGCAGGAGTTGATAAAGCCGAAGCAGAAGAAGTCAATGCAGCAATTAACTACAGCTACACGCATATTTCGGCCCCTTTTGATGGCCGAATCGGCCGGCATTTAGTTGATGTTGGTAACCTTGTAGGTCATGGTGAAGCAACAAATTTAGCTACCATAGAGCAAATCAACCCCATCTATGTTTACTTTAATTTAAATGAGCTCGATTTACTCAAATTACGGGCAGCTGCTCGTGCGCGTGGATTTAAACCCCAAGATATTAAACAAGTCCCTATAGAGGTGAGCCTGCAAAACGATCCTTCGGTAAAGTACAAAGCAACGCTTGATTTTGTTAATACAGGCCTTAATGCATCTACTGGCACTATGGAGCTGCGCGCTGTATTAGAAAATAAAGAGTACATTTTTGTACCAGGTCTTTTTGTGCAGGTACGGGTCGCAATCTCCAAACCCAAAAAGCAATTAACGGTGCCTGATACAGCGATCCTTTATGATCAAGTCGGTTCTTATGTATTGACTGTTGAGAATGACAATGTTGTGGCGACAAAACGGGTAACACTAGGTAGTGCAGAGAACGGGATGCGTGCTGTGGTCACGGGACTTTCCGCCGAGGACAAAGTAATCATTGATGGCCTGCAATTCGCAACTCCCGGTAATAAGGTTGAGCCGTATGAACAGGCGCAAACAAAAGATAATGGGAATAGTAAATCTAAAAATAATGGGAAAGCCAAACATTAATCCAGATGGACCAGGTGTATTGTTTTGGTGATCGTTACAAAATGTGAGAAGACAGCAGAATGATTTCTAAATTTTTTATTGAGCGGCCTATACTGGCAAATGTTATTGCGCTCCTCATCGTGTTGCTGGGGATGGTGGCTATAATGGTACTACCAGTTTCTCAATATCCTGCTATTGTTCCACCAACCATTCAGGTCACTACTACATATCCTGGTGCCGACGCCAAAACTCTCATTAAAACCGTAGCTTTGCCTATTGAACAGCAGGTAAATGGGGTGGAAAACATGCTGTATATGCAGTCCACCAGTACAAATAATGGTACTTATACTTTGATTGTTACATTTGCTATTGGAACGGATCTTAATTTTGCGCAGGTACTAGTACAAAACAGGGTACAAGCTGCAATGGCGCAGTTGCCCGATTCAGTACAAAAGCAAGGCGTGGTGGTACAGCAAAAATCTACTGCGATTCTGCAATTTATTACGCTAACGTCCAAAAATAATGAATTTGATGGACTGTTTCTTGATAATTATGCGGCAATTAACATGCAAGATGAATTGTCGCGTTTGCCTGGCGTAGGTAATGTGCTTATTTTTGGCACCGGTACTTATGCGATGCGTGTTTGGCTGGACCCTAAAAAAATGTTGGCTTATTCCCTTAATCCCAGTGATGTTCTGCAGGCCATTAGTAATCAAAACCAAGAGGTTTCTTCCGGACAGGTTGGTGCACCGCCAACTTCTGGGAAGCAAGCATATCAATTTACGGTAAATGTACCGGGGCAACTTGCTGACGTAGATCAATTTGAAAACATTATTGTGAAAACAATAGCCCAGAATCCTAATCAAAGTGCTAAAGAAACCAGTACGACACAAAGTGCGCAAATTGTCCGTATTCGTGATGTAGGTCGTGTTGAGTTAGGCTCTAGCAGTTATAACCAGCTTGCAAGACTGAATAATAAACAGGCCGCTGCTATTGGTATTTACCAACTTCCCAATGCCAATGCCCTGCAAGTTGCAGCCGAGGTACGAAAAGCAGTCGAGAAAATGGCAAAGAAATTTCCTCCAGGCATGCAATATTCTATTCCATTTGACACAACCGTTTTCGTGAAAGCTTCCGTGAATGAGGTATATCACACTTTGTATGAGGCGGGTATTCTGGTTTTGATTGTTATTCTCCTTTTCTTACAAAACTATCGGGCTACCTTGGTACCCACTACTACAGTACCAGTGACCATCATTGGTGCGTTCTTTGCGATGCTTTTATTAGGTTATTCCATTAACTTGTTAACTTTATTTGCACTTGTTTTAGCAATTGGTATTGTAGTAGATGACGCGATTGTGATTGTTGAGGGTGTAACCCAACATATCGAGCGGGGCACTCCACCTAAACAATCGTCAATTAATGCTATGGCTGAATTAATGGGTCCCATTATTGGTATTACGCTTGTATTGATGGCGGTATTCGTTCCTGCAGGCTTTATGCCAGGCTTAACCGGCGCTATGTATGCGCAATTTGCGCTAGTTATTGCAGCAACTGCTTTTATTAGTGCCATCAATGCGATGACCTTGAAGCCTACTCAATGCGCCTTGTGGCTTAAGCCCGTTGACCCGCAAAAAAAGAAAAATGCCGTTTTTCGTTTATTTGATAGGTATTACTATCCTGTAGAAAATTTCTATCTCCGATTCATTGATAGGCTCGTCCATAAAAACAAAACCGTGTGCATCATTGGTATTGCCTTAGTCATTTTAGCGATTTTAGGTTTAACACGTATTCCTACTGGGTTCATTCCTCTTGAAGATCAGGGATATGCAATGATGAACGTGCAATTGCCTGATGGAGCGAGTTTAGGACGCACGGAAGCTGTTTTACACGATTTAAGCGCGCAAGTATCTAAAATTGGTGGTGTAAATAATGTGATCAGTATTGCCGGGATCTCTCTTTTGGATACTAACGCGAGCCTTGCCAATGGTGGTGTTCTTTATGTGGTATTTAAAGATTGGAGTGTGCGGGGTAAAAAAGAAGATTTGCTGGCGATGTATAAGCAGCTTAGTGCGGTCGCAGAAAAAACCTTAGGTGCTAAAATATTGGTTATGATCCCCCCGCCAATTCAAGGTTTGGGTATGTCTGGTGGTTTTCAAATGCAACTGGAATTGCAAGACGGCTCATTTGATTATCAAAAATTGCAAACGGCTACAGATCAGTTGATTCGTTATGCAAGCCAGCAGCCCGAATTGCAACGCCTGATGACTTCGTTTCGTGCTTCGGTGCCACAGCTTGCTGCCCCAATAAATCGAATCAAAGCAGAAGCTTTAGGTGTTTCTGTGGGTGATGCATCGAATACGTTACAAACATATCTTGGCTCATCCTATGTGAATCTTTTTTCAAAGTTCGGCCAGGTGTTTCAGGTCTATGTGCAGGCAGATGCCGAATCGCGCATGACGGTTGGTGATGTCCGTAATTATTATGTAAGAAACAAATCAGGAGAAATGGTGCCCTTGGGAACACTTACTGATATGTCGCCTACAGTTGGGCCCTCCATTATTTCACTTTACAATTTATACCCGTCCAGCAATATTTATGGTTCGGCTGCACCAGGTTACAGCTCAGGCCAAGCCATGGCAGTTATGGAGCGGCTCGCAAAAGAAGTTTTGCCTGCAGGTATCTCTTATGAGTGGACCAGTACCGCCTATCAGGAAAAAATTGCAGGAAACATGAGTTATTATATTTTTATCCTCTCACTCATCTTAGTGTATCTGATTTTGGCAGGTCAATATGAAAACTGGATAGCTCCTGCTGCGATTTTGTTAAGCGTGCCCTTAGCTTTAATTGGAACAGTATTGGTTTTATCGGCTCTGGGCCTTTCCAATAACATGTATACCCAAATCGGAATTCTGCTGCTTATTGCGTTAGCAGCGAAGAATGCTATTTTGATTGTTGAGGTGGCGCGAGAACAACACGAACTGCATAACAAATCAATCATGGAGGCGGCAGTAATTGGCGCTAAAACACGTTTTCGTCCTATTTTAATGACCTCATTCGCTTTTATTCTGGGGGTTATGCCCTTAGTATTCGCCACAGGTGCTGGTGCTAATGCACGACGCTCGATTGGGATTGCCGTATGCAGTGGGATGCTGGCTTCAACGTGCCTTGCCGTGGTATTTGTTCCTGCATTTTTTGTGATGTTGCAAACTTGGAAAGAGAAAAGAAAGGCAAAAAAACAGACCAAACAGCAAAATTTCCGCAAAGAGGCTGAGCTTTAGGATATTAAGCTTTTGTTTTAAGGATGGTTATGTACGGTGAAATCTGGAATTTTTCTCCAAACCACAAGTTCACATTTAATTTATCCTTGCCATTTGATTAATAAGCAAAACACGTAAGGTTTATATAATATTTTATGTGCTAAAATTTAAGTATCTAGCTAGAGTGAGAGGTTTGTCATGCTTAATAAAGAGCAACTTGAAGCACGTAGAGCCTACATTGCCCAACTTATTCAAAAAGCGAAAGAAAACGCTCTGGCAAATCCAAATGCTTTACTTTTTGATCCTCAGGGACGCGTATTAATTGATGTTGCATTACCAAAAGACGCTGAGGTACTTTTTAAAAAAGGTTTTCCACTAGATGAACAGTTTAGCCCCTCTAAGGTAACTACCGTTAGCCTTGATGTAACTCAAGATCCAGAACTCAAGGCACTGAAATTAAAGTACATGCATCAGTATGGGTTAGGTGCAGGAAGCATACGTCCGTTATCAAAAATCCAAAGCAATATTATCCCGCTCCAACAAGAATATCATTTTCACTTGGCACTTGCTTCCCGTACCTATGGAAAGGTGTTTGAGGAACTATTTAAAAAACAATTAGAGCCACGCAAAAAGTTAGTTGAAAAAGAACTCAAAGCGGAACTTAAAGCGAAGAAAGCTGATTTCGATACAAGTAAAATCGAATACTCGCTTAATCAAAAATTTGAGCTTGAGAAAGATATCGCAAGAAATGAGCAAGGAAGTAGTTTCAATATCAGGGAGTTCAGAGAACAATTCCTAGCGAAGTATAATGAAGACTACAAAGAGTTCTTAAGAAGAAAGGAAGTCAAAAAGGACATAATCAAGAGACACTCAGCTCCATTAAAAGAAGAAATTGTTAAAGAGAGAGCAAAACTCGAAAAGCAAATGGCTCAGGCCCATCAAAACGCGATGATCCGGCTACAGCCATTAATTCAAGCAGAGTTTAAAAAGGCTTTCCAAGCGGCTAAAAAAGATGGACAAACGCTGGATGAAGTTAGGCTCATTAAAGAATTAGATAAGGCGCGTAAGCAAATTTTTGCAGAAGCACATAGCATCCTTATGGAGGAAGTGGTTAAGGTAACGGGTAAACGCCTTTCCAGGAAAGATTTCGAAAAAGTAAAAGTCAAGCATCTTGCTGAGGCAACAACCGCTACGGCTAATGACATACTCCATACGGATGGGTCATTACAACAAGCTACCTGGATTGCTGGTACTAACAATACCGCCCATGAACGCGGTATCGATACGCTTGCCGATAGGCAAATTGTCACTATAGCGCTCGATCGTGACTATGTGCCTTCGCGCTTACAAATCAGAACACCTTCTTTGGATGTGAAAGAAGATATTAGTAAGAAAGCTGCAATTAACGATGTCAGTGTTAAGCTGTCTTCTCTTGCAACAAAATATAAAATAGACGAGGTTGTCACCGGCAAAAAGATTGATAAAGACAAACCGGCTATTAAGGCATTTACCTATAATTTGCATACTGCGATTAATGATGGACTAGGTGATCGCAATGGCAATAAACAATCAGAAGGGGCACGCATCATATTGAGCGGGGCCCACTTGTATAATAAAACGCAGATAGAAAAAAGCAGGCATGGAGAACCAAAACAACACATACCAGAAGCAAACTATTCTGCTAATCCATTATGTCTTGTACAAAACATCTCAGTAAATGGATTTGGTGATAGCTTAGGATATGGGGGAAATGATCTAAGAACAGAAGCCACTTTAATGTCAGAAATGGCGATGTTGTACAATCTCGTGGGTGAAAATGATACCCAAATGGAGAAGGTTAAAGCGGTATTTGATAATTACAAAGAGTTTTTAAAGAAGGCCCCTGCACACACGGATGATGATCTTTTCTTTTCTAAATCAGAGGAAGGCAAAAAAGCCATTAAACTGATCCAGGAAATTAAAGGAGCATGGAAGAGGCCTGAGGAGGTCAAAGAAAAAGAAGACCCTGTTGAACGGGCGAAAGCAGCATTAAAAACCATGATGGCTAATGACCTACACCATCAACATGAATACAGCAAGCTTATCCAGGCATTATCTGTCTTTATCGAAGAAGCCTCAATTTCAGGATGTAAGAGTGGAAATGAACGTGCGCAAGCGATTAATGGTCGTGTTGCGATCTTGGATCATGAAGCGGCTCACCCTCCTAGCCATATTTTTAAAATCATTGATGCGCTTGCTCAGGCTGACACTCCTGAGAAAGTATTAGAGCAGGCTCCAAGCTTAAAACAGCAGTTGGATGAACAATACGATCAATACCTGCAATCTGGTGTTTCTCTAGTGAGCGATGTAGATCAGGGAGCATCTGCCAAAGTAAATGCCAGAAAAAAGATAGATGATAGTTTACCTTGGTATAAGAAAGTTAAAATTTTCTTTTCTAATATGAATCGGAATATCGCAGAGGAGTCTTCGCTGGGCCACCTAAGTCAAAGTGAAGCCGGTAATATGCAAGCGCATAAAGAACTGACCAAACAAATGGAGGAGTCGTGGGAGCCTAAGGGACTGGGAAAATTCCTTGGAAAAGTGGGAATTTTTTTAAATGTTATTACATTCCCAATAGGACTTATTTTGGTGACTCTTCCAATGTATATCAATTACAGAAGTAGTTCACATGCACAGGAAAGAGTAAATAATGCGATGAAAGAATATGATCCCAATATACAAGTAGAAGAAGTAAGGGAAGGGATAGGGCCTGTTGTAGTTGAGCCGTCGTCTTCTGATCAAGTGTATAATCCAATGTATGGAATTGAAAAACAAGAAATAGGTAATCCGGGGGGGACTTGGGTAGAGACTCGCTCATCTAAAAAATCTGGATCTGGGGTTACAAGCTTACAGACCCATCCACCAATGGACACTGGTGAACATACGACTGAAGCCAGGGAGAAAATACAAAAAATACGAACAGAGGTGGACTCTCCTGCAAATGAGTCCGGTCTATCTTCTCAGGTCACCTCGTAAATATGATGAGTTAAAATGTACTGTTGCTTGAGCTACATAAGTCTTTAACTTTTTGCTTTATTTCTTCAGATAAGTGCGTTAGAGGTAGCGTACTTAAGGCTGCACTTTGATAGAAACGCTTGATCTCTGGATTTTCTATCGAATCTAAATGCAAGGCAATAGTTTGCACATCACCTCTTACTAAGGGCCCTGTGAGTGATTCAGCAATACGGGCTGTTTGTTGTAAGTTATTTAAATTACCTTGCATTAAATTGACCATCATCCGCCGGCTTTTCTGTGCATCGATACCTGCTTTAAGAAATAATTCTTCACTACAGGATGCCAAGGTAATTAAGTAATTCGAAGCCATACATGCTGCAGCATGATATGCTGTTTTTGCCTCAGGTTTAATGGTAATGAGATGAGATCCTAACTGCTTGAACGCGCTTTTTAGCCACGCGCATACTTCAGAGTCACCCTCTAAAACACAATCAACTTGGTAAAATGCAGTGGGCTCCAGGTAATTTGCTTTAAATGCTTTTAAAGGATGAAAACTCGCGACCAAACAGCCTTGCTTTTTTAATGGAGCCAATACTGCAGAACTCAATACCCCACTACAGTGAATAATAAAATTGCCTGGCTTTACCACATTACTTTGTGCAAGTATTTCTATTGCATTGTGAATGGCATCATCATTACAGCATATCCAGATTACTTCCGCTTCAGGTAAGTGCTCAATTTTGTCAATTACTTGACCAGAGCCAATCTCCTGACTCGCCTTTTGTGCGCTTTCCAAACTGCGATTACAAATGGATAAGGATGAGATGAGGTGAGCTTTAGACAAGGCCAATGCGATATTTTTACCTAATCGGCCTGCGCCTATGATATTACAGTTCATATTTATTTTCTTGCCTCAATAGGTTGTCAGTAAGTCATCCACACCATGATAACTTGGTAAAGGTATTAAAAATGCAATTTTAGCAAAAAACCATCACCATCTCGATGAATTATTGGTTATAATACTTTCAATTTGTCATATTGAGAATGAATTATGCCTTATTTGCTGAAGGGAAACGCAGAACAAATTTTCCAAGCTTTTGGACAGGGCTGGGTCGTTGCAGAACAAAAAGATGACACAAATATAATTGGGGATTTTCCCTCTGTAAATTTTCTGGGTACGATACAGCAGGCCATAAGACATTTTAGTATCTGGCGCAAACACGCTCTAGGGAAATATTATTTGCGCGGTAATATGACTGCAGGAAATTTGTCTTATTTATTTGGGGGGGAGCCACTCAAAAGGGAAGGGGAAAGTTCAGCGGTTTACCATGCGAATTTAGGTTGTCAGGATTTTGCCTACATTAATGACGCAGGAGAGAACTGCGGCATTATGGTGATGTATCGAAAGGATGACCCAAAACAGTGGGTAATTGGTTTAATAAAAAATGGCCATGCAGAACCGCAAGCAAGAGAAATGGTCTGTGTATCAAGTTTTGATTTAACCCCGTTTATTCAATCATCTGATTTTGGGGTCAGCGTTTCCTCTGTGTCATCTATAGAACCTTTGTTACAGCAGATTGGTTCCGCTATTCCGAGCTTTTTATTACAAAATGCAGTCCTGGGGAATAACGAGATAAACTTAAGTGTTCAGCGTATAGCACTATTGATGCGAAAACTCCAAATAGAGCAAGAAACGACACCCCTTCCCGATCCCATTTCTTTTGCTGAACTTAATCTGTCTGCATTATTTGCAGAAAATCCAGTACTGGATTTGCTTTTTCAATACAAAATACAAGATGAGATTTCCTTATCTGTTTCTCTGCTCAAAGAGCTTTTATCTGAATCCAGTCCATTACGTCAAGAAATTCAAGGAATTCAATTCACTGATGATGAACGCATTAATAAAAGTCTATTAAAAAGCATCATCGTATTTTACAAAAATGGGATTCTTGATGAACAAAACCGGAAGTTGCTTACTAATCTTGAGTTGATGAGAAAATTCAGCGGCTATATGAAAGATGAGACACAAATTAAGTTACTTCCATTTTTAATTCAACAATCCTATCCATATGATTTAATTCAACTTATTTTATCTAATGAAGCTTATTACCGTGCAATAGACAGTTTAGTAGAGTTAGAGCCAGCACTGACAGAAGATGTTCCCAAATTTTTTAAAGAATCTAAAAAACGCCAAGAATTAAAATTTATTTTTTCTTTGCCTGATGAAGACTGCAGACGACTTTGTTTGATTTTTTGGGTCAAAGGATCTTTATCTGAAGATGGTTATCAACAAATCGTTGCAGCAACAAAGGAATATCCATTGTTGGCTTCCAGTTTGGTAGCTTTGGACCAAACAAAAACCATCAGTATTGAAAATCTGGAAAAGCTTGCTTTAAATCCCCACCAACATTTACAAAAATCAATTGCCCATCATTTTGCTAAAGAATTTCAAGGACTTCATGATGTAACATCGAAATTACGCAAGTTAACGCTCGACGAGCTAAAAGCAGCAAGCACCGCGTTACGGCTATTAAAAAAATCAGGCATTACTGCCCCTCTTGAAACATATCACTTAGTATTAGAAAAAGATAATAAAGGACAAGCTTTACGCTTGCTTTTACCCCCATTAGCGAATGAGATGGGTAAAATGAGAACGTTATTGATGGAAATTCTTTATAGTGGTGTAGTGCACGGGGTACAGACTCAAGGCAATAAAGTACTTGCGATAAAAGATCCAGTAGAGTTAGCTTTGGCTAAAAGATTGCGCGAGCGTTTTATTTGCGTCAGGCAAATGCAAGACTTAAAGCTCAGAAAAGAACTGATCGAATTGGCGGCACAAGAAGACAGTGAAGAAGCTAAACGGTTTCGACAAGTTATTTTGCGAGTCGAGGCGCAATGCAAGAAAATCCATGAGCGTTTATCCGGGGCTAAATCATCCGGCGACATGCATATACAATGGAAGGGGGCGGAAGAAGTTTATAGAAAAACATTATACAACCTTTCTTATGATGCGCTCATGAATCCTTACGCCGAAGTGCATCCCACATTAAAAAATGCTGAAAATGAAATTCTTAAAATTGTCGACCCTGAAATTGAGTCTGATTTATATAGATTTTTATACAATGCCTTAGTTGTTATTGCTAATATAATTAGCTGTACCCTATTCCTTGGCGTGCCAAATGGATATAAACACTACAAAACGGGTAATTTCTGGTTTTTTAACCAGACTCGTTCAGGAGAGGAGATACGCGAACTGGATAAGGACGTACTTCACCTTATCGATCTAGAGCACTCAGATGAAAATGAAATGTGCTTTCCTATATCATGGTGTCAAATGAGTTAAATCAAAGTAACCAAAGAAAGCTACAGCCCGTAACCAATCTCCCCCGGGACTAGTCATCTTGATTCAATCAGGCATGCAATTTGCATGATGAGTCGTCATTAAAAAGCAGAGTAACATGATCTGAGTGATTATTTTTTAGCAATACACTAAGTATTTGAATCTTAACTGTTTAGTTTCCTTGTTATCTGTTTGAAAATTATTCTTGAACTTATTGAATATTTCTGCCTAATATGAACTATTCTAAAAGGACGACTGGGATTTAATGGATTAAAAAATATGGGAATTCCAAAAAAGGCACTCACAAATAGTAAACTCACGTATATAGAAAAAATTGCAGATAGCTCTCATGAAACATGGAAGGTTTCTTTTGAGGAAGAGGGTGTTGTCAAGAAGGCTTTTTTTAAAAAATTAGAGCCTAAAAATCACTATCCTGAATTATTAGCCAAAATCAGTGTAGCAACTTCATCATTCAAAAGGTTATTTCAAGGCAAAAGATCCGCTGAAGAGCGTTTGGTATTTGGGGAGTATGATCTCGAATTAATGCCAGATGATGTGAAAAATATAAAAAGTGGCACCCTTCATATTAAATTAGAGCAAGACTTTCTCGAATACATTGTTAAAACTCCGGATGGCTTAAAAAAGAATACCATTGCGATAAAGGATATACCAAACTTTAACCCCCAACTACCTTTAACTATAGAGCAACTGCAAAAGGTAAAGAGTAGTATCCTGGAAATCACCTCAAAAAGGGGGGACACACAAGAAAAAGTAATCGGTACATTATCTATTGGTGTTGAAGATTTTAAACCTTTTCATTATGCAAGTCAGGGCGTTCCTATTAACAGTACTTTAAAGGAACAAGTTGCGCCCAGCGTTAAAACCCTTGTCGAAAAAAATATCATGGAAATTTTGTTTGGCAGATGGTTCCTTGATGATGATGATGCGCATCCCCATAACCTAAGCCTGGCTGGGGATATTGATTTTGATATGTTCTTCTATTGGTTCACTATTCATATGAAAGTGCCAAGAAAAGTAATCGGTATACCGAAAGAGCATGTTACTTTAACGGTCCGAGATTATGAGGCTTTTCCCAATGTTCAGCAATCTATGCCTTATCATTGGCCTCCTTATGAGCATCCGGGGCAAGAGACTATTCCACTAATTATACCTGGAGTACAAGAGCAAGCGCTTAAAATGTTGCCTAAAGCCTATGCAGATCCAGGGGAATTTGCGCGCCTGGCACAAAATTCACTTGCGCAAGAGCAGAAGCTTGCAGCGGCTTTAAAAGCATTATTAACTTTTCAGCCTGAACTACAACGTCAACGTTTAACAGAGCTTTTTGGTGATCTGCCTTTAAATTACACTTCTTTAGAAGAGACAGATCCTGACTTACGAGAAAAATATGAAAAGCTGTATCCCCGCTTTTGCAATGAAAAGACAGACAAAAAATCATTTGTTGATTTTATGATGGATTTATATCAAGAACACTATGATAACTTATATCGAGTGGTAGTTTTTTACATGGGGTGTATGGACAATGGTTATGGATTACCTTTGCCGCCTACTTATTTAGCTCTTTACCAAAAGCCTTCTTTTTATCGCAAGATTTTGGAATGGAGCCAAAAGGAAAATGAAACAACCTATGCTAATGAAGAAGATCTAAAGTACAATCCTGATGAATTACAAAAACGATATCATCAGGTTTGGCGTGATGCATTTGCTCCGATAATAAAAGAGTTGATCCACAGCGCCTACAGACTCACAAACACAATACTTAAGGATGCCACCAATCCTCCATATGTACAAATTTCCGAACTGGAAAGCAAAAAAGCCACAGATGATAGTTTAACCAGTGCCTGGGAGTTATTTGGAAATCTTCCTGTGCTTTCTGCTGAAGCAATCCAAGCAAAACTAAGTGTCGATAAAGACAGTAAGTTGCGTGATGCATCATTATTTTTGATTGCCTTTGTTAATGAGTTTCGTGAAATTACAAAGGCCTATTATGAAAAAGAGCGTCAGGATCTTACTGAAGAAGACAATCTTGAATTTTCAAATAAGCTGAGTTTACTCCATCAAACGTATAACCTAAAAATTCGTCAAGTCCTGGCGAATACAACAACCCATGCTTCTGAATTTAATAGTATTGCATCAAGCCTTAAGCTCATGGCAGAACAGGTCAATTTCCAATTGCATTTGACGACTACAGACGAACTTATGGAGGAAGCATTACTGGCTGTGAAGCGAGAAGTTCTGCCTTTTACGCATGAAGATGTGAAACAACAATACTATGATTCATTGTTTGTTTGGGCAAAAAGTCTCAAACCCGATGAGTTGGAGCGTTATATCAATGAAATTATAGATAAAAAATATGCACCCTTAGTGTCTACGTTTTCATTCCGTCAAAGGGTTGAACCGGTGAAGACCTATTTAAAAACAAGCATAAATGAAACTGGTGATAATCGTTTGGCCTATATTTTAAGCTCAGGAACCCAGCAAGATGGAGCATTGAATACTTTACTTGTGCAAGGTCTTACTCCTCTAATGTTGCAAAAGCATCCTATACCAAGTATTGATCTTGCGATCAGAGATAAAAGTTTTGAAAAAGGAATCAATGATTTTACTCGCGATGTGGTGGCTTTTGCCAAGAAAGATAAACGATTTACTCATCCTTATAGTGACGGGGGCATCGCCATGTTGTATCGGACGATTTATGATTGGGTAGATTCCCTCACTGATAAATCATTTAAAAGCTTAATTTCTTCTTCATTGTCAAAATATGAATCGAAAACATGGGGAAGTCTTTTGGGAGCCTCCAGGAGATCAGAAGTAGAAGGTTATTTAAAGGGGAATTGTAATGCGAAAGTACTGGCTATGATCTTCATGAATGGGGGAGAGTCTTCAACATTGAACGAATGTTTGTTTGTTAAAATAGTGGAAGCAATTAAAAAAGAAGTGAGTAATTATACGGTATTGCTGGAAGAGCCTAAATATAAATTAATTGCTCAGTTAAATTTGGAAGAACATACAACTAAATCGCATTGTCTTAATAATATGAGATACCATCACGAAACGATTTCTGCTTCGCATCGACAATTACAACTTACTTCTGGTTATACTTGTTAAGAAACAATTTAAAATTTACCACTATACTTCAAGTGATCACAACCCTGTTTGTGGCCGCTGGAAGTATACGTTATTATTCACTTTTTTTAGAATGCTTGAGAGCTTCACATGTCCTTTGATTTAATAAAAACATTACCCCAATACCTGATTCCTCAGCATGGGCTTACCAGTCTTGCTGGTTGTTTGGCTGAGGTGAAAAATGTCAAAGTAAAAAATTACATCATTCAACGATTTATAAGGAAATATCACGTTAATATGAGTGAGGCTTTAATTGAAGACCACACTGCATACACCTGTTTTAATGATTTTTTTATTCGTCAATTAAAGCCAGAGTGTAGGCCCTTAGCCGATGCCGATATTATTTCACCTGTAGATGGCTGTGTTAGTGAAATTGGATCTATAGAGCAGGGTCAATTAATTCAAGCAAAAGGTCGATATTATTCCGTGACTGATCTTTTAGCATGTAATAACGATGTAGCTGCCCAATTTATTAATGGGCATTTTGCTACTTTGTATTTATCGCCTAAAGATTACCATCGTGTGCATATGCCTATGGATGCCAAAATCACCTCGATGACCTATATTCCAGGTGCTTTATTTTCAGTTCAACCCTCAACTGCTCGAGTTGTGCCAAAATTATTCGCGCGTAATGAGCGACTCGTTATCTTTTGTTCTACCGCAGCAGGCCTTATGGTTATGGTGATGGTTGGTGCAACCATCGTTGGAGCGATAGGAACCAGTTGGAATGGGGACATTAAACGCAGTAAGACCCGTGTTGATTTTGAGTACAATCAAGAGCAAGAACAGAAGCTTGCCCAAGGTGATGAAATGGGATACTTTAAATTGGGATCAACCGTAGTTTTACTGTTTGCAAACGACACGCAAGTACATTGGAGTCCCGCTTTAAAAGCAGGAAGTACAATCCGCTTAGGCGAGGCAATTGGTGAAATTAAATAGCACGAAATGTAGCTGTTGAATAGCCTGGGTTGCACCCAGGCTGCGGTTTAGTATCAATCAATTTAATGCAAAGAGAGTACCCAACTTTTTATCCATGGCATTTTGATAAACAACAGAGGCAACACTTAGATCCTGTATTGAAAGTCCAACTGATTTGAAAACAGTAATCTTGTTTTTGAAGTCTGCACTTTTATGCATTAACCAATCACCTATCTCAATAATATCTTCTTGTTGTAACTGCTTCTTCTCCACAGCGCTGATAATTTCACCTGCTTCGGCCATAACAGCGCTTAATTGATCCACAATTACTACGCCATGTTTTAGTACATCATTGCTGATTTCTTTCATATGGGCAGTGTGTGAGCCTATAGCATTAATATGAACATGCGGCTCTATATCATGCATATGGATTAACGGCTCAGCACTTGCGGTTGCGGTGCAGATGATATCCGTATCTTTAACTGCTAAAGAAATGCTGTCATATACGTTGATGGCATATTGGTCTGCGAACTTAGTTGCAAATTGCTCTGCATTCTTAATGTTTCTTGACCATACCGATACCTGCTTTATATCGCGTACGTTTGCTACGGCTTCAAGTTGTGTTTCTGCCTGTACTCCTGAGCCAATAATTGCAACATGAGTTGCGTTATCTGCTGCAAAATATTGAGTGGCCAATCCAGAAACTGCCCCAGTTCTTAATGCAGTCAAATAACCTGCATCCATGAGCGCTTTGGGCTCGCCAGTACTGGCATCAAGCAACATGATAAAACCCGTGATAGAAGGTTTGTTGAGGGTGCTATTTTTAGGAAAAATAGAAGCCACCTTCAAACCTAAAGCTTTATCTTGGGCAAGATATGCCGGCATGGTTAACGTAAGTGCATCTTCTTCATCAATAGCAATCCCGGTTCTTAAAGGTAGTTTAACTTGTTGTCTTGCTAATTGAATAAATGCGTTTTCCATCGCCTTAATTGCTTGACTCATGGTGATGCTTTGTTTGACTTCGTCTAAAGACAATAAGCGAAGACTCATAATAATTTTAACCTCCAAATTCTTTAGTTAAAGCAGATAATAAAGTTGGGTATTTGAAGTTAAATTGATATTCCGACAATCGCTGAGGTGCAACGGTTTGTCCCGACAATAATAACTCCTCACCCATTTGACCAAATAAAAGCTGTATAATCCATGCCGGCATCCACAAAAAAGCAGGTTTTTTTAATACCTGGGCAAATGTTTTAGTAAATGTTTTTTGTGACACACACTCCGGCGCTACCAGGTTCACTGGGCCTGTAATCTCTGGGTGCGCTAACAAAAACATGATTGCTTCCACGTGGTCGGTGCTGTCAATCCATGCTAAAGGTTGTTCTCCAGTTCCAACTACCGCTCCCATTCCATATCGAGTAGGCAACTCCAGTTTTTTTAACATTCCTTCCCCCCGCTTTAGAACCACACCAAAACGCATAAGCGTAACAGGCATGCCCATATCAAATCCCTTTTTTGCAGTCTCTTCCCACTGACTAACCAGTTGGTTTGCAAAACTGGGTTCAGGAGAATCAATGGGTGGGGTAGTTTCGGTAAATGTAATATGGTCTTGTGCCAGTTTCTTCTGTAAACCATAAATGCCAACAGCACTTGCGTTATATAAGTGAGGTTTTTTAGTATCGGCCTTTATTCCCCAGAGAACTAATTGATTGGTCGTTTCAATTCTACTTGAAAGTAGCGTTTCTTTTGTTTTAGCACTCCACCGATGATCGGCAATATTTTCACCAGCCAAATTAATGATCACATCAAATTCATTTGGGTTTAATGTATTTAGCTTATCCCAAGTGGTTCCATGAACTGTATTTGAAAACATATGGTTAATTTTTTTTTCATCTCGTCCTATAACATAAATTTCGTGTCCAGACCGAAGTAACTCTGGCACTAATGTTTGACCAACGAATCCTGTTCCACCACTAACGATAATTTTCATGAGAATCTCCCTATAGAATGGGTTAAGCGAATTAATTTTAACCTACTTACGTGGAAACAGCTTACACAAAAATGATTTTGTGTGATTTGTTTAGAAAAACATAACATTTAAGTCTATCCTTTTATTAATACATTTAAGGGAATAACCAACATGCCCAATAAAAGTTTAACTGCAATAATCGGAATGAACAGTATATTGTTTTCCACAATAGCACTAGCCGCCTCAAGTAAGAGCGTGACTAAAGATGAATGGTTAGCCTCTTTCAAAGAGCAAGCTCCAGCGAAAATGTGCCGGCAATTAGTAGATGATCCGAAGACGAATAAACTGCTTGTAAACGCTAATATTAGCTATGATAAATGCGTAGCATTAATTTCAGTAAGTTTTGATAAATGTAAAACAAAATTTTATTCAGAATTACCCGTAAACCTAGACAATAAAGATGCATCAACATGGGGCAATAATCTAGGAAAATGCATTGGTATGGATTTTTTGTCGAATAACCTCACTGATACTTCTCAACCGACATCTGCAACACCAGCCACTACTTCTCCAACAACAACGAAACCAGGTGGTGCTTATCCATAAATTCAAATGAGCAGGGCATTAAAGTTTTAAAACCATCAATGGTACCGAGAAGAGGACTCGAACCTCCACGGAGTTGCCCCCACTAGCACCTGAAGCTAGCGTGTCTACCAATTCCACCACCTCGGCATTGTGGCCGCTAAGTTACTCATATTTTGTTGAACTGTCAATGGCTTTTTCAGATTAATATGAGAGCCTGTTTATTATTCTGCTTTCTTGGCCAAAATGCTGCGATTTTAGGACTCCGATACTACCTCGGAAAACGAGCTTTAAGGAATGCATACGTCCTAAGGTGACCTTCCTAGATCAGGTGGAATAAGGCGTTCCTGCTTTTAAAATACGTTCTCGCACTCCTTGCCAATTTCCTGTCTCTGGGGGAAGTTCGATTGCAATGATTTGAACATCGGCTGCATCCGCTTTTCTCAATTGATAGTACAAGTCAAAGGCCAATTTTTCGGGATCATCTGCCAAAAGATGAAAATGATCTTCATGGATGTTCATCGGTCGTTTGCTTGCAATAACATAAATTTTATCTCGATTTTTTTGACAAAAATCCGCCAGATCTTCATAGCTGACAAAATAATATAAGATTTTTTGCGGTTGGTAATGGCTTTCCAGCTTTCCGGGCACACGTACAGTACTCTCAAGGTGAAAGGAGGGGGTCGCAATCACTTCGGCTAGAGTTTTTTCATCAATAAGCCCGTGACGTAAAATTTGATAGTTTTCTGCATGAGTCGCATCAATGATGGTCGATTCAATGCCTACGCTACAACGGCCCCCATCTAATATGGTGACCTCTACGTTGGGAAATGATTCGCTAACATGCTGTGCAGTAGTAGGACTAACTTTCCCAAAGGGGTTGGCTGAAGGGGCTACCAGTGGGATACCTAATTTTGTTAATAGTTCCTGGGCTATTGGGTGGGCTGGACATCTGATGGCTATCGTAGTCTGGCCACCTGTGATTAGAGGATTGATGTGACCCCGTTTGCAATGCAGGACGAGCGTTAGAGGACCTGGCCAAAATTTCTGAATGAGTTGCTGCGCATAAGCAGGAATATCTTCGACCAGGGTACTGAGATCCCAGTTTTGTGGAACATGGACAATTAAGGGATGATTTAAGGGTCTACCCTTCATCTCAAAAACAGCTCTAATTGCTTTTTCATTATTAATAGGCGCGGCTAACCCATAGACAGTTTCTGTAGGTATGGCTACAGGTTTTCCTTGATGTAAGTCATTGATAACCTGATTAATATTGGTGGTAATTAGAGGCATATACCAATCATAGATTTAAAAACCCCTTATTCTTACACAAATTGCAAGAGAAATCAGTATTTTTGCGTTTTCAATTTTACCCACATAGAATAACTATACTTAATATAAAGAGATCAGGAAATTTGTCGTGTTTCTTAATTTATTAGAAAAAACAGTGGATGGTTTTTTTGCCATCATTCCCAGGGATAAACCCTCGATGGAAGTCGTTAAGTCCGCTCGTTTGATTGCACATAGAGGTGCCCATAATCAAGCACAGGGTATTATTGAAAATACGCTTGCTGCATTTAATTTGGCAAAAGAATTGAAATGCTGGGGAATTGAATTTGACGTCCGCACAACAGCAGATAAAGTGCTGGTGGTAAATCATGATCCTACTTTAAAGCGTCTCTGGAACCATGAGCGAACAATTGCTGACCTGAGTTTTAATGAACTAAGGACTCTGGCTCCTGATGTGCCCACGCTTAATGAGGTTGTTGCTACCTACGGGAAGAGTATGCATTTGCTGATTGAACTAAAAGCACCTTTTCAGAATGAGGATATTTTATTAGAGGCTTTAAATGGGTTATCTGCTGGTGAAAACTACCATTTGTTAACCCTAGATTCTGCAATTTTTTATTCATTGTCACACTTTCCCAAGGAAGCTCTTTTGCTGGTTGCATCACATTGTAATGTGCATCAATTTTGTAACGCCAGTTTAAATGAGAATTATGGTGGTGTACTAGGCCATTATTTTTTGATCAACAATAAAATAGTTAACCAATTCAAAGCAGCCGAAAAAATTGTCGGTGTGGGTATGGTCGATTCTAAATACAGCTTATACAGAGAATTAAATCGAGGAGTAAACTGGCTTTTTACCAACCGAGCAGATGAATTGAATGCTTATTTGCGTCATTTTTAGCAGAGTAACAGAGTTCATATCCTTCTGTCTTTTAAAACACCGTCTTAAGTTCGGCTTGTAACTCATTGACCGGTTGCACTAGATATGTTCTGATAGCAAGCAATATTTTGCTGATATTCTAATATCATTTTTATTAGCAAACCTATGGGGCCTGTAAACAGACCCTAAAATGTAAGTAACGTTTTAAACGAAGATAATTGTGTTAAAAGGGATGTAGCGATGGGATGGGCGGATAGATTTTGGACGGCAACCAATTGGGTTTTAGATACAACGGTACATGCCGTGGCAGATACCATGAGCACATGCGGTACACTGGCATGCACTCTTGGCGGAGCTGCCTATGCATTATCTAACGTGCTTCCTTTGCAGGAAGTTAATGCAGCATACTATGGGGGTGTGCATGCCGTGGGTAATTTTTCTCTAGGAATTAATGTTACAAATTTGAATTATAATATTCCTGAATGGCTCCCATTCTCTTACAGTAACCAGTTAAATAATGATACGCCGGCATATAATCTGACGGATTACATCAGCTTGGGAATGGTTAGCTCGATTAGTACCATATGTATTGGCTCAGGCATTGTCTTAAAAACTTTAGGCGCTAATATGAATCACTGGCAAGAAAACAGGGAGGAACGGCGTTTTTACGCTCAGCGCAAAGGAATTCAAATTAGCAATCCTCAGTTGAAAGAATACCTTTATGTGACTGCTGAAGCGTTTAGCAGCTCGATATCTACAGTCATGCTCAGTAATGGAGTTACAGCAGCGTTTCTCTATTTTTCAGGCAAGGTATTCCCCGATGTTACCTACCCTCCTAATGGAGAGAAAGTATATGGGGAACATTATAATGGAGCAGTGATAACTCAACCTTTTAAGGTAACAGTCGATTTAGGAGAGAGTAACTTTACCGTTCCTCTATATTTTGAAAATTGGAACGTTTTACTAAAAAAAGCAGTTGATGCAACCGTAAACGCTACTTATGGAGGCGGTTTTTTCATTAAACCGAATGGAGCCACCCAAAATCCTTCTTTTGCTGTTACGGAGACAGTTTCTTCAACCGTGGGGATAAGCGCTTATCTGGCAAGTAATTTTTTTGCTACTAAATCCAGGGAAATGCATTCTGAAAGAATACACGAGTCAGAAGTCAATACGTACACGCTCATTAACGCTTGATGAATTATCGGGGCGTAGAAACGAAAAACCGATCTCATTATCCGAGAAGTGTGCTAACGTTCAATAATTGCCGCAACACCCATTCCCCCTGCAGTGCAGACACTTAGAAGAATGCGTCCTTGACCTTGATCGGCCAGTATTTTGGCTGCTGCACCAACTATGCGTCCACCTGTAGCTGCGAAGGGATGGCCAAGGGCAAGACTCCCGCCCTTAATGTTCATTTTTTGTGTATCAATACTTCCTAAAGGTTTCTTGAGGTTCAAAACTTTTTGACAGTATTCAGCAGATTCCCAGGCTTTTAAAGTACACAGTACCTGTCCGGCAAATGCTTCATGAATTTCGTAATAATCAAAATCGTGCAATTTGAGTCGATGTCGTGCCAACAAACGTGCAACGGCAATGGTTGGAGCCATTAATAGACCTGCGCCATGCACGAAATCTACTGCAGCTACTTCGCAGTCCATAAAATAAGCGAGGGGTTCCAGGTGATGTTTTTTTGCCCATTCAGGAGTGCTTAATAAAACAACGGCGGCGCCATCAGTGAGTGGAGTCGAGTTTCCTGCAGTCAAACTGCCTTTATCTGATTTATCAAAAGAAGGTTTTAAAGCAGATAATTTTTCCAAAGATGTGTCTTTGCGCGTAATTGTATCTCGTTTTAAGGAATCAAGAGGTGCAATCAAATCTTCATAGAACCCTTCATCATAAGCTTGTGTGGCATTTTGATGTGAGCGAAGGGCCAATTCATCTTGATCCTTTCGCGAAATTTGCCATTCTTTAACCATTAACTCACAATGTTCACCCATAGATAAATGTGTTCGAGGTTCACGTACTTCCGGGACCTCAGGTTTTAACATACCGAACCGGAACTCCTTGAGCAACTTAAGTTTTTCCTTAAATCCTTTAGCATTTTGAAATTTGATTAAAAAATGGGTCAACCTTCGTTGGCCAATTAATGGGGTATCTGAATTAGTATCTGTTCCTCCGCCGATACCTGCTGCGATTTGTCCACTGGCAATTTTTAGGGCAATAAGGTTAACTGCTTCTAAACCAGTACCACAGGCACGTTGTATGGTCAACCCAGGAGTTTCAGGAGAGAGGGAGCTCCCTAAAACAGTTTCACGAGCAAGATTCCAGTCAAAAGGATGATTCATAATTGCTCCTGCAATAAAATCACCTAATAACTCACCTTGGAGTTTGTTTCTATCGATGAGATGAGCTAAGGCTGTACCCAGCAAATCCTGATTGGATTTTCCCAAATAGTAGGTTTGTGATTTGACAAAAGGTGTGCGGGAACTGCCAAGAATAGCCACTTTATCTTTAAGGCTCATGTTAAGTCCTTTTTTGCATATGATTTCTAAAATTAGACTAAAAAAATAATTGGGTTTCTTTAGAATTATAGTCTATCTTGTCATTAATCTGGTGGGAGTTAATCGAAGAAAAAATTTACGCTCTTTCAAATCAAGAATTAAAACAAGGAGGTTCTTATGTATACCTTGTACTCATGGGGTACGCCTAATGGTATTAAGCCGACAATTATGCTGCACGAGTTGTCTCAATCTTATACGCTTCAGTTAATTGATATTTCTAAAGGAGAGCAGTTTAATCCTGAATTTTTAAAAATTTCACCGAATAATAAAGTCCCGGTTTTATATGATTCGCAAAAAGATTTTTATTTGTTTGAAAGCGTCGCTATATTGGAATATCTTGCCGAAAAACATGGTAAGTTTTTACCTGAATCATTGACAGAGAAATATACTATTTTGCAATGGTGTTTTTTCCAAGCGGCACATATAGGGCCCATGTTTGGTCAATTAGGCTATTTTCATCGCGCCACAGAAAAGGTTCCTCATGCATTGAAACGTTATGCAGACGAAAGTGATCGTTTGCTTGGTGTTATGGAAAAACAATTGACCCAATGTTCGTATATAGGTGGCGCGGATTATACTATTGCGGATATGGCAATTTGGCCCTGGATTTACTGTTTTCAAATTTTTTACCAGCAGACCATTGATGAGCAGCGGTTTGCTCGTTTACTTGAATGGTATCAACTAATCAGCGAACGTGCAGCAGTCAAAGCGGCTTTAGAAGCATATAATTTGACTTTACAAGGAAAAAAGGAATAAAGCACGGCATTTTAAATGCGCTGCAGTGTTATGGAGCATCGTAAATATCCCCTCACCAGTTAAGCAAAAACATGTGGAGAGGGGAGGGAGATATGAATCGTATTACATAGTTGCTTCGAGTGATACTACAGGGTCTGTTGTCCCAAGGACTCCCGTTTCTTGTTTTTGCGCGTAAAATCCTTTTTTAGCTAGTAATTCGCCAACGGGAGTTATTTGGGGGGCTTGATCCGAAGGGGTGCTCAGCGTTTTAAGCGTGTCTATGTGTCGCTCCTGTATTTTAAGAAGCTCTTGATAGCGCGCATTGGAGTTTTCTAATTCTCTTTGCGTCAGGGCAAGCTTGCGTTCTGCTTCACAGATGCGATCAGCGATTAAGAGAAAACTTGATTCTTTATCCTCTATGAAGATATTCAGTTTTTCTTGAAATGCCAGACGTTGTGCTTCATTGCCAATGGCAGTGGTTGATAGTTGCGATATAGTGGAGTGCAATGTATCTATCATTGATTTAGCTCGCTGAAGATCCTCTCCAAGTTCATCCCGTACCTTTTTAACCTCAAGAACTTTTTCCGCTAATTCCTTTCGGCTGCTGCTGTATGCTTCAGTAATACGATCTAGTTTCTCTTGGTTTTGCCTTAAAAAATCAGCGTGTTGCGTGACGCCTTCTTTGAGTATACCTGAGGCTGCTTCTAATCCATCTTTGGTTTCACCTAACGCTACATTTATTTTGGAGGTAGCCATAACTTGTTTGTCTATCGCATCAATTTGCTTGCTTAATTCGTCGATATTTTCTACAAGCCTTACATTTTCTTTGGCAAATTTTTGAATTTCTACTGCTAATTGTTGGCGAATAATATCCAGGGCATTAATGGTTAACTCAAGAAGATCAGCCAAACCTAAAATACCTTTTTGCAAGCTTTCGACAGCGCTGGTGCTGCATTTATGATGATCATCAAGAATGAGGCCTCCGGCTGTATAAGTAATTGCTGTGACCCCGCAAATGGCCAAAAGAAAACCAATGTGGGCGACAATACCCATGATTAGCGTAGGAACGGTTAATGCGACCCCCCCAACAATTTTTTGCCAAAGCGGTAATTCACCCCAGTATTCTGCAGCTCGCGAAAACATACTTGGATTTTTTTCCATACTTTTGACAGTGTCTTGTAGACTTTTTCTGATTTGCTCAAATATTTCTTTAGTTATGGTGATTTTTTGGAGTTTGTCTTGTTCGGGTTCAGCATCGGATTGTATGCGTTGTAGTTTGGTTTGTATTTCTTCTATCGGTGTTTTTTGTAATTCTTTTTGTTCTATTGCTTTGGGAGTATCGATCTCGATAAGTAGTTGAAGCTCTTCGTCATTGGTAGCCATGTGAATTCCTTTTCTGTTGAATAATCTTCCTGTGCCTACTATTTTTAACCAGAATAATATAAAAAAACAAGGAAAAATTTATTCTGGAACGGGCAGTGATTTGATTAAGTAATTAAAATATGCTTTAAAGGGGGCGGAAAAACTTATTATAGATTATTAGTTGGGCTAAAAAAAGCCCAACTCATTTAAGGATGTTTATGATTAATTATGACTGTAACTAGAGCTATGATCTTCTTCGCTACTACAAGAAGACATGCACTCATTAACTTTTGCAGTACCAGCTACAATGCCTGTTGCAACACTACGGCTCAGCCCATAAGCAAGCGCTAGTGGGAATATAACGGCGGTAAACAGGGCAGCAACAACTGCAACTGCAGCACAAACTGCAGCAACAATACCTGCTTTTGCAGCAAGAATTAGTGCATCGTGTGCTTTTGTTTTTGACTCTTCATGACCTTTGCGTAAGCCATCTAAACTATAACCGGCTGCAAAAACTAAGCTGCCAAGCGCAGTTAGTGTTGTGCCAATGGAACCAATCACTGCAACACCAGCAATAAGCGCTGAAGCTATGGGTAAGGATAAAGGAGATGTGGCAACAATGCCAAATTCTTTTTTGCTTTTAAAGGGAGTGAAAAATCCGGGCAAATTTTCTTTTGCATAGGCAAAACTTTGAGATGCTTTCAATTTAAGGTCAGCTGTTATTTCTTTTTTTTGCTCTGCATTTCCTAAGAACAAATCAAAATAAGAGTTCTCATCATTTTTATCTTCAATAATTACAGGTCGTTCAGATGTGCGGGAATAGCTAGTGGGGTATTGAGTGTATTCGCTGGTATATTCTTCGTCTCTATTTCTTCTATCATCTATATTAAGTTTTGATTCCATAGTAGCACCCCTAGGGTTGATTAAATTCGAGCCATGCTATTTAAAAAAAGGATACAAGTCAAGTTGTGTTTATTTAAAATTTTGATTATTTTAGTGGCACTTGACGAAAATAAAATGGTTTTTTATGACTTTTAGTATTGGCCAACGCTGGATAAGTAACACAGAAACACACCTCGGGTTAGGAATCATTATTGATTTGAATGGGAGACAGGTGAGCGTAAGTTTTCCCGCTGCTGACGAAGAACGTATTTATTCTACAGACAGTGCTCCGCTGAGCCGTATCATTTATAAAGAAGGTGAAGAAATCACTACCTCGAGCCAACAAAAAATTTGTGTTACTCATGTTGAAACGCGTCAAGGATTGTTTTTTTATACAGGAGTAGATGAAGCCGGCAATGAGTTTCAGATAAGTGAACTTTCCCTGGATTGTTTTATCAAGCTCAACACTCCAGAGCAGAGGCTTTTTAGTGGTCTGCTTGATAAATTAAATGCCTTTAAATTGCGAATAGATACCTTGCATCATGCCAGCAGATTACAGCAATCTGAGGTTAGGGGGTTATTGGGTTCACGAACCAGTCATCTTAAACATCAAGTTTATATCGCCAGTGAAGTTGCACAACGCCATGCTCCAAGAGTTTTACTGGCAGATGAAGTAGGGCTGGGCAAGACCATAGAAGCCGGCATGATTATGCATTATCAACTAAGTACTGGCCGAGCCCAGCGAATATTGATTGTGGTACCCCAAACTTTGATTCATCAGTGGCTCGTCGAGATGATTCGCCGTTTTAATTTGTATTTTTCAATCATCGATGCAGAGCGCTATGAGCTTTTGTATGAGTTAGACGAAGAAGAAGGGATGCAACTCGGTACATCGCAAGAGAATCTTTTTGAAAACGAGCAATTGGTTTTATGCAGCTTGGACTTTCTCATGGAAAATGAAAATGCACGCCAACAGGCGATGACCAGTCAATGGGACTTGCTTGTTGTCGATGAAGCACATCACTTACATTGGTCCGAAGAAGAAAAGAGTCCCGAGTATGAATGCATAGAAGAATTAGCAAGACAAAGCAAGGGTTTATTGCTTTTGACTGCAACACCAGAACAAGCAGGAATTGCCAGTCATTTTGCTCGCTTAAGATTGCTTGATCCTTCACGATTTTATAATTTACCTGCATTTAAAAAAGAAGAAGAAGGGTATCAACAAATTAATAAACTCGTACACGAATTGATGGCTTATGAGGAACGGACGTCGACAGATGCCTTGAGTGTGAAACATAAGTCTCAGCTGGAAGCTTATTTGGGTGAAATAACAGGCTTGAATATTGATCAGATTATTAAAGACTTATTAGACAGACACGGAACAGGTCGCGTTTTATTTCGCAATACCCGTGCAGCGATTCAAGGCTTTCCTGAGCGACGCGTGCACCCCTGTCCTTTGGAGTGCCCCGAGATTTATTCTTCTATGGAGGAACAAAAAGGTCAAAGGAAGCTTTATCCCGAGCAACTCTTAAACAAAGAGATATGGCTTGAAAATGATCCTCGAGTAATGTGGTTAGTGAATAAAATTAATGAATTGCATCCCCAAAAAGTTCTTATTATTTGTGCCAAGGCAAACACAGCAATTGCTTTGGATCAGCATTTAAAATTAAAGAGAGGAATTCGCAGTACTTCGTTTCATGAGGGATTATCCATTATTGAACGTGATCGTTCTGCAGCTTATTTTGCAGAACAAGAAAACGGAGCCCAAGTACTCGTTTGTTCTGAAATAGGAAGTGAAGGCCGAAATTTCCAGTTTGCTCATCATTTAGTATTGTTTGATTTACCATTAAATCCTGATTTGCTGGAGCAGCGTATAGGTCGGCTCGATCGCATAGGCCAGCGAGATACTATTGAAATTTATGTTCCTTATCTATTGAGTACTGTACAAGAGAAATTGTTTCGTTGGTATCACGAAGGGATTAACTTATTTACCAGGAGTTGTTCTATTGGTTTTACACTTTATGAAGAATTTGAAAATGAATTACTGCCAATTCTTGATACTGTCGCTACAAATCAACAAGAACTCGAGAAATTAATTGTAGAAACAAAAACTCGCGCGGAACAAATTAATCAGGCACTTCACGAAGGTCGAGATCGCTTATTGGAATTAAATTCCTGTAATGCACCGCAAGCAGAAGCATTGATTGCTGCCATAGAAGCAGAGGAAAATTTTTTGGAATTGGAAAATTATATGGCGCAGGTCTTTCAGGAGTATGGTATTGACCATGAGTACCATTCTGAATCCACGGAAATCTTGCGTCCTACGGATCATATGAAAACAAGTCATTTCCCAGGGCTAAAAGAAGATGGTGTTACGGTGACCTACTCCCGTTCTAAAGCACTGGTGCGTGAGGATGTCGAGTTCTTAAGCTGGGAACATCCTATGGTCAGCGAATGTATGGAAATGATCCTGGATTCTGAGTTGGGAAATGCAACTTTGGCTACTATTTCTATAAAAAGCATTAAGCCTGGAACATTATTTTTGGAATCATTCTTTACAGCTCATTGTGTCGCACCAAAAAATTTGCAATTAGATCGCTTTTTGCCGCTTACACCGATTCGTGTGCTCATGGATGTTTCTGGAAAGAATCTTTCCAGCATCTTGGCTTACAAACAATTAAATCAAATGTGTGAGCCTGTTAAACGTCATTTAGGCTACCCAATTATTCAGCAGATCCATAGTGATCTTGATGTCATATTAACACAAAGCAAAAAAGTAGCTGAAGGACAACTTCAAGAGATAATCAAACATGCTACAAGCCAGATGAAAGAGAGCATTACTCATGAAGTAAATCGGCTTGAGGCTTTAAAGAGGATTAATCCCTCGATACGTGAAGATGAGATTGCGTTTTACAAAATACAGCTTATTGAAAGTGAAGAGTTTATTCACAGTAGCACTTTAAAGTTGCAAGCGCTGCGAGTGGTTATTAATAAAGTCTGATATTTTGATAGGCTGGGCTGTTAAAGCCTGGAGATTGTCAGTTTTTGCTATGAATCTTTGAACTATGTTCAATAAAATGTTTCTATCACTACTAAGTCCCGCGGCATCCAGGGATAAAGAATAATGAAAGCTGGCGATACCTCAGGTTGTTAATCCCCTTCAGCGTGCACCCATGCTTCGATTTTGACACCATTCCAGGCGCGTGTAGAATGAATAATAATCATTGGAAGGCACATGATTTCATCCTCCAAAAACGTTTCTTTTTAGGTTGGAGCAATGGAAACAGTATCGTTCATGGCGCTTTATCCCTCTTTCGATAGGCAAGTACTGATACCCAGGCTTTTGCTGCTAAGGTAATTATTGGCATATCGATCCTTGCAACGCGTTTTTTATTTTTTTGTTGAAGGGATAGGCTTAATCAAAATGTATTACTGGAAAAAATTACAGGTTTTATTGAGGGTATTTTTGTTTATAATCTTTGGCAATGAACGCGAATTTTTACTTTTAGGAATGTATTATTCGTTTTCTCTTGTTTCATACAATCAAAATGGATACACAAGTTTTATAATTATAATGTTGTGATGTAGGGAAAATATATTGTATTAATGATTTTGTTGTTTGAAATATTTATTTTTTACAGGATAAGTTGAGTAAGATACCCCGTTAAAAATTACTCACTTGATACATTCTTGAATTGTGTAGTTCAAAGGGAAGAGCCTATTCATGAATCAGCAGATAAAAAAAATTGCAACGGATCTTTTGCATTCAGCAGGAGTTACTCCCAATGGAAATGAAGATTGGGACATTCAAATTAGTAATGAAGAATTCTACCAGCGCGTTTTTAATGAGGGTTCTTTAGCTCTTGGTGAATCATACATGGATGGATGGTGGGACTGTAAAAGTCTCGACCAGTTTTTTACCCGCATTCTACAAGCCCAACTTGACCAAAAAATCAAATCCGATAAGTGGTCATGGCCAAAATTAGTTTGGCTCAAACTGATTAACCATCAATCGAAAAAACGTGCCCTCGAAGTAGGCAGAAAACACTATGACCTGGGAAATGAATTATTTAAATCGATGCTCGATAGCCGTATGAATTACACATGCGGCTATTGGAAAAATGCAAATGATCTGGATACCGCGCAGCTAAACAAATTGGAGCTGAGCTGTCAGAAATTAAAGCTTGAACCAGGGATGCATGTATTGGATATCGGCTGTGGTTTTGGTGCTTTTGCCAAATATGCTGCAGAGCATTATGGGGTGAGTGTAGTTGGAATTACTATATCCAAAGAACAGTTTGATTATGCAAAACAAAATTGTTCAGGTTTACCTATAGAAATTCGCTTTCAGGATTATCGTGACGTTCATGAACAATTTGATCGTGTCGTGTCTTTAGGAATGTTCGAGCATGTAGGTTATCGAAACTACCGTACCTACATGCAAAAAGTTCGTGATTGCCTTAGAGGAAATGGTTTATTTCTGTTGCATACTATTGGTGGAAATCAGACTACAAAAGCAACAGATCCCTGGATTAACAAATATATTTTTCCTAATGGGATGATTCCCTCCATGGAACAAATCAGCCACGCCTCGGAAGGATTGTTTATCATGGAAAATTGGGCTAACTTCGGGGCATATTATGATCATACTTTAATGGCCTGGAACGAGCATTTTGAACAAAATTGGGAGCATCTAAAAAAACAATACGACCAGCGGTTTTATCGAATGTGGCGCTATTATTTATTAGCATGTGCCGGTACTTTTCGTGCGCGAACGAATCAGTTATGGCAAATTGTTTTTTCCAAAAATGGTATTCCAGGAGGATACCAGGAGCCTTTATTTACAGGAATAAAAAAAAGAGAATCTGAAAACAAAAAAACAATATCGGATTTCGAATTATCTTGAACGAATATAAGTAGGGATCCTGTCTCGTTCACAGAATCCCTCAAAGCGATTGAGTTAGTGCTTCTTGGAAAAAACCATACGCAAATGACTGCTGATTGTCTCGATTGCATTACGGCAAGCCGGGGTATCAGCAAGATCATTTAACATAAGAAAATCATGAATTGTGCCATGATGACGAAGCCCGGTAACTGGTACACCCGCTGCATTAAGCTTGTGTTCGTAGGCCTCACCCTCATCGCGCAATACATCGCATTCACCATTGATTACCAGTGCAGGCGGCAATCCTTTAAGTTGATCAATCGACGCTTGCAAAGGACAGGCAGTTATTTCTTTCCTCTTTGCCTTATCAGGTAAATAATTATCCCAAAACCATTGCATTGCTTTTTTAGTTAACCAAGGACCATCCGCGAATTCTTTGTAAGAATCATTTTCAAAATTGGCATCAGTCACAGGATAAATAAGGACTTGATAATCAATTTTGGGACCGCCACGCTCTTTGGCAAGAAGCGTCATAACCGCGGCCATATTTCCGCCAACGCTATCGCCAGCAACTGCTAAGCGAGAAGAATCAAGATTCAATTCTTTTCCATGTTCTGCAATATATTTCAATGCAGTATAATCTTCTTCAATTTGAGTTGGGTATTGCGCTTCTGGAGCCAAAGAGTAATTGACAAATATGATCGCTGCATGAGCACCTACAGCAAGCTCACGAACAAGACGACCATGGGTTTGCCAATCACCAAAAACCCAACCTGCACCATGATAGAACATGACTACCGGTAGTTTTTCTTTTGAGCCTTTGGGACGAACAATACGAATGTCTAATTTACCTTTAGAATGTTGAATAGTACGATCTTCAATATCCACATCAGCTTTTTCTTTTCCTGAAGGCAATTCTTGTAATTTGTCAAAAATGGCCCTGCCTTCTTTTACCGGAAGATCATAAATCGGTTTACCGCCAGCTTTGTTGATTTTTTCAACGAAAGCCCAGGTTTTTGGTTCTATACGTTTACTTAGATCCATTTTACTTGTCCTCATGGTTGAAGTTTAAACAAACAGTTTCACTCTTTTTTTAAATATGAAATCAAGCCGTCACTTTTGTTAATAGGACAGAATAAGTATAGACAATTTGTAAGATTTTTGTTTTTCTGTAAGAAACTGAAAAAGTGGCTTGGTTTCTATGCACGGTGCTTTATTCTACTTAGGCAATAGCGGGCTTGTGTCAGAGAATGCCTTATTTATTCCCTGTTGGAAAAGAGCCATTTTCAGCGTTTCTGTAATCAGGAAAGGAACAGTGCATGTGGGCAACCTTCCATGCACCCTCTTCTTTTCTCTTTTTTAATAAATATGGGGTGGTTTAAGTCAATTTTTATGACATATCACCAAAGCAACCTGGATTCAGTTGAATAAGTCGGATGCTATTTTCCCAGTAATTTTATTATTGATCAAATTGAATTGTGTTGTCTCATTGTGTGTGTTCTGATATGATTGTGCAAAAATTTACCCTCTTTGAAGCAGAATAAACTGAATGTCAGAGGAGACTATCGATGACCAAAGCAAAAATTAATGCAGAAATGCCGCTCAGTAAATTTATGCCGGTAAGCTTCAAGCGTCAGCTATCAGTTAACTATACTGCCCCTGATGGTCGACTTACTTCCGATGACCCTAATTCTTATACCGGGGAAGAGCGTATTGCTTATCAAAACGCGCTGCTTAGCCAACATCCAAACACAGGTTATGCTGATGGAATTTTAGAAGAAAGACGAAAAAAACCTGGTTTTTTTGCCCCTAAAAAGGAAGAAAGCATCGATAGCGAGCTCCCTGCACCTGCTTGCTCATCCATGATTTAATCAAATAGAACCTAAATGCCTTCTTTCTTGAGAGGTATTTTAAGAGACTAGTTCTCCATAGAAATGGGTCATTGAAAAAAGTAAAACTCAACAAGGATGCAAATGGATACAGTCAAACCTGTAACCCCACAAGAAGTGTTCCATGAATTAATCCAGCCTGCTGGTTTTTTCCCAAATAATCCGCGTTATCCCTTATTGATTTATAAGCAAACATTTGTCATTACAAGTCGATCACTGCAAGCTATTCAGGATTTGTTACAGCGAAATCATTGGGGTAAATCATGGGTTGATTCGATATACGACTATCATCATTACCACAGTACCACTCATGAAGTATTAATTATGATTGAAGGAGAGGGTATCGTTCAATTTGGAGGAGATAAAGGCAAAATTTATGAGGTGAAACAGGGCGATGTGGTGATCATTCCTGCAGGGGTAGCGCATAAGAGCCTGAGCTTATCCAGGGGATTTAAATGCATTGGCGCTTATCCATGGGATGTTGATTTTGATATGAATTATGGAGCAGCTGAAGAACATACGCATGTTGATAAGCAAATCAAAAATGCCGGGTTACCTCAAAGTGATCCCGTGTTTGGAGAACATGGATTATTATTTGATTATTGGAAATAGAACTCTAAAACAGTAGGTTAATCGTTTTTTGTATTCCAATTTATTTTAGATTATTAGCATTTCATGGAGTATGTTTATGTCTGTAGCCTCAATAAGAAAAGTTTATAATGTGTATGCTTCGTTCTACGATTTCCTCTTTGGTTCCATTTTTAACCCTGGCCGTTCTTTATGTACGGAGATAGTCAATAAGGCAGCAAAGCAAAATGCTACCGTACTTGAAATTGGTATTGGCACTGGTTTGTCTTTGCCGCTTTATCGTGATGATTTGCAGATTACCGGAATTGATATTTCTGAAAAAATGTTAGAAAAAGCAGAAGAGCAGATCGTAAAAAATAAGCTGGAAGAGCGGGTGCAGTTAAAGGTTATGGATGCCGCTCATTTAGAGTTCCCCGATAACAGTTTTGATTTTATTGTTGCCATGTATGTGGCGCCTGTGGTTCCTGATATACATGCTTTTCTTCAGGAGTTAACTCGTGTTGCCAAACCTACAGCACAAATTGTATTTGTGAACCATTTTGCTTCAGAACAACCGGTAATTCGCTTTTTTGAGAAAATATTTGCACGAGTTAATGAACTCGTAGGTTTTAAATCCGATTTTTCTGTGCATTCGATTCTTGATTACAAAGCACTACAGTTGTTGGATTCTCGCAAGACCAATCTGTTTGGTTATTGGAAATTATTGCATTGTCGAATTCATAAAGATGAGGCATCTCCATCATAAAATAGAGAACTTCTTATACCTGTGCCTTGCATGAAAACAAAATTCACGGGTTATATAAGATTCAGTTTTTATTAATTTTTGTTTCCGATTCGAGGAATGAGCGCAGCACCTGCGTCATTCGTCCTTGATGACGTTCGATAGCATACCATCCCGGGCATTGAGTTAAACGAAAAAAACTTAAGCAATATTTAATAGGGCTTAAGCGTTTTGCTAATGCAAAAGCATCGAGCAGTCGCTCTTGAGACTCAAAAGCTTGCCAGTAACGCAAATAGGTATCACGTAATGTAGTGTAAACTTCATTTTGCTCTTTTATTTGATGGGTGCGCATCATGTGCATCAAAAAAGAAATGAGAGAAAAAAAAGGATGGGCAATGACGCTTTCACCCCAATCGATAATCGTTAGATGTTGTGCCTGATGCACTATATTATTCTCATGAAAATCACTGTGCTCAATAGTTTCAGGAATAGAGTATTGTGCAAGGTGCTGACAAAGCTTAGTAACCCTGGGATGTAAAGAAATCAGGTGCTGTAATTCATTTGGGGTTAAACCATCATGGTTTAAAAATTCAGATTCATGTAACAATTTTAAATAGAGGGCAGGCAGATTCGCCAAACGCCAATCGGGAATTTTAAGGGCGAACAGAGAGTCGAGCTGGCTTATAAGCCCTGTTTGGATCTGTACATAGGATTTAAGCGTCTCTTTGGCCAAATCTACTTGATAATTGATTGCTAAAGTTTCTCTAAGCGGCGTTCCTCTATCGCCCATTAGAAAACAGCGTAAGCTGGAGTTGTGGCCGAGTATTTCAGGTACTAACGACGGAAAAAAACTCCTTAGGTAGCGTAATAAATCAGGCTCAACCGCAAATGGCTCGGGTATTTGTTTTAAATACAAGTAGCCTGTTGCCGTGGTTATTTGATATACCCTGGCCCATGCTGAACTCTGTATGAGTCTAAATGGCTCCTGGATGGAATATCCCTGTTGATTCAGATAGTTTTGCGCCCATAGAAGCGCTGAATTATTTTCTGCATTCATAGAGAATGGTTTCATCCTGTTTATCTGGAGATGCTGACCTATCAAATGCTTTAACCAAGCGAATTTCGCTAAAACCGGTTTCATGAAGCAAATCGAGTAAAAGAGCAGGATCGTCATAAAGACGAATTTTATATTCTTCGACCTCAGTTTTTATAAGTTGATTGGTTTCAATTAATTCATATTTACCAATGGAATAACATATGGTCTCTTCAAGCATGGCCAACTGGCTCAACAAAATCATTTGCCCATCCGCACGGTACCAACGTGAACCGCGCCAAATACCTAATTCTTTAGGAGCAGCATTTAAGGTTTCGATTTCAAATACAAAAACACCATCGTCTTTTAAATGATGATAAATCATTTTTAATGCGTGTTTCACCGCAGCCAAGTCGACGAGCAGACCAAACGAACCACTAGGAATAAAGATTAATCCATATTGCTTTGCCTGGCTGAGCGTCTCAAGGTATCCATGCCAGACCAACGGATTTAACTGTTGTGCTTTTGCTTTGGCATGCAGTGCATCCAACATCGATTGACTGGCATCAAATCCCTCAATGGCCAATCCTTCTGTTAGCAAGGGAAGAAGAAAGCGTCCGGTACCACACATGGGCTCCAAAATAGGACCCTCTGCTTCTTTTGCATAACTCAAATAAAAATTCCAGGCATCTGCTGGCGGAAGTGGTTTGCTCAGATCGTAGACTTGGGTACATAAACTTAAATAAGTATCCAGAGATTTATTGGGCATAAGCACAACCTCTTTAGAATAAAAAATGGATAATTTTATCCGCTGTTTTTCTCTTTTTTTATTGATATTATCTGTTATGAATGATCAATGCCAATATGTTTATACCTTTATAGCGAGATGCAATAAATGAATTCAATGCCCATGCACATCCGCTTAATGAATCAAGAGGATATCGACTTAATCGTGCAGCAATTTGCAGTACATAATTGGCAAAAACCCAGAGCCACTTTTACTAATTATCTGCAGGAACAGGAACATCAAGAGCGACTGATTTGGGTGGCTTTTTATGAAACGAATTTTGCTGGATATATTACCTTGAAATGGCAATCATCCTATCCATCATTTAACCAGCAAAATATTCCTGAAATTATGGATTTGAATGTCTTACCCCCTTATCGGAAGAGAGGAATTGGTACAGCTCTTCTTGACTGTGCGGAAGCCGAAGCATTTAAAAAACATGCAGTACTTGGAATTGGTGTAGGGCTGTATGCAGATTATGGTCAGGCCCAGAGACTTTATGTGCAGCGGGGTTATATTCCCGATGGTTTGGGAATCACCTATGCTTATAACATCGTTGAACCGGGTTCTATGGTTTGTCTGGATGATGACTTAATTTTGTGGTTTACAAAGCGTTCTTAGTAGGGGGAGGTGTCGTGGCGGAAAAAACATTGGTCTTTTTAACCGGGGTTTTATCGGATCATCGAGTATGGTCTTATCAAACAAATCATTTACAAGATCTCGTACAATGCCAGACTATCCCACTCACACATGGAGGCTCCACTGAAGAGTTAATTGAAAGTGTTTTAAACAAGGTTGAAGGACCTTTTTTCCTGGTAGGCCATTCAATGGGGGGATGGCTGGCATTAGAACTTGCCAGGAAACTTCCCGAGCGCATTGCGAAATTATGTCTGGTAAATACTTCCGCCCAACAAGACTCTGACGAAAAACATCGAAAGAGAATAGAAATGATACAGGAAGTGGAGCAGGGAAATTTTCAAACTGTTGCCAAAATGCTTGCGGATCTCTACGTGTACGATGACCGGTTCAAGAAAGAAGTGCATTCTATGCTTTTAAATGTTGGCCAACAGACATTTCTCACTCAGCAAAAAATTCTATTAGCACGCCACGAATGCCTTTCTTTTCTTCCCTCCCTTGCAATGCCTACTTTAATTATTCATGCACGCCAAGATAAAGTTTTTTCTCTGGCGGTTCATGAAGAGTTGGCAGGCAAAATCCCCAATTCCAAGTTAGCGATTATCGAGGATTCTGGCCATATGTCACCTATGGAATCACCGCAAGCGGTAACTGCATTATTACGATTTTGGCTTGATTATTTTTGATGGTTGCATTCTTGCTACCTGGCTAAATGGTCCTGATTTGGGTGTATGCTGCGCTTCGGGGCTCGAAAATCAGGCCATTTTGACTCAAGCCAACGGCATGGAAGCAGACCCTAATCTTCATAATCATTTAGGTCGAATGCTTCTTGCAGGTTTTCTAACTGTTCTTCAACGATGGTCAATTTTTCAAAACTGGCAATATGAAACAAAGCCTGTCCTGAATGAACAAGCGGTAACATATTTTCACCAATAATAATTCCGGAAAGCGGTGATTTTAATTTGTATTCTTCTGTACTGCTTGGATTGGCTATAACTGCAATTACTTGTCCCTTAGCGACTCGGTTCCCGGATTTCTTAATGTGCCTTAAGATGCCGCTTATGGGGGCTCTTATCCAATAACTGTTTCTGGAAATAGTAGGAGTGCATTTCTTTACTCCGTATCCACTCAGTTTAATCATTCCTAATGCCCCCATCACACTCAAAATACCATTGATCCCCGTTCTGATTGATAGTTCATCAAAACGCAAAGACTCACCTCCTTCATAAACTAGAATGGGAATGCCTTGTTCATTGGCATATTCGCGCATTGATCCGTCTCTAAAAGTCGAATGCAGGATCACTGGAACATTAAAAGCACGGGCTAGGTCTTCGATGCCTGGCATATCAAGATTTACTCTGATCTGAGGCAAATTGAAGCGATGGTTTGAACCGGTGTGCAGATCAATCGCATGGGTGGATTGAGATAAAATTTGCTTGCTAATAATTTCCGCAAGAATGGATGCAAGTGATCCATTTGAACTACCAGGAAATGATCGGTTTAAGTCTCTCCGATCCATTAAATATCGTTCTTGATACAAAAAACCGTATACATTAACAATAGGAATGGCAATGACATTGCCTATGATATTTTTTAGTCCCTTTTTTTTCAAAAACCGTCTGATGATCTCAACACCATTGATTTCATCGCCATGAATGGCTGCAGTAAGACATAACGTGGGCCCCTCTTCTATTCCGTTAATCACATGAATTGGCAAACTAATTGGCGTCCAATCATATAATTTGGGCATAGGTAATAAAACAGTTTTACGTTCTCCTGGTTTGACTTTCACATCACCAATTACAACGGGTGCCTTGCTACTCATTCTTACTGTTTCCTTAAATAGGCTTATATAACAAGTGTAGCTTGAATTGAGACAGATATAATAAAACTACCATATGATTTCAGAGTGAAAATTTTTCTGAAGCGAATTATTTTAAAATCATAAAATTGGTGTCCTGTTCTTTTTTTGATTCTAATAAACCCAAAGTTTTGAGAAAACGAGCTTGCTTAGATCGTCATTGAACTATAATCGAATATATACATTCTTATATCCCACAGGGTTATAAATATGGATATCACCGAAATAAAATCTTTTCTTGCAGTTATTGAATACCGCTCGTTCACACTTGCTGCCAAGAGAGTTCATATTACCCAGTCAGCAATAAGCAAGCGAATGCAAAAAATCGAAAATGAACTTGGTATGCGTTTGTTTATTGTCGATGGTTCAAAAATAACATTAACAGATGCTGCAAACCATTTTATTCCTTACGCAAGGCAAATGCTGGCGGCTTACAACAATATGGTCATGTCCTTTAAGAACGAGTCCCGAGCATTTCAACATCACTTAGTGATCGGCGCTTCCGTATTTGTTTCCCATTATATCTTACCGGAATTTTTAAATTATCTGAAAACAGCAAATTTGCCTATCCAACTCCACGTAAAAACAATCGGGGAGAATGAGATTGAGGATCGAATAAACTATGGGACAGTAGACCTTGTAATTGGTCCTGAGCACGAACTTTCTGCAAAATTATTTACTAAAACTCCATTATGGCAAGAAAAATTCTATTTGGTAGTGGATCGCAATCACGAATTATTGCAAATCAATAAGTCACTGTCGCTTGCTGATCTTGCAAATTTTCCAGCCATTTTTACTGAACGTGGGGGCGCAGTTCGCGAGAAGGTGGAAACGCTTTTTCAAGAGAATCAGTTGCACTTAAATTTAGGTCTAGAGATTAGCACAATGGATGCGATTAAAACCTTAGTAGAGTACGGTCTAGGTTGGAGTATTTTACCTGCTAAATTAATTTCTAAACAGTTAAAAATCCTAAACAGTGATGCAATGAATGTACTCATTCCTTTCAATGCTTATTATCTTAAAAAAAGAGCAGAAGATCGTGGAATTAATAATTTTTTACATTTCTTTGATACATGGCAACACCCAAGTTCCAAAGAAGACAAGATTTTGTGGTGAAAAATCATGACATTCTTCTCAATTTATTTGAGTCGTGTGAATCCTATTCTCTTTAATTGATAAAAGTATTCGGTAAAATGCTGGATTACGAGTTACCTATACTTGCTGAGTGAGTACTATGAGTCTTTTTTTAGAAACAAAAAACTTAATTATTAATGCGCCTGCACTGGCAGACTTTAATAATTTATATGCCTTACAATCTGATGCTGAGGTAATGAAATATATTGGCCAGGGAGTACGCACCCAAGCAGAGGTAATGACGGGCTTAGAGAAAGCGATTACACACTATGAAAAACATAATTTTAGTCTGGGCTGTGTCTTTGAAAAAGAAAGCGGGGTATTTGTTGGTCGAGCAGGATTAATTTATCTTGCTTATGATGACAGTCAATCGGATATTGAAGTAGGTTATGCGTTGACTAAAACATCCTGGAATAAGGGTTACGGTAAGGAGCTTGCAACAGCGCTTATTCATTGGGGATTTGACCATTTACCGGTTAAAAAACTTGTTGCCGTTATTCATCCGGACAATGATCGTTCTCGCAAAGTATTGGAAAAAGTCCAAATGAATTATGTAGGGCGCACGCATTATTGGAATAATGAAGTAGCAATGTACGAAATTCAGAAGTCCAGTATTGATCACAACACCATTAAACTGGTTCCGGCGACTTTAGAGGATTATCCCGCGATCCAAAACCTAGGCCGGTTTTACGTATATGACATGAGTGAATATCTTGGTAATCAAGAAGGCTGGGAAATACCAGAGGATGGTTTGTATGAGTGCATCGATTTTAAAAAATATTGGCAGGATGAAAACTCTTTCCCATTTGTAGTGCGTTATAAGAATGAACTGGTTGGTTTTTTCATAGTGGATAAAAAAGGAAGTGAGCCTGGAATTGATTTTAATATGGCGCAATTTTTTGTGCTGCGAAAATTCAAAAATAAAGGTATTGGCCAATACATTGCAGAACAATGTTTTAAGAAATTTCCGGGCATATGGGAAGTAATGGTTATACCGGGCAATGAGGGGGCCTATAGATTCTGGCGGGCAACGATAAGACATTATAATGGCAATAACTTTACCGAATATACTCGTGAAATTGCGCATTTAAACAACAGTAAGAAAAATATCTTTAGATTTAATAGCCAAATTTAATTTATGTTTTGTGCAGGGGATTATTTAAATGAAAAAACTAAAGCAAAACATAACCAGTATCTATGGGGCAAAGGGTGAGCATTGGCTTGCTCATTTGCCTGCGACTATTGCGACACTTAAAGATTATTGGAAATTAAGTGAGGTAACCCCTGTTGCCAATATGACGTTCAACTATGTTGCCAAAGCAGTTTTAGATGATGATCAGCCTGTCGTTATAAAAATTAGCTATGACAAAAAAAGTATTGAAAATGAAAAACAGGCATTGATGAATCTCGATTCTCAAGGCTCAATTAAACTTATTGATTATAACAGTAAATATCATGCGCTATTAATACAACAAGCAATTCCTGGTATTTCGCTTAAGTCCTTATATCCTGCTCAAATGGATTATGTGATGGACTGTTACGTGCAGACCATGCAAAAGCTGCATAATAAACACGTACCTAAAAAACAGAATGTTTACCATATTGCTGATTGGCTAAAAGCACTTGATATGCCTGCATCGAAACAAATCCCTGCACCTATATTAAATAGAGCGATAGATTTGAGAAATAAATTGCTCTCTTCACAGGAGTCACTCGTTTTCCTGCATGGAGATTTGCATCATGACAATATCCTAAAACATGGTAGTGCATGGTTGGCTGTTGATCCCAAAGGCGTAGTTGGTGAGGCAGAGTTTGAAATTGCAGCCTTTGATTTTATGTACATTACGGAACTCGCAACAACGGTTAATGTAAAAAAAATATTTGCGGAACGAATTGACTTATTGGCACAAAAATCAAATCTCGATGGCCAACGAATTAAGGATTGGGTGTTTGTGCGATTAGTTTTGATGGCAGCCTGGCAAATTGAAGATAACTCCGATCCAAGCTGGGCTATAAAACTTGCTGCGCTCTTGTTGAACGATGAGGCTGATATAAATATTCGCTTTCAATAACAGAAACAAGATTATTTTTTGCGTTAATTAAAATTACGCTGCTCTTTATGAGCACATGGGTTTGATTATCGCAACGCCCCTTACGCAGAGGAGAATCGTATACAAGAAGTGGACTAACATTTTAACGGTTTAATAATATACAGAAATGAAAGCACGATGTGGCTTCATTTTTTTTCTGCGCCCAAAGTTGACTTTTTTTGAACACTTTGATTTACTGATTTTGACTCAACTTATTCAATGTTCAGTCAAGAAGTAAAAAGAAGGGATACAATTGCTTAGAATATTGCTATTGGAAAGTGAAACCTGACTTGTTGCATGTTCAAACTTATACAAAAAAACAAAAATCAAGCGTGCTATCTTGCATACAAGGAACATTTTAATCTGATACCGCTCGAAGCTGTTGTGCCTATGGAATTTACCCTTACTTTATTCTTAAAATCAGTGCGAAAACTTGGTAACTCCTCTATTAAGTTTAAGAAGGGCGCGCTGAAGATAGAGTATAAGTATCAATTAAGGATAGAACGATGTTTTTAAAATTATTTAGACCTCAATCCATTTCCTCTTCATTAATTAAAGAAGTTCATGCTGCACATAAACCCAATCTCTTTACCGGCTCCATTTCTGGAAACAGGTGGCGTCATAAAAGCATGGAACGAACATTAGATTGGATTACAGATGTTAATAAAACTATGGAATTACACAAACAGGCACAAGAAAATTTAAATCAATGGACAAAGAAAAGGAGTTCTTTCCCTAAGTCTGTTGAAGTACTGAAAAAAGATTGGGGCCTTGCTACACTGGAAGCAACGCAAAAACATGGTGTGCCCTATGCCGTACTTAATATGGCAAATTCAGTTTACCCTGGGGGCGCTGCTTTGGAAGGAGGAAGTGCCCAGGAAGAGAATATGTGGCATCGAAGTAATTGTGCCCAATCGTTAATGGACAAAAGCATTTATTTAGATAAAGTCTCTAAGACATTTCGTTACAATGAAATGGCACGTAAATTGTTAGAAGCCAGGATAAAAATGACTGATGAAGAGCGTGATGCCTTAAAAAAACATCGCGGGGAAACAGATTCCATAGTCTATAAAGTATTATTTGATCGAGAACCGAGGGTATGTTTCCGTGGACCAGAAGTACAAGTTACCACCAGTGGTTTTGATGACTTTGCATCTAGCGGTCGTATTGCAGACAGCGGACTGAGTTATACTTTTCTTCCCCAATCTGATATTTTTCCATTCTATGAATTAAGATCAGCTGCTCCAGAACTTTCTACTGAGCCTCACGCATTAGATCCTGAAACTATGGGACCTTACAGAGCTGATTTGCGCCGACGTATTGCCGCCCAGCTGGATACCTTAATCCTTGAAGGACAACACAATGTCATTTTAGGTGCCTGGGGGTGTGGAGAGTTTAAAAATGATCCAAAAATAGTGGCACAGATATATAGTGAAGAAATTGAAAAACGCGCTCATTTCTTTGACCATATTGTATTCCCCATATTGAATATGGGGCATGATAACCATGCTATTTTTGCTCAACACCTAGACGGCATGAGGCTTGGAAACACAAATGTTATTGATAGGTCTCTTAACCTCATGTAAATGCAACATTCATTTATGACACGTTAAAAAATTGATTTGCTCTTTTACCCAGCCTGGTAGGTTGGGTCATTCAATCTCCCTCAGGCATAAAAAAATTTTTAAATTAATAAACATAAGGTTAAATAAATTTATCTCATGATAGAGAACACAAGAAATTGACTTTTTTGATCATTGTGTTTAAAATTTGTCCTTTTGAATTCGACTTAATCATTGTTGAATCAAAAAATAAATAGACAGGATACAATTGCTTTGAATAGTGCTATGAGGAGTACAATCAACCTTGTTGCATGTTTAGGAAAATTCAATTCGGTAACTAGTAAAGCTCTTGTGCCTCCGAAATTTAACCATTACTGTATTCTCTAAATTAGAGTGAAACCTTAAAACTGCTCTTGAAGTTTTTAAGCAATAAAGCACCGAAGATAAAGTATGAATACCACAAATTAAGGATAGGAACATGTTTTTAAAGTCTCTATTTAGACCTATACCCAAAGAACCTTCTGTAATTAAAGAAGTATACAATGAACATACACCAAGTCGGTTGTCAGGGGTATATTCAGGAGAGAGATGGCGCCATCAAAGCATGGGAAAAACATTGGAATGGGTTACTGATTTACCCAAATACATGGAATTACAAAAGCAGGCACAAGAAAATATAATTCATTGGGAACAAAAGAAATCTTCTCCACCAGAATCAGTTGAAGTAGTTAATAAAGATTGGGGAGTTGCAACACTTGAAGCGACCAAAAAACACGGTGTGCCTTATTCGGTGCTTAATATGGCAAATCCAGTTTTCCCCGGTGGTGCGGCTTTGGAGGGTGGGAGTGCCCAGGAAGAGAATATGTGGCATCGAAGCACCTGCGCCCAATCCTTATTAGACACAAGCGTACATTTAGATAAAGAATCAATGACGTTTCGCTATAATGAAACAACAAGTAACCTGGTGGAAGCCAAAATAAAAATGACCGAAGAGGAGCACGCAATCATAGGAGATCACAACTATGAAAATGGCTCCCGATATAAAGTATTATTTAACAGCGAACCCAGAGTGTGTTTCCGAGGTCCAGAAGTATCTTTTATTACCAGTGGTTTTGATGACTTTACACCAACCGGTCGTAAGGTAGATAGCGTACTGAGTTATTCTTTTCTTTCTAAATCGGATATTTTTCCATTTTATGAATTAAGATCAGCAGCTCCAGAGCTTTCCACTACGCCATATGGATTAACGCAAGAAGAATTAGCACACTACAGAACAGATTTGCGGCGACGTATCGCAGCTCAACTGGACACCTTAATTATTGAAGGAAAACGCAATGTAATTTTAGGTGCTTGGGGTTGTGGTGAATTTCATAATGATCCAGTACTCGTTGCAGAGCTGTATGGTGAAGAAATTAACAAGCGCGCTCATTTCTTCGACCACATTGTGTTTCCCATACTGAACACCGGTTCACACAATAACTATGAAATATTTAATCACCACCTTAATGGCATGAAACTTAAAAATGAAAGTCCGAATGATGTACCAGCGTTGACTCACATTTAAAATGATTCACCGCGCGCCACAACAGCAGGGTTGGTTATGGTTAATTCCTCGAATGGAGAAAAAGCCTGTTAGTAAGCAAACAGGCTACGCTTCTTAAAGGCACCTATAAATCAACGCTGGAAATATGGCGCATGATTGTTTTATTTTAGTCTGAATTAGATTATTGTCCTTTTCCATATGATGAGCCATGTTTTGAATCACCCTGAATGAGTACTGTCGAATTAATAAATTATACCGATTTGGTTAATCATATTTGTAACGATCTGTTTAAGCTAACAGGTATTAATCATTTCAGTTATGTCGAAATAAATAATCAAGGTAATTTGATTTGGTTAGGAAGCGACAGCAATTATTTGGAGAAGTGTATTAACCAACAATTGGTTAAAAACGCACCTACTAGTATTTTAAAAACTTATCCTAAAACTGGGTTTTATCTGATTGACGTTTATCAAGATGAATACAAGCAATATAGTTTACCTGTATTTCAACTACTTAATCATTTCGATTATGGCCATTCATTTCGCATACTAGAAATTACGGATAGTTGTACTATTAAGTTGTATTCCTTTGATGCGCCGCTTGGAAAGCAGGATATGAACCATGTTTATTTAAATAATCTCCACGTATTTAAAAAATTTAACCTCCATTTTGAAAACCAAATTGCGTCCATTCGTAATAAAATAAACCACAACCATCTTCAAGAAGATCAACATTCTGAATTTACTCATTTATGGGATTTAACATTTAGACAAAATAATTTTATAGAGCATACTCCGCCCGCAGCTTTTTATTCATTAGAATCTAAAGTTCCAATTACTCCTCGTGAAAAAGAAGTATTATTTTGGTATTTCAAAGGAAAAACCTCTGATGAAACGGCAAAACTACTGAATGTATCCCGACGAACTATTGAGCGGCATTTTGAAAATTTACGCGAGAAGTTTGGTTGTTTTTCTAAAAGCCAAATTGCTTTAAAATTAATGGCTTGAATTGTCCTTCCAACTTCAACATAGCTCAAGACCCAACTTGAGTTATGTCTACAAAAACACAAGCGCATGGGTAATATTACGCATGTGATACTCTTTCAAAATGAGTTATATTTTAACTAACAATTAACTTATGAAGTATTTAGAAAAAAAATGAACTCACGCATTACATACTTTCAAGAACAAATTAATCTTATTCATGCCGTCTGTTTGCTATTAGAACAATCCTATGACTATTTGCGCGGATTTGATCCGCAAAGCCCTCATGAGTCTCATGGAGTGAGACAATTATTAAAAATTAAACAAGCATTGGAAGAACATACGGAGCGTGTGAACAATTTACAAGGAATGCTACAGGAGCTAAAACAACAAAAAGATAACCAATCGGCTTTTAAGTCCCTGAGTGCTGCGATAGGGATGCAAGTAGAAAAACAACTGGTTGACATCATTGATCTAAGCTGTCCTGTTTCATCTCAAACGGCTCTCAAGAAGCAATACAGTATGCTTCTGGCGAAAACCTTTAGCTCACTGCAGTCTCAAGAAAAATCCTTATTGACTCAATTTACTTCAACTCTTACTGGCTCTCCCGCTATCAAGCAATTTAAAGTGGGATTAAAAAAATACATTGCCGAATTGACTCTGGCAGTTCAACAAAAACAAAAAGCCATTGAGCGAGAGTTACCTCAAGAAATGCAAAACGAATTATGTACCATTAGGGCTGGTAGTTTTAGTAAATTACCTGGAGAAATTACAGCATATGTTACTTCTTTTCTCAAGCCAAACGAGCTATGCAGACTCTCAGAAACAGGCCGGTTTTTTAGAAAAATAACAGAGATTCCCAGAGCAAATTGGAAGGTATCTTTTGAAAAAAGCTTAACACCAATCATTGTTAATCTGATTGGCGATACAGATATTGGCATTAAAAGCCTAATCTGTCGGCTTGCCGAAAACAAATTTATTGATTCGAATATAACACAAATTGAGAAAAGTCATGTTCAGAGTGATAAAAAATATGGACCATTGTTATTGCGTTATCAAAGCCCTTTAGTTCAAGGACGCGATTATCCAATAATTCATAACGCGACTCCTTATTATAGAAAGCAATATATGGGAGATAAAATTCATCTTCTGTGCTTTGATATTAGTTCTCGCGAGACCTTTAATCATTTAAGCCTCTGGTACGATGATGTACTGCGATATAACGAATATAATCCTCGATTCAGGTTTTTATTCGTAGGATTAAAAGGCGATGTTGATTCAGAGCGACGAGTAAGCAAGCAAGAGGCAAAAGAACTAGCGGAAAGTTTCTATACAGTCTATATCGAAACATCCGCGAAAGAAGAGATTGGGCTTGATAAATTAAAATCTCAAATTATCGAGACATATATGGAAAGCCATAAGTCATTGCACGTACAACAACAAGAAGAAGAGTCCCACTACTCTGCAAAACCTTAAATTAATAAAAGGTTTCTATTGAAGTCGAGTTGCAGCTTATAACGAATTAGGGGTCAGGCTGACCCCATTCTGAGTTTTTAGACTCACTAAAATGGAGATGGTTTAGCAGAATTTTCGCAGGTGAGTGTTTGTTCCAGTTGTTTGAGTTCAGAATAAATATCAGCTATAGGACCATGGTTAAGACAGCTTGTGTTTTCACTATAGATATCATCAAGCGACTGATTGTTTATAATTGCGGACATTAAAGCATTTGCTGCCAAGATGAACTTACTCTTTCCAACATCCAAATCGGTGCTCTGTGTTAAAAAAAAATCAGGTTGATAAGTGCTTGTTCCTGATTCGAGATCATTTTTACAAATTTGTAATAATCCCAGGAAAAGCGCTTTTTTAATGTCCCGATCCACATATTGCTGATTGATTGACAAAATAGCATCCTGCATTGAAACATGTTGCAGCAAGCAAGATTTTAACTTGGTAGCCGGGATAGCGCTTATTAAAGCTAATCGATTTTTGTGGTCTGTTTTGGAAATTATGTTAACGAATTCATCACGATTTGTTATATCGGCAAATAGTTTAAATGATGTTGTAGCTTCAAATTTATTAAGTTTGATATTTTCTAAACTTGCCCCTTCTGATATCAGGTATCGAGCTATTGCATATTTTTTCAATTTGAGTGCAAGGTATAAAGGAGAATTTTTGGGGTCGTCAGGTGAATCAAATTTAAAACCTCTATCTATAAGTAATTTTAATACTTCAATATTATTTTCTTTAATAGCTAAATGTACGGGGGAATCGTTATTAGAAGTCAAGCTGTCACAATCTAACGCACTTTTATGATTAAGTAATACTCGCACAGATTCGATGTGGCCTTTTACAATAGCAATATCGAGTGGTGTCATGCCATTTTTATTCTTGATGTGCATATTTGCACCGTTATTTAATAACACTTCTAATATTTCTGGGTCGTCTCTCTGGTAAGCAAAGAAATATAAAGCTGTCTCGCCAGTGTTCGGATCAACAGAATTCAAGTTTATTCCCTGTTGTACCAATGCGTTCACAATCCCGATATTACCACGCGCCCACAAAAGCAAGGATTTTTGCCGAAACGTCTGATGAATGTCTAATTTTTTATTATTTATAAAATCTTCTATTATCTCAGGGTTATGTAATGATATTAAATGGATAGTATTATCATTTAAAATATTCATTCTTTCATCGGTGATTTTTTTATATGCACTTCTGAATTGTGTTAAATCACATTGATTGTCTGCTGCGATTAGTATTGTTAAGGAAGGACTATGAATACTTCCAGATGATAATTTTTGTCTTGCAATATTAATTGTATTTATTAAGCCAGTATAATCATTTTCATTAAATGATATTTCTCCAGATTCATTGTTGGGATCAAAAAACCACCATTGGTCGTCATGAAATTGTAACGCCATACTATGCTTGACAAATATAATGAGACAGATATTATTTTTAATTGCATTTTTTGTCTGGGGACTATCCAATAATTGTTTTAGTTCTTTATCATCAAAATCACCGGATACCGCTTCATCCTGGACTATGCTATGAATATGGCCCTCTGAATCAAGATATTCAAAATATCCCCCAGGTTGCAGAAATCTTTCCTGCCTGTAATTGGGGCTCGTAATCATATTTTTAGTAGTTAATTTTCCATGATTGAAATAAAGATAATTCACCACTTTCTCAAGGAGTGTTTCAAGTGTTTCATCTAGAGAGTCAGAATCAGGAAGTGCGAGAGGCAAATTCAAAGATTCCTCACTACCGTCCCATGTTATTATTGCAGTTAATGCAGAGTTCCACCATGCAGATTTCCCTATCTTATTCATAACGCTGTAACAAACACTTAAGCCAAAACATAATCCTCCTTTATCTACATTAAAGTCAAAAGAGTCATTACCGTGTTTGCCTTTCTGTACTTCGAGGTATGCTTGAAGTTTTGGAATAATAACCATCTGGCTTAAATCGATTGACTGTTTAGATTCCACAACTATCTCCTTGGTCCGACTAATACTCACAAGTCTGTTATAAGGATAGTTTTTGACTTAAGCATTTATTTTGTAGTTATATTAAGTATAGTCCATAGCCTGGGAACTTTGGTTGATACATCCCTATCTCCAGGTTCCATTGGGAGCTTGGTATGGATTTAATTGAGAAACAAAAAAATCATCAATAGACATTGCATTTTCTTGAAAAATTTCTCACATTATGCGCTTGTCCCAGATGTCCCCTCTTGCCCCAGTCATTTCTAATAACTTTGTGATGATTATAATAGCTTGGATTGATTCTTGTATGCTTGTTCAAGAAATTTCTGATACCTACCAGAACAGAGAAATTTATAAAATATACTAGAATTATAAAAGATAAAGACAACATTTAACAAAATTAGTAAAAGGGAATTTATGAGATATACAGCTATGTTCCAGGGATGGGAAAAGTTAGCTCTTTCAGACATGCTGGTTGCTTATAGAAAGGCTAAAGCTGATAATTTTTTTGAAAATATATTTCCTTCATCGAGTAAATTTGCTGAGTATGAAAGAGACCTAATAAATAATTTAAAAAAATTGCTTAAAAGGCTTCAATCAAATAATGGGTTTGAAAATTGTGATGATCTATTAGGCATCCCAAGACTTATACCAAAAAAATTGACATCAGAGTGCAAGAAGAAAAACGAAAATATTCATTTCTCAGATCCAACTAGAGAATTTATAAGCATAAAGGAAAATTTGCATGCAGAATTTAGAGTTGTTGGTGATTTTCCTATTGATACACATATTATCTCAGCACTTTGGATAAATATGATTGGTTATAAATTTGATGCCGTACTTAGTCATAATGTATACAGTGCTAGACTTAAAAGAATAAACAATGATGGCAGAAAGTTAGAATCATTTCATCTATCAGCAATTGATTCATTTGAACCTTATTACCACAGATACCAAAAATGGAGAGAGGATAGTCTAAAAGCAATACGAGATAATTTACATAACAACAGAAATGTTATTGCTGCTTCGTTAGATTTAGAGAATTTTTTTCATAATATTGACCCATCGTTTCTTTCATCTGATGCTTTTGTAAAAGAGCTTATTGGAAAGCGTTTTACAGGTCTATCAGAAGATGAAACTAAATTTAATGTTCAAATGAGTCTATTCTTGAAATGCTGGTCAGATAAGGCCAGTTCATTATTTGATAATAGTCTCTTTAAAGGTGGTCTTGTTATAGGATTAACAGCGACTCGTGTTATTTCAAATATCATTTTGTATAAGTTCGATAAATTGGTAAAAGAAAAAATTACACCAATACATTATGGTCGTTATGTTGATGATCTTTTATTAGTAATTTTAGATCCTGGTAATATAAGCAATATTGTAGAGTTTATGGATTATTTGAAAAACAGATTAGGTAACGGTTATCTAAGCAATGATAATGAGAAATGGTCAATAAATTTGGGAGAAGATTATCAGAGAAAGTCAATATTCCAATTTCATTCTGAAAAGCAAAAATTATTTGTTCTAGAAGGTCAAGCAGGGTGTGATTTACTCGATAGTATAGAAAAAGAGATCAATGAATTATCTAGCGAACATCGTTTGATGCCTATGCCCGATCAACTAGATCAAACAACTGCGGCACGAGTGCTTTCTGCTTCAGATAATACTAGAGAGCAAGCTGACACTTTTCATAGAGCTGATGGGTTGACAATACGGCGATTAAGTTGGGTATTGCAGTTGAGACATTTTGAATTATTAGCACGAGATTTACCAGCTAATGAATGGAAAGAGGAGAGAAAGGAATTTTATCAATTTATTAAAAACCATATTATTAGGACTGATAAGTTCTTTGAATTTTATAAATATTTACCCAGAATTTTGGGTTTTGCAATAAATCAGGGTGAGCTAAACAAGGCTTTGGACATTGTAAACTGCACATTCAAATGTGTTGAAGAGCTAAAAGATGTTAATAAAATAAAGATTAATGGGAAAGAAATTCCTTCAGAAATTAAAAATGACGTATTAAATAAGCTTGAAGAAAGTTTAATTGAAGTCTATAAGGAGGCACTCTTTAGATATTTAGATTTAAGTAATTACATAAATAAAAATAAGCACTTCAATTTTTCTGAAAAAGATAAAAATATAATTCAGCAAATATTGTCAAAATTAAAATCCTCGGGGCCAAATATAATTTTTGAAAAATCAAAAAAATTGTTGATATCTGATTTGGCCACTATTCCTTATAAAGAATTTTTATCTAAAGCTTATGCAAAAAGTTTATTACATGAATTTAATAGTGATAAACAGACTGAAAATGAAATCATGCAGGAGTTTCAAAAAGCTGAATTACTAAATACTCAAAATCTAAAAGAGTTTTTGAATAGACGAAAAAAAACAATACTCCAAGTTGATTTTTATTGTCCATTTCTCTTTCCAACTAGACCATATACACCTGAAGAAATTGCCAGTATTTCACCTGAGTGCATTTGGCCTCAAAAGTCAAAGGGAGAATCACCGAGAGCAATTTGGTCAAAATACGTTCAGGCTCTTAAAGGAGTATGGATTAATCCCTCTGTTTTGGATGAAGAAGTTAACCTAAGTGAGAAGAATATTATAAGAGTAGGTAGTTTGCTCAAAGATAGGATTATAGTTGCTATTACAAGCTTAAAAACGTCAGAAGAGGAATGGGCGTATTCTGCTTGCGGTAAGCCTTCCTTGACTCTTAAGCGCTATAAACGAATATCAAAACTTATCAACCAAGCGCTACAATTATCACCCAAACCTGACTATTTAATTTTTCCTGAACTATCAATACCAATTGATTGGATACCTAGTATTTCAAATCGTTTATTAAAATCCGGTATAAGCTTAATAGCTGGTACTGAATATAGAGGAAAAAAAGAAAATAAAATTTTTAGTGAGGCCTGTCTCTGCTTGATAGATAATAGTTTAGGGTATCCCGCATCAATTAGAATATGGCAACCCAAGCTCAATCCAGCTGTTGGTGAAGAATACAAACTCCTATCAATCTTTGGGAAGACATGGTACAAGGACAAAAAAAGTCTGAAAGAAACTATTTATAATCATAACAATTTCTACTTTGGTGTTATGGTTTGTTCGGAGTTACAAAACTCAAAATTACGTATTAGTTACCAAGGCACCATCGATGCTCTTATGATACTTTCATGGAATAAGGACATTGAAACTTTTTCTAAATTAATAGAGTCTGCAGCTTTAGATCTCCATGCTTATATTATCATGGTTAATAATAGAAAATATGGGGACAGTAGGGTAAGAGTACCTAGTAAGCAAGAGTTCAAAAGGGATTTAGTAAGGCTAAGAGGTGGAAAAAATGATTTCTTAGTTTCAGTCGAGTTAGATATTAATGCTCTTAGGACATTTCAGTCTCGCGCTAAAAGTTGGCCTAGAGATGAAGATCCATTTAAACCAGTTCCAGAGGGCTTTGAAAGCTCACCTGGGCGTAAGAAAATTCCCCCCAGATAGGTAAAGCTTATATAAAGTTGAGAATATCAAAAATAAAGTTGATTCAACATCTCTCTTATGGATTTAGGAATATTGAAAATTACAAATTAAGGTTAAATGCTTTACCTCAAACTTCGACACATATTCGACAGGTAAAATTTAAGGTTTGATTGATTTTCGCCAAAAACCCAGACTGGATTTGGCTCCCCGGACAAGACTCGAACTTGTGACCTAATGATTAACAGTCATTTATTATTCGATATTAATTGATTTCAAATAATATCAAAAAATATCATAATTATATGTATATAAAAGATATTTATTGGAATTTGACTTTATTTTAATATCATTTAATATTATCTCAATTCATATTTAGTGGTACCAAAATCGGTACCAAAAATCATCTTGGTACCAGTTATGAAATTTACTGACGCGTATATCCGCAATTTAAAACCCCAGCAAAAATGGTTTGAACAAATCGAGTTTAGTGGGCTTGGAATTCGAGTCATGCCAGGGGGGGGTAAATCATGGATCTTTAGGTTCACTTTTGATGGCAAGCGTTACAAGATGACTTTGGGCAAGTATCCGGGAATTGGCTTGAAGGAAGCACGTGAGCTAATGTTGGATGCGGAACATTTAAAAGAACAAGGGATTAATCCTATAGAGCATGCTAAGCAACAACAAGCCAAATCGGACAACACCGTAAAGAAACTTGCTTTAAGTTGGTATACTCATTATGTCGAAAAGCATTTAAAGCGTCCTTTAACGGTTAAAAAACAAATAGAGGGTGATATTAATATGCTTCTTGGTGATTGGGTTTTGGATGAATTGGAAACAAGGCATATTACTCAAGCGTTGGATAAGATTGTCAAACGAGGTGCAAGCGTGCACGCAAACCGCGTTTTAAGCTCTCTCAAACAAATGTTTGGCTATGCAGTAAGCCGTGGCACTATGAGCACTAATCCCGCCTCTAATATTCGCGCAAGAGATATTGGCGGTCATGAGAAACCAAGAGAGCGTGTTTTAAGTCTGGATGAAATCAAGTCCCTCTGGCTATTTTTGGACAGTAATGACTCCCAAATGGCACCACAAACCCGCATTGCGATTAAGATTATTTTACTGACAGGTGTTCGTACTGCTGAACTGCGCTTGGCGCAATGGAGTGAAATCAATTTTGAGGAGTCACTTTGGACTATTCCGGCTTTGCATTCCAAGGCTAACATTGTTCACAAGGTACATCTTAGTTATTTAACCAAAGAATTATTGTTGCAGCTCAAAACAATTAGTAAATCGGAATATGTTTTAACAGGTATAGACTATTGCAAACCATTGACAGAAAATGCTTTACCTAGAGCTATTAAGCGGATTCAAGAGCGCTTAGGCACTTCAGAGTGGACAGCGCATGATCTGCGTCGTACATTCGCCACTCAACTTGGAGAGACTTTACAAATTGACCCTGTGGTTATAGAGAAATGTTTGGGGCATAAAATGCCACGAATCATGGCAACTTATAATCGAAATGAAATGTTGCCTCAAAGAGAAGAGGCTTTGGAACAATGGGCACAGCATATACATAATTTAATGGCTAATAATATTGTGTATTTAAATATGAAAACGAAGTGATGGCATAACTACAAATGAATATAGTTTCTACTGAATGGAATTATGATGAGTGAACTGATAAATATATACTGTGATGAAAGTTGCCATTTAGAATCTTCGGCAATAACCATTAATAATAGGTATATGGTACTTGGTGCGATTGCATGTCCTATTAAAGACAAAGATGCAATATTTAAAAAAATTAAAGAGATTAAACGTCAAAATAAGCTTAAAGAATTCTCAGAAATAAAATGGACTAAGGTTACAAGAAATAAGCTCGCAGCATATGAAGCTTTAACAAATTATTTTTTTAGTTGCGAGCAGCTTTCTTTTAGAGCAATTATCATTGATAAAAATCAACTGCAACATGATCGATTCAATCACACCCATGATCAGTTTTATTACAAAATGTATTGGCAAATGCTGGAATGGTTTATTGATCCTAAAAATTCTTATCATATCTATCTCGATATTAAAGATACACAAGGATATTTAAAAATAGAAAAACTTCATGAAGTGCTTTGTAATTCCCATCATGATTTTAATAAAAAAGTAGTAGCAAAAATCCAAGAAGTGAGATCACATGAAAATGTATTAATCCAACTAGCTGATTTAATGATCGGCGCTATATCTTATGCTAATCGATATCCTCTAGGTGGGCAAAGTTGTGCAAAACAACGAATTGTAGATCTAATCAAATCACATACTGGTCTGTCTCTTGTTCGCAGTACCTCTCTCGGCGCACGTAAATTTAACTTATTTAATTGGGAGGGGCGTTTGTGAGTTTGTATCCCTTACCTGATCTCGTATTGTTTGAAAGTTTTGGTGGTGATTGGAACAACTACCAAAATGCTTTATATCAACTATTCCTTGATAAAATTGATCGTAAACTATCATTTCTCGGATTACCAATTAAATGTCGTTATTTTGAACCAATTTCTGAAATGCATAGAAGTTTTTGGCATTTGGTCACTTCAGGTCCAGTAGAAGATGAAGACCGAACCGTAGATTTTCGTCGTTGTGAAAGGATTAATTGGATCCCCCACATAATCCAACATAGCAGTTACTCAGAAATTTTATGTTGGGAGAACAAAAGAGGCTCGAATATAAACACTGTACTATGGCTTCCTCCAGAGCAATACATGATTATTCTTTCAAATCGTAAAGATTACTATTTGTTAACTACTGCTTACGTGCATGATGAAAGAAAAGGCAAGACAAATCTGAAAGAGTCCAGTGCAAATAAAGATCCCAGAAAAAGCTGAGGCCGCCTAAGCGACCTCGAATGCTCCTTCTACACTGAAGGTAGATGAGTTAATAGTATTATAGCAGATTATACAGCCTGTATGTCAAATAATTGGAGACCAAATAAGTTGTGTACGCCTTACCATACACAAAAAATATCATTATCATTTAATATCAATCAATATCAGCATTTGAAATGCTATTGACCTATGTAGTTTCCTTCCTACAATGAACCCATAAAGACTATTAATTCGCTTAAAATGGATGATACGAGGCATGAATTTTTTATTTGCCAATGCTTATGAGTTAGCAGCGTTACTTGAATTGCCTTATATACAAAGATTAGTTTACCTGATGGGTATTCGTCCATATATGGACAGACAAAGTTGCATCGTAGGTATCAAGCGCAGAATCAGTTATCAATCATTGCGTGAAACCCTTTATGTGGGACCTATTGCAGGCGTTAAAACAGGCAGTCCAAGCCTTCAGCAAATGAAGCGGGCCGTTAAATCATTAGAGCGTGCTGGACTTATTGAGATTCAGTCCACTGAAAGGCACTTAATCGTGAAGTGTATTTACGCTGAATTGGATAACCCTGCTCCAAATAAGGCAGTATCGAAGCCGAACCGTAATCCCGACACAAACCCGACACAGGAAGATGCTGTGGAATCAGGAGAATCATGTACATTAAGACACAAACCCAACATAGGCAATAACTCTGAGGCCGACCCACCTCAGAAGTCAGAAGATAATAATTATATATATGTGTGTAGCAAATTTGAAAAATTTTGGAAAAGTTATCCACATCCCGTTGATAGGGAAGCAGCTTTTTATCAATTTAGAGAGCTTAATCCTGATGATAAGTTATTTGAAAAGATGATGACGGGACTACATAAGCAAATTGAAAGTTATAATCTTCTGGTAATGATAGGTGCATGGGTACCTAAATGGAAGTATCCGGCAAACTGGTTGGCCAGAAAATGTTGGCAAGCAGATCCGTACGTGTTTGAGCATTCATTACCAGTTGCACATGGCTTGGAAAATGAACAGATAGGTCTTCAAGAGGACTGCAATCTAGATCATACTTAATTTCAGCGATGTGGGATACTCGATAACTGGTTAGGCTCTGCACTTTGAGAGAGAAGAATAATTTCTTTATCATCTATTATTATTTTCTGCGTCACTGCAATTTTCCAGCAGTGACGCAGAATTAATAATTCAATCTTAGCCAGTAAAATCAAGACCAGTAGCCCTTTTGTCCGATCACGCTACTCGGGATTGGACATTATTTACATGATAAATCGATAGTAACGTTCTCTATTTTGTTCGCTGAATTAAATGCGTCACTGCAAGTTTCGTGCAGTGACGCAGGAAAATCACCCTGATTAGGCTCAATAAAATCAAGGTATCCAGAGATTTTGTCCTGACGCCCATCTGGCGCCAGGACAAAATTTTTATCTTGAACTGATTGTTTAGAACTAATCTATTTGTTATTTTGAAATGAAGCATAACTGATGAGCCATATGGGCGAAACGTCATACGATGTCTTATGCAAAGCTACTTTAACCCTTAACCTGTGGCTGGACGTTAAGTAGGGTAAATAACGGTGAAATTATTAATAATTGTTTGATCTACATAAAAATACAGGAGATATTTAATTTAAAAAATAGTTGTAAACAGGCGAGCCGTTTGCCTTATAACGGTTGATTTGCCCCCTTTCTTCGAGCATTACAGCATTGCTGGGTTTCAACTTTGAGTGAGCCGCTCGACCAACACTAAACTCAGAACAGGGCAAATAACATTTCGATCATTGCTTATGAGATAATTGAATGGATAAATTACATGAAGATGCTGTCCATATTAATGAAAAGCAATGGATTATTCCACTTGTTATATTTATTATTTGTTTTATAGTGGTAATTTTTGCCATTAATCAGATTATTATTTTGGCAAAGCCTCATACAAATTTGAATACAAACAAATCATATACCCCAATTGATGAAGAGATTTCAAGCCTTATAAATAATCCTGAAATATTAAGCTATCAAATGCTTGAGAAAAAACCATTATTGAATTTTCAAAATGGCTCTGCTTTGCAAACACAACTTAATATATTACCACAGATAAAGAATTTGCCACCAATCGATCAAAATACAATTATTAGAGTTAAATTAGTTGAGTGGAAGATTAAGCAGCTTCAAGATCAATTCAACCAATTCTCAACAGATAATAATGAGCCCATTATTTTCAAAACATTGTTCTGGCTATTAAGTTTTTTAGTTTGGATAGGATCTATTGTTGGCGGGAAAATGTTAAATTTTCTTACCGATAGATATATCATTAACAAGTACTGGGGTTAAAATATATTACTTGAACAATCAATCTTGAGTATAACTTGTCGGTTTTTAAATTAGCATATCAATTAATCCAAATGTTGATATCATAATTTCCTAAATTTTTTTGTTCTAAATATGCCCTTCCTATGGCTATGCCTACAGCTGTTAATGAAAATTGGGAGAATTGATAGTTATCCCAAATATTAAGAATATTTTCAAATGAAGGAATTGTTTCAAGTTGCTTTTTGATTTCCTCAATTGATAAACGATTATTATTGAGAAAATTTTTTAAATGATCTTTTACTTCATTATCTTCAATGACAAATGGAACATTTCCAACTTGAACAGGAGCATTTTCAAATAAATAAAGACCTATATGAGGATTTAGCAGATAGGTATCATTATTTTTTTTGATAAAACAAATATCTTGCACGTTGATTGGCAATGAAATTTCTTTTAATTGTTCTGATGTTACCATTTTAATAAAGAGTTGAGGATAGCTTTCAGATATGATAGGTAGCAGAGCATTAGATGTGAATTGTAAAATTTTTCCACAAGAAATTGCCTCCAAATATTCAAATCTTGAAGTAGTAGCTTCCAACTCTTTAAATTCATTAGCAACTATACCTAGCCTTTGAAAAAGGCTAGGTTCATCAAGTAATAGTGTATATTTTGTTCTAGAAAATATAAAACTAAAAGCCAACATCTTAATTAAATTAACATCAAGTTTAGCGGCTATTTCTATTGACTCATTAATAGCCAATTCTGTAATGGAGCATTTAGGCTTTTGTACTCTATCTGCAATTAATTGGCTTAATACTTCATGAACTTCAATAGAGTTTGTGCGGCCAGCACCTTGCATGGCTTTATAAAGAGCCATTTGGACATCTGCTTCAGAAAATTTATCTAACGCAGAAGAAGGTAATTGTTCTAATTGACTATTTAGATTTGCGAGGAAGCTTTGTGAATTTAAATTAAATTTTTCAAAGGCTCTTTCTGCATATGGATACATAGTTTGCTGAAAAGATTTAGCCAGTATCTGAATTGCATTTAAATCAAAACCCGTAATTTGGTTATTATGGCCTACAATTTGAAGAGCAGCTCCATTCTGATTCACTGTATTATACGAATTTTTGGAATTTATGTTACCTTCCGAGACCTGCTGTATATTATTAGCGCCTTTGATTGAGTTGTTTTTTTTAATCCAGCTTCTTGCTTTGAATATCCCTATAATAGCAACAATAATTGGTACGGCTATGCCTGTAATAAGCTTATAATGCGCTTCAAGAAAATCAATCACTTCATCTAACTCGCATAAGTTGTTATTAAATCGGTACCAAAACTGGTACCAAGCATCAGGAAGGGAAAACTTGGAATGCGCCAAAACCCAGACTGGAATTGGCTCCCCGGACAAGACTCGAACTTGTGACCTAATGATTAACAGTCATCCGCTCTACCGACTGAGCTACCGGGGAATAGGGTGGGAATCTTAAAACGATTCTGATTGAGGGTCAAGTAGATTTAATAATAATTTTTTAAAATCTGGTTTATTGAGGGTGAATATTATCTTTCATCGGTCTTAACGGACACCTTATCCCCTAAAAGAGAGAAAGTGTCCGTGCTCTTTTAACTGCAAAAACGTTGTAAGCGGTTTAAGGCATCTTGTAATGTTTCCATACTGGTTGCAAAGGATAAACGGATGCAGCCTTCATTACCAAATGCAGATCCTGGTACTAGAGCAACGCCTGCTTCGACTAACAGTTTTTCAGAAAACTCAAGATCATTGGCGTAGTCGCGTTGTTCTATGATTGCTTGGACACTGGGGAAAATATAAAAAGTTCCATCAGCAGGAATTACTTCTACTCCAGAGATTTCTTGCAATCGGGAGGCTACAAAGTCATGTCTTTGGCGGAAGGCTTTTACCATTTCTATGACGCTCTCATTGCCGCCTGTTAGTGCGGCTACAGCTGCTTTCTGGGCGATAGAACACGGGTTTGAGGTCGATTGGGACTGGATGGTTTTCATCGCATTCATTAGTGGAGCGGGGCCTGCTGCATAACCGATGCGCCAACCGGTCATGGCGTAAGCTTTAGATACACCATTTAAGACAATGGTTCGGTCATATAATTCGGGACATGCATTAAGAATGTTAGCAAAAGGCTGGCTCCAGAGAATATGTTCGTACATATCATCCGTAGCAATAATAATCTGTGGGTGTTTTTTTAAGACTTCACCTAAAGCCTTTAATTCATCTAAGGTGTACGCTACCCCTGATGGATTGGATGGGCTATTTAAAAAGATCATGCGCGTTTGGGGGGTGATTGCTTCCTCGAGCTGTTGCGCATTGATTTTATAACGTTGTGCTGGGGTTGTAGAAATAATCACCGGTATTGCATCAGCCAATAAGACCATATCGGGGTAAGAAACCCAGTATGGCGCAGGTATAATCACTTCATCACCTGAATTAAGCAGAGCTTGGCAGAGATTGTAACAGCTTTGTTTGCCGCCAACAGAAACTAAAATTTGATTGGCTTGATAATCAAGACCATTATCTTTTTTGAATTTATTTTTAACGGCTTCTTTAAGCTCAGGTATGCCATCAACAGCGGTGTATTTCGTATGGCCTTGATTAATGGCAGCGATAGCAGCTTCTTTAATGTAATTGGGTGTGTCAAAATCGGGTTCACCAGTACCCAGATTAATGACATCATGCCCTTGAGCACGCATTTGGGTAGCCTTTGCTGCTACAGCTAAAGTAGGTGAAGGCTTAACTTTTTGCACGCGTTTTGCTAATGCGATATCCATTTGTTGCTCCTGTGAGATATACTAATAAGATATGAAAGATTTATTTAAAATATATGCCGATTATAAGCCCGCTGGCGACCAGCCGGCCGCCATAGCCTCATTAATTGACGGCTTGAAATCAGGTTTATCCAAACAAACCCTTTTAGGGGTGACTGGTTCGGGCAAGACTTTTACTATAGCACATGTTATTCAAGCCATGCGCCGTCCTGCTTTGATCATGGCTCCCAACAAAACGCTTGCTGCTCAACTTTATGGCGAATTTAAAGCATACTTCCCCGACAATGCGGTGGAATACTTCGTTTCCTACTATGATTATTATCAGCCAGAAGCTTATGTTCCTGCTTCGGATACCTTTATTGAAAAAGATTCATCCATCAATGAGCACATAGAACAGATGCGTTTGTCTGCAACCAAAGCCTTAATTGAACGTAAAGATGCGATCATTGTCGCAACAGTTTCTGCCATTTATGGTTTGGGTGATCCTGATTCCTATTTACGTATGGTATTACATCTGTCCCGTGGAGAACAATCCGATCAGCGTAAAATTTTAAGACGACTTGCTGAAATGCAGTACACTCGAAGTAACTTATCCCTTGAGCGTGGCCAGTTTCGCGTGCATGGCGATATAATTGATATTTTTCCTGCTGATTCAGAACGGGATGCAATACGCATCGAATTATTTGATGATGAGGTGGAAAACATCGCCCAATTTGACCCGCTTACCGGGAAAATTCTGTGCCGTGTGCCGCGGATCACTATTTTCCCTAAAACGCATTACGTGACGCCGCGTGATCGTATTTTGCAAACCGTGGATTGGGTCAAAGAAGAGTTGCAAGAGCGTCTGGCTGAGTTTAAGGAGCAGAATAAATTAGTCGAAGCACAGCGTTTAGAGCAACGTACTGTTTTTGATATGGAAATGATGCTTGAGTTGGGATATTGCTCCGGTATTGAAAACTATTCCCGTTATTTATCAGCACGTGAGGCGGGTGAACCTCCACCAACTTTATTTGACTATTTGCCCGATGAGGCATTGCTGATTATTGATGAATCCCATGTTACTGTCCCCCAAATTGGTGGGATGTACCGAGGAGATCGCTCCCGTAAGGAAACCTTGGTTCAATATGGCTTTAGGCTTCCTTCGGCTCTGGATAACCGACCATTACGGTTTGAAGAGTTTGAAGGCCGCTCGCCGCAAACAATTTACATTTCAGCAACTCCAGGCACTTATGAAAAAGAACATTCTGATAATGTAGCCGAACAGGTAGTGCGTCCTACAGGACTTGTCGATCCGGAGGTGGAAATTCGTCCTGTGCGCACTCAGGTTGATGATTTAATGTCAGAAATTCGTAACGTAATTCAAGAAAATGGACGAGTTTTAGTGACTACTTTAACAAAACGAATGGCAGAAGATTTAACCGACTATTTGAATGAACATGGTATTAAAGTCCGTTATTTGCATTCAGATATAGATACTGTAGAACGGGTTGAAATTATTCGTGACCTGCGTCTGGGAGTATTTGATGTTTTGGTGGGAATCAATTTGTTACGCGAAGGTTTGGATATGCCAGAAGTCGCTTTGGTTGCTATCTTAGATGCAGACAAAGAGGGCTTTTTACGTTCCGATCGTTCTTTGATCCAAACTATAGGACGTGCAGCACGTAACATGAAAGGACGCGCCATTCTTTATGCGGATAAGATTACTGGTTCCATGCAAAGAGCTTTGGATGAGACTGACCGAAGACGTGAGAAGCAAAAAGCATTTAACGAGGCGTATGGAATCACACCTAAAGGGATCAGTAAGTCCATAACCGATATCATGGAAGGGGCTTATCAAGGAAAGCGTAACGCTGCAGTTGCCGAACCAAGCCCGGAGTACCTACATTGGTCAACGCAGGAATTAGTGAAACACATTAACACTTTGGAAAAGCAAATGTATTTGCATGCAAAAAACATGGAGTTTGAAGCAGCGGCCAAGGTTCGAGATGAATATCTTTTATTGAAAGAGCAATTAATAAATAGATAACCCACAAGATGATGCCGCTGAATGTCATTACAGTTAATTTATTTGATTTATTGCTGATATATTGCAAGAAAAGGAATGCTATATGTTGTCACGAGTGACGCGATTCCGTTTATCAGGAGCTACTCATTGTGCTGATTATAAGCTCCTTTAGTTTGAGATGCTCCTCTTAAGACAAATAGGGTTATTTCAGTAAATTATTTGCGCTTAAGAGGAGCGTAATGCATTGGCGCAGTTTTAGAAGTCCTCTCTAGAGAAATGCTCTCCGTTATCCAACAACGAGAAAATTATTCTCAATCCGCTTATTGCTTCTCATTAGAAACTGCCATAGAAACCGCTGTTGGTATTATCTCGATACTCTCAAACCCCTCTATAAAATCCTTAAATTGTTGTTTATCAAATTGATTGTACAACATTAAATGTACATTATATTTCAGCTGACCTTTTATTATCTCTTGTTGCAAATGCCCAATTACTCCTGATATGGCATTAGCACCATCCATATAATGTCGTGCTTCCTCCGGGCAGTCAAAGGAGCTTTTTAATCTACAAATAGTACCTGGATTCGCTTTCTCATTAAGTATCTGTGTTAAAATTGAGTTATTCATAAAGGTAATATTCTCTACTGCTGAATTCTAAATTATTCATTTCTTCTTCACATAAGCTACTTACTTCACATGCATGAGGGGCTTGGAACATGAGATGGCCTACGTGTGGATCGTTTTTAGCCATAAGTTGGTTAATAAATAAAGTAGTTAATAATTGCGTTATAGGCTTAGGCAAACCCTCCCTGATATCAAAGTCACCTTCTGAAGATATTAGATCAAAAGTAGGGAGCATTATATGAGGTAAAATAGCAAGCGCCTCTTCTTTACTGAACGTTTTTGTGACTCGAGTTCCGGATTGTTGAGGTAACTCTAAAACAAAACCACCTTTGTTTACGTTTAATAAACACTCGTTGTTTGAAGAGGTAAGAAATTTACCTTTAGAAAAACATATTGCACTCATGTACCAACGGAGCGCCGTATTAAGGCATATATCAGAAGGGATATCTAATTGCGCCATTAAAAGATTGCCTTGCTCTCGCTGCATTTGTATGCTGGAAGCAATATATGTTCTAAACTCTTCTTCCAATTTCAGCATTTTTTGAAAGGTATTGTCCGCTCGCTCGTGGAGAACCCGCAATTCATCCTTGCTCAAATTCTGTATTTGTCCCTCGAATAGTTTTCTGTAGGATTCACTAAACTCAATTGATGCTTTAAGCGCATTTCGGTCATATTGATGGATCATTGCCACCGCATTTGGATCATTATTGGCTAGCAAAAATTGATTTATACTTAAATTAAATGGTGAAATTATATTAAAACCTTCTTCTGGATTTAGAGAACCATTTTTTTTGTAAAACATTGTGGTACATTTTTGTCGTGCAAAAGGAAGCATTGGGCCTGCAATCTCTTGCTGATATAACAGACCATACACTTGAGCAAAATCTATTGCCGCTGCAGGGCCGTACACAGATGCTATTAAAGCCGTTCCTTCTCTAGCCCAATGTTCTAAAGCAATAGCCCCATTTTCAGGACCTTTAGCCAATGCGAAGGCTAGCGCAACTGGTACTGTTTCAGTGTATGATCTATATTCAGTATGGCCGGTTAAATGTTTAAGAACTTCCTGCCCTCTTTCTTTTGCATACTTAGACATATCAAATATATCTTCATAAGGCTTCACTTTATTTGTGAGTGAAGTGGGAATGGTGAATAAACCTCCATCGGTTGGTTTTCTATATAAAAAAAGGTTGAGAAGGGGATATCCACGATACGCAGTCTGTCCAGATTCAGGTGTAAAAGGAACTGATTCAGAAGTGGAAGAATATGAAATACTTTGCCGATGAAATCCCTGCTCCATATTGTGTAATTGTAAAATGGCTTGTACTTCATCACACCAAACCTTCTCAAAGCCTCTAACCCTTATATTAGGATCAACTTTAAAAAATCCATTCGGATTTCTACGCCGAGCCCTTTGTGCAACGGATAAAAATAAGCGAGAATGCATACTACGTACTCCTATCAAAGATGAATTGAAATGAATTTGTATATTTATTATCCAATATCAAGCTTATAGGGAGTTGAATTAATCTACGCATTTTTTACATTTTAGGGGGTAAAGATGACGATTTAGTGGTTTAAATAAAGGAACTGGCTATGTCGCATTAATACAGGGGCTACTTGCAATCCGCAGGCAGGCGGGTTGGGTTATTTTGACCTGAGGGAGCATCACTTTTTCATTATCCATTATTTCTTCGTTCCGCCCCTGCGAACAAGTCGTGGGGACGGGATGTAGGAGGCAATAACAAAATAATTTCAGCTGTTCCTTACTGTTAAAAAGAGGAAGGATTTATAGAGGGGTTTGAAGATGTGCTTAGCTCGCTGTCTAACTTATCGACCAATTTTGTGCAATGTACGCCATCAGTAACAATAATTTTACTCATTAACTCTTCATTCGGTGCATGTGTTTGCTCACGCATAGCATTTATTCCTGCTAAAGAATAATACATGGACGCTTCATCACTGCTTTGGGGCGGCAACCCCACCGCGCCTTCATTTCCAGGACGACTGATACTGTCACCGCATATTTGCGTCCCCAGGTATGCGTCCTCTGCATCACTTAAACATGGGGTCAATTTCTGAACCACTGTAATTCGAGGATGCGTTATCGCTGCAGGGTAACTCATATCCTTACCATAATTCATAAAGTAATCTAAATCGTCTGGATGCAAATCAAAGCGCTTCATTAAGGAGGGAAAATTAATTAATTCAACTTTATTAATTTTTTTGAGCGGCAAAGTATTTAACAATTCGTCTAAGACTTCAAGATATAAAGTTTCCAATAAATTATCCAATGCACTGATGCCAAAAGCTCCCAAACCAAGACCTTTTAACCTGATGACACCTGGCTCCGGCATAAAGAGATCGCTTGCCATAAGCGTCTGTTTCAGAGTATGCCTTAGCCTGGTTTTATAAGCATTGATGTAGAAATAAGCCTCTTTAGAGCCCAACTCTCCCTGCGGCAATTTAAATTTTATGAACCGGCATGCATCCTTAGACTTGGGTCCTTGTGGGTATTCATCCCCATAAAGATCTTGGGCAACAGCCGCAAAACCTTGCAGACTTAATGCTTCGGCTCGCCGTTCATAATGCGGGTGGCCTGGTTTTTCATCAGCATATTCCAGGCACATTAATGCATCATAGTGCAAACTCTGTCCATTTCTTAGTTCAGGACCCACGGCGTAATTAATAAATACTGGCCCCAAATGTGCTTTTTCCAACTCCTGAATAACACTTCCTGTACGGTAATGAGGAACTGCCCCATTGTTTCTGTAGCGTACTCCATTTTCAATTGGCAAAAAATAGCCATTGGCGGAAACCAAATGGGATAATGCACTTTCCTCTATGGTCAAATAGTGTTCGTATAATTTACTTTTATCCTCTGGAGTAGCAACCGCTAATAGCTTATCGCGATCAGAAAGATGGTGCAGGGGTTCACTTAACTTGTGATGGCCGTCTCTATAATACAGCAGCCGACCGTCTTGGTATGCCGCCTCATATCGGGCTTTGATTAAGCGACAGAGCATTTCTTCAAAAGTGATTGTACGATATAGATTGCCAAGAGCAGTGTGCTCTAGTTGTTTCGCCTTATAAAACTTCTCAAGTATTGGTAAGTGCTCCTCTAAGATGAGCTGATAACAATTCTCATCCAATAAGTTAACAAATTTAACCTGGTCTGGCGTTAAAAATTTTCGAAAATCAAATAAACTGCTTTTTATCGGTCGCTTATTGAACCATGCGCTAAACATGGAGCCCAGTGATTGCTCTTGAGTGATAGAGTCTAATAGTCGCTTTCTTATTGCTAAAGTTTCATGGTACAACTCTTTATCTTGGAAATTAGGTACTGGAGAAGCAAAATTTCGAGAGAACATGGAGTGGCGGCGCAGATTAGATGTATGGGATCTATTTATCATTCTTGAAAACATAGTCTTCCTTATTTAATTCAATTTAACAGTACTGATTATCCATTTATTATCCAATATCAAGCTTATAGAAAACTGAATTAAACTACGTGTTTTTTGAATTATAGGGTTACTTGATAGAGCCTGGCTAAAGGGCGATTAGTCTAATGTGAGTGCATTTGTTAAACGATTTGTGGGGCAAGCTTTTGCTGAGAAGCTTGTAATAAGATAGCCCCGACAGACATGGATTATGAACCCTGGAGTTCAAGTGGGTAGCGGATGAATCGGTTCAGGCTTCCCACTCAAGGCGGGCTTGCACAACGCCGATTTCAGGAGGCTTCCCATGCTGTTAGCATTGGTTCTAAAATCACTTGCTATCGGGTTAATCTGATTATACCATGGCCATCTGGATTAAAGTCAAGAATGACGCCGCTTTTCCTTGTATCTTCTTCACTTTGATGCATCAGGTGAAGTTTGGGATAAATAGTTTAACCTTAAGCTGAAACGCATATACTCCTTACACTGGAGTGAGTCAAACACTATGAAAATCTAGAATGGTCGTTTGATTCCTAAGAATTTATCGTTTACCATGTTGTAACTATGAGTCAATCAAAGTTCTTCCCTTGTATTGTAAAAACAACCAACATAAGAGGTTATGATGGCAGCAACTGCATCAAATATGCTTCCATTGGGGAGTAAGGCGCCTGATTTTACTTTAATGGATACGCGGAACGAACAATGGATTTCCCTTGCTCAGATTAAATCACCCATTGCTACGGTAATTATGTTTTTATGCAATCATTGTCCCTACGTGAAACATATCCAAACAAAAATAGTAGACTTGGCTGAAATTTATCAGAAAAAAGGAATTCAATTTGTAGCAATCAGTTCCAATGATGCAGCAAAATATCCTGCAGATGGGCCAGAAAAAATGCGAATTGAAGCGGAACTATTTCACTATCCATTTCCTTATTTATACGACGAGTCCCAAGAGGTTGCCTTGGCATATCAAGCAGCATGCACCCCTGATTTTTATATTTTTGATAAAAATTTGCTTTGTGTCTATCGCGGCTGTTTGGATGAATCAACACCAGGGAATAACAAACCAGTGACTGGCTCCCACTTGCAAAACGCACTGGATAATATTCTTGCTGGAAACCCAGTAAGCACCGAACAAAAACCAAGTATTGGGTGCAATATTAAGTGGAAGGAGCAGCTGTATGGATAATACACTATTCCCCTCTCAATATGAGCTTGCATCACGCCAATTCCGGATGCTTCCTGTGCTGATTTACCATAGCCGTTTCGATTAAAGTCGAGAATGGTGCTGGTTTATTCTATGACATTGATGGATGCTCATCCTCGCTCTCTTCATCATCCTCATTTGCAAAACTCCATGCGTCTTTAAGTTGGAAAAATGCTTCTCTATTAAACTTCGAAGAAGGTGTTGATGATTTAAACTTCTCGCGAAAGAAAGAAGAAACTTTATCAAAAAGCGAAGTCACTCCCTCTTGCATTTCTTCAAGAATGGACGAGGTTCTGCTTGCTTTTGGGGTTTCGCTGCCCGCAAAAAAGTTTTTTAGACGAGTCAATTGAGCCTGGATTCCATGTTTTAAAGTGTGAATCAGCTCTTCTAATTTATGGTGTTGTTCACTTCTTTTAGGTGGATCAACGATCCCCAAGCGAATTAATTTTTTATACTTCACCTTTGAAAGAAGCGTGCTGGATTCGGGGGCATTACCGCGAGGTTCGAGTTCCTGCGAAATCTTATCGTGCTCGTTGTCAATTTCTTTTTGGGTTTTTGAGGACAGTTCCTCTTGGTTCCTGTTTATTTCTTCTAAGAGCATATAATCTGGCTGATGAGATGTTGCGCTAATTGCTTTCTGACAATTTCCAATTGTTTTATCCATACCGGCCAATCCACTACAGCCCTTGACTATTTTTCCTTCACTATCCAAAACAAATGAGTTTTTTTCATCCGTACTGAATGTAATATCAGTCACGGTAAAATTCAGGGGGAGGTATGCATTATCTTTTTCACAACGCACCCTTAGATCAGATACTTTATTAAATAACTTATCAAGATCCTCTAGAACTTCGTGGGCATGAGCTGATAGCCCCTCTTTTGTTTTTGCCAAACGATAGACAGGAGTTTTTTGAACTGCGGCATAAATTTGACAAGCGGCATCAAAATTTTTTCGAGCGACCAGTTTTTCAGCAATTAAAAGATAACGCTCCACTGTAATTGTGCGTTCATCCATTGTTTTTTTTGCCAGAATGTCGTTGAGCACAAAATCAGCCACTTTATCATAACTTTGGAAGAGCGCCCGGGCACGCTGTGCTTCGACGAGCATCTTGCGGCGTTCTGCCTCAACATAGTAGTCAAGAGGCATAGGTTTCATTTGCTCAATTGCAGTTATTTGCTCTGATGAGTCCTTTTGGACTTGTTCAATTTCTTTTCTTGTTTCCTCTCCGGAGAGTCCTTTTTTTTCTATTTCTGCTATTTTTTTAGAAGTTTCATCCTGAATTGCTTTAATAGCCAGTTCCTTAGGCATCGTTTCCATTTGTTCAATAGCAGTAATTTGTGCTGATGATTCTTTTTTGATGTGTTCAATTGCTTTTTCGGTTTCCTCTTTAGGAAGTCCTTTTTTTTCTATTTCTGCTATTTTTTCTGCAGTTTCGGCTTCAACTGCTTTAATGGCCAGTTCCCTAGGCATGGTTTCTCGCTGCTCCATAGCAGTTATTTTTTTTAATGATTCTTCTTTGACGCGTTCAATCGCTTTTCTTTTTTCATCTTCAGGAATTTCTTGTTTTTCTATGTCCACTATTTTTTTTGTGGTTTCAGTCTCAATTGCTTTAATCGCCAGTTTCTTCGCTTTTTGGAACTTGTCTTTTGTAGCTGCCGCAAGTGCTTTTTCTCGAAAAAACTCATCGGGTTTATTAAACACATCCAAAATACTTTGAGCATAATTTTTTGAGCCCTCAGTGGTGATGGACGCAAAAGTATCCATAATTCTGTTCATTAGATATCGGTTTATATGTTTTATGGCTCTCATTTCACGCTTGTTTAAATGCTCATCATGAAGGAATAATGCATCAAATGCTTCCTGAAATTTTGAAAAGCCATGGATATTTATCAAGTTTTGACAATGCCCCTTGAAATCATCGATTTTGAAGGGACGAAATCCAGCAATAAGCATACGTAGAGCGTCTGGAAGTTTGGCTTCCAAGAAGCTACCTTCGCTAAGCGGGTCATCATGTGGTGTATTTTCTGTGAGATAACTTAAATCATCCAGGTTTTCTTCTAAAATATCCAAAGCCTCGAATATACTCGTTTCATCTCTAAGTGGATAAAAATCAATTGATGTTTCCAATTCAGTGAATAATCCATTAAGTTGACCCAAATTCTCTCTAAAATGGTTATTTTTTTTAAAACGACTTGCTGCTTTATACCGCATCTTTTCACCTAACTCGATATACCACGTGTATAAAAGTATAGGCTAAAATAGGTTCTTGAATGTTCTCATAATGATTATATTATTAAAAAATAATACAGGGAGCCATTGCAATTGATTTTGATTACACGAATTTTCTAAAGACTTATGTAAGCACCAGAAGCCAAATCTGGAATTGTAATCAGTAATCGCTGCTGTGCTATGATTTTTAAAATTAAAATTTTTCAGGATCAGCCATTTCCCAGTGGGCTTTATAAGTCTTGGGAATATCAGCGCTTAATAGTTGGCCGGGTGTAAGATATTCATAAATTTCATTAAAAGACTTAACTTCTTGCACGTTGACTCGTCTCATGATGTGATTAGGTCTCAAATCGCTGGGGTTATCTAAACCAAGTGAGCCCACCATTTCTAAAAAGCTTTTCATGGTGTTTTTATGGAAATTGGCTACCTGATGTTTTTTCTGATCGACAACCAGGCCATATTGTAATCGTTTATTTTGTGTTGCCACCCCCGTAGGACAAGTATTTGCATTACATTGTTTGGTCTGCAGGCAGCCAGCAGCCATCATCATGGATCGAGCCGCATTGCACATATCGGCTCCCATGGCGATATTGGTAAGTAAATCAAATCCATTTGCAACCTTGCCACTGCAAATAATACGTATTTTATCACGCACATTAATCCCTACTAATGCATTATGCACAAAGACTAAACCTGCTTCTAAAGGAGTACCGATAAAATTAACGTATTCCTCGGGCGCAGCGCCTGTTCCCCCTTCTGCGCCATCAACAGTGATAAAATCAGGTAATATGTTGGTTTTTAACATCGCCTTACAAATGGCAAGAAATTCATCTCTACGGCCTAAACATAATTTAAACCCTATGGGTTTACCATGTGATAAGTCCCTTAATTTTTTTATGAAGAACAGCAACTCTATAGGGGTAGCGAAAGCAGAATGAGCCATTGGAGAAATGACATCCTGACCCATAGTTACTTTTCTAACTTTAGCTATTTCTTCGGTTAATTTTGCGGCAGGTAATATACCTCCATGAGAAGGTTTGGCTCCTTGGGATAACTTAATTTCTATCATTTTTACTTCTTTACGATTGGCTTCAGCGGCGAATTCTTTCTCGTCAAAATTTCCTTGCTCATCGCGACAACCAAAATAGGCTGTTCCGAATTGAAATACCAGATCACCGCCTTGCAAATGATAAGAGCTTAATCCGCCTTCACCAGTAGCTTGGTAAAAACCACCAATAAGCGCTCCCTTATTCATAGCCATAATTGCTTTTCCAGACAGTGCCCCGAAGCTCATACTGGAAATATTAAAGCGCGAGGCATTGTACGGTTGTAGACAATCTGGTCCCCCCACCATGATTCTTGATTCCACTTCTGAATGATGTTTTGGAGCTAAAGAGTGGAGAGCCCACGTGTAACCAACACTTAAAATATCGCGTTCTGTACCAAATGGAACTGTATCACGTGTATTTTTTGCACGCTCATAAATGAGCGAACGTGTTTCACGATTAAATGGAAGTTCGCTTTCATCTGTGGCAATAAAATATTGTTGAATTTCAGGACGAAGAAATTCTAGAAAATAGCGTACATGACCTAAGACTGGGAAATTACGCAGGATGGTATGTTTTTTCTGAATCAGATCGTAAATCCAGATTACGATAATGGGAATAAGAAAAGCGACAAACCACTTAATGCTATGAAACATAGCAAATAAGGCTAGCATAATTAATAAAGCTACCCCAAACCCTATATACCATTGGCGTCTCATTTTAAGTCCTTTTAATCAATTAGAGAGTATCTTCTGCTTTATAGAAAGCAGAAGCATTTTTGCAATCTACAGTATTAATCCAAAATTAATCCAAATCTGGGAGATGTTCTGTCATCTCACTGCCACCTACCATTTTGTTGATTTTATTTTCTAGTGAGTTAATAAATTGCGTCACCTGATGTTGCTGATGCGCTTGTTTGTTTTTGCATAGTATTAATTCATGGCTGATATCAAGTGCAGCAAGTAACAATGTTTGGAAATTATCCAGCTGCTTTGATTTTTTTTTATTAATCATTATTTGGTTATTTAATTTCTGCACTGCAAGCAGTAAATTAGGTTCTTCGCCTTCTGGGCACTTAATTTCATAAGTTTTATTTAGTAGTTTAACAGTACACGATTTCATCTGCGTCATGATAGTAAGACCTTTGCAATTCCATAGAGAGCTTGTATGAATAGTAACAATTTTGCTCGCAAGCAGCAATTAGTAGGGTGAACGCTTGCGTTAAATCGGTTATCATTGGGTATTTTCTATTAATGAGTTGAATATGTCTGAAGAAAGAGAACATTTGCGTTTGCCTAATTACGATGAATTTTCTGCAACGGTTGATGTTTTGATGTTGCACATATCTGTCAGTTTATTGCATGGGATGATGTGCGGCTATCTGTGTGCGGGTGCTGACAGTCAAGGCGAGGCCTATTTACGTGCTTTATTAAATAATAAAAAAGATGAAGTCAGTCGTAATGCCGTTTTAGCTATGTTTTCTGTTTTTTCTATAAGCCAGCAACAAATTAGTACTATGGATTTTGAATTTGAAATGATGCTGCCTGATGATGAAGAATCCTTGCTGCTGCGAGCGCAAGCGTTTAGCGAATGGTGTGAAGGTTTTACCCAGGCGCTGACTTTGGCTGGTATTAACGCTAACCAATTTCATGATGAAGAAGCACAAGATGCATTGCAGCATCTTATTGAATTTGCCGAACTTGATTGTGATACATTGGATGTAGATGAAGAAGATGAACGTGCGTTAATGGAAGTCAGCGAGTACGCTCGAATGGCAGTGCTTCGCTTACACAGTGATTTAGTAATGAATGAGAAAGAGCGTGGCGGTCATACTGGAATAACTCATTAAAAAGGATGTTATTATGATTTCCCAACAAGAATATCAAGCAAGAAGAAACAAATTGGCGCAGACACTGCCCAAGGACACTGTCGCCATTATTCCTGCTGCTCATGAAGTATTACGTAATGGTGATGCTCATTATCGTTTTCGGCAGGATAGCCATTTTTATTATTTAACTGGATATAATGAGCCTGATGCATTGTTGGTTCTTATCACGGGAACAAATACACAGAGTATTTTATTTAATCGTTCACGTAACCCCGCCGAAGAGCAATGGACTGGAAAGCGTCTAGGACAAGATGGGGCTTTATCTGAACTGGGCATGCAAGCTGCTTTTCCAATAGACAGTATTACTGAAGAATTACCCAAATTATTAAATGGAAAATCAGCGATTTATTACACTCTTGCGCGAAATCCAGAATTAGAAAAAACAATCATGCATTCGTTGGCGGCCCTTAAAGAGCAAGTGCGGCGAGGAGTTAAAGTTCCCGAGCAGTTGTGCGATTTGGAGCCTATATTAGGTGAAATGCGTTTATTTAAAAGCGATGCTGAGCTTGAGGTAATGCGCCGGGCAGCAAGTATTTCTGTTAAAGCACATGAACATGCAATGCGTCGTTGTAAACATTTGCAACATGAGTATCAGCTGGAAGCAGAGCTCGTTTATGAGTTCAGCCGCCATGGTTGCCGTAGTGTAGCCTATGATCCTATTGTAGGTTGTGGAGAAAATGCCTGTGTTCTACATTACACAGAGAATAGTAAACCCTTACATCAAGGCAGTTTGATACTTATTGATGCAGGGGGCGAATATGAAAACTATGCTGCAGATATTACGAGAACATTTCCAGTCAATGGTAAATTCAATCCAGAGCAAAAAAATATTTATGAATTGGTCCTCAAAGCACAAAAAGCAGGGATCGCGGCAATTAAACCGGGTCTTCCTTGGAATGCTGTGCAACAAATTATGGTACGCATTTTAACCGAAGGACTTAAGGGGTTGGGCATTTTGCAAGGAGACGTGGAAGAGCTAATTGCTAAAGAGGCTTATAAACCGTTTTACATGCACAATTCAGGACATTGGTTGGGACTCGATGTTCATGATTGCGGTCTTTATAAAATTAATGACGAATGGCGGCCTTTAGAACCCGGGATGGTTTTAACTGTCGAACCGGGGTTATACATTAGCTCGAATGCTCCAGGAGTGGATAAACGCTGGTGGGGCATCGGTGTGCGTATTGAGGACGATGTAGTTGTAACAAAAACAGGTCATGAAGTATTAACTGCGGCATTGCCTGTGGATGTAGATGAGATTGAGGCATTAATGCGTGATTAATAAAGAAATTGATATATTAGTTATTGGCGGTGGTTTAACCGGTGCAACCTTAATGCTTGCTTTACAAGAATTAGGTTATAGTACTTTGTTGGTAGAAGCCAAGCCGTTTAGTGATAAAATAAAATCTGATTTTGATGCCCGATCCTTAGCGCTCTCCCCCGCAAGCCGGCGTATTTTAAATATGCTTGGTGTTTGGGACCTCCTGAAGGATCATGCAACGGCCATAAACACAATTCATGTTTCCGATCAACATCATTTCGGGATATCGCGTCTGCAAGGAGAGTTAAATGCTCCTTTAGGCTACGTTGCGGAAATGCAACATATAAACCAAGCTTTGCATCAGTTATTACCTCATGACCAGCTGCTTGCTCCAGCGAGCTTGCACTCTTTGGATTATGAAAACCATACAGCAACAATCCTCACGAATTCCGGAGAAATAAACGTTACCGCACGTCTTATTGTTGCTGCAGATGGGGCGCAATCTGCAGTGCGTCGTTTTTGTTCGTTACCGGCAAAAACCAAGTCTTATGGCCAATACGCGATTGTAGCTAACGTGGGTTTACTTAAACCGCACGAGCACCGTGCTTACGAACGTTTTACTTCACGTGGGCCTTTGGCACTTTTACCCATGCAAGAAAACAGAATGTCTTTGGTTTGGGCTGTTTCTGCCAAAGAGGCTGAGCACTTGTTGTCTTTATCCGAAGCTGCATTCTTACAGGAATTACAACAGACTTTTGGTTATCGTTTAGGTCGTTTTGCTAAAGTTGGCACACGTTTTTCTTATCCTTTACACCAAGTTTTAATGCCAATGCAAATCAAATGGCCAGTCGTTTTTGTAGGTAATGCTGCACATACTTTGCATCCAGTAGCAGGGCAAGGGTTTAATCTGGGGCTTAGAGATGTGGCTACTTTAGCACAATGTATTGTTGAGCAAGGGCTTAATGCACAGATGTTGCACCATTATGTGCGATTAAGAGCGCATGATCAAAAAACTATTACTCGTTTAACAGATGGTTTAATTCACGTATTTACCAGTCGTTTACCGGGACTGGGCGTAGCGCGTGGTTTAGGATTGATGGCTCTTGATAATATTCCTGCTTTGAAGAACCTTTTAGCTCGATATGCGCGAGGGTTTGGAGGTGTGATTCCTGATTTGGTTTGTGAAATTGCTTTGCCAAAGCTAAAAGAACAGTTATGAAGGAAAAGAAATGAGTCTGCAATTTAATGTATTAATCATTGGCGGTGGCATTGTAGGTTTAACCGCTGCCTTGGCTATGGCTCAGCGAGGTTACTCTGTGGCAGTTATTGATGCGGGTTCATTAACAGTCGATAGCAAACGCTCCGATACTCGCGTTTATGCGATTAATCATGCATCACAAACACTGTTGCAGCAATTAAATGCGTGGCAGCATTTGGATAAGAAACGCTGTTCTCCCTACAGCCGTATGTTTGTTTGGGACGCAGCAAGTGGAGCGCATATTGATTTTGATTCCCGTTACGTTGGCGCGCAGAACCTAGGAAGCATCATTGAAGAGTCCATTTTAAAAGAAGCGTTATTGCAGCAAGTTTCCGCACAATCTTCCATTCGTTTATTTCCTGACAATCGTGTAGAGGGGCTATTTAACGAGGACGCAGGAGTTAAAGTATGCAGCAGCCAACTGGAGTGGGAAGGACAATTGTTAATGATTGCCGATGGGGCTAATTCACCAGCACGGCAAAAACTTAAAGTGCCCCTAAACAGCTGGTCCTATGATCAGCATGCATTGGTTGCCACTGTATCTGTCGAAAAGGCACATCAACAAACTGCCTATCAAGTCTTTCATACTGATGGACCTTTGGCATTTTTACCGCTTGCCGATGTGCATCAATGCTCCATTGTATGGTCCACCACTTCCACACATGCAAAAAAATTAATGAGTCTCTCTGATGAAGAGTTTAATGCGTCCTTAACACAGGCTTTTGCTAAAAAGCTAGGTAGGGTAGCGGTTATCAGTACGCGTCATCAGTTTCCTTTACAGATGAGGCATGTGAAACAATATGCAGGCGATCGTTGGTTACTTCTTGGCGATGCAGCACATACGATCCATCCTTTAGCAGGTTTGGGTTTAAATGTTGGTCTGGCTGACGTGAGTTCTTGGATTCGGCATTTGGATGCAGCCCAAGATACCCTTTTATCCAAAAAGGCATTAGGTGCTTATCAGCGTGAGCGTAAACATGAAGTATGGCAAATTATCATGTTGATGGAAGGATTTAAACGTTTGTTCAGTAACTCATTTACTCCACTTGTTGCTCTGCGTGGTTTGGGTTTAAGTTTATGCAATGGATTAACCTCTATAAAGCGGTTATTTATTCAACATGCACAAGGCGTGCAGCAGTAACTCTATCGCCAGTCACCATCTAGATGCCATACATAAAGCATGGCAAGATGCGTTGATCTTAAACCACTTTATTTAATCACACTGCTTAATATTTATTTAATATTTCTGTTATATAATCGCCGTCAATGTAAATTTTAGCTTAGTAATTTGAGGGGATTATGTTTGCAAAATTTTCTTCTTATAAATTTTTTGATAAGAGCGTAAATATTAGTAAAAGTTTTTTGGAGATGGGTAATCCAGCAGTTGGAAATGAAATAATAAAACTTCAAAAAACTTCTATACTGGTACGTCTAGATGGACGAGCTCCTAGTATCTTTCATCAACAAGGTGGAATTCTTCCACGTATTCCACGAAGCGAATTGCTAAACGTTCGCCACTCTACCGTATGCGAGTATCAACGATTTAATAAAGATCCTTTTGGATGGGGAGCCTGTGCCTCTTTAAAAGATTTAATGGTTTTTATAGATAAAAATAAATCACAAGCACAGTACTCATGGATACATAAATTTTATGGTAAATCAACGTCACTCATGATGTTAAAATATAAAACAGGAATTGAAAGTGAAGGGCATGATAATGAAAATGAGGAAATTATTGTAGAACATATTCCCTTCAGTCAGTTCATTGCTTCTACGTGCCCTAAATACAGGGAAAAATTCATGAGTGGTGGTTTAGTACCTAATTTCATGCATGATTATAATGCTGATCTACCAAAAACAATGCGCATAAGTGATCTACTTACTGAAAAAGATGTTCTTACCTGGTTAATGATCAACAATGCCGAGAAAACATTTGTCGAGCTTTGCAAAACGGTATACGCTGATATGCCGGAAGAGAAGTTAGGGCGGCTTTTCCTCCGGGATCAAACAATTCTGAGCGAGGTTCGCAGAGCCTTAGAAAGTACAAGCGCATTACAAATGTAAGCCCTTGGATTTTAAGTCTACTAGTTCAGCATCATACGTGCTGCTGATTTTGACCGGAATATGATGGTCAGAGTCAAGCAGCAAAGGATTTGCTAACGGTATTTGATCGATACGCAATGATGAGTTTAAACCTATCATTGCTTCTACACTACTAAATCCCCACTCGTTTCCTATATAGGCGAACGCATCTGAAGGATTAATTGCGCAAACAAAATAGTTTGCAATTTCTTCTTCCGTATATTCCAGGACGTCTCGATATTGTTGATATACTTCAACCTGCTCAATTGGTTTATCCATGATGGAGGCAAACTGTTCTTGAAACTGCTCACTAAATGTGGGGAATTCAATTTTAGCAATCCAAGGATAGGAGTTTTCCTGCAGCAACTGTTGAAATGCGCGAAGATAATAGGGATAGAGAAGATATTGTATGTCATATTGAGCATTCACTTTCGCAAAAAAACCCATCCCTACCGCAGTGGCTTTTAATAAAGCAGGTTTTCCTGCCTCTTTAGCTGCTTCATTAACTGCAGTAAGCAGCATCGAAATATCTTCCAACTGATGTCGAAAATATGCAGCAGATAAAAAAAGTACCGCATTTTTTCTGTTAAAGGATGAATGAAATTTGTTAGGGGCTGAACGTGCAAGAAATGGAAATCCAGTTCGAATACGAGTAAGGAATTCGTTTGAATCATAGGGGCCAAGGGATGTCTGCGCCTCGTTAAAATCAGTTGGTAGATTTTTAAATAAATGGGCGAACATTGGATTATCGATTTTAGAGTTTATCGGATCCAGCATGAACAATGAATAATGCAGATAAGGATTTTCAAAAGTGGCGCCAGCAAGGGAAAAAATCCCTACATCATAGGGGTTTTTCTTTATCTTTCTTGCATTCATTGCAGGATAGCCTCCTGAAGCAAAGACAGAGCTATTGGAAAAAACAATTTTTTTAGCTGCAGACAATCGTTCAATAGGCGATAAAAGTTCGGGATGTGTTAATGGAATGCGTGCAAAAAAATCAGGTGTTTGCGGAAATGAGATTCCATTTTGAAACACACCGTCCCTATCCCCGGAAACAGTGACTGCAGGTATTTTGGTTAATGCTCTACATAGAGAGAAAGGCGCACCGGTACCATTATGAGCAAAATAATGTTGATTATAAAATATTTTTGCAGATTGTTGCGTTTTGTCACGAAGGGATTGAGGAAAACGTTTGTCTAATCCACTCGCTTTAAATTGCGTATAAAGCCATTCCTTTGAGGAGATAGGCTTAGTGGGGATAGTTGGACGAAAGAACGTTTTTAAAAACATACAAATCCTAAACATGCTTATTTCCGCCAAATTTATACCATATCCAAGTTAAATTCAAAACAAAATGACCATTCATTTAAGGATGGATAATGAATTGCCTTGTGAAAAATAATAATGAGATAATGGACAATTATTGTATTATTTAGGATAGCCTCTATGTATAGTCGTATTTTTGCTCAAACTGGTGTTTGTCCTGTTGGAAGATTTTTTGGTTCTTCCTCCAAGAATATTTCTACTGTTTTTCTCGGACGTATGGCCCCTGAGACAACCATTGATACTATTGAACACGAATTACATGCAGAATTGAACAAAAAGGGATTGATACAATTAGGTAAGATTTTAGAAGACGAGAAAAAAATTTTACAGGATCTCCAAGCAAAGCAAAAAGATTGTTTAGATCGAATTAAAGAATCATGTGTTACTCCAGCACAAAAGAGGCTCGCTCAAGGATATAGCATTAACGGATTGTTCTGGAGTCTAAAACAAAAAGAAATGAATCAAATTGCAACAAAAGAGGTGTTGCAAATTAGAGAAGAGACTATTGACTGGCTAAAAGCACGACAAGATTTATATGCCTTGCTTAAACAGGGTTACAAGGAGGCATCTGAGAGTTCTGATAAAAATTGTTCATTAAGTTGAGAAAGCCTTTGATAAGGCAAAGATACTGGCTTACAAACTGTCCCTCAGCTGGAATATCTCCTGTGCTTTAGAGTCGTCGTACGCTTGAATTCATTTAAAATGATTGCTCCAGAATTTGGTGCGAATGCAAAAGTCTTAATCAATTATTTACCATCAATATGATCTGAAGTGAATCATCGATTTTAACTTGTGAATAGAATTGTGAAGAAACTTTTTGCCCAACAAATAGCTGGACAGACTATTTTTTTTTATTAAAATCCACTGCAAATACACTTTATGAAGAATAAAAATGACACTACCCGTTAAATTTTTAAATGGTGCAGCTCGAGAGCAAGCTGTTGCGGAAATGAGTGCAGATCAATTGGTTTTTTTTCCCGAGGAGAGTGAGTCTCGATTGAGGCTATGTCATTATTTGCAGGATAATTGTCGCCAACCAGGCTTTACTTATCTATCCACAGATTATGATAAGGACATAATTATAGCTGCAGCTCCTAATCTTGGCCCCAAACAACTGGCCGTATATGCTGGCAAATCATTTAAGAAAGGAGAAATTGTTGGGGAAATAAAAGGTATTGATTTATTCGGTATAGGAACTAATATTGAGATAGATCGCATGGTCAAAGAGTATCAAGGAAACTCTACCTTTGTTTGGAAATTGAATTTAGATGATCAAGATGAATATGCTGTAGTAATTGATTTGTTGGAAGCTGGGACAAGTACTCGCTGGGTGAACCATGCGAAAAAGCCCAATTTAGAAGTAAAGGTCATTTGTCATCAACAACAAGATGAGTTCGGAAATATTCAATTTGATTACCATGCCTATTATGTTGCAACCCGAAGAATTGCTTTTGCTGATGAGTTGACTATTTCTTATGGAGATGATTATTTTACAAAAGCGCGTCCTCAAATCCTCCGCCAACCACAAACTTTAGTTCAAGTCCTGTATGACTTGGCTAAAACACAAGATCAAGAATTGACAACAAGGACCATGAGTACGCGAGAGGAAATAAAAGAATTTTTCAGTTTGCTAACTGTAAGAGCAGGTATGCGAAAAAAAGAAGCGAAAAAGCAAATGTATTTAGACAAAAATTTAGATCCTAAAATTTATGATTTGCACCAATCAGAAGATGTAGCGCGCTTTCAAAAAAATCAAAAAATGGAGCTGCAAAGAAAATCACCTTACCATTTAGTTATTGCACCTACAGAGCGAGGGAAAGGAGAATATCGTTATTCTTTGTTTAGTGCACAGAAAATTCCAGCGAAAAAACCACTATGCGAGCTTATTGGTGAGCAAAGGGATGATGTCCCCAAAAGGAGCAGTGAGATGAACTTATGGGCGATGCGGGAAGGTATTGATACCAATTATTTAGTACAGTCCAGTAGGGGGGGATATCTTTATACTAAAGAAAAAGCATCAGAAGCCTATTGCATCGAAGGAGCGAAGCAGATACACGAAGCGAATGTACGATTTGATTTTAAAACCAATACATATATAACCACACGTGAAATTCAATCAGGTGAAGAAATTCTTGCCTTTTATGAGGTTTATGATTACAGCGCCTCACCTACGACCTTGTCGCAAGTGGTAGCTGATTTTAATGAATCCCAATATTATTACCACGCGACATGGGGTGAGGCTGGAATTAATCTAGAATATGTGATACCCAAAACTCCAGGCTATAATTTAGATGAGTTTGTGGAGCTAATCCTATCTGCTGAGAAAGAGCAAGAGGACGAATGGGCCTTAACATTTTGTTCTGATTTTGATGAAAATGAAAAAATCCTAACCCCTGGTTTTAATTTTGATGCTGCTGAACAAGAGTATCCTCAATGTTTGGAAGAAGAGGAGGAGTATCCTCAAAGTTTGGAAGAAGAAGAGGAGTATCCTCAGGGTTTGGAAGAAGAGGAGCATTCAAAGAGAGAGGAAAGCGGCTTTGAAAGGATGAGATCAACTTGGAGTCCAGCGTTTCAATTCAGTGGAAATTCTAATAAAAAGAAACGAAAATATACTGAAGTCACGGTAGATGAAAATGAAAAAGGCCCTGGCAATACGACGACATACTCTATCTAAATTTCAGTAGGACAACTATAAATTAAATAAATAGTGGGTCCCCCAAAAATTGGTGTTACTGGCGTTAAGATAAGTGAGATAGCAACATAGTGATATCGAGCTGAATTTTAGAGAATGCGTCGCGGCAAGAGGTTGTAAACAATAATGAGCAGAGCACCATATTTGGAAACCCTCGATTAGTGCTTATTGATAAATATATGGTGATAAAATGTCAAGGCACGATCATTTTACGCTTACTTCAAGCGAGCAAAATGCTCACGGCTAAAGGCTACTTTTTCCGCAACTGTCTCATTAGGGTGTTCCTGATGGTGTGCTTCGATCGCTCGATATCGCTTTAAGCCTCCTTCCCTGTTCGCGATTTGAATATTTAATCCTGGACGCGCATTCAGTTCGAGCATTAAAGGCCCTTGTTCTTTATCAAGAACTATATCTACACCAAGATAACCCAAGCCAGTGAGCTCATAGCAACTGGAGGCGATCTCAAGTATTTTATTCCAATAGGGTACTTCTATATTGACAATGGGGTTCAATGTGTCGGGATGATAATCGATAATGTCATTATGAAATACTCCGCCAAGAGTTTTCCCTGTGGCAAGGTCAACTCCAACACCAATTGCTCCTTGATGCAAATTTGCTTTTCCTCCGGACAGACGAGTCGGAAGCCTCACCATGGCCATGGCAGGGTAACCCAATAAACTAATAATTCGAATATCAGGAATGCCTTCGTAGCTTACTTCGGCAAATACGGGGTCAACTACTACTCGTTTCTCGATAATCGCATAATCTGAGGAGCCGCCAAGACTATATGCCCCTGAAAGCAGGCACGATAGATGGTAACTAAGCTCTTGGGTTGTGGTAAGTTTTCCGTTAATTTGGCGATAACGGCCATAGACTTTATCTTTAAAAACTAAAATACCATCGCCACCAGAACCACGTGCGGGTTTAACCACGAAGTCAGAATAAGGCTGTAAACGCTCCTCTATAGTTTTAATTTGTTGCTCTGTTTCAATGATATCGTATAAAGGTGGAACTGCGATACCAGACTTTAGAGCCAGTTTTTTTGTTTTTAACTTATCATCAACCAGGGGAAACAGTTTCCGCGGATTGTAGCGTAATACAAAATCCGTATTGCGCTGGTTAATACTCAATATTCCATGGCTTTTTAAACGGCGAAACAAGGTAATCATTCTGCGTGTCCGGCAAGTGATTTAAAGCGCTTCAACTCGAACAATCGATATCCTCGATATTGGCCGAACCACAATATTAAAGCCAAGAGAACTAAAACCAATTCAGGGAAAGCAAAGATTAGATATTGTAAGGGCTCATAACTCATTGCCCAATAAGAAATAACTGCGGCAACTAGACTGCCTACACCTGATTTTATGGCTTCTGAAGCACCTCGCTCATCCCAAGTAATACACATGCGTTCGATAGTCATAGTCAAAATGACCATGGGGAATAAAGCAACCGATAGTCCTGCATCCAATCCAAGATTGAGACTGAATACACTAATAAAGATCATAAGCAAAATCACGACGGTCAGAATTGCCGCGAGCCGTGGTACTAAAAGCAACCTCAATTGATCCAGATAAAAGCGTGCCAATAGACCAAAAGATACAATAATGACAAAGAGGCAAATTCCCCATATTACATGGGTTTCTCTAAATGCTAAAGCGATTAAAACGGGCATAAAAGTGCCAAAGGTTTTAATCCCGATAAAGTTTCGCAGAATTAAGATAATAAAAGCACCTATAGGTACTGTTAATAAAACTTTATAAGTTTCCTGCACATTGACTGGCAGTTGCAATAATGAAAAACGTAACAGCTGTGAATCGGATTGCAAGCCTCGTGATTTGGCAATACTCAATGCATTTATGGGAGTGGGAGATACGGTTAAACTAAATTGAGTTTTTTTGCCGCCAACAACGTTAAATACAGGCTCATTGCCATATTGCCAAATGAGAAAGTCTTTAGGCAGACCTGCCCCACCGGTTCTAGGATTAATATAAATCCAGTTTTTACCATTGAATACGGCTAAAAATGAACTTAACTCGGCTTTGCTTTTTTGGGACAAATAAATTCCTTTAACTGGAATGGCAGGGATTCTAGATTGATTTAAAATTAAAATTGCTGCATTGATAAGGTGTTCATCACTAAAATCATTACTTGTCAGTAGCTTGGCATTCCCATCTTTTTTATTCAGTTCTTTAACCGCGCTCTGAGCAAAGGTTTTAATATCTGCAGAGGATTGCCGTACCTGGCTGGTAATGGTTTCAACAGCTGATTTTTGGCTTTCTTCAAGCGGCTGGGTTTTAGCAGCAGGGGGAGTTGCTAAGGGTGATTCATTTCCTTCGGCTTGACGGAAAATTGCTCTGTAATACAGAGATTGTGGGCCATGGGCACGCCTAATTGACCAAACTGTTTCCCGGTTATCCCCATTTAAGTTCGTTGTTACACCATAATTTCTTGATACGAAATATTCATCAAGAATAGCGAAATGTGGCGGTAGATAAGGAATATTAAAACTTGCTTTAATCGGCGTATTGGGATCCGCAACAAAACGTAAGTTGGACTCAACCATCCAACTGTTTATCGTTTCTGTATCAGTTAAAGGCACATCGAGTACAAAGTGTCTATACAAAAAAATTCCTGTCCCCAGGATCAATAAAGTAAGAATAAGTCCATAAACATGACGCGTATTGTTTTTCATTGTTTCTTAAAACTCTGATTTCTTAACGTAAATGTGAGTGCTGGATTTACTGCACCATTAAACGCGATGATTGCATCTCTTCCTAAAAGCAAAGGATAGATGAAACGTTTGCGATTGGTTAAATTCACTTTAACGGTTCTAACTTTATCTCCAAGCTGTAAATTAAGCAGGACAACGGGGCGTTTGATGGGTGCATGCTCCACTATCTCTGAACCATGCTCTCCATCACGGACTTTAATTTTTACTCGGCCTTTATATTCTGCTTCGAATACATACTCCCCACTTTTAGTTGGGACAATAAAACGTAAATAAGGCACACCATTTTTAGTAATTTCAGTGATGTTTGTCGCGTTTAATGATGCGGATTTAGCTCCAGTATCTAACTTTGCTGATAAGGTCAAGTCTTTCTCTGGAAACGAAACTTTCTCAACATAACCATAGATTTGTGCTTCATTTGATGCCATAACAGGTCCAGTCATTAGTGCTGCCAAAATAAAGAGAGCAAGTATTGATCTCATTGAATCCTCTTTCCTGAGTTGTTTTAATAATTAGTGCAATATCGTAGCAGGTTTGCCTCCTAAGCCACAACCCGTAAGTGGGTTTAATGAAATATTTTTTGTTCGAACTGCGAGTGATCTTTATTATTGTCGGCTTAGAACAAACCTGTACCATTTTAATTCATGATGAAACGATTATTGACATCAAGATTAATGCCCCCTATAATCCGCCCCAACCTTAACCGATGGTCATTTTTGTGTGTAAGAATGTCTCTTAACGGCGAAGAAGATCTAAAATCAGAAGACCTTGTTTTTCTCTTGGCAATCGCCGGTCGTATCGACGCGCAAAGTAGGCTCCTCGCTCAAAAACTCGATAAAAATCGTTACATCTACCATGCTTATGCTATTGTAGATTCTCTAAGCTCCTCTTACAGCATGTTTAAATACTTTATGGAAGTATTTATTCGCAAGACTGATGTTGACTACGTACACAAAATACTCACATCTCCCGAAGGAATCGCCGCCATTGCTGCGGAAGCAATTTTTTTAGTGTCTTTTTCCTTCCTGGCAAGTGTCTTTGAGAAAGAAGAAAAGGATTCCGTAAAAAAATTCATAGCGACCGCCTGGCCCTATTTTCGCGATGTAATGAAGGGTCTGAAAAATGCGTATAAAGGTTGGCGAAGTACTGTACAAATTTTAAGCCTGATTAGTGGGATGGATCTCAAGTATATGATTGTCCCTGTGGGATTGGTATTAGGCGTATTTGCTGCTGCTAACCGTTTTTGGATACGTAGCATGGTTGAGAAGCGTAAAAAGCAAATGGATGAAAATAAAGAGCTTTTAGTTGAAATCCAACAGTTAAGCTCTTTGACCCCATTAGACAGAGAGTACTATTTATCACAAATCGAATACCAGACTGATGAAGACCGGGTTTACGCTTATTTAGCATTAGGTGCAGGTGGTTTACTGGATGGTTTATATTTTTATGTTGGGGTGGTAAGTCTTTCTGTTCTTTCACCACATCTTCTTATTGCTATGTCAATCATTGGTGCGACTTACACACTCTCCTGTGTTGTTTCACGAATTTATGAAGAATATGATTTTCAGTTACGCCTTGAAGCGACTCAAACTCGATGTAAATTAGCACTCACAACCAAAGAATTGGAATTGGCTTATGCTAAATTGCTTGAGTTGCAAGACAAGAAAGAGAAAAAAACGGAAGATTTACTCGAAATCCAAAGATTGAAAGTAGATGTATGCAAGTTAATCAAGAATTTTGAAGAAGAACGGCAATTATTCAAAGAGCAAACAACGCACAGTTATTTCACCGCAGGTTTGTTAGGAATAAAATATGGTTTATACGCTTATGGTGTATTGACCCAAATCTTATTTACGGTTACCGCGGTATTTTCAATCGCAGCCGCCAGCTTCCCTCCCGCTTTATTGGCTGTATTTATTGCTTCTGGCCTGGCATTTATGATTGGAATGATGGCCTATACCTTGTATGCGCATTATCAGCATATGCAAAAACGCGAAGCAGAGCTTAAAAAAGAGCATCCTTACGACCACATCCTTGAGATGAAGAAAAATATAGACAAGCAAGAGGATGCTAAGAGTTTAACTGCAGAGGATTTTAATGCGTCATTGAAGGATGGGCTGAAACCAGATCCTTCGCCCCAGTCTTTTGTTCAAGAGTGGTTGGAAGTTATACGTTCCCTTTTCTCGGGTTTATCCAAGGGAAACAATTTCGCCTGTTTTGCAATGACCCCTTGTCAGGAAGTGGATTCCGAGGGGGGGTATCATGATACGCCGGTCATGGGTGCATTGGCGATAGCAAATGGAGTTTTATTCTTATTAATTCTTGGACTTCGCGCTTTGGCTCGTGGACTGGGGCGTCCGCCTAAGGGACAGATTGGTCCTACTACCCCCGAAGGCACTGCTCCCGGTGAGGAGTCGTTGGATAAAAGAAAAACCCAGCCTCCAGGGGAATCACGTGAGCGTAAAAGTAAAGCCTCTGATTCCCTGTCGCGACACGATTCAATTTTTTGGAACTTCTTTTCTCCTCGAAAGCCTAAACAGCATCCACAAGACCAAACACTACCTCATTCATTGAGCGATACCTCTCTAAATCACTATCCTACTGCCGGCAGTACAATTCAGGGTTTAGATTAGGATCATTATACATTTTGAATTGATGGTAGATTCTAAAAGTACGTTTTTGAGCCTGTACTTCTTCAATTAGCTCCTTGAAACACAAAGCTAATTGTTCCAATTGTTGATTAATGATTGCTAATTTATGAGTACAATTTTTCCGATGCTCTTCCACAACGTCTTCACGTTTCGTTTGCAGTTCCATGTGATAAGATTTCAAGGATAAAATAGAAAGCCGGTCGATGATCATTCCTGGTGATTCAGAGTGTACGGGACAAGTATGATAATCTGCAGGTTGCAGTTGGTTGAAAAGCCATTCATCCATTGTTTCCATACGGTTATTACGTAATTGATTGAAGCGGTCAATTTCTCGTTTAGCCTGGTATACAAACTCATATCCCTGATCATCACGACGAGCCCTATCTTCTGCATGCCAGAGTTGGTAGTTAAACGCATGATTTTCTTCAACCAAGAGATAAAATTTTTCGTGTTGAGGCACTATACCGGAAGCTTTCCATTGGCCGATGGAGTTTTTATGTAGAGTGATGATTTTTTCAACATTAATGCTATCTGGCATATTTTATCCTGTATCATTTTAAAATGAATGCCAGTTTAACCTATACTGCATAGGGCTACAAATTAGGATCCGAAGTACTTATTGTAAATAGTTGCATATGTTCCGTCATTTTCTATTTGCAACAAGATTTTATTTATTCTGTTAACGAGATCGGCATTTTTAGCCAGTGCTACGATTCCATATCCATTCCCCAGGGTAATAGGCTGGCCTACAGTTTGAAAGCTCATTACCTTATTGATGGTAAGATACTTAACCATATTGATGTTCATTACGATTGCGTCGACATCGTTATTGAGTAATGCCATGATCATTAGAGAAATTTTTGGATATTCACTTATATTATCTTTGCTCGTATAGGGCAAAAGAGTATCTTCAAGGTGGCTTGCCTTCAGAACTCCTATTCTTTTGTTTTTAAGTTCGGCAATTGTTTTTATATTTGAAGAGTTGACCAAAAATTGGCCGTCGCTAGTCATGTAGGGTAAACTGTAAATATAGCTTTCTGATGCAGCTGCAGGTATAGGGCCTGGGGGAAAAGTGAGATCAATGTTTCCCGAATTCAGTTCGTCCATTTGATTAAGCATGGTAACTGGTTTGTATTCGCAAGTTGTATTAAGACGTTTACATATTTCATTCATTAAATCGATGCAAAATCCAAAATAATGATTGCTGCCATCTACGGCAGAAAAAGGAGGCGCAGATCGCGAGACTCCTACGAAAATGCTGTTAGTGTAAGCGGGTGTATTCCCTGCCAATAGAACAACAAGAAACAGGATATGCCGAAGGAGCTTCATGCAGTTTACCCATCCTCTTTGAGTATATTTAAAATCTAGGTTGTGGAGAATTGTTTGTCAAATTTGCTGACTTTCAAATGGTGTGGATTAAGTTGTTAGACCTGAGCATCGTCATTTTTCATTTAAATTTCTTCACGGAGTTTTTCTAAGCATGATCCATTGGTACGACGTGTAGAGTGCGGTACAGAGGCGAAAATTTATGGTCAAAATGGCCCCAACCTATTTGTTGTTTTGGATTCTGCGGGCAAGCTGTAAATGGAGACCGTTATTTTTGCCCTTTTTTTGCCAGGAATCTGTCTAAAGCATTAGCAAAAGCGGTTTTCTCCTTGATGCTTAATGCAGCAGGACCACCTGAATGCTGTCCGGTTGCCCGTAATTGCTCATGCATATCTCTTAAATTTAAACGTTGTTTGATGTTGTTCTCAGTATATTCTTCCCCACGAGGATTAATCGCTAATCCTTTTTGTGCAATAACTTCCGCAGCCAGGGGGATATCGGCAGTGATAACCAAATCAAAGGGTTTTAAATGGGCAATGATATAATTGTCTGCACTGTCAAAGCCTTTAACGACTTGCACAAAGCGGATATATGGTGATTTAGGATAAGTAAGATAGGAGTTGGCCACTAAGGTTAGTGATGTGTTCGTACGGACTGCAGCACGAAACAAGATTTCCTTAATTACTTTGGGGCACGCATCGGCATCTACCCAGATATGCATATTCATTCGATTGGTCAACGTAAATTAGATGATTTTAGCAAGTAAGGCTGACAAGCGACATAGGCTAATTATATAATTTCAACCTTTGATGTTTTTGAAGTAGGAAGAATTGGGTTTCTATTTCTTGTTTTGGGAGAAAGTAATGAGAATTTTCGCTTTTTTTTGTTTTTCACTGTTATCTTTTTATGTTGCGGCTGCGGAATCGACTCTGCCTGTCGGATGTCAGGCTGTTGCTATTCAGGGGGAATCAGTGACATTAAAAGCTAAAAAAAGCAGTTTAATATTTATTCATAATCTTGCTTCTGGTGATGTATGGATTACGCATCCAGTTAATGAACCCAGTGCCAGTGCTGGTTGGACAACAAGGATACAAGCTGGAAATTGGTCTGCATTGGCACTGCATAAAGGCCCTTTTGTTTTAAATTGTATTGAATCCAAACCTGGCCATGAACAGCAAGCACCTTGCGAGGGGCTTCTTGCCGTGTGTCAATGGAAGGGGGTGAAAATTCCTGCTGAAGGTAAAAGCAGTACGTTCTGGGCAGCAGAAGATATGTCTTTATCGGCATTATCCGCTGCGGTAGGTGCGCGAGGATTTGTGCTTCCTGTTCCTAAGAATCAGTAGTTAACCCGTAATTTCGGTTATCAATTTTGGAGGATCTAGAATGTATATGAAGTTATTTGATCAAAAGCCAGACAGAAAAGAGGATAAGGAAAAGCGAATCCAGTTTGTGTCAAACATTTATTCTGTATTATCTCGTGACCCTTCAATAAGTAAAGAGATGAAAGAGAAAATATTGATTGGTTCATTGCTTCATACAAATCTCTCTGCAAAAGAGATTCAAGAGAATATAATAAATAGATATCCATTTAAGTAATAAACCCTAAAGGCTTGTGAAAAGCTCTTCTGGACAGCTGGCTAACGCTGACACGCTTCTTTGGCAGGAATTGCAGGCCTGACAACTTGTCTTGCTACTTTCATGGATAAGTGGTAGAACAGAGCAAATGATGTATAACTTAATTATGATGACAATAAAATACAAACAGGATAAGAGTTGAGCAAAAAATCAAAAGATCCCTTTTATGAACGGGAAAGCGAAAAATATACCGATCCTGTCCCCAGTCGAGAATTCATTATAGAAATTCTTAATGAATACGGTAAGCCCATGTCGCGGAATCAATTATTCGATAAACTCAAAATAGAAGATGAGCGCAAGCAAGAATCTATGGGGTTTAGATTGAAAGCCATGTTACGTGATGGGCAAATCATGCAAGATCGACGTGGTCGGTTTTGTCTCATGCAAAAAATTAATCTGTCACGCGGAACGGTGCAAGCACATCCTGATGGTTTTGGTTTTTTTATTCCAGGTGATGGTGCAGAAGATATGTTTTTGTCCGCTAAAGAAATGAGGGCGGTGATGCATGGTGACGTAGTTCTTGCTTATCAAGCAGGTGTAGATAGGCGAGGAAGGCCTGAGGCAAAAATTCATGAAGTGATAGAACATGCCAATGCCACTGTTGTGGGACGATTTTTTACAGAGCATGGGGTCAGTTTTGTATTGCCTGATAGCAAGCATTTAACCCAAGATATTTCTATTCCTCAAGAAATGATCAATGGAGCAAAGAACGGTCAAATTGTTTTGGTTGAATTAATTTCTTTCCCCAGTAAACGAACACAAGCCATTGGTAAAGTTATTCATGTTTTAGGCGAACATATGGCTCCTGGCATGGAAATTCAAGTTGCACTTTATGCACATGGAATTCCATTCGAATGGCCAGAGGATGTGAATATTGAAGTTGCAAAAATTCCCCAGCATGTTACCGAAGACCAAATTAATGGTCGCATGGATCTCCGTAGTCTTCCTTTTGTTACAATTGATGGGGAAGATGCAAAAGATTTTGATGATGCAGTCTATTGCTATAAAAAGCCAAATGGCGGGTTTCAATTATATGTTGCAATTGCGGATGTCAGTAATTATGTGAAACAAGATTCTGCACTGGATAAGGAAGCTGCACGCCGTGGTAATTCAGTTTATTTTCCTGGCAAAGTAATCCCAATGCTACCAGAAGCGTTATCCAATGGCTTGTGTTCTTTGAATCCTCATGTCGATCGCCTGTGTATGGTTGCTGAAATGGCAATCAGTAATGAAGGTAAAATATCGCGCTCTAGGTTTTACCGTGCCGTCATTCATTCCCATGCGCGATTGACTTACACGCAGGTTGGTTCTTGGCTTGAACAAGGTACTGCTGACGAAAAACATAGTTCTTTATGGCCTACTTTGGATGCTCTTTATGGCTTGTATCAGGTTTTATTGGTTACCCGTAAGCTTCGAGGCGCCATGGATTTTGATACTACAGAAACGCGCATCGAATTTGATGAAAATAAAAAAATTAAATGCATTGTTCCAGTGATTCGCAATGATGCACATAAACTAATCGAAGAGTGTATGTTGGCCGCGAATGTCGCTACAGCACGATTTTTGGAAAAAGCGGAGATTCCTACACTTTACCGTGTGCATGCTGCTCCTGAAGAGGACAAGATTATTGCATTAAGACAGTTTTTAGGTGAATTAGGATTGCAATTAAGTGGTGGAAAAAAACCAGGCCCCAAAGATTTTCAGCGCACTATGAGCGCTATAGAAAATCGGCCTGATAAACATCTCATTGAAACGGTAATGCTTCGTTCGCTAAAACAAGCACACTATGTTGAAGCCAATGAAGGGCATTTTGGCCTTGCCTACTCTGCCTATACCCACTTTACTTCGCCCATCAGACGTTACCCGGATTTGTTAATTCATCGTGCACTGGGTCATTTATTAGATAATCAGCCAGTTCATGAATTCAGCTATACCCATGAAGATATGAATCGGTTGGGGAAACATTCATCGATGACCGAGCGTCGCGCAGATGATGCGACAAGAGAAGTGATTTCCTGGTTAAAATGTGAATACATGCAAGATAAATTAGGGCAGGTATTCAAAGGGCGAATTTCTGCAGTGACCAGCTTTGGAATTTTTGTTGAACTGGATGAAATTTACGTTGAAGGTTTGGTCCATGTCACTTCTTTAAAAAATGATTACTATACGTTCGACTCTGTTAAACATCGTCTGACTGGAGCACGGGGTGGTCATGTGTATCATTTGGGAGACAAGATGACGGTTTTGGTAGCCCGAGTAGATTTAGATGAGCGTAAAATTGATTTTGAGCCAGTAGAGGAAGCCGTCAGTAATGAGTGAGCAGTTTGTCTATGGGGTACACGCAGTTTCTGCTTTGTTAACCAATCCGCATCGAGAGACCAAAAAACTCTATATCAGTGAAGATCGAGTGGATAAACGGTTACAGGATATTGTTGATAAAGCGGTGCAAGCACACATCAAAATTGAAAAATTAAGTATGCAAAAAATGAATCAGCGCTTTGCGGACTTTGCCCATCAGGGAGTAGTTGCAAGTGCATCTTCATTGCCCGATTACAATGAATCCCATTTACTGGCATTACTTGAGTCCAGTAAACAGCCTGCCTTGATTCTAATCCTGGATGGGGTCACCGACCCACATAATTTGGGAGCATGCTTGCGTACGGCAGATGCAACTGGTGTTGATTTTGTGGTGATTCCAAAAGACAAAAGTGCCAGTATTACTCCTGTAGTAAGTAAGGTTGCATGCGGTGCAGCGGAGTCTGTCCCTTTGGCAAGAGTAACTAATTTAGTACGGAGCATGGAACTTTTAAAAGAACATGGTGTCTGGATTTATGGCACGGCAGGCGAGGCCACCAGCTCTTTATATCAAACAGATTGCACTGGAAGTGTCGCGATTGTGATGGGTGCAGAAGGCGAAGGGCTACGCCGATTGACACGTGAACACTGTGATGGTTTATTTTCTTTGCCTATGTTAGGCAGTGTAGCCAGTTTAAACGTTTCCGTAGCCACTGGAGTTTCTTTATATGAAATTGTAAGGCAAAGAAAGGGAGCGGTGCTTAATGAGTGAATTAAAAATGCAGGCGGCAAAAGCTGCGTTGCAATACATCGAAGACGATATGGTGGTTGGTGTAGGTACCGGGTCTACAGTAAATTTCTTTATTAAAGAACTGGCTACTATAAAACACAGAATTGATGCATGTGTATCGAGCTCCAAGGCAACGGAAGCTTTATTACGGCAAGAAGGTATTCCTGTTATTGATTTAAACTCAGTACAGGACTTACCGATTTATATTGATGGTGCTGATGAAGTGACCGAGCAAGGCGCAATGATTAAGGGAGGCGGTGGTGCTCATACTCGCGAAAAAATTGTAGCCCAGGTAGCAGAAAAATTTATTTGTATCGTGGATGATTCAAAGCTTGTAAAACATTTAGGAAATTTTCCAGTTGCTGTTGAAGTAATTCCTCAAGCGCGAAGTATGGTCGCTCGGAAGTTAGTCCAATTAGGTGGTGATCCTGAGTATAGGGAAGGTTTCATTACTGATAATGCTAATATTATCCTTGATGTGTTTCATTTAACACTCGATGAACCTATGGATATGGAAAATCGCATTAACCAGATAGTCGGAGTTGTGGAAAACGGAATATTTGCACATCGTACAGCAGATATAATTTTGTTGGCTTCTCAGGATGGTGTGAAGCGCGTGAAATAGAAAATCTCCTATGTACGGCGGCTTTATGCGCAGTACATAGGGTGGGAGCAGCGACGTTTCGCGTTACCCAGTTTACTTTAACACAACAGGTTTTAGGCTAATGAATGAACATAAAGTTTATGTAAACCGAATTCTGAATATGAAAAAAATCAAGTTGATTGGTCTGGACATGGATCATACCTTGATTCGTTATAATTCTGAGAATTTTGAGTCTTTGGTTTACCAGCTTGTTAAAGAACAGTTAATCGAAGTAAAACATTATCCTGAACAAATTAAAAAGTTGAATTTTAATTATCACGATGCGATTCGTGGTTTGGTTATTGATAGTAAAAACGGCAATATTTTAAAGTTAAGCCGTTATGGTGCAATTCGCCAAAGTTACCATGGCACTAAACCCATTGATTTTGCTGAGCAGCAAAAATTTTATCGGAGTATTTATGTTGATTTGAGTGATCCGAATTACATGGCTATAGATACGGCTTTTTCAATTGCTTTCTGTGTCTTGTATGGCCAATTGGTTGATTTAAAGGATTCATTGTATCCTGAGGAAATACCCAGTTATCAAACTATCGCACAAGACGTACAATTTTGCGTGGATAAAGTTCATTCTGACGGCAGTTTAAAAACCATTATCAGTAAAAATCTGCATACATATGTTATTAAAGAGCGTGCCCTGGTTGAGGGTCTGAAGCATTTCATTCATCATGGCAAAAAAATATTTATTCTAACAAATTCCGACTTTTCCTATACAAAGCTACTATTGGAATATGCCATTAACCCTTTCTTAAAGAGAGGTGAAAGCTGGATCAATTTATTTGAATTCGTCATTACACTAGCTAATAAGCCACGTTTTTTTTACGATAATCTGCGTTTTTTATCGATTCATCCCGCTACTGGAACAATGACTAATACAGTGGGCCCTATAGTTCCAGGCGTATACCAGGGCGGTAATGCCAAAAAATTCACCGAAGATTTGCATGTCCGTGGTGATGAGATTCTTTATATTGGCGATCACATCTATGGAGATATCTTAAGGTTAAAAAAGGATTGTAATTGGCGAACCGCTTTGGTTGTTGAAGAGCTTGGAGAGGAAATAGTTGCACAAGCACGAGCAATGCCTATAGAGAAAAAAATCAGTGAAGCGATGGAAATAAAAAAGGATTTAGAAAAGCAATACGTCCATTTATACACAAAAATGATTGATGAATCTTCAACGCAATACAGCAATGACATACAAGAATTGCAAGCACAAATCAGCAGGATTGATGCCCAACTTACTAAATTTTTAAAAGAACAACAAACCTATTTTAATCCAAAATGGGAACGTATTTTTCGTGCTGGAGCAGAGGAAAGTTATTTTGCCTATCAAGTTGATCGTTTTGCTTGTATTTATATGGAAAAACTTTCTGATTTATTGGAATACTCTCCTGCAACTTATTTTCGTGCGAACCGACGTTTATTGGCACATGATGTTGAAGTATAAAATTTTATCCAAGCACCCGACTCAGCAAATCCTCGCGAGTGCTATGACAGTATCTATCGATGTTTCACTTGTACGCCGATTAATTGCATCACAATTCCTTCAATGGTCTGCATTACCCCTTGAGTCAGTAGCCTTCAATGGTTGGATAATAGAACTTTTCATTTAGACACTGCAATGACTGTTCGGCTTCCAAGTGCAGCAGTTTATGCCTTAAAAGTAGAAAAAGAGCAGCTTTGGTTGCCATATCTTGCTCCTCTTGGTTAACCTGCGCTCAACTATGCCCCGCTCGAGCAGGATTCCCAAGTGATTTGTCACAATAAATATTTTTATAATTACTGGATTATATTTCTTAATGTTTCCAGGCTAATATTAGCGCCACTTAATACAACTACTGCGTTTTTTCCTTGGTAATTTTCAGCACATTTTAAAAAAGCAGCCAGCGCTACCGCAGCAGCACCTTCGATTAACAGATGCTGGATTTTCAATACTGTAAGTAGCGCAGATCGAATGTCGTTTTCAGAGACTAAAACAAAATCATCAACATACTCGCGACACAGATCAAAGGTTATTGAACCAGGCTCCATTCCCCCTGCTGTAGCATCGGAAAAAGTGGGTAAGGTTTCCATGGAAATAATTTTTCCTGCTTTAATCGATTCTGACATGATCGGGGAATTTTCAGGTAAACATCCAATAATTTTTGTTTGAGGACAAACTGCTTTGACATATCCCGCAATGCCGCTAATTAATCCCCCACCACCTACAGGGATAAAAATAACATCTACAGAATCCAATTGGCGTATAAGTTCAATACCAATGGTACCCTGACCTGCAATTACTTGCGTATTGTTATAGGGTGATATGTAAACCATATCGTGCTGTTTTGCATAGTCTATTGCTTGTAATTCTGTTTCAACGCAATCTTTTCCATAAAGCTTAAGTGGCGCATTATAAAAACTAATATTCTCCCTTTTTACAGGAGACACATTTTCAGGTACAAAAATAACTCCTGGGAGATTTAATTTATGTAATCCATAGGCAATCGCTGCCCCATGATTTCCTGTCGATGCTGCCACAATGCCATTTTGTTGCTCTTTTTTTAGCGAGAGTAATGCATTAAGCGCGCCCCGTACTTTGAAGGAACCTGTATATTGTAAGTTTTCACATTTTAAATAAAGATTCGCACGGGTAAGTTTGCTTAGCGGTACAGAAAAATCCAAAGGTGTTTCACGAATATAGTTACGAATCCTGTTTTCCGCTTTCAGTACGGCAGTTTTTACATCAAACATTCATTTTTCTCCTACGGACTGATGTAGATAATTATAAACAGTGGCCCGTGACACATTCAAAACTTGCGCAATATAGTGTGCTGCGTTTTTACCAGAAAAAGCGCCGATCGCATACAGGTGCTCTATCAAGGCTTTTTTTTCTTTTCGATTTAATGAATTAAGTACTAATTGATGTTCATTTAAGTAATGATGGATGTAGGTATTAATGCGCTCTTGCCAATCATCTTTAAATAGAGGCTCTGGTTTTGCTATTAATTGGGCGCACTGAAGAAATTGTTGCAAAGACTCATTAAACTGTTCCATTACTGAAACATCAAGATTAATACATAACATGCCCACTATATTATGGTTTTCATCACGAATCATGCTGCTGACTGATTTGATCTTGTTTCCATTCCAATTTGTTTTTTCATAGGGGCCAACACAATCATTCAGTAGTTGCAGCTCATCTTGCTCCAGTAGGGATGAGTCGCCTGCTCGGCGTTTGGAAAATGGATTGTAAATAGCCGCAATTTTATTTTGCGTTACATCATGCACAATAACTTCTGCATAAGGGTACAACAAACGTTGGATTGCCTCAGCAGTGGGTAAAATATTTTTTATTGCTTTCTTATTCATATTGGAGCACATAAGTAAAATTAATATATTTTATTCTAATTTAGACTTAATTGTCTATTTTCGGGCAATAGAAAATAAATTTTTGCAAAAAATAATTTCTTAATTCTGCCTTAAGGTTTGATCTTTATACTTAATCATGAACTAACAGGGAGCCCGGACGCGATGCGTGTATTAATTATTGAAGACAACGCTTTTAATGCATTTTGCTTGTCTCGACAATTAGAGTCAGTTATTGCTGCAGTAGCAATAGATGTTGTAAGTAATAGTCAGGACGCACTGTCTTTTATAGGCACTCATGTTCCGGATCTGGTTATAATCGATGGTGAGTTGAATTTAATTGACGAATTTTCTACTCATGGACCACAACTCGCAGCAGTCATACTGCAAAAATATCCTCATCTTCCCCTTATTACCTGGTCAGACTCTGAATTTATGCGTGGCGCTTTTGCTAAAGTTTTGATTCAATACAATCGGTTAGTGAATGAGTACAATACTTGGACTAAGACCGTAAGTCCAGAATGCATTCAAAAAACCTGCGCGTATTATTTCGATGAATCGGTCGATGAAAAACAAGCTTTTTCACATATAACCCGTTCTAAAAGACAAGCCAGCTATCACCTTTGATTACATCATCTAGCTTATAATCTTATAGAGCCGACTCAACGTAAAATCAGCAAGCATCTGAAACACGCGCTATAATTAGAGTTATCCTATTTCTGTGACGTTATCAATTATCTTTTTTAAGGAAACCGTGATGATGGACTATGACCGGACACAGAGTCTCTCGGATCACAAAAAAGTACGTAAAAATAAAAAAATTGACGGAAAAACAGATGATCTTGGTTCCTTTGCGCAACCATTAAAAGAGGCTAAAAAACATCAGAGAAAAAAACAGAGTTTGTTTGACTCCGAGGTACAATCTATTAAAACAGAAGAGACATTTTATACAAAAAGTATGCTGCAAAATATACTCGACAGCTCTGTTGAGTATTCTATAGTAGGCATGGACTTGAAGGGAAAAATAATTTTATGGAATGAAGGCGCGTACCGGAATTATGGATACACTGCCCCCGAGATGGTGAATAAAAAAAATATATTTGTGCTCCATACACGTGAAGACATTAAATCCGGAGTTGCTCAGGAGTTTATGAACAGAGCATTAGAAAATGGAAACGCGGAAGAAGTGTTAGAACGTGTTCGTAAAGATCGCTCACATTTTATTGCTGCCGTCACCCTAACAGTACGTCGGGATGATAAGGGTAATCCTGTTGGTTATGTGATGATATCCAAAGATATTACCGAAGCGAAGCGAATCGAAAATCAACTGCTTAAGACGAATGAAGAGTTAGAGCAATTTGCTTACATTGCATCACATGATTTAAAAGCTCCTTTACGGGCTATCGAACGTTTAGCGACCTGGCTTGAAGAGGACAATGCCGATAAACTGGATGATAAATCAAAAGAACATTTGGCCTTATTACGTCAACGCACTTTACGATTAGCGAATTTAATTGATGGAATATTACAATATTCTCGAGCAGGTCGTTTGGATTTGAATGTCGAGCGTGTAAATACCAAAGAAATTCTGAAAGACATCATTGAAAATCTTAATCCGGAAGGGAGATTTGAAGTACAATATCCTAAACGGCTCCCGACTTTTAAAACTGCTAAAATTCCATTGATTCAAGTATTCTCTAATATACTTGGTAATAGTTTTAAACATCATCATCGAAAAAAGGGTACCATCAAAATCGAGGTTGATACCTTGGGGGCATTTTACCTGTTTACGATTAAAGATGATGGCCCAGGGATTTCACCTGAATTTTTTAATAAGATTTTCGTTGTGTTTCAGACCCTCAAAGCAAGGGATGAGCTGGAGTCTACGGGTATTGGCTTGAGTATTGTTAAAAAAATTGTCGAATCGCAAGGCGGAAAAGTGATGGTTCAGTCGCAAGTAGGACATGGGACTACAATGTCATTTACCTGGCCGAAGCAGATCAAAAAAAATAAGGTGCTCTAGTCATTGGGCCGATAAGAAATTGTGATCGGCTACCTCGTATTCTTGTTAGGAAACTCAAGTAGATTCCAATAGTGATGCAATGATGAAATCATTTCCATAAATTCTGAAACTTGAAATGGTTTTACAATATAACCTGCAACATTTAAGTTATATGCATCTATTTTATCTTTTTCACTATTTGAAGTAGTAAGAATAAAAACCAGTAATGATTTTAATTTTTTATTTGTGCGGATATTTTTCATGAATTCTATGCCGTTCATTTTAGGCATATTAATGTCAAGAATAATTATTTTAGGCGTGGGTTTTAATTTTTTTTCTCCATTTATACCCAATAGTTTATTTAATGCATCGACCCCATTTGTTGCTACGTGTATTGGATTGTTGATTTTATTTTTTTTAAAAGTTCTTTGTATGTCTTTGATATCAATTTCATCATCATCTACGAGCATGAAATTAATGGAATTATCTAGTTCATACATTTTTTTATTCCTTCATTTAATTTAATATAGATTATAGGCAATAAATTCAAATTTTTCCCAAAATGATTTTTATTGATACTATAATTAACATATGAAATTCAATCTATGAATGTAAGTCTTTTTAGATAAGCTATTTCCTGAGTTACGCGCGCTTTTTGGTAATCTATTTAAAAGCAGATGAACGCGGTTGGAGAATGACTATGGAATTCCAAGAAAATATCGTTGATATTTTGTATATTGAAGATGATATTGTTGATGTGGAAGGCGTCATGCGAATATTTAAGAAAGTTAAAGAGTCGTGTGCTATTGAAGTTGCTTCAAATGGTGAAGAAGCTTTAAATAAACTGTATGGACTGGAAGGGCAAAACAAAATTCACCCAAAAGTAATTCTCCTTGACATTAATGTTCCCAAAATGAATGGTATCGATTTGCTGAAAATTATTCGCAAGGATCCATCATTGGCTTTTACAGAAGTATTCATTTTGACAAATGCTTATACAAAAGAAGATAAGCTGGCAATCAAAGACCTAAATGTAAGAGGACAAATCATTAAACCCCTTGAATATGGTGATGCCTTGAATATTTATTGGGCAACGCATCATGCATAAAATGAGGCACATGTCATGCCTCCTTCCTTTTTTAATTGTTTAGTGAGCCGCATCCCAATTGGATCCAGTACCAATAGAGACTACAAGCGGAACGGAGAGTTCTACCGCATGCTCCATTAACTCACGAATCATCTTTTTGCTTGCTTCAACCTCTTTATCATATACTTCAAAAACCAATTCATCATGAACTTGCATGATCATTTTTGCCGGTGGATTTTTTTGTTCATTTTGCCATTTAGCAATCGCTATCATGGCCTTTTTAATGATGTCCGCAGCAGTGCCTTGCATAGGCGCATTAATTGCTGTTCGCTCCGCTGCTTTTTGTCTTACTAAATTGCGTGCATTAATTTCGGGTAAATACAACCGTCTACCGAATAGAGTTTCTACATAGCCAAGCTGATGGGCCTGCAGACGGGTTCGGTTCATGTACTCCAAAACCTTAGGGTAACGTTGGAAATAGGTATCGATGTAATATTGCGCATCCTGGCGTTCCACACCAATTTGTTTTGCCAGACCAAAAGCGGACATTCCATAAATCAGGCCAAAATTGACTGCTTTAGCCCTCCGGCGCTGCTCGCTGCTTACTTCATTCAATGGAGTTTGAAAAATTTCGCTGGCTGTTGCCGCATGGATATCCCAGCCCAGAGCAAAGGCTTTTAACAGATTTTCATCTTGTGACAGATGAGCCATGATCCGCAATTCAATTTGGGAGTAATCTGCTGCAAGAATGAGAAAGTTCTCAGGAGCTATGAATGCAGTACGAATTAAACGGCCTTCCTCACTTCGTATAGGAATATTTTGTAAATTAGGTTCACTTGAGGAAAGTCTACCAGTTGCCGTGACTGCCTGGTTATAAGATGTATGTACTCTAAGTGTTTTTGGATTAATTTTTTTAGGTAGAGTGTCAATATACGTAGAAACAAGTTTAGTCAGGCTGCGGTATTCAAGGATCACTGCTGCAAGGCGATAATCATAAGCCAGTTCCTGCAATACAGACTCTGCTGTAGAGGGTTGTCCCGTTGGCGTTTTTGCGATTATTGGCAGTTTGTGCGAATCAAAGAGAATTTCTTGTAATTGTTTGGGCGAGTTCAGGTTAAAGGGTCTGCCAGCAAGTTGTAATGCTTCTTTTTCCAATGCCTGAATGCGTTCTTTCAAGCGGCTTCCATGTTGCTCCAACGTTATTGCATCGATGAGCACCCCGCGTCGTTCGATGTCTGCAAGAACGGTAACTAATGGCATTTCTATATCAGTGAACACACTTTGTACGGATTCTGGAATTAAAGGAAAAAGCTTATTGTGAAGTTGCAACGTAATCTCTGCATCTTCTGCAGCATACGCTGCTGCTTTATCGACTGGAATCTGATCAAAACGCAGTTGTTTAGCTCCTTTTCCAGCAACTTCTTCATAGCTAATCGCTTTGTGTCCCAGATATTTTAATGCCAATGAATCCATGTCATGTCGTCCTGTACCGCTGTTGAGTACATAAGACTCTAACATGGTGTCATAACTTATCCCTTGTAGGTTAATGCCATGATTTTTCAATACGGCATAATCGTATTTCAGGTTTTGACCGATTTTTTTTATTTCAGGATTTTCTAGAACAGGTTTTAAAGCAGTTAATACTTCTTCGCGAATTAATTGTGCAGTGCCATCAGTATGTGTAAAGGGAATGTACACTGCTTTTCCTTCTTCTATTGCTAAGGAAATCCCAACAACTTCTGCAAGCATAATATCAATGCTGGTTGTTTCTGTATCGATGCAAAATGCTTGGCATTGCTCCAGTTGATTGAGCAAATGATTTAACTGCTGGTTGGTGGTAATCAATTCAAAAGGTATGCTGGAAATAACGGACTGACTTGCAGAGGCACTTCCTTCTTCCCCCAAAAGTTCTTTAAGCCAGTTTTTAAATTCAAACTCACGGGATAATTCAATGAGTCGTCCTTTATTCATTGGATTAGGTTTTAATTCGCCCCAGCTTAAGGGTAAATCAACATCAGTTTTGATCGTTACCAATTTTTGGGATAATGGCAGTTGTGGGATACTTGCACGCAAATACTCCCCAATTTTGCCACCAATCTCATCTGCATGCTGAATCAGATTATCGAGAGTTTGATATTCCGTAAGCCATTTGACTGCTGTTTTGGGCCCACATTTAGTGACCCCCGGAATATTATCGACACTATCCCCAATAAGCGTAAGATAATCAATGACTTGTGAAGGTTTTACCCCAAATTTATCCTGGACGCCTTCAATATCCAAGATAGTATTACTCATGGTATTGATTAACGTTATATGTTCATTGACGAGTTGCGCCATATCTTTGTCACCTGTAGAGACCACTACAGAGATTCCCTGTTCAGTAGCCTGCCTTGCCAAGGTACCGATTACATCGTCTGCTTCGACTCCCTCAATAATCAGTATGGGAAGTCCCATAGATTCCAGAAGCTGGATTAAGGGCGCAAATTGAGTACTTAGTTCTTGGGGCATAGGTGGTCTATGCGCTTTATACTCTGGGTACCATTCATCCCTGAAGGTTTTTCCCTTGGCATCAAAGACTACCGCCAGCTCCTCTGGCTGATAATCTTTGATGAGCTTTTTAATCATATTGGCCACCCCATAGATGGCTCCTGTGGGTTGTCCTTTTGAATTAGTCAAAGGTGGTAATGCATGAAATGCACGAAAAAAATAGGATGAGCCGTCAATGAGAATCAAGGGGGGGGTCATAGTTATTCTGCCTCTTCTTTGGCAAGTTGTTTTTTCAATAATTCGACTTGTTCGGTTAGAGTCTTAATGTTTTTACGGATTAAAGGAATTCGATTGACACTGAGTTCGTGCTGAATCGCAAGATCTTTAGGACGAGCCGGATTTCCTAAATAAATGTTCCCTTCTTTCAGATGTTTGTTCGGCGGCACTCCTGTGCGAGCGCCTAACACCACACCATCATCAATGCGCACGTGATCACTGACCCCAACATTGGCAGCAAAAATAACATGATTGCCTGAGGTAGTACTTCCTGCGATGCCAGTAAAACCACATAAAATGTTATGTTTACCTAATTTTACAGAATGCGCTACTTGGACGAGGTTATCAATTTTAGTCCCTTCACCAACAACAGTTGCTCCCATTGTGGCACGATCTATAGCGGTATTTGCACCTATTTCTACATCATCCTCAATAATGACACATCCAACATGAGGGACTTTGAGATGTTTTCCATCAACAAAGGTGTAACCAAAACCATCGGAGCCAATAACTGTAGAGGCATGAATTATAACTCGGGAACCAATTTGACACTTATCGTACACTGCAACATGGGGATGGATGGTAGTATTATCTCCAACAGCCACTTCACGGCCAATATGAACATGGCTTTTTAGGATACAGTTATCGCCAATACTACTGCCTGCTTCAATCACCACATAAGGTCCTATAAATACTTCCTGCCCTAATACCACTCCTTCGCCAATGACTGCGGTAGGATGAATATTAGGGATGGTTTTTTGCGGAGGATTGAAAAAATGCATCAGAGTAATAAAGGCTTTGAATGGATGTTTTACCTGTATGATTGGCTTTTTTGAAACCGAAGTTTGTTCATTGACTAATACGGCAGCTGCTTGCGATGCCTCTGCTACTTTTACCTTTTCATTACTGTCAGCAAACACCAGGCTTCCTGGCATAATCTCATCAATAGGTGATAAGAACGAAATTTTTATTGAGTCATCCCCTATGACTACCCCCTGTACCTTATTTGCTATATCACCTAGTGAATAACTCATTTATTGGCCTTTTTTTATAAAATAGCTGATTATATACCCAAGAAACCTCCAAAGCTATGTTTTAAATGGCTTCATTTTTTTGCTTGGAGTCTGTATAAAAGAAGGGTTAAAAGTATCTCTGACGGGTATGAGGACTGATAACATCGGCAAAGCGTTTTGATTCAGTATCTATAAAATAGTACATTTATTGTCCGATTGATAATAGTCAACTTGAGGCGCCATTAATGGTTCTTCTTTAAGATATGATGACTCCATTTTTAATGTAACTGCTTGCATGAATAACTCTTCCATATTTTCGCCTGCTTTTGCACTTGCGGTCATGTAAAATAAATTGTTGTCTTTAACAAAGCGACTCAGATCTTTAACATCTAATTCTCTATCAGGTTCTGCATCGCTTCTTAGCCCAACTAAAATAATTTTTCCCAAGCGGTTCCTGTCCAGATGATGATTAATTTCTTCCAGCCATTTCATGGCACCTTGAAACGTTGCTTTACTGGTCAAATCAAAACCTATAATTGCAATGTCTGTCTCTTTAAAATAAAGTCGGCATAGATTTCCATAACGTGCTCCTCCAGGAATATCCCATATGTGAAGATTTATTTTACTTTCATGAAATTCAATCAATTTATGATAAAAATCCGCACCTGATGTAGCCCTAATATTAGTGGGGTATTTTCCCGAGGTAAGCGTTTTTAATAGAGAGGTTTTACCACAAACGTCTCCTACGAAAATAATTTTGAATGATGGGATCATATTTTCTTTTTGAGTCCCCATTTCTTTCAGTTCAATGTTTGAGCCAAAGAGACCAAGTTTCGTTTTCATTTGCATTCCTAAATATATTTAATAACAAAAAAGGTTTTTTTTGAGTGATAAGTATATTTTTTCATCATCATGAATCAGTTATGCGTTAAGACGAAAATTAAAGTATATAGATGATAAATGTCAACGACACGTGAAGTATAGAAAAGTAAGTCTAAATACGGTATAAAATTAGCCTGAAGACTTTGGATTTCATAATTAAAAATCAATGGGATAGGTATGTTGAAAAAAATAATAGTAGCCTTAGGATTTTGCGGACTGTTTGCAGTAAAAGTATATGCTACCGATGACCCATTTGCTCCTGTTGTACCTCAGGTTTGGTCATCAATTATTACTGTAAGCGGAGGGCCTGCATGGTCTAATCCAGGGAAAGATCAATATCTCTATCCTTTTCCGCCACCACAGTACAACCTTTATCTTGCTGATTCGAAATCCGATTGGTTAGGTACTGGCGAATTATTTTTCGGGTTGCAGCGTTTTATTGGCGCAAGCAGCTTTATCGCCCAGTTTGGACTTGGAGTAGCAGCTGCGAGTGACGTCAATTTTTCAGGAACAATTAATGTAAATGGCCTTCCTGATGTGTATACCTACCAGTATAGCGTGAGCCATGTACGCGCAGAGTTTAAAGGAAAGCTTATTGCCTGTGGCTTTCAAACCCTCCAGCCTTATTTAAGTGGTAGTTTTGGAGCTGGTTGGAACCATGCTCATAACTGGGTTCCCTCTACAATTGATCCTGTCCTTTTTCCAGCGTTCTGGTTTGAAACCTCAAGTACGCTTGCTTTTTCATACACTCTGGGGCTTGGGGTACAAAAAATACTAACCCCGAATTGGCAGGTAGGTGTTGGGGCTGAATTTGCAGATTGGGGTAAACACCGTTTGGGGGACGATGGCGGTACGTTGAGTAAAGGTCCCGGCACACCCCATATTTACACTACCGAGATATTGTTTAGCTTAAGCTATATGTTTTAAAAAAATCCGAGTGCGGCTAACTCCTCACCATGGGGTTTTGGGAGACTTCAGTCTTAACAACTGGGTGTCCTGCTGTTTGCAGCCGGCAAAAGCACTTAATTTGAGCCGAATAACTTATCAAGTCATTAGATCCTGGCTGCAAGCAGTCAGGCTGCTATTTTTATTTTATATATCTACGTAAGATCAAAGCAACGTTGGCGCCTCCAAAAGCGAAGTGATTGGACAATACGATATCAATAGCCTTTTTACGGGCTTCATTAGCTACATAATCCAAGTCACAGGAAGGATCTGGAGTTTCTAAATTAATTGTAGGTAATAACAAATCATGTTGTAGACTTAGAGATGTGGAAATGACCTCCATGACACCAGATGCACCTATTGCATGCCCAATCATTGATTTTTGTGCCGTAATTGGGATCTCATAGGCTCTTTCACCAAATAGTGATTTAATTGTTTGTGTTTCGACCATATCATTTAATGGTGTTCCAGTCCCATGCGCTTTGAGATACTGAATATCTCGCGGTGATAATTTTGCATCATCTAATGCGCCTTGTATCGCACGTTGCTGTCCTTCTGAAGAGGGTGCGGTAATATGAAATGCGTCACAGCTGGCGCCAAAACCAATAATCTCTGCAAAAATATTAGCTCCTCGAGCTCTGGCTTGATGTAATTCTTCAAGAATTAAAACTCCAGCACCTTCTGCCATTACCATCCCTTCACGATTCAGGTCAAATGGGCGACAGGCTTTTGTTGGTTGTTCATTATTAGTGGACATCACCTTTAATTTACACCACGCAGACATCATTGATTCCCAAAGTGGTGCTTCAGTACCTCCGCAGATTGCAGTGGAAATTCTGCCGTTAGCGATTTGCTGGTAAGCTGCCCCTATGGCATCGGCCGATGAAACACATGCATTAGAAATAGTGGAATTTGGACCGCTTAAGCCGAATGCTATGGCGACAAAATTAGCAATGGAATTGGACATTCCTCTGATCACTGACAGGGCCTGCATTTTTTTCCAAGTTTCAGTGAAGAAGAATTTATAGCTTGCTTCTGATTCGGGATATCCTCCCATCCCGGTGCCAATGAAAGTCCCTGCTTTGCTAAGTTCATGGGGGGTGAGTTTGGATTGTTCTATTGCATGATGTGTGCAGTAGAGCGCGAATTGAGCAACGCGTGGATAGCGTTTATTCTTATTAAACTCAGGAAGATGTTCAAGGGAGAAATCAGTAACTTCGCCTGCTATTTGGGTAGGATACAATGAAGGGTCATAACTTTGAATGCGTTTTATTCCGCATTGTCCCTGTTTTGCAGCCTCCCAGAATTTGCTTAAGCCTGTTCCTATGGAAGAGGTTATTTCCATGCCGGTTATAACAACCCTTTTTTTCATTATGATCCTTTTTATTTTTAGTATGAAACCTTCTATGCAAGTTGAAGACTAATCAATTGCAGCAAATAGTTGTTTCAGTTTTAGGACAATATAAAGTGGCGGTTTAAATTCTGTCAAGCTCTATATGAACAGGTTTTATTTTACAAAAAAAGAGCGACCTAAGGCAGTTGATATAACCAAATTTTCTAAATGTACCTCAGAGCATACTTTTTGCACTTGAATATATATGTCGGGCATATAAGGTTGGACTTCAGGTAAGCAAATTAACGCCTTTTTTTTGCGATCACTCGTTTTTGTAATTCGAAGAAATCAACTTTCCAGTAATCACACGAATTTTCAGTTAGAAAACCAAGCCGAGTATATAGGTTAAGTGCTTTTTGATTATGTGTTTCTACATCAAGATTGAGGTGAGGTTTGCCTTCACTTAAGGCATGATTAATACAGTATGAAATCAATGCTGTTCCCAAACCTTTCCCCTGTCGGATTGGCAAAACTGCGATATCAGAAAGTGTTGCCCCATTTTTTTCCCAGCGTATATGCGCTTTTCCTACAAGATGATTGTCCTCAAATGCCAATATTATTTGATAGGTTCTATCACTTAATATGTGTTCAAAGCGTGGAACTAATTCTGTTTCCGTTTTAAAAAAACATGCCTCATCCAGAATACAAAGCAGCGGAATATCATTTTCTGTTGCAGTGCGATACGTCAGATTTTTTTTGTAGTCCAGTAAGGGAGTTAAATCATGTCGCTCCATATAGTATTCACTATGCATGTAAGAAAAACCAAGCTCAGGTAGCCATTGACTATTCAAAAGATAAGGACTAGAAAAAATCAATCTAAAATAGCCTTGCTCTTTGATCAGGGGTAAAATATTGCGTAGCATTTTTTTTGCAATACCTTTCCGGCGATAATCTGGATGAACAATCAGTGAAATTTCAACTGCATCCTCATAAAAGAAAAAAACACTTAAAAAACCGACTAGTTTTTGTTTCTCGTGATATCTCAAGACTGTAGGTAAATTTCTTTTTTGAATGAGTAGGTGGGTATAAGAATTAGGTACGCTGCCATCTTTCTTTTTGCAGACAGCTTTTAATTCTTCTAGTTCTTTGAGCTGTTCTTCATTGAGTTGGGTAGTTTTACTAAGCATAATGGATATTAATAAATATTATTTGTTTTTTTAAAGAATAGCTTGTTTTATGTTAATTTGCTCATTATTAAAATGAATTATTAAAAATGCAAGTTTAAAACAGCGACAACAATTTCCAAAATAATTAATACGATGATGATAATCTCTAAATTATGGCCATGTCGATTGTCCAAGTAACCATTAAACATATCAAAGATTTCATTAAGAGTATCCAGACGATGATTAATGGCATTGACTCGTCTTTGAATATGTAGGTAACGCTCCAACATCGTGAAGTGCTCTTCTAAGGTTGGATGCTGCCAAAAATATTTTGGATGATAAAGGAAATTACTAATTAAATTCATTTCGCTTTTTGCTCCAAGGATTTCTCCAATAATCTGCTGTATTTGAGTACGGCTAATTTCCATCTCGCCTGTATGTGAAAGTTTTTGGATTATAGGATTGTATTTATCAATAAGCGCATCAATAATGGTTTCAAAATATTGTAACTTGACTGATTGAGAAAACCCATAAGATAAACTGAGTTTGAGCTCGTCACTTTCGTCTTCTATGGTCAAGCAGTCTACATCGAAAAAATCATGGGGTTCTATGGTCGTTTTATTATCAAGCTGATAATGAAACTCATCATGTACCAAAAGGGCTACGGGTTTATCTATCAAAAGTTTGATGGTATTAAGGTAATCATTAATTTTATACCGTTTGATCCCCCAGGAAACCACTGTGCCATTTTTAAAAATGAATATGGTATGATCTTTGTTATGATTCAGGCTTAACTTAAGGACATCTCGGGTTTTCAATGAAGTAAAATCAGTCGCAGCATTTTTAAAATAATTGTCGACGCGCGTTAAATCAATTGATTTGGCAATACAAAAACTTAAGCATTCCATGATGGTAGTAATCCGCGAATAAGGGCTTTTTATGATGAAAATAGATACATGTTCTGCTGTATCTGATAATCGATAATTAGAGTCAGATACAGCATTTTACAACATATAATAATTATCTCAACTTTAACTATTATACACTATCTGCTGTTTCACGGGTTGGATAAGTTTTTTTTCGGTCAGTTGCCCCACCTAACCATTGCGGACAAACTTCTAAAATTTCGGCAATCTTATTGAGTTGTTCAGTTACTGGAAGTATGTGACCGAAAATTAAAGAGTTTGCTAAATGACGTGAAACACCAAATACTTTAGATACCGCTTTGATTTTCTCAGTTAGCTCTTCTGGAAAGCCCAATGAAGCCAACTCGCGATTGAAGCGCTGCGAAAATACTTTACTGTTCATTTTCTCACTCCATGAAAAAATAATATTCAGCATCATGCTGCCCCATCTTATATCCCTGTCATTCCATGATTCAGGTAAGAGAGTTATAACTCATTTTTTTTTAATAGCAAAGTTTTTTTATCCTAAAATCAATTAGTTATTTATCTACTTATCATTATGGTGACTAGTTGACCATTAATAGGGCTCAACAGTTAAGCAAAGAATAATATTCGATGTGTATAATTAGATCATAAAGTTTATTATTGTGGCAATAAAAATCATGAGATTATCCAACATTTTTGGTTTTAGCTTCCTAGGAGTCAAAGAAAGTGCTCATGAAATCCATTTAAAGACGATTGCTTATGATAAAACAGGCCATGCTCGGCATGTTATTTTTAAAAAAAATAAACATCCTGGGGTAAAGGGACAAGAGGCATCTAAACTGGAGGCTTGTTTTACCGCAGTTGCCAATGCGTACTCTGCGCCCCACCACGCTTTAAGACAAGACATAGTAACGAATTATCAAGGTAAAATCGTCGGTGTGTGTTCTGAGCATGCAGCCCATGCATTATTACGTCTTCGTAAAAAGGACAAAAACATCGTTTTTATGAAAGCACCCGGTTTATTGCCGAATGGTGAGGTTAGTGAAGAGGAATTTGCGCAATGGATAAAAGGGCATAAACCAATTGAAAAAAAAGCTACCGTTAAAAATAAATGGGAAGCCATAGCTTTAAAAAGGGTGCATCAAGACGATAAACGACAGAAACTGGAGGAAGTTTATGAGGGAAGATTGAAAGAATATTGGGATGAACGAAAAAGGCTGGAAGAATATCATTTTAAAAATATAGATCCCAAAAATCTTGCTATTGCAATCATACTTTGTAATGAGCAATTAGACGAAGGCATAACCCAATTTAATGTTCAAAAAATTCCACAAGGATTAAAAGGCACTTTAGAACTGATGCCTGATCTTCTTCGCGTTATTTTTGAAGGAGAAAAGCTGAAAAGAAAATGTGAAGAGCCTGCAACCAAGGCGGAAAATATCCGGCAAGAAGAAGAAATAGCTACCTATGACGTCGGTGAGGCAGTTAATTTTCTGGATAAATTACCACAAAATTTCTTTGCAAGGCTTTTGGAACAAAAAAAACTTGGTCTTGTTGATATTGATATGGATTCCTTGGCTGACGTGTTTACTACAGCGTATGGGCTAGAAGAAGATGATTTACACAAGGGCAATATTGGTTATTATGTGACCTATGAAAATGAACGTCCCCACTTTCATTTTTTTAAAATAGATCATGATTTGATGTTCAGTGATAAAATTATGGCTGCACGTGGTGCTCGTCTTGCCAATCTTCGCTATTCCAGTGACAAATTTCGTATTACTACTCGCGACTTGCTTGGATTTCCTGATCTGCAAGACTCAGGAAATCATTATTGGCCGACAAAAAAAGCTATTATTTCAACAGGTACTAAAGCCTACCATAGTGAAGAAGATAGGGGGGCTTATAAGTCCTTAAAGAATGATTCTGAATTTCAGCAAGCAAAGTGGAGGCGCTTTTTAAAGCAAACAGTGATGCCGCAAGGTTTCATTTCCAAATGTCTGCACCAGCCTCTAGATGAAGTGGGGACTGATCCTGAAACTGAAAGTACTTTGACTATTGTGCAACGAGCAGCCTCCTCCAAGATGGCCGAATTGCGTGTAGCGCTTTTAGCAATACCTAAATTTAGAGAGTTTTTGCAAGATCATTTTGCAGAGGCAAGTGAATCAATTCTTACCGAGTTGAAGCAACATTGTATCGCAATAAACTGTTCTCCCAATGAAATAAGGCGATATCAGTTGGAAGCAAGTCAGATGTTGAAATCAATTCAGGCGGTATGCGCAAAAGATACGCCAGCACTACATGCTGCAATCCAAACGCAAAGTTATCGTTGTTATGAAACACCAAAATATTTTAAGTATATGCTGAATAAAAAAGACGATGAAGGAAAGACCGCGTTGGATTTTGCAATTGAGAATTTTGAAAAATATACCAGGAAACTAGGAAGTCCAGGAGTTGCAAAGTCAGGATTGGGGCCTTATTACATTCGAATGAAAGTATATTATGCCGATGTGATTTGTGATTTGCATCAGCATAAGGCAAAGCAAGGTTTATCTTCAGATAAATATGAGTCGATTCTTGCTCAAGCGCAGGAAACCAGTTCCATGTCAATCCTGATTCCGACTATTCGTACGCTAGCAGACTATAAACTCTATCTCGAGATAATGCGTAAAGAACCTCTGCGAACTTTAAAGCAAGATAAAGCTTATGCTTTAAAATTGCTGGAGAAAGCACATTTAAGCGAGGAAGAACTGTTGCAATTAAGGGATGAGTTAAAAGAAAAAGAACCTGCTGGACATTTAAAGTTTATTAAAGAGCTTCGCTCGGAAATGTGGATAATAAAAAAAATCAGAGGTGTTTACGGAGAAACAGATACTGTAGCTGCTATGAAAAAGTGTATCGAGCAAAAATTAGATGAGTTACAGGATAAACCTCGGGCATCAGGCTTTTGTGCCGTAAGCTCTTAATTGAATAGAATGGGTTTAAACTGCTACCGCAAATTGGAGCTTGCCATTGAGTATTCTAATTCGTCATGAATACTTTCAACTTCAATACATGGAATATTAAAGTTTGACAATGTATTTTGTGATGTATGAGAAACCTCTTGAAAAAACATGCTCTTTCTTTGGTAGGTTTTAGCAGAATCTGTCAAACTAAAGATGTTGAGGATTGCTGCAAGAAAACTGTAAAAAGCAGATTTAACGAAGGCATCATTTTCGATGGCATTTTTATATTCAGAACATACCTCTCCTAGCTTTTTTTCAAATTCTTCATGCTGTTGAAATTGTATCTTAGCGGATAATTTAAAATGTTCATTAACTAATCGTGTCAGTTGTTCCAGGGCACTTTCTAATTTTTCAGCATAAGGGTTGGCTCCGGATAATTGTTGAGTCGCTGCGCGTAGCTTTACTAATTGCTCTTGAGCAGTTTTTTCCGGAGAAACTAAATTATTTTTTAAATATAAATGATAGGTGAGCGTAAGCACATGAAATGCTTGGGCTGTTGCATTCTCTGTGCGACTTAATTGACGATTAAACGAATCGAGTATTTCACCGAGGTAAGGATGTACTCTAATTCCACGAACCGCGCTCCCGACCATTTCATCGATATGAACCATGAATTTATCGGGCTCCATACCATATTGACTCACCACATGTTTATATATTGCAAAAGCAGATTCTGTCAGTGATTTTTTATTCGTCACATCATAGGGGTTGAGCAAATAATATATTAATGAAGCTCTGAATTCTTTAGTTAAACTTTTAGTCATTAAGTAAAAAAGTAAATTTATTTTTTAGGCAGGCAAGCATAACAAATAATTGAAATGTAGTTAATAAAAAAAACAATTGGATCAAAAAAACGCGCTATTTGATTGGAAAAGAAAAGCTATTTTTAAGATAGATGTTGAATTATAAGAATTTTTTCGCTCAAAATGAGAATTAATTTATAAATTTTTACACTATTCGTATGAAATAGGGTATAATGTCGGACTGAAATTAATTAGAGTTATCAATTTATTTAGATACTTTCTTACTTTTATTGTTCTTTGCAATGGATTAGGGATAATAGCCATTACAGGAATATTTATTTCACATTAGGAGTTAAAACAGAATGATGAAAATAACCTCATTACTATTGGGTATGGTTTTAACTGGTTATGCTTTTGCAGACAATCCTAAAGAAATAGCAACTCACAAAGTGTCTCTTGCTGGCTTGCAACCTGGAGAAGGCCGTTTCATTCGTAGTGATGTATTTGAGAATAATAAATTTCAATCCGGTTCTTATTTTTGTGCTGGTGCTGATAGCGTTCTGTACGATATGCAATATGTATTTTCAAAAAGCCGTGAACCGTTTCATGTGGAACATTTAATTAAATTTTCAATATGCCAAGATGAAACCATGGCTCAATGCCAAGAGTTTGCTACAGATAAATACCTTACTTTTAGAAACCTTGATGGTTATTTGCGAAATGATAGTTCCAAATCAACTGTGGATGTTTCCCCCTTAAAAGTTGTTTATCAACCCTGCGAACCCAATGAGGATATGGATGAGTTGGTTAAAAGATCAATTCATGAAAATGATCGTCGCTTTTCAAGCGTAGGATAGTGATTTTTATTTAGTTTATTGTAACCTGGGAATTCGAGATTACAAACCTCAGGTTACGCTTCGCCCAGGCCACTATGATGTTTGTTTTTTGCGCCAATTAAATCACCTGATTTGTTATATTTTTGTAAAATTCATTCAATATTTAGCCTGAAGTCATTCATGAGTGGTTAAATAACTCCCGCTTTTGAACGTTGTCTATGTTTTATGAGGTATATGAATGAAAAAAATGAGACTATTAGGATGTTGGTTATTGTTAATACTTGCATTGGATGCCCACTCCTACCAAACCCGAGAAAGTAAAATTTACAATGATAAAGGGCAGATTGTCCATATAGATGGCCTATCCTGGTCTGGATTTCAGGATACGAATGTTTTTCAAGGTTTACAGAGCAATCCATTTTATGCAATTCCATCTTTGAGTGCCAACCCAAGAGCCTATGGAATGATGGATTTGATCAGTCATCCATGGGATTTTCCCAGTTCAGGAGTGGATAAAAACTCATCAGTAAGTTTCAAAACCTTGCGATTGCCTATTCAACCTGAGGTTTTGTATGATGATCAACATGAGGTTGACTTGAATAAGTGGCTTTCTGACAAATCTTCTCCTGGTGCAGGTAATGGTATCTTTTGTAAAACATGGCAAGGTAATGGTACTGCTTGCGAAAAAGCAGTTAGTCCGAAACAAGCGTTTTGGATAGTATTGCAAGAATTAAAAAAGAAAAATATCAAAGTAATGATTGATATCCATCATCGTCATGGCTATGGTGATGCGATGCGAGATGGTACTGTTTATGATATGCAACAATATGGAAATGATATTTCTCTTTTAGCTACAGAAATTAAAAATCGCAATTTAGATAATGTACTGGGCATTGATATTTTTAACGAACCTTATCGTTTGAATTGGTTTAAAGCACATGACTCCCAAGTACCTTGGACAAAAGTTATAGCAACTGCTGCTAATGCAGTGCAGAAAAACAATCCTAAATTACTGTTATTTGTAGAGGGTCCTGATTCAGGAAGTGATGATGCGAATAACCCGGTAATTTGTGTTCCTAAATCTCAAGTCGTAAATGACAACGGATACAGCCATTCTCCTGATCCCTCTTTATGCGGCAATTTAGAGCGTATGTTTTTTAAAGGGAATTGGGGAGAGGACTTCAAACCTTTACTGAATGATAAACAGGCTAAAAACGGAATTGCCGTATTTGATAAAGATAAATTTAAGAATCAGTTGATCAGTCAAGGGATTAATCAACCTGCGTTACAATGGTTATTGGGAGATGAACAGGCCCAAAACAGTCATTTGGTTTTTTCGCCGCATGTATACCCTGCTGAGGTTGCTGGTTGGGAAACTGCGCCCGGGATGCCAAGTCAATTGCGTTTCGACTGGTCATGGGGTTTTTTATATAAAGCTGGCTATCCTGTTGTGCTTGGTGAAGCATCATGGAAAACTGCAAAAGGAAAAGCGTTTTTTACTAATTCGCTAATGCCTTATTTACAGGCTAATATGGAAACAAATAACATTTTCTTCTGGGCAGTTGGTTATCTTGGTGATACGGTAAGTGCGGTCGATCCTAATTCCGGCGAGCTCAATTTCGATGTGCAGCAAACGTTAAAAAACTATTTTGATAACGTGTAATAAATCAGAAGCATCGTAGTATAAATGCCCCTATGTACCGCGCATAAAGCCGGCTACGTAGGGAGTATATTTATAAACATTTAAGTGTTGTATCATTTTTTAGGGCAGTTATATCTGCATCCAGAAATCTTAATTTCATCTACTCCCTACACGGTGATGGCAGATAAATATATTTTTGAGAGCACATTTATATTTGATTTACAGCAGCTTAGGATAATTGCTGCCCCCATGAAGCCGATTGCCAGGCATCCACCCAGCCATTCACTTGAATCGACCCAGCGTGCGATTCAATAAATATTACACGTCTAGATTTGGCCTCACATTCCATGCACGGCAATGCCATAGCCCAGAAGGCTCCTCGTTTTCAAAGACACACAATGCTCCTGTAGCGATTTTGATCCCGTATTGGGTGCTGAATGTTGCGAAATCTCCTGTCAAATAAGGTGAAAAGCGGGCAATCCCATTACTTGTGACTACCAGACCTATTTTTCCAGGGTACTCTTTACGCAGACGAGTAGAAAAATCCATCCAATTATTAATAAGCGCTGCAGGATCTACCTGCCAACCTGCAGGTACTATCGCATGTGTTTCCCAGGCATTCATTGCTTCTTTGCCAATGCGCGCAACGACACGTTCTTCAGGTTGATTTTCATCAGGTCCATAATCAATCTCATTGAAGATAGCCAGTGCTTCAATAGGTAAATTGATTCCCATAGCACTTTGTGCTTGTTCTGCAGTTTGTATGGCTCGCTTGAGCTTCGATGTAAAGATGACATCAGGAATAAGATCATTCTTTTGCAGATAGATACCTAGCATCCGTCCTTGATGCAAGCCACTATCGACTAAGGGCAAATCAGTGGTTCCTACTCTTCTAACTACGTCACCAGGAGCAAAAGTATTCCCATGGCGTGCAACAAGTAATCGCGTTGTCATCGTTACATACTCTCTAATAATTCACCGTATTGGGCAATCAACGCTTCAGCACGAACTACATCTTCCGGACTATCAATACCCGACATACTGGCTCGGCCTTTATAGTCAACAGGAATACAACGAAGGGTATAACCGTTTTCCAGAATGCGTAGCTGCTCTAATCCCTCCATTTTTTCAAATGTGCTCTCTGGGAGGGTAATGTATTTTTCGAGCATGTCCAGTGAATAACCATATAAACCAATATGACGAAATACAGGGCTTTTATCACTTTTCTGGCGTAATTCATCCTCTTTGCGAATGGCCGGCATAATATTTTTGCTGAACCAAAAAGCATTGCCTGTTTTTTCATTGAATACGGCCGTAGTACCACTAAAGGGGGTAGTCAGCTTATTTTGACGAAGCACATCCAGTTGTTTCCAGGTTAACTGGGTTACAGGGGTTACTGCATCGCAAGGAGAGGCAGCAAAAGCATCAATTAATGCACGTAAAAAATCCGGCGGTGTCAAAGGGGCATCGCCTTGCATGTTTAAAATGAAATCTGGCTTATTGTTCATAGAGCGTATTGCTTCGGCGACACGATCCGTTCCGCTGGGGGCTCCTGGTGAGGTCATTATTGAGGTAACGCCCATTTCATTGCAATGTTGGACAATTCGCTCATCATCGGTTGCAACAACTACAGAAACATTTTTTAATCCTTCAGCAGCAGCACGTGATAAACAAACCACGCGTTGTAACATGGTTTGACCATGAATCATTGCCAGAGGCTTTCCTGGTAAACGAGTTGAAGCATAACGGGCAGGAATGACGATAGCACTATGCATGGTAAAAAATGTTCCAATATAAAAAACCAATAATAGCCTAAATATCAGGTGGTTACTATAGCAACCTCAATTCTCACGTTGAGTTAAGGTTATGGTAAAATCACGTCGCAATAATTGGGTTAAAAATAATGAATTTAGTGTTATTTAATAGGATTAGCCAAGATTATTGATTCGAATTGCTTTAGGCAAGGGTCCTACTTTCTTTGTATACGATCGCTTAATGATTCCTCATCAAGATTTGTTTAATTGATTTAGATTTGGCAAAAAAAAACAACATTCAAACAAGTTGGAATCAGAAATAGGTTATGGACAAGATGGTACAAAAGCACAAGGCTCAGGGGCTCCTAGGCCGGGATACTTGCTTGGTGATACAGTACTCCCGGGTTTTGTTTCACTCAGTCTAGGTTTTTAACTCATCTTATCCTTGCATTGCTGCAGAAAATATTTTGCAGGTAAATCATTGGGATTACTTATTATAATTTGCTCAAAAAGACTTGAGGCTTCGTCAAATTGTTTTGCCTCAAAATGTTCTAATGCGGCGGTAAAAATAGAGGCAGAATCTTTTTTAAATTGCACTTCCACTGAAGGATTATGATTAAAGACTTCATAAATTTTTATGGGTAAAGTTTTGCCTTTTACTGTTGTCAAACCTAAGAAGCGCAGATCGTATTGATCTTTTTGTTTTAATTGTTCATAGGTTTCCTCACCAATGATGAGCTCGATATCAAAACTTCGAGTTAATGTTTCAAGCCGAGAAGCGATATTGACCGCATCACTAATTACACTACAATCCATACGCTTTTCAAAACCAACAGTTCCAACAATCAAATTACCCGTGTTTATACCAATTCCTACACTAATTGGTGGGAGGTTATCGCTTATTCGTGTGGCATTAAAAGCCTCAAGGGCATCTAACATATCCAATGCCGCACCTACGGCATCATCTGCACTATTAAACAATGCCATAATGGCATCACCAATATATTTATCAATAAGACCCGAATTTTTAAGAATGGCCGGATCCAAATAACTCATGAGGGTATTGAAAAGATTGAAGATTTCAACGGGAGATAAGCGTTCGGCCATCGTAGTAAATGATTTTATGTCTAAAAAGAGAACGGTCATTACTTTTTCAACACAATCACCGAGTTTAATATCGGAAATATTCTTACGATTAAGCACCCTCAGAAAATCTTGGGGTACAAAACGAGCTACTGCAATTGCATTTTGCTGTATTTCGACCAGCTTATTGATAAGTTCTTCGTTTAGAGCTCTGACCTTTTGTTCCGCAATCTGTAAATCCTGAAAATAAGAATTAGTGCGTACCATATAACGGACGCGATATCCTAACAGGGTTGGATTAATGGGTTTGGTAGTAAAGTCGGTAGCTCCAACCTGAAAAGCCTTATTAACTGATTCATAGTCCTCTAAACCGGTAACCATCATAATTGGGAGATAACGAAAATCCGGTAATTTTCGAATCTTTGCACATACTTCAAAACCATTGAGGCCAGGCATCTCCACATCCAACAAAATAGCATCAGGTTTAGTGGTTTTCAGTAGTGATAATGCAGCCTCACCATGTTCTGCCTGAATGACATTAAAACCAACTTTAGTCAATGTATCGCAGGTGATTAAACGCATAGTGGCGCTATCATCTACAATCAGGACAACGGGATTTTCTTTTTCCATAAATGAGTTACTCATCTTCGCTGGTACAAATTTTTGTTAAATAACTGGCAATTTGCTCCAACTCAATGACTTGATCTACAGCATTCAATGATTGAGCAACAGCACCCATCCCAAAAACTATGGAGCTTTCCTGGTCTTGAATCAAGGTATGTCCTTGAGCTTCTTTTAACTCCAATAAACCCTCCGCACCATCATCACTCATTCCAGTTAATAAAATGCCAATGGCTTTTTTCCCGCAAACTTTGGCGACTGATTGAAGTAATCGGGTAATCGAAGGACAAAAACCGGAAACAGGGGCCCCATCAACTAATTTACAGATTAAGTGTTCATGAACACGTTCAACTACCATATGTTGATGTTCAGGTGCTATATATACCGTTCCTTTTTGTAATGGTTCATGATCTACTGCATTCTTCACGGTAAGGCTTATATTCTCTTCAAGCCATTGTGCAAATCCGCGAATAAAGCCACGGCTCATGTGTTGGACAATCAGGATTGGTACAGGAAAATCAGGAGCTAACCGCGAGAGGATAGTATGCAATGCCATAGGCCCCCCAACGGAGGCTCCCATCGCTATGATCTCATAATGTGTTGTATTGACCGCTTCTGTTTTATGCTTTTTACTTTCGTCAAAAATTAAATGGTTTTTCAAAGGTTTTTTAATAACACGAATATCAGAAAGGCTGCGTAGAGTGTCAATGATGTGCTGTCTGCTTTCCTCAAAAGAGGGGGAAAATACATTTACGGGCTTGGCCAAAGCAGTTAATGCTCCTGCCTCAAGAATATGGAATGTAGCATGGAGTGATTCATCATTCACCAGAGAACTGATCACGATAATTGGTGTGGGATTTTGAGCCATAATAAGACGTGTAGCCTCAAGCCCATCCATGATGGGCATTTGAATATCCATGGTAATGAGATCGGGTTTTAACTTTTCAGTTAATTCAATGGCTTCCTTGCCATTTTTTGCGATCCCAATGACTTCCATATCTTTTTCAGACTCTATAATGTGTTGAATTATTGCAACCTCTGTTGGTGAATCATCAACAATTAAAATTTTTATCATGGGCAGTAGTTCACTATAGCAGCATTCTTTTAATAATCTCTGAAGAGTTTAATACGAAATTAATTTGATTGTTGCCTGTCAAGGTAGCTCCGATGACACAAGGTATATTTGATAAGGGTTCTTGTAACGGTTTGAGTACAATTTCCCTTTCACCAATAATTTCGTCGACAAGTAAGGCAATACGATCCTCATTTTTTTTGATGATTACAACAGAGATATGTTCTGTTCTATTTTGTTTTTTTTCATCAAGATAGAGTACCTTAGACAAGGAGCATAACAAAACTGGTTGTTCTTTGACAAGAACAGAAGGGCTTCCTTCCACGGCTATAACCTCATGTTTCTTTAATAACATGACACTTTCTACAGAGTTGGTAAGAAGCACGAATATTTGGTTATTGCATGAAACAATCAATCCACGTTCAGTCGCTAATGTAAGAGGAACTCTCAGAAAAAAGACGGTTCCTTTTCCTGGGGTGCTTTCAACGCTGACATGGCCTTTTAAACGGAGTAAATTGGAGCGCACCACATCCAGGCCTACACCTCGACCAGAAATATCGGTTGCAATTTCCCGAGTAGAAAAACCAGGACGAAAAATAAGCTCATAGAGGTCTGCTTTTTTCATATTTTCAAGCTCGGATTGAGTGATGATGTTTTTTTGCAGTGCTGTGCGAATCAAATCATCCGTTTTAATTCCGCCGCCATCATCAATAATTTTAAAGACAATCTGATTGTCTTCTTGATTTACATTGACCGAAATATTTCCTTGCGCTGATTTGCCAGCAGCTTTACGAGCCTCAGAATTTTCTATGCCATGATCGATTGCATTACGTAGCAGATGTACTATAGGATCTTTTAAACCATCAAGTATCATTTTATCCATTTTAACGTCATTACTATTTATTTCGATATTGACTGGTTTCTTTAGCTCATGCGCCAAATCACGGACAATGCGTGGTAAATAACGTAATTGCGTCGTTACCGGTATAAGACGTAAAGTACGAATTTCATCTTGTAGTGCATTTAACAAAATAGATAATTCGCTAACAGAGGTATGCAGCTCCCTTTGCATTAAATGAGTTAAGTTATTGATTTCTGCTAATTCAACAAAACTGCTGGAGAATAGAGCGGTTAATGAGCCGACTTCATGTTGGGAAAAAGCATCGAAATTGACTTTATCTTTCTTCCAGGATTGGACCAGATGAGCTATTTTGAAATTCATCCTGGTTAATTTGGAATAGTATTCTTCAATAGCAATTTTAATGCTTTGGATTTCTTCAGTATAGATTGTAACTCGATCTAAATTTTGCAAAGAGACACGTATTGATTCAAATTCATTTGTTTTGGTCTGTATTTCTTGAGTCTTAGGTGTTTTTTCAGATTTCGGTGATGATTCAACTGTTGGTTCTAATGTGGATGTTATTTCTTGAGCAGGCGATTCGGTGTAGTGTTCCAGTTGTCGCAAATGGTTTGCTAAATCAAAAGATAATGGTTTTTGATCGGTATAGCACTGCATTGCTTCATTCATGTAATCGATCGATTGCAGGCACAGGTTAATGAGCTCTGGAGAAATTTTAATACTTTTTTTCTGGACCGCTGCAAATAAAGTTTCTATGTGATGGGCTATCTCTCCAATATCATTAACGCCTATGCCTCGAGCAGATCCTTTGATGTTATGAGCGACACGAAAAATTTCCTCCAGTACACTCTGGAAACCTTGTTCTGATTTAGTTCCCTTTTCAAGCTGCAGCAAGCCATCTGTGATCGTGATTAAATTTTCTTGGAGTTCTGCTTTGAATGTTACAATAAGTTTTTTTATAAATTCATTATCCGCAACATTACCCGGAGGTGTTACAGGAGCAACAGGCTCAGATAAAGCTGGTTTTTTCTCTATAGTTTGAATTTCTTCTTTTTTTTCTTCTTCATGATTTAGTGCGTGTTGTAGTTGTTGTAATAATGCATCAAGCTCAGCTGAAAGCGGCTTTTCTTCTATAAAATTATGAAGGGTTTCACGCATTTCCTCTATGGCACGAAATGTTAAATTAATGCGCTCGGGTGATATTGTTTGCGAAGGTTCAAACAATTTTTCAACATATCCGGCAATTTTTCCCAGCTCATCAATACCTACAGAAAGTGCGAGTACTTTAATATTTCGTCCGGCGCGAGAAATCTCCTCCATCAGCTGATTTAAATCACTCTTTGATTCGCCGCGCTCAATCTTTTTTAAATGATCGGTGATGAGCGTCGATAATGATTCAAGTTCCGTACTAAATGTTTCAAGCAATTGCTTTTTTAAATGATCGTCTGGAGTCATATGGACGCTCCTAAACTTTATAAAAATTCACATCATCCTTTAGATGTTTGGCAATATCATCCAAATTATGAATAAATGCCATCATCTCTTTTATGCCGCTGGAAAAAGTTGAGGTAGTACGATTAATTTCATTCATGCTCTCAACGATTTGTTCAATCCCAACAGCTTCTTGACGAATGGCTACTTCAATATGCTGGCTTGAAATCGATGCTTCATTAATCATTTTACTTAGAGTTTGAATGACATGACCTGCTTTCTCAACGAGTTTAATCCCCAGATCAAGCGTTTTAGCTCCTTCCTCTGTAACGGTAACTGCTTTTTCGGTAGTACGGCGGATATCTTCGAGAATTTTTTGTACCTGTACGGTTGACTGTTCTGATTGCTCAGCGAGGTTTCTTACTTCAGTTGCCACTGCAGCAAAACCTTTTCCAGCTTCTCCTGCTTTGGATGCTTCAATCGATGCATTCAATGCCAACATCTTTGATTGTTGTGCAAGAGTGTTTACTACGGAGGTAATATCGCCAATTTGTTGGGTGTGATTACTTAAGTCAAGAATGGTTTGGGCAATAAGCGTCATCTTTTCCTCTGAAGCTTTAATCCCCTGAATACTTTGTTCTACGGACTCTGTTCCCAGTTTTCCTTGCTCATAGGTATTTTTTGCTACTTCACGCAGAGTTTGTGCTTTAGCCATAGTTTGTTTTGAACTCTTATCGATTTCTTCCAATGACGCACTGATTTCATTTATAGCTGATGCTTGCGAGGTAATTCCTTCTGCTTGTTCATTTGCTGAAGTGAGTACGGTTCCAACCATAGCGACGATGTCATTGCTGACTTTACTAATTTTTTTGGTAATTGATGCAAGTCCATCTGTCATTGAATTTAAATCTTTACCCAGATCTTGTAAGATGTCTTCTTTGTCTATTTCAAGACGCTCTCTAAGATCGCCTGCAGCAACTTTACTGCTATGCACTCTAAATTTTTTCGATGAATTGACTAGTTTTTCAAATAACTCGCGAGATTCTGTTTCTTTTTGACTCAGGATCTGTTCATTTTTTTTAATCGCCTCTTGCATGGCTTTTAGCGATAGAAGGAGTTTACCCAATTTATCTGAGGTTCGAATTTGTATATCTATATTACGTTCACCAGCGGCAATTCGTTCAGCAATATTAATTGCATTATCAACAGGACGGGCTATAGACTGTTGGGTCACATAAGGAACGATAAGGGTTAAAATAATCGCCAAAATCAATAGCCCATAAGCGTATTTCTTTAAAGAGTTTAAGCTATGATTTATTTTATCCGTATTTTTTTCAATTTCTTCTGCCAAAATTACGTACAAGCCGCCTGAGCGCTTTCCTGTTTCTTCGGAATAAGAACCCAGTATTATGTCAATCATTGCGCTTTCGACTTCCCTGGTTTTGTTCCTGCTGTTTTCTACATTATTGGAATTATTGGGATCTCTAGGGGCATTTATTATAGATTTTTGGACATCGTAAAGGGGGATATATAATTCTTGCAAATTATCCCATTTTTCCTGTAATTTTTTGTGCCCAAGCGCATGCATTACTTGATCCCACTGGTCCCTGACTTCATTGATATCGTCCCATAGACGCGTCAAATGTTCTTTAGTATGTGGGTCGCCGGTCATGGCCCAATGCTCGAGAAGGTCTTGAGTTTGATAGATTTGGCTATCAAGAATTTCGGGTAAGTTTTCACTGCGAATTTTTTCACTCAGATAAACTACCTCATTTATTTTAGGTAACAAGAGAATAATTAATACGATTACAGGTAGGCTAAGGCTCATAAAGCCAATAATCAAACGGGCACGTATTGTGATAACAAGGCCCCGTTTATTCCCATTAGTTTCCATGACCCTCTCCTATCTTGTATAAACGCGTTTTAATTTCTTGGCTTAAGCCTGATGTAAAAGCTTCCATATTAATCATTGCTGTGACGGCATGATGTATCCCCAGAATATATTCTGAATTGGTTACGCTTGCAGAGGATAGAGGAGCAGCTAATTGACCTGGCAGATAAGTCTCGCTGCCCTGGACGCGATGAACAAGTAACCCAAGGGTTATATCATTTGCATGAACAACTATTATAAATTGATTATCCTGCTTGTGATTCGAATGATTTGGATGGAAGAATTTGAGGAGATCAACTACTGTTATTAACGTACCACGCCAGTTGAGCACTCCAGCAATAAAATTGGGTGCGAAAGGAGGATGCGCCATAGGGGTATGATGCAGAATTTCTTGAACGTATTGATAAGGAACTCCATAAATTTCATTTTTGCTTAAGCTGAAGCGGATAAAGGCAACACCATGATTTTTACGGACGTCTTCTTCCTGCTGGGCAAGTTGTTTTGCTCTTGCTTGCAGTATTTTTAGTGCTTCCTCGCTTTTGGGCATTAATTCCGAAGCATGTTTTTGTTCTTTTATCATCATTCAAAATCCTTTTTTGTTCCATCACCTTTATCCAGTGAAAAATAGATTGCGCCATCATGATGAAAGACAAGATTTGTTCCAGTCGTAACAATAGGATCGGATGCGCCTAATAAAAGATAAGCATCTTCAGTCATGCATGCACTGATCTTTTTCATAATTTTAGTAACCAGCTCATTATCAAAATAAATGAGCACATTGCGACATAGGATTAAATCGACTTCAAATATACCATTAATTATGGATGGATAACTGTTATCACACAAATTAAGGTATTTAAATTGTACTAAATCACGAATTTCAGGCGAAAGTATGTGGGTGCTATTACTTTTCAGGAAATAGCGTTGCATGTATTTCTCTGGAATAGAACGCATGGACCATTGTCCATAAGTGCCTGCTGTTGCTTTTTGCAGTGCTGCGGTATTGATGTCTGTGCCTAATAAACAGAGATTCCATATATCGATATGGGGTATAAGTTCTGCTAACAGCATGGCAATGGTGTATATTTCTTCGCCTGAAGAACAACCGGCACTCCAAATTTTTAAAGTAAAATCATGTGATTTCTGTTTTATTAATTGGGGCAACAGCTTATTTTCAAGTAAATGTACTTGATTTTTATCACGAAAAAAATAACTTTCTCCCACTGTAATGGATGCGACTAAATCAGCTAATAAGGAAGAGTTACTGGAACATTTTTTTAATTGCTCCAAATATTCCTGAGGCTGATAGTGGAATTTATTACATGCGGTACTAATCGTTTTTGCTAATTCTTTTGCCTGATTTACATGGGTTACTAGTCCAAAACGCTTGTGGATTAATTCGATAAATGCAGACTCGAGTTTTTTTATGTCATTCAACATATTATTGCTCATGTTGTTACTCATGATTCGTACTCAATTGGCTGATTTCTTGAGTTAACTTTAATGCAAAAACCCAATTGATGTTGAGTAATAATGAAACCCCTGTTTCTAGCGTTACAGCACCCAAAAAAGGTGAATTATTACTTGTCAGCTCCTCCTGTATTTCAATTTGCTTTTCATCAATAGTGCTCAATCCAAGCACTTTATCGACAATGAAGCCAATTTGATGTGTTTTATCGGAGCAAAGTAAGATTGGTATATTTATAGGATATTCTTCATTGCGTGTTAAACCCGTACAAATGGCTAAATCAAGTACAGGAATACATTTATTTTTAAGATTCATTAATCCTGCAAAATAGACTGGGCACGATGGAACGATTTCAAGCATGGGCAAAGGTAGAATTTTTTCTATATAGCGCAGGTCCATACAGACTTGTGTGTCATGTAAAAGAAAATGGAGAACTGTCAGGTTCTTGGGGAGCAATTTATATTCTTCCTTTAATAAAATATCTTTTATAATTTAGCGTCCATCATCATATAAGTCGCCCTAATTAATGATGGTATAAATCAATTTGTTAATTCATTATAGTTATAGACCGAATGGGATAGATGTACAAGACAAGCTCTATGTGTTTTAGACTTAATCTGACAAAGTAACATAGCGGGAGCTAAAGGCTCCCAACTTGATGAGTTTAATAGATATTTGAGCAGCAAATCATCTAATATTCTTCATGGGCAAAATAATTTAAATCCAATTCGCGAGCTGCCTTAACATCATCGAGCCGTTTGACAGGTAAAGTATGGGGTGCGCCTTTTACCAAGTCTGGGTTTGTGGCTATTTCTTCTCTAATGGTTTTCATGATGTGTACAAATTGATCTAACTCTTCTTTACTCTCTGTTTCTGTTGGTTCAATCAAAAGACATTCTGGAATGAGTAGTGGGAAATAGGTCGTGGGTGCATGAACGCCATAATCCAGCAATCTTTTAGCAAAATCCATTGCTGTAACACCATACTTTTTCTTTTCCGGACTTAAAGTCAGAATAAATTCATGAGAGGCACGTCGGCTTGGATAAGCTGCGGTAAATCCTGCTTTTGTGAGCTCTTTGAGCAGATAATTTGCATTAAGCGTTGCAAATTCGGAAACACGAAGCAGACCTTCTTTACCAAGTACCCGTATATAAAAATAGGCTCGCAGTAAAATACCAGCATTCCCCATAAAACAAGAAAGGCGGCCAATACTTTGTGGATAATCTTGATTTGTTGCCCATTGATATCCCGAATTGGTTTTTTTCACTACGGGTAACGGTATGAATGGGAGTAAACGCTTGCCTACAGCTACTGGGCCTGCACCAGGTCCGCCGCCGCCATGAGGGGTTGCAAATGTTTTATGCAGGTTTAAATGCATGACATCAAAGCCCATATCCCCCGGCCTTACCTTTCCTAAAATCGCATTGAGATTGGCTCCATCGTAATATAATAAACCACCGGCCTGATGGACAAGAGCAGCAACTTCTTTAATTTGACGCATAAACAAGCCCAAAGTAGAGGGATTGGTAAGCATGATGCCGGCTGTTCTTGGACCTAGTTTGCTTCTTAGCTCTTCGAGATCGATATCACCATCTGCAGCAGTAGCTATTTCAACAATTTTAAAACCGCACATAACAGCAGAAGCAGGGTTTGTGCCATGGGCCGCATCAGGAATTAGCATTTCATCGCGTGCTGTATCACCCCGAGATTGATGATATGCTTTAATCATGGCAACACCGGCAAACTCCCCCTGCGAACCGGCCATGGGGGTTAAAGAAACACCCGGCATCCCGGTAATTTCAGCTATATATTCCTGCAGGCGATATAATGGCTCTAAAAAGCCCTGGCTGTTTTCCTCGGTGGATAGGGGATGTCGATTAAGGAAGTTCGCTATAGACGCAGCTTTGTGGACCCCGCGAGGGTTGTATTTCATGGTACATGAACCCAGTGGATAAAAATTGCTGTCGATAGAAAAATTTTTATGTGATAAACCAGTAAAATGCCGTATTACCTGTAATTCGGAGCAGGCAGGCATTTTTGGGGGAGTTTTTCGCTGCAATTCGGCAGGAATGGCATATTTACTGCTAGACATTTTAGGCGCTTGGGCTCTAGCCTGCCGGTTTTCTTTAGATAATTCAAAAATCAACATAGTTAGCCTTCCGTTTTTTGAATAAATTCTTTCAGTTCAGCTCGAAAATTGACAGGAGTAAATTCAATAAATTCATATTTGGCGATTTCTGCCAAATAATAGGGATCTTTTTTGAATATGGACTCCAGATACTCTCTGTCATTCGTAGCGGCAATAATGATTCCACCAGTGCGTGGTTTCATGGGGCCAGAGACAACCAATAGGCCTTGTTTATAGTAGTAATCAAGAAATTCTCTATGTGTTTGTAGATATTTATCTACTTCACTTAGAGGAACCAAATAGGTTAACTGGATTACAAACATGAGACACCTCGTTGCGACATAATTGATTTCAATGTTTTTGCAAAAAGCATAATTTCCTCTTCAGTGCGCATTTCAGTAGCACAGACTAAAAGAGTATTTGCCAATTGTGGGTAATGAATTGCGGGGGCATAGCCTCCATTGATACCTGCACTGGCTAATTGTTTTAATACCTCCTCAACAGGATGATCGAGCTTGAGCAACGCTTCATGAAAATAAGGTGCGCCAAAAGCCTGCACTACGCCATCAATTTGTGTTAAAACTTCTACTAATTCATGAGTATTATGATGGCATTGGCTTGCAACCTGGCGTAACCCTTCTGCACCCAAAAGGCTCATATGAATGGTGGCCGCTGTTACCAATAAACCTTGATTAGTGCAAATATTTGAAGTCGCCTTAGCACGACGTATGTGCTGTTCTCGTGCTTGCAGGGTTAGTGTAAATCCTCTTTTTCCATCTTTATCCGAAGTACATCCGATAAGTCTTCCGGGCATTTGGCGCACATGGGCCATGCGGGTGCTTAAAAAACCAAAGTATGGGCCGCCTGATGCCATAGGAGAGCCTAAAGGTTGGCCTTCTCCACAGGTAATATCTACACCATGTTTCCCCCATAATCCTGGCGGTTTTAATAAGGCCAGCGACACAGGATTAACACACGCGACACTAATGGTTTTGTTCTGATGAGCCCAGTCACTGAGTTCATCTACTTTTTCCAGACAACCAAAAAAATTAGGCTGGGCGATAACCAGTGCAGTGATATCTTCCCCTGTATAGGGCTCTAATGCTGCAAGAGAGGTAATACCTTGTTTTTCATCAAAGGGTAAGGTAATCACTTCAATATGCTGGTTGCGCAGGATAGTTTCGATGGTTTCCCGATAAAAGGGATGAGTGGTTCCAGGGATTAATACGCGACTTGTTTTGCTGTGCTTGTTAACCCGTACTGCCATTAAAATAGCTTCAGCTAGCGCGGTCGCGCCGTCATACATCGACGCATTCGATACTTCCATGCCGGTTAATTCACAGATCATGGTTTGGTATTCGTAGAGCAACTGCAAAGTCCCTTGGCTGGCTTCTGCCTGATATGGAGTATAAGCAGTTAAGAATTCACCACGAGACGCAATATCCCACACTGCAGCAGGTATATGATGCTCATAGCATCCTGCACCCATAAAGCAGATTCCATTACGATTTTTATTCGCTAACTTTTGTGCCTCTTTTAACATATCCATTTCATTGATACCGGCAGGAATATTTTGGAATCCTGCATATTGCAAAGACAATGGAATTTCATCAAATAAAGCTTGGGAGTCTTGAGCGCCAATAGCATCAAGCATGACTTTGCTGTCTTCGGGAGTGTGTGGGATATAAGGCATGATTAATGCTCCTCAGCAATCTCATTTTTATATTGTTCAGCGGTTAATAAACCATTGATTTCGTTAGGATGACTGGGCTTCAATTTGACAAGCCACCCCGCAGCATAAGGGTCGGAATTAACAAGAGCTGGGTTTTCTACAACCACTTCATTGATGGCAGTAACAACACCGCTAATGGGTGCATAAAAGTCAGACGCAGCTTTTACAGACTCTACAACGCCAAGTTCTTCACCAGCACTTACTTCATCCCCAATTTCTGGCAATTCGACAAAAACCATGTCGCCCAATAATTGTTGGGCATGATCGGTAATACCTATAGTAACTTCATTTTGATCTTCTTTTAACCATTCGTGAGTATTAGTGAATTTTAATTCATTCATAATCTTATCCTTATTTAATTACGCAGCCTGGGTGCAGAAGCAGAACCCAGAAGTCAGTGACCAAAAACCTGATTCTGCTTTTTTTCTTCCAAAGCCGCAAGTTTTACATTTTTTATGTGACCCTAACTTAACTTCGCTTTTTAAATTGCTTTCCCTGCTTTAACAAAACGTGGTTTACCTACTTTTGCAGGAACTAATTTACCGCGAATGTCTATCATAACCTCATCACCAGCCTCAACTGGAACACGTGCTAAGGCTATGGATTTTTCGAGTGTGGGTGAATAACTGCCACTGGTAATAATCCCATCAGGATGACCTGGAATGACTACTCTTTGTCCATGACGCATAATCCCTTTATCTAACAAAGTGAGCCCTACCATTTTTCGCTTTATTCCCATCTGTTTCTGGGAGAATAAAGCACCCATTCCGATAAAATCACGATCTGCAGGCTCCCATTTAATGGTCCAGGCAAGTCCCGATTCTAACGGGCTTGTCGTAGTATCCATATCTTGACCATAAAGAAGCATGCCAGCTTCCAGTCGAAGCGTATCGCGGGAACCCAATCCACAAGGATGCACTCCGGCCTGCATTAAATCATTCCATAATTGAACTACGGATTCTTGGGGCATGATAATTTCAAATCCATCTTCTCCAGTATATCCCGTACGGGCAAAAAACCACTGTTCAACATCCACACACTCAAAATGTGTCAGTGTTGAAACAGCATCGATTTGGGCGGGATTAAGAATTGTTAGTGTTTTTTCAATTGCATTAGGCCCTTGGATGGCAATCATGGCCAATTCTCTTCGCTCTTGTAAGCCAACAGCAAATCCCTCACTTTTTTTGCGAATCCAGGCTAAATCATTGTGTCGGGTCGCTGAATTCAGGACAACTCTATAATTATCTGAAGCACGTTGATAGACGATGAGATCATCAATAATCCCTCCATGTTCATTACACATACAACTATAAAGTGCTTTTCCATTGTGTTCGAGCTGGTCAACATCATTCGTTAAAAGTTTGCGCAAAAATTGACGGCCGCCAGCGCCAAGAATATCAACAATGGTCATATGTGAGACATCAAACATGCCTGCATCTTTACGAACAAAGTGATGTTCATTAATCTGGGAGCCATAATGCAATGGCATATCCCAGCCATGAAAGTCGACCATTTTAGCACCACATGCTTGATGGGTGGCATGAAGGGGGGTTTTAGCAATCATTGTACGTCCTTTTTCAATCACCTTAATGTGGGTGATTATACCTATTGAGATATATACTGTATATTGCATACTGCATATTTCTTAGGACTACTTTAATGACTGGGCTAAATACTTGGCGTTGGATGTTGGATTTAGGATGGCTGCTCTTCCTTTTAATCATCTTCAGGCATTTTTGGCGTGATCGGCAAGTTCTGGCGCAAGCTCAGACGTGGTTACAGGTTAAAGGCCGTATTACGGCATGTGAATGGACCAAAGTAGGTCATAGTGTTTGGCCTAAAATTGAATATACCTATCAAGTTTATGATACAGATTTAACGGGGGAATATTTATTTTTAGATACCGCTCATAATAATCCCAATAGTAGATATTCTCGTGGTGTTGCTTATAAGGCGGCTATAGCCTTTCAGGAAAATGCAGAAATTGATGTTTATTACAATCCCAACCATCCGGAGCAATCCGCTTTAGATGTAACCATACCAACCAAATTAAATATTATTTTGATTTTGATTGGTATGTTAATTGTCGTGCATCTAGGACTTATTGTTTGGCGTTACCTGGCATAGGTGGGTTTGGTGGTGCTGCGTTTGGAGTAGAAGTACTCGTTGTACTTGCGGGTATTGGCTCATCCTCTTCAACATCACATTTACAAGGTTGTTTGACTACTGTGGATTGCAAACTGGTAATACTATATCCTCGGACCCCTCGCCCTGATGGTGCAACCATAAAATTAATGGTTACTTTCAAGTGTTGTCGTTGTTGATATTGTGGGTTCTGATAAGCAACGATTAGCCCCATGGTTGCTTTCCAATGTGTGGCGTCAATATTAGTAATTTCCGGGGGGGCGGTTGCAACGGAACTTACAGTGTAAAGGTTCTTTTGAACATCCTCTGGCAATTTAGAAGCATTCAAAGCATTGCTGTAGGCTATCCAGCCATCAGCTGTAAAATATTTAGCGATCTTTTTCTGATCTTCGAGATAATTTTTATAACTGTAGGTATAGGTAGAAACGATTGCTTCGTTGACCCAGACAGATAATTGGGCCTGATCCGGTTGTGCATAAGTTAACTGGAAAAAAATCGATAATAAAACAAAGACTAATTTTTTATTCATGAAAATATCCTGTTAATTAGGAATAATTACTAAATCCATAATTATTTTGCTATAGTGTAGCTCATCCAATACAAATAAAAAAATCCCCGGCTGGAGCCGGGGCAAATCTCATGTTTAGATTATGAATCCAAACACTGCTCCGCTTAAGAGGGGGTAAAGCAGAGCTAAGCATTCGGGGGAAATGCTCACTATATTAGACACTAAAATTATCAGAAAGTTCAATTTTTAGTCAAATTATTCTGGATGAGGTAGTCTAATGAGAAAAATAATGGTGTGATTTAAGTAGAAAAGCGGTTTATTCAGATGCTTTAAGCTATCGATTATGCTGTCTTTATGGTATTTTATTAGCCTGAAACAAGCAGGTGGACTCGTATTAAGGAAAACTAACACCAGTAAGGTAATCCAAGAGTTTATCTAAAGTCATTATTAAGTTTCACTTGAGTTTAATTATAAATACTGCGTTCATTTAGTTGCAGAGTGTATTTGGGTGTCGAAAAAGTTATTGAGGAGGCATTGTGCGCGAAAGTCGGTTCTACTTTGCTAATCCTGATAGATTTGGCCGATATATAAATCGTTGGGACTTGCTGCTCCTGATTCTCATTTTTTCCATCCTGTTTTTTTTTGGTTGGGCTGGTTCGCAAATGGCCTCTCCCTATCAGTTAGGACAACAAATACCTATTTCTTTGGATCCTGCCAACCTTCCTTTTTATGCACTGCGTACTGTACTGCGGATGTTTATTGCATTGTTTTTTTCCATTATTTTTACGTTCACGGTAGGACTTTGGGCAGCTAAAAATCGGCGTGCAGAACAAATCATTATACCGGCTATTGATATTTTGCAATCCATACCAGTTTTAAGCTTCTTATCCATTACCGTGACAGGGTTTATTCGATTGTTTCCTAACAGTTTGTTAGGACCTGAATGCGCATCCATTTTCGCTATTTTTTGCGCCCAGGTATGGAATATGACTTTTGGTTTTTATCAATCACTAAAAACATTGCCCCATGATTTGCAAGAGGTTTCTTCCATGTTCCGGCTGTCAGCATGGCAACGGTTCTGGAAACTGGAAGTTCCTTTTTCCATGTCGAGTTTGTTATGGAATATGATGGTTTCTATGTCCGCAAGTTGGTTCTTTGTGGTTTTGTCGGAAGCAATTTCTGTAGCACATCAAGAGATTAGGTTACCCGGGGTAGGTTCTTACATCGCTTTGGCAATCCAACAGCGTGATATACATGCTGTGGGTTATGCCATTCTGGCTATGGTTGTTGTTATTTTTTTATATGACCAAATATTTTTCCGGCCTTTAATAGCATGGTCTGAAAAGTTTAAAACAGAGCCCTCACATGATGAAACTGAATATCAATCCTGGTTAGTGGATTGGATTCGTGGCAGTCGGCTAATGAAACAGTTTACGGAAGTTCTCAATATTTTTACCGATCATTTTGTCAATGCACGCTGGCTTAGGATAAATGAGGCCAAAGCAATTAAAGAAATTGATTTTAAAAAGCAAAAGCGTCTGGATCGCGTTTGGAGTCTCTTGGTTTTAATCAGTGTTTGTTCTGGAGGGTGGTTTTTATTGCGCTTTATTCTTGCAGAATTGAAAGTCAGTGATATTTTGCATGTGTTTTTGCTTGGAGCAGCAACTGGTACACGAGTTCTTTGTTTGATTATCATCAGTTCTTTGATTTGGATTCCAGTAGGTGTTTGGATTGGCTTAAGACCAAGAATCGCGCAAAAAATACAGCCTGTGATTCAATTTGTTGCAGCGTTTCCCGCGAATTTATTCTATCCTTTATTTGTGATTGCCATTGTAGCATTCCATTTAAACGTCGAAATATGGGTCACGCCACTCATGATTCTAGGAACTCAATGGTATATTTTATTTAATGTGATTGCGGGAGCATCGACTATTCCGCGCGAGCTCTATCTTGCTGCAGACAATTTTGGCTTAAAAGGATGGATTTGGTGGAAAAGATTGGCTTTGCCTGGGATATTTCCTTTTTATATTACTGGTGCCATAACGGCGGCAGGTGGGGCATGGAATGCCAGCATTGTTGCAGAGTTTGTAAGCTGGGGTAATACCACACTGAGAGCCACAGGCTTAGGTGAGTACATCCAGGCCAGCACGGCCACGGGAGATTTCCCGCGAATTGCTTTGGGGACTGCGATGATGTGCTTGTATGTGCTTGCTTTTAACCATTTGATTTGGCGTCCGCTCTATCGGTTGGCGGAAGAACGTTTTAACTTTAATTAAAAGATACTTATGTCTGAAACCATTATTGCTATAGAAGGCTTGAGCAAGTCTTTTAAAAAAGCAGCAGAACAAAATTTGCTTGTGCTTGAAGATGTGAATTTCAAGCTACAAGAAGGTGAAATTGTTGCATTATTAGGTAAATCCGGCTCAGGAAAGTCCACTTTATTGCGTATTATCGCGGGTCTTATAGCTCCTACAAGGGGGACGGTGGCCTATCGTGGTAAGCCCGTTACCTGTCCTGTTGATGGTATTGCAATGGTCTTTCAGTCTTTTGCATTGATGCCGTGGCTCACCGTGCTGGAAAATGTGGAATTGGGTCTGGAAGCACAAGGGGTAGGCCGTGAAGAGCGCAGGCACCGAGCCATTGAAGCGATTGATATTATTGGTCTTGATGGTTTTGAGTCTGCATTTCCTAAAGAACTTTCGGGCGGGATGCGTCAACGGGTTGGTTTTGCCCGCGCACTCGTGATTAATCCTGATGTTTTGTTAATGGATGAGCCTTTTTCAGCACTTGATGTTTTGACTGCAGAAAACCTGAAATCTGACTTGTTGGAATTATGGGAAGAAAAGAAAACCAATACCAATGGCATTTTATTGGTAACGCATAATATTGAAGAAGCAGCTACATTAGCGGATAGAATTGTAATTTTTGGTAATGATCCTGGATACATCCGTGCCGAATTACCTGTTACGTTACCGCAGCCGCGCGATACTGAATCGCATGAGTTCCGTGCTTTGGTAGATAAAATTTATACATTAATGACTACTGGACCTAAAGAAAAGGCAAAGCGGGCGCAGAGAGAACGGCAAATCGGTTTAGGATATCGTTTGCCTGATGTAGAGCCTTCAGAACTGACTGGTTTGATTGAAACAATGACTTCTTTTGAAGAGCGAATTGATTTGCCAGAGCTTGCCGATGAGCTGATGATGAATATTGATGATCTGTTCCCTATTCTTGAAACTTTGGAAATATTAGGTTTTGCCAAAGTTTCTGCAGGAGATATTCAATTGAGTGATCTCGGTAAACAATTTGCGGAGGCAGATCTCCAAGAACGTAAACAATTATTTGCGCAGAGATTGTTGGAAAAAGTACCTCTTGCCCGCTACATTCGCCGCATTTTGGATGAAAAAGTAGGGCATAGGGTTTCCGAAGAGAGGTTTTTGAGCAAGCTTGAAGATTACTTAAGTGAAAAAGAAGCAGAACGTGTATTGCGTACAATGATTGATTGGGGGCGTTATGCTGAGATTTTTGCTTATGATTTTAATACTGGAATTTTAAGTTTGGAAAACCCAGGTAAGGGAGTATAACACGATACATTTAGTCCTGAGTTTGTATTAGCAACACTCGGATCCGTTATTTCATCAATGCTAAAAAAAATTTACCTATTAGTTCAAAAAACACTTAAATCACCATTATTTCTTTGTTATTATTTGTTCAAGTTGATCTAAGGAGGGATATTTAGCATGCAACACAAGCAAGAATTTAATGAGCATTTCAAAATAATCCTTCTAGGTGATAACTTTGTCGGTAAATCGTCTTTGCTGCATACCTATTGTGGCGGTAATATTTATAGTTCCGACGAGTACATGGACACCATGGGGGTAGACCAACAAATTAGACTGCTTAAGTCGTTTAATAAAATAATCCAATTGCGTATCTGGGATGCTTCGGGAGCTCCAACCCTACAGAAAATAGTTTCTTCCTATTTTCGGAATGTTGATGGTGCCTTGATTTGTTTTGACCTAACCAATAGAGTGTCTTTGCAGCATACGAAAGAACATATTGAGCGTTTAAAAGAAATTAAAAAAGACGACGTTCCTATGGTACTGGTTGGTTGTAAAGCAGATTTGGGACAAAGTAAAACTATATACTCAGAAGAAGCAAGGAAATGGGCTAGCGAGTTGGGAATTATTTATATAGAGGTTTCTTCTCTAAAAAAAGAAAATATCGCGCAACCATTTTTACAAATTACAGACCAGATATATATTGCCAAACTACTCAATAAGCTAAAACCTAAATTAGAAGAGTCATTGAATGGTTATTTAAAATTAATTAACCCCAAGAACCGTTCAAGTTTTTTTACAGAACAGAGCGTGGATTTAACCGCCAAAGAAGGCGCCCTCAGAGAAGAGTATAAAGTGCTGTTTGATAAATTGTTGCACTTGCGCAGTGTGGACGAGTTGGTTGAGGCGCATAGAAAAACTGCAGAGCTCCTTGAAAATTCTGATCAGCTCTATAAACAAGACAATCCTTTTTTAAGTACCTTTGTATCAAGTTCACTCTCAACTGCATTGAAGCAAACATTAGATGTTTTAAGTGGATTATTGGCACATTTATCAGTGGCAAAAGAAGAACAGAAACAGCAAAAACCAGGAATAACTGCAAGCTTGGTTTAAAGCTTATTGGAATATGAAAGAAGGACTGCAATGAACGTGAAAATTAATTAACTCGTTGAATCAATGAGTTGGTTTGACGCGATAGCGGCTTCTTGACATAATTGATTATTGGATATAGTCCTTGTTCATCATTTATGAAAATTAATCTAGGCTTTAGATGGCTTAAATGGGCAGCAATCCTTGTCTTGATTGCTGTTGCCTGGTTTTTTCAGCATGAAATTCCTGCTCTAATCCACTGGTTACGTTCATTCGGCCCTCTAGCTGTTATTGGTTTTTTCTTACTTTATTGTTTTGCCTCTCTATTATTTTTACCAAACTTGCCAATTATTCTTGCAGCGGGCGCCTTATTTGGATTTTATTGGGGATTGGTTCTGAATTTGTTGAGCGCGCTGCTCAGTGCGGTAATTGCTTTTATGATTAGTCGTCATGTAGGGCTTGCTTGGTTATCAGGAAAAAAGAAACAACAATTGGATGGTTGGCTAAAACGCGTCGATTCTTATGGATGGAAATCACTTGCTTTGTGCCGTTTAATTCCTTTTCTACCCTGTGCCATCATAAATTACGGATATGGTTTTACCCAAATCAGAACTTCAGTATTTATGCTAACAAGTTTTATTTTTTTTATTCCACTTAAAGTTGTGGAAACCTATTGCGGCTATTTGAGCGCACATTTTTAAAAACTTAAGCTGCCTATTTTTCCAGATCCCGCGAATAAGGCGCGGGACGGTAAATAAACAAAAAAGAGCTGTTCAAGACAAAGATTAAGATTTTCTCGAGAGGTAATTCAATATTTCCAATAAGCGATCGAAGTTGCCAGCCATTTGTAAGTCAGTTTTATATTTATTATTGACTACGAAAGCAGGAACCGCATTAATTTGATAAGCCCCCATGAGACTCATCCCATTTTGCACACGCATATCAATTGCTGGGGAGTTTTCAAAAGCACTTTTCGCAATTTCTTTATCGACACCTTGAGTAACAAAGAAATTGATCATCGCTTGTTTTGAATCCAGAGGTTTTCTGTCATCTTGTATGGTTTTAAAGAGTAAAGGATTCATTTTATCTGAAAGCGCAAGAGTCTTTGCAGTGTAATAGGCTTTAGCATAGAGTTCCCAGGATGGTTTGAATACCACAGGAACACGTTCGAATTGAATGTTAGTGCCCATTTTACTAACCCATGCACCTAGAGGCGCTTCTATTTTGTAACACCAAGGACAGCCATAACTAAAAAATTCCTCAATGGTGGGGGTTTTATTTTTATTATTTGTTGCTTTTGGGTTGGTAACGATTTGATAATCTTTACCTTCAACAAATGACGCGGCTAAGGCCATTGCTGGAAAAAGAAAAAATACAGCGATTAATTTTTTTAACATAATTTAGTTCCCTAATGTAAGCCTTCAATATAATGTGCAACTGCTTCCATATCATCTTGGCTCATTCTGCTGCTAATATCTTGCATGATATGGTTTAAATCATTTTTTCGCTTACCGTCTTTAAATGCATTTAATTGCAACACGGTGTAAGCAGCATGTTGGCCAGAAAGTACTGGGAAGCCAGCTTGGGCATTACCTGTGCCTTTCGGACCATGGCAGGCGATACACGCCGTAATCCTTTTTGCAAAGTCTCCCCCGCGGTAGATTTGCTCACCCCGCTTAAGAAATTTCTCGGGAGTGCTGCCTTGAGCCAGGGGCATTTTAGCATAATATACTGCCAAGTCATCCATATCTTGCTCGCTCAGTGTGGCAACAAGCGCTTTCATTGTTGGTGCGTCACGTAAATCACTGTCCTTCATGTCGTGCATTTGTTTTATAAAATATTTGGGATGTTGCCCTGCGATATTAGGCCATTCGGGATTCGCACTATTGCCTTCTTGACCATGGCATGCAGTGCACACTACTGCTTTTTTCATTTCGGAGGTTCTATTTTCTTGGGCAAAAAGGACTAATGGAATAAACAAGAAAAAAGTGAGTACAAATTTTTTCATCGATTTCTCATAATAAATTTACGAAGTAATGGTACACTGCCTTGGTCGAAATACCAAAATATTATGATTCTTATGCCAGAAAATCCTTATTCTAAAGCAGTATTCCTAAAAAGCGCAGCACGCGTATCTCACTTACCTGAGGACTCAGGATATGAGATTGCTTTTGCTGGCCGTTCAAACGCAGGAAAATCAAGTGCCCTGAATTGCTTAACGGGCATCAAAAATTTGGCGCGAACAAGTAAAACGCCTGGACGTACGCAATTAATTAATCTATTTGAGATCGGTGAAGCACGTCGCCTTGTTGATCTACCTGGTTACGGCTATGCCAAAGTTGCTTTGCAAGTAAAAATGGAGTGGCAAAAAAATTTAGCGCATTACCTCGAAGTCAGGCAAAGTTTAAAAGGACTGATTTTATTAATGGATATTCGCCATCCTTTAAAAGATTTAGATCAGATGATGATCGATTGGGCTTTGGAGCGCGAGCTTCCCATACACATTTTACTTACTAAATCAGATAAATTAAGCCGCAGCGAGGTAAAGACCACCTTATCCAAAGTTCGCAAACATTATGATCTCGCAGAACATTTGGTTACAGTGCAATCTTTTTCTTCTTTGAAAAAAGAAGGCGTTGAAGAATTAATCGCTCGATTAAATCAATGGTTTGATTTAGTGTAGCTGTTCGTGTTTTTTTGTAGAGTTATTTGTTGATTACCTTCATGACTTTTTAAGTTGAGCCTCTTGCAAGAGATCTTTCTTTCTCCTCAGGATGAGGAGAAGTTACCTAAAATCCAAACAGCTTCGTGCATTAAAATAATCAATATGTGGATATTTTGAATCAAAAGAAATATTATCCTACAATTTGATCATAGAGTTGTGCTGGAGATGTAATCATGTTTTTAAAATCGGGCGGTAAGCATAGCACCAAGCAGCATACGCAACAGAGTCATACTCGAACTTCATCAAGAGCTCTTTGGACGCGCCATGACGAAAATAGAAATTTTTATCGGCACAAGAAACAAGAAAAATATTTGATACATACCCATTCTTTTAACACAAGTACTGTGCGAGGAGACAAAATTGTTGCCGACGAATTTAATGTATTAGATTTTTTAATGAATGCGTTCTATCAAGGATTTCTATTTAGGGGCATGAGCGTCAAAGAAGAGCACGATAAAATAAATCAAGCCGTACATGGTTTAGCCGGTAGCAAGCCTTTGATTGTCTATAAAGAAGGTTCTAGAGAAATCGATGTTGGGGCAACTCGCCAAGTGGCGAAGCAGCATCGCAAGGGGGATGTAAGTGGAATATCCACTTCAATGAAATTAGGCGTAGGTATTTCATTTGCAAACTATCTTCCCAAGAAAACGCATGCTGTATATGTACTTGATAGAAATAATATCCCATCCAGTCAACAGGTAACTCAGGATTATGAAGATGATATAGCGGTCACTGATTCTACTGGTGAGGCACAAAATTATGGTTATGAGCGGGAGTTGACTGTAAGTGGCGTTCATCTATCGGCAATTCCCATGCGCATTACTCGTGAAGGATTGAAATTTAACGTGGAATGCAATCCTTTTTATGTTGATCGTATGGTATTACCTAAAGAGTTAAATAAAGAATATGACGATTTATTAAATACTTTTTATGATGTTATTTACGATGTTAGAAGAAATAATGTGGACTTTTCAGTAGTAACCTCTCCTGATCAAAATAAATTAGATCAATTTAAAGCGAAAGAAAAAGAATTTTATAAAAAATACATTAAGACAGTAGACTTGGACCCTCATCAAAAACAAGCAATTAAAACGGTGTTAGGAGTGGCCTCTCTTGCTATTGAAGAGCTTGAGAAACAAGACGAAATTATGAAACCCAAAGGCATGTAGAGTGCAGCCGCTCTCCAATGGAAAGGCGGCAACATGATTCATTTTTTAACGGAATCCTCAGCAGAAAGAATTTTTTTTGCCAGGATGTGGTTGTATGCCTTCACCGGCAAGCATTGGTAAAATAACTTTCTCTAATATTCGCCGTGCACTATACCAGTTATCCCTTAATTTTTGCATTTTCCAATACTTTTTCCGCTTGAGCGGCGCGATATTTTTTAATTGCATCACGATATTCGGGATACTTATTTCCCAAGATTGTGGCCGCTAAAATAGCCGCATTGATTGCGCCGGCTTTACCCACAGCGAGAGTACCGACTGGAATTCCTGCAGGCATTTGCACGATGGATAAAAGTGCATCAAGACCATCGGTAAATGTCGATGAAGGCATAGGGACACCTAAAACAGGGATGATGGTTTTGGCAGCAACAACACCAGGCAAATGAGCTGCGCCGCCTGCGGCAGCAATAAAAATTTCTACCCCGCGTTGTTCGGCAGATTTAAGATAGTCAAACAAAGCGTCTGGAGTACGATGTGCAGATAATGCACGTACCTCATGGGGGATGCTAAATTTTTCCAGAGTCAGGCTGGCTTCTTCCATGATGGCCCAATCAGACTTTGAACCCATAAGTATTGATACAAGTATATTAGACATAATTCCCTCGTTAATTATTAGGATCTGCAGACAATTGTACTATCTTGGCTAGCGAATTTCAGCAGACCCCGGACTGTTTATATTTCAAAATCTCACCGCATTGACTTCAGGATTTTTGTCATTCCCGCGAAGACGGAAACGACATCTTTTTCTTAAGTTAATAGCAGTGAACCCGGGTTCTATCAGTTGTTGCAATCATGTTTATTGCTTCAACCAAAGCAGGACCTTCCAATTCTTGTACTCTGGTTTTCAGAATTTCTGGAGTATCATCTGGTAAAACAGGACATTTTTTTTGCAAAATAATCGGGCCAGCATCTACTTGTGCGGTAACAAAATGTACGGTGCATCCTGTTTCAACCTCCTCAGCGGCTATAACTGCCTGGTGTACATCGAGATTCATTAACCCTGCATAAGCAGGCAATAAAGACGGGTGAATATTGATTATTTTATTTTCCCAGCTGTCGACAAATTCGGACGATAAGATGCGCATATAACCAATTAATACAATAAGCTCTATTTGATGGAGCTTGAGTATTTTGGATAGCTCATGATCAAAATCGACGCGGCTTAAGCCTTGCGGATTAACGAACATGGGTTTAATGCCAAAACGCGCTGCCTTTTCCAGAATGAGCGCGTCTGCTTTATTGCTTAAGACCAGCTCTATGGACGCAGTTAAATGCTGTTGCTGCATTGCCGCGACAAGGGTATTAAGATTAGTTCCTCGAGTTGAGCCGAGGACGGCAATGCGAATCATGAGGTGCGTATCCTTTGCATGTGATCAATGCGCTGCTGAATTAATTTTTTTGTGCCTATATCCTGACGATGAAATAATGGGCCTTCGATTAAGGAAATTTCATCCTCAGCGTTCATTTCTGCAGCAAAAATTGAATCGGCAATGCCGACATAGGCGGCGGTGCGCGAACCCTCAGCAATAATTTGCTGATCGATCTGATTTACCGAAGAAAGATATAAATGGTCTTGGCAAACTACCTTTGAGAAATCAACAGCAAAATTTTTCTTTGGTGCATCAGGATAACCTTCAGGAACAGTATACTTACAAACAGTAGCTTTCTTCGAGAAGGTGACGTGAGCTTCGCTAAGGTTGTTGTTAACCATGGCCTGGCATAGGGCAACAAAATCGGATTCCAGAATGGATAACACGTTTAACGCTTCCGGATCACCAAAGCGGGCATTGAATTCGATGACATAAACTCCGTTTTTGGTGGCAATAAAACTGCCATATAAAATGCCAATATAAGGTTCACCGCATTCGGCAGACAAAGCCTGAAAGACTGCATTGTTAATTGCCAGAGCTTCTTGTACCTCATTTGCAGTTAGGAAAGGCAAACGATGATCGGTGTCTGAATAACTACCCATACCACCGGTATTAGGCCCTTTATCTCCGTTATAAGCGCGTTTGTGATCTTGTACTAAAGGCATAGGAATCAATTTTTTGCCGTCAGCGAAACACATGAAGGAAAATTCCTGCCCGATTAGTTTTTCTTCAATAAGAATCGTCTGTTTTTTATCGAGAATTTCCTGACAAAAACTTAAGGCTTCGTTAATTGAGTGCAGATGTTCTCCTGCAACTTTTACTCCCTTGCCTCCCATCAATCCATTTGCTTTAATCACGTAATTGCCTTCGCCGAGCTGATTAAGAAATGCTTCAACGTGATTCAGCGCTGCGAATTTTTGATAACGCGGTAAACCGGCAATGTGATATTTTTGCATGAGATCGCGCGCAAATTCTTTAGAGGTTTCTATTTGCGCCAATTCTTTTTTCGGGCCAATCGTTGGAATTCCTGCTTGCCATAATGCATCAGCCATTCCTTTCTCAAGCGGTGCTTCTGGGCCGATAATTGCCAGTTCAATCCCCCAGATCTTTGCCATGGACACTACTGCCGCGCAATTGGTAATATCGCCTGCATGATATTGAGCCGTTAACTTATGGATTCCTGGGTTGATTGCTGTGCCATAACAAAACAAGGAAGCATTTTGTGGGGAACGGTGTAATGCTTTGATAAGTGCATGTTCACGTGCGCCAGAACCGATAACAAGAATGTTCATTCAATGATGTCCTCTTTCTTTGCGGGGGTGCTCAGTCTGCTGCTTTCTCGCTGCAGCTCGAGCTGTTTCATCTTTTCTGCAGTTAGTTTTTTACAAAAATAATCGCCATCCATACACGCCATACAAGGCTTTTTGATTTGATGCTCCCCACGACGGGTTACTGCTTCAATCAAATCTTCATGAGACTGATAGAGTAAAACATCAACACCAAGATAGGCGGCAATTTCATCTTCATTTTGATTGGCAGCAATGAGTTCTTTACGGGAGGGAATATCAATCCCACTAAAACAAGGATTTTTAAGTGGTGGAGATGTGGACGCAAAATAAATGTTTTTGGCACCAGACTCCCTTACCATTTTGACTATTTCCCGGGAGGTTGTTCCCCGAACGATGCTGTCGTCGACAATCATCACGGTTTTATTTTTAATTTCGGTTCGTTGTGGCGTTAGTTTATAACGGATATTCCGGCTTCTTGCCTTTTGATTGGGCATGATAAACGTACGGCCTATAAAAGGATTCTTATACAAGCCCTCAGAATATCTGATGCCTAACTCATGGGCAAAAGATAAAGCTGCTGTATTTGCAGTGAAAGGAGCTGGAATTACAACATCCGGGATGAGATCAGGGTGTTTTTTCTTCCACTGAAGGGCAAGATTTTGCCCCATACGTAGACGTGCCCGGTAAACGCTTACGTTATTGAGCGTTGCATCCGGACGGGCAAAATAAACATACTCAAACACACAGGGTCTAAATTCTTCGTTTTTCAGAACTCGACGGTGTAATGTCCCGGTAAGATCCACATAGGCTACTTCACCAGGTAAGATATCTCCCCTTGGTTCAAAACCTAATGCATAAAAAGGGGTAGTTTCTGATGCGAAAATAGTGTCTACGGTTCCATCTGGATTCTCGCGCGTTCCCCATACTAAAGGGCGAATACCATGAGGATCACGGAATGCAACAAGCCCCTTGCCAATAATTACGGAAACAATGGAATAAGCCCCATCAATTCGTTCAAAAATGTGCGTGACTGCTTGAGTCAGCAATTCAAAAAAATGGTCATTATTTTCCTCGTTACTGGGCGCATTGCTGGCCAGGTTATCCGCCAGCATGAGTAATAGGGCTTCAGAATCAAGCGTAGAATTAAGATGACGGTGTTGTTTTAAACGAATGTCATCAGCCAGTTCTTGGTAATTGGACAGATTGCCATTATGGGCAAGTGCAATACCTCGTGGGCTGCCTATCCATAAGGGTTGCACATCTGTTGCAGTATAGCCGCCTGCAGTAGGATAACGTACATGGCCAATACCTATGTTTCCCTGCAACGCGGAAACATTCTCAGGAGTAAAAATTTCACGTACCAAACCTAATCCATGTTGCGTATAGAAACGCTGATCACAGGTCAGGACACCAGCAGCATCTTGTCCTCGATGCTGCAAGTGAATTAGGCTCTCATATAATTCTGAGGCAACTGGTTCATGACTGTAAATACCTACTATCCCACACATTGGTTATGTTACCCCAAGTAATTTGCAATATGACGCATGATTCGTTGCTCGGCAGGTTCTTTGTGTTCTGCAAAATTGAACTTGTTACCTGTGATTCGTTCATACAATTGAATATAACGTGATGAGAGTTCTTCAATTAATTCTTGTGGTGCTTGTGGAAGTTGCTCATCGTGATAAGGATCTGAATTTTTTGCAAACCATAAGCGTAAAAATTCTTTATCAATATTTTCTGGTTCTAGTCCGGCTGCAATACGTTCCTGATAGCTGTTAGCCAACCAATAACGACTGGAGTCAGGAGTGTGAATTTCGTCAACAACAATAATGTTCCCTTGCGCATCGCGGCCAAATTCATATTTAGTATCTACTAAAATCAAACCATGATTTTTAGCCATTTCAGCGCCACGTTCGTAGAGTTTAAGAGCTAAAGCACTGGCCTCTAGCCAATCTTCTTCAGTCATCCATCGTTCAGAAACAATTTCCGCTGGAGTAATTGGGCGGTCGTGAATTTTTTCTTTGGTTGTCGGAGTTAAAACAGGTTGTTCTAATTTTTGATTTTTACTTAATCCTTCAGGAAAGGTGATTCCACAATAGTTACGTACCCCACTTTGATATTGTGTCCATAAAGAAGTACTGGTTGTGCCACTGATATAACCTCTGACTACAAACTCAATCGGAAAAACAGTACATTTTTTTGCAATAACGACATTGGGGTCGGGAACTGCAATAATGTGGTTAGGTATAAGGCTTTTGGTTTGCTCAAACCACCAGGCACTAGTTAAATTAAGTACCGCGCCTTTATAGGGAATGAGTGCGAGATGTCTGTCAAAAGCTGTTAGTCTGTCTGTAGTAATGAGCATGATGGCATCACCAAGATCATACGAATCTCTTACTTTTCCTTGATATTTTTTTCCTACAGGTAAATTCGTTTGATCTAGACAAAAAGCCAAAGCTTCGCGAATTTCATTGTTATAACGAGTGGTCGTAGCGGTAGCATTCATGAGCATAAGGATTCCCGATAATGTGAGTTAATAAAATAGGGTCGATTAACGCAGTGACATTGGTTTCATCGCTGGTAAACTGCCATAAGACACCATGTCTTATTTTATTTATTTCTTGCACTGCATAATGGGTATTAAGCGTTTGTAAGGTTTGTTGTCCTTTCAAGTCTTCTTTTGCGCGCACCAGATAAGCTAAAGTATTTTGCGACCCAAGCTCGCTTGCAGATACTTCGCGCTCTTTCCGATCGGAATACAAAAGTCCAGTATTTTTGAGTTGGGCAAACTGTTCTGCAGAATCACATTCAACTTCCCAATGCTCAAATCGATTTACCATTACTGGAAAACCTAAGCGCCTTAACGTTTTTTGTACGGTCAAAGCTTGATTATCGGTGATAATTAGTTTGACAAGGCAGATATGGCTGCTTGGGGTTTTGCTGAAATTTCTTGGGGTGTGATTCGTAACTTGCTTACTTTTTTGGGTTACGGATACGTCTTGGCCCGGGCTATATTGATGTTCTTTTATGTAATCACGCATGGACGCAAAAATAGGGTCGCCATTTATCGTACGCTCAGGATGAGGCATCATGGCTATGACGTTCCCAGCTTGATTGGTGATTGCAGCAATGTTACCTGCAGATCCATTGGGATTAATGGGGAAATTATCAATGACATTTCCTTGGGCATCACAATATTGAAATAAATTTAAGCCGTGTTTTTCGATTTCTTTTAATAAAGAATCCGGCATAACAAATCGTCCTTGCGCATGGGCAATAGGAAGATGAATTAAATCTGTGGTTTGAAGATGGCGGGTAAACGCATTATGCTGATGATTTTCTGCCAAGCGTATATGTACCCAGGAATTATAAAAACCTGTTCCTACTATTTTGCCATTGGCAATACGCTTATTTTCTGTGAGTGACATGCTGATATCATTCTGATTGAAACCTGGTACTAAACCGGATTCAACGAGTATTTGCGCGCCATTACAGATTCCCACTACGGGTTTTCCTTTTTCGCTTTGTGCTTTGATTTCTTGAATTACCGGATCAAGTGCAGCAATAATTCCTGCGCGGGAACGATCTTCATAGGAAAAGCCCCCGATAAGAATATAACCATCCAGGTTACGTAATTTCTCTAAGGATTCATTCCACAAGAACTCTACAGGCTCCATGCCAACACGTTTTACAGCAAGCGCTGTTTCGCGCTCACAATTGGATCCTGGAAATTGAATTAAGCCAATACGTATCATAACAGCGTCACCTTTTGCTCTCCTCTTACGACCTGTCCAATTTCATAAAGAGGGAAAGTAGGAAAATCGCGGAGTACTTCACGAACAGCAGCGAGTGTTTCTGGTGCTATAAACAGTACTAAACCTGCACCCATATTAAACGTACGATACATGTGGTCGTCATCCAGGTGTCCCAACTTGCGTAATAAGTTAAATATGGGCAGTTCGGGGATTTGTTTTTTATGGATTTCCACAGAACAATTTTTGGGCAAAATACGTGGAATGTTTTCCAATAAGCCGCCCCCAGTTATGTGCGCCATGCCTTTAATGGGAATGTTTTTTTCCAAAAGACTTAAAACAGGTCTGGTGTAATTCAGATGCGGTGTTAACAGTTCCTCACCAATGCTGTTGGAAAAATCTTGAAATTGTGATTCAACTTTATAGCCGGCAACATCAAAGAGTAACTTTCTTGCGAGTGAATAACCATTGGTGTGCAAACCACTTGAAGGAAAGGTGACTACGAGATCGCCTTCACATATCTCTTTTCCTTCAATCGCTTTATTTTTTTCTACGACCCCGGTAATGACGCCGACCAAATCCAGCTCGCCTGGCAGATAGGTGCCTGGCATTTCAGCCGTTTCACCACCCACTAAAGAAATGTGGTTTTCTGTGCAGGCTTTTACCATGCCATTAATGATCTGTTCGATGATTGCCGGTTTTAATTTATCGTTAGCAATATAATCGAGCAGGGTAAGCGGTTTCGCTCCCAAAACAATAATGTCGTTGGTGGTGGCGCTTACTAAATCAATGCCAATGGTATCAAATTTTTGCATCATTTTGGCGACCATCATTTTGGTCCCAACACCATCGATGCTTTGTACAAGAACTGGATGCTCATAATCTTGCAGCAGGTTTTTAAGATCATACATGGCACCAAAACTGCCAATTCCAGTAAGTACTCGCGGTGAAAAAGTACTTTCTACCGCTTTTTTTATACTACGAACTGCTTCATTACCTGCTTCAATGTCTACACCTGCAGCTTTATAATCAATAATTGACATTATATGAGCCTCTCAACTAAACCATTTTTCCAGGCAGTTTTGGCTGCACTGATTGATAGATTGATAACCGAATTGATTACCAGGTTTGGAGTTGCTGTCGTTTCACCTATAGCTTGAAACGGCACAGAATATTTATTAAATATCTGTTCCAGCGTACTTATTTTTTCCGGAGAGACTTCGAGAATAAATCCGCCGCTTTCCGAAAACAGTTTCTTATCATTGGCTAAATCACCAGGAATAAAAACATTCACCCCAATTTCATTTTTAAAACTCATTTCCGCTAGGGCAACAGCAACACCGCCTTCAGAAATATCATGTGCTGACAAAACCAGGCCTGCTTGCATGGCAGCATGTACCGCATTAATTTCATCCGCGAACGCAGCAAGTTGTGGTTTGGGTAATTGACTGCCCAGCTGATTGTGTAGTTGGTAATACACACTACCGCCGCATTCATCTTTGCGTTCGCCAATCATTAACAGCACTGAATGCGTTTTTTTGAAATCATAAGTTACTGTTTTGGAGTAATCGCTGACCGCGCCAATGCAACTGATGATGGGGCTCGGTGGGATTGCACCTTGAGCCGATTCATTATAAAGAGACACGTTACCTGAAATAATAGGCAGGCTTACATTACGATCGGTAAACATTTTTACTGCATCACATGCATCGACTATGCCGCGTACGGAATCAACAAACTCACCCATTTGTTCGGTATTTTCAGGATTACCAAAACACAGGCAGTCTGTTAGGGCGAGAGGCCATGCGCCTGCTGCAATGATGTTACGTACCGATTCAACAACGGCATTGACTGCACCCCAATACGCGTCAATTTTGTTATAACGCGGATTATGATCGACAGATAGGGCAACAGCAGTGCGTCGAATTTCTTCCGGATATTTATCCTCATTAAATGGAGTAATTACTCCAGCATCGGCCCATCCTGGTTCAATGAATGAACGGCCTTGGACCTGTTTGTCATAACTTTCATAAATAGGGGCACGTGAAGCAATGTTTTCATGTGCAAGTAAACTGAGTAATTCTGCATTGAAATCACTTACTGAAACGTGTTCTGGTTCACTGTAAGAGCTTTGTTTCGAACTGAATGGGCGATCATAAAGAATCCCTTTAGTAATGTCTTCTGCGCGTGCGGAAACAATTTCTTTGCCCTGGGCCTTCACCACATATAAGCCATCGTTTCTGATTTGCCCGACAACAGTTGCCTGTGCACCATCACAGATTTCTGGAAGCGCAAAACGATCATTGTAATGTTTTAGGAAGGTATCGACCAGATCTTTGGGAACAACCCACATGAAGCGTTCCTGGGTCTCAGAACATAAGATGACAGCGGGCAATAAATTGTCCATGCTGGTTGGCACCAGATCAAGATTGATTTCTGCCCCATAGCCACTGGCTTCCGCCAATTCAACGCTGGCACAAGCAATTCCTCCTGCGCCCAGGTCTTTGAAGCCAACTCGATCGATTAGATCTTTTTCGCGCAGGAATTCAAACATGGCATAATTGGCTTTAAGGATATGGCGTTGTAAAAAAGCATTGGGTTCTTGCACCGCTCCTTTATTTTGCTCTTGTTGTTCTTCACTCAGCGTTGCTGAAGCAAAAGCTGCGCCGCCAAAACCGCTGTTGTCTGTAGGTTTGCCAACTAATATAAATTGATAGCCTTCTGCATCGGCTGGCGCATAAGAATGAATAATGTGGTCTTCTCTGACGACACCTAAAGTGACTACAGTGACCAGACAGTTTTCATTATAGGCTTCATCATAATAAGTATCACCGCCTAAATTGGGGATGCCAAGGGGGTTTGCGTAACCTGCGATTCCTTGAACTACTCCTTGATGTATCCATTTTGTTTTGGGGCGAGTAATATCGCCAAAGCGCAAACTGTCGGCAACGGCTATGACTTCTGCGCCCATGCAACAGACGTCACGTACATTTCCACCAACTCCTGTTGCTGCACCTTCGAAGGGCACGAGCTGCGAGGGGTGGTTATGTGATTCATGACTCACCACGATGCCATAACGCCTGTTTTGTTTATCAGTAGCTACAGCAACAATTCCCGCATCCTCTTTAGGCCCGAGAATGACGTGGGGTGCTTTCGTGTTAAATTGGTTAAGGTGTTTGCGACTACTTTTATAAGAACAATGTTCGGAGCCCTGGATGGACCATAAAATACATTCCGCATAAGTTGGTGGTCGCTTTAATAAGGAATTTTGTATGGTAAGGGCTTCATCGGGAGTTAGGCGCACGCTAAAACGTTGGAGTAATTTGGCTATTTCCTCCAAGGACAGCTGAGAAAAATCAAAACAATCCGGGGCTTCTTGCATTTTAGGGGATCTGACCTATAGCTAAAACGTCACCAATTTTAATTGTTTTTCGCTTATAAAGCAATACATATTTTGCATTTAATTGACAATTTGGTCAAAAATTGAGAATTTTTGGGCGCACGAAATATCGCCAGGGTGAGGCGTCAGCCACCACCCAGGTTTACTTTACTGAGCCCTTTGGCTACGGCTGCGTGTGCCTTCACCCAGGCTGCATGTACTAAAGAAATGAATAGGTTAGGGTTGCTTCGATTCCTCCCACAATTTCTCAACAATTTGCGGATTTGCCAAAGTGGATATATCCCCCAGCTCATCCAGACCCTGGATTTCTTTGCATGCAATTTTACGCAAAATGCGCCGCATAATTTTACCTGAGCGTGTTTTAGGTAAATCATGTGCAAAATGAATGACATCGGGTTTTGCAATAGGTCCTATTTCTTTATTGACCTGTTGGATTAACTGCTCTTTCAATGCGGCATCAGCAGTGAAGTCCTGTTTTAAAATGACATAGGCGTAAATGCCCTGGCCTTTAAGATCATGGGGGATACCTACTACAGCTGCTTCCGCAACAGCAGTGTGGCTTACCAGCGCACTTTCAATTTCTGCGGTACCTAAGCGATGTCCTGATACATTAATCACATCATCTACTCTTCCTGTAATCCAATAATCACCGTCTTCATCTCGTTTTGCACCGTCTCCCGTTATGTAATAGCCATGGTGCAAATACGTCATGCAATAACGTTGGTGATCACCCGCAATGGTTCTGGCCATAGATGGCCAAGGATATTTAATCGCTAAAAATCCTTCACCAGCACCTGCTATTTCATGGCCGTGTTCATTGAGTAATACAGGAATGATTCCTGGAACTGGTTGACGTGCTGATCCTGGTTTTGTAATCGGATCATCAGCTCTGGGACTAATCATTATCGACCCGGTTTCAGTTTGCCACCAGGTATCTACTATTTGACATCTGTTTTGCCCTACTTTTTGATAATACCATTGCCATGCTTCAGGATTAATGGGTTCCCCCACCGAGCCCAATAGTCGCAAGGAACTTCGAGAACTGGACGCTAACCATTCATCGCCGGCACGCATTAAGGCACGTATCCCTGTGGGTGCAGTATAAAATACATTCACGTGATGCTTATCAATGATTTGCCAATCTCTGGATGAATCAGGCCAGGTGGGAATTCCTTGATACATCAAGGTTGTAATTCCATTGCAAAGCGGGCCATAAACCACATAGCTATGCCCGGTTACCCATCCTATATCTGCTGTACACCAAAATACTTCACCTTGTCGGCAATTAAAAATTAATTCGTGTGTGTACGCTGTTTGTACCAGATATCCTCCAGTTGTATGGACTACCCCTTTAGGTTGGCCAGTACTTCCAGAGGTGTACAATATGAATAGTGGATCTTCTGCATCCATGGGTTCAGGATCGCAGTGTGTACTTACTTTATCTTTAAGCTCATGCCACCAATAATCTTTATTTTTATCAAAGGCAGCTGAATCATCGCTCGTTTTTATGAGCAGCCTTTGCAAGGGTAAATCATGGCATGCTTCATCAACTTGTTTCTTTAAAGCAATTATTTTACCGCCTCGACTGAAATGGTTTGCGGTGATAAGGCAGGTACATTCTGCGGCGAGTATCCGTTGTCTTAATGCGTGGGCAGAGAAACCGGCAAAGATGACCGTATGTACTGCACCAATACGCGTACAAGCCAGCATGGCAATTGCTGCTTCAGGGATCATAGGCAAATAGATGGCTACTTTATCCCCTTTTTTTACCTTTAAATGTTTGAGCACATTACTCATGCGACATACTTCAGCATGTAACTCTGCAAAGGTCAGGATTTTTTCTTGGGTTGGTTCATCTCCTTCCCAAATAATTGCTGGCTGATTCGCTTTTTGTGGTAAATGCCTGTCTAAACAGTTCATGCTGACATTCAATTTTCCACCTTTAAACCAGGTTACATCACCGTGTTTTAATCCCCCAGAGAGCACGGTATCCCAGGGTTGCAGCCAATCTATGGTTTGTTGCGCCACTTCAGACCAAAATTCGGCTATGGAGTCTTCCGTTGGTGTTAATTGGGGATTGAGTAAATGAGCATGCATATTATACCTCTTTGCCTTGGGAAATCAGTTTAATAATTGCGGAGAAATCGGAATCACCCATACCTTGGTCAATAAAATGCTGATAAATAGCCGTTGCTTTAGCACCTAATGGAGTATTTACATTGACTGAGTGTGCTGAGTCCTGACTGAGCAACAAATCCTTCAGCATCATTGCTGCCGCAAATCCAGGTTTGAAATCGTTGTTAGCAGGAACATTTTCTAAAACTCCGGCAACGGGTGCATATTTGGTCATCGCCCAGCATTGCCCTGATGCATTGCTTACCACTTCAAAGAGTTTTTTTGGGGACAATTGCAGTTGTTCGGCGAGAATAAAGGCTTCCGAAACGGCAATCATGGAGATTCCTAGAATCATGTTATTACATATTTTTGCTGCCTGCCCACTTCCTGCGCCGCCAGTGTGAATTATCTTTTGTCCCATAGCTTCCAGGATAGGTTTCGCAGTATGAAACGCGTCTTCTTCTCCACCAACCATGAACGTTAATGTGGCTGCTCCTGCTCCGGCTACGCCGCCAGATACCGGAGCATCAACGACTTGTAGCTGGTGTTGTTTTGCCAGATTATGAAGTTCACGTGAACTGTTGACGTCTATGGTGGAGCAATCAATATATAAAGCGCCTTGTTTTGCTGTTTGAAACAATCCATTGTTGCCATGGCAAACGTTCAATGCTTGTTGTCCATTTTGCAGCATCGTGATCAATACATCTTTCTCTTTGGCAATTTCATATGCGTTTTGCGCGATCAGGCCACCTGCTTGGGAAAAATGCTGTAAAGCAGCTTGCTGCAGGTCATATCCGGTAACCTGATGTCCTGCTTTAACAAGATTAATGGCCATGGGTAAGCCCATATGCCCGAGTCCCACAAATCCTATTTTTGCCATTGAATTCTCCGTGTTATGTAGAAATGTAGCCCGGGTGAAGGCGGAGCTGTAACCCCGGGTTATGCCTGCGCCCGGGCTACATTAATTTCTATTTGTTTTAACCATGCGTCGGCATAATAAAAGCACTTTCGTTGATTTCACTCACAGGCCATTTACTGGTAACAGTTTTGCGGCGGGTATAGAAGTTGATGCTTTCTTGTCCATGCATGTTGGTGTCACCAAAAGAAGAATGTTTCCAACCGCCAAAGGGATGATTGGCAACAGGCACGGGAATAGGAATGTTGATCCCCACCATGCCAACTTGTACGCGCTGGCTGTACTCACGAGCACTAAATCCATCACGGGTGAAAATTGCAGTTCCATTGCCGTATTGATTTCTATTGACTAAATCAAGGGCTTCATCAAAATGATTGACACGAACAATCACCAGAACCGGGCCAAAAATTTCATTTTGATAAATAGACATATCTTCATGAACATGATCAAACAAACATGGTCCCATGAAGAAGCCCTGTGGATGTTCGGAATGTTTAAATGTTCTGCCATCAATGATTAATTTTGCTCCTTCACTTACTCCCTTATCTACGGCGGCCAAGACTTTTTCTCGATGCGGTCCGCTAATCAATGGCCCCATATCGGTATCGGGTGCATCCCCTGCATTGATACGGGTTGCTTTGATTTGCGGTGTCATTTTTGCAATTAAGGCATCCGCAGTATGCTCACCTACAGTAACTACGACAGAAATAGCCATGCATCGTTCGCCTGCAGAACCATAAGCTGCTCCTACAATCGCAGCAGCAGCTTGATCGAGATCCGCATCAGGCATTACGACACAATGGTTTTTCGCCCCGCCAAATGTATGCGCGCGCTTTCCATAAGAGGTTGCAGTAGCATAAATGTGTTGGGCAACAGGTGTAGAAGCAACAGCAGTAAAGGCAGCAATGTCTGGATGAGCGAGTAGCTGGTCTACTGTCGCTTTATCACCATGCAGGCAGTTGGCAACGCCATCTGGAAGCCCTGCGTCACTTAATAATTCCAACAAACGGACAGGGGCGGAGGGATCTTGTTCCGAGGGCTTCAAGATAAAAGTGTTGCCGCAAGCAATCGCTGGAATCATCATCCATACAGGAACCATAACTGGGAAATTAAAAGGAGAAACACCTGCACACACACCTATTGGTTGCCTTAAAGTATGACAATCTATTCCATTGGTTACGTCAGCGGAAAAATCTCCTTGAAGTTGATTGACCAGGCCGCAATGTAATTCCACTACTTCAATAGCACGTGCTACAGAACCTTTGGCATCATCCAAAGTCTTACCATGTTCGCGGGTGATGATGCGTGCGAGATCCATCTGGTTTTTTTCTAATAAATCGCGGTACTTAAAAAGGATTCGTGCTCTTTTAATTGCTGGGGTTTGTGCCCATCCTATCCCTGCTTCTTTAGCAGTGGCAACAGCTTTATCACAAAGTGATCTGGATGCAAAATGAACTTGGCCGACTACTTCTCCCAGAGCGGGGTTATAAATAGCGTGGCTTGTCGTGTTTTCATTGATTAATTGGCCACCAATATAATGTTGAACAATGTAGCTCATTTGCAAACTCCTTTTTATTATTTTTATCAAATTAAGTGATTATTGTAATTGTTTCATGGAATTATTTATACAATAATAACGAAGAGATTAGGACTAAAATAACCTCTTTTTGAATCGCTTGCGTACCAGCGATATTTTGAACTGGGGTAAGTAGTTAAGGAAATTAATCGATGGGAAAAGGAATTATTTTACGTGTACCTTATGGTACCGAATTACCACAAGAAGTACTCCAGGCCTTAGAAATTCGCTTTCCTGGCTATATTTTAGAAACTTACCACCAGAAGCCTGATAATCACCGCAGTTATGAGCGACGGATTAATAGTTTTTGTAAAGCGTTCTCCTTTCTTCTTGAAGCGTATCCGCTACCACTGCAAAGCAGCTTTTTGGCCAAAAGCACTTTAGAAGAGTATGTGGGTGAATGTAAAGATAGGGCGTTAGAAGTAAATGGCTCAACAGATGAATTGCATATAGAGCTCGAAAGATACACCGCCAAATTACTTGAAGTGATTGCTTTGGTATGGGGTGTTTCTATTAAAGAAGCAGTCGAGCTTTTGAATGAGGCAGAGCAGTATGACTTAATGCGTCATGGCCGCTATGATCTGGCAACATTAACGCCCATGAAGCTGGGAGATGATGACTACATTATCCAGCTCGACGAATCACTTTCTCCTTCCTATGAGCAAGTCCTAAATGAATTAAAGCAAATAAAAAAAGGAAGATATCCTAAAACTCCGCCCTGGTTTTATACTCTTAATGAGCATCAACAAGCTTATTTTTGCAATCTGGATCGAAAAATCGAAAGCCCCACTGAAGTGGTCCATGATTTTAATGATTTCTTACTCAATTGGGATTCAATAAAAAAGAAAGCAATCAGTTTGACTACAGACTTACAGCAAATTGCTACGGGATCTTCACCGCTTCCTTTATGGTTTAATCAGCTGAGTCCACACCTGCGAGAAATGATACGAATTTTGGCGGCTGATCCTTATACTGTGGATAAAAAATTAGACAAGTTTAAAAAGCTGCTCACCTCAGAGAATTTTAAGCGGGAATGTGCCGACTCAGTGGGATACATTTCAAGTATTCCACAATGGTATTGGGTATTACCCCATCATCAGCAGTTTTTTCTGGGGCATGTACTTAAAGAGTTCGATCGGGAAGAAGATGCAGTTACCTTTTTATCCAGCCGTCACCGAACGCTGCCTTTACCTGCGAATTATGCTGCACATAGTTTATTGGCAGTAAGCCGTGAGGGAAAAATTCGTGAACTTTCAAAGAAGCGGTATCGCTCAAGCCATATTGCCACACGCGATGGATTGGAATGGCCGCAGGCAGTTCAGGAGCGCCATAGCGATTCAAATCTTGCTAAAGTGATGGAGCATTCGAATTCAGAGCAGCTTCCACTGTTACAAACGCTGATTAGTCCAATTCATGCAGCAGATTATGTACCAAATTGGATAACGGATTATTTGCCAACACTACCTCCGGATTTGGAGCTGTACAAATTAGCGCGTGCTGCGGTAGAACGGCGAGCAAAAACTCAAGCAATGCTCCAAAGCAATCACCCCTATAATATAGCAAAACGCGTTTATTATACCCCGTCAAATGATAAAGACAGTTTGAATTTATTGGCTGTTGCGAAAAAATATGCTTCTTCGACCCCAGGGCTGCAGACGCTTTTGGAGCAATATAAAAGTGTCTTAGAATCAAAACCAGGGACGGCGACGATATTTGATTATGCAGGCAGAGAATTGTTTTTGAGTTCTCTGGAGCAGCTGATTATTTTGACTATTGGCGGCCATTCTTATGGTTCTTGTGTGAGTGGCAAGGATAGAAAAGCGATTGAGCTTATTCATACTGATGCCATGATTCTTTATAAAGAGCTTTATGGAAGCTGGCCTATATTTGATGAACTTTGGGATAAAAAAAATCGCATTCGTTTTGTCTCCTTGGTTGCTGATCTTTATATGAGTCGTCATCAGCATGAACATGCAGGGCAGAATGCGCCAGGATCTGAAGGAATAAAAACTCCTGATTGGTATTTACCAGAAGATATAGCCACTGAAATTATCAAACGTCTGGATAATGAGCGAGCGCTTAAAGAGGATGACCGGATTGCAACCGATAACGAAGTGAAAAATATTTTTATTGGCGGCTCTAAAAAAATAAAGGAATATTTATTGCCTGGAAATACACTGCTCTGTCGTTTGGCTGCGCGACAATTAGGTAAAACAAATTGTAATAGGCTTTATGATGCCTTACATCCATTAATCAATGAGAAAAGCCTGTTTACTCCAATAGACACGGGTTCACGTTGGTCTGCAGTGTTCTTTCCTGAGCCGCCGACCTGTCCTGATGGAATACAGAAAATCTTTGATTTAATGCAGAATCCATCCTCTGGGAAAGATAATGTTATTCGAGTTGAAAAGATACTCCAAATTGCATTTGAACGCCCTGAGTCCGATGAAAGCCGTACTGAGGCAACTAATTCCGTTTATGGACGTTTGCGCAGCTTTTTAAAGCCAAGTGAAAGTCCCAGTTTTTCTGAATTGGTTGGAACGACTGTAGATGAGTGGACCAGCTTGTTTAAAAAGTCGAAAGAGTCACATCTTTATGAGGTAACTAATTATTACTGAACGCCAAGATGAAGCACAACGCAACAAAAATCGAGCCAATATAAAACTCGTTTTCTAAGCGTTTCGCTTCACCCAGCTACAGATGTTAATTAGGGTCTGTTTACAATTTTAGTCAAGATAGTAGAGTTGTAACAGACACTAAAGTAAGTGCTCAAGACCATAGATTAATGTAGATAATCCCGTTACTTTCTGACATGACAAAATAATTCCAGGCATAAAACTACGGCGATCAATGCAGTCATCGGTAATGGTTAAGGTTTCACCTGGGCTGCCAAAAATGACTTGTTGACGGGCAATCACGCCAGGCAGGCGCAAGGAATGAATATTGATCTCACAGTGAACTCCTCCGCGTGCACCAGGGATTAATTCTTTTAGATTCAATTTGTTCTTAGGATTCTTTCGTGCTGCAGCAATCATTTCAGCAGTTTTTAAAGCAGTTCCAGACGGTGCATCCAGCTTTTGTTGATGATGTGCCTCAATAATTTCTACTTCAGGTAAATATTCAGCAGCTTTGGCAGCAAAGAGCATCATTAAGACTGCGCTTATAGAGAAATTAGGAACAATAATTCCACCCAGACGGTGGCTTTCACATAAAGCAGTTAATTCTTTAATTTGGTCAGGAAGTAGTCCAGATGTGCCAATAACAGGATGTGCACCGTGATTGATAATCGTGAGGCTATTTTGATAAACACAATCCGCACGAGTCAGATCAATAACAATTTGTGCTTTAGTGTCTTTGATGGCTTGCGCCAAATCATCTTTTTTGCCAAGTTGTGCAACTAATTCAAATTCCTTATGGTTTTGCAGAGTTTCACAGGCTAGGGTCCCCATTTTACCATTGGCCCCATTAACAATAACACGAGTTAGCATAGTTCTCCTTGATGAAATAAGTTATTTTTTTTCTTTTGGGGGAGGGTAGTGTGTTCGCCATGCCCAAATGGTTGCAAAAGGCCATCCAATCACCGTAGCTTGTAAGGCTAAAGAAACAAATGCTGCACCAGGATTATCATTCATTAAGAACACGATCCATGGAAAAAATACAGCAAGAAATACCATAAACATTTTTTGTATGAAATTGGTCATATGTGCTCCATATGTCTTCAAATGATATATCTGGCCAGACATATCAACGAAAATAGTATCAACAACATTGGCAGATTAAAGCAATCTTGTTTTCATTATAGGACTATCAGCGCTTATTTTTCTACTTTTGATTTTCAGTTTTTATGTGCAATTACTGAACATGATTCAGAGTGCTTGCAAACAATCATTAAACATTGTACATTGTGCGCTCATTCTTAATGTGAATGATTTCATTTCCGGATATGACATTCAATATCTAACAAGGGTACTCTAATGAGAAGACAAGAGCTGCACCCACGCACTGCCGTTATTAATAAAGCTCAAAAAAATAAGTCTAAAAAAGCACGAACAGACGCCTTATTGTGGCTCGCTGCAAATTTCCCTGCAGCATTTGATAATTCGTTACGAATCCGTCCGTTAAAAGTGGGAATTATGGATGATATTTTGCTTTTTGCGGATAAGGCAGAAGAAGTGGGTATTTCCAAAAGTAAATTAAGGGAAGCAGTGGTTTTATTTACGCGCCGACTTGATTACTTGGCATGCTTAAAGCTGCGAGAAATGCGAGTTGATCTGCACGGTAATGAGTTCGGTGCGGTCAGTGAAGAGGAAGCAGAGCATGCGGCAGCCAAGATTAAAAAGCGTGTCGAGAAAAGTGTAAGAAATGCACGTAAAGTTCAGACAGAAAAAGCACCAGTTCAAACCAGCTCGAATCAGCAAACCTCGAGTTTTCAAGCGAAAATAAGCCAATCACCCTTGGTGGCAGAGGATCATTTTCCTACTTATCCAGCACGCTCTTCAACGTACAATACGTTAAATGCACCAACTCAACCGGCTAAGACAACAGCTGTAGTGGTGAAACATAAAACGACAAAACAATATGATCCAGATGTTGTAGCACGTTTGAAAGAGAAACTGGGTTTGTCTCGAAATGACAAAAAAGAAGAAATCATCGAATAGTTAATTGATTCAGATAAACGGTCGCACTCTATATGGGGTGCTGCGACGCAGGCGGATCTCTGAAAGGCAGCCCCAAACTTTAAAAGTTGTTTCTTGTTAATGCTGAATTTAATTAGGTTAATTTTCCATTTAAGGGATGCTTCGTTTGCTAAATGCAAGTAAATCATTTTGAGCGGGTGATGGGAATCGAACCCACGCCATCAGCTTGGGAAGCTGAGGTTCTACCATTGAACTACACCCGCAGCGAACTTATTATAGAGTACATTTAAATCCGAATAATCTCCATACTGTTTGTACCACCCGCGGTACCAATGACGCGGCCGCGAGTTAATAAAACGAAGCCTTTTTTCTCAAAATGGCCTGTCTTTATTAATTCCTCAAGCACTTGTTGATTCAGTGTTTCGGTAGCGAATTGATGATAATTCATAAATACCGGGAAAACATTATGGGCAAGGCACAAACGACCTATAGTTCGCTTATTAGCCGATACAGCGACAATAGGAACCGTACTTTGTTGTCGTGATATCCATAAAGCGGTATCACCGGACTCAGTCAGGGTAATAATTGCCTGTATAGGAAAATGATTGGCTGCGTGCATCGTGGCCATGGCAATTGCTTGATCCGCGCGGTGGTAATGACAGGTTTCATCAGTGCTGTGATAGTAAAAACTGGCATGTTTTTCTGCGCTTAAGCAGATCTTATTAACCATGCTCAGAACTTTTACTGGAAACTGACCACTGGCCGTTTCTGCAGACAACATCACCGCATCTGTTCCATCCAATATGGCATTGGCAACATCCGAAACTTCTGCCCGTGTGGGTTGAGGATTGTTAATCATCGATTCCATCATTTGCGTTGCGGTAATTACAACTTTGTCTAATCGACGGGCTTCACCAATGATGTGTTTTTGAATCGCGGGTACTTCCGCAGCACCGATTTCAACACCTAAATCGCCGCGGGCGACCATAATTGCATCCGCTTCCTGAATAATTTCAGTGAGGTGGTGTAACGCTTCAGTGCGTTCAATTTTGGCAATGACGGGTATTTTTTTACCAAATTGAGTCATGAGTGCGCGGGTATGACGAATGTCTTCGGCATCTTTTACAAAGGATAAACTGATGTAGTCTACCTCTGCCTCAATGGCGGTATGTAAATCACGCTTGTCTTTGTCGGTCATGGTTCTGGCTGCCAATCCACCGCCCTTTCTGTTTAGTCCTTTCAGATCACTTAAGATGCCGCCTTCAACGACAGTACAGTGAATTTTGGAGTTGGAAATGCTTTTAACCTCTAATTCAACTAAGCCATCATTAAGCAGTAAATGATCGCCTGGGGTCAGTTCACGAGACAGACTCGGGTAAGCCACAGACACTTCATTCGTATCACCTAACAGCTCGGGGGCATTGCAATCCAAAGTAAAGGCTTGTCCTTCAACTAAAGTGATGGATTTATTTTGGAAGCGGCCAATGCGGATTTTAGGTCCTTGTAAGTCAGCCATTACTGCCAGTGGCCGATTTAATTCCTCGGCGATGTTTCGCACCAAAGCAATGAGCTGTAATGCAGAGGCATCTGCATGGGAAAAATTGATGCGTACCACATCAACACCTGCGGTTAACATGGCACGAAGTATTGCCGGATCACTACTGGATGGTCCTAAAGTGGCAACGATTTTAGTTTGTCTTAACATCTTTTGCTCGCTCCTGCAAAATGGCAACAGCTGGCAAGGTCTTTCCTTCCAAACACTCAAGAAATGCCCCACCTCCAGTAGAAACATAAGAAATTTGCTGGTTCAGATCATAGAGATCAATCGCTGCAAGCGTATCACCGCCACCAGCTATTGAAAACGCATCGCTTTCAGCAATAGCAATGGCCAATGCACGTGTTCCATAAGCAAATTGTGCAAATTCAAAAACGCCAACCGGACCATTCCAAATGATGGTTTGGGCCTTGTTAATAATATCTACATACTCACTTACCGTTGTAGGGCCGATGTCGAGGATCATGTCGTCAGATGCAACATTTTGCAACGACTTGTTATAGGCCGGACATTGTTCGCTAAAGGATTTGCCTACCACCACATCACTCGGTAATGGGACATGACAGCCTTTTTCTTTAGCTAACTGGAGAATTTCACGTGCTTCTTGCAGCAGCTCTTCTTCATAAAGAGAGACACCGATTTCAAATCCTTGTGCTTTTAGGAAGGTATTTGCAATGCCGCCACCAGGGATTAAATAATCAACAAGGGTAACTAACTGGCGTAATAAACTGAGTTTTGTAGAAACTTTTGCACCGCCAACAATTGCAACAATCGGTTTTTTTGGTGCAGCAAGTGCTTTCTGCAAAGCATCCAGTTCATGGACCAATAAAGGTCCTGCAACGGCAATCGATGCATACTGAGCTACACCGTACGTAGAGGCGTGGGCTCTATGGGCTGTACCAAAAGCATCCATAACGAAGACATCACAGAGGCTGGCGAGTTTTTTAGCCAGTTGCTCGTCATTATTTTTTTCACCAACATTAAAGCGTACGTTTTCACAAACCACGAGTTCACCTGGTTTAACATCGACGCCATTGAGGTAATCACTTACGAAATGAACAGGGTAGTCCAAGTTTTCCTGCAAGTATTCTGCAATGGGTTGCATGGAAAAACGCCGTTCTATTTTTCCCTCTTCTGGACGCCCTAAATGAGATAAGAGCATAACTGCAGCGCCAGCAGCCAAGGCAGCTTTCAAAGTGGGTAGTGCGGCCTGTAATCTTTGATCACTGGTAATAATTCCATCTTTGATTGGAACATTCAAATCTTCGCGAATTAACACCCGTTTTCCAGACAGATCTACATCACTCATTTGTATCAGATTCATCAGTTATCTCCAAACTGGGGTTTTAGCAGCTCATCATTTGCTGTGCAGTATCCAGCATACGATTAGAAAAGCCCCATTCATTATCGTACCATGCGACTATTTTCACGAGCTTGCCGAACACTTTGGTTTGCGTGGTATCAAAAATGGAAGATGCCGGGTTATGATTAAAATCACAAGATACTAAAGGATCATCATTGATTTGCAAGATACGGCTTTTTGCCTGGCGTACAATGTCATTCACTTCTTGTGCAGTGGTTTCACGTTTTGCAGTAAAGGTCAAATCAATCACAGACACATTAAGAACTGGAACACGCATTGCAAAGCCATCAAGTTTTCCTGCTAATTCAGGCAATACCAAGCCTACAGCTGCCGCTGCCCCTGTTTTTGTCGGGATAATAGAGTGGGCTGCTGCACGGGCGCGACGTAAATCTTCATGGCTTCCATCCAAAAGCATTTGATCATTGGTGTAGGCATGAACTGTATTTAATAAACCGTATTCAATACCTAAAACATCATTTAATGGTTTTACAACAGGTGCCAAGCAATTGGTGGTGCATGACGCATTGGAAACGATGAGATCTGATGCTTTAAGTGTTTGATGGTTGACTCCATAAACTATGGTTGCATCCACGTTTTTTCCTGGGGCAGAAATCAATACTTTTTTCGCACCAGCAGTAATGTGTTGCATCGCTTTTTCTCGCTCAGTAAAGAAACCGGTACACTCTAAAACTAAATCAATCTTTAGTTCTTTCCAGGGGAGATTCTGCGGGTTACGTTCGGCAATGATTTTGATTGCATGACCATCAACTACTAACATGTCGCCTTCAACCTTCACATCGGATGTGAAGCGGCCATGTGTAGTGTCATAGCGGGTCAGATGTGCTGTAGTCTCAATGGCGGATAAGTCATTGATCGCAACGATTTCAAATTCATTTTGTTTTTTGGATTCAAAAATTGCTCTTAAGATACAACGGCCAATGCGACCGTAGCCATTAATCGCGACACGTATTGTCATATTACTCCTCTCCAATTTTAGTAATGAGTTACTTATCTCAAGTTAAGCTTCTAATCTCGTCTCACTGCCAATAAGTTAAGGATTTTTGTCATTCCCGCGAAGGCGGGAATCTATTTTTAAAGCGGCATTTTGCCTCGCTAGAAATGGGTTCTTGCCTTCGCAGGAACGACAGTTTTTTGCTTAACTTCATGGCGGTGAATCGTAGCCTGGGTAAAGCTGTAACCCGAGATGCATGATCGCTCCCCGGGTTACGCTTCACTTCACCCAGGCTACAAATTCTTTAAATAATGTTTTAATTTTTTTGTACTAATTTTTCCAAAGTTTTAATTATGTGTTCTACCGTAATACCTAGATATTGATATGCTTGGCTTGCAGGAGCTGATACGCCAAAACGATCCAGACCAATTACTGCACCGTGCAAACCAACAAATTGATACCAATACGCCGAACTGGCTGCTTCAATTGCGATACGCGTGTGAATGTTTTGGGGCAATACCTCATTTTTATAACTTTGGTCTTGCTCCAGGAACCGTTCTGCACAAGGCATGGAAACGACTCTCACTTTAAGGTTGTGTGCTTGCACTTGTTCTGCAGCAGCAAGTGCAAGCTGAACTTCCGAGCCCGTTGCAATCAGGATGGCATCCGGGGTGCCATCGCAGTCCATAATGATATAACCTCCTTTTTTAATCAGTTCCGCTGCGCTTGCGCCGTGTGGCAATGCAGGTAAATTTTGTCTTGAAAGCAGTAAGGATGTTGGGCCATTATGATGCTCCAAAGCGAGTTTCCATGCAACGGCTGTTTCCATTAAATCTGCAGGGCGCCATACGGTCATGCCTGGAGTCATCCGCAACATGGACGCATGCTCAACTGGCTGATGTGTTGGGCCGTCTTCGCCTAAACCAATCGAATCATGGGTAAAGACATAAATAACGCGTTGTTTCATCAAAGCACTTAAACGTACAGCATTGCGCGCATAGTCGGCAAAAACCAGGAATGTTCCGCCATAAGGAATAAATCCTCCATGGACCGCAATACCATTCATGATGGCTGCCATCGCAAATTCACGCACGCCATAATACAGGTAATTCCCTGTAAAGTCCTCGCCAGTAATGGCCTTGCTGCCAGACCAATCGGTATTATTGGAACCGGTTAAATCGGCGGAGCCGCCAAGCATTTCAGGCAGCATGCGGGCAAAATGTTCGATGCATTGCTGGGAGGCCTTACGCGTCGCAATGGCTTTATCATTGCTGCGGCAGTGCTCAAAAAATGCATGGCTTTGGCTTTGCCAATCATCGGGAAGATCGCCATTGATGCGACGTAAAAATTCATAATGTTCTTGGGGATAGTGTTGTTGGTATTCATTCAAAAGCATTAACCACTGCTGCTCTTCTTTTTCCCCTTGTTCCGCATGATTCCACTGTTGATAAATGGTATCGGGAATAATAAAAGGTTCGTGGTTCCATTTAAAAAATTCGCGTACCTTGGCAACGTCTTTTGCACCTAATGCAGAGCCATGGGCTTTTTCACTACCGGCTACAGAGGAGCCGAGACCAATTACTGTCTTGCAGATAATCAGCGTGGGTTGCGTGGTATTGGCTTGTGCTTTAAGAATGGCTTGCTCAATCGCGTCCATATTGTGGCCGTCTACTGCCTCGATGACGTGCCATTGATAGGCTCTAAAGCGTTGTGCTGTATCATCAGTAAACCAAGACTCGACTTTACCATCAATAGAAATTCCATTGTCATCATAAAAAACAATCAGTTTTCCTAAACCCAAAGTACCCGCTAGCGAACATGCTTCGTGGGAAATGCCTTCCATAAGACAGCCATCACCAGTAAAGGCATAAGTATAGTGATCCACAAGATGCAAATCATCGCGATTGAAGTGCGTTGCGAGAACGCGCTCTGCCAAAGCCATGCCTACTGCATTGGCTAAGCCTTGTCCTAAAGGTCCGGTCGTAGTTTCTACCCCAGGAGTGTGGCCAAATTCTGGATGCCCAGGGGTTTTCGAATTAAGTTGACGAAAATGCTTCAGATCATCTAATGAAAGATTGTATCCAGTCAGATGCAGTAATGAATAAATCAGCATGGAGCCATGCCCATTGGATAAGACAAAACGATCGCGGTTAAACCAGTGAGGATTCTTCGGATTGTGTTTTAAAAACTTCTTCCATAAAACGGTGGCAATATCAGCCATGCCTAACGGCATTCCTGGATGCCCTGACTGGGCTTGTTCTACTGCGTCTACACTTAACATGCGAATGGCATTAGCTAATTCTTTGGAAAGATTCATGGGTTCTCTTGTGCACTTAACTAGGTGTGCTATTGTCGCTCAGATGACATTAATCATCAAGAAAACAAGTTCATTTTGACTATTTTTTTTCAAAAAGAGCTAATTTTGTCCTATTTTCCTGTTTTATGAGCATGCGAAATCGATAAATTAACCTAAATATAGTATAGTCGAATCAGGCAAATCATAGGGGCTGATGTTATGAAAACATCACCATCATAATTGCCAAACAATCGCGCATGGGAACACAATCCGGTCATAAATTTTCTTTTTGTGCATATTTATATATAATTAGGCCTATTTTTTTACTTTTAAAGTTATTTATAGACAGTAAGCAAATGATTAATATACTATTGTCTATTTGATATCCCAAAAATATATTTTAGGACATCATGATCCCACTAATTCGACATTTGCATGAAACCTTTCCTGAGCTCTCTCTTGTTGCCCAGGCTGATAATCCATTGAATTGGACGTTCACAGAAAGTATTAAAAAGTTGGGACCCGATTTTTATCGTAAAATAATCCCCATGCATCTGGTGATGAACTTGGAATATAGCCTTTTAGGACAACAACTCAGGGCTAAATTTCTCTCCCCAAAACCTATAGATCGCGATGAGCTCCGTGAACAATTGATTGCCGCATTGATGATGGCTGAACTTTTGGAGCACATTTATCGATACCATATGGACATACCCAGAGAAGTGGTTCGCTTACGTGCCCAACAAAATCTGTATCGTGAATTATTGGCAGAACTTATTTCAAATTTCCCCAAAAGGCTGCCTGGAAAAGCTCCTGAAAATTTTTCCGTCACCCAGGAATTACGAAATACCATCATGGACATCAATTTATGGCGACTCCTCATTGTTCGTTCAAAACGTGCATTGGATCTTCTTGCCTTGGTGCATACAGAATCCCAAGTATACCTTCGCTTTGTAAAAATCATGGACACAGTGATGGATCCGTTTCTCATACACCTGGCATGGTTTTTTTGGTTGCCGCGCTTGGTAGTGAATCTTTTTTCTTTATTTAAGCACACCGTTCCTGGTTGGTGGATGGATGAGCGCGAAATTTCATTAGGCTGGGCGGTGCGTTTTAGTGCCCAAATCAAAAGACGCTATTTTGAATTTGGCAATGATATTGTTTGGGTAGGTTCAGGTCTGATTAATACCTTTTATTTAACCGGAGCCTTAGCTCCTTTTGCATTTTACGTATCCCTTGCTGTTTTTGCCTTTGATGTCATTTGGGCTATGACTCGGGCTTATATTGAGTTGAGTCGCATGTATGAACTGCGCACACAATACAGCGAGATGCTCGATAAGCCGCATACCTTAAAAGAGGAACGACAAATAAAAGAACATCTTAAAGCCATAGATAAGCAAATAGCTTTAGAAAAGTTTCGCTTAGGCTCGCATGTAGCGACTACAGTCTTTATTTTTTTAGGGATGTGTATGGCGCTTCCCGTATTTGCTGTGAATCCGATTTTACCGCTCATTGGGGCACTTATCCTGGTTACAGTTTGCATTGTAAATTTTGCCCTTACCGAAGAAGTAGCCAATAGGCGGCCTAGGGATACCCTGGATCGTTCCTCTGCATTATCCAGACTAGGGCTTTTTAGCGCTAAAGCGCCGCCCACTGTAGATTTGGATGTTATTCCCGAGGATGATGAGGAAGAAATGGAATGCGATAATTCGATTTGTTGTATCTAAGACATAAGGCTTGGCGCAATGCCGCACGTAGTCCCGTAGCCTGGTTGTCTATTCTGTCATCCCCGCCTAACAGATAACACGCTTCTATATCTCAATGAGTTCATTGAGGTATAGAGGCTTTATGAATTGAATGCTATGCTTTACGTCTTGTATCCATTTTTGAAGGTAAAGCATGTCAGTAACCGTAGGACTACCCCAATTTAGCCGTATCGATGTCAATCATTTTCAATCCCATCTGGACGCTATGTTAAAAAAACATTTGGATCAGGTTGACCGTTTACTCAAAGAAAACCCTCATTATACCTGGGACAACCTAATGTACCCCTTAGACGATATGGCTGATGAACTGGAACGTTTTTGGTCGCCGATGTCTCATTTGCATGGGGTCCTCGATTCTCCCGAGTTACGCAAATGCTATGATGCCTGCTTGCCATTGCTTTCCGCTTATGAATCAGCAATGGGTCATAACCATGAATTGTATGAAGCCATTAAATCAATTGACAAACATGCGCTCAACCCAGTGCAACAAAAGCTGATTGCCGACAGCCTGCGTGATTTTGAGTTATCAGGGGTTGCCCTGAATAAGGAACGTAAAAAACGCTTTGAAGCAATTCAGACGCGCCTGGATGAGCTAACCAATAAATTTGAACATAATATACTGGATGCAACCCAAGCCTTTACCTTTCATATTAAAGATTCTGCACGTTTGGCAGGGCTGCCCGAACATGCTTTAAATACTGCCAGAGAAGTTGCTGCTGAAAAAGGTCTTGAAGGACATGTATTGACTTTGGAATACCCTTGTTATCAAGCAGTGATGACTTATGCCGAAGATCGTGCGCTACGCGAAGAAATGTACCAGGCCTTTATTACTCGAGCTTCAGATCAAGGTCCTCATGCTGGAACTTATGACAATACACCTTTGATGCAGGAAATTTTGGCATTACGCCATGAAAAAGCCGAGCTTTTAGGATTTAACAACTATGCAGAATTGTCGCTTGCGACCAAAATGGCAGAATCAACTGGCCAAGTCAGGGATTTTATGGATGATTTGGTTCAGCGCATCCATGCGCAAGCAACAACAGAGTTCAAGCAGTTGCAGCAATTTGCTGAGGAAAAATTTAAGCTTAAACCCGTAAAGCCTTGGGACGTAGCGTATCTGTCTGAAAAACGAAGACAAGCATTGTTTACCCTGTCACAGGAAGATTTACGACCCTATTTTCCGCAACCTAAGGTCATGGAGGGTGTGTTTAATCTTGTTAAAAAACTTTATGGGATGTCCATTGAAGAAGTGCAGGGCGTGGATATTTGGCATAAAGACGTACAATGTTATTGTGTAGTTGATGAACACAATAACGTTCGCGGCTACGTGTTTACGGATTTGTTTGCCAGACCGAACAAACACAGCGGTGCCTGGATGGATTCATTACAAAGCCGCAGAAGGTTGGAAGATGGCACGGTACAGTTACCCATCGCGACCTTGACCTGTAATTTTGCAAAAGCATCTGCCAATAAGCCTGCGATGTTATCGCATGAAGAAGTGGTCACTTTATTCCACGAATTTGGCCATTGTTTGCATCATATTTTAACTCAGGTCGATTATCTGGGCGCATCAGGCATTAATGGGGTCGAGTGGGATGCAGTCGAATTACCCAGCCAATTTTTTGAAAACTGGTGTTGGGAGAAGAGTGGGTTGGATGTGTTGACCGCGCATGTAGACAGCGGTGAACCGCTTCCCGAAACTCTTTTTGAACGGTTGATTGCCGCAAAAAATTTCCAATCGGCAATGGCGATGTTACGGCAGATGGAATTTTCCATATTCGATTTTCGTATCCATCAAGAGTATGCGCCCAAGCAGGAATCCTTGGTTGAGCATATCCTCGCTGACGTACGTTCCAAAACCAGTGTGATTCCTGTTGTGCCCTACAATCGTTTTCCGCAGAGCTTTAGCCATATATTTGGGGGCGGATACGCGGCAGGATACTATAGTTACAGTTGGGCAGAAGTTTTATCCAGTGATGCGTTTTCTCGTTTTGAAGAGGAAGGGGTATTAAATCCCAAAACGGGGCACGATTTCCTGCATTGCATCTTGGAAGCCGGCAGCTCGAAGAAAGCTGCGGAGGCCTACAAAGAATTCCGTGGCCGCCCGGCAACGGTTGATGCGTTGTTACGTCATAACGGTATTCAAGGGTAAAAACAAAGCCTGGGGGAGGACAAAAGTCTTAACCCAGGCAAGCCCATCCTGAATTTTCAAAGAAAGCTGCTAATTGGCACACATTTTATGTTATACTTAAAGTGTACAAAGGGGGCGACCTGGCTTCGACGTGGGTTGCAAAACCAGAGGTGCATGCCGAGATTGAGAACTCTCGTAAATCAGACTCAAACTAAATATAAATGCAAACGATGAAAACTTTGCTGGTGGAGAAGCTATCGCTGCCTAATAAGCGCTTTAGTTGAACCATCACTGTGTACTGGCCAATAAACCCAGTATCCCGTTCGACCGAGCCCGCTTATCGGTATCGAATCAACGGTCATAAGAGATAAGCTAGCGTCCTAATCCATCCCGTATTAAGGCGCGAAACTCAGGGAATCGCTGTGTAGTATCCTGCCCGTCGGAGAATGCACAGTTAAATCAAAAGACACGGCTACGCATGTAGAGCTGAAGGCAGAGGATTTGCGGACGCGGGTTCGATTCCCGCCGCCTCCACCAATCATTAAAACCATTTCTGACCACCAAAGACCATCATAAACCCAATGAAATCAATGCATTGGGCGGGTTTTTAATAATTTTTATGTTGTATTTCATGGTCTATCATTGTCTACAAAATGTCCCAAAAAAGCCCCGGATTTTAATTTAATGCCCCAATGACGCCCCAAAAAATTGGGTAAAAATTAATTCATTATGCGTGAACCAATTGAAATAGAGTTAACGATAAAAATCAACTATCGCTTTAATAGTACTACTGTGAGCTTCTGTAAGATCTTTTCTCAAAATGCAACAATCACTTTGAGAATAAATTAAAACTTCCAGCCGTTTTTTGAAATCTGGGTGGTTAATAAAAATATCTAGATCTTTGGAATATTCTTTGGCATCTTGCGGAAGATAAGCAAATATTAGATTGCATGTTTTTCCATCTGAAATAGATGAATATGTAATAAATGGCATTTGGGCCATAAATCTTTTGGGTAATCGCTCCCTGCCAAATTGATGTAAAAATATGCCAGCCCTCCCAACGAATAGAGGATTCTCTATTCCTCCTTCAAAATGAATATAATTCATTTGGGGATCAACAGCATTAAGCAGCTTTTCACAGATTTCTTTTCTTTCTAAATAATCTGCTTCGGCCATTTTTAATCCACGCAGGAAAAATCCATTTTTAATTCTTCTGGCTTTTTCATTGGTTTTTTTTGATGCGCCTCCCACAAATGCAGCATCCTTCAAAAATTCGTGTTGTTTTAATTGCAATTGAAGAACATTTAACCCATAACATATAATTCTGTAATGAGCTAGCAGAGCAATCTTGGGAGTTACAATACCATCAAAATTATCCAATTCATGAAAAAGGCTATGGTCGTGTTTATTACAAAATCCTTTAAAGGTTGAGATCTTATCTAAATCGCATGGTTTATAGTATTTTCGTTTTTCTTTAGGTCTTATGTTTTCAAATGGTTCATAAACAAGAGTTTGTAGTTGAATTATCTGATTGTTTGCATATTTTCTAATGCATGATTTAGATAAAACATGAGAACCAATAGGTGGTTCATTGCATCCTGGATACATACAAGCCTTATTTTCATATTTAATGCTACTAAAATCTGAAATTAAGCCATAAGGTCTTGGAGGAATAAGTTCTACTTCAGTCTCTACAGTCATAAATCAAATTCCAGTGCTAAATTACAAATAGAGCTAAAAATACACAAGATACAACCAACGCTGATCCAAATATGGCCAACAGACTATAATTTTTTGTTTGCTTTGCCATATCATGAACATCTGCTACTGAATCAGAAATTACTTTTTTAATTACCGATACTGATTCATTTGTGGCCTCCTGCAACAAACGAGTCATAGCTTCTTTACTGCTGGCTAATGCCATATTGAGTATCTTTTCAGCTTTTTCCCTAGCATCATCTTTCCATTGAGAGGAAATACTCTCCATTTCCTCTCTGAACTGAGTTAGCATAACCGCTTGGGCCTGTTGGGTTTCCTCAATCAATCTATCATTTATGGTCTGCAGGATGAGAATTGGATCCTCCTTGCTTAAAACCACCCCATGCTTAATGGCGATCTCCTGAATCGCTGCATCAAATTTATCTGACATTAGATCACCTTGGCGTTGTCTAACTGACCAAACAGCTGATCACGAACTATTTTTAAGCGTTGGCGGGTCATGATGCTTTTGTCTGGTGTGCTCAGCACCTCGTTAAAAGTCAGTTTTTGTTGCAGCATTTCGGTTAGATCCCGGCCGTATGTTTCTTTTTTCAGATCGGGGATTTGGATTAAGGCTGATATGTTGTCTTTGTGGTCACGGTAAGCCTTTAGTTGTTCGAAGGATTTGTCTTCATGCTCTATTGCTCCCCAATAGGGATTAAGCCAGACGACAAACTGTGCTTCATTTGCAAACTGATCAATCAGCTGCGCAAAGCCATTAATAGTGTCGAACAAGGCCTGGCCGCCGGTGATGACAGTATGAATAATCATCTCATGCCCCAACTCCTTTAACAAAGCAGGAACTTGGTTGCTGATGAGGTAATGAGATAGCGGTACAAAAGAACTAGCGCCATTGTCAATGACTACATCATTAGTTGTTGAGGCAATTTTTTCGATGAGGGCATCGAATAGCCTGGGATTGATCTCATCGCCGCTCATGACCTGAATATGGTCAACATTTAAGGCCTTAAAGCCATGAAAGGTTGAATTTATAGGGTCGGTGTCAATACACAGTGGGGCTTGACCTTTATAGTTTTTGTATTGCGCAGTTGTTGCTGAAATAAATGATTTGCCGACACCGCCTTTGCCTTGCAGTGTGATATGAATTTTTGCCATTACAAGAGTTCCTCCAGATTGGGTTTTGGATTAAATGTAAAGCCACGAATTTCATTTTTTGCTTTACTTTTAGCCTTTTCATCTTCCTTGGTGTTCTCCTGCATAGATGGCTTCTCTTCTGCAGCAATCAAACGTGCTACATAGCCACAAAATGTTTTATATGAAAATGAGATTTTTCCTTCTTCAACTAAAGTTTCCCAGACCAACTTGATGGACCAGCCGTCAGTCAATGCCGCATCGATATCCTGTTTTAGCGCAAGAAAAGCGGCTTTGTTGACCGATTTATCAGAACATTTCCTATTTATCTGCTTGGCTGCGATTCGTTCGCTGAGGGAGTTTCCCATGTTCATACTGTTAATTTATTGTTGTTCCCTTCGATAGTATGAAATATTGCGTTACACCGCAATAGGTTATGTTATTTTCCTTCCATTTTTCGTAATTAAACTAACTTTTAAATACACATTAGTGTAATTTGTCGTAATTAATTGTAATTATAAGTAATTAATAGGGCGTTACGAAAAATAACCTTGAAATTACATAAAATTACCTGATAGTATGCCATTAGATGAACTTAAAACGCAGGGCAAGATAGGTGAAGTTAGCTAACCAGCAAGCTGGCTACCAAACCTCACGAGTCTTATTCGCACCTTCGGTGCTCAACGAAAAAACTGTGTTTTGAGATCAAATCGATACTCAAAGGATTGCATAACCACTTAATTAAGAGGCCAGCATCCTTATGGACGAGAAACTTAAAACCCCCACCAGAAAAAATGGTCGTCATCTTCGTGTTCCTGTTTTGCCATCTGAAGAAATTCAAATTAAATCGAATGCAGCCACTGCTGGCCTTTCAATTGCCGAGTATTTAAGAAGGATTAGTCTCGGTTATCAAATTCAAAGTAGTGTTGATAAGGATTATGTACTGCAGCTAGCCAAGATTAATGGAGACTTAGGACGGCTTGGTGGATTATTAAAACTTTGGCTGACTCAGGATAAACGTGTCGCGCATTTTGACCTACAAACAATAAAAACATTGTTAACTCGTATTCAAACCACCCAGGATGCGATGTTTGAAGTGGTGAAAAAACTATGATTATTCGCCATATTCCCATGAAGAAAACAAGACTCAGCAGTTTTTCGGGGCTTGTCCAGTATCTTTGTAATAAACAAAACAAAGAGGAGCGTGTGGGCAAAGTCAGACTATCAAACTGTAATAGTATCGATCCCATTTGGGCTGTTCAGGAGGTATTGGCAACACAGGCTAGAAACCAGAGAGCGTTGGGCGATAAAACCTACCATATGCTCATTTCTTTCGCCCCAGGAGAAAATCCTTCATCTCAAGCTTTACAAGAAATTGAAGACAGAGTGGCATCGTCGATTGGATTTAAAGAACATCAAAGAATCTCCGTTGTTCATCATGACACAGACAATCTCCATATTCATGTTGCGATTAATAAAATTCATCCCCAAACCTTTAATATGATTGAACCTTATAGGGCATATAAGACCTTTTCTGAGGTTGCATCCAAACTCGAAATTGAATTAGGTCTTCAAATAACTAATCATCAAACCCGTAAAAACCGTTCAGAAAACCTTGCTGACGATATGGAGCTCCATTCAGGTATTGAGAGCCTGATTAACTGGATGAAGCGCAATTGTAAAGCGCAAATCGAAGCGGCCCAAAATTGGAGCGACTTACATAAGGCTTTAGCTAAACACCATATGAGAATACTAATCAGGGCTAATGGCTTTATTTTTTGTGATGAGGATGGTCTTATGGTCAAAGCAAGTTCTGTATCAAGAAATTTTTCAAAACAGCGTCTTGAATCAAAACTTGGTGTATTTGAGCCATTGCTTTCAATAACTAATCTATCATCATCCAATGTTTATCGGTATGAACCACTAAACAAAACGATTATTAGTAGTGAACTCTATGCCCAATACCAGCATGAAAAAGAACAAAACCAAAATGTACGTTCAGCAAAACTAAAAAACTTGCGCGAAGCTAAAGTCAAATTGATTGATAAGGCCAAAAAACGAGGACAAATGAAACGAACCGCTTTAAAGTTAATGAACCTTTCAAGAATGAGCAAAAAGTTTCTTTATCAGCAAATCAATAAAACTCTCCTGCACGACATTGAGAAAATCAGGGAAAATTATACGCATGCTCGGCACAGTTTAATGGAAAATTTTCAAAATAAGACCTGGGCTGATTGGCTACAAAAAAAAGCACAAAGTGGTGACCATGATGCTTTAATGGCAATGCGTTATCGTAACCGAAAAAACAAAAATAATTACACGATATCAGGCACCGACTCAGTTTTTCCCTCTTTTAATTTTGAACAAATCGACTCTGTTACTAAAGAAGGTACTGAGATTTATAAAAAGGATAACGCCATCATCAGAGACAATGGAAAAGAAATTGTAATTTCTAAAGGTGGTTCTATTCCTGCGCTTAAAAAAGCCTTGGAAATGGCAAGGCAGCGCTATGGTGACTGTATTTTTGTGAACGGGTCTCCACTATTTAAAAAAATTATCTTGCAAATTGTTAGTCAATATCAAATGCCAATCACTTTTGCTGATTTAGATTTGGAAAATCAACGTCGAAAACTAAATTTTGAACGGGAGAAATCGCATGATCAATCAAGATCAAACCGACAAAGCCATCGAGGAAGAACTTCAGGAGGCCATGAGGCTGCTGGAACAGCCACTGGAAATAGAAGGGGCAGTACAAAGCCCAACTCTTTCAGCATTAGACAAGGCTCGCCAGCCAAAGATCACCACAGCTTGCGAAACTTGTCCAAATGCGATCTGGTTCAGCTCACCGGAGGAGGTCAAGTGCTATTGCAGGATAATGCACATGATCACCTGGAGCGGCAAGGATTCAAACCTGATAACCATGTGCGACGGGAAATTTCTCGACTAAAGAAGAAGGGTAAGGCTTATAAGAATTGAAATCCCTGTTGAGAATTTGAAACCAGAAACTTCCTCTATGGCGACGATCATTCCCGGCATATATAAGCATTCCTAATTTGTCGAGATGATTAAAATATTCCCTCAGGGTTCTCCATGATGAAGGCATATTTCCTGAAATATTAGTGGGAACAAGCTCAGGAAAGCGCCTACCATATTTCCCTACAATCTGAGCACAAGGAGGGATTTTACATTTGGCTACCTTTTGAAGCCAATCATCTACCTGCTTAATAGAGAAATAATTTTTGTTGTTCTCATTGAGAATGAAAAAATTATAATAAAAAGCTGTTTGCCATATATGTTTATCGCAACCAAAAATCCAATCTCCGTCAGAGACATCTATATTCAGAAAATTTGGCAATTCACCCGCTGAATGTAGAAGATACTTACTATAAAATTTCCATGCAGGATGCTTGTCTACCTCTTGTTCAAGCTCCATGTTTCTTAGTGCGAAGTATCTTCAATTCCTCCAGAGCTTTTTCAAGTACTGGTTTTACTTCTTGCTCCTGTTTAAGTCTCTTAATTTCTTCCAGCGCATATTCTTTTTCTATTTTTTGAACCTTTACTCTCAATTGTTTTTCAAGTTCTACACTTTCAGTTGCTGCTCTGGCGTTATATAGCCATTGAGCACGATTCGGATCGTTAATACAGAGCCAAAAAGTTTCCCAGTCCTTCACATCGTCTGGTTTGAGATCAGAGAGATTAATTTCAATAGTAGATATATTAGCCGCCTTAATTTTCTCAATTTTTTGATCATCCACTTTATGTCGATAAAATATCTCTATTATAAGTTTCTGGTTGCTTGCTATAGCTAAAATATCGGCTCGTATTTCATTGAGCTCTTGTTCTTCTTGTACAGAGTCGAAGTAAATAGACCTTCCTTTCTCGACAAGAGTTTTATATTCGAGGTGCATTTTTTCTTTCGAATCTAATATTGTTTTGTTGATGGTATATTCAGGGAGCTTAATTTGTTTTCGCTCCTTTATAATCTGTTTAGCAGCCATATGGATGGCACTTTCCAATCCTCCTTCACATTCAATGGTAGTGGCATGCTTAAAGTGGTGCTGATTTTTTGTGCCTTTGGCTGCAATTAGTGGAGAGTTGCAAGACGGACAAATACAGTTACAATTCTTACCACTAGCAACATTAGCAATGTGCACAATGGACTTATTTTCATTTAATCCAAAAGGAAGTTTTATTTTTAAAGTAAACGTTCGGCTAAATACAGGTTGTATAGGATAAGAAATTGGGTTAAGGCTGCTTGATGTTAAAGGGCAGCAATGCCTTATAATCTTCTGAAGTTTTGCAGGAGCGTATATTTTCAAAGAGATGTTTGAGATAATTGAATGGATTGAGTCCATTGGTCTTGGCTGTGGCAATGAGGCTATAGAATAGGGCTCCAGCATGAGCTCCTCTAGGGCTACCGGCCATCATCCAGTTTTTTCGCCCTAAAGCAAAGGGTCTTATGAGGTTTTCTATGAGATTATTGTCAATCTCCAGAGCCCCATCTAAAAGATAGGCAGTAAGCTCACCCCATCGGTGGTGCATATAAAATAACGCTTCACCCAATTTGGATTTAGGTACTGTTGTTTTTATTGTTTTGTCCAGCCAGATTTTAAGCTCACCCAAGATGGGTTTGGCTTGCTGCAAACGCAGCTCATATCGTTGCTGATGAGTGTGGTTTTTGTCGCGCGCTACTTTTTCAATACGATAAAGCTTTTGAATGTAAGCCACAGCCTGATGTGATTTCCCTGTGGTCTTCGCAAGCTTTACTAATTGGGCAAAAGGCCTCCTGGCGTGAGCAAAGCACCCCAAATGGATAATGTCGGGGCGGTCATCAACCCAATCATACCCTTTGTAGCCATCGGTTTGCAGATAGCCTTTAAAATCTTTAAGCATTTGTTTTGGCCATCGAGCCTCGCGGGTTTGTTGGTAATCAAAAAGTACCACTTTTTTATCGGGTCGGTGGTTCGTGTAGACCCACATGTAACTGGTGCTGGTATTCTTTCTCTTCGGCTCATCCATAACCTGCATGGTAGTTTCATCTACCTGCAAATAATTCGATGCAATAAGTTCCTCATGAAGGGCTGTCCCCATTGGTTCGCACACCTCGAAAGCCGCCATTATCCAGCCACACACGGTGTTTCTTGGCATCTCTATCCCTAATCGTTGCCATATGTGCTCCTGGCGATACAAAGGCAAATGGTCTTCATATTTGCTAATAACGGTATGAGCCACAAGGCTTGGGGTTGCCATACTCTTGGGAAGGAATAGTTGCGGCATGGGTGCCATACTCACTCCCTCAGCACAGGGACGGCAGGCGTATTTTGGACGAACATGGGCAATTACTGAAAGTTGGGCAGGAATATACTCCAGTTGTTCCGTAACCTCTTCACCAAAACGTTCTTTCATACAGCCGCAAGCACACATTTTCTCTTCTTCGGGAATGTCGTGTTCGATAATGACTCGAGGTAAATGCGCAGGCAATGGACGTCGTACTGGTTTTTTACGCGTATAGATTACTGTTACGGTATTTTCTTCTTGAGGAAGCTCTGTTGTCTCAACCGATTCAGCTTCGTCAAATTGCAATTCGCCTTGCCCTATATGGGCTTCTGAGGAGCGACCAAAGTGTTGTTGTTTGGCCAGGCGTAATTGTTCTAAAAGATTATGGTATTTATCTTTCCATTCCTGGGCTTCTTGTTGTAGTGATTGAAATTCTTCTATTTGAAATGGGGCAAGAATCTCTTGAAACTCAGAAGAAAAAATAGAATGTTCGATAGGCGTTTTCATGGTGGAATTATACCATAACCACCATGATTCATCAGAGTTTTTCAATAAAAATCACGATAAATTTCAGGAGGACTTCCTTGCTGGTACGTGTATTTATTGGAGGATAAAAGCCAATCCCAATGAGCCTGGGTGAGTTCAATATGTCCTTGAGCATTACGTGGAAAAATGAATTTTCCTTTCTCTAATCTTCGATACCATAAAGTGAAACTGCATTCCTCATAATACAATGCCTTGAGCTTTGAACCACAGCGACTGCGGAATAAAAATAAATGTCCTGAAGTAAGCTCCATCTCAAATACCTCATGCACCAGAATCGCCAGCGTATTGATAGACTTGCGCATATCAGTAATCCCGCAATAAAGGTGTACTTGAATGTCGTTTGGAATCAACATAATGTCATCAACTCCTTGAGTAGCGCCATCTGGTGTTTGCTATCAACTGCACCAAGCTCGCAGCGAATTTTATTGGGAAGTTCAACAACCAATTTAAAATTCGTTTTGGTAGTGGAGGATGGGGCTATAATAAGAGGCTCGAATAAGGCTTTTGAGGCTGGGGGTTCTGGATGAGCTTCTTCCCTAAATTTTTTACGATAAAATCGAAAGCGTGAACCGCTAATCCCTTGTTTTTTGCAAAACTCACCAGGAGCCAAACCGCTCTCCTCAAAGGTGTTAATTACTCCTCGCCAATGTTCTTCTTTTTTTGTCATTATCTGCTCTAAATAATTATGGGGCAGCAATCTTGCTCAATTTTGTTCGCCTCTTCTAGATGTATTTAGCCGAACGTTTACTTTTTAAAGATTTCATTATGTCTCCTAATTTAACGAACTGGCTGACTAGAAATATCAAATTAAGGAGATTTCTGGTTTTGCATAACCAAAATGACCAGCAATACGCCGCAATTTGATTGTTAGGACAACATCGATAGGATGAAAATGTACGTGACTTGAACCGTGGTACCTGTTAGATAACGTGAGTTTTACTCCGTTCTCTGTAGCTTCCAGCTTGGGGTTAAATTCATAAACAGGTTTATTAAAAATACTGCGAGCATTTTCAGAAGGGCCAAAATTTTTTGGTAAAATTAAGTTTCCGTTGATTTGTAGATATTCATTTGTGAGTGCTTTAGCAAGATGCACCCAAGAAGCAAACGAATTACCTACAAGCATTTTTTGAGCTGCCAGGAAAGTAAACATTTCCTCACCTAAGGTATAGGTGTCTGGTAGGTCAGATGGTAAATCCACAAGGCATTTCCGACGTTCTTCTATAAAAGAGGATGGAATTAGAACAAAAATTTGTGCTTGCCCGATATTCTCTATGGATGCGAGGGTATCCGACAACAAGGCTGCCTTTGATTTATACCCAAAAAATGCAGCAACAAGCTCATGAGCATGAGCTTGATTTTAGTTTAACACCATAATTATTGGAAATAGCACGAAGTTGATCCGCGCACAGTTTTGCAATGGACATTTGTAGATTCCTTATTAAATACGCTGGTCTTAATTTTGTTTTCATGAGTGTTTAAGGAAAACTGCCAGCAGTTAATAAAGATTAACTACAAAACAGATTACATTTTTGAAAAATCGTTTTTTGGCCACTCATAACCAGGGATGTCGACAAACCTGGCGGAAGTATACATTAAGAAATTCAGGGATTACAAGATAATGAGAGAGATAGATGTTGGCAACATTTGAACTGTCAATTGCTGCCATATTCAATTGAATCTAGGCGATACGAACCACATTAGTTTTTTGCGTTATTTGCAAGCGGCGGTTTTGCTTAACAACACTATCAATTTTTGATTTTAACTGCCGTTTCACTCCTTCGATTCCCAGCTTGCTGTTGTTAGCCAGATCATTAAAATCGCTAAACTGTCGAGGGTTTGATAACTGCTCTCCTGGAGCAAAGGTCGGTAGAATGATGAAACCATTAACTGAATCTGCTGCTTCACTACCTTTTTCTTTTCCAGGATTGATGCCCTTTGTTAACTCAAGATGTTTGTCATCATCTGCAGCCACAATAATTGGTGTATTGGGAAATTTATCATGTAAAGCTTTAGCGACTGGCTTGAGGTTACCGGAGTCAAATGCGGAAACGACGGCTGGTAGTCTGGTTGCATCTTTTATAGTTGCAGCAGTAGCATAACCTTCAGCAATCACAATAACAGGTGTTTCTGCTAGTTTTGCCAGACCACCCAATACATGAAAACATCCTTCTTTTTTTGAATCTTTCGCGAAGCGTTTGGTTCCATCTTCAGCAATGTATTGAATAGTCCAAAGGGTTCCTTCGCAATCTGTTGCTGGTATGCAGGTTACTTGTTTCTCACTATCTGTATATACTCCATAATGACTCTGAATACCCTTAGTCTGCATATAAGGTGTGGGTTCCACAACCTCTGTCATCATGGATAATTTTTGCTGGAGTTTGAATGCAGTACTTTTTTGTTTGGCTTCAATCTCACGTTGGCGAGTTAGTTGATGTCCAAGCGCTTCGGTCTTATGTGACGCCTTCTGTTCATCAGTTAAAATGTAGCCCTTACATTTCCAGTTAAGCTCAGCGCCGGTTCGATTGTTTTTAATATATCCTGCTGGAATACCATCTAAATGAGCTACATAAAATCCTGCCTTTTCACCATTTTTATCACCCTCCGTGAGGATACGATGAGGCTTGCCATCCATAATCGGATGCTCTCCTGAAACAATAGCACCAAGGCTTATCAATGCCGCTTTAAATTCATTCTCAGGTATAAGCACTTTTTCTTGAAGTTGTACTTGATGTTCAGGAAGCCAAGATTTGATTTTCTCAACAGGAACACCAGGGTTTGCATACCAACAATTTTGCACTTTATCCCAGGCAATTCCTGGTGTTCCATCGGGGAGTTTTCCGATGGTGGATTTTGCAATCTCTTTTTGTTTGTAGGGGATGCTTAACCAGACTTTTTCAGAAGTTGTTTTTTCAGGCGCCATAAAGACTTCCTCTTTAAGTTGCTCATCCTTGATTTCAATAAGTTCTGCCTGTTGAATGTCTTGAGTTTGCTCTAACGCATACAGGTGATTCACTATTTTCTCCGCATCTGCGGATGCCCTGAATATTTCTAAAGGCTCGTCTTCCAGAACTCGAATCCATGATTTGATGTAGGCAGTGTGTTGTGAAGGGTCATGACCTATACCAAGCTCAGAACCTAAAAGTATGCTGGCAATTTCTGCCCTCAATTCTTCTTTAGCATAGGCATCTGAACCAAAGGGATGGCCTAGGTCTCTATCCAGCCTTGAGGGATGGCCGCTCCAATGCCCCAGCTCATGCAGGGCAGTCGCATAATAGTTCGCTGCGGATTTAAACTGGTCTTTTGGTGGAAGATGGATGCTATCTGTCGATAATCTGTAAAAGGCTTTGTCAGCCTCAGAATGAATAATGGTAGCGCCGGAGTTATGCAATAGTTTTTCTGCTCTTTCAATTAAGGACCAGTCCGGCTCTTTTGGAATGAGTTCAGGCATATTATCAATTTGCGAGGCATGGAATACCGTTGCATAAAACACCTTGGGTCGTTCAAGATTCACCTGCACTTTTAATGGTTTACCATGCTCATCAAGCACAGGTTTACCAGCATCATCGTGTTTAGTTTGTTCTTCATGAAATTTCCAATATTGGATTGTGGTTCCTTTTTCTCCCTTACGAACCTGAGCATCCATGCTTTGTGCTTGTTTGTAGGTTAACCAGCGGTTGTCATCACTTTGGTTCAGCATTAAATACAATGCATTAATCCCGCGATAACGTTTACCTGTTATCGGATTATAAGGAACTTGACCATTACTTGTGCCTGGTTCCCATGGTTTTAGCCAAGGTGCTGTTCCTGCTTTCAGGCTTTCAATAATTTGATTGGCAACGACTTGATGGTAAGGCATTTTAGTCATAAATGGCCTCCATCGCATCTTCTTCATTGAGTGCATCTTCAACAAAAGCTCCCATGAGGTCAGCTTCTATCGGGCTGACTTCGACAAGAAAGCCAGGGATTACTAAATCTTCGAGTTTTTCTGACATCACATCCATTAACTCGGTTTCGTGACTCATGTGGTTTTCTCCCGTTTATTAATTACCCATATGGGTGTGATCATTCCCTTGATTTGTCTTGTGTGAACAAGACCATAATATCGACCATCGAATGACCATTCGCTTTGACTGGTCAAGGTCATCACTTCATTTTCTTTAAGCGGATAATCTAAGGTCCTCCATTGAGGTAAAGTTCGGTTAATTCCATCCTTTAACTTTGGCTTTGAAAAGGGAAGCAACGTTTGATTTACCAAGACCCCTTCAGGTGTCACAGAAAGAATATCGCCAGATACAGCGACCACTTTTTTCATTAAATAACCATATCCACCACAATTAAGACCATGGTCTATATAGCCTCTGTTCTTGGCTAACCGAAACGACTTCCTGTCATCAGGACAAAAAATCACATAAGCATTTTTGAGAGACTCTGCACTGGTGATGCGATATAAGCCTATAGGAATGGATTCAGTCAGGTTTATCCTAAATCCCATGGCATGGAACAGTGCGCCTAAAGTAATAAGACTTATCAAGAAAATAGCGATGAAGACGGACAATTTTTTCATAACTTGATGAGCTCATCGTTACTTAAAGGAGCACGCAAAATATCTGAGTGTACTGGTGCCTCAACAGATGCTCTGGCTAAGAAAACCGGATCGTTAAAATAAAGCGGCTGTTTCCCATAAATCGCAGGAAAACCAGCAACATAAACCACCATATCACCAGCCTCACGTATCAAACCATCGGCATCTTTTTTCGGTCCGGGCATACGCAAACACTCATCAACGGTTAAGAGAGGTCTTGATACTTCCTGCACGGTTTTGGAGATCTGATTTAAAAAGGTTGATAAGCGTTTGCCGCTGGTGGTGATGTGTTCTTTAACAATCGTCGTTTGACCTGTCAGCTTGGAAAGATGCTCTGCTGTTTCAACTCGGTTAGGTGGATAAGCATTTTGAATATGGCAATTAGACGTGATGGTTTCATCAGGACCATAACCACGTTCACGGCTTTTAAGCTGATTAATGTCCTGACAAATTAAGTAAAACTTTAAACCATAACCCGCAACAAACGCTAATGACTCTTGCAGAATATCGAGTTTTCCAAGACTTGGAAATTCATCGATCATGCAAAGCAGTCGATGCTTATACGTTTTTTTCGTTCTGACATAAGATAAACCTGTGTCATCAGATATACGCTCAAACTCCATTTTGTCAGCCAATAACCTCACTATCATATTAATCATGACCCTAACCAGAGGCTGAAGCCTTGCTTTATCATTGGGTTGAGTAACGATAAAAAGGCTCACAGGACTTTCATGGTTCATCAAATCACGGATGCAAAAATCAGAGGCGGAGACATTATGTGCTACTACCGGATCGCGGTATAACGCCAGATAAGATTTTAAGGTGGATAACACAGAACCAGCTTCTTCTTCGGGGCGGTCTATCATGTCACGGGCAGAGGCAGAAATAACGGGATGGGTTTTGCCTTCAATATGCGGGTATTGGGTCATTTCAATGAGTAGATCGGCAATATTAATATTGGGATCAACCAGCATACGGTCAATGTTGGGAAATGTGGCGGGTTCCCCCTGGTTGTTCAATTTATAAATCGCATGCAGAATAAAACCAACCAAAAGGGCTTGCGATGTTTTCTGCCAGTGCGTTTCTAACCCTTTGCCATCAGGATCAACCACAAGCGTTGCCAAATTTTGTACATCACCCACCTCTGATTCTGTACCTACTCTGATTTCATCAAGCGGATTCCAACGGGCTGAGCCAGTTAATGTTGCTGGTTCAAAGCGGATCACTTTATTGTTGGCATGCTTTTGTCTCCAGCCGGAAGTCATTGCCCAAAGCTCACCTTTTAAATCCGTAATGACACAGGATGGCTTCCACGATAAAAGGGTTGGAATCACAAGACCAACCCCCTTTCCCGAACGCGTTGGTGCATAGGTTAACACATGCTCCGGTCCATTATGGCGCAAATAGTGAATCTCTCCTTGCTTATCTTCAATAGCTCCAACATACACACCTTCCTCTTGGGAAAGCAAACCAGCATCGTTTAAATCATCCATATTCGCCCATCGGGCTGAACCGTGAAGGTATTCGCTGATGTTTTCTTTTTTAAAATGACGACTTGCAAACATCAGCAGCATTAGAAAAAGACAGCTACTCATCACCACCATGCCAAACGCAGCATTAAAAAATTCGGGATGGTAATTAGGATATTTGCTATTCCACCACAGCAGTTGCCAAGGTAGATAAACATGCTTGAATGAAAAACCTAAACTCGCATGGTAATGAAATTTATAAGCTACATATTGTGTGCCAATCTCCAAGCTAATTAAAAACCCCAGCAGAGTCATGCTGATGAGTCGTATGGTTGTCTTGTTATCCTGCTTTTTTCTTACCTGTGGGCCAATGGATTTATTGGGTTTACTCAGATTCATTGGCTCTCTCCAGAAGCTTTTCGATTGACAAAATGGCTGACTTCATCATTGTTTTCTCCAGCACTGAAACTTCCTTCTGGAGCGCCTATCGAAGTAATATTTTGAAATGCACAATCCTGGTGTTCAGATGTTGATAAATCGTTTTGCGATTCCACCCGTTGATGAATTGCATCAGCAATTTTCCCACCTGTAGTTTCGGCCACAGTTGCAGCTATTGCTTCCTTCATAGTGCTTGCTTTTTCACGTGCCACATCAAATGCTCCTGTAGCCAAATGAGAACCAAACGAACCGGCGAATTTGGAAACCTGTCCCATGGCTTGTGCCAAACTCCCAGTTTTAGAACTTACATTCCCCTCTGAAGCAGAACTTAAATCACCAGTACCTATACTTTGGGATGCTGCTTTGAATGCAGAATGAAGAGCGGATAACCCTCCTGCGCTTTGAGCACTGACAGCTCCCGCGCTACTTGCCAAAGCAGCACCTGCAATGCCGGCAGCACCTAAAGCTCCACCCAGACCAATACCACCGCTGCCTCCGCCACCGCCAGATACAATTCCGGCAAGAACAGGAGGAATTTTGTTGATAAGCACCAGCAAAAGAATGGCGACAATGAGCATCACAAACATTTCTTTTAAGAGAATGTCCTTTGCCATAGCGGCATAATATTGATCGACAAAAGACTTCCCAATACCAATAATCAAAATCATCGCAAATGCCTGTAATGCAATACCCAACACTGTTTTGTAGTATTGAATCGCGATATCGCAAGTCCAGCGTCCGCCACCAAAGCCTAATAAAATGATGCCACCGTACGTTAAAATCCAGGCAGTAATCAGAATAATCAGCATGTTAATACTGACCAGTGCCAAAACGACTAGAATCACCCCTGCAACGATCAATCCCACCGTTGTTGCCGCAGGGGACCAGAGGGAGGAGTTATCAATTGCTTTGGAGACAATATCAAACCCTACGTCAATAATGTCAGAGGGGGAAATGTGCGTATCTATTCCGGAAGCCTTAGCTGCGAGTTGTCGCATGGAATCGATGATTGCGGTGGCAATGGCAGGTCCATTATCTAAAATCCAATAGAAAAAACCGACAACCACTAAAAATCGAACCGTTTCAGCCATAAATTCCTGAATATCCGCTCTTCGTAATGACATGAGACCATAGGTCCATACCATGCTGATTAATGCCAAAGACCAAAAAAGGTATCGTGCATAACTTAATATAGTTTGGCTCCATGTAGAGGCCGTATTGGAAAAACGATACAAAATATTATCCAGCAAATCCCTGCTGTCCATGCTGCCTTGAGCATGGCAACACACGGAAAACCCAATTAAAAAGAATACGATTAAATAAGTGATTGTCTTTTTTTTCATAGGATTACCATTTTGTACCTGAGCTTTTGGAGTAACTTCCGCCTTTAAAACATGCATCAGCTATTGCCTGCAGCTCATTGGCTGTCCTACCCTCTTTGGAGCTGTCGCAGGTTAACGATGCGAGATGCTCTGCCTTTTTTCTTGCTTTCATTTCAGTGCTGTCACAGCCTGTAAGTAGGAATGCTAAAAGTGCTATGGATAATCCTAATTGTTTCATTGTTGTCTTCCTCTTGTTATAAATGGGTTACCATTTCTTACCTGAACTTTTATGAAAGGCGCCTGATCTAAAGCGTTCATCACCCGCAGTTTGTATGGCTTCTTTGTTCGCAGCGGCTGCATCTTTTGTGGTTTGGGCGCTTTGTTGCGCTAATAAAAGCCCTCTTATTTGAAGCAATTGATGGGATTGATTGCTGGCCAGTTGCGATGCAGCTTGAAGTGCTTGTTTTTGCCCTTGGGCAGTTTGGGCGTGAGATTGCAAGGTGCGCAGTTTCAGCGAATCATCTTTTATGCTTTGCTGCTGTTTATCGATTCCTTTGATCATGGCATCATTAGCTCGTTTTTGAGCAACAGAAGCCGAGATTTTACTTTGCCTTATTTTTTGGATTTCTTCGGGTGTACACTGGTTACTGCCATTAAAACATGGAGTTTTTTGATAATATTCCTGACTTTGATACCTATCTAGGTAACCCTGGAGGCTCCCAGCCTCCTGTTTGTAATAGTCAATCGTATCGGTCGATTCAAGCAGATTATTTATTACACCATTGGCATTATCCCATTGAAACGAAGTGAGCGATTTGGTGTTATCCAGCATGTTTTGATATTGTTGAACCTGGTTTTTGTATTGATCAACCTGAGTTTTATACTCTTTAATCTGATTCAGTAGCATTTTTCCATTTTGTACGTAATTGGGTAAATCAAACACTGGCATATTTGAGAAGGCATTAAATGTCCATAAATAAACAAATAGGATTCGAAGTTTCATAACATTTCTCCTCTGTTACGATGCAAACTGCCGGTAGGGCTTTGTAAAAGTTAAATCCTTTACGACAATGATGTTGAAACGGTAACCCGGGCGAATGTTTATAGTTGGTGATACATTCAGATTTTTTGCTACCAATTGCGAAGTCACCTCACCCAGCTGTTGTCCCAAGGCCTGACTTAGTACACTGCCAGCTGTAGGCTGGGTATATCCATACTGATTAGGCTGGTTACTATTTTGACTGTAACTAATTCCCCCGACGATACCGGACATTAAAAGGGCTGAACCATAAAGTTGTATGTAATGATGATTAACTTTGTCACGAAATCCTGCGTAACCTGCACTGTCACCTCCCGGCATGGAGCCAATATCCAATGCTTTTCCATCTGGAAAAACAAGGCGCTGCCAGGCTACCAGGACGGAATTTTGACCAAAACTCACATCACTGGAGTAAATACCAATAAGCTTTGTACCTTGCGGAATTAAAAGATACTTCCCGGTTGGCGTATCATAAACGCTCTGCGAAACCTGACCGATGATTTGCCCAGGCAACTCAGAGGAAATGCCACTGATCATCACTCCTGGAATGACACTGCCAGCCCTTAACTCATATCGACTGTTGGGATTCTCAAGTCGTGAATTTAAATGCCAGCGCATTTCATTTTCCTCACCGCCCAAGGTTTGCGGCATGGGTCTGGTATTTTGTCTTTCTTGTAAAAATTGAAGTTGCTCTTTAAAGGAGCCACCTCCATCGACATCGAATGGTGCAACTGAATTGGCTCTGTGAGTATTGGTAATTTCTCTGGAATTTAGGCGAGGATTATCAACCATAATTGATGTTTTTGCTTTGACCGCCTCTTCAAATGCTTGAGTTTTTTCCTGACGAATTCGTTCCAGCTCCGTATCCGATACATTTTGACTCTCCATTTCTTGCTTTTGAGGGGAGTTTTGATCCACAGGTAACTCAAGTACTGGCTCATGATTGATAATTAGTGTCTCATTGGAAGCAGGCATCACACCGGTCTTGTGATTTCCAACGATTTCATTGGCCAGATTCATGTTATTTTTCTTCTGTCCCGTGACTTTTATGGCCTCTGGGGTTTGGTTTTGTGCGTTGGCTCTCTTATGGGCAACAAAGACAATGAGCACAACAAAAACGGTCAATACACCAATTGCGATAATTAATGGCAAGTTGTTTACACGTTTTACCCCAGCTGTTTTGAGCTTTTGAGGTGAGTAGTCCTTTGATAATAAATCGTTATTTGGGTTCATCAGTATTACTCCTTGTGTGACCATGGGCTGGTTGGAGCGATTTTTTCTTTAGTTCTGACATAGATCCTGCTTAATGTTTGCGAGCCAATATAAAGACTGACTCGATAGTGAGAGCCTTGCTTAATCTCATCAACCACATAGAAAAAATTTGCTTTTTGTCTTGGCTGGACGTTTTCAATCACTCCATAACCTTTGTTTCGCATTTCATGAGTCAAATTAATGCCAAAGCCATCATTAACTTTTTGACTGATATAAAAGGTATTTTGAGCTGGAGGATAAATCCGTATGAGTTGTGATGTAGCATCCTTCGCCAAATAAATATCTTTGCTCTGAGAGGCAACCGTAAAATTTCCATACTGCATGCTCGCACAGCTCGACAAAACAATTGCCAGCAATAAAACACTTAATTTCCTCATCCCTAGCACCTCGTAATGGTAATTTTTTCTTGAGAAGATCCACTTCCGATAATCAGTATTGCCTTGTCGAACACACTATCAACAATATATCGGCAGCCTTGCAGACGATAATTGACCATCACTGATTCTGGTTGTTTAAACAAACCACCATTTCTTAAGACTAGTAGTGCAGGTGCCTCGCTTTCAGACATGCTTCTAGGCATTTCAATAATGGTTTTCACACCATTGTTATAAACGCGAACGGGTTTAAATCGGGAATTCCCTTGTATTCTGTAATTGAAATTAAGATCTCCTAAATATTCGCTGGTTTCAGTGAATGTATTGGCTTTTCGACGCTCCGCTTGCATTTGCTGTATCAAACGCCATTTTGCTTTTGCATCATCTGGATAAGTAAAAGAGACATAGGGCATAAAATCATTTTGATCTGACTTCAATCTAAAATGGTAGGTTCTTCTGTCTGTAGTAACGACTAGAGAGGTATCTAGCCCAACATCTTTGGGTTTGATTAACAAGTGGATTTGCTGATCCATGCCTGAACCAGTAATGGAAGGCTCTACGAGAAAACGTGGATCGCCGACATTCATATCGTTAAGTTGCTCAGCTGGCTGCAACGCAATGTCGCAAACCTGTAATGGTGCACATACCACTCTGATTTGACCTGAACCATAAACAAAACTTACCGAGCCATCAGAAGAGTGGAATGGCTTGCTGGTTTTGTCACCCTTTTGCCATTCTTCTGCAATGCTTAAAGCCTGCTTTTCCTGATTCGTGAGTTGCGGGATGCTTTTAGAAAAATAGAAGTTAGCCAGCTCAGTGTTATCCACAGCAAAGCTTGTCAAAGGGAGTAATAAACTGAAGGTAAGAATTATTTTTTTCATGCATTTTCTCCATTCTTTAAGTCATAAGACCAATTGAAATCGCGGACATAAATCAGATGAGGATTCTTTAAAATAGATTCATTGGATACATCATTGAGCTCATTATCCTGATACATTGTCACAAGTGCTTTCATCTGGGCGGGCTTTTCTTTAAGCGTTCCGTCACGGTTTCTTACCGTCTCAACCCAATCAACCTGCCAGGTATCGGGAGACTCTTGCAGGACTGAGCGTATTTCAATGCTAACGATTTCATGTGCTGCTCGGTCAAATGGATTTGAGTGTAGTTTGTCACTGTAAAATTCCTGAACTTTGGTCAATGCCGCATCGTTTTGGTTCAAATAGGAATAAACTTGAAATACAGCCTTTTTCTGCAGTGCGACATCAACACTGACCATTCGGATGTTTTCAATGAAATGGGCTGCAGCTGCCCGGTAATCATCGATACTTGCATTACCGACACGGTCTGCACGAGTGACTGATAGCGTATTGCCGCTGGCATCCTGCTGAAATACTAAGGGGATAAATTTGGACTGACTTCCAATTGTTATGAGTCCGCCAATAGCAGCCAAAGTGATTAAAAGACTACCCAAACTGACTAATTGCCATATTTGCAATGATTTCATAAGACCTGCAGTATGGAAATTCCAAGCTCTTTTGGCATTGAGATAAGGATTATCAGTTAAGTCGTTTTTTTTCTTTTTAAGACTTAGCCTTTTTTTTAATTGGTTCATGCTGCTTCTCCAAATTGATTCATTGTGATTCCTTTTTCTAAAAGCCAATACGAGACCCACTCAGCGCCATATTTCAGCTCAAGTTGTTTCATTCGTTCTATGGAGTCAGGATCTGTAGCACCCACAAATGCCAACGCCATTGGACCTAAAGCCAATTGGTAAAGGCGTTGTCCTTTTTCACTGACATAGTAGTAATCACGCTTAGGTTGAGCTGATGCAATGATGTCAATCTGGCGAGGGTTTAATCCCATGCGTTCGTAGATCAGTCGTGTTTCAGGATCTCGTGCATACAGATTAGGTAAAAAGATTTTTGTGGCAGTTGATTCAACAATGATATCTAAAATGCCAGAATTCGCTGCATGCGATAAATGTTGCGTTGCCATAAACACCACGCAATTTTTTTTGGCCATGGAATCAAGCCATTCAGCAATTTTGTTTTTAAATACCGGGTGTGCCAACATCAGCCATGCTTCATCGAGTAAAATCAGAGTTGGCCTGCCATCCAGTGATGTTTCAATGCGTCGAAATAGATACAGCAATACTGGCAAAGCAAATTTCTCACCCAGCCCCATAAGATGCTCAATTTCAAAGGTCATAAATGAAGACAGCCCTAGACCATCGGTTTCGGCATCCAATAAATGCCCCATTAATCCATCGATCGTGTACTGCTTCAGAGTTTCACGGATGGGTTCATCTTGAATGGTCATGACCAATTCAGATAAGGTTTTAGAACCACTCTGATGCATGCTCATAATGGCATGACCAATTTCATTGCGTTGAGCTGGTGTGGTATTTAACCCGTTTAAGGCAAGGATCGTATCAATCCATTCCATAGCCCAGGCTCTATCCGCTTTAGTAGCTAAAAACTGTAAGGGCGCAAATGAAAGATGTGAGTTTTTATCAGCAATGGTGTAATGTTCCCCTCCACTGGCCTTACACGTTGGATACATGGACATCCCTTTATCAAATGAATAAATCCGTGCATCTTTGTAGCGGCGCCAGGAGAGTGCGATTAAGCCAAGATGAGTGGATTTCCCAGAGCGTGTTGGACCAAACATAATGCCATGGCCTAAGTCTCTTACATGAAGATTCAGGCGAAAGGGCGTATTACCATTGGTGACGCAATGCATCAATGGAGGTGATAAAGGTGGAAACAGTGGGCAAGGGGATTTGTTTTCGCCTGTCCATATGCTGGAAGTAGGTAATAAGTCAGCCAAATTCATGGTATTCACTAAAGGCCGTCTTATATTTTCAACACCATGCCCTGGAAGACTGCCCATAAAGGCATCCATGGTATTAATGGTTTCTGTTCTTGCTGTAAATCCCAAGGCATTGATGTTCTTTTCAATCAAAAGCGCTGATTTTTCAACCAAGTCACGATCTTCATTCATCAAAATAACAACCGAAGTGTAGTAGCCTTGCCCCACCATGCCTGAGTTGGTTTCTGCAATGGCTGATTGTGCGTCATTCACCATATTGAGTGCGTCTTCATCGATCACACCTGAATTGGTGTTAAACACCTGGTCGAAAAAACCTCTGACTTTTTGTTTCCACTTTTTACGGTATTTGGTGAAATGTGCCACCGCTTCATGTGGATCCATAAAAATAAAACGAGAACTCCAACGATATTCAACCGGCAATTGAGTTAGGGCGGTTAGAATGCCAGGGTAAGACTCCATTGGAAAACCTTCAATCGCCACACACTGAATGAATTTCCGGCCAATTTTGGGCGTAATGCCCGGTATTAATTCCTGACCACCGATTAACGCATCAAGGTAAATCGGATTTTTAGGAAGATTGACCGGATGGTTAAGTCCTGTGACACAATAGTGCAAGTGTCTTAAGAAGTTATCCTGAAGCACGGTATTATTATATTCATCACTATTTTGTTCGGCTTTCAGTCGTTCGAGGTTAAAAGCTGAACTTAGTCGTGATTCAAAGTTTCTGCAGGCTTGTTTGAATTCCTCTATCAGTTGATGCGTCTTTGCCTTTTGACTTAGATTCAGTCCTTCGTCATCAAACATCAATTCCACAAAACGCTTTTGGGCAATCACCGGCGGATACCAGGTCAAGGTAATCACAAAATACCCTTCATATAGGGTTTCCATGCTTTCAAAGAGTATCCTTCTTTCTTCATCAATCGCATAGGAAATCGGATCTGGAAAGTGAGAATAAGCACGCTCACTATAACCTGGAGCCGCTCGTCTTATAGCGTCTACATGAACCATCCAGCCATTGCCCATAGTAGACATTGCCTGATTGATTCGAAACGAGACCATCTCACGGGCCTCATCCGTAGTATTGGCATTGTCTTCACCCTGGTATAGCCAGGCTGCCATAAAGGAGCCGTTTTTACCGACAATCACACCGTCATCGACCACTGAGGCATAATTGAGTAAATCAGCAGTACCTCCTGAATTATGACGATGCTTTTTTAAATGGTATTTACGGTTTTTCAGGCGAATTTCCCAAAACAGGAGGCTCAAAAGTAAAAGTCCTGTGGTGCTGATTAAAAAGGTAATTAATGCAATCATTGATAACCTCTTTTATTTGCTTTGAAAGGAGTTGAACGGGCTGAATAATAAGCTTGGTAACGTCTTTGCCTTAAATATATAGCCCTCATATAAGGATCGGATTTGGCCATTAAACGAAGCCCTTTCAAGGATAGAAACCATATGGCTATACCTGCAAAAGCCGCCAGCCAGTCTTGAGCTGCAAAGATTAGGATTGCTGATAAGAGCCCTGAGAACATGACCAGTTCACGGTCTCCGCCCATAAATAAACTTGGGCGGTTTCCGCAGCGTCGTATTGGGATGGAACGAAGACTCATGGCTGAGACTCCGTTGCAATGATCCCAACAGATGGTTTAGAAATTTCAGCGCCTTTGCCAGTAATTGCTGTCATGGTATTTTGAGCTGCTACCAGAAATGAGAGTACCAGTACAAAAAAGACCAGGGATCGCATAAATCCATTTAATTCACCGCCAAAAATAAGGGTCGCACCTGCAGCAACCAATCCGATAATAGCAGCACTAAAGGCGAAAGGGCCTGTAATGGATTTTTGAATTTTAGTCAGCCATGAATCGAAGGGAAGTCCCCCACCTGCAGAGGAAGCTGCAGCTGGATGAGTGATTAACAACAAAAATAAAACGATTAATCCCATTATCCAGTAGTTCTTTTGGTTAAACAGAGTTATTTGATTCATTCATTTTCTCCTTAAATAAGTTTTTCGATGGTGTAATGACCATTTTCATAACCATGGACATTAATAATTTCTTGAATTTGTCTCCCCTGCGGGGTTCTTGAGATGTGCACAACACAATGGACAGCCTCTCCAATTAAAGGCTCTATCTCGGAGGGTGCTGCGGGATTTCTAGTAATGAGTGATTTCAACCGATGAAGCCCTGCAAGACAGTTATTAGCATGCAATGTGGCAGTTCCTCCCTCATGTCCAGTGTTCCATGCATCTAGCAAGTCAAGCGCCTCGCTACCGCGAACCTCACCGACAATGATTCGATCGGGTCTCATCCTCAATGTGGTTTTTAAAAGCTGGGTCATATTGACTTCAAGCGTGGTGTGGTATTGAACACAATTTTTGGCTGCACACTGGATTTCCCCTGTATCTTCAATAATAAAAATGCGTTCCTCAGGCGCATGAATAACCATTTCATTGATGATGGCGTTCACCAATGTAGTTTTTCCTGAGCCTGTACCACCAATGACTAAAATGTTTCGGTGTGAAGAGACGGCTTTTTCAATCACCTCACACTGGGCTTCTGTCATAATCCCCGATTGAACATAGTCATTAAGTGTAAAAACCGATAAAGCTTTTTTGCGGATGGCAAAGGTTGGACTTGAAACAACTGGTGGTAGTTGTCCAGCAAAACGTGATCCATCCAGAGGCAGCTCTCCTTCCAGCAAAGGCTTCATGCGAGTTACTTCTTTTCCATGATAACCAGCAACAGTTTTGATGATCGAATCGGCACGAGCTTCAGTGATGTTCCCTATACAACGCATTGCTTCTCCAAGGCGTTCCTGCCAAAGCCGTCCATCTGCATTCAGCATTATCTCTACGGTTTTCGGATCGCTAAGCGCCCCTTCAATCAAACCACCTAAATCACGTTTCAGCTTTTCTTTGGCACGGTCTTTAACCGTTATCCCTTGTTCAACCAGATCTATCATTAGCTAAACCTCATATTATTATTGATGGTTCTAAGCAGGACTCATCTCGTGTTTGAATTTACTGATTAGGCGGTCAACCACGCTTTCTTGATGAGACATAGGTTCGCGATACCATTCATCCTTTTGACGATCACGGTTAATTCTGCGTTGAATTTCATCCCGATGAATTGGAAGGGACTTAGGGGCATCAAAAGCCAGGCAAACCTCTCCATGTTGGTATCCAAGCACCGTGCAGTAAATATCTTCACCGATAACCACGGATTCCCCGATTTTTCTTGATAAAAGTAACATTGTGCTTCTCCTTATTTATTTAAGTAAGTAGGCTTTGCATTGCCTGATATTTTCTTCAACCACAGTCTTGCTGGCTGGTTGATGTGCTTCACCTGCGACATAAAAAGTATTCCTCCTTTTGATGTCACGACAAAAACCAATCATTTGCGGCAGACTAGGCGGCATGTCACAATGATCCAGACACGCTAGAATGGCCTGATTCAAAACCTCATCGCTAAATTGGCCCAACCCTTCTGCCCACTCTTTTTTGGCAAACTCCAAAAATCCATCGCTCTTAAACTGACTGCGCCACAAATGCCCGTAAAAAACAGCAAAGCGTGTAAACAGGTTCTCAATCCGCTTGCCGGTAACGTTGTAAGCTGATGACGTTGGCTTGCTGGTATTCATCTTTTCCTGTACTGGCCAAGTCTCCTGCTTCTGGGTTCCAGAATGGGTCATGGGCTGTTGTTGAAGTATTTGCGCGACGGTTCTCATTCCTTTTCTCCTGCTTTAATTCGATTTTGACTTCATCTTCCCAACACTTTTGCGACAACCAGTTGGCTGGAAACTTCCAGGCTGGAACCCATTCGCCATGCACTTCTTTCGTTTTACGGGCTTTGATTTGGCTATCCAGTGCTTGCAACATGGTTTGTAGTAAATGCTCATCGGGATTGATTTGTTGAAAAATTTCAAAAGCTCGATCACGTGACTTTTTCTCGGGATACATAAGCCAGAAATGGTCGAATTGGCGTAATAAATAAATATAATTATTTTCTTTTATAAGAGGTGTGACGGCTTTTTGGGGTTCCACTGTGACGGGTTTTTCTGAATAACCTTCGTAAAACCCTTTATTTACAATGGGTTGTTCAGAACAAAATGTGACGGCTTTCTGTGACGGGTTTGTGACTACTTTATTTTGGGTAAAATAACCCAAAGTTGCTAAGTTGCATTTTAAAATCAGCTGCAATTCCTCTGATTGCAAACTGATCAAACCAACACGCTCTAAAGCAGACAAAGCACGTCGAACTTGAGCACGAGAATATTTTTCACTTTTTACACCTTGGTGCGGCTGAATATAAATTTGTTCAGCAATCGACTGAAAGCTAATTCGCCGTTTAACGCCAACAAGTCCTGTTTTAACGTCCATATACGGTCGTATCCCTCTTAAATAAGCGAGTTGTTGTGCATGAGGTAAACCATAAATTGCCTCAAGTTCCTCGCTGTTAACCATAAAATCCATGATTGATACACATTCCTGGTTGTACATCTCGTTATTGTTTTTATTCTGTGTTATCTTCATTTGAAAGATAATGATTTTATAATTGCACCTATTGTGCAATTAAGCATGACGATATTGCACAATAGGTGAATTGTCAATGGATTTATTAGTTATTTTGAGAAAAGGTATAACTCGATGATGAACATCAAAGAAAAAATTGGAGAGCGAATTTTTCAAGAGCGACAAGCTAAAGGACTGACTAGAAAAGCGCTTTCAGAGCTTACAGACGATTTAAAACCTTCCAGGATTAACAACTGGGAAAGAGGGATAAGAACTCCTGGTCCTGAGGAAATTAAGCAGTTAGCAGAGGCGTTAGATGTAGCTCCTGGGTATTTGATGTGTTTGACTGATGACAAACAGGTTAAGCAGGAGTTTCCGTGGCTAGGGGCCTTAATTCCCTTGTTGAATGCTCAGCAAGCTTGCGATCCTAAACAATATATTCAAGCGATAAAGGAAGACAGGAAAAGTGATGCTATATCTTTTATTCCGCTTAGTCCTGATTTGACAGCTCAACTTGGAAACAATTCATTTGCATTATGCATACGAGATGACAGTATGACTCCAGAACTTAAAATTGGTGATATTTTAATTGTTGATCCGGATCAAATAATTCGTCCTGGGGGTATAGTTGTTATTCATTTACAAGATAGTAAAGAAGTCACCGTGCGCCGTTATAAGCAACTCTCGGCAGGTAATCCAGTGAAGGAGTATGAATTGATCGCTGTAAATGAGAATTGGGCAAGTATTCGTGTTACTCGGAGTTGCGGGCATAAAATAATTGGGGTTGTTTTGGCACTGATTCGAAAAATATAATTTAATGAACCTCTCCGTGACTTGCCACAGGGAGGTTCATTTGTAGCTTTTACCAAGGTTTCCTGTTAAAAGGAGATGGGTTAAAGATTACTTGTTCCTCCTCCTCATTTTCCGTCTTTTTAGGTTCTATATCCTTATTTTGCTCAATTTCCTCTTGTTTAGAGGACTTATTAGACGGCTTGGGTTCCATCGAAAGTGGATTTGGAGCAACACTTTGTTCTTTCGTGGCTTCATCCGTTTCTTGTGCTTTTGGACTGGGTATTGGTACTAAATTATTTGCTAGCCGTTGGATAAATGCATCGTATAAGGCTAATGTGGGCATAGTAATACGAAGCGAACGTATGTTTCCTTCCTCATCTTGAATGAGTTGTAAACAATCATCGGAAAGATTATTTTCTTTTTTAAATTCATTGAATTCTTTTATAATCGCTTCCATGAATTTTTTTAATTCTTCTCTTTGTTCTTCAGTTAATTCATTAGGTTCACAAAGCAATTTAATGGTAAGGGTCATTGATTCGCGATCACTATCAACCAGCAATTTCCCATCAGCAATTAATTGTTCAATTATTTCTGGGTCAAAACTAGACTCTAAATCAAGTTCTTCACTATCTCCCATTGAAGCAAACTCGCCTATCAATTCATCGGTAGTTTCAACTATTTTTCCTGATTTAGTGAGTGATTTATCTTCACCAGAACTTGCTTTTTCCTCGGAGGTTTTACCAGAGCCACCATCACCTCCACCACCTCCTCCACCATGTCCAAAACAACGACGGGTAGGGGCTATTTCTTTAAAACAAGTCCGACAGCGTACTTTTGCTCCTTCAGCAGCAGCCTCTTTTTTTTCTTCCTCTTTAAGTTTTTCTTTTTCTTTTTTTAATAGTTGCAATGTGAGTGCAGCTGAAGAGGTTTGTTCTTTTGCTCCACCTGTGGTGGTTGGCTCAGGGGCAGGCTGATGTTTTTCTTTCTCTCTGTCTTTGTCTTTTTTCATGATGGATACCAAATTCAAATTTATAAACATTATGACAATTATACACAAATATTAAATTATCTGCAAAATTTATGTAAAAATGCGCTACTATTTAAGTATTTTGCCTTATTTTAAGTCAGAATTAGTGTTAAATAGTATTTATATCGTTGTGCAAAACAAATTGGCATAAATATTCTAAACTTAACTGTAAGAAAAGAAATAAAAATTGCAAGGTATGGGGTGAAATTAATTCATTCGGTGAAGGGGTGATGGGTATTAACGTGCCCAGTACGAGTGATTAGATAAGAAAATAGTTGAGGTTTTATATGGCTGATACATGTACAGGCGGGACAGTAGCATGCTGGATATCAAGTCAGGTCAATATATTAAATAATATTGCAAATAACTTGCTTCCTGTAGAGCGCTTAATTACAGGAGCAGCGTATCTTATCGGTTGCGCCTTTTTATTTAAGGGAGTTTATTGTTTAAAGCAATATGGTGAACAACGAACAATGATGTCGAGTAATACCAATGCTAAAGAACCAATAACCTATTTGTTAGTGGGTACAATGCTGATTTATTTCCCAACGACTTTTGCGACATTCATGCAATCTTCTTTTGGTTATCAAAATGTTCTTCAGTATGCACCGGTTAATAGCGGTAATTCGACTCTTGATACCTTATTTGGTAGTGGAAGTGTTGTGGGAAGGCCATTGACGATTATTATTCAAGTCATCGGTCTCATTGCTTTTGTAAGAGGGTGGGTATTAATTGCACGCGCTGCAGGTTCGGGTAGTCAACCAGGAGCTACTGGAAAGGGTTTAATCCATGTATTTGGTGGAATTCTAGCGGTTAACATTATAGGTACGCTTGAGATGATTAATAACACACTCTATGGGTCATGACGCGTAGACACGCTATACATCCTTCTATTCGGGTCAAATTTAATTTTTGGGGCTCTATCTCGCGCTATTGATATAGCAAATAAAGAGTTAATGTGTTTGCGGATGCAAGATAATAATTTTTTGTTAGGTAAGGCGTCAGTTTAATGCCCCTCTTAGTCGATGAGCCAGAAATTCATAGTAACCTATCATAAAAAAGCAATTTGAGCTGTAAAAAAAACGTAAAAATAGGATCACCCAAAGGGATCGCAATTTTTTTAGTTTAAAATGTGCGCAATACTTCTTTTTTTGTTTTCCTATTATGTCCACATCAAATACAGAAATCGCTCAAATTCTATCAGTGAACAAAATGTCTGGTGAATTAGCACAACAAGAGTTCATTCACTCAGTACCAAAGACTGAATCGGGTGCAATTGATTTAACTAAAGCTCTGCGTATCGCTGAAGGTGGAACTCACATACTTTATCGATTTCCAGATGCGCCTTTTGTTATTAAGTTAATGAAACAAAATCCAAATCCTACGGCGCTTGAAGAATTAGAGAAAAAATATGCGGTTTTATACGAGTGTTTTGATCAAGATGGAAAACAACGCTGCATTAGGGAACAGCATATTACATGTCAAGTACAACTTCCTGGAAAAGAGTCTCAAAGTGCTGCGTTATCCATTGTTCCCTATGAGAAATGCTTCAAATCTAAAGTAAAATTTGATTTTAAAATAGAACCTGCAGAACTTGATATTTATTTGATGGAGCATAACCAGGATTTGTTTGATAAGGCACATAAAACGCTTATTCATAAAGACGATACTGGAGTAGATTTTGAGCTTAATGATTATGCGCTCATTGATGAACGAATCGGTGCCATTTTGCAACGTTTGGATAGCGATCCTAAGCTTCGGGAAGTCATGATTGAATTTTTAAATCATTATCGTGATTTTTATCAAAGGACTAATATCATCCTGGATGCCATGGGATTTGAAAACATTCTGTTTTTTAAAGATGAAAAGGGTGATTGGCAGTTTAAAATAGGCAGCGCGATAAAGCATGATACTGGAAAATACACCCAGGAGTTATTTGATGCATTACATTCTGAAAAAGAAGTGGATTTAACAAGTTTTGTTAATTTTACTCATGCTTATTTTTCACCGGCCAACATTAGAGCAGTCAATGTATGTGCCATGAAGCTTGGTTTAGAGCCTGTTATTCATGATGTCACCATCGATTCAAAAGATTTATGGAGAATCTCTCAAGAATTATCAATAGGAGAACGAATGCTCGCCTATGCGCGACATGGTGATTTTGAAAAAATAGATAAAATTCTCCAAGATAATCAGGGTGAACTTAGTTTTAATCTCAGAGATTTCTGGACATACTCTCTCATCGCTGATGAATACATCAAGCATGGACAGCCACCAACAGCACTTAAAAATTATCTGGGTACGGTGAGTCAACTGCCTGTTATCTTGCTTGAAAACGAGGAGGATGCAAAACGAGTAGAAGACACAAAAAAAACCATTATAGACCGAAAAAACATGCATGATAAAAAAATGATGCTTCATCAAGAACTCACAACTTTTGTACGTAATAAAGGGCAACTACAAAAAATAATTGATTCTGCTCATACTCCCGCTGTAAGTTATGCTTATGTTGAATCTAATGAACAACACCAACACGGACTTGCAAAAACTTCTCTTGCTCTTGGCAAAAAAAATGTTCAATCCACAGGTACTGAAAATTCCGTAGATGGTAATACGAGATTTCCAGCCTCTTCACTGAGTAAAATTGTATTTACTTATTTGGTGTTACAGCTGGTCAAAGAGAAGCAAATCGATTTGGATGAGCCATTACTTTCTATTCTTCAACAAGAAGGCCATGAATATGAACGATTCAAGGTGGATGGTGACTATCCTGAAAAGGCTAAAAAATTAACTGCTCGACATGTATTGTCACATACCACAGGCTTGCCCAATTGGGCTCCCAATTTATCTTCACCACTAGCATTTGATCCTAAGTCAGATCTAGGTAGTGGATATTCGTATTCAGGTGAAGCGTTTCTTTTTTTACAAACAGTCATTGAGACAAAAACGGGTAAAAATTTAGAAAAGTTGGCTAAAGAGTATGTGTTTGATCCTTTAAAAATGAATCGCTCTACGTTCCAGCCGCAATCAGAAGACGATACAAATATTGTAGTGGTTCATACTCAGCTGGGAAAATCGACTCCCATTTTAGAAATAGATCCACCACTTCATTCTGCCGCATCACTGCTTACAACAGCTAATGATTTTTCAAAATTGATGAGTGCTTGGTTGGATAGTATGGATGATCCCATCATAAAACAAGCATTTGAGCCAAGAAGTGATTACAATATTGCGAAAACCTGTGGGTTAGGTTGGCATATTTATAAAAATAAAGATGCAGTCATCGCCTATCAATGGGGTGCAAACCCTAATACACGATCGTTTATTGCCATAAATGTTACAGAAAAAAAGGGTGCGGTATTTTTTACGAATTCAGAAAATGGGATGAGTATCGCCACTCAAATTTTGAATTCTCCTATTTTACCTCCTATCGGGGATATGCAAGAACTCTTTAACTATATGAGTTTTAGTCAAAGTGATGAGGCCGGATGGCAAGAAACAATTGCGGGTAAGATGTGTGAAGAAGAGGGCAGACTTGAAGAGGCAAGAATTTATTTTGAAAAAGCGCTTAAGCTAAGGCATTTGGAATGGTCGAATGCAGTTCATCAAATTTCCTCTCTAGAAAAAACAGTATTTACCGCTCCATTGGAAACTTTTGTAGGAAATTATAACAATGAAGCAGAAATCTACTTAAAAGAGGGTAGCTTAATCTGCAGGCGTTTTAATGTTGAAACAAAGCTTGTACGCATATCAGAAACCGAATTTCTGCCGGAAGAGGATCCCTCGTTTAAGCTAAGTTTCAAAAGCGATCTCGTGGAAATCCTTTCTATCCATGGGGAAAAAACCTTTTTATTGAAACATCCTTTACCAAAACCTCAACTCGAAACGGATCATGAAAAAACAGTTGGGGCAAAAGAGCAACCCTCTTTAATACCCGTTGATTTACCAAAAAAAGAAATGTTGCACGATTTGATGAAAAAAGCCTACATTCCTGGACTATCCATTGCTACTATTTCTGATGGAACACTTTCTTGGAGCGGTGCGCTTGGTATTTCTGATATGGATTCAGGAGATTGTGTTGATGAGTCTACTGTATTTGAGGCGTGCTCCTTGAGCAAGCCACTGTTTGCTTATTTAGTATTAAAACTGATAGAAAAAGACCAACTGCCACCAGATTTCCTGACACAATCCTTGCCTGAAATAGAATATGGGCGCTTTAAGAGTGAGGACAGAGAAAAAGTAGCGTCTTTAACGCCACAAATGATTTTGTCGCATCAAACAGGATTGCCTAACTGGGAACCTGGTAATAATCAACTTGAGTTCCAATTCAAACCGGGTGACCAATACCATTATTCTGGAGAAGGGTATCACTATCTACAGAAAGTAATTGAAGCAAAAACGGGTAAAAGTCTTGAAACGCTTGCACAAGAATATGTATTTACACCACTTGGAATGAAAAACAGTCACTTTGAACATGCTTGTTTTAAGCCAGGAACACAATTTGCATCCCGTCATAATGAATTAATGCAGCCCCAACGCTATAAAGACGAAGTCACTGCAGCGGGCTCGTTACAAACCACAGCATATGATTATGCACAATTTGTCATGGCACTACTCAAAGAGCAAATGCTGAGAAAGACAGCAATGAAAGAACTCGTCTCAACAGAAAAAGATGAAACAGCAAGAAAGAAAGAGATTCCTCAAGAAATAGTACAATCCGTATTTTGGGGATTAGGATGGGGTTTAGAAAAAACAGAGGAAGGAACATTGGCATTTCATTGGGGAGATGCACCAGGCGCGAAGGCATTTGTTGCAATAAACCCTGATACTGGTTCTGCAATTTGTTATTTTGCGAACAGCCAAAATGGCTTGTCTCTTGCCAAGGAGCTAGTTACTCCTGTTGTTGGTGTAACAAAAGGTCTTGATTACCTTTGTGGCAAATATGATTATACGCCCTATGATAAACCCGGTTACAAAGAACGACATGAAGGATTAATCGCTGAATCAAAAGGCGATTACGTTACTGCAAAAATCCAATTACTCAAGGCCATTGAATTGGAGCCTAAATACACTACTGAACTGACGAAACATATGGAGTGTTATGATAGGCCTGGTTGGAAAGAGCAACAGGAAGGCATAAAAGCTGAATTAAAGGGTGATTATAAAACTGCCATAATCAAATTCAAACAAGCACTGCTTCAAGATTTAGAATCTGAGCAGCAGATCAAAAAACACCTTGCATGGTTAAATGATTTGGATAACCCAATTGAGGTAAGTAAAGAAAAATTACAAGAATATACGGGCAAGTATGGACCTCATGAATTAAGCATTGAAGGAGAGTCACTTAAGCTCAAGTCATTCGGACAAAGTTATAAGCTTATTCCTGTTGGTGACAACATTTTTTCACCAGAAAACAATCTCAATTTTCGCCTTGAATTCGACAAAGAACGCGGGTATGTTGCTTATCACTTTCTCGATTTAGCATTTCAGCCAATTATAGAGAAGAAACAAAAAGCAACTGCCCCCACATCAAAAATGACATTGGAAGAGGTGATGAAAAAAGCCGATATTCCAGGCATATCGGTTGTCACAGTCAATCATGAAGGAATTATTTCTCCGCCATTCGTGAAAGGCACTGTCAGTTCAACCCAATGTGGGTTATTGAAGATGCCTGTGGCTAAAATTAAGGAGGAGCAAAGCAAATTTTATAAATCGTATTACATCCTGACCGAGGAAGGTGTACTTTATTATAACAAATCAAAGGATAAGCTTCATAAGCTTGAGCTGGATGAATATCAGTTAGAAGAATTTCGTAAAAGTTTCGCCAAAGACGAACAAATAGATATTTTGTCCGATGATCAATTAAGTGAGATTACCTCGATTACAGACCATCTTCACTCAAGCCCCTCAATGGACGTAACTCCTGAAACAGTTTTTGGAGCTGCATCACTGAGTAAACCTGTATTTGCCTATTTGGTATTAAAATTAATAGCAGCCAATAATGCGAATGAAGCCCAACCGGGTCTTGGGAAATTTAACGCCAAATTTGATTTAAACACTCCGCTTTATGAAGTTTTTCCAGAGATACTAAAAAAATTTCGCAAAGAAGATGAAGATAAGGCCAAGCTTTTGACCGCAGAAATGGTATTATCCCATACGACAGGCTTACCCATTACGCATGATGAGCGCAAAGGGCTCATTGAATTTCAGTTTGACCCTGGCACAAAATACGCTTATTCAGGTCCAGGAATTGCTTACTTGCAAGAAGTCATCGAGGCATTAACGGACTCAAATCTGGAAACACTTGCCCAAGAACACATCTTTGGGGAAAACGCATTAAAAATGAAGCACAGCAGCTATCATTTCGATAAAAGCAAGCCTCCGCAAGCAGCAAATAGCCTCTACACAACGCCAAGTGATTATGCCAAATTTATAGTGACCTGGATGAATGATGAAGCGCTACAGTATGCATTTCAACCCAATCTCTCCATGAACAATGATTATTTGCCTGGCAACTGGCCAATGGAAGTCAATGGATTAGAACAGGATAAAAACCATGTAGCATGGGGTTTAGGTTTTGGACTACAAACCGATAAGCAATGTGGGTGCGGTCTTATTAAAATGACAATAGATCCAAGCCAATCTTCATTTGATTCTATCGAAGGCTTATTGGAGGATAGAAATGCGGTCCTTTTATTTAATGATGCGCTTTTTTATGCAGATCAAACCAGTCGAACGGTTAGTAAGATTGAATTGACTGAGAGTAATCAGGATGATTTTAATAGGCTGAAAACAAAATGTACCGAGTCCTATAAATTAGCCCAAGGGAATGAGTTAAAATTAATTTCCTCTGTAACAGGCCGTATCCATAGTGCAAAGAGAGCCTATCATTCCGGTGATATGAATGAATACAGAGCATGGGTGGCAATGAATTTAGAAGACAAGTCGGCGGTAGTTTATTTTGCCAATTCACATAATGGCCATATTCTAGCAGATTCAATCATCTCTCCCAAAGTAGAGATAGATCACGTATTTAATTACTTTTTTCAAACCTATGGATTTGCACGGAGTTTTGATGAGTTACAAGGAATAACTAATTTTCATGGGGTAAACTCCAATTGCTTAAAGAAAACATCGCCTAAGATGGAAGAAAAACCAGATACACCCAAAGAATTAGAAAAAGGAACCACTGTGAGTGAAGAATCAGAACGACTCACTGCCTCTTTACCCAAAGCAAAAACATTAACTTTAGGATTTTTGACACCAGAAAAGAGAAAAGAAAAAAATCAACAGGATAATTATTGTGGGTTTAAATCAGGGTTTCTCATAGGTAAGTCTTTTTAAACTAATTGCTTCGTGCCTTTGGGGGTAGCTTTGAGGTTACGAAGAAACTAATATTAGGAATATAAAAAAGGTCGAGCTGACGGATTAAATAAAAGCGTTATTACATTTTGAGATGACACCATACATATAAGGGAGTATACGGTGATGGATGATAAAATTTGTGAGCATTGCTATCCTGAAAAACGCTGTCATGTTAGAAGGAAATTTTTTAGTTTATTCGATTATTTTATATTCAATCCATTGATCTATGCTTTATCTAAAACGTTTCTCCTCTCAGAGCAGGATTTTTTACGTTTCGATAATCTATTAAATAGGATGTCCATTACTATTTTTCAAAAATTAAAATTATTTACCAAAACCAATAGCATTGATAGGAACCAATTTAATAATAGCGTACTTGCACTATGGGATGAAGCGCAACGAAGGGGATTAGAACTGTATAATTTTAAGGAGTCCCAATTACATACGTTGTATTTTATGTTGGTATTCAATAACAAAAAATATTATTTTACGCAAACCCCTATTTCTCTTTTCTATCAAAACAATACGTACTTTGACGATGATACCAAATACGATAATAAATGGATTCTCAAAAAGAAATTATTAAACCAAAAAATACCCTGTCCTGTAGGAAAGGTTTTTATTTCCAGTAAAAGCGCTTATCAATATGGTATTGAATTAGGATTCCCTCTTGCTGTGAAACCCGTATCCGAATCCTTAAGTATTCATGCCTTTTGTACTATTCAAACGCCAAATGAATTAAAAGAGGCAATTAAAATAGTAAAACAAGTTGATTTTCGTGTATTGGTTGAACAACATATTCCTGGCAATGTTTATCGGTCATTAATTATTGATGACTCATTAGTCGCTTGTGTGATGCGCCAACCTGGAAGTGTGATTGGTGATGGTCTCAGTACTTTGGCTGAATTAATCGATAAAAAGAATAAAGCTGCAGGTGGTAGTAATTCACGCAAAATTAATCTCAATAGTTACTTGAAGAAAATACTAGAGGCTCAGGGAGTTGCATTTAACGCAGTAATAAACAAAGGACAACAAATCTTTATTTCAAAAAAAGTGACTATAGGTAGTGGTGCAAAAATTAGTAACGTTACTGATTTAATCCATCCAGAGAATAAACTGTTATTGGAACGAGTACATAAAGTCCTCAATATACCCCTTACGGGTCTTGATTTTATTTGTCAGGATATTTCTCTTCCATGGCATAAGCAACAATTTGGCATTATTGAAAATAATAGCTTTCCCTATATCGACTTGCATCTTAATCCCTCTGATGGAACGCGAATCAATGTACCAAGTATCATTTGGGACTATGTATTAAATGTTTTAGGTAAAAGAGAAGGCGATGGCTCGATTAAAATGGATTAAAATCGGCTAACGTTCTCTTGTTTATTCACTTTTTTAAAAATTGTTCTGTGCTGTGAATGGTATAAACAATTAGATGATTATTAATAGAGCAACGCAAAATATCCAAATTATTGTACTTGTTATATAGGGGTATTGATAACCCTTATAGTTTTTCTTTCGAGTAAAAAAATCAATAATTAGCACAGGGGCAACAGAAAAAAATGTTAATAAGATGACTAATGCTATGGATTCTGCACCTTGCTGAAAAGGCATAATCCTTATTAAAAAGGCCAGTGTATCGTGCAAAAATTGATGCAAATAAAAGATTACCCCAACAAACAAAAAATCAAAAGTATAGATAAACCAAGAAGCAGCAAACAGTGGTAGAAGTAATTTAGCTCCTTTTATTGCCCATAGCTTCTTGAAGGATTTGCTAAACTCCTCTGAAAAAAGAACCATAACAACACCGAAGAGAACAACTAAAGCAAATAACATTTATTTGATCCTTTTCTCAACATCGTTCAATGCTCCCTAGTGTGTACCCAGTTGCATTGATAAATCCTCATCTTCTTATGAATGTGTTTTTGATACGCTCAATTGCACGACGAATTTTTTGTTCAGGTCGAGCGCTAAATGAATTCCCATTGAAAAAATATTCTTCACCTTCAGGAGATTGCTTAGAAAAAAAGTAATTAAATACACAACATCGAGGCGCGTCACATAAAACCGGATTCACAGCATGCCAAGAGGTTCGATTTGTTTCCATCACAAGCAGGCGATTAAAAAGACTAGGAACAACAATGCGATTTTTAATTTCTTTATCCCATAGCTCATAATTTCCGCCATTTTCGAGTCGCCAATTAGGGGATACATAATAAAGGACATTTACAGTTCGATAGTGTTTTCTTCCTACATCATGCGAATTATCCAAATGAGGATTAAGACGATATCCTTTGAGTAATGTACTAATTCCACCAGCATACTCTGATGGATCAGGAATTTGGTTTTTAATCTCGGTTATCTCTTCAATCAAAGCGACAACTTGAGGGTCTTGAATCGCAAAATTAATATCTTGCAGTAAACTGGATACATCTTTTAAGTGGCTGTATTTTAGCTTTAATTTTCCAGGAATATTTAATAGATGCATTTCACTTGGTTTAGGAAAGTTAGCATATATTTTTTCAGCAATTTCAGTTGGAAGAAGGTTATCCAGTGTAAAATAACGGGCAACTTTTATAGGATGCTCAAGAAAAAACTGTTGTTTCAAGTGCTCTTTAGTTTCATTTAATCTTTTTACAATCAGATCCGTTAATTGACTTCTTGTATTAGTTGCCATGTTAAATTTTATATTTGTATATTTATTAAAATAATAGTCTATTTTTGTATTGCTTGGGGTTATATAGGCTATCTTGGCTTTAAATGACGAATCGGGCTATTTAAATTTCTTTTTTTAGATTAATTTATTATTAGTATGCTGGCATTCTATCCAAGCGAATTAGCATATGGTTTCGCACGCATGATGTGTATTTGTTTCATGACTAGCTCTAACTCACGAGAGGGGTTGTTTTAGTAGGCCTGCCTAACAAAATTATTTGAATAAAATTATTGAAATTAATTAGTCTTAATTATATATTGCATAAACTTTAAGAAGTAGGAATGATGTAAATGGAGTTTTTAGATTTTTGCAAAGCTATTCAAGAAACCGTTGAAAATGACAATAAAAGCAATGGTGTCCCAGAAAAAAATCTTATTTTGCTTGCTGAGTTAGATAAGATAATCAAAAGCGATGAAAAGAATAAATCTCTCTGTATGACTCAAGCAACCATTTTATTTGAAGGTTTTTATCGTCATCTAAACACGGAATCACTGAAAAAAGATTTTCAGTTTATCAGAGCCAAGCGATGGGAGCATCATTTCGGTACTCCTACAATTACATTTCTCCTATCGTTTAAATCGCAGATTGATAAAACAACAAAGTTATTTGATGAATTAAGTCTCGTAGCAGAGCGAACTCTTGATCTACCTTGGCTTATCTCAAAAATTGAGGGCTTTAGTATAGACCACGATAATAATGTTGTTACTAACCCGAAAAGTGTTTCGAGTGTAGATGCTCCACTTACCAGAGAGACTACAGGTATCTTTACGAAAACTCATAATCCTTTTGGAGGTTTTACAACAACCCCGTGTGATCCAGTTTCTCAGCGGTTCATTGAACATGCAGCTTTATCAGCTAAGCATGGGGGTAAAGTATTAGAAATAGGAGCCGCTTTTGGAGCGGCAACATTGGAAGCTATTGCAAAAGGAGCAACTGTTTTTTGCAATGATTTTGATCCGGAAAATTTAGCTGTTGTTCGTCAGCGTTTCATGGAAACAACAGATGACCTCAGTGAATCATTAACGGGAGATAGTAGTAAATTAATTCTTGTACCGGGTGAGTTGCCAAATGAATTAATAGGCCTTCCTGAGAAACAGTTTGATGCTATTTTGATTTGCCGTGTTTTACATTTTTTCTCTGGTGCCAAGATAGAAGAATCCTTGGCCTTATTATCAAAACTGTTAGCTCCAAAAGGTAAAATATATATCGTTTGCGAAACACCGTTTTTAAGAAATTGGCAACGTTTTATTCCTGAATTCAATAGACGAGTAGAGAATGAGGAAGAATGGCCAGGTGAAATTACTGAACCAGCAAAATTTGAAAGCAGTGGACGGGCAAGTTCATTACCAACATTTGTACATTGGATCACAAAAGAAGTAATAGATCGAAGTTTGTTAAAAGCTGGTTTTTCAATTGAGCACTCTGAATACATAAACAGAAGTGGTCAATTTCCAGAAGACTTATTATTACCAGAGTATGGTAAAGAGAGTATTGGTGCAATTGGCGTAATTTGAGTGAGGGATCATGAAAGAAAGGATCAGTTGGTATGAATGGTTTGCTGCCATGTTAAAGGAATTTGTAGCAGAAACAGCAAAGAAACCTAAATATGAAATTGTAGATATTTTTGAATGTAAAAAAACTGGCTTTACAAAAGCAGTAATTAAATTATCTGAAAGACATACAAAAGAAAAAAATATCAGCGATATTATCATGGACAATGAGTTAATTGAGAATCTGGATCCTAAAACAGTTCGAACCTTGACTTATATGGCTACGGTAGAACGGTTAAAACCTGATTACTCTATTGTAGTTCAGCATATGACCCCTGAAGTAGATGAGTACTTGCTTGAAATAAAATCAAAATCTAAAGCAACTACTATAAAAAAATCTCCCTCTGAACTTTCAAAAGATAAAGATTTAATAGCAAGGTTTAAACCCGAAGATGCGAATAGAATTGGATATATGGCAGGCGTTAGGGAAACAGTTAAGGAATTCGAATTAGTTAATAAAAGTAAATAGTTGATGTAGGAGAGGCTTTTGAGAAAGGAAATTTTTGATGCGTTAACTCGCAAAAAGCAATATAAATACCCTTACTTATTGCTCGGACTTTATTTAACTTTTTTGCTATCAACAGTGTGCTTGGCAAGCAGGATAACTCAGATTGGAACGATGCTTGAGCCAGGGGGTATTTTTGTATTTCCTCTTACTTTTAGTATTTGTGATATTGTTGGTGAGGTATACGGTTATGCATACCCTAGATTATTTATTTGGATTGGTGTTTTAGCTGAATTCTTATTTTCTTTAGTTGTAATTACGGTTTCCCACTTGCCTGCGCCCGATTTTTTCACGCAAGCTTCAGCATATGAAATTGTGTTTGATCCTACACTCAGGTATGTAGGCTCAGGATTAGTTGGTTTGCTTATAGGAGAGCTGACTAATGTTTATCTACTTTCAAAATGGAAGATTTTTCTAAAGGGAAAATTTTTTATATTGAGAAGCCTTTTATCAACTGCTTTAGGCCAGGCTTTGCTTACAGTAATTGTTGATATGCTTAATTATTTTGGAAAGCTAACGGAGCATCATCTCGGATGGATGATGGTTTGTGGTTATTTATGGAAAATGTGCTGTGCAGTCATTATGGTTTTTCCCGCTTGGTTGGTGGTCAAATATCTTAAGAAAGCAGAGCAGGTAGATCATTATGATATTCATACAAACTTTAATCCATTTATATTCGGGTTACATGAAGAACGCGGGAATGATTACCAAATTAATACTGAATCCGCGCTTCAATAAGAGTGCCGAGAATCCGATCATTAGGTTTGTCTAATTTTGTTAGTTTAAGACTTCCATCTTCTAAACCCTGTCGCAGATAAGAGGTATTATTTTCGATAAATAATCTATTAAATGCGACTCTATCCTCTTTTGATAAGTACACTATTACGAAATCCCTATCTTTAGGTGTTTTACCTGAATCAAAGATTAAAAGACTATTTTGTTGAAAAAGAGGTTCCATTGATGCATCAGGCATAACTAATGCGAAAGAATTATTGTCAATTTTCTTATCAATTAATATTTCTTGCGTATCGTGGGTTTTGACTGTTTCTGAAGGCCATTTTTTTAATGAATCCCATTCTATAACAGGTATGGTACTGATCTGTAAATTTTCCTTAACTGCATCAGGAATAACAGCAGGTAGAGGTTCTTGGCCGGTTAATTCATTAATGGAAACAGAAAAATAACGAGACAGTTCTTCTAATGCCTTCTTTCGTGGATTTCTCGTTGAACCTGTCAGAATGTGATGAATAGTTGGTTGAGGAATACCGGTTAACCGAGCTAACTCACTTACAGAAATATTGCCATGTATTCGCATGAGTTGTTGCAAGTTATTGCTTAATGTCATCTCAGTCATTAATAGCCCAAACAAATGAATAAAATTATTCAAAACAGATTGACTTAAACATAAAATAGTATGTATATTATCTTTAATTGAATAAAGTTATTCAATTTATCTGCTAAAATAATCTTAAATAGAATAATTATAGCCAATATATCATGTTGTTGGTTAATCCACCAAATAAAATAGCGGGATAATTTTACTTTTAATGAATAAGTTAGCTATTAAATAAGATAGTCAAAGGAGAATTACTCATGGAGAACAATTCCAAATTACAAATTTATAAAGGAATTATTCAATATATTTTGGAGTCTACAAACTACACCTTAAAAAATATTGCAGATCTTTCAAATTCATCAATTAAAAATATTAGTGCCATTTATAGTGAAAACTTCGTACCCCATAATTTTTCCTCTGAAATGCAATTAGTACGGTTATATCAAATGATTCTTGAAATAAATAGTCGAGAAAAGCAGCTTAAAAAATATTTACCTCTTCCTAAAAATTTTAGACAACTTAGTGCATGAGTGGAGTAATCTATTATGAAATGGATAAAATTAAAAAAATATTGCGAAATATCGGGGGACACTTCTAATGCAGTTCACGCTAAACGAAAGCGAGGTATGTGGTTAGATGGTGTACAATGTAAAGTGGGGCCTGATGGTAATATATGGATTAATTTAGTTGAGGTTGAACGATGGGTGGAAAACGGCAACAAAGCAACGAATATCCGGTTGCGCGTGGGATAAGTGTTCGAGAGTTAGATTCCAGTAAATGTATTAGAATTGATTTTACGTATCGTGGTGTTAGATGTCGTGAAACTTTAAAAATTGAACCAACCAAAGCAAATATTAAATATGCCGAAAGGTTGAGAGGTGAAATTTTAAACGCTATTAGTCTGGGTACATTTAATTATCAGGATTATTTCCCAAATTCACAAAGGTCAAAAATGTTTGGCTATTCAGTGATGAAATCTACTGTGGGTGAGTTGCTCAACGAATATATGGAAATTGCTGAAAAAACACTTGAGCCCAGTACTTTTAATGGCTATAGAAAAGCATGTGAAGCACATTTATACCCAGCATTTGGCAATATTCCTATAAAAGATCTGTCATCCATGATTATTCGTAATTATGTGACAAAACTCGAATTGACGCTAAAAACCATACGAAATATTCTAACCCCATTAAGAAATACTTTAGATCAAGCATTAAATGATGGAATGATTACATCAAATCCTTTAGATCGATTGGTTTTATCTAAGTTAGTTGATAAAAAAACTCGCAGCAGTAATTGGGAGGTAGATCCATTTAATCAGGAAGAAATTAAAGCCATTCTTTCGGAGGCTAAAGATCAATCAAGGAATCTATTCCAATTTGCTTTTTATAGCGGTTTACGTACTTCTGAGCTTATTGCTTTAGAATGGGGCGATATTGATTGGTTAAATGGGATTGTAAGGGTATCAAGGGCCGTGGTTCTTAAAAAAGAAAAAGGCACCAAAACAAAATCAGGTCAACGCGATGTGCTTTTACTTCCTCCAGCACTAGAAGCTCTGCAAAATCAAAAAAAATTTACTTTCCTTGAGGGGACACGTGTTTTTTATAACCCTCGCACTAACACAGCTTGGGAAACAGACGGTCAAATTCGAAAAACCTGCTGGACTCATATTTTAAAAAAGGCAGGAGTTCGCTACCGCAACCCATATCAGACTCGCCATACTTATGCTTCTATGATGCTTTCCGCTGGTGAAAATTCCTTATGGGTTGCGAAGCAAATGGGGCATAAAGATACAGAAATGATTATTAAAAATTATGGTAGATGGATTCCTGACACATCAACTTTGGCAGGATATACAACAGTCAATGACTGGTCATCGCCATTGACTGGTCAAGTGAAAAAATAGTCTTAAGTAAATTTTCTTGATTGGGTTTTGATTCGAAGGCTTATTTTAGCCATTGAATTCACACAAAGCCCTTTAAATACAATTGATTAAAGATTCATTATTTCTTGATTGGAATTTGTTTCCGATGCAAATCAGATTATAACTTCTTCAACTCTTCATGCTCAAAAGCTGAGGTCATGCGGTCAATCTCCCTTTTTGTCAATCCTAATTGGCTAGCAACAGCTTGCCATTCACTCACGGCCATCGCAACCTCTTTTATAATTTCAAGTGCTCTTGTTTTTTTTATCCGAAACTCCTTAATAACGGAAAGCGCCAAATCAATAGAGGCCGTTGGATCATCATAATCTATCGACGTTGATAACATCCGTGCTTTCATTTCAACGGGGGTTGGGTTGACATCATAGGCAGGTGACAACCTCCAACCTTTATGACGTTCATATAAAAAACCATGGTTTCTTAAATGATCGTCTGTGTTTGAAATCAATACGGTAAAGATGATACGCCGCCACAGCTCTTCTAAGTCACTGTTTGGACTTGCACCGTGTTGAGTGATGGCGTATGCGATTTCAAGATAGCTGTGGAGGTCATTATCCTTTGCGCCTAACATACTCATTGCAGATAAGAATGGAACACGCCGACCTTCGTGACGGTCAAAACGGCGGAGAATCAGTACCGGTTTATCCATGATTGTTTCGAGACGCCAATCGGTTGTTTTAATACCCGCTTTTTCTGCAAGGGTCAGGGCAACAGCTTCCCAGACAACCACGTTAAATTCATCATCTTTTTTTGGAAATTTAGCAATTGCAAGATGACCGTCTTTATCTCTGACCGATGCTTTTGGCCGCGCCCCACCAAGAGATGAACCTGGTGCCAATAATATTTTCAAATCTTCAGCTGTTTCCTCGTCATTAAGATAATGTTCCGTTGCAGAAAGTAATCGAGGTAGGCTGATTAAAGGTGGTATGCTTTCTTTATCTTTTGAGGTTAAGTAAGGCCCGCCATCTTTTAGTGAGAAACGTAAAGCGCCCTGACGAGCTTCATCATTAACGCCTAACAGATAATCGACTTCTGACAATGTTCTTGCTGTCTCGGCCATTGATTTAGCGCGCACACTTTCTGCTCGGCGCATCAAAACACGACCCCAGCGATCAGGTGCCGAATCACCAATAGCACCGAATAAAATCTGGTCTGGGGTGGTATGAAATGCGCCAGAGGTTAATTGAAGAGCTGGATCAAGAGCAAACTTTTCCGAATGTTTCAGCCATTCAGGATCATATTCAAAGGACGCACTTTGCCTTGCGCCACGCTGATGAAACCAGAGCTTGCCGACCTTGTGAGTTATTTCGCCAAGCTCAATCGAAACATAAATTTCTTGGCTACTCATTTGCTTCCCCTTTATTACCTTGTGGCGATCTGATTCTTTTAGGTAGACTTTCTTCTTCAAGTTCACGCCCGACAATATCGTGAGAGGCATCAGCAACGCGTGTCAAATGCTCAGACATTCCTAAAACAAAAAGAGCAGACGCATACGCACCCATAGATACGTTTGGATCGCCTTTTTCAATTCTGGATAAAGTGGGGCGAGAAAAACCGCAACGTTCAGACATAAGCTCCATAGCTATACGACGACGACGGCGCGCATCACCAATATTCTTGCCCAATATTCTTAAAACTTTCTGTACCGGAATGGGCAAATGTGTTTTTTTACTCATTTCTTAACCCTTAATGTATCATAAGTTTTACATTATATGATTTAATGTAAATTATATGTTACATTAAATGAAGAAGCAAGGAACAGAAAACTCAAGAAGTTAATAGGCTTAAATGTGAGATCGCGGCTTATGATTTTAGGTGATAGAGAAAAAGCATCAAAATTGACCCATTTACGCCCCAGAATTAGCAAGTAGAAAATTAGGCATATATAAATCAATAAGTTACGAGAAATTGTCGCGGGTTCGATTCCCGCCGCCTCCACTTAACTCATTGATTTTATTATGATTAATGTATAATCTTAAATAAACGGCTCCATTAGCATGGTTATCACAGAAATGAAGATGATAATTCAGCGTTCGTCTTAGGGTGGTATTGACGATAAGTTGGGATGGTTTCTCCATTTTCTTGTAATCCACACCCATCTTTCCCCATATCTCTAATCTTATTAAACGCATCCTGCGCTGCTTTTTGCGCTAGTTCTACTGTTTTGCCTTGGGTGGAATCCCATATCTTTTTCCCATCAGGATCCATATAAGGAGATTTATTATCTTCCGCTGCTCTCTGGTATTGCCTTAATACATCATAATTGCCTACATGATAAGCTTCCAATATTTCGGTTAGCGCTTGGATTTTCAAATCTCTTTTTTTATCCTGATGATATAAGCGGGCAGAAGATGCCCGGTCTTTACGTAAGGCTGCAATATGTAAGCGGATCTCACCTTCTATGCTTGGGTCAGGTTTATACTCCTCTAATTGTTTACTATCAGAAAATTCTTTTTTCCGCTCTCGATTGTTGTCTTCCTTGTAATCCTTGTATGCAGATGGAGGTAACTTGGGTATAAGGAGACTATGTTTAGGGAAAAAGGTCATTTCGGCAGTATTAAAGCAATCATCGCTCCGGACCCAGCACCCTAAAGTATTGCTGAGCTTTTTTTGAGCCTCTTGACGTTTGGCATCTGTTTGACTCCCATATTTCGTGAAGTCGGTACCCCAAAAAACACGAATGCCTTCATGCGACTGTACGAATTGACGTGCCAAAGACATGGGATTATCCTTATCTGTAGTGGCATCGTTCTTCTCATAGTGTCTGGCATGAGTAAAAAAAACGTCTGTTTTTTTTGTTACTGGATTGATGCCGAGGATGGCTAATCCCATACATCCATTGAGGCCTGAAGTCCATAACATATCCACATCAGAATGCTCGATATCTTCGATAACCAATCCCGGACCCTCCCCTGTATCATTACCACTTAAGCCAATGACATGATCTATTTTGGTTTCAAACCAACTGTCTTTGCCCACTTGAGTTCCTTTAGGAAATGAAACGTCATTCCCCCAGTAATGATCACATGAATATAACGTATCTGGATTGAGTTCTTTAGAATACATGATTAGCACAGGATTTGATGAGCCGTATAAAAAGTATAGTAGGAAAAAAAGAGAACAATTGCGCAATAAGGGTGGATAAATCAGGGCGAATCAAGAGTCTAGCAAGTCTAGGGTCAGATCTTGCTATTTGCCTTTATCCATAATTCAGGAATTAATTCTTGATAATTATTTCCCGATGTATTAATTTTCCTTCACATAAATGGGATCAGGTCTTTCCTTTATCCCTAGAGGAAATAGGAAAGACCTGATCCTAATCTGTACATGATTTGTGAAACTAGTACTACCCATTAAGGACAGGAAATCCTCGAGCGTGAAACAATGTTAGTTTTAATTATTCACCACTTGGAGTTTTAAACCTCATCCATACTTCATTTATTTTTTAAATATAAATTTAACTGATGCTTCATTATGCATTTGCCTTGCACCAGAACTTTAAATTGTTTGGTTTGATCGAGCTTGCTTTTCATAAAGCAGATGATTTTCTAAGCGGGAGGCAAGCCAACCCCTAAGTAAAAAACCAAAATTAGGAGATTGCAGACATAATTCGTCTAATCTATCATGGCTTACTACATAAAGAACGCTGATAAAAATCTAGTTTTTGACCTCCATTAGAATGTTTACAGCTCTTATCGCATTTTAAAACATTTTTACTATTCTCTACTAATATAATCTTCCCAATTATTAATAGGTGCGTATCCTCTTTTAGAAGTTTCATTAGGAATCCATTTGCCATAGGTCTTCATAACCATTTCAGTATCAACATGCCCCATTTGGTATACGTATGTCTTGTTTGATAAGGATTTCTATATCTAATACCTGCTCGTTTAATAGTATGTATCCAAGCAGTTCGCCGGATTTGGTGATCGGTTTCCCATGGTTGATTCGTCCGTGGATTATGAAAAACACGTTTACCCGCAATTGTTTTTGTTCCTTTAATCTGTTTTTTAACTAGAGCTCTGACGACATTTATTATCCCATGAGCTAAATCAACATCTTCCCATTCAAGAGCTATAAGTTCGGGTGTTCTTAATCCTGTAAAAAAAGCAAACTGAACGAGACTCCTGATCTGTTCGTGGTGCGTTGTATCTAAAATAGCTTTGACTTCATTTTTATCAAATGGGTCTATTTTGAAATTACTTTTGCTGGTTAGTTTGCTTAACAACTTAGAAATAACAATTTTATCCAGCGGATTACTCTTAATGTACTCATCATTAAGTGCTTGTTCAATGATCGCTCGTAGAGAAAAAACCTTGGTAACATTTTATTCCACAAAATGAGCGAATTAATGATTGAATCTATTGACGCTCAGGAATGTAAGGAGTTAAAAGCGTATTCAGCACAAGATTCACGATTCAAGGCCTGACCCTTTGAGCTGAGATTGATGATGTCAGATCTCAAAAGGATTTAAATCTATATAAACAGAGTTTTCTTGGGCTGAAGCTTTTTCATTATTTAAAAATTCACTTAGTCCAGCTAACCAAGTGTGGAATGGATCTTCGTTTGCATCAGCTTTAATAAAAAATGAATAGAACATTTCTCCGTATGTTAACGGCCTTTTTTGTTTTAACCCACGTTCTATTAGATATTTATATGCATCATATTGTTCAGCGTCAATATTGATATTAGTAATTTCAACTTTTTTAGTTTCTTCTGTGAAATGGTTAAATCGAGGGTCGTTCGAAAATTTATTCTTTACTTTTTCAATTTCATCAAGAAATTTATACTTAAAAGGATATACTGCTTCTTTTTCTACTAACTGTGGATTATTAGATAATAAATCATAAACATAAAAAACAACATCATTAAGAGTTTGGCCTGGAGATAAAATCAATGTAGGTTCTTCCAAACTGTCGATATGAACAATAAATTTTCCAAATGAATTGTTTAAATTTAATGCAATCGTGTCGGATAGAACAAAATGAAATAAAGGTTTCTTAATACCTAATGCTTCACCTTCCTTTCTGAGCAAACCAAAATGGTGTTCCCTGCATATTTCTATGCCTATTGTTTCATTTCCAAAACTAAAGAAAAAAGCCTTGTTCTTTTCTTTCGCAGGGTGGTGGATTTCTGTTTTTCCAGCTTCGTCAGTAGGTGCAAGTTTATCATGTTTTCTAGTACCTTCTGCATTAAATAAAAAAGCGGTAGATCTCACTGCTAGAATAGGCTGAGTTGAGGCGGATTCTATGACTGAATTAATTTTTTCGCGTTCTTTTTTTATATAGTGTTTATCGACGTTTTTTGTTTGCTGTTCTTCAATTTCAGCTAAATACTGATAAGAATCATATAAAGCATGAATTTCCTTTGCCTTTTCTAAGTTAATTTCTTTACGAGTTTTTATATTCCCACTAATAATTAATAAATTAGGAAATTCTTTGCACAAATTTTGTATTGTTGATTCAAAAATTTTTTTATCAACATCTGAAATTGACTCATCGGATACTCCATATTCTCTCCATGAAATAATCCACTTGTCCATTGGATGAGTTTTAGATAAATTGTTACAAACATTTCTGATAGACTGGGTAACCAAATCTGTTTTTCTTAACGTAGATAGCCTACTAAAGTCGCCAAAATTTTCCGAATACTTACTTATATCTAAAGCTACAATCACTGTTTTTTGAAGGTTATGCTTTTCTTCCATCGCTAACTTTTGATTTAAATAGTTCTGTTTATAAGTATAGTAGAGTCAGAAAATAAGGAGGGTTAAAATCAACGTGCTATATAAATCCGGCAAGTAACTGATATAGCGGTCTGACAAAAAATCTTCGTTAATAAACAATAGGATGCCCCAAAAAACTTAAGCTTCTGTTCTTAATAGCTATTTTCGAGTCCTAAAATAAGAAATGATGATTATTGGCCAATAAATTCTATGCTGAGATCAATTTTTTTGAAATGTCTCTGTACCAATCACTTTATTTTCAGTCCAGAAAGGCTCTCTTGATACATTTTTTTCTTCAATAATTTTTTTATCAAAAGCGGATGATTTTCTCTAAACTCTTCAATTGAGCGATACCCTAAAAGTTCAAGCGCCTTAGCTACTGACAGTACTTGATATCGTGGTCTACCATAGAATAGTTCATAATAACTGCAATACTGCCAATCCAAGGAATTTTGAACTCGTTCAGTCCGAACCATATTTAAATCAATATAAATAACACAACGATGAAAATACTCATCAATTTCAACAACAGAGAAGCCAATCGACAAGTGCTTGATCAAGCGTCCTTGAGTTCTTTTAATGAGTGCATTCATTTGGATAATGAGTTGTTGGCAATGTTGCTCGATAACTGGATTTGATTTTTGCTGTTCGTACCAATATTGTAAACCAGCATGTATAGGCACTGAGATTCAGGTACTTATTTTCATTTAAAGATGTATGGCTTACACCAAATAACTCTTTCTAAAATATTATTTAAGTAGAATTATTACGAATGTATGGAAAACGACCCGTGATAAACTGGGGCATTATTTTTCCAAGAGTAAACCATCTATATCCTCTGCTTCCCCAGGATTAATTGAACCCTATACTTATTGCTTTTCAAAGCATTGGATAATCAATCAACTATAATAAAAGTTAACAGTATGAGATCATGATTTAAGAGTAATGTAACTCAATAGTTTTATTAGGATTAAAAGAATCTAAATTGTGTGAGATTGTTCTTTAGGATAGGACATGTTATGGATAATAGGTATAGATATGTAGGTAAATCTTGCTGAAGTTGAAACAATGATTTTAAAAATTCCACTCTAAAGCGAAACGAATCTACTACTCGCTTACATTTTTATAGATCTGTAAAGAGTGGTTTAAGGAATTTTTTTTATGATAAAGAAAAACTCGGGGGATAATCTTTCAGATATAATGCATGAGCCGATCGCTATTGTGGGAATAAATTGTCAGTTTCCTGGAGTTAATGCGGATATCGAAGATGTTGATGCATTTTATGAGATGTTAATTAACGAACAGACCTCAATCAAAGAAGTGCCTGCAAATCGCTGGGATATTGACAGGTATTATGATCCTGATAGACAGAAAGACGATAAAATAGTGAGTCGAAAAGGAGGTTTTCTAAATGAGCCTCAGTTATTCGATGCTGCTTTTTTTGAAATAGCTCCCATTGAAGCCAAACAAATTGATCCACAACACCGACTGTTTTTAGAAGTATCCATTCGCGCATTAAACCATGCCAATATCCCCCTTGGTTCATTAAAGAATTCAAATACCGCGGTGTACTGTGGGATCTCTACTAACGACTACAACCAGCTGAATTATAAAGACAATATAAAATTTAATGCATATACCTATATTGGTTCTGCTGACAGTGCGGCAGCAGGCAGGCTTTCTTATTTTTTAAATTTAAAGGGACCATGCATCACGGTGGATACAGCATGCTCTTCCTCTTTATCAGCGCTTTATCTTGCAACCACGGCATTAAGAAATCAGCAATGCGATATGGCAATTGTTGGCGGAGTCCATCTTAATCTTTGTCCTGAAATTTTTATCGGCGTAACCAAGGCAAATATGCTATCAGCTCTTGGCCAATGCAGTAGCTTTGATGCTAAAGCCGATGGTTATGCACGTAGCGAAGGTTGTGGTGTTGTGGTAGTTAAACGGTTACGTGATGCGATAAAAGATAATAACCAGATCCATGCGGTGATCAAAAGCATTGTCATGAATCAGGATGGTGGTGGAATGGGCATGGCTGCGCCGAATATAGAGGCACAAATTGCGATGCATCAATCTGTGTTAGAGCAAGCTCATTTAGCAGCAAGCGACATTGATTATATTGAAACACACGGAACAGGTACCGTTGTTGGAGATTCGGTTGAATTTAATGCGATTCAGCACATACACCAAGGCCAGCATGACCAAGACAAACCTCTGATTATCGGTGCATTAAAAAGTAATCTAGGCCATACAATTTCATCATCGGGAATCGCCTCACTGATTAAAGTAATCGAGGCATTCAAGCATGAAACCATACCAGCAAACCTACATTACGCAACACCAAACAGCTCAATTGATCCGGAAAGCATACCCGCGCTGATACCTGTTAAGGCAATACCTTTTACGAAACATCTCAATAAAAAGAGGTATGCACAAGTATCCAATTTTGGTTTTACGGGTACCAATGTGAGCGCTATTATTGAGGAGCCCCCAAGTTTTACATCAAAAGAGCCAATTGCGGATAACGGTGAACCCGTATGCTTTGTCATTTCAGCAAACAGTGAATACTCATTGCAACACATGATGGCAAGGTACTTACACTATTTAAAGGAATCCTCCGTAAGTTTGCACGATGTGTGTTATACCTTAATCAATTGCCGAGACCATTATAAATTTCGCTGCGCCATCATTGCAAAAGATAAGAGGGAGTTAATCAAGGCAATAGAGTCTAAAGATTATGAATTGAAAAGAGTAACGATAAAAGAAGACATCAAACTCACTGGAAATGATGCAAATCAGATGTTTAAGCTTTATCTATCCGGTGCCAACATAAGATTAGATGAGCGTGATAATCAATACAATAAAGTTGATTTACCGTCGTATTACTTTGATAGAAAACTCTATTGGCATGATCCTAGAAGCCCTAGCATTAGGGCGCAATCATCAATTAATGTGCCCCAGAAGATGGCAGACGATGCAATCGCCATTATAGGAATGAGCTGTTCACTGCCTAATGCACCTGATATTAAGGCATTCGAAAGGTTGCTTGAAGAAGGGCTGAGTGGCATTAAGGATATTCCAATTGAACGATGGGACAATGAAAAATACTATAATCCAAATAAAGATGTCCCAGGAAAATCTTACGTTAATAAACTTGGATTAATAGAGAATATTAAAGATTTTGATGCGAATTTTTTTGGTATTAGTCCCCGTGAGGCGCAATTTATGGAGCCTCAACATCGAATTTTTTTAGAATGTTGTTATCTGGCTATGGAAAATGCAAACTACCCTCCCAGTTCTTTGCGTGATAGTTTAACCGGTGTGTTTGCTGGCGTGGGTCCTATTGGTACGGGATATTACCCACATCAAAATGAAACATTAAATTTTTATTATGTCACCGGTAATGGAGTAAGTTATATTCCGGGTCGAGTGGCATATATTTTTGATTTTAAAGGACCATCCATAGGTTTTAGTACTACGTGTTCTTCATCTTTAGTTGCCATTCATTATGCGTGTCAGAGCTTAAAAAATAGAGAAATCGATTGTGCCTTGGCTGGTGGTGTGAATATCATATTAATGCCAGAGCTAAATATAGCTCTTTGCAACGCAAAGGCGTTATCGCCAGATGGTCAATGTAAAACCTTTGATGAGGGTGCAGATGGGTATGTGCGCTCCGAAGGTTGTGGGGTCATCTTTCTTAAAAGACTAGCGGACGCGGTTCGCGATAAGGATACAGTTTTAGCGGTTATTAAAGCTTCAGCAGTTAATAATGACGGAAAATCTATGGGCTTTACTACTCCTAACGGTAAAAGCCAAGAAGAAGTGATGTTGCAAGCTCTGAAACAAACTGAGTTATCGAGCAGTGATATCAGCTATGTTGAAGCACATGGAACAGGCACTCCTATAGGTGATCCTACCGAGGTTCATGCTATTAATAACGTCTATGGATGTCAGCGTAGCAAAGATAACCCATTATATCTCGGGGCGGTTAAAACAAATATAGGTCATCTTGAAAGTGCCTCTGGTATAGCAGGTGTTATTAAAACGATTATTAGCCTACAAAAGAAGAAAATTTATAAGAATTTAAATTTTAAGAAATTGAATCCCAACATAAAACTAGATAATACACGTATCGCTCTGCAAAATATGGATTGGAATATGGGTGCACAACCCAAATGCGCAGGGGTCAATTCTTTTGGCTTCAGCGGTACGAATGCCCATCTTATTTTGCAAGAATTTGCTGTAACGGCAGATCAAAGTCCACCTCAACCAGCCAGATTAAATGTACTGGTTCTATCGGCAAAAACCCAAACCTCATTAGACCATTTGGCAACACGATATCAACCGTATTTAGAAACAACAAAAGATAGTTTTAGTGATGTATGTTTTACCGCTGCCACTTGCCGAGAACATCATCCTTATCGGTTGGCTGTGGTTGCTAAGAGCGCTGCTGAGGCCGGGCGATTGTTAGATATGGGCCAATTTGCATCATCGCAGGAGAAAAATAATCCGTTTGATTTACAAGATGACGCCGCATTAACGTCATTGCTTACCGATTACTTGCAAGGCAAAAACGTAGACTGGAATTTATACTATAAAAATTGTGGTCATAGTTTTATAAAAGTAACGCTTCCTAACTATGTGTTTGACCGGAGAGAATTTTGGTTTGAAAAAAGGGACTCTTTAATGAGTATAAGTAGTGATTCAGGACAGGCGAGCTCAGTCTCGGGCAATGAATCTCACTTGAATCATCTCTATGAAATAATCTGGAATAAGATTAACGTAAACTTACTAAGCACACCTGATATCCCTGATTTTTGGGTTATTGCGCAAGATGAAATGAAAGCGAAACAAGTATTTGGCCATTTTGTTTACCAGCGCATAGATGATGTGAATACATTAGAGAGTATAGAAAATAAAAATATAATCTTCTTTTATGAAGAAGGGCAATTTACTGCGTTGTTTCATTGCTGTCAAAAAATGTTTAAATCATGCCCGAGCAGCTTTATATTAGTTACAGAAAATGCTTATAGCATTTATGGGAAAAATAAAGTAAATCCAGAGCATACTATGGCAAGTGCTTTTTGGAAAAGCTTTAGAAATGAGCTCGGACTCAGCAGAAATTATACGATTGACTTGGGTGCTAACGGCAATTTGAACAAGCTTTTAACCTATGTATTTGATACTAAAAATTTGGAAACTCAATTTGCAGTAAGAGATTCGATTTATGTCCCCAGGCTAGAAAAAAAACAATTGTCTCCTGCTCCTGAGCAACAAAAGACATTATTCGATAGAGGGGCAAGTTACCTCATTACAGGGGGCACTGGAGGCTTGGGAAAGGCATTAATTGAATATCTTATTCTTAGAGGTGCTAGACATATTATTATTACTAGTCGCTCTGAATGTTCAATGGATGTAAAGGACTTGATTTCGAGTGCAAGAAAAAAACAAGTCTACATTAGGCATTTTGCTGCTGATGCAAGTAATTATCAGCAAATGAAGCAAATATTTGAGTATGCTAAGCAAGATTCCAAACCCCTCAGAGGAGTGTTTCATCTCGCAGGCGTCATTAAAGATGGCTTGATTGTCAATTTACGCGATGAAGATATCCAAACTGTTTTACGCGCGAAAAAGGAAAGCGCTCTTATTCTGCATCAATTATCTAAAAATATTCAGTTGGACGTGTTTGTTCTATTTTCTTCTATAGCCTCAGTACTCGGATCAAAAGGGCAGTCAAACTATGTTGCTGCTAATGGATTTTTAGATGGGCTAGCGCATTTACGACATCAGCTGGGTTTACCCGCAATTACGATTAACTGGGGCCCTTTTCATACGGTGGGGATGGCGGCAAATCTTACGCAAGCTATGAAACAACAAGGTTTAATTCCTTTAGATAAAGACAGTGTGGATATTCTTGATGTTTTATTGACACATCAGGTGACGCAAATTTCAGTATGTCCTATTGATAGAGATATTTTTTTCAAAAACGAACCGAAACAAAAGAGGTTTTTTGCTCAGAGCAGGGAGGCTCCTGCACCAGCTCAGCACTTTTTAAATTCTCTTCGAGAGCATGCCCATGAAGAGCGTGTCACTATGCTGAGTTTGGCTTTATGTAAAATTACTGCAGATGTGATGGGGATGCCGGAACTGGATCAAACCGCAGCACAAGATGATTTGTACTCGATGGGGATGGATTCATTGATGTATTTGGAAATTAGAAACCGAATGCATGATAAGTTGCAATGTCCGTCGCTTAGCATACCCATAGAATATTTTCTTAATCAGCCAAGCATTAATAAAATTGCCAGGAATCTTGCAAATGAATTACAAAATATTTTTGAAAAAGAAACCGCTAATCACGCCCAGAGTAAAGAGGTTTCTGTACCCGATCAGCACTTTTTAAACTCTCTTCGAGAGCATACTCATGAAGAGCGAGTCGCTATGTTGAGCTTGGCTTTATGTAAAATTACCGCAGATGTTATGGGGATGCCGGAGCTGGATGAAACGGCGGCAAAAGATGATTTGTACTCAATGGGGATGGATTCATTGATGTATTTGGAAATTAGAAACCGAATGCATGATAAATTGCAATGCCCATCGCTTAGCATACCCATAGAATATTTTCTTAATCATCCAAGTATAGATAAAATTGCCAGAAGTCTTGCAAATGAATTACAAAATATTTTTGAAAAAGAAACCGCTAATCACGTCGCAGAAAATCGAGTTTTAGAAGAAATAGCTTTATCTGATTATCAATACATATATTGGGTTGCAAATAAAATGGGGTATGCTATGAATTGCGGTATACACATACAACTTCATGGAAAACTCAATAAAGAATACTTGTTCAAAGCGTTTGATTTTGTTGTGAAGCAAAACAGTACTTTCTGGATAAACTTTAATGAAGATGCGCCGATCCAAATGGTGAAGAAAGACGGCCTATTTCAACTCAACTACGAAGACATTTCCTTAGATAATAAGAGGGAGGTGTTGAAGCATGGGTTCTATAGTAGTGTAAGGAGTATTATTCCATTAAACAGACAGCCACTGATTAGAGTATGGCTGTATAAGGTGCATCATGATTTGCATGAATTACATATCGTGATGCCTCACATTATATCCGATGATGATACGTGTAACATTGTACTTGCACAGGTTAAGCAAAATTACACTGCACTTACCCGTGGAGAAACACTCACCCCGATATCCGAAAAAGCATCTTTTTTTGATTATGTGAGACAGAATAATATTGATTATGCAAAAAATCTGAAAGATAAACTTGATTTTTGGTGGAGTTATAATAAAGGGGTTAAAGGATTAAATTTTGGTTCCGGAAATCATTTGCCTGATTCAGGGTTTGGCCGCTCAAAGCATTTGTTTCATTATACTATTGAGTCACAATTTATTGAAAAATATATCGACTGGCATAAAGAAAAAAATATTAGTATCAGCTCTGGATTAATTGCTGCGTGCCAAATTGTTTTGTACAAGATAAGTCAGCAAAATAAAATACCTGTCATACTATCTCATCAAGGTAGAGAGGGAAGTCAATACAAGTCAACCCTTGGTTTGTTCTCAGAGCGTAAAATGATAAACATTACCTTAAATGTGGAGGACAGCTATATTGACTCTATTTATTCAATTGAAGCGGAACTGTTAAAAACAGCCCCTTATCAAAAATGTTCCCAACTCATCAAAAACCAGAGGCTAAGAGGTTTTTCATTGTCCCTTGTTCAGTATTTGGTATATGCATTTAACAAAGCTTTTCTAACGAAACATTTTAAAAAAAGTAAACTAAACTCAATAGTAATAGACTACTATCTGAACTACTTAGCGCAACTCACATCAAGGAAAAAAAATATTTTAATCAAATCAAAGCTTAATAAAATGCTTCACTTGAATATCCCTTTACTAAAACCAAGTCCGCTGAACGTATGTATTAATATTACCGAGGGTTTTTTCAAAGAGCCTCCGCATATGAAGTTTGCAGATCTTGATTATAATTATGCCAGTCATTTTGCCAGTTTAGACCGTCCTATAGGCAATCAATACTTATGGATTATCTTTACCAGGAATCAGGATGGCGAATATCTAGTGTCAATTAATGGCCCTCTAACTGAAAAGTGCAACGATAAAATAGCCAGCGAATTAGTTAAGTTTATTAAAAAATTAGTAAAAAATGACGAAGCCAAAATTGCTGATTTAATAAGTGACTAAAATGAAAGAAGAAATCAAAACGTACAGTCAAGCTCTTAGAAAAACAAATAAAATACTTAAACAAAAATGTTATCATCGCTCAGATGCTATATTAATGAAACAGGATGTCGCGTCGAGCTATGAATGTTTTGCTAATTTTATTGAAGAGAAAGTTTTTTTAAACTGGGGTTTGTGGAATAAGAAAATATATAAGGAATACATGGCGTTAAATTTTGATATTTCTACCTTATCTCCATATCAAGATATTTATTCACCATTGCTTCTTTATTACCTGATCAAGCCATTAGTAAAAATGGAATTTTTCGATAAGAGATTGTTAGAGGTTGGTTGCGGCAATGGGCTCGGTTTACGATTGGGTTCTGAATTATTGAAAACTCAATATGCTTTAGGTGTTGATTTAGTAACTCCTTTGATAAGACATGCAAAGAGTAATTTTTATAAAAATGACCAAATAAATTATCTACAATCTGATGCGGAAAGCTTAGCGTTAAAAGATGAAAGTTTTGATGTGGTAACGAACCTTGAAAGTTCCCATCTTTACCCAATAATTGAGCTTTTTTTTGCTGAAGTGGAGCGTGTCCTCGCTCCTGGCGGATTCTTTTGTTATGCCGATATTTATTTTAAGAATAAACAGCAATCAGACAGATTGGAAGCATATATTAAGACCAGTAAGCATTTAAAAATCATCATAAAGAAAAATATTACCCGGATGGTTCAAGCATCTATCTACAAACGTCTCATTGAAGATGAAGCTGGACTTTGTAAAAGGGCTCAACGGATATTCGGCGATGATAATCCGATGCCGCTTACTGAGCTTCTTGCGCTAGCAGGCTCTAAGGGGGCAACTTTTCTGCCTTGGTGGAAAATAAGATTTAAAAACCCCACACTACGTTACTTGGCGAAGTATGCTCGTAAGGAAAAAGCGTGGGGTAAAAAATATTATTTTTATTATCTAATTCAGAAAGTGGCTTAAATCATAGGCTATTTAAGGGGGTACGTCGCATTGAAAACAACGTAGCCTTGGTGGAGCAGGGCGCAATCAAGGGTTTACCATACACGCGTGAAACTCGAGTGTATATTAAAAATTGGACTATACTCAAAACATTACCAATTAAATCAGGGATGCTATGAGCGACTTCACTATTAAAGACCATACATATCATACCAGTGGGGAAGTGAATGCAATTGGAGAAAAAGCCCCCCAATTTACCCTTACAGCCAGCGACTTAAGCCTGGTAAGGTTATCTGATTATAAAGATAAGGCTTTACTCCTTAATGTATTTCCGAGCATAGACACACCGGTTTGCTTTGGTTCTTGTGAAGTCTTTAATCAACCACATAAACAAGATGGTGAGGTTCTTTGTATTTCTAAAGATTTACCTTTTGCTTTAGCTCGTTATGAAAAAGAAAAAAAATTTGCAAATGTGCGTTTGTTATCTGATTTTAGGAATCATAATTTTGGCCACGCATATGGTTTAACCATAATCGATGGACCATTAGCCGGATTATTAGCCAGAGAAGTAATTGTTATTGATAAATATGGTTATATCGTCTATCAGGATTTTAGTAAAGATATTACTGACGCGGTCAATACCAAACGCGCCTTAGAAGCATTTAATGATGTATGTTAAAAGGAAATAGACATGTCGTTTTCCAAAAAATCATTTCAAAAAAAAGAAGAAATAGTAGGAAAAGGTAAACAAGCTATTGATAAAGCGGAGCAGGTAAAAGGAGTGATGCCTACAATTCAACAATTAGTATTTGAAGAAAATATGATAAAAGAGCGGTATGGAAATTTATCTGATGAAGATAAGTTGCTGCACGCTGGTCAAATAGCATCACAAGGGAGTGAGTTTGTATTAAAATCAGCAATGGCACTGATAGCGGTTGTCGATGTAAAAAACGCTATTATAAAACATGAAAGTGCAAACAAATTTCTTGGCGATGTCATTGGACATGAAGCTATGATGGCCGCATCATTAGCGCTTGTATCTGAAACCGGGCTGTATTTAAAAGATCTCAAAAAGCAGAGAATGCAGGAGCGTAAATTCCAAGAAATCGATGATGTTATTTTCGCATTACAAGATGAGTTAACAATTGTCAAACATGCTGTTTATACAAATTTAAATAACATAGAGCTGAGTCTAAAGGATCAAAACTCTTGGTATGATGACTGTCTATCTCTTTGTGATATAAACAGGAATCCAGAGTCTATACAATCTCTTCACTATATTAAAAGAGGAGATAAACTTTTAAAAAAAGGACAAATATCTGAAGTTGAACGAGTACTTAAAAAGAAAAGTTTGCAACAGCTTATAACCGAGCAATCTATCGCCCGAATGAACACAAAAGAACGCACCTTATCATTAGCTGATGTGTATCAAGCCGAAATTGAATCACGAATTGCTAGAATTTCTAATGATGAAATAAAAAATCAAATGAAACAAATTGTCATTGCTGAACAGCAAATTGAAAACCTCAAAGTAATGAAACCTGTCATTCACAAATTAGCTGTCGGCAATAGCCTAAAAGGCATACTTCTATCCTTGGTATTCATTACGGCAGTGACAATATTAGCGTCAGGTTTCTTAGTGGCACCATTTCTACCAATTGCTGTTGGCATAGTCGGCGCGTTGATCACTGTTACCGCGACCATTTTGGCTATGACAAGAAGAAAGATGGAAAGGCTCTCTCTTAAACTAGAAAATAACATAAGTGCAAGTGAAGAGGTTGTCGAGCAAGTTTTTCTAGGTTTATTAAATGATGACTTGAACAATAACTTCAGTTTATTAGTCACGGAAATTGAAGATGCATTTGATCTGGACTCACTTTTTGTCCCTGAAGACAGCCCCATAAATACTTTAAAAGAAATTCTTGATAAAGAGTTTGTTGATCCTATTGATGACGAAGTTACGGATTCTGATCAAACATTTGGCTATTTAGAAGCGCAGCAAAAAACAAACTCGCTTTCTCAAGATAAAAAACAACATCATTCAGCAAAGGTTTGTACCTATGCTAAAAGTATGCATCAGTTGTTAAGCTCAGATAAATTTCAAAATTTAACTTCTGTTGAAAAGCTAGCTAAAATGCAGCAATTAAACCTTGAGTTATTAAAACAAGGAAAAAAATGGGATCAATTTTCCCTAAGACAACACTGGCTATTTCAAGCTGTTGATAAATTAAACACTGCTGAGCCTAAAAAATGGGGAAAGATTCTTAGCCAGGTTGAGGCTGATCGTAAAAAGCTCAATACTCAACACTATTGGGCAAGAGATAAGCCACCTATTCTAAATTTTGTATCCTCTTTCGTAAATAACATTGATGATGTTTTCTCTCATCAAGCCTATTTGAAAACCTATCAAAAATACAGCTCAGCTGAAAAAGCTGCAGCATTTGCAGAAGTAAGTACAATTTTCACCGGTGTGCTAGCCAATGGTGCAGCGATTGTATCTACAGGGGCGAATGTTATTAATTTTGTAGGTACTACTTTAGAAGCAGGAAAGAGCATAAGTGACATAGGTGGGGCGATCGGGGGCATAGTTAGTCAAACTTGTCCTTTCATTGCTTTTGCTGGTGTTTGCATGGCAACTGTTGCTGGCTTCAAAGAACTAAGGAAATTCGTAGCCAAAAATGTAGAGCTTAATAAGCTGGATCAAATAAAAAACAAACTAGAAAATCAATTTAATGACTTTTTAAATAATGCAGATATCTCTGATCCTGTTTATCAATGGTTGAAATCTATTTTAGACGATGATTTTAGCAAGAAGATTGAAATTCCTGATGAGCGTGATGCAAAAGATCACTACGCTTTTCTATTTAAGAATACTGTTAAAGCGACACGTAAAAACATTGAGGATCTTGGGGCTCAAGTCGCATCAGACTTATTAGGTGAAGAAAAAACCTACTCTGAACTGATTTATGAACAAACTTATGCTCGCTTTCATGAAAAAGCAAAACTATTGCCAACAGCGCGAGTGTATCAAATGGCAATAGAAAAAAAAATCGAAAGCGCTTTATCGGATTTACCGGACGATGAAAAAGGAAATTACCGAGTTGCAATTTCTCAAGCTATTGCTTTTAAGCAGCACATGATTGCTTATGAAATGTATCAGCCCATGCTCAAGGAAACTAATAATGCTCGACTAATACAAGTGTTTGGTGCATTTACAATTGCTGCCGCATCCGCTGCCGTACTGGCAATTACCATTGCTTGCTCTTTTCCGCTAGCAATAGCGGCTGCCCCAATTTTACCTACGATTGCGATTGGTATTGTCATTGGCAGCGTGATAGCAGGTATTCTTCTTAAAATTCATAAAAAGAATATAGAGAAACAAGCCGTCAAAATTGAAACAGCACAAAAGCCATTTAAAGACAGCATAGTTGAGTTTTTTAATAAAACCAATGAGGAAGAATATAGCCTGCAGGATTTATTTAACATTGAGTTGCAAGTTCCATTTGGTTCTGACAGCAAAATAGAAAGATTAACTACTAAGTTGACTCAAGTTGTAGAAAATTATCTAGATAGTAGACCTCAAGAAAATAGAAGTTCAGAAGATTTCGCTTTTTACTTAGAGCCTATTTTAACTGAGTTACATGATAAGAGGATTGATCCCCAGCAAAAATTGTATCTTATTCAGCAAGCTCATGCCGATTACAAGCAAAGCTTATCCAAAATAAAAAAAGTAGGTGGCGGCAGTTCTCTTAGTATCTTTCTTAAATCATTAGATATGGATAACTTAGACGCTGCGCTACTAAAAGTTGATGAATATCTAAAGAAAACAACCCTTGGAAAGGGCAAAGAAGTCTTTCAGAAAAATAATGTCAACAAGTTGGTAGACAACATTACCCATACTCCGCCTACCCTCCCTATGACCAAGGTCTTGCAAGAAATAATAGCTAACCCTGGATTTAGCAAACTGTGTGCAGAGGATCAACTAGAAGCATTATTCTCGAGCTATGCAAAACTTGAAGGTATCCCAACTGGCGACCCACTTACTAAAAGAGCACAGTTAAGGGAGTTTATAGAGCGGTTTAGTAAAAATAGTCAGCTGAGTAATGATGAGCCAGACCCAATCATTGAAGAATATGATGATTTTATTGAGTATGATACCCATCAAGCCTTAAGTGCTGCTACAGCATTTGGTCTTTAGCCTAAAGAGCTCAACGAGGCTTAATAATCCCGCTCCATAAGACTGGTCTTATTAGTTGGATTTTTACATTATCTATCACATCAATCTGAGCAACCCTGAACTACCCAATGCCTGCCCAAATAGACCCCAATTTTCTTTTGAAGAAATTGTCCGCTTTTATACGCAACGTGAATCCCAGTCCTAAATAGACCAATCCCCATAAATTTTAAACAAAATATGGGGCATCTATTATTAGTTGAACTCAGCTGTTGTTACGCTGTTTTGTATAAAAAACTCATGGTCTTCTATCTCTTTTATAAATTCACTTCCTTCTGTACTGATGATTTCCCACGCACGCTTTACTGCCGGTGTGATAGCTTCTTGTACCCTTGCTTTTAATTCTTCGATGCGCCCATTTTTTTCATAAGCATATTGAACCAGAGCAAAGGGGAATAAGCGGTTTGTGACTCCTTTACCCTCTAATTGGTATTTTTCTATTAAGGGGCTTGTCTGCTCTAGTTTCTGACAATGGTCTACTGTATATCGCATCATTAATAATACAGTGACTCTATAGACAAAGGCTTCAAGTGAATAAGCTGGTTTTTGGGGAGGAAGGACTACAAAATCACTAATACACATTAAAAAAGGGTGACTCATTGAACTGGCTTGTGGATTTAACTGTAACGATACAGTGGGGTGATTATTGTTAAACTCTTTCTTTACGAGTCTAAGGACAGTTTCAATTAAGGGGGCTCCTTTCTTTGGCCATACGATATCCCTTATTTCGGGGATAAATTTATCCTCTAGCTGTTTAATTAACTCGGGAGCAATGGGAGGATTACTTTGCCAGTCAAGGACAATACCATACTCCCAAAATAATTTGGGGAGGGGTATTTCAAAAGAAGTTGAAGTTTCTTCATTTTTAAAAAATTGTACGGAAAGCACTTATTTCTCCTTGCTGAATGACTTGGATTGGTATGAAAAATCAGAGTAGCCAGGAAGATAAGGTAATTTACGTTAAAGAAAGAAAAAATGGGTGATTTTACCCACACTGGACGCAACGTGAATCCCCTCATTTTGATTCGGATCGTCAATAGATTCATCAACTTCTAATTGATAATTCACAATTTAAGACCTGGTTCTCTAGGTGGAAAGGCGACAAAGAGGCTGTTATCAAAACGGCAGGATTTAGATATTGAGTAAGTTAGCAGCATTTAAGTAGCTTATTTTCAATTTATCTTCATCAGCCAATGGCACAGAATCCAACCATTGGCTTGCTTTTAGGTTATCTTCGTAAGGGTAGTCAACTGAAAACATGATTCTATCTGTGCTCACTGTAGAAATTGCATGCATCAAAGATGGAGTATCAAAAAAACCACTTGTTGTTAGGAATATATTAGTATTGAGATACTCTGTAATTGTTTTTTTACATTCTAATTTTTCACGCCAACCTTCTTCTTTTAGCCGATGATCAAGTCGCCAAGCCCAAAATGCAAGCATTTCCCCCATGTGTCCAATGATAATTTTAAGATTTGGATACCTATCAAAAAGTCCTGATAGCATTATGCGCAAAACATGTTCGGCAGTTTCAATATGAAATCCCCATGTTGAGCCATGTAATGCTTGATAGGGTGAATAGGTAGCTACTCTTTCTTCCGGAATCCCTCGGGGGTGTATATAAACAGGGATGTTATGGTCATGAATGTATCCCCAAAATTCGTCAAAGGCCTTTTCATCCAGGTATTTTGCAGGTGTATAGTTACTGCTATCATATCCATTTATGAGGCAGCCAACGATTTCTTGCGCACCTTGAATGCGTTCAAGCTCTCTAATGGCAAGCTCCGGGGCATATGTGGGGACACAGGCAAAGGCACGAAATCTATTTGGGGACTGAGTAACACAGTCTATTAAGTAGTCATTCCACTTTTGGGCGCAGGATTCTAATTGCGATGCCAGTGCTAATGATTGCAATCCTGGGGTCGTTACAGAGAGAACTGATAAGTCAATGCCCGCCTCATCCATACTTTCAATTCTTAGCTTATGTATATCTTTTAAACGATCTAAATTTTGACTAAACTCGAAATGGCTTTTGTGTTCCAAAATTAAGTCTCGACCAGGAACAACAATCGCTTCCTCTAATGCAATCCTTTTCATTTTCAACCTATTTATTCCATTCGTTAATATAGATAAGTCTAGTATATTATTCATAGAATGAATGCGGTACCCAGCGGGCAGGCTTGAGTTTTATTAGCATGCTTTTAATCTGTTTGATACGTCTCCTCAAGAGACTCATCAAATTCAAATTGAGAAGTCACAACTCACGGCCTGGCCTCCAGGTATTGTTGATTATTCACTTGTATGCCGCTAATTTCGGGGTTTGGATATCACTTTCTTTTTCTTTGCTTTTTGTACCAAAAAAGCCATAAAAGGAAGACAGTAGTCCTTTTTTAGGTGTTTGTTCAACATGCTCAGTGTTTTTTTCATCTGAACTAAGGAGTGTGTTAACTATATATTTCCCTATAGAGTTGGAAATCCCATAACTGGCGATACCTGATAGGAATGTTGCGCCATAATTCCAGGTTGTATGAAAGCTATCTCTGGTTGCATCTAATAGCCCTTTACTTAAGGCAAGGAATTGCAAACTGGTAGCGGTTATTTCTAAGGTATGGCTAAGTACGTGCAGATTTTTGCTTTGTAAATAATCTCCCAGCAATTTAAAAATAATATGACATAACTCGCCACCCAATGGAATCATTAACTGTTGCGCCTGCTCAAAAAGGCTTAAGTAATTACTAGAGTTGGAGTTATATACAAGCGAAAGAAGGATAATCGAGTAATAAATTCCAACAACCTTTAAATGTGCGTTTATATGAGTATCGCCCAAACGTGTAAAAAGATACTCCATAGCGTTACAAATCCCAAGGGTGTATCCAATGGATGCGCCTCCATATGCGTAAGTTTGCAGCTCTTCTAATCGGCTGGGTTTATGAAAAAATAGACTATCTTCCCCATAGAGTGCTTGACACATTTGTGCATCTAAAGGTCCAGGCATGATGGCGTAAGTAGTATTTAAGCAGGCATCCATATTCACACATAAGCTTACATCCGATGTTATGTTATCGAGGTAAGGCATTACGGAATACCCCATTCCTTCGGGGCTGTTTTGCAAATAAATTCGGAGGGACTCTACATCGTGCAGATGCCCCAAGCCAATAGCGTGCCCGATCTCATGACTAATGGTTCTAAGATTGTACTCTATGAGTTTACCAGAATCATCATAGTAGTTTGAAGGAATGCATACCAGGCCAAATAGAAACTGATTTGATGAGGAGTAGACTCGTTGCCAATATCCATTTGCCGTATTCATGTTATCGCAATTAGCAATTACGATACCATTAAAAACATCCGTGTGAATTTTATCCACGTAGGTGAATTTAACTGCGTTTTCACAAGACTCTTGCCATTTGTGAAGTACTTCTTGAAGCCATTTTATACTATGAACATTTAAGGGATCAAACGAGATTTGCGAAAATCTCTCGAGAGCTTCCTTCTTGAGACGTTGCGGGATAATCGATAGATCAAAAGAATAGGGTATATTTACAGTTTTTTGCCTTCTTGGCCAGAAGTGAAGGGTAGCGCTACGGATTTCATCAGGTGTAAGCGCTCTCAAGATATTTTCTTTCGGCATACGGTATACTCAGGCAAAAAACCGCTGACTATAACCGATATAGATTAAAAATGCATCAGTAATAACCAGGTTTTCAGGATATCACCAAGGCCAGCCCTCGCCGGTTTGGAGGATACATTTCCGTGTCCGTTTAATGGTTTTAACTGGAGGTATAAGCGATTTTCTGTTTTTCCAATAGAGCCAATATATCATTAAACTTGGAAATAACCGCATCAATGTCAGGGCGTTTAGTCGGGTCATCACATGTCATTTCCTTTAAAATGTCCTTTATCTCCTTACGTAATTCACTTTCTTCTGCGGCCGAAATGATGAGAGAGTCATGGATGTACTCAAATAAATCATGTCCCATTTGGTCCGGATCGTAACATCCATTCTCTTCTATTTGTTGGAGAGCCAATAGAACAAATTCCTCGCCGCTCTGTACATTTAGCTCATTAGGAAAGTAAGCGTTAGGATTTAAATCAGGATTCAAACATGCTGTCAACACTATACCAAGCTGAAAGATGTCTCTTGCTTGAGCCACTAATATTGGATTAGAGGATGTAAATAGCTCTGGTGGTAAAAAGCCTGGGCTACCATAAGCAGAATCATTGGACCCGGGTCTTAAAGCGCTGTCTATATCTAAAAAATTAATTTTAGCTTCAGACACAGATAGATAAGCCCGAATGTTCTCTGGTTTGATATCCCTATGTACAAAGTTTTTATCGGCAATTTGTGCTTTGTATGCTTCCAATATAGGGAGTAGAACCTGTTTCAGCATGGTAGCAGTATCAGGCTCATCATTACCAATGAACGCATCAATTTCTACATCAAGATCTCCTCCCTTTAGCTTGTTCATAATGGAGTAACTTTTTGAAAACAATCCGAGTTGAAGGTGAGATTTTTTAACCTCAATAGGTGGTTGCATACCTAAATGTCCAAAGTTTTTACTTTGAATATAATCTGCTATGGCTTCTGAATGGCTATATGGAGCGGCACCCTTGGCCTGGATTTTCTTTTGGGCGTATTGAGTGTTTTTGACTCTAATGGCTTTGGCATCGCTGGGTGTAAAAACAACATGACCACTTGTAATGTCTACATCAATATAACCAAGAGCACCTCTGGCCTTACTAAAAGCCCCTTTTCCTAAAAAGTCTTTGTCTATAACGTAATAGCGTTTAATGTTAGTATCGGTGTTTTCTTGATCAAGAATCAAGTTATGAGTTATTTCTAGCTGGAGAGTAGTTGATGCCTGATATTCTCCTTTTTTTTCTAAAAAAGCTAAATCATTTTTAATCAAGTAAGCACCTAATTCTCGTGCTTCTTCCGGGGTTTTGTTAATCAAGGTGGGGTCAATTTTTAATTTCATGGCGCAGAAGCAAATTTGTACAACATGAACTAATTATAGACCGTATTTAATCAAAATGCTGTGATAGAACGCAGGAGAGGTTAGGCACTCCTTTTATCCAAAAGAGAAGCTCCAGGTAAATCACAAAAGACCCTCACTAGCAAATCATCCTACTTCTTATTTAGAATGACAGAGATAAAATTATTATTATCTTTCATGTTACTGTTTACCTCGTTGATAGCCCTTTTCCGCTCTTTTTGTTTAATCTGACTTGTATTTGCCAGAGTTATGTGGGGAGCAAAATATTTTGGAAGGAGATCGGTATCCATTTTGTACTTTGTTCCATGCACTTCATTATATCGCTCCAGTGCTTCATTCAATTCCCGGTTAATGATTTTTAGTGTTTCCAGAGAATCCTGTGCAGGAAAAAGAACTACAGCATTACGCGTGCATTTTTTATTCAGCGGATTTTTCGGATTAGAAGGTTCAGGGCAGTTAGGTGCTACATGCAGTAGGGCAGCTGGAGCAAAATAATAAATAAACTGCTCCTTATTTTTTAATTCCTTTTTCATAAAACTTCTCAATTCTTTTGCTTGGCCAACCTGTCTTATCCATCCTAAGGTGACATGATAATTTCTAGGCTTATTGTTTGTTTTTTCTGCAACAATAGTGTTTTTCACGAACTTGTTATAAATTTGATTTTTATCATTTTCTGAAACCCTATAGATTAAAACCAGATCGTTAGCATCTGCTGCAAAAACTTGGCAGGAAATAAAGAAAAGAAGAAAGCCGATACTTATAATTTTTTTCATAATGAACCTTATCTTAGACATACTAAAAGAGTCTATTTTAAAAGATTGAAAACAAGATTGGTTAATATTTTGCTCATAATGAGTAAAGATAGTGTTAAATAAAACATAACTTGAGGGTATCGGTCATACACAGAGCCAGAAAAAATATAGATAGGCATTGATGAAAAATACGTATATATCATATTATGCTCCGCAAAGACATAACACTAATGGCCCATTAATTGACAATGATGATACGATTCTCGGATTGTAGATGGTATCGGTAAGAACAAGGTTTATCCCATAGTTTTTCTGATATATTATGATGCATTCTGGCAGCTCCGTTAGTGTCTTTACGTTCGTCAATCGAACTCCACTATTAGCACTGCTATTTTCAATTAATTAAAATTTCGTCCATAGAAGCTGGGTTCTGCAAACGAAATTTAGGTCAGGAAAAAAATGGAAGATGTAGGGTTAAACCAAGGACAGGTATTCCTCTCTCAAAATGTACTGATAACTCCTAAAAAAGGGGATACTTACAAATCATCTCGTTTAAGTGCGCTTGATTTACAGCGAGGTTTGATTATGTGCTTAATGGCGTTTTCTCATTGCAGGGATTACGTTAGTTCGGTCCCGAATAAAAATTTAAGCTGGAATAGCCCGTTAATCGAGCAAAATATAAGCTCTTTGGATTTTTTGCAAAAATCACTGATTAGCCTTGTTGCAGCTGGCGGCTTTTATATGATGATGGGCATTGGTATTTTCCTTTTATGGCAATCAAGGATCAAAGACGGCGTAAATCCCAAAACAATTAGGAACTACTTAGTCTGCCGAGGATTTGTTCTGGTTACTGTACAGTTCACTGTTCTGGCGCTCTTTGAAACAATTGCCGAGGGACAATTCTACCTTTATGTAGGTGTTCTTTTTAGCCTGGGCATTTGTATGATGATGGCAGCTTGGGTCATGTATGGAGTCGAGCTCCTTAAAACCAAATCCTGGTTTGGTTTTTCTAAAATTGAATACTGGCTGCCTCTGTCATTAGGATTAATAATAATTTTATTTTCTCATGGGGTTATTTGGAGCAATCATCACTATAATATTTCCCCTGATGTCTTACAAATAGCATTATTACTTGGTGGAGAATACCACACGCCGATGTTTTTTATTGACATTAATTTTACCCCATTTCCGTGGTTTCCTTCGGTCGCTTTGGGACTAATTATTGGTAAAATAGTAACAACCAAAAAAGAAAAAGCCTGGGCTCCTCTATGCGCACTTGCCTTTATTTTCTTAACCATCTGGTTTGTTATTCGTACTGCAAATATACAAGGATTATTTTTCTTCGGCGATTATAAAACAATATCACCAAATTCTGCCCCGCTGACTTGGCAATCTTACATGAGCATTTCAAAATTTCCTCCAAGCTTAACTTATTTTCTTTGGTCTTGGAGTATTAATCTTTTAGGTATAGTTTGGTGGTTTAAACTGGAACAAATCCAACCCAAATTATTTACTTCTTTCAAAGCGCTTAAAATATTTGGACAAAATGCTCTTTTCTTTTTTATTGGTCATTGGTTTATATATTACGGCCTATCCATTGCCCTGCCGTACCATCTAACTACGCTGACTGGCATAATCACTGTATGGCTAATTGGATTGATAATTCTTCTTCCTCTGTGCAAAAGATGGTATCAATTTAAAAGCCAAAAAAATAAAAATTCTTTGTGGAGAATGTTTTAGTCTAAGGGGCAGGCCTTGAATTTTGTTAGCATGTTTTTAATCTGTGATTCGGATCGTCAATATATTAATCAACTTTTAGTCGATAATTCACAATTCAAGGCCTGACTTTTTAGTATTCAAGGCAACGAACATTGACCTTGATTGCGCATAGCTCCATCAAGGCTGCAAAATGCATGTATTAAAGATGAATGCTTAATACATCTGTTGGATTTTCAAGATATTGCCCTTCACAAATCACTTTTGCTCCGATTTTTATATACATTTTATTGAGTTTAGGATTTAAGGTATCGAGGTAAATATAATCAGCATCCAATTCAACAGCTAGAGATTTCGCCTTTTCCAGAAGCTGTCGCGCAAAACCTAAACCTCGTGCATTCTCTTCTACATAAATATAATCAAAATAAACGACTTTTAATTCACCGGGTATTGCGAAGTTCCCTTCATTATCTTGAAACGGATGAAATTTTTTTTCAAATAAACCAAACATGCCAACAGGTTGATTATTATAAGTTCCAACGTAAATTTGCTCCTGCTTTTCACGCACATCTCTGAGATAAAATTGTTTGTCATTGTTCTGCAAATACCCCCAGGCTTTTTTTGCCCACGAAGCTGCAAGTTTTAAATATTCTTCTTTATTTTCCTCATATTCAGATAATTTCTTAAAATGAAGGGCGTGTTGTCTTCCAGCGTTAGTAAAAAAAATCATTTGTACTCCTGTTAATTTTTATTTTTAAATTATTTTCTTCGATATTTGAGAGTTATAGCCGTAAGTGATGCAGGGCCATAAACGCAAACAAAAAATAAAATTTGCATACGAATAAAATTATTGAAACTGGTAAATAAAATCTATTTTTTATCAATAAGATATATATAATTAAATCCGCATGAAAATATCAGAGAACCCTTTTGTTTGAGAAATAAAGCGAGATGCCAACATGCATATTTTTAGTATTTTTCCATTCAAAAAATGATAGCATTATCTTATTTTTTCTTGCAAAACGGAATAGAGGGAAAGATCACTTATCCTCTCTCCAATGGTAGCAAGATTAATAGCATGTTGGTTTTACTAAAACGTCGATATACTCCCATAGGTCAATTTCTTCTGGGTTATTGGGATTTGCTTTCCAAATTTCTTTTGAATTGTTACAGGTATCCGTGTATTCAAAAATGCGGGCCCCAGTAGAATCACCATGACTTAGTCGAGATGATAAGCATTTAATATTATCTGGCTCATAAAGATTAATGATTGGGTGGGTATAAGCTCGTCCCTTTGCCGCAGAAACTCTAAATGTTGGTGAATCATTTTAGCTGCTATTGCAGCATCTCTTAAGGGTAAGAGCTCAATATATGAGTTTTTTTGGTAATAAATTTGTGGTGATTAATTGGTAACTTAACGCTGAAAAGATAGTTTAAATCTAATTAAAGAGGAGAGTTACTATTCACTATATAATTCATTGTGAATTCACCGTAATTCTATATTTTTCAATCTATAAGTAATAGTTAAAATATTTACGCAATAAATGCAACGGTCTTATGTTTGCGTTTGAAATGACGCTCTTGGCAACACTTATTGAACCCGCAGCCTATATGGCTAATTCAAAGGTTTTTCGGCTCCGCCGCAAAAAAAATTGATTTAAAAATGCTTAATGTTTTGGGCGGGTCTCAGCTGTACAGACCAAACTGTTCATTGATGAAGGATGCTTCGGTTCGAGCTCCAAACATCTACCTATTGAACTGTCCTTTTTTGAACATCCACATGATTTCATATCTTTTACTTTAATTGATGCGTTGACAGGAGTTTGCGGGAGTTAAAATTAAATTTTTTGCATAAAATTTGAACAACTTTAAATCATAGTCTATATTTTATACTGCTTTGTTAAAGGATAGAGGAAACAAATGAAATCTCGAAAGGAAAAAGTAAAAGAACTTGCAATAGCAGCGAACAAATACGCCCGAAGTGTTGTTGATGATAAAACTGGATCCTCTTCCAGTTTAGAGATGAATAGTAGACCAACTTTTGAAGACCAATGGAAAACGCACAGTGATGTCGAGTGGATGAGGAAAGGCATTCCAAGAAAAGAAGACTTAGACAAAGAAATTGAACCATTTTCACTCCATACACGTAAACACAGTACTAATCCCAAAAGATATGGTATTCGCAAACAAAGACAGGAGGGGGAAGAACTTCAACGCCAAGATGGATACCGATCCAGTGTTCGACAATCAAGTGATGATTTTCTTGATGAAGTTACTTCAATACATCAACATAAAAAAGGAAATTGTGGTGAATATGCATCGTTGGCTTTAGAGCATGTTGTGAATCACAATTTTCACAATGAACCAATCTATGCGGAGAAGTATCAGCTTGCAAGAAGGAATCCTATTCAAAAAGGAGTGCCTGATCCAGGAGGGGATCATTCATTTTTAGTTCTAGGAAGAGATCCAAAGAGTGCAGTAGATGATCCGACCAAATGGGGAGATTCTGCCTATATATGCGATCCATGGGCAAATAAAGTTTACGAAGCAAAGGATTTTTTTAAGGAATCCAAAGCCTTTAGTAGTAGCTACACTGATGGAAGAATAGTAAATAAAACTCATGATTATGATCCGAAAGAACATAGCTTGTCTCCCGTGAAAGATTTTAACACAGAATACTTAAGTAACAGTTTGAATTCTGATTTTACGCTAAACAAGCAAAGTTATCTTGAAGGTGCCACTAATTTATATGCTAGAAAATCCGCTTTGCTTAGAGCAAGTGTAGAATCAAGTCTTAGCGATTTAGGAAAAATCTCAGGTAGCTTGAATGATCCAAAACGAAAGGAAATTATTGATAATAAAATAACGGAATTAAATAAACTCAAAGACTATCTTGATGAGCCTAAGGATTTTAATACACTCCTATCCAATTCCCAAGATGCATACACGGATCGGCGCGTTCTCGAAAACGATTTAGAAAACTCCATACGTAAATTTAAAGAAGTTATGAGTGTGAGTAAAGAGGAAAAAAATACTCTGGATTCTTTTTGGAGTTCCAAAAATAGTGATCAATTAACGAAAATGAAAGCAGCTGCAAAAGATGTGATAAGGAACTTTAAAGAGATCACGGACAGTTCTTCTCCAAAGACAGCAGCAGAGCATGCTATAAAACACAGTGTGACACACCCCACAGATCCACGTCAAACAGAGTCCCACACCGACGCAAGCTCAGAAGAGCCTGTGCTTACATCACCCTCAGGTACCCGTATTTACAGCAGTCCTGACATAAGCGCAAGCGGTACCGTAAGTGCAAATAGTCCTGACTTAAGCACAAGTAATCCTGAAGTGTTAAAATCTATAGAACAAGTAAATGCTCCCCAAAAAGAGTATGAAGCACTCGAGTCTGTAGCGGCATCCGAATCTCATTGTTGGATGCAGCCTCCGCTTTCATCAAACAATGGCGATATAGGAGCATCATGTCTCCATCAAGTGGATTTCATCCCGAAGAGTACATCCAATACAAACCAGGAACAAGAAATGGATATGCAGCCTGCTCGTCGGATTGCGCAGCCTTGCTGATTGAAACGTTATGGTTCTGTCGAAAATTTTTAATACCTCATCAAACGTTAGCAATTTACATCTTGGTGGCTTTTTCTGCTGTCGTTTCCGCACAACCTATCCAAGAACAATATGGGAAAGTGGTTTGTGGGCAGGGGGCTTTTTGCCCTACAGACGTGAAATTAATTCTTATAGGGGTAAGTGTGGTAAATAATGAGAAGCGCTCAATTCTATTCAAAAGTTTCCCGCAGGTTTATCCTTATTCTTTAATCTTCACCCCATTACTAATTAAATTTCCAGGATAAAGAACTACCTTTTCTCCTTCTTTTAGCCCTTTAGCCACAATCGCATTATCCGGGTTGTGGCGTTTTATTTCTACGATACGCTTCATGGCTCTTCCATTTTCAACGACAAAAACTGCCCAATGTTCAGCGTCTCGAAATAATGCACTCATTGGAACAAGTAGTTCTTTTTTTGATTCATAAATAAAGATGTATACGTCAACTCGAAACTCGTCTCCAAGATTCTTCCATTGTTCATAAGGAGAGTTAATATCAATAATGACATTTACTCTTTGCTCTTCAACTCCCAGGGCTGAAATTTTAGTATACCCACTTGGCTCTACTGTACGAACTGTACCTTTTAAATCTACAGTTCCACCCCATCTTTTAATTAAAACTTTTGCTTTGTCTGGAATTTGGGCTGCATCAGTACTTAAGACATCAGCTACGATCTCCAGCTTAGATACATCAGCAAGCTCCATAATATCGGCACCTACATTGAGGGTGGTTTCACTTTTTTGATTAATGCGTAATATCTTTCCAGAGATCGGAGCAAGAATGTTAATTTGTTCTTGAGAATAATTTTGATTCGATGAGGTAGCAGCTAAAGATGCTTTAATTTTTTCAATATCGTGTTGGGCACTATGGACCTTACGTTCAGCAGCATTAACCATTTTTTGCTTCAACTTGTACTCCAATTCAGTATGCTCCATTTCACTTGGACTGACATACCCTTTTGCGACTAGCCCTTTTTTTCTATTAAAATCTGAAAGGGCTGTATCTAATGCTGATTTGGCTTGTTCTAGTATTGCTTTGGCTTCTTCATACCTTGCTTCTGCAGCACCCAATTCTTGTTCCAATTCATCTTTGGCGCGAACATCAAGTAGCGATGGCGTAGCAGGAAGAAAGGTTGCTAGTATATCATTCTTACGTACACCATCTCCTTCAAAATAATTGATCCTCAGTAATTTTCCCATCACTGGGGCGGTTATAGTGTATATTTTAATTGCTCGTGTTTTTGCATCATCTTCTATGTATTCGGAATAGGTTCCATATTTAACCTCAGCTAGTTGGACCCTAATTGGTTTAGGTAAAATTAACCAAAAAATAATACTAAAACACAAGGCTAAAAAAATAAAAAGCCAGATGTATTTTTTTATATTTTGATAAATTATTGGCACTAATCACCCACTTTTAATACGGTAGTTAAATTGAGTTGTTTTATGCGCTTTCTAATAATAAACAAACTCATCACACTTGAAATCGTTACCACAATTATTGATATTGCATAGGTTTCAGGTTCAATTAAAAACGGAATTTTAAACCAATCAGTCTGCATTAACTCTAATATAGACCATGATATCCAATATCCAAAGAGAATACCCATTGGTATCGCTAATAGTACTTCAAAAATAATATTATAAAAGAGTATGTTAGACACTTCTTGCTCAGTGAACCCTAATACTCTTAAAGTAGATAACTCCCAGGAGCGCTCGGCAAGAATAATGATGGTATTGTTATAAACTACAGCAATGGCGATTACTATTGCGAACCCTGCTAATATCGAGGTAAAAACCAGTACATGTTTTGCAAAAGTTTCTTTGAATGTCTGAATAATTGATGTATTAAAGGTTAGCGAATTTACTTTAGGTATTTTTTTGATTTCCTTGTATAGCTGATTAAGATATTGATGATCTATGGTAATACCTGCAAGATTTATCAGATGGTCTTCATTCAATATTCTATTAATTAAAAAAATATTGGTATAGGCAAACATTCCTACATAATCATTAACTATTCCTTTAACCTCAAGCTTGGTTTTTGCTCTATTCCCTTCAAGCATATTGATATAAATCCAATCTCCTATGGTTACGTGCAATCGTTCAGCCAAGCCCTGGCTCAAGACAAGTCCATTCTCAGGTATGAAGATTGGATTCTCATTTTTATCCAGAACTACCTTTAATTTTGCATTGGGAGGTATACCAAATAATGCAGTTTGCTCGGTGTAATTTTGATGGTTTAATAAGACAGGCGAAATACGGTAGCCTTCAGCATCGATTACCCCTTTGACATGTTTTAATTCAATGAGCACTTTATCTTGTAATTGCTGGGTAAATGATACCGTTGCATCTTGTTTTTGTGACATTAAAAATTGTGTTTTTATTAAATAGTGAATTGCATCTTGCCAAAAGAGCCCTAATATAACGATTGCCATTGCCAAGGCAATGCCTACAGAGGTAATTACAGTACGAAAAAAATGTCTAAACGTATGACGATAAAACATTTTGGCACTTGCAGAAAAATGGGATATTAAGGTAAAGCGTTCCCAACGAAGTGTTCGATAGATGGAGGGTGCTGGAGGACGCATCGCTACCGCCGGAGCTAGATTAACTACTTGATATATTGACCTCAGTGCTCCAGAGCCCGCAGCGAAAAAACTGACCAAAACTCCTATAAATGCTGCCAGAGTTGAAAATGAATAATAGAAGACGGGAAACCTGAAATATTCAGCATAGAGTAATGTCATTAACTGACCAAACCAGGCACCAAGCCCTATTCCTAAGATGGCACCCAAAAGTACAATTACCAACACGAGTTTTGAATAATATAAAACGATTGATGAATTGGTATAACCCAGGGCTTTTAATAGAGCAATTTGTTCTCGTTGATTTTGAACTAGTCTTCCAGTGACTAAATTTAATAAAAATGAGGCGACAATTAGGAAAATAGGTGGAATAAAGGAGGCAATAATTTTTTGTTGATTAATTTCATTCGTTACGAATCTATCCGATATTTGTTCTTTCCTGGGATAGGTAATTGATAAGCCATAATCTAAAAATAATTTTTCTAAATCATTACGCACCAATTTTTCTGAGGCATTGGGCGTCAAGGTTAGACTAATATCATTAAATCCCTCTTGCATTCCGAAAGCAGCGCTTAAAGCTTTATGATTCATCCAGAATACGCCAAAATGCCTATTATCCGGGAGAAGATCCTCACCACGAATTGCATATACATATTCTGGAGATAAAACAATCCCTACTATACGAAGGAGTTGTCGATGGCCATTTAATAGCGCATAAATTTGATCCCCAGGTTTTACAGAATTTGCTTCGGCGAACCCTTCATTAACTAATACTTCATTAGCCCTGCCAGAATCAAGCAGACGTCCTTTGCGTAAAAATAATTGATTTAACCTGGGTGACTTTGAATCAGGTATGGAGATAAAACGACCAATGGCAGGTTCTTGTAACCATGGCAAATCTAAAATGACATCCTCAACAATACGCGTTTCTACTTGAGATACACCAGGTATTTCTCCAATCCTTTTTTGCATATAAATTGGAGCTCGTTTTAAGGTTGCAAACACATCTGCAAAATGATAATCGGAGTAAAACTTATGTTGGGCTTGCGACAAAGACTGGTAGGTACTAATTGATGAAATCAAAACACTAATACCACTACAGACAACTAAAGCAATAGTGATAACCTGTCCTTTAAGTTTAAGTAAATCACGAAGTAACTTCCTGTTTAAGATCATCACCATGATAAATCAGAGGCTTTCCGTTTATTCTTGTTTTCAATAATCTGGGCAACTCGACCATCTGCTATATGAATTATCCGATCAGCTATTTCCCCTATTACCAAATTATGGGTAATGATGACGACTGTGGTATTTAATTTTTTATTTGCCAATTCAAGTGTCTCCAATACTATTTTGCCCGTTTCACAATCAAGAGCGCCAGTAGGTTCATCGCACAAGAGTACATCAGGTTGTTTGGCTATGGCGCGAGCAATAGCAACTCGTTGCTGTTCGCCTCCTGATAGTTGAGAAGGAAAATGTGATATTCGATTTTCCAGTCCCAATAATTTGATTGCTTCCACAGGATTCATGGGGTTTTCTGCAATTTCGGTAACTATTGATATATTTTCCAAGGCTGTCAAATTGGATATCAAATTATAAAATTGGAAGACAAAGCCAATGTGCTCCCGCCTGTAGCGGGTAAGCTCATGTTCGCTGGAGGAGGTGATAATATGATCTTTATAAATGACCTCTCCGGATGTGGGAACATCCAGACCACCAATAATATTGAGTAAGGTAGATTTACCGCTCCCTGAGGGACCTAATAAAACAACCAATTCACCTTGATATAAATCCAGATTAATCTGTTGTAAGGCATGGATTTGAACCTCACCCATTTGGTATTTTTTAGATAAATTGCGTATTTTAAAAGCAGGAGCTTGCCTCATCAAAAAATCCGTTTTGCATGTTATTTACACTATAGTAAGTAATTTAAGTGTAACAACAAAATGCTGATAGGATAAGCTCTGACCACGCAAAAAATTTACAAAGCAGATATCGGGCTCCTGCTACTTTAATTTCATTGAGTTAGAGAAACCCCAGAACAAAACGGCATAAGGTCTTTCATTACCCTACAGGGAAAAGGGAAGACCTTACCCCGGATGTTGTTTATCCCATACTGATCACATGCGCATCAAACAGGTTTTAATTTAATCGATCAGACAGTTAATAAAACACTAATCTTTATGTTTTATAATAGTGCAAACTGAACTATTGTATATCAAAAAATGACTCAAAGCATCCTTAATACTATAAAGCATGGTTTAAATAATTTCTGTAATAGTTATCTAAAAGCTCCTATCGATGGATATATTTATGTACCATTTAAGGAGGATGAACTTTCCGATGATGTGAGGAAAGATATACAAACATTTAGAGATAATAGCGCAAGCAGATTTAAGAATAAAAATTTTATAATTTTATTTCACAATCAATGTGATCTATCTACTATAGCTCCCAATACAAAAATTTATATATTAGGACACGGAATCGATTGTCATCCCGATAGGAAATTATCATCAATCTTAAACAATCCCCATTTACCCTATGAGGAATTAAAGTACCTTCCGTTTCAGGATTGGGCCTATGCTGTTTCGGGAGGGAAAAAAGTAATTACAATAGATGATATTTCCAAACGTATGATAGCAGACGGATTAACTAAAACAGATTCCGTTACTATTAAATTGTGGTTTTGTGATCCAAGCAATAAAGCCTATATTATTGCAAACCGATTTTTAGAAGGTTTTGCTAATTATTCAAATGCTATAAGGGTTGATTATTATCAAAACAAAATTTTATATTCACCCACGATACGCGAGGGTGAAATGCGTAAATGGGCTAGAGATGAAAAAACGAATCAAGTAGTCAGAGCAAGCTCAATAAGGGAGTCGTTATTCTCTAAAAATCATTCTCATAGACATGAAACAAATATGCCAGATTGCAATGATCTGGTTGAAGAAACAAAATGCATTGTTTAAAAGATAGAGTCTGGTTATTAATTCTTTCATCGGTAGGCCTTAAAACTATAATTTAGCAAGCGTCGGTTGGACAACAAGTTGTCCGACATGATGCATATGCATCAAACCTGGTGAGGCCTTCCTTTATCCTATGGAGAAAAGGAAGGCCCTAGCCCCATATCCGGCAGGTTACTCAGGGAGCCTGGTTGCAAGCAACCAGGATTGCTTAATCTTCGCTGGAATCACTTAGGTGATCTGTGGAAGAACCCCCAACCATGGGCTATACTTTTTTTACTGCTATCAAAAGGGAGAGTCATCATGGGACAAGGAACTCCAATGGAAATAACAAAAATTAAAAAAATTGTAGCCGAGATTAAAGAATTTCCTGCTAAGATTGATTCTACAGAGCTGGCTAAAAATGCACGACACTTACTGAAAAAATACGCAATATTATCTGAAAAAATCGAGAGAAACGTATTAATTAGTGCTACACATCAAAAGGATCTTGCTAAAATTCGTACAGAAGAGTTCAAAGCCATAAGACGTACATTAAAAGAAAAAGCAAATTTGGTGCTACATGCTAAAAGCAACAAGAACGGTCCAGGTGAAAAACTTGCGAAGAAAACCGTAAAAACACCAACTCCCAAAACAACATCAAAAGCTGCTGACGTGTCAGTTCCAAAAGAAACAAACTCAAAAAAAACCGTGAAAAAATCATCACCTAAATCTAGCAAAACAAGTGCACCCAAGGAGGGCGCATAATTTGGTTCTGTCTTCAAGGTTTATCAGTCATATATAGGGTGTGGATCAAAACAGATATAAAAATAATAAATGGAACCGATATGCTTTTTAGGTGATTCATTAACTCGTTGCGAGAATTTGATGCTGATACTTCAATGAAAAAATTAATGCCTTGATGAGTCTCAAGGCATTAGGAGACCTATTAGTTATTAAGCCAGAACTTTGACTTTTTGATTTTCTTTATCTTCAACGCACTGTTCTAATCCAGATTGACAAATCAAATCCTTATTTTTCCTGAGAATACACTCAGTTAGATAATTTAAAGCACAAGGAAGCGCTCCATTTTTTACCTGATCTAATGTTAATGTCGGATCCTTTTCAAATAAAGGGGCAAGACAGATTATTGCCTCGATATCCGAGATATCTATTGTAAGTACTCCACCGCATTTTGCAGGTACTTCAAGAGTGAAACCTTCTTCATGAGCAGAAATACAAGTATACTTTTTGGGTGCTACTTCACTCGCCACACTCACCCATAGATCTCTTTCAAAAAGGGGAAAACTCACTAATTCAGCTTGTTTTTTCGAAATATTTCTATACTTCTCGTATAATTCAGCTGCTTGGGCAGGGTCTACAGTTTTGGAAGCGTTTCTGCACACATAAGTGGCAAAATCATCAAAAGCAATTACCTTTTCAATTTCCAGTTGTTGATATTTTTTCATCTTCTCTGAAGGGATAATGTCCAACTCAAGTATCGATTCTCCTGTGACATCAAGTCGTTTTGCTTGAGTTAAATCATCAAGGTGAATCATATCGGATGATTTTTGATTGATAATAATGCAATGGTTAATAGGAAAACTAAGATGAGGCACTATAGTCTCACATTGATATGAGAATATAGAGGTACCAAACTCTCCATCTAAGTCGGGTGGATCATATTCCACATCCCATGCTTGTGTGCAGCTGTCTTTGTATGCAGCACCAATTAATATGATACCGGGGAAATTTGATTTTTTGGATGCATCAAGCCCAAAGCCTAGAGCAACACTAGAGCAGTAGGTAAATGAATGAGCTATTTTTGTGTTTCCCTTGGTAAAAGAGTAACCATTCACATGCGAATCTATGAGCTCTTTTTTCTGACTGGGATTTAAATCATCAAGACACAGAATCCCATTTGTTTTTAAAAAACGAGCAAGGCTAGCGCGCATTGTTGTTATTCCTAATCCAGGATAATCTAAACTACCAAGACAATGTTCTACTGAGATTCCTCTGTATATTGTTGGCTTACTGCGTTTAATAAACTGAATATTATGGTTCTGTTTAAGAAGTCGTAAAGCTGAGACAGTGTGTGAGTCATAAGCGGCTCCTTTTAGTTTGACAAAATTTGGAACGTTACGAGCGAAGAATCTACTCAAACTCAAGCATATCTTTCTATTCATCTTTAATACCTCTTAAATATAACCCTGCAATCTGAATCTTTAGAGATGAGCAAAAAAATAAGCATCCAAATGATTCGTGCATATAGGTTAACAAATAAACATTAAGATAAAATTAAAAACAATATGATGATGAAATATTCTTTGAATAAAAAAATTTCTCGCTACTATTTAGATTAATAATGGAAGGGTAAACAATGCTTGTGGCTTTTGGTTTCAATTAGGCGTTTGGATGAGGTGAATCACTTGATTAATTTAAGCCAATAGTTCAGGGTGTTTCCGTAATCAATCCGCATCAAACTCCCTCTTCTATCATCATGCTCAAAAACACTTACATGAAAGCAACATAACCGGTACCATGTGCAGACAATTAAAGACCTGAAAGAATAATTTTCATTTTCTAGAAAAGAGATGATACCCCTGCAAGCTTGGATTCGCCGCGCCCTAATGCGATTCAAATTCATCCTGTCTTCTTGATACGGGTGTGCGGCTTGTTAAGTACTGTTTTAGTTATCTTCCATTCCTGTAGTGCGATTGATAGACAAAGTTGACATTATTATTTTGCAAGGCTTCTCCCATGAGCTCAATTACAACCCTTAAGAAGAAAGCAGCTAATGCAATAGCCAACCCGGTTACAGCGTGATTATTATCTTGAGAGTAAAGCGATGCTGTAAATATGAGCATACCTGACAGCATGGCGATAAGCACCGCATTATCCAGTTTTTCATCATGATTCAATCTATGAAAAATACTGTGTCGGTTGTTGCTTAATTGCTCTACTTGCTCTAAGGGGCCGGGGTGTTCTAATTGTTCAGGTCCTGGTTGCCCCTGCTCTAATTGTTCCGTATGTGCTAGTTCATTAATTATTTCATCCAGGGGAGTAGCGTGCTGGAAGTTTATTGTTTTAAATTTTGTTCCGTATTTGCTCATAATACAACTTCTAAATAGTAAAGAAATAATAGAATAACAAACATCTTATAAATAAATCTTATTTTAGTAATTTTTAAATTTCAATTGGAGCAAAAGAAATTAGAACCATCCGGAAACTCCAGATGGTTAATAAGAGCGAAACGACAGATATAATGTGCTTATGTAAATAAATTAGTCTTAAAATGAGTTATTGCTGATTATGCTAACACATGATTCGTCACTGGATTCATCTTCTGCATAATCCCAATCGAACCATTTGTCAGCATTGTTATTCGTTCCATTCATAGAGTGAAATCCATTCATTTTCTGCACTATTGAACTATACGTCTCACTGTATCCTTCGTATTGCTCAATATGAGCATTAAGAGCTGAACTACCAAGATAAGAACAATGTTTCAATTCATCTCTTTGAGAGCCACTGTTCACTTCCAGTAGAAATAAATTCCAGTTGAGGTCTAGCCAGCTGTTTAGCTCGTTTGGTTCGAGATTTTCTTTCTCAAGAGCGGCTAGCACTGTGTTTCTGCACTTATAAATGCGGGAATGTAATTCTGTTATATTTTCTAATAAACGACTGTGTTGTTGCTTTCGATTTTTTTCAATTGGTGTAAACATAATATACGGCCTAAGTTTAAAGTTGATAGCTCAAATTATGAGCAAATAATATTAGTGAAATATTAACTGGAATGCGTATGGTTTGCACTATAGTGAGCTTTTGTCTGATATTCAAAGGCATAAACGAAACTGTTGTTGTTCGCATTTGAATTACTGCGCCCTATTCGATGATATAATTCATATTTAAAAACTAACGATAGTTATTTTAGAGTTTAGATTTTTGAATTGGTACATACTCGATGAAACGAAAATATAGTGTTTTAAATAGAAGAAATAATACCCAAGATGAAAAAATAATCACAGCAACCAAGAAACTAAGATTATTCGACTTTAAGGGGAATTCTGAGCGAAAATCAGCATTAGATAAAAGTGAAGATAATGGAAAGTTAAAACTAGTTTGTACGATGGACAAATCGGGTTATCAATGTGATGAAGAATGGCCAGAATACATTCAACAAATCATTGCAAATCATCAGCAGAATCCAGCTTGGCGTATTAATCTTTTTGACAGATATTTCGTGTCCCCTGAATTAAAAATAGATTCTCAGCTTGTCTTGAGAAATACGATACCCCATCTGAAGCAAGAAGGGATGGGAATTTTTATGTTTAAAGATTGTAACGGTTCTATTAGTCTGCAAGAGAGCTCTCTTGAGTATTGCACGCGCTTGATCATCACAAATGCTGAACAACACTTTGTTCTAGACAGCCATTTACAAGTAGCAGTAACGGAGATACATGAATTTATAAATGAAGATTTCAGATATATAACGAAGTATTTAAAAGAGTGCAATGTAGATTTACATAGTCCATCAACTCATATTACTGTTATTTATGGACCCTATCCCGATTATATTAATGAAGAAGAGCAAGAGCAAAACGATAGCGAGCTTCCTGGATTATTAATCGCATTTATGTTGGAAGAAACCCTGAAGAGCCCTATTGTTTCCATAAAAGCATGTCCTGAGAAAATATCTCAAATTGACTTGGCAACTGGAGTGATCAGCAGAGCGGTTTTAGATAAGCAACTAGATAGTGATGCGGATGATGAAGATAACCCTGATGAGGAAACACGTTCTTTTATGATTTGAGCAATTTTAGCAAACGTAGCCTGGATACTAACCTGAAACCATTGCGGCACTACAATCACCAAGCAATTGTTTTAAATTGAGAAATCAAGACAGCTGCAACTGGCTCTCTTATTAACCCATACCCAAAACAGATTTAATCGCTTGTCCCGTCGAGCCCATAGTTTTGAGAAGGTCATCTTGTTTTTCATTTTTTTCACACAAAAATTTAATCTTTTCTTATACTCACCAGTTTCCTCATTTATGACTTGCCTCGAAGTTTGTATAAAAAAGCGCATGCTCATTTTGAACCCACTTGCTTGCTCGTTGAAACGTGCAAAAGCAAAATGGGGTCCATACAGCTTTGGCGCAAAAATTTCCAATTAAAATATTAATACACCCTGATTGAACTCTGTAAAAGTGGATTTACAATATAACTGTAAGTGTTATATCTATTAATTATGTATTGTTATAGATCAATCCATTGGGATAGTCAGGATATGCAATCAAAAAAAGATGTGTATAAAAGAAAAAAGCGCAGGACGACACCTGGTGTATCGAATCCTCCGATAGAAAAAATGGTGGATTTTACTCATACATTCGAGAACTTCATGCGAAGAGATCTCGAACGACAGAATCTCAATCAATCGTCTTCCGCTGCTTATGATCGGGTCAAACAGGAAATAACCGACGCAGAAAAAGAATTAAATAAACTAAAATCAAAAAAAGGCAAAGCTCAAAAAAGAGCTACATTAAATGAGGCGATCACTAAAAAGAAAAAATGGCTAAGTGATGTAAATGATGCCGAAAGTAAAAACTTCTTGGCGTTCTGGGTTGCTATGTTTCATGGTTATCGAATTGATTTAGTGGTTAATCAAAATGAACATGTTAGAAGACAGGGGGTAACTGTTAAGGCGGCTAGTGAAGAATTTGTAAAACTATTGCTAACAGTCCTCTCACAAGACATCACAATAGCAGGAAAAACATATTCTCCTTCAGAGTTAAAAAAATACAAAAGCATCCTGAATCGGTATTATGGCTCAATTAAAACAATTGTTATCGAAGATAAAAGTGAAATTACTCCAAAACGAATTAAAAATCTTCTTTCTGGTAATGATTTAACGATTGAGCATAATTGCATTGGTCATGCAATATATACCCAAATATATCAAGAAAAAAATCAATTGGTCCTTACCCATTGCAATCGTGGCGATGGTCAAAGATCGACTTATAATTTAGTTTATCGCATTAACATTGCCGGTTTAGATTTAGATAAGTTAAGAGCGGCTATTGAAACAATTACTGGATTGGAAGTAGTAAGTAGTAGTGAAGACAACTATAAGAAATTTTATGATCAATACGATAAGGCGCTAAAAAATTTGGGTTTCAGTTTTAGCCTGGGCAAACATGTAAAATCCCAAAAAATAGGTAATTGTGTTCTGGCAAATTTAAAAGGTCTGTTAAAAGAACGATTGCCTGAGGATGTCTATAAATGGTGCACTACGGAAATGAGAAACCTAAGCACTATTGAGCATTTGATAAATCCTATGCTGCAATCAGGCAAAGATTTAAAAAATAAACATTTTAATATAGATACTGATGATGATTTTTTTCACCTTAGACAATTAATCAATTATATTTTTGATAAATCGGTCGAAGGAATAGTCAACTGTTATTTCGGCAATATCAGGAAATCTGAAACCCTAAAGAACGCATTCAAGGCGATAGGACATTATGAGGCTGTAATTAATGAGAATAAAGCTTTGAGCAGGGCCAATAGGGCTGATATCAAAAATTATATTCATGCAAGAATAGATACATCTAAGAAAATATTACTTAACACGGAGATGCAAAAACCAGAGATATTTTATCGAGTGCTGCGCAATGAGGCGGATAAAATCGTTGCCTTATCCTCCGAAGAACAGAGTAACAATGAATTTTTCAAACATTTAATAAAAAAGGCAGCGAACAACCCCGGTTTTTTTAGTGATGTTTATGATTATCTTAACCGGGAAAAAAAAGAAAACAGGGGTGCGCTACTTAAATTAGTGGTTACCCAATCCATCGAAATCATAACCAATGATTCTATTCTAAATGATCCAGAAAACATTGCTGTTTACCAAGGCTCGCTGCAAAGAATACTTTTAAAAGAATGTGAAAAAGTTCCTTGTGACCAAGAACTCATTGCTTTATTAACAAATACTCATTTGACTAATATCGATCCTAATTTATATATAGCTGTCTCTATTGCTATGAAAGATCGTAAAAATGATGATACAAAGCAGGAAACACTTAAATTATTGTTAGATTCCATTTTAAAAAACAGTGAATTTTTAGATTTATTCGTTCGAAAAAAGAAGCCTCCAGTTTCCACTTTTTTCAAACAGAAGCAACAATTTCAAGGAATCTCCGAGCTTCCTGCTTTTTTTAAAGAGGCAGCGGAATTTATTATTGATAATACAGAGTTGCCTTTGACACAAAAAAAACTGCAGCTGCAGATAGGTAAAATTTTTCATAATACAGTTGAACGAACAGCTGACAAAGATAAAGTAAAAAGATTTTTAGAACTGTTCTGTTATAAAAAATTACTCGACTCTAAAAAAATCAATAAAGAAAATATAAGCTCTTGGAATAATCTCCCCGTGCTTGCTAATCAATGCAAACAAATCAACTATTGCCTTCCTGAGGCACTTACAGTAGCAGACAGTGTACTGGATAGTTATCGAAAATTAAAAGCTTTAATCCCTAAACCAGTACCAAAGCAAGATGATGGGAACCCCCCTGATCGCGTTCAGGCTGTCCATTGTATTGTTTACTAGAATTCCAATAATAGCTCCTCAGGGGTTGGGCTTTGCCTTTGCTTTTTATATAAATAGGCAAAAAGAAAAACCCGACTTTATACTCCTTGAATCAGCTCGAATGTTTCACTATGCTGTAAACTATTACTTTAAGCAAAAAACGACTATGACTCCATCCATCACTTTTATAATTCTATATTCTTTAATGCCCGCTGCACTGATGTTTATTGGCGGGGGACTTGCCAGTATTTATCAGCCGGGCAATCAAATAACAAGTGCGACCCAACATTTTGCTGCGGGAGTTGTTTTTGCAGCAGTAGCAAAAGAACTCCTACCCAAAATTGGTGCTTATCACGATTCTATTGCGCTTATTATTGGTTTTTCATTAGGTGTTTTTGGAATGTTGTTCTTAAAATGGTTAGCCAGTAGATTAGAAGATCTCGAACAACAAAAAAAAGGTCTATCATGGGGGTTATTGACTGCGGTTGGAATTGATTTATTAGTAGATGGTATTTTGATTGGTGTCTCTTTTTTGGCGGGCGAAAAAGGAGGAATTCTTATCGCTATAGCCCTTTCCATTGAAATTTTCTTCTTAGGATTATCGACTACGTCTACTCTAGGGGCAAGGCAAGTCAGTGCACCTATCCGTTTGTTAGCTAGTTTTATTTTAGCACTCTTGATTCCAATTGGTGCAGGTCTGGGTGCAAGCTTGTTAATTCATTTACCTCAAACAGTTACGAATGTAATTTTATCTTTTGGTGTCGCAGCGTTACTTTATCTCGTTACAGAAGAACTTTTAATTGAAGCTCATGAAGTTCGTGAAACTCCATTGATTACTTTATGTTTTTTTGTTGGATTTTTGTTAATTTTATTGTTAGAAGGCTTAGCTGCCTAGCAAAAAAGAAAACCCTGGGCGCAATGTAAAATTAATACGATGCTAAGGCTTGCCCCTCAGATCCAGGTGCCGTGAAGTATTGACAGTGCCTGGGAGTAAGAAGTTGTTATTCTATTATTTATGCTATTCTTAATGTATGGTACTTTTATAACAAAGATATTCATTATGGCTCAAATAGTCGGGGTAGTAGCCGCCCAGGTCGCTTTAGATGAAGCTGATAAGATGCTACAAAATCAGGGGCAAAATCAAAGCCAAAGCCAATCATCATCTTCCACTGATGATCAAGATGATCAAAGCCTTTTCTTAAGTGCTCCCTCAGGAGCTATATCTAGTTTAGATCCTACGCAGTTAGCTTCATCTCTGTTGCCTGATAATTTTGATTCGCTATTTCAGGCAAATGGAAGTGGTGGAGGACAGAGTCCAGTTGAATCCGTAATAGATAAAGGAGAGGATATACTTGACCAAGGCGTAAGTATGGGAATGTCATTTATGGGAAAATAGTGTATAGCATATTGCCCACAGATAGATCTTTTCCCATATCCAGTTTTTTAAGTATGTCTATATTTAATATCCCCAGATACAAGTGAGCGAAGCCTGGTGCTTGCAACCAGGCTTCGCTTACTGAGAAAGGTGACGACCTGACCCCTTAATGTTTTTTAACAATTTGCAAGAGACAAGATTAAGACAATCTATGCACTGTATTTAACAAATGATTCCCCACATCGACCACATTGGCGACACTAGGGATTGTCGAATTTCCAGAGAAAAATCCATAAGCAGCTTGCGAGGCACGCCCAACATTTGCAACGATTGCGATTTGAGACCATTGGTTCGGAATGATTGCTTCTGCGGCATGAATAAGGATATCAGGGACATGTTCAATAAATGCAGCCTCAGGATTGGTCAAATATTGATAGGTAACGAGCAATGCAACTCCTGCATTATATCCCCTATATAAAGTACCCCAGTTTAAAAAATTAGACCAACTAAAATTATTAGAGCTAATTTCTTCTTTACTCAATGACATTTAAACATCTCCTCTGTTTTATTTTAAATAGAGCTTATCCTGAGGTAAGTAAATAATGAACCATCACTTCTCAGGAATATTTTGTCTCAGGAATATTTGTTTGAAATTCAATTGCTTGAATCTATCTATTCCAGTTTTTTTCTTATAACACCATTAGCGGTCATATCTTTATGCTGAGGCATTGTAACACCTTTTAATAAAAATAGGTGCTCGCTGAAAATCCAGTCAAAACCCGGCAAGAAGAATTTTTTAACACAAATAGAAATTAAATTACCGACATAACCAAGTTAAAATTGCTTGTATAAAAAATGAACCCTACAAAAAAGGGGCAGGTCTTCTCCTTATCCTGGAAAAGGCTAGAGTAGGTAATTTTGTTTTTCCATGATTTGCTCGTTTTCTTTGATGCACCCTACGGTACTTAAGAGCACATGAGCAATACAATAAAATTTTTGAATTTCAGGATCGCGCGAACGGAAAAAAGGCAATGCACCATCAGGACTAATGCCTTCGATCTTTTGTGCAAACTTGCCATATGTTTTTTCGTCACTACTATCTAGTTGATTTAATTTATTTATACCATCATTATTTTTTCGACCAAAAAATCCTATTCCTTTCTTGGAATATTTTTCTTTATGCTCCTGAACTTCATATTTTAATGCCTCCATCACGTCTTGAGTTCTAAAAATTTCTTTAAAATTTTCTGGGCCTAGAAATTTTTTAGCAGCGAAAAAAAGAGAAAGATTTTTACCTAGCTCCCCCTTATATTCATAACATAATCGCTCCACTATATTTTCTCCAGGCCCCAAAATAATATTTTTGGGGTTATCGCGGATAAGAGGAGATATCGCCTTTATAAATTCAATATTTTTAAGAACCTCATCAAGGTCAACATCATTTTTAATTGCGATGCTTAAAACAGGGGCAATTAAATGTCGTGTTGGAGAGTCAAATTGCAAATAAGTTAATAATGGATGTTGCTCTGATGTATTTAAATTAAGATTTGAACTCATGATTTGCTCAACAAGCTTTAATTGAGCGTCCTTATCCATCAAATGCATGATTGGCGTAAGCTTTGCCAAGCAGTTTATTGCCATCTCATTATTTAAAAATGAGGTAGCACTAAACTCTTGATTAGAAATGTATCCCGACTGGTAGACAATATTCAAAGCAGAAATGGCGTCCTGGTTATTCTTATGGTGTTCAAAAAGATGTTGGCTTTGACACTGAGTTAAAATTAATAAAAATGCTATTTGTTCAGGACTGCTGTCTTTAGGTAATTTACCACTGGATGTATCAAGCCATTTTCTAAGGCTATATTGCTCAATACAATCATCGTCTAATATGGAAACATTATCTGAGTTAAATGTATTTTTTCTTTCTTTTGTATTCCCCAGTTTGTCTTCAAATTTTTCGGGCATATAAATTGTTCTAAGTAGGGCAAAATGATCTACCTCTTTTCGTGTATAAGCCCGACATGAGCTTGATAAATAGTTAAATGAACCTGAATCATTCCCATGATTTTCCCCTAATCGGTTATTGGCACAACCAAAATCCACTAAGGATAATTGATTTTGAGCATTTACGACGAGCTGTTCGGGTTTTAAATCACCATGTACGTATGGGACACCTGATTTTGACAAATAACCTTGATGCAATAAATGACACTGCCAGGCAGCCTGGATCGCCATGTCCAGTCTTTGTTCGGGAGTCAAATCTGGAGTTTTAATTTTTTGCTTGACGCTATCCCCCCCAAATCGCATTAATACATAGTTTTGTTCTGGAATGTATTCAGAATAATCTGGCACATTGTATTCCTCACTATCTCCTCCCTTCTGACTTGAGGCAACAATTAGCCCAACATCTTTCCCAATCGCTATTTCCTCCTCCATTGAGTCCTGCACATCGAATTCTGGTCCAAATTCCTTTTTAAATCGAGCGCGTTTCTGAAGAACAGCTTTTTTCTCGATTTTAATTAAAAAAACTTGTCCATATTCGTCCATTGCTAGACGCCCCTTGCCATACATACCTGAACCTATAATTCCTTCTTCCCCAGGTAGAGTACAGACTAATTTACCATTAAAATTAAAAAAACTATGGTGTATATCAGGAAGTTTTGCTTGCGCCCCATGTTTAACAAAATATCTTTCTTGGAATTTTGGTTTATCTGTTCTTGCTAATTTAAAAACATCTGGATTGTTTCTAAAATATGCAGATGCGGTACGAAATTCTTCATTTAAATTAGAGGGCAAATGGATGGGTTGTTCTAATGGATCAACTCCCATTGCAAGCAAAAATTTAGAAGACGGAGTTTTTGCCATAATCAAATATCGATTGTTACATATAGCTGGATTATAGATCAATTAAAGATCAAATAGAATAAATATTGTGTTTTTTTTAATGTTTTAATCAATTATTCTTAATATTTTTCTGAAGCATGTTCAGGATGTGATTGGGATTGTTATTTTAGCTTGGTTGTTTGTTTTCCCGGATTTTATACTTTAAAATGTCCGATTTCATCGGAGAATTACGGACATCATGCGTTATAAAGCGTCATCCTAGGCATCACTTCTTCAGGAGCTTAATGTAATTAAGAACAATATGAATCTAAGCCGAAAAAGCTCAAGAAAAATAGTTTCTATACAAAAAGAAGTGAATCCTCTTTTAAATAAAAGAAGATTCTGATGAAGAGATAACAGAAGAGTATTTTGAGAAAGCATCATTTAGAATTTGATTATTTTACTTTTTTAAGCGGCAGGAGCATTTGAGGGTGTATTGCAGAGAATCTCCTCATGGGCTCTCATTCTTTCCATTATAAAATACATAGCTATTCCTAAAATGATCGCTCCATCTATGACGAGGGCAACAGGCCGCATCGAACCATCAAATAAAAGGCCTGTTAACGCTACGGCTCCAGAAGAAAAAAACAATCGTGTTGACATAATAAAAGAGGAGCAGGCTCCTTTGAGATTCGGTAAAACCTCCAATGATTGTGCAAAAGTTACGCTCATTGGAAATGCACATCCCACCGCCATCCAGCACATTGCAAATGTAATTAAAAGTGGGGATTCTGGATACTGGAAGGCAAAATAAGTGAAAAGCACAATGGACAGGGTACAACACACCATCCCTAAATGCACCGCTTTCCGGCCTCCGATACGTGAAATCACTTTATCGGCATAAAAACTGGTGAGAGAAAATAGTAATACAATTAATCCCTGCTGCATGGCAAATTGGAAATAGGATAATTTACACGTAATAATATAATAAAATGACGCACTACCTACGAAAGTTAGATAAGCCGTGACCAGCATATTGGGCATACCGGCATAAATTAAAAACTTGCTATGTGTGGAAACCGTCCAATAATCTTTAACTATGTTCAAAGGCTTTAAAGGCTTTTTATCCTTTTTAGTTTCCGGTAGTTGCCAAATCAAAAAAAACCATGAAATCAACGCAACAATCGCGATGAAAGTAAAATTAGCTCGCCAAGTAAAATAGTTGATAATCGCACTGCCTAAAATAGGCGCGGCTGCCATAAAAATAGTGACATAGGCATTGATTTTACTAATATAATTTGTAGCCACTTCGCCACTATATCGGTCAGAAATCATGGCAAAGCCTATTACCAAAGTACTACTGGCACCTAAACCTTGAATAAAACGCCAAAACATTAACTGATATATGGAAAATGAAAAAACACAACCAGTTGCTCCGATTAAGAAGCAGGTAGCGCCAAAAATCATTAAACCACGTCGCCCTAAAGTTTCGGATAGTGGCCCATACAACAGACCTGAAAGACAGAATGCTAAAAAATTAAGACTTAATGTACTTTGGACTTGTGCTTCTGTAGTGCCGAAGAAAATCATTATGCTCGGGAAGCTGGGTAAGGAAATATCGATTTCCATACAGCAACCTAACAAGGAAATAATAATGAGGGCAACAAGCGATAGCTGAAACGATTTTGATGACATAATGATTATTTTCTTTCTATAAGTAGATGATTATATTAAAAGTGTTTTTAAACTTCATGCGATTGTATCAATATTTGTACACATTGAGAAGTGGCCGGGAGGGTCAAATAAATCATTACAACCCAAGTTAATTTATAGTAAATAATGCATTTGGTGAATGAGGATCGGGGAGTTAAATCGATATCCTGGTTGCAGGCAACCAGGATACGCTTGCTGTTGTCGAGTCAAATGACCTAACCTGAGAAGTTCGCTATTTTAACTTGGCTGGATAACTATCTCCGGGTTTTGCCCCAACCATAACTATTGTCGCGCCATGTTTAGAATGACTGCTAAAGCAAGTATAAGCAGGCAGGATAAAATATTCTCCTTTCCTGTAAGTTGTTGTTTTACCATTAAGATGAAGGTGTAGCGTTCCTTCCATAATGACAACCAGTAATTTATGTTTGTAAAAATGGGTTGGGTGGTTGTGGCCTGCAGGAAGTTTGGCAATTCCCCCTTTCATTTCATTAAATAGGACAGCTTTTCTAGTGGATTTACTGTAACTATTGCCTATTGATTCCCATTTCTCATGTTTTGCTGTCCCAGATTCAAATGATTCGGCATTTCCTTTGCACTGAGCAAAACCCGAAGTGGAAAAACTTAGTAATAATAGGGTACCTGCAAAGATGGAAAATAAAGCGTTACGGGTGATGTGGTCCATGATCTTCCTTTTTTTTTAGAGCATTTCTATATATATCAGTTAGTTGATACTTTGTCTAGAAAGATGGCTGGCGTCAGATTTTGATAATATAGGATCAAAATGATCCATATTTAATCAATTGGCATATACTATTAGTATATTTATTTGCCAAATTTGGGGATCTATGCCTTTTCCAACTTTAATATCTGTAAATGATTGGCGCAGTAAAACTAAAAGAAACCCTGATAAAGAAGTTGAGCGGATGCTTGGCAACGTCTATGACGCCAAAACTATATACACACGATTTGATCATCTTACAGAGCTCTTGGATTATGCTGAATCAAAGCCCCACAATCAAACTTATGGTGACCTATCCTCATCTATTTTATCGGTACTAGGTCATCTTCTTAATGAATCAGATCCCGATAAAATTCGAGAAAAAATCGCGGCAAGACAGCTCTTAAAAGACCTGGATCCTTATTATATGCCATGGACTCGTCCTAATCCCGGTGATGCCAGCAATGATCCGTTCGCTTTTTATCAAACCATCCAACATCGTTCAAAGGATCAACAAATAGCTGCATTTGCACAATTTAAACAAAACTTGAAAGAAAGTGACAATTTATTAACGCTTGGCGGGCGCAAGAGTGATACAGGAAATAATTTTTGGGCCTACCGTCAAGAAAAGGAAGTTGAAGAGAAAGCTTACAATGAGGAAGAACTTGAACAATTTCGCGCATTACCTCATCAGGGAAAGCTTATTAAATTGGTAACTTCTGGTTCTAAAGATAATAGACACCTTACCTTTGAACCGTTCAGCACGAATAAATTAACAATAAAGGGTTATGATACCATGATGTTAGCCACCAAAGATTACCCGAAAAGAGGCATTTATACGGTTCACGTTAATGGAAGTATTTTTGTTGGTCAAAGTGTTGCTCCTCAAAGAACAAATGAATGGTTTATCTTTAATCCATACGCTATTCTTCATCCTTCTTATGCAGATTCTTATTCTGATCTCCCCCTCTTTATGGCTGGACAAATAGAGGTTTCTGATGATGGTGATGTCATGATGTTAGATAGCGCCAGCGGTCACTTTGTGCCTGATTATGAGCAAACTCAACAAGCTAATACTTTCTTGAGAGAAGAACTACATATAGTTAATAATTTTACTAAAGTAACTTATTTTAGGCCTGTAGGCAGGGGGAAAAGAGAGTTTGATGACGCTGATGTAAATTGTAGTGAGCTCAAGGCTATGATAAAAGATTACATCGTTATTAAGCATTTGGACGCCCGGCTCTTATCATTTGAGTATCTGCGGGATAATGCTCCAAAATTATATGTTTATGCTACGATGCAAGATAAAATTCATAGTGAACTTTTTCAGTGGAGAAAGGATAGCAAAGAATTTTTTTCCTTCACTTCGCCATTCACGCCTATAGATAAAGCTGTTGAAAAATTTTCAAAGCGTGCACGATATCAAGACCCAGATGCAACTCTTGAACTTCTTTTTGAAGTACAGCAAACCATTGACACCTGGAAAGAGGAGCACGAGGGGGCTAAGCTTAGTTCGCAAAGACAACACGCTGTCAACAGTCTTGAAAACCGAATACAAGGCCATATCCTTTATTATCAAAGCAAACAATTGCTAAGTGATTTAAAATCAATTCCTGTTCCTTATGATAAAATAATGGGGGACTTTATAAGTGGCACAAAGGACCTAAGTCAGACAATTGACAGGATTGAGCGCTTACCAGAATTTAAAGAGCAAAATAAGTTGAATTTCTTTGCAGCTGGTGCTCCGGAAAAAGACAATTCGGTAATAACTTCTATAGCGGCGCTTTTATGCGCCAGCAAAAATGCATCTACTGCAAAACTAAAAGAAATTAATAGAGAGTTGTTAGATTATCAAACGCAGCTTACAGCATCGCACGCTCTAACAATGTAAAACATTTAAGACGTCTTTGCTACCTTACTTTTGACAACAGCTAAATATGTTTGGTTTTGTTTACTGCCCATTATTTTTATCTGATTCTCGCAATATATCGTTATTACTAGTAAACGCTTTTTGGAGGAGGCCGGTCAGTAAAGAGCATAGTCACATTTGACATGTGAGATTAAAATCGAGTATTTTATAGCCAAGAAAATCGTTAGTGTTCGGTACTCTTTAGGCCATCCTGATCGAGCACATCTTTAGATTTTTGGTGATGGCTCTTTATTGTTAACTCAATAGGAGCCATCATTATGCATCAGCTTGAAAATTCCCCTTTTATATTAAGCCTAAAAGAAGGTGAAAGCCTGTTTCAAAGCATAATTCATTATGCACATTCCTTTAATTTAAAATCCGCCATTTTTACAGGCATTGGCGCTCTGTCGAATATCACTATGGGTTTTTATCATTGTGATACGCAACAACATACCAAGAGATTGTTTCATGGGACCTATGAAATTGCCTCCTTAACTGGCAATTTGACCTTAGCTGATGAAGGCTTTTTTGTGCACATTCATGCAGCCATAGGTGATGATAATTTCCAAATTTTTGGTGGTCATCTCATTAGTGCAGCAGCTGGTGCATCTACAGAGATTGCAATTATCCCCCTAAATTACAGCATAAAGCGCCAAAAACACCCTGATTTGGACATAAAAGTGATATGTCCGTTTGTAGCATTTGAATAGGAGGAACGATGAAAACCATTCCCAATTCGAATCCATTAAAAGAGTATAATCTTTATGATCTTCAAGCCGATTTAAACCAGGCAATCCACAGTTACAACCAAAATGGCATCATTGTTCTTAAAGAGTACATTAATCAGGTAGAGCGAACTGAATTATTGAATGAAATTGAAATCATACAGCACGATGCCGAATTAGATATTGCGCAAAACTGGAATAATAAAATCGTTTGTTTTTATTCTAAAAATCCTTTGAAACCAGAAGCACAAGCAAGAGACTATGTCACTGAACCTTATTTCCAATCCTCCAGCCACAAAGGGCATGTATTTTATGAGGTAATAGATAACATAAGGGTAATTAATAGAATTGGGCATGGTATGCATCTCATAGAAAAATATTCAATGATGCAACAAACAGTTTATAAAAATCCCATGCTCAGGTCGATTTTTAAAGGTATTGGATTTAGACGACCAATTTGTCATTTGAGCGTTTATATTCCTAAGTATCCTCATGGTTTAGGCAGTGAGGTTAGGCCTCATCAAGAATCAACTTTTGCTTATACTGAGCCTACTTCGGTAGTTGTTTTATGGTTAGCTTTAGAAGATGCATGCATAGAAAATGCGTGCATGTATGGAATCATGGGCAGTAACCGCTGGCCCTTAAAGTGGGTTTCACGAGTAAATCATCAACTTAAGATCAGGCAATTTGATCTGCTCAATGAGGTTTATATCCCTGATTTTAGAACCGAAAATTATTGCTATACACCCTTGGAAGTCAAGGCGGGGGATGCATTATTATTTCATGGTAATTTTGTTCATTGCAGTCCAGTAAATAATTCTTGCTATTCACGCAAAGCTTTATCTTTTCAATTCATTGAATCTTTGGGAGTGAATTATTCCCGGAGCAATTGGTTGCATTCGCCAAACCATGTTTATTTATATTGACCTCAACGGATAAGGACTAAAAATGTCTGTGTATGATCGCAGTGAGTTTTTCAAAACCTATTTCGCTAAAGCGAGTGAAAAATCGATACTTATTGACTTAATGAGTACTCGCTTTTCTCCCCCTTCACAGGAGATCAATATTTTGGATTTAGGTTGCCATGACGGTACATTAATTAAAAAAATAATTAATGCTTATGCAAGTAGAATGCCCGCAAAAGTCACTATAACCGGTGTAGAACCAAGTATTAACGCTTTATTAGAATACTCCAAAAATCAGTTTCCCATTCCCGTTCAAACGAACACTTTTGTTGGAACTGCTGAGCGCTATTTTTTAGAAAACTCAGGTAATGAGTATTTCAATTGGGTTATCGCCTCGCAATGTCTTTATTGGTCTTTGGATTTACCTTATATCGTTAGGAAAATAGCAGATGCTGGGGAGTCAAGCTTAATTGTACTAAGAGGGCATCGGGGAATTTATGAAATTCAATCACATTTCAAGCATTACATAGGAAATCCACATGAACATTTTTATACTGCAGATGATATAGAGTCAGTACTGCTTAACTTAAATATACCCTTTGAGAAAGAAGTTAAAACAACATCTATCATGCTGCCGCATCAAGGCAGCATAGAGATGAAATGGCTCATTGCTTTTTTTCTACAATGGGATAAAAAAGAGATAAATAGTGATATTTGGCAAGAAGTTGAGTCTTGGATTGTAGCAAAAACTTCAGAAAAAATGACACATGATGTGTGCTTTTTCTGGTTAGGAAAGGCGATTCGTAATAGGAGTAACTATGTGTAACCACAAGGAAAAAATAATGTTGCAAAGATACCTGATTGTTTTCTTCCTCGCTGTATTATCGTGCCAAGTATTTGCTGCTGACATGCCTGAAGAACATCAAAACTTTTTGAATAAAACGTTTCAACTGGCACAACTAGCTCGTCAAAAAGGAAATCATCCTTTTGGCGCATTATTAGTGTATCGAGGACGAGTTATTTTAACCGCAGAAAACTTAGTTATATCATCGCATGATGTGACCGCACATGCTGAAATGGTTCTGATAAGACAAGCCTCCAAACAATTTTCTGAAGATATTTTAAAAAACGCCATTCTTTATACCAGTACGGAACCTTGTGCGATGTGCTCTGGAGCTATCTATTGGGCAGGAATATCCCGTGTGGTTTACGGGTGTTCTACTCAAACCCTGGAAAAACATGCTTATGGGGGGTTAGCGATTCCTAGTGCTGAAATTTTTAAACAGGGAAAGAGAATGGTGAGGGCAAGTGGTCCTTATTTTGAAGCGAAAGCGGTTAAAGTACATGAAGGTTTTTGGAGGCCTTTAATTTAAATTGTAGAAACTCGATGTTTTTGTTGAACGTGCACCGGAGTATCACTGTTTTTATAACAGAATTTACATTTTAAGTGTTTCTTTAATTGGAAAGTGGCTAAACAGAAAGAAGAAAGCTTATAATGAGTAGCAGTTCATTAGGACATATAGGTATGATTAATTTTAAATCCAGGATTTATAAGCATAACACTTTGACAGGTTTTTCGAATAAATGAACTGACTAATACAATAAAGCTAATTCTTAACTTATTAATGCTAGGAGATAATTTTGGCTGTCGCCGAGGGAGCGATTGAACAACGCGTTCTAAAAATATCCATAGTGATGACTTCCTTTTTATCACTAATAGGTATCATATGTGGCCTGCTATCTGGATCATTAGCCATCATTTTTGATGGTATGTTTGATATGATAGATGCAGTCATGTCAGTTCTTGCGCTCTTAGTTGCTCGACTTTTGACTAGTGAAGGTAATCGTCGATTTCAATATGGCTATTGGCATGTTGAACCCATGGTATTGGTTTTTAACGGCAGTATACTTATCCTGGTTTCAGCCTATGCTTTGATAAATGCCATTGGCAGTATGTTATCTGGAGGGCGAGAAACGAATTTTGACCTGGCACTTATTGTTGCTTCATTTATGTCCGTATTATCAATAGGTATGTATGGTTATGTGCGACATAAAAACCTAAAAATTAATTCTGAATTTTTAAGACTTGATGCCCATAGTTGGCTCATGTCCGGATCGATTTCATTAGCACTCTTAGTTGCATTTGTCATCGCCCAATTTATGGACGGGAGCAGATATCAATACCTCACTCCTTTTATTGATCCCTTTGTATTAGGCATTATGTCTACCTTCTTGTTTTTTGTACCGATGTCGACAGTACGAAATGCAATGAGAGATATTTTTCTCATAGCCCCATTTAGTCTTGATGAGAAAGTAAGACTATTTTTAGATGATCTCATTAAACGCTACGAATTTAAGACCTATTCAAGCTACGTAGCCAAAATTGGGCGAGCGCAGTTTATTGAAATTCATATTGTCGTCCCTCCTGAATATAAAATTTCTAATGTTGAGTCATTGGATGTAATCCGTCACGAAATAGCTGTTGCTATGGGGGGAGAAAGCCCGCAGCGATGGTTAACTATAGTATTTACCGCCAATGAAAGTTGGATCTAGCAAGCAGCCATTTATGCTAATCAACCTGTCCTAATGTTCAATCTAGGGACAAAAGGGACGCTCTCTGGGCTGGTTCCGCGTGCGAAGTTATTGTATTAAAGTGTTTATAGAGGGTCATCTACATATTGATGCTACGATACAATAAGGGATTGTATAAAGATTATATCATTCGATATGTACTAATCTGATGACATTATACCTTTCTACGTTCGCGTTATGCGTTTCATTCACTTTTCATATCGAGAACAAAATGTTTATTTATATTTTGATGAATTTGAAATTAATCAATCTTCTGGAGATACTTGGATTCTCTTTTCATTTGGATGCTAGCCCAAGAACAGGGCAAATTTGGTAACTACAGTGGCCGGACCCCTAATTTGGGAAATGTTCTGTACAAGTAATGGTACAGACTTTTATAGGCTCAATTTTGTCAATTTTTTGTTCGACTCTAGTATTCATTAATCGTTGGTCTATTTAAAAATAAGCTAATATAAAACAAAAGGGGAATAAATTAATTTTCTGGAGCTAAAAATGAATCACTATAGATTACGAGTAATAGATAAGGAAACGATAAAAATAATTAAAGATATTGGGGGGTATGAAAATCTTCTCGAAAATGGCCAAGATGCTTGGGCCAATACAGAAGAAGAAGCTAGATTGAAATTAGTAGAACAAACTGTTTTTTCTAATTTTGGTAGGAAAAGGGGTAACTTACATCCGAATAAAGAATGTTATTTGGGATTAAATGATATTTGGACAGACCCAAACAAAGTTAATATAAAGCTTATTTAACTCTTTCCTGGGAAGATCCGAATTGCGAGTGCATGGTGAAATTGCGTTTCAGGCCTTAGGATTTGGATTACCACCTTAAACCTACTTTAATTTGTTCCAATGTCACATGAGATGCTTTCCTAAATGTGGTATAGGGGTTTAAATTCGAGTCTTTGATAAGTGATTGATTGGTAAAATTTTGCAGGCTATTCCATATCCATTCTACTCGAGCATTAAGTCTGGAGCTTACAGCCATTTCAACTCCAAGACCTAATTGCAGTCCCTGGCAATTTTTATCTGAGGAAAATTTTCCAGAAAAACTACCTATTTCTCCAGTTTGGGTGATCCCACCACTGAGTTGTATATTACTTATCAGGTATCCTATACGCCCATATAATAGGGAATATTCATTAAAATAAAATCCAGGTCTTGTTGCAACGCCGTATTGCCATCTTTGGCGAAAGGTTCCATGAAGGTTTCGGGTGTAGAGTGCATTAGAATCAGTGAATTTAATAGTTCCTTTATTGGAGCTGACATCATAAAAACCTTCTAAAGCAAGATAAAAATTATTTATAAACCGCTTGCCATACCCCAAAAAAATTTCCCCTCCATAACCTGAGCCATGCCAGTCAAAATGATCCAAATCGAGAAAGGGTAAGGCATTGTTCGATTCGGTTCGCTTAAAATCATAGGATGCAGTATCTTTAATTGCAGATAGTCCAAGATATAATCCAGGAGTATTTATTAAACTTTTATTTTCTATGCTCCAACTCAAACTGGAGAAAATGAAGCTTAAAACTAAGGTGGCAACTATTCTGCGTATCATTCGGTACATCCTTGATGACTGAGGCAAATTATCGATGGAGCCAAGAATATGAAATTACACAGTAACTTGCAATACTACACAAGGAAACAGGTAGGTCCTCAACTTTAGCGAATCTGGGTCAGGTCTTTCCTTTACTTATCTGAAACTCAAATAAAAGTAAACTTATTGAGTATTACTGTAAATAAGGAAGCAAGTCCGAGAAATTATGGCAAGACGCTTTGTCAATTGCCTATTACCACCTTAAATGTTAGGATGTTCCCTCGTAGTTTTAATTAGCGCGCAATATCCCTTTAGGTCTTCTTATTTATTGATGCCTACTCTTAAAGATCATTGTTCGTACAACTCAAGGAAACGGCAGTGAAACAAAATAAAATATATGTAGGCAATTTACCATTTGGAATTACCGAAGAAGGATTACAAGCAGAATTTTCTAAATATGGTAAGGTAGATGAGCTTGTTTTAATTAAAGATCGCCTTACGGGTCAAACTAAGGGATTTGGCTTTATCACGTTTAGTTCTCAACAGGATGCCCAGTCATCTTTAGAAATGAATGGGAAAGTATTAGAAGGACGTCCATTAAAAGTTAATATGGCTCAAGAGAAAATAAATAAAACTTCGCGCGGGCGATATCGATAATTTGTCCTAATTTGAAAATCTAAGGTAAAGAGTTTACGCCGCTCCAGGGCAATGCCTTTAACCTACGCCTGACTTACAATACAGCCATTGATGCCTTTATTTTGAAGACATTTTAAATAATGCAACAGGCTTTGCTATAGGTTATGGAGTATGCCATCCCTACTAGAGAGGGATCTCCTGAAAGCGACTCAAAATAAACTGATATAAAATTGTACTAAAAAATGTTAAACTACTCACCTATTATCAAGATAAGCGCTCCCAATGATGCAATCAGAACATGCCGATCCACACCTTTCATTCTCTCAGCTTCCCCTTCGCCAAGAATTAATAAAGAGTCTTGCTTCTTCAAATTATGAAAACATGACTCCTGTCCAAAGGCAAAGCCTACCTATTATTCTTAGAAATGAGGATATAATTGCTCAAGCAAAAACAGGTAGTGGGAAGACCGCTGCTTTTGCTTTGTCTCTTTTAAATAATTTAAAAATTTCTTTTTTTGCAGTACAGGGTTTGGTTCTTTGTCCTACCCGTGAATTGGCAGAACAAGTAAGCCAAGCCATCCGTCGATTAGCCTGTTTGATGCCTAATGTCAAAGTCATTAATTTATCTGGTGGAATACCTATGAAGCCTCAGCTTGATTCATTGAGGCATGGAGCTCATATCATTGTAGGAACTCCGGGGAGGGTTCTTAAGCATTTGAAAAACAACGCTTTAGACTTAACCCAAGTAAAGTCTTTAGTTTTAGACGAGGCAGACAGAATGTTGGATATGGGTTTTTTTGATGATATGAAAAGTATTATTTCTGTGTGTTCCAAACAACGCCAAACCTTACTTTTTTCTGCGACCTATCCTGAAGAAATCAAACAGCTTTCAAAACAATTCATGAAAAATCCTAAAGAAGTTCATGTTGCAACTCCCTCTGAGGAAATTGATATTGAACAACATTTTTATGAAGTAATGAAACAAGAGCAGAAATTTCCCTTGTTAAAATCATTGCTATTGCACTATCGTCCAAGTTCGACGTTAATCTTCTGTAATACCAAACAACAAACAGTGGATGTGACAGACCAGCTTATCCACGAGGGTTTCAGCGCCCTTGCTTTAAATGGAGATATGGAGCAAGTCGACCGTGATCTTGCTGTTTTGCGTTTTGCCAACCATAGTTGTACGATTCTGGTAGCCACAGATGTTGCAGCGCGGGGGCTTGATATAAAGGAGCTTCCTGCAGTGATTAATTTTGATCTCGCTTTTGATCATGATGTTCATATTCATCGTATTGGTCGAACTGGAAGAGCAGGGAGTAAAGGCATTGCCTTAAGTATTACAACACCTGCGGACGCACAACGAATTTGCGCCATTGAAAATAACTTACCGTATCCTATCAACTGGGGAAACATTAATAATTTAGAAAATAATCACCCGACTCGGTTGGTACCGGAAATGGTGACACTCTGCCTTTCTTCCGGGAAAAAAGATAAAATTCGCCCCGGAGACATCCTTGGGGCATTAACCAAAGATGCAGGATTAGCAGGAAACACTATTGGAAAAATTAATATCACTGCAATGCACTCCTATGTTGCAATCCACCACAGCCAAGCAGATAAAGCGCACCAATATTTACAAAGTGGAAAATTAAAAGGACGAAAAGTTCATGTACGTAAAATTAATTAAATTTCTATCCTAATAATTTCTTTATAAGTAAGGCGGTTGTGTTGCCTGCGCATGGACATCTGAGCATGGAACTTTTAGAAGCAAAACGGGTATCAGGTCTTCCTTTCCTGTAGGAAAAAAACTGACCCCTAACTCCTTTAAAGGTTTTCTATTCTCCTTCATTAATTCGAATATTAATAAACTGCCAAGGGTCAATTTGATCAATATCTTTATTATTTGAATTGCCTCTGTCTTGTAGGGGAGTCCAATCTGTATAGTAGCCACCGACTTTTCCAAGGTAAGGGGAGGCTAAACTCAAAATATACTCATGATCCATATCTTCAGGTTCTATAATTCCACGTTCTGGATTTTTAATGGCCCAGATCATACCCGATAAAACTCCAGCAGCAACTTGTAAGCTTGTCGCATTGTTATGGTTAGCTAATTTTCGAGCCTCATGTATGGATAGATGAGAGCCATACCAGTAAGCTCCTTTTTTATTTCCCATTAATAAAACTCCAAGTTCATCGGTGCCCTCAACAATTTCTTTTAAAATAATTCGTTTTTCTTTTTGAGGTATGTATTTTCTTTGCACGAGTTCCTTTAAAGATAAGATAGCATCAGGGCAAGGATGATAAGCATAATGAACTGTTGGCCTGTAATACACTTTATTATTTTTTTTTAAAGTTAAATATTCTGCAATAGATAAAGACTCAGCATGAGTAATTAAAAAACCATTAATAGGGCCAGAGTTAGGGGTCCAAGTACGGACTTGGGTCTCTGCTCCTGGCCGACTGAGATATATGCCGCAATTTGAGCCAAAGTTGTAATGATTCGCATCATGAGGCCAGTGGCGTTCATGGCTTCCCCAGCCTAGTTCGGCAGGTCGAAGCGCTTCAGAAATTAAGGCATCGACTGACCATGTATTGATAAATTCATCCGGTTTTTTAATTTGAGAAGAAATTTGCGTATCATGTTCAGAAATATGTATCGTTTTTATATTAAGATCATGAGCCAATTGCGCCCATTCCACCGATTTTTGCGGTAGCTCGCCTTCCCATTCATTATCTTTTGCGACATTCCATAAGGCTTGTTTAAGGAAGTGGGATACCAATCCAGGATTCGCTCCATGGGTTAAAACTGCGGTGGGCCCCTGCTTTTTATGTTGTAATGTAGCATCACGTAAAGCATAGTTAGAAAGGAGTTGACTCTTATCACTACACCTTTCTTCCCAAGGCTCAGCAGCTGCATCCAAATATAATATGTTATTTCGCTGGCAATATTTTATTAAATCAATAGTAGATACTCCTACGGATAAATTTAATAAAAAATCTCCAGGTTTGAGAATAGAGGACAACAGTTCTTGGTAGTTATTTTCTTTAACCGCACTTTCTTTGAAGGAGATGTTATAATGGTTTGCCACATCTGCACCAAGAGTATGCTTTGAGATGATGTGAATTTGCGACGGGTCCAATTTAAAATATTGGAATAAAAGAGGTAATATTGCTTGCCCAATACTGCCGAATCCAAGAATTAGAATTTTATTTTTAAACACTATTTGAGCCGTAGATTGATCCATAAAGCACCCCTCAAATAGAAGCATCTATTTGTAATTATTTGAAATAGAGGTATAAATTTAGCTACCCCACTATATTTTTAGTATAGCTCACAAAAATAATCTGATTTTAATATTCTAACTGAATATTTTTCGTTAATTAGAAATAATTAAGGGAGAGAAGTCGGAGTTATAATAAACTGAGTACACTCAATAAAAAGGGATTTAATAAATGAAAAGTTATGAAATGTATATTGATGGAAAATTTACTTTAGCTAAAAACAGGGGCACTCGCGATATTATTGATCCCGGTAATGGCCAACTGCTTGCAAAAGTTCCAGAAAGTACCAAAGAAGATGTTGTGCTCGCAATCAAGGCGGCACGTAAGGCTTTCGATGAAGGTGATTGGAGAAAAACATCCGCGCTTGATCGAAGTAAATTATTATTCAAAGTCGCTGATTTGATTCGTGCCAATGCAAAATTGCTGGCAGAGCTGGAAACACGAAACTGTGGAAAACCTTTGGCAGAAGCAGAATTTGATGTGGCCGATGCAGCCAATTGTTTTGAATTTTATGCAGGCCTCACTACTAAGATACATGGCGAAACGATGTCGGTTCCAGCGAACTCATTTAGTTATGTTGTCCGTGAGCCTATTGGTGTGTGCGGACAAATTATTCCCTGGAATTTCCCACTACTTATGGCAGCTTGGAAACTTGCCCCAGCACTTGCAGCAGGAAATACCGTCATATTAAAACCTTCAGAGTTGACACCGTTAACTGCCCTGGAGTTATTCAAACTGATTGATCAATGTGGATTTCCAGCAGGAGTCGTGAATCTTATTACTGGCCCCGGTTTGGAAGTAGGTGAAGAATTATCCACGAATTCGATGGTAGATAAAGTTGCATTCACTGGTGGAACTGTTACCGGCAAAAAAATAATGCAAGCCGCTACGGGAAATTTGAAACGAATATCATTAGAACTTGGTGGAAAAAATCCAAATATTGTATTTGCAGACTGTGATCTGGAGATGGCAATTGACGGCGCTCTTTTTGGTGCTTTTGCCAATCAAGGTGAAGTATGTTCTTCGGGTTCTCGCTTGATCGTTGAGCGTTCTATTCACAAAAAAATCTTGGAAGGAATGTTGAAAAAAATTCCCAATATCAAGCTAGGTCATGGTTTAGATGATGGCGTAAAAATGGGCCCGCTGGTTTCAAGTGCTCACCGCGACAAAGTAGAACATTACATCAAGATAGGGATTGAGGAAGGTGCAAAATTAATCTGTGGCGGGAAACGTCCTGCAGGTGAAGCTTTTGAGAAAGGAAATTTTTTTGAGCCAACTATTTTTGATGAAGTGAAGCCCTCAATGCGCATTGCTCGAGAAGAAATTTTTGGCCCGGTACTCGCGGTTATCCCTTTTGATACTGAAGAAGAAGCAATTCAAATTGCAAACGATACTGATTATGGTTTGGCTGCCGCTGTGTGGACTAAAGACCTAACTCGTGCGCATCGAGTGACCTCGCAAATTCGTGCCGGAATTCTTTGGGTAAACCACTACCATCCAACTCATAATGAAATGCCTTGGGGTGGATACAAGCAAAGTGGTTCTGGTCGTGAGTTAGGTTTGTATGGAATCGAAAGCTATCTTGAAATCAAGCAAGTGAATATTAACCTGGATGATGCACCAATAGGGTGGTACTAATGAATCAAATCGATATTAAAACGCAAATACCGGGGCCAAAATCTAAAATATTGATGGAAAGGCGTTATAAACAGGTTGCGCGCGGCCCATTTCACGCGACTCCTATTTTTGTGGAACGCGCAAAAGGTTCGTTTGTAGAGGATGTGGATGGAAATGTATTTTTGGATTTTTCATCTGGAATTGGTGTAGTAAATACAGGGCATTGTCCCGATGCAGTAGTCAATGCAATCAAGGTCCAGGCCGAAAAATTCATGCACACGAGTTTTAATATTCTTCCCTATGAAGGTTATATCAATGTGTGTGAAAAATTAAATGCTCTCACACCTGGACGTTTTGAAAAAAAATCAATCCTGTTAAATTCAGGAGCTGAAGCCGTAGAAAATGCGATTAAAGTTGCTCGTGCCTATACTGGGAAGCACGCAGTGATTTGTTTTGATCATGCGTACCATGGCCGTACTTATATGGCTATGGCGCTTACAGCAAAGAACAAACCCTACAAACATGGATTTGGCCCATTTCTTTCAGAAGTTCATCGTGCTTCCATTCCATATGAGTATCGTTGGCAGGGAAAAAATTGTGTCGAAGAGTGTTTCGATGATTTTTCTGAACTGGTTAATTCTCGTGTCGGCGTTGAAAATACGGCTGCAGTGATTCTAGAGCCTGTATTAGGGGAAGGGGGCTTCATACAATTTCCAGTTCCATTTTTACAAAAACTTCGTGAGTTTTGTACGGCAAACAAAATTGTACTCATTGCAGATGAAATTCAATCTGGTTTTGGACGCACTGGAAATCTATTTGCGATGAAAACAATGGGCGTGGATCCTGACCTTACTGCATCAGCAAAGGGACTGGGTGGTGGAACAGTGATCGCTGCTGTTACAGGAAAAGCGGAAATGATGGATGCTGCAATGGTGGGGGGGCTGGGCGGAACCTTTGGCGGAAATCCCCTAAGTTGTGCGGCAGCTCTTGAAGTATTCAAAATCTTTGAAGAAGGGGGGCTTTTGCAAAATGTCACTAATCTTTCAAAAGTACTTCACTCCAGGCTTTCTGGATTTAAAGAAAAATATGAAATAGTAGGTGATGTTCGTGGTTTGGGTGTAATGCAGGCGTTGGAACTTGTGGAAGATAAAGACACGAAGGCACCAAATAAAGAAGCGGCGGACAGGTTAACACGATTTTGTTTGGAGCATGGACTGGTAATTCTTAGCTGCGGAGGATATGGAAACGTAATCCGTCTCCTCATGCCGCTTTCTACTGATGTAAAAGATTTGGAAATTGGACTTTCTATCATTGAGGAAGGACTCAAGACATTATAAAGCAAGAATAAGTAGCAAGCGTAGCTCGGTTGCTTGCACGCAGGCTACGCTAAACGTTCGCCCCATTAGTTTTTATTGAGGACTAAGGGTATTGGCTGCCTCTAAATCAGCTAAGTTTTCTATCTCAAAAGGTAAATGCTTAAAGTTATATTTTTGATTAACTTCATCATGATTATCATTTTTGTACACAATGAGCATACTGAGCGTCAGTTTTAGTAGCTCACCACAGATTTAATTCTGTAAATTCAATATGACTTTGCATAGAGCCCCCTTGTATTATCAAAATGGTTATTTTCATCCAAACCAAGAGTAATGCATGTTTATTTTCGGTCTTGAGCAGGATTCAGATCTCTAAATATACACTGCTTATTTTTACAAAAAATCGAAACTTGTAGGCTAAAAGTACCGTCACGAAACCGGTGAGAGACATAACCTAGTAGATGCTCTTGTTTGCTGTCGGTAGTCTTGTATAAGGAATAACCGATACCCGCTTGATCACAACCTTGTTTTTTTGCGATAACAAGTTGTGTACTTTCGCCAGGAAAAATCATATTCGCTCCGCTTTCTATAATACATCCTGATTCGGGCCACATTCTTGTTTTAACAAGGGTATATTTTTTTGCTCCTTGATTACTTTCGTTAATAAACTTAGAGGTGTAATTATCTTCCGCATAAGTTAATCCGGGGATATATAAGGAAAAAAGAGTAAGGGAATACAGAAAATACCTGCTGGTTCTAATCAACATATAAATTCCTTTTTAATGTCCTCAAATTTATTTTAGTTGAAAAATTAAATCTTATTTTGAGATAGCGAATAAACAATGATTCTTCCTGGTAAACTAATTTTCACAAAAGGTGTATGAAAAAAGAACGGATTTGCATTTTGTATGAAATTAGAGCTTGTTTCCACAAACTCTGGCGATTTGGTTGAATTTAAAAAAATAAGGTATATTGAGCCATCATTTCATTAAAAAATATCCTTCTAACTTAAAAAGAGAATGTATTTAGACGCAATAAACTTAACAAAGGTGCTTAGATGAAGATTACGGAGATTCATATTGCGCAATTAACTATTCCATTAATTCGCCCATTTATAACTGCCGTAAGACGTACCGAATGCGTTGAGGATGTGGTGGTAATGATTAAAACGGATAGTAGCAATTGGGGTTATGGCTCAGCAGCTTCAACGCCAGCCATCACTGGAGACAGTACGGAATCTATTATCACTGCAATTAAAACCATACTTGGTCCACAGTTAATTGGACGAAGTATTTCTGAATTGAATTTATTACTGCAAATGAATAACCAGGCCATAGCAGGTAATACTTCTGCGAAAGCTGCCATTGATATCGCATTGCATGATTTATTTGCTCAATATTGTGGTTTACCTCTTTATAAATTGTTGGGAGGTAATAAGAACAGCATTAGCTCGTGTATTACTATTAGTGTTAAAGAGATTGACTCTATGGTGCAGGATGCCATTGACCTCGTCAATCAAGGGCACCAAACGATAAAAATAAAATTAGGATTGAATCCAATTGAAGACATCAAGCGCGTCCAAGCTATTCGTCATGCTGTAAGCAATTCTATCACCTTACTTGTAGATGCCAATCAGGGATGGTCTTATGAAGATGCCTTAAAGGTTATTGATTCATTGAAACAACAGCATTTGAATATTCCTTTGGTCGAACAACCTGTTAGTGCTCAAGATCTAGTGCACTTAAAGGCTATTAGTGAACAGGTTGACTGTCTTATCATTGCTGACGAGGCTTGCTTCTCCCCAGAAGATACTCTGAATATTGCAAAAATTAATGCATGCGATGGCATCAATATTAAGTTGATGAAATCGGGTGGTATTGCGAATGCGCAAGCCATTTATAATATTGCTAAAACAGCACAAATGAAAATCATGGTCGGGTGCATGCTGGAGTCGCCCATTGGTGTTGCCGCTATAACCAGTTTTGCTTTAAGTAAGCCGGATATCTTCTATGCGGACCTTGATCCTGTTTATTTGATTCGTGACAATTATATTCTTGGTGGGGTACAACGCCTTGGCAATAAAATTATTTTGTCAGACAAACCTGGCTTGGGAATTGAAGGTATTACCCAAGGATTAAACCAGATTGGAGTGATCCAGTAATGTTTTTTTACATTCAATTAGCCAGTTTAGCCATTATTGTTCTTTATGCTGTGATGTTATTTCGCAATGTTGATGCGTTAATAGCGACTGCACTCTGTGTTGGACTGGGCTATTTATGGAATCTAAGTAGCCCAATCGACATTGGAAATTCTATGGCTGATGCTTTAGGCTCATTCATGGCTTTAGTTGGTTTTATTATCATGCTGGGACATGGCTTAGGCGAGATCTTAACGCATACTCAGGTCAGTCATACTTTGGTGCACCAAATTGTTTATGGAATTGGGATTAATACTCAGCGACGCGCTAAAATAGGCATAGTACTTTCATCTTTTATCATTGTAGGTTTGCTTGGCACCTTGGCTGGGGGATTAGCTATTTTAGCACCCAGTTTACGCCCTATTGCGGGTTCTGTTGGACTATCACGTCCTAGTTTGGCTGTGTTAATGCAGGCTTCAGCGGAAGAAGCTTTGATTCTTGGGCCTTTTGCCCCTCCAGTAGTGGCTTTACTGGGCGTTACAGGATTAAATTATGAGGCCGTACTTCTTTATGCATCTCTTCCAGTGGCCCTAGTTACTTTAATTACCACATGGTTTATGGCGAACCGATTACAACGAAAGTACGCACATGAATCTTGCGACGAAGAGGATACTTCAGAGCCATTTGTTCCCAGTAAACAACAAAAGCGCACTACTTGGCTCTTTACGATCTCCTTTATGGCTTGTGTAGCCTATGGCTTATTTGCTCAAGCAAAAACCACCTATGTTATTTTTGTCATGTTATTTCTAGCGCTTATTACTGGATTGGCGAGTAAGTTAAGTTTAAATCAAATTGTTAGATTGTTGGTCGAGGGAATGCAAAAAAGCCTGCATCTTTTCTTTTTGTTTATTTTATTTGATCCTTTTATGGCTTTAATTCATCAGGCGGGAGGATTTAGTGCATTAACAGAACTATTATCTCCATTAATTCATTTAGGTGGAAAACCTGTTTTATCGCTGTTAATTGGTTTCACTGGGGCTTTTGGCATGCCAGGCGCTGCGGAAGCAACCATTAAAATGCTGCATCAGCTTTTTTTTCCTAGTGTGCTTCAGATGCAATTACCCATGATAACGTTTGCTTTATGCATGATTTTTGCGACCCGTGTTACTAATTATGCCTATCCTGGCGCTAATATGTTTGCTGCCATGGGTTTTGCTGGAAGCGAAAATGTCAAAGCTATGATACAAAACGGACTCACAGTGACAGCGGCGCAAGTCTTATTTCTAATTGTATATAGTTTATTCCTATAAATTTGAGTTCAAATTTTCAAAAAAGAAACGGAATTAGCGCTTTTCTTTCCTGAGGATAATCGGAAAAATGTGCCTGATACCAACGATGATGGGTAATCGCCCGAGGGGCTAAATTGGCTATTGTCCACAAAGTAAAAGAAAAACCAGCAAGTGACCAAGTCGCCACACCCCAACCAATCCATTCGAGAATTTCACCAAAGTAATTTGGGCTGCTCAAAACACGAAACATTCCACCGTAGGGTATTTGGTATGATCCGGGTTTTTTATTTTTATTCATGTTAAACAGAATGTTATCCGAATGTTGATTGATTATAAATCCCGAGACAAAAAGTATCAAACCAACGATAAAATGGGGTGATTGTAACGTGGATAAGGTAATTTCTTGAAAATGAGTGAGCCAATAGGCATTTACCAAACCATTCACCGCCGTAAAAAAAGTGGCGGATATCGTGATAACAATTGGAACCATTTTCGCATTTTTCAAGCGAAACGGATAGATTAAGGAACGATAGACGTAATGGAATTGCCACATTACAAAAAATACCCAGGTATAAGCTGATGGTTTTGCTATGAGAAAAACTACCAAAAAGGTGATCACCGATGGCAATTCCATAAAACACCATGAAACATGTGCAGGGATTTTAAGTGATTGAGCCTCTTGGTCATAACGGCCATAAGGCGCTCGTTTGAAAAAAAGCGTGAAGAATACGATAACGGCTAAAGCACTCCAGAAATAAAGAAATAAAGTGAGATTGTTTTGAGTCATAATTTTATTTTGCCAGACTGTGAAAACCAATCAAGAGTATCATGGATTGTTGTTTCAATTTTTGTTTTTTTGTACCCTAATTCATTTTCGGCTTTCGTACAATCTATCGTTGGGGGATACATCAACGTTTCAATTGCGTATTTGGTAAAGAGCGGTTCTGTATTAGTGATTTTAGAAAAAAACTGCATGAGGGGTACCACAAAGTAAAGCATGTTTGGGGGGAGGAACAAACGAGTCATTCTCTTTTGTCTTACAGTGGACATCAATCGTACTAAATAATGCATGTTTATGTCATGGCCACCCAAGATGTAGCGCTCTCCAGATTTACCTTTTTCGGCAGCAGTTAGTGCACCTTGAACCACGTCACGTACGTCAACAAAATTAAATCCCCCACGCACCAAAACTGGGTTGTGTCCTTTGTATATTTTAATTATTGCAGTGCCCATGAGTGATAATTTATAGTCATTAGGTCCAATTACTCCCGTGGGATTAACCACCACTGCATTTAATCCTTGCTCACAACTATCAAGCACTATCTTTTCAGCATGGGCTTTAGATTGATCGTAAATATTCACGGATTCTAAAACAAGAGGGGAATTTTCATTTAAAATGTGAGCAGCATTAGATTTTTGAGAATTTTGAATCAGTGTGTGAATGGAGCTGAAATGAACTAGCTTTTTTACTTGATTTCTAAGGCACGCATTGACAACATTTTGGGTGCCTTGGATGTTGGTTTTACGGACTTCTTCTGCCTCTCGATTAGTAATCGCAATTTTCGCGGCTAAATGAAAAACGGTATCAATATCTCGAGTAGCTTCATACAAGGACTCCGGATGTAAAATATCTCCTTCGCACACATCCAGCGGAAAATGAGCGAGGTATTTGGGTAGTTCACTTCGCACAAGTATTCGGACATCATATTGTTTTTTAATAAGCTCAGAAATGAGATTATTTCCAATGTGTCCACTAGCTCCTGTGACCAATATTTTCATGGTTTTAGAGTCCTTTTAAAAACATCAGGAGTCGGTCTTTGTAAAGACGAGCAACCGAGAGAACGACACAATCCCTAAGCGGTCTGCATCGACCAGGGCATTCACAGTCCCTGCGATGAACGTGTTGTAGAAGTCTGAAAATCCATTTGGAAAGAAGCGAACCGTTTCGAGACCTAAAATCGCGCTCCCCACTATCTGAGAACGAAGCGCCCCAGCCAGGAGCTTGTTTTCAGTAAAAAAATAACTCCAACCAAGATCTTTTGATGTTTCTGTTTCAGAGACCAGGTTTAGGCCCACGCTGCGGGCCGCATCGATCAGATCTTCACTCGTGTGCAGAGGAGGCATACCCGTCACAAACTCAATCCGCTCAACCAACGCGCGATGCTGTGGGTTGTTCATATCGTATTTAGAGGTCAGAACTGCATCATAGACTACATATCGTGCATTCGGTTGCATTACACGATGGATGTTTTTGAATACTTGGGGAAGCAGGTCCTTGGAAATGTATTTAAGGGAGTAAATGCTGTAAGCTGAGCTCAGGGAGTCATTAGGAAACGGCAAATTTTGTGTATAATCTCCCTGAGTGACTTCGCATAAGTGATCCAGATTTTGCTCACGATTGAGGGCATTCGCCCGCTCTACTTCAGCCTGAGATAAGGTGACCCCAAGCACCTTCCCCTGAGAAAGACGGGCAATATCACGTGCTGCGCCACCAAGGCCACAGCCCATATCGAGGGCCGTATTTCCGGGTAAAAGACAGAGTACTGAATTGATCCGCTTATGTAAGTTTGAAATGGTCTCCTCGCGTGATTGTCCCGCATGATCCGGCGGATAAAAAACCCAACTGGTGCCGTAAGCAATCTCAATTACCTCCGCCATGAGATCATAATAATGGGAGGCAACGACTGCATGATTGTGAGTTTGCTTTGCAAGATAGAACAGGCGGTCGTGCTCTTTGACAAAAGAACCCAGATCCTTCCGTCTTAAGAGGAAGCGTAACGTCTTCATGTAATTGATTAATAGCGACATAGGTCTCATCCTTGAATTGGAACACATACAACAATCTTGTATTCCCTATTGTTTCTATTATTTATAATCTAGATGAAATAGCATAAGTTATCAACTCACGAATATAGTGTATCCTGTTGCTTGCAGCACTTATAGGAAGTTAAACTATAGAACGGATAATTCCCCCATCGACTCGCACAGAAGCTCCATGAGTTGCAGAAGCTAAGGGACTCGATAGATAAGTGACTGCATTAGCGATTTCTTCGGGAGTTGCAAAACGCTTAATAAGAGAAGAAGGGCGCATGGTCGCAAAAAACTCTTGTTCAATTTGCTCGGCTGTTTTTTGTTGTGATTTTCCCAAGCTATTTATAAATTGGTTAACTCCTTCGCTTCGCGTCGGCCCTGGAAGGACTGAATTTACCGTAATACCAGTTCCTACAAGGTTTTCTGCTATTCCTCTGGCCACGGCTAATTGTGCCGTTTTGCTCATACCGTAATGCACCATTTCACTTGGTATTTGCACACCTGACTCACTGGAAATAAAAATAATTCGCCCCCAATTATTTTTCAACATAGATTGCAAGTAATGTCTGCTTAAACGTACCCCGCTCATTACATTAACATCAAACATCTGCAGCCATTCCTCATCGGAAATATCCAAAAATGGTTTGGCATCATAAATTCCAGCATTATTAACAAGAATATCTATTTCGGGGACTTCTTCTATTAATTTATTTATTCCTTCCTTTTTACCTATATCAGCAGCTGCTGTAATTAACTGGGCATGAGGTGTCTTTATTTTTATTTGTTTTATCGCTTCGTGTACGCGTTGTTCTGTTCGCCCATTGATTACTACCACAGCTCCTTCAGCGGCAAGTTGTTGTGCAATAGCGAGTCCAATACCTGCAGTAGAACCTGTTACTAATGCCTTTTTATTTTCTAATTGTAAATCCATCACCATCTCTCCTTGTATATTAATCTTTTCCTGCAAGTGTAGCCTGTTTGCTTGCAACCAGGTACTGTCGCGATAAAGAAAGCTACTAACGAAAAGCAAAATTCAAAGTCCCGACTGTGTATGTTTTGCCCTCATTGTTAATGAGTTTTTCATAACAGCATGATTCAATAAAATAGCGCACTAACGGTCTGTCCTTTCTTTGTTATTTCGCCCACTGAAATATCACCCCAGGCTGTTTCTGGTACCTGGTTGCAAGCAACCAGGTTGAACCTATATTGATTGGGAAAGGCAGGGGTTTAAACCTAAGCTGCCTTCTTGTTCCGCGAGATGAGCTTGAGAAGCGCTTGAGCTGCCGCAGTGGACGATGCGGGATTTTGTCCTGTGATGAGACGGCCATCAGTGATTACAAAGCTCTGCCAATTTGGGGCTTTTTCATAGTGTCCACCCAGTCGTTTTAACTCATCTTCAACGAGAAAGGGTACCACTTTTGTCAGTTTCACTTCTTCTTCTTCGCTGTTGGAAAAACCAGTCACACGTTTGCCCTGCACAATAGGTGCGCCTTTGTAGGTTACACGGTGCAGCACGCCTGGGGAATGGCATACCAACGCAACGGGTTTTCCGGAATTGTAGAAGGATTCGAGCAAGTTGATTGAAACGGAACTTTCGGCAAGATCCCACAAAGGCCCATGGCCACCGACATAAAATATCGTGTCAAAATCTTCCGCTTTCATGTCGGCAAGTTTGACAGTATGGGAAAGCGCATTTTTCGCCATGTCATCCTTCTTGAACCGCTCCATTGCAGGAGTCTGATTTTCTGGCAAATCACTTTTCGGATCGACCGGAGGCTGCCCACCCTTCGGAGAGGCCAAGGTCAGTTCGACACCTGCGTCGAGGAAAACATAATAGGGTGCAGCGAACTCTTCAAGCCAAAAACCGGTCTTGTGCCCAGTATTGCCCAGTTGATCATGGGAGGTTAACACCATCAATATTTTCATTTTCGTTTCTCCTTTCGTGCTTTAACGAACGTGCATAGAAGCGTAAAAATTTTACTGGCACGTTTCCAGAAACGGACACCATTTTATCTTTTCTCATTTTTGGTTAATTTTAGTTCAAATTGTTGTGGTTTACTAATGAGTTTACTTATAGCAAATGACTCTTGCTACATCTTGGTTTTTTGGAAGGTAATTATTAAGTCAAAGTTCTTCTCATAGTAACTCGAAGCGCCTGCAGGCAAATCGTCTATGCTTTTTGCTTGAGCAGGGACAAGGAAATGGGAGTTATGCATAATAGCAAAGCAAGTATAACCTATTGATCCTACATGTCACATGACATACACTTTGGTCACTTTTAATCCTTTGAGATATGAATTGAACTTTTCTATACTTAAATCCAAAACTCTAAGTCTATTAAATTATATTTTTATTGTTAGTGTCCTAGCCGTCTGTTTAATGCCCGGCAATTCGATCGCCGCCAATATTGAACGATATGACTTTGGGACTTTTTCTAATAGGGTTACCAAAGTTTGGGAGCCTGAAATTGCTCTTTACGTTGCGAAACATTTTGCCGCTGCAAATGGTTTTAATGAACAAAATGTTTCGGTCACAAAATTAAAAGCAGGAGCTGCAAATAATTTTATCTATCTTGTTTATATAGACAATCAAATGAAATTTGTTATAAAAGGGCTTTCAACTAAAAAAGAAGCTGAGTCTTTGTATGCATTACAAAACTATTCCAAACTACAAGAGATTCAAAATAATCCTGAAGCCGCTACCATTTGTTTAAGTAAGTTAATCCAGTATTACACAGTAAAAAATGATATAAATAATTATTATTTCGCTATTCTTGAAGCTGCCCATGGAAAAGAACTTTTTAAAACAATGAGTTATGAACTGCTGCAAAATAGAGATATAAACAAACTTAAAGATATTTTTTATAAAATTGGTCGTCAAACCAGTGAGTTACATAAAAGCATCATTGGCAGTGAGCAATTTATATCGCCAAGAAATCTGCTGTCGGTAATTCATGATGATTTTCATCCGGAAAATACGTTCTATGATATTGAAACAAATGTGTTCTCTTTAATTGACAACGACAGTATGGGGGAGAGTATTTCTAATCCTTTGCCCATTGTCAGGGAAATTTATGGAATATATGAAGTTCCGATCATTAGATGGCCCGCAGAAAAAATTACAATTGATCTCTTAAAAGACGCAGATCCCCATGACATAGCGAGTATTTATTTTGAATTAATCATGGGAATGGCTTCAGTGTACCAAAACCCCCAAGATGCGAAAAGCGTGTTTATTAATAGCATTATTGACTTAAATAATATGGCAATTGCCTTCCTAAAAGATCGCTATTCTGAATCATGGATGTTATATCCTACCGATAAAAATGAGGATCATATTGTTTGGGGCAAATTATCCAGAGTAGTAAATGATCCCGTGCTTGCTGAGCACTATATATCTAAATTAACAATAATCAATAATGATTTGAGATTAATGGGAGGCCAGTAAGCGTCGCTTGGCTGCAAGGCGCCAGGAGCGACCAGATGACTTATATTTAAGGCAGGAGGCACTATGACTTGCTCTGCAAATGATCTTGTTGGCTTTATTGCAATTATAAAGCCAATAGTATTTTCCCTTACTATCCGTCGAATAATGTTCAGTCTTATGCCCCCACACCTTAAATATCCATTTAAAGCGTCTATTCAGCACCCCAAAATCCCAAGAAGTAAATTATTTTCGGAGCAATATAGAGTTGGCTTGCTGGGAAGTCGATATTCTTTCTGCTAAAATCCCAACGATCCGCTATCTTAAAAAACGAAAAGGATCAAACTACTATGTCTTGGAAACAAACAATTACCCTAAGTCAACTGCAGCAAAAAGAGCGTCATTGTGAGACCATTGATGGTCATAAAATTTTATTGCTCTGGCATAATAATGCAGTTCACGCTGTTGCTTCCCAATGCCCTCATTTCAAATTACCCTTGGCTAAAGGTATGATAACGGATGAAAACACTATCGTTTGCCCTTTTCACAAAAGTGCTTTTAATCTTACCACAGGTAAACCTGAATGCTGGTCACCCTGGCCTCCAGTTGTAGGTACCGTACTTGGCAAGCTAAGTAAACCTAAAAATTTGAAGATATACCCTGTGCGTATTGAGGATGATACGATCAGTGTTAATGTTGCCTAAAAAAATGACCTCATATTGGTTCATCCTAATATGAGGTTTCGAGACACTCTTTCGTAGCTTATTATGGTGATAGAGAGCTTAAGGTTAAACTACTCCATCAGTATATAATGGATTTTTTTTAGCATTATCTTTTACTGTATTTAAGAATACATGACGACTTTGTTTATCAGAATATGTATTGATTCTAATTAGTTTATCGGAACACAATTGGCATAGTCTATAGCAAAGAAATTTCCCGTTTGGAGCTCGGTATTGCCCTCTTATCGAAAAATGATCTTTAATTTCCAGACAATAATGGCAGGTGTTAGCGCTCATAAATTCCTCTATCCAATAGTCAATTTGCTTCTAAGTGACTAAAAGATACAGTGAAGAAATTACAGTGATGAGAAAATGAATTTCACCTGATAGACAATAAGAAGATAATAGGTGGTTAATTAAGCCAAAGACATAGTATAACATATAAATCTTATAAAAAGCTGGTTATTTTATCTTTAAATGGGGGCATTCCGTAAATACGGCTAAAGCACAAATTGGCCGCTCTTAAATAAATGTTCAACAAGAAGTATTCATTTCTATGTTATCCATCACCAATAGGTATCTTTACCCCGTTTAAATCGGATAGATCCTTAAAGCGGTATTTATGCCATACTAAAAGGAAGGGATACAGATCAATTTTCGAATAAGGATAAAAAATAAACAATTGTTCTTTCTTGATATCACTAAATATTAATATTTAATGAGGACTGAATGATGTTTATTTATACTGCAAAGTTATATGTAGAAGAGAAAACTATAGATGAAAGGGATAGTGATGATATAGAGGAGCTCTATCTCTGGATGATGGCAAAGGCACATAATCAAACCACGCACTATAATGGATTTATTATTAATAATAAGACGCACGAGGTTATAAGAACTTTTCAGAGTTGCTCTATAGAATAGCGGGGTGATTAGGTAGCTTGCAACGAGTATTTCACTCTAACAACGGTCATGGCATTATTTTGCTGCTTTTGCTGGTGAAACCTGGTTGTGCGCGACCAGGCTACGCTTGTTGGTGATTAGGAACTAGTGCGAAGCTAAGACCAAAGATTATTAAATCTATTTTTTAGATCACGGAAAATAATACCAGGAGCCACTGACATAGTTGTTTCATTTGCATACACTGAGATCTTATTTTTAATAGCAATCGACTTGTTTTGTTGTGTTTCCGCTGTTAAGTCAATTTCCTTTATTTGTGCTAATAAAGTCTTAACTAATTCATTGTCTTTTACATCTGAAACAAGGAAGTACACGTTGCCTGTTCCATCGTTTATTCCATAGTAAAACTTTTTTTCGTGTTTATAGGGGAAATGTTTGGGATTTTTACTTGCGTATTTCAACGTGCTAGATGTAATAAACGGATCATCTTTTTTTATAGGAAAGAAGCTCGAGATAGAGTCTGTTTCATTATTAACAGATAAAATAATTTCATCTTTATCAGATACGATATAAACACCAAATATTTTCATTAAAGTCTCTTCCTTCATGTACCCCTTGGGCGACGAAATACAATTTTCTATATTTTGATGATGCTAAATATGGATATGTGTAATCTGCCAGATACCCCGGTGTAAGTCAATTGTCAATGCTTGCTTAAATAATCGTACAATATGAAACGGAAGTATTCTTCTTGGTTTTTTCCATAATCAACAGGGAACCTATCCAGTTTCCCCAAAGAAATAGGTTGTAGTAAACCGGAGAAATTGTTCGTACTCCATGTACTACCGGCATAAGGAGATGATAAATTTTTGTTGGGTCAAATGACCCAGCCTACGCGCTTGCTTGCGGCAACCATGCTGTTTACAACTTATGCTGTTGCAACCAATATTCAAGTAAGCCAACTTGCCATAGTTTAGAGATACCTGAGGGGGTAAAATTCTTTGTTGCGCTTGTAAATAGGTCTTGAACTGCTTGTAAATTAAAAATGCCTCTTTGCTTTATGTTTTCAGGAGAAAGTACATCACGCATTAACTCTAAGGTGCTTCCTTCTAAATATTTCAATGCTGGGACAGGAAAATATCCTTTTGGGCGATCTACAATTTGTTTAGGGAGCATTTTTCTTCCAAGTTGTTTCAAAATATATTTCCCTTTTTGTGGTAATTTATATTGAAGGGGCATAGAAAGAGCGAGCTTAAGCATTTCTTCATCCAGAAAGGGTACTCTTGCCTCAAGACTTGCGGCCATGGTCATGTTATCAACTCTACTTAAAGGTCCATTTGCTAGTGCAAAGGTACTTTCATATTTAAGCAGGTTATCAATGGGGTTTTTAGAATTATTTTTTTCACAAAGTTTAATTAAAAAATCAGAAGCATGAAATGAGGTGTGAAAATCGGGCATTACAAGTTGCTGATATTCTTTAAAAGAACGATCTGCTACTTTGTTAAAAATTATTTGCGCTGACTGTGACGGTAACATTGGATTTGCATGTATATTTTGAAACCAATGATAACCTGCAAAGATTTCGTCAGCACCTTGACCTGAAAGTACTACTTTAACGTATTTGGCAACTTCATGAGAGAGAAGATAAAAACCAATATTGTCGTGACTTAGCATAGGTTCTGACATTGCAGAAATACATTCTCCCAATGAGTAGGCTAATTGCTTGTTTGAAATAAACATTTGCCGATGTTGTGAATTAAAGTGTTTAGCAACCAGATCTGAATAGAAAAATTCATCGCCTTTATTTCCGTTTAAGCTATCAAAACCTATAGAGAATGTTTGGATTTCTTTATATCCAAGTTTGGAAGCCATCGCCACGAGTAACGAAGAGTCCAACCCTCCTGAAAGCAGAATACCGACTGGAACATCTGCTGCTAATTGACGATGCGTTGCTGATTTCAATACCTCATAAGTTTCCTTTATCCAATAATTTTCATCACGATAATGATCGGCTTTTGTATTATCAAAATTTAAGTCCCAGTAGGTCTCCTCTACAATTTTACCATCAGGATGAATGGTCATTATGGAGCCTGGAGAAAGTTTTTTTACACCAGATAAAATAGTAAGCGGCTCAGGGACAGCATGAAATGTCAGGTAATAATGAAGTGCAGTTTTGTCAATTGATGTATCGATATCACCAAACTCGATTAATGCAGGTAAAGTAGATGCAAATTTAAATCCATAATTTGCATCAGCGCTGTAATAAAGAGGTTTAATGCCTAAACGATCGCGGGCAAGTATGAGGTTGCCTGTATCTTGTTCCCAGATTGCGAAAGCAAACATACCAGAAAAACGATGCACACAATCTTTCCCCCATGCATGATAGGCTTTGAGAAGTACCTCGGTATCACTGTTTGAAATAAAAGAGTATCCCTTAGATTTTAAGACCTCACGTAGTTCCACAAAATTATAGATTGCTCCATTAAAAACCAATGCTAGACCTAAATCTGAATCAACCATAGGTTGCATTCCACGAGAAGACAGGTCGAATATTTTCAGCCTTCTGTGTCCCAGCGCCATACCTTTCGTAAGGTATATTTGACCATCATCAGGGCCGCGGTTGAACTGCTTAAGCAAAGCCTTTTCCAAATTAAAAAGAGGAATATTTTTTTTATTGAATTGGAATTCGCCGGCAATACCACACATAGTTCCTCCTTATTTATAATTTTGCGGTTAAAACGTCAGATTCATCGATCAAGGTAACATCGGTTTTTAAGGGTTTGAAAAATAATAGACGAGGCTGTCCATTAAATTTAGTAAATTCGTGCTGCTCCTGATTTTTTAGTGTTTTCTGTAAAATTTTTTTTGAGCCTTCGTTAGAAGGATGAGTTGTAGCAACAATTTCTTTAATATCCTTTTCTAAGGTTTCATTGGCACAATCAGAAATAATGTGTTTAATGAATTTTTTTCCTAAGACGGCAATTTCAGTTCCATAGCCTTTTCCCCAAAACGCTTGATCAATAATATAAATAATCTCCCCAACATTAGTATGACCAATTCCTACCTTCGAGAAATCGTTTAAAGAATGTTTTATATGGAGATAACCAATGAACTCTTGAGTCGCGGAAAGGTAAATTGAAAACACAGAGAACTTGTTACCAGAGTTCCAACATTTGGTCCCTTCCTGGATGAACTCTTCTACTGCTTCAGGCGTCCAGGGTTCTCCTTTACCAAACAACAGTGTATTTTCAGGATTTTCTAAAAGACGGGTGTATTTATCGACTAAAAAATGCACCTCATCTTGGTTAAGGGATTTTGCCACCAATCTTTTTGAGCACATTGTATATTGATTCAATTCACTTTTAATGAGTATCTCACCTAGTTTTTTTGATATATAGGTTACTTTCATAGATGTCTTCCTCGACTTTATTTTTATTAAAGATCCGCTTATTGGGTTACTATGTAAGAACAGATTCACATTGGTATTGAGGAGTTTGTAATAAAAATTCGTTTATGTTGTGCTTGACTATCTCTTTAAGACAATCATAATGGGCAAATACTTTTCGTTGGCGTTCGGAACTTGTACCAGAGTCCATAATCACTTGCAGAGTAGAAAAATAATTTTGATAGTCTAACTTTTTAATATATGGATTTAATTTTTCAATCCATTCATTGATATCTTCACGCATTAACTTGGTTTTTCCCTCTGTATTCATTACTAACTCAGCATCCAGGCCATAACGAATAGCCCTCCATTTATTTTCCCGGGAAAGCCAATAGGGAGGATAGGCTACGGATTCAAGCCAACTACCATTATCAGCGAACCAGTGAGCAAGAGTATGAATCAATGCAACAAGCGCCAATGTTTCTGCAAGCGTTGCTGCACCATCACATACACGGATTTCCAATGTTCCAAAGCCAGGACTTGGTCTTAAATCCCACCATAAATCTTTAAGTGATTTAATCGAACCGCACAACTTTAATGTTTTATACAAGTTTTCGAAATCTTGCCATGTACGGACATGGTAAGGCTGCCCTGCGGTAGGGAGAGCCTCATAAGTAGTAGGACGACATGAAGCAAGTCCGGTATCAATGCCTTGCCAAAAAGGAGAGCTGGAGGACAGTGCCAATAAATGAGGTAAAAAATACATGAAAAAGTTATTAAATCGAATGCAATCTTCACCACTAGACATACCAAGATGAACATGAAGACCATAGACGCTCATACGACGTGTAAGCCATTGATTACGATCAATTAACTCCTGATAACGCGTCGTAGGAGAAACTTCCCAATCCGAATATTTAGAAAATGGGTGAGAACCAGTTGTTGAAAATAAAACTCCTAAATTTTTTGTTGCACCTTGTAGTGCAGCAAGTGTTGTATAAAGATCCTTTTCAACCTCCTGGGTGGTAATGCATTTATCTGTATTCACCTCTATAGTACTTAAATAAAACTCGGGCTTAATTTTTTCGAGATGGGCTGTGGCACTGAGTACATCAGTTGCTCTTGAGCATAAATTATAGTTTTCAGAATCGATAAGTTGCAGCTCAATTTCTACCCCTAGTGTTAAAACGCCATTACTTTTAAAAAAAATTTCTTCTTGCTCAGGTGCACAAGCCAATTGCTCAGCATTCTTAGTTGATTTTAAGAGATTGTTTATTTGATTATCCATTTGATAATCCTCCCTTGGTTAATATTTTTTGGCGAGTGCAGTAATTGGTGTATTGAAAGCTACTTTCAATACTGTTGTGAAGATTTCTCTGGCTATTTGAAAACTCAGATACTATAAATAACACCCCTGATTTTTATTTCTGTTCTAATTATTTGTATTCAAATTGTTAGTCATGGTAACGGTTAAATGAGTTCATTTCAACCTTTGCATAAGCCAGTACAAAAAGACTCTTGACAAAAGAAGGTGATGGTAAAAGGCAAAAGTGCCCCCGCACATGCTTAGAAAAACTTTGTGCCAGAAAAAACAGACTCTCTTTTCCTGAGTGCTATATTTATAGAGATACCTAAATTCAGTTGCTGTTTTTTTGAAATGAACACTTATGGGGAGTTGTTCCACTGGGCTCCAATACCCACGAGGTAAGTGTAAGGGGATAGGACGCCCAAATTTTTGCAACCGGAGCCCGTTCAATGAGCATAAAGCATCTACAATACCAAATCATTATTAATTGAAAGGAATCCTTGCATTAATTCAAATAAGGAGGTGTATGATGAATATTGATTTAGGAAGCGCAGATGCGGCGGTTGGAATTTCTTTTAGCGTAATCAGTGATTTTCTTCGTGAGTTAACTCGACTTGGCCGGCTCCCGGATCGTATGGAATTTGACCGGGACATTGGAGGGCAACCTTCTCATATTATTGTTTTGCTCGATCCATTAGAGTTTGCAATGATAACGCAGGGACCCGATTCACCCCGGAGTATCTTGCGTATTCTGGGAACGATCGAGATACGGCCGGCTACCGACCCCAATGCACCACCATTGACTATTCCTCTTGATGCCGCAGCAAGGTTAACAGTTATCCTGGTGGATGCCGAGCCAGTTGCGGAGATCGGTTTTCGCTATGATGGAGTTGATGGAACTCCTTCACCTGCAGAAATCGCAGCAGACATCGACAATTTCATGAATAGTCCCGAAGTACAAGACATCCTTGCCAATACACGGCTTTCGATAGCCGATAGTCTGGTTAGCGGCTTGAATACCACACGATTCGTCGACCCTGATAACAGACCTGAAGATTCTGAATGGAATGTTGCGCTTACCTTAACACCGGCCGGTTCTGACAGTGTCGATGCCTTCGCCGTATCAGCCAGTCCACCGCAAACGCCCGCGACATTAATAATAAGAGAAAGTTTCGTTGCACCACGAACCGGGCTTGCTATTGCCTATAACAGAAATTTTCTGGATATGGTTTTGGAGCGGGGTGCAGATGCCAAAGTGGGACAGGAAGTTGATGGTGCGGAGATTACATCACTGTCGATGTCGATGGCCAATAATGGAATTCAAATAACGGGGCATGTGGTTCGGGCAATCGATACACCTATTATCGATGTCGCTCCTGATGTTGATATCGACTTCGATGGCGTGGCTATTCCTCAACTGATCCGTGGTACAACGGGGATGACGATGGATACATCGGGGATTGATGTTGATGTGGATGATAGCGATGAGATTTTCTATGGCGCACTAAAATGGGTAATAACTATTGGGGCGTCGGCACTTCTCTTTACAGGAGTGGGAAGCTTAGCTGCCCTGGGTATTTTATTGTGGATAACACTTGTGCAGAAAGTTTGGAATGGCGCAGTGGAACTTGACAATGCTCCGAATGTTCTTCGAGACAGTTTGGGCGCAGGCCTTGGCGCTCAGCTTAGCTTACTTGCCGGGTCCCTTGATGATTCAACTCCTGCTGGAGAGCTAACCGTTGACGGTACTCCTGATTCAGCTTTGGTGGTGAATGGCAACATGGTTCTATTTGCTCAGGTTATTATTCGTTCGATGATGGCACGGATACGCTCAGCGGAATACTCCCGCAAGTTACGCCGTTTCGTTATTTTTGAGCTGGACGACAGACGAAAGTTTCGTGCACAAGAATTGGCGAGATTAATGAAGGCAGGTAAGATCGTTGTATCGGGTTTTCATCATGTCAAAGGAAAATATGTTCGCTCTGATCACGATAATTCGGCTGCCAATAATTTGCTCAAGGTATTTAAGTCCAATGAGACAAGGGAGGTTGTTGTGAAAAATATTTAATGCAGTTAATGGCAGCTTGAAGAAGGGGGCGATTTGAAATATCGTCGGTTAGCACCAACAGAAGAGGGGCTTGAATTTTGCTAATGTAAAAACTCCTTGATAACGAAAGCTACTGGAGAAATGCAAAATTCAAGTCCTGCCCCCATTTGCGTGCAATAGTGTCTCAAGTACTGTGGAACATAGATGCGTTTAAGGTGTGTCTTAACTGCAGGAGTTGGAATAGTAACTAAAGATTTGATAAACTGGGGATGTAATCGTTCATTTTTCTTTGAACATCAAAAAAATCCAGCCAAACAACTTGATAAAATTGAAGATGTCATTGTTAATAAAGCCGATCCACAAAACCCAATAGAAGAGGACGATGATCGTGATTACTATAATCCATTATTAGACGCGTAGCCTGATTTTGCTGATCATTTTATCATTAAAGGTTTATATATGGTCGATCAAGATATGACCGCCAATTGTAAAACGGCACCGGAACAAAGCAACTCCTTTTCGAGAGAATCAGCACATTTTAAGGTTTTTGTTTTTCAACCGGACGAAAATTTTTTTTCTTCTTCTTTTGAAGAACGTTTAAACATTTTGGAAAAACGGGTTGTTCTTGCTAAAAAATATTTACAAGACAGCATTGAAAAAAAAACGAATAATCACTCTGATAAAAGCAAAAAGTCAAAGTTTCAATTTATAAATTTTAGCAGTAAAAAAAAGGAAGAAAAACAACTAAATGATGCTAAAACACGGCCACCAAAAGCACTATTTGTAGCACCTGAATATTTATTTAAAGATCAATCTGAACTCTGTTATAAAAGATATTATTCTCAAGCACAAAAAAATGCCTTCAAAAATAAATTAAAAGAACTTTCTATGGACACAGACATGTTAATTGTTCCGGGAACCTTTTGTTGGTATAAAAAAGCTAAAAATGAGCCAAATAATTATTATCGAAATACCGCTTATTTTTTTCATCGTGGCCATGTGGAAAAATATAAAAAAAGACACCCCCATACCAACTATGATTTTGACTATGCTGATGAAGGTTTTTTAAATTTCATGGACTTGCGCCGAGGATTTTTCAAAGCAGGAATGCAAGATAGTATTGTTAAAGATTTTTCTGGAATGAAGCTCGGCATTGAAATTTGTTATGATAGCGTACAAAGGGCTTTATCTGATTTTGTTAATGACAACCATATGTCACTAAATGTACAACTGATTATCGCTGATGGTGCTGAAAAATCTACTTTAGTGACACAGACGGGAGCACTTTTTATAAAGGTCGAGAAAGAGGCAAATAAAACAGAGATAGGCACAATATCGCGTAATCACTCTGATGGCAATTTTGGCATACAACCAGCCACCTTTTTAGGTACTATTGAGGAACACGATCTCTCTTGCTTTAAATTATAAGTGAAATGAATTGAATAGTAGGGGGCACAGTATGACACCTGAATTGAACCATGGAATCTCCACCTGAATTTTCTTTAGAGCGTTGTCTCAGGGATAATTTTTTAGCCTAAAGATAGAGTTGTAAATAATAAGCTATATTTAAATTACATAATCAAAAGGAAATGATATGGAAAATACAAATGATATTGTGCTTCATCCCGATACAAAAATCATGCAACGTCACTGGGGATGGTTTTTGGGTTTTGGAATTCTGCTCTTGATCTTTGGCATTATTGGTTTAGGAATGGATATCTTATTAACCATAGTCAGCATGTATTTTTTCGCTGCCTTACTTATGATTTCAGGATTATCACATTTTGCAGATGCTTTTAAACACAAAGAATGGAAAGGTACGATTTGGCAAATTATTGTGGCAATACTCTACCTTGTTGGCGCAGGTATTGTCTTATATGATCCTTTATTAGCGTCAACTGTCATTACTGCGCTACTGGCTTGGACGCTTATCGTGATTGGCTTTGTCCGCATTAGTATGTCTGTATCCTTACGAAATACCAAGGGTTGGGTTTGGATCTTGTTTGCAGGGATATGCTCTTTAATACTTGGTATCCTGATTCTGTTACAATGGCCAATGAGTGCCTTATGGGTCATCGGCTTGTTTATTGCGATTGATATGATTATCAGTGGTTGGACTTATATTTTCATAGCAATATCCTTACGTAGAACCAAATCGCCCTGATTGCTCACAACTGTCTCTTGAGCACATCCCTGCCTACGCCCCGCGAACAAGTCGTGGGGGTGGGACATCGGAATAGGCGTCGACTTCTTTTTCTCGGCATGTATAGGATTCGGTCGATTACAACTTTAATTTAAAGACACTCCATACCTTAGCAAATTTCAATCGACTTCAGAATCAATAAGATCTGTAGCTTGGTTGGGCTAATAGATCTTTAAAAATTGACTTAAAGGGAATGTATAGTGTAAAACAACACGAACAATACGCTATAACCATCTAATAATATTTAAAATTAAAGATTGGAACCCATTTCATTTAATGGAGAAAAGGAACGATGAGATTAAAAGTAGAAGTAGAAGCCGAATTAGTTCGAGCAAGGGAACACCTCCAGACTCTTGAAAAAGAATTTACTGATAATGATGAGCGTGGCCTTGATCGTTATATGTTTCTCACATCAATAAATCAATTGATTCAAGGAGCAAAGAAAATAGTTACTGATTTAGAAGAGGAATTGGAGGAATTTACTAAAAGCAGCAGCACGCCGAGCATGGTATCATAGCGAGAAATACAGGGAAGTATATTATCAATCGAAAAAAGCGTATACGCTGCGTCAGCGTACCCGCGGATGGTGGTGGGAAATTGGTACATCATTTCTCTTTATCAATGAATAATCTTCCAAAGATACTCTTATCATAACTACTCATTCCTGCGAGTAATTGTTGGAAATTTAAGCCTAGATTGACCTATATCTGTCAAAGTACAGTAATGGTGCGATTATTCAAGCCCTTAGTGAATATCCAAATGAGGCTGAATCTATATTTCCCTTGCTTATGTTTGGCGCAAGAAGAAAAACAGATCATCCATCAAGGCCATTGCGGTAAACTATCCCATACACATATTGATCCTATGATTTTAGTTGAGGGTAACAGTCCAAAATCAATATGCGATTCAACTCAAATTCAAAAAATACGTAGTGAACTAATATAACAATTGGATTATGTGAATCAGTTAAATACCAAAATGCACCCGATTTTAACTCAGTTTTGCGGGCAGATTGAAGAATTAATCCATAAGTTAGATACGCAATTAAAATCAATAAAATTAATTAGCTTACAGGAAGGGCAATTGCGAGATCTAAAGTAAAAAACTCAACAAAAGGGTCACAAAGGGGTACGCCTAAATAGATTGGAGAAAGCCGATGGTATTTTTTTATCCGAAGCAACAAGAACAATATTTTTTATTAGCCAACGTGACCACTGATTTAAAGAATTTCAGTTACCTGCACAACAATTCGATAAGATGAGTCGATTATTGAATCTACAAACAGAAAAAATAAGGAGTTGACTCATCTTGAAATTGTATTTATGCAAAAAGGTAACCGGACAATAAAAGCTGCACATGATCCTGAATTTATTGCGAAGCGTTATCAGGAACAAATAGAAAATATCTCAAGCACCACTAAGCCCACAAGGAGCACTTTTTATAGTGCCAAATATTTAAAAATAAAGCGCCTTGTTCTTTGCAACCAGGGCTACGGCACAAATGTAACAATGCGGATTTTACGTAGTGCAATTAAGCCTCTTTAAAATAAACAAGACTATAATTACATCAAGCAAAATGATTGTTGAAGTTTAAAATATGAAATCAAAATTTCCAAAAGTTCTATTCTCATTCGAGCCTACTCAAAGCGATCTGGTTAAAAAATCAGAGAATATAGAAGTAAATTATGAGAGCGGTGGTTTAGGATATTGTGCTCGGAACCACGATACCCCAATCACAAAGGAGCTTTTGAAAGAAGCTGTCGAGATGATGCGTTTGGTGCAGCCCAAGAACCACGATATTCATATTAGAACTAAAGACCTTGCTGACAACGTATCCTTGCTTCCTGAGTCGGTTACTTCGGTTGTTTATTGGGATAGCCAGATCAACAGCTCGGATGATTGGCTAAAGAATGTCAGCGAGGAGATGGCTTTGCAATCGCAAAAGGCGTGTATTGATCTTTTGGAAAACCTGCCTGGACATGTAACCAAGGTTAGAATTCGTACTGGTAAAAAATGGAAAGATGCAGATGAAGTAATTAAGGCTATTCCAGCGCATTGTACTTGTTTTACAGTGAATGCGGATGTGATTGAAAACTGTTCCTTTGATGAACTATTTAAATTTTTTAGCAGTTTCCCTAAGCAAATGCAATAAATCCACCTTTTAGGTGATATAACTGATAATGATCTCGCTATTGGAGATAGGGCATTACGTAATGTGATTATCAGGTTGCCTCTTTCTGTAAAAACCCTGTCAGTTCCAAGCGGTAACTGCAGTATTTTCAGTCATCGAGAAGAAAAACAAATAGATTTGGATAAATACAGAAAAAAAGAGTATTTTCCCGAAAGTTATGTTGAACTTACGAACTCATCCACAGACAATTTATTCCAGAAAGCGACAAATCTTTTAAATGATTATACAAAAAATACCAGTTGCTCCCCTGGGTTTACCCTATTTGCTACTTTTCATTGGCGGCGGCATCATTTAGATGCAGTCAATCAAATCCTGAAAAAAAGTAACTCTGTAGATGATTTGTTGGTACGTCTCAATAAGATTGAAATGGCAAAAGATTTTAATCCGATAGGATCCTTGGCGCGCCGCATCCACTATATAAAATATATGCAACATCAAGAGCAACAAAACATGGATAAGCTGCCCGACACGCTCAACCACCTTAATTTTTCTTAATTTTGGGTTTATAGAGTACTGGAACCTCTCAAAGAAGCTTTTTCTTTAGACCCTGTTTGTGGCAAAAAGCAGATAGGCCGGTGGGGCCTGCAATCAGCCTATATAGGTTCTATCCTTTAGCGGTCTAATTTTTTTGCTTCTTCGCTCAGTTCTTTTTCGTCCTCTTCGAATGCTTTTTTATCCGCTTCAAATTGCATTTTAAATGCTTGGATTTTTTTAAATGTTTCAGTAGGAGGTTTAGCAAAGAAAGTCTGAAAGTAACCATTTTTCGATTTATTTGCGACAATGAGTATTCCTATACCTGAAAGGCCAACAAGAACACCAGCGAAACCTCTTAAAATGGGATTCACTTTATGCCAACCCCTATGATTTGCCGATTCGTGCTCAGCATTTTCTATTACTTTAGTGCATTTTTTATGACAGTCCAGGTATTTGCTCGCCGATGGGTTTGCAAAAAATTCCCCCATCTCTCTTTCCAGCGTCTCGAATAAGGTGTTAACGTCAGATGCCACTGCCTCATACTTCCCTTTGGTTTTTGTATTTTTTTCTGACAATTCATCACGTATATCCTTAAGCTGCTCCTTAAGCTGCTCTAATAAAGTGTCAAATTTTCTTTCATAAAGCTCCAGATCAATTTTAAGCCGTTCATGAGGGTCAATATCCGGAAAAACTTCTTTAGCTTTTTGTTTTAAAAAACGGGGATGAGTTGTAAGTTCACGTAATACACCCTCATGTTTATAGTGTGTTTCTTCGCTTACTTGCTGATGATATTCAGGAAATGCATCTCGCCATTGAGCGAGGTAATCATCATGTTTGGTAAGCCTCATTGCAAGTTGTACTCGCCTTACGGCATCTTCTTCAATACTTATCCGTTTATCTGTAGAGGGCGGTTGGTCCTTCTCGTTTAATTTTAAGATGCCATTGAGTAGGTTTTGTATATTTAATGCTGCAGCAATACCACAACCTCTCAAACTAAATTGTTTGGATGCATCCAGTATAATATCCTGTTCATCAATAGTCTTATAGCCGTTTCTTCTTAATGCTTTATTAATTCCAGGAAGAACATCGTGTTTATAATAGTTTAAATAAGTCTCATCTACTGGAGGTGCAGAAGATTCAAGGTAAGTTAGGGTGGGGTTATCATGTTCATCAATAGTTAAAATGCCAACATTCCAATGATGCGGATCCCCTAACGTGGCCACGGGGAAGTAGAGCTCTCTTCTTATGTTAGGATGGTATTTCATGGCATTGATATACGGTAGAGCTAATTGTTCAATATCGCCATGGGTCTTTAACAGCTGACCATCATGAGTGCCAATTACCTTAGCTTTATCTTCAGGCACTTGATATTCTGCATCTTGAATATAAAAAAAAGGTAGACTGGCACGTAAAACGGAGTAGTCTACATTAAGACTAACTGAATTATTGACCAAAGCTAATAACTTCTCCATTTCAGGAAGATCAAAAGTTAGAGACATATCCAAAGTTGCAATAGCTGCTTTATTAAAAGGGTATTCTTTACCATTAACCCGAACTCTTAACTTTCTTGTTCTGTTTTCTTGCTCTGTTTGAACTGAAGGAATGATAATCTCTACGTTTTGTTTATTTTCTTTATATTTTATGGAAGTTTGCATTTGCTCAAAATAATCTTTTGGACGCTCCTCTTTTTTACCCGTCCAGGGGATAGGGTATTTCGACGTTCTAGTAACGGTAGCAGCCAATCCATTTATCACTTCTGATTTAACTTGCATATATCCTTAGAGTACTTAATAATTTATGTATTAATAAAACTATACAAAATGATTTGATATTGATCAAGTGGGTCTAGTTACTTAAACCATTATAGTCTTGCATGTAAATAGATTTATGGAAATCTCCAGCTTTTCTATTTGCATTTCAATGCTCGGTTGAGTGCTGAAGGGAGTAGAAAAGGTTTGCGCCAAGTTAAAATTGGCGGGGTCAAAAAAATAGGCTTCACGTCTTATTTCATCATGTGAGATTTCACTGTATGCTGTAGCAACCTCTTCTTTATCAATATGATGGGCATCGCGAACCTTAATCAAGGCTGAAATCAAACTTTGATTATCTCCCAATAAACGCGTGGCCATGATATGAGCATAATGAATGCGATTTGGATTTAAAATAAAGCGATATAAGAATGTGAAAACAGGTAGGGTAAAACGAATATTCATCAAAAAACGACGAAAACACCTCTCAAAGAAATCCATATCTTGAATTTTCTTTTTGCCGTAAAGGAATCTGTAATAAAAAGTATCAAAAAAAATAATTAATCCATTGCTGATAAAGGAAACTGCCTGAATTATTTGTGTGTCATAAAACTTGATATGATATAACTCTACAGCAAGCACCGCTTTGATTTCAGGTAATGTTAATCGTTCAATTAATCCTCTTGTTACAACAACTACACTGGTTTTTTCATTATAGCCACTACAAAAAGCATTCACAATTTCATGTTCTGCGACCCATAACGGGGGTAAATGTTTTAAGCCTATGGCCTTACCTATTTTCCGGTATTCTTCGAGAATAACTTTTTCACAGTCGTTGTTTGTCTGAGCGAATAAGTTTCGGATATGTAATCCTAAGCGAATAATTTTATTATGAAATGCATAAAAAAAGAACAAAACGAATATCCCTAATAGAATCGTTATCTTCGCTGCATATATAGGACGCCCAAATAAAATTAAAGATTTTATAGCCCATGTAAGGCTTAAATCTTCTGTCACTATCCCTTGGAGAATATCGATAGAAAAACCAATAATGGCACAAAATATAAGATAAATGACAATGATCACTTTAGTGTTAAATTTGTTGAATTGAATGTGATTTTGCAAATTAACCTGAGTATTAACTTCATATTGATCCATTATATTTTTGATACCTTTAATTATTCTTGAATATTTTTAATGCAATCACTTCAGACAATGATTTTAGTATAAGATTAATTATTCTTTCTTACTAGCTGCTCCAAATTGACAGCAAGGTTAAACTATTCAACTCAGTTTTTTTTGAGTATTCTTTTACATCTTCTAATGGATTAAGGATTATTATGTGTTGGTCAGGACAGGCTTCCGCATGTCTCGCCCTATTTGGCTACACAGGTGCTTTTTTTGAATTTCGAAAGATGCGCAAATATCAACAACGCTGGAATGATACGAATGGCCTCAGAGGGATAACAATTTTTTATTTATCGTTGATGGAAACGTTGCAAGCAGTTAATTATCTCGTGTTAAACACCCCAGGCTTTTTTAATTCATTATGCGCGCTATTGGGATATTTGCATGTGTGTTTCCAGCCTTTTTTTATCTCATTTATGTATCTTTCCTGGCTTCCTAAAAAAAGAAGAATGTATTGGATGAAATATGCCATGTTTTTTTCAGCAATCAGTGCCATAGCATTACTTTCCAGGTTATCAACGAGTCATTCGCTCCCAGGATGTTTTTCCCAACATTGCACACCCGTTGTAAGTATGGAAAGTCTTCTTAATTTGAAAACACAGTTTGGCCATACGATTGGTTGCGCTAAAACATCGTTTTTATCTTATCGTGGCGATTGGCATATTGCATGGCAATGGGTTTTAAATAACTGCAGTTATTTTGTGTTTACTTATTATTTTACTGTGTTCGTTTTTCCCTGTTTTTATGGTGTATATTTAGCGGTACTTGCCTCTTCTCTCTATGGCCCAGTTGCCTCAATTTTTTTGTCAACCAATCCAGATGAATTTGGTGCGATTTGGTGTCTTATTGCGATTGGTTTAGTCAGTTCAGTAAAAATCCCTATATTGGATAAGTTTTTTACTGTGACGCATGAATCATGGAAGGATACCTGGGAAGCTATGTTTCTACGGTTAAACAAATTACATAAAAGTTTTTATGTTGATTTTAACCACGGCAAGTAAGTTGGGATATTGACCCAACAAAGTTTTAGCGTGACTTCTTTTTCCCTAAGAAATATGCAATGGTGTAAGCAAGAGTAACCTTGTTGCTTGTAATCCGGCCGCATTTGCTTGATTAAAATAAGCAGGTAGACTTACAATTGAACATTTTGGGGTTGTGAAAGTATAACTATGTCTAAAAATTCTTTTTTTAAAAATCTAATAGAAAAACAACAGATTTTAATTAGGCCCAATGGTGCTTTTGAGTGGGATGAGATGCTTGCTGATAAAGAGACTCAAAAAAAAATAAGAAGAGATCCAGACCGCCACATATTCTTTGATTATATTGAATCTCGATTTGCTTATGAGCATGCCAGATTCTTTGATGTCGTGCTTAGGAAAGCAAATTCAAGTGCTGAGGAATATCTGGAAATTCGCAAAGCATTGAAACATTTTATTAAGGAAAACATCAGCAAGCACTCCTCTCAAGATGCTCAGATGCATGCTTTTTTTCGCTGGGTTGATACAGCAATCATGTTAAGAAAACGGCATAATTATGAGGGATATTTTTTAGTGCGCGACACATTAATGGAAATGGATATAAATCTTAAATTAACAAAGAATAAGGCTTTTAAACCTCATCTCAAAATGTATAATCAATTAGTACAAGTCGATGCAACGCTCATCGATGAACAATTAAGAGCAGATTATAGCAAAATCCCTCTGAATGATTTTGCAAACCCGGATGGTTTTTCCAAGTGGTCAAAGGCGAGCCCCAACCTAAAAGCATTTTTAGAAAATAGAGAGTACCTAGAAACTCATCTTGAAAGGGATATAATGCAAGTCCAAGGAGGCGCCCGACGTAAAGCGTTTTGCCGTTGGATTGATATAGCTATTAATTTAAGGGAAAAGCATAATTATGAGGGATATTTTTTAGTGATTACGAATTTGCGCAGGATAGATGGAATAACTGAAGGCAAAGATTTTCCTAAATCTTATCTTAAAAAGTACATGCAACTCCTCGAGCACATGGATCCTTCCATCAATTTTGCAAAACTTAGAGCATTATGGGATAAAGATCATTCTCCTAATAAATTAAAAGCTACCTTCTACTGGTCTAAAGAGTTAACCAATCTAAATGAAAGGATGGAGATAGCATATAATCTTGAAGTACAAAAATCCATGCTGCAAGAAAAAAATAGAAAGCTTGCTGAAATCGCTAAAGAACAGGGAGTTTTTGCAGACAGGACAAGGAGTTATTCAGCAAGGATACTGCAGTATATGGAAGTTAAATTTGTAACGGTGCTGCAAGAGTACTACGATAGTCTAAGTGAAAAAGCGACACTGGCGAGCACCTAAGGTCCCCTGGATGAACATAATAAACTTACTTGTGTTTGATAATTCACTTTTTGCACAACCCATTAAGGTCTATACAGGCATTGCTTCAGGACGCGAGGATTTGTTTCGAGTGAATTAGAATAATAAACAATTTTTAATGGATATTATCATGAACGTACTATTTATATTGGGTCATATCCACCAACGAACCATATAAAATTGAATGATGATATTTAAACCGCTTACTCATTTCGATCTCGATCTATTATGCAGATGGTTCGAAAAAACCCATGTCCTGGAATGGTGGAATGATAAACTTACCCCAGAGCAAATTAAAGAGAAATATGGAGCGCGTATTGATGATGATGTTGTGTGTCCTTATATTGTTTATATAAATAAAAAACCGATTGCATTCATTCAATATTATTGGGTGATCAAAGCACGTGAGGGGTGGTGGCCGGATGAGGATGCAAATACAGTAGGTTTAGATCAATTTATTGGTGAGGAAAATTATATCAATAAAGGCTTCGGCACTTTAATGATAAAAGAATTTATTCAATTTTTATTTCAAAACCCTCTGATTAGGAAAATCATTACTGAAGCTGATCCAAATAATTTACGTGCAAAACGCTGTTATGAAAAAGCGGGATTTCATGAAATGGGAATCATCGACACGCCAGATGGTAAGTCTATTTTAATGACACTACTCAAATAAACTATGAGCAACGATTGCTTGTAACCAGGGTTTATCAGAGCAGCTAAACAGTGCTATCAGTCGGTTCAATAAACCTCCAATGAAATCAATAATATTCGCTTTATTGAGCGCCTGGAATAAAAACGAGTCGTACATTTTTTATACTTAAGCTATAATAAAAAAGTAGGCTGATGTGCCTTGAGCAAGTAATGGAGGCAGATATGCCACAAGAAAGAGAGGAAGAAAATAAAGACTGGTTAATTGGGCTAATGCAAGAAACAGGATATCACCCGGATCCTCGAGGAATGTGTTTTGGCGTTGCCAATATGGGTATGCAGGCTATTCTCGCTGAAGAGTTCAAGCTATTTGAAGGGCGTTTTGAACGCCTTATCGGTATTTATGGTGAATTTGAAGGTATTCGGAAGGTTAGGGATTTTCTGGAAGCGGAGACTGTAAATCCGGCCCAACAATTAAACGATGTGGCAAAAAAAACTTTAATAGCTACTTTGCAGATTGAAGAGAAACTCCGTGAGAAGAGAAAAGAGTGGTCGACTCATTTGTTGCGTGTAGAAAATGTTCCGTTCGATAAATTAAGGGCAGAGGTCAACAAGAAAGAGAATGAATTTTTATATGCTATTTATGTCAAGCAGGAATTAGAGAAGTGTGACAATGCATTGGAAAAAATCAAGGACATGCTTACTGATCCAGACAATGATTATATGGCTTTTTTTGAAGGCGTAGAAATATATCAACAACCAGGGTTACACCTTCCTTTATTTGAAACAGGGAAGCAATTAAAACAAGATACACTACTCAGCGCTCCTCTTGTACTTTCCCAAAAGCTTGAGCAACGTGGGGGAGTTAGTAGGATAAAGACCTTCATCGGTGCCTATAGTTCTGAGGAGTTATTTAAATATTTCTCTACGCTTAAAAATGAATTGCAGGGCATCCAAAAGCCTATTGTCTTTATTCTTGGCAGCAGCGATCATGCCATTACCGTTGGATATGATCCGGCGTTGGATCAATGGCTACTCATCAATAGCGGTCGTGAACCCGAGCATATCCCTGGGAATAATGTACGAGAAATATCCCAGCGAGTTTATAACGTATTTTCGACTGGTAGTCAGTGTGCTTTTGTAACCAATGTTTATTGTAATAAAGCGAATGAGGAATCCCTTAAAAAACGTATGACCGCATGGGAACAGCAACCTGAGTTTCAAGAGCTCCATAAAATCGATGCACGAAAAGCCGCACGGTCAGGCTCGCATCTGCTTTTCCTTGCCGCATTAGATAATGATCCCGTCATGGTTAAAAATCTTATTAAAGAGGGTGTTAATCCTGATCTCGTCGCAGATGAAGAAGGAAATACACCAATTTTAACTGCTATTTGTTATAACCATATTGATGTTCTAAAAGAATTGCTTGCCTGTCCTGCGAAAATAACTATGTCATTGGATGTTCAAGTCAATTCTTTGTATAAATTTGCTCGTAATGCACAGCTCGACGAACGCATTATGGATGAATTAGTTAAGAAAAAACTTGGACCGGTTCAACCCAATGATACCTCAGTAGTTTCTGTAACACTGCACGAGTTGGCAACTGTGCTGGGTCATACTGTAATAAGCAATTCACTGGAGCAGTATGAAAAACAAAATAAATCAGCAAAAACAAGTTCTGATCATTGTGTGTTTTTTAAGTCTGAAGAGTATCTAAGTAAGGGGTTATCGGGTGATACATCGAATCCTGAAGAAAAACCTGTTATTCCCGACCCTTTTGACCCTCATTAAAGAATTAGAAATCTTTTAGGCCAGCGGTCTAGAAAAGAGCTCGAAACAATCATAATAGATTGATTAAAATGTACTGGCAGAAATGAATACAACAATATAAGATGGCTTGATGTCTGGTGATCAAGTCCTGCGGAGCAAGAATGATTTCAATGTTTGCAATCCCCAATTGTGATACTGTAAAAAAAGCACGTACTCTTTTAGAGAAAAATAAAATTGATTACGAGTTTATCGATTTCAAAAAATCTCCGCCAACAAAAGCACAAATAAAAGCATGGGGTGATTATTTAGGTGAGCTTCCCATTAACAAAAAAGGAATGACGTACCGAAAACATAAAGACCATTATGAAGCGTTGAGCCTGTTGGAAAAAATTGATTTTATTATGGCAAATACCTCACTCATCAAGAGACCTGTTTTGGTGCAAAATGGCAAAACGCTTGCAATAGGTTTTAACGAAGACCAGTATAAAGAACTCATAACGAGCTTCCAAGAGCGAACTTGAAGGAGTTGTAGCCTTGCTTGCAACCCGCTACGGTTACTGCAAGAAAATAAATCAGATTATATTCCAAGCAGATGTGCTTTAGAACGAATATAAGAGAAGGAGGTTTGGGCGGATTCTTGCATTAACGTACTTAATTTCCCGTAATGAGAAAGCCTTTAGAACCTGGCACCTGTTGTAATTTTACGACAGACTGCACCAATCTTACGTTCCAAATTACGCACCTGTTTCCTGGGTATAATCATGAATCATGAGAAGAACAGCATCCTTGTCAAATTGAATTTCTTCGGGCACTAAGCCATTCTTTTTGATCTGGCGAACAGGATGGGACGGTTCTCAACTATATGCTGTTGTGTTTTTCACAAATGATGGTTAATGATTTTAATGATAGTAACACCGTAAGATGTTATGAAATAAAAATGGATTTTAGTCTGCTTGATAAGCTATTTTCTGTCGGTAATACCCTTATTGGCGGCTTCAATAATTTTTTTAAAAAACAAAAAAAGAAGAGCCAGATAGTAAAATAGGTGTGATTGAAAAATCTATCGTTCCGTAGCCTGGTTGCATACAAACAATATAGGAATGAAGTGTGCGCTTGATATACAGAATGGGTGCAATATACTATACTGAAATAAAGAGTATTTGAGGTATTTTAAAATGCTTTCACAACAGGCTGCTGCGGAGTTACTGAGAAAATATGGAAAAGATTTAGAAAATTTACAAAAAATCACAATAAACACTTCTCTAGGATTCAGAAGTGATTCTCAATTTATTCCCGATTTACTCAAAGCATTAGATTGCATAGCAAATGGAAAAACTTATGAACCTACTAGCCATATGACAGGTATGAGTAGCATAGGTAAGGTAACGAACGATCCTCAAAAAGCTGTGGGCGACCTTGGGGCTTTTTTTGATGATAAATTTATAGAAACCTATTTTGGGTCTACAAACAAGGCAACTATAGAACGCGCGGTTCATGGCGTGGATCTTGATAAGTTAAAAGCAAACATACTTCAATTTTGCAAAGAGATAAAGCCTCCTACTGTCACTGAAAAAAATGATACAGTACAAAAATCAAGGGCGATCGCTTTGACAATGGGTGCACATGTTGAGTTCAGAGTTAAAGGTTTTAAGCATAATAATCCAGAGCATAATGCAAGACAACCCCTGGACACTGTTCAATTTGAATTTCGTACGACATCAGAGCGAGACACTTTTTACGAGAGAATCAGGAGCATTTCTCCTTCAGATGTTTCAAAAGATGTTACAGCAACCAAGAAAGATTCATACGGCAACGCTATCCCGATTGTTCTGGTAAAGCCTGAGGCTATAAAAAGTATTGATGTTGTTCTTTTTCCAAGAGATACAAAATTATCACAAACTGAATTTATTGAAACGACGAGAAGTTTAATCAATGCAGGCATTTTTGCGGGGCGATCATCAAGGCTTGAAGAATCGCTTAAGACAATCTGCGATGCTCTTGAAACGGGCAATCTGATCGATGGCAGCCAGATTAGTGCACAGGTAAGTGGTGGCTGGATGGCTTCTGGTCAACAAAAAACTCTATCTGGGATGATCTCAGTAGATGAAGCATGGACTTTTTTATTTCAGCAAATGGGGGAGCTTGATAATTCTCAGTATAAGGAAGCGATCAGAGACAGACTGGAGAAACACTTTAGTACACAGAAATATCCTATAGAGGTTAGGCATCTATGGTTTGAGACATTTTCAGATCAGGAAGGATATAAAAAAGATTCAAAATACTCTAACGTTGAAAACTTTGTTTCAGGTCGTCCGGAGCATCAAGTTTCAGTCGGACAACCAAGAACAGAGACCCACCATTCTAACCTCAGGCAACCAAGAACAGAGACTCCCCACTCGACAAGTAAGCACCCAGGAGCAACGGTTCACCACCATCCTACTGTCAAGCAACCTAGTCCACCGGTACACCAATCTACTTCCGTTGACACACATAAAGCATTTATCCAACATTTTATCCAGCATCATGCTTCTGGAGTTGAAAGGCTTCCGCTAGTAGAAAAAGGCGGCGTTAAAATTGAGTTTAAAAATAAGAACTTTCTTGATAATTTCAAAGCGTTATATGGTCAATATATGAGTGGGGCAAAAGAGCATCCTGGACATGCGGGAAAAGTTTATCTTACAGTACCTATTGTTCAAATTGAAAAAATGGAAAATGGGTTATTGAAGGGCAAGTATCAGCATTATGTAACATCGAATAAAGAAAATAGGGACGTTGCTTCAGTGGCTACATGTGACACTTTGAAAGAGCAAAGCATTAAAGACAAATACCAACAATGTAGGGGAGATTTTTTAAAAAGTACGATTCTCAAGGATTTTTATGAGGATCTGGAAAATGCAGGTACTCCAAAGGCGGTAAATGAAGTTATTGAGAGGTATAAACGTGATGGAAGATACGATACCCTCGCCAAGGCTCAAAATACTACGATGCAGGTTCTTGGTATGACCACATCATCGGCACAAGCTTTTGAAAAGATGATAGCGGAACGGTTAGACGATATTGGAAAAGAGCAAAGAGCCATAGCATCATGATAACAGAGTTACTTGTGAGTGATAATGAAGTGGAAATCCTGGTTGCTGGCAACCAGGATACGCTATCAATGATTTTATAGTTACAAGCAATGTTTATTGGGATTTCTCTTCATGCAGAGATTGGTAAAGTAATATTTTAAATCGGATACAAAGATATCTCCCTCATTTTCCATTACAAATATTCTTTCAGGTTGCAACTCAAGATAATTGGAGGCTTTTAAAATAGAGTAATAAACTGCTCCTGCATAGGAGAAAATCCATTTGTCTAAAAAGGGTAGAATCATCTCGGGATCATTAGAATAAAAGCGTTGGTAAATATCGGCAATTAATTCCTTTCTCATGTCGAAATTACTTTTAAAATAAAAATTGCTTCGATCCTGGCTATAAAGCGCAAATGGAGGCTTATCGGGGTTATTTTTCAAACCCGCATTCAGATTCATCGATGTAATAACCCCTTTGGCATTTTCAATGTGTAATGTTGCAACATTGAATAAATTATATCCATTGTATTTTTGCAGGTAGGCTTTTAAATAATCAATGGCTTTATCAGTTAATGGATCAAAATAACTTTGAATAGAAAAATTTACCGCATGTTGCTCCGGACTATCCTGATCATAGCCGCAGTTGACATAAATATTGTAGGTAAACAGGTTGGGAGTGATTTTTTTTGAAAATACGCGATCGATTTCATCTTCCACTTCCTCGCAACTGAGCTTCAATCCTGCAACATTACCGCGGACACGAACGACTTGCGTTGGAAAATCAATGCTTCTTTGGATCATTTGCTGCACATCAGGTAGTTCTTGTTCGTTACTATAATGCCTGCTTATAGTATTTTTATTCTTAGGCAAGGGAGAAAAAATGAGCCCTTCTGAATTGCTGTCAGCATGAGCAAAAGCAAGAAGGGGTGACAAAAACAAAGCGCCCATTAAATAGTTTATTTTCATAACAAACTCCTTTTTTAATTAATCTGAATTCCATTCAAATGATGATTCGGTAAAGCAGTGTTGCGTCATGACACGAATCTGATATGAAGCACCGTATATCTTATCTGGTTTACAGAATAGATCCTACGGTGAATAAAAAAGGATAAAACCTGGTTGCAAGCAACCAGGCCACGTTGTGGACAATCTTTTTTTCCATGAATACCTTCTTTCATCACTGGATCGAGATAAAAGGTGTTTTCACTATAAAAAGACAATAGATTTTCAACTGCTTCTGGACCGCCGGTCCATGATGGAAGCCACTTACTGCAAAGCATTTCTGCATCTTTTAACTCCATGTATCGCTCTCCTTTTGCCTGGCGTTTTTGGTGAATAGAAGACCCTAATTTTTTTGAATTTGTTTTTGAGTCATTTTTTTTGTAAAAAATCTGCAGCTATCGATTATAATTGTAAAGAACAAGGACGGTAAGGAGTGATAAGTATGGGAAAGAAAATTAAAGAAAAAGTATCAAGACATCATAAAAGCCCTTTATGCCGCATAAATAAGCCTGTAGTGCCTTTAAATAATATCAAACAAACGTATGACCGGATTGCCTGTGTTTTTCAAGGAGGCGGTGCATTAGGGGCTTATCAGGTTGGTGCATTTCGCGCAATCCATGAAAAAGGATATCATCCTAATTTTCTGGCGGGAGTATCTATAGGAGCCATTAACAGCGCGATTATTGCCGGGAATCCAAGAAACCAGCAAATTGAAAAATTAACTGCATTTTGGAATACGATTGTACCTAAAATATGGACCGATGTATTTTATGAGGCTGAAGTTCCAAATTTGTTACATCATTTTCATAACCGCGTGGGTGCTATGAATACGATCTTTAATGGTCTGGAGGGCTTTTTTAAACCCCGTCCCTTTCCACCATCGCCGTTATCCTATGATACACCGGATAAACTCAGCTATTATGATACCTCCTTTCTCAAAACAACATTGGAAAGTTTAATTGATTTTGATCGCATTAATGATAAAAAAGTCACCCTCTGTTTGGGAGCGGTTAATGTGGTATCGGGGGAGATGGAGTTTTTTAATAATCAAAAAATTACCATCACTCCTGAGCATATCATGGCAAGCGGCGCACTCCCCCCAGGCCTTCCCGCAGTTAAAATCGGTGATGATTATTATTGGGACGGTGGTATCTATGCGAATACGCCTCTTGTGACAGTTCTGGATGCTCTACCCGAATTGGATACATTATGTTTTGTAGTGGATTGTTTTAGTCTGCAAGGACGATTGCCGCAAACGATGGATGAACTTGAAGAAAGGCAAAAAGACATACGTTATGCCAGTCACTCACGACGACTCACTAATGTTTATACTAGCCGCCAAAACTTGCAAGCGGCTATTCAGTTTCTGGGTGAAAAATTAAGTCCGGAGGCAAGGAAAGATCCTGACGTTCAGAAAATACTCGAATTGGGACATAGCAAACATTTCAGTGTGGTGCATATAATTTATCGGGGCTCTCCCTTTACTCATTCATTCAAAGACTATAACTTCGTTCGCTCCGCAGTTAATTATCGCATGAATACAGGTTATGAAAATGCAATGGAGGTTCTTAAAAATCCTGTCTGGGAAAAAAAATTAGATAAACCCATGCTTTGTTCTATTTACGGCGTACCCCCCGATTATTTTGAACAGCATTAAATGTTGATGAGTACAGGATGACCCGGGCATTGCCCGCGAAATTCCCATCTATCCAGCAGTCTTCAATGAATACTTTCGTGTTGGCGGCGCCGCTGGCACGTAGTCTAGCTGCTAGTGTTATCAGGTATTTTCCTGATTGCGTCTATGAAGAAAAGCGGCAATTCTAAGACTTAGTGCATCAGGAGTATATTTAGCGGAGGAAGCGAGTATTTTACTCATGATACCTGGAATAATAAAAAGTTTGTTTTTCTTAAAGCCTTGATAGGCGGCTTTGGCAATTTGCTCTGTAGATTTTATCCCAATGAAGCCCCTGGCTAAAAAGCTATTCTCCATTCCTGCTTCTTTAAAAAAATCTGACTGAGTAGGGCCCGGACAGAGGATGGAAAGGGTAACTCCTGTTCCTTTTAATTCATAAGCCAGCGCTTCCGAAAAAGAGGCCACATAGCTTTTTGATGCGTAATATGCCGACATGAAAGGGCCTGGTTGAAAGGCCGCAGTAGACGCCACCTGGAGTATCTTGCCCTTGCCTTTGTGAACAAATTTTTTGGCAAAATAATAAGTGAGCATTGTCAATGTTGCCATATTGAGTTGCATCAACGCTTTTAAATACTCGGCATCCATAGAAATGAAGTCACCAAGATAACCTATGCCCGCGTTATTCACTAAACAATCGACTTCTATATTCAGTGTCTCGATTTGATTGATTAAATCATCAGCTGATCCGGGTGTGCTGAGATCCAATACAATGACATTTACTTTGACTGAATACTTTTCTTTAATTTGATCAGCGAGCTCTTCCAATAAATTTTGATTGCGCGCGGTTAAAATTAAATCATGGCCGTGGTTTGCAAACTCCAACGCTAACGCTTTGCCAATTCCTCTTGAAGCACCAGTGATGAGAGTAATCATTTTTTAAAAGTGGTTGAGCATTTTCCCTATTATATATCTATAAGATTGTGAATTCATATATTAATTTAATGGCGTTAGCAGCACTTTAGGGAAAGTTAAATCATGGTTGCAAGCTACCAACCAAGCTCTGTGCTTATCCAGTCTCTTGTATTAGGTCAAACGATTCAACCTGCAAAGTAATAATTTGATTGGATAGTTTCAAAGTGATTCATAAAGCAGTATACTTGCCGCTTTTTTACTCATCATGGTGATTTCAATGACAATATTGGCTGTTTGTGGTCCTGTAGGTAGTGATTATAAGGCGTTCAGTGAACAATGTTATTCTTTATTAAATAAAAAGAACACTACCTTAATTGATAGTTCTGCATATAATTCTATCCATTCATTATTATCTGCTATAGAGAGTGAGCAGGGCGATGTCATCGTTTTTGGGCCAGATATTTTTTTGGATAAAAAATTACGTGATGAATTTGATGTCAAAGTATTTCTTGAATTGGATTCAGATCTGTGCCTGAGTAACTATTTAAAATCATCCATTTCAAGCGATACATTTGATCTGGTAAAACAACTGGAAAATTACGAAAATCAGATTAAACCGCTGAATGAAAAAATAAGAGTCTCGTCCACATTCGCAGCACTGCGCCGTCCACAAACCAGCGCAAATGATGTATTAATTGACCTGTTAATTGATAAAGAAGAGCAAACCTTAAAGCAATACAAAACTCCATCTGCTTTTTTACCCCGAGATATGTTCTGGCAACCTGCATCTTTATCTGTGTTGAAACAAACAAATGATAAAGTGGAAACTCGAAATCAGATGTTTATCTAAAACCAAGCTTATCCTGGTTGCCTGCAACCAGGATTTACCAGATAACTCCTTGCTCAGGGGCTGAAATTATAAGTTAATATCTTGAGAGGTAATATTAATTTCATCTCCAACTTGTCTTGCGACAACAAGAGTATATTCGGGAACCTCAAGCCAAGTAGTTGTGTCCTCAGTCAAAGGTTCAGATGATATAATTATGCTTTTTTTAGTACCTGCTTTCATTTTGTATTCGTTATCATACAACCCATAACTATCGCCGAAGGTATACCATAATGAGTGATAGCCGGAGTGGGCAGAGGGAGATGGATCATCGGGTTCTGGCCATCCATAATCCAGCACAAATCGGGTAGCAGCAATAAATTCGCCATTTGTTATAAATAGATTAACCGGTGAATTAATTTTTATATTTCTTTTTTGACGAACATGATGAAGTATTTTTAAAGTTTCAATAATTGCCTTAATAATATCTTCAGTTTCGTAATTTCCTGCACGATTAGGCAGTTGAGATAAAAAAATAGAATAAATCCATTCGCTATCCGTAGTTCCATGAATATGTTTTTCATATTCAGGATCAATATATTCGAGTAAATCGTAACGCATGAGTTCAAAATCGCTTAACGAGCCATTATGAGCAAGCACCACATTCGAACCTGAAAAAATGAATGGATGTACATTTTGATTTGAGATGATCTGTTTTTCGTGATAAGAAACTCCGCGTAAATGCGCTAATAGACAATAAGGCGAAATTTTAGAGGCGAGGTTATACAGATTACCATCGTAAAAAGGCAACTGCGTTGTCTTGTATAAATAAGGCAATTGGGGGTTTGGTGATGTATGGTCCCATGCGGCCATACCAAATCCTGCCAGATTAAGTAAATGGGACATATATTTGGGATTATAACTTTGTTTGATAAATGAATTATCTGGCTTATAGAGCAGTTCTTCAACCAGGATCGGTTTACCAAGGTAGGTTAATATTCTGCACATATCATGTTACCTATTATAGTTCTCTATGTGGAGTCTTATGTCCAGTTTATAAATGGATTTTTTCAGAGCTACCAGCGAGCTAAAAATTAAATTAAACAGTTTATACCAAAGCAGAGGATTGTTTTCTTTAATCCGTTGTATGGTTGCCTCAGACAACTTGCATAAAACGGTATGTTCGCAGGTAACATATGTAAAATTAAACAATACATTATTTTCAATGCAACCTATGCTGGCAATTAATGTTCCTGGGCCAATCACCGATAGTTTTGCGAGTTTACTGTCTTTTATGATGCAGGATTGAATTGCACCATAAATAACCAGATAGCATGAGGCAGTGTTATCTCCTTCATTGACCAGTTTGCAATTTTTTGGTGCATTCAAAATAATGAAATGTTTGAGTAAGATAGCAATTTCATCTTGAGTAAATGATTTAAGTGCAAGTAGATTCTCTATTTCTCTCTTATTGATATTACTTTCTTCAAAAATAATTTTCTTGGGTTGATTTAATGAATGAATAATTCTTTCAAAAAATGACAAACTCGTCATATCCGAATTAGAAATAAATGAAGTAATGATGTCATGTGTTGTTTTTAAGCTGTTACAAATCTGTTGTGCAACCACCCGTAATATCTTATAACGAGTTTCTGGAAAATCATCAGCAAGCAATTCAAAGTAACTATTTGATATATGGATACAGAGAACTGCATCGGATGCGATAAAGGATGTAGAGGCAGCTGTATTTTCAATAAGACTATTTACCGTAAAAAAATGGCCTGGCTGAAGTATTTCCATATTGGTGACGCCCCCGCTCATTATTTGTGCGGTTATACGCACCGCCCCTTCAAGGATGACATAGATTCCATCGGTTTCATTTCCTTGATGTACAATAGTTTCACCTGCAGTGAATGAAGAAATTTTGGCGTGTTTCAGCAGGAGCTCCAGCTCAATCGGATTCAGAAAGTCACCTATGCTATCGGTCAGCTGCCTATTAAGATTTAACTCGTTCTCATCTGATTCAATCACCATAGTATCCATTGATATATCCTCAGTAATGATATTCTTGCTGATTCATCTCTTCGGACCATATTCTGCATTGCTCTTCAACAACTTTAGGTAAGGAGCCTACTTTTTTCAATATTTGTAGTAGCAAAAAGGAATCATTAATTTTATTGGTTACGTCATCCGATAATTGAGCTACATAGTCAGTATTTCCTAATTGACTCGTATATTTTTTTATTTTCTCAACCGTATCAAATATATCGTCAACAATTAAACCATGTTTCATTGTATAAGGATTAATAAAAGTACCGTCGAAACCATAACGACTGGCCTCAAATCGGTTTTGATTATAGAGATAATATAAATCATTGCTTACTTGCGTGGGCCTTTCTTCTAATAAATAAATGGCCAGAGCTTGAATATAGGCGGTAATTAAAACGACTTTTTTGATGCTTAAGGGAGCATCGAAAACCCTTATTTCAACTGTGCCAAATTCGGGTTTTGGTCTGATATCCCAATAAAAGTCTTTCATGGATGTGACAATACCCAGGTGCCGCATTTTATAAAAATAGTCCGAGAATTCGTTCCAATTGATTAAGTAGGGTATAGCCCCGCTTAATGGAAATGCATTGAACATGATAGAGCGGGATGAACAAAAGTTAGTATTGACACTCTGGTAAAAAGGCGAAGAGGCGGATAGGGCAATTAATTGAGGCACATATCGCGAAAGCGCGTGGGTAAGGTAAAGTGCATTCTCCGAGTTACCGCAGCCTATGTGGATATGCTGACCAAATTCGGTCGCCATTTGGGATAAAAAGCGGTATCGTCTTGAAATATTTTTATACCTTAATGTAGGGAATATCTTCTGCATGGCCCAGCTTTGAAAAGGATGACTTCCACCACCGCACATAGTAATTCCAAGGCTCGATGCTTGCTCTAACAAATAGGCTTTTAATTCAAATAATTCCTGAAGCATGGTTTGTGGCGACAGATGAATCGAGGTATTAATTTCAATCATACTTTGCGTTATCTCAGGTTTGATTCTTACTTGATTCGGACCGGTTTTAATATTTCTAATCAGATCCTTGGCTTTGGAAATTAACGAATAAGATTTCGGATCAATAAGTTGAAGTTCCAATTCAACACCAATTGATCCAACTGTAGATTTTTTAAAACGAAGATTTTTCATAAATCTCCTCGCGAAAATAATTCCTTTTGGTTAATTATAATCTATATAAAGGATGATGCAGCGATTTATTGCTTAGTATTAATGATAATTTTCAGTTTTTGTACACGCTTATTTTGACGTGTATGCGAGTACAACTGCTTGACACGCTATATTTTGTGGTCCACATTGATTATTAATTATTCAATCAAGGATGGTAATGGATACGTTACAATGGTTGGATCGGCTTATCCGTTTCAATTCGATTTCTAAGACTTCGAATTTGGAGCTCATTGAAAGCATTGATAACTGGTTTAAATTACATCACATTTATTCGAAAATTATACCTGGACCGACAGAATCCAGAGTTAATTTATTTGCAACAATTCCTGCAAGAAATAATCAAAAAGAAGGAGGTATTCTTCTTTCAGGTCATACTGATGTGGTTCCTGTAGGAGGGCAAATATGGAATACAGATCCTTTTGTAGCCACAGAGTCTGATAATAAAATTTATGGTCGTGGGGCATGTGATATGAAGGGATTTCTTGCGGTCATTCTCGCTCTTGTTCCCGAGTTTAAAAAGTTGAACCTGTTGAAGCCGATACACTTTTCATTTACCTGTGATGAAGAAATAGGTTGTATCGGCGTGAATTATGTAATTGATTTTCTTAAAAAACATGACATTCGTCCTGAGGGATGTATTGTTGGTGAGCCTTCTAATATGCGACCAATAATAGGCGGAAAATCCAGAAAGCTTTACCATTGTCAGGTACAGGGAAAAGCAGCTCACTCTTCCCTTGCTTTTGAAGGATGTAATGCAATCGAGTATGGAAGTCGTTTAATTTCTTATATTAATTCTATTGCTCGTTATGTAAAAGAAAATGGGCCGTTTGATAATGATTATGATTGTCCATTCAGTACGATAACCGTTAATATTGTTAGTGGCGGCAATGCAACAAATGTAATTCCCGGAGTGTGTGAATTTATTCTTGAAGTGCGTTATATCAATCAATTTCTCATTGAAAATTTTCGCAGTCAAATTGAAAATTATATTCATAATGAGCTGCTGCCTGAGATGAGAAAAACCTACTCCGAAGCAATGATTTATTTTGATGAAACCTCTGATGCATCTGGATTTCGTGCTCTTGAGGACTCATCGATCACGAGGATAGTTCGTGCTGTGACCGGAATACAGGAGCGATTAAAAGTTTCTTATGGAACAGAAGCAGGAATCATTCAAAATGCACATATCCCTACTGTGATTTGTGGTCCTGGTGATATTAAACAGGCACATAATCCAAATGAATTTATAACGATTGAACAACTTAACCTCTGTGAAAAAGTACTAAAGAATGTAATCACTTTTTTCTGTGTAGCTCCCCAAGGGAGTGAAATGTAAACAGATTCAAATTTATTGATTACGAATGCGGTAAAAATAACAAGCCATATCCTTATAGTGCCCTTTTTTATAATACTTCATACCGCATTTTTGCATGACCCTGAATGAAGCAGTATTCTTTCTGTCGGCATAGGCGATGATATATTTTGTCTCGATATTCTCCCTTGCCCAGCGCAAAAGCGCTTTTAATATTTCTGTTGCGTACCCTTTATGCCAAAATTTTTGATGTAAGAGATATCCTACTTTTATTTCTCCAGACTCCAGCTGGTTGAAATAGGATTCCCCTACGAATTCGTCATTAGATAGCTTAAAAATAACAAAACATGGTAAACGCTTCTCTTGGTAATCAACCAGACATTCGTCAATATAATCCTTGATGTCTTTATCGTTTAACAAACCTTCAGGAAAAAACTCTTTAACTGCGGGATCTCTTTCTATACGCTTTAAATGCTTGTCATCCCCTTTTTTAATTAAGCGCAAACCAAGATGCGGGGTTTTTATCAAATAGTTTTCCATAACGTACCTGCATAGAGGATAAATATATATATCTATATCTTAGTACACTAATGATTGTAGTAAATATTTTTTGCTACTTACTATTGGAAGTGTTTACTCTGTTACTTATCTTTGCCCTATTTGCCGTGCTTTATGCACGGGCATCCAGTCGGTTGTGCCTGGATATAGGAGCTGTCTTCTGCGCATAAAGTGTGGAAGGTAAGATACAGCGTATAATCCTGTGAACAAAATGATAGAAAACAAGACAAAAAGAGCTAAAATTAAATGAGGAGCCGAAGGTGTTTGAACGGAATGAAATTTTATTCGATTTTTATCAAAAAATTTAATACCTAATCTTTAAGGAGCATGGAATGCAAACAAATCGCGGTGTTATTTATACCGGTAAAGGAACTGTTCGAGTTGATGCAATCGATTTCCCCAAATTCGTTAATCCTAAAGGAAAAAAAATCAATCATGCAGTAATACTCAAAGTGATATCTACTAATATTTGTGGTAGTGATCAGCATATGGTGAGAGGAAGAACGACAGCTCCAGCAGGAATGATTTTAGGGCATGAAATTACCGGTGAAGTGATTGAAGCCGGATCCGATGTTGAGTTTATAAAAATAGGTGATCTTTGTTCTGTTCCCTTTAATGTGGCCTGTGGACGTTGTAGAAATTGCAAAGAGCAATTCACGGACGTATGCCTCAATGTGAATGACTCGCGTGCAGGAGGTGCCTATGGCTATGTCGATCTCGGCGGCTGGATTGGGGGGCAAGCAGAATATGTCATGATTCCGTATGCAGATTTTAATTTATTAAAATTTCCTGATAAAGATCAGGCTCTAGCAAAAATTCGTGATTTAACGTGTCTGTCTGATATTTTACCTACTGGTTACCACGGCTGTATCAACGCGGGTGTTAAATCAGGCTCAACGGTCTTTATATCGGGCGCAGGCCCTGTTGGTCTTGCTGCAGCTGCTTCTGCATTGTTCCTTGGCGCAGCTGTGGTCATTATTAGTGATGTCAACGAAGATCGGCTAGCTCATGCCAAAAGCTTTGGCTGTCAAACGGTCAATCCCTCTTTGGATGTGCCTATGCGCGAACAAATTCAGCAAATTTTAGGGGTACCTGAAGTTGACTGTGCTATTGACTGCGTTGGTTTTGAAGCGAGAGGTCACGATGCAGATGGAAAAACGATTGAGGAACCTGCTGTGGTTCTCAATCAATTGATGGAGGTAACCCGGGCTGCTGGTGCTATTGGGATCCCTGGTTTATATGTCACAGCAGATCCAGGTGCGGTAGACAAAGCAGCAAAAAAAGGTATTTTAAGTTTGCACTTGGGTACAGGTTGGGCCAAATCATTGTCGTTTGCTACAGGCCAGACGCCAGTAATGAAATATAATTATGGTTTAATGATGGCTATTTTAAACGACCGGCTTCCAATAGCAAAAGCGGTCAATGTTTCTGTTATTACTTTAGATGAGGCACCCCGTGCTTACGTTGAATTTGACCATGGAGCACCAAAAAAATTTGTTATTGATCCTCATAAGTCTTTTTCATAAGTCTATGATCTTAAAGGCGTATTTTTATTGATTATGATCTTATCGCGTGCTCAAAAGGAAAATATGCCACTTGCACAGAACATTGCAGCAAGTTAGCCAAGGCTAACAAGTGCACAAGAAATTATAACAATCGTTCCTGTAATAAATGTTGATTTGTCTAGCTCATAGGAAGACATAGTGTACTTTTGATTGATTATCATAGTACAGCACTCACTTTGTAGCAGTTTGAAAAATTAACTCATGTCATGACTGCGTGTTTTAAGTTGAGAAGGCAGTAAATTGCTCCTATACCTATAGTATAGAGTTTGAGAAAAAGGATTTTAATTATGAAAAAAGTGCATGTAACCGCCAATGAAATTGTAAATGCTGCGCTCTCTCTTGCGGAGCAGACTTCATGGGAGAACGTGAGGCTCTTTGATATCGCCAAACGACTTAACGTTAATCTAGAGGATATTCGTTCTTGTTTCCGTGAAAAGAATGAATTGATAGATGCTTTTTTCGATAGGGCGGACAAAGCAATGTTAGCAAGGGCCGAGCAGCCAGAAATGATAGGGCTAAATACCCCTGAGCGTTTACATAAACTCTTAATGTCTTGGTTTCAAGTGTTGCAAACCCATCGTAATGTTGTGAGACAAATGCTTTGGTCACAGCTGGAGGTGGGGCATATTCATGTGCAATTTCCTGCGCTTTTGCGAGTGAGCAGAACAGTACAATGGTGGAGAGAAGCAGCGCAACGCTCAGCGACTTATTACCACCGCGCTATTGAAGAAACAGGCTTGACACTTATTTTTCTAATGACTATGGCGTATTGGGCACACGACGATTCGAAAGAAGCCATAAATACCAGTCGGTTTTTGCAAAAAAAGCTTTCTCTAGCACATTGTTTAAAGGAAAAAACTAAGGATTTATGCGATCTTGCTCATGGGCGTGGTTTTTCTCGTGAGATAAAATCTGATGATAGCGACATTATATTTCGTTAATTCAGCAAGAGGCTGAATGAACAGTTTTTGGGTCAAAAAAGTGTGCGGTTCTCTTACTTTATCGTGACCTTGCTGAAAATTTCTGCAACAAGATAATCAAGTTGGGAGGAGGTCACATCTTCAAGGTATTCCACTTGTGGTACAGGGATAACATCCACCAGGATTTCACTTGATTTTTTACGAGCCAATTGTTCCTGATATTCATTACTAAACTCTGTTCTTATTTTTCTACTTGCTAATTCATCCATAAATTCTTGACTAAAATCAGCCAACTGTTTCCTGCGAGCAACTTCTTCAAGATATTCCGTGAAAAATTGTTTCTTCAACTTTTCTTCCATTTGCTTTGAGGTGATATCAAGTTCGATACGCTCTGTTCTTGCAGCTACTTGCATGCTGGAATCCACTCCTAAATGCGACGCACCTTTCGCTGTTATAATGCAACGAGGAGCGTTGTTTAGGCCAATGACACGGCCTTTTCCCATACTGCCAGGATCGTAGGTAAAGTGTTGGCCATTGGGCAGAAGCAATCTGCTGCCTTCTGCATGAGGCAAGCGCCCTTCTATCCAGTCAAAAATCTGCTCGGTTGCTTCGTGCCCCCCTCGAAAACCTGATTTTACCTCATACAATTTGAGAATTCTTAAATTGCCTTTTTCAATGACAGCGATTACATCATCAGCAAATAATTTTTCTGGATTGAGTTTCCCATTTTCCATTAATTGAATTTTAAGGCCGCTAATCAGTTTGGCATCGGGTACCGCTTTGCGTATTTCATCAAGATGTTTTAGTTTGATTTCTTTTGAAAGAATTTCCGCTAAATTGCCTTTAAGAACATTGAAACTCCCTTGAGTGACGGTGGCTGTGCGAATTCGATACGTTTTTAATACCTCTTTAGGATTAATGCCGGCAAAAGTAGTTGGAAAGATATCATCAAGCCGCTCTGTAAGTTTTTGGGGTTGCTTGAAGAATTTCGCTAATAATTGCATAGCTTCGTCATCTGACAAGTCCATTGGCCGTGGCACTTCAAAATTATTAATAAGATGCTGTGTTTGTCTTAGTTTATACTTGGCGCGTCTTACATAGTCGCTTCCTAAAAAACCTTTGAGTAGCTTTATTGCCTCAGGATTTCGCGTTTTACCCAGGGCCCATTTGCGGGGGCTTTCAGGGCTTGATTTACCTTTTGTATAGGCACGATAAGCCTCTTGCAGCTCACTATGCATAAATCCCGTGCCATCTACATTGAGTAGCTCATCAACAGTGGGTGGTTCGCTTTTAATTTTTTTATAGATTCTGCTCAGTTCTTCCACTTGTTGCGCGGTCGCTGCAAGCCCTTTCTTGATTCTTTTTTCTGTTTCGCGAATCAATTTCGCATCTTCTGCATTTACTCCACCTTTTTTTATTTTTTCTAGTAATTGTGCTGTTTTTTCTGCTCTACGCCCAAAAGAGCGTCTTAATACGGCAACACTGCGGGCAGCACCGCTTGCGGCGAAGGGAAGCAGTGCTCCGAGACCAAGTATTGCAATTTCTGTACTCGATAGTTTTCGACCGTATAAATCACGGCCGCTATACCAACCTTTGGTAAATTCAGCAATATCAACTACATCCCCAATAGCGGGTATAAAACGAACGGCCAAATCGATGGCCGTTAGCTCAGGACTAAGTACTATCGGTTGAATAATTGGGATTGTCTTCGGATTAAGGTGTTGCCAGTAGGATTTAATCTCATTAAATTTCAGCCCTTGCGTGGGGACATTCGCTATTTTTTCTGTTTCATAAATTTCAAAAAAACTCCCGGCACTTGAGGTTTTTTTACCACCGAGCAATACATTGCCGGGAGTATAATAAATGGGTTCCCGTACTAATTCGATTTTAACAGCGGGTGTTTTCACTATTTCGAGCAGAGGTATATTACTAAATTTATTTCCGCGCTTGGCATCCATGCTTCCTTTTGCATTAATCTGAAAGGCAAATTGTGCATCCGAATGCACTTGATCAACCTGGTTTAACAAATCTAAAAACTCTATATCACCACTATGACGTGGTACGGTTATAATCAAATCCTGCTTTGATTGCTGATGGCGAATAATAATTCCATTACTAAGTGGTGAAAGCGTAAAAAAATTACTGGAGGGTATCGAATACAGATACCACTTCTTAAGATCGCCAACATCTTTACCTTGTGGCGGTTCAGGCGGATTTACTTGGAATTCGCCAAGCAAGTTATGGGTATTAAAATCTGTGCCAATGGTAGGCACGAGTTCAGGATCTTGTACTCTAATGATCTCAATTAAAGGATAAAATGAATTGGCTTCATAAGGCTCAGGTGGATATCCGCTGAACGTAATACTTACGCCAGGCCCTGCTATGATTTTAAAAATGGCATACGGTCGATCAGATGTAGGTTCCAAATATTGATAATAAGCCGGCATTCGTCCTTGTGCCTGTGCGCCACGTAAATCACTTAGCTCAATAACCAGTTTTTTTCCGCTTAAAATATAGACAAAATTTAATTTGATTTTATTCTTACTTATTTCGGCTGAAAAATTTTCGTAAGCAGTCATATCCTTATCCTGTTGTTTGAAAAATCCTTTTTGCGAACTATACTTGTTCATTATGGACTATAAAGTCTCATGATGAGACATACTTCAAAATGATGAAAACGGAAATTTTATTCAAATTCGCTGTGATCCGAAACCCTGATATTGAGGAATCAACACCAAGGCGTACGATTAATTTTGATAGTCACCAATGGGTGAATCGTATAACAGGGCTGGCAACAAATAATGTTTCTTTGGAGGACGCACGTCGCCGTGTTTCCAATGATTTTATGGACTCATCCACTTATTTTTTACGTGCCCCCAATTGGCAACCTTTTTTAGCTAGGCACGCAGAAATTCTGAGGTTTTTGAAAATCTCTGAAAATGAAACTCAATTCAAATCCTTTTTCAATCCCTTATTAAAACAAATTAATTCGAGCTTTGATTCCCTGGAAAATTTTATAGGGAGTAAGGAATTTAAGCAGCTAAAAGAACTATTGTGGCATAGCTATTACAGTAATATTACCTTAATCGATCGACGCGCCCAAGATCGCCCTGTACTCGAATTCTGGCTTAGATTCTGGCATTTTTTAGAACGATTGGTGGCTGGAGATGATTTCAAAGAGTTAATCAACGATTTTAATAAATGGTCTTTCGCTGTGCCCAATCAATTGGTGCAGGCAGTAACAACAGAAGATACTAAAGAGTCGGAGCAGAATACAGGCAGTAGCTCAATTCCATTGAGCATCAGCAATAAAATTGCTGATGCAAGAAAAGCAATCGCACAATTACAGGCAACACGTACCCAAATCGTCAAAGTATTTCACGCCAAATTGGCTGAAGTTACAGAAAAAGAAGAATCAGAAAAAACAAAACCTATTCCAGATTCTGGGGGCTCAATAAGTACGAAAAAAGCACCCTGGATACTTACAGCTAAGGAAATTGGCAGCGATGCAGCAAAGACTTTAGAACGTTTGGGTATCTCCCTGGATACGCATGACGCAACCCAACTCAGTGCCTTATTAGAAAGACAGGAAGCGGAACTGGAGAGTGAAGTTTTTAAATTAGAGTATACAAAACGAGTTACATTGGTTAGGGGTGTCCCTGTAATCGTACGTAGAAAGGATGCAACAAATGACCAAACCGAAGATTAAACCCATTGGCATTGCCGATCTAAAGGTGGTAAAGCAAACCCTCGTCCGCTATGCTGCTGGAGAAGTTGCTCATATCGAGAATGTCATGGCGACAGAAAGCCGTGGCCGTCATCACCGTCGTTTACGACAAATGGAAGAAACCATAAGCAGTGAGTTTGAACGCACGGAAGAGAGTAAGCGTGATCTGCAAACTACCGAGCGCTTTGAAATGCAGCAGGAAACTCAAAAAACCATTCAATCTGAAACACGTTTTCAGGTCGGTGCTGAAATTTCGGCTGGGTTTGGGCCTGTGCAAATCGGTGTCTCAACACAATTTTCAACGAGCAATTCCAAAACTGAGTCTGATCTTAATGCCGTCAATTATGCCAAGGAAGTAGTGGAACACTCTTTAGAAAGCTTGGTTGAGCGTGTTCGGGAAGAACGAGTAATCCGAACTTTAGATGAATTTGAAGAAAAAAACTATCATCAGTTTGAGAATACGGATGGCGAAAATAAAAGTGGTATTTATCGTTGGGTTGATAAATATTACCGAGCTAAAGTCGTGAACTATGGTAAACGTTTATATTATGAATTTATGGTACCCGAACCCGCCGCATTTTATATTTTTTCACGACATCATACACTTGATAATGAAATACTCCCTGAAGAGCCCCTGCCGCCAGTCGATCCGGGGTCAAATGAACCTCTAGGTCCCCATCATATTACCCGTACCAACTATCTTGCTTTAGCGCAGAGCTATGGTGCAGATGAAATTGCACCTCCACCGAGAAAAGAAGTGATTGTTTCACGGGTCCTGGGTCGGGAATTAACTGCAGAAGAACAATGGGTATTTACAGACAGCGAATTGGAAATTCCTCCCGGATACGTTTACGGTAACAGCTCTTGGTATTATACCTTTGGCGGAGCAGGAGACGTTTATCGTTTTTCCATCCATCGGTCTGTGCATGTGCTGAGTCGTGATGAGGGGGAATCCACTTCAAATGGTTTAAGCATACCCGCTATTAGCGGCATGTTTCCTATTGGTGTACGGGGGCATGGAATTGGTTCCCTGATGATAAGCATTGCGATCGTTTGCAAATTAACCCAGGAATATGAAGATGAATGGCGGCTTAAAACCTATCAGACGATTATGGCTGCCTATAATAAAAAAAGGCTTGAATATGAAGAGCGTCTTGCAGCAGCACAAGTGCAAGAGGGTGTTGAAATTGGCGGAAACAATCCTCTTCTTAATCGCACTATTGAAAAAGAGGAACTAAAAAAAGGGTGTATTACCCTCTGGACTGGTTTTAAATATAATGCCGTACCTGGAATAACTCACAACACCAACGCGAATGTCCCCAATAATTACCCAGAAATTCATGTTGATAATGCTTTAGAAATGACTCCAGAAATCCAATTTTTGGAACAATCATTTGATTGGAAGAACATGACCTATGAGTTTTATCCTTACTACTGGGGGCGTAAAAAATATTGGCTTGATATTTATCCAATTAAAGATAACGACCCTTTATTTGCAGATTTTTTACGTGCTGGTGCTGCGCGCGTGCTTGTTCCTGTGCGCATTGAGGCAACCAAAGCCATCCTCTTTTATCAACTGACCGGTAAAATGTGGCCTGGAGGTGATGTACCGCAATTTGATCCCCCTGACCCTTCCGGAACAGTTGTGGCCCCCGGCGTAGAAGATAATACAGAGTCTGAATTTAAACTCTATAAAGACTATGTTGCTGAATTACAAAATGAAAGCATGATTGGTGATATTAACGAGGATATAGTTATCGCACCGGATGACCCTGAGGCCTGGATGTTTAAGGTTCCAACCACGCTGGTATGGTTGCAAAGTGATATGGAATTGCCGGATCTTGAAGCTGGCACTACTGAGGATGACGACGACGATGCCTAAATATAAATCATTTGCTGGAAGCAATACTTCTATACTCATTGAAGTAGAGGAAGGAAGCACGGGAGAGGGTAGCGGTAATTTTAAAGACTCCTTATCTGTGTTACCCGAAGTCATTCGTTTCTTTGTTGATTCAGTCGATAAAATTCCGACAAAGAAGAAACCCAAGGAGCTCAAAATTACCTTCAGCCTTAAGACCTTGGAAGATGGGAGTTTAGCCATATCGTCTGATTCAGATGAGGGTAATTTTAAAATAAAAATGTTGTGGTCATCAGAGCCTCCCTCTGCAGATGAGTTTAGCAGATAGCTGAAACCCATGCAGAACACTGGCCGTAATTTGTTTGCTGCCCATCATGACCACTGCAACTTATTGATTTATTCACATCTGTAGTCACTTTGGCAGGTCTACCTCTTTATCTTTCGGATTAATTAATTTGTTGAAGAAAGTTTGGAAGCGAGTTTTAAAACTTGATAACTGCGAGTGTATTTCCATCAATTGCATATGATGTTCATCTAGCTTTAAAGCAAGGGGCTCTTTGCTTAGTTGCTTGTATGCTGCATGCATCAACGTTCTTCGGATGTTCTACAGTTCCAAATTTGTTCGAGTATCTGTTCCATAAAGTGTTCTTAAGTGTGCTCTATGGGTCTTGCCATTAAATTGGTTACTTTAATGGTGGAGCGTTGTTTCTGTTTTTGATCTGTAATTTGGGGGCAAGTTTCTCTCTTAATGATCGTTCTAATGGTAAAACGGTTTCCTCATAATAAGTACCAAACCTTTCCTCGTTCATGTGTGGGGACGCAGTGGTCAATACAAATTAAGGATTTAAACCTCGCTCTTTTAATCGAGAAACAATATCAGAATTTTATTGAATCACAGAAGAAGATCGTTTCGTCTGAATTTTAATTTAGCGCAGGTAGGCGCATAGTCGCTATAACCTCGTGAAATAGCATGTTTCTGATTTTTCTTCTATATTCATTTAAGGGTATTAATTAAGGATGAAAACATGATAAGGATATTACTATGTCTAGGTCTTGTTTTAAGCAGCAATTTACTCAGTGCAAAACCTGTCCCACAAGCGGGTACTAATTTAACCCCCTGTTTCAACATAAATGAAATCGAGCGGATTGGAAAACAAGTCAATGAACTTCTACGGCATGAGTTTTGCGAAGAAAAAATTGATCCCCCAAAATTTACATCGATGAGCCACAATATTTTATCAAAAATCATGACTGATTCTTTTTTAGGAGTGGCTCCACCGGAAAATTGGCGGCAATTAACCGATGATATTATAAAAAACTGCCTCGAAAATAAGGATCTGTGTAAAAAAGAAGCGCGGAAAGAATTTGAAGCATGCGTCAAACCTAAAATACCGTTGCTCTTGGTGCAAGTGGGGCCTTGGCTAGCTGAACATTGTTCCCAATTGAACAAGTCATTAATTCAGCAATGGCCAGATAAAAAAGCAATCCTCGAAAAGACAATTAATGAAAACAAGGCCTCAGAGCGTACCTTGTAATTGAGAAAATAAAATGGAGATCCTTATTGCTTGCAACCAGGATTTATCGGTGGGTGTTATAAAAATAAATTTTATTGCAGTGGCGATAATAAGGTCATAATCAATTTTTGGATTAAGTTGGACAATTATAGTATAATTTGAATATTTTTTATCTTTGGAAGTATTCAATGAAAAAAATGGTTCCTAATTTTTTGTTTCTTTTTGCAATAATCTCCTCGAGTCTTGTGTACGCTCAAACTAAAAATAATGCCATTGTTTCTGGATGGCCAAACTACTTAGCCATGGGAACCATAACAAACGGAGCACCGCAAGAACCGACTAATATTCGCATCGATTCAGTGTTTACCTACAATGGTGCTGGTGGCGACGGGGATCCTGGAAAAATAGAAACTCCTTATAAAATTTGGAATATGATCAACATGGCCAAAAATATAAAAATGAATACTGGCCACCCTGTTAATCCTGTGTTAGTTGAATATGGCTGGCAACTCAGCGGAGGCTGGAATACAGAGAGTGTGACCCATTTAGACGATCTGACGAAACATTTCTTTAATCTCATGTTTTTGTCTAAAACGTTAGAGGATAATGCATACAGCAAGACAGGAACCTATGGCACTATCTTATTAAACCCAGATATGCTTGGTTACCTGGGAAATACAAATCGTGTAGAAACAGTACAGTCTTTATATATACCCGTCGGTCAAGCGGTTGCGAATGCTTATTGCATGATGGCTAAAAAAATGGATTACAATGCCTTGAACACACCCAATTGTACTTATGGCTGGGATAAAAAACCGGTTATAGCCCGTGTTACCCCAACTGATTTATTAGTATGGTTAAAGTCTAAAACGGATAATTATACTGCGGGGCAAGCTTTTTCCTCGTGCATTAATGATTATGTGATGCCTCAGTGTGCTGCGGCAACTGCAAATAATAACATCCCTGATTTCTCAGATAGTTTTAATGGTTGGTTACAAGCTCAAAACTGGATAGCTAAATACTTTGGGCCTCATGTTGCTCTTGGCGTTCATGAAAATATTTCTGCAGCGCCGGAAGGGGGATGGTGGATTCATCAGGGAGCAACTGCTGTGCAACCCTATGTGGATAAGGTTCTGGCTGATTTAAAGAGCTTTGAATTATTTACCAGTAAATATAAACCTGATTTTATTTATTTTGATCGTTATGGCGCTGATGATTACAGCAGTAAATTCCCCAGTTTACTCATGAATCAAGCAACATTTTACAATGATGCTGCATGGCAAAATTTTCTAACGATGACAAAAAAAATTAGTGAAGGACTAGGGCAACAAGCAGGTAAAAATTACATACCTGCCATGCTATGGCAAATTCCTGCTGCCCATATACCTACCCAAAATGAGCCTGTATTAGAAGCTCATGAAGAGGGTTCGGCGCCGGTATATTTTTTTGGTGACTCAAACTTACAACCAGATTTAAGCAATATCGCTTCCTGGATTAATGTTGATATTGCTCACTTACCCAATGGTTATAGTGTGTGTGCTGGCAAAAATGCGAGTCAGTGCTTGACGTTAAACAACTTTAATTGGGCCCATAATAATTCCGATCAATTAAAAGCAGCAGTTAATGCGCATATATTTTCAATTTTGTGGGGAGCTGGCGCTTTTGCAACAGGCGTTTGGGAAGTGCCGGGAACAACTTTTCCAGATAATGGATGGATGGCAAAAAAATTGGGGATTTATTATAAAAATCCACAAGTCTTCTGATGAGGATTTTAGCTCATTGATAGCTTTGGTTAAAATAATAGGCTCCAATACCAATCAAGACACCAAGACTTTGATTAGGACTTCCCAAAAGAGGTGATGGTGTCATGCGTTTCTTCAGTCGCAGTTATTTGCTGAGTGACCGTCTTCGTATGTTTGCTCCAGAATAGGGCTTGAGCAAAACTTTTATATGCAAGAATGTCCTCATTCGTAAAAAACACATTCCTGCTGAGATATCTGGAAATAGATGGATTATCTCCAGAAGAGTAGTTCTTCATAGCATCATTTTCGCCGATAAGATCCATCTTGATGCCATTTCGAGCTTCGTTTTTGTGCACACCATACAAGAACAACTGTACATCGCTCAGAGAATGAGATGGGCTTAATTCTGATTCCAGATCCAATGCCTCATCCATTTGAGGAGAGTCCAGACCAAAAGTCCTTGCGGCGCGGGGGAGGTGGAAGGCACTGGAAACAACAGCAATATGTTTATGAGCGTGGTGTTCGAGATAATGGCGAAACGATTGGGCCTGTGCCACGGTATTTTGGCCTATGTTGTTTTTCCTGGGATGATACAGAGGGGAGATTGTAAATAATCGTGCAGGATAATAGGGAAGTGGCTCCAGACCTATTTTTTGCTGCTGTTGGGGATTTCTTAAGGCTTTTTTTAAGTCTTCATTATGGATTTTTCTACCATTATAAAAAATAGGAATGACATAATCATTTTCAGTTAATTTTTCAGGCTTTTTGCCGGCACGCAGGGCACATACTTGGGTGGCAATCTCAATACCAAGTTTCAGGCGATGAATGTCATCTACACAATCGAATTCCTCTTCTTTTCTTTTATTTTGTTGAATCAACTCGACATCGGCAATCTGACTTAAAACAGTTGTTCTTGCGGCGAGCACGTATACTAAATCAATTTCAGGAATTGGAGTGGGATTTTTTGTTAATGCACTTTTCTTTAAATCACGTGTAAATATATTTTCTTCAGTAAAAACATCTTCAAAATTCATTCCAAAAAATGATAGTTTATTAATTAATTTCTTGGGCATTTTCTAGTCTACAGTGATGTCTAAATACCAATCATCCCTAAGCCGGCAGGGATCCATGTTTAATTATTCAGTGAGTAACCGATGTCTTCTCCGTACTAAATTTTTTATGAAAGCAAATTGACTCCAAAAAGTCCCTTTCATCCCAGGCAATTCAATCAACTTATAAGAAAGGGTCGCTACCGGGATTAATATAATGCCAATACTAAAACAAACGATGAATTTTTGTATTGGATGAGTGAGTAGTGCCACTGGATGCATTGAGGTAAATTGCTGAACGGTGAATATTACAAGGTATTGAAGAAGATAAATACTGTAGCTTATCCGGCCAAGAAAGAGTAAAGGCTTGTAAGTTAATATTTTAGGTTTTGCGATGAGAATGCTGAGAAATAAAATACCTGCTAGAAAAAAATGTTTGAAATCGAATTGACCCGGTGATATGAGAGATAAGAGAAGCGCTAATAATGGTATAGTCCCTAAAAAGGGTTTTATCTTTGAATCCTGTAAGCTTGGATAATGACACATGAACCATGCGCCAAAACTTCCAATGATAAAAAACGGCCATGACGCATTGCCTAAAGTGTAAAAATCACGAAAAGCTAATAGAAGAACAGATAAAACGATTGTAATCGCCATGAATGTGGACTGACGGTATAGAAAATACAAAGGGGGGAGGACTAAATAAAATTTCCATTCATAACTTAAAGTCCATGCAATACCAATAAAGGACAATGCATTGATACTACCAAAGTAGAGTACCCCATCACCTAAAAAGCCATATGAAAATATATCGATAATTCCTTTAAAATGAAGAGGGAATTCATTCGATGTTTTTATAGACAGGTAAAAACATACAAGAATGGTCATTGAGGCAACAAAAAGATAAAGAGGGACTATTCGTCTTACTCTTGCCATATAGAAAGAAGCGGGGTCGAGTTTATTTTCTAATGCTTTTTTAGTAAATAAGAAGGCAGTTAAAGCAAAAAATAACTGCACACTAATAAACCCTATGCGATTTCCAATTAGGGGTATGCCAGCGATACCAAAAAAAGCAAGTAGATGATGATTCACATGACATGCTACAACACCCAATGCAGCTAACCCTCTTACGCCATCCAAATGCTTATATCGATGATCTTGATCGTCACTTATATTAAAAAGACGCTGGCAAGGTAATGCTATAATGAATGCGATAACAAAAAATCCAATAAAAAAAAGTGTCTGAATAATTTGATGCATAATTCGTGTTAAGCCTTAAGCCAATGAGTTACGGCAATTTACTTGAATGCAATAAAATATTCAAGTTAGCATTGTATCGGTGCTAGTTCAGTATAGCTGGCAGCTAATTCATCCAATGCCTGGCCACTGACTCGATGCACTGTCCACTCGTCCATTGGTTTGGCACCGAGCCTTTCATAAAATTTAATAGCAGTTTCATTCCAATCCAATACCCACCATTCAAAGCGTCCACAACCTCTATCCTTTGCTAACTTAGCAAGATAGGCCAACATAATTTGTCCTATTCCCTGACCGCGTGCCTCGGGCTTAACATATAAATCTTCCAAATAAAGACCTGGTTTTGCTAAGAATGTTGAGTAATTATGGAAGAATAAAGCAAAACTCACCGGTTTTTCCTCAAGATAGCCGATAATTACTTCACCATAAGCTTTAGAACCAAATAGGGTTTTCAACAATTGGTCTTCAGTAGCAACCACCTCGTCCAGTAATCGCTCATATTCCGCTAATTCTTTAATAAATTCTAAAATTAAGGGTACATCGGATGCTGTTGCAAATCTAATTTTAAAATCGTGACTCATGATCGTTTCTCTGCTATTTCATTCTAAATGGTTATTCCTATCTTAGCTGATTTCTTAATTTATTAGGACATGCAAAAAGTTCAAGTGCGTCGAATTGTTCAATAAGTGATTGAATTTTTATCTATTTGATGTTATAATACCCAGGTTGTTTTGAGCTCCAGACCTTGTTCTTAAAGGATCTGGCTCGCTTTCAAAATAGAAAAAAATCAAAAAAAGTCTGTTTCCCGGGAGTAAGTTATGTGGTTCACTTTTGCTATTATTGCCGCCATCTTATGGGGATTTAATTACGCTTTGGCTGAAAAAATATTACACAGTATTTCACCGATTACATTATTGGCATTGGAAATGATAATTGGGGCCATATTGTTTACCAGTATTTCTTTTTTTACGACAATGAAAAGAGATGTTGAAATATTAACCACTGATTCTGGTCTGCTCTTATTAACAATCGTCGAGATTGTTATTGTTCTCATCGCCAGTTATTTCATCGCAGCTTCCATTAATCTTAAAAACGCCACGATTTCTGGAATTGTCGAATTAACTTATCCGATATTTACTATTATTTTTACCTGGTTTTTATTTAATCAAACGCACGTGAATTTTTCAGTTATTGTGGGAGGAGTTTTAATTTTCATCGGTGTTTTGGTCATCAGTTTGGCATAAGACTTAAAAGATATTGGCAGCTCTTTAAGCCGAGTAAAGCTATTTGTGAAAAGCTTTGTTAACGTACTTTCCCATTTTGCACGAATATTCTCCTCCTTTGCAGCATAAGGGGCATAATGTGGAAAGTAGGTTCGAGCATATTAGTGATGAAATAAATCGCTTTAAATAAATTAAACTCCAGTTCAAAACAGCTATAGGGCCTGAAGGCATAGACACTAATGATATTGATCGTTCACTAAGCTCTAGTTGCAAGCAGCGAAACAACACTCCTCCATATTGGGCAAATACTTATCTTTTTGTTTCTAAAGTCGGATTCACTATTCTGCCTATTTATTTATTTATTGCTGAAGTATTATGTCAAAGGCAAATAGGAGTAATAACAAAAGGATTAGTCAATGAAGGCGAAAATTATACAGAAACAAGTTAAGTTATATGATCGAAATAAAGGATATTTTAGAGCACTTAAGGATGAGTCGCATATAAAAGAGCTGCGTGAATTTTGTAATAGCAAACTTGAAGGTATTGATACCTTACCCCCGGCGTTACTTTTAGAATTAGCCACTATTTTGATTGGTAAGAAGGATAGAGAGGGAGATTCGGAGAGTAGCCGTATTTTTAGAACACTTGTTAGTTATTTTGGTGGTTATGAAGCATTAGATTGTTTAAATAATCAGAAACAACTGTCAGCAGAACATGCTGGGTTTTTGGCGAAAAATGCTAAACATGCCAAAGAGTTAGCACCATTATTGGCCTCTATTGGCAAAAAAATTTCTCCTTCTACCATGACAATCGTTCTGCATGCAGCAGAAATGATGTCAGAACCAGAACAATTAGTAGAGATGTTCAGATGTTTTAGGCAATTTGCATTCGAAGAGGATGCTTTTCTTTATTTTGAAATACTGGGCACTCTTAATCGTTACGGCATTAATACAGACGATGTGGTTCCGCTATTAATTGAAGTGAAACAACCTCTTAGCAAGAAACAAGCATTGGAAACGTTATACAGGATTAACCCGAAATTATTCAATCGTGATAATGTGATGAACATCCTGAAATTAAAAAATCCTTATTATTTTTATAAATTGTTAGAGCTTCTTCCTGATACGCAAGATAGTTTAGATAGGTTGTTTGCTGTTGATGACATACTCGATAAGTGTTCTTTTGCCGAAGAAATTATCAAGAATTTTAACAGTGCTGGTTGGAATCTGCAGCTTTATTTGAATTATATTTTAAGTGTTGAGAGAAATGGATTCGATATAGAATGTGCTACGGGCAGGCTAAAGGAAATGACTATCAAGCCTGAGCTTCTTCCCTTGATTTTAGAAACACTATTTGTCCGCTCTGGTGAGAGTATTGCATTAGTCAATGCGGTGGAAATCTTAAATCTAGAAAGCCTGGAAGAGGATGTGTTAAATTTGGCTTTTGCCACGAATTATCCTGATCGCGTGGCCGAAGCGGTAGTGGCACTTAAAAAGGCAGCACTTTTCAATAATCAAACAACAGATGTGATTTGCTCTCATCCGAAATATGCTTTTGGGCTAGCACGGGCGATGATTCAATTGAGCCAGCTCGACTGCTCTGTGAATGCGGCCTATGACGGATTAGATCAATACCCGCAAAGTGCTGATAAGGTAGCAAAGGTCATTGAGTACTTACAAGAACATTCGCTGATCTATAATGCGGAGAATAAACCTGACGCGGGTAAAGGAAGAGTTAAACTGTCTACTGATGTAATTGTTGCGGCAGTGTGTAAAGCTGAATTGACGGATGACTCTTTGCTTAAATTACTCGAAACGATGAAGGCTGCGAATCTCTTCGATATACATAATCTTCATAAGTTAATACCCAAGTTGAAGTATGTTAAAACGCTGGCTAGTGCTGCACGATGTTTGGCGAACAGCAATCAGTTGGATCAATTAAATTTTGATAGCATAATCAGCGATCCTATCAATTCTATAATTTTGGCAGAAGATTTAGGGGGGACTCCTTGCTCGCCTTCATTACCTAAAGTGATAGACGAAGGTGCTCAGGATTTTGTAGCAATCCGAAAAGCTGCAAAAATCTTGGCTTCAGGACAGAGGCAGGGGCTTTTTTTTCCTAAGCTAGAGCCAGAAAAGCTCCAAACTTTCGAAAAAGCGACACATCGAAAAATGGCCGCCATCCAAAATGAAGCAATGATGAAAATAGCTCAGTTTACAAGTGAGCATCATCTCGAGAGGGCTACGGAATATCATATAGCGAATAGTGCTTATTTTTCTGTATTGAATCTGAAGTAAGGAATAAAGTAAGAAGACTGGGGGGCCCGTCTTCTTGCCCTTCGACAGTATTAATTTGACGGTACCAAAGTGATTCATTCTTGGGTTGTCAGAAGGAAAAGAGATTTAATAATCAAATATTATACACTTTTGCCTGCTTATGAGCAGCCTGTTGCTTAATTTAACCTTGAATCGACCAAATCAACGCAATGCGATCACTTGGGCTTATGGAAGAAATGATTTCGGCATCGCAACTCTTAGGAGTGGATGATGATATTTCTGTTGTTATTATCCGCGCCAAAGTCCCGTTTTTTCTGCAGGACATAAAATAAGCGAAATGCGTCATCAAGACATTCATTTCTTTCGTCAACTTTTACCCGGGCCGTGATTTAATGGGTGCGATACAGAAGGCAGAAGGTCTGACAGCCTGTAATCGCTCAGCATATTGAAAAAGAAACGCTAAAAATCTTAATATACTGATTTTTCTTGATCAAACAGAATGCCTTAATGCTGCAAGAACGCTATGTTTTATGGAAGTGGTGGTTGCTGCCCTTGCTGCCTAGATTTTACATTCTGGCAGAAGGGACAGTAGAATCGATATGCAAATAAAATCGCTCGGTTTTACAAAGATACAGATTTGATCCGCGATTTTTCATATCCCACTCTAGTTCTGCAATATCGTTTTGATCTAAACTATTTTCTTTCTGATACTGGGCAATTAATTCATTTTGTTTCTCTTTTAATAAAACAATATGTTCTCGTTGAGATGTAGTTAATGGATTTTTAAAAAAAGAAAACATATTATCCGCGGTGGCGTGTCTCCTGGTATATCCTTTTGAGTGAATAATTTCTTCGTAACATGCCTCCAGAAAATCTAGTTTTGCCGTTAATGATGGTAGGTTAGAAATTGATGTCGCCAGTAGATCTTTCGAGAGTTTACTCTGTTGATAAGTACTTTTGAATTCCCCAGATACTTTTTTCAACTCCCCGTTTACGGCTTCATCATTTTTTTCACCAAATTTCATAGCAAGGCGCATGTTTACCAATATGGGAATTAATTGTTTTACCGAACCTTCATCAATCTGCACTTCTTTACCAAAATTTTTAAATTTAAGTATCGTTAAATTTTTATCCGCTCCTTTAGTATATTTTCCAAATACTAATTTTTGCTCTTTATCAAGGATTAATTTATCTCCAAGCGTATCAAGTAGATTGCATATTTTTTTAAACTCGGTGTTATTCGAAATTACATTAAAAAAATGATATTTAAGTCTAAGTACCTCTGGATGCTTATGTTCACTCCCCACTTCTTTTTTAAAATCCTTCATTTTTTCAATTAACTTGCCATAAGGAAAGCCTATCTGATCAATATCAATTTTATAAAGTCTTTTCCACACATCAGGTTGATTTACCATGTTCCAAACTATGGCAAAACCATCATCACTTAACTCTAGAGGGTCATATTTCTTAAATAAAAACGCTGGATCTCTTCCATTACGATGAAGCATTTGCACGAAAAGCGCTGCACCTTTTTTAGGGGTCAAGTCCTTTATTGTTTGGTATTGAAAAGAATGAAACTCGCGATCTACCAATTCCCATATTGTTTTTGACCATTTTTGTTTTGTGTGTTTGGAAATGACCTGACTCATATGATTTAACATCATATGAAATTCCGGTCGGATGGTATTATGCAGTTTTGAGTGAAAAACATCGTGTGCAGTTACTGCAGGCATTGGACTGTCAGTATAACCATGAATTCCTTTAGTAGTTGCTTCGACGCCGCTATCAGGCATGCTAATCGCCGTAGGCCTATAATAAAACTCAACGCCCTCTCTTACTGCATCAATTCCTACCTTCCCTAGTTTTGTACGACTGGCTGCTGCACCATTGATTCCATACTTTGCAATTTGTACTGCTTCAGTTAAACCGAAAGAAAAGTGAAGATCGTATGTTTTTCCCCCATATTGTGTCATGTGCCAGGCATTGTTTATCTCCAAAGCCGTTCCTAATGCACGTTCTTCTGGTGGAACAATCTTTGGATTTGCTTTTGAAATAAAGAAGATTTGTTCTGATTTTGGAGCAGTTTTAAGAAGTAGCAATAATCGTGTTAGATGTTCCTCAGTAAATTCTTTACCATACCAAGTTTTCGCAAGAGCTGGAAGCCATAATTGTTTAGCTTCTGGACTAAGGGTAATATCGTTTTTATTATCATTAGCAAAAATATGGAACGTTCGCTCCAGTGGGTACTCTTGCGGAATCTGGGCTCTAGCGAGAATAGTGCTCATTTGTTGGCGAGTGATTATATTTTGTTTGAATAACCACAAGGCATAAAACGTATGATCTTCCGTCTTTAAAGCTTCATCTTCATAATCCCCACGCTCAAGTGCGTCTTTGACTTTCTTTAACCCATCTAGAGTAAGAGTAATACGTTCAGGAATAGTAACCGTATTACCATTTAAAAAGTCATCAAAATCATCAGAGTGCAGCGTTCTTTCTGCATCTACAGGCAGCTCATTAGTTTCTTTGTCTCTGAATCCGGGATGTTTGTATTTAGCGTCTTTCTTTGGTCTAGGCGTAAATTGACGTAATTCTGGATTAAACGTTACATCGACTCCTGGCGGAATTTCGGGTGAGAAAAACCGACCTGCAAAAGACTCCCAAGCATCTTTAGCGTCGCTCAAAGTACGTATTTCAGCTAAACCATAATCATCACCAGCCATAATTATATCCGAAAAAAAAATCACTCGGTATATTTATTATACTAATTATTTATTACGGAATTATTACGTGTTTTTCTTCCCTCACTTGGAATAAGCGAAAAGCAAATGGTACTCACAAATTATAGAGCCCTCTAGATGGGAGTAAACTTGATGCAAGCCAGAAGAAATTTATTTATTATCAGAGTAGTTATTGCATTACTCATCCATTTCATGAAAAGTAGCAATGGGCTACTCTCTTGTAACAGCTAGCATTTCTTTTGCTCACGAAAACAGCATGTTAAGCTTTGCAGCTCTTCGTTTTCAACCAGAGAGAACTTCGAGCTGACGTTACATGAGACAAATAGACGTTTTCTCCTATGCCGCATCTTGTCCGCGGCATCTAAAAGGCTCTTAAATCAGACTATGTGTCTTATATTATTTAGGCTCTGGCATCAATGACGTGCCCTCTGGTGACGTTGCTAAGGCTTCGCTCACGACGTTACAGGCGTGTTCCAGTTGTTCTGATTTAGCTTTCAAATGTTCCATGTGAATCGTGTTTAATGATTTACCAGACCAAAGAGTACTGAATGCATTTCCCATATGGCTTTTGTTGGAAATTATGGGATCGAAATAAAGTGGGCAAAAAACAGACATACTAAATAATTTTAGTATGCTGGAGATAACTTCTAAGATGTTTAGCGTATGATGATCTTTGAGGTGTTCTATGTCGGTTTTTGTAATTACATCACTCAATTCTTTCGCTTGTGCTAACTTAAATTGAATTGCTTCCTCAATGGAGTGCCCCTCAAATTTTTTCTCACGAATGCGAGACAATTCACCTAAAAATTTTGTACGTATATTAATGTCTTGCTTTTCTGTAGGCACATCATTTTTGTGAAGCCAATTAGACTGCCGAAAAAGTTGTTCATCAAGCGCAGAAAAATAGTAAGCAAGAATTGCATTAAAAAGCGTTTTTTCATTAAGCACTACCGCCCATTGGGAGTCTGAAATTTCTTCATAGGCATCAATATCATTGTATCGTAGTATAGACCGCACAGCAAAGCTCACAAGTTCCTCATCAAAATCATGCGGATATTTTGCTAGAATTGTTTTTGCATTTTTTGATATTTTTTCTACTCTGTGCTCGAAATCTTTAGCTTCTTCTGCATATATTTTTGCCAGCGACATCTTACTCCCCTATAAGGATTGCTTAAATTTTCACTAATGATACTACATTTTTAGCAAATTTGAGTTAAGGAATATTTTTTTAAGAACAACATGGGTAAAAAGCGATATGTAAAGGAAGAGATAAAATTAAGAGGCTACGTCATAATCCTGGTTCCAGGCAACCAGCACAAGGTAACTTAAATTATAAGTTACCTTAGGAATCAAATGTCCATTACATGGTTTTATTTTGATTCAAATCTACCTTAGGCTAGCGTTTACGGCTTGTTAAACTTTTTAATAACCAACGAAAAAAATCCCGGACGACTTGCCTCACGAGAGTGTTTTTACTCATCGTGACCAAAATAGAAGGTTCAGATGGTGCCGTTTTCTCTTGTGAAGGCGCAGGAGCATCCATAGTTGGGCTTTGTTTTTTTGCTGCAAGCATTTCGGCAGCGGAGGTTGGATTTTCCCGACGGGAATAGCGTTGATACAAATGAGATTTGATAAGCATCCGCTGTGTCTCTGCTTCAGTTAACACCCCCATTCTTGACTCTGGAGGCCTCATCAAACAGTGAACTAATGGAGTCGGTTCTCCTTCAGCATCAAGAGCACTCAAGAGTGCCTCACCAATGCCTAAAGAGGTCAACATTTTCTCTGTATCGTAGTAGGTTGACGGAGGAAAGTTTTGCGCGACTAATTTCATTGCTTGTCGATCTTTTGCGGTAAATGCACGCAGAGCATGCTGAATTTTCAATCCAAGTTGCCCTAAAACAGCTTCGGGAATATCATTAGGCGTTTGCGTGCAAAAAATTAAGCCTACACCTTTAGAGCGAATTAATTTAACGATAGTATCTAGTGTACTGAGTAAAGCTTTACTGGCGTTTTTGAAAATCAGATGTGCTTCGTCAATAAATAAAACTAATTTTGGTGTATCGGGATCGCCTAATTCGGGCAGTTGTCGATAAATATCGGTCAGTAGTTTTAACATAAATGTTGAAAACAGCTGGGGGCGATCTTGCATGTCCATTAAACGAATAATGGAGATTATGCCCTGACTGTTTGCGTTATATTGTAATAAATCCGCAATTTTAAATGCAGGTTCACCAAAAAAATCTTCACCGCCTTGAGATTCCAATTCAACAATTTTACGCATAATGGAACCAATAGAAGCTGCAGCAACGCCGCCATATTGCGATTCTATTTCTGCATTACCTTCTTTACTTTGTACGTATTGCAACAACGCTTTAAAATCTTGTAGATCAATGAGCGGCATCGCGTTGTCTTTAGCATATTCAAAAAGAATAGTAACGACACCCGCCTGTGTTTCGTTGATCTCTAACATCCTCGAGAACAGTAAGGCTCCAAAATCAGAAATAGTTGCACGTAAAGGAACTCCAGGAACGCTGCTTAGGGTATATAACTCTACAGGGTAACCGCGAGGAGTAAACGATAGCTGTAAGGATTTACAGCGCTTTTCAATACCCGGATTGGTTTCTCCTGGCATTGCCAAACCAGAGATATCGCCTTTAATATCCATCACCAGGCAAGGAACTCCAGCTAAGGACAATTGCTCGGAAAGCACTTGTATGGTTTTTGTTTTCCCACTACCTGTAGCCCCAGCAATCAGGCCATGGCGGTTAAATGATTTGAGTACGAGATTAACAGGGGCATTTTCTAACACCTTATCCTCAGCAATAATCCCTCCCAGCTGTAAAGAAGTAATGCTTTTGGGCGCTTGATAAGGGGCAGTCAGATCTTCATACATAAAAACATCCTTGTTAGTTTATATGAATTAATTATACTCATTATTTAAGATTATTGCTGGCCATGTAATTACTTCCTACATTCCGCCCCCCGCAAACAAGTCGTGTGTGGGCGGGAGGCAGAAACAAAATAATGGAAAAGCATGGGAGTGGTGCGGATGGAATGAGTTGCATCATTATTTGTTTCGTGCTTAGCTTAAGCATGACTGACTTTATAGTCATTCGTATTATTTATTTATCAATAAGTTTATATTATTTCATTTTACGTCAGAGTCTGTTCCATGAAATTTGATAATGAAAAGGGAATTAACTATGTGGGAGCGAACCCTCAATACGGCAAAGACAAAACAGCCAGTTTCCACCACAGGGATGTTTGCTCATACATATTATTGGTTAATGGCTCCCTCGGGGGATCAAACCTATCAGAATCCTTCCTACACCAAGGAGCAAAATCAAGAATCAGAGGCGACAATTTATTTTATTCATGGTACTGCAGATCAATCTTCCGCTTTTCAACGTATGGCCGAACGCTTGATTCAAGCTGGAGTTCCCAGTGAAATTTCTTCCTTAAATTTACTTTCTTTTGCACAACGATATCAGGGAAAAAGTATCGAGTTTTTTGCGGAACAACTCAGAGATAAAATAAAAGCAAATCATCATCGACGCGTCATTTTAATTGCTCATTCACGCGGCGGTTTAGTTGCCTCATATTTCGCAGAGTTTTTGGCACGCCTAGCTGGTATAGAAGTACTTTTAATTATTACAGTGGGTACTCCGTTTAATGGTTCATACCTTGCCATGAAACCCTTGTCATGGTTTTCTGACTCAATAAGGGAAATGGAAATTGACAGTGGGTTTTTGAGACGGCTTAAAATAAAAATAATAGAGAGCGCCTCCAGTGCATATCATTTTGTTATTGCAACCGAAGATGCTATTGTCCCAGAGGAGTTCGGGTATATTAAGGAATATGTTGATAAGTATCCAAACTCACTAAGCATCTTAGATAGGCATGGTCACCTTTCGGTAATGTCTTCTCATCGTTTAGTGTCCCAAATTGTCTATTTGCTTCGCAAATATTTAAATTCTCCCCTCCTCAATTCAGAAGTAATTGTTTCTAAATTGGCAGATTTTATCCTGATTGAAGACTATGTTCCCGGGCAAAAAGCGTAAAAAGTGCTGGCTCTTTACCCCCTACGTCTCGCAACATGTTCGCGGGAATTTAAACGGATTTTTCCAATAAACATGCTACATAAAACACATAATTAAAAATATTAGACATAGTTAAACTGATTTTGCTAGAGTTATTGAATCATTACAGTTGTAAGGAATCTAATGGATGATGCAAAAATTTATTCTAAAAATTGGATAACTAATCATAAAAACGATCTTTTAGCATTGTTACATCGTTTACCGCGTCAATCTGCCAATTATGCGCGTATTCGCTCTGTTTTAAACATAATACGTCAAATTGCCATTGCATATGCTTCATCACCAGATTTTATATCATCAGGGCAGAAGTCGGTCCAGCAAAAATTACTTCATGACCTCTATGAACAACTTCATGCATCACTAACTGAAAATAATCATGGTTCTACGTGGTTTACCAGAATTATCGATAGTTATTGTGCCGGTGATCAGGTGCTGCAACAGCGATTGAATCATTTTATTCAGCAAGCAATAGGTCCAGTAATCAAGCTATCTGAGGGTGTTAAAGATAAAAATAAATCATTGGCAATTGAGTTTCCTGATCAGGAAATGCGCGATATATTTTTGAATCGATTAGGTTTAAATAAAGAAACTGATTCAACCGTCATTCATGAGAATCGTGTTTATCTCCCAGCTTTTATATCAAAAAATCAGCAATTAGCAGTTACTTTTCGAACGATTAAATCTAGAGATAGCTTTATTTATCTGCTTAATCTAGACAGAGCCAATGTTGTTACTTCTTATGTCGATGATTGCACGCTCTATATCAATGATAGACGCATTCATGACACTGTTTCAACATTTCATATTGCAGTACTATGTCCCTATTTCGCCGAACGTTATAAAATACAATATACATCTCATGTACTTGCTCAAGCATATCGAGATGGCACTAGTTTTTTTAGTCAGGCTAAATTTCCGCTTGAATTAGCAGTAAAAATTGCCTCCGATGTGTCTTCATCTGAGGCAATTTCTATGGATGAGAAAATGCAAATTGCATATTCCAGTTTTTGTCGACCTTAAGTTAGCGTTTAATATGATAAGTATACGTTATCTCATCATCTGTTTTGGCTGATGGTTTTTCCACATCAGAACTTGGTTGCTTTCTTGTAGGTATATCTGAGTCGTCCTTGGCAAATAATGTATGTCTGCTTACATTTTTAAAGCCCAAACAATTAGGCTTGGGTCGTTCGGTTGGCGCCCCAAAATCGCAGGTTTGGGTTTGCACCGTGACAGTTTTTTTACCAAGCTCACCCAATCCGTGGTAGTAAAGCTCTACAGAGCCGCTATTATCTAAGTTGATGGCATCAGTACAACCGAGTGCTGCAAATAAATCTGCAAATTCTTCTGCAGTAACACCGCAGTTACGATCAGGATTATGAATGACCATGACAACAATATTATTACCATTATTTTGGTAGCCGACCCCAGTACGTGGCAATCGATTTCCATGGTTATTGTTTAAATCGGGTGTTTTTAATCTCGTTTCATCCCTTAGAATAATAAATCCGGAGACGGCATTTTTATCACCATAAAAATTGGGGTTTGTTTGTAACGTATCATCAATATCACTATGTGAGATGATAGTCGCTTTTTTGAGTGTAGTATCAAAAACAATAGTATCTAGCCCAACATTATTCTGATCAAGAACTTTATATGTGGACACCAGCTCCCCATTACTTACCGATAAGCCGGCAAGAAAGGTACGTGGTTGTGTTCTAGGGTTGATTTTTTCTCCCACATTGGGTACACCTGTTGTCCACACATTAAACCAGTTTGCATTGACTAATAAATCGGGCTTATCACTACCAGGGTGACCTTTTGTCCAGTTGTCACGCCATTCTTTTAATGTGAATAATGGTGCATCAAATTGACCAACTGTATAATTATTACCATAGCGATCGGGAAATTTAGGACCATTAGGAACAAATGTTTCATACTGAGATAAAGGAATCTCAACATAATAGCCTTGCACTTTTTCACGGTGCGGGTTTTTACTCAAAATTCCATCAAAATTTGGTAGAGATCTGATGTCTTCTACTTCTGTGGCACGAGTAATACCAGCAATTTTTTCATTTACTTTATCTGTTGTTGTATTTAACGGCTTACTAAACACAGGATTTTCCTCGCTGTAATTCATATTGGAACTAATTTTTTCTCTATGATAGCTTTAATACATTAAGGAATTATTAAAAAAGAACAGTTTGGTTATATTTTGCCAAATATTGAAGTATTATTTGAAGCCATCTTATCATTTAAGTGGGCGTTGGTGTTTCATTCTGTTCGGGAATAAAATCGGCATTCCGCAGAGATGTTCCTTTATCAACGTAAGCAAATGATTCTGTAAAATCACGTAATTCCATTTCAAAAGTAGAGCTCTTAGTCGTGCTGAACTTCAGCTTGGATTCACCTGTTTTAGGATCTATATGTTCGCTTGTATGCCGTCCTCCCGACAGAAAAAAATGTGAAATTAAAGAGCGATTTTCAGAAAATGGGTTACGCAATACAACAAATTTTTTACCGGTTTCTGGATTTTCTCTGACACCGACAATTGCATAAGTATGCTCTGGGATAATGCCTTTTGAAGGAGTATTTTTAGGATCTGCTACTACAGGTTGATCGTTCTCGATTGCATTTTTTAATTCAGAGAACAACAGCTCTTCCTCATAGCCGTAGCTTTTTCTGGAAGGTAGTATTTTATTGGTATTCATCCATGCTACTACTGCTCGCATCGCTTCTTTTGGGCATGTTTCGGGATTACTTTGCTCCATTTTATTAAGGTGAGTTTCAAATGCTTCAATGGTCAAGGGGTGTGATTTTAATAATTTCTCCCAATCTTTCTTATGTGGTTTTACCCAGGCCCACCAATCTGCTAAGAGTGCCCCCTCACCATTAAAAACATGCTTTACCATATTCTGCATGGTCGCTGGATTGGTAGGGCGTAGTAAAAAAATCAAAGTATAAATATCTTGACCGGAACAGCCAGCAATACTCTTTGTATAAAGATTAGCGAGTGTATTTCTTGATTGGTAAGGGAGAGGAAGAGAGTCCGGTGGTCTTCCGATGAAGGTTTGTAATGCTTGAGTGCTTTTTCCACTTTTTAACGTTTGATTATAATCTCCTGTATGAAACGCTGTATATGCTTTTTCAAGATATCTCACCCATGTAGCACCACTGCTTAACACCCCTGACAATGTTGGTAATGATTTATCAATGGCAATCCAGTGGGGTTTATAGGAATTATCAAAGAGCAGTACATGAATTTCTCCATCTTTTTCAACCATTCGCTGACGAATAAAATTTTCACCACCTGGAAGCGCAAGAATTGAATTAATAGCGGACAATAGATAACAGTCACCCGATTGGCCGCCTTGAACGATTTGTCTCACTTCCAATTTATCGGGAAAAAGCGGGGTAGTATCTGTTTTATGAGTTACTTGTTTTCCCCCAAATTTTCCTGTCGGATCTTTGATATGCTTTGTTTGAGCCATAATGAATACACTACTTTTCTTGAAGCGATTTCAGCTTGTTATGTCTCCGTAGTATATATTATAGCCAATTTATAAAATAAATAAATTTTATGGCAATTTTTTGGTTTGTTTTTTTTGAATCTGTCTTTGCGTGTTTTACTGTGATTTTCGAATCCATTAATCAGCTATAGTTGTTAAAGAGATAAAGGAGGAACTAATGATGGAAAAAGCAAAACTGATAGGAATTAACCATATCGCACTTGAGGTTGGAGATGTGGAAAAAGCATTGGAATTTTATAGGAAAATTTTTAATTTTACTTTGCGAGGTAAAGATAATAATCATGCTTTTATTGATTTAGGAGATCAATTTATTGCTCTAATGAAAAGTACTACCCCCCATAAAGATAAAATACGACATTTTGGCCTTGTGGTCGATGATTGTTCTAAAGTTAAAGAATTGGTGAAAAAGGCTGGGGCAGAATTAATTGGAGAGAAATTTTTAGATTTCCTTGATCCCTGGGGTAATTATATCCAAGTAGTTGAATATGCCAACATTCAATTTACAAAAGCCCCGGAAGTATTAGCCGGAATGAATTTAAATGTACAGAAAAATAAAGAAGCGCTTCAAGAACTTCATAATAAAGGAATGAGTCCTAAGCATTAATACCTCTTGGATGTGACAGTATTTGGCACATCTTGCGAGAAAAATTTTCTATTCAATGCTCACATACTGATGTGTGCAGCGCTTGCTCAGAAAATTTTCTCACACTGCACTCAAACCCAACCGTTTCCTGATAGTGACTGTGCATTTACACTGCTGCCAAAGAACTCTGTGATATTGGCGAAATGCTTTCAGAAAATGATTTTTCCAAGATTCATTTTACTGAGGAGCTAAAGCATCGCTGAGTCATTGCAATTAATTCTCATATACTGGATATAACTAACAGGCCTGGCTGAGTCGATACTGGCATAAAAATTTTGTCCTAATGCGTTATTTGTTAATAATACCCAATCGATTCGTGTACAAGAACGTTCTTTGGCAAGTTCTATTAACTGATTCACTAGCTGTGTTGCAACACCTCTGCGCCTGTATTTCTCTTTCACATATAAGTCATGTAAATAAAGACCTGGGCCATCAAAAAGCGGGAAATTACGGTTAGTCATAGAAAAAAGTGCAAAACCAACTGATAAATTTTCGATTTCCGCGATGAGAACTTCTGCACCAGGAGAGGTTGTAAAAAGAATTTGTAATAAAGATGACTTAGTCTGGGAAAATCGTTCTATAACCTGTGCTTCTGTAAACAAATCAACTAAAGAGTTATAAATAAAATCCAAATCATGAGGATTAGCAAAACGAACATTAATAGTTTCCATCTGGGCTCTCAATCTTTCTATTATAATGCTACCTTGTGCAAGTATTTGCTACACGAAGTAAATAGCGGGTATGCTCTAACCTGAAGTGATGTAAGTATAGATAAAAATATGGTGTAATAAAACTGCCGCACTATTTGAGTCCTATCATGATGCTAATTCGTTTTATTCCATTATTTTTTACTACTTTATTAAGTTGTCAGATCGCAATTTCAAGCCCCTCTAAAGCATACCCTCTTCATTTGGAGCAGGAGACCATTCATTCGATTCAGAATGCACTGGCGCAGCATCAAATATCGTGTTTACAGCTAACCAATACGTATCTGGAGCGCATTAAGAAATACAACTTAAGTGTAAAAAGCAAGGCGCCAATTAATGCCTTTAGTGAGCTCAATCCTTCGGTGTTAACGTACGCGCGGGAGTTAGATGATTATTATAAAAAAACTGGTCAGGCATTAGGCCCGCTCCATTGTATCCCTGTCATTTTGAAAGATAATATTGATTCTTTTGATACGACCACCACTTCAGGTTCCTATGCTTTATTAGGGAGTCAACCGACACACGATGCCTTTTTAGTGAAAAAATTACGAAATGCTGGCGCTATTATTTTGGGAAAAGGGGGAATGGATGAGTTTGCCTGGGGAGTGTCCGGCATCAGCAGTCGTAGTGGTAGAATTGGTAACGCTTATGATCCTGACCAAAATCCTGGGGGATCTAGTGGCGGATCCGCTGCCGCAGTCAGTGCTCATTTTGCTCTGCTTGGTATTGGTACCGATAATAGTGGCTCGGTTAGAATACCTGCTGCATTTAATGGCCTGATTGGACTTCGTCCGAGTACTGGTTTAATCAGCCAGAGCGGTATTTTTCCAATGGGTAATCTTGATGGAACAGCAGGTCCAATTGCGCGTAATATCGAGGACTTGGCTATTTTACTTGATGTGATTGCGCAGCCTGATCCTCAGGATCATAAAACACTCAATATTCCCCGGGTGAAAACTTATTCTGTTTTTCTGAAAAACAATGGCTTAAATCACAAGAGAATTGGCATTGTACATAATGTAAATGGTATTAATCCATTCAATGAGATGTCCACCCCCATTGAAGAAATAATAAAACAAGCCACGAACAATATGCAAAACATGGGGGCTACCCTTATTGATATCACGCTTCCGGATTTCAATAATGATCGACAATTCAATCAAGCAGGGGAAATCGAAGATGTAAATGAATATCTTGCCTCATTTCCATCGACCAGAAAGAGTTTTCGTGATATTTGTGAGTCGAACCGTACAAGAAGTTTTGGTTCGATTAAAGATTGCTTGCTTTTCACGAAAAACACTGCAAACAAATTCGGCGTATCTTATCAAAAAGCTTTAGAAATTTTTAAAAAAAATAAGAGATATGTTGAACAGATTATGAATAAAAATCAGCTGGATGCTTTACTCATGCCGATTAGTACGAATGGAGATGCGACTTATGATGCGATGAAAGTTAATACTTGGCGAGCCCCAATTTCATCCAACTCTGGATTACCTGCTATCAGTATTAACGTTGGCTATAGTCAAGAGACCCATATGCCTATTGGTGTTGAGTTAATTAGCAAACAATATCAAGAGGGAACTTTGCTAGAGATTGCTTATGCCTATGAGACGCAGGTGAAGCAAAGTATTTTGCCACTTATGCCGGAAGAAAATTTGGCTCTATTGCATTTTACTATTCCAGAATTAAATAATTTATTTACCCTCCTGGGTAAAAATGCATATGAGAAATTTTTAATTCACAGCAAGGACTCCAGCCATCTTTCTGATGACCTAACACCGGAACGATTTAGAGAAATCACTGCCAATACAATTCAGAGCTATAGGAAATTAATTGGGAAATAATTGTTTTTGACCTACTTAATTATATATGTGTCTAGGGTCAAAAATTACGTTATTTATTGGTATTATGTATTTCTTGTTCGTTGCATAACAGGCAGAATTAAGTATTCCAATAGTTCGAGCTTTATATAGAATAAAAGCAATTAAATTTTAAGGATAAGCATGTGGTTAAACATCAAGCAGCAATAATCTTTTCAATGATTCTAAGCAATTTAATTTTTGCGGCAGGAACTGAAAAAAGTTGTGATAAAGCAGATTGGCGCTGCCATGGTTCTTTTTACATGACAGGTGGATATGTATTTGTACATACTTTATTCAATGACAATCCATTGTCATTATCTCCTCCCGAACAGCCAACAATAAATTTTACACCTCAGGATACGTTTCCCAATAATGCGAGCGGGATGCGGTGGGGGTTTGGGGCAGGCTTTGGTGACAATTTACCCTTCACTTATGAACTGGATTATAATCAAATTTTTACTCATTCTACGATAAAAGATGGATTAAAAATTTCCAGATCAAGTAAATCATTGGTAGCTATCATAGGATATACCCTTAACCCTAAAAATAGATTAAAAACCAGTTTGGTCGGTGGCGCATCAGTTATTTCAACATACCTGACAGCGACAACAGTTGCTCCTCGTCCATTCTTTTCTCAGAACACAAACTCTGTAGATGTTGATCCTTTTCTTGGCGGCTCTTTAACATATCAAATCAATTCTAAATTTGCGTTGAGGGTAGTTGAGTTTTATGATTTTGCTACGTATAACCGAAGCGCTAAAGGTGCTGTGGTGACTCTAGTGATGCTTAATTATTATCCAAAGTGATTCGTTTGTTCGATTTTGGAAATCAATAAATAGATAGGGGAGATCTCTCGATATAATAAATTATTTAACAAATATATCCTTATTCGAGGTGCTTAGGTGCGTTGAATCAACTATACTTTTTTTATCATAAATTTTTTTCTCTATGGATAAACAAATGATAAAGGAATGGATTATATTTTCATTCAACAGGAGTATTATTTTTATACTTCTTACTTTTGCTCAATTATCATTTGCACAAGGAACTCCGTCCACGGCCAATCAGTCGCCTATTCGGATCGGAAGCAGCACTGCTTTGGGGGGGCCAGCACAAACATTGGGACAAGGCATGACCCTTGGAATCAAAACGTATTTCGACAGAATAAATGCGGCTGGTGGTATCAATGGTCAAAAAATAACATTTATTGTCTATAATGATTCCTATGAGCCTTCGCTTGCTGCGCCTAACATGCGTAAATTAATTACGCAGGATCAAGTACTTGCTGTCATCGGCAATGTGGGATCACCAACTGCAGTGGTTTCCGTACCTATTGCCCAAGAATTGCGGACACTGCTCTATGGTAGTTATGCTGGAACGGAAGTACTCCGGAAAATACCGCCCGATCGGTACGTTTTTAATTTTCGTGCAAGTTATGCGGAAGAAACTGCGGCTATGGTAAAAGGTTTATTGAAAGCAGGAATTAAACCCGATGAAATTGCATTTTTTACACAAAATGATTCATTTGGGGATTCCGGTTATTTTGGAGCTATAAAAGCGTTAAAGGAAGAAGGGTATCAAGATTCAGAAAAATTAATGCATGGCCGGTTCACCAGAAATACCGTCAATGTGGAGGAAGGTTTATCCGAGATCCTGGACGCAAAAAAAATGCCAAAGGCGATTATTATAGTAGCTCCTTATCTACCGGCTGCTCGATTCATTAAGTTAGCGGTTGAAGACCTGCCTAATACCCTGTTCCTCAATGTTTCTTTTGTGGGAAGTGAAACTTTGCTACAGGAGATTGGTGCATTGGGAGACAACCGCGTGATCGTGACTCAGGTTGTCCCTAGTTATAACTCTAATCTTCCTGCTGTCAAAGAGTATCGAGAGAGTCTAATAAAATATGCAAATGGTGCCCAACCAGGCTATATCTCATTAGAGGGCTACCTCGCGACAAAGTTATTTGTCCTGGCATTACAACGTGCTGCGGACGCTAATAAATTGACCCGAGAGGGGCTTATTGATGTGATGCAAAACATGCGTGATGTGGATATAGGCATCGGTATTCCCATCAGTTATGATAAAAACAATCATCAGGCATTGCATACGGTCTGGCCTACTATATTAAGAAACGGAAAATTTACCTCTCTTGATTGGACTGAACTGCGCTCGTTTGTTCAAGAATAAGTGGAAGGATTACTAATGTACAGAAAACTAAGATTATCATTGGTAAACGTATTTCTGTTATTCTATATTCTTACCGTTATTTTTACGATGATCCTTAGCTTTGCAGCGCTCTATCTTAATCATCAACTGCTTCAAAATCAAAACATTTTATTAACACTTGGTTCAATTGAAAACGCACGATTTAAAATGAGTAATGCACGCGCTCAATTTTTGGTGCGGCAACAAAGTATTTTAACAGCACATGAAGAAAATGATTTATCCAAACTGGAGCCTCGTTTACCGATAGAGGCAACTTTTATTGAGGGTGAGGAAAAATTAGCTTCTGTCACCAATAAAGTTTCCGCTGTCTTGCAGGCACTGCACAATCTTAAAGTAACCTATCAAGAATTTTTAAAAACTGATGATCGGTTGTTGACATTGACCCAATCTTTTTTAAAAGCGAAAAACGAGTTAGCAAATCAAAAAAGAATTATTGATCAGCAAATTAAAGATATTCACAACAAGTCGGAAAATATCAGTGGTATTTTAACGTATCAATATAAAAAAAACATACGTCAACTCCGTGGCTATTTTCAGGAGGGAAAATTTCCCCAAGGGGTTCAACTTAAAGGAGCTTTGGAAAATCTGGTCTTAAGTAATGCTACAGATGCCCATCGTATTGACCAAAAAATTAATACAGAACTGTCTCAGCTCATGGCTTTAATCGAGGAAATTGCAGATGAAGAAAATTCGGATGAATTGAATAATTTAAAAGACAATCAACTGTTACAGCTTATTCCTTTAACGCGCAGTAAATTGCACCAATTAAGCATTTTATTACAGGATAACCCACAACTCCATCAAGCCGCATTGGACTTGGGCAATCAATTCAATTTGGTTGTTGATCAATTAACTAACGGTTCAGGAAGCATCCTCGCCTTGCGAAAAGAGCTCAATGATCTCCAATTGCAACTGCAAAAAAATCATATCGAAATAAAAGAAAATTTAGCGTTGCTCTCAAAACAGTTTCAAAACCTAGATGCAATAACAAAAGAGTTAGGGGAGCAATCACTACGGACTTTCCATAAACTGATTACAACCAATCGCAATATTATGATTGTCTTGCCTCTGGGCATACTTCTATTCATCAGCATTGTAGGATACTTTTTATATCACGCTATTTCCAGGTCATTGGGAAGTTTAAGCGCTGCAATGCATAAGATCACCAAAGACAAAGTCGGATTAGAGCAGCGTTTAAGTATGACACCCTATGATGATCTTAACCGGGTCGTTAAAACCTTTAATGATATGGCTGAAAGCCTGCAATATACCCAAGAGCATTTACACGAATTGGTAGAGTCAAGAACCAAGGAGTTGCAAAATGTAAATCAGAATTTGGAACAATTGGTGATGCAATTAAATGAAGCTAAAAAAGACTCGGAAGTGGCTAATAAAGCAAAATCTGAATTTATTGCGAATACCAGCCATGAATTACGCACTCCGCTCAATGCTATTATTGGTTATTGCGAATTATTGAAAGAAGAAATGGAGGATGAAGGACAGGAGATTTATCTGGATGATCTCAAAAAAATAGAGTCTTCAGCCAAACATTTGTTATCGCTCATCAACGATATCTTGGACCTATCGAAAATTGAAGCGGGTAAGATGGATATTTTTCTGGAAGATGTCAAAATTCCCGATATGATTAAGGAGTTGGAGGCTATAATTACTCCTTTGATGAGCAAGAATACGAATACATTCAAATGTGAGATCGCTCCCCATGTGGATATGATGCATACCGATCTCGTGAAAGTCAGACAATGCTTGTTAAATTTAATAAGCAATGCAGCTAAATTTACCAAAGAAGGTACAATTACTTTATCGGTTAAACCATTGATGAGTGACGGTAAACCATACATGCAATTTTCAGTCAGTGACACAGGGATAGGACTGACCCGTGAGCAATTAGGTACATTGTTTAAAGCATTCTCTCAAGCAGAATCCTCGACCGCGCGTCGATTTGGTGGAACCGGGTTAGGTTTGTATTTGACGAAAAGTTTCTCTAAAATCCTGGGGGGCGACGTCAGTATTGATAGTGAATATGGTAAGGGCTCGACGTTTACTATTATTTTGCCGCTGATTAGTAAAGTGGGAGTTGAAAAAATATCTCAGGTCAAATTACCTGAACAACAAATCCAGGGAGAAGTAGGGGCTAAGACAGTTCTTGTGGTTGATGATGATCCTAAAATACATGACATAATGCAAAAAGCCTTAGAGAAATCAGGTATCAGAGTGCTGCATGCATTCCATGGTGAGGAATGCCTTTCTTTAGCAAAAAAATATCAGCCTGACTTGATTACTCTTGATGTGATTATGCCCATGATGGATGGATGGACTACTTTATCCGCATTAAAATCTGATCCTAATTTGGTTAATATTCCTGTGATTCTGGTCTCAATGCTGCTGGAAAAAGACTTGGGTTTTGCTTTAGGTGCTGTAGATTATCTCAATAAGCCCGTTGAACCCAAGACCCTTATGGAAAAAATTGAGAGTATATTACCGCGCGATGCTATTAAATCAATATTAATTGTGGATGATGAAGCAGATGCCCGGAATATTATCCGAAGAGCCATCAAAAAGTCGGGTTGGAACGTGCTGGAAGCAAAAAATGGTCGTGAAGCTTTAGATGTTTTAGCTGACAAGACTCCCTCTCTTATTCTCCTGGATTTGATGATGCCAGAAATGGATGGTTTTGCTGTTATTAGGGAGTTACAAAAACATGAAAAATGGGCTCAAATTCCTGTAATCATCTTCACTGCAAAGGATTTAACCCAAGAAGAACGAGACTTTCTGATGAATTCGAGCAAAGTAGTTTTACAAAAAAACTCCTATAGTCGGGAGCAACTTGTAGCCACTATAACTGGTCAGATTGAACAAATAATTAAAAATCGCTAGGAGATATTGCGATGACGATAAAGATCTTAATTGTTGAAGATAATGAATTGAATCTTGATATGTTATCAAGGCGTTTGCAACGTAAGGGATATGAGATTATTAGTGCAGTTGATGGGGAAAAGGGTGTGGACATGGCGAGAACTGAAAATCCTGATCTTATTTTAATGGATTTAAGTCTGCCTGTTTTGGACGGCTACGATGCTACACGGCAACTTAAATCTGATCCAAAGACCAACGCTATCCCAATTATTGCCCTAACGGCGCATGCTATGGTGGGGGATAGAGAGAAAGCGGTCGATGCAGGTTGTGATGATTATGAAGTAAAGCCTATTGATCTCCCTCGTCTTCTTGAAAAGATTGAGCGATTGGTGAAAGCCTGTTGAATCCATAGTACATTTAACTCGATGAGGAAACAGAATTAATGGATTTCGATAAAAAAATAAAGAAGGAGCGTAACTCGAACCTGATGCGTGAACGGGAGGCATTATTTGCCAGTTTACGTAGTGAGTTTTCCACGCCTCTTGATGTTATTGTTGGTTATACCGAAATCTTACTTGATGAACTTGCGTTTTACCGGCTTGAAATGTACGAGGATGATCTTAAAAAGATTTTACAATCAGGGAAACTCTTACAAAGCAGGGTAGATGAGGTGTTAAGCTTTGGAACTATTGCTGGAAAAACGAAAGTATTTAATTTGAAAACATTCAGCAGTGAATTGCAATTTAATTTACTTACGCCACTGAATTCCGTTATTGGCTATTGTGAGTTGCTTTTAGATGAAGAGTTTTCTATTGAACAAGAACAACTTACCCATGATATTGAAAAAATTCTTTTAGCCGCGAAATTATTTATTAGTTATATAGATGAAATAGATAAATTAGCTCAGATAAAATGGAAGGGCTCCGATCTATTAGCACAATTTAAGAAAACGAATATTATAATTCATGATGTGATTCTATCTATTCCTCCGCTTGAAAATAAAATTATCTATGAGCCTACAACTCCTAAAGGCTCTATTCTTGTTGTTGAAGATAATGAAATGGCGAGAGACTTATTAATGCGTCGCCTAAAGCATTTTGGATTTAATGCAACACCGTGTGGCGATGCGTCCAAAGTACTTGATGAGATAGAGGTTGGTGATTTCGATTTAATACTTTTATCTATTATTACGTCAGGAATAAGTGGTTTTGAAGTATTAAAACGAATCATGGGAGATAGTCGATATTACTACCTTCCTGTAATTGTCATTTCCCCACTTAAAGAAATTGATGCGGTAGTACGTTGTCTCGAGATGGGGGCTGATGATTATCTTCTTAAGCCATTTAATCCTGTTATTTTCAAAGCTCGGATTGAAGCTTCTATAGAAAAAAAGATACTAAGGGATAAAGAAAAACTTTATCTTATCCAAATACAGGAGGCCAAGAAAAGATCAGATGATCTCTTATTGAGTATTGTGCCGAGTGCCATTGCTGAACGTTTAAAACTGGGTGAACAAACAATCGTTGAGCGCTTCCCCTCAGTAACCGCAGTATTTATTGATATTGTTAATTTTTCTAATTTGGCAGATAAATTGAGCCCGGGGAAATTGATCGGGATGTTGAATACTATATTTTCAACCATGGATGAACTTACTGATCAATTCGGCCTTGAAAAAATTAAAACAATAGGGGATTGCTATATGGCGGTAGCAGGTGCTCCGATAAACAATCAATTTCACGCTGAAGTCGTTGCTAATTTTGCATGTGAAGTGCTTGAAAAGGTAAATAGGATGAATGAAACGCTTCATTTTCCCATTCAAGTGCGTATAGGGATTCATACTGGAGCTGTAGTAGGTGGTATCATTGGAAAGAAAAAATTTGCTTATGATCTATGGGGAAAAACCATCAATTTAGCAAGTCGTATGGAATCTCACGGTGAACCAGGGCGAATTCATGTAAGTGAAGCAACATACCAAATCCTGAAAGATCGATTCGAATTTGAAAAAAGAGGAACCATTTTGGTGAAGGGAGTAGGTGAGATGGCAACTTATTTTTTAATAAAACCCCATAATGGATAAATGATGAAACAGAGTTCTGTTTCATATAACTTCGTTAGACGTCAATTTGCATTCGTTAGGAATCACCCTTTATTTTTCTATAACTCTTTGATTTAAAATATTTATTTATAGAATAAACATGCTGCCAAATTCTTTTATTTAGTGAATTTTCAATAGTATTTGTATTTTTTCCAATAAATATTCTATTTCTGACACCTATATTTGCAAAATAGTGCAATATTACTTCAGCTTGGCTTAAGGAATTCTGTATAAAATTTGAGCACAAAAATGAGTGAAATGATTTGACCCGCTGAATGACACTCGGATTTTTATGCTAAATTTTATGGAGATATAACATCATGCAAACACGATTTGACCAATCAACTGAGATTACGCCTGTCAAAAAATTAGTAAATGAGTTAACGCTTTTTATCCAATCAAATTCAAATAATTTTAATTTTTGCCCTTGTGACGGCTGGCCAGAAGTTGATGAGTCCTTACTGTTTCATAAATTTACCCCAAAGTTACTGCACTATATTGCTCATCATTCTGAAAAATTATCAGAACCCTTTATGAGTAATGCGATAGCATATTGTCACTATGCATATGCTCATATGACATGTGATAAATTTTTTCATCTAGCCCTGCGCGCGGGTAATCTAACAGTCGCAAAAATGGCGTGCAATCTAATCGATTTCTCATTTACTATGTTTCTGTGTGACAACACTGACTTTGCTCTAAATGTTGAAGAGTTATTTTATGTTTCTGCAATAAAGAGTGGCTCAGAAGAGGTAATTCTCTATTTAAACCATCTTTATGTAACTTCGGGACAAAGCTCATTTATTAGCTCGGAAACTGTCCAGCAATTAGAGGAACAAGGGATTAATCAAGGTTTGGATGTCTTGCAAAAACTGGTAAATCAAAGAGAGCTAGACGACATTAGAAGGGCTATATTAACTAATAATTTGCAAGATGAGATAGCCACAATAAAGAAACATGAGCTGAGCACGTGTAAATTAATTTCAATGGCTGTTAAGGCTAATGCAAACAAAATAAATATTGAAAATATTTTGAATTTAGATAAGACGTTTGATCTTGATTCCCTGGCTCCTGATGAATTTATTTATTTAGCTTTTTTGGGGATACCCAACCCCCAGCAGTTTTATCATTTTTTAACGACTCATAAACCAGTAATTCAGCCAAATCAATTGAGTTTTATTATCCAGAATTATGGAAATGACGAAACAATTTTAAATCAGTTAATTGATGCTTATGCAGAATCGCTTAAGCCTGAGGATTTGTTTGCAATTGTTGAAAGCAATAAGCTTTCTTGGGGTCTGATCGAAAAATTACTCAAATTGCCCGTTGGATTATTATTACAAAATAATTTTATCGAACACTTGTTTTTCCAATCTATCTCGAATGAAAAAGCGCTTGCGCAAATTCATTCATTTCTTTTTAGAGAAACCACCATCGACCAAATCAAAAAGGAAGGCTCGGTCACGATGCTTGCGTTATTGGTTGCCAATGGCTATTCCCTGAAGCCAGAGAAAAATATGGATTATGTCTCTATTTTGTTGATGGCTATTTCGTTCTGTGCTTTACAGAAAAAAGATGCTGGGCATGTGTATCAAATTTTAGAAAATCTTGATGCTCAGCAATACCCGATTAAGAAAACCCATCTTGTTTTAGCAGGTAAACTCGATAAAAAAATGATTGTTCAATGGTTGACAGATAAAAAAAGCGAAACGCCGGAATCCAGTGAACGACTCAAGATACTTCAAGGCGGAATTCGTACGTTGAATCGCGCACAAAATGTTTACCCTACACTACTGAAGCCATCTGAAAACAGCTATTTATTTTGGGTTCATACAAAACCAAAATCAAGAGTAAACAATTTGTCTCAAGAATTGTATTCTTTGGTTCTACCTTATTTAAAAGCTCATGAACTGGAACTGATAAATGGGCAATGCATTGTGGCGCTAAGTCCCTATACCGCTCAATATATAAAAAGAGAAGAAAATCTGCAAAATATCTTTAAATCAGCCTATCTACTGTCTGAATACGCACGTATTAATGAGGGGATGCCGGGATTTCCTACTTCCAACACCAAGGAAGATAGGGGCATTCAAGATGATCGGCTGGTTTGTACCGCACCATTGCAGATTGGAATTCCAGGTTCTTATGCAAAAGTTAACATCAATTTAACTAAGTTACCTATTTCATATTTGCAGCACTGTGTTATAAAAATGAATGATTATGCCTCCAAAAAAAGCGGAGACCTTTACTGTTCAATAACTCCTTCAATACAATTGATTCTTAAATCGACTGATGATCAAGCTGAAGCGGCTGATGGTCCTGTTAAATCAGCATATGAGTTCGTCTATTTTAATGAAGGACAAACCCATACATGCACTGTTAGAGTCCCTGCAGAAAATGAACTATTTCACGGAATGGGCGGTTTTAGGGAAGCATTAGCACATATCTTATGTGTCATCGATGCGTTACCAGGGAATAGCGAAGGAAAAATAATTAAGGATGCCATTTTGAAACATTTCCAACTTTTGGCTGCAGAAAACACCCTTCATGAGCATTTGGATGCAGCGTTTAAAAAATTGTTTCAATTTATGGAAATTGACTTTGTAAGGGGCTTGCCGCTTTCTTTGGAGTACATTGAATCGCTTGAGTTTCTGAAAACGACACAAAAGCTTGATTTCAATGAATTTTTTGACTCCCTTAGAAATGAGAATTTTTCCGAATTTAAGGATTATTTGAATAAGTATCCAAACATTTTAGGACAACCTGTTGTTCTCGCTATGATTTTGAAGGAAGTTCCTGCTCATCGTTTTTATGAGATTTCCTCATTATTGGAGAAACAATTTCCAGGGTCCTATGCTTCATTGGAATTAATCGAATTAAATCAAAGAACAAAGGGGCAGTTATGGGAGCACGCAAATCATCTTGCTCTTAAAGCACCTATAAATTGTGCTTATAATTTAGAAGCTTCTCTGGCTTCTTTGAAAAATTATTTAAGCGATCATCCACAAGAAAGGCAAAAGCTTATTGAACGACATGGGAATGAGGTCAAGCATGTTCTAGCGCAAGTGAAAAAACTCTATCAAGAATTTTCGTTTGCAGGAGGAAACTCCAAAATTATCCAATTGTTTACCAATCCTGAAATAATGAGTTTGTTTACTGGAAAAAACAAAGGGGTAATTGCTGCGATTTTAGCTTTTGAACTTGAAGCGGAACTTCAACAAAAACCTTATTCCGAACATACTTTTGTTCAAGATGTTCGATCGCAGCGAACCAAAAAACTGATTCGAATTACCTTGGGAAGTATTTTGGAGTCAGCCTTAAAATTACCTCCATATTTTATAGAAACAACACCCATTAATCTTAAAAGTAATCTGTCTGAAATCGAAGCGATAAAAGAACATATCAAGCAAAGATGCTTCTGCAATCAGACCTATACAAATCTGGAACAGGCTTTATTAGAACTAACGAACAGTTACTCTCTGGACCAGGTAGCCTCTCAAGGAGATGAAGTTTATACTTTTGATCAAGGTGAATGGGAGCAATACGCTGGAGAAATGGATGCACTAATTTCTGCTATTCCAGCGGATTTTTATAATAATGCAAATCTTCCTGGTGAGGTTAATCGAGGTTTGAAAACCTTACTCGAGTATTTGAAATTGGATAGTACCCCACCTACTTTGGAGGTACTTATAGAAAAGTTTCTCTCTTCTTCTGCAATTTTAGATCCTCAGGTGTCGCATATGCTTTTTGACAGCACTCATTTTGCTGTGGCCCTTAAAGACAATGGAATTGACAAAATTTCATTGGCAGATAACATAGAAATTAGTTTTTCTGAACTTATGCTGGCATGTATGGAAAAGATTAGGATTACAGGAGTGAATGAAAACAATGCCATGATAGCCCAGCAACTCGTACTAAGAATGCAGTGGCTGCAGTTTGAAATTCAACCTGTTCCAAACTTATCGAGGTCACTAACCCCTACATCTTAAATGAATGGATTAAATGCAACAGACTCGATTGATTCTTAATTAGGAATTGAAAATCAATCGAGCCTGTTTCATTACCTCGGATGGCTACATCTTGGATTCCTTTCTTGCGACAAAACGTCCGACCATTTGTCCAATAAGAACGGCTAAACAAAATTGTCCTGTTAAAGACTCAATCTAGGTAAACATTTGAGCAATTGGTTTCAGAGGTACAATCTCACCATAACCTACGGTTGTTAAGGTAATAAATGAATAATAGATTGCTTGTGATACATGTTTGATGATTAAACCAGAAAACGAAGCTGGACTTAACAATTCCAAGAGTAAATAAATATAAGCAAAAGTGAGTCCAATAAATAAATAACCTGAAATCGAACCAAATAAGGTTGTCAGATTAATGGTTTGATCTTTTAAGGTGATGTAAAGACAAAAATAATTCAGCATAATCAGATAGATAATAACTAAAATAGTTCTGAATACATACATCAACTGCTCACTACAACAATAATGAAGTATAAAAAATACAATCTGCAGAAAAATAAGTGTTGTGACTAAAAATACAAGCAATTACTCTTTATGACCAATAACTAAAAGACATGAGCCAATGAGTACAGCAAAGATAATTCCAGGGGGATCGGTCCAATAAAATTGGGTAGTAATGGCTTTAAATAAACAAAATAAAATTAATAAGAAAAAAAGTAACATAAAGCGTAATCTATTGATTAAATAAAACATACCATTCCTTGTCTTAATCTCTTTAAATAAGCTAGGGCTAATGCCAACTTATCATTTACGCTAATGTAGAGTCTTCCTCCATATCTATGGATTTCAGAATAAACGTCTTACAGAGCACCTTATATAAGCTTTTATTAGTAGGGCATAGAAAATTTGTCATCTTGCTTGCTCACAGAAAATTCGAGTCGATGCGTAGGTTGGCCTTGGCCTAACAATTCATTTTAACTCAGTGCCATTTGGCTTGCTGAGATTTCATCTAATCGTAGCTTTCTGATATTTTCAAAAGCATTTTCAGATGACGTGTTAAGAAATCTTTTAAACATCTGTACCGTAGATCTTTGAGCGGTCGCAAGAATGTCATATCTACCATCCGTCTTATATTCATCAACAATTCTTTGAACCTCTTCTTCTGAGTCAGCCATTTCTATATCTTCATAAAAATCTTTGAGAATTGTACTTTTTAAGAAATCTCCTTTTTGAGTTTTATATTTCGTTTTTAAGCTATCGGTTGGCTCGACCACGAAATCAACATCTTTTCTATTTTGTCCATTATCTGTTGCATAATGCGCATATCTCCCGTTCAATATCTCATGTTCCAATTTTTGGAAAATAGGTGTAATTCGGTTAGGAGGTAAATCGAGAAACCAAAAATTATTGTTTGCTTTCCCTTGGTTGTGTCCTGGCTCGATATTATGATCGTTTATAAATTGCTCAAAAGATTTCTTATCTTTAAATACAATCTTAAATTTATCTAAGAATGGCTCACTATTTTTTACTAAAGGAGCAACGCCCAAAACGCCCGGAGAATGTAAGATAGAATGGGATTGAGCAGTGAATTTTATCTGATTCGAAATTCGAGCAATTTTCTCAGGGGGTACTTTTATAAACCATAACTTTGATCCTTTTGTCGTCCCGATGTCCACCTTGTCTTTTAATCCGGTAATATTATGATTTTTCACAAATCGGTCAAGGGATTCACGATCTTTAAACTCAATCTGAAATTTATCTAAGGGCTGTGCCTCATTGTGAGCGGCTTTTCCATCTTCATAATTTTTTACTCTGGGGAGAACCCTCTTTACTCCAGGACAATGCAATATGAATTTTGATTGATCAATTAGTTCGTTTTTTATTTTTTTCGCAATTGGAGCAATTTTATCAGGAGGCACTCTTATAAACAATAACTTTGATCCTTTTGTTGTCCCTATGTCCTCCCCTTTTAATCCGGTAATATTATGATTTTTCACAAATTGCCCAAGGGATTCACGATCTTTAAACTCAATCTGAAATTTATCTATGGGTTGTGCATCATTGTGAGCTGCTTTTCCATCTTCATAATTTTTTACTCTGGGGACAACTTCCACCACTCCAGGATAATGCTTGAAGGATTTGGCTTGTTCAATTAATTCATTTTTTATCTGCGTCGCAATTGGAGCAATTTTATCAGGAGGCACTCTTATAAACAATAACTTTGATCCTTTTGTTGTCCCTATGTCCTCCCCTTTTAAT
>NZ_LNYQ01000012.1:681627-733358 GCF_001467945.1 Legionella parisiensis
TCACTACTCCAAGATAATGCTTGAAGGATTTGGCTTGCTCAATTAATTCATTTTTTATCTGCGTCGCAATTGGAGCAATTTTATCAGGAGGTAATTCTATAAACCATAAATTAGAGGTCTTCCCTATGCCATTCCCTAATTGTAATCCGGTAATATCATATTTTTTCATAAACTGGTCAAGAGATTGATGATCTTTAAACAAAATCCTAAATTTATCTATATCTTGTTGCTGATTATGTGCTTCATCCCCCTTTCGATAATCTCTTACAAAAGGTATAACTTTTACAATATTGGCTCCAGGAGAAGATAAGAAGGATTTTGCTTTATCAATGAGTTCTTTCTTTTCTTTTTGCGCTACTAAGGGAACCGGTGGAGGCGGTTCAGGTTGTTTTACTATGTGTTGTTGCCCTTCTTTTTTAGGAGGATTTAAAAGATTGGATTTGTAGGATTCACTTTTGTCATTATCCAAAAGCATCCAAGCAATGCCTTCGTCAATAATTTTTTGTGCAAATCGTTCTTTTGTATCGACACCAATAACCCAATTCTCTCCTTCGATAGTAAATCCTGAGTATTGCTTGAAGATTTTATCAAATACCAAATTAGGTTCGCCCACTGGATTATTTAGTGCCTCAGTCACTTCATTCACCAGATCAGCAAAATTCTTTGGCGGAAGTTTTTTAGATTCAAACTGTATCAGTGTTTGAGCCATTCTATCAATGGCATCAACAAGTCGTTCATTGGCGCAGCCGATTCCATCAATTTTCACATGAGAGCAAAATACTTGGATACACTTCTGCCTATCGGCAGGGTTCGGTAATGCTTCAATACGATGCCAAATGTGTAATAATCCATTATAAAAATAGTCCATTTGTTGCTCTTTGCTCGCTCTTCGTTTGTCTTGAGGGAGATCTCCAGTGGGATAACTGATGCTTGGGTGGTAGGAAACAAACTCTGTTTTTCCGTGCGCAACGTGCATCTCCGACGTTCGCAGGGTGTCGGCTTTTGCAGAGTCGCCGTGTTGTGCATTAACACCGGTGGCTGATCTGAATGCATCAAATTGCGCTGTGGCACCCGCTTTTTTCTTGTACATACCTGAGTTTGGCGGCTCTTCAATATAAACTCCATTATCCACATCTCGCTCGTAAGCAAGACCTGCCTCAATGACAAATTGTCGATTTATATCGATTTCGATAAGTGATTTGATTGATGCTAAAGCCCATAATTTTTTTTGGTCAAAGTTTTTATCAGTAGATTGACTCTGGCTAATAGCCTGGTGAAAAGCCCAAAGGGGGTGGTGAGTCACCGCATCAGGTAACGAAGGCGCCATCCAATTAATCGATTTATGTTCGGGCATTTTGACCACTGCTTTTTCTTGTTGTTTTTCCGGTTGTTGTTTCTTTAGCAATTCTTGCTCTTTATAATTTTTGTATTGGGATACTAATGAAATAACGCCTCTTAAAGCTAAGTCATTATATACAAGAGCTTTTGCAGGCCCTTCATATTTTTTAAGATATCTACTCAGCTCCGCAAATACTTTTTCTTCACCCTCTGCTTTATAATAGTTATATATCCCAATCACTTTCTTTAAGGCCGTATTGGGATGTACTTCGTGCGGTGCTGTGGGTGCTTGGTTAAAAGGATTTTTACCACCTTTCTTAGTCAGTTCATCCCACGTGCTTTTTGACACACTATGGCCAGAGTTAGTTAAAAGCACAGGATCTTCCATTACTTCATAGGTGCTAATATCTGCAAGGATTTCTTCGAGATGTTCTAAAAAAGTGTTTTGCGTAAAATCAAAATTATTTTCGGCGTTCTTTACATCCTGTACCGCATATTTTTGCAGTAGCGGATACACTGCTTTCTGCACTTCTGCCATATTTTGTTGTTGCCAATCATATTCAATCAAATAAGGAGCCACATCAATATTGTCTAGAAAAGTTTCGTTGTTGTTATTTACTTGGCTCATAATAGCAAGAAAATTACTGGAGCCCTTGATACGTTCTATTAGTTTTAATCCTACATTGATAAGTTGATCTCGAAACACCGGATCATTATATGGTTTTTTAATGGCATACCAAAAAATCTGATGTAGTGCCGTATTACCGCCTTTATTGCTTGCACTTAGATCGAGTTGAGGATTATCAATAATGTGATGAATTAATTGAATGAATTGTTCACGTTTTTTATCATCTTTGGTATTTGCCAGATTGAAAATGGCAGCCATCAATACGTTTGATCCATATTTCTCATCTTTTACTTGAACTAAAGAGGGGTTGTCCTTTAGGTACTGAATTGCCAATAATGGCTCACCGGTATTAATTGCTTCAAAAATTTCTTTTGCACCCATAATAACCACTAAAGAAGGGATAGTTATGATTAAATTATAGTCAATTAGTTGGTTGGTGTATATTTTTTGAACAATTAATAGGCAATATCAATACATGAGTGGAACCGTTCATTGGTACTTTGATCTCTTCCCCATTCCGCATAGATGACATGACGTCCTGCACGAGCCGGTACATTACAGGTCATGTGAAATTTATTGTTTTTCTTATCAGCCCAAATGGTATTCTTATCTTGAGGTGGATTTTTGTCATCCCATGCGAGCTCACAAAAGGGTTCTGCTTCAAAATCGCTCCATTTTAAGGGTTGATTTTTATTAAATTGATAATCCGCTTTGGTAATCCAATACCGAAAATGCTCCGTATCACTAAAGTGGGGGCCATAAGAGACATCCCAGACAAATTCTTGTGTGTTTGCGGTTATTTTATTGGTTGGCCAATTGATGGCAGCATCCCAAGGAGAAGCTTTCCCTTTAAATGTCTCGCTATCAAAGCCGCAAACGTGTTTTGGTAAATTGTCATTTTGATAATATCCCCGGGTATGGCTTAATACGCTCATAAACTGGTAGATATCATGATTATAGCTTCCATCACCCTTCGTTAAAATGGGACGGCATTCTGTATAAGGAAGTTTATTACCAGGCTCAATATGATGGGGCTGAGTCACTTTGCCGCAAAAATACTCGCGGGACATTGGCTTTTCTATAAGTCCGTGACTGTGTGCTGTGTTTTGAAAAAGCATTAAAAAACAGGCGATCAACAATACATCTAAACGAGCAAAAAACATATTATCTATCCAATAAATACAAAATGAGTGCTAATTTAACACAAAAATAGTTGGTATGCATCTTTTTTAATCACAATTTCATATAATGCATTGAAAACATTAAAAATAACATTCGGGTCAAGAGGCATACCTGAGATCACCAGACTTTATTTATGTTGGATCAAATAGATCACTCCATTAAAATCATCAGATAGATACAATTCACCGTCTGTACCCTCTACGACATGCACAGGTCTGCCAATTACTTTACCGTTTTTGAGAAACCCAGTAATAAAATCATTTTGAGTTATTACTCCATTTTCAAAAGTTAAACTAACGACTTTATAACCAACCTTAATTGATCTGTTCCAGGAGCCATGAAATGCAACCAGTGCCTTTTTATACAATGGGGATTGGGGATTTTTTATAAAAGTGATACCCAGTGGTGCCTGATGGGCGGCAAATTTGAAAACAGGAGTTTGTGATTGATTAATCATTTGTTCTTGCCCAATGCCAAATTTTGGATCGGGAACGCGATCGCCGTTTGCATACGGCCACCCATAAAATTGATTCTCTTGAATCAGATTTAATTCGTCGGGTGGAAAATGGTCGCCCAAATAGTCACGACTATTTTCGGTTACATAAAGGACTCCATCTGTGGGTGACCAATCAAATCCAACGGCATTTCTAAGCCCTTTGGCATAAATTGTTAGATGCTCATCTCCTGGTTTAAATCGAGAGATAGATGCTCTTAAAGGATTTTTTTCAATACAAACATTGCAAGAAGAACCAATAGATACGTAGCCATATCCATCAGGACCAAACTTAATGGTTCTGGTCCAATGACCGCCATCATCTGGGATATTTTTAATTACTCGTTGATAACGACCGATGGAGTGTTCCTCTTTTGCATTATATTGGATGCGGCCAATAGCATTTTCTTCTGCAACATATAAGTAGTTTTGATAAACGTCTATACTGTGAGGGTTGTTCAAACCCGAAAGCAGCACTCGTTTCTGGTCCGGTTTTTTATAAGGTATGAGAAGTACGTTTCCTTTTGGAGGTTCAGTTACAAGTAAATCTCCAGATTCCGTAACGTACATAAATCGGGGGCTATCCAAATTCCGAACATAAGGTTTAAGTATAAAATCATTTTTTAAATCAATAAGTTGGGGAACTTGAGGTTTTAGAAATGGAAAAGAGCGGCCTAATACCTCAGAAATTGAAATATTAAACCCCAGAAATGGTTGAAATAGGTACAATAGTCCAATGCCCACCAAAACTACCAGCACACTGTAAAACAGTTTTTTCATGTTAATATCCAGTTTATTAAATAGTGATATAATATGTCTTTTAAATCTACTCTATCCTTACCCTAATGTCCCTTTAATAATATTGCTCTCTTCAATCTTAGTGCCTGGAGTGTTTTGGCGTATGAACATACTGACAAGAGATGATCTTAACCAACCAAATATTCTCGCCTGCGCTGAACGCAAAATGCGAACAAAAGTCAGTTAATCCTATATAAAAAAAGTATCATAATTCACTTTCATCGGGTATCAAGAAGATTTTCATAACTGCCCTATTTAACCTAAAGCTTGCGATACCTGGAGTTTATTAGCAAGTCAAATAATGCAATAATGCGGGATAGATAAACATATAGGTGGTCTTTTACTTAAGATGGAAACTTACAATTTTAGCTTGGATTGAAATCGCAAGGAATGAAGATCATGAAATTAAAAACGAATAATTATTATAAACGATTTATAAGATATCTTCTCACCGAACCAAGTACTTTTCTTCATACTTTTAATACCCTGAGACATGCAGCACGCTTTTACCAACACAGCTTGCTCAAGACCGCAAATAGAGCATATCTCTTACTACGCCGTTATGGATTTTCCCCTCAAGAAGCCTATCCATTAGGCTTACTCAATCCCACCAACAAAAAAAATGAAAGTTTGGGGTTCATAAGTAAAGCAGCCGTTCTTGAAAGGCAGCACGATATAAATCCAGCGAGTTGGTGCCAAATAATCAAAGATAAAAGTATTTTTTATCGTTATTGCCAAGCACTTCAATTACCAATTCCAAACTTATACGCCCTATTTTTTCAAGGTGCATCAGGTTGGAATAACTCGAATCATATATTAATTTCCAAAAATAATTGGTGCGACTTTTTTAACCAGAACTTACCAGAAAAATTTATAATTAAACCAGCTACAGGTTCACATGGAGATGAAGTTGCCTTATATATTCGGCAAAAAAATGGATTTGTTAATCACAAACTACAATATTTTGAAAGTGAGGACCTGTATGAATTATTGCAAAATCATCCCGCCTACTACAGTTTTATTATACAAGAAGCCTTGTTAAACCATCCTTCCTTGCGGGAACTTAGTGATGCGGATGGATTGCAAACGGTAAGAATTACAACTTTTATAGATCCTCAAGGGCACTGTCATATTGAACATGCTTGCTTTAAACCTATTGTAGGCAATGGAATTATTGATAACCATAACAATGGTCAATATGGAAACTTACTTTCTCACGTAAATATTAAAGATGGCACTATAGTAAAAACTGTAGTTACTACAGCGGAACATAAAGAGCGCCAAAGCGTACATCAACATCCCACCACAAGAATTAAATTAACCAACTTTCAATTACCTATGTGGAACGAGGCTTGTGAACTTGCTGTTCATGCGGCAAAACAATTTCTACCTCTTAGAACCATTGGTTGGGATATTGCTTTAACTCCAACAAAACCTGTAATAATAGAAGGAAATCAACACTGGGATCCTCCTAATCTTGAACCTCATCATTCAACGAATATATTTTGAATGCTTTCCAGAACTTTTCGGGCAGTAATTTTTAAACCCACTCTATTTAATGAATGATAATCCCATAGGTAGAAAAAATTATTTTTTTATTTAACCGATAAATCACGAATTGACTATATAGTAACTGAAGAAAACTTGCCTGCCTTATGTGCTTTATTTCCTGGGAATTCTAGCCTTCAAAAAAACTCCCTCAGGGAAATAAAAAAGAGTTAATTAGCAGATGGGCAATTATATTCTAAAGCGTCTTTAAGAGGTTTGGTTGCACACAAAAAAAAACTACCTTATGAATTAACAGAACAAATAGGCAGCTATCTTGACGTAAAAACTGCCAGTATGGTTGCTCAAACATCTATACATTCAGCAAAGCAAGCTAAAGAAGTATTGGATACTGTAGCTGATTTTATGTGGTAAGAATACGTGGGGGTCGGTAACACTGTGTCATAAAATCCAGTTGCCGAAAGCTCAAGACGCAGTTTTTGGATTTGCGAACAACTTCGAGTGCTTACTTTTGCAAGATTATTCCCGAAATCCACCAAAACCATGTCGTGCTAAATAGTCCATTACCTCTGAAGCGGTAAGCTCATTTCTTCCTCTTTCCTCAAAACAATCCAATAATGCTAAAAATAACTCTGAGTTTTTAAGTAACATTCGTAACTTATAGAAGCCACACTCTATTAATTTCTGTTTTATAATGATACTTTTTGAATGAATTAATCTAATAGAAATAGCCACTCTATCGGTTTCTGTATCTTGTGTGCAATGCAACATATCACCTCGCATCATTAACAAATCCCCTGCTTCAAGATGTGGAGTAAATGAAAAATGATTGATATTTTCATCCATATGCCCTAAAGGCAAGTCGTTAATATTATCAATAAATAGGGTGCTGTTATCTTGCTTTACCACCGCAGATGTTGAACCTCGTTTATGCAACTTATTATAAATATGCGGAGCGCGGGTTTTCAATGTATCAAAGGGGATAATTTGTAAATTGGATTTATCTGCCTTGGGTTTAATTATTGGAATATACAAATTTAAATAATTGTATGCATCTTGCAATAAATAATAGGATTTACTGTCCTGATGCCAAGGAAAATCGATATTGCGTCTGGTTGAAAAATAAGCTGCACCCCGGATCATATCCATAGCTTTCAAATCCGTTTTCAGATGCATAATATCCATAATTGGTTTTACTTCTTTTCGGATTAACTCTTTTAACGCCACACTTACGTCAATTATTGGGTAAAAGTTATTTGCCTGAATTGCCTTTTCAAAATCAGCCTTAAAAATATCAATGAGCTCCGTTCCTAAGAATTGAGGAATGATGATATATCCTTTCTCATTGAAATTTTCTAACTCTGATTCTAATAATCCCATAAATACTCCCTAATAAATCGTATCTTTTCTATAAAGAAGGAGTGCAATTTTTAAATAAAACAAACCCTGGTTATTTTTTAAATAATAAATAAAGTTTTTACAGGAAAACTTTTACGGGCATAATAGATACTTGCACAAGTCGAGAGTATTGTACTCAGAGTAATACCCCAAACCGCCCCGATTAATTGATAGGTTGGGATTAAAGCGATATCTAAAACTATAACGGCAATTAATTGGAAAATTACTATTTTATTAGCAATTACTTCGGTGTCTCCATAGAGCAACAAGAAAGAAGAAAAATCGAATACAGCATAAAAAAGTGCACCAAGAATTGCAATAATTAACGGAGAATAAAATTTACTGTACCCTGTGCCAAATAACTCTAAAAGGTTTTTACCATAATACAGTAGAATGAAGGTGGTTATTACCAAATAAACGAGCTTGTATAAATTGGTAACATTCAAAATTTTCTGTAATTTGGTGTAATTTTTTTCTTTAATAAGTGCGCTAATTAAGGGAGTTATAACGACTTTTATTGCTTGATTTAGAATAACTAAAGGAAGTAAAAGAGCAAATATAACGGCGAGAGTTCCTAACTCATTGGGGTCATCTCCCAGAATTTTTAGCATCAGCATATCCATCATATTTATGGATGAAAGAACGGACCCCATCAGGAACATGCGATTACCTTTGCTTTTCCACTCTTTAATAGAGTACACAGGGGCATACTCACTAAATTTTTTATATAAATTTCTTAGTAAACCCATATACTGAATAATGATAGCAATAAGAACAGAAGCTGTATAAGCACCTATCACCCAATAAATTGGTTGTTTAGTGATTGTATGATAAATAACCGCCAGAAAAGTATTAAGCATTAGATAGGCAATAATCTGGCTAGGTAAAGTCCCCCAAATGTAATTATAATTCGCATCGAGTAAATTCTTTTGGAATGCGGCTAAGGTTCTTAGGGGAACTAACCAAATTAAATAAAACACTAAAGAATTATGTTGTTGCATGTTAACGTTATTTGCAAAGAAATGATAAGCCCCAATAGCTACAATAATACCTAGCGAGATGATAATAATAGATAGAATTAAATAACGTTTCCACATCCATTTGAGAAATCCCCGTAGATACCCGAAAGCGCTGTTCTCGATATAATGGGGAACATAATAAGTAATTGAGTACAGCAAACCTATTTGATTAAGTGGTCTTAAGAAATTTAATATCTGCAAAGCAAGAATAAAATCCCCAAATACGCTAGGTTCTAAAATACGTGCAAATTGAATGTTAGCAACAAATTGCAAAAAAGTACCTAGCACTATAACAATGAGGACTGAAGATTCATTTAATACGAGCTTATTTATTTCCTTATGTTCCTTCATCACGATGAATCCAACCTTATAATCTATTGATTACAAATGCTTATAGAACTATATATACTATACTAAAGCAAAGTAAAGAATTTTCTTAAGCAGATCACTGGAATTGATTATGAACCCTCCTTTTAATATCCTTGCTTCTCATCATCTTCCACAAAACTTTACTTCCGATGTGCCTGTTGTAATTAAACACGCTTTGAATAACCAACCTGCTTTTCTAAATTGGTCACCAGAATCTTTACGTTCTGATATTGGGAGAAAAAAAGTTTTAGTCGATAAATCAACTGATGGATTATTTAGAGTCAATCCTAAAGGGGGCGCATTTATAGATGAAATGCTTGAAATGTCTTTTACCGACTTTTTGGAAAAAATTTCTAATCCTACTGAGGAGGCATTACGTCTCTATTTAATACATAGTTCCATACCGATAAATTTTCCTGAATTGATGCCGCAGATGACTATTCCTCATTATGTCGACCAAAAAAGACTTCGCCATATTAATCTGTGGGTTGGGCAAAAGGGAAATATTTCTCCGCTTCATTTCGACACGAATAATAACATTCTCTGTGAAGTTTTTGGGAGAAAAAAAATAATTCTCTATCCTCCCCAGCAAGGAAAACTATTATATCCTTATAGCTGTTTTACCAAAGCACCTTATGTAAGCCCCATTAGGGCTGACCAGCCTGACTTTAAAACTTACCCTAAATTTGCTTCTGCCAAGCCATATGAAGTTATTTTGCATCCTACTGATATAATGTATATTCCGCCTTTCTGGTGGCACCAGGTATTTAATTTAGATATGACCATTTCAGTTAATTTTTGGTGGCGCTTGTATAAAAAGCAATGCATTAATCCTTCATTTGCCAGAATAGTCACCTATCGTTTTTACAATCGCATGAAAGATTTTATTAAAAGGGTTTGATTTTTTAACATTAAATCAGGGACTGTTTGCAATTCATTATCTTAAGCCAAAATACTGCGATTTAAGCGCACCGAAAGGAAGCATACACGAAGTATGTAAGTAGCGGAGCGCACAAAATCACAGCATTTTGGCCAAGAAAGTAGAATTGTAAACCAGACCTAAGGGCAATATATTTATTGCAATTTATTTTTAAGGAGTTTTATTGATATGGATTTTTTGTCTGTGAATTCCCCTACCTCAGTCGTGCTTGGTTTGGACGGTTTTGGTTTAAGCTGTTTTGAGTTTTTGGCAAAGCGGGGAGTCTCTGTTTGTGGTACTTATAATCTTAACCATATTAAAACTAGAATAAGCCCAGTTTTATATCAGGAACTTGTGCAAACAATCGCAGAACTTACGCAACGATGGCCAGAATCAGAAATAAATGCTCAATTTTTTGATGAAAGGATTTTAAATAAAGCCGATCAAATTATTCTGAGTCCAGGTATTTCTTACTGGGATCCAATATTAGATAATTATAAAAATAAAGGGGTGCCTATTGTCGGCGAAGTTGCTTTATTCCGGCAATATAGCCAGGCACCAATAGTGGGAATTACAGGAACCAATGGAAAAAGCAGTGTCACAACGCTTCTATCGGACATGTTAACCGCAGCAGGTAAAAAAATAGCTACTGGCGGTAATTTCAAAACGTTAGCAATGGACTTAATTTCGGTTGAAGAGCCTGAGCTTTATTTATTGGAGTTGTCTAGTTTCCAACTTGAATCACTCTCAGAACTTCCTTTAAAAGCAGCAGCGATACTTAATATTACAGCTGATCATATGGATAGGTATGCTAGCATAACAGCCTATAGCAAGGCCAAACAAAATATCTACCGTTTTTGTGAACATGCCATAGTAAATGAGGAAACACTCATTGATTCTGCAAATATTAATAAAAATGCTCATGTTATCAAATTTAGTTTAAAGACACCCCAAACAGGCGAGTTTGGAATTATGCAGCATAACAAAAAATGTTATTTAGCGTTTGGCAAACAGCGGCTTATTTGTTTCGATGAATTACCTGTAAATGGAAAACACCATTATGAAAATATGCTCGCCGCATTGGCTTTAGGTTATGCTCTCGATATACCTTTTGAGATCATGCTTGGTTGTTTAAGAAATTACAAAAGCTTACCCTTTGCGTGCGAGCTGATACTAAAACATAAGCAAATCAGTTGGTATAACGACTCGAAAGCAGTAAATGTAGCGGCTTGCTTGAATGCCTTAAATTATGTTGGAGCTCAAACACAGGGAAAAATAATTTTAATTGCTGGTGGATTTTATCGCCCGACTGATTTTAAGTTATTGCAAACGAGTGTAAACCAATATGTGAAACATTTAATTTTATTGGGTGCCAGTGCCGCCCATATAGCTGATGCTTTAATTAATGAAACAGAAGTTTCCTTTGTAAAATCCATGCAGGAAGCGGTAGTTTTAGCTGAGTCATTAGCTGAAACAGGAGACAGTGTTCTTTTGGCACCTGCTTGTGCCAGTTATGATATGTTTACTAACTATAAACATCGTGGCAATGAGTTCGTTACGAACGTGCAAACCTTGTTGAATATTCAACCGTAGGCACAAAGCCCATGTTATGAAGTTTTTTGCAGAGGATTGTATCTTGATTACAAATAATGATTTAATGTTTGAGTTTCATTAAAGGACTCAAGGGATCATGAGATTTTTTATTTATACTGTTTTTTTGCTACTGTGTGGATGCGGTATCGGTCCAAGACAGTTAACCCATGATCGACTTGATTATAATCGCTCCCTACAATATAGCGATAGCCAACAATATTTATTAAATGTAGTCCGTTTAAGATATGATGAACACCCGTCTCTATTAACGGTAAATAATATTATTGCTCAGATAGCATTGGAAAGCAGTGCCTCTTTGAATGTTTTAAAAGCGGAAGCGGGTCCCTTAACTGGAACTGCGAATGGCCAATTAGCGTACACGGAAACTCCTACAATTACCTATACCCCTCTACAAGGGGAGGCCTATGTTAAGAGACTATTAACGCCTCTGAGTCTACCTGTTGTCTATTCTCTTTTTCGTTCAGGATGGGACATACGCCATGTACTCATGTTAACTGCTCAACGTATAGGGCCTCTGGATAATGCAGTTATTGCTTCGAGTAGTATCTCTAATCATGTTCCTCGCTATCGTGAATTTTTTGAGTTAGTTAATGCTTTGGATTTTTTACAATATCAGCATAATGTAGAAATTAATCCTACAAAAATCCATGGGCAATTTGCTATCAAATTTACTTTAACCCATTTAGAGTTGCTCAAGCCTTCCTGGAGAAAGTTAATCAATCGAATGGGAATTACCCCTAGCTCGCCTTCGATATGGTTAGTGGGCGTGCATGATACCCACCCCGATCACTTTTATCTCGAGACACGAACAATCCTCGGTTTCCTCAATTATCTTGCGAAAAGTGTTGAGGTGCCCGCTGAGCTTATTAAGTCTGGAAAAGCTCCTATGACTTATTTAGGGAATGGAAAATTTTTTAATTGGCAAAATGTAACTAGGGACAATATTATTATCAGAAGTTGCAAACATAAACCTGACGCAGATCTGTCTATTAAATTTAAGGGTTATTGGTACTATATTGCTGATAATGATTTTAAATCAAAGGAAACTTTCGCACTGTTAAATATTATTATGAGCTTGCAACAAGGTAATATTCCATTAGATAAACCTGTTTTTAGCATCAATTAACTTATATATTGTTTGATGCCTCTTAATGGTGCTCTTTGTGCATATAGTATCTATGATTTTCAAGGGCACTTAAAAAAATGCTAGTTTTAAAAAGAAAAAAAAATTTGAAAAATTTTATTTTCTTAAATGTTAATTAGTAAAAATGAGTTTGTGTATAGTAATAACCAAGTTATATTTTTATCAAGATATGATTGATATAGCCATATGCACCAATTGTAATCAATAAAAGGTATTTATGATGTACAATAAAAAAAAAAACCAACGTCCTTTATCAATTATCCATTATTTTGAAGATCAAACTAATTCTTCTCCTCATAAAGTCGCTCTAATTACTGAACAAGGAACCATAAGTTACGCTGAACTTAATGAACAAGTGACGCAATTAGCAAATTACTTAGTTGAACATGGCGTGGAAGCAGGACAATTTGTCTCAATCTTATTGGAGCGTTCTGCTGAGTTTGTTGTTGCTTGCTTGGCAATATTAAAAGTTGGAGCCATATACATACCTATTAATGCGCATTACAGTGAACGTTACTTAAGCAATATTTTAAAAAAAAGTAATTCCTCTTTATTAATCACCAATAAAAAACTATATAAAAAAAATAAAACGGATGACATTTCAATATTAAATATCGACAGTATCGAATTAACAGCCACTAAAATTAATAATTTATTGGTTACAAACAAAGCTGAGGCTTATGTAATCTACACTTCAGGTTCAACTGGTGAACCGAAAGGAGTACTAGCTACGCATTCCGCAATGATTAATCGGTTTGAATGGATATGGAAACACCATCCCTTTAAAAAAAATGACATTTGTTGTTTAAAGGCTCCTGTCCATTTTGTTGATGCAGTTGGTGAAATGTTCCTTCCTTTATTAAAAGGAGTTCCCCTTGTTATTTTACCCCCCAAAATGGAGTTTGATAGTCAGCAATTTATTCAATATTTAGACAAGCATAAGGTCACTCGCCTTGTCCTGGTACCATCACAATTGCAGCTCATTCTGGATATTTATCCGAATTTAGCAGCAGTAATTCCAAGTTTAAATCATCTTGAAATTAGTGGTGAACCGTTATCAACTAAGCTCGCTTTACATTTAAAACAAGCATTACCAAATGTGAAACTATTAAATCGTTATGGTTCAAGCGAATATACTTCAGCGATTTTTTTTGAGATTAATGAACTCAAGGCAAAGGATTCGTGGGTACCAATTGGAAAGCCAATTCACTATACGAAAACCTATATTTTAGATGAGAATCTATCGCCTGTTAAAGCCGGTGAGACAGGAACTTTATGGATGAGTGGATTAGGAATTTCACCTGGTTATCTAAATAATGCGGAATTAAGTGAACAAAAGTTTCGGCCAAATCCTTTTTTTAATAAACAAACTGATGAACCGTGCTATGAAAAAATTTACAATACAGGCGATCTAGTCTGTTTAAATAAAGATAATGATCTCGAGCATAAGGGACGGGCGGACTATCAGGTCAGCTTGTATGGAAATCGTTTTGAATTGGCGGAAGTAGAAAGTTATCTCAACAAACATCCAGATATAAAGCAATCAGTAGTTCTATTATCTTCATCTGATTCATTTCAATTCTTAACTGCTTATATACGCTCTTCTAATTCTGATTTACAGCTTTCGGAGATTAGACAGTTTTTACACGACGAACTTCCTTCCTATATGATACCTAATGCACTGATTAAACTGGATAGTTTTCCCTTGCTTTCCAATGGAAAAATCGACCGGAAAATTCTTGCTTCAACAGGCCAGGTGCGACAGGAAGAAACTCATTTGGGTAAAGATGAAATCTCTTCTTTTGTAATCAACCAATGTAACATGTTGCTTCCTACGAGTGATTTCAATGCCCAGCATAGTTTTTTTGAATTGGGCTTTAATTCTTTAATGTTAATGAGCTTGGCCATTAGTATACAAAATAGGTTCAAAACTCCTTGTACCATAACTGATTTATATAAAAATAATTCTATTACCAAACTGAGTAATTTCATAAAACGCAAACTGATAAAGGATTCAAAAAGCGTCAGCTTTCCTGCTCCTACTCCCGGTGAAATAAATATATCGCAGAAACGTTTTTGGTTCCTTGAAAAAAAAATTATAGGCACCCAAAGCCCTTATCATCTTCCTATTTTAATCAAGATAAGTGGTTCTTTATCTTTGAAAAAATTAAATCACTGCTTAAAGGAAATAATAAAAGAAAATCCCGCTCTATCCAGTCATTTTAAAGTCCTGGATAAAAAAATAAATTTAATTAATCATCATTTAGATTGGGAATTACAACATGTTATGGCGCAGGAAAAGGACATTGACCAATTAATTTCTTTAAACCTGCATCAACGATTTGATCTTGAGAAAGATTTTTTAATAAGAGGACATATTTTTAGAATAAAACCAAAACAGTATATTCTTAGTCTTGTTATCCACCATATTATTTTTGACGGTTGGTCCCAGCAACAATTTACGCGCTTAATTTTTCAAAAATATAATGCTCTCCAGCAAGTAAATAAAATACCTTTTAATAAGAAGCACATTACCGCGCCTTCAAAACAATTGATAAATTCATTTAAACAGCAATTGGCAGCTATAGAACCCCTTCCTCTTCCCTATGATTTTTCCCCTCATAAAGGAGTTATCGAAAACGCAGACTCTATGAGCAAAGCAAACACTTCCCTTATCGAGGGAGCGGGATCGCGTCATTATTTCATCATTTCCCATCAACAACTGGCTTTAATTAAAGAATTAACAAAAACGAATAAAAGCACTATATATTTGACATTGTTATCGATTTTTAGCTTGCTTTTAGGAAGATACTGTCAAAAAAATCACCTTAGTTTAGGCACCGTTATTTCCATACGTGATCAAGAGGAAATGGGGTGTGCAATAAATACTCTTCCATTATCTATTGATTTTAATTGGCAAGATGATTACTTGAAATTGGTAAAAAATATATCAGATCAATTTTACAATCTTTATGCTATGAGTGAATTTAATATTCATTCGGATACGGAACTGAGTCAGTTGCAATTAAATGCGGAAGGGAATCTAAATACCTTTTTTATTTTTGAAAAAATGCATGAATTACCCACTCTCAAACTAGGCACCGCACAATGTGAACTGTTAGCGCATCATGTTCAATTAAGTAAGTCCGAGTTAACCCTTCATATTGAGGAATACAGCGACTACCTAAATTGCTATTTTGAGTTTTCAACTCTGTTATTTAAAAAAAGCAAAATAGAAAATATGGCTGCCCATTTTATTTCTTTAGCGGAAAATGTCTTCAACTGCCCTCAAAAAACATTATATGCATTCGATATTCTAACCAAAGATGAGAAGAATAAGCTTATTCATCTTTGGAATAATACCCACGTGAGCAGGCAATATAAAACGTTAAATCAATTGCTCGTTGAGCGTGCTTTAATTCAAGCAGACGATGTTGCTGTTATTGATCATGACAATCAACCATACAGTTATTCTTTTATTCATCAAAAGTCCGATCAGCTTGCTGCACAATTAATAAACCTGTCCAATGAAATTAATGATTTAATAGGAATAGCTATTGATCCAGGTATTAATATGATTATTGGTCTATTTGGTATTTTAAAAGCCAAAGCGGCATTTTTACCATTGGATGTAAGGCACCCGCAAAAGCGTCTGCAATATATGCTGCAAGACAGTCAAGTCAAAATTGTACTTACTGAAAAACAACATCAATCTGTATTTTCAAAGCTGGCAAATAAAAATATAAAAGCAGTGGTTATTGAAAATCTTCTTGAAACTAAAAACAGCCCTCTTATCAATAACCAAAATTCAATTGATGATCTTGCTTTCGTTTTATATACCTCAGGATCAACCGGCCAGCCCAAAGGTGTCAAAAGTACCCACAGATCTATTGTTAATCGACTGGAGTGGATGTGGGAAAAGTTTCCCTTTCAAAACGATGACCGGTGCAGCCAAAAAACTGCTCTGAGTTTCGTAGATTCATTATGGGAAATATTTGGCCCAATACTTAAAGGAATTCCTTTATATATTATCAGCCAGGAGCAGCGCCTTTCCATTGAGCAATTAACGAATTCACTAGTAACGAACCACATTAGTTGGCTTATCTTAACACCGTCCTGGCTGAAAATAATGCTTGACTATATGCAAGCCCATCAGCTTAAACTAAATAAGCTGAGGATATGCGTTACAAGCGGTGAAACAATTCACAGCCATTTATTACCCCATTTTAAATCATGTTTTCCCCAAGCGAGACTGCTTAATTTATATGGATCCACTGAGGTTGCTGCAGATGCCTGCTTTTTTGAAATAAATATAGAGAATAGTCACACTCTATCTATCCCAATAGGGCAACCTATCGATAATATGCAAGCCTATGTCCTCGATCAGTTTAATCAACCCCTGCCAATGGGTGTGATTGGTGAGTTGTGTATTGCCGGAGACGGACTGGCACAAGGGTATATCGATAATCAATTAACGCAAAAAAAATTCATTACGGAAACTTTAATTGAAAAGCCTGTCCGTTTATTTAAAACAGGTGATTTGGCTTTTCGGCAAGAGAATGGGAGTCTCATACTTGCTGGGCGTAATGACTCTCAGATTAAAATTAATGGCATCAGAATAGATCTCACAGAAATAGAGTATTTGTTGCATAAGCATTCTTTAATTCAAAATGCAGTGGTTTTATCTGTAGAGCAAGAACAGCAACAGCTTATAGCTTTTATCCAAAGCAGTAACAAATCCTTAACCAAGTTAGAGATAAATAAATATCTTAATGCTTACTTACCCAAATTATTTATTCCTTCTTTTATCTATATTTATGAACAGTTTCCTAAAACTATATCGGGAAAAATTAATCGCATTGAATTAATGCAACACCACCATTCGCTGTTAGAAATGAATGTGGAACAAAATAATAATTTAAATGAAATTGAATCAATGATTCTTGAGCTGTGTAAAAAAACTTTAAATCTATCTAGTGCAGACATCAACCAGAGTTTCTTTGATCTTGGTGGAAATTCATTATCGGCTATGTCATTGACTTACAAGCTCAATGCTCTTTTTAAAACAAAATTTGATATTGCAGATATTTTCAATAACCCCACAATTTATGAGTTAGCCAAAAAAATAGAAAACCAACACTTTAAAACAGAGTTTTTACCCTCTATTGCAAAATGTTCACGTGAGGAACAAATCTTTTTAGCTTCCAGCTCCCAAAAAAGAATCTGGTATGCTGCTAAAATGCAAGAAGAATTTCCTTGGTCATTTAACGTGCCAATTGTTATCAGTATCCAAGGTGATTTAAATATTAGTGCTCTAGAAAAATCGATTAATCAGATCATTAAAGAAAATGAAGTTTACACGATTAATTTTGAATTTAGCAAAGGAAAGTTGTATCAAAAATTTTCAGAAAAACAACTAAAAGTAAATGTAATTCAACTAAAAAATAAAAATCCATTTAATCAGATAAAAAAATACGCGAAGCGAGTTTTTAATTTAGAAAAAGATCTATTAATCGATGTCACCTTATTTCAACTAGCTAAATCTCAATTTAAATTGTTGATTAATCATCATCACATTATTACTGATGCTTGGTCTTTAAATGTATTTTTGGAAAAGCTGAGTCATTATTATCGCCTATCAATAAATAATAATGGCATCGACTGTTCTGAATTAGGCGCCTCTAAAATTGATTATATTGATTATTCAACTTGGCAGAATCAATTATTAATGAAACAAAGTTTTGAGGAACAGCTTAACTATTGGGAAAAGCAACTAAAAAATAATCCCAATACCGCCTTACGACGGGACCATCTTTCTTTGTCGGCTAACAGCGAGGGTTGCGGTGCGCGATTTAAACTCAATCTTTCAAAAAGAGATACCCAAAAATTACACCAGTTTTCTCATAACAATCATGTCACTCTGAGCATGGTACTCCTTACTGCTTTTAAATTAGTAGTCGCTAAGTACACGAATAAAGAAGATATCGTTATAGGTATGCCTGTTGCTAATCGACATTTGTCTGGTTTGGAAGAGATATTAGGTTCTTTTATCAATACGGTGGCTGTCAGAACTCCTATCAATGCTGATGGGTGTTTTTCTGAAGCTTTAAGCGCTGTAAAAATAAGTTATATTAATGCCTTAAAAAATCAAGATATTCCTTTAGAACACCTGATGGAAAGTTTAAATCTTGGCCTACCTTACCAAATTGGGTTTGATTTTATTAGTGAACCACAGCAATACAAGATAAACCTTGAAAAACTGTTCTGTGATATTGATTATTTTTATTTAGATACAGCGCAATGTGATCTTACCCTGTTTGCGAATGAAAAAGTGAAAGGTCTTGTTCTCCTGTTTGAATATAAAAAAGATCTATATACGTCAGAATATATAGAAAATTTGGCACTTAAATACAAAGCGTTAATCAGTCAGATTATCGAGACAGAATCCATCTCTGCGCCTATTCAATGGTTGTCTAAAAAAGAAGAGGCTTTGATTTTTAGTTTAGGACAAGGAATAAAATCAGATAAAAAGCAGAGTTTATCGTTAATTGCGGCCATTGAAAAGAAGGCTGAGGATACACCCTCTAATATTGCCATTCATCAGGGTGCTGAAGTGCTTCATTATGGTGATTTATCAAAAAAAATCAATCAATTAGCTAACTCTTTAAAAACCAAATTAGATTTAGGCAATAAACCTCTAAAAATTGCCACTTATTTACCAGGAAATACTGACTGGATTATTAGTTTATTAACCATATGGAAATTAAATGCCTGTTATGTACCACTCAATCCAGAGCAGCCACGGGAACGCCTTGGTTCTTTAATTAAATATATCCAGGCAGATTTAATTATTACTTATTCATATAAAGCAAAGGAACTTGGTTTAGAAGAGGAACGGAATATAATCTTTTGTCTTGATGAAATAAACTGGCAATCTAACGATATAGATTACAAAAACAAGGGCTACAAAAAGAATAATCCTTATTCCTACATTATATTCACTTCGGGCTCAACTGGCTTTCCAAAACCCGTCCCTATCCGTGAACATGCCTTGTTAAATCTAGCTTATTCCCAAATTGAAGGATTTAAAATTCAACCTGAAAGTAGGGTGTTACAATTTGCTCCTTGTTCCTTTGATGCGTCACTTTCCGAAATTACCACCGCTTTTCTAAGTGGTGCGAGCTTATATCTTATACCAGAACACTTACGTAAAGATGCACTAGCTCTATCAGACTATATCAATTTCTATGGAATTAATGTTGCAACACTTCCGCCATCCTTTCTTGCGTCAATACCTAAAGACAGGCACCTGGCTTTAGAGACATTGATCATCGCTGGCGAGCAATGTGATCCAGACCATTTCTATTTTTGGGCTAAAGATAGATTATTCATCAATGCCTATGGCCCAACAGAAGCCACAATCTGTGCCTCCTATAAATATGTCACCCAAGATACTCTTCCTAATAATATAGGCAAACCCTTGCCCAATGTTGACTTATATGTTCTTGATGAGCAGCAAAGACTTTTACCGCAGGGAGCCGAGGGAGAACTTTACATAGGAGGAGAACAGCTCACTGACGGTTATATAAACTGTCCTGATGCAGAAGCAAAATTTCATAGTATTTCTTTACTTGATTCGCAACAACGAGTTTATCAGACGGGGGATAGGGTACGCTGGCTAATAAATGGCGATTTGGAATTCATTGGTCGAGTAGATAGACAAATTAAATATCATGGCATTCGCATTGAACCGCAAGAGATTGAGCAAAAAATATCGACTCTTCCCTTTGTGCGGGAAAATGTGGTCACACTGGAAAGCCATGATCAATTGGTTTCTTTTATTGCTTTAGAAGCAAATCATTTTACCAAATCAAATGAGCTGGAGTTATGGCCATCCTTGGCAGAATTTTATGTGTATGATGAATTTATTTACAATATAATGTCTAATGATTCGAAGCGTAACTTTTTTTATCAAAAATCCCTTAATAAGTTAGCTTATAATAAAATTGTCTTAGATATAGGTACGGGCAAAGATGCAATTCTAGCGCGATTGGCAATTAACGCAGGGGCAAAAAAAGTCTATGCCATTGAATATGTCGAGAAAAGTTACCTTGATGCTAAAAATACTTTAGAAAAGCTTAATTTAGCCGATCGAATTATTTTGATCCATGGGGATTCGCGTAAAGTCAATTTACCAGAACAAGTCGATCTTATTGTTTCGGAAATAGTTGGCGCCATTGGAGGCTCGGAAGGTGCGGCAGTTATACTCAATGATGCTAAAAAAAGGCATTTAAAACCAGATGGGGTTTTGATTCCTGAGCAAGCAATAACAAAAATAGCCGCAGTCTCTCTTCCTGATGAGTTTTTTGAGTATGCGGGATTTGGACCATTGGCTGCGCTTTATGCGGAAAAAATATATGCCAATCTTGATTATCAATTTCTACCCCGAATATGTATCAAGAATATCAATCATGATTATTTGATTTCAAATTCTGCGGTTTTGGAAAATTTATCGTTCAATGGGGATACAAACACTGAAAATAAAGAAAATACCACCATTACCATAAACCGTAATACGCAATTTTCTGGCTTCATGGCTTGGCTGAATTTATATGATCAGGAAGGAAATTATCTTGATATTTTAGAGGATAACCATTGTTGGGTTCCTGTTTATTTTCCCGCTTTAAATAATAAGCTTAGGGTTAAAAAGGGAGATATAATTCGTCTCGGTTGTGAGTATCGTTTATGTAAAAATGAGCTCAATCCAGATTATTTTATTCGAGCAGAAATTTGGCGGGAAAATAACTTACTGCATACATTTAACTATAATTCATTTCATTTTCATTCAATTAAGCAATCCAATCCTTTTTATAATCGTTTATTTAAGAATAAAAATATCACGTTTAGCCCAATCTTCACCGAAGGGGAATACATTCAATTTATAAAGCAGCAATTGTCGTATCAGCTTCCGCCTTACATGGTACCCAAGAGTTATATTTTTGTAGAGAAATTACCTCTTAATCACCATGGTAAAATTGATTTTCCCAAATTAAAAGAGCTAAATGAGCACAAAAAAACTCCTGGCGCAATTAAAGAAAAACCGCAAAACGACTTGGAAATCAAGCTTGCCGCTATTTGGTCTAAATTTATTTCATTCACAGAAATAGACCGTAATGATAATTTTTTCCATTTGGGCGGCGATTCAATTCAGGCAATTCAAGTAGTATCTGAAATTCAAAACGAAGGTCTCCCCGTTACGGTTCAGGAGCTCTACACGTTTCCAAGCATTGCTACTCTTGCACAATGCATGGCAGCTAATTTAGCTAAGAATCGACAAAAAGAACGGATTAATGAAGCACGTAAACCTACCGTGGATCTAATAAAAAGCGAAGTCAATTTAACCAATTATCGACTTAGTTCCATCCAAAAAAATATGCTGTCCATCCATTTAGCCTATCCAAATAGCGATTTATATCTCAATCAAGTGTATTGGTACACGAGAGGCATTAATCAGGATAATTATAAGAAAGCATGGGAACTATTAATTGCAGATACCGAAATATTACGTGTCAGTTTTGTATGGAAAACAGGAGAGGAGCCTCAACAATTAATTCACAAACAAATCAATCTGAAGTGGCAAGTCATAGACTGGTCAGCATTTTCCAAACAAAAACAACAAACTAAATTAAAATCCTACCTTGTCAAGGATAGAGAAGAACATTTTAATTTAGATAGCCCTTCCCCCATGCGAGTGACGTTCATCAAATTAAACCCAGATGAACATATTATATTATGGACACATCATCATATTATGCTGGACGGTTGGAGTTTGCCTCTACTTTTAAATAAACTTGATTTGTTTTATGAATATCTTGAAGAAAAAAAGAGCAAACCTTTACCTAATCCATATCAATTTAGCCAATATATTGAATGGTTAGACAAGCAGGATAAAGATATTGCGCTCTCATTTTGGAAACAGAAGCTACAGGGGGTCTGTTATCCAACTCATTTCAATGTAACAAAAAAATCACTGGTTAAGTATGACATCAACAGCACCTATCTTTCATTGACGGATTTCCTCTCTGAAAATTTAACGCAGCACCTGAAACAGTTCTCTCAAGAACACGCTATTACAATCAATACGGTGTTACAAATGGCTTGGGCCATCTTATTAGCAAATTATAGTGCACAAAAAAATGTTGTTTTCGGAACTACGGTTTCTGGAAGAACGGTTAATGTAAATAATATAGATAAAATTCCTGGTCTATTGATTAATACTATCCCTCTGCATATACAACTTGATGACAATAATCATGTTTTAAGTAGTATGCACGAATTTCAACGAGATATTCAGCAAGCCCAATCTTACAGTTATGTCGGTTTACATGAAATTAAGAAAGTGGTGGATTGGAACCAGGCTTTACCTCTTTTTTACTCATTAACGCTCTTTGAAAATTATCCATCAACGTTAAAGAATAAATTATATTTTGTTGAAAAAACGAATTTTCCATTGACCATCAGTTTCTCCTTATCAGAGAAATTGTGCATTGATCTCACTTACGCCGCAGAATATTTTGCCGCGGAAACAATAGCCAGAATGATGCAGCATCTCAAACAAGTGCTCTTTGAGATTACCCATCATTCTCATAAAAGGATAAGTGATTTAACTATTGTGCCAGAAACCGAGTTACGACTTTTGGAGCAGTGGAATAATACTGCAACCGCTTTGCCGCCTTTAACCATTCACCAGGTATTTGAAAGGCAAGTGAATCAACATCCCAATAAAGTTGCTCTGTGCCAAGGGGAAAAAACACTGACTTATGAAAGTCTGAATAAACAATCTACTCAGTTAGCTCATCACCTTCATACAAGCTACGTGCAAGAATATCAACATGATTTTCCGCTTGAAACGGTTATTGCAATTTATTTACCTCGCGGTATTGATTTATTTGTTAGCATCTTAGGTATCCTAAAGGCGGGAGGATGCTATGTCCCTCTTGATCCATCTTATCCAAAGCAAAGAAATGATTTTATAGTTGAGGATGCCAATCCGACGTTTATTATTACGAATTCTCAATTATCAAAAGAATTAACTCATTATAAAAGTCGCCTAATTTATATTCCAGAAGAAAGCGTTGACCTAAAGCTACCCCCTATAAAACACCATCCTAAACAATTAGCCTATATTATTTATACTTCAGGCTCAACGGGGATACCCAATGGTGTTCTTATTGAGCACCAAGGCGTTGTAAATCTGGCTTTGAATACCGCGAAGGCTCTAAAAGTTTCATCTAAAAGCCGGCTATTACAATTAAATTCACCATGCTTTGATACTTCCGTTCAAGAGTGGTCTTTGGCTTTACTCAATGGTGCTACTTTGATCGTACCAACACCAGATGAGTTGCCGCCTTATAAAGAGATTGGACAGTTAATTTCAGAAAAGGCTATTAGCCATCTTGATGCACCGCCTTATGTACTTGAAAATATTAAATTGCAGAATTTCCCGTCTCTTGAAGTGATTATTAGCGGCGGCGATGTCTGTCATCAAGCCTTGGTCGATCGCTGGGCCTTAAATTACCATTTCATTAATGACTATGGACCTACTGAAGCGACCATTTGTGTTTCAATGACCATCTGCAAACCTGGCGTAAAACCAACGATTGGGAAACCTCATCCCAATACTAAATTATACGTTCTGAACCAGTATGGAGCACTAGCCCCAATTGGAGCTGTAGGTGAACTCTTCGTAAGTGGCGTGGGATTAGCAAGAGGCTACTTAAACCGTCCTGAACTGATGCAACAACGTTTTATTGCTAACCCCTTTCAATCCAGCAATAGACCTCTTTCCAAACTCGCTGAGATGAGTGACGTGCGAGGAGACGCGGAGCAGAGAACCGGGATATACACGCGAGTACATGGGGATTCGAGCACCGCATCGACCCAGCAATTCGCCTCCTCAGTGGCGTTCGGAAAGGAGGCTAATGAAACTGCTTTCAATTATTTATATAAAACCGGGGATTTGGTCCAATGGACAGAACAAGGTGAATTGATCTATTTGGGGCGCAATGATGGACAACTGAAAGTACGTGGTTATCGTATCGAACCAAACGAGATAGAAAATAGTTTATTAAATCATGATAATGTGAAACACAGTGTCGTTATTGCAGATAAAAATAACCAGCAAAAATTAACTGTCTTTATTGAGGAAGACAAACAGGGATTATTTAATGCGAATGATTACCGTAACTACTTACAGAAAAAATTACCTCCTTTTATGGTTCCAAATGATTACATTCTAGTCGAAACCATACCGCTTTTGCCTAATTCTAAAGTGGATAAAAAAGCTTTGGCAACGTTAGTTAAAACACCAACGTCTCAACATACAATGAAACCGCCTAACACAGAGGAAGCGGTGCTGATTGAAGTATATTCACAGATTCTTGGCTCGCATAGGATTAGTGCAGAATCTAATTTTTATGCTGTGGGAGGGGATTCAATTAATGCCATTCATTTAACTGCCTTAATGCATCAAAGAGGTTACCGTTTTTCCCCTTATTTGGTTGACAAATATCCTACTATTAATGAATTGGCCAAGCACATTAAAAAATCAGATGAACGTGCAGTAAGTGAGATATTGCCCAATCGACCCTTTAATCTTTCTCCTGTTCAACAATGGTTTTTTGAACGTCTATTAGCAAACCCACACCATTATAACCAAGCGATTATGCTTGGTCGTACGGAGCCCTACGATGAACGTTTATTGAAGCAAACTATGGCTGAATTGCTGAAACGACATGACAGTTTGCATTTACGTTTTAAACAGCAAAAAAATGGATGGAAGCAGTACTATGCAACTGATAAAAAATCTTGCTCTGTACCCATTAAATTCTATGATCTAAGTGGAGTTAATCCCTCAGAAAAAACAGAAATAATTGCCCAACACTGCAAGACGCTGCATGCATCTTTAAATATTGAAAAAGGACCTATGCATGCAATTGCTTGTTTCTCTGGATTGGATGCGCCTCAAAACCAATTATTCTGGGTGTGTCATCATTTAATATGCGATAATGTATCTTGGTACTTGTTAATTTCTGACTTTAAAAAAATCTATACTTCTCTTGAACAAAATAATGAAGCATTAGTACCTAAAATAAAGAAAAATGTTAATTTCTTTATTTGGCTTCAACAATTGCAACATTATGCAAATAAAGTCTTTTCGCAACAAGTCCATTATTGGCTTAAGGTCAGTGAAAAAATCAAAATGCTGCCTTTTGATCTGCAGCCTTCCTCTTTTACGCAAGCTGATATGCATCACTTAGACGTTTTTTTAACCGCCAATCAAAGCAAAGCATTACTTACCACCGCTCATGAAAACCTAAGAACTTCTCCAGTAGAATTAATTTTAGCTTCGTTACTCAGCGCTTTTAATCAATGGAGAGGGTTAAATGAACTTTCTATTGAAATGGAGGGGCATGGTCGAGAACCAATTGCTGAAAATAACGAGGGGAATCAAATTACAGGTTGGTTTACAAGCCTTTACCCTGTTCATTTTGACCATGCTGATTTTACCCAACTACAAAACCTTATCCTTTATATAAAAAATTATCTCCGCAAGATCCCTGATAAAGGCATTGGATATGGAGCTCTTTGTTATTTACTAAAGAATCAACACACAAAAAAATTGAAACAATACATTCACCCCTCTTTAAGTTTTAACTATATGGGAGTACTGGATAATCAAGCGCAAGGACAATTTAGTTTCATTGAAACAGATACCACTCAATGGGTAAGTGCCATTAATCAATCCGATTATCCTTTAGCAATAAATTGCTATTTTATCAATCAGCAATTTAAATTGCAGTTAAGTTACAGTAGTAAGCATTTCCACCAAGCCTCTATGCATGCGCTACAGCGAAAAATTACTCAAGAGTTTGAACGAATATTAGGTTTTTGCACCTCAATAAAATCTCCGGTTTACACAATCTCTGATTTTCCATTAATTAATTTAGCCCAGGATGTCTTAACCCAATTAACTAAAGATAAAGATATTGAAGTAATATATCCTTTAACTCATTTGCAACAAGGCCTCCTATTTCATGCCACAGAAAAAAATGATCCCTACATTGCTCAACTACATTGGACCATAGATACTCCGATTAATGTAATTAATTTCAAAAATGCTTGGAGTGAACTGATACAAAGAAATGCCATACTGCGTACATCTTTTCATCAACTTGACTGTCCAGTACAAATGGTACATAAGACAGCTCCTCTTAATTGGCATGAACATAACTGGACAAATCTCTCAGAAGATCATGTTAAGAATAAATTAGACAACCTATTTGCCCAGGATAAAGCGCATAATTTTGACTTGCAAAAACCTGGTTGTATGCGTTTTTATTTCATATACCTGGACAGGGGGAGTCATTTATTTATATGGAGTCATCATCATATTATTTTAGATGGTTGGAGTATTAATTTATTACTGAAACAACTCGATTTTTTGTATAGGCATATGGAGCAAAAACGTTTTCAACATGCCACTCTTCCATTTGGGAACTATATCACATGGTTCATGCAACAACCGAGAGAGAATGTGTTTTATTATTGGAAAAACAGGTTAAAAAATTTTAATAAACCCACACAATTACTCATTCACAAAACAACTCGGTTGGTTAGAAAAAGTAGCCATGTATCTTTGCATTTACCTGATGAATTACTGAGTAAATGCGAATTATTTTGCCAACAACATACCATCACACTCAATACACTTATTCATAGCGCCTGGAGTTTAGTGATGGCTAAATACAGCAATGATGAAGATTTGTTATTTGGAATGACCGTCTCTGGTAGAAATATTGAGCTCAACGGTGTGGAAAATATAGTGGGCTTATTAATCAATACATTGCCTGTAAGAATACAATTAAAAAGAGATGACCTGGTTATTGATTTAATCCAAAATTTGCATCAGCAAATACGTGATTCTCAACAACATGGACTTATTAGCCTATCAGAAATTAAAGAAGCTATCGGCTGGAAAGGTAATGCGGGGTTATTTCAATACATTTCAGTTTTTGAAAATTATCCGCAGCATCAAGAAGGCCTGCTATCAAAAAGCAAAATTAATGAAGAAACTCATTACCCACTTTCCTTTGTTTTTAGTCATCAAAAAAAATTAACGCTGACTGCTATTTATGATGTGCATTGTTTTGCCCACACACTCATCAAATCAATGCTGAGTCATATTAGTTATTGTCTTAAAAACATGATCAATTCCGCGGAAAGCCCCATCAAAGAGATTGAAATTTTATCCACACAGGAAAAAACAACATTATTAAAGCGTTTTAATAGTCCATTTGCAGTGGATTTGCCACCTGCAATGAACATTATCGCTGCTTTTGAGCAAATTTGTTTGAACTACCCTAATAATACTGCTCTTAGCTATGAGAAACACAAGATTAGTTATGTAGAGTTTCAGCAAATGATTAATACATTTTCTACTTATATTCTTCATCAATACCAATTTCATAGCAAACAAGAATTTAAAATGGAAACAGCTATTCCTCTTCTAATGGAAAAAGGAATAAATCAAATTCTGGCTATTATGTCGGTTATTAAGTTGGGAGGGATGTATGTGCCAATCGATCCGGCCTTACCTCAAGAGCGTATTAAAACAATTATTGCCGAAACAAATTGTCAGTTGGTAATTAGCGATAATGTTAATCGAAATAAATTAAATAACCTCCCTTGTATTTTAATTAGTGTCGATGATAACCGGGGGACTCAATCAACTCCTGCGGTATTTTTTCCAAAACTGCATCACAATAATCTCGCCTATATGATTTTTACCTCAGGTACTACTGGAAAGCCCAAAGGCATTATGATCGAGCATAAGAGTGTCATAAACTACGTTAAGTGGATGACTCAGGAGCTTGACCTTAAAAAAACCGATCGTTTTATGCAATCATCAAGTTATGGTTTTGATGCTTCAATATGGGAAATATTCGTACCACTTTTAACCGGGGCTCAACTATGCATACCTGGAAGTAAAGAACAAAAAGATTTTTCCAGCCTGGTAAAATGGATGAAACTTGAAAAAATTTCTATCGCGCAATTCGTACCTTCTTTACTTCCTTTATTAATGGAAACAGCTGACTTTGAACAGGCATCAGATCTTCGGTATCTTTGTGCAGGTGGCGAAGAGTTAGCTTACAACCTGGTAAAATTAATATTAGAAAGAAAAAATGTAGAAATTGTTAATCTTTATGGACCCACTGAAGTTACCATTGACGCAACATTTAAACGGATAAATCGTAATAATATCGCGAAGTGTAACCCTATTCCTATTGGTAGGCCTTTGTTGAATACTCAAGTCCTTATCCTTGATCAATACAATCAATTGACGCCTGTGGGGGTTCCAGGTGAACTTTGTGTGAGTGGTATAGGGTTGGCTAGAGGTTATTTTCAAAATAAAGAATTAACAGAACATTCATTTATAAATAACCCCTTTGCAGAGAAAAAACAATTCCATCAAAAATTTCTCTATAAAACAGGCGACTTAGCTTGTTGGTTACCACAAGGTGATATCCAATACTTGGGACGTAAAGATAAGCAAGTAAAAATTAGAGGTAATCGCATTGAATTAAGTGAAATTAAAGAACACTTATTGAATCTTAAAAGAATTAAGCAAGTTGTGTTGCTTTTTATTGAAGAAGAACAAAAAATAATTGCTTTTTGTAAAGGATACAAAAAATACAAGCAACCGCTTAATGACTATGTTAAAGAAAAATTGAGCCAATCATTACCCCATTATATGATTCCTGTAGCTTCAATTGCTCTCGAACAATTTCCTCTTAACTCCAATGATAAAATTGATTATGAGGTATTAAAAACAATTTATCGCAGCTCAATTGAATCAAACAAACAGGAACATTATTATGCAAAAAATTCCATTATCGCTGATAGTTTGAGTTCGATTTGGAAACGTATTTTTAAACTAAACGTAATTAACCATAACTCCAATTTTTATGAATTAGGCGGCCATTCATTAAAAGCAATGCAATTGGTACTTCAGATTGAAAATTATCTTCAAATTAGCTGTCCTATTACTGTCATTTTTAATCATCCCCAGTTTTCTGATTTAGTTCATTATCTAAGCAGGCAAAAATTAAAGCAGCAAAATATTAGTGAGTTTTTACCTGGCAAAATTAATTCTCAGCAATTATCTGCAGAACAAAAAAGGATTTGGTTTTTAAGTCAGGTAAACAGTAAAATAAATCAAAGCTATAACATGGTTTTATCCTTTACATTAGAGGGTGATTTAAACAGGCTGCTGTTTGAAAAAAGTTTAAACCAGGTGGTACAAAACAATGAAATACTCAGAGCAAAATATAATATTGATAATAATCAAGTTGTTCAAGAAATTGCCGAAAATATCTATTTTACTTTAGATTTCGTATCGATTAAAAATGAGTTGCACTTAGATCAATTTATTAAACAAGCTGTTACTCAGCCTTTTGATTTAAAACATAGATGTTGGAATGCTTTTCTTTTAAAAATTTCTAATAAAAAGCATTTATTTCTACTTATTATGCATCACATTATTGGAGATGGTCTATCTCTAAAATTAATGATGGAAGAATTAAATCACAGATATAACCATCCTACTCAAAATGTTCCCGCTAAAATGTATCAATACAGTCACTATGTAGCTTGGCAAATGCAATTTTTAGCAACTTCAGAGGCAAAAAAACAATTACAATATTGGAAAAATAAGCTTGCTCATTATGAACCAATCGCTTTGCCTTATAAGACCAGTCAACTTAACCAAATAAATTATGACAGTCATCAACTTGAATTCATTATTGATAAAACCCGTCTGAATCAAATTAAACTGATTTGTGAAAAGGAATCGTGTACGCCCTTTATGTTTATTTATACTCTTCTTAACGTATTGCTCTACAAATTTACGTTACAAACTGACATTATTTTGGGTTTACCTATCTCGCAAAGACATTTGCCAAACTCAGAAACAATAATGGGTTGTTTATTAAACACTCTTGTATTACGTAATCAATTTTCCAGTGATGACAGTTTTACTTCATTATTACATTCTTCAAAGGCCTTGTGTCTTGAGTCTTATGAGAATCAATTAATTCCTTTTGAGCAGATTATTCAAGCCGTTGAAGTAAAACGAGATCCCCTCAGAAATCCTTTATTTCAGGTTCTTCTAAATTGGCATACCCAAGATGAGTCAATCAATCTTTGCTTAAATGAGGTTACGGTTAAATCCTATGAAATACCCCTCAATTTAGCAAAATTTGATTTAGTTTTTACGTTCACTGAAACAGCAAACAAGCTGTTAGTTTCCTTGGAATATAATAAAAATTTGTTTACCAAACACTTGATGCAGCAAATGAAAACGGGCTTTCAAAACGTGTTGACTACAGTTATTGATAATGGGGAGATTAAACTGTCAACAATAAGTCTGTTAACTAAGAAACAACAGCAAAAATTAATGGCGACGAATACTATCGCTTCTGAGTTTCATCCACCGACCTATGATCTTTTTGATTTATTTTATAAGCAGGTAAACAGATTTCCAAAAAAAATCGCAATAAAACACGGGGAGAACTTAATAAGCTATCAAGAACTCTACCAGCAAAGTATGAGACTATCATCTTGTTTTCCGGGAAAAGGAGAAATCATTGCTGTAATTCTTGAGCGGGGGATCAATATGATAACCAGCATGCTCGCTATTCTAGCTTCAGAGAATGCTTTTTTATTAATCGATCCAGAGATTACACCTACAAAACGCATTCAGATGTTCATCAAGCAAAGTGACATTAGGACTATAATCTCATCTGCTAAACACAGGGAAATCCTTAAAAAGTTTAATGCAAAATCTTATACTATAGTCGAGCTTGATGATTTCAATCAGAATAATGTAATTGAATCCTATGATCGAAAATTCCCAAACAATAAAATTGATAAACTTGCTTATATTATTTTTACTTCAGGGACTACTCATCAATCAAAAGCAATAAAAATAACCCATATTAATTTGATTAATCATTTATTTTGGCGACAATCTTTATTCAAACTATCAAATAAAGATATTTTTCTGCAAAAAACAAACAGTTCTTTTGACGCCTCGATTTGGGAGTTTTTTCTTCCCTTGGTACTGGGTGCTCGTTCTATTATTGTCGATAGTAAAAATTACAAACAGCCAGATTGTTTGCTTCAAACAATAAAGTCAGAAAAAATTACGATTGCTCAGTTTGCTCCATCTATGCTTGAATTGGTTTTGCAGTCGCACTATGCTCATTATCTCTCGCAATTACATCACCTCTGCCTCGGCGGAGAGATTTTAAGCCGCCAACTTTACAAAAAATGCAGGGCCGTATATAAAAATAACCTATATAATTTATATGGCCCCGCAGAAGCAACCATTGACGTTTCTTACTATCATGCGCGCACTCATCAGATAAAAACACATTTGCCAATTGGCATACCGATTAGCAATGTTAGTCTCTATATTGTAGATGAGGGATTAAATCTGGTACCCAAAGGGTGTATAGGAGAACTGGCTATCAGTGGTTATGCTGTTGGGGACGGTTATTTAAATAATCCTGAATTAACTGCCGAGAAATTCATTAAAAACCCTTTTTATCAATCCAATGAACCTCATGCTTACTCCAAACTTTATCTCAGTGGTGATTTAGTTAGAATGAATCAAGAGAACAATATTGAATTTATTTGCCGCAAAGACCGACAAATAAAGTTTCATGGGATTAGAATTGATTTAAGAGAAATTGAATATTATTTAGAACTCCATCAGAAGATAGAGGGCTGCCGCGTTTTATATTACGGACATCATGATAAACAATATCTAATAGCTTTCCTTATAAGTAGTGAAGACATTAATTTATCCACTGGTTTTTGGAAACAGTATTTAGAAGACTATATACCCGAATACATGCAGCCATCTTATTATTTTTCTATTGACAGCATTCCTTATACAGCTAATGGTAAAACGGATGAGCAACAGCTAAATGATATAATTAAAACTTATTTTAGCGAAATACCTGAATCTTCTGATCATAAAGATGATCTGGTAATGAAACAATTAAAATTGATATGGGCTAAGGTTTTGGGTCATCATCAGTTTACAACCCATGATGATTTTTTCTTAGTAGGTGGTGATTCGATTCTTGCTGTTCATTTAATACACCAGATCAATGAACGATTTAATAGCTCTTTAGCAATAACGTGGGCGTTTACACATAGTAAGTTAATGAATCAAGCAGAAATTTTACAGCTTGGATATGATCTTAGCTATACACCTATTACCCAACTTAAATCAGTAAGCAATAATCAAAACTTATTTATAATGCATTCTGGGACAGGGGGGGCAGAAGTTTATTCTTTACTTGCCTCAGCAATACAAAATTTCTCAATCTATGGTATAGAGCCTTATAATTTTTACCATCCAGATACTATGATAGATAATATTTCTGCTCTTGCTGAATATTATGTCCAACTCATCCAGGCACAACAAAAAACAGGTCCTTACTACTTGGCCGGCTGGTCATTGGGAGGCTTGATTGCTTTTGAAGTGGCGCACAGACTACAAAAAATGAGGGGTGAAATTGTTTCTATCTATTTATTTGACAGTTTTATGTATGACACGGCTTTTGCAACCAGGATAGCTCAGTTTTATGAAACCAATATGAATAATCAGGCTTTACTATTAGATCTCTTGGGGCAAACAGGTCTACCTGTGCATCACCAGCAAAAGTTAATCAATCTAATAATGAATAATTGTAAAATGATTCAGCAATACTCACCTAAATATTATGCTGGCAAGGTTATTTTATTTAAAGCCACTCAAAAGGAACCATTCAACAAAAATTATTTTCCCACCTCCTATGTAGAGACCATTCATCAATTGCATGATCTCGCTGACAATGGCTGGAGTCCATGGGTGAAACAATTAGAAATCCAAATGATTGACTGCCATCATATGAATTTATTGACTGGCGAGCACATATTCACAATAGCACAACGAATTGATGAAACAGTTACAGAATTTGGTTTAAAGGAATTAATATGAAGAGCATATCTGAAGTAGCCGTTATTGATTATGAAAATTATCCTATAAGCTCCAAACAGTCCTTTGTAAAACCAGTTCCTTTCATAATTACTAATTTACTAAGTAAACTAGGTAATATTGAATCATGGTCCTTTAACACACTGAGTCATAAATTACACTCTTGCGACGTCAAAAGTTGCTATTCTATTGATGGACGTTTTGGTGCCGATCCGTGTCGACTCAGCGCGGAGAGTCAGGATAAACTGATGAGTCTTCCTTTTACGGATTTTATTGATCGTGTTCTCGCTTCGAATAAAGAGAATGGTTTTTACTATCTTCAACAGGGCTCATTATTAACCGATTATGATGAATTAAAATCGGATTGGACTTTGCCATCTTGCATCTCGTCGAAGCAATTAAAAGCTGTCAATCTTTGGATTGGACCCGAAGGTGGGGTTTCAGTCTTGCATTATGATCGAAGTAATAATTTTTTGATTCAACTTGCTGGTTTAAAAAAAGTAGTGTTATATGATCCTCTGCAATGTTTTAAGTTATATCCTTTCAACATATTATCTGATGCCCATCATATTAGTCGTATCGAGAATATCGAACAACCCGACTTAATACGCTACCCCCGCTTTAAGCAAACCAACTCAATTGAAGTCCTGCTCAAGCCAGGGGAAACTCTCTATATTCCGCCCTATTGGTGGCATCAGGTTTATAGCCTTGAACCAACAATATCAGTAAATATTTGGTGGCATGCTTTGCTTTGGCAAAAAATGGTTCCTGCCTATCCTCGTTTTTTAATACGCGAGATTTGGCGTAAATTTAAAAGAGTTAAAAATCTCAAACTCGAAAGTTAGAAAATACTTGTTTCTTGTATTACACGGGAACAAAATTTGAGATAATTGAAGTTCAATGAGTTAATATCTATAATCTAATTCAAAAAATATAGAGTCTTTATGGCAAATAGTATTGGAGAAAAGATGGAATCACTTGGCATCAATCATCCAGAAGTGCTAGGTGCTCATAGTTGGTCTTCACCAGCAACAGTAGAAGTAGATGCTAGTTTCGAGATAGAAGAATGACCTATAAACCTCTTCCGCCAAAAGCAGTGCAAGACGCTTATAACCGAATTTTTCCTCACATTAGAAGAACGCCAAATTTGCACTCCGATTTACTCAACAGCTTTCTCAAACATGAAATCAGATTTAAAATAGAAGGATTACAAAGTACCGGTGCATTTAAAATAAGAGGGGCACTTAATACACTTCTTTCACTCGAAGAACAGCATTGTCTTCCTAAAGAGATAGTTACTTTTAGTTCGGGAAATCATGCACAAGCAGTAGCTTGGGTTGGGCGGAAATTCGGCATAAAAACAACAATTTTTCTCCCATTTTTTACATCAAAAATCAAGCAGCAAGCTACTATAAGCTATGGCGCAAAAGTTATCTATACAGCGAGTCGTTCTGAAGCGGAAGAACGCGCTGCGGAGATGGGAAATAAAAGTGCATATCTTATCCATCCATATGATGATGACATGGTAATAGCAGGACAAGGTACTGCCTGTTTAGAAGCACTACAGGAAGAATTTAAACCCAACGCAATATTTGCCCCCTGTGGTGGCGGCGGATTATTATCCGGAACTTATCTCGCTGCACAATTATTGTCACCTGCATCATTGATCTATGCGGGAGAGCCATCTCAAGCCAATGATGCAACATTGTCATATCGTCAGGGAAAAATTATTCGCTATAAAGATTCCCCCGATACAATTGCAGATGGTGCACGAGCACTTGCAATATCAGAGCGGACTTTCCATTACTTAAAAAAAATTAATGGTTTCTATGAAGTGACAGAATCAGAAATATTATATTGGACGCAATGGCTGATACATCTCCTTAAAGTAGCAGTGGAACCAACGTCAGCATTAGCAATGGGTGCAGCTTATAAATGGATTATGGAGCAAACAGAGCCACAGAAAATATTGGTAATAATCTCTGGTGGAAATATTGCACCAGAAACATATCATACAATTTGGAAAGAAAACCATTTAGAAAAAATACCTGATTGCCCGAAACAGGTTTTTCTGCATATTTAGTCCATTCTGGCTGTTATTCAGAATGTTCAAAATACGCCCAGGTTGATTCTTTCAAATAAAATTCAGACAAAGCTTTTATGATATGCACTCCAACAGAAAATTATCTATCCGAGCCAATACATTTAAAAACGCTGAATACTATTTGCGAAACATGTTGAACAATATGGATGGGGTGCACACGTTCCCGAAATAAAACGACTTGTAACCAAGTTCAGGTTCTGAGAATACAACGATGAACTTGTTAAAGTCAGATAACTGTATTGATTTCTTGCTATTTTAAATATATTAATAAGTTATGGCTCATTTTTAATTAATGGTCGCTCATGAAACTTATAATTAATAAAAAAAATAGTTCGGAGTTAATCACTCTGTATCTTGATGCAACAACGGGTGTTCATGAGTTGTTGTTGATTCTTTATGGTTATAGGGGTAAGTTTTACGAGCGTTTTTCTTTTAATGAGTATCAAAAATTTATTTCACTATATGAATGTCTTTTATATGGGGAACGCTTTAAAAATAAATTGCTTCCTGGAACTCATTTAGCTGATTACCAACTTGAGGATCCCTGTTATTTGACATGGGAAGAGTTCACTGAGCGTCATCCTGCAACTCATCTCGGCTCCGATCTTATAAACTGTGGCGTCCTTTTTTGGCAAGCCCAAATGACGCCAACTCAGTCTAAGGTTGAAAAAGACTCTTTGTTGCCTGACAATGGGAATGCGAAGCCAAGTATGTCTTAGAAGTCAGCTCTATTATGAGCTTATTGCCTCATCTTTAAAATTTTTTGGCTGCTTCAATTTTTTAAATATTCTTATTTTAATCGATTTCAGTTTAGAGAGAAATGTGATCAAAAAATCCGACATGTTTCATCGTATGAAGTGACTTCAGATGGGGGAAAAGAATAGCTTTTCTCTTTAGACCGAGGTGTAAATAAAGGCAGCGTTTGAAAGCCTTTTGTGAAAGGTTCGGCTCCTGCACTATCAAGATCTGATTTAGGTTGGGGGCGATAACCCAAACCATTCAATAAATCGAAAGTGGTATCTTCAGAAACCTCATCCACTACGGCACTGTTACTATTTGATGAGGAAGTTACAACTTCCTGTTCTTTAAAACGATAGAGATTCAATAACACAATCGCTGATTCAAGCACCATTAATGCCACTCCAACTGCAGGGTTAAGGGCAAAACCCAAAGCAACGAATAATCCTGCCGCCACTAAAGTAATTGTTGAATTATAGGTTAAACTCACGCAGAAATTTTGAGCAATATTTTGTGTTGTTTTTGCAGCGATATCAAATGCAGTTGCAATAGAAAATAGTCTTCCTTGCTGAACTACTATGCCTGCATATTGCTGTGTAATGTCATCACCAATTTTCGATTGAACAGCAATACCGAGATTGGAATGCCTAATGGCTGTGAGATCATTTGCTGCGTCACCTACCATAGCCACTTTATAGCCATCATGCTTTAACTGTTCAATATAACTTTCTTTAGATATTTCGCCTGTTCGCGTGACAACACCTACTGTATTCGCAAAAATATTCTTTTTAGAAATACCTAATAATTTTGCATATTTTTCTGCAGTTTCCCGGTCTGCACCAGTACAAATATGTACCGTTTTACCCAAACGCTTTAATTCGTTTACTGTTGCAATGGCATCTTCACGCAATGGATCCATTAGGGCGATTTGTCCTACTACTTTCCTTTCTCGAACAATATAGATGGAACCGTCTTCAGGGTTGTTATAGTGTCCAAAATCTGTGATATGATTCGCAGCAAGCATGTCTTTATTGCCGATAATGAATGTTTCACCATTTATCTCTCTTTTACCCTTAATTACAGCTTTAATGCCTGAATGATGATGGTTCTCTTTATCAACAGTTATGTCTAATTGATCATCTGCGATGAAGCCTCGAGATTCTATATGATTCTTAATAATTTCTGCTATTGGATGCTCAGATTTACTTTCTAACAATGCGACACGACTCCAGAGCTTTTCATCATCAATCGTACACTTCACTACTTGAACGTTGCCTTGAGTCAGCGTGCCATTTAAATCAAAAACAACGGTGTTAATATCAGCTGCTGCTTGTAATGCTTTGCCGTTCTTAAAAATAATTCCATTCTCAGATGCTTTTTGCATCCCGATTTTAACTGCTAGGGGAGTAATCAAGCTTAAAGCGCATGGGCATGCGCTCACTAGAACCGATATGACACATTGAATTGCAAGCGCTGGATTGAACACGGAACCTATAATAATGCCTGAGAGCAAGGCTATTCCAAGCAGACCCGGAATAAAATATTTCAATACCTTCTCTGCAAAATGCTCGATAGGTGCTTTTTCCTCATTCGCTTGTTCAATATTTTTTGCCAATAATGAAAGGTACGAGTTTTGATAAGTCTTTGTGACCTTCATTTCCAATGAAGGAATATGATCGGCCAAACGCATTCCGGCTTTGACTTCATCGCCTGGCTTAAACCTTTTGAGCTCAGGTGAACCATCGATTCGTGTGGTGTAAAGTGATGCTTCTGTTGTTAATACCCCATCGACAGGAATAACACATCCTTTTTTAACGAGAATTATATCGTTAGGAATTAAGTGTTTCACTGAAATTTCTATGTCCGGTTTACCCTTTAATAGGACTAAAGGATCCACACAATCACGAACATCTAATTTTTTAGTGATCTTATCGATTAAAGTATGTTCAATGCCTTCGCCTAAATGCCAAAAGCCTAGGACCAAAGGGGCGGCCTCAAACATCATGGGTAGTCCAGGAATAAACAGGCTTGCAATGGATACGGCAACGATGGTTAAGGTACTGATCGCATATAAAGTGGTGGTATCCCATTTTTTTTCAAGCAAAGCATACCATGCTGATTGATAAACGGTATATCCCAAATACAGGGTCATCAACGTAGTAAGGCCAGTTATGGCATAATAGGCAAGAAGAGGAATATTAAAACTCCCTATAGCAAGAACAAGCAGAGCTACTCCCCAAATCAAACCTAATGCTGCTTTCACCCAATGATTTTCATGACTATGAGAATGCCCGTGAGAATGCCCGTGAGAGTGCCCGTGAGAGTGGTCATGAGAGTGGTCATGAGAGTGCCCATGAGAATGGTCATGGGGGCGAGCGTGAGAGTGGTTGCGGAACTGAGCGTAAGGGTGTCCGTGTGAGAATTTATGCGGTATTCTTTTTCTTTTCTTTTTAATGCCATCGGTAGGTATAGACTCCATTTGAAATACCTGGCCGTTATGCGGTCTTTCCTCTTCAAACCACAGTGCTTCTTCCTCCATTTCGCTGCACAACGTAATTTCTTCGGTCAACAAAATTTGGCTTACTGCTGATTCTATGGCATGAGCATTTTTGGATTTACATAACAAACTGATACTTTTATTGGGACTAGTCAAATTCATTGCTATACGTACTAGTCCCAAGTTACTTAAGGTAGTTAACTTCGCCTCAATTCGCCTTGAAGTTTGCTCAGGGTCGTAAAACTGGATGTCATCTGGAAGGCGGAATCTATAGTTATAAAAATACATTGGTTTCCTCCATTTAAAGGACATAAGTGCTCGCTTTTTGCAAAAGTCCACTTTAAAGGGGGGACTTTCCTGACTTTATCAGTTGTTCATCAATATTAATTTCAGATAAGTCATTAACAATTACAGCAACTCTTTAAACCTTAAAATTAGATAAGATCCAGTAAGCAAAAAAGATTTTCCTGTCCTTAAAAACCGATAGGAAGTGAAAATTAATTGTATTGCAAACCAACCTTTCGAAAGTGTTACATTGTAACATTCTATTGCCAAAGAACAAGCCACATTTAGTAATTTTTATGCCAATAGGGTTTCCGTTAAGTATTTTGCGTCATTTGTTTAATTATTTTTCGGTAAAATAATGACTGTGATACAATAGTATTTGATCTATTAAACTTAAAATGATTGATGAAATACAATTTGTTGGACAAGGCTTATAAGCATTGCATAAACCATGGGTATCGATTTACGGAACCGAGAGAGCGTGTCCTCAAAATTTTAGTGGAAGAGAGAAAGCCGCTTGGGGCTTATGAAATCTTACAAAAATTATCAGAACAAACTGAGAATCCCAAGCCGCCTACAGTTTATCGTGCCATTCAGTTTTGGCATCAAGAAGGATTTATTCATTGTATCGATAGCCTTAAATCCTATGTTGCTTGTTTGCATGGACATCATATGGGGCAGGCCCAATTCCTCATTTGCAGTCAATGTGGTTTTGTCAAAGAATTAGAATGCGTTGTGGATTTCTCCTCCATAACCGAATTTGCGAATTCGATTCAATTTTCAATTATAAATTGTACTGTAGAAATTAAAGGCCTATGTGCCCGTTGTCAGCTGACCCATGTGAAAAATTAGGATTACGCAATAAAAATTACAGCAATATAAAACCAAGAATCTCCCAGATAATTCATTTCTGTCAATTTTACTCATCAATACTATTATTATAAGTAATAAGTAATTAGTAATCGAGGGAGTACACTAAGCATGGCAGACGAAGAAATTACAACAACTTCATGGTTTTCTCGATTAAAAGATGCTTTTCTTGGTATTTTTATTGGAATTGCCTTGGTTATTGGTGCTATTGTTCTTGTGTTTTGGAATGAAGGCCACAGTTTGCATATGGCTCAATCTTTGGAGCAAACCAGGAGCGTTCTAATTTCTGTGCCAAATGCTCCTGTAAATAAGCAAAATAATCTTAAAGTGGTCTATATTAGCGGCTTTGCGACGACTAAAGATAATATAACCGACTCCTTGTTAGGAGTAACAGTAAATGCTATCAATCTCGAGCGCAAAGTTGAAATGTATCAATGGAAACAAAAAACTGAAACGAGAACCGAATCACAATTAGGCGGTTCGGAAAAACACGTAACAACCTACACCTATGATAAAGTCTGGTCGGAAAGTGCAATCGACAGCTCTAATTTTAAAAGTCCTGTCGGACATCAAAATCCAGCGATGCCTGTTCAGTCACAAACAGAGTATGCGAAAACAGTAACCGTAGGTGATTTTTTGCTACCCAATGCTTTAATTAAACAAATTGATATCAGCGAACCAGTCAGTTTAGCCCAGGTTAATAAAGAAACTCTAAAGAGCAAATTGAATAAGCCAGTCACTCTAATCAATAATGAATTATACTTGGGGGAAGATTCTCAAAATCCCCAGCTGGGTGATCTGCGTATTAATCTAACAGTTATTAAGCCACAAACAGTGAGTATTATCGGACAACAAACAGGAGAAACCTTTCAGCCTTATTTTGCTCCTGCGGGGCAAAGTATTATGCTCTTATCAACAGGGCAACATTCATCTGATGAAATGATTGCACACGCGCAATCGGAAAATACTCTGCTCGCATGGGTTTTGCGTTTATTTTCTTTGCTAATATTGATTGGTGGATTCTCTCTAATCATGAAACCATTGGTTATTTTAGCTGATGTAGTACCCTTTTTAGGATCTATTGTAGGATTTGGCACTGGATTTATAGCATTTCTCTTGGGTTTTTGTGTGTGGCTCATTGTCACTGCAATTGCCTGGTTTGCGACAAGACCGCTCTTTTCTATTAGCTTATTAATTATTGCCGTCGTTGGTGGCTATATGTTGATTCAATTAAGGACTAAGAAAAATAAGCCCCTCTTCAAGGAGTGAGCCGTAATAAGTAGTATAAGTAGATGATTACGCGATTCCAGAGAGAATCGCTATCCATTATCCTTACCCTGATCTTGTTGTGCTAACTGAGATTAGAGTTCTATTGTAAAAAGCCCCTTAATAAGAAGGATAAAACCTATAACTCGCCGGTTTTGCCTCCACTGCATGGGTTAACTCACTGATTTTTTGTCTCAGCTCACCAATGGTCAGTTCTTGTTCCTCAATGAGTGTTTTTTGCTTGTGCTCTTTCGTTTGCAGCCTTTTAAAGAGAATGTAAAACATATAAAGAGCAGCATAGTGTTTAGAAGAGGTAGTTTGTGATTTCTTTTGATTTTCTTCCTGTTTGCTTGTTAATGAATTCAGTTCCTGCTTTTGCTCTGAATTTATCTTTTTTTGCACTTCGTTTTGTGCCATGAGTTCAGGCACTAAAAGCACATGTTGATATTCCATGCAAATTTGTTCGGCAATATCTCTAATCCGCTCATTAGACGTGTAGCTGTATATATTAAATCGTCTTAATACTTCATCGTTTAAAATTTCCCCAGAGTTACAGAGATCACCTCCAATATAGCCATCATTTTTTAAACCTGATAAATCAAGGGCTGTCTTTTTGGTGTCTTCGGTTTGGCTGTAAGTAATTCTATAAGTTTTATGTTTGGGGGTATCTAAAAGGAGTTTAAGATCGATTAATAATTGAGTAATTTGCTTTTTGAACTCTTCTAATTTTTCGGGTTCAAATGAAATTTTTTGGTCGCATAGAGCTTTTAGGGAGATTATTTCATGCAAGATATAATATAACAAAGGCCTGCGACCGCTATCTGAGCACTGTTTAATGAGATCATTCAAACGTATTTTAAAATGGATGTCTTGATTCTGAATTATTTCTTTAGCACATGATAGTGATTTTTCTCTGAGGAGATTCTCATCCGTTGCAACAACCAATTTTTTCACTTTTGGCTGACTGTCGTGATAGCGAATTACTACAGCAGTCAAAGAATAAAGTAGTTCTTCTAGTCTTGTCATGTAAAATTCCTTATAAAGCTAAATCCATAGTCTAAATGTGGAACTACATACCAACTTGATATTTCACTATATTGAATGTTTTGCTGAAGTGCAAGTCTCTGTTCGGACATCCGATTTAATTAGTTCTAGCATAACCTGTGAATTTTGCTTTAGTATATATTCTATCAGTACAGTGTAGGCAAAAGTCACTAGCGCATTAATTGAAGAATATATAATGAGCGGCAAGTCACTAAAGTTTTTAGGTAGAATAAATCGACACTACTCGGACTGAGTGCATTGTTCCTGGCATTGTTAACACCAAAATCAAGAGATAACCATTTTTTGGTATTTCATTTTGTTATGGTTGAGATAGGGATTCTGCGGCATATTGACCCGAAGTCCAATTAATACCGTATTTATATTTGGTTTATAATCTCCTTGCAATGTATCCCCTGATATGGGTTCAATTTGAGTCCGTCCCGTGCTGTTATATTGGGTGAACTGATACGTTAATAGTAGGTCCAGGTTGTTGTTTAGTTTAGTGATTGCTCCTGCCTTTAATCCTCCGCCGGTTAGCCATTGTTTAAAGTCCGTGCTGATTCCCACATCGCCTGCCGTGTTGTCCATTTTAACCACAAAACGACCCCATGAAATTCCTGGTCCTGCAAAGAAACGAACTGATTCATTGCATTGATATGCAGGCAGTAAAAAAAGAGAGAATCCATATTCTAACTTCTCTTGGGCGTTCACATTTTCATTAAAAAACCATTCGTTGACTTTATAGTGTGACTTGCCAGTGAATAAATCCGCATCTCCCTCTATGGCAGTGGTAAATTTTGCACTAAAGGGATATTCATATCCGGCGAGCAATTGGCCATGAAAATTAGTATATGCATTGTTAAAACTGGAAGATGTGGGGATTACTTCCTCAAGCGGGTAGCGCAGGTCTTTATGTACAGTGACTGTATTAATACCTAAATTAATACCCGAGTAAACACCTGTATAGGCACTAAATGACAGCATATACATGATAATTGTTGCTATGTAATGTTTATACATAATTAAGCCTTGTCTATAAAATACTGGGAATAGTAATTGGGTTTGAGGTTACACGAGTCTTATTTCCGCCAGTTGCAGTAATTGTGACATTATGTACTCTCGTCGGTGTCACAATGTTTCCTATGACGAAACGGCGGTTTTTGTTGTCCAATGTTACAGTTGCCCCAGGCAAGCCATTCACTGTATAGACTTCACCGGATAGGGGGGCACAACCCGCATATAAGACAAATGCTTCATTAGTATTCATTGGATTGCGTTCGGCTGTCGTCAATACAGGTGCTCTGGGCGGAACCGCAACGATCGAAAAATTATTTTTTGAAACATTAAAAAAGCTTCCATTATTTGCCTGTACCATAATTCGAGCTGTAGTTGAGTTTAGATTAGGAACACAAATTTGTCCGTATCCATTATTTGGTGAATTTAGCATGAGAGGATAGGGAAATGTTTTTCCTCCATCAATCGATAAAAAAACGCTTACAGAAAAAGCATTAATTGGATAAATATTGGTATTAGCAACATCCCAAGTGACTGTTTGTGGTGACAGACCTGTCCAAACGATACCTGAGGTTGTGGGGGATGTTACTATAAAGGGGCCGGCACTGCTTAGAATGGTTATCCCAGTATCGGTATATGCATTACAGGAGCCTCCCGGGGTATTTCTCCGCACGGAAACTCTAAATTTCATAATGCGAGAAACGGACGATAACACTTCCCAGGTAAAAGGGCCTCCATTGTTCAGAGCATTGAGATTAGGGAGAAAACGCGTACCCACAGTTTGAGGCGAAAAACTCCTAAAATTCGGACCACCAGTTGCGGTACTTACTGGCGGCTGGGGAGAGATTTCATTGTCCATCTGTTCCCATGTATAAGTTAATACTCCACCTCCACTTTTAGTTGCTGATGCAATCAAAGCAAAAGGAGTTTGAGCAGGAATAAATCCTCCGTTGACGCTATTAATTACAGGCGCACTGGCAATGGGTGTGGTTACGGGGCAGGTATGCGAAGGGCTGGAGACAAAATTTCCCATTTCCTGAAGGCTGATACCATTAAAATAAGCATTTGAATTATTTTGCACATTAGGGGAACAAATCCCTGCATAGCCCATAATTGTACTACCGCTTCCAGGTTCTACAGCGGTTGGCCCATGTCTGTTGCAATTATTGTTTTGTACGTGATTCGCTCCAAATTGGTGGCCCATTTCATGGGCTACATAATCAATATCAAAAGGATCTCCTAGAGGATTTTTTTGACCAGTAACCCCGCGGGCTTTTACATTGTTGTTACAAACACTGGCTAATGTTGCAAGACCGCTTCCAGCCGAATCAACAACATGGCCAATGTCATAATTGAGAGGGCCAATTACTTGGTTAATATTCCTTTGATTTTGATTGATCATCCTATCAGGATCGCCATGTGTATACGGTTGATTATTCGGATTGGTATAGATAATGAGATTGTTATTGGCAATAATCTGCATGGTTATCGCCATATCGATTTCATAAATACCATTCACTCTGTTGATTGTGGTTGCTTCAGCAGCCAATGCTGCGGCTACTGTTCCACCAAAGTATTGTGTGTATTGAGCTGTTGCCGCCATAGCCAAGCGGTATTTTTTGAGTCGGCACGGATTAAAATTAGCAAAATGCTTTGAGCTTACAGGAGAGGTTGCTAATGGACTTTGACTGTGCACCCCACATTTTAAGCGTTTTGAGGTAATGAAATCTTTTTTATAATAAACAATGTAATATTGAGTATCCCCTTTTTTTAAAGGATCAATAAAAACGTCACTTTGTCCTGGTCTGAAAATCATTGCATGGAAACCCTGTGGGGTGAGATCCAGTTTGACAAGTTCGCCTGGTTCAGTGACTCCATAAGCATCATAGGTTTTAATTTCAGGAAATTTTGCGCTGAGTTCCGGGTGCAGCGTACTATTTTCTGTAACCTGATATAGGTTCGTCGTTTTATCTGGCAGAGGAAGCTCAATTTGTATTGATTCCCCTGATTTCAATTCATCTCGATGGGGAGCATTCTCCAGCTCAGCATACAGTTGGCTCAGGTCAATCTCAATAAGGCGAAAATGACTTGCCTGGATGTTATTTTTTATCGTAGAAGAAATTTCCGCTGGATCTACATCTTTAAAAAAATGTTGAATCACCTTATCTTGGGCAGAAGCAATGAAACTGAATAGAATGAGTGATAGAGTAAAAAGCGTCCTTGTCATTATATTTTATCTCTAATAAATTAAGAGAAAGAATTTATCATTAGCAGAAAAAGAATTCAATTTGAAAAAAGGCTTTTGGCCTTTTCGTAAAAAGAGGTTCTACCTATGCTTTTTTAATGGCATGTTTTTTAAAAGAGTTTCACACGCTTGAACCGTTAGCGGGTGAGAATAATAATATCCCTGGATGCAATCAATACTATGTTTGCGTAAGAATTGAAGTTGTGATTTATTTTCAACACCCTCGGCCACAACATTAATATTTAATTTATGAGCAATCGTGGCAATTGCTTTAATAATCGTTTGATCTAAATAATCCTTATGGCAATTATTAATAAAGGCTTTATCTATTTTAATTTTCTGAATAGGTAAGTTTTTTAAGTACGACAAACTTGAGTAACCTGTTCCAAAATCATCAATCACTAAATGAACACCCATTCCTTTTAATGTCTCAATTTCTTTATACAGCGCATCATTGTATTCAATGAAAACGGATTCCGTAATTTCTAATTCAATGCACGATCCATTCAACCGATTTTCAGCCAAAGCCTCACCGACAATTTTGCTCAGTGAATGGCGAATAAATTGTATTGCTGAGATGTTGATTGCAATGGGGCCTGGAAGTATTTTTTGATCCTGCCATATTTTTGCTTGATGACAGGTCTTTTTAATAATCCATTCGCTAACAGGAATCATTAATGAGCTTTTTTCTAAGCTACGAATGAATTTTGAAGCTTCTATAATTCCTTTTTCAGGGTGATTCCACCGCAATAAGGATTCAAGCCCTATGATGTGTCCATCAGTGGTGTAAAATGGTTGATACATTAAGAAGAATTCTTCCTTGTCATAAGCCTGTTGTAACTCTTTACCCAAACCATGGGTTTGCTGATATTCCTCATACAACTCTGTTGAGTAATAATGAAATTGATTCCTGCCCTTTTCTTTTGCTTGATAAAGAGCGGTATCAGCTAACTTAAGAAGCGTTTCAATATCTTGGCCATCATTAGGGAAGATACTGATTCCCATACTGGATGCAATTTGAATTAAATGCGCATCAATTGGAACTGGTTTCGAAATTTCACTTAATAATTTTTTTACAATCATAGTGATTTGTTCTTTAGAATTAATATTGGATAATATGATTGTAAATTCATCTCCGCCTAGGCGTGCGGCAAAATCACATTCACGCAAGCATGAATTAATTGTTTTTGCAATATGAATCAATAACTTATCGCCATTATCATGCCCCAAAGTATCATTTATTACTTTGAAATAATCGATATCTAAGAATAATAAGGCGACTTTCTCATGAAAATGCTTTATTTGTTTGGTCATTTGTTGAAAAAATTCATAAAGCATATTTCGATTGGCTAATCCGGTTAAAGGATCGTGAGTTGCCTGATAATAGAGTTTGGCATTTTCAAGCGAAATCATTGCTTGCGAGGCAAGTAATTGAAGGCTGTCCAAATGGTTTGCTGTAAATGTATGACTTGTACTATTGTTCTCTAAATACAACATTCGACACAAATTTCCTTTATAAAACAGCGGCATCATTAAAAGCGAGCGTGGATTTTCTCCCTGAACATATACGTCTTGAAACGTTAATTCTGACTGTCTGGCATTATTTAAAATGATGGGTTTTTGAGTTCGCTGAACATAATTTAAAATAGAAAGCGGATATTTTATTTCCCTTTCTATATTTTCGGACCCAATAAGATGAATACTTTGTTGTTCTAAATCACCTTCTGCTTCGACAACCCAATTCTCACTATTCTTAGTTAAAATTATACTTCGCTGTGCTCCGGCATGTTCTAATACAATGACTAAAAGGTTCTGCAGTAATTTATCTAAACGAATTTCACTGGAGATAAGTTGAGTAAATTTTAAAATGGTCAGCATATCAATCGTCTGATTTTTTGCTTTAGCTTGAGTTGGTGGAAGCATAAGCGAAGCAAGGGAAGCATCTGCTGCGTTGTGATTCATTGGCTCTAACAGCCTCACTTTTGTATTTGCCCCCCAATCTTTAAAATAACAATGCGCATTATGCAAATAAATTTTTGCAATTTGATTTAAGTTAAGATTAAGACAATAATATGCCGCTCGTTCATTTGCAATGGCCGCAATTAAAATGATCCCTCCTGCCAATGCTGTTTCTATCGTTTGTTCATAAAGTGCAAGAGCTTTCTCATGCTGTCCGTTTAAACGGGAGAATTCAGCCGCAAGAAGCATGGTGTAGACTTTAAAGTTTTCAGGACACCAGGAGGCATATTTTTTAATAAAAAGATCCAGTTGTTTTAGTTTTTTTAAAGAAAGACGGTACATAGATTTTGATAAATAAGGCAATTGACAAAATAGAGCTAAAGCAAAGAAGAACTTACCATCTAAATGACTTATTAAACCTTTATCGTATTCAGAGTGAAGCTCATGATTCTTTCCCGCTTTAATTGCTTCAGAAAAATTTCCCAGTAGAAAATGTAATAATGTCAGAGAGCTATAGAAGAAGCTTAATTCGGTTTTATTTCTTCCTTTAATAATATTTTCTTCAAATAAAGATATTTGTTTCATCTTTGTGGAGCCTGGTTTTTCCAAACATTGGCATAAATAGTCCCAAAACTTTGCCACTTCAATAAAATCAGAAATTTTAACGCGTGACATAAAGGACAGTGTGGTCTGTACATTCTTTTTTACCTCATCGAGTTTTTTTCCTGCTGAAAGCGAATGAAGAACCAAAAGTAAGTTACTGTAATTACTGTATACTAAATCTCCGATCTCACTACACATTCTAAATGCTTTAGTAACAGTGGCATTACATAGATGTATCGACGTTTGATAGGGTTCGATAAAAGAGCCTAATACAAATTGGTTTTTACCTTCGAAACTTGATGCCCCGTATTTTTGCTTTAGGTTGTTATAAAGTGTTACAAATGAAAGGGCTTCATGATAAAGATTTAATGAGTGCATTATTATAAATGCATAAACAGGAATAGACATTGAGGTGCTTTCGGTATAACCATACTTTAAACTTAAACTAATATTTTTGCAGGTGAGAATAACAAACAGCTGTTGATTCGTGATAAATGCACTATTGAATAATTGCGTAATTAAATCCACAAGCGCAATTTGTTTTGCATCGTTCATTAACGGTAAATTTATAGATTCTACCTCAGTATTTTTTAGTTGGAATTTGACTTTATAAATGGCAATTAATACATGCACTAACTTAGGCTTTCTAGGCAGTTTAATGCCAAAATTTCGCAATGTATTCAATCCCATTTCTAATGCTTCGGAATGTTTCCCCAAGGTGGATAGAATCTCTATTTTTAAACGATAAATTTCAATTTCATCAAGTGGGTTTTTTGCGTGTTTTAATAGTTCAGAAAAATATTTATCTGCAGTTTCGAAATCACTAATTAAATATCTGCAAACAGCTAATTCCTTGTGAAGCTGGAATGTCAAATTATAATTTTTTTCCCAATGATTAGGTTTTAATAATTCAATGCCTACTGATAAATATTCATTAGCCGCATAATAAGCAGATGCGAGTTTTGCTTTTTGACCTGCCCATAAATTGTATTGAGCCAGTTTTAGTCTTTCTTTGGAGCTACGGATTAAAGCAATACTTTGATTAAAGTGCTCGAGTACATCAAATAATCGCTCATCATTTTCTATTAGTGGTTTGTTTTTTAATAATAAGCGGCCAATTTTTAAATGGATACCTGGTCTGGCTTGTATATTAATAAGTTCGTAAGCCGCTTGCTGAATGCGGTCATGAGAAAAATTATAATGCAGGGAGTTCGTATCGAGGGTGGCAACATGTTCATCAAGTCCCATTAGGCCTAATGTTTTATAGCTCTCTTCAAGCGGATAAATAAGATTTGCTTTAATCGCCTGACACAGCTGTTCTGCAATTTGACTTGTAGATTCACGACTAATGACTTTTAAGGTATTAAAATCAAATTGATGACCGAAGCATGAACCAAGTTTTAAAATTTCCTGGGTAGTATTGGGAAGTAAATGAATTCTGGCAGTTAACAAATCAATTACATTATCTGTAGCGCTTTGTTGTTGGGCTTTGGCTAAATCCCATTCCCATGCACCTCGTTTATAAGAAAAATTGAGTATTTTTTGCTCATAAATGTTTCGAAGAAATGCGTTAATAAAAAAAGGATTTCCCTGTGTTTTATCATAAATACATTGAACAAGTCCTTGGATTTTTCTTTGTGAGCCGGATAATGTGTCGTGAATAAGCTCTTGGATGTTATTTAATCGCAAGGGTTTTAGAGTGAGAGTACTGAGATTTACCTTATTTTCTTTTAAATTATTTATGCTTAATTGCAATGGATGATTCTCATTAATTTCATTATTTCGATAAGCTCCGATAATGAGTAAATAATTTGTTTCCCGATCTTGTAATAAATTTTCTATAAAATGAAGCGAGGAATTATCTGCCCATTGTAAATCATCCAAAAACAGAACGAGTGGATGCTCCAATTGTGCAAATACGCGAACAAAATTTTGAAATACGAGATCAAAGCGAATTCGGGCCTTAGCAGGATTTAAGGGGCATACCGAAGCTTGCTTTCCTATAATTAACTCAATGTCTGGAATAACATCGATAACAACCTGTCCTACATTACCTAATGAATAAATAAGAAGTTTTTTTATTTTTTCTAAACGCTCTTCACTTTCGGAAAGTACTTGTTTTACCAGATTTTTAAAGGCAGTAACAATCGCACTATAAGGAATACTTCGCTGTAACTGGTCAAATTTACCTTGGATATAATAGCCTTTATACTGAATAATGGGTTTATGGACCTCTTTAACTAAAGAAGTTTTGCCGATACCAGAATAGCCCGCAACAAAGATCATTTCTTTAGTGCCTTGACAAACGCGGTTAAATGCTTTGGTTAGCTGATTAACTTGTTTTTCTCGGCCATATAAATTGTGAGAAATGATTAAGTGATCGCGAATATCATGTGCCCCTAGTGAAAATTCACTAATTGATCCTTTAAGTTGCCATTGTCTGAAACACTCCTGAAGATCGGACTTCAATCCAATAATGCTTGAATAGCGTTCTTCCGGCATTTTACCTAATAACTTATCGATAATTTCTGCGAGCATTTTGGGTGTATCTGGCCTAGCGTGTAATACGGTCGGTGGTTTTTTCGCAATATGGCAGTGTACTAGTTCAAGTGCATCAACAGCTTGAAATGGCAATTGATTTGCCAGCATTTCAAAAAAAGTAATACCAAGCGAATAAAAATCAGTACGATAGTCAACAGGCCGGTTTATCCTTCCTGTTTGTTCCGGTGAAATATAAGCTAAGCCTTCTTCAAATTCGCTGAGCTTGAGATAATCAAAGGTTTCTTCGGCAAGCTTTGTTGAAACGCTTAAGTCAACTAATTTAAGAACCATATTTTCAGGATCAATAACTATATTGGATGGATTAATTTCTTTATGAATAATTTGTCGTTGATGCAATTCCCCCACAATATCAACGAGTTGCAATGCTAAGTTAAAAAAACCATCAATACCTAATTGATGCATTAAAAGATAGGAGGTAAGCAACTGCCCTTTTACATCCTCGAGGATTAAAACAGGTGTATAGGTATTTTGCAGAAAATCATAAGCTTTAATGATCTTAGGCGTTTCAATCATCTTCAGTAAATGAAACTCATGTTGTAAAATGGCTAAGTTTTCAGAACTCGGATGTAATTTATTGGGGGTTTTTAGCAGGACTCTACACCTATCTTTTAATCGCAAGGCATAATAGGTATCAATATTATGGTTACGGCGCATTTTTTCGCGTAATGCATATCCGGATATAGAAATCATTTATCTTCTTTCCATCATTCGATAGCGTGAAACCTCTTAAAGCGAAGGACGCTTTTTTTTATTATAGAAGATATTTGCATGTGATTTTAAATTGTACAGTTTTTTATTTGTAAAAAATGACCTTATAAAAAATAAACGATGATATATCAATATCCTATTTGATGTGCGAATCGCTAATCTATGGAAACCGGAAGAATTTGTTTGTTACTTGAATCCGTGCAACCTGAGAAATGAATGCTCTGTCTCCATGCTCTGTTTTTTGACATCACTACAGTCGGTAGAACTCTTGTTTAAATTTTGTGGGGGGGGGGCTCAGGAGCAAGTCAGGGCAGGG
>NZ_LNYQ01000012.1:733444-765335 GCF_001467945.1 Legionella parisiensis
TAAGTTCCATCGGCATAAACATTATGACCAAAGCCGCAATCCGCATCAGAGCCTTCTTGTTTGACAGATAAGATGCCGGGTTTGACGAAGGTTATGGTAATTGTACATTGGCCGTACTCAGAAGATGAATAAACCGCAGTATCTCCTTTAAGCGAAGCAACACCGGATAACTCCCCGGTATTGGCTTGAAGTTCACCGTTTACCTCATAAGGGTAGACTAAATTAAAAGAAATATTAATCTTGCCACCGCCAAGAGCGCTAACGGTCAGAGTATTGGAAAGATCATTATGGGGTGCAGGAAACTTTATAATGAAGGTACCATTGACTTCTTCTTTAGAAACACTGTTCCTATGGGGGTGAGTAAAACCCAAGGCTGAATAAAGAATGAATAGATTGACTAAGGCAGTTTTTATAATCCAATTGTTCATCGTGCTGTAAGTAATGTTTTTATTCTAAAAAGCTATCATAAATAAGGGTGTAAGACTATTTGCAGGTTTCTTTTTTGATTTGGAGTACTGCCATTCATTAACAATAGTATTTTTAACATTTCATGCGTTTTTTACTCGATAAGTGATTTCAAGGGTTTGATTTGGATGGAAAATTACTAATGTCAACAATTTTATCTACTTCATCAGCTGGTTTGAAAAATCGATTGATTTGGTTATGATGCAGTATGGGTTCATGGCCATGGCTTAGTTCCTCTTTAATTACTTCTTCCAAATCGATTTGTGGTCTCTCCTTTTGAATGATAAGAGGTGTATTTTTTTCACATAGTATCCCCATGAGCGCACGATTTAGCGCTGGGACAGGTTCTGGTATTATGGGAAGGGAGGGGGCAGCATGAACTTTGTGTTCAGCTGATGTAACATGCACTTTTTGTTTGCTCGGCAATTGAAATGTGCCAAATGCTGCCTTAATTCCTGATTCAACATCTAAACCATATAACTTATTTAAATCACCTGGATTATCAGCGAGGGAAGTCACGTTCTTCCATAATGAATCTAAGGAATACAATTTTCCATCTTTGGTGTCTCGAAATAGATTCCAGGTATGAGCCCCATGTTTGTGGAATGAGTGTCGCTGATGTATTACCTCTCCTTGCAGAATACTGTCCTCAACTAAGCGACTCATCAAAAAAGCATTTAATAAGGAATGGTGGCGGCATATTCCAATTCCCGCTTGCATGAATTCATCTAAGGGAATAACAGGGTTTCCTTCTCTTAAGTGCTTTTCCACAAATGCTTTTAAAAAAGCCGTTTCGCTTATAGGAAAGGCTTTTTGTGTCAGTTTAGAAATTTCTTGCAAGATTTCTGGAGTTGTAGCATTTTGTTTTATATTTTGGCGTAATTCAGCATAGAGTTTTTTTAGCGATTCAGCCTCTGGATCTAAGAGGAGCATTTCTCGACTGGAGGATGAACCTATTGAAAATACGCGTTGATTAAAATTACGTACATCCCGTGTAACAATGGGAGAATAGCCATCCTGGTATTTGATGCACGGTGCTCCATGAAACATCTTGATGCGATTATAATGATGTTGAAAAGCCAGTTTCGTCCTATTCATCTCTGCGAGTGGTTGAATTGGAGTACCGGCCTGATCTTGCTCGGCGTTATTCAGATTGTTCTCATCTTTTATAATTTCAAAGGATGATGGCATAGTAAAAACTCAAAAAATATATTTAATATTATAGCATGATGATCACAATTGGACCATATTGGGTTTTTGTAAGCTAAAACTGGATGCGAGGACTTCTTATTCTCCTTAGTTTAACTTATCAAGATAAGTCTCTCGTGCATAGCAAGCAGCAATAATTGCTATAATCACCCAAAATAGAATATAGAACGCAGGAGCATATTTATTTCCCGTTAATTCCACTAATGTTAAAGAAACTAAAGGCATTGTCCCACCAAAAACTGCCTGGCCAATATTATAGCCTATAGATACACCACTGGCGCGAATCGCTGTGGGGAACATCTCTGCAAGCATAGTGGGAACTGCAGCATTCAACGGTGCAAGTATTATCGCCAAGACTATTTCTCCTAAGAGGATTTGCCACCAAACTCCACTCGAAAAAAGAATAAATATGGGGTAAATGAAAATGAAAATACCAAGTGCACCTAACAAAAAAATGGGCTTCCTGCCGAAATAATCCGATAACAAACCCATCAGAGGAATTAAAAGTGTTAAAACGAGCAGTGCAATAAAGTTAGCTAATAAAGCATCTTTTAATAAAAAGCCTTCTGATTTCACAAGAAAGCTCGTTATATAGGCGATGAGTAGGTAATTGCTCATTGCTAATATACTCGTAAAGATGATGGCTAGCACCAATTTGCGTGGATAACCAAAAAACACAATTTTTGCTGGAAGCTCTTGGGTATGTTTGGCTTTCAAAAAGGTAGTGGGTTCAACGCTTGTAAGGCGTAAATAAATACCTATTAATCCTAGTACTGCACCGATTAAATATGCCAAGCGCCAACCCCAGGCCCGCAGAGTATCTTCAGTTAATAAAACACTGAGTAACGATGCAGTAAATGACCCTAAAAAAATGCCAAGAAAAGCAGTGCTTAATACTAAACTGCCTGCAAGACCACGTCGATGATCGGCCATATGTTCAATAAGAAATGTTGTTGAACCAGGAAGCTCTCCTCCTACTGCAATTCCTTGAATTAACCTGAAAAAAACAAATAATAAAGGAGAAATAACTCCTAAGGAATTAAAATCGGGTATCAAAGCAATACATGCAGTGGACGCTGTCATAATAGACACTGAGAGAATCAGGGTTTTTCGTCTGCCGATACGATCCGCATAATGTCCCAGTAATATACCTCCTAGCGGACGCATAAAAAAACCTACAGAAAATACACCAAAGGTGAGAAGAAGAGAAACAAAATAGGTGTCTGAGGGAAAGAATAATTGAGCAAATAAAGGGGTAAAGTTGGCGTAAAGAAGAAAATCGAACCACTCTAAGGTATTTCCATATAAACCAGCAAAAATACTTTTCCTTTTTGTAGGATCCATAGTTATTATTATTAATAGCCTCTTGTTTCTTTATTTTAGGGGTAAATATTTTTTTTGGGAATATGCCGGATGATGTTACTCCAAATCCTCTAATTTTCCTTTTATAATAAGATATCAACTGCACTTAGCTGTTCCTGTTGTTGGGCTATATTGAGCGGTTTCAGTGAGTAGTTTTTGCATCTGAATTAAGTGTTCTTCAGCCTTCTCAAAAAACGCGCCAATCTCAGTTTTTTCCGATGAAAAAAAAGAAAGGATCGAGGTGCTTTCTGTAACTTGTTTAAAATAAGGGAGTGTTTTCAAGGTGGTTAATGAATCAAGATCGTCAGACTCTACCGCCTTATATAAATCTTCTACGAATAAAAAAGCATGAAAAGCGCTCTTATCTTCTTTAGGTCCAGACTCAAATACACTTTGATATTTATCCAAGGTTCCCTTTATATCGGTTAACAAGGATATTTTTCTTTCTTTTAATAACTCCATTGTTTGCTCTACCACACTTTTTGGGTTGGTCTCCATTTCCTTGCGATGGATTTCCATCTCTTTTTTTATTTTTCCCATATGCTCTGTTTGACATCGCTCGGTATATTTTTTTTGCAATTTCCCGTCAAAATCTATATTGTTATTTGCGGTAACATACCTAAGGCATGTTGCATTTGTCCAACCCAAGTGCTCTAGTATCTCTTCGTCGGTTTGATATTTTGCTGGGCAAACACGGGTTTCTTTTTCATTAAAATCATAACAAGTCATCCCTTTTTCTGAGACAGCAATACTTTGAACCCCAATCATGTTGATTAAAGTAATATCATAATTTTTAATGCCATATTTGGCGCATAGCCCTCTTAAATAGCGTTCCATACCTACTTGAGGATGACTCTCTCTGGTTTTTTCCTGGTTACCAAAAAGCCAGGGAGTACCCAGTTCAAAGTGAAGGGTTTGATCTGCATCACGTTCTTGTACTATTAATGCTAAATCCTTTATCCATTTTCTAAAAGGCTGATTCGTATCTTTAGCGTCATCCAGCATCTGTGGTTTTCTGTTTGACGTTCCGCTTAGATGATAGAGTCCATATAGCCCGGAGTCAGTTTTGACATGAAATGCAGTGCATCCCCCAAAGCCATCAGTTACATGCTCCTCTTGAGAACCAGCTTCAGCTATAGAGCCGCCACTATCCATGACCACATCTATTTTAGTGAGCATATAAACCTCTCAAGATACAACACCATACTATAAATTATATGCTCGAATTGAATAAAAAATATTAATATTGTTTAAAATTAGATTGATTTGCTATTGTTCATGTGGGGGGAACGGAGGTTCTTTGTACCTAACGCCAGCCAGGATCGCTTTTACCGTACTCCTCACCAATACCTGCATTTTGTGAGTCAGAACTTGCAGCTTTGGTACAAGAACCAATTAATAATATGGCTGCACAGAGATAAAAAATCAGGGTGATTTTTCTAAATAATGAACGTGTAATCCTTTATGTTCCTTATTAACAAATCACTCAAAATCATTTGGTTCATATACTTATTTATGCGCAGTGACCTGCCAATGTATATATCACAATAATGCTAGGGAACAGAGCTCAATAGCAATGATGGAATTTAAATATCTAGATAAGCATTCGTGATTTGTTGTAAATGGTTTTTTTGACCCTTTTTTAAAAAACTGGACTTAGCAGCTAAAAGTTTGCCAATGGCATGGCTAGAGTTGATTACCGATGCTATTTTATCATTTTTTGTTGCTTTAAGTGTTAAGTAAAATAGTCTGATGATAACTACACGTTAGCCACAATTTCAGTACTTTGAACAGGAGATAAGATGACTTTAGCCTTTAGGGTAACCCCTGTTTTTTTGCATTATGTAAACCAAAAATATGTGTTTATTTGTTGTTTGCCGTTCTACTAACTTAATATAGCTAATTTGTAAGCACGGCCTAGATTACAAAATTATTTTCAACTTAAACGGTAACTCAAAAAAGTACATCATGCTAATACTATTAATATTTACATGACTTTTAAAATGGATCTTTTTCTGGTCATAATAATACCCTGCATACTAATTTTCATATCCAGGAGCCGTTTTCTTCCCTTTTTCATCCCAACGGTTAATACAATTGAGTTCTATGTCAAATAAATCAAGAACGCGCCCCACGCTATGAGTAACAATATCATCAATTGTTTGTGGATTGTTATAAAATGCAGGCACAGGAGGAGCGATAATAGCCCCTATTTCTGTTGCCCGTTTCATATTTTCAATATGTCCAAGATGCAGCGGTGTTTCACGAACCATTAATACTAACCGTCTGCGTTCTTTTAAAATAACATCTGCTGCACGGGTCAATAAATTAGAGGTTGTTCCACAAGCAATGTCTGCTAATGTCCGCATGGAGCAAGGCGCAATGATCATGCCTGAAGTAATATAAGAGCCACTCGAAATGCATGCGGCGATATCATGAATTGGATAATGCTTATCGGCAAGATTATATAGGTCAGTTGCAGAAAGTTCGGATTCATAGGCGCGAGTTTGCTGGGCGGCTTTGGATACTATAAGATGTGTTTCATACTCTGAATGAGCTAATAGCTCCAACAGCCGGACTCCATAAATAATTCCGGAAGCTCCAGTCATACCGATTATAATCCGCTTTTTTTTCATAACTTAACCCTGGGCATATACATGGTCTTGATCTAAAAACGATGCATTGGGAGCAAAAAAGTGATGCATATAAATACTTTGCATTATTTATCTTTGCACATATAGTATCATATTTTTCAACAAAATTTGTCTATACCTGTATCACTCTTAGCTGATCTTCATCGATACAATCAGTAGGAGAGTATATTGAGAGGAAATAATTTAATGGAATCAGTTGTTAGCCAAATTATTCATTTTGAAAAGCAGTTGCTTGCCAAGAATGATTCAGTCGATATTTTAATCGGTTTCATTGATGATGAATTTATTGAGTATGGAAGTAATGGCAAAATCAATGATAGAAATGAAGCTGCTCGATGGTTGTCTCTAGAGGATTATTCTGAAGCAACGGGTATTGAGTTTGAGGCAAAATTCTTGACAGAAGACGTGGTTTTATTAACGTACCTCAGCGAGATGAAGCAAAACCATTGTTCAGAAAGTAAATTTGCACGACGTATTTCGATTTGGCGAAGAAAAAATGACATATGGCGGATGGTGTTTCATCAAGGAATATCTATAGAGAATACAAAAGCAGTGCAATAAACCTACGCTGGGCTGTTAGTCCAGCGTTTTTTGATAAAAAAACTTCGCCAGAAAATTGTTTACTCTCAAATACTACCATCTATTTATTCAACATGGAGAATGATAACATCACCAACCATTAAGTATGAGCTATGGAAGGTGATACTATGAATGCAGGAGTCAATTCATTTGTTTTTTTTGTTGCCTTGATTGCTGGATTTGGTGGTTTTTTATTTGGTTTTGATTCCAGTGTGATCGCGGATGTTAAAGATCAGGTGATGGTCCAATTGTTTCTTTCTGAATGGCAATGGTCTCAGGTAGTGAGTGTTAGTATACTCGGTTGTGTTCTTGGCATTCCTTTAAGTGGTTTCTTTGCTGATAGGCTAAGTCGGCGTTTTCTACTCAAAACGGTCGCTATGGGGTTTATTTTAGGAACTGCGCTATGTGCTATTACGCATGATTTCATGCTGTTATTAATTGGTCGATTTATCATCGGTATTTGCATCGGAATTGCTTCGTACATTGCCCCATTATTTATTGCAGAAATTGCTCCTCCCAATCGAAGAGGCGCTTTAGTGTTGATTAATGGTTTAACGATTACCTTTGGTCAGGCAATAGCTTATTTAATCGGTTATTTTTTTCATGACTATTCGGTACATAGCTGGCGATTATTATTTGGGATGGGGAGTATTCCTGCCCTGATTTTATTTATAGGGATGCATTTTGTTCCTCATTCACCGCGTTGGCTCATGAAGAAATATGGAATAGATAACGCTCTGCACGTTTTAAAGCGTATTCGCCCGTTGGGGTATGATATTCAAAAAGAGGTCGATGAGATCCAGAACAATATACAACAAACCCAACTGAATTATAACCTATTGTTTAGAGCCCCAGTCGTTTTTGTTCTCGTCGTTGGTGTCGGGTTGGGAATATTTCAGCAGTTCTCTGGAATTAATGCAGTAATGTATTATGGTCCCGTTATTTTTGAATCAGCGGGTTTTTATCCTGTTTCGAATGCCATTTTGGCTACCTTTTGTATGGGGGCGGTTAATTTTTTATTTACACTACTTACTTTATTTTATATCGATAAATTAGGCCGACGATTCTTATTATTAAGTGGTACGATGATCGCTTCCCTAAGCCTTTATGTAGTGAGCTTGTTATTTACCGAATTACCTGGACAAAAATTTTGGATATTGGGTTTTTTATCAACCTATGTAATGGGTTATTGCATTAGTGTTGGCTCTTTATTTTGGGTTTTGATCTCTGAAATTTATCCTTTATCGGTGCGTGGTTTGGCGATGAGCATTGCCACGGTAGCGCAATGGGGTGCTAATTTTGTGGTTTCCATTTCTTTTTTGGCGATTTACCAAAATTTAGGACAAGGGCTTACTTTTGCTTTATTTGGTTCATTATGCTTGCTGGCTTTTTTCTTTGTTTATCATTTTGTACCTGAGACAACAGGAGCTTCTTTGGAAAAAATAGAGAAAAATTTGATGTCAGGTAAAAAAATCAGAGACATTGGTAAACCATTCGCAGAAATAAAAACAAACGAGCTTGAATTAGTGAGAGATTAAAAAATGGATAATGCAAATCAATTCAGAAAATGTCGTATAGGTATCATTGGCGCAGGGCGAATCGGTAAGTTGCATGCAGAGAATATCAAATATTATTTACCTCAATATGAATTAGTGGCCATCGCAGATCCTTATCTGAATAAGGAATGGGCCGATAAATTGTCGATTGCAGGTCAATACAGTCATTTTGAAGAAGTACTGTTTCAACAACATCTCGATGCAATCCTGATCGCCTCACCTTCAAATTTGCATGTGGAGCAAATTAAAGCAGCAAGTGAGGCGGGTAAAGCAATATTTTGTGAGAAACCATTAGGATTGAATGAAAAAGAAATTTTGGATGCTTTAGAAACAATACAGGCAAACAACACCTTATTACAGCTCGGTTTTAATCGACGCTTTGATCCAAGTTTCGCTCATCTGCAAAAACAGGTGCAAACAGGTGAAATTGGTGCTGTTCACCTTGTTAAGATTACTTCTCGTGACCCTGTCTGTCCTACCAAGGAATATTGTGCAACCTCAGGCGGTCTGTTTATGGATATGACTATTCACGATTTTGATATGGCGCGCTTTTTAACCCAATCGGAAGTGATTGAAGTGTATGCGACGGGCGCAGTACTAATTAATCCTGATTTTGAAGCATTGGATGATGTGGATACTGCAATCATCCAAATGCGTTTCGCTAATGGCGCGATGGGCGTAATTGATAATAGCCGTCAGGCGGTCTATGGATATGATCAACGTATTGAGGTATTTGGTAAAGAAGGAATGTTGCTGGCCAATAATCAATTGAATCATTCAGTGATTCATTATGCAAATACCTTCACAGAACAAGCCAATCCACAATATTTTTTTCTTGAACGTTATCATCAGGCTTTTAGAGCAGAGTTAAATTCATTTTATGATGCATGGCTGCATAATAAACCAAGCCCTGTTTCTGGAAGAGATGGGTTGCAAGCTTTGCGTATTGCTCAAGCTGCAAAACAATCTTTGGTTTCTAAATTACCTGTTTTTATAAGTTGAGGATGACATGATTTATCCACCATTTTACTTTGATGCAAATAGATCTGTGGATTTGATTTGTATGGGGCGGGTAGCAGTTGATCTGTATGCAGAGCAAATTGGTGTATCGCTTAGCGACGCTCAGAGTTTTAAAAAATATCTAGGGGGCTGTGCAGGAAATATTGCTGTGGGTGCTGCCCGTCTTGGTCTGGAATGCATGATGTTTTCTTGTGTTGGTCACGATGAGATGGGGCGTTTTTTAAAAAATGAATTACGTGCTGAAGGAGTCAATACCGATTTGTTGTATACAACCGAACATCATTTAACAGGGCTGGTCTTATTGGGTATTAAGCCTCCTCATGAGTTTCCTTTGATGTTTTATCGTACTGATTGTGCGGATATGCAAATTAAACCGCAGCAAATAAACCAGAATATATTGCAACAAGTAAAAGCTATTTTAATCACGGGTACAGGATTATCTACTGATGCGATGTTGCAAACTACGGAAGAAGTTGTCCAATGTGCAAGAAAGACTGAAACCGCAGTAGTTCTTGATCTGGATTATCGTCCCGTTCTTTGGGGATTAACCGCACCAGGCGATGGGGAAACGCGATACCGCCATAGTCAGAAAGTAAGTAGAATCTACCAACGTATTTTATCTCTCTGTGATTTAATCGTAGGCACTGAGGAGGAAGTTTGTATCGCAGGTGGATGTGAGGAAGTTTATGATGCATTAGAGAAAATAAGAGGATTGACTCAGGCTCCTGTAGTGATAAAGCGCGGAGAAAAAGGTTGTGAGGTTCATTTTGCCAACAGCAGTCAGTGCTTACAATCCAAGCCATTTCCTGTTGAAATACTGAATGTGCTTGGAGCAGGCGATGGATTTATGGCCGGTCTCTTATCAGCTCTTTTGCGGGGAAAATCCTGGGAGGCTGCTACTACTTATGCGAATGCCAGCGGAGCCCTGGTAGTCACTCGCCATGGCTGTGCTCCAGCTATTCCCTATAAAGAAGAGTTAAACTATTTTATTCAACATTTTGATGACGAGCCGCAAATTTGGAAAAGTGCTCAGTTGCTGCAACTACATCAAAAGCGTAATCAGCACAACTCTCAGATTCTTATTAAAAACCCACAGGGTTTTAATCGAGGATTAAATACCATTGTCACTTTGGACACTTTATCTCTGAACATGAGTTTTAGCTCGATTAAATTAGATGCTGGGCAAAGCTACTTATTTAATGAGCATTATGAATTTGCTGCCTTATTAATGACTGGAAAAGTGATATTTCATTATGCACAGCAAAGCCAGCATGTAGCACGATATGATTATTTTTCTCAGGAGCCTGTCGTCTTGCATTGTCCTTCAGGCCAAAGAGCCTCTGTGGATGCTTTGACTGATTGTGAAATTTTGTTGATTGAGACAGAAAATCATGCTTCATTTGCTCCTTTATTATTTAATCAGTCCAATCTTGTGGAGCTGGATAATCGGGGAAAAGACATTTTAGATGATAGCTCATATCGTATCGTGAGGACTGTATTTGACAAGCGCAACAGACCTGAATCCAATTTGGTTGTTGGAGAAATTATTACCTTTCAAGGACGATGGTCAAGTTATCCATCCCATTATCATGATCAACCTGAAATCTATCATTATCGTTTTTCAGAACCACAAGGCTATGCATTTGGTGAGAATGGGAAAGAGGTTTTGCGTATTGAAAATTATGATACTTATCGAATTGCGAATGGCCAGACGCATGCTCATTGTGCCGCTCCAGGATATGCTCTTTATACGCTTTGGTTTATTCGCCATTTAAAAGATAACCCCTATATAACACCGACTTTTATCAAAGAACATGAATGGACAAGAACGCATAAGGCAAATAATAGGGTATGGAAAAAAAGGTTCCCCCCCCCATGATAACCTGCCTAAGCTTAGCGCCCTCGACTTGTTCGCGGAACCTGGTTTGTGCAGTAATACTGGCTCTCGCGAACAAGTCGCGGGAGATAGGGAGCAGAACGGCAGTCACGCCTGGAAAAATAATAATTTCAAGGAATAATTTGCATGAAAATTCGATTGACAATGGCTCAGGCTTTATTACGGTTTTTGGCGAATCAATATGTAGTGCTGGATGGTAACGCATATCAGTTTGTTGCGGGGGTATTTGGAATTTTTGGGCATGGGAATGTGACGGGTTTAGGTGAAGCGCTTGAGTATGACAATTATGGCTTGACTTATTATCAGGGACATAATGAACAAGGGATGGCACACGCAGCTACGGCCTATGCAAAACAAAAAAACAGATTAAGTATTTTTGCCTGCACTTCCTCTATAGGGCCAGGTGCGACCAATATGATTACAGCAGCGGCTACAGCAACCACAAACAGAATTCCTTTATTGTTACTGCCAGGGGATATTTTCAGTTGTAGACAACCGGATCCGGTATTACAACAACTTGAAGTCCCACATGATTACACCTTGTCTGTGAATGACTGCTTCAAGCCAGTGAGTAAATATTGGGACCGAATTGCGCGCCCTGAACAATTAATGACTGCGTGCATCAATGCAATGAGGGTACTTACGGATCCTGTTGAAACGGGTACGGTTACATTGTGTTTACCACAGGATGTGCAATCTGAAGCGTATGATTATGAGTGTTCCTTTTTTGAAAAACGTTTTTGGCATATTGATAGAGAACCTATTAGTGAGCGTGCACTGGATGAAGCAGCCCAACTTATTTTTAAAGCAAAAAAACCATTAATTATTTCAGGGGGTGGTGTCCACTATTCATTTGCTACAGGCGCGTTATCTCAATTTGCAGAAAGCCATAAAATCCCGGTTGCTGAAACTCAGGCTGGGAAAAGTGCTTTGCCAGAAAGTCACTGTATGAATGTCGGTGGAATAGGTGTCACGGGTTCTGAAGTAGCTAATATTCTGGCAGCACAAGCAGATGTGATTTTAGTGATCGGCTCGCGTCTACAAGATTTTACTACCTCGTCTAAATGGGGTTTTAAAAATGAGGCATGCCAAATTATTCATCTTAATGTCTCGCGTTTTGATGCGATTAAAATGAATGGTTTGATGTTGAAAGGGGATGCAAAAACAGGCTTAGAACAATTAGGGAGAAAATTAGGAGCTTATCAAACAAGAAAAGAGTATCAACAATGCGTGCAGCATTATCAAAATGAGTGGCAGCAGGAATTAGAACGAATTTATACCTCCGCTCATGTTGGTGCGGATGGTTTATCTCAAACCAAGGTCATCAGTTTGTTAAATGAAATGGTAACCGAAGATGATGTCATTATTTGTGCCGCAGGAAGTTTACCTGGAGATTTGCATCGTCTGTGGAAATCCAAAAAACCTAAAGATTATCATCTGGAATATGCTTATTCTTGCATGGGTTATGAAGTCGCTGCAGGTTTAGGAGTGAGGCTAGCCAAAGAAAATTCTCCAGGTGAAGTGTATGTTTTGGCGGGCGATGGTAGCTTTGTAATGATGCATTCAGAGTTGCTTACCAGCATTCAGGAACGCAAAAAAATAACCATCATTCTTTTTAATAATCATGGTTTTCAATGCATTAGAAATTTACAAGAAAGCCAGGGCAGCCAAGGTTTTGGCAATGAGTTTCGCTATCGAGAAGATAAAACCAAGAAACTATCTGGGAATTATTTACCAATCGATTTTTGCAAGTACGCCGAAGGGTTAGGTGCTAAAACTTTTTTTGCCGATTCTTATGCGCAATTGACTGTTGCCATAGACTCTGCACGAAATGAAGAGTGTTCTTCAGTAATTGTCTTACCGATACTGCCTAAAACCATGAGTAATGGCTATCAAACCTGGTGGCGTGTAGCGGTTGCAGAGGTATCTAACTCAGAAGAAGTAACTAAAGCGCATAACATGATGCAAGCGCAACTGCAGAAAGTTAGAGAATATTAACACTCCTAAGGAATTATGTATGCACATTAAACTCGGAATTGCACCCATTAACTGGTGCAATGATGACGACCCTGAATTAGGGAAAGAAATTAGTTTTGAACAATGCATTAGTGAAATGTCAGAGGTGGGTTATACCGGTACAGAACTTGGTAATAAGTATCCTCGTGACGTTTCTGTTTTAAAAAAGGCTTTAAGGGATCGTGGGCTAGAGCTATCGAGTGCTTGGTTCAGTACTTTTTTTATTGAGCCGGGGCAGTATGAAAATACTTTATCAAGATTTATGGAGCATTTAAGCTTTATGCGCGCGATGGGCGCATCTTTTATTAATGTATGTGAATGTGGACATGCCATTCAAGGAACAGAGTTGCCTATTATAAGTACTCACAAACCAGAGTTTAATGAGGAACAGTGGGGAAAATTGATTCAAGGATTACATACCATTGGCCGTATTGCTTATGATTTTGATATGCAGCTTGTTTATCACTATCATGCAGGGACAGGCGTTTTTTATGAGCATGAAATCGATTATTTAATGGAAAACACGAGCCCTCAATTGATTTCTTTATTGCTTGATACCGGCCACGCTGCATTTGCTGATATTGATCCCCTTGCTCTAATCAATAAATACAATGATCGTATTTCGTATGTTCATCTAAAGGATGTTCGTGCCGAAATCCTCAACAAAGTTAAAAGTGCACATATGAACTTTCTGGATGCAGTACGAGCAGGTGTATTTACGGTTCCTGGGGATGGCGCAATTGAATTTGCTCCCGTCATTCAAATGTTGCAAAAAAATCAATATTCGGGCTGGATGATCGTTGAAGCAGAACAGGACCCAGCGAAAGCCCCTCCTTTTCAGTATGCTAAAAAAGCCTATGATTTTCTACAGCAGCATATTAAATAAATTAAGGTGTATTTAACAATTCATCCACCTGCCTGCAACTGCGACTTGTTTTGTGGTCCATAAACAATGGATGAATTGTCAGCATCCTAAAAATGATTCTAAGCACCTTAAAACCTATCTACATGGTGTAGTATTTCCAATATTTTTAATTCTTTTAACTATAATTAACCTTATAAGTGAAGAGTAGGGTTGGTATTATTCATTTCAGGTGATGAAAAACAAGAGATTCTTCTGCAGTACACATGCTTCCAAAGAGCCCTAACAACTTTATCTATGCGAATAATGTGTGTTTACTCATTAAATAAATGATGGGAGTCTGGTTCTATGGGTTTATCATTATCAGAACTATTAACGTATCAAGATGATGGACAAATTACATTTGATGGGGCTATAAATGGCGAAAAAGCCACTTCATATCAGGACTATTTACTTGTTTTAGATGCGGTTACTCGTATTTGTGAGCATGAAGATGATGCTCCTTTATCCAAAGCCCATGTGAAAAATTTAGCTAAAGTGTTGCTGCAAAAATTTCAAGAGCATCTTCGAGAAACTCAGAGTGATTGGTACGATAAAAGCAATCCAAAGATATATACCGTAGCCAAACAGCTGGAATCTTTTGCTTATTTAACAGGGGAACAAGAAGCAATTAACTTAATATTTGCAGAATTCCCTTTATTGAAATTAGTAAAATGTGATTACGAGTCTTATCTGTATGATAACTTTCTAAATAATGACGATCCGCTTAAATTTAAAAATTTTGATCGTGATCTCCTTGTGTTACAAATGATGATTAGGGTATTGGACCCGCGTTATATCAATCAACGCAATGAACAAGTCTGCGGCGTAAATGCTTTTGTGCACCATATCGCCTTATTAAATCCATTGAAATACGTACAAATAGTAACTGAACTTGCTGCAAAGGGTGTCTGTGATCTTAAAGAGTTCGCCGGGAAAGAAGGAGTTTTACGGGTCGAAGTCACTGAAGAGGTAGCAAATAAAAAAAGCTCTGATGGAGCTACGATTCACGATGCAGATCACGTTATTTTAAATGGAATACGCTCGTCAGAAAATTCTATTGTTCACTACAGTGAAGAAGGTGCAGATCTGGCCAAAAAACTTTTTGGTGTTACTTCACATCATGAAATCAATAATTGGATGAAACAAGCTGGATATAATCATGTGTACAATATCTCCATGCATAATAGGGCGGCAATAAAGCAGTTACAATTACTTATTCACGATGGTTATATGGTTGGTTTTGCTGGCACGGGAAGTCTTGCAAACTACATTCTTTACCCAGAGGAAGGAGAACCCAAAGGTCAAAATGTTATGCAACGATTTATGGATGGTCATTTTTTTATTATTAGAAACATTGAGTTTGATGAACAAAACGATAAGGTAAATATTCGCATTATGACTTGGGGAAAAGAACAATCTGCCTCAATTCCTTTCGATGTCTGGGAAAAGAACATAGGACTTGTTGGAAGAGCTGTTGTTGGTCAAGACCCGTATATGAATATTATGTTTCGTGCAAAAGTACGGGATATAGATGATTTACAACGGAATACGTATTGTTCCCCAGAAGCATATTGTCTGTATGTGAAAAATATCATAGAGGATTCACCCGGTTATGAAAAAATTAATAAACTATTAGATCAAGCTTTTAAACATGAAAAGGGAATAGCCTGGTTGCAAGCTGCAAAAGCTATACAAGATTCTATTGAGGAATTACCAAAAGAAAAAGCACTTATGGTTCCTTCAAAAATATCTATTATCCCTCTCGTGACACCTGAAATTATAAAGAAATTCGATGAGATTCATCATATACATAGTCGTACAAGAAAAATTAGTGCTTTGGAAAATCTAGGGGCCCAAGATAACATTGAGGTCCAGCGTCAACTTATCCCATTATACGCACAAGAAGGGCAATGGGATAAAATAAAAGTATTTTTAGCTGATATTGAACGTTACAGTCATACTGATCGAGAAATAATATATGAAAGTCTGGAGTTAGGATGTTGTTTGGTGTTTGGCGAGGTAAAAGTTCCAAGGGATATAGAGGAATTAATAGAACAGAATACTCGCTTTCATTTTGAAGCAAAGGAATTAATTAGCGTATTAAGTGAGATTACCGGACTACCAAAAGGAGGCCCATTTACCTATGGGCTTAAAAGTAGATTGTTAGAGGTTGTGAATCATAGGCTTGAGGAAGAAGGCAAAGCCAAAGTTCATAATCTGAGTGGTGTTATTTTATATAAGAAAGATATTTATAATTTGGTATCATTACTTGATAAGGAAATCCATAGCATAGATCCCCCCCATAAAATAATGAGCAAAGCAAAACTAGAGGAATTTTGTATTGTTCTGATAGATAAAATTAAGAATAAAGAAGATGCGCTGCAAGATGAGGTGGATTTGCAATTTGCCTCTAACCTACACTATAAATTACCTAAAATTTTCCAAAAGATATCGGAGTTTTTTTTAAAAGTGGCTTCAATTTTTGATAAAAACTTAATAACGAACAGCATTGAAAAAACCAAGGATTTAAAAGAGGATTTGAATGGTTTTAAAGAAAATAATAACTCAGGAGAACAAGACCCCGGCATGACCCATAGTTGATAATATTTAAAGATTCGCTTATCGCTTTTTTATAATTGCCCGGACTCCGTTGCAAACACTTATAACGTTCCCAGTGTCTATGTAACAGGAGCCGGGCTAATAAAAATTGAGTAATGTATTGTCCTAATGTACTCCCGAACAAGGATTTGCTATATCACTAGTCCTTTACTCACTGCGCGCTCATTAAATTCCTTTATCAAAAATTCGATTTTTTGCCCTAATTGATTCTTTCCGATTATTTTTTCAGAAGCTTTATAAAATGTTTGAGAAAAATAAGACATGTAACCTGTATTACTTTCGTCAGATTTACGCCGTTGGATACTTTTTTCTTCAGAACTCATACTCGTTAATAATACTTTCATCAGTTCCTGGTATTCCGTATTGCTCTCATCTTTTTTAAACTGTGAATAAAGATTTCCCGCATTTTGCACATACTTCAAGATCAATCGTTTTTTTGTATCAAAAATATCTCGTTCAACTTTACTGGTAGCAATATCAAATTCTTTTTCAAGAATATATTCATATAAGAAAAATGAAAATTGATTGAACCAGGGAAGATTTCTATTATTGCCAAATAATGATATATCCTTAATTTCAGTAATTAGAGAGGGACTGTTTTGAACCAAATCATTTAATGCATTAATAAAATTGATTAGGCTGGATGTGAAAAAACTTTCATAAAGATCTGTAGTGAATGTAGTGCTATATTCTTTATTATATTCTTTGACGGCATTTACAGTTTCTTTTGATAGCGATTCAATTTCTTTTAAAATGCATTCGAAGTATGTCGAGTAATCATCATCCTCAACTTCTATTTCTTTAATCTTCTTGATTAAACATTTTGCAAATTCATTCCTTTGAATTAATAATTCAGCTTCTTTACCCTTATATGTTTTTTCATCCGCTTGCGCTTGGTAGGCATCCAGTATTTTTTGACAATACCGGTGTGTAATATCCTTAAAAATTCCCATTATCCCTCTCTTTTTTATCGTCAGAAAACCCAAAAATCATATATCTATTTCCGGGGATACCCATTTCTGTTCACCGCTTTGTTTCTTTACCAGACGCGGTAATATGCCAGTTTTGGAATTCAAAAATGAAGCTTAAAATTCGTTAAGATAGCCATAGTGCTTAATATTAACTCATTGTAAGCTACAGGAAAAGAATTGATTTTAGTTTCTTTTCTTGAGTATAAAGATTTTAGCTTGGATGCTAGAGAATGCAGATTGAACCTGCTTTATGCACAGAGCTCTGTTTAAAATTCTTCGTAAATAACTAGGATATAGAGTCCAAATGGAGATTGGTTATGCTGGTTAAATTTTTCAAAAACAAACAAATCGAGACTGATCGTGAAAATAAATATCGTGAAATTTTATGTCACGCACTGGAGACTACCATGGGAGTCTGTCTTGCCAGCACTTCTGCATTACTTATCAATCCTTTAACCGAAAAAATAGGCAAAGAGCGAAAGGCTCAATATCATGAAAATAGCTTAACCGCAGTGAGGGAAGTTGGCGAAGTGAGATTTTTTTTGCTTAAAATTGCAAAATATTGTGAGGATCAAAAGATTGATTTTCTGGATGCGACAGCACCAATAAAATATACAATTTCTGCACATAGAGCGGGGAATTGCGAACACCAAGCATTTTATTTGGCTGCATTACTAAAGCAACAAAATATCCCTGCCTTTATTTATGATATTGAAGACATTGAACATACTGTAGTTATCACAAAAAATTTTCTCCTTGACCCCTGGATAGGTGCGATTTTTTCACTTATGGAAGTTAATCTTTGTGAGTTCTATGGCTCATCGCTTAATATGAGGGCATCATCGTTGAATCAATTGTTAAGTAACAAGGAGTTCGCTTACCATAAAAAGCTAAATAAAAAGACACTGGAGTATTATTTTGCTCAAGGCGAAGAGAAGAGAATATCTTCTGGTTGCTGCATCTTTTTTTAAAATGGAGTTTGAGCGGTCGTATGACTTAAGATTTTTGGATAAATTGATTTATAGAAATATTAGAACGTAGTAAGGCAGGAATTATTTGACCTGTGCTTTCACACACCAGTTTTTTCTTGATATTTTCGAAATGTTTATCAACGGTTCGTTTTGATATTTCCAAAATATCGGCAATACGTTGTATTTTAAAACCATGATAATAAAGATAAATGATCTCTTTTTCCTTCAAGGTTAGTTGTTTTGCTGACATAAAGTTAAAAGGCAAACTATTAAAATCAAAAACGGTATCATTTACCATTTCCTGCAATTTAGTCTCTTTTTGCTTCAAAATGAACTCCTTCAAATTTAAAGAATTCCTTGAACCATGCAATTCTGCAAGTGAATTCATCTCAATGACTAAATCCTTAGGTAATATCAGTGTATTATCTTTGGTTAATAATCGTCTGCACCGAGTGGCCAGGTCTTGGCTGATGGCTTTTAATATATCTACGTTGTTAAGGGTAAAATTATTAGAGCGTTGAGAATCAGTAATCGATGCAAACGTATAGATTTCTGTATAATTGTTCTCTTTGTGGACAATGTCAAAAAAATAAGCATATTTATGATCAATTAAGACTTCTTTGATTGAGTAAGGTAGTAGCTCATCATTCATAACATCTGAAGCATATAAGGTATCCTGGGTTGTAGTTATGTTAGTAAAAATCTGCGTGGCAAATAAATCATTTTTAAAAAAAACATCAAGCAGCCATTTATCAGACATCAATTGCAGGCAACGTCCATTTAAATCATAGTAGAAGTAGCCCCAGGTAGCTATGGGGGTACTTGCAAAAATATGTTGATAGAGGCCTTCCAAGTAAGAAGTATACATTTTCATGTTATTAAAGACTTTCATCACGACGTCCAATTTAAAACACATTGACTCATTACTCTTATTATAGCTCTCTGAATCGAATATATTGCTCTTTCTCAATTCTTTACTTTTAATCTGGATGAATAATCAATAGAAAAAACAAAGTTCCTCTGGGATTTTGAAACTTTCGGGAGTGCAGAGCAAATCAAAAATAACAAGAAAGGAGGGCTTTTTGTTAATGCTAGAAGGAAAAGGTATTGGATTTAGAGGATTTTGTTTCCATATTTTCTGCAAAATCACTAAATGCGCTGACAAGCTCGTCGGGGAAGCCGGAGCTTTTAAGTAGTTCATTAAAATTACGAATTTTGGGTAATGCTTTTTCAAGTGTCTCTGAATCGATTTCTTCGTCATAATTTATTCCCTTACTCTTTGAAATAGCAATCAATAACCGCGCACTTTTAGCAGGGGCCGTCATTAAAAACTCTTGCAGAATCTGTTCTGGATTTTCTAAGGCGCTCAATTTTTGGATGAGTTGCCCTATTCTTTTTAGTTGGAAAGGGGAAATGTCTTCGCATAATTCAACAAGATCAGTTAAGGAATAGCTAATGTAATTATATTTTTCAAGCAGCAAAAGCCTCTCTACTACTTTATCATCTTCTGTGGCATCTGGTTTTGTTTGCATGTTCTCTAAACGATTTACGAATTTTAGCAAATCCAGCTGATAATAACTTCGAGCTAATCCAACATAATAAAGATCAATGAGAGCACGCCCTCCTGGTTCAGCACTGACATGTCCTGTCCTCTTAAAAAAACCATGTTCACTGCGAATGCTATTTTCACATAGCCCCCCCCTTCAATGGTCCAATATTCTTCAGCTGATGGACCAAGACTAAATCCGGAATTTTTCGGATATAGTAGTTGAATCATTGGATCATTTTCGTATTTTGGTCCTTGAAAAAAAGGACTAAAATTATACAGTGCTTTACCGGTAAGATTATGCAAACCATGAATGAGTTCATGCGCTAACAGAATAAATGCAGGCCCGCCATCAGTTAATCCATGGCCAGCAGAGGCATAGACATCTAAATCCAAAGAAGTCATTTTATCGTTAAACCGATAGTCTACACCAATAGGAATCCTTGTTGCGCCAGCTCCAGGACGGACTTCTCTTTTAAAAATGGTTTTAAAATCTTCCTCTGGCGTTATTGATTTGCGGGTATAATCTGGACTTGTTGCTGCACGTCCTTCCCGCATCATGGAACATTCAAAATTATTGCTGGGTTTTAAGATTAACTGGGCGTTTTTGGTTGCGAGTAGATAATTCAGTTTTACAATTAATTGCATCCCTTGGGGTCTGGAGGCAATTTGCATTAGGAGCGAGGTAATGTAATTAAACTCTTCTTTGCTGAGCGAATTATTTTTACTTATGTTATCTAACAGTTGATAAAAGTTGGCCCGCACAATTTCGTTAGGTTCTTTTGTTTTTAATTCAGGAAGAATATATTTTGCATTTAAGGATATAACGGCGTCATCAGGAATATAAAGTGCTGAATTTTCATGTAAACTCTTGGTTAAATCGTTATGAACTACTTGCAATTCTCGCAAAATATTTTTTATTGCCAAAATTCTTTTATAGAAAATAACTTGCTCATCTTTCGATGCATCAGGGTTAAATTGTGCATATTGCGCTTCAATTGCTTTATATGCTGCATGATTTAAATGATCAATGTAAGCAGTCCACTGCATTAATGCATGAGCATCTTCTTGAGGTAACTCCTTTAGCTGTTTAAAACCTAATGCAGCGAATCTGCTGGTAAGCTTCTCTATTTTTTCTTTCATGATCAAAACAAAATCATCAAGATTACTTTATATTATAGATGATTGTATTTTGATCGATCTGGATAGGCTCCTGGATGGAGTTAAAACAGATTTAATGGGGGATAAATATTTATAATTAACAAAGGAGTTTGCTAGTGAACTTTTTTCCTTTACTCATTTCCCCAGTTGTTCGATTTAATTTTATCGGGAGTATTGTTTCTTTAATTGCTTTAATTTATCAAAAATTTAGATATGGAATAGGAGGTTGCAGAATTTAAACCCCCATTTTTCTATCATTTATCTCATGGTGTTGTTTTTATTTTTATCTATTTTATGGCAACAATTGTTTACGCGTTTGAATGCCTTTCCGGATGGGGTGCTTAGGAATTATTCTTTTTCTACAGCGGAAAGAATTCATAAATACGTTCTTTACGCATTATTTTGATCCATTTGATTTTAGTTTTCTTTAGCGTATTGATTAAGGCAACCCAGAGAGATCTGTTTTTATTGGGTATACGATTGCTCTGGCTTTCGCTCAATTGTTTTCTAGTTACGGAAAATAAAGCGATTGCTTCCGATCAGAAATCAGCTAACGAAGGAGATTCATATGAGTCTCCTTATGTTATTTAACGAAAACTTTTTTAGGAGTATCAAAATTAAAGATTAATCCAAAAGCGACTTGTGCAGTGTTGGGATAAATTCGGGCAATCTTAGTTACTCCGCCATTAGGCTCAAACACATGACTTTTTATCTTGGTGTAATTGATTTGGCTATAATCCATCATTAATGTCCAGCGAGGATCCATCAGATTGTAACGAACTCCAGCACCATAGCGAATACCGCTGCGGTTTGATGTGGAGCTTCTGACTGTTGGATCGGATTCCCTAATTTTTACGTGACCATTTGCATAACCTACTCGTCCATAGGCCCAAAAAGAGTCTGAGAAAAAGTATCCAGGCAATATACTGATCCCTTCACTATTTGGAATTGAAAAAGTTGTTTTAAGGAAATTACTGTTTATGAGTTCGTCGTTAACCAGGGTATATTTAACTGAGCTTATATTGGCGTTGGCCTCTGCTCCCAGATAAAAGTTTTTATATCTTAAACTATAACCTCCAAATAAAGTTCCGAATTCTCCTGTCCCGGAGAAATGCTCTGTATCATAAACATTAAAAGCTCCTTCGCCCGCTGTATTGGAAATAGCTCCCAGCCTCGTTACATGAGATCGTTGTGTAAAATGAGCGCCTTCAGGTCCAACTCCTACACCAAGGTAAAGCCCTGAAAAACAAGGATTGGCTAATAATAAAGAAACAATACCGAGTAGTTTTGCTTTCCTTAACATATTATTCCTTAAAAAAATTGATGTTTATTATAGGGTTATAGTATTTCTCACTAAATAATCATAACAATTATGATTTGTTATGAATAGCCATTTTTAGAGGTTAGATGGTTTGTTTAAACCTTTCTCTATCTTCCTCATCAACACGTTCTTCTCCAAATGTATCCATCAGTGATAATTGTCTTTGTTGGTAGGCGAGCATAAGTCCATAAATACTATTAGAGGGGAGGGTGGAAAACATACCTATTTTGGGTGCTTCAATCAATTCAATCCCTTTTTCAGCAAGTTTAGCGAGTACATCAATTTTTGCTTCACTAATAAGCTTTGCTGCTTTTCTTAATAATTCAATTTTAAGCAAAGGTTCCTTTTCGATCACTATGGAATCAAAATATTCTATTTCTGTTTTGAGTAATGTAATGAATTCTTTTTTAATTTCCAATGTGCTATATAAAGTAGAATAGTTATATTGCGTGTAGAGAAGACTGGAAAGAGTTTTGAGTAATGTGTGCCAGCTTCGATCATGCAACATCCATAATATGGCATTGTTAGGAAATTCTGTATAACAATTTTGCAAATGAACCGCCCCGGCTTCCAATACGGCAATTAATTTTATTTTGAGAGTGTCGATGTCAGTCTTAAATTGGGGTAAACCTTCATGCACTCTTTCGGTTCGCAGTAAGGATATGATTTCATTTTCTATTGTTTTTGCCTGTTTATGCAAAGCAATTAAATCGACTTCTTCGTTAATTTGTTGTTTTAAATCAGTCGCTGAGTCAATGTAGTTCTGCAGTTGTTTGGTGGAAATTCCTTCGTGATTATAGATAGCAAAATAGGCCTCACAAACGCCCAGGCATACGCGATAGATACCCAGAGCACATGAAAATTGCCGCATAAAAACTTGTGCCATGGGTGTGTAGGGTTTCTCTGGTTTAAAGAGATACAGGCCCTCTTGTTCGCGAAATTCCAGCGGTAAGCCGCTCTGCAACACATGACTATCAAAAGCAGCTACAAGACTTGGATTTTGTTCTGTATCGATCATTACTTGAGCAGTCTCTACTAATTGATGCTCATCGACCAAACATTTTTCCATGCTCTTTTGAACCAGATTGAAGCTAAAAACGATTTCTTCTCCTTGGGCAACTTCAGTGAGTTTTTGTGTTCGCCCTGGATTAAAAAAATAGTCCATTAATAATTTTCTTATGTCAAACATGGCCTTACGATAGTGCTCCAGACGTGCAAAAATTGGCTGAGTTGCAGTTTTGATTTCTTGCTGGTAGCGCTCCAGTTTCCCTTCCATAAACCTTCTCCTTTTTGGTCCATTATTAATGGTTTAATTTCTACAGGTCGGCAGGTTGGGTGTCAAGGTGTTTAATTTTTCCGATAAGACTTTATTATTAAAAGAAGTTAATACTCATCCGAGTGATGATTTGATCTCGCGATTAGAGGGAATTATATTGTTCACAAAGTAAAGTTGATTTTTTTAATTTTTGGTGATTTGTTTATAAAAAAAATTGTGTCAGGGTGCAGCGTTAGCGACTGTCTGGGGAAATTGCTGGTTTGTTTTGCTATATCTGGGCTACAAGTATGATAAAAAAGATTGGAACTGAATATTTTTTTTAAGGATTGATATGGATTTTAAAGAGAAAAAGGTCATTGTCACGGGGGCTAATCGCAGTATTGGTCAAAGAATAGCCATGGCTTTTGCAGAACAAGGCGCAGATATTGTCATTAGTTACCGCAGTGATGCAACAGGTGCGGAGGAAACGGTTCAAGCGATTAAAGCAATGGGGAGAAATGCAAACGCATTTTATGCTGATTTTTCCAAAATGGACCATGTTGTAACTTTTGCCGAGCAAGCGATAAGGTTTTTAGACGGCGTGGACATCTTAGTTAATAATGCTGGAATGCTTTGTCGGGAAACGATATTTGAATTGCCCCCAGAAAAAATGCAGCAAGTTTTCCAGGTTAATGCGATTTCCCCACTTTATCTAGCGCAATTATGTGCCAAGAATATGACGGAGAAAGGAACGAAGGGGTGTATTTTAAATATTTCTTCAATCAGCGGCATTATCACAATGACTAAGGGAATTGGTTATGGTGCTTCGAAGGCCGCGCTGAATAAATGGACAAAACATGCTGCTTTAGATTTAGCACAACACGGCATACGTGTGAATACGGTTGCGCCCGGTGTTATTGAAGCGGGAATGAATGAGGATACAGCTTCCAGTAATCCGGAATTGTGGCAATATTATGTGAATAACATTCCCATGCAAAGAGCGGGAACACCTGATGACATTGCAAATATGGTTTTATTCCTTGCCTCAGAAAAAGCTAATTGGATCACAGGAAAAGTCATCGCAGTAGATGGAGGACATGTCCTCTAAGAAAACCCGTTCATCTTACATAATAATCGGATTTAGTGGTCATTTTGCATTCTCTTTGTTATAATTTATTTCATTATCGGTGATTGTGAGAATGAATCATGCAAATGAGAAGTGAACGTGGAGAAAAAGAGCGACAAGGAGCAAAATTTGTTGAATTGGTTACTAATAAAATATTGGAAGCGATGAATTGTGCCCAGCATTATCGAGTGATGCGCTCGGGATCGGACATTATTATTCGTGAAAGTACTCAAAATCCTCCAATTGAACGTAGAAAAGCAAGGGTTGAGCTAGTTTTTGCTTTTTTTCGTAAGGCAGCTGAAAAAGGAGCGTTTGAGCTAAAGAACGCTGTGATAAAAGCTGAAGTTGACGGTGAGAAAGTAAGGATTCCATGCATAAAAATTTCTCACGTAAATATCGCAAAATTTGCGCAAGCACTTGGATTAACTTCCGGCTCTGCAAAAGTGGACGAAAAAATATGGAATGTAATTCCAGAGGAGATAAGGTTACGATGGGATCGATTTAGTAGCAAGATGCAGGAGCATATTGTTCAATGTTGTACTCCCCATGCGGATGCAGGGTTGCTTCAAACCCTGAATACAGCAATATTTGGTGATTCTATGCGTTCCCCTATTGGTTTTAGCGTGCCTAAAATTCCAGTGCGATTACCCAATTCACGCTTGGAAGGTGGGGTCGGGAATGAGCTTTATGATTTAACAGAAATTCTCGCTATAAGGGAACGCCATCCACAACGACCTGAGTTACGGCGTGATCCTATTACTCGTGATTATTTTTCTCTTGATGAAGTGGTACCTGACACAGAAGTTCTGGAAAAAATCAAACAAAAAGGGATGGGTATGGGCTGATGGTTGATCAGCGTATGATAGTCATAGGAATTTCTTTAGAAGTGGGGGAGCTTTTTCTGCCCCACCTCCTTATAGTGCGGTAATCAGGCCTGCAACGGCCACAGTACCTTTTAAAATGTTCCTTGCAGCACTTACTATAGGTCGCTTGTCCAAATTATTAAAAAATGTGTATTTCCTGTCTACTTTCCTATTATTTTCAACAAAATAAATCAAATAAAGACCAAATGATCATCAAATGTATTGACTGGTAAAAATTGATCCGTAATAATAATTTTTCAACTATTGCTCAAATTGATCTTAATTTGATTTTCATGGGAATTTATAGTCAAGGAGTACGCTATGCTAACAAGCTACCACATAAGATTACTCATCGAAAAATGCCGCGAAATGGGTTGGAATGGGCTTAATAACGGTATTACTGCTTCAATTCCGCAACTTCAAATTGATATTTTAAAACCCCCGCATGATTTTTTAGGTGTCCAGGGGAATCCTGCTATCTTTGTCAACAAAAGTACGTACAAATTATTAGGGCACCTCCATAAAAATTGGGTCATGAACCAAACAATTGCTTTAAAGGTTAGCTTTTTTGAACAAACAATGATTGATATGATTGGTGAGATTATTCATGAAGCAGGGCATGCCTTTAATGTTGCAGCAAAAATTGCGAATACGGAAGCAAATGCATATATCTACGAAATCGAAGTCATACGGAAACTATTAGAAACGAAAAGCCCACTGCTGTTTGGCTGTACTTCCGGAGATATCCAATCGTTTTTTAGAAAGCGTCTTCCCTACTATAATAAAGAGGTTTCTGAGAATAAATATCTTGCGCAGCTAGTCGAAACGATAAAACAAGAATTTAAACTTGAAGATGATGTACCGTTGGAACAAAAGAGTACAAAAAGCATTTCTATTTTTATACAAGGAACCTTGTTTTCCCAGAAGCAATGGACTAAAGAAAAGGAAATTACGTTGACCAAAATGGATAGGAGTTTTTTCCCATTGAACAGTTAAATGGTAAAAATCAAATGCCAATCGTATTTGTATGCTCAAGATAGACGATGCGATTGGTAAATAGCACACTCTCTACAAAATTACCAACTCAAATTTTGCCTAAAAGAACCTCATGAAAGGAACTGGTGAATTCGTATTGATTAAGTTATTATTTATTTTCAGGGAGAAGATATCGCCCACAAAATATTATAGGAGTTTATTCCTATGAAACGTCTCATTTTATCGTTACCATTGATTCTAGTTGAGCAGTAAAGGTATATGATGCGCAAAAATCGGTTGAGTGCCATATGCAGGGATTAGACGGTACTATTTCCTTTAAAGTTAAATTTAAAGTACCCAATAAAATCGGTGATTTGCCTGAAGTTGATTTTGATTATCCAGTAACTGCAACACGATTTAGTATGCACACAGGAAATTTACTGCTTGTCGCTATGGACGACGATGAAAGGGAGCGTCCGCGAATTTTCATTTCTGCGCAATTAAACAAACAAAATCAAACGTATGAAGGGCAGTATATGGCGGATTTTGGCGGTAATCAATTGCAACTGAATAATGGTCCAGTCTTCTGTAAGTTGGAATAGAGTTAATGATTTTGTTGTGGGGCAATAGAATGATTCAATTCTTCAATCTCATCGAGAATTTTTAAAAATTTTTCTCCAAAAGGGGTAACAAAATACTCAACTCTGGGGGGAATTTCATGAAAATCTTTCTTGCCAAGAATACCGAATTCAATATTTCTTCTAAGGCATTGATTCAAAACTTTTGTGGTAAGGCCGTCAACGCGGCGCACCATTTCTCCGGGGCGGTTGACGCCTTCTCGTAAAAGAGAATAAATGGTAAGTGACCACTTACAACCGTAAATTGTTTCAACCATTGTTGCTGCTTTAAGAGGTATTTTTTGCTTCAACTTTTTTCTTCAAATAATTCAATAATGAGTACCAATAAGTACCTAGTGTACCATTAAGTACCTGCTTTTTTTAGGATTATATATTGTCCATACTCCATGGAACAAATATTTATAAACTAAAAGGGTGAAGAATATGTCCAATCAAAATTTAGCGATTATCGTGGGAGGATCCAGTGGAATGGGACTGGAAACAGCAAAAAGGCTTGCAAGAAGTGGCTTCGATCTGTTGATTATAGGAAGGGATGAACAAAAGCTAAAACATGCTGTCGACGAACTAAAACAAATTGGAGGTAAAATAGAGTATTTAATGGTTGATCTTTATGATAAAGCGCAAGTGTCACAATGCGTTATGAAAATAAAAAAAGAAGCACGTGCAATAAAACATCTGGTTAATGCTGCCGGATATTTTAAACCCATAAGCTTTTTAGACCATACTGAAGCTGATTATGATCTGCAGGTAAATCTCAACAAAGCATTCTTTTTTATTACTCAGGCTGTTGCAGCAAAAATGAAACAAAATGGAGGTGGTTCAATAGTTAATATTGGATCCATGTGGGCGAATCAGGCAGTCAAGGCTACTCCCTCTTCTGCATATTCCATGCAAAAAGCTGGACTTCATTCGTTGACGCAACATTTAGCTATGGAACTTGCAGATCACAACATAAGAGTGAATGCCGTAGCCCCTGCAGTTGTAGCAACACCTATCTACAAGTCATTTATAGCTGAAGATAAAATTGAAGCATCACTGCAGAATTTTAATGCGTTTCATCCCATTGGCAGGATAGGTAAAGTAATGGATGTTGCTAACGCCATTGAATTTCTTTTGTCAGACAAAGCAAGCTGGATCACTGGAGCAATCATCAATGTCGATGGTGGCGTCATGGCTGGAAGAAATTAAACATGTCCACGGATGTTTCTGAGAGGACCTTAAAAATTTTTATCCCATAAAATTGTAAAATTTTAAGACAAAACGTCGTTAGTGCGAAGGCAGGGAAGCATTCATCACAATAGTTCATAATTCAAATTAATCCACTGGGAATTGTTTTACTCTGTTAAGTTAATATTTCATTGCGTTTTGAGGAACAGAATATCCTATTAAGGTTTAGGATGGACATTGCAAATGGATCCCTGCCTTCGCAGGGATGCCAGAATAGTGCCCTGACTATTGTCCTTTATTCAGCTTGGATGCCTTTAAAAAATTGCAGCATTTCATAAAAGACATATGGGCCTGCATCTCGATGGTCAAGTGTGTCGCTGACTGATTGAATAAAGACGGCACTACTGTATTTTGTAAATTGTTCATAAGCAATTTCAGCTCCATGGTAAGGAACATCCCTATCTCCTTTGGTGCCAACAAGTAGTAAGGGTGCTGTTGGAGAAAAATCATAATGATTGAAATTGCTTTTCAATTTCTCTGTGTTGCTCTCTAAATGATTTAAGATAGCCTCAAAAAATTCAGGCTGAAAAATTAATGCTGGATTTTGCGGTAGTGCATCCAGTATTTCTTTGGTGGAATGGAGCCCATCAAATAATTCTGGAATGAGGGTATTGTAAGGGCTGACAAAGATTTGATTTAGAGCAGCCCAATAATTTTTATAGGTCTGCAGTGAATAGAAGAAATATGCCAAATACGCAGTAGCTCTTGGGCCCGGATCCAGCATAATAAATTTCATGGTTTCATCCCAGTCATAAGGTGCAGAACCTAAAGCAACTGCAGTAACCGGAATGTGTGGATATTGAGCGGCAAGCAACTCAAACATGACCAAAGAGGAAAATCCGCCCTCTGAGTAACCGCCAATGTATAGTTGATCATTGAGTTCGATTTTTATAATTTTGGCGAGCTCTTTGGTAGCCAGGAGCATATTGACACTGCTGCTGGCTAATGTTTCATATTGTACATAAGGATGTAGAGGTAATTCATTATCCCCTAAACCAAGATAATCGGGCATGACCGTCAGATAACCACCATGACTGGCAAACAAAGCGGGATACACATAATCGCTCTCTTTCATCCTGGAGGGAGCATCCTCATGCTTGAAGCGAGTACCATGCTGATAACTGACAATTCCTAGCTTATTTGTTACACGAGGTACAGCTACCAGGCCGGAAGCAATCGTCATCTGACCATCAGGGGCTGGAGTTTTATAGTTGATTTTATAAAGAGTCACATCATAATTTGCTTTGAGCTCATCAAGCGGCGGCATTTTTTTTAAGCTCTTCTGCGCTATCTCTTTAGAAAACGTTTCTAGATAATTGTAATTAACTAGGATTTTCTTGTCGTTATCGAGTGATTGGCTATAAGAGGTGATGCTTAAAAAGGAATAGAAAAATAAGAAGATTATTTTTTTAAAAGTGACCATAGTGTTTTATTTCCAAGTAAGTTTTTAAGATAAAAAAGAAACCAGTAATTATCAATTAAAATTGTGCTGATTATAATGATGCATTAATCAGATGGTATAAAGAAAATCATTTAAATCTGGAAGAAAGCACTCACTAATGTAAGATTTGACAACTCATAAATATGATGCCTGCGTAACCTGAGTATGCAAATGCACAACCCTTTATTTCAACCAGCAAGAACTCTTCCTGAGTTAAAAAGAAGGGAGGATAATAGGGCTTGATATGTGGCTGCAATTTGATTTCAAAAAAGTAGATTTTATCTATAAGGTATTGAATTAATATATTATAAGATATATAAAGCACTTCAAATCAAAAGATTTTTTTCCGGCTCTTTATTTTCTCTTCTCTACTCTAAAATCAATAGTGGTTTGCTGGAATCAAAATACTAGTAAACCTGTAGACATATAAGAGGATTCTGTTACCCTATATCTCTCAGGAAAATCTTTCTGATCAAATATTATCTGTATTATGTTAAATGGAGTGAACGTGATAAATTTAAAAAAAAATAGGAGCTTTTTTTTCGGCTTATTCATTGCAAACAGTACCTTGGCATTCTCTGGTACCCTAGGCAGTAGTCAAGATCTTTCTCACGGTTTTTTCGTTACTGGTGCCCCGATATATGGTTCTTTAAGCGATGAAGGAATCAATAAAACCGTATACGCTGATGTCATTACTACAAATGGTATAGTGGATGCACAACAAATACATCTTGATTCACGGTGGGGGTTTTTGGTAGGTGTAGGTTACATATTTGGTCCCCAAAGGGATTATGATGTCACATTAACGTACACTAACTTAAAAAACAAAGGATTTAATAGCGTAGAAAATCTTGGCTCCGATGCGATATTAGTTAACCGATTAAGCCAGTTAGTACAAATTAATCCATTTATAGATCCAACAGATCCTATAGTTCCAGGTGGGCGGCAAATGTTTGATGGAAGTGCCTCTGTGAGTTCTCATTATGATTTTCAAACTGCTGAACTACTGACACACCATTATTTCCAAAGTTCTTTTTTAAATAACGTACGTTTCTCACGTTACTATGGTCTTAAGGCGTCTGAGTTTAAAAAAGGCTTTTCTGCCGCATATGACGGAACAGCTGCTTTTACGGATGTTGAGTTTCAGACTTTTGAGGCACCATTAAGTAATCATATTGATTATGCAGCAAAATATTTTGGAATTGGACCTCAAATAGGCATGGGTGCTGTATGGAGTCTAAATCGTTATATTAGTGTTCTTGGCGATGTTTCTGCTTCAGTCTTAGGAGGTTCTTATACTTCCAAATGGAGTGAGGATTTAGCCACTCCCGCTGCCCTTCCCAATTTTCCTGGCGCCGTATCAACGAATGTTTACAGTTATAAGCAAGCGACTCCGACAACGCTTTGGACTTCAATTGTAGTGGGTTCGAATTTAGCGGTTGCAGCACAGATTCCTTTTAGTAATGGCAGCAGTTTTGGCATCCAGGGCGGTATCAATACTGAACAGTATTGGTCGCAAGTTAATGCAGAGTCTATACGCAGCAGCATGACCCAAAATCAAATCTATTTTGCCCAAAGATTTGCTGTTCGTGATGTATTTATTAAATTGAATTATACGTGCTAGTCTAAAAATCTGAGATCTGTAATTACATTTTTAGATTAAAAATACTTTTTAAAGTGCTCTATGATTTAATCCATAAGGGCACCTTTTTAAGGTAGCGTTGTATCGAGATTTAAATGTTGTGGAGGTAAAAATGCTAGTGAGGCAATTAGATCATTTAGCAGGTAATCTTATTTCTACCCCGAATCAAATTCATCCAACCGCTTTGATTTCTCCTGGGGCTCAAATCGACCCCAGTGTCACCATAGGTCCTTATTCTATTATTGGTGAAAACGTAAGGATTGCCCAAGGAACGTCAATTGCATCTCATGTCACTATAGAGGGTTGGACAGAAATAGGGGAACGCAATCAGATTGGCACCGGAGCGATTATTGGAGGCATTCCTCAGGATCTCAAGTTTAATGGAGAGATAAGTAAGGTATTCATTGGAAATGATAATATTATTCGTGAATACGTCACTATAAATCGCGGAACGAGAGGCGGGGGGGGGGAAA
>NZ_LNYQ01000012.1:765466-786630 GCF_001467945.1 Legionella parisiensis
TAATATTATTTCAAATGCGGTAGCCATAGGCGGACATGTTGTAATTGAGGATTGGGTCACTGTCGGTGCTCTTTGTGGTTTGCATCAATTTATAAAATTAGGCCGCATGTCTATGGTAGGTGCTCTTAGTTTAATTACGAAAGATGTTTGTCCTTATGCTTTAGTTTCGGGAAATCCAGCAAAATTATACGGGATTAATGTAGAACGTCTGCGTCGAAGAGGATATTCTTCAGAGGCAAAAAGTTGTATTAAGCGTGTCTATAAGACTTTATTTCAAAAGGGACTAGGTGTTGCAGATGCAATCAACCAAGTGCAGGCAGAGTTTGGCGATAATATTGATGTACATCATATTGTTCAATTTCTTAAAGGTTCAACTCGCGGGTTGTATCGTTAAAATCAATCCATTAACTAGAGGTATTTAAATGGTGTCGGCTCGATTTTCTACTCCCAAGGGCCCTTTTAGTTTGGCATATTTAGCTGAGTGTTCTGGCGCCTCACTTTATCATAGTGATGGAGCAACATGTACAGTGTCTGATCTTGCCCCGCTTTCTCATGCACAAGCAGATAATCTCTCCATGCTGCATGAGAAAAAATATATAAAAGCCCTAAAAACTTCGCAAGCTGGAGCATGCATTATTTCACCTCATTTCGTGCACCATGCTCCTAAGCATATGCATTTATTGATTCATAATAATCCGTATAAAGCTTATGCATTAATTGCACAGGTTTTCTATCCTTCGGATTCTTTTCAGGGCTTTATTGCACCAACAGCTTTTATTGCGCCAAGTGCTCAACTGGGCAAAGAATGTTATATCGCTCATGGTGCATACATTGGTGAACAGGTACGCATAGGGGCTCGGTGTAAAATTGGGGTTAATACTTTTATTGGCGATGGTGTAGTAATTGGTGATGATTGTTGCATTGAAAATAATGTCAGTATTAGTCATACGGTGATGGGGAATAAAGTACTCATTTATCCGGGGGCTCGTATCGGACAAGATGGATTTGGTTTTGCCGGTGATGGGCAAGCTTACTATAAAATACCTCAGGCTGGCGGAGTTGTTATCGGGAGTAATGTGGAAATTGGTGCCAATACATGTATTGATAGGGGTTCCATGAGTAATACAGAAATTGGTGATTGGTGCCGTTTAGATAATCTGGTACAGATTGGTCACAATGTCAAAGTAGGAAAGGGGGCTATTCTTTGTGGACAAGTAGGCATTGCCGGCAGCAGCAAAATAGGTGAGTTTGCCTCTTTAGGTGGTAAAGCAGGGGTAAGTGGTCATCTTACCATTGGAGCGCGCGCTACTATTTTAGTGGGCTCTATAGCCGTTCAGGATGTTGAACCCGGTGCGCGAGTGGGTGGTTTTCCTGCGCTACCGGATCGTGATTGGCATAGGCAAACCTGCTTTTTAAAAAAAAGAACTAAACCTGGAAAGGCTTGAGAAGCTTATAAATAGCCAGAGCTGCTTTTTCATTTGCATTCTGTCTTAAGCCTTGATGGATACTTGCAAATTGATTTTTTAGAGTTTCAGTATTTTGGGCATCAAATAGTTGTAATACTTTTTGTGCAATGGGTTTTGCTAATGCTTTTGATTGGATAAATTCAGGAATTAATTCCTCGTTTGCCAAAATATTCGGTAATGAGATAAAGGGTATTTTAACTTGTGGTGCGATAATCGCATGATTTAACGCACTCCATTTAAAGGCAACCACCATGGGGCGCTTCAATAGCATTGCTTCTAAGGTGGCAGTTCCTGATTTCACCAATGCAAAATCTGAAGCAATCATTGCCTCACGGGATTGCCCATCAAGTATTTTGAGTTTTAAGTCATAACCCTTACTCTGCATTTGCTGAAAAAAAAGAGCTTTTAAGTTGCTATTGGCTGTTGGTACGACAAACTGCAGTTCTGGTATTTTGATGCTTAATTCGTGCATCACGTCAAGAAACAAAGGCCCCATATATTTTATTTCACTTGTTCTGCTTCCTGGCAGCACACTAATGATTTTATCTTGGGACGAAAAACCCAATTGTTTTTTGATTGGTTCGGCATCAATGTGTAAGTCAATTTGATCCGCAAGCGGGTGTCCTATGTAGTGCACTGGTACAGCGTATTTCTGATATAGAGCCTCTTCAAAGGGAAATAAAGTAAGAATTAAATCAACAGCTTCCTTGATGTAAAAGACTCTTTTTTGCCTCCAGGCCCAGATTTTAGGACTGACCAAATGTACGGTTTTAATACCCAGTTTTTTTAAGCGTAACTCCAATGATAAATTAAAATAAGGATAATCAACTCCAATAAACACATCCGGAGGATTGTCCTGCCATTCTTTATGGAGTGTTTTTCTGATTTGGAATAATTTAGGGTAGTGCAGCAGGGTATCACTTATCCCCATAACCGAAAGACGTTGCATGTCAATCATGGAATTAAAACCTTCGCGTATCATTTCAGGACCGCCAATGCCTGTCCATTCGATATTAGGCAGCAGTTTTTTTAACTCGCGCATCAATCCTGCACCTAATAAGTCTCCGGAAGCTTCTCCAGCAACGATGGCAACCCGGATTGGCGACTGGTTTGTATCCATAATGATTACTACAATAGATCGTTTGATCGCTGATATTACTGAACTGGATGTTAAAAGCCAAATATTATTTTACTTTCCAAAAACCTGCATGTAGACTCGCTTACAGCCTACTGCAAACAGATTAGGAAGGGATATGCTTGGGTTAAAACGTGATTTTAATTTTCTTCCGGTAACTTGGGTGGGATGGTTTGTTTATTTCCTAATGCCCGCCAAGCGCAGTATCGCTCAAAAAAATATCGAACGGGTATTTCAGGAGAGCCTCTCCACGGATGAGCGAAAACGTATTATTGTTGCATATTACTCACATATTTTCCGTTGTATTAAAGAAATTTTTATATTGACTTTCTTAAGTAAAAAATACTTGGAACGGCGCGTCAAAATTGTTGGTGTTGAACATTTACATAATGCATTACAAAAAGAGAAAGGTGCTCTTATTCTAACGGGACATTTCGGCAGTTGGGAGTTTGCTCCACTGTTTCTTCTTGATAAAATTAAGGATGAAATTAATCAGGTGTATTGTGTTCGTAAATCACTGAGGTTTGGCTTTTTAAACTCTATTTTTTGGGGGCGTTTTGAAAAAGCTGGTTATAAGGTAATTAGTAAAGAAAATGCACTGAGTCAGATTCGCTCCGTATTAAAGAACAAGAATGCGGTACTTTTCCCTTTTGATTTGCGGCCGCCTTGTCACAGTAAATCCAGCTTAAAGGTCAATTTCTTAGGGCAATCAAGCAGCACCTATACAAGCGTCGCGTGTTTAACCTATAGACTCAATAGCCCAGTATTGTCTTTAAGCTGTTATCGATTGACCAAAAGACAGCATATCGTTGAATTTCATCCAGAAATTCAACACGATGTTTATGAAAACAAAAAAGAATTCTATCTGGAAAATACAAAAAAATACAATAAGAGACTGGAGGACATGGTTCTTGCATATCCTGAGCAGTGGCTTTGGTCTTATAAGCGGTGGTGATGTTCGTAGGAGAATTAGTTGAGGAGTAAGTGTCACATCAGTATTTCAGGGTTTCTATTTTACCATTTATTACCGATACGTCGAAAAATTGTACTGGATAATATCGACCGAGTTTTTAAGAACCAGCTTTCTTTAAAGGAGAAAAAGCATTTAGCTTGGGCGTTCTATTCGCATGTGGCCTCTACAATAAAAGAGTTAATCTTTATGGATTGGTATGCACGCTTTGATAATTGCGTGGAAATTAAAGGGATTGAGCATCTTTTGGAGGCAAAAAAACAAGGGCAAGGATGTTTTCTTCTTATGGGGCACTTAGGAAATTGGGAGTTCACTATTTCACTGGTATTTTCTCAATTAAAATCTTTAATAGGTCCAATTTGGATAATTAGAAAGGCTATTCGGATAAAGTGGCTTGAACGATTTATTTTTAAACGTAATCTCCGTTATGGTGGGCAACGAATTGATAAAACTGGAGCCCCGCTAAAAATAATCAAGGCGCTAAAAAGTAAAGAAACGATTTTATTTACAATGGATCAGCATGCTGAGCTTAAAAATAAAGAAGGTATTGCTGTAAATTTCTTTAATGCCAAGGCAGGAACGTTTCGAAGCTTAGCGCTTTTTGCAGGTAAATATCAAGTTCCAGTGGTCCCTCTTTCATGCTATCGCCAAGCTGATGGTAAACATGTGCTTGAGTTTTATCCTGCTTTGTCATGGGAACCTCACACAGATCAAGAGCAGGCAATATATAATAATACCTTACGATATAACCAAAAATTGGAACAATTAATCCTCGAACATCCGGAACAATGGTGGTGGGTTCACCGCCGCTGGAAAATATGAATTATCCGAACCATTTATCGATTTTAGCTTTAATTAAGATGAAAGAATGAAAATATTGGTCATGCAGCATAAAAAAATTGGTGATGTTTTGATAAGCAGTATTATTTGTAATAATTTAAAAAAAATAATACCGAACGCAGAGATTCACTATCTAGTGAATCAAGAGGCTTTGCCTGTACTTGAGGGAAATCCTAATATCAATCGAGTTATTACCCTTCATCCAGAACATAGGGCAAGTATACGTGCTTTTATAAAATTTGCTTTGCAAATCAGGAGTGAACGGTATGATGTTGTGATTGATGCGTACACCAAACTGGAAAGCTGGTTTATTGTGTGGCTTTGTGCTGCAAAGAAGCGTATCTCGTATAAGAAAAAATATAGAACTTTTCTGTATACCGATAATCTTTCCCGAGAAGCGGTAAAAGTGACGCAACCTGGTCGAGTAATTGATTTAAAACTCCTTTTGATTCAACCATTTTTAAACAATACAGTACCTGACCGGCGTCCACAGATATATCTTTCTGCGGAAGAAAAACTCCACGCAGCATTTTTGTTTAAAAAACATCATATCCCGGCTAAGAAAAACCTCATGTTGAATATTGTTGGGAGCTGTTCTTTAAAAACCTATCCGCTGGAGTACATGGCGCTATTGGTGAATCACATAATAAGTGAGGCTGATGTTAATATTTTATTTAATTTTTTACCTCACCAAAAAGGGATGGCCAAAAAAATCTACGAATTATGCAATGAGGATGCTCAAAAAAGTATATTCTTTGAATTATCAAATTATGACTTAAGAACGTTTATTTTAATCATGAATCAATGTGATGCCATCATGGGTAATGAAGGAGGGGCGATGCATATAGCCAAGGCCTTAAATAAGCCTTCATTTACTATTTTTTCTCCTTGGATAAATAAACATGATTGGTCTACTTTTGAAGATGGGGTTAATCATGTTGCTGTTCATCTTTGCGACTTTAAGAATGATTTATATGAGCGAACCCCCGACGCTGAATTTAAGGAGGATGCTTTGGAACTTTTTAAAGAATTAAAACCAGAATTGATTTTACCTAAGCTAAGCTCCTATATTACTCATCACTTTGGGCGGCGCAGTGAAATAGAGGTTTAAAAAGACGAATTCCACCTACTTTGTTCTGTATTAGATTGCGTTATTTTCGCAAGAGAATTAACCTGATATTGCTTTGTCTTCTACTTGATTTTAAAAGGAATTTATTATGACTACAGCATTGGTATCTGGATTTGCTCGTTCATTTATATCCGGTCAGCCCATTGCAGATGCAACGATTACGGTACTTGAAAATAATAATCTAAAATTTAAGACGGACTCTTCTGGGAAATTCGGACCATTTGAGTGGCCAGTTGGGGAGCCTATTACTTTGGTTTTTGAGAAACCAGGATCTTTTTGGAGCGGGTATAAGACGGTCCAAACAGCAACCCTGATTGTTCCTCCCGAGGGAATACATGATGAAAACTTCCTAAAAAATATTTCATTCCAAGTCCCCTCGAATGTGGCGTATCAATTTCTTTCTTTTGCAATGGGCGAAACAGAAGATCCTAAAGCCTGCCAGATTGCGGCAACGATTACCCCGCCTAACACCACTATGGATGATATACCCCAAGGTGTAGAAGGTGTTACCGTGTCATTGTCTCCTAAAGTAGATGCAAAAACCTTTTATTTTGGCATTTTTCCATTTATTCATAAAACCAATCCTTTTATCAAAACATTAAAGGCGACTTCTTTGGATGGTGGCGTTGCTTTTCTCAATGTCCCGCCTGGTGATTACATCATGAAGGCTGAGAAGGGTAACATTCCATTTTCTGAGGTAAAAATTAAAGCACGTGAAGGAATGATTGTGAATGCAAGCCCGCCACAGGGACCTACCATGCTCCAAGAGCCTAAACCAAATAATATAGAAGGAAAAACAAATCAATTTAGTTTTTTTAAACCTGCGGTGGCAATTGGCATCGCCGCTGTAGGAGTCCTTGCTGCGACTGCTTTAAGTCGATCTCCCGTTGCGCCATAAAAATGAACAACGTGGTCTATAATTATAAAAATTAACTATTTCCCGAGTTTTGAAAATGAAAGAAAAAGTTAATACCAGTCCCAGCCAACATGGTCAACTAATTTTATTAATGAAAGCATTAGGCTATATCTCCAGTGAGGAGGGAATCTGTAATGGATTTGCATATATGGGAATGCAGGCAATTTTGCTAAATGAATTAGATGTTTTTAAACGAAGAATCAATTTTTTATTAGATATCCCATTTGATGATTTTGAAAAAACAGCGATTCAATTAGCCAATCCACCAGCTGAGGAAAAAGAAACCAAAGAGGCACTAAAGAAGATACTGGAAGATTATTTGAAAGGGAATAATCTCCTGGTTGATGTACTTGCTTTTTTTGATGGTATCGAACTGACGCAACAACGCCATCTTTATCCACATTTATTTGGCAGTAATGAAATCCTTGAGCAAGGTAGCTTCATGAAATTAACGCTTCCTCAAAAAATCGAGGATGAAGGAAGAATTGTTGCGCTGTCACCAGTTTTATCTGGAATTTATCAATACGAAGAAATGACCTCAGAATATTTAACGCTTTTGAGAAAAAAGATTAATGCGCTTATTCCCAAGCCAACTGAGCCTATAGGCTTAGCTCTAACTGGGCATGGGCAGCGCCATGCGATTACTATTTCCTTTGACCCGAAACAAGATAAGTGGATTCTTATTGATGCAAATACGCCGCCAGCCCAGGAATATTCAGAAGATGATGCCATGGCCCGCGCTTTATTGGTAGAGGGGGCTTGTTCTACAAATGGAACTGCGGCAATTAACACGCACGTTTTTTTGATGTCAGGAAATGAACCATTGCAATATGCTCTCACTGAATGGATGCAGGAAGTACAGAAATTATCTGAGCAGGATATGCGAACAAAAACCAAATGGGAGGATTCGCGAGGAGGAACTTTGTTGAATGCGGTTATTCGTGGCAATAAATCCGAGCTTATTCCGCGCTTGATATCTCAAGGGGCAGATGTCAATAAGCCAACTGCTGATAAGTTTACTCCTTTGCTTATTGCCATTATAAATAACGATAAGGAGTCCGTTCAGGAATTACTTAAATGTGGAGCGGCAGTTGATACCGTTTATAATTTTGTGAGTACTCCCCTGCGTGTGGCAATAGCAAAAAAGAACTTTGATATAGTTGAAATGTTGTTAAAAAACGGTGCTGATCCAAATTTTCGACCTCAAGTATTTTCTCAAGTTGTTACCCAAACTGCCTTTGAAGATGCAATAGAACTCAATGATTACAACTTGGTAAAATTAATGCTGACGCATGGGGCGAAGTTTGCCAAGCCCTTATCCGGAAAAAATCTAATTATGGATCCAGCGGTAAAAAATGATTGGATTGATAGCCTTAGAGCGATGCTTGATCATGGTTTAAATCCCAATGGCATGTTTTCAGAAGACAATAATCCCCTTCTTTTAGCCGTCCAGAATAACAGGCTTGAGGTTGCACGGTTATTGCTTGCATATGGTGCCAATCCTGAACAAGAAGATGAATCTCAAGAGCAATCTGCACACGAGTTTGCTGAAAAAAATAATTTAAAAGAGTTTTTGGATCTTTTTAAGAATCCCTCTCCTGAAAAAGAAATAACTCATGAAAAAGCTACTCAGAAAGAGTTTTTTTTACCAGGCAATAATGACACAATAAATCATTTTATCGACGATCTGAAAAAATATTGCCAGACCCGACGAGCAGAATGGGGCCTGCCAAAATGGATGCATGTCAATGAAAAATCAGCGCAATATAAAACGAAACTCATTATCTTAAAATTTGGATTCAGTGTCGAAGATAAAATAAAGGCTGCAGAAAAATTAATTGCTGCATTAGAAAATAAAAAAGCAAGGGAACGACTCACCGATTTTGATATCGCTGCACTCCTTAATTCCCGATTGTATTCAGCCGTAGTAAAAAAGCATGAAGGTTTGTTTGATCAAATCGAAGAGGTTAAAACATATAAAAATAAGGCCCAGCAATTAGGGAATACTCCGGAGAATCCTGCTGCTTAATAAATGAAATTTCTCTATGAAGCAAGGAGTGAGTGAAGATGACTAATGCAATAGAAAAGACAGTGAGAAGGGTTTTTGATGAGATGTGGAATCAGCAAAATGCTGCTTTAGCAGATGAGCTCTTTTCACCAAAGACATCAATTCACTTCAGCTATGATCAAGCAGCAAATTTACAGGATTTTAAAGAAGCATTACTGCAATGGTATCGCGCTTTCCCAGATCTAACACACTCTATTGATGATCTGTTCGTTAGTGGAGACAAAGTGGTGACGCGCTGGCATGGACATGGAACTCATCGTAATGAATTTTCAGGAATTCCTGCAACAGGTATCTCTGTATTCTATAGTGGTATTACTATTTTCCGCTTGGATCATAATCAGCAAATCGCGGAAGCTTGGGTATACAGTGATTTAAATGACATGATTACCAAAATGCAACAAAGTCAAAAGTAATGGGCATGATTATGGAAAAAGAGAAAGAAAAACGTTATCAGAAGGCAAAAAAATTTCTTCCGCAAAACGTTGTTGCTTTACTAAAAAACGTTCAGCCTTCAATTACGTGGTCAGCTGACGAACAGCGTATTTGTTATCGACGTGACACGATTCAAGGCTTTGAATATCTTGTTTTTAATCTGCAAAACAAGAAGAAGGAACCTGCTTTTGACCATTCATTGCTGGCACGCAAGCTTGCAGAAAAATTAAATAGGGAAATCACGGCTTTTAACTTGCCAATCAATAACATTGATTTTGTTGACGAACACATTTTGCAATTACATATTGAGCAATTTATTTTTCAATACGATCGGACAACTCAGGTGCTTTCGCTTATTCCGGAGATAAAAAAACCTGCTGCAATGTCCCGATGCCCCACGATCATGGAACTTTGGGGGCTTTTACCTACTCCTATTGCGCCAAGAATTCGCTCACTGGATGAGTGTTGGGATATATATATTAAGGACTATAACTTATTTCTTTTTTCATTTGATGAAAATAAAGAGTATCAACTTACTGTAGATGGCACAGCTACCAATGCATATGCTGCTTCTCCTGATACTAATTTAACCTCGATTACGCTGCGTAGGATGCAGACCGTATTACCGCCTATGGCTATTTGGTCTCCCGACTCAAAAAAAATTGTTACCTTTCAATGCAATCAACAGCATGTGAAGAAATTACCACTGCTGCAATATGTTCCTGAGGATGGTTCATTTCGCCCCCAGATTTATGAAGCGCATATTCCTTTTTTAAGTGATGGTGCCATTCCAGAACTTCGATTATGTTTGATTGACGTCGCAGAAAAAAATCTACGTATAGTTGATATGCCCCCTTTGATGCCGGCATTAGTCGGCTCACCAATTGAAGCAGGTTATGTTTGGTGGAGTGAAGACAGTAAAAAAGTCTTTTTTTTAAAAGAAGAACGGGGTAATCATCAACTCTCTTTATGTGAGTTGGATATTACGACAGAAGAGCATCGAATCATTCTAACTGAAAAGTCTTCAGGATATGTTGAGCCCAGTCAATTAATTTTGTGGCAGAATTACACGCAAGTACTTGAAAAGACGAATGAGTTTATTTGGTTATCCAATCATAACGGATGGGCTCACCTTTATTTATATGATTTACACACCGGGCAAGTAAAAAATCCCATCACTCAAGGCGAATGGATGGTTCGCAAAGTAGTTCATGTTGATACGAAAAAACGCTGGATATATTTTTTAGGGAATGGCAAAGAAGCGAATGTTGATCCTTACTTTCGCTATTTATATCGTGCGCGATTGGATGGTAAAGAGGTGCAATTGTTAACTCCTGAAATCGCAGATCACTCCATTGTTTTCTCACCCTCTTGGGACTATTTTGTTGATTATTGCTCTTCCATGGATTCCATTCCAATCACCAAAATATATGATAAAAATGGGAACGAAATTGACCTATTGGAAGAAGCAGATTTTTCTCTGCTCCATGCTTTAGGATATAAACAACCAAACTCGTTTTGTCTCAAGGGTGCCGATGGGGAAACAGACATTTATGGTGTCATGTATTTTCCTACAGATTTTGATCCAAAGAAAAAATATCCAATAATTGATGACGTTTATCCAGGGCCACAATTGACTCGTGTGACTAAAACCTATTGTTATGATCCTCCTGAATACTTTTATGGTTGTTGGTGGCCGCAAAGTTTAGCTGAATTAGGTTTCATCGTCATTAACATGGATGGGCGTGGTACCCCTTTGCGCTCTAGAAAATTCCATGAATACTCCTACCAGCATTTAGAAACTGCTGGTGGATTGGAAGATCATGTTGCAGTGATTAAAAGTCTGGCAAAGCAGTATTCCTACATGGATATAAAGCGAGTCGGTATAATCGGCCAGTCGGCTGGTGGGTATGCTGCAACTCGCGCTTTGTTCGATTATTCTGAGTTCTATCAGGTAGGAGTCTGTGTTTCCGGATTGCAAGATCTACGAAGCTATTTGGCCTTTTGGGGCGAACGGTATCATGGTTTACCCAACGATGTAGATTATACCTTGCAATCAAACTATCCTTTAGCTGCTCAGCTTAAAGGGAAACTATTTCTGATTCATGGCGATTTAGATGATAATGTCCATCCATCCAATATGTTGCAATTGATTGATGCTTTGATCAAGGCAGATAAAAATTTTGATATGCTATTAGTTCCCAATGAGAACCATTCTCTATATTTTGTGAATGCATATGTTTGGCGTAGAATTTGGGACTATTTTGTTGAGCATTTAAAAAAGTAACTGCAGCATAAATTTTCTATTCGCCTGTTGTGCTCAATAAAAGGGCACAGAATTTCTTGAAGAAAGGATGACCCACTGCCATAATAAATTTAAACGCTCTCAGCATTTCAAAGAAAGGATTCCTTATGGCTACTGTAGGTACTTATCTCGCACAACGTCTCCAAGAATTAGGAATGAATGATTACTTCGCAATTCCTGGGGACTATAATCTGGGCTTATTGGACGAGTTATTAAAAAATACGTCGCTGAAAATGATCAATTGCTGTAATGAGCTGAATGCAGGTTATGCAGCAGATGGTTATGCGCGAATAAAAGGCGTTTCTGCCCTGGTTGTCACCTTTAGTGTTGGTGGCTTAAGTGCAGTCAATGCGGTAGCAGGAGCTTATGCCGAGAATTTACCTGTAATCGTCATCTCAGGCGGTCCTAATACAAACTCCGTGCAGGATGCAGAAATTTTACATCATACTTTGGCAACAGAAAATTACAGCTATGTTCGCGAAATATTTGCGAAAATTACGGCGCATAGTGTGTTTATTCATAGGCCAAGTGATGCTCCCATGCAAATTGATACCGCTATAGCAATTGCCTTGGAAAAGAAGAAACCTGTTTATATAGAAATTGCATGCAATATTGCGGGACTTTCTGTTTCACCTCCTACGCAACGTGCGCTTAATGTCAAACGCTTGAGCGATACCTCATCTCTTACTGCGGCGATTGAAGAAGCCGCGGAGAAGCTCAATGCCGCTGTTAAGCCTGTACTGGTTGCGGGCAGTAAATCACGCGCCTGCGAAGCAAGCGCGATGATTGAAACCTTAAGTCAGTCTTGTGGTTATGCCTTAGCAGCAATGCCTGATGCTAAGGGATTTGTTTCAGAACAACATCCTAATTACATTGGTATTTATTGGGGGCCAGTTAGCTCTCCGGGATGCGGGGAAATAGTAGAATCAAGCGACCTGTATTTCTTTATAGATCCTAATTTTAACGATTATACGACCGTAGGGCATGTGTGTAATATCCAGCCTAAGAAGCTCATTGTTATTGCAGATGGGAGTGTCTCTATCGCCGGTAAAGTATATACCGATGTGTACATGAATGAGTTTTTGCAAGGATTAAAGGACAAATTAAAATTTAATGATGCCTCAGTCAAAGCCTATAAACGGATTGCAGGTTCTGCACCTTTATATAATGAGCCTGATGATCTGAATTCGCCACTCACCACTCGATTCCTAATTGGTCAAATTCAGAAGCTTCTAAGTCATGATCATGGGGTTTTGGTGGAAACTGGAGACTCATGGTTTAATGGCATGCGGCTTAGTTTACCTGAAAAATGCCCCTTTGAAATTCAAATGCAATATGGCTCGATTGGATGGTCTGTAGGAGCACTTCTAGGGATGCAAGCAGCGCTTCACAATAAAAAACGGGTAATTGCTTTGATCGGTGATGGTTCTTTTCAAATGAGTGCCCAGGAGCTTTCTACACTTGTTCGTTATGGATTTAAGCCAATTATTTTTTTAATGAATAATTCTTCTTATACCATTGAGGTACAAATTCATGATGGTCCATATAATGTGATTAATAATTGGCGTTATGCTGATTTAGTCGATGTTTTTAATGGAGAGCAAGCGAACGCACGGGCTTTTAGAGCGCCTACCCATCAAGCACTTCTTGATGCAATTAAAGAAGCCAAAAAAACAGATGCTTTGTGTTTTATAGAGGTAATTTTAGATAAAGATGATTGCAATAAAAATCTATTGGAGTGGGGCGCGCGGGTTGCATCATACAATGGTCGATCCCCAAGAACGAATTAGTTAGGATAAAGCAGTTCCAATAAGCAATAAGGCAGACTCGTTCCAGTCTGCTCCATTCGTTCCCCAGTTCTATTTATGGCACTTAAAAGCATAAAATTATATGCAAATGCGTGTTATTTGCGGAAAAAATAGTCGATTATCACCTGAAAGAACTATACTTATGCTTATGGTTATTAGAAAAAAAAGGACTTATATGAAAATCTATCAAAACCCTCAACCACACGCAGTGGAGCGTTTGAATAAAATTAAAAATCAAAAGAAACTTAGTAATTTGACAGACTCTAAGCATGAGAAGAAAATAGTAGGGCACGACATAGAGAAAACAGATAAAGAGATTTTTGAAACTATGTCTGAGGAGCAAGCTTGGAGAGAGGCTCTTGAAAAAAATAAATCTCACTAACTATTGAGTTTCGAGATAAGGAAATTCCTGGTGATCAATTTTTTACAGGTTGTATTAGCGTTTCTATTGGTTTTACTTAATGCATTTTTCGTGGCAGCTGAATTTGGGATGGTAAAGTTACGGTCCACTCGTGTTGCAGCAATCAAAGATATATATGGTTTACGCGGAAGAATTTTAGTTCACGTACATAAACATCTTGATGCATATTTATCTGCATGCCAGCTTGGTATCACGATTGCCTCACTTGGATTGGGTTGGATAGGAGAACCAGCTTTTGCTGATTTGGTGAGGCCATTTCTGATTTTAATTGGTGTAAGCTCACCACAATTAATCACGGTCATTGCTTTTTTTGTCGCCTTCTCATTTATTTCTTTTCTTCATATTGTCGTTGGGGAGTTAATGCCAAAATCCCTTGCAGTTCGTCAGTCAGAAAAAGTCTCTGTGTGGACTGCCCTACCTCTATATGGTTTTTATTGGCTTATGTATCCTGCAATATGGCTACTCAATACCTGTTCTAATTTTCTTTTAAGGGTTTTTAAATTAGATGAAGTGCATCAGAGTGAGTATTTTCATTCGACCGATGAAATAAAATTGCTTTTAGGAGCAAGCCATCTTCATGGTGAACTTACTGAAGAGGAGGTCGAAATCATTGAGCACACTCTGGATTTAGCGGATCTGAAAGTAACTGAAGTGATGCGATCTAACGAAGAAATGGTCATGCTCAACATAAGCAAACCTATCCAGGAAATAATCGCGATCATCATGGAACATCGCTACACTCGTTATCCAGTTTACGATCCAGATAAAAAAGATGTTATAGGGATTATTCATGTCAAAGATCTCCTCCCTATCTTTTATCAGCACGGGGAAATCAAAGAATTGCAATCACTGCTCAGGCCGGTTCTCAAAGTATCACGTCGCGTGCCCGCACTCGATTTACTACATAAATTCCGTGAAGGAATGTCTCATTTTGCGCTCGTTTACAGCGGTAAAGGTACGATTTTGGGATATGTTACACTCGATAATTTACTGCAGGTAATGATTGGTCGAATTAAAGATGAATTTCATCGTACCAAGGTGGATTGGGTATTAAATGATGATGGGAGCATATCTGCTTCAGGCAATTGCTCCATCTATTTTTTAGAACAAGCGTTGAACCAGAATATCGATATAGACGATGAGATTGATATTTTAAATGGATTATTTATCCATCGCTTGGGCTACTTACCTAAGGAAGGAGAATACATTGAATTCCCAGAGTTTCATGCCAAAATTGAAAAAGTTAGCCCCTCAAAAATTATTAAAGTAAGAATTTATCCTCTACAAAAAGACGTTGAGGAGTATGAAGGTCATGCGGGTTAACTAGACTAATCTATACGTACTGTCATCCCCGTGGAGGATGACAGTATTTTATTCATAAGGATGGAGAATTACTCATCTTGGCCATGAACAGCAATTTTGAGGTCTGGATCAAGCGGATTTCCAGGAATTTTCCTATCCTCGCTAGCCCACTCACCTAAATCAATGAGTTTACATCGATGAGAGCAAAAAGGCTTGAACTGGTTATCGGAGCGCCAGGTATTTTTTTTGTTGCAAATAGGGCAAGTAATTTTTTGCTTGATATTCATTACGGTCTTCCATTATTTACTTTTTAGTACCAATGATTTTACTTATTTTATCGCATCCTGGTGTGATTGAGGAGGCCTGGGTATGGAATCGACGGTGTGACTTAGACTCCCAACAATAATACATACATAAAGTGTGTGAACATCGGAGCATATTAAATTGTACCATTCGGACCAGATGATAAAGTGTCAATGGACTCTAATCAATAATATGGTATCCACTATCGATATAAATGACATCGCCAGTTATATTTTTAGCATATTGGCTCGCAAGAAAAACGACCATTGCTCCTACATCATCGATTTCAACCAATGATCTTAAGGGAGATTTTTCTTGTGCAAGCTGAAGTAGCTTATCAAACTTCCCCAAGCCTGAGGCTGCGCGTGTTTTTAGAGGACCAGGAGAAAGCGCGATGACGCGAATTTGTTGTGGCCCCAGCTCTACTGCCATATAACGAACAGAAGCTTCCAATGCAGCTTTAACTGGTCCCATGAGATTATAATTATCGACGACTTTTTCTGCGCCATAGAATGACATGGCAAATAATGAGCCTCCATGTTTCATCAGCGGTTTTGCCAGATTCGCCATACGGATAAACGAATGACAGGAAATATCCATGGCCATAAGGAACCCCTCTTTGGAGCATTCATGCACAGGATTTTGCAAGTCATGTTTGGGAGCAAAAGCAATCGAGTGAACCACGATGTCAATTTGTCCCCATTTTTTGTCAATTTCCAAAAATAAATTATCCAAATCATGCTCTTGGGTCACATCACACTGACGATAAATGGAAGGTTGGAGCGAGTTCGCAACTTTATCTACAAATGGCTTGGCCTTCGCATTTAAATACGTTATTGCCAGATCAGCGCCAGCCATTTTTAATGCACGGGCACAACCAAAGGCAATCGAACTTTCATTGGCAATGCCCACCACTAAAGCCTTTTTTCCTGAAAGCAATGTACTGTCCATATCATAATTCCTTATTTTTAATAAGACGATAACAATGATTGGCAATGACCCATTCTTCATCGGTCGGGATCGTATAAATGTCGACATAACTTTTGGGGGCGTTAATTATTAACTGATTGGTCTTGTTTAAAGTCGTATCGATTTCGATACCAAGCCATTCACTATCTTGACAAACCGCTTCGCGAATTTGCCAGGAATTTTCTCCAATACCACCAGTGAAGACCAATACATCCAGCCCGCCAAGGGCGGCAGTAAGCGCTCCGAGTTCTCTACGGATACGGTAAACAAATAAATCAATTGCTTCTTTAGCATGGGCACTCTTGTTGGCCCGCAGCTCTTGCATATTGAAAGTAATGCCGGAGATACCTAATAAGCCGGATTCTTTGTAAAGTAAATTTTGAATTTCATCTGGAGACATTTTTTCAGATTGCAGAAGATAAAGAATAACGCCGGGATCGATGTTCCCACAACGAGTTCCCATCACCAAACCATCCAAGGTAGTAAATCCCATGGTACTGTCTATTGATTTTCCTTGCTTGACAGCACACATACTGGCTCCATTACCTAGATGGGCAATAACAACCCGAGCCATGTACTTTTGTGGATTAATACTATTCAATCGATGCATGATAAATTCATAGGAAAGTCCATGAAAACCATAGCGTCTAACTCCGGCTTCAAAAAACCTTCTTGGAAGACCAAAGAGATCAGCTATATAAGGATGAGTGTTATGAAATGCGGTATCAAAACAAGCGATTTGCTGTAATTCAGGATCGAGTTTACTGATACTCTCAATTGCTTCAAGGCTGTATGGCTGATGCAGCGGAGCAAAAGGAATAAGCTGCTCTAATTTTTTCATGATGTCAGAGGAAATAAAGACCGGGTTATGAAATTCATTGCCACCATGCACTACTCTATGTCCTACGGCACTGATTTGAAAACCAAATTGAATGGTTTTTATGGCGGAGAATAATAATTCATAAAAGTAGCGGTACTCGCGATCTTTTTCAAAATGATTTTCTCGTACTAAGATATCATTTTCATCGTACAATTTCAGAACAGGGGAGTCGTGAATGTTTTCAACAATACCATACAGCAGCTTGGGTAAAGAGGCGTTCAATTCGTATACAGAGAATTTAATACTTGAAGAGCCTGAGTTGATCACAATTATATGATTATTATCCATAATGTCACACGAGTATAGTGGAGTGAAATTCCATTATTTGAGCCATAAGTATAGTGTATTTGACAAAATTATAATATGTTTTACATCTGTCTCACGTTGAATAAAAATTAGAGTATTTCAAATAATGAGTGCAGAATCCATGAACAATATAAGACCTAGAGCGTTACAGAAAGGCGATGTTTTAGGGATCATTTCACCTTCCAGTCCTTTACGATCAAAATCCATTGATTTAAGCGTCCACTTTCTAGAGGAGAAGGGATTTAAATTAAAGTTTGGCTCTCATTATCAGGACGAGGCACGTTTTTTAGCAGGTAGTGATGCCGATCGTGCAAAAGACATTATGAGTTTTTTTGCAGACCCTAAAATTAAAGCCATTATTTGCAGTCGTGGTGGTCAAGGATCGCAACGGCTTTTGCCCTTACTTGACTATGAGATAATTGCTCAAAACCCTAAAGCCCTGATTGGTTTTAGCGACACTACAGCGTTGCAGTTAGGTCTTCTAAAAAAAACAGGATTAATTTCCTATACTGGATTTACATTAACCAAATCACTTACCCCTTTAATCAAAGAAACATTGTTAGCCTGTTTGATGAATGAACCTTATTGTATTGTTGCAGGTGAGTGCGTTAATCCAGGTATCGTCCAGGGAAGCCTTATTGGTGGGAATTTATCATTGATTACTTCATTAATAGGAACACCATATCAACCTGATTTCAGAGGAAAAATACTGTTATTAGAGGATGTGGCAACTGAACCTTTTAATGTAGATAGAATGCTCTCTCATTTAGAATTAGCCTCTGTATTTGCTGAAGTTGCAGGAATTGTTTTCGGAACATTTGAACAATGCATTTCAAAAGATCCTGAGGAAGGGACAATTGATGAAGTGATTACTGAATGGTCGACTCGTATTAAAGTTCCATGCATTAAATTTTTTCCCTACAGTCACGGTGAGAAAAGCTGTGTATTACCGTTGGGCGGGGAAATTACCTTAAATGCCTCAGCATCTTCGTTAAGTTTTTAATAAATCCTTTCTGCGAATTTATTTGTTTTAATGTGCTAAATTTATCATAATGGCTGCTTTTTTCAGTCTAAGGATCTTATGTCATCATTGCTTACAATCCCTTTGCTCGAGAATTTGGTTCGTACCGCGGAGTTGAACCAAGAGGGTAAAACCGCTGATTATATTCCAGAGCTTGCCAATGTGAACCCGGAATTGACAGCGATTGCAGTCCAACCATTAGGCGAGCAACCTCTTTCTTATAGCAACAACCCATTGAATCCTGTAACACTGCAAAGTACAGCTAAAATGATTCCTTTGATTGGATTGCTCGAAGCATTTGGTGCGGAACAAGTATTTGAATGGGTTAAGGTTGAGCCTTCTGGGGATGATTTTGCGTCGATTACTCGTTTGGAACAATTTGGCCCTAAGCCTTCAAATCCCATGCTGAATGCTGGTGCTATTACCTTATGCTCCCATATTCCAGGCAATGGGGAACAACAATTTGGCTGGCTAGAACATTGGACTCAAAAATTATTTAATCAACGTCTCAGCATTAACCCACTGGTTTTTACTTCTGAAAAAAGAACCGGAAATCGTAATCGCGCTCTTGCCTATTTATTAAAAAGTAGAAACAATCTTGGAACGGATGTTCATGAAACATTGGATTTGTATTTTGCGCTTTGTTCCTATGAAGCGACACTAGAACAAATGCTATTCCTGCCTACTTTATTAGCTAATGCAGGACAAGATCCAGAAAGTGGGAACCAAATCATTTCTACCGATACCTGTAAAATTACTTTAGCGATTATGGCAACCTGTGGCCTTTATGATGAAACGGGTACGCACATGGTAAAAACCGGCATGCCTGCAAAAAGTGGTGTTTCTGGTTACACGATTGCTGTTGTTCCTGGCAAAGCAGGAGTTGTGGTATTAAGCCCAAGAGTGAATGCTAAAGGTAACAGCATCCGCGGTGAAATCATGCTCGAAGGTTTATCCAAAGCAATGAATTGGCATTTTGCATTACCTTAATAATTGAAGACAGAAGCAGTTTGGAATAAGGACAGCAAGCTGTCTCAGATCGGGTGATTGTCAACCGGGATCCGCCTTGCTTCACCCGGGCTACATCCAATGCATCAACTTAATTTCTTACTAGTACAATTCAAATTTATCGCTTAGAGAATCGCATTGGTCTTCCAACTCTGCTGTTAAGTCTGCATCTTCAGTCTCCTCAGCATCTTTTGCAGGTGTAGCGGTTTTGAGCTCCTTCACCATCGATGAAAATAAGCTGGAAAATTGACTTAATAAACTACTCATTCCCTTTAAGGATTCCAGACTTTCAGTAATGGTTGTAAGTGTGTTCAGAGAATGTTCCTGATCTTCAGTTAGAGGGCTTTTATTTTCCAATTCCTTTATCTCTTGTAGCAGAGTGTCTTGTTCTTTGAGATGCTCTCGATATTTTCGACCTCCTTTTCGACTATAAATTTGGTAGCGAGTGATCTCTTTCTGGACATCAATGAGTTGCGATTTTTCTCGATTATTCGTAAGTTGTTGTTTAACTTTTTGAGAACAGCATCTTTTATGAAATCAAAATCAAGATTGCTCAGATCAAGTCCTTCTAATAGCTTATCCATATTTCCGATTTCATTATTTGCAATAATACTTCCCTGTCGAAGTTGGGTTCGGGTAAGTTTGGAAGTGAGTGCAGAGGTCGCTTTATATAGTTCTTGGTTGATGGCGATGATCTCCGGCTCTTTCTTCAATCTACTGATCAGAGAGCCGAAATATTTTTCCTCAAGGTGATTAGCACTTTTCATTAAATAGCGTGAACTTGGCTCACTCCACAGTGGATTTTGCAGAGCTTCCAATTGTACTTCAAAGCTTTTTATTTCTAGTTCTATAGAACTCAATTCTGCTGAGTCGAGATCATTTCGTTCCAGGTAAGCGTGTAGTAAAATAATCAGATTTTTTAAAAAATCAACGGAGTCAATCGTTTTGTAACGATTCATTAATAATGCTTTAAACAGTGGATGCGTATCGCCGGTGAGTATGGAGTAAGCAATCGGTAGATCATTATTTTTATTATCGGGTGCAAAAAGAGAGGCTCCATGTTTGATGAGTATAGAAAGGCATTCAGTCATAGAGTTTGAATCACTATGTTCGTAAAAACACGCATGCACTGCAGATGGATAAGGTGTTTTGCGTACGGTGACAGGCTGATTACCTGCATCAACATCACCATATTCCAAAATAAAATCCAACAACTCCGAATTTCGTGTTTGCAAGGCTACACTCAGGTATTTTTCGTCACGTAACAGGTGGTGAAAAGAAGTTAATAAGGACGCTAATTCAAATTGCTTAGTAAAGAGTAAGGTGGGTAATAAATTAGCACCAAGCGTGTGTAGTCCTCGACGTATTTTTTGCAACTGCTGTAGATCCTCCAATTTAATTTGATGTTCATATATTAAGCTTATGGAATATGTTTTAGATAGCAGCTGTTCTATTTTCATAGCTTGTTCTTCTTTGGGAGCTGCAGTAAGTTTTGCAAATTGAGAACTTAATTTCTTCAGTTCGAGCTCCAATGCGTGAACAACCCCAGTGTTTGATTTTTTTGTTGTATTCGTTTTTATCTTTGGAAGCGCAGTAACATCTGCCGTAGCAGCTGTTGCTGATTGTGACAAAGTAATATCTACTGCGGGATCTTCTTTCTCTTCTACAGAGAGCGAAGGCTTTTGTGCAACTTTGACTCGTGAAGAAATGCCTTTGTGGGTATCAAATAATGTATTACTCAAATTTTTTATTTGAGAAGAGGCGTCCGCTGCAACTTGAATGCAATCGCGTTCTCGAAGGGAGCGAGCCACTATTTCATGAAAGCGAAGAATTTTGGGGTAATTTGATGAGCGGACAAGGGGAATAAGTTCTCTTAATATGTCAA
>NZ_LNYQ01000013.1:0-324173 GCF_001467945.1 Legionella parisiensis
ATCTCGAACTCAGAAGTGAAACGAACCCGCGCCAATGATAGTGTGAGGTCTCCTCATGTGAAAGTAGGTCATCGCCAGGGTTTTATATAAGTGATAGCTAAAATTAAAATCACTATAAGCCCTAGTTGAAAATAGGCAAAAGCGTACATGCTGGCGTAGCTCAGTTGGTAGAGCAACTGACTTGTAATCAGTAGGTCCCGGGTTCGATTCCTGGTGCCAGCACCATCTTATTAGGTTGGCCGTTAACAAAATGTTGACATTCTATTCATCTTAAAAGACAATAGCGTTCTTTTTGGAGGGGTTCCCGAGCGGTCAAAGGGATCAGACTGTAAATCTGACGGCTCTGCCTTCGAAGGTTCGAATCCTTCCCCCTCCACCAGTTAAAAAAGAAGGATAAGCGGGTGTAGTTCAATGGTAGAACTTCAGCCTTCCAAGCTGATAGCGTGGGTTCGATTCCCATCACCCGCTCCAAATTAGAAATAGAAAATATTTGCTTGCATTATGATGCTGCAAGCTAATATAAGCCCACATAGCTCAGGCGGTAGAGCACTTCCTTGGTAAGGAAGAGGTCGTTGGTTCGAGTCCAGTTGTGGGCACCATAATGTCAATTTAGCAATGGGGGAGACTTTCCAATGGCGAAGGAAAAATTTGAGCGTAAGAAGCCACACGTAAACGTTGGCACGATTGGTCACGTAGACCACGGTAAGACTACATTAACTGCAGCGATTACCACGATTATGGCAAAGAAATTTGGTGGGACAGCAAAGGCGTATGACCAGATTGATGCTGCACCGGAAGAGCGCGAGCGAGGAATTACAATATCTACAGCACACGTAGAATATGAATCAGCAAACAGGCACTATGCGCACGTAGATTGTCCAGGACATGCTGACTATGTTAAGAACATGATTACTGGTGCGGCGCAAATGGACGGAGCGATACTGGTAGTATCAGCAGCGGATGGTCCAATGCCACAGACACGTGAACACATATTGTTATCACGTCAGGTAGGCGTACCGTATATTGTAGTGTTCATGAACAAAGCAGATATGGTAGATGACCCTGAGTTGTTAGAGTTGGTTGAGATGGAAGTACGTGACTTATTAAGCAGTTACGATTTTCCTGGCGATGATATTCCGATTATTGTTGGCTCTGCGTTGAAAGCGTTGGAAGGTGATGACAGTGATATCGGAGTTAAAGCGATTGAGAAATTGGTTGAGACTATGGATTCATACATACCTGAGCCAGTACGTAACATTGATAAAGCATTTTTGTTACCAATCGAAGATGTATTCTCTATTTCTGGACGTGGAACAGTAGTAACCGGCCGTGTAGAGAGTGGTATTGTTAAAGTAGGTGAAGAGATTGAGATTGTTGGAATACGCGACACTCAAAAAACCACCTGCACAGGTGTTGAGATGTTTCGTAAGTTGTTGGATGAGGGTCGAGCTGGTGACAACGTTGGTGTGTTATTACGTGGAACCAAGCGAGATGAAGTTGAGCGTGGCCAGGTATTAGCTAAGCCAGGAACAATTAAGCCTCATACAAAATTTGAAGCAGAAGTATACGTATTATCAAAAGAGGAAGGTGGACGACATACTCCATTTTTCAATGGATACAGACCACAGTTTTATTTCAGAACGACAGACGTAACTGGAACATGTGATCTTCCATCTGGAGTGGAAATGGTAATGCCTGGTGATAACGTACAATTGACAATTAATCTGCATGCACCTATTGCGATGGACGAAGGTTTGCGTTTCGCTATTCGGGAAGGTGGCCGTACTGTAGGCGCCGGTGTTGTCGCTAAAATTATTGAGTAATTAGAATGAGTAACAATCAAAACATTAAAATAAGATTAAAATCCTTTGATCATCGGTTGATTGACTTATCAACTCGAGAAATAGTTGAGACAGCAAAACGTACTGGAGCGCAAGTTCGCGGGCCAATACCATTGCCCGTCCGTAAGGAAAAATTTACTGTATTGACTTCACCGCATGTTAATAAAGATGCTCGTGATCAATATGAATTACGTACTCACAAACGCTTGGTCGTTATCGTTCATCCAACTGAAAAAACAGTAGATGCATTGATGAAATTGGATCTGGCTGCTGGAGTTGATGTTCAGATAAGCCTTGATGACTAATATTAGGGTGCAGGATATTAAAGAGGTGTTAGAATGATGATCGGTTTATTAGGCCGTAAAATCGGTATGACGCGGGTCTTCATGGCAGATGGAGTTTCTGTTCCAGTTTCTGTTGTTGAAGTTCACCCTAATAGAGTTTCACAGATTAAAACTAAAGAAGCTGATGGTTACTCAGCTGTGCAATTAACAGGCGGTGTTAAAAAAGCAAACAAGGTTAATAAGCCTTTAACAGGCCACTTTGCAAAAGCTGAAATTGAAGCAGGTGATACGGCTGTTGAATTTTTAATCGATTCAGAAGATGCATTCAAAGCAGGTCAAGTGATCACTGTTGCGGATGTATTTACTGCTGGACAATTTGTTGATGTCGCAGGAACCACAAAAGGTAAAGGTTTTGCCGGCACCGTTAAAAGATACAATTTTAGAACACAAGATGCTACTCACGGTAATTCCAGATCGCATCGTGTACCTGGCTCTATAGGTCAAAACCAAACTCCAGGACGTGTGTTTAAAGGTAAAAAAATGGCAGGTCATTTGGGTAATGTTCGTTGTACCGTTCAAAGCCTCGAATTAGTGCGCGTAGATGCAGAAAGAAATTTACTTCTTATCAAAGGTGCTATACCTGGTGCTCCTGGCTCACGAGTTGAGATTAAGCCTGCAGTTAAAAAGCAAGTGCGAGGTGAGTGATGGAAATTACTACTATAGATACAAATTCAAAATTAATACTGAACCAAGAAGTATTCGCATATGGGTATAACGAAGGCTTGATTCATCAGGCAGTAGTGACATATATGAATAATGCACGTAGTGGTAATAGCGCCCAAAAAACTCGCTCTGAAGTGCGTGGCGGCGGTAAAAAACCTTGGAATCAAAAAGGAACTGGTCGTGCTCGAGCTGGTACTATAAGAAGCCCACTATGGAGAAGCGGTGGGGTAACCTTTGCTTCTAAAAAAAGAGATTATTCACAAAAAATTAATAAAAAAATGTACAAACGTGCATTACGTAGTATAATCTCCGAACTTTGCCGCACTGGAAACTTGGTTGTTGTGAGTGATTTCCAATGTGAAAGCAAAAAAACTAAAGATTTTGTTAGCAAAATGAACCAGTTAAATATTAATAACGCACTTATCGTAATGAGTGAAGTTGGAGAAAATGAATATTTTGGTTCAAGAAACTTAATTGATTATGATATCTGCGACGTTACAACTATAGATCCTGTTTCTTTGCTTAGATTTGAGAAAGTTGTTGTTACAGAAGCTGCAATTAAAAAAATTGAGGAACAGTTACAATGAACGCTGAAAGATTGTTGATGGTTCTACGTGAGCCACATACTTCTGAAAAAGCTACTGTCATAGCTGATAAGCTGAAACAGTTCACTTTCAAAGTATTGAAAACTGCAACTAAAAATGAAATTAAACTGGCGGTAGAGCATATATTTAACGTTAAAGTTAAAAATGTATCTGTTATCAATGTGAAGGGAAAAACAAAGCGTTTTAAACAAACAAACGGAAAACGTAGTGATTGGAAAAAAGCATTTGTAACTCTTCATGCTGATCAAGATATTGACTTTACAGCTACCGAATAAGGCAGATTAAGATGGCACTATTAAAATCTAAACCTACATCGCCAGGAAAACGTGGCGAATTACGAGTGGTTCACCACCATATTCATAAAGGAAAGCCACATGCGGCTTTAGTTGAAAAACTGAAAAAAACTGGCGGACGTAATAACCAAGGTAGAATTACTGTAAGACATATCGGTGGTGGTCAACGTAATCAATATCGCATCATTGATTTTAAACGTAATAAAGATGGGATTGAAGCTCGTGTTGAACGTATTGAGTACGATCCAAATCGTACTGCTTTGATTGCACTGATTGTTTATAAAGATGGTGAAAGAAGATATATTATTGCACCAGCTAATTTGAAGGTTGGTGATACTGTTGTTAGTGGTGCAGACTCATCTATTACTATTGGTAATTGTCTCCCATTAAAAAACATTCCTGTTGGTACTACAATTCATTGTGTTGAAATGAAACCAGGAAAAGGTGCCCAGGTATTAAGAAGTGCTGGAGCAAGCGGACAAATTGTTGCTAAAGAAGGTATTTATGCAACATTAAGACTTCGCTCTGGCGAAATGCGAAAAATACATGTTCTTTGTAGAGCAGTAATTGGTGAAGTCAGTAATAGTGAACATAGTTTACGTGCATTAGGAAAAGCTGGAGCAAAACGCTGGAGAGGTATTCGCCCAACAGTTCGTGGGGTAGCTATGAACCCAGTTGATCACCCACATGGTGGTGGTGAAGGCCGTACTTCTGGTGGACGTCATCCGGTGTCACCATGGGGCGTACCTACTAAAGGTTACAAAACCAGAAGTAATAAGCGTACTGATAGTTTTATTGTCAGAAGACGTAAAAAGAAATAATTATTGAGAGGATATCAAGTGTCTCGTTCTATTAGAAAAGGTCCTTTTGTTGACCATCATTTGATTGCCAAAGTAGAAGCTGCAATTGAATCAAAATCTAAAAAGCCAATTAAAACTTGGTCAAGAAGATCAACAATCGTTCCTGAAATGATTGACTTAACAATTGCTGTTCATAACGGCAAAGATCATATTCCTGTTTACATAACTGATAATATGGTCGGTCATAAATTAGGTGAGTTTGCCATGACTCGTACTTTCAAAGGCCACTCTGGTGACAGAAAGGCTAAAGGCAAATAAGAGGATATGATGGAAGTTACAGCAAAGCTAAAAGGTGCTCCCTTATCCGCTCAGAAGGGCAGATTGGTAGCAGATATGATACGAAACATGAATGTATCTGGTGCACTTGATGTCCTCAAGTTTACACCAAAAAAAGGTGCTCAATTAATGCTTAAATTATTAGAATCTGCAATTGCAAATGCTGAGAATAATAATGGTGCAGATATTGATGATTTAAAAGTAGGTATGGTCTGCGTTGATGAAGCAATGACTTTAAAACGTATTAGTCCCAGAGCTAAAGGACGTGCAAATAGAATTTGCAAACGTACCTGCCATATCACGATAAAAGTGTCTGACGAGGAATAGCAATGGGACAAAAAGTTAACCCTATAGGCATACGCCTTGGTATTATTAAAGACTGGAACTCTAAATGGTTCGCAGGGAAAAAATATGCTGAATTTTTAATTCAAGATATTAAACTACGTACTGAGCTGAAAAAGAAGCTTATGTCAGCTGCAGTAAGCAAAATTCTTATTGAGCGTCCTGCTAATAATGCTGTTGTTACAATACAAACTGCACGGCCTGGTGTAATCATCGGTAAAAAGGGTGGCGGTATTGAAACTCTGCGTAATGAAATTTCTAATAAATTGGGTGTACCTGTTCACCTAAATATTGAAGAAATTAAAAAACCTGAACTTGATTCAACACTGGTTGCAGAAGGAATCGCGCAGCAGTTAGAGCAGCGTGTTATGTTTAGACGAGCTATGAAACGTGCAGTAACTTCAGCTCTTAAAGCAGGCGCTAAAGGAATTAAAATTTGTGTTAGTGGAAGACTTGGTGGTGCTGAAATTGCTCGTAGTGAATGGTATAGAGAAGGTCGTGTACCTTTACATACTTTCAGAGCAGATATCGATTACGGTACAGCGGAGTCTAAAACTACCTACGGTATTATTGGTGTAAAAGTCTGGATCTTCAAGGGTGAAATTCTCCCACAAAAGAAAAGATCTTCTGACGTTGCCCAGTGAGTGAGGATTAAGAATCATGTTACAACCTAAACGTACAAAATACCGAAAACAGATGAAAGGCCGTAACAGAGGTTTGGCTTTACGCGGCAGCAACATCAGCTTTGGTGAATTTGGTTTGAAAGCTCTTGAGCGTGGTCGCTTAACTGCAAGACAAATTGAGGCAGCGCGAAGAGCGATGACACGTCATATTAAGCGTGGCGGTAAAATTTGGATTAGAGTGTTCCCAGACAAGCCTATTACTCAAAAACCTTTAGAAGTAAGACAAGGTAAAGGTAAAGGTAGTGTCGAGTATTGGGTTGCTCAAATACAACCAGGTAAGGTTCTATTTGAAATGGAAGGTGTATCCAGAGAGCTTGCTATGGAAGCGTTTGATCTGGCTAAAGCAAAACTTCCTTTCAAAGTTATATTTGAAGAAAGGAAGGTGATGTAATGAAAAAGGTTGATGAATTACGCGGTTTATCAGTAGAAGAACTGCAAAATGAATTGCTTTCATTGCGTAAAGAACAATTAAATTTGCGAATGAAGAAAGCAAGTGGCTCACTAGATAAAACACATCTCATAACCATGGTGCGTAAGTCAGTGGCAAGAGTAAAAACAATGTTGACTGAAAAGGCAGGTAAGTGACATGTCTAATAGTGAATCAAATGCCAGAACAATGGTTGGAAAAGTAGTTAGTGACAAAATGGATAAAACCATAGTTGTGATGATTGAACGTTCTGTGAAACATCCAAAATATGGAAAAATTATGAAACGTAGATCTAAATTACATGCTCATGATGAAAATCAAGTATGCAAAATTGGTAACATAGTAAAGATCCGTGAGTCAAGACCACTCTCTAAAACAAAAAGCTGGGTATTAGTCGAAGTAATTTCTTAATCAACCCTGTTGATTTACTTTTAAAACCCTAAAAGGCCTGATATAATCAGCAACCTTTTTCTGGTCGAAATCAGAGCTGGAGAAAAAAATGATCCAAATGCAGACAGTGCTTGAAGTGGCTGATAACAGCGGAGCACGTAAGGTTATGTGTATTAAAGTGCTTGGCGGTTCTCACCGTAGATATGCACGTGTAGGTGATGTAATCAAAGTAAGTATTAAAGATGCAATACCAAGAAGTAAAGTAAAGAAGGGTGCTGTGATGAAAGCGGTAGTTGTTCGTACAGCCCAAGGTGTGCGTAGAGACGATGGTTCCTTGATTCGTTTCGACGGTAACGCTGCAGTACTGTTAAATAACCAAAACGAGCCAATTGGTACTCGTATATTTGGCCCTGTTACTCGCGAGCTACGAGAGAGATTTATGAAAATAATATCTCTGGCTGCAGAAGTTTTGTGAGAAGGATTTAGATATGAAACGTATTCAGAAAGGCGATGATGTAATTATAATTGCCGGAAAAAGTAAAGGTCATCGAGGTAAGGTCTTACGTGTGACTGAAAATGGTGTGGTTGTTGAAGGCGGAAACATAATCAAAAAACATGTTAAGCCTAATCCGCAAAAACCAGAAAATAAGGGTGGCATTATTACCCTTGAAGCGCCGGTACATGTTTCTAACGTTGCTCATTTTAATCCCAATACAAAGAAAGCAGATAAAGTAGGATTTAAATTTATTGAGAGTAGCGGTATAAGTAAGAAAGTTAGATATTTTAAATCTGACAATGAAATAATTGACCGTGTTTAATTAGGTGATTGAAATGACAAGACTTAATGAATTATATAGGAAAGAAATCATCCCTATGATGATGAAACGGTTCAAGTATTCCAGCGTTATGGAAGTTCCAAAGTTGCTTAAGATCACCTTGAATATGGGTGTTGGTGAAGCTGTTGGTGATAAAAAAGTGATGAGTCATGCAGTTGAGGATATGACTTTGATTGCTGGACAAAAGCCTGTTGTTACTAAAGCAAAAAAATCTATTGCTGGTTTTAAAATTAGGGACGGATGGCCGATAGGCTGTAAAGTAACACTAAGACGTCAACATATGTATGAATTTTTGGATAGACTGATTTCCGTAACTTTACCTCGTGTGAGAGATTTTCGTGGTTTAAATCCTAAATCTTTTGATGGAACTGGTAATTACAGCATGGGAATACATGAACAAATCGTATTTCCAGAAATTGATTACGATAAAACAGATGGTATTCGTGGTTTAGATATTTGTATTACTACAAGTGCTAAAACAAATGAAGAAGCTAAAGCTTTGTTAGAAGCATTTAACCTTCCATTGAAAGATAGAGATAAAAAATAAGGGTGAAATTGTGGCTAAAAAATCAATGCTTATGAGAGAGTTAAAGCGTAACAAGCTAGTGAATAAGTACAGTAAACGCAGAAACGAATTAAAAAAATTGATTAAATCATCTGATGATTTTCAGGTAATTATGGACAGTCAGTTACAGTTAGCTAAGTTGCCTGTTAATTCAAATCCTGTTCGTTTTAAAACACGATGCCAGCAATGTGGTCGTCCCCACGGTGTTTATCGTAAGTTTGCTCTTTGTAGAATTTGCTTAAGACAACAACTAATGGTTGGTAATATACCTGGCGGAAGAAAATCTAGCTGGTAATTTTTTAATTGGAGAACGATTGTGAGTATGCATGATCCAGTTGCTGATATGCTGACCCGAATAAGAAATGGTCAACAAGCAAAACATCAGCAAATAACTTTAACTTCTTCGAAATTGAAAGAAGAAATTGCTCGTGTTTTAAAGGAAGAAGGATTTATTGAAAACTTCTTTGTAGAATCATTAGATAATAATCTTAAATTAATGACGATTAAGCTGAAATACTATCATGGCAGACCCGTTATTGAATTAATTAAGAGAATTAGCAGGCCTGGATTGAGAGTCTATAAATCATATAAAGATTTGACATCTGTTCCTGGTTTTGGCGTAGCTATTTTGTCTACATCACAAGGTATAATGACCCATATATCTGCAAAGATGAAAGGCGTTGGTGGCGAAGTCATTTGTGAAGTGGCTTAATACTTGCGAGGAATAATATGTCTAGAGTAGCAAAAGCCCCAGTAGTTCAACCAGCAAACGTTGAAATAACAATAGGTGATGGTGAAGTTACTGTTAAAGGGCCTAAAGGAACACTAACCCAAAAGATTAATAGGTTAGTTAAAGTAACTAAAAATAAAGAGTCTAATCACGTTGAGTTTGCGCCTGCTGCAAATGATCCTAGAGCTTGGGCTCAGGCCGGAACAGCTCGTGCATTAGTAAATAACATGGTTAAAGGTGTAACTGAAGGTTTTGTTGTTACCTTGGAACTGGTTGGTGTAGGTTATAGAGCACAATCTAAAGATAAATCAATTACATTATCTTTAGGTTTTTCTCATCCTATTGAGTACCACTTGCCTGAAGGTGTTTTAGTTGAAACCCCAAGCAATACTGTCATATTGCTGAAGGGAGTTGATAAACAAATTTTGGGTCAAGTAGCTTCTGAAATAAGAGCATTTAGACCACCAGAGCCCTATAAAGGTAAAGGTGTTAAACTTGCTGGCGAGTATATTGCTCGTAAAGAAGCGAAAAAGAAATAAGGTTTAAGTCATGAATAAACACAACTCACGTACTCGACGTGGATTAAAAGCAAAAGCACTGATCCGCAAATCAGGCAGAGCAAGACTAGTCGTTTATAGAAGTGGATTGCATATTTACTCACAAATCATCGAGGCGGATAAACTTGGTGATAAAGTATTGGTATCATGTTCAACAAACGATAAAGAATTGCGTGCAAGCCTAAACGGTAAATGTAAGGTAGAACAAGCTAGCCTAGTTGGCAAACTGCTTGGTAAGCGTGCAGGCGAGCGTGGCATTACTCAAGTTGCATTTGATCGTGCTGGTTATAAATATCATGGCCGAGTGAAAGCCCTTGCAGAAGGTGCGCGCGAAGCTGGATTAGATTTTTAAGGAACGATTATGGCATTCGATGAATCATCACCAAAATCAGATGGCTACCAGGAAAAGCTAGTATCGGTTAATCGTACAGCTAAAGTTGTTAAGGGAGGCCGTGTTTTTGGCTTTGCAGTACTTGTTGTTGTTGGTGACGGCAAGGGTAAAGTTGGATTTGGTAGAGGTAAAGCAAGAGAAGTTCCAATTGCAATTCAAAAAGCAATGGAGCAAGCTAAGAAGAATATGGTTTATATTCCACTTTCAGGCTCAACTATATTTCACGAGATTACTTGGAACTACGGTGCATCTAAGGTATTTATGAAGCCCGCAAGTGAAGGTACTGGAATTATTGCTGGTGGCGCGATGAGAGCTGTCTTAGAAGTTTTAGGCGTGCAAAACATATTAGCTAAAAGTATTGGTTCTACCAATCCAAGCAATATTGTTAGAGCTACGATTGGAGCTTTAACTAATATCGGTACCCCAGATTATGTTGCGGCCAAGCGTGGTAAAACTGTTGAAGAAGTTATGGCGGGCTGATTATGGAAAAGAAAATTAAAATAACTTTGGTTAAAAGCATTATAGGCAGAAAACCAAAGCACATTTCTATCGTAAAGCAATTAGGTCTAGGTAAAACTAATTCTAGCGTATCTCATAATGATACCCCAGCAATTCGTGGCCTTATTAATAAAGTTGATTATCTATTGCTGGTTGAGGAGAGTGTATAATGAATTTAAATTCACTATCACCAGATCCTGGTTCAAAACGTCCCAAAAGACGGTTAGGTCGTGGTATAGGATCTGGGCTAGGTAAAACAAGTGGTAAAGGTCATAAAGGGCAAAAAGCTCGTGCTGGTGGTTTTCATAAGATTAATTTTGAAGGCGGTCAAATGCCTATTCAAAGACGTCTACCGAAAATGGGCTTTAAGTCACGAGTTGGTAGAACTGTAGATCAGATTTGCCTCAGTGAACTTGCAAAATTGTCTGATGAAGTAATTGATCTAAATGTATTGCGTGAAGCAGGTCTAATCAGCAATTCCATTAAGGATGTAAAGGTTATTTTATCTGGTGAATTAACTACTGCCATCAAACTTAAAGGTTTAAGAGTCACTAAAGGAGCTCGTTTGGCCATTGAAGGTTTAGGCGGCAGCGTAGAAGAGTGACTATGAAAAACCAAAAACATAATGCAAGCCAATCACGTGGTGGATTGGCTGAACTGAAATCAAGATTATTGTTTGTTGTTCTTGGAATTTTAGTTTACCGTTTAGGAGCACACATACCAGTACCTGGATTGGATCCTGCCCGATTAGCTAATTTTTTTAATGAACAGCAGAATACAATTTTTGGCTTATTCAATATGTTTTCTGGTGGTGCATTATCGCGTGTGACGGTTTTTGCAATTGGTATTATGCCATACATTTCTGCATCCATTATTCTACAACTGTTTACTGTTGTCTCCCCTAAACTGGAGCAACTTAAAAAGGAAGGTGAATCTGGACGTAGAAAAATAAATCAATACACTCGATACCTGACTTTGGTGCTTTCGGTGTTTCAGTCTTTAGGAATGGCACGTTGGTTAGCTGGACAACAAATTGCACTACAAGCTGACTTCTCATTCTACTTCACCGCAGTGGTCACGTTGGTGACGGGTACAATGTTTTTAATGTGGTTGGGAGAGCAAATTACTGAAAAAGGTGTCGGTAACGGTATATCGTTAATAATTTTCTCAGGAATTGTCTCAAGTATGCCCACTGCTATTGCATCAGTTCTTCAACAAGTTAAAGAAGGGCAAATGCAAGCGTTAACCCTAATTATTATTGCTGTTGTTGTAGTTGTAGTAACAGGATTTGTAGTATTTATGGAGCGCGCACAGAGACGTATAAGAGTTAATTATGCGCAAAGAACGCAAGGTAGAAAGGTATATGCTGCACAAACGAGTCATTTACCTTTGAAAATCAATATGTCTGGTGTAATACCACCTATTTTTGCATCCAGCATTATATTATTACCTGCAACTTTGGCTCAATTTTTCTCACATACTAAAGGGTTGGGTTGGTTGGCTGATGTTGGAATGGCTCTATCTCCTGGACAACCTTTGTACTTAATTGTGTATGCTGTTGCTATTATATTTTTTGCGTTCTTTTATGCAGCTTTGGTTTTTAACCCCAAAGATACTGCTGATAACTTAAAAAAATCTGGTGCATATATTCCTGGAATTAGACCAGGTGAACAAACAACTAAATATATTGACGGTGTAATGACGCGCTTGACATTAGTTGGTGCAATTTATTTGGTTTTAGTATGTCTTTTGCCTCAGATTTTGATGTATACATGGCATGTCCCTTTTTATTTCGGAGGAACGTCATTGCTGATTATCGTAGTTGTTATTATGGATTTTGTAGCTCAAGTACAAGCTCATTTAATGACTCAGCAATATGATTCTTTAATGAAAAAGGCTAATTTTAAAGGTACCAAATTACCTGGTCTTTTATGATCTTTATCGGAGTTAGGAATGAAAGTAAGAGCATCTGTAAAGCGAATTTGTCGCAATTGCAAGATTATTAAACGAAGTGGCACTATACGGGTTATTTGTAAAGATGCCAGACATAAGCAAAAGCAGGGTTAATATCCGCTTGATTTAATTTTATAAAAATAGTATTCTTCTGTCCCTTTCGACAGAACAAATAACGTTCGGAGAAGTTAATGGCTCGTATTGCAGGAGTAAATATACCTGATCACAAACATGTTGTGATTGCTTTAACAGCAATATATGGTATTGGTAAACCTACATCCTTGAAATTATGTTCAACAGTTGGTATTGAACCTTCAAAAAAGGTATCTGAATTAACTGATGCTCAACTTGAGTCTTTGAGAACAGAAATTGCAAAAATAACTGTGGAAGGTGATTTGCGTCGTGTTGTGACAATGAACATCAAGCGCCTTATGGATCTAGGATGTTATCGTGGTCTAAGACACAGAAGAGGGTTGCCATTGCGAGGACAGCGTACGAAAACTAATGCTCGTACGAGAAAAGGTCGCAGAAAGGGCACTACCGTTTGATTTTTCATGTAGGAAAGTAAGATGGCAATAACAAAGTCAAAACAACAAAAAGTACGCAAAAAGGCTAAACGTGTCGTATCGGATGGTATAGTTCACGTTCATGCATCTTTTAATAATACAATAGTTACCTTTACTGACAGACAAGGTAATGCGCTATGCTGGGCAACATCTGGTGGTTCTGGATTTAGAGGATCAAGAAAAAGTACCCCCTATGCTGCACAGGTTGCTACTGAGCGTGCTGCAGCTGTTGCGAAAGAATACGGTATGAAGTCTGTGGCTGTATTTGTTCATGGGCCCGGACCTGGAAGAGAGTCCACTATTCGTGAATTAATATCACAGGATTTTAAAATTGTTGAAATTACCGATGTTACTGGTATACCTCATAACGGGTGTAAACCACCTAAAAAACGTCGTGTATAAGACTCAGGAGTAATTAATGGCTAGATATCTTGGTCCAAAATGTAAGTTATCACGTCGTGAAGGTTGTGATTTATTACTTAAAAGTGGTGTCCGTGATCACAAGTCCAAATGTAAATCTGAAAAGTTACCTGGACAACATGGTGATAAAAAACCACGCCTGAATGGTTATGGAATCCAGCTTAGAGAGAAGCAAAAGATCAGAAGATTGTATGGTGTTCTTGAAAAGCAATTCCGTGGCTATTACAAAATGGCTGCTCGTATGAAAGGTGCTACAGGTGAAAATCTGATGTCTTTACTTGAAAGACGTTTGGATAATGTTGTGTACCGCATGGGTTTTGCAAGTACACGTGCTGAAGCACGACAACTTGTTACACACAAGGCCATACTTGTTAATGATAATATAGTTAACGTTCCATCTTTCTTAGTAAAACCTGGAGATGTTATATCTGTTCGACAAAGAGCACGAAGTCAAGGCCGTATTCAAGCAGCTTTAGCTTTGTCTGAACAAAGAACTCCATGTGATTGGATTACTGTAGATTCTTCTTCTTGCAAAGGAACATTCTCTACAGCACCAACGTTAACTGACTTATCTTCAGACTACAACGTAAACTTAGTTGTAGAACTTTACTCTAAGTAAGCTCGGAGAAATAGCTGAATGTATACTGAAATCAATGAAATGTTGACACCTAATGTTCTTAAGGTCCAGGCAGAATCGCCCTATAAAGCTAGAATAGTTTTAGAGCCTTTGGAGCGTGGCTTTGGTCATACTCTCGGCAATGCTTTGAGACGTATTCTGTTATCATCAATGCCTGGAAGTGCAATTACTGAAGCTTCAATTGACGGTGTTCTACATGAATACAGCACAATTGAAGGCGTGCAGGAAGATGTTGTTGATATATTGCTGAACCTGAAGTTAGTTGCAATTAAAATGTCTGTTGGCGAAGAAGCCACTGTGACATTGAACAAACAAGGTCCTTGTCAAGTTACTGCTGGAGACATTCAGCTGACTCATGGATTGGAATTAGTTAATCCAGAGCTCGTCATTGCTAATTTGAACGAAAAAGGCAAATTGAGTATGACTTTGAAAGTTGAGCGCGGAATTGGTTTCCACAGCACTGATTCATTTATTAGACATTTCGATGATGAAGTAGAAAGAAAAACTGTTGGGAAGCTTAAAATTGATAATAGCTTCTCTCCAGTTAAAAAAGTGGCTTACTATGTTGATAGTGCACGTGTAGAAAACCGTACTGACCTCGATAAGTTAACTATTGAGTTAGAAACTAACGGAACTATCGATGCTGAAGAATCAATACGGGTCTCTGCTAGTATTCTTCAAAGACAGCTTCATGCTTTTGTCGACATGAAATTTGAAGAGTCTCGGTCTGATAATAAAGAACGCAATGATTTTGATCCTATTCTATTACGCTCTGTTGATGATTTAGAGTTAACTGTTCGATCTGCAAATTGCTTGAAAGCAGAAAATATTCATTATATCGGCGATCTAGTCCAAAGAACTGAAAATGAACTCTTAAAGACCCCTAATCTGGGTAAGAAATCTTTAACTGAGATTAAGGATGTTTTAGCTTCACGTTCATTATCGCTCGGTATGAAACTTGAGAATTGGCCGCCAGCAAATCTTGGCGAATAAAGTTTAGGAGTTTTGGTTATGCGTCATCGTAATTCAGGCAGAAGTTTTGGCCGTACAAGTAGCCACAGAAAGGCTATGTTTGCAAATATGTGTTGCTCTTTAATTGAGCATGAGTTGATAAAAACAACTTTGCCTAAAGCTAAAGATTTGCGACGTTATATTGAACCTTTGATTACTGTTTCAAAGATTGATTCAGTTGCTACACGACGTCATGCGTTCGATATTCTCAGATCTAAATCTGCTGTTGGTAAATTGTTTAAAGATCTAGGTCCACGTTTTGTAGAGCGTCCCGGTGGATATATACGTATCATTAAATGTGGTTATAGAGACGGAGATAACGCACCTATGGCAATCGTTGAGTTACTAGATCGACCTGTTGCTAGTGATGATTCTGAAGAATAAATATTGCTATTATCTACTTAAGAACCCGCTCAATGCGGGTTTTTTTTTTTGAATATTGATTATATTCTGTTTGCAACTCAAAATTACTTAGTTATTCTTTAGCATAACTTCTAGTTCGCTTCATCATTTATACATGCTGTAGTTTTTATAAAGTAATAGAAAGTAAATTATTTTTTATCGAATTAGATCCATTGCTGTTTATCCAAAAGGAAAATACTTTGAATGCCTCCTGTTTGTTCTGTTGATTTTGGTTCTAATAAGATGGCTTGTACTTCTTCATCTACTACAGGTTTATGTTCTATTCCTTGGGGTACTATGTATAATTCTCCTTCGTTTAGAGTAACTATTTTATCTCTTAGTTCCATTTTGAGTGTACCTTTTACCACCATAAAAAGTTCACCTTCAGTTGTATGCTTATGCCAGACAAATTCGCTTTTGAACCTTAGAGTCTACATTTTGCAACTAAATTCACTTTTTCCATTTTTACTCCAACTGTAAATCACTAACGTTTGACAATGTCACTTTTTAACTTGTATTCATAAATTATCTTGACCGATCTACATCGATATGAAGTGAATTGTATTTCTTAGCGGTTCATAAGTCAGTTGTATTGTTGTTTTACGATTACAAAAGCCCCATTTTAAAAACTTGCTAGCTAGCGGATGTGTGAAGATGCTAAGCATATAACATCGTAGGACAAAGACTCTATAAAAGGTCTCATAATAATTCCCTTATAAAGGTTAATTCAATATTATTTAAGGAGTTTAATAAAGAAGCTTGATAAAGCAAATTTTTTTAAAGTACTCTTGTTATTAAAATAATTAGTACTTTATGATCATGGAGGTACTGGATGCTTCACTACATTGATTTAATAAATGAGGATCAAAATTTAGTTTATGTGTTTATAAGAGCAATATTGTTATTAGTGATTGGTACTCTTTTGATTCGATTTGGTGATCGACGGTTTAAATTGAACAACTCATTTGATTTGTTGATTATTGTGATTTTTGGTGGATTAATTAGTAGAGGAATAAATGGCCCTGCTACTTTATTGTCTACAATTATTGGTTTAATTGCTTTGATATTGACTCATAAAATATTAGCGATATGTACTAGAAAATCTTTACTATTTGAACACTTATTTAAGGGAAAACGTTATCTTCTAATAAAAAATGGTCATCTTCAAAAGAGCGTATTGCGAAACTTAAATATCACCCAAAAAGATATTGAGGAACAAATGCGTCAACAAATAAATACTTCATCTTTGGATAACGTGCTTTTTGCATATTTGGAAAGAACAGGTCACATATCATTTATAATTAAAGATTGATGTCTCAATTTAAATTATATACAAAGGGAGTAATCCTATATTTCAACCCTACTGCGCGCAGGTGCAGTTATTTAAAAACAGAGAAACAACGTTATAACGCCCTTCGCTAAGGGCAGCAGTAGAGGATATAATAGCTTAGATGCAGATGGAGTTAAAATGGAACATCATCATCCAATTGGTCAAAAGCATCTTGTGGTACTTGTGCAGGCTGTTGTCTTCCAGCATTTTGATTGCTTGGTGCTGATGTAAATTGGGCTTGCGGTATCTCATCAAAGCTGGAGGACGCGACTCCTTTACTGTCTAGCATTTGAATGTCATTAGCTACAATCTCAGTAGTATATCTATCTTGCCCTTGTTGATCCTGCCATTTTCTAGTTCTTAAACTGCCTTCAATATAGAGTTTAGAACCTTTACGTACGTATTCACCTGCTATCTCACCTAAACGGTTAAAACATACTACGCGATGCCATTCAGTCCGTTCTTGTTTTTCACCTGTTACTTTATCTTTCCAGGCTTCACTTGTGGCAATTGATAGTGTAGTGACCGCATTTCCATTAGGTAAATAACGGACATCAGGGTCAACACCCACATTGCCAATTAGGATGACTTTATTTATACCACGTGCCATTTTAGATCTCCTGTATGCGAAAGTTAGGGAGAGAGTATACCTAATTTATATCTCCCTTGCACTGATGAGTTAAAGATGAGCTTTTGAGTGAATTTTACTAGGGTCTGTTTACAGTTCAACTATCTTGGCCAAAAATGACCTGATTTTTCTGCGCTCCGATGCTCACATAGTCCATGTATGCTGCGCTTCGGCGCGCAGAAAAATCAGATCATTTTGACTCAATCTAGCAAAATGTAAACAGACTCTATATCTGACCTGATGTATTCATTGTTGATTAGAATGATTAAGTCGAGATTTTTTTAAGCCATTCTTTGGCTTCTTTACTCACCAGCTCATCATGGATTAGTACCTCGTAAATAGTAACTTTAGATTCACTTGCTTTCCCATACATTTCCTCCAATAGCTTATTCCATAAGGCTAATAACTCAGTAGATGGAAGCTTATTTATTTTTGCAAGTACGTCATAGAGACGTTGATACCAATATGCATCAATCGCTTGATCAAGCCAGTGAACAATTTCAAATGTTAGCCCATGATCTTCAAGCCCTTTTCCTTCTTTAAAGCCTTTTTCCCATTTGGTAGTGCGAAGATGTGCATTTTCTTTTCCATACAGATTATTGATTAAATCCATGCACTGTTTCGCCAAGGAAACACCGATTGCAGACTTAGGATCATGATGTAAATTATCTTTAACCTCATTGACTAGATTTGACCAGCTTGATTCGAATTGCTGCTTTTCCTTTTCATTAAAGCGGAATTTTAAGTTGGCTTCAAATTGGGCGTATTGTTCTAATTCTTCGGGATTAAATACTTCTTTAATCCAGGAGTTCTCAAGTTGTTGGGTCATACGATATACCTCTATTAATTGTATTATTTGTTCCCATGGAATAGACATTTCTTTGCCACAATTTGCAGTGACTTGGTTTAAAATCTTGCTTGCTTGCAGGAGTGCTTCTGCCTTTTGTTGCAGAAATTTAGCTTGCATGCCTAGGTTTTCTAGGATGCTTGCATTATGAGCAAGTAGCTGTTTGATTTGTGCTAATTCAAAACCAAAAAATTTTAATGCAATAATCTGTTGCAGCTTTGATAGGTCGCATTCAGAGTACAAACGATAACGATTGCTCAGACGTAAACTGGGTTTAAGTAAACCAATTTTGTCGTAGTGATGCAGTGTTCTTACAGAAACTTGCGTCAGTCGACTAAACTCTTTTGCATACCATTGTTTCATCGTTTTTCCTCCTTGGTCACAAAGCTAATGTATGACGTAAGGTTAGAGTCAAGAACATGTCAATCAAAAAGTGTTTGATTAGAATTCGAAATAAGCTCATACAGACGGATAATTTGTTTTTGTGTTACTCGATGTGTTGAGAGAGGTGGTAAACGTTTTAAATCAAAAAAATCAATTTCAGAAATTTCTAGATTTTCTTTTGCGGCTCCCGACATAATGTCACAATGAAAAAAGCATTTATAAGCATGTGGCCATTGTAGCGGATGCTCATGTTTTTGTTTATCCCATAAGGCAAGCAATCGAATTACAGAAACATCGAATCCAGTTTCTTCTTTCGCTTCTCGGATCACGGATTCGGATGCTGATTCATTGGTTTCTGCCCAACCACCAGGTAAAGTCCACAGATCATCAGAACGCTCTTTAACTAACAAGATTTTATTATTTTTTAGAATAAAAGCACGCACATCAATTTTCGGAGTCGCATAGCCTTTTTCTGATGAGAATATCTGCTTTATCTCAGCAAGAGGTGTGTCTGAATAATTCGCTATAAATTCAGCGGCAATCTCGCGAAGTCTTAAATAACGTTCTTTATCAAATTCATTATTTGCATAGCTCAATCCATTTTGAGCGATTGCTTGAATTTCATTAATGTATTTTAACCAACTGAGATCATTTTTAGACATGGTGTTGTCATCCCTATAGTGCATTTATTTGCTTTCAGCTATTGACTCTCACGTTACGTGATAGTTTAGAATCAACGTTCAGGAGAAGTTGAATGAAATATTACCAAATTAAAGAAATTAGCCACATGACCTCATTAACAATAAGGTCACTACAATATTACGATGAAATTGGTCTATTAAAGCCAACAAAGCGCTCAATAAGTGGTTATCGTCTTTATTCTGAAGCGGATTTAATCCGATTACAACAAATTACCACTTTAAAGTTTTTGGGATTTTCTTTATCAACGATTAAAAAAATTATGGAAAATCCCCATTTCGATCTGATGATGTCTATTGGTATACAGGCGCGTGAGTTAACTGAGAAAGCGGCACGAATTAATGAAGCGGCATCATTACTCACTTATATTTCAAGCCAAATGGAAATGAATCAACCAGTGAATTGGAAAAGCACTGCAAAAATTATAGAAATATTGGAGTTAAATACAATGAATGATCAGATATTACAAAAGTATCAATCCGAAGCGGAGCAATCCGAGTTAGGTAAAAAATCTGCATATGATGAAACGTATAATCCAGATCGATTATACCCCATTCCGCGCGCTGGAAAGCGCCAAGAAATCGGCGTTGATCCCGTTCAATTACCTTTTTATGGCTTTGATTGCTGGAATCATTATGAGGTTTCCTGGCTTAATGCCAGAGGCAAACCTATGGTTGCGATTGCTGAATTGTTTTATGACTGTAGTTCGCCTAACTTGATTGAGTCAAAATCACTAAAACTTTATTTTAATTCATTCAACAATACTCGAATTCAAAATGTTCGTGAATTGGAAAATACAATTAAAAAGGACTTACAAGAACGTATTGGTGCAGAGGTTGGGGTGCATGTTCACCTTTTGGAATCAACCAGTCAGTTTGCTATACAACAGCCTTTAATAGGGGAGTTACTTGATGATCTTGATATAGAATGTTCTATTTATCTTGTTGAGCCTTCATTTCTCACTGTAAGCGATGAAATTGTGGAAGAAACCTTATTTTCCAACCTATTGAAATCAAATTGTCTGGTTACAGACCAGCCTGATTGGGGAAGCGTACAAATCACTTATAAAGGAAAAAAAATTAATCGAGAAGGTTTATTGAAATATCTTGTTTCATATCGAAATCATAATGAGTTTCACGAACAATGTATTGAGCGTATTTTTGTTGATATTATGAACTACTGCAAGCCTGAAAAACTGACTGTATATGGACGTTATACACGACGAGGTGGCTTGGATATTAACCCATATCGATCTACAGAAAAGAGCACTTTTGCTGGTAAAAATTTGCGCTTGGTCCGTCAGTAGCTTAGCTGTGCCAACCTAAAGATTTAGAAGTAACTGGTAGGCTGATGCTAAGCGTAACGTAGCCCAACAAAATGACTTAGCATGTTGCAGGGGCTTGGCGCAAACCTGCATCAGATAAAGATAAAACGAATAGTGTAAACTATTTAATCAGGGTATCGGCCTGATATTTTTTCTATGGCGCAATCAATCATTGAATCATTAGGACGATACTCTGTTACTTTACAGGATGCGGCATTACTGTGTTCTGTAGTTTGATGTTTCAAAGAAATTTTCATTGAAACACCCCATTGATTAGCGATTTCCGCTCTGAATTATTATTTCAGCACTGCCTGCAAGATAGTGATCTTTGTTCACACGTAAATAAATTATCCGCTCATCTTCCGCGAATGCTACTTCAATCACTCCTTTAACCTGTAACAATTCATTGATGAGATTTAATTTTTTTCCAGTCCAGGAACAGGGCAAAATAAGTGTTGCGATAGACACGTTGGGCTTCATAGAAAAAGAAACAAGTAGCCATAAAACACTTAAGATGGTATTAGTAATAAAAATTCCCCTGCTGCCACTCCATTGATACAAAACACCTGACATTGATCCACCAATAAAAAGTCCTAAAAATTGGCTTGTTGAATAAACACCCATAGCAGTCCCTTTACTGTTAGGGTTTGCCTGTCTGGATACCAAAGAGGGTAATGCCGCTTCGAGAATGTTAAAAGCAATAAAATAAATTAACATGAGGAAGGATAGACTAAGCCAATTTTGAAAACTATAGGCTAATAATAATTGCGCTATTATGATTGTGAGTACGGATAAAATAAAAACACTTTTCATGCGCTTTTTCTTTTCTGCAATCACAATAAACGGGATCATGAGTATAAATGAAATGAGCATAAGGGGCAGATAAAAATGCCATTGCTGTGATAAATGACCCTGTTCTACCTGTTTTCTTAAGATATAGGGGATGGCAAAAAATGTTGCTGTAAGAATAAAATGCTGACAAAAAATGCCTATATTAAGGCGTTGTAGTTGTAGATTAGAAATAACTTGTTTCAATAAAGCGGGATTTGTTTCACTATCAATGTGAAAACGTTCGTTTACAGGTTTAGGAATTACTAAATGAAGCAAACCTATCCCTATAATCGCCAATAAAGTAGTTAGGCAAAAAATACCAGATAGACCAAAGTGATGGGTAATAGCCGGGCTAATTACCATGGCCAAGCTAAATGAAGTGCCTATGGTCATACCTATGACCGCCATTGCTTTGGTACGTTGTTCATCAGGCGTTAAATCAGCAAGCAAAGCAATTAAAACGCTGCCAATTGCACCTGTTCCTTGTAAGGTTCTGGCAAGAATCATCCCATAAATAGAATCAGTAATGGCGCCCAGCAAACTACCAAAAGCAAAAAGGATTAGGCCCACAGTAATCATGGGTTTTCTTCCTATTCTATCGGAAAGCATGCCAAAGGGCATTTGAAGAAGCCCTTGCGCAAGACCATAAATTCCTAGAGCAAGACCCACCAAAGCAGGAGAGGCGCCCTGCAAATTTTCTGCATAAATGCTAAATACAGGGATGAGTAAAAACAAACCGAGCATGCGAAAGGAAAAAATCGCAGCGATAGGAAACACAGTTTTAAACCAAGAATGCTTCATTCATTAATATATATTTATCTTAATCGTGTGCCGATAGTACAAAGTTAGCTCTCTAGAAACAAGATATTTAAAAATTTAATGATCTAATCATTGCTTTATCGGTGAATAAAAATGAAAATGTAGCCTTTGTAACCGTTTGTCCAAAAGTATCAATAGACGGCACTCGGTATTTTGAAATCATATGAGGCGGACCTGGGTTTTATTGGGATAAACTCCACGGGTTTTGTGCGCTTTCACCCGGGTAGATGTAATAGGGATCATGATTTCTTAAGTTGGTTTTTATCAACAGTAGTATTTTTTATTCATTAGATAAATGATGTTGAAGAGGAATGTTCCATGAGTTTGGTTTTTGCGGGTAAAGTTGGGTTAATTACTGGCGGTGCAAAAGGCATCGGTAAGGCGACTGCATTAAAGCTGGCCCAGGCGGGAAGTGATATTGCCATAGTCTATTACAACAGTTCTGATGAAGCCCAAGCTTTAGTTGAAGAACTCCATGTCATGGGTCGTAAAGCAATTGCTTTGCAAGCTAATGTAGCGGATCACCAGTCTGTAAAAGAAATGTTTGCACAATTCCATGAACATTTTAATCGCCTTGATTTTTTAATTAGTAATGCTGCGAGTGGTGTTTTAAAACCGGCACTTAAGATGTCAACTAAGCATTGGCGCTGGTGTCTGGAAACCAATGCTTTGGCATTAAATCATTTGGCTACAGAAGGGCATTCACTGATGCCCAAGGGTAGTCGCATTGTCGCTTTATCTAGCCTTGGGGCCTCTCGGGCAATTCCAAATTATGCATTTATTGGTGCATCTAAAGCAGCACTTGAAGCTTTAGTTCGTTCTTTGAGTCTTGAGTTGGCTGTTAACGGCATTACAGTGAATACTGTTTCTGCTGGGGTAGTTGATACTGATGCATTAAAGCATTTCCCTAATAGGGAACAGTTACTTGATGAGTACCAAGCCCGCTCACTGGCTGATAGACCTCTAACAACACAAGATGTGGCTAATGCCATTTATCTCTTATGCTTACCCGAAGCATCCATGATTAATGGACATACTTTATTTGTCGATGCAGGGTATAGTCAGGTTGGTTAATGCCTTGCCACTCTTAATTTTGTGTCTTTAAAAAAATATATGGTATAATTTCGGGCTTTGTAAATTAGCTGATTTCTGAGGGCAAAATATGAATGTAGCAGACGTTTATCCTAAAGTTAGAGAAATTGTTGCTGATGTGCTAGTAATTGATGCAGAAGAAATATCTCTTAACAGTCGATTGATAGCAGATCTAGGCGCTGAATCTATTGATTTTCTTGATTTAGTTTTCCAATTGGAAAAAGAATTCAAAATTAAAATTCCTCGTGGTCAATTGGAAAAAAATGCACGAGGTGATTTGGCAGAAGATGAATTCGAGAAAGGTGGTATCATCACTGAACAAGGTTTGATTGCATTGCAAAATTATTTAAGTGAAGTTCCTGCAGAACAATTCAAGTCAAATATGAAAGTCAATGAAATACCAATGTTATTTACCATTGAAACGTTTTGTAAATTAGTCGTTGCTGCGACCAAGGAACAACAAACCGCTGGAGCTGAGGTTTAATTCTGGTGTTACTAAAATCTAGAGAATAGGGCATAATAAATACTGATGAGATTCTTATTTGTTGATCGTATAGTAGAGTCATCTCCTGGACAGTTGATCCGTGGAGTCAAGCATGTTACATCAAATGATGCATTCCTCACAGTTGATGAACAGGGGCGTCCCTGTTTTATCCCTTCTTTAATCGGAGAAACACTAGGACAATTGGCCGCATGGAATGTGATGGAGCTGCAGGGTTTTACCCGTAGGCCTGTTGCTGGTATCGTCGCCAGTGCGTCCATGCATCGGCGGGCTTTTGTAGGTGAGACATTATTGCTTGAGTCAGTTATTAAACATATAGATGATTCGGTAATGCAATACCGGAGCGAAGCCAAGGTGGGTAATGATCTTGTTTTTCGCATTGAAGGTGCTTTGGGCCCTTTACTACCAATGGCTGATTTTATTGATGTGGATGAAGTAAGGCAGCAGTTTTCTGAAATTAATCGTCCTGGGGATTGGTCAGTTATTAGCCAGGAGAGTGCACCAGTATTGAACGATGACATCATTATGGGTTTGGAATTGCCCGTAATGCCCATGACTTTTGATAGAGTTTGCTCCAGTGAACCAGGGGTTAGTTTAATCGCTGAAAAAAGAATATCACGAGCAGCACCTTATTTTGCGGATCATTTCCCTAGGAAGCCCGTATTACCTCTGACGGTATTATTGGAGTGTAAGTTAAATTTGACCTATGAATTTATTCGACGTGCGGGATATTCAGTTCACTATAAAGTGAGTGAATTGCGCAGAATAAAAATGAATGATTTCGTCTATCCGGGTGATATTCTTGAGTGTTTTGTAACTGTCAAAAAACAAACAGAAGATGAGTTGATCCTGGCTTATCGTAGTGAGGTGGCAGGCAAGCGTGTTTGTGTTGTGGATGTAGTACTTAATTCCCAGAGGTAAATAAAGTGAAAAAAAGACGAGTGGCTATTACAGGTTTGGGAGCAGTTTCTCCTTTAGGACTTGATGTGCAGTCCACATGGTCCAATTTATTGGAAGGTCGGTCGGGCATTGCTGAAATCAAGCAGTTTGATGCCAGTGCTTTTCCAGCTTATATTGCGGCTGAGGTGAAAAATTTTACACTCGATCCCAAATTAACCACAAAACGTAGTCGCTTTTCTGTATATTTTACACGATATGCTCTTGAGGCAGCGCAACAAGCGTTTGATGATGCGGGTATCTTGCCTACAGGACAAACGGCAGCACAGTGGGGTGTAGTTACAGGCAGCGGTATGATGACTGCTGAGTTTGACTATCTGTCTCGATTTCAACAATCTTGTGCTCAAGATGGTGAAGCGGATTGGGAGAAATTACTTGCGGACACGCGAGAATTTTACAAATTATCTGATTTTGGTAAAACAACTCCAAACTCAGGGTTATCTTTATTGATTCAACAATTTGGAATTAGAGGTTATGCTTCCTCGGTACATACAGCGTGTGCTTCGGGAGGACAAGCTTTAGGGTTGGCAATGCAAGTTATTCGTCGAGGCGAAGCGGATTTTATGCTGGCTGGCGGATTTGATTCAATGATTAATCCTTTGGGGTTATCCAGTTTTTGCTTATTAGGTGCATTATCTACTTATAATAGTACACCTGAAACAGCGAGTCGACCTTTTGATGCAACACGTAATGGTTTTGTCTTGGGGGAAGGTGCTGCTTTTTTAATTTTGGAAGAATGGAGTAAAGCAAAAGCGCGCGGTGCTCGTATTTATGCTGAGCTAGCCGGCGAGGGGAACTCCTTAAGCTCTTATCGAATTACTGATTCACATCCAAATGGTGATGGAGCTATTCAAGCAATTGAACGCGCTCTCCAGGATGCTGGAGTACAGGCTTCTGATGTGGATTATATTAATGCACATGGTACTTCGACCAAGATGAATGACTTAAGTGAAACGAATGCAATTAAAGCAGTTTTTGGGGAATATATCGGAAACTTGCCTGTAAGTTCGACCAAAAGTCAGACCGGACATTTGATTGCTGCAGCAGGGGCGCTGGAGGCTGTATTATCTGTTAAATCTATAGAGCAGGCCCAGATACCCAAGACTGCTAATTTAACGACTCCAGATCCAGAATGTGATTTAGATTATGTAGTTGATGGGCCGCGTGAACGTTCTTTAGGTGTGGTTTTATCCAATTCTTTTGGATTTGGTGGCTCAAATAGTTGCTTGTTATTTAAGCATCCTGAGTTTGAAGGAGCAGGTCTATGAGTCAGAGCAATAGAGTATTCATTACTGGACGAAGCGCCCTAACTGCATCAGGCGCTACTGCTGATGCTACGTGGGATGCGATTCTTTCTGGTAAAAACGGAATTGCTAAAATGACCCACTGGGATTTATCAAGTTGGCCTCATGGATTGGCTGGAGAGTTAAAAGATTTTAATCCTGCAAAAATGTTACCGGATCGTAAGTTGCTGAAAGTTATTTCACGACAGGATGTGATGGGAATTAATGCTGCGGTACAAGCAATCGAACACAGCCAAATGATTGCTTATCGCGATACTCTTGATGTCCCTGATTCGTTTAATGAGCAAACCGCTGTTTTTGTGGGCTCTCCTGGAAATAAATATTTTCAACAGTATGATTTTTTGCCTTTGCTGGCAAAAACTCAAGGTGACATGCAGCAATTTGCAGGGCAGCTTTTCGAAACTGTTCATCCAATGTGGTTATTGCGAATATTACCTAACAATGTTCTTGCATATACAGGGATTACCTATGAATTTAAAGGTCCTAATCATAATGTAACGAACCATGCAGTGGGTGGAACGCAAGCTTTGTTGGAAGCATATCATGCTATTAGTAGTGGTCAGGCAGAGCGGGCAGTGGTTGTTGCATATGATATAGCTGAACCCCAAGCCTTGTTTTACTATGAACAATTAGGTGTATTAAGTCATCAACATTTAAAACCTTTTGATGAAGCGCATGATGGCACAATTTTAGCTGAAGGTGCGGCTGCTTTGATATTGGAAAGTGAAGCAAGTATGCAAGCACGCTCTGCAACGTGCTATGGTGAAATTATTGGTGGATTATCTACTACGGAAGCAGAAGGGTTATTTTCTCTGGATGCAAGCGGACAACAACTGGCAGAGTTGATGCAGCGGACTTTGGAGCTTGTTAATGTAAGCGCTGAGGATTTAGGTTTTATTGTTGCCCACGGTAATGGTAATAGTAAATCAGATTATAGCGAATCTCAGGCAATACAAAATGTTTTTGCCCAGAAGCAAATTCCAGTAACCGCATTCAAATGGTCTATGGGACATACTATATGTGCTTCCGGGCTGATCGACGCAGTAATGACAACTTATGCGCTTTCATCTGGTTGTGTGCCTGGTATTGCTAATTTGCAAAATATTGCATCCAGCTGTAAGGGTCTATCTGTAAGTGCAGAACATCAGCCTCTAAAAAGAGGGCCTTATGCATTGACGATTAATCGCGGGTTTGCCAGTATGAATGCTTGTTTGGTGATCAAAGCTTGTGACTGAATTAGAACGAAAAATTAATGAATTGCCTATAAGCTTACCGGGTCGGTTCGTCTATAAATTTTTACCTTATAAACGACAGGTCATTATGGCGAATATTGATCGCGTTTATGGTGATCAATTAAATGATGCACAAAAAAGGCGGCTTGCTGTATCTTATTACTCCCATTTACTTAAATCCTTTAAAGAAGCAATTCAATTGCGTTTCATGTCTGAAGATAAGTTACGCAATCAAGTCGAGGTTCGTGGCCACGAGAACATGTTAGCAGTTGTAGCGCAACAAAAAGGGGTTTTGGTTCTTACTGGACACTTTGGCAATTGGGAAGTTGCACCAATAGGTGGTGTATTAAATTTTAAAGAATTTCAAGGGCAGTTTCATTTTATACGTCGTACCCTATCAATCAAATTTATTGAACGAAGCTTATTTAAGCAATACTACCAAGTAGGTTTAAACGTTATTCCTAAAAAGAATTCTCTAGATAAGGTTTGTGGTGCTTTGGAACAAAATCATGCGGTCATTTTTGTTCTTGATCAGCATGCTTCTTTGGTTAATCGAGACGGCATTGCTGTAGAGTTTTTTGGAGTAAAGGCAGGTACTTATCGCAGCTTAGCGACTTTATCTCGCTATACTGGAGTCCCAGTAATTCCTGCAGCGGGTTATAGATTGCCTAATGGAAAGCATGTCTTGGAATTTTATGATCCAATCCCTTGGACAGATTATGGAAGTGCTCAAGAATCGCTATACTATAATACGTTAGCCTATAATCAAGCTTTAGAACGCATTATTTTAGCTCATCCCGAGCAATGGAACTGGATGCATAAGCGATGGAAACTTAAGTCGAAGTAACTCCTTTGCCACTGATTTTTTTTTTAAAAGAATCAACATGTTCCACTTCAAAAGGCTCCTCATCTCTTGCAGGATTTTTTATTTTTGCAAAAAAGCCTTCTGCCCAATGTAATGCACTTTGTGCATATCCAGCAGCTTCACAAGTATATTCGGAAAGCACTTTAGTTGCGCTTGCTACAAAGTCAGTGCTTTCTGAACTTTTTAAGGGTTTGATACTGGGTTTGATTACCAGTTCCGGCAGTAGACAATTTAGTTCGTTGGAAACATAGCGCAGATGGTCTGAATCTTCATTGATCTGCGCAAGTAATGAATCTACATCACTGCGAGGTCTTTCTTTTAACATTATCTCCAATAGACGAAATTGATTGATAATGAATGGATTCTGATTGTCTTTTAACCATCGATAAAGTTCCTCATTTTCTTCTTTACGCTTCATTATGTAATGATATAGGCGGTGAAGTCTTTGCCTTGTGCTTAGCTCTTCTTTAGGTGCTGTTTGTAACGAGTAACTATCTAATGCCTTAATAATGTCTTCAAATTTTTCTTGTGTTAATGGTAGATTGATTTCGTTTAATAAATCCGGAAGATCTTTCTCTTCCTCCCGAGTTGGGATGGATTTTTTTATCCAATCTTTTGATGATTTTTTATTCTTCTCCCTAAGCCCCAATGATTCTGGAATGACATAATCAGGGGAGTTAGATTTAAAAAAACCAGTCCATCCGTAAGTCCAACATCGTTGGATCCATTTAATCAATCCAGAAAAAAAACCTTGTTCTTTAGTAAAACGTAACTCATGCTGAGCTTCGGAAAGGGCTTTTTGGGCAACGAGAATAATTTCTGAATTTTTTTCAGAGTTCAAATTTTTTAGTGCCAAAGTACACAAATCAATAACTCTTTGATAATTTTCTTTTCCACCACGTAGGCCAAAATAACGAATGATCCTTTTTGCATCAAATAAAAATAATTGATAAGTAACTTGCTCATCAAAAAAATCAGGGTGGTTTAAGAAAGCAGCAAATATTGCTTCCTTTATTGTTCCATCTAACTCAGAACGTCCTAGCATGAAACCAATATGGTGTATTGCTTTGGCCCGAATGTTGCGATTTTCTGATTGCTGATAAAAATCCATATAGTCATTGAGCAGTTTCCCAATTGATCCAGAGTCGCCTTTATAGTGAATTAAAAAATACTCAAAACAATTAATCAACTTGTCATGTTTGATTATACCATCTATAAAGGGGTTTTCATCGGGATGAGCTGATGATGATGGTCTTTGTTCTTTTACTCCTCCACTAGGAAAAAGTGGATTTAAATGAACATTTTGCAGCATTCTTTGAATGTTAATGCGATTATTTTGATAAAATAATGCAACATTTCCATTGAGCGCATTATTTCTTAAATAGCGGTTTGTTAAATGAGCTGTTCTTTTTGCTAACTCTCTAAATGCCAATTTATCGTTCAGGAAAAAAAATAACTCAATTGCTTCGAGTGAAAAAGAATGGTTTTTATCCAATAATCTTTTAGATAATTGATTAATATAGTTTGCATAGGCTTTATTGTAATGTCCATTAAGATAAAAGCGCATTGCCAAAATCAAATGAGATTCTTGATTTGCATGATCTAGGAATTTAATAGGTAAATTATTAAATAATCCCAAATGCTCAATAATATTGATAATGACTATTTCTTTCTGATTGGGTTCCATTTTACTCAATTCATCAATGATATTGTGCCCAGCAATATTCATTAAATGAGCCAAGATGTAATGGGAATTAGGCATGGAGACAAAATGAGTGAGCCAATAAGTTAAAACCTTGTGTCTTTCATAGAGTGGGTATCGTTCGATTAAAGCTTCTATTTGTGTCATGGTTAACTGATGAAAATGAGGAACAGAGCAAAGAATACTGACCGCTGCTTCGGGTTCTAATTTGCTGATCAATTGAGTAGATAGCGTTGTTAAATCTAATTGATGAATCAAAGAGTTAAGACGCGAAGGAATGTAGAGATCTGAAAGAATCAATCTGTTTAATAATGAGTCCCCTTTTAAAGAGGATAAGAATTCTTTTTGACTTAACAAGTGAATAATCAAGAGAGATTTTGCTTTTGAATTTTTGACTGTTTGAATGGATTCAACAATATTGGGGAGCGTCAAATTTCCTTCTTCAAGAGTTGTTAAAAATTGGGCTTGGCTTCCTATATCCTTATTGATTTCTGTTAAATACTCTGGGTTTCCCATAGCCGCTTTGAATAAATCAAAACTTTGTATTTTGCTTCCTGTCATGGCACTCTCCTTTTAGCCAAGCACCAGCTTCCAAAATAGACTTCTTCCAAAAACTTACTGAAGTGACAAATTGCGTCGTCGATGCGGTGCTCGAATCCTCATAGGACTGCGTATACGCTCAGGTTCTGCACTCTGCTTTCTCTTCGCACTTCTCTTGCTTCGGCGAGTTTCGAAAGAAATTTTATATAAATTTTGGAACGATGCGAGTGTGAGGCGTTCTTTCAGGATAACTCTTTGTAAATAAAATTCAATACTTGTGTTAATTTTGCATAAAGACGGCATTGCATGAAAGATATATCAACAGAATTGGTGTCCTAATATATGTTCTTTAAAATAGGATACCTTCATAAACAAAAACGGCTGGGCCAGTCAGAATGATTGGTTCATTAAATGTTGGCCAGTCAATAAACAAATCACCGCCAGGTAAGGTGACCGTGATTTTTTTGTCTAGTTGATGGTATAAACGACCCACAGCGGCCGCTGCAACAGCGCCACTTCCACATGCTTGTGTTTCTCCACAGCCGCGTTCATAAACTCGTAATTTGATATGCTTTGGGTTTACAATTTGCATAAATCCAACATTTGCCTGCTCAGGAAAGTCTGGATGCAGGCTAATTTGTTTCCCAAGAGTATGAACTGGTGCAGCTTCCGTATTCTCTACTAATAATACTGCATGTGGATTGCCCACACTTAGTGCATGGAAACTTATTTTTTGATTATACGCAAGCTCCAAAGAATATAAGGAAGCTTGTTGTTTTGCTTTGAGAGGAATGGCTGAGGGGGTTAATTGTGGAATACCCATATCGACACTGACACTTGAGTCTGTATTGATATGTAATTTCATCTGTGTAGTGGACGTTGCCACAGTTAAGTGATTTTTGTCAGTTAACCCATAGTATTTTGCAAATAAAGCAAGGCAGCGAGCTCCATTCCCACATTGACCAACTTCCTGACCATCCCCATTGAAAATTCGATAGTTAAAGTCGATGCCATCCTGCTGGCCTGATTCAATAAGTAAACATTGATCAAAACCAACGCCGGTATTGCGCTGAGCCATACTGGCGATTTGTTGTGGACTTAGATCGATTGTTTGATGGACTCCATCGATCACTATGAAATCATTGCCTAAGCCATGCATTTTGGTAAATTTAATTTTCATATTTTTTGCCCGTTGCGTCACTCATTACTCACTACTTGTGGCATTTTTTGTTGATTCTGGCAAATAAAGAGCTCCTTTTTGTCCACAACCTAATAGGAATATGGTTATGCAAATCATAAATAAAAAGTAAATTCGTTTCATTGGAAAAGTTTTTAACCGATCAAAGAGTTAACTATCCATTTATTTAAATAAAAATTCAAGTAATACAAACTATATTACTAAGCCATCATTGCGAATTACTTCTTCATTAACATCGTCATCCTCAATCGATAGATCAAGATTTTTTCTATATTGACTCATTTTTGAGACAACATTCTCTCCAGAAGATTGCCAGAAGTACATCGATTTTGTCGATGAATAGCCTGCATAAGTATAAACGGCGAGTGCAATTAATCCTAGGCCAAGACTTGCAAGAATTCCTACGGCAATTAAGGTATTTTGAAAATATCGTTCCCAGTCGGCATCACGATGTTTTTTGAGTTCTGCTTCAACACGGCCCAATTTTTTGTAAAATACGCGCAAGCGCATTTCAGGATGAGGGTATTTTTCTTGATTCTGCAAAACATTAAGCAACCCGGTTGTTCTTTTGATTTTGATATTTAGTTTATCATCTTCTTTTTTTATTTCATCATCTTGTTCTAACTCTTTAGGTCTATGGGATAATTGAGACTTGAGTAACGCTAAATATTCATTTGTTAAAGGAATCAGCTTCTTGTTAATGAGCAATAAATACTCTGCTTCTTTATCATCATTCAGCGCGGCTCGGTATTCGTTTTTTTTGCTTCTTTCAGCTATTAATGCAACTTCCTTTTCCGCTATTTGCTCCTGCATCGTGTCGATGCGAGCAATTAATTGCCGATTTTGCTGATCTAAATCAGCATTTTCGTGTTTGAGTCTATCAACGACACCGTATTTATTGATAGCATGTCGTTCGACTAACTCTTGGAAGGTGCCTTTTTCCGCAGGCGCAGGGAGGGCATTGGGTCTGTCTCGATAAAATTTTTGTGCAGCGATATCGATTAGTGTTTTAGCTTCTTTTCGGAGGGATAGTTCATGCTTATTGAAAATAGCTTCCTCAGAAACAAATAATCGACCTAGTGCTGCAGTGTCATTAATAAAGATTCCGATCTGATGAAACAATTTCTCAAATTCACTAAAAGAGCTCCCATAATGATCTTCAAATCGAGCTGTTAGTTGTTCAATTAAACTTTCTTCAGTTTCGTTTTTAGGTAGTTTTCCGTCCAATTGCCGGCAAATGTAAGCTATTTTTATAACTATTGGATAATCGGCTAATTGAGCAAATTCCTCGCTTTCGAAAATCCTAATAATTTCCGGATTAATTTCTGTACCTGAATAACTTTCATCTTTATTAATCTGAGTCAATAAGGAGTTAAAAAAGTGTTTTAAATTGGTATCAGTTGGTGTTTGCAAACGATTCAATTCTTCTTTAAAGTTTGCGTGTTGTTGTCCAACCGTCTGAGTAATTCCTTTTAAACTTAAATCAATCAGGTTTACTACAAATTCTTTTATGGTTGGATTTTCAATTTTTAATAATTCATTAAATTCTTGAAATATGTCGATGATTGCTGCAAAAAGATCTTCTTTTTCTTTTTGTTTGCCATTTTCGCTCCAATCATCGTTTAGATATTGTTGGTTTACTCTTTGTATTAAGGCGCCAAAAGAACTTAAAACATCTTGGCGTGCAGTTTCACTGTCAAGTATGGCTGTTGCTGCAATTGAGTGCTCAGTAAGAGAAGATGAAAGATTAGATATTTTTCTAATGTTTTTGGATAGGACATTTTGTGCTGATTTAATCAATGCAGCCAAACTATAATCTTCATGTGAATCAACTTGGAGTATTTTAAAGAAATACTCTTTCATTAATGTACTGTGTTCTTCATTAACATATCCGATACTTTTGGGAAAAACTTCTGTTAAAAGACCGTATTTATGGCCAGTGCGCAGCATTTTTCTTTGGGGGGCGACTCCCATAAATGTGTAATGAGTCGCATTAAACGCTTCATATGCTGCTCTATTTTCATAAATTTTGTCATAGAGCTTGCGAAATATAGTTGGAAAATCAAGCTTTGCTACATTGATGCCTTCGTTAATGTGTATTTCTTCCAGAAATGAGAGATATTTTTTACCTAAGCCAGTTGGCTCATGAAAAATTTCTCGTGCATCTTTAAATGCAACCCCATGTGATGTTAAAAAATTAAGTAATTTAAAAATCATTAATTTTTGAACATGAGTCGCTTTGGTTTTATCTGGGGAAACGACGACGTTTTGCTGGGATGTATCAGTTCCAGCAGAGCCTGTACCGTGATGTCCTGGGAGGGTATGTCGAACTATTGTTTGTTCTGAATTCGAAGCCTCAACAAAGATTGGGGTAAAGCCCCAATCAGAGCGTTCATTTTCGTAATAGACAAATTCAGCATGTTTAACAAAAGATGGGAGAGTAAAAAATCGGTCGTCATACCATGTTACTGGCCAACAGTCTCCAGGAACTGGATCAATGATAAAAAGATTCATTGATGCATCAGCAATATTAGTTTTTAGTGCATTAAACCATCGCTCTTGGTCTTGTTTGTCTGTAGGTAATTGAGTTAATAAAGACTTAATGATATCAGGAGTATTATTAAATGGTTTACCACTTTTTCGTGCAGTTTGTTGTTGCGTGAGCCCTTTGATTAATTGTTCAAAATTTTCACAGGACTGAATGGCTTTCTTTATCGCATCGAGTTCATGGGCGATCAGAATGGATTCAACGCCGCCTCTACTATGTGCAATATCATTAAGCTTAGTTTGTCCACGGACAAGAGCATTTAAAGCAATACCAAGGCCAATCCCAATTTTTTCGCCAACATCGCTTCCGTCTGTTTTTGGCCCATTAACAACAACGACTTCTGAAGATTGATAAGGAGCAAGTTGTTTGCGATTAATTAGAGGGGTTTCTTCTGTTTTAATCAATGTAGAAACAATACTTAGAGTTTCTCCCTTAGGATAATATTCCTGAACTATATCCCCTTTTTTTAGGGGTTTAGGTTTTTTCTTGCTTTTTAGAGAGGGAGTATATACTGTATCCGTCCCCAGCATCGTAAGGGTAAATGGTTCTTCTTTATCAAACATCTTTTGCCGCTAATTAATTCACACTATCGAACTATAATTCATGTTGAGTAAAAATGGAATAGAATGGGCGGTATTCGTGATTTCATATTAATCATTTTGTTTGTTGTTCCGTCAATAAAAATTTCTATTAAATATCGGGAGTATATAACTTGCACTGTGTTGATGCATTAGCGATAATTTCTCTTTTTTGTCTGTGAGGGGATTTGTTTTGAATGTATTTATAAATGAGTCACAGGCTCAAACACAAGCATGTGTTATTTGGATGCATGGTTTAGGGGCTGATGCTTCCGATATGATGAGTTTAGTCGATCAGTTAACGATTACTGATGTAGAGATACGCCACGTATTTATTAATGCACCCCAGAGGCCAGTAACATTAAATGGCGGGATGGTGATGCCTGCTTGGTATGATATTATCGGTGTCAAATTAATTGATAGAGAAGATAAAGAAGGAATTGAACAATCAGAGTTGCTGATTCGTAAAGTTATGGATGAACAACTAAATGATGGTTTTGCCTACAATCAGATTTTCCTGGCAGGATTTTCACAAGGGGGAGCTATGGCATTACATACGGCTCTTCATACACCGGCTCGTTTAGGAGGAGTTGTCGCCTTGTCTGCTTATTTGCCTTTAGCTGTGCATAGCAGGCCAAATCTGGATAAAAGCACACCTTTTTTTATGGGGGCCGGACAATTTGATCCCCTGGTTTTACCTCAATGGACTGAATCAAGTAAAGATTGGCTATTGAAAAAAGGATATGAACATATTTCTTACTATAAATATCCTATGGAACACTCAATTTGTTTTGAGGAAATTACAGAGCTTAGTCTTTGGTTTAGACATAAAATTCGGGGAGAAGCATAATGCCCATAGTGAAAAAGTCACGCACGGTCACTTATACGTGCGAGCAAATGTTTTCGTTGGTGAATGAAGTAGAGCGTTATGCGGAATTTCTACCTTATTGCGCAGAAAGCTTAGTGCATCATCGTGATGAAGATGAGGTGCAGGCCACTTTAGTTATTGGTGCTGCCGGTATGAGTAAGTCCTTTACCACACGTAATCGGTTGCAAATTAATAAGATGATAGAAATTCGTCTTGTTGATGGTCCATTCAGTCATTTAGAAGGTTTTTGGCGTTTTGATGAAGTTGAAGAAGGGTGCAAAATCTCGTTTGATTTAGAATTTGAATTTGCAGGACGAATGTTTTCCATGTTGCTTGGTCCTGTATTTGAGCAAGTAACGGATAAAATGGTTGATTCATTTTGTGAGAGAGCCAAGGTAATTTATGGTGAAGGTTGAGTTAGTTTATGTGGCTGTAGACAAGACCACGGTGCATATGACTTTAGATCTCCAACAAGGTGCAACAGTTTTTGATGCACTTGATGCATCAGAGATATATAACACACATCCAGAAACACGAGAAATGCCTGTAGGGATTTATGCAAAACAAGTTTCTTTGCAACAGGTACTTCAAGAAGGCGATAGGATAGAAATATACAGACCTTTGGTTTTAGATCCCAAAGAGAAACGACGTCAAAAGGCAACAAGTACTCGTCGTCGCGTTTAGCTCCTCTAAGCAGACTCTGAATCTTATCCACATCGCTACCGACGTCCCGCCGCCACTAACAAGTCGTGGGACGGGCATGAATCTTCAGTTTTATTTAAGCTACGCAAGCATTAGGTTATTCTTGATTGATATTGGGGTGATTAAGTGACGCCACACCTGGTTTTAGTTTGCTGCGTTCTATATGCGTCAGGGTATTGTTGCGGAAATATAAACTGACTGTAGACATAGTCATATATCCATGACCTCTACGCCAGGTGTATGCATAGTCCCAGCGATCATTATAAAATGTGGGGCTTAACAAACTGGTTCCCATTAATATAGCAACATCATTCTTACTCATTCCTATTTTGAGACGGTCAATTTTTGATTGTGGTAATAAATTCCCTTGCTGAACTACTCGTCGAGATAGATCAAAAGAGGAACATTGGGTAAGGGTTAAAGTAAATACAATTCCAAGTAGAAAAATTATTATTCTCATTATTTTGCCTATCGTGAAAAATTTCGCCATAATAACACGTCATTTACTGAAAGACACCTGGAGCATTAATGGAAGAAAGTAAGCAGCTTAAGAATGCTGGACTGAAAATTACTTTACCGCGTTTAAAAGTATTACAAATTCTGGAGCAATCGCCCAATCATCATTTAAGTGCGGAAGGTGTTTACAAGGCATTATTAGAAACAGGGGAAGATGTTGGCCTCGCGACGGTTTATCGTGTATTAACACAATTTGAGGCAGCAGGATTAGTTACTCGTCATAATTTTGAAGGGGGACACTCAGTATTTGAATTGAGTCAGGGAGCCCACCATGATCACCTGGTTTGCATCAAATGTGGGTGTGTTGAAGAATTTGTTGATGATATTATTGAACAAAGACAAAAAACAATAGCTGAACGCGCACATTTTCAGATGACCGATCATGCATTAAATATTTATGGGATATGTCCTCGGTGCCATAAAGGCGAATAAAACATCCGTAGTTTTATTTTTCTTTTCTTCTAAGAAGAAAATAGGTCTTTATATCACCAATTCCTTTCATTTCCAAAGTTCCTCGTGGTTCAACAACGAATTCATCTTGGAGCATAAACGCCATTTTTTCCGAGATTTGGATTTTATTGGGGAGAGAGGTTTCTTCCAGTCGGCTGGCTAAGTTAACCACGTTCCCCCATATGTCATAAACAAACTTTTTATGACCAATTATCCCCGCAATGACAGTACCATAGGTGATGCCAATGCGAAGTTGGAGTTGCATCTGATTTTCTTGATTGAATGTCTGCATTTTTTCCAGAATAGCTAAAGCATAATTCGCAATGTTGATTGCATGTCGTGTTGTTTGTTCGGGAACACCTGATACAGCCATATAGTTATCACCAATGGTTTTAACTTTTTCTATATGATATTTTTCGGTAAGTTTGTCGAGTTCAGCAAATAATAAATTTAAAATATTTACTGTTTTTTTTGCACCTAATTGATCAGTTAACTGAGTAAAATTAATAATATCTGCAAACATAACACTGGCTTGGGAATATTCATCTGCAATATCTTCTTCTCCCATTTTCAAGCGTGAGGCAATCGACTCTGGCAAAATATTCAATAATAAAAGATCATTTTCCTCATTTACTTTAGATAATGTTTTTAATGCATGAATGATAAAAAAGAGCATAAGCAGGGTTGATAGAACTGAGAGAACAAGCGCTAAAGCAATAATTTTTGACATTTCAAGATCAATTTTTTCATTGAGTAAGAATGTTCGAGCATTTATGTGAGTAAAAAACTCCTTTAGGGGTTTCATCACTTTTAATTTTGCTTGCAAATAGTCATCGCCAAAAACCATTTGTTGGGCTAACTGGCGATTTGGTTTTCCAATAATTGTGTAATTCCCTGATTTATCGGGATATTTTCCTTGAACCAGATTCATCGCTTTGATTTCAGTTTCTGCAAGTTTTTTGCTTTCATTCTCAGCCTGAGTCAGTAAGGAGAATTCTTTTAGAGTAAAACGATGCTCCAACATCATTGCCGCTAATGATTTTGCTGGACCATAAGGTTGAGGTCGTTTATCACCAATGACCAAATCCCAATACAACTCGTCATAATTTACAGGGCGAGGAGAGGTACCATTACGTATCGCCAGAGTTTCATTATAGTGATCATAGTACTTTTTTTCACCAGTGATTACGTAAAGACGAGACAATTCAGTTAAATCATCAGAGCTCTGGCGAAGTTGGTTCGCTAATGTAAACAATTGATAACGTTCCTCTCCATCGATAACTTCCTGAACAGCAATGTGTTTTAATAAAAACAAACAAAGGATAAGACTCACAAGCGTGATTGCTAGAAAGAAGAAAAAATAGTATAGAAGACGTGTATCTTTAAGATGGAGTTTTCCTAGCACGTTTAACCCGTTTTGGCTTATCCACTTATATTGAGAATAGCTCATTTATAATACTTGAGCTATTTCTAATAACTAATTTTAAATGCTATTCTTTAATGAAGAAGATATCTGTTTCTTAGGGAATTTTTAGGACAAGCTCAGACTTGATCCTTAACTTAGTTCAGGGATTAGTTCATGAAATTGTTATTTTTAGGGGCGGGTAGTGGTATCGGAACGGATTTCGGAAACTTTCAATCAAACATGCTACTTTTTACGGATAGTGGTAAGAAACTATTGATAGATTGTGGCACGGATATCCGTTTTTCATTAACTAAAGCCGGATATCGTCCTCAAGATATTGATGCAGTTTATATTAGCCATTTACATGCCGATCACATAGGGGGTATCGAGTGGTTTGCCTTTCAACGTAAGTTTGCTTCTTCCAATGGATCACCTCAGTTAATCATTCATAAAGATTTAGTTCATCGATTATGGGAGCACAGCTTGAGTGGAGGATTGAAAACACTTGATGATAGAGAGGCAATTTTAAGTGATTATTTTGTGGTGCATTTGGTCAAGGATGAGCACATTTTTAATTGGGAAGGGGTGAGGCTAAATTTAGTGCAAACTATTCATATTTACTCGAACAAGAAGTTGATGCCAAGCTATGGTCTGGCCATTGGTTTTAAAGGGAAAACTTTTTTTATCACGACTGATGCACGGTTTACTCCAGAGCGTTTTGAAAAATATTATCGAGATGCAACGCTTATTTTTCACGATTGCGAAACTATGGAAACTCCCAGTGGGGTACACTCTCATTTCAATCAGTTAGCTGCATTGGATCCCAAAATTAAAGCAAAGCTCTGGTTATATCATTACAATGATGGCGAGTTACCTGATGCTAAAGCGTATGGTTTTGCTGGTTTTGCCCGTTGTGGCCAGGAGTTTGACCTTACTTAAGGATAATTATTCATTGAAGACATTCAATAAAAAACAAGAACTCTGCAAATACCACTTTGAGCGCACAATTAAATAATAAAAACTCCTGTTTCGTCTTAAAATTTTATGTATTTCATTGATATAATGAGTCTCCTTTAGAATAGTTTGATATGGATATTTATGTGGATTGTATGGATTGCACTTTCGCGACCTTACACGTTTATTGTAATGGCTTTAATGCTTCTCATTATTGGGCCTTTAGCAATAATGCGAACTCCTACAGATATCTTTCCAGACATCAATATTCCTGTTGTGAGTGTTGTATGGAGTTTCACTGGTTTACCTCCTGATGAAATGGGTAACCGCATTACGAGCGTGTTTGAGCGTGCGGTAACGACTACAGTGAATGATATTGAACATATTGAGTCTGAATCACTCATTGGCGTCAGCGTGGTCAAATTGTTCTTCCACCCTAATGTTAATGTCGACATGGCTTTGAGTCAGGTCACGGCAATTGCACAAACGATGTTGCGTAATTTACCGCCAGGGACTTTACCACCATTAATACTGAACTATAAGGCATCAACAGTTCCTGTGTTACAACTTGTATTGTCGAGCGCTACAATCCCAGAACAAAAGTTAAATGATTTGGGGAATAACTTTCTTCGTACGCAACTTGCAACAGTCCAAGGAGCCGCGTTACCGTATCCTTATGGAGGAAAAGTACGCCAAATTCAGGTTGATTTGGACATTCCAGCGATGCAAACTTATGGAGTTTCTGCACAAGATATTAATAATGCAATTCTTGCACAAAACCTTATTATACCTGCAGGAACACAAAAAATAGGTCAGTATGAATACATAGTTAAATTAAATGGTAGCCCGCTTTCAGCAGTTGCTTTAAATGAAGCGCCGGTTAAATCTACCCCAGGTCGAGTTTTATATATCCGTGACGTTGCCCATGTTCGAGATGGATTTGCACCACAAACCAATATAGTGCGAGTTGATGGACAACGGGCAGTAATGATGTCTGTTCAAAAAACAGGGAGTGCATCCACTTTAGACATTGTACATCGAGTTAAAGCTTTATTGCCTAAAGTTAAGGAAATGCTCCCTGCAGGACTTAATTTATCGTATTTTGCGGATCAATCAATCTTTGTGACGGCCGCTATCCGGGGAGTTATTACTGAAGGTGTAATTGCTGCGGCATTAACGGGACTTATGATTTTACTCTTTTTAGGCAGCCTGCGTAGCACTTTGATTATCACTTTGTCGATTCCCTTATCCATTATTGCATCGATTACTATTCTTTCTGCTTTAGGGGAAACAATCAATATAATGACCTTGGGTGGTTTAGCGCTTGCTGTAGGTATTTTAGTTGATGATGCTACAGTTGCTATTGAAAATATAAACTGGAATCTGGAGCAAGGTAAGGAAGTAGAACAAGCTATTCTTGATGGTGCGAAACAGATTGCAATCCCTGCGCTTGTATCAACTTTATGTATTTGTATTGTTTTCGTACCAATGTTTTATTTAGGGGGAGTGGCTCAATATTTATTTGTACCTTTAGCTGAAGCAGTAATTTTTGCCATGCTTATGTCTTATATTTTATCCAGAACACTTGTTGCTACTTTGGCAAAGTATTGGCTACACAAACATGAGCCATCTGAAGAGAAAAATAAGGGTCGTTTTTCTCGCCTCCATGAAGCATTCGAGGAAAAATTTACGGTATTACGTTTGCGGTATTCTGAGTCATTATCTTGGGTATTGAATAACGCTAAAGTTTTTATTCCCAGTTTTCTAGCTTTTGTGGGTATTTCAATAGTATTGCTCTGGCCTTGGCTTGGTTCGAATTTTTTCCCTGACGTCGATGCGGGGCAAATTAAATTACATATTAGTGCCCCGACAGGAACTCGCGTAGAAGAAACGGCGCGCACTGTGGATAATATTGATACAGTAATTCGGCAGGTTATACCACCCAGGGATTTGGGAAGTATTGTTGATAATATTGGTTTGCCGGTAAGTGGGATTAATTTATCCTACAGCAATTCAGCAACGAACGGCCCGGAAGATGCAGACATTTTAATTTCCTTGAAAGATGGGCATAGACCCAGTGCGGATTATGTGCATCAATTAAGATCTGTCCTAAGGGATCATTTTCCACAAGTTACGTTCGCATTTTTACCCGCAGATATCGTAAATCAAATTATTAATTTTGGTTTGCCTTCGCCGATTAACATTCAGGTTATTGGCTTAAAAGAAAAAGACAATGCGCATTATGCGAATAGCCTAATGAATCAGTTAAAACGAGTTCCAGGACTTACTGATGTGCGCATAAGACAATCTAATAATTACCCTGAATTTTTTGTAGATGTCGATCGTAGTTTGGCAAAGGAACTCGGATATACACAGCTCAATGTCGCTACTGATTTGTTGGTTACCCTGTCGGGTAGTTTTCAAACTACACCTACCTTCTGGTTGGATCCTAGAAATGGGGTTTCTTATCCGATTGTTACCCAAGCACCGCAATATGTGATGACTTCATTAAATGATTTGCTTAATGTTCCGCTTGGAAGTTTAACCATGCTACCTGGCCAGCAGCAAATTTTAGGTTCTATTGCAAAACTAAAACGTATGGTGACTTCGGTTGTTGAGTCACATTATAACGTTCAGCCAGTGATTGATATTTTTGCTTCTATCCAAGATAGAGATTTAGGCTCAGTAACCAAAGACATTCAAAGAATTATTAGGGACACGCAAAAAGATTTGCCTAAAGGCTCATCTGTAGCGATTCGTGGGCAGATTGATACTAAAGAACATGCATTCAATGGATTGTATTGGGGATTAGCATTCTCAATTTTGTTAGTTTATCTGCTGATTGTTATTAACTTTCAATCTTGGACTGATCCCTTTATCATTATTACCGCATTACCTGCTGCTATTGCTGGAATTACCTGGATGTTATTTATTACCCATACTGCATTAAGTGTGCCTGCCCTAACAGGAGCAATTATGTGTATGGGGGTTGCAACAGCAAATAGCATTCTCATTATCAGTTTTGCTCGAGAGCATCTTGCAACTGAAAATAATCCAATGCAAGCAGCGCTTGAAGCAGGAAAGACCCGTTTACGACCTGTAATGATGACTGCATTAGCCATGATAATTGGTATGTTTCCTATGGCACTAGGGCTTGGGGATGGTGGGGAACAGAATGCTCCATTAGGAAGGGCTGTAATAGGCGGGTTATCTTTTGCAACAATGGCTACACTCTTTTTTGTCCCAGCAGTTTTTTACGTCATTCATCAACGCAAATTGAAAAGGAAGCAAGGGAAGGAACATGCTTAAAACAATTCAATCACATATAAAAGATCCCAAGCATAGACGACTTGTTATCGCTATTACTGCTTTTTTATTTATTGTTTTGGTGATAATTATTTTTCGTGTTTCTGCAGCGATCAGTTTACGTAATGAGACCCTTGCGGCGGCTGTTCCTGTAGTTCGGGTGATGACAGCAGAGCAAGAGAAAGGAGAGGACAAAATTATTTTACCAGGCAATGTTCAAGCCTGGCATGAGTCACCTGTTTTTGCACGTGCTAATGGTTATATAAAAAAATGGTATGTAGATATTGGCAGCCATGTGAAACAAGGTGATTTACTGGCTGTGATTGAAACGCCTGAGCTTGATGCACAAGAGCGTCAAGCTCGAGCTGATTTGAATACCGCAATAGCGAATAATCAATTGGCACAAATTACTGCGAGACGTTGGCTTAATTTAGTAAAAACGAAATCCGTTTCCCAGCAGGAAACGGACGAAAAAGTGAGCGCGGCTGCAGCCTTGGAAGCGGCGATGTTTGCTGCAAAGGCTAATTTGCAGCATTTGCAAGAGTTAGTCGGTTTTCAACGTGTCATAGCGCCTTTTGATGGAGTCATCACGGCTCGAGCTACTGATATTGGTGATTTAATTGACGCTGGGAGTAGTTCAACAGCACCCCCCTTATTTCGTATTGCCCAAACAAAACCTCTGCGAATATATGTAAAAATTCCCCAGTATTTTTCTTCTCGAATTAAACCGGATATGACCGTAGAGCTTCATTTTGCGGAGCATCCAAAGCAAGTTTTCCCTGCCAAATTATTTGAAACAGCACAAGCGATTGATCCTAAGACGCGTACTTTACTTGCTCAATTTGTTTCTCCAAATAAAAATGGAGAATTGTTTCCTGGAAGTTATACTGAAGTTTGGTTTACTTTGCCTATTCCCCCTAAAACAGTCATATTACCTGTCAATACTTTGCTTTTTCAGGCACCAGGATTACAGGTAGCAACATTAGATAAAGACAATAAGATTGTCTTAAAGTCCGTTACTCTTCGACGTGATTTTGGTTCAAAAGTTGAAATTGCCACCGGAGTATTACCCGGTGATCGAGTTGTACTTAATCCACCGGACGCAATTAGGAATGGGGAAACTGTGCGAGTTGTTTCATGAAGCAAGTGCAAGAAGAAACCAAGAGCAGAAGTAGATATGTGAAGTCACTGGAGAATTCGAGCGCCGTATTAACAAAGCAGTTTTTCGCTGCAGCATGGCTGGGGAAGAAGTCTATTTGTCTAAGTGTTCTCATTTTTACATTAATGGGCTGCTCTTTTGCTCCAAAATATCATCGTCCTGCCATGCCAATTCCCGAACATTTCAAGGAACCAGGTCAATGGGTGGAAATTAAATCTATACCACGAATTGTTGCCCCAGATGGTTGGTGGCAGGCTTTTCATGATCCTGTATTAAATGATTTGGAAAACCAACTAAATCGTGCAAACCAAGATTTGAAATTGGCTTACGCTCATTTTCAGGAGGCGGCTTCATTAGTACAAGTTGCTCGCTCCTATTTTTTTCCCACGATTCAAGCATTATTCAATGCCGATAGACAGCAAAATTCACGAACGGTTGCGAATCCAGCAGCCACATCTGTTTTTAATCAATTTCTGCTGGGTAGTTTTCTCTCTTATGAGCTGGATGCGTGGGGAAGTATCCGAAATTCGGTTATTGCCAGTGAGCGCAGTGCGAATGCAAGTGCAGCAGATATGGCTTCAATTCGGTTGAGTTTGCAAGCAGAGCTTGCGAATAATTATTTTGCATTAAGAGGCAGTGATGAAGCGCAACAGATATTGGATACGACAGTTGTTGCCTATCAACAAGCCCTTTATTTAACAAAAAATCGTTATCAAGGAGGGGCTGCACCTATAGCTGATGTTGATGAAGCAGAAACGCAACTGGAGAATGCAAAAACCCAGGCAGAGGACATGCGGTTACAACGAGCTCAGTTTGAACATGCAATCGCGGTATTAGTTGGAGAAGTACCGAGTAACTTTTCCTTGCGTCCGGCTAAATCACCTCATGTTTTTCTAGCAATAGCGCCAAATGTGCCATCAACTATTCTGGAAAGAAGACCTGACATTGTTGCTGCAGAATCACGGGTTCAGGCTGCAAATGCAAATATTGGTGTAGCGCGAGCTGCTTTTTTTCCCGCGCTTGAATTAACGGGAAGTGCTGGTTTTCAAAGCCGAACCCTAGCAAATCTCATCTCCAAACCAAGCCTTTTTTGGTCACTTGGCCCTCAGAGCTTATTGTCCTTAAGCCAACCTGTAGCACAAGTAACACTTTTTGATGGCGGGCGATTACGAGGTTTATTAAATCAGGCTAAAGCCCAGTATTTTGAAACAGTTGCTGGGTATCGACAAACAGTATTAACTGCATTCCAGGAAGTAGAGGATAATTTGATTGCGATTCATCAGCTAGACAAAGAATACCGGACTCAAAAAGCAGCAGCGCGGGCGGCGAAACGGGCCTGGGATCAAGAGTTGTATCGGTATAAAGGGGGACTCGTAACTTTTCTGGAGGTCGTGGTTGTTGAAAATACTGCATTACAATCAGAACTTTCATTAGTCAACATCCGCACTCGCCGGCAAGTTGCCAGCATCCAGTTAATTAAAGCTCTGGGCGGTGGTTGGTCTTTAGATATAGGCAAGAAAAAAACTAAAGGAGCACTTTATTCTAAGCCACGGTAGAAAGATGGGATAAAGGTAGTCCCTTGAGCCTTTATCCTAATCAAAGGTTTTGTTGTATTAATCAAGATTAATAGTATAAGAGTAGCTGCCCATACCATCGTATACTGTATCAATATAGCGAATTCCGTTGCACGAAGCGCTAACAGTCGGATGGTTCATCAAGGGGCCATCTTTAATATCAAGAACACACCAATTCTCGGCATCATAAGCAACAGTAACATGAGCATAACCGCTGCGACATGCAAATGAGTCTCTGATTTCAAAACTGCGAGGACCAATTAATTGAAGTATAACGTCCTGATCGTTAAATCCACTGACAACATAGATACCAGGGTGGGACGCGTCACTCAAACGAAAATAATCTTTATAACCACACCATGATTTATTATCGGCGTGAGCATTCATCATCATCACGCTACTCGCAGCCAATACCATCCATTTTTTCATAACAAAACCCCTTTTTTTATTAATAAATCCGCTGCGATTATAGGGAAGTATTGAATACAAAACAATCACTCTGCTGCAATACCTTCAGTGGCCTATTTAGGTTGGCTCCATAAGCAGGGACACACTGTTGATGACAAGTAATTTAAGATACAAGTTACGGAACAGGCGGAAAATCTAGTCTCTTGATATGTGTGATATTCGGTAATAGAGCACTATTTTTTTGGAAAATACATTAATGATCATATGACTTAAACTTATTATTAATTTCTAACTTTATAAAAAAATGGTCTAGAATAATCTACAGGAAGGAAAATTTTAAAAACAAAAAAGAGAGGGGAAACTATGAACACTCTGAAAAAAATAGCAGTTGTAAGTATTTGTTTTGCAACACTTGGCTTACTAAGCTCCTGTGGCACAGTTCACGGTTTTGGAAAAGACGTATCCAACGTTGGCAAAGATATTCAAAGAGCATCACGATAATTTCTTCTTTTACTCCCTACAGCTGCTGCTGTGGGGGGATTAACCTCCAAGCGGCAATAGCTACATGAACTGTACGTGGGTGTGAAGCGACCATCGTGTTTTCATCTGAACACCAGGCAATGGGGCGAATATAAGCATCCTGCAAATTGTTCCGTTGAATCAATTCATTAGTAATTGAATCCAGTTCATCAGTGGTATAGGGAATTTCAAATCCTAATACTTTAGCTGAATGATGTAAGCGTTTATTTTGCTCATGCAGCTTAAAGATTTTGCCATTATAGGCACGCTCACCTTCAACAACGGCACTGGCATAATACAATCCATGAGTCAAAATAGGAATCTGTACTTCGTCCCAAGGGATAAATTGTCCATCCATCCAAATCACCCCTTTATCTTCCTGTATAATGGATAGTTTCCCTTTAACTAATGCGATGATATCCTCATCGGTAATATCTTTTTGAGTAGTGCCCAATAGTTTTAATTTTTTAAACAATTCAACAAAGTGCTCATCATTGACCGATATGTTTAAAGCAGATAATTTATTACGAAACGCAGCGCGGCCAGAATGTTTACCCATGCTCAAAGTTGATTTGGAAAAACCCACCGATTCAGGTGACATAATCTCGTAGGTGTCTCGGCACTTCAGCATTCCATCCTGATGGATGCCTGACTCATGAGAAAATGCATTGTCACCCACAATGGCTTTATTTTTTTGCACGCTAAAGCCACTGGCTTTTTCCACTAATTGAGAAATAGCAGCAATATGAGTAGAAATAACATTCAGGATAAAAGGAAACTGGTCTTGTCTCGTTTTAATGGTCATCACAATTTCTTCTAAGGCTGCATTCCCCGCGCGCTCACCAATACCATTAATCGTACATTCAATCTGTCTTGCACCTGCGCTAATTGCTGCCAAAGAATTAGCAACTGCCAACCCCAAATCGTTATGACAATGTACCGATAAAATAGCCTCATCAATGTTAGGAACTTTGTTTTTTAATATTCTAATTAAATGAGAATACTCATTCGGTGTGGTGTATCCTACCGTATCAGGAATATTAATTGTTCGAGCACCAGCATGAATTGCAATTTCAACTGCTCGTGCCAAAAAGTCGATTTCAGAACGTGTTGCATCCATCGCAGACCACTCAACATCATCGCATAAATTTCTTGCAAATCGTACAGAAGACTCTATCACTGTTAAAGCTTCATCGTGAGTCATTTTGAGTTGATGCTTCAAATGCAAGTCAGAAGTGGAAATGAAGGTATGTATTCTCGGTTTGACAGCGTCCTTAATGGCTTTAGCAGCTGTTTCGATGTCCGCTGTTTTTGCTCGTGCCAAACTCGATACCGTAGCATTTTTGATTCGTTTAGATATCTGCTTAATACATTGAAAATCACCCTTCGAGGCATAAGCAAAACCTGCTTCAATGACATCAACGCCCATATCATCAAGGGCGCTGGCAATTTCAATTTTCTGCTTTACTGTCATGGTAGCTCCAGGAGCTTGTTCGCCATCTCTTAAGGTGGTGTCCAGAATAATGATTCTGTCGGTTACATCTGAATTCATTTTAATTTCTCCGAAGAAACTAATTAATAATATTTCTCAGTGTTTAATTCAGCATACCTAAGCACAAAAAAGAGTTCAAAAAAACCTAATGAATTTGCCATGGTGGCTTAATGTTGGTGTCCAGTTTATCGAGCAAAGAGCAGTGCCTGGATTCTTCGATTTTTTGCTCCCAACTCTTTTTTTATAAAAGGTTGCCATTGCCATGAGGGGATATCGTAATTTTGTGAGTGAAATAGCTCGTTTAGATGGGCAATTAATGCTTCTTTTTCTAATAAATCAGGAAGGGTTTGGATCGTAAATTGATTTAAGGCATGTTGCTGGATAGTGTAATCCTCGAATTCTAAAGAAAAGGAGGCCATTTTCTGACGAATGAGATCGGCAAAGAGAGGTAGCACTTTATTATCTTTGGTCGCATAACAAATATCACCTACACGACCTTCAATTCCTGCCAGCTGAGTAAAAACGCCATTTGATTTTTCTTCAATTAAGACATCATCTAAACGATAACGGATGATTGGTTGTGTTGTACGCAGTAGATCAGTGATTATAGGAACAAATCGCTTTTGATCCAGCCATTCTTTTTCAATAATTAAATATTCTTCATTCATTAATAAATGATTACTTTCTTTATCATTGATGGCTAAAAAACCTTCAGTGCATTGATAGACTTGTGCTACCTGACATTGAAAGATGTTGCTGATAATACGTTCATCGCGTTTTTCTAAAACTTCGGCAACAGCAAATATTTTTTCAGGGGTAATTGATAAACGGTGTTTTTCTTTGGCTAAAGCCAGTAGTACAGAAGCTGGTGCTGATATAATAGTAGGTTGTATTTCATTTAAACGATCAATATGGGTTTCAAAATGTTTGAGTAAATCAAAAAAATGAAATTGAATTTTTTTTCTTTTACTCAATGTTGTATAGAGTTTGCTATTCGCTCTGAGAAAAAAGGCAATGCGTTCTTTTCTCTTGAGTCCTTTGGGTAACGCTTTAGCCAGTAAAATGCCAGCCCAGGCATCACGTTCTTTTTGACTGGCAAGAAATAAACCTCGACTTCCAGATGTTCCAGAGGAAAGTCCAACTGCGATACCTTTGATTAAAGCAGAAAAATCACGTGTACTTTCAGCGTTTAAAGCCAGTTGCAATGCATGGTCTTTTTTTATTTGTACGGTATTTATCTCATCAAAATGATGCATCATTATTTTTTTGTTAATAATTGGCCATTCATTGAGAGGTTTATGCAAATAGGGTTGATAAAAAGGGGATTTGTATAATGTCGTTTTCACGAGCTTTTTGAATCTTTTTTCCTGATAAGCAGTTAATTGCTCCCTTGATTTGAAACGTTTCTTAAGAAAATGGGTCCTAAAGTAGTAATAAAGCAGCCTAAGCATCATTGTTGTCTCTCAAAAGACGAGCTCGTATATGTTGGCAATGAGCGGGAATAATATCAATTTCTTTATTATTTTTAAAAAGTTGATGCAATTTCTTGATTGTTTGCTGATAAGCCTCTTTATTATCGTGGATCAAATAAGTGAGATTACTTGGAAAAATGAATTCCTTAAAAGTTTCCTGGTGCCAGCAACTGTCTGCAACCAAAAAGGTTTCTTGGACTGCTTTAAAATACAAACCAATTTGTCCTTTAGCATGACCTGGCAAAGGAATGGCAATAAGTTGTTCATCACCAAAAAGATCAAATCCGCTAGTGAAGGGTGATAGATTTGATTTCAGCGCCACTTCATTTTTTAACACAACCAAACGTTCATAAAAGTCTTTCGGTAGTAGTCCGGGTAAAAATCCCTGTATCAATGTTTTTAGTCCTTTTTTTTGACGGATATTGTTTATGGCATCAGGATGACAGAAAAATTGGGCATTAGGGAAATCTTTTAAACCACCGATGTGATCCGCATGAAAATGCGAAATCACAATTGCTTTAATCTCCGAGGATTGGATATCGTTCTCTTCTAGTTGTTCTTTAAGCGATTTTTTTAACACCATGGGTGTTAAATGTCGGTAAATGGAAAAAGGGAATTTTTGCGTTAACTCCTTGAAGCGGCTGCTATAGCCTGTATCAAAGAGAATATAACCTTGAAGTGGGTGTTTGATTAACGCACAGATTGCAGGGTATTCACATTGCTTCCAACGACCGCTTTTTAAAGTCATTCGCTCACAATGTGTGCAATATCCCGCTTCAAATAATCGATACTTTATCATGATCTTCGATACCACTCGGCAAAACCTTCTATTCCTTGATTTATATTGATTTGCGGTTGATAACCTAAATCTTTTTTCGCTGCTTCGATATTTAAGGTTTGTCCCATACATAAAACAGCAGCACTGTAGCGTGTTAAACGTGGTTCTTTATGTATAAATGGAAAATTATAGAGTTTTTCCACGCACCCAGCATATATTTTTGCAATTGAATAGGGGATAAATTGGGGTATCAATGGTTTTTGTAAGGCACTAAACAGTTTCGAAATAATGGCCATTAAAGTCTGTGGCTCGTCATTAGTGATATTGTACTTTTTGCCGCAAAATCGTTGATCTGCGTGTGCCGCCAAAAGTAAACTTTCTACTACATTTTCGACGTAGGTAATATCGATTATGTTTTCCCCATTACCAATGATAGGCAGGATACCGTTTTTTTCATTTTGGAGTATACGCGGGAAAATGGCGCGATCGTAAGGGCCGAAAATAGCACGCGGGCGTAAGGTAATCACATCCATATTTTTTTCCTGATAGGCCTTATCCACCAGAGATTCCGCGAGTAATTTGGTTTTTATATAATAGTTGGCTGGTTTTGAGGGTAATGCTGCATCCTCCTTAATATTATGTTGTTCGGTGAAATTAAAATAAATACTTGGTGATGAAACATGAACTAGTCGGGTATTGGGGAGCGTTGCTTCAATGACATGCTGGGTGCCTAGAACATTAGATTTATAAAAATCTTTATATCGTCCCCACGGGCTAGAAAGAGCGGCACAGTGAAAAATGGTTTGGGCATCCCGAGTTACTTTTTTTAATTTCTCTTTATCAAGCAAGTCTATGGCTATAAATCGTGCGCCAGATTGGGAAATGATTTTACCAAGCTGTTCATTGCGCCCTAAAGCAATTACCTCATAACCGTTTGTGACCAATCGCTGAGTTAAATTGAGTCCAAGACAACCTGTTGCTCCGGTAACAACGCAGACCATATTAAAACTCCAAAATCAAACCACCAGCGGCTAAACCAGCACCTGTGCCCATTAACAGCACTAATTGTCCGCGATGCAATTGTTTGCTGTCAACTAAAGTGCATAATGCTGTAGGAATGGAAGCTGCAATTTGATTTCCATGATAGGGATAAATTGAAACGAATTTTTCAGGTGGAATATTCAATCTTTTTTGCACATGATGCATCGCGAGCAAACTTGCTTGATGGGGGACAAACCAATCAATGTCATTCATGGAGAGATTGGCTTTGTCTAAAAGATTTTCCATGAGGCTATCTAATAATTTAGAGGCGAGTTTGAATACTTTTTTACCTTCCATATAAAATAGGCTTTTTTCTATGCTCGATAACGGATTTTTTGTCAAACGAGTACCTCCGGCTTCAATTTGGCAGAAAGAAGAACCAATACTGTGCGTCTCATGATGTGACGATAAAATTCGATTTGTTCCATCGCTTTTTTCAAGGATACACGCTGCAGCTCCATCGCCAAAAATGGTGCACGTTTCCATATCTTGCCAATTTAATCCTGCTGAAGCAATGTCACTGGAAACAATAAGAACTCGTTTATATCGTTCTCCATCGACTAAATACGAAGCAATGTCTAAGGCACTAATAAAACTTAAACACGTACTGTTGACGTCAAAACAAGCTGTTCCTGATTGCTCCATGCCCAATTGTTTTTGAATTAATGCTGAAGTACAGGGAATAGCTTGTTCCCCTACGCCACAAGCACTGATGATGGCATCAATTTCCGCTAATTGAATATTTGCTTGCCTTACTGCAACCAGCGCTGCCTGTGCGCCCATATAAGAAGTTGTTTCATCTGGGGATGCAAAGTGGCGTGAAATTAATCCAGATTTTTTCTGTACACTTCCTGTAGGTAAATTAAGTTGAAAATCCAGTTCTGTAGAAAGGACTTTGTTTCTGGGTAAATAACATCCCATTCCTGTGATTTTTACAGCAGGCATAATTCATTTCCTCTATTGGCTTCAATGAATCTATGAGAGAGGTCATAAACACGCAGAATATCGTCAATTATACTTTATGATTATTTGTTGTTCAATGGTGTTGAGCTAAAAATGCATTCAATAAAATGACAATTCAGTTTCAGGAAAACTGTCAACCCATTCTGATCCATGATAAATTAATGATTATTCATGAGATGATTTGCAAAGGATTGTAGTTAGTGTTTGATTTGAGACAGCATCTAAAAGTTTTTATCCTCATGTCGCTAAGCACGGTGCTGCAAACTTCGTGTATGGTTGGACCTGATTTTCATTCACCCAATCCACCTAAGGTCAAAAAATATACTGAAAAACCGCTACCGGAAAAAACCGTAAGCACTCCTGGAGCAGGTGGTCAAGCACAAGCTTTTATTACTAATAAAGATATTCCTTTATTGTGGTGGGAGCTTTATCACTCACCGGAATTGAATCAACTCATTCGCATGGGTTTAACCAATAGCCCCAATTTAGCTGCGGCTTCAGCCGCTTTACGTCAAGCTCAGGAAAACCTCAAAGTTCAAATTGGCAATTCCATGTGGCCAGCAATCGATGCAAGTCAGATGATGCAAAGACAGCGTTATTCTGGGGTACAAATTGGTTTGCCAAATGAGAGTTTGACATTTAATCTCGTTTATACTTCGTTTAATTTATCCTACACATTAGATGTTTTCGGGGGAGCACGACGGCAAATTGAAGCATTAAAAGCCCAGGTTGATTATCAGAACTTTCAAGTAATTGCTGCTTATTTGACCTTGACTTCTAATATTGTTACTACATCAGTAGCAATTGCGTCATTTCAGGCACAAATTGATGCGACTATTGATTTAATCAAGGCACAACAAGGACTTCTTGATATTTTAAACAAACAATATCGGTTGGGAGGTGTTTCCCAAGAGAATGTACTGACCCAACAGACCTTACTTGAGCAAACCAAAGCGACTTTGCCGCCACTTCAAAAAAGCTTATCTCAGGCTAAACACGCTTTATCGACGCTTGTAGGAGTTTTTCCGGAAGCCCCTTTACCTATTATTAGATTGGATCGCTTAAAATTACCCCGCGAGCTGCCGGTGAGTTTGCCCTCAAATCTTGTGCGCCAACGCCCTGATGTGCGTGCGTCAGAAGCCTTGCTTCATCAAGCATGTGCTCAAATTGGGGTAGCAACAGCGAATTTATTCCCGCAATTTACCATTACTGCCAATGAGGGATGGCTTAATACGTCCTTTGCAAACCTGTTCACCAAAAAAAATGAGGTTTGGGCTTTAACCGGGCAAGTAGTTCAGCCCTTGTTCCATGGTGGGGCCTTAATGGCACAACGACGTGCTGCAATGGCAGCGTATCAACAGACTGCTGCACAGTACAGACAAACCGTATTACAAGCTTTTCAAAGCGTAGCAGATGTTTTAAGAGGATTAGAAGTAGATGCACGAACATTGCAAGCACAAATAAAAGCAGAAAATGCAGCGCGGGATGCTTTAAATCTTACATTAAAACAATATCGTCTAGGTGGGGTAAGTTACATCAATTTATTAAACGCGCAACAGCAGTACCAACAGACGCGACTTAGTCGTATCCAAGCTCAAGCTCTGCGTTACAGCGATACGGCTGCATTATTCCAGGCCTTAGGTGGGGGCTGGTGGCATAAACCCTGGTGTGTCAAAGAGTGTCTATGATGAAAGAAATTTTTTTGAAAAAACAGATGATTGTTATGTTAATTGTCGTGGGGATTCTTTTCGGTCTGATTTTTGGTTGGAAAGCTTTTACTAACTATATGAGAAATCAATTTTTCCTCAAATCGCAGTCACCTGCAGTGACGGTATCCACGATGAAAGTAGAAGCTTCATTATGGCAACCATCTTTAAAAGCAGTGGGTAGTATGCGTACACGCCTTGGTGTGAATGTAACTACAGAGCTTGCGGGTATGGTAAAGACAATCTACTTTACGCCCGGCGCAACAGTTAAAAAGGGTGCTCTTTTGGTGCAATTAAATGCAGGAACCGAACTTGGATTGTTGCATTCATTACAAGCTCAGGTCGAACTGGCAAAAATTACCTATAAACGTAATAAGGCACAATTTGCTGTGCATGCAGTAAGTAAACAAACGGTAGATACTGATGAATGGAACCTCAAAAATTTACAAGCCCAAGTTGCAGAGCAAGCTGCAACTGCGCAAAAAAAGACAATCCGTGCTCCTTTTGCGGGTCAATTAGGTATCAATAGAATTAATCCAGGGCAGTATCTTAATGTGGGGGATACGGTTACTACATTACAGGCATTGGATCCCATTTATGTTGATTTTTATTTACCCCAGCAAGATTTAGGAGAGTTAGAGCTTGGACAAACGGTAAAGCTCACTACTAATACGTTTCCCGACAAGTTTTTTCAAGGGAAAATCACCACCATTGAACCTATTGTTGATAGTGCTACTCGCAACGTGTTGGTAGAGGCGACTATCCCTAATCCTGATTTTCAACTGAAGTCAGGTATGTTTACTCGAGTTGAAGTTGCTGCTGGTATGAAAAAAAGCTATCTGACTTTACCTCAATCAGCGATTAGTTTTAATCCATATGGAGATATTGTCTATCTGGTTCAAGAAAGCAAACAAAAAGACAGTACTAATCAACCAATTCTTACAGTCAAACAGGTATTTGTAACCGTTGGCGATACACGAGGGGATCAAATTGCTATTTTAAAGGGACTGTGTGCAGGAGATATTGTGGTTACTAGTGGTCAATTGAAACTTAAAAACGGCAGCCGAGTCATAATAAACAATAAAATACAACCAAGTGATGAGGCATCACCCAAGGTAGTGGAGCAATAATAGCACAACGAGGTAGTAATCAGAAAAGAACTCAGGGACACCCAAAGCATCGTTCTGGAGGTCACGCGCCAAGTGCGGTCTGGGTAAATAAGTTGTTTGTGTTGAGCATAATCTAAGGATTGTAAGAATGCGGTTTACGGATATTTTTATTAGAAGACCTGTACTGGCTACAGTGATTAGTTTGATGCTTTTAGCAATGGGCTTGCGCTCGATCAACTCTTTACCTGTAATGCAGTATCCGTTTACGCAAAATGCCATAGTAACTGTTACTACAACTTATACTGGTGCAGATCCTGATGTCATTGCCGGTTTTATTACTACTCCTTTAGAGAACTCAATAGCGCAGGCTAATGGTATTGACTATATGACGTCTATCAGTACTTCAAGTACAAGTACGATAACCGTAAATCTCCTCTTAAATTATGACCCCTTGAAAGCTTTGTCCGATATAACCACCAAAGTGAATGCAGTTTTGAATCAGCTCCCTGAAAACTCACAGCAACCAGTAATTACTGTTACGGTTGGGCAAACAATTGATTCGATGTACATAGGATTTTATAGTGATGAGTTACCCATTAATAAAATTACCGATTATCTGATTCGGGTAGTGCAACCGAAACTGCAGGCAGTTAATGGAGTACAAAAAGCAGAAATACTTGGAAATCAAACGTTTGCCTTGCGCGCATGGTTAGATCCGGTGAAACTGGCTGGATACGGTATTTCTGCAGCAGAAATCGGAGCTGCACTTGCAAATAATAATTTTATTTCAGCGGTAGGCCGTACCGATGGACAGATGTTTGTCCAAAATCTTACGGCAAGTACCGATCTAACCAATGTCAATCAATTTAAGAAGATGATTATTAAAGCTCAAAATGGAGCAATCATTCGCTTGGAAGATGTGGCTACTGTAGATCTAGGAGCACAAAATTATAATTCTTCAGTCAGTTTTGATGGGCGAACAGCAGTTTATATCGGTATTGTTGTGGCACCTTCGGCTAATCTTTTGACGGTAATTTCTGAAATTAAGAAAATATTTCCATCAATTCAGGAGCAATTGCCTCAAGGTTTGCGAGGACAAATTGTATATGATGCCAGTTTATTTGTTAATTCTTCCATCCAGGAAGTAATCCTATCTTTATTAGAAGCATTCTTTATTGTAACAGTCGTTATTTTCCTCTTTCTCGGATCTATTCGCTCCGTTGTTATTCCAATTATTGCTATTCCTTTATCTCTTGTTGGCGCTTTTTGGATTATGCTCATTCTAGGTTTTTCAATTAACCTGTTAACTCTATTAGCTATGGTGCTTGCGATTGGTTTGGTAGTTGATGATGCGATTATTGTGGTAGAAAATGTGCAACGCCACATAGAGGAAGGAAAAACACGATTAAAAGCTGCGATATTGGGGGCACGTGAACTGGCAAATCCAATTATTGCAATTACAGTCGTTCTGATTGCTGTTTATTTGCCTGTAGGTTTTATGGGGGGCTTGACTGGAGCTTTATTTACCGAATTTGCTTTTTCACTTGCGGGTGCCGTGACCGTTTCGGCAGTAATTGCATTAACTTTATCGCCGATGATGTGTTCCAAATTCCTTAAATTAGGGGATGGGGAGAACAAGGGACGTTTTATGACTTATGTCGATAATTCATTTGCAAAACTTGAAAAATCTTATGAACGAATTTTGTCAGCAACATTAAATCATTTGCCAGTTGTTATTGTTTTTGCTGCGATTATCCTTTTTAGTAATTATTTTCTTTTTATTACCTCAGATTCAGAGTTGGCACCACAAGAGGATCAAGGGATTATTATTGCCCAGGTTACGACCTCGGCCAATTCATCACTGGCCCAAACACAACTTTATGCAAACGCTGTGAATGAAATTTTTAAGAAATATCCTGAAACGGATCATATTTTTCAAGTTGATGGTGTTCAAGGATTAAATACATCCATAGTCGGCATGGTTTTAAAACCTTGGGATCAACGTCAACGCACATCGAATCAATTACAGCCTTTAGTTCAAAAGGAACTTGATAAGATTGCCGGGGCTAAAGTAGCTGCGTTTCAACTACCTTCATTACCAGGCGGTGGAAGTGGGCTTCCTATTCAATTTGTGATTAATACCACTGAAACTTTTGATAAATTGAATGAGGTGTTACAGCGTATTTTAGAGAAAGCTTATGCTACAGGTATGTTTGCTTATATTGATCCCGATCTCAAAATCGATAAAATTCAGACTAAGGTTAATTTAGATCGCGACAAAATATCCCAGTTTGGTCTCACCATGCAGGATATTGGTAATTTATTTGGGTCTGCATTGAGTGAGGGGTATATTAACTATTTCAATTTTGCGGGCCGCTCCTATCAGGTTATTCCGCAAGTAAAGAGGAAGACGCGTTTAAATGCGGATCAATTATTGAATTATTATATGAGGACCGCTGCCGGAGATTCAATCCCTCTTTCTACAGTTGCTACTTTGCAGCGACAAGTTGTTCCTCAATCTTTAAATCATTTTCAACAACTCAATTCTGCAACAATTTCAGCAGTTGCTTTCCCTGGAGTATCTATGGGGCAAGCCTTGGGTACTTTTGCTAATATTGCCAAAGAGATTTTGCCTCAAGGCTACTACATCGATTATGCGTCCCAATCAAGGCAATTTATTCAAGAAGGGGCCAGTCTTATTATCACGTTTTTCTTTGCCCTCATTATTATCTTTTTGTCATTAGCTGCTTTGTTTGAAAGTTTTCGTGATCCCCTTATTGTTTTGATTAGTGTACCTATGTCGATTTGTGGGGCAATGATTTTTGTAAGTTTGGGTGTTGGTAATGCTAATCTTAATATTTATAGTGAAGTTGGTTTGGTTACATTAATTGGTCTTATTAGTAAACATGGTATTTTGATCGTGCAATTTGCCAATGATTTACAAGCGAACGGGCAAAAAAAGTTAGATGCAATTAAAGCTGCTGCTGCAATTCGCTTGCGCCCTATTTTAATGACCACAGCAGCCATGGTTTTAGGGGTGATACCACTAATCATTGCTACAGGCGCTGGGGCTGAGAGTCGTTATAATATTGGTTTAGTGATTGCAATGGGTATTTCAATTGGTACTTTGTTTACTCTTTTTGTTGTTCCCGCAATGTATTTGTGGTTAGCTGAAGATCATTCCAAAAAAGCCGCAGCGGAGCATTTAGAAGATGAAGAATCTTTAGGTTAGTGATTTATCGTCTCATATAAAAGTGGAACTCTGAATTGATGACGTTTCGCTGCACTCATCTTACCGTTCAAACTTAGGGAGTTGCTATAGGCATAGTGGGCGCGTCATACCTTTTAGTTTCTACTTCTTTAGAGGTGGTGGCAAACAGACCGAAACGTTTGGTGAGCTCCCCAAGTGGAGGGGGATTTTTTAAAGCATCGTTGATTTCATTAAGAAGTTTTTGTCGGGAGGGGGTAAACAATCCCAATGCTTCAAGCAGCGAAAAAAAGCACATTTTTAAGTAAGCGAAGCTAAAAGTATTGACTTGTTTGTGAGCCAGAATAATTTGTGCATTTTTAGTAAAAAGAGGATCTTGAAATTCTTTTCCTATCTTGTCTAAACGTTCTTGAATTTTCAATGTCTTATCGTTAGCAATTTTATCCAATTTGTTAATAAGTTTTGATTTTTTATTTAAAGTTTTTTCATTTTCAAAGAAGGAAGTTTTTTTACTAAAATAAATTTTAAATCGCGCTAAGGCGACTTGTACTGCATCGAGATGATAATATTCTGCATAGTATTTTTTTTCAAATTTACTGATTTCTTTTTTCAACAGTTTTTTGATGTTCTGATCAATATCTTCCGCTGTTTTGGATTGAGCAATAATGTCATTTTTGAGTTTTAGTAAATAAACTTTAAGATCGGCCCTATATTCTTTATCTGTATATTGCAAGCCTATGGGACGATTACGCATTACTTTCTGATGTTTATCGAATGATTCAATAGTATATTTTTCGATAAAAGCGAGTTTCTCTTGTTCCTGGATTGGAACCAGGCTCTCTAGATAACCTAATTTTTCTTTTGCAGTGTCTAACCGCATTTGATGGGTTGCTTTTACGCCCAGGTAGTAATGATGACTTGCGACGATTAACGCTTCGATCTCAGTAAAATGAGGATCATAGCCTTTAAGTCCAGAGTTACATAGTTTATCAAGTTTATGATCTTCAGGATATTTACTGGGGGCGATCTCGATTTTTTTATCTTGCTTAAGTTTTGCCAGCTTAGGTAATGCTTTTTTATAAGCAGCACATAGCTCAATTTTTGCTTGCTCCAAAGGAACTCTTGGCCGGTAAGTTGCAGAAATATCAAACAGGTCAAAAGGCGTTGTCACTTCAAGATACCAGTAGTATAGGTTTTCAATAGTTTTGAAACTTTTATCTATTTGTTTTAAATATCTTTTTGTGCCCCCGATCTGTTTTCTGGTAAGTTCGATCCTTGTCTCCAGAGGTTCATTGTCACAAACTAACCGTATATGCGTGGCAGAATTCAAGTCCAGAGGATGTAGTAATCCTTTAAAGAATTCATCTATGATTTGTCTTAATGGCCCTGAGAATGTTCCTGGGACAAGTCCTAATCTGTTTTCCCAGCGATCTCCTTCAAGAAGCATTGGAGTAAATATTTTAGATCGCATCATCTCTAGATTATCCATTATTCCATCATGAGAAGTGCTCATAAATTCATTGAGTTTTGTTGTAAGTTCCTGATATAGGTAAATCATATTTGGTGTTTGCAGGAACAATTTAAAATAAGAACCAGAGTTCTTAATTAGAGCTTCTATAATCAAGGTTGCTTTTTTTGCACGCAGATGTAATTCGTTCAACTCTTCGGTTGTTAGATAATTCGTATTTTTTAAAGCTCTAATGTGTTTTGGGCCAATATAAAAAGCATTAAGAACATACCAAAGTGGATTGTACTCTACTTTTGTTGATCCATATGGAACTTGTTCGGGGGCAACCTGGTAGGCATCAGAATGTTCCTGGAAGGTTGCATAAAGATTTTGAGCTTTACCAATCAAATCACGCGCCATGAATCCTAAATGGGGGTCTGCAGCCAAACGTTTGGCTGACTTAATAATTTCATTAAGATGTCCATAGGCTTGTAACAAATAGTAAACATAACGACTTTTTGCACTTTGATTATTTAAATTCTCTAGTTCAAGGACTATCCCTTCTAAATGGAACATACTGTTAAATATGTCTTTTAAAGCACATACTTGTCTGCTTTGAGTCAATCGCTGGTTATTATCTTCCATCTCAGGGAATGGAGGTATGGAGGGAGGTATAACAACGTTTTTCAAACCGGTAACTATTTCTTTTATCGGAATTACCTCTATCACTTCAGGTTGTGGTCTGTCTGAATAAGGAGTTAACTCCCTTTTCATTGCATGATTAAACAGTTTAGTTACCTCAAATAAGGATTGCCTAAACTCATGAATGCATTTTGAATAGTTTTTGTGTTGGATGACGTAGTGTTCTCTACCCGTTTTGGGAGATGATTCTAGAACTGCTGTATTATTTTCAAGGGTAAATTTTTCTTGAGCCAAGTCATAAAAGCGTTGCGCTCTTCGATTCCACTCATCCGTGATGTGAGAAAAGAATTCTTGGAAATGTCCATCTAAATCTAAGAACATTCGAACTGAAGGGGCATCTTTTCTGTTCATTTTTCTGTTTGATAAGAGGGCAACTAAATATTTATCAAACTTCAACGCATCCTCTTTCATTTCAGGGGGGACAGCGCAAATGAAATAGGGTTGAAAAATACTATATAAATTACGACATTGAGCTTTTACTTTGGGATCTAGACGATCCAAAAGTAACATATTCCTATTAATCTGAGGCCTTGCTTGTATTTCCTTTCTGAGCAAGGTAATAAATTGAACATAAGCATTTTGCACCACCAGAAATTTGTTATGCTTATTTCTATACCATTGATAGATCTCAAGAGTTTGATCTGCAGTTAATTGCTCGGGATTTTGCAGTAATTTATCACCTTCTATTATCTTAAAATGCAGCTTTGCATCTTTTTCGCGTTTAGCCGCCAGAGCTTGGGACTCTTTTTCGTCTAGAAATTTGTTTTTGGCAAAATTATAATATGCTTGGCTTTTGTCTTCCCATTTGGCAAAAAACTCCTGAGCATGTTTGTCCAGCTGCAAAAACAAAGATGCCGGAGGTGCTTCTAAAATTTCTATTGGCCTATTTTCAAGTAACGCAGCTAAATATTTCTCAAAATTTTGAACACAATCTTTGAATTCACCCGGTATTACATATTTTAAATAGGATTGAAAAACAGGAAATAAATTACGACATTCTTCTTTTGCTTTCTCATCAAGACTTGTTAGCAGCAAGTTATTTGCGTAAAGCTGTGGTTTGTCCTCAATTTGTTTTTTTATTATTTGAGCAAATCGAGTATAGGCCCCCATTATTTTTTGAAACTCATTTTTACTAATCCACTCAAAATTGATATGGCCAAGGAAATCTTGGATATTTTTATCTAATCCCTGAAAAAGCTCTATCGATGGGATGTTGGTGATTTGTTTTTTTGCAAATAAATCGGATAAATAGTGTTCCAAACTTTTTGTTGAATCCTTAAATTCAGATGAGGCAATTGAACTTAAGTAAGGTTGGAATACCTTGAATAATTGATGGCACTCATTTTTGACTTTATCGTCAAGATTGTTTAGATTCAGACTCTTTTCATAGAGATCTGGTTTTGCTGCTAGGTGAGACTTTACTAAAAGTGTAAAACGCAAATAAGCATCTTGAACTTGTTGAAATTCTGATTTTGTGAGTCTGGCTTTTCTATCTTTATTGTGCTCGACTTGCAGGGGTATTGATTCATCAAGGGTATACGTATTCGTTTTTTCACTATATGGGAATAAAACTAGATTTGCCTTTTTATGAACTGAATCAATTAAGTCTTTATTTAAATTAATGTGAAAAAGCTGGCTATTCTCATCTTTGGTGATTAAATCAGCGAGTACTTTTTCTTTTGCTAAAACGAAACTTATATGGTCTGCAGGAAGCTGTCTCCTTATGAAACGCACAGGTCTTCCCATAAAAGAGTACCAGTCTTCTTTTTCAGGTCCTGTCAATCTTGAGATGATAAGTTCATTTAAATCGATATCAAGTTGGGTCATATAAGGCTTGAGAAGCTTATAGTATTTTGTTAGTTCTTTCTTGATTTCGGGGGGGAGTTGATACAAACGAAGGTTGTTATAACCTATGTCTTTTAATAGGGTAAAAAATTGCGTGCATGCGATAGATGCTTTTTGAATCTTGTGCAGTTTTTTATTGGCTTTATCAATCCTTTTATAAGTCATTTCCAATCTTAATTCGATAAATCGAGAGTCTTCTATCTCAAGTAACTCTTCCCCTTTTGCCTTAAAATCAATTGCTTTTTTAGGTAAATAGAGTATTTTATCATACAGGGATTTGATCTTCTCCATAAGAGGAACAGACAAAGTACCAGGCTTAAGCATGGCGTAATCTTCGATTTTATCGACTAAACCAAATAAAGTAGGTAACACCTCATATTTAAGTTGTGCTAATTTTACACGGACTAAATCTTGAGATGATTCACTAAGCTCTCCTATCTGCTCCAAAGAACTCATCGATAAAGTGATTATATTGCTAATTATATGAATGTAATTTAAAAACTTAAGTGAAACAAAAACACTGTTTCCTTTTAAGTTTTCTATATCATTCAATAAGTTAAGTGCGGCTTTTTGTAGCTTATCCAGCTTTTCTTGATTTAGCTTGGGTTCAGACTCTTTAATTTGCGAAGAAAATTGTTCTATGTAATGGGTTAATTTATCAATGTAGCTTGGTAGGACGGCACTGAATTGAGTAAGAAAATTATAATCTACATCTCCACTAAGGGGGCGTAGCTGATCTACTGCGATTCCAGCTACTTCACCTACTTTATAGGCTAGCGGCATAGGTTCAAGTGCTTTTACTATAGCTTCTTTCTCATTCGCATGTTTTTCTGCAAAAGATTGTATTTGGCTGAATATAGGCAGAAGAAGGGATAATTCCTCTTGAAACATGTCTCTGAGATCCACATCTAAATGAGTCAGCAGATAACTTGCTTTGTAAGCCAGGTCTATGGTTTTACCGTAGAGTAATTTGAGATCAGAACCGCTTCGCTTTATGTTTCTGACATCTATGTTTTCCAAATCTAAAAAGGTCAGGCGTGCATAGTAAAGCGCATTGATGAGCTTTTTAATTTGAGAAATATTATCAGGATCGAGAGAGTAATTAGAAAAAGGGGCCCACGATATATGGCCTTTTCTTGAAGTGGCTGACAGAATTCGTGCTTTAAAAGCATCCACTACAAAAGGGAATGTATGATTTCTTTTTGATGTAACCTCAAAAATCTCGGGGATAAAAGGCTCTAAGTCTTTAGGAGAAAATCCCGGGTTTAAATTAATTTTGAGTTCTTCGTTTTGGATTACAGCAGTGACTAATTTACCCGTGGGATCGAAAACTGTGTATTCAAGACCTGCTTTGACTCTACGTACATAAAAGGAGCCTTTTTCCAGTTTTTCGCCCTCAGTCATCAAAACAATTTTGTAGGTAAATGGCGATGGGGCGTCAAGCTCTTCTAAAATGGCATCTTTGATCGTTTTTTTGTCTGGCGTGATGACTGAATAGGCTATTTTTCCCAGTTGTTCCCTTATGTATATCTTTCCGGGTTTTAACTCTGTTTCATCGGACATGAAGCAAAATTCATAGCGAGGAAAATAAGGAATTATGCGAGGATTAACGTGCTTGCTGTATAGAATGTCGAAAATTTTAGTGTCAATTCTCTCCAGTAATTTAGATATCTGGTTCTGCTTAAATGACTCTAATAATTTTATATATTCTTCAAATATCATTACAGATAGCCTAATGAAGTCATAAGTTGTATGCTGTTAATATTCGCCGGCATTAAGAATATCACAGTTTGGTGATATTTTCGCCTGTTATTCTCGATAAATCAATGACTGATTTTTGGATATTTCCAGTGTGTTTTAAAAAAATCGAGTTAAGCTAAGAGATTATTTTTACTGACAATTCTAAAATAAATTCTGCTACCACTTCTGTCATGCCAGGGTAATCTGTATAAGCCTTGATCTGAATAGGTCGCGTCACTCGCTCTCCAGTTTTTTGAGACTCCTCTAACATGGTTTTGACTTTTGCTCCTTCATGACAAACGAAATAAACATCAGATTCAGGCCTACGTAAAAATTGTGCTTGAAAAGATTTAAAAACAAGGGAGACTCTAAGATGTTTTTGTGACGCATGATAAAAAGCATGTAAACCTCCTGCTAAGTCAGCGCCAGCACATAAGGCTCCGAAATACATGGAATGTAAATGATTGCGACTTCGTCTTTTTAAGGGCAGACAAACAATAATGTCAGTATCCGTGAGTTGGAGGAGTCGTGGCCGTAAATAACCGAGCATGGGTACTTTAAAATGGCTAAATGTCCAGAGAAAAAATTTAAAACGAGTTAAGGTATTCATGAATTTTCCTTTTTACCCATAGATACATTTTATTGTTACTTTATCTATCAAGAGTAAGTGGAGGTATGAAAAATATGAGCCATAACAGAATCCTTGTAAAAAACTTCATATTAAAGTCCGATTAATTTTTTAAAAAGAATAAATTAAGGTTTTCATTGTAGTATATATTTTGTAGTAAAAATATGTCTCTAACAACTTTTGTAAGGTAAAAGTTTGAAGGTTGAAATAGATTTGAATGTGATTTTTTATTTTTTTGCGTATAATTATATAGTTTTGTAGCCGCGAAATATAAAATCAAGCTCAGTTGTTTAAACCAAAATATCGAATTTTATGCAAACTATCACCATACGTGGTGCAAGAACCCACAATCTTAAAAATCTCGACTTGGATTTGCCACGTGATCAATTAATTGTAATTACGGGTTTATCTGGTTCAGGAAAGTCTTCTTTAGCCTTTGATACTTTATATGCAGAAGGGCAGCGTCGTTATGTGGAGTCATTATCCGCTTATGCGCGGCAATTTCTAGCAATGATGGAAAAACCTGACGTTGATTCAATAGAGGGCTTATCTCCGGCAATTTCTATTGAGCAAAAAGCCACTTCCCACAATCCTCGTTCCACAGTGGGTACTATTACCGAAATTTATGATTATTTACGTTTACTTTATGCTCGTGTAGGTGAGCCTCGTTGCCCTACACACCACGTTAGCTTGCATGCGCAAACGATTAGTCAGATGGTGGATCACGTTTTAGCTTTACCTACTGACAGTAAAGTGATGATTTTGGCTCCAGTTGTACGTGAACGCAAAGGAGAGCAGGTCCAGTTGTTGCAGCAATTGCAAGCTCAAGGTTATGTACGTGCGCGTATTGATGGCACGCTTTATGAGTTGGATTCTCCCCCTAAGCTTGGTTTACGCACGAAACATACCATTGAAGTCGTTGTGGACCGTTTTAAAGTCAGACCTGATATTGCTCAGCGTTTAAGTGAGTCATTTGAAAATGCTTTAAATTTGGCAGAAGGCCTTGCAATAGTGGCTTCCATGGATGAGCAATTTGACGATCTCGTTTTTTCTTCCAAATTTGCTTGTCCTGAATGTGGATACAGCCTTAGTGAGTTAGAACCCAGGCTTTTTTCTTTTAACAATCCTGTAGGAGCTTGTCCTGCTTGCGATGGGTTAGGGGTTGATCAGTTTTTTGATCCCGAACGGGTCATCCTTGATCCAACTGTGAGTTTGGCCGAGGGTGCTATCCGCGGGTGGGATAAAAAAACTACTTATTATTTTTCGATGCTTGAGTCGCTCGCGCAACATTATGGCTTTGAGACCCATACAGCATTTTGTGATTTGCCGGAAGAAGTGCGCCAAATTGTTCTATATGGTAGTGGACGTGAAATTATAGACTTTCATTACCATCGACCCAATGGCGGTTATATGGTAAAGCGACATGCATTCGAAGGAATTATTCCGAATATGCAGCGGCGTTATCGTGAGTCTGATTCGGGAATGATTCGTGAAGAGCTTGCTAAATATTTATCATCGCGTCCTTGTCAGAGTTGTCATGGTACACGATTACGCGAAGAGGCAAGACACGTATTTATTGATGATAAAAATTTGCCTGAAATTACTGCATATCCCATTGAAAGAGCTTATGTATTTTTTAAAAATTTACGGATGACAGGATATAAAGGTGAAATTGCGACAAAAATTAATAAGGAAATTGTTGAGCGATTAGGATTTTTGGTCAATGTAGGTCTGGACTACCTATCATTAACTCGTAGTGCTGAAACTCTATCCGGCGGGGAAGCGCAGCGTATTCGTTTAGCCAGTCAGATTGGCTCAGGCCTGGTTGGTGTCATGTATATCTTGGATGAACCCTCTATTGGATTGCATCAACGAGATAATGATCGGTTATTAAAAACATTGATGCATTTACGGAATCTGGGAAATACGGTCATCGTTGTAGAACATGATGAGGATGCGATTCGAAGTGCTGATTATGTCCTGGATATAGGGCCGGGGGCGGGGGTACATGGTGGTGAAATTGTTGCTCACGGCACGCCACAAGAAATTATGCAATCGCCAATTTCATTGACAGGGCAATATTTATCCGGGAAACAATCCATAGCGATACCAGACACGCGGTTAGCCGTTAATACCGAAAAAATGATTCATTTGAAAGGAGTCGTTTGTAATAATTTACTTGATGTCGATGTCAGTATTCCTTTGGGTTTGCTTACCTGCATTACGGGCGTTTCGGGGTCAGGTAAATCGAGCCTGATCAATGATACTTTATATCCCAGCGCTGCGAATCTGTTAAATAGGGCAAGTTTATTTACTCCTGGCTCAGTCAAGGAGATTACTGGTTTAAATTTATGCGATAAAGTAATTGATATTGATCAAAGCCCGATTGGCAGAACTCCTCGTTCCAATCCTGCTACATATACCGGTATCTTTACTCATATCCGAGAATTATTTGCAGCAACTCCTGAATCCAGAGCACGTGGTTATCAGCCTGGACGTTTTAGCTTTAATGTCCGTGGTGGACGCTGTGAAGCCTGTCAGGGGGATGGCCTTATTAAAGTTGAAATGCACTTTTTGCCTGATATTTATGTATCATGTGATGTATGCAAGGGAAAGCGTTACAATCGAGAAACTCTTGATATTCATTATAAAGGTAAAAATATTCACGAAGTTTTAGAAATGACTGTTGAGGATGCAAGTCATTTTTTTGCAGCGATTCCAGCATTAGCCAGAAAGTGTCAGACTTTGATGGATGTTGGTTTGTCTTATATTAAATTGGGACAAAGTGCGACTACTCTTTCCGGAGGTGAAGCCCAGAGAATTAAGTTATCCCGTGAGCTATCAAAAAGGGATACAGGAAGTACTTTATATATTCTCGATGAGCCTACGACAGGATTGCATTTTCATGATACCAAGCAGTTATTGGCAGTATTATTCCGTTTGCGGTCGCAAGGGAATACGATTGTAATTATTGAACATAATTTGGATGTGATCAAGACAGCAGATTGGATTATTGATCTGGGACCTGAAGGCGGCAGCAAAGGTGGGCGTATTGTGGCAACAGGGACGCCAGAGCAAGTTGCTCAATGCGCTGGATCTTATACGGGACAATTTTTGAAACCTATTTTGAATGCGCGATAATTTTTCGGCCTGGAATTGACGATACTATTGTCTTGACCAATGGTGCGATTTTATGTGCCTCGCTAATTAGATACTTCATTGTCTGCTTTTCGGTGCTCTAAAACCAGTTTAGCTTAATCAAGTGGATTGTCGACGGATTTTAGATGCGCGCGTTCATGATATTGCATTTCTTTAAATAGTTGTATGCATAAAAGCAAGCTGGTAAGAGTAATGCCCAAGTAATTCCCACCAAAAAATAGAATGGATAGGCGTTTTCGATAACTACTATATTGCATGCCTCGCCAATTTTATAGGCAAATGGCATTAAAAAAAGGATAAGCAGGAACCAAATAAAATAGTAATGTATCAATTTTTCATTAAGAAAAATAAGATTCAATCCGAAACTTAACCATATGCAAATCATCCATGGCGCTGTAAAATAAGAACTAAAAGGATTTGCTTTAAAATAAATATAGTTTTGATGCAGCCAAATCATATCAGTAATTGAGCCAATAAAGCCGATAAGAAGTGCAAAATATAAAGCATTTAGGTAAGGCAATCGATTAATTGACTGCCAGGCGATTTGTACAGCAATAAATAAGAACCCACTTATTGGTCCAAGATATACATTATTTTGTGCTGCGAAATAGAAACAAGCTATCCAGCATAAATAGTAAGATATAAAATGGATACACCATCCAACTTTATTTTTACTCATCGCGCTCACTCTTCCGGTTTACTTCAACAAAATCCTCAGAAATTCCCCTGTTTTTTTTATCATTTTCGATCTATAACTAAATTGTAGAAAATTTTACATAGGAAGAAAAATGAGTACTTTTTTTATTGCCCTTATCATTATTGTAGTACTTATATTTTTATGGGCTATTAGCATCTACAATACCCTAATTCAATTAATTGAGGCGATTAATAACGACAAAAAACAAATAGATATCCAACTGGATCGTCGCTTTAAGGTATTTGAGTCTTTAATCGAAGCTGTAAAAAAATACATGGATTATGAGCAGACCACCTTAAAGGATGTAGTGGCTTTGCGTAATCAAGCTCAAGCAGCTAAAGCTTCAGGGGATGAACAGGGGCGCATTGCTGCAGAAAACCAAATTTCACAGATTGCATCTGGGCTTAATTTAGTATTTGAAAATTATCCTGATTTGAAAGCAAGTCAAAATGTCATGCAATTGCAGGAAGAAATCGTCAATACCGAAAATAAATTGGCTTATTCTAAGCAGGCTTATAACGATGGTGTAGAACGTTATTACGCTAAAAAGAAATCGTTCTTTGAGTCCATGGTGGTGTCCATGTTTGCTTCTGCTCTTGATAAAGACTTTGTTTACTGGGGGCTCCCTGAAGAACAGATTCAAGCGAAAGAAGACTATACCGTAAAATTTTGAGTTTAGAATATGAGTCTTGAAGACTATCATGGCGGCGTAGCGGATTGGCGTGCGCAAATAAAATTGAATCAACGCAAGACACGTGCGGTCATCGCCTTTTTTGTTGCCATTTTTTTTGCTGTGGGTTTCGTTGCTGATTTATTTGTTTTGCAATCGACCTACCCACAGGTCCCTTTACAGCAAATTTTTCTGGCTTTGATTCGGCTGCAGGTCACTCCCTATGCGACTCTTCTTATGGTTGGTTTCGCCGTAGTATCATTGTTAATAACATATGCATTTTACGATCGCATTATGTTATTAGGTACCGAATATCGTGAGATTACACCCCAAACAGCCAAAGATTTGCAGGAACAACAATTATATAATGTAGTCGAGGAAATGAAGGTCGCTGCCGGTTTGCAGTATATACCCAAAGTTTATATTATCGAAGCAGATTATATGAATGCGTTTGCAAGCGGGTATAGTGAAAAATCAGCAATGGTTGCAATTACTAGAGGCTTAATAGAAAAGTTGAATAGGGCAGAATTGCAAGCAGTAATGGCGCATGAGTTAAGTCATATCCGTCACTATGATATTAAGCTAACCCTAATGGTTGCGGTATTGAGTAATATTCTTTTGATTGCGGTGGATATACTGTTTTATTCTGCAGTATTTAAGCGAGATGGAAGACGTGGAGACAATCGATTATTGATGGTTATTATTGTTCTTCGTTATGTCTTGCCTTTAATTACTATTTTGTTGACCTTATTCTTAAGTCGAACACGTGAATATATGGCTGATGCGGGTTGCGTAGAGTTAATGCGTGATAATGAACCTTTAGCTCGGGCGTTACTGAAAATTAGCGACGATCATCAGCAAAATGCGGAGCATTATTCAGCGGAATACGGTAATACGCCTCATGAGCAGGTAAGGCAGGCATCATATCTATTTAACCCATCGGATATTGATCCTGTGAAATCTTTAAGCAATGCTTTTGCAACACATCCTTCGATTGAGCAACGCTTAGGGGCTTTAGGATTTAAGCGTAAATGAAAAACTCTAAAATAAAACAATGATTAGAGAATCTGTGTGACTCTGTTCTTGTATAATCGTATCTTTTAAGTTTATGATTATACCCCAAAAGTGAATACCTTCTCTGAAAAGGAATTTAGATGTGATGAAAATACAATCCTTAATTTTATCAGTTTTTTTCATATGCAATGGATTCTGCGTTAATGCAAATACCTTATCAAAAGATGAAACAACAAATAACACAAAGATTGCGGAGTATCTGAAGAAAATAACACCAGAATTTCTCTATGGATATACCGATTTTAATTTTGATTCAACCTCAGGTGCAAATTTTAACCGGTATAACGGACATTCAAATCTTTATTCTGCAGGAGCTGACCACATTTCCTTGGGTCAGACTATGATGGCAGGTATTTATTATTTTAGAGTTAATAGTGCGCTTAGCTCTGAGTTTTTATTAAACCCAGGATTTGTAACAACCTCAGACCAGACCATACATAACAATACAATTTTCGGCCATATATTTAAAGTGTTCACTCCTCATATTTATGCTGATGTATCAGGAGGTTATGGTTACAATAAATTTAATACGGTAACCGAAATTGTGATGGCTCCAACCCCGTTAATCGCTCAAGCAACTAATAATAATGACAACTGGTTTATCAGCGTAAATGGAATTTATAGAAAAACGTGGAAACAGTTGCTCATGAGAGCTAATCTCGGGGTGTTGTACAGTGAAATTAATACTGGAAGGTATAATTATTTTTTCCCATCTACTGCTATATTTCAAGTGATTGAGCCATTAACAAATAAAGCTACTTTAATTTTGGAAAATATAGAGTTGGGTTATTTTGTTAAGCCCTCAGTAATGCCTTTCATTAGCGGTGGATTAATTCAAGTAGCCCAATTTTCAAATAGTCGTCCACTTATCGATCCTGCAAGCATAATAAACGGTTCTCTTCCTCAATTGAACATGGATAAAAGCGGGTTTCGTGTAGGCGGGGGTATTGCCATAACTTATAAAAATGCAACCATTCGTGTTGAGGAAAAATATTATAATGCCAGTGGAATTTTTCAGAGTTATCAAACTTTAGCTGCATTAGAATATAAGTTTGCTTAAGTCCCCCTTTAGACGATTAAGGGCCTCGCAACTCAACCTGTTGAATTGTCAACGAGGCACCTCGGTGTAATTTATCTTTGCCCACTTTTTGAGGTTTTGTTAAGGAAAGTATTTAAGGACAATATTTAGTGAAGAAGGATCATTATTTCTCACCAAGATCATTAAAATCTAAAGGGACACAAGTTCTTCTAGGCTTTTTCTGGGCAGTACTTATCTTTTTTGTTGATGTAATTCATATTCCTCTACTCAGTTCATCCATTACCCAGCTAGACTATCGAATTTATGATTACATCGTCCAATTAAACTGGCGTCCACATCAAACGATTCCTCGAATTGTTATCATTGATATTGATAATAAGTCAGTGGAACAAGAAGGACGATGGCCTTGGCCCAGAAATAAAATCGCTACTTTGATTAATAAATTAAAGCATAATGGTGTTGTGACCATAGCAACAGATATCGTTATGGCTGAGGCAGAAGTAAATTATGCAATAGGCCTCAAAAATGAGTTGCAGAAATTAATGCCTCAATTATCCCAAGGACAAAAACAGTTGCCTGATTTACTTGAGCAAATTGCCCCCAAAGTGGATAACGATCGTATTTTGGCTCAATCATTATTGGAGCAAAATGTTGTTTTGGGTTTTTTATTTCATAATGATAAAGAAATCAAGAGGGGAGAGTTACCTTCGCCTTTAACTAATCCTGAAGATAAATATTTATACAGAGATGATCTCCCTCTTTATCAATTTTCCGGATATAACGGTTGTTTGCCATTATTTCTAAAAGCGTCGACACAAGCCGGAGCAGTTACGAACGTACCAGATTTGGACGGAACGATACGACATGGGCTTATGTTAGCAAGCTATGACAACAAACTCTACGCTACGTTGGCGCTTGCAACAGCTATGAATTATTTGATGGTTAAACACGTTACCCTTAAAAAACGCCATCATCAATTGTATGGAATTCAAATGGGTAATGTATTTATACCTACAAACGCATATGGACAGATTCTTATTCCCTTCTGGGGGCAGATTGGCGCACAAAATTATTATTCTGCGACAGATATTATCCAAGACAAAATTAATCCAGAACTATTGCAAGGTGCAATTGCCATTATTGGGTCAACAATAATCCTTTTGGCTGATCTGCACCAATCTCCGGTTGCACAATCGTATCCTGGAGTTGAGATGGTAGGAAATATGGTTCAAGGTATTGTCGGGCAGCAATTAGTATCAGAATATGATTGGCGGACTCCCAAAGCTCGATTGTATTTAATACTAATCGGAGTATTTTTTACTTTTTTATTTTCTATTTTGAGTGTTTCCAGAATTTTGATCCTCGCAGTAATAAGTATTATCGGTATCCAGGCCTTATCTATTTATTTGTTCGTCTATCAAAGTTTATATCTACCTATAGCACTGATTTTAACCTTAATCGTACTTCAGACTATAACAAATTATGGCTATTTATTTATTATCGAAAGAAGACAAAAAAAGAAAATAAATCAGCTGTTTGGTCATTACGTTCCAGAGGATTATGTTAAAGAACTTATAGAGTCTCCTCAGCAGTACAGCATGGAAGGACAAGAGCGAAATATGACAGTTCTATTTAGTGATATTCGCAATTTTACAAGCATTAGTGAGAACTTGGAGGCTTCTAATGTGAAGCGCCTGTTAAATGCTTTTTTCACACCTATTACTGAAATAATTTTTAGCTTTAGAGGTACGATTGATAAATATGTGGGCGATATGATTGTTGCGTTTTGGGGGGCGCCTATGGTTGATGAAGAGCATGCAACTCATGCTATTATGTGCTCGCTTACGATGGTAAAGCAAACACCTGAAATCAATGAAAAAATACAGGAAAAAGACTTACCTGCCGTTAGTTTTGGCATTGGCCTGGCAACAGGATTGATGAATGTTGGTGACATGGGTTCAGAGTTCCGCCGTGCATATACAGTCATTGGCGATACAGTGAATCTTGCTTCCCGTTTGCAAGATCTAACGAAATTTTACCAAGTCACTATTTTAGTGAGTGATAAAACACAGGCAGGACAACATCAGTTTGTTTGGAGAACCATAGATAAAATTACGGTTAAGGGACGAAAAAGCGGATTGACTATATATCAACCTCTCGGTAAGGTTGGTGATATTTCTGAAGAGGTTCTAACTCAGTTGGAAGAGTACCATAAAGCTTTAGAGGATTATTATACTCAGAATTGGTCGTCCGCAGAAAAAAAATTTGCTATGCTAAAAACCAAATTTCCAAATGTTTTTTTATATCAGATGTACCTTGAACGCATTAAAGCATTTATGGAAACACCTCCACCTGGAAACTGGGATGGAATTTATATGCATCAGCATAAGTGATCTTTCATTATTTTATCGGAAGATTCTTAATGACAAAGGATTGTAACTACTTTGTAATGGAAAAATTGTACAGGAATATATATGAAAAAAATAATATTTACAGGATTATTCATGCTAGCAAGCCAGCTATTTGCTCAAACTGCAGCCACTGTTTTATTCACCCAGAAAAAAGTCGTAGCACGTCATAATGGTGCTGAACGAGTGATCACTCGCGGCTCCAGCGTAGGAGTCGGTGATGAAGTTGTGACTGGTGATGGTGCTGCGGCGAATCTACAATATTCAAATGGCGCATTGGTTAGTATGGGAGAAAATTCGAACTACAAAATTTTGGCTTATGCTCCTAAGGAGGCGGTACAAATTAAGGCAGAGTTAAGTAAGGGTAAACTGGAAATAAAAACACCAGAAAAAATAAAAGAATCACTTAAAACTCCAATTTTATCACTTGCCATACTTGGAACAGAAATACGTGTTTATGTAGTTGGAAACGTGACTAACATTCAAGTGATTGATGGACTTGTTTTGGCGAGGGGAGAATATCTTCGAGCAGGCGCAAGTGTACGTGTTACCGCTGATGGCATGGTAAATGCTCCTTTCCCTAAAGAGGGTGTGATTAAAAGGACGGCTATAGCTCCTCCCGTAATCGAAGCTAGGACTTACGGCATGGCTGCTAATACAGGAAGTGGTAGTGGTGCTGATAGCGTGTCATTTGTTTCTACCGTTGAGGTCACGAGTACATCAACGAGTACAGCAACAGACGCTGCTCAGGTTGCTGCTATAGCCGATATCTCATTAGTTTGTCAGACTCCTGCGACGCTTTAAGGGGTTACAGCGGCGCTAAGTAAGGCCCAATCCACAGCAAGTGTACAGCCAGGAGTTCCCTGGAATCGTATCCAATAGTTCCTGGCTGCCAAGCAGTCAGGGTACATGTATTGATAATGGTAGAGTCCTTGAAGCAAGTAGAAGGGTAGCCTGGTTGTTTGCAAAGTAGCGCCTGGGATTAAACCTGGTATTGTATTGTTCACTTTATCTTCGGTTTTAATCATTTGAATTATGATTATTCACGAAACCCTACTCCTTTTTTTAATAAAACCATATTGATGGATGTGAGTAACGCTAACATAAGAAAAATAATTCCCATGGCTAACCCGAGATCGACCTCACTTTGACCAATCATTGCTTGTCTCAGTGCGTTAACCATATATAAAATGGGATTCAACCATGATATTTTTTGCCAAAACTCTGGAAGCATATTAATGCTGTAAAATACGCCACCTAAATAAGTGAGTGGAGTGAGTATAAAGGTTGGAATAATCATAATATCATCAAAATTTCGAGCAACCATTGCATTCGTAAAACCTGCTAGTGAAAATACAGCAGAGACGAGCAATACAACCAATAGGGTCATTGGTAAGTGACTTAATTCAATGGTTAAGAAAAAACATGCAATAAGATAAACTAAAATAGCAACGATTAGCCCTCTAAAAACCCCGCCTAAAACATAGCCTAGTAGTAAGAGGCTGTTATGCATTGGACTGACAAGCATTTCTTCTATACTTTTTTGGAAGCGGACACTGTAAAGCGAAGAAGATACGTTACCATAAGAATTAACAATGACCGACATCATAATCAATCCGGGAGCAATGAACATTGGATAGCTGACTCCATCAATGGAGCCGATACGCGGTCCGATTAAACTACCGAAGATGAGAAAGTACAGCGTTGTTGTAATTACTGGGGGTAAAAAAACCTGGCTTGCAATGCGAAACATACGCACAAGCTCGCGTCTTACCAAAGTGTATAATGCAATAACTTGTTTATTGGCCATTTTTTATAAGATCCAAAAAGAGTTCTTCCAAACGATTGGTTTTATTTCGCATACTGTGAATTTTTATTCCGTGCTGGCTAAACAAGGCAAATGCATCATTTAAGTCCAAATTGTTATCGACACGGAGTTCTATAGTTGTGCTATCAATCAAAGTGGGTTTAAAGGGGTATAAATCGGGTAAAATTTCGATACGATTTTCTGTGTTAAAGATGAACGTTTGATGACGGAGTGTTTGTAGTAAAGTCTTCATCGAGGAATTCTTTATGATTTCTCCTTTATCAATGATGGCAATGTTTTTGCATAACTGCTCTGCTTCTTCCAGATAGTGGGTTGTGAGAATGATGGTTGTTCCTTCTGCATTAGTTCGAGCGAGGAATTCCCACATACTGTGTCTTATTTCTATATCTACGCCAGCTGTAGGCTCATCAAGAATGAGTACCTTGGGTTGATGAACTAATGCTCTGGCGATCATGAGCCGACGTTTCATTCCACCAGACAAGTGTCGTGCTATAGAATCCCTTTTCTCCCAAAGACCTAATTGGTGCAGGAGAGAGTTAACTCGTGGTTGTGCATTTTTTCGTGAAATTCCATAATATCCTGCTTGATTTAACAGGATCTGTACGCAGTTTTCAAAAATATTAAGGTTAATTTCTTGAGGTACAAGGCCTAAACAGGATTTGGCTTTCTCAGGTTCTTTTTCCAAATCATAACCATGAATATTGATACTGCCTGATGTTTTATTGAGTAAAGTAGAAATTAAGCCAATGGTTGTCGATTTTCCCGCACCGTTAGCACCCAATAATGCAAAAAAATCACCTTTTTGTATGGTTAAATCAATGCCTTTTAATGCTTGTACACCATTCGTATAAGTTTTATATAATTGTTTAATGTCTAAGGCATGCATAGAAGCTTAAGTGTGAAAGTAAAAGATATCATTATACACAATAATGATATTGTCGCGAGCCTGCTTTTGGTTCAATTTGATTATAAGCAGAGCGAATTGGAAAAAACACCGCGATCCAGCAAAAAATGAGAATGAGTTTTCATCCATCCAGTAATACTGTATCGAGGCTGATGAGTGGTACTCACTTCATGGGGTAATTCACTATTAAAGCAAATGAAACGATTTTCTAATGGCAAAACAGTTTCAATTAACTGATCCTGGGCGTTGTAAAGTTTTAATTCGCCTCCAAATTCAGCTTCCCAGTGTTTGTTTAAATAATATACACATGAAATTTTTCTTGTTTTTTGCGCAGCGAATTGGTCGAGATGTTTTTTATAATAAGTACCCGGTTGATATGCGGCAAAGTGCGATTCAAATTCATGCAAACCCAAAAAAAGTGATTGATTCAATATTTGAGCTAACTGCTTTATTCGTTCTAAAAAGTTTTGTATTGCCGGATTTGTTTCCTTTTCATCCAACCAAAAAATTTCATCAGTGCGGATGACTTCATTCTGATGCGATTCAAGTTTAAGGCCTATTTTAGCACTGCGAAACAATCTTTGTTCATACAATTGGCTTGCCATTGCCTGTAATGATTGACATTGAGATGATTCAAGAAAACCATCGATAATATAGAATCCCTGGTTACAAAGCTTTTGAATAAATTGGTCGGAATCAATCAAAGCACACGTCCTTCAAGCTGATATTCATATTCACGCCATTGTGGCATAAATTTACTCATTAACCCATAAAAACGTTTATTATGGCTTGGTTCCAATAAATGGATTAATTCGTGAACAAGAACATACTCAAGACAAATGGAAGATTTTTTGATTAAGTTGAGGTTTAACCAGATACGCGCAGCTTTAGTATTACATGATCCCCAACGTGTTTTCATTTTTCTTATTCCCCATTCAGCTACTTTGACCCCGATTACTGCTTCCCAGTGTTGAATGAGCTCAGGCAATAATGCCTGCATTTGCTGTTTATACCAACGCTCAAGAATGGTTTGTATTTGAGCTGGTGAACTATTCAGTTGAGTATAACAATATATCAATTCATTATTGATTTTAATTTTTGTGGGGCCGTGATGTTCTTCAATAATTAATAAATACTTTTTCCCCTGGAATGCCACGGTAGATCCCGTTTGAAAGGTGCAATCTTCCTCAATAGGACGATTACGAATCCGTTCTCTTTGCTGATGAATCCATGCAATTTTAGATTCAAGGCTTTGCCTGATAAGCTGTTCACTAAATCGAAGAGGAGCGCTTACCTTAACTAAACCATCAGGGGGGTAAATGCGTAGGTGCATATTTTTGATTTTTTTTCTTGATATTTCTATGGGAATACCATCGAACTCAATGATCATCTCATTAATCTACTTGTAGCCAGGGTGCAGCGCAGCAAAACCCCGATAGCTAAGCTTCATAAAAACCCGGGCTTCGCTGCACTGCGCCCAGGCGTTAGTGACTCCCGAAAAGTTAATTAGGGATCAAATCAAAGCTATTGTACTATCTCTGTGCTCCGATACAAGGACTGTCTATGTATTCGCCATTAATATCCAAAACCATATTCACATTGGCACGTTGATATCGAGCCAGTATGTCGTACTGCTGCTTCGTGATGTAGCCGTAGGAGTTTCCACAATATACCAGTGATGTGGCTCCAGGTTTAGGTTTAACTTGTACCGGTAAATCACATTCCCAACGAAATTGGGTTAAATCGCAATTTGCAAAGGCTAAATTAAAGGGTAAAAGAGATACAGCAAAAGTAACATACCATTTCCTTTTCATAGTGTGCACCATTTGCATGTTTATGTTTTTTAAGTATAGGATAAGATTCAAAAAAAGCATTAAAGGATCGTTATGTTCTCTTCCAGTTCTGAATACATTCAAGCCCTGCGTGAAGGCAAATATCTTCAACTCTTAGGATGGACTGATTTTCTTACCCATACTTATGCGCTTAAGGATGCAGATGACACTATCAATTTTTTGATTTTTGAATGGTTAAACAATGGTTATTTAGAAGAAGATGCTAAAAAATTGGCGGTCTTACATGCAGTATTTGATTTAGAGTCTAGACCTTTGCAAGGAAAATTAGATTATTCCTTTAAAGCAATTACCATTGCTTTGTTTGTTTGCATGGTTTTTCAGAAATCTGGCGTGGATATGATGTTGTTGCCAGAAAAAAAAGTAATGCGAAGTACAGTAAACCAGTTAATTGAAAAAACACTTGATGAGCTGAATGCGTTTACTTATAAGGAGCGATTAGAAGGGATGCAAACCCAGTTTTATCAATGGGTAGAACATGTCGATGCAAGGGAAGTGATGGACGTTTTTCAAAAAATTGATGCCATTACGAGACCGAGATATCTTCTTGAGGATTATATTTTGCACTTGGAACGCATCAAACTAAAAGACGATGAACTGTATGCTACGCGATTAAGTATGGCTAGACGTTTTCTTGGTTATTTATATGAACAAACTGAATTGACACCAGAAGTAGAGGAGGTCATTGCTACTTACGTGAACTCACTTCGTGAATTGCATCCAGGTAAAGGAGAAGTGGAATGTTTGGATGAAATTTCACCTCCTTCAACTCTGGTCCATACCTGGAGGTGGGTAGCTGGCATAGGAATTAGTTTTTTTAGTATTATTTTACGTGAAAAATCAATAAGCGAGTTAATTTCCGGAACAAATCTAACTGTTAATTCAGTTGACACAACTGAACTAAAAAAATAAATCGACGAGAATGGTTGTATGAAAATTTAGTTAAAATTCGGTAATTTTTTAATCTGGTCCCTTGGTATTTGGTGCCGTGCTGTTCATTTCTGCTACACTTAAACGTATATTTATATCTGATAATGATATGAGGAGGGGTTTATTGTGTGTGCTGGAGTTGTTTTGGATATAAAAACCACGTTTCCATTGTTTCATGGAATGTATGTGAATCCACTCATTCTAACTCGATATACAGACTCTTACCTACCTTATCTATTCACAAAGTATTGTTTTCATGTGTTTCAAAGAGGTAAAAATGAAGCTCAAATCACTAATGTTCTCCATACAGGGATGGTTTGATACCAGTTTAAAAGAAAAAAATTTAAAGCAAGGAACAATCCATTGGGCTCGCGTTTATATTTTTATACTGGTCCATTTAAGTTGTTTGGCAGTTTTTTGGGTTGGATGGAGTTACACCGCTGTTTTTACCGCTATACTTCTATTCTATCTCAGAATGTTTGCAATTACAGGTTTTTATCATCGCTATTTTTCACATAAGACTTTTAAAATGAATCGCTTTTGGCAATTTATTTTCGCCGTATTAGGTAATTCAGCTTCTCAACGCGGCCCACTTTGGTGGGCAGGGCATCATCGTCTCCACCATCGCTATACAGAAGAACAAAAAGATCCGCACTCTCCAATCCAACACGGTTTATTATGGAGTCATGTTGGCTGGATTTTTTATTCAGATAATTTTAAAACGGATTACGAATCAGTACGGGATTTTGCGAAATATCCGGAATTACTTTGGTTAAATCGACACGATAATATTGTGCCAATTTGTTTAATATTAATTCTATTTGCTGTGGGAACTCTATTAGAAAGTTATCATCCAGACCTACATACTAGTGGAATGCAGTTAGTGATTTGGGGGTTTTTTATTTCAACTGTGGCTCTATTTCATGTTACTTTTTCTATTAACTCCCTGTCACACTTATGGGGTACGCAACCATTTAAAACGGAAGATAAGAGCCGTAATAACCTTTTTCTTGCTCTGCTTACTATGGGTGAGGGATGGCACAATAACCATCACTACTATCCACGATCTGCCAGCCAAGGCTTTCGTTGGTGGCAAATAGATATAACTTATTATTTATTATGCTTCTTGGAAAAGATTAACGTTATTTATGAAATGAACAAGGTGCCATTAGATTTAAAAAAGAGCAAGTTACACGATCAAAAAATCAACTGATGGAATCGTTTGATGAAGTCAAATAAAAAAATAGTCATCCTGGTTAAACAGCTTATTTATAAAGACCAATTCGCGTCCTAATCTATAAGATCAAGAATAATTCTACATGCTTCACCAATAATAAGGCTATCGAGGTAATGCTTTAATAATCACCACATCGATAGCGTTTCAGGGGAGTTTGAATATCTATTCTTTTCGTGTCCGTATTGTTGCAAGATTAAGGGATTCGAGTTTCTTGATATAAAACCAGCCAAGATCAAATTCATCATTTCTAAAAGAAAATCGGGCGCTTGTAGGATTGGCATGGTGATTATTATGCAACTCTTCGCCGCAAGCAAAGACACCCCATCGAGTAACATTTTTGGAGGTATTATTCACTTCAAAATTAGTATACCCTTTACTATGAGCAATGCCGTTAACATAAAATGTTGCAATTAATGTTTCCATAATTAGCTGAGCACTCCATACGGGTACAGCCCAGATGCCTATGGCTAAAAACTCCAGGAAGAAATAAACAAATGGGCCTTTCTTTGCATGTTTTTCATATAAGTGTTTCTCTAAAAAGTCATTATTACGAATGTCATTGAAGTTTCGAACCATGTCATTACTCCTTGATAAATGAGTAATTTCTATGCCATAAAAAAACATATTTTTGAGTCCAAAAATAACAGGTGAATGGGGATCTTTTTCAGTATCAGTGTATTTATGATGAAGATGATGCGTTGCTACCCATTTTCTTCTTGAGATGCCTGTCGTTAACCACATCCAGAATCTAAAAAAATGGGTTACACAAGGATGAAATTTTACTGCCCTGTGCGACTCTCCTCGATGTAAGTAAATTGTCGTGATAATCTCAGTTAAGTGTAATGAAAATAAAAAGAATATTGCAATATATAACCAATTTATTCCTAAAATACCTTCTCTCAATGAAGGATATATTATGGCCAATATCCACGTACTCCCTAATACAATAATAGAGAGAAGAATTGATTCAATTAGAGCTGAATTAGATTTTTTCATGACAAACACCTTATACAACGTATAAATTTTGACAGTACCTAAAAAATTCAAGAAATTCCCTTCCTAGGCACTCTTGAGATAAACTTTAGAAATTACATATATCCAGTAGTTACCAACATATTTTTTCAGATGAACCCTCACGTTGAAATCATAATTTTTAAGTATAGTTTATTTTTGAACAATTAAAGGAAGAAAGTTGTCATTTGCCCCTGTAAGGACAGGGTAGAGGATAAATAGGTACTAGAGTTGGCTGGATCGATGCTAATTGTTCATGTCAACTACGGTGATTAATTAAGAACAAAATGAACTTATCTGGGAGATATTTTAATAAATTGGTTATATTGGCCAATAGCGGGGGGATTTTGATTTCTGCTTTTTGTCGTTCAATCCCATTTAAGATTTTTTTAGCGGCTTTTGTTGTATTGTAAAGAAAGAATTGGGGAATTTTAAGCTTTTCTGTTAATGGGGTTTTTATAAAGGTAGGCAAAATCGTTGATACAGCTATTTTTTCCTTTGCCAATTCAATTCTTAATCCTTGAAAAAAATTACGAACCGCAGCTTTACTTGCTCCATATGCTTCTGCTCTTGGCAAACAAATATTGGACATGGCGCTGCTCATGCCTACAAGATGTGGACGTTTACTTGCTCGTAAAAGAGGAAGGGCGGCTTCAACACCATAAATCATACTTAAGAAATTGGCTTGTATAATTTCTTCAACAATCATGCTGTCAAAATTTTTAACATCAACCGCTTCGTATTTACCTGCATTAAGAAAAACAACATCAACATAACCGTATTTCTCTTGTATTTTCATTCCTATTTTTAAATTTTGATTTCTTTTTCTTACATCCAACACAAAAAAATCAGCTTGAGTGCTAGAAGCTACCTGTTTCAAGGCTGTTTGATTACAGTCAGAAAGAATGAGCTGATAACCGCGAGCAAACATTTCTTTGGCTACCGCTTCACCGATGCCGGAAGCAGCACCAGTAATCCAGGCAATGGGTTTCATTTGCAAACCTATGGATAATACTGTTGATTAAAAGAAAACGAAAAAACTATAATTTAAAATTATAGATTAATAATAAGAAATTGCTTTTTGAAGTGATCGTTCTAGATAAGTTATTTATATGCACTTTGCATAACAAGGGAAGCAAATTATACATTAACCTGTTGCGGAGTATTCCACCATCCGCCTCCCAAGGACTGAAAAAGCGCTGCAGTATCATTATAACGTGCCGCTTCTGCTTTAATTACATCTAAATGAGCATGCAGATAAGCCTCCTTTGCTCTTAAAACGGATATATAATTTGTTTTTCCCAGCTGATATTGATTAGTGATGAGATTTAGTTGTTCTTTGGTATTTTGTTCGGCGGCCACTTGCGCTTGTAGAAGCTCAGCATCAAACTCAAGTGCATGCAATACATCCGCGACGTTAAGAAATGCTTCAAGAAGAATTTTTTTATATCTGGCACAAGCGTATTCATATTCTGCGATTGCCATTTTTCTTTTTGCACGTAAAGCTCCTCCTTTGAGTAAGGTGTGTGCAATTTGTCCTCCATAACTCCATACATTATTCATAGGATTAAATAAAGTACTTAATGTGGTTGAGAACCATCCATAATTAGCCAATATATTAAATTTAGGGAATAGATCTGCTGTTGCAATACCTATCTCAGCACTTGCTTTATGCAATATCGATTCTGCACTACGTATATCAGGGCGTTGCTTTACAAGTTGAGAGGGGAGACTTACTGGTAGCTCTGTAGGTAAGTGAAAACTTCGCAGATTAAAATGAGCCAGATGACTCTCGCCCGGTAATGTTCCAACAAGTACAGCAAGAGCATTGTATTTTTTGGCCAAATTACTTTTAATAGGGGGGAGCGTTGCTATAGTTTTTTTAAGACGATTTTCACGATTCAGCACATCAAGCCGAGAAATATGTCCTAAACGATAATTACTTAGTGTCATGCTCAATAATTTTTTTTGACAGTGAATGAGGGCTTGTGTCGTTTTTAACTGGTCGTTCAGCGATGCTATCGTGATACTTGTGGTGACAATATTTGCTGTTAAAGTTAAATAAGCTGCCTGTAATTCAAAAATTTCATAATCAATCGCAGCACGCAAAGCCTCCACTTGCCGCTGATTGCCGCCAAATAAGTCCAAATTATAAGATACACTAACGGACGCGTTATAAAGGTCAAATTGATTTTTAATGGAAAATGGGAGTTTTTGCCCAGGAAGAGGAGTAAGATTTATTCCTGTAGCAAGCAAAGTATTCCTCTCACGACTTCCAAAAAATTGGGTATCGGCGGTAGGTAGCAATTTAGGACCAGCAACAACGCGTAAGTTGGCTTGAGCTTTTCGTATATTTGCTTTACTCATTGCTACTGTAGGGTTGTTTCTTAATCCTTGCTTGATAAGAGCGTTTAATTCTTGAGAGTGAAACAGAGTCCACCAGGAATTGGCAATATCACGATTGTAATGCAAGTGCTGCGATTTTCCTGCTGGATTGGCGGCGCTCACGGTTTTTTTGATTATTGGGCCATTATTATAACGAATCGTCTTTGGTGCTTCAGGAGAATGAAAATTAGGCCCAACCTTACAGCCTGTAAGCAGTAGTATGGTGCATAAAAATAAAGGAGTTTTTTGCATTTGCTCTTCTTATAAAATAAGTTTCATTCATACACCAGCGAAACAGTTATACTGATTCAGTTTAAATATGTGCTGAATCATGATTCAAATAAATACTAACAGGTTGGCCAGGGTGTAGATATTTAATTGCCGAAATGACTGGCTTTGCTTCGATGCGATAAACAAATTTTGTTCTTGAGGTTTCGCTAAATATATAAGGTGGCGTGTATTCTGTTTTAGAGGATATATAACTTACAGTAGCGGAATAAGTTTCTCTACATCCATCACAACTGAGTATGACCTGATTTTTTAACTTTAGTTTTGCTAATAAAGGTTCTGGTACATAAAAAATAACTTTGAGGTTTTCAGGAGCAAGAATTGATAAAACAGGACGTTCTTTTCCCACCAGTTCGCCAACTGTAAAATAGGTATCGAATATATATCCTGAAATGGAAGAGTATATTTTTTTATTGGACTTACTCCATTGAGCTTGTGTCAATTCTGCCATAGAAGACTCAACGGCTGCTTCTTGAGCTATCAATGATGCTTTGGCATGGTGGTAATTGTTCTTTACTTCTTCAAGTTGCTCTCGACTTACTCCCCCTGATGCTATTAATTTTTGATATCTTTTTAATAAATTATTTTGATAATCAAGAGTAGTTTGTTTTAATTCACTGAGCACCCTTGCTTGTGTAAGATTTGCTTTGGCTTTTTTGAGCTGGGATTCTTGGGGTTGCACATCCAGCGTAAATAAAAGATCCCCTTTGTGCACTAAAGTTCCTTTTGTGATATCTAAGCTAATGAGATTTCCTGAAAAATTACTTGAGATGTAGGTGTAATCTGCATCAACGTATCCTTGCAGCGAGTTTTTTTCCTCTTTACAAGCAATAAGGGGTATGCATAAAATCAAAACAATCAACCATCCTGGGACGAACTTTTGCATGTTATCTCATTGTTAATGAAAGTATTCCAATTAGTAAGATTAGAAAATTATCATCAAATGATGATAATTGACAATAATCTAAACGATAAAGTATCTCATCTTCAAGGTAAATACATAAGCTTTCGCCATAATCAACAATTGTCAGTACGGTTACTATTAAGATAGGATATTCATACTGAATTCTTCTTGCTTTTGCGCAGCAAAATCAATTTTTCTTGTTTGAAGCTGAATAAAAGAATTGAACTGATCTCAGCATAATAATTTTCATAAAGTGGCTTATCATGTTGAGTTAATTTGGATGTTTTTTTATGTTCGGGATTAAGGAAAATTAATGATAGCAGATAAGTTTCTTCGAGTTTGGTCCATTGCAAAAAAAGAATTTATTCAAATTCGGAGGGATAGAGTAGTTTTTTTATGGCTATTGTTTGCTCCTGCAATACAAATTCTTTTATTTGGTTTTATCATCAATACGGATCCGAAAAATTTACCGACAGCAATTATTTCTTCAGAAGATACTCCCTTTACGCGCAGTTTATTGGAGGGATTGAAAAACACCCATTATTTTTCAATTGACACAGCAGCGAAAGATGAAAAAACAGCAGAGCGGTTGTTACTTAGTGGTAAGTCATTATTTATTATTAATATTCCACCAAATTTTTCTCGAAACCTCATTCGAGAAAAATACCCTCATGTATTAATTGAAGCAGATGCCTCAGATCCACTTACTGTGGCTAATGCATTCCGCGCTGCATCTGAACTTCCTACAAGAGTATTTCAGCATGATTTGCATGGCGCCCTTGAATATCTTGCTCCTAAGGATATGCCTTTTGACTTTGAAATCCATGCTAAATTCAATTCTGAAAATATTCCTCAGTATAATACGATCCCGGGATTAATCGCCTATTTAATTTTTGCAACATTTACTGTTCTAACTGCGGTATCCATTAACTCCGAATTTGAACGAGGCACCTTTGAAACGTTATTAATTACCCCTTTAACTCCCGGAAATATTATCTTTGGAAAAGTGATACCTCATTTTATTTTAGCCTATTTGCTTTTTTTCGTGCTCTTGGCGATTGCTTATTTTATTTTTTCAATTCCTTTTTATGGCAGTTTACCTCTTTATTTGTTGTTATTAGCACCTTATTCAATATCCAATATAGGCACTGGGCTTGCTATTTCTGCGCTAACCAAATCGCAATTTACTGCGGTCAGTTTATCAAATGCTTATATTCTTATTGCGACTTTAATTTCTGGATTTTTATTCCCCTTCAATGGAATACCTCATTGGGCACAATATTTTAGTCAAATTATGCCGCTGACTCATTTTTTAAGAATAACGCGAAACAGCATGTTAAAAGGGGCTGAGTTAGATATTTTATGGCCAGACGCTTGGCCAATAATTCTTTTTACGGTATTCATTATATTTTTAGCAATCCTGCTGTTTAGAAGAACATTAGATTAACGAGCAACGATGTTAAAACATCCGAATTTTAAAGGTACGGGTATCTATGAGGAACAATTCAGAAAATTATGAAAATCTTATTTTAAATCATCCGCTTTTTTGCCTGCTTGATTATGAGAGTGCCCATCAGTTGCTACAGTACTCGAAACCTGAATTTATGGAGGCAGGACCTATTGTTGTTGATGGAGATCCCATTGATTGTATTTACCTTATTGTCTCTGGAAGAGCAGAAGTAACGAGATCAGTTCATACCTTGGGAAAACATAGGGAAATGCGTATTGCTGAATTGAAGAAAGGGAAGATCGTTGGCTTATCTTCGGAGGGTTTTGCATCAAGTACGGGTCTGCATGCTGCCTCAGTAAAAGCGCTTACCACGATGCATTTACTTAAAATCAGTCTTTATGATTTTCTGCAATTTTTAAAAAAGCCTCAAATAAGATATCCCAATTTAAAAAAAATGAGTGAAGAGTTCCTTTTGATTCAATTTATTCGTGCCCATCATGCTTTTCAAAATCTTTCCCATGAAAAAATACAGACTATGGTAAAAACAGCGCGCAATATTAAGATTCCTGCAGGAACATGTTTGTATAAAGAAGGAGATATAGCAGATACCTGTTATTATCTCCTAAATGGTAAAGTCGTTCTTTTAAATTTAAAAGAGAGTAGTTCTACTGTTGTTCAAATAAATCAAATGTTTGGTGACAGTGAGTTTTTAACCAATATGAAAAGAAAAGAAAGTGCCTATGCGCAACATGATAGCGAGGTATTACTTATGGAAGCTGAGATTGTTAAGAAGTTGTTCGCTGTTGAGCCATCATCGCTCTTTCAAAAAATAGTTTCTAAAGTTAGAAAAAACAAATAGGATTTTTATGGATAAAAGCAATTATATCATTGACGTAAGACATCTTGCCAAAAAATTTAATAAAAATTACGCAGTTAATGATCTTGAACTGAAAGTGGAATATGGTGATATCTTTGGTTTTATTGGTCCAAATGGAGCAGGCAAAACTACTTCAATAAGGATGTTATGTGGTCTTATTACTCCTGATTCAGGGATAGGCCAATGTGTTGGTTTTGATATTTTAACTGAATCACGACAGATCAAAACTTTGGTTGGTTATATGTCACAAAATTTTGGTTTATACAAAGATCTTACTGTTTACGAAAATATGCTTTTTTTTGCGGAAATATATGGAGTCCTCGATAGAAAAAACCAGATTGAGAAATATTTGCACAAATTCGATCTATACAAACATAAACATCAAATCGCAGGTACATTATCAGGAGGTTGGAAGCAACGTCTCTCACTTGCAGTGTCTTTGCTGCATGATCCTTTGTTGTTGTTATTGGATGAACCTACAGCGAATATTGATCCTAAAGCCAGGCGTGAATTTTGGGAGCTTATGCATCAGTTATCAAGAGAAGGGATTACAATTTTATTGAGCTCACACAATTTGGATGAAGTCGATAAGTGTGACAAGATTGCATACATGTATTATGGACGAACTCTGCTGTCTGGAACTATTGAAGAAATCTTAAGAACGGTCAATTTGACTACTTGGGCCATAAAGGGGGTCAATTTACCCATGTTGGCTCATCAATTAGAAGCAACAGAGGGTGTAGATCAAGTTTTACGATTTCATAATACGTTGCATGTGAGTGGCAAAAATCGCGAAGTATTATCCCAGGCTATAAAACCTTATATTAATAATGACTTTTTTCATGGAAACGAAATTGATTCAACGTTGGAAGATGCTTTTGTTTGGCTCGCAACATTTGGTGCACAGAGATTATAAATGATAAAAATGGAACTATGGCGAGTTTTCTCAGTAGCTAAAAAAGAATTTATTCAGATTAAACGAAATATTCCTACTTTTTTATTATTATTCTTAATTCCAGTAATGCAAATACTATTATTTGGATTCATGATTAATACGAATCCTAAGCATTTACCTACTGCAGTACTCTCTACCGAAGAGAGCTCATTTACGCGCACGTTGCTTGAGGGGCTTAAACATACAGATTATTTCTCACTGAATTTTATGGTGCAATCAGAAAAAGCTGCAGATAAATTATTGCTTAGTGGAAAAGGACTTTTTGTGATTAACATTCCTCCTAATTTTTCAAGGGATTTAATACGAGGGAAAAAACCACATGTATTGATTGAAGCAGATGCATCAGATCCAATTTCGATATCCAATGCGTTTCGTGCTGCATCTGAGCTACCCTCTAAGGTATTTGAAGATAATTTGCGCGGTTCTTTAGATTATCTTGCTCCGAAGCAAACACCTTTTGTATTTGATATTCATGCTAAATTTAATCCTGAAGGCATTTCACAATATAATATTGTGCCTGGTCTCATTTCTGTATTAATTTTTACGACACTTACTCTGCTTACAGCAATGTCAATTACCTCTGAGTATGAAATTGGAACCTTCGAAACACTATTAATCACGCCGCTTAGTGCAACAAATATCATTTTTGGAAAAGTAATTCCTCATTTTATTGCGGGTTATTTTATTTTATTTATTTTACTCATGATATCTTTTTTTGTTTTCGCAGTTCCATTTTATGGGAGTATATCCCTTTATCTGTTCATCATGGCATTTTATGCTATTAGTAATTTGTCCTTGGGGCTTGTTATCTCAGCATTTGCAAAAACACAATTTCAAGTAGTTGCAGCAATTAGTGCGTGCATATTAGTTGCGGTGATGACTTCCGGCTTTTTATTCCCTTTTAGTGGAATGCCAATTTGGGCACAATACCTCGGTCAAATACTCCCATTGACTCATTTTATTAGAATTACCCGCAATATTATGTTGAAAGGCGCTGATTTTAATATTTTATGGCCCGATGTGTGGCCAATTATCTTATTTACAGTACTGATTGTAATTTTAGGTACTTTGATTTTTAGAAAGACCCTGGATTAATACTGCTCTGTTAACATTTCTACTACTTCGCCCCAAGCTAGCGAAATATAAACAGGACTTTATGAAATAGTGCACAAAATAAATCCCCGCGAGCGGGGATAAATTGAATTCAGAGCAAAGGGGAAGTAAATGTTAATCTGCTTTTTTAACGGTTAATTTTTCTTTGATACGTGCTGCACGGCCAGCCAAATTACGTAGGTAATAAAGTTTAGCACGACGTACATCACCACGTCTTTTTACAGTAATACTGTCAACAATAGGACTGTAAGTTTGGAATACACGCTCAACACCAACGCCGTGTGAAATTTTACGAACAGTGAATGCAGAGTTTAAACCGCGATTACGCTTCGCTATGACAACGCCTTCAAAAGCTTGCAAACGCTCACGGGTACCTTCAATTACTTTCACTTGAACCAAAACAGTATCACCAGAATTGAATTCAGGAATTTCCTTGCCTTGCATCTGCTCAGCGTTCAGTTGGTCAATTATATTAGTCATGGACTACTCCTCAAATTGGTTCATCCTCTAGGAATCACCGTGTTCATACTTAAACTCAGCAAGCAATTGCTTGTCTGTTTCACTTAACTGTATTTTTTCAAGTAAATCTGGACGCTTAAGCCAGGTTTTACCCAGAGATTGCTTTCTTCGCCACAGTTCTATATCTCTATGATTACCACCCAGCAAAACAGATGGCACATCTAACTCATCAACGGTTGCTGGTCGCGTATAATGAGGGCAATCCAGTAAACCATTCATGAATGAATCTTGCTCTGCTGAACCAAGATGCCCTAAGCTACCTGGTATCAAGCGAATAATTGCATCGATAAATACCGTAGCTGCCAGCTCACCACCGCTTAAAACAAAATCTCCAAGAGACCATTCTTCATCCACATAATGCTGAAGAACACGCTCATCAATTCCTTCATATCGTCCAGAAATAAAAAGCAGGGGTTGTTTGTCATTTACCACTTGATTCAAGTCATTTTGTCGAATTATCCTTCCCTGAGGACTTAGATAAATCGTTTTACAATGACTTGGCATTTGACTACGTGCCTGCGTAATAGCCCCTTTTAAGGGCTCATACATCATAACCATTCCTGGACCGCCCCCATAAGGCTTGTCATCAACCTGCCTGTAGGGCCTGGAAGACCAATCTCTGGGATTCCAACAATCAATTTTTACTAATCCCTGCTCAATTGCTCTTCCTGTAATGCCATAATTCAGGGCATTAAGTATTTCAGGGATTAAGCTGATAACGCCAAGATGCAGTCCCACTTAAAATTCCATGTCCCAATCAGCAGTAATGATTTGCTGTTTGGTATCGATATCTAATATAACTTTGCTTGGTAAATAAGGTATTAAATGCCTTTTGCTACCCTCGACAACCAGCACATCATTGGCACCTGTAGGTATTATTTCAATGACTTTTCCAAAAGGTTCACCTTGTTGGTTGATCACATTCATACCTATGAGCTGATGCCAGTAATATTCACCAGGTTCTAATTTTTCAAGTTGTTCCTGTTGAACTGCAATTTCTATATTAGTAAGGTGTGCTACATGTTCGCGTTCAGGATAACCTTCAATTTGGACAATGATGTACTTATTTTGTACTTCAGCTCGCAATAATTTGATTTGTTGCCATTTATTGTTAATAAAGGCATGCCAATCTGCGTACTTTAGAACATTGTCACGAGGCTCTGTGAAGGAATGAACCGTAACAAAACCTTTAACACCATGAGGCCGCCCAAAACGAGCAACTACTATCCAGCTTTCCTGATTATTCACGTTATTAAGCAGCTTCGCCTTTTTTATTAAATTCTTTAATTAAAGCACTGACGCGATCAGACAATTGGGCGCCTACCTTTTGCCAGTGACTTAATTTTTCTGTATCAATATGCAGACGTACTTCTTGCCCACGCGCTACAGGGTTAAAATAACCGATGCGCTCAATGTAACTGCCATCGCGGCGTTTGCGGCTGTCAGTAACGACCATATGATAAAACGGACGCTTTTTGGCGCCACCTCTTGATAAACGTATAACGACCATTGCTTTCCTCTACTTTAGAGTGGTTACGTAAAAATGCCGTGTATTGTACGAAAATTAATTCAGCATGTGAAGTAATTCTTTCGAATTATTTAAAATCATCGGGTAATATGCCTTTTAATCCAGCCATACCGCCAATTCCACGCATCATTTTTTGCATCCCACCAGGTTTTGTAAATTTTTTCATCATCTTTTGCATTTGTTCAAATTGCTTTAATAACTTATTCACGTCTTGTATTTGTGTTCCTGAACCCAAGGCAATCCGTTTCTTGCGCGAACCCACGATAAGTTTGGGGATACGGCGTTCTTTGGGAGTCATGGAGTTAATAATGGCAATAGTTTGTGCCATGGCTTTATCACTGACTTGTTTCATTGCCTGTTGCGGCATCATTTGGCTGACACCAGGTAGTTTGCTCATCATACCTGCAATACCACCCATATTATTCATTTGCAGCAATTGCTGTTTGAAGTCTTCCAAATCAAAACCTTTGCCTTTTTTCAGTTTTTTAGCCAGTTTTTCACTAGCTTGTTTGTCTGCTTTTCGTTCGACTTCTTCGATAAGGGTGAGAATATCACCCATACCAAGAATTCTCGAGGCAATTCGCTCAGGATGAAATGGTTCTAAAGCCTCTACTTTCTCGCCGCTACCTATAAATTTGATTGGTTTCCCTGTAATCTGTCTTACAGACAAGGCAGCCCCCCCGCGAGCATCACCATCGGTTTTAGTCAGAATGACCCCTGTTAATGGTAATGTTTCATGAAAGGCTTTTGCTGTATTTGCAGCATCCTGACCGGTCATGCTGTCTACAACAAATAGGGTTTCAATCGGATGGAGTGCCTGGTGTAAGCCTTTAATTTCGTTCATCATATCGGTATCGATATGTAACCGTCCGGCTGTATCGACCAACAGTACATCCATATATTGTTTTTTTGCAGTATCGAGTGCTTTTTTTGCAATAGCGAGCGGCTCTTCATTCACTTCGGCGGGGAAGAAAGCGACATCTATTTGCTCTGCTAATACTTTAAGCTGCTGAATTGCAGCGGGACGATAAACATCGACGCTGACTACCATTACTTTTTTATTTTCAGATTCTTTTAAAAAACGGGCGAGTTTTGCAGTACTGGTTGTTTTTCCCGAACCTTGCAATCCAGCCATCAGAAATACTGCAGGAGGTTGGGTTTTAAAGTTAAGTTCAGCACGTTCATCACCCATGATATGGATTAACTCATCATGGACGATTTTAATAAAGACTTGATCGGGATTTAATTCAGTTAATACTTCCTGGCCTAAAGCCTTTTGTTTTACTTGCTCAATAAATTCTTTAATAACAGGTAAGGCAACATCTGCTTCAAGCAGTGAAAGCCTGACCTCACGCAATGCGTGTTGTACATTCTCTTCAGTTAATCGGCCCTGCCCCCGTAGATTTTTAAAGGTGCGGGTCAAACGTTCGGTTAAGGTTTCAAACATGGTATGTTGCCCGAAAAAAATAGAAACTATAGCACAGAGAAGCTACGATATGAAACTGTCCAGCCCAAGGATTAAGTCCATTGCTTTTAGTATAATGGAATTTAAAAAAATTTCTGATCTCAAACGTGTTTTTTACATGACTTTTTCAGTGTGAGTTTTGATTAATTTGTTTGCAGTAAAAGTGACGCAGCTAATCAGATTTTTTCTATTTCAAACTGAAGTGAGTAGGTCTATATCTAAAAGTTTTAATTTTTTAGTAAGAAGTTTTCGATGTTGCTTACTTCTCTGATGTGAGCCAATGATTTTGTGCATAAAGACAGGAAAAAAGGCAGAGATTTTCTGATTAAATCATGTTATTTTACAGTGCACGCTAAAAGCTTGTGGGTTGATAAATAAAAATTAAGGAACATTTTGTTTAATTGTTACCCTATTATTAAGGGTTTCTTAAGCTAATTTCTATATAATTATGCTTCTGCACGCCCAAAATGCACTGAAGGAATGCGATGAGCGATAAAAAACATTCACTGACAATTTTCAGTCTGACTATGATAACGGTTGGTTCTGTAGATAGCATACGCAATCTGCCTGCAACAGCCCTATTTGGTAGTCAATTAATCTTTTATTTTGTTTTAGGTGCTTTATTTTTTCTAATCCCTACAGCCTTGGTTTCAGCAGAGCTGGCTTCAGGGTGGGCAAAACAGGGAGGTATTTACATTTGGGTGAAACAGGCTTTTGGCAAAAAAATGGGCTTTTTAGCCATTTGGCTTCAGTGGATAGAAAATGTAATTTGGTATCCCACGATTTTATCTTTTGTCGCAGGAACGATCGGCTACTTAATTAATCCGGCACTGACAAGTAATCCTTATTTTCTCTGGGCGATAATCGTGAGTTCATTTTGGGGAGCTACGATATTGAATTTGCGTGGAATGAAATCCTCGGCCACATTCAGTAACCTATGCTCTCTTGCAGGTTTGTTGTTGCCTATGTCGTTGATTATCGGTCTCGGAGTCGTTTGGGTTACTCAAGGCAATCCTTTGCAAATCCAATTTGATATTCCGAGTATCGTGCCGCATTTAGATGATAAATCAATGTGGGTTTCCCTAACCGCAATCATTATGTCTTTTTGTGGTATCGAAATTGCGACAGTTCATGCTAATGATGTCAACAATCCGCAGCATGCTTTTCCTAAAGTCTTAATTTATTCAGTAGGAATTATTTTAAGTACCTTAATCCTGGGGTCTTTGGCTATAGCGATTGTTTTACCCGGAAAGGACATCAATTTGGTAGCAGGAATTATGCAGGCATTCGAAGCCTTCTTTTCCAGTTATCACATGTTTTGGATGATGCCTGTGGTTGCTGTAATGCTCGTTTTAGGGGGGCTTGGAGGGGTGAGTAATTGGATTATTGCACCGACAAAAGGATTATTGGTTGCTGCGGAAGATGGTAATTTACCTGAATATTTCCAACGTACTAATGCAAAAGGTGCGCCTGTTATTATGCTTTATACTCAGGCAAGTGTTGTTACTATACTTTCAGGTTTATTCTTATTTATGCCTAGCGTAAATGGATCTTATTGGTTGCTGACCGCCTTAGCGGCACAATTGTACATGTTGATGTATTTCATTATGTTTGCAGCAGCAATTAAATTAAGGCTTTCCGAACCGCATCATCATCGGCCTTTTCAAATCCCCGGCGGTTTATTTGGTATGTTATTTGTTGCAGGTGTAGGCATTATTGGTGTATGCGCTACCTTAGTCGTGAGTTTTATCCCTCCAGAAGGAATTAATGTAGGCAGTTTGACGCGTTATGAATTGACTTTAATTTTTGGTTTAATTTTAATGTGTTTGCCGCCATTCATAAGTACTTGGTCACAAGGAAAAGCACCTGTATTGGACGCTGCTCTTCCAGATTAATCCGAGTAAGAAGGGTAACGCATGGCTAAACCAGAAGCATCGAATGAATTACTAAGTCAGTTAATGGAGCGCTTACCAGAATTGGAATGGAAAATTAGCGAGCTCGGTTCACTTTTTTCAAGCCACCAGTTACCTAAAGGGCTATTTCGTTTCGCTGCAGACGTTAGCGGTTCTGCCTGCGTTGCAGAAATTAAAGCAGACATCCATACGTTATCTAAACAACAAAACATGCATAGCGCTTTTTATTTGGCAGAGCGAATCAGACAGAAAATTAATGTCTTGGTTGTTTTATGCCAAATGCATCAAGGCAAAAATAAACCCAAGGAAAAAGTTTACTTTGGCATAAAGACGTTAACTACCAGGCAAAAATGGATAAACGATCTTGAATTGGAAGTTCATACGCTTATAGAACAACAGCAGGCAATGATTAAGACCTTGGAGCATTTAAAATATAATCGTAACTCAAGTGCAATTTTGCATTTGAAAGCAGAATTAGGGGAGGTTGAGCGTCGCCTAACTTTAGCACAGGAAACATTAAATCGTGCTGTTTCTTAATCAATAATCTTTTTCTAAACAAAGTAATGAGGTAAATTTAGGAACCTGTTTGTATTTCGCAAGTTTTGCAGGCAGTAGAAATGTAAATAGGCCCGAGGAGTGATTTCTCGGTATTTATAACAATAATTACTCAAACCAAACCATTTACTTGTTGTCTTAAGAATAACAAGAAAGATGAAATATAAATAAGTGGTTTTAAAAGGAGCTTTCTTAAATGTCAGATAAATTTTCTCGGATCACTAAAGATATTAGTACCCAATTAGCTAAAATGCGTAAGGAAATGCCAGAGGTAATGTCTGGATTTTCAGCGATAGCCCAAGCAGCGAGTAAAGACGGTGTATTAGATAAAAAAACCAAAGAATTAATTGCTATGGCATTAGCTGTAGCCAAACAATGCCCTGGCTGCATCGGATTTCATTCTCAAACATTAATCAAGTTAGAAACAACACGCGAAGAACTTTTAGAAACCCTGGGTATGGCTGTATATATGGGGGGGGGGCCATCTTTAATGTATGCCGCTGAAGCTTTAGAAGCTTTTGAAGAATTTAGTAAATAAATTGACTTAATGTGGTATAGCCTGGAGGTGTTAGCGAAGTAGAGTCCAGGCTATGACTCAGAATGTTCCAATTTTAACGCAAGATGTGAAAATAAAGCCTACATGACGATCAATGTTGTCCTGAAGCTGGTCCAAATGCCGCAGAAACATGTGATAGCACATTTTTATTTTGTTGGCAGGGGTAATGTTTATTCGCACCTAACCAGGCTACTTGTGAAACAGTCATGGAATCTTTATCGCTTTGTTGGCTTGATAATTCCTTATAAGTTTGCTGAATCAACTCGCAAAGGGTGGCGGCGTTGAGCTGTACTCCTGCTGGCAAGCAAAACATAGGATTACCTTGATTTTTTGCCATTTCATTTGCATGAATCATTGTTTCTGCAATACTTTCGCAAGTTATGGTTAAAACATGGCGGGCTGAGCGTGCCCATGCTTGTGCCTGATGATCTGCTTTAACTTCCATCTGTGGAATATTATCGGCAATATTCATATAGTTCTTTATCGTGTCAGCATGTATCCAATTACAGAAAAATAGAAAACTGATTAACAAGATACGCATATTATATCCTTAAAGTCAGGGTAAATTATAATGTATCCCGTATAAAATGCTTCGCATATTTACGGGATAACGTTCGTTTAGCAAAATAAAAAGTAAAAACTTTTTATTTCGAACTTACGTTAATTAAATGCCATGTGGTTTAATTAGACCCAGTTTAAAAGCAATTAATAAAAATATAAATAAACTCAGTGAAATAGTTATTCTTATAGTTAAGGCTTTAACAGTGCGTTTGGAGTCGCCTGAGTCTCGAATAAGAAAAAAAAGACCGCTTGCTAAAGAGCCGGCGATGATAATCATGACACAGATGATGATAATTTTAGTGATCATTTGTTATACTCCTCAAATTGCTGTCTTATCATGACTAACATTTGAACAATTAATAATGATGCCTAGTTTAACCTGTTTTAAATTTCGTTTCACCCCAAGCTGGCCAATGTTGATGCTCGCGGTCTTATTTTTTGCCCTATTTGTGCGTCTTGGCTTTTGGCAAATTTATCGTGCTGATGAAAAAACAAAAATGATTGTTGCACAAAAGACACAAGAGATGCAAAAACCAGTTCCTTGGACTACAAAGGAAAAATTGCCTTTGCAATATGAACGCATTGTACTCAAAGGTAGGTATTTACCTCAGGTTTTTTTACTGGATAACCAGCATCATAATCATCAATTTGGTTACAATGTATTATCACCTTTGGAGTTATCTGATGGCTCTATCATTATTATAGACAGAGGCTGGGTTCCCGGAGAGTTGACACGTCGCGTTCTCCCAAACATCCAGTTTCCCAAAGGAATGCTAGAATTGCAGGGCTCAGTATACTTTCCAAGTAAAAATCAATGGGTCTTGGGGCCTGCTTTAGAAGAAAGAGGGAATAAAATAATTATTGTGGAACGTGTGGATGATCAATTGATAAGTCAAATTTTGCAAAAATCGGTCTCTCCGTTTATTATGCGCCTCGACAAGCAAGATGCAAATGGATTTGTGCGTGAGTGGGAAACGGTATCCATGCCGCCACAGCGGCATTTAGCTTATGCTTTGCAGTGGTTTGTTATGGCATTGGTGGTACTAATTATATTTGTAGTATTAAATCTGAAGAAAAAAAATGAGAAAACAAGCTAGTAAATATTATATTTTATTGTTGTTGGTTATAATATTTCTCACTCCTGGAATAGCTGCATATCTATTTTACCAGCATCCTTCCTGGTTGGGATCTTCACGGGTCAATAAGGGGGATTTGCTGAATCCACCAATAATGCTGGATGTTTTGGATGACAAGCCCAAGTGGCGGCTCATTTTTTGGAGTCCAGTCGCTTGTGACCAAGTATGTTTGAAACATCTGGATGTCCTAGCTCGAATCCGCCTGGCATTAGGGCGTAAATTGTATCAGGTAGACCAGTGGCTTCTTCTGAGCGATAAAGCACCTCCTTTATCGCAAGAACAACAAGCCTTTTTAAAAGAAGTCGATTTTAAAGTGGCGAAATTACCTGCGGACTTTATTGCTAAAGATACTTTATTGTCTGAAGCCAAAGTATTCATCGCTGATCCAGGTAATTATTTAATTCTTAGTTATGCATCTCAGGCTAACCCTGAGGATGTGTACAAAGATTTGAAGTTGTTGCTCAATACAACCGAAAACAAGAGTGATTAGTCTGATGCAGAATAAATTATTACGCTACGCAGTATCATTTGCTGTGCTTTTATCTTTATTTGTTGTCATGCTGGGCGCTTATACGCGCTTGACGGATGCGGGCTTGGGTTGTCCTGATTGGCCTGGTTGTTATGGCCAGATGGTCCTTCCCAGCGCCAAAGAAAAATTGCAGGCTGCACAGACTCAATATCCCCAAATTCCTATTGAGTCTAGAAAAGCATGGACGGAGATGGTTCATCGTTATGCTGCCGGTTCTTTAGCATTGTTAATCTTTTTTATTTGTTTTTATGTGGTGCGTAAGCGGGTACAGGGTAATGATTTGCCTTGGCATTTGCCTGTAGCATTAATCATACTGGTTTTGTTTCAAGCCGCTTTGGGTATGTGGACAGTAACCTTAAAACTCTTGCCGGTTGTCGTTATGGGACATCTTTTAGGTGGGATGCTTATCGTTTCCTGTTTGAGCCGTTTTCGCTTGCAAATCAGTTCACTCAAACGGGAAGAGTTACCACAATGGCGTTTTTGGTTGCGACTTGGGGTGATTATCGTTTTTCTGCAAATTGCTTTAGGCGGTTGGGTAAGCTCTAACTATGCAGGAATTTCATGCATTGGTTTTCCTATGTGCAATGGAGTATGGCTGCCGGATTTGCATTTTGCACAAGGATTTAATTTATTTTCACCGGTAGGAGCTAATTATCAAGGTGGTTTACTTGATCATGAGGTCCGAGTAACGATTCAATTCATTCACCGATTGGGAGCAATAATCACAGCAGTTTATATGCTTATACTCACGTTATCGATCTTATTAAGAAGCAATTTTAATTATCTTAAAACCGCAGCAGCAGTGCTGTTATTACTCGTGTTGGTTCAATTTACTTTAGGTATCTTGAATGTAGTTTATTTACTCCCAATTGGTGTCGCTGTAGCTCATAATGGGATTGCTGCTCTATTATTAGCAACACTATTTAGTACACTGCATTTTACGCGTAAGGGGCAAAATGATGCACGCTGATCAGGTAGTTCAATCTTCTTCAGCTGCTTGGCGTGATTACCTTCAGTTATGTAAGCCGCGAGTAGTATTACTCATGTTATTGACTGTAGTTGTCGGAATGTATTTGGCAACACCAGGTTGGGTTAGGCTGTCTTTATTGCTTTTTTCATTAATCGGAATCGGATTATGCGCAGGAAGTGCTGCTGCAATTAATCATTTGGTGGATAAACGAATCGATGCCATTATGGCCAGAACCAAAAAAAGACCTGTTGCCAGTGGCCAGGTTTCCGTGCGTCAAGCTTTATTGTTTGCTTTAATTATAGGAACTCTGGGACTTACTGTTTTAGTCGTTTTTGTTAATCAATTAACTGCGGTGCTGACTTTCGTTACATTGATCGGCTATGCAGGTATTTATACAGGCTATTTAAAAAGAGCTACGTCACAAAATATAGTCATAGGTGGCTTGGCCGGGGCTGCACCCCCATTGCTTGGTTGGACCGCGGTGACTAATCAGTTGGATCCTCAAGCTTTATTGCTGGTATTAATTATCTTTATTTGGACGCCACCTCATTTTTGGGCTTTGGCTATTTATCGCTACGAAGAGTATCAGCATGCACAAATTCCAATGTTGCCCGTAACCCATGGTATTGCGTTTACTAAATTGAATATTTATTTATATACCATTCTATTACTGGTAGTCAGTGTATTGCCGTTTGTTATCGGTATGAGTGGTTTATTTTATTTAATTGGTGCGTTAGTGCTTGGTACCAGATTTTTATTTTGGTCGCATAAGCTCTATCGGACAGACAAGCCTGTGGTTGCAATGCAAACATTCAGATTTTCAATAGTGTATTTGATGTTATTGTTTGTTTTTTTATTGATTGATCATTATTTATAAGGAATCGGTATCGAATAAGCTCACAGGAACAATGTGAGTCGATATTCTTGCGAAAAACGATTTGTGAGACTTATTTCATATCCGTTCCTCTGAGGAGGCTAAATGAGTTTAAAGGCTAAAAGCGTTACCTTTACAGTGGTTATTTTGTTAGCTCTTGCGGGATTATTTTCGGGAATTTTTGTAGGACAACATGTCCATTTTAAGAAAAAAATCGATGATTCGACTTTTCATGGTACCTATCTTGAAAATCCACGGCCGGTTAATCAATTCAGTTTGACAGGAATTGATGCCAAATCATTTGATAACAAGAGCTTAAAAGGAAAATGGACTGTACTCTTTTTTGGTTTTACGAGCTGTGGTTATGTTTGCCCAACTACCATGGCAGAGTTAACAAAAATGTATCACCTCCTTGAAGATAAAGGTGTAAAGAATTTACCTCGCGTCGTGATGATATCAATCGATCCAGAACGGGATAACCAGGAGAAATTAAGCAGTTATGTAACTTCATTCCACCCTGATTTTTACGGAGCCCGAGGAGATGAAGAATCCATTAAATTGATGACTCGGGAGATGGGTATTGCTTATGCTAAGGTAATTGAGAAAGGCAATGATTCAAAAAATTATGATATCCAGCATAGCGGTGCTTTAATGCTATTTAACCCTCAAGGGGAGCTAAATGCATTTTTTACTACTCCACATCATGCTGATTTATTAGCGAAGGATTACCTGTTATTGGTTTCTTGATGCAGAGGATTATTTATAAATATATTTTCGTTTTTTCCAATGTGATTTTCCATTTTTTAGACTAGGCTTTATTTATAAGAACCAGTTGTAAATAAGGTTTTCGTTGTCCAGGAATTTCTAATAATAAAAATAAAAAAGTTGAGGAATGCGTTTTTCATGAAAATTGCAATTTTGGCCACCAACCCACATTTGTACTCTCACAAGCGTCTTAAAGAAGAGGGGGAGGCTGCTGGTCATGAAATTAGAATTATTAATCATTTATATTGTTATATGAACGTCGCTGCCTCTTGCCCTAAAGTTCATTATCGGGGTGGAGCCCCTTTGCCTCATTTCGATGCCGTAATTCCAAGAATTGGTGCCTCAAATACTTATTATGGAACCGCAGTGTTACGCCATATGGAAACGATGGGCATGTATCCTTTAAATGAATCTTTAGCGATTGCCCGTTCTCGAGATAAATTCCGTTCTTTGCAGCTCTTAGCCCGCAAAGGCATTCCGATGCCTTTAACCAGCTTTGCTCAATCACCTGATGATACTGAGGATTTGGTACGCATGGTTGGAGGTGCGCCTTTAGTCATTAAGTTACTGGAAGGAACACAAGGCAAAGGGGTAATTCTTGCAGATAGTCATCAATCAGCGGTGAGTATTATTAACGCGTTTAAAGAAATGCATGCCAATATTTTAGTGCAGGAATTTATTGAGGAATCTCGCGGAGTCGATATCCGTTGCTTTGTTGTGGGGGATAAGGTAGTGGCTGCCGTGAAACGTCAAGCAAAAGAAGGAGAATTTCGAGCCAATGTCCACCAGGGTGGAAGGGCACTTAAAGTAAAACTATCGCCACAAGAGCGTGCCATTGCTATAAGTGCTGCTAAAACAATGGGCTTAAGGGTTGCTGGTGTGGATTTAATTCGCTCGAATCATGGGCCTTTGGTTTTGGAAATTAATTCTTCACCTGGACTTGAAGGGGTTGAAAAGGCTACTGGTATTAATATCGCTGGAAAAATTATTGAATATATTGAGAAGCATGCTAAACCGATTAGCGTCAATGATCGATTCCATGGTTAATGCAAAAAGCCCAAATAATAGTCTAACTTAAGACACATGTACCCCTGTTGTTTGCAACCGGGAAAAAGAGTTTAGCCTGGTTTCAAGTAACCAGGCTAAAATTGATTAAGCGATGGAACCATTGCGCTTAACATTGTTAAGTGTATTTACTTGAATTCTGCTTTCGGCACGTTTACCTCGCCAAACTACTACGAAAGCAATGAGCGAAGAAATAAATAAAAACCCCATCACCCCAATAAAACCATTCATGAATATTTTATTAAACAATTGATGAGTTAAATCATTTTCGGGAAGTTGTAGTGAATGAGTAGGATTAGCGATGAAATCCATTAAAGTTGATGTTTGTGTTTCATTTAATCCTATTGATTTGGAGAGTACATTATCAGTTATAAAATTATAAATAATAATCGCAAGTGTTAAGCCTATAGAGCCGCCGATATTAAATAAAGTAACCATAGAACCTGTTGCTGCGCTTGCACGCGCGGGACCTACAGCTGTTTGGGCAGCAATAATGGAGACGGTGTTACCCATTGCCCACATGCTTCCAAGACAAATAAAAGCGAAAATGACATAATAGATGGAGATGTTGCTAGTAAAAAACACTTGTAATAACGCGGCGAAACAAGCCAAGAACAACCCTAATAGGATAGTACGTAATAACCCTAGACGACTAATCAGTTTTCCTACAAAGAATGCCATTAGAAAGACAGAGACGGGGATGGCGAATAAAACAAAACCAGATAATTCTGCGGATTGGCCTTTGATAATTTGTAAATATTGGGGATCAAAAAATAAAGTAACCGCACTTAGTATTCCCGCTAAAAAGCAGAGAATAGCTCCTGATGAAAAGAGTAGGATCGAATAATCTTTAAAATCAATAAGTGGATTTGGATGATTCTCTTCGGCTTTAATCAATAAGATAGCTGTGATAATGGCTATTGCAAAACAGATTAAAGTCAAAGGTGCAGTCCAGCCATAGCTTTGGCTATAAATTAAACCAAGGACTATGCCGCCCATGGTGAATGCAAGTAAAAACATACCTCTTATATCCAAAGAGAGCTTTTGGGTATTGGTTTGTGATTCGGAAATGGATTTGAAGCAAAATATATAGCCCAATAAGCAGATAGGAATATTAATGAAAAAAATCCATCTCCATCCCAGATAAGTAACAATGAGTCCGCCTAAAAGAGGGCCTAAGGCCAAGGCAATACCACCTATGCTACCAAACCATGCTACAGCTTTGCCCCGTTCTTCTTCTGGAAAAAATTGCGGTAGTAACGAAAGACCTAGAGGGAAGATAATTGCAGCTCCGACTCCTTGAAGCAACCGACCCAAAATTAACCAATGGATATCGGAAGAAATGCCCGCGATAATGGACGCAATAACAAAAATGCCCCCACCTAGATATAAGCAGCGTCGGCGGCCATATAAATCACCAATGCCTCCCATAACTGTCGCTAAAACGCATAGCGCTAGAAAGTAAATATTCATCACCCATTGCATTGAGACTAGATTTGCTTGCAGTTCATGTTGTATTGTGGGGAGGGCAACATTCACGACGGTATAGTCGAGATAACATCCAAAAGAAAGGAGGGCGATTCCAATAAAAGCATACCATTTGTGTTGATAATTATTGACTTTACTCGTTATAGACACGTTTCATCCTAGTGATTATGTTTAAAAAAAAGCTATAAAAGATAAAATTTAGCCAAAATATGCCGAAAAATTGTAAAGTAATATCTATTTTAAAACAAGAAATAAAATCCTTTTGATAATAAAATACACACAACATCCTTGTTGTATGCAATTTTATCCTGGATAACCTAAAAAGCTAGGAAATGTATGCTTAATTTGAGGGGTGTTTAACCAAATCCTTAGTAAATAACGAATGGTTTTATTTTCAGGGTGGTCAAAAGTCGTTCTTCCATGGAGAATTTCCTCATTATTAATTAAAATAATGCTGCCTGGCTTTACTTTAGTTTCAAATGCAATGTCTTCGCGCAGTGAAATCTGATCAAATAATTCCAGGGCTTCAATTTGTTGCGGAGTAAAACGTGGAAGCTCCGGGAATTTTTTTTGTGCATCATTATAAAATGGTTGATGATATTGGCAGCGCAATTCTTTGCCATGCATGGCAAAGACAGGACTCAAGTCATAAGGCGGAGTACCCGCAGCCTCATTTCCTCGGCGATCAGCATAGAACGGTCGATACAATACCTCAAGAAGATCGGGTCTTATTTTTTGGATTTCATCATGAACGGTTCGAGAGCTAGCAAGAATTGTATGGCCTCCAACATCAGCAGAGGCAAGACAATACATACCTAGAATGGCTCCTGCATCGGTATGCATGGGTAAAGCCTCTTTCACATAAGGGCCCCGTGAGTCTCTAGCATCTAAAGTCATTCCTTCAATACTTTTGACATCAAAGATAAGATCGTCATTTTTATTTTGAATTAAAGGCGAACCAAAATTCGAGCAAAAGGCTAAGAGAAATTTTTTAATTGCATCTGTGCTGTATTTATCATGCGCAGTGGGCAAACCGTTTAACGTGATAAATCCGCGAACATAGATTAATGCATGCATGATTTCATCAAATAACGGGCGTAACTTATCCCTTAACTTATTTTTTAGGGTGCTGTCATCCCAAGCGACATCACTATTTTCCAATAAGTCCAGAATCTGCAGGATTATTTGTTGTTCAGGTGCAGACAGCTCACGTGAGTTTGCTGGTCCTTCTTTAATCTCCTTGCTGTACCATTTTAACGGATTATTCATCTGCTGAGTCATTTTTGTTCCTGATATGTATAGCACTTAAGTTAATCGTTTATTTCGGGCTCATTAAAAACAAATTTATTGAATTAGTAAATACCAAAATGAATATTTTTAATGTTTAGTGAAAAAAAAATAGTGAAATAGTTCTTATAATTGATATAATCATGCGCACTCTCAAGTAGTAGACGATTTTATTTATTAAAATTAAAGAGTTAACGAATTTGAGTTGTTTCAACATACATTTTTTCAAGAGGAAGCTATAGATGTTTTCTGTCGAGCATAAAATTGAGGAACAGTGGATTCCACTCAACACGGAGGAGTTAAACACACATAAAGCGTCATTTAGATATTCCGATCTGGATATCGAAAGTGAAAATAAGAAAATGAATTTTGAAGGGAAAAAAGCGCTGTTATTTATTAGTGTTGGACAGGCGTATCATGAAAAAGGGAAGTTTCTAGCAACAATTGAATTAGTAAATAAACACCCGTTTGCACGCTGTGACATTGTATTAGCTGATACACTGCAAAAGCATAATCATTATGGCAGACTGGGTGAGGAAAAGGCTTATGTCTTTGCTAAAGAAGCAGGTGACCTCTGGTTGGAACGAAGTGCTTATGCACTGAGTAAACTTACTATTCCGCATAGTATTATTCGTTGGGACGATTTTCTATTTCATGAAGAATATGCAGAACTCAAAGAACAAATCCTTGCTGCCTACCATGAAAATGAGGAATATAAAGCTGCTCTTCATACTAATGTGTTGACTTATATTGATCGTTTAACTTTGATTAATCCTTCTACAGATACAAGTACGCTATTTAATCATGGACTGAATTATCTTATAGAGGAATGTCCTATTGTAATGCCGCTCTGGGCAAAAATGGGGTATGACTATATTATTTATCCTAAACCTTTGACTCCGGGCATGGGCAAAACGCGAGAATTATTTGTTACAGATGAATATTCTGATAAATGTCAGTGGATTTATCTGCGCTTTAAAAAGAAATAATCACATCAGGAGGCATCCTTTTAGGATGCCAAAATGCTAGGAATGCTTTTTTTACAAAAATTATTTTTGCCCTGGATCATTAAGGAATTTTTATGATAAAAGTTAGCCAAGTCCCAGTAATTGATGTTTCAGCGTTATTTACTGCTCGTTCAGTACATGATTTACGTGCATTAGCTCAGCAGTTCGAAGAAGTATATACTAATATTGGCTTCGCATATATTGTTAATCATGGCATTTCTCCGTATATGTTTGATGTGATTTTTGAACAGTCAAAACTGTTCCATCATTTACCTGAAGAAGAAAAATTAAAGATAAAGCAAAATCAATTCTTCCGCGGTTACATGGCTATTAAAGGATCTCGATTTAAATTATCCACTTTAGGTGAAACCATTATACCCAATCAAAGTGCCGCTTTTATTTTAGGCCATGAAGTATTGGAAACCGATCCAGATTATAAATCCGGTATTAACCTTGCAGGACCTAATCAATGGCCTTCAGAGCATTTATTACCGGATTTTAAACATATATTGCTACATTATCGTGAAAACCTTTCCCTTCTAATACGTAATTTAATTCGTGTTTTTGCGTTATCATTGAATCAGGATTATTATGCTTTAGATAAATTTTTTATCAACCCCACTACTTTTTTACGTCTTCAGTATTATCCTCCTCAACCCGAAGTAATACCTGAGCATCAATATGGAATTGCTCCCCATACTGATTGGGGGGCGTTGACTTTGTTGGCCCAAGACTCGGTTGGTGGCTTACAAGTCAAGCAATGTGATGATACTTGGTTAGATGTTCCCCCGTTAGATGGAGCCTTTATTTTAAATACTGGGGATATGATGCATCGTATTAGTAATGGTAAATATATTTCAACTCCTCATCGAGTTATTAATATTTCAGGAAAAGAAAGATATTCCATTCCATTCTTCTTTGAACCCGATCCTCATGCGGTTATTGCACCAGTTAATACTGAGGAAGAACCAATGTTTGCACCTATGGAATATGCTGATTTCTTAATGATGCAAATCAAAAATAATTACAGTATAGGCGCCAAGGATAAAGAAGCATTAGCAACGGTGTAGATAAAAATGTTGAATGTTTCAATGGAACAAGGAGGTTATTTATTCAATTTTTTGAGGTTAATATGTCGAGTTTATTTTTAAATCAAAATGATCAAACTGTATTGTGTAATCGATTTAATGAATTGATTCAATACGTAAAGGAAAATTTTGAATTTTATAAAAACGCCTATAAGAATCTTCCTGCTGAAATTACTGACTTAAATGATTTGCATCATTATCCAGCGATTGATAAAAAGTATCAGGGAATTTCTGTTCTCGTTGACGAAGCTCTTGCTAAAAGACCTCCTGCATATTTTGAAACGAGCGGGACTTCAGGTAATCCCTTTCCTGTGATTCCTGATTTAGGAGCAGATCGTAGTCGTGAATTTGCGAATTTTATTTATGAATGGCTTGGTTTGGATAAAACTGAAGTTAAGAGTGCGGTCATTGCGTTACCTTTTGAGATGAATCCTATTGGCTTAAAATATTTTGCAGCATTAAATCAATTAGGGATTATGGCCATTCCAACGGGAGTTAAAACTCATTTATGCTCACCTAGAAAAATGTTGGACATTTTTGCTCGCATGAAGCCTGAGTTATTAATTGCTCGTCCACTGGAAACACTTCGCTATGCAGAGGCGATGCGCGCTCAAGGTATTGATCCAGTAACTTCCTCAATTAAAAAAATTATTTTAACTGGGGAAATCATCTCTAAAGCTAAATTTGCCCGTATTAGTAAAATGTATGGTGGAGCAACAGTGCATGGAGTTTATGGCCTAACAGAACTTGATAGTGGCGGTTTAGTGTCATGCAGTAAGCATCAATATCATTTACCTTCAAAACCTTATTTAGTTATTGAATTATTAGAAGATGATTTTAAGACCCCCATAAAAAATGAGGGAGAGTTAGGCAATATCGTTTTAACCAACACACATCAAAACTATATGCCGCTGTTACGTTATAAAACCGGCGATTTTGGTAAACTTCAGCATGGCTGTGGTTGTGAATACGATACTCCTGTTATCAATGCTATGGGGCGAGCTGCTGATTTAATTCAATGTCAAACTACAGGAAATACAGCTTTTCCAATAGAAATTGAAAATATTTTATTTCAAAACGATGACATTGCTTGTGATTATCAAATTATTACAAGAAATGGTGCCGTTGAGTTGAGAATTGAATTATTAAACAATTTGGATTCAGAACAAGTTGCAGTATTAACTCAACAATTAAAAACAGAAATTTTAAAGCAATTATCTATTGCTGTAGAACATATACATGTCTTTATGCCAGGTCAATTAGCCAATAAATTAGGGATTGCGAAAACTAAAGCTGGGACTCTTTATGTGTTGGATGGTATGAGTGAAGAAGAGGCTCAAGACCGCCTAGAGTTAAATTATTGTTGTGAAGAAGGGTTATAAAGAATGATAAATTGGGAAAAATACAGAGAATTGTTTCCTGTTGTAAATCAGCAAACCTATTTTATGACTGCTGGGGGTGGTGCTTTATCAAAGCCAGCACTTAATGCGGTTAATGAGCGTTATCAATCGTTGGCCTCCAATGGGGGAAGGATTTTTGGTGATAACATTCAGTTGATGGAAACATGTCGAGAAAAAATTGCTCGATTAATTAATGCAGAAAAGGAACATATTGCATTTATTCCCAGTGTTTCATTTGGTATGAATGCACTAGCACATTCCTTGCCCCGTAACGATTCAACTTTGCTTGTGAAAAATGATTTTTCTTCTTCTATTTTACCTTGGGGAAATGCTGGGCATTCAATAAAATGGGCTGATGCAGCTGCAGATATTGCCGAGCAATTACAACAAAGCGATGAAAAATTTTCTTCAATCGTAGCGAGTTATGTCCACTATGCTAATGGCTATAAACTTAATTTGGAGCAAATTAAGGAACTAAAAAAAGATGCTCGCCTTATTGTTAATGGAACCCAAGGTATCGGTGCATTCCCTATAGATGTGGAAAAACAAGGAATTGATGCATTAGTTTGCTCATGTTATAAGTGGATGGGCTGTGGTGAAGGAATAGCATTTATCTATATTCATCCAGATTTTTTTAAAAAATTAACACCCGCTTTAATTGGTTGGAGAAGTGTCCAATCTGCGATGAGTTTTGATGGCAAGTGTCAATTTTACCAGTCTGCTCGTGTTTTTGAATTAGGCTGGGATAATATGACTATTTTTTCAGGTTTTAATGCAGCGCTTGATTTAATCGAAGAAATCGGCATTACGAACATTGCAGAACGGATTATTTCTCTCACAGATTATTTGCTTGAACGATTGCGCCAGCTAAATGTTCCCATTGTCTCTAATACTGAGAAACAATATCGATCTGGCATTATCCAGCTGGGGCCTTTCCAGGAATTGGATAGAGTAATGAAAATTTTGGAAAGTCATGACGTTTGGGTCACTCAACGCGATGGTGGTATCAGGGTTTCCCTACATTATTATAATAATGAAACGGATATAAATAATTTAGTAAAAGCACTTCAGGATTTATAATAAATCCTGAAGTTTTCCAGAAGAAATGGTTTTAGGTCGTTGGACATGCCCCAGTGCCTTCTTCATCTTGGTCGCCCAATTCTTCATTGGAATCCTTATTTATAGCTTGGTTATATTTACTTTTAAAGATCGAAGAAGTATCTGCAAGACTTACATAATAAATTGGGGTGTTCTCAATAGAAGAAGCAGCTTTATCTAGAGCAGCTGTAAATTCATCTAATGCTCTTACTGTTTTTTTAGTAAAAATGTTTTGCCATGTATCTCCAAGTTCTTCTTTTAAAAATAGAATTTGATTTTCAATATCATGTTTCATTTTCTGTATGTCATCATAATTTCCTAATTTCTCCGCTGGAAATTGAGCGAGTTTTTCTAATAAACCAAGTCTTGCGTCTAGATAACGAAGGCGTTCTTCATCACGTGGCTCTTGCATCATTGTTTTCTCTATTTTTTTATGACATGCCCCAATTCTTTCTACAACCATATTTTTTGCTATGGCAAAGTCTAGGTGGGCAGAGGTTGCAATTAGAGTTTGGGAATTTAATTTACAATAGTCGAGCAGATCAGGTTTGTGTTGTAATTTTTCCCATTGCTTAAAAAGGCCCTCAGGGAATAAACGTACACCCTCATCGCCTTGTTCTGCGGCAACCCAGTTTCCTGGTTGCGTGGGGTCGGGTTTTAGCAGGATCAAATCATTGGTTATTATCATGTGGAGGTTGTCTTTACTGTGTTTCTTAAACCAAGCTTCTGCACTTTTTGATCCACTGTCACCGAAGGAAAATCCAAAACCGTTATACTCTTTGGACTCTGCTAGTCCCTTTTTATTCAAATCTAAGTCTTGAGGGTCAAAGTCTTTTGTTTTCCAAGCTCTTCTGGAGCCCATAAAGGAAACAACTTTTCGAAAATTATCGGGGTCATTGCCATCTACACGCGTAAAAATCTGTTTTGTATTCTCCAGCAGCTCAATTTTTTTCATTAAACCTTTAATGTTGCTCAGCGGATTATTCCATTGGGAAAATGTCTCTGGAATCACTACCCCTAAGTCTGGGGTTAGGAAAGCTGCTTTACGCACCCTTTTTTTAACTTTTTCCAAAATTTTACACTCATCATGTAAATCTTTTATCCCGGTATATCCCTGATTATTAGCTAATTGAATAACGAGCTTGCGCATTTGTGACACTTCGCGGATAACTCCTCCATCAGCTGCAACAACATAATTTCCACTGAGATCATTAGAGTTAACTGATAAAAATTGATTCGCTTTGTCCACTGCTGCTTTAGCAGCATATGATTTACCAGATCCTGATGGGCCGGCAACGATGACTACAGGACGCTCTTCCCATTTAGGGCCATCAAAATGAGAGGTTGATTGAATAACGACCGCATCCCTGAATTCTTTGCTATACATTTCTTCTTCCAAAGCCAAATGAAATAATTCAAGGCCTTGTTTACCAAGAAATTTTAGCATATTTGTGGTGGCTTCTTCCGGATGGGTTGCTCGTACCTCAGGGTCTCCTTCGTATTCAGGGCAAGGATGCGTCTGAATATATTCTATGAACTTTTTTCTAAAAAATTGCGAATCGATGGAGTCAAAAAAACTGTCTTCTTCCTTATAGGTTAATTTATAGTTTCTAACTTTCTTCTGATGCACGTCGTCATAATCATTTATGCCTTTATATAGCTCGTGCTCTGCTTCGAAGCCAATACGAAATGGTCCTTCAGAATCGTATTTTCCAATTTGTTGCTGTAATGAAGTTACGGTTGAAGAATCTATTAGTGCTTGCATAATACAATATCCCATAAATTACTGCTATTTTTGATTTAATTATAGTCAATATATATATTATGCGAGTGCTAACAGCATATTTATTAATGTGATGAATCGCTTTTATCGCTTTTACCAACTAACCAATCAGCACTGACTTCGAATTCTTGTGCTAATGCGTTGAGCAGCTTTTCATCTGGGCTTGTTGCACCATTAAGTAATGCTTCTGCTTTAAATTTGGGAATTTTAACAAGCTTTGACAAGACTTCAATGCGCTCCGTGCTCGATTCTGGTGCTCCAATATTATCAAGCTCTTTATTAAGTCTTTCTGAAAATCTCTTATTAAGCATCTGCTTCTCCTAATAATGATTTAGTTAAGGTAAGTACATACAAATTACTCATCTAAGTCATCGCTCCACAGCAAAGCCATTGGATATCAGGCAGAAGCGAACGGCTATCTTATTATTTCATATAGCATAAAAAAAAGGTTTTGCAATGATCACCCTTAAAATTGAGTACATTAAACGTGTTCATGCAAATTGCGCTTCTCAATAATTTGATTGGTGTTGATCTGTACTGTCTTTCAATTTAGTATTGACCTCAAAAGATGATTGTTTAGGAGAAACATGATCGAAGATGTAACTGTAAAGTATCCTTGTGATTTAATTATATTCGGTGCTTTAGGAGATCTATCCTGTCGTAAATTATTTCCTGCCCTGTATCAGCTAGAACGTTCTCATTTGCTTCACGCCAATACACGTATTATTGGATGTGCACGTGACCTATTGACATTAACGGACTGCGCTGGGTTCATAAAATCTAAAATACAAACGTTTATTGGTGAGGAGCTGGAAGAGCAAGTTTGGTTACGTCTTGTGCAAAGGATGACCTATTGCCCGATCGATCTTGCAAATCCTGAAGAATATGCAAAATTAATGGATTATGTAAATGGTGCGGAGCGAACTACGATTTCATATTTTGCGATTCCTCCTTCATTGTATGCGCAAACCTGCCAGGGTCTTTCAAGCATTGGTTTAACCAAGCAGCCGTCACGTGTCGTTTTAGAAAAACCAATTGGTCATGATTTGCCTTCATCTATTGCAATTAATAATGAGGTTGCTCACTTTTTTGCTGAAGATCAGATTTATCGAATTGATCATTATTTGGGTAAGGAAACCGTATTGAATCTTCTAGTGCTGCGTTTTGCTAATGCGATTTTTTCCTCAAATTGGGATAATCAGGCAATTGATAAGGTTGAAATTACTGTTGCAGAAGAGGTAGGCGTTGAGGGAAGGTGGGCTTATTATGATAAATCAGGCCAAGTAAGGGATATGCTGCAAAATCATTTATTACAAATATTGTCTCTTTTGGCAATGGAACCGCCAATGAGCTTATCTGCTGAATGTATTCGTAGTGAAAAGTTAAAAGTATTAAAGTCATTACGGCCTATTTCTGATACTCATATTCATGAACACACCGTGCGCGCTCAATATGTGGGAAGTATGATTAAAGGCCAACAAATACCTGGATATCTAAATGAAGAGGGCGCACAAAAAGGGTCAACCACGGAAACTTTTGTGGCAATTAAAGCATATATAGATAATTGGCGCTGGTCTGGAGTTCCCTTTTATTTATTAACAGGGAAGCGATTATCAAAAAAACAAAGTGAGGTGGTCATTTACTTTAAGTCCCAACCTTACAATATTTTTAAACAATTTAAACAAGAACTCTCGCCTAACCAGCTCATCATCCGTTTGCAACCCGATGAAGGCGTTGAACTGCGAATGATGAATAAAATTCCTGGTCTTAGTGAAAGCATGCAATTAAGAGACAGTAAGTTGGATTTAAATTTCAATCATCTGTTCAATTCACAGCGAATTGCTGATGCATATGAGCGCTTATTGCTGGAGGTGATGTTAGGTCATCAATATCTCTTTGTCAGCCGCGAAGAAGTAGAGCAAGCGTGGAAATGGATCGATGAAATTGAGCAGGCATGGGAAAGACAAGATACTCCTCTATATACTTATCCATCAGGCACTTGGGGACCTTTGGAATTAATGCGTTTGTATAATGGCAAAGCACACGTTTGGGGTGAGCAAAATGCTGTTACGTAGTTTTAGTGAAGCCCCTTTATTAACCGATGACCTGGTTAGTCAGCTAAAGCAGATTCTTTGTGCGGCGATAGAACATCGTGATCATGCTTATCTGGCCGTTTCAGGTGGAAAAACTCCTATTGAGTTATTCAAGGCTCTTGCAAATACGCCTATCCCCTGGGATAAAATTACTGTAACTTTAACTGATGAGCGTTGTGTCCCTATTGATGATCCGGATAGAAATGAACGGTTAGTTCGACATTTTTTACTCCAGCATCATGCATCTAAAGCTCATTTTTTGAGTTTATATAAAGAAGGTCATACTCTGGAGCAGACAGAACATACAATTGCTTCTTTACCTACTTTTGATGCGGTTGTTTTAGGGATGGGGGAGGATGGACATATTGCATCTTTATTTCCTTGCGCTGACGAGCTTGCAATAGGTATGGATGATCATGCTGCGGCAGTAGTTCTCGTCAGTCCGAAGACTGCTCCCCATCAGCGAATAAGTTTGTCCAAAAAAAGACTGTTAAAAAGCCACAAGATTTTTTTTCATTTATTAGGTCAGAAAAAATTGTCGGTATTGCATCGAGCAATGGCAGAGCACGATCCTATGATTATGCCAGTTAGTGCTTTTTTAAATAACTTTAGTACTAACGTTCAGGTGATGTATGCACCTTAAGGAAATAATATGCACCCGGTTGTAGCTCAGGTTACAGATCGTATCCGTGAGCGTAGCGCGCATAGCAGAGATTCATACTTGAAACATCTAGAGAAATTGCGCATGGATGGCCCTCAGCGTAGTATGCTGCACTGCGGTAATTTAGCACATGGCTTTGCTGCGTGTACGAAGCTGGAGAAAGCAAATCTGAGCGGTATGACCAAAGCAAATATAGCTATTATTTCTGCCTATAACGACATGCTTTCGGCACATCAGCCTTATAGGGATTACCCTTCCTTAATTAAAGAAGCTATTTCTGCTGCTGGAGGTGTAGCACAATTTGCAGGAGGTGTTCCTGCAATGTGTGATGGCATTACTCAAGGCCAAATAGGAATGGAGTTAAGCTTGTTAAGCCGAGATGTAATTGCCATGTCAGCGGCTATAGGTTTGTCGCATAATATGTTTGATGGCGGTCTCATGCTGGGGATTTGCGATAAAATTGTTCCCGGTTTATTGATGGCGGCTTTGAGCTTTGGGCATTTACCGTTTATTTTTATTCCCGCAGGTCCCATGCCATCGGGTATATCAAATCAGGAAAAAGCACGTATCCGACAATTGTATGCCGAAGGAAAAGCAGATAAAAAAGCATTGCTCGCGGCAGAAGCTGCCTCATACCATTCTCCGGGTACATGTACTTTTTATGGTACGGCGAATTCCAATCAGTTAATTATTGAAACTATGGGGTTACAACTTCCTGGTTCCTCGTTTATCAATCCCGACACACCGTTGCGCGATGCACTAACTCGGGCTGCGGCACAACAAATCCTTTCTTTAACTGCTTTGGGTGAAGAGCATCTACCCATTGGTCAGCTGATGGATGTTAAAAATATTGTTAATGGGATTGTCGCATTGCTGGCATCGGGTGGTTCAACCAACCATACAATGCACCTAATTGCAGTCGCAGCCATGGCGGGTTATTCGATCAATTGGGATGATTTTGCTCAATTGTCTGCAGTAACTCCTTTAATCGCCAAAATTTATCCCAATGGATATGCAGACATTAATCAGTTTCAACGAGCGGGAGGAATGGCATATTTTATTCACGCGCTTCTGGATGCTCAATTAGTTCATGAGGACGTGCATACAGTGATAGGCTATGGTTTGCAACGATATACGCAACAACCCTTATTGGATAATGAGCGACTACTATGGATTTCTGGACCCTCTGTTTCAAGTGATGAGGGGGTATTAACTTCAACCAAAACCCCTTTTAAGGCTCAAGGTGGTTTGCAAGTATTAAGCGGAAATATAGGGCGTGCAGTGATCAAAACCTCAGGCCTTGCTGCAGGAAAAAGTAAGATTAAGGCTCCAGCGGTAGTTTGTTCCAGCCAAGAAGAATTTGAGCAGCTTTTTCAAAAAGGTATTTTGAATCAAGATTGTGTGGTTGTACTTCGTTTTCAGGGACCTAAAGCCTGTGGAATGCCTGAGTTACATCAACTAACCCCCAAACTCGGGGTTCTGATGGATAAAGGCTACCAGGTAGCTTTAGTAACGGATGGACGTATGTCCGGTGCTTCAGGTAAGGTTCCTGCAGCGATTCATGTTACGCCTGAGGCAATAGATAATGAAGTGCTATGCCGTATTGAAAGTGGAGATATGATTTTAATTGATGCGGAGCAAGGCGTATTGCAATTGTTAGTCACTGATTATGAATTAGGGCTAAGACGCAGCGCTGTTTTAAATGAAATGGAGTTTCATCTGGGGGTTGGCCGAGAACTGTTTACCAGTTTAAGATCACAGTTTACGGGAGCTGAGCAGGGAGCGTGTAGCTTGTTTCGGGGAAAAGAGTCTTGCTATGATTTTTGATGATTTAAAATCTTATGCAATCGTTGCTGATATTGGCGGAACTTTTGCACGATTCAGTCGTGTTAATTTAGAAAATTTGGTAACGGATAAAATTGAAGTTTATTCATGTGCCGCATATGACAGTCTTGAATCAGTTTTATTAGTTTATAAGGTTCAACACGGATTAGACGCAATAAAGCAAGTCGCTTTGGCTATTGCATGCCCAGTGCTTGATGATGTTATTTGTATGACTAACGCACATTGGCGCTTTTCTACTAGTGAATTAAAGCATAAATTAGGGTTGACTGAACTTAAGGTTTTGAATGACTTTAATGCGATTGCTATGAGCTTGCCTGTCTTATCCGACCAACAACTGCTCCAGATAGGAGGCGGTACTGCAGATAAAAATGGTGCAAGGGCAGTATTGGGGGCTGGAACAGGGCTAGGGGTTGCATTCCTTGCCTCAAATCAGGAAGGATATTATGCCCAGGCAGGGGAAGGTGGGCATATGAGCTGGGGTGCGAAAACAGAGCAGGAGTGGTTTATTTATTGTCATCTGAAAAAAAAATATGATCATGTATCCTATGAGCGCTTGTTGTCAGGCCATGGTTTGGAAAATTTATATCAGGCACTGGGCGCTTTCCATCAGCAAGAAAAAATGTATGCACCTGCGTCACAAATTATTACTTTGGCCTTAACACAACAATGTACTATCGCCGAAGCAACAGTGGCCCAATTTCTTGCAATTCTGGGATCTTATGCCGGGGATTTGGCATTGGTTTTTGCAGCTTTTGGTGGGGTGTATATTGCTGGTGGTATTGTGCCTCGGCTCGTTACATTGCTGGAGTGTAGTGATTTTAGATCGCGTTTTGAAGAAAAAGGTCGTTTTAAAGGGTTTAATGCAAAAATCCCGACTTATGTGATTACTGCCGAGCAGCCAGGGATATTAGGAGCTGCAGTTTATTTAAAACAATCGTGGTCTAGATAAAAATAAAGGATACCCGCTATTAGCTAGCTAATTGGGTTAGACTTTTATCCAGACTGCAGTTGACGAGAAGGAGAGGTATATGTCTTTTCCAAACTGGATGGTGCAACCGGAAATCGTATTTAGTACATCACCTGTAATTCCGGTAGTTGTAATTAAAGAAATAGAGCATGCTGTGCCTTTGGCTACTGCGTTGTTTGCAGGAGGTATTCATGTAATCGAAGTTGCACTGAGAACACCAATCGCTTTAGATGCGGTTAAATTACTGATAAAAACCTTCCCTGATGCTTTAATTGGGGTGGGTACTGTAACTACTCCAGAGCAATTAAAACAGGTTGCGGATCTAGGTGCAAAATTCGCACTAAGTCCTGGCAAAACACAGGATTTACTGACTGCTGGACTTACTTCCAGCATTCCTTTAATCCCAGGTATAGCCAGTGTTTCTGAGTTAATGGAAGGATTAATTATGGGATATACCCATTTTAAGTTTTTCCCTGCAGCAGCAGTAGGGGGAGTCAATATGTTGCGCGCAATGCATGGACCATTTCCCCAAGCAAAATTTTGTCCAACTGGCGGTATTAATGAAGTGAATTTTTCTGATTACTTGACCCTTCCGAATGTTTCTTGTGTAGGTGGATCTTGGATTGTACCCGAAGAAGCCGCTAAAAAAGGGAATTGGTCATTAATTACTGATTTATCTTTTGCTGTGCGTCAAAGTGTAAGAGGATGGGATTAGATGAGTTTCTGAAACACTGAAATCGAAGCACAGTATACAAAGTGAAAAAATACACTGCATAGCTCACAGAAATGTGTGTTTTATGTCGAGTTCGAGCAAGGAGAGTCAAAATATGACATGGATTGTTGCAATTATTGGGTCGATTGCTGGTTTTTTGTTTGGTTATGATGAGGGAATCATTGCTGGCTCTTTGGAATTAGTTAAAAATTATTTTAATTTAACTGCGACACATATTGGTGTAATGGCATCAGCTTTACCATTTGGTGCGCTTTTTGGCTCCATGCTGATTGGTGCAGTTACGGCATCAAAGGGAGCCAAACGTTTTGGCCGCCGAACATTATTGTCTTTTTCTGGAATATTGTTCTTTTTTGGTGCATTAGGAGCTGGGTTCGCGGATTCTATTGCTGTACTCGTAATCTCACGATTAGTTCTTGGCCTTGCAATTGGTATGGCTTCAGTCATGGCGCCCTTATATTTGGCTGAAACGGCAACTTATGAAACAAGAGGAGCTGTGGTTGCTATTTATCAATTGGCAATGACTGTAGGAATCGTCTGTTCTTATTCAGTCAATTATTTGTTTCTTGAGAATAATGATTGGCGTGCCATGTTTGCTTCAAGTGCCATCCCAGCTCTGGTTTTAAGTATTGGAATTTTACTCATGCCAGAATCCCCGAGATGGTTGTGCAGTGTCGGTCGTCGTGATGCGGCATCTAAAGCTTTAAAAAAACTCCGTAAAAGTCATTTGATTCAACATGAGTTAACGGATATTGAAATGACATTGGCAAATGAGCCCAGAAAGGGGACTTGGCTGTTGTTATTTAAGAGTCCTTTATTGCCAGTTTTGATGTTGGGTACTATGTTATTTTGTTTACAACAATTAAGTGGAATTAATGTAATTATCTACTTTGCTCCTGAAATTTTTAAAAACTTAGGGATGGACAGTATTACAGGGCAAATATTGGCAACGATTGGCATTGGTGTGGTTAATTTACTGGTGACTGTCATTGCAATACTTAGTGTTGATAAAGTAGGGCGTCGTAAGCTATTGCTGTATGGTTTTTCCGGTATGTTTTTCAGCTTGCTGGCTCTATGTATGTTTTCAATATATCAAGTTGCTTGGCTTCCTTTTTTGTCAGTTGCATGTTTAATTCTTTATATTTTTTCTTTCGCAGTGAGTGTAGGCCCAATACCGCATATTGCAATGGCAGAAATATTTCCTTTGCATGTGCGTGGCGCTGGAATGGGGTTCTCTGCAATGAGTAACTGGACTTTTAATACTGTAGTCATTTTTAGTTTCCCGCTTTTGGAGAACATGATGGGTATTGAATATACTTTTGCTTTATATGCAGTGATTTGTCTTTTAGGACTCATGTATACTTATTTTTATATGCCAGAGACAAAAGGCATTAGTCTGGAACAAATAGAGAACTACATTATGTCTGGTAAATCGTTACGGTTATTAGGACGTGAAGAGCTACCCTCTGCTGAAGACATTGGTAAAAAAGAATCATCCTGTTTAGCTTCTACCTAAGATGTAATGGACTGCATAAACCTCTCCAAGTACCGCGTTTTATACTCGGTATCCAGTAACTTTTGCCTCATAATAGACTACAGATAGTACATCAAGCCCCTTTCTGGATACCGCGCATAAAGCGCGGTAAGAAATTCGTTAGGCTCTATCTTGCTTTGCTCGAGGGATCATCAAATCACATATCAGTCGGCATGTAGGAGGGAGCTTAGCTATCAATTTCCATTGAAGAATGTCTCAATTTACTTGTTAGTTTATCTCTTAGCTCAATAGCACGTAAAACAGCTACATAACTCCAAGTAAGTGAAGGAGCTCCTTGTAGTATTCCAGTATTTAAATTAATTTGTTCGCTTAATTTCATATCCGGAGCATATTTTTTTACAAGTTTTAAGTAATTATCTCCAGCTTGAAGGTTTTTTGCGATCTCGCTTTGGTTTATTGAAGGTAAATTATTAGCGAGTGTGTAGTAATATTCAGCCATAGTGGCAGTTAAAATAAACCAAGGGTTGCCTATACTGTTGGTTTGATATCCATCATAAGTATCCCCCGGATAGCGCCCAAACAAAATTTCCCCCGAATGCTTATTGTTGATCGGGAACATTGAATCAAACTGCTCATATAAGGCTTTTACTGTGTTTTGGACGTAGGTACTGTTCGGAGACAAATCTCCATTCTTTTGTGGGTTAAGTAAAATGCCTAAAACGACTGAGGAATCAAGTTCTAAAGTTTTTTGGGGACCAGGATGGGGTAAAAGGGTTGCTAGAATTGTCTTATGAGCTGGATCTAAATGCAGATTCAGGCGAGTATTGATTAGCCTTGCTTGTTGTTCATAATAAACTGCAGCCTCATTATCATTGAGACGACGAGCAAGAGCTGCACCTTCAAAAAGTGCTTTCTGTTGTGCCATGGCAGTAAAAAAATGATGTCCAAAAACCTCTTCCCAAAGATCATAATTTTTATCAGACCAATGGTGCGCAGTGTATTCCAAATCCATTTTAATTACACCCATTGAATGCGGATCCAGATTGTTATTATATAGATTGTCTTGAACATATTCTGTTTCATTATTATCTAACAATTGCTGGGCAAAATGGATAAGAACAGAGGCTCTTAAGGCTGGACCGTCATTTTGAGGTCTTCCCCAAGGACCTTCAAAAGGATAGCCATCAATATAAAATTTGGGCTCTCCTAATATATCTTGACCTGGCGATGGAGCATGCTGGTGTTGAAGCTTTTGGGTCCAGGCAACATAGCTAAGTAACCGTTCTTTATATCCAAATGCCTGAGAGGATTCATACCATGTTTCAATCAAACCCATGGCAATTGCAGAGTCACGAATCCAATCATAATAATAATCTGGATTTTGTTTGGAGGGAGCGGCAACTATTGCGCCATTCGATTGAATATTTGCAAAAAAATTCTGTCTCAGTTTTTGGACATCCTCAAGACTAAATACAGAACTTATTGCTTGAGAAACAAAAAAAATCATTAAAAAACATATCCTTTTCAAAATAATCTCCCTAGTAAAAACAAACTTTTTCATAGTACCTTAAAATAGCTGAGCAGAGTATAGGAAAATTCAAGGAGTACTTATTGGGAGCAGTTCACTTGGATATAGCGAGACCGAATCTGGAATTTAACTGATCTTTTTCTAATATAATTTTAAAAATCAGGGGCCTTAGCCTGCGTCAATAACATTCACCCAAAGTAAAAACAAGATGTAAATTTGTAGAAAATTTGATTGGTTTCTTGTATCACTTAAGGGGTATATTTTGGTTGTGTAAGCAAATAGTTAATAGATCTTCAGGCTGCTTCGCCAGATAAGTTGGCTGGTGTTTTAATAGGATGTTCTCTGAGTTATAACCCCAAGTAACAGCAATTGACTGAATATTATTTCTCTTTGCGGCTTCAATATCTCGAGTTTCGTCACCTATGTAAAAAACATTGCTTTTATCAATTTTGTATTTTTTTAATGTCTTTTTTAGTAAATGTCGTTTAGAAAAACAATTCGATTCGTCATGGATAAAACTGAAAAAATGATGAATTTGATACATCTCTAGCCATATAAGAACATTATCAGTCGAATTAGAGGTTAGAATACCTAAGGGACACCCAGACTTATAAAAAATCTCTAATATTGCGGCAATATGGGCAACTGGTTTCATATTTGCCATTTGATCGTGTAAAAGATGTCTAATTTGTCGAATTAGTGATGGTATTTTGTAAAAGGATACCCCTAAAAAATTGATTAACTCTCTTGAAGAAAGATTGCGCAGATGCTCCATTTCATGTTCTTTGATCTTCCTATAGTTAAATTGTTCAGCTAATAAATTAGTTGCTTCAATGACGCAATCATAACTGTCTACTATTGTTCCATCAAAATCAAAAAGTAAATGCATGGTCAAATATCCTGAATCATCGAATCGATGAGTTTAATTTTGACATGGTAAACCGATCTGACCATACATCACAATGATTATCATTATCTTATTCCCTCTCAGTTTTTTTAATTATTTTTGAGATCATGAAGTAAACGGCAGGAAGTATAAATAAAGTAAACAATGTACCTATGCATAAGCCCCCAATAAGCACGGTACCTATGGCATGTCTGGCTTCGGCTCCCGCATCATGAGACAGTACCAAGGGGATGGCACCAAAAACCATGGCACCAGTAGTCATGAGGATAGGACGTAACCTTAATGAGCATGATTTTTTTATCGCCTCTGCTAAGCTAAAGCCTTCCTTTTGTAATTGATTAGCAAATTCAACTATCAAAATACCATGCTTACTGATTAATCCTACTAAAGTAACTAGCCCAATTTGGGTAAAAATGTTTAGGGATTGGCCAAATAAGTAAGCAAAAAGCAAAGCACCAAAACAGGCTAAGGGCACGGTGAACAGGATAATGAATGGATAAACAAAGTTCTCGAATTGTGCTGTAAGAATGGCGTAAATAAAGAGTATAGCTAAAGCGAATAACAAAACCATAGTATGCGATGATTCATTATATGCTTTCGCAGCGCCTGCCCAACTCAATTTATATTGGTTGGGAAGGTTTTCCTTTGCCTGTTTCATGAGTTTATTCATTCCTTTCTTAAATGATTGATTTTCAGGTAATTGGGCATATAAAGTTGTAGAGCGCATTTGGTTAACATGCTCCAATGCAGTTGGTTGTGCACGTCTTTTCATTTGGGCTACTGCGCCTAAAGAAACGCGTTTTCCTAAAGGAGTGGTAAGATAAAGCTCGTTTAAAGTCCAGGGTTTAGAAGATCCTTCTAAAGTGAGGTTATAAGATATGCCGTCTTTTTGAAAAGACATGGATTTATCACCACTGAAAAAAACTTCGATTGTTTTAGCCAATTGCGCCGGAGTTAATCCAAGCTGAGCTAAGGCATTTTTATCTATATTTACAGAGTATCCCATGGAGTCAAGGCGTAAGTCATAGCGAGTAGAGGCAAATTCTTTGCTTTGATCCAGTATTTTTTTAAAATGTTCTGTTGCGTTAAATAATTGACGGAAATTTTCAGTAGTAGAAATAATAAGTTCCAATTCCGAGTTATTGCGGGCATCCTCTACCCCAGGTAATCCAGAATCCCAGCTCCATACGGAGGCATCGACTGAAGGTAATTGTTCTGTTTTGGATTTTAAGGAATTTACAATTTGCTCTGCAGAACGATTTCTTTGTTTATGAGCCTCTAAAGGCATGACGATACTACTACCCCAACTTCCTAGAAAGGTTAACGTATTTTTTGCTTCGGGGACTTTACCTATGGACTGTTGCAATCGTTTTGTATTGGCTTCTAGCGTATCTAAGTTATCTCCAGATACAGGAGGAGTATAAATTCCTACTAAACCGCGATCTTCTTTTGGTGTCGTTTCACCAGGCATCACTTTATAAAAGAGCAGACTTAGGCTTAGTGATAGGGTAAGTATGAGAAGTGCGGTTTTTTTTCGATAAATAATGATACTCAGCAACTTATAGTAATACTGAGCTAGTTTACTCAGGAATCTATCTATTGCGGGCCATAAATTTTTTGTATTTTTATGGAGAAATGTTGCACACATCAAAGGGGAAAGCGTCAGAGCAACTATTCCTGAAATGAATACACTACCTGCCAGAGCAACTGCAAACTCGATAAACAATTGACCGATCATGCCATCGATTAAAGCGATAGGCACATAAACGCTAGTTAACGTTAAGGTCATGGCAACAATAGCAAAACCGATTTGCTTTGATCCTTTAAGTGCCGCATCCATAGGAGATAAATCATCTTCAATATGACGCCATATATTTTCAAGAACAATAATAGCATCATCTACAACTAGACCAACGGCCAATACCATCGCTAGGAGAGTCATTTGATTTATAGTAAAGCCTGCAAATTTTAAAAATAATAAAGAACCTAAAAGTGAAATCGGAATAGCAATTAAGGGAATTATTGTGGCGCGTATATTCCGCAAAAAGATAAAAATAATGACTAAGACTAAGAAAATAGATTCAAGAATAGAAGATTGAATGTTTTTAAGAGATGCTTTAATAAATTCGGATTGGTCAATAATGATTTTAGTTTTAATGTCGTCGGGCAGGCCTTTTTTTAAGGCATCCAACTCCTTGCGTACATTTTGGGATACTTCGATGGGATTTGCGTCGTTTGCACGGTTAATAGCAAGCACCAAACCGGAATGACCATTGACCTTTACGCGGAATTGATTATTGTCTGTAGTTAATTGAATTCGAGCTAAAGATTTAAGAAAGACAGGATAATGGTTTTGGGTTTTGATAATCAGATTTTCATAGTCTTCAGGGGTTTTTAATTCAAAATCAAGTGTAGTAGGGATTTTGTTTTGATAATTACCCGCAGGCAGAGATAAGCGGTTATTGACAATTGCATTGGCTACTTCATCGACATTAATTCCAAATGCATATAATTTCTTTTGATCTAATTGGATGGAATAAGTAAAAGGCTGTCCCCATACATCAACTGAGGCAACTCCTTTAAGACTCCGGAACACGTTTTTTAGATTCAAATTGGCATAATGTGTCAGTTCGCCAAAATTTAAAGAAGACGATTCTAGAGCAATACCTATAAATGGTAAACCATCTGTTTGTCTTTGACGCTCGATTATTGGTGCTTTTACTGTGGTAGGCAGTTGTGCTTGCGCCAAGCGTGTTGCCTCATGGGTGGCATTTAGCGCTTTGTCCATGGAAGAACCTGGACGAAAACGTAAGGTAATGTGTGATTTTTCTGCTTTAGAACGTGAAGTCATTAACTCCAATCCTTCTACGCCAGCAAGTTGGTCCTCGAGCACATTAGTAACCACAGACTCCACTAATTCTGGACTGGCATTAGGATAATGAGTATTCACAGTAATGACCGGAAAACTGATATCGGGATATTCTCTCAGGGATAATGAATGAAAACATAATATTCCCAAGAGCAGGATCATGCTATTAAGAATAATGGCAATCACTGGATGTTTTAAAAAATAGCTTGTAAATTTCATAAGAGGCTAGCTAACCTTTATAAATTGACACTTCCAGTCCTGGATATAATCGCTCCGGGCTCTTACTTACTATGTTTTCCCCTGATTTTAATCCCGAAATAATTTCTACCTGATCTTTTTCCTGTATCCCTGTTTTGACAGGAACAAGTTCTATTTTTTTATTAACAACCTTATAAACGTGTGTTTTTCCTTGTTTGAGAAATAATGCTTGTGTTGGAATGACTAATACTCCTGTTTTTTTATTCACTACGAGCCGGCCGGATACGCTGGCACCAACCAGACAGTCAGTGCATTGAATATCGACGTCTGCGGGGCACATATGTGTTTCATCATCTATCATTTTTTGTACATGGGTTAAATGATAAAGTTTGTTTAATATATAAATTGGTTGGTTTTCTTTAATTGAGTGATTATTCGTACAGGGAATATCAATTTCAACGGTTAATGAGTTAGGATCATAAATGGTGACTACCGGTGCACCTTCGGTGACTTGTGCTCCTTCCTTAATTTTAAATGCTCCAATAATGCCGTCAAATGGTGCATAAAAACGCATGTTTTTGAGCTCGATTTTGGTTCTTGCCTTTTCCTTTTGTGAGTCGATCCAGATTCTTTTTTTCTCTTCGACTTCTCTTGTACTCACAAATCCTGGTTTTTGCAAATTTTTAAAGCGTTGATATTGTGTGTTTTCCAGTTGTTCTGTTTCTTTAGAGAGTTTGTAGCTTCTTTCAATGTCTGGATTAATTATTTTAGCAATTAAATCCCCTTTTTCGACTGTTTGTCCTGAACTTATGAGTGTATCCAGCATACCCGATCCTTTGGCAACAAGAACAGTCGCATGTTTAGGACGAATAGTTCCTATGAGCCTTATTGTTTTTTCAATTGTAGTCGGTGCTACAGTCACTGTTTCGACTATTTTCGGGGCTGGGGGAGGTGAGGTTTGTGCGTGATAATAAAATAGATAATATATACTTAAGACGGTAAAAAGTATGCTCGATAAACCAATTACCTTATATTTGGAGGATAGGCTATTTCTTATTATGAGGGTGATTAAGTTCAGACTCACGAAATACTCCTCAATTGGGAGTCGGGTTGCAGTTGGGCCATTGTGATTATGGCTTTTATCCATGCAGGATCACTATTCATGCTAGGAACGATAGTTAATTCTTCCCCACCAAGTGTTATCCATTGTTTTTTAAGACGTATACCTATTTCTTCCAGTGTTTCCAAACAGTCAGCAACAAAAGAAGGACAAACAATAACCAGTCTTTTAATCCCTTTAGCAACCAATTCAGCAAGAATGTGATCCGTATAAGGCCTTATCCATGGTGTTTTACCCAATCTTGATTGAAAGGCGGTACTGTAATTATTCGTAGATAAGCCCAATTCGCTTGCTAATAGACGACTGCTCTGATGACATCGGGCTCTATAACATCCCTGGATGTTATCTGTTAAATCAGGACAGGGTTCAATGCAAATTGATGTACAACTTCTTTTTGTAATTTGGCGCTCTGGAATTCCGTGATAACTAAAAAGAACATGCGTTTGCTCTTGAAGATAAGTTTTAATGGTTTGAGCTTGTGCTTTAAGGTAGGCTGGATGTTGAAAAAAATCCCTTATTATTTTGATTGATGGGACAAAATCCCAGGAGCTGAGAATACGCATGGTTTCAGCAATGGATGAGCCATTAGCTGCTGATGAATATTGTGGATATAAAGGCAGAATAGTGATGGATTCGCAATGCTTTAACTGATTTAAAGCGTGGGCGATAGACGGGCTCCCATAACGCATTCCAAGAGCAATTACGCTTTCTGAACCCACTTCCTTTTGTACCTCGGTCACTAAATTTTGGCTATGGAAAAGTAAGGGAGAACCTTGTTCAGTCCATATGGATTGATAAGCACGGGCAGAACGTTTTGAGCGGAAAGGTAAAATAAACAGATAAACCAAGATATATCGAAGCAAGGCAGGGAGATCGATGACTCGCTTATCGGTAAGAAATTCGCGCAAATAGCTCCTGACAGATGAGGTATCTGAATTTTTAGGGGTGCCAAGATTTATAAGTAATAAACCATGCTTCATCAGCAATTTTCCGACCTTAAAGAGAATAAGGCCATCATACATGAAGACGGTTTTTAATTCATTATTTGTTCAAAATTTACTCTTATGTGGCTTATGGACGCAGCACCTCGATGATACTGCGTTAAATTTATTAAGCCGTTTCAACCTCAGCATTTTCATTTAGCACCATTACATTAGCTGCGTGTAGACCTTTGTCACCTTGTTCTACATCATAATTGACTATTTGTCCGGGAACTAATGTTTTATAACCTGTACCATGAATCGATGAGAAATGAACAAAAATATCATCGCCACCATTTTCTGGAATAATAAATCCCCAACCTTTGGCATTATTAAACCATTTCACTTCACCTTTAGCCATATATCCTCCTTTTCCGGAGTCACAGACCTAGACTCCATCGTTTCTCAATTGCTCTGACTCTTTCTGTCAGGTGAGCAATTGCATTCATCCATAAATGACAATTGAACCTATTTTCTTATAGGCAGTTTTAACATAACGTAAAATAGACTCACTACTCAATAGTATTTTTTATAAAAAAAATAATTGTGTTAATAATTCCTTAAGTTGTTTATGCTAATTTACTAGTATAGGTGTAATAAGAGGAGTTCAGATGAGTCAATACAGTACTTCTAAAATGTTAGGAAAACTGGCTGCTGGACAGAGTAATTCCCGTCATAAGGATGTCTCGCAGGAAATAGAGGAAGTTGCACAAGAATTTGCTGTACCTCAATTAACCCCCTCTGCAAAGCCATCTGAGGAATTAGAAATGAAAAAAGTCCTAAACAACATTTTAGGTCCGTCCTTTTCAAAGGGATATACTCCGATGGATAAAAAGTAATTTGTGGTCATCCGTATTAAAAATAAGCAATCATCCGTAGTCATTAAGCCCTCTTCCTATCGGGGAGGGCTATTTTTTGAATGTTAGTTCTTAGCATAATATTTAAAAATCGTTGTAAAAAATATTATTAATTTTACTAAAAACAACGATGCTAAAGCCCACATTTAGGTATATACTTTTTAGAAAGAGTATTATTTTTTTGAGGCTTGCATATGGCAGGATTTGCTGAAACTGCACATTGGCGGGATTCCGCTCGAAGCGCTCGTTTTTTTATAGTTGATGCCCGAGCCGCGTTTCCAATTTTTTTATTTCTAATGCATATCAGGGTTTGGACAGGGATACTGGTTTTAATCTCTGCAGTTTTTTTTGGCATCATTGAACATTACGGTTTTACAGTCCCGGTTTTTTTAAGGTGGATAAGGAGTACTTTGGCAGGGTCGATTAAGTCTTCAAAACCGTGGTGGCGATAGTATGGAACGTGATATTAGTAAATGCATGTCAGTTATAGCCGCAAGTTTAAATGCAAAATTTTATCTTAATGATAGATTTGTGAGTTATGAGGAGGTTTTTGCAGATACGGGTTTGTTGCCAGCAATTGCGAAAAGAGCCGATCAATTGTGTTCTCTATGCCTTGGGTATGGCTTGGGAGCTACATTTGATGAGGCAGAAGGAGCTTTGTTAGGGCTCAGAGTCGTTTTTGATGAAGTTACACCTAATGTTTTACGGTTGTTGTGTATGACTGATGTATTAAATGAGTTGATTCAAGGTGGTCCAAGCCGTGATTATACCCCTTTGGATGAATTAATGTATGACTAGGTGTGTTTTATTAAAATATATTGTAAAGAAATCGTAAGTAATGGTAGTTTTGGGTGCATTTGTAATTAATTTTGATAGACTTAGGTTAACTAAAGTTTTTATGGTTTAGGGGTAACGTTATGGGATTTTTTAAACACGATCGTACTGGTGAACAAGGAGATCCTGTTCGCGAAGTTGAGGCCCAGGTTAAAGCTGGATGCACAGGACCCATTGAGAAAATGGAACTAGTGATGTCAACCCGAGGGGTCGATACATCAGCTCTTAATGAGGCTACTGAAACACTAAAAATTATAAATAAGGTTATAGCTGAAGGCCCAGAGGCATTGCCAAAAGAGGCTCTGCAAACAATCCAAACAAACCAAGCAGACAAGCCACAGTTTAAAGAAACATTCCAACAAATGAAGGAAACTCAAGAGGTAGCTCAAGGGGTAACTCAAGAAGAAGATAACAGTACTAATTTAAAAATATAAGTACGGGTTCGAAACTTAAATTTTAATCATTCTTTTTTAAATATTCACAAAGAGCGTCTAAGCTCTTTGTGGATATTATTTTTTTATATAATCGAAATTACTGTTATACTCCATAGTACTGCACTGATTTTTTGCAGACGTTTTATTCTTAAAATTAATCTGGATTTATGGAAAAAAATAATTTCACTAAAGAGCATAATGAAGCAATTCTGAAAGCATTAGATTATGCGATTGAAAACGGACCTTGGGATAAGTCAAACTTTCTAAGGTCAATTGGTAATCGATTGATTGGAATTCGCGATAATTTTGCAAAAAAAATTAGTGCGCGCAGTCAAGCACAAATTCGAGCGGATACTCATTTAGCGAACCGTCTTGCTTTAAGGAGTGGCCAGCAAGAGGTTTTTGTTTCTTTATATTCTTCAGATGGCTCTAATCTTCAGTCTTGGGAAAGAATAATTGCCAATTTGCCTCGACAAATGATTTCTCGCCCCATTTATGCAAATGAAGATCAAGTAAAAGCTTTAATCAAATCAAAAGAAAACAAACAGAATGAGGCTTATGTCGGTATCTACATCAATCAAAATGATATTATTCGTCTTTCTGCGGATAAAACTTTGATTGACAAATTAGGCAGCCCTTTACTTACGTTAAAAGATAGGGCTTTAGATGTCGAGAACATTACCCGTTTTGTTCATCTAAGCGGTAATTATAAGTATTCACGCGGGCGTTTGAGCAAAGAACAGTGATTCTGTTTTTCCCTATTCTTTGTAGTTATCAAAAGTATTACTTGCGAATCTCTCGCAAAAATATCCTAGAGCAGTATATACTTAAAAGAAACAAACTATTTTTAAAGTAATCGCCAATGGCACAACAACCGCAACAACAAGGTCAAGATAGTGGCATGGGCCCAATATGGGTGATGGTACTATTATTCATTACTGTGTTTTTTATTTGGAAAATGGGACATCAGTACATTGTAATGTTTGTTTTTCAAATTAACATCTGGCAAGCAAAACTTGTTAATTTTTTTGTTCATAGTGAGCAACTGGCGAGTTTGATTCAAATTATGCAAACAATTGATCCCAATGCAGTAAATTGGGAGCAGCTTTTAGATACAACACGTGCTGTTGGCGACTTCATGCGTTATCCTGTAGTTCTTGTCCTACTGGTTATGGCAGTTGTTTTGTATCAGTCAAATATTACCCTGAAATTCCGTAAAACTTATGATATGAAAAAATTGCGCGAACAGGAGCAATTTAATTGGCCTGCAATTATGCCTGTAGTTAAAGAAGATTTAGTAGACCAAGATATAAATCAAGGTCCTTGGGCAATGGCACTGACGCCAATGGAATTTGCGCGTAAGTACAATTTATTAAAAAAAGAAGATGTGCTACTCGACGATCCAGTACCCGGACAAGAGATGACAGCCGGAATACGAAGAGGAGATGCAAAACGAGTTTTTACCTTGCAACTAGGTCCTTACTGGGATGGATTTGAGCATTGTTCACCCCAGGCTTATGCATTGGCGGCTGTGTTTCTTGCCCGTATTAACCGAGACAGGGATGCGGCTAACACTATTTTATCAACGTTAGACAAATCGTATGTTGCCGGAAAGCCTGATTATAGTATCGCTAGGCCTACCATAGAAAAGTATAAAAATACCGAGCTTATCCAGGAAGTTGTTACAAAACATGCCTATACTTTAAGTGTAATGGCTTCTTTGCTTGAAAAAGCCCGGATGGATGGGGTTGTTCCAAGTTCTGAATTTTTATGGTTAAGACCTGTTGATAGGCGGTTATGGTATATGCTTAATTGTGTTGGTAGACAAACACCATTTTCAGAAGTTGCAGGACCTTTCGCTCACTGGAAAGCAGAGAAAGAAATGGGACGACGCTCTTTGGTGCCTATGATAGATGAGGCGATTAAGGCTTTGGAAATTGCTATAAAAGAAGTTAAGTTATCACCTCGACAAATGCAGGAGTTAGAGCCATGATGCGCGGTATTGATTCACGTCATGAGTTAGATCCTACCCTCTTACTTAGAGATACGCGGACTTTGACACAGAGATTGGCTGATTTCTTCGCTGATCCAACGAATATTTCGATTATACTTTTCACTTTGTCAGCAATGTCCTATTATTTCTCCGAGGCAGCAACGCTCCTGATGCTTGTAGGTGCTGGAAGCTTTCTTTATAGTTATACGCGGAAACAAAAATTACCTTTCCGTCTTCCTCTAATATCTCGTGTAAAAGATTACAACGATATGAAGCCAGGCGTTAACAAGCCTAATATGGCTCGTGGAATCGCTTTTTTTGGTAATGATCGTAAAACAGGACATGAATTATGGTTTGCCAATGATGATATGCGTACCCATGCGTTAATCTTTGGCTCAACCGGTAGCGGTAAAACAGAATGTTTGGTTTCCCTTGCTTTTAATGCTTTAGTACAAGGCAGTGGTTTTATTTATGTGGACGGTAAAGGTGATAACTCACTCTATGCTAAAGTTTTTTCCATGGTCAGGAGCATGGGGCGTGAAGACGATTTGCTTTTGATTAACTTTATGACTGGTGCACGAGATATTATTGGTCCACAAGAAAGAAGACTGTCTAATACGTTTAACCCCTTTTCTCAAGGTTCTTCCAGTATGTTAACCCAGCTTGTAGTGAGTTTGATGGGTGATTCAAAAGGAGGCGGAGATGGTGATATGTGGAAGGGTCGTGCTATCGCTTTCGTAGAAGCCTTGATGCGTCTTCTAGTTTATATGCGTGATGAGGGAGCAATACTTTTGGATGCTGATACCATCCGTAACTATTTTGATTTAACGCGCTTAGAAATCATTGTTGTTGATAAAATTTTTCCGCGTGATAATCAAGAAAGTGTTAATATCGAACAGATTCCAAAATTGGTTACAGACCCTTTACGTAACTACTTAGGTACTTTGCCAGGTTACAACAAAGAGAAAAAAGGAAAGCAAGTATCACAGGTTTTGGAGCAACACGGTTTTATTACCATGCAGCTGGTAAGGGCGTTTTCATCCTTGGCTGATACCTATGGACATATCGTTCGTACTAACCTCGCAGAGGTAGATTTTAAGGACGTAGTATTGAATCGAAGGATTTTGGTCGTACTATTACCTGCTTTAGAAAAATCTCCTGATGAGTTATCTAACCTTGGTAAAATTATTGTTTCTTCATTGAAAGCAATGATGGCGGCAGGTTTGGGGGAAGACGTTGAAGGGGATTATCGAGATGTAATCTTGCGAAAACCGACAAATGCACCTACACCCTATATGTGTATTCTTGATGAGTATGGATATTATGCGGTTCAAGGGTTTGCAGTGGTTCCTGCGCAAGCGCGTTCTCTTGGCTTCTCAGCAATTTTTGCAGGGCAAGATTTACCTGCATTCCAAAAAGCATCTAAAGAAGAAGCGGCATCTATCGGTGCAAACACAAACATTAAAATATGTATGAAATTAGAAGATCCTACAGAAACCTGGGATTTCTTCACCAAAACAGCAGGTGAGGCTTATGTAACTAAAGTGGATTCATTTCAAGCTAAAGACACTAGTATGGCCAATACGTATATGGACAGTAAAAGTTCTTCGTTTGAAAAGAGGGCTCGCGTTGACTTATTGGATCTCAAAGAACAAACAGAAGGTGAAGCACATATATTCTTCAAGTCAAAAATTGTTCGTGCCCGCATGTTTTATGCGAATCCTAAACCGGTTAAGAAATTAAAGTTAAATCAGTTCTTAAAAGTAGAAGCTCCACCAGACGATTATTTAATGAGGTTACAAAAGCAATTGGCCTCATTTCAGAAAATTTTGGAAAGTGGCGATTTATCAATTAATAAAACAGCAGAAAGCGAAGAAATTACGCTTATTTCCAAATTATTGCGTGAATCACCTATAGAAGAGCCTATAGAACGTGGTGTTTCTGCTTTAATTGCGTTCCATGGCCATAATGAACCAGAACCTGTTGAGGATTTAATTGAAGAAGAAGTTGAAGGTGCGTTAACAATATTTAGTCCTTTACGAGAACGCCCAGGAGATCCTCCGGTTTTAGTTAGTGATAAGGCCGCATTTTCTGAGTCCTTGCTTCCTATTAATGACACACGTAATCAGATGATGAATATTGAACGTTTAGCTGGAGCAAAAGATAAATATGCTGGCACGGTTGCAAATGAACTTATTAAGGACTTCCAGTTGGCAACCAGTTACCCTCCTGAAGAGCGAGATTTTATTGCTCCAGATGAGTTAACTGATTTGGTAAGAACCTTGTCAGGAAAAATTGCAAGCGAACGTGAAAATGCAAAGAACAAAGGTGAAGAATAATCTATAACTTCATTGTATGTTTTTATCGTCAACACCATATACCTCAAAAGAAGTTTAGCCATGTGTATTCATGGCTAATATCTCTTCATTCCGACGTCGAGAAAAACTCACCTTTGCGCAAGACAAGACTCTTGAAATTGGCAAATTAAACACGTTGTTTTCTTAGAACCTTTTGTGAAAAAATAAATCTGAGCGATTTGTTTTTATTCAAAAGAATGTAAAGCAATAAATAAATTTTTAAAAAAATAGCTATTTTATTGAATTCATTGTAACGTAATGATTTGTATGTTTTTCTTAAAGATGGAACACACAATAAAACTACAGTCAGAATCATTTTAATTGGTCATTTGAAATATGAGGAATGTGAGTGAGATCAGTACATATTAATCTAATTCAGGCTGTTGGATTGATTGCCTTATTGACGCTGACCGCCTGTAATGGTGATTATTGGGCAATGGAGAAAGACGAGCCCAAATATCCATGTAAAGTTCTTGGTGCCTGTGATGCTACCATCATGAAGCTTGCTAAAAAATTAAATGGAAAAGGGGTTAAAGTAATTACAATAGGTCAGGATTATATGATCAGCATTCCTGCGAGCTATTTGTTTGAGCCAGAAACACCGCGCCTAAAATGGAAGTCTTATCCATTATTAAATGAAGTTGCCGCATTTCTAATACAATTTCGTAAAATTGCCATAAATGTAGCCAGTTACAGTAACAAATATGTATCGCCAAGAAGAGAGCATGCATTGACTTTAGCCAGATCGCGAGTCGTTAGCGAATACCTATGGTCTCAAGGAGTAGATAGCCGTTTTATCTTTACACAAGGATTAGGTAGTGATAAACCTATTATTGGGTACACTAAAGGTGGTGATAATTCAATAAATGCACGAGTAGAAATTACTTTCAGAAGAGCTGTGGCATAGGGGAAAGAATGAGTCGTGAAACGTGGGAAGTCATAAAAAGCAGTAAGAATTTCTATGTTAACTCATACAGGCGTGGACTAATTGCGTTAATTATTTCTCTGTTACTGAATTGCATTTTTGGACTATTAATCGTCTACATTCATTTAACAGAGCCTGAGCGAGTTTTTTATGCAACAAGTGGGGTAGCCCCCCCTATCCAGTTGCAGCCTCTTATGGCTCCGAATTATTCATCGAACGCGTTACTTCCTCCTGATCCACCCGCAGAGAATGAGGAAGATAAATTGATACCACAATAAGCAATAAATAGAGGATATTATGGCTGAAGACGCCTTAACAGTTGTTGCACTAAGAAACAAATTTTATAAAGACAGTCAGCGTAAAGTAATACTTGCGTTGTTAATTGCTCTTATTGTCAATATAGTCCTGGCAGCACTATTAGTGTACATGATTACCCATCCTCCAGCGCCTAAATATTTTGCAACTAGTATTAATGGTCGGATCACCCCACTGTTTCCTTTGAATGAGCCAAACCAATCAGATTCTGCGGTATTGCAATGGGCAAATCAGGCTGCTATTGCTGCATTTACCTATAATTTCGTTAACTATCGAGATGAATTGCAGGCTTCATCTGGGTTTTTTACACCCGAAGGTTGGGATCAATTTCTAAGTGCTTTACAACAATCAAATAATCTGGATGCAGTGAAGGCTAAAAAACTGATCGTTTCTGCTGTAGCAACACGAGCCCCTATTATCTTGCAAAAAGGCGTATTAAACGGAAGTTTTTCATGGCGAGTACAAATGCCTATATTGGTAACATACCAGAGTGCAAGTGAATTTACTCAGCAAAATAATGTGGTTACTATGTTAATCACCCGTGTTTCCACTTTAAATTCGCCAAGGGGAATAGGTATATCGCAATTTGTTGTAGGACCTGCCGCAGGTGGAGTGTCTTAATGAAAAAGCTGAACTGGTTTTTAAAGTTTTGTGTGATGTATGGAATAGCCTATTGGATTCCTGTTGCTTCTTATGCCCAGGAACAAAACGATAGTGCCCAACAAGCCTTACAACAGTTACGCTTATTGCAGCAACGTTTATCACAAAATCAACCAGCAGGACAAAATCAGCCACCAGGACAAATTCCAGCTCCCGCTCCTGGTCAAGCTCCTCCACCTGCACAAAATCAAGGGCAAAATATTCCTATCCCTCTTGCAAATAATATTTATAAACAACCTGCTCCGGCTCAAACTCCTCCACCGGCTGCAGCACCTAATCCTAATGCACCAATAACCCAAAATGATGAAGAGATTATTGACAATAAAGCATTTAAAGATATGACAAGAAATATCTATCCATTGAGTACGGAGCAAATTGTTCATTTAAGACAAATAAGTGAGACTATGGAATATGCCAAGGCTTCGCCCGCCGGTACCCCGCCAAAGCCTACAGCAACTTCTCAATTTGTGAATTTGTCCCCTGGCTCAACTCCGCCCGTCATTCGTTTGGCCCAGGGGTTTGTTTCTTCACTGGTTTTTCTTGATTCATCCGGAGCACCATGGCCTATTGCGGCTTATGATTTAGGGGATCCAAACTCATTTAATATCCAATGGGATAAAACAAGTAATACAATAATGATTCAAGCAATGAAATTATACAATTATGGTAATTTAGCTGTCCGTTTGAGAGGTTTAAATACCCCGGTAATGCTAACGCTTATACCAGGACAAAAAGCAGTAGATTACCGAGTTGATTTGCGTGTTCAAGGTTTTGGACCAAATGCTAAAACCATGCCTCTGGAAACAGGCATTCCTCCCTCAGCGAGTGAATTGCTTCTTCATGTTTTAGATGGTGTGCCTCCTCCTGGAAGTAAACGATTAAGCATTACTGGAGGAGATGCACGTGCATGGTTAGCTAACGACAGGATGTATGTTAGAACCAATCTGACAATATTGTCGCCGGGCTGGTTGGCAAGTATGACCAGCGCAGATGGGACGCATGCTTATGAAATGCAAAAATCACCGGTGTTATTAGTTTCCTGGCATGGGAAGGTCATGCAGCTCAAGGTAGAAGGGTTATAAATGGCTGGCAGAAAAGAAAATATAAAGTCGCTTTTTTCCAATACTCGGACACGGGTTATTATTATTTTTACTATGGTACTGATAGTAATCGCTATAGTGGTAGGGTATATAAAATTAAGATCGATTGGTACAGGACCCTCAGCAGTTGCAACTGTTGGGCGTACTCCGGGTGCTATCCAATCCATTCCAGGTGTTCTTAACCCAACTGCCCAATATGCTAAATTACAAGAAGAGCAAAATGTTAGCCAGGCAGCAAAAGCAGAGCAAACAGGTGGAAGCGCTATTCCAACAATTATCAGAACTCAAGCATTGGGTGAGGGTGTTGGTGTCATTGGTTCCCAAGGTGGGCAAACTGGAGTGGGTTTTGCAACACTAGCTCGTGAAAATGAGGAGGGAGCACAAAAAAGTCTTTGGCTACAAACATTACAAAACGCAGGTTGTTCCAAGACTGCAGTGAATCAAGTTGTTAGCCAAGGGGCGCAATTGGTTGATTTAAAGGGGGCATGTAGCTGCGTACAATTAAAAGATAGTGGTTATACTTTAAGGGAACTAAATCAAGTTTGTCCCTGTAAAGAATTAAAAGCTGCAGGATTTAATGCCAGGCAACTTAAAGATGCAGGATATACAGCTTCAAGACTAAGAGAGTGTGGTTTTAATGCTTGTGAATTACGTAATGCAGGCTTTACTGCGCAAGAAATGAAAGATGCTGGCTTTTCTGATGATGAATTGAAAGGAGCTGGTTATACTCCAGAGGAGATAGCGAGAGCCAGTGGTTTACCGGCCGGAATGACTGCTGCGGATGTATTAAAAGCTGGGTGTAATGTTGATGCATTAGTTAAATTACGTAAGGCGGGAGTCTCTGCTTCGGCAATTCGACGAATCAGTGGATGCAGTGCAGCACAGCTAAAAGCAGCTGGTTTTACCGCTAAAGAATTGCGTGATGCAGGATTTAGTGCAGCAGATTTAAAAAGAGCGGGTTTTACTCCTGAAGAATTAAAAGCGGCGGGGTATACAGCCAGAGATTTATTAAATGCTGGATTCACACCAGATGATCTTGCTAAGGCAGGCTATTCTGCAGCAGATATAAAAGCGGCCGAAAATGAATTGCCGCCGGGCATCACTCCTGATGATGTAAAAAAAGCGGGTTGTGATGTTGATGCATTAAAAAAAGAAAGAGCAGCAGGTGTTAGTGCCACTCTAATTAAAAGATACGCTGGATGCAGTGCTCAAGCATTAAAAGCCGCTGGTTTTACTGACGCAGAATTAGCAAACGCTGGTTTTACGCCACAGCAAATTGCTGCTGCAACTCCGCTTACTGATGCACAAATCAAAGCTGCTGGTTGTAATCCAGAGAATCTGAAAAAGCTATTCGCATTAGGTGTTTCTGCTAAGCGTATTAAAGAATTAAACGGATGTAGCGCTGAAGCATTAAAAAATGCAGGTTATAATGCACAGTCTTTACTTGATGCCGGATATACCCCAGCACAGTTGTTGGCTGCTGGGTTTAGTCCCCAGGACTTGCAAAATGCTGGACTAACTCCGGCAGATATAATTGCAGCAGGACGTGTTGCCGATTGCAGTGTTGAGTCATTGAAGAAAGCACGGGCGGCAGGAGTTAGCGCACTGACAATTAAGAAAACACTTGGATGTTCTGCAAAGGCACTAAAGGATGCCGGTTATACAGCTAAAGAGCTCAAAGATGCCGGGTTTACAGCTGCTGAACTCAAAGCGGCAGGTTTTAGTGCTAAAGATTTAAAAGATGCAGGGTTTAGTGCCAAAGAGTTAAAAGATGCTGGTTTTAGCGCCAAAGAGCTAAAGGACGCCGGCTTTAGTGCTAAAGACTTAAAAGATGCTGGCTTTAGTGCTAAGGATTTGAAAGATGCAGGTTTTACAGCTGCGCAGCTAAAAGCAGCAGGATTTAGTGCTAAAGATTTAAAAGATGCTGGTTTTAGCGCCAAGGAATTAAAAGCAGCAGGATTTAGTGCTAAAGACTTAAAAGATGCTGGTTTTAGCGCCAAAGACTTAAAAGATGCTGGCTTTAATGCAAAAGAATTGAAAGATGCAGGATTTAGTGCCAAAGAGCTAAAAGATGCAGGATTTACAGCGGCAGAAATGAAGGCAGCGGGTTTTAGTGCTAAAGAGTTGGCTGATGCAGGGTTTAGCGCCGCTGATTTAAGAAATGCTGGATATAGCGCAGCAGAATTGCAAAATATTCAGGCTGCTCCTGATGGCTCACAAGTAGCAGGCTTGGGAGCGCCGAATATTCAGCAAGGTGCATTTAACATTGGTGGAGTGCCCACATTAGGCCAGGGATCAGGTGGAGATGCTGTAACCCTCCCTGGCTCTGCTGCGAGTAATCAACAGTTGCAAGCCATTATCAACAGACAAAATCAGCAGCAAGCTGAACAAAAATACCAACAAAAAATCCAGCAAAAAACTTCTGATATGCTAACGGCTGCGAATCAATTAATTGCAGATTGGAAAAATGTACCTTCACAAAGTTATACCGCAGGAAATAAGGAAGATGAGAAAGTGGTGGCTGCCGGAGCTGGTCCTGGAGGGCCAGGTGGTGCTCAGTCTACAACGACTACTGAATCTACAACGCAAGTAAATATGATTAGAACAGGCGACGTGCTTTTCGCTGTAATTGATACTGCAGTGAATAGTGATGAGCCAGGTCCTATTCTTGCGAGTATCGTTTCAGGAAGACTTAAGGGTACCAAGCTCATCGGTAGTTTTAACTTACCGTCGAACGCCAATAAAATGGTTATTACGTTTAATACGATGTCAATTCCAGGCGCTCCAAAAACAATTCCAATCTCTGCTTATGCAATTGATCCAAATACGGCAAGAACCGCCCTTTCCAGCAAAACAAATAACCATTATTTACTGAGATATGGTTCATTGTTTGCCTCTTCGTTTCTGGAGGGCTTTGGTAATGCATTTCAGTCTGCGAATACCACGGTCACCATTGGAGGAACAGGTGGCGGCAATAATGTAACCGTTGCTAATGGTGTTGGTCGTTCTACACTAGAAAATGCTGTGATTGGTTTGGCTACCGTTGGTAAGACATGGGGGCAGCAAGCACAAGTATTATTTAATACACCTACAACTGTTGAGGTCTATGCAGGAACTCCTGTGGGGGTTTTATTTACTCAGGATGTAAAATCTATTTAATTTGATGGTAGGTAAAAATGGCAGATAATGATCAAAATGATGAGTATAAGTTCGCTGAATTAGATTCTCTTGAGAACGAACCGCTTGAGAGTTCAGAGTTTGATTCAACAAGCTCTACCTCTGTGGGATCAGGGGGGAGGGAGCCTCCCAAAAATATCAAACGCAATGCTTTAATTGCGGTGGGTATAATTATTTTTGCGATGTTGATGTATAAATTTATCGGCGGGATGTTTTCCAAGTCGACTCCTATCCCTAAAGAGACCGAAACTCCTGCTCCTATAGCGGAAATATCACCACAGCCGAAGGAAGCCGAAATTCCACCTGCACCAATTCAGCAACAACCGGAAATTCAACAACCAGTAGTCCAACAGACACCTCCGCCAGTGGTTCAAGAGAGTACGGCGTTACAACAGAAAGTAGCGTCTATTGAGTCGAGCCAACAAACAGTTCAATCTGAGGTAAGCTCAATGAATCAGCAAGTAAGCAACATCAATAATAATGTAAACACATTAAATGCACAGATTACAAAACTCAATCAGGTGATTAGTGATTTGAATAATCAGGTTGTGAAGCAATCAGAAGTAATTAATATATTAATAGAGCGGACAAAACCTAAACCTGTTAAGCGAGTAATTCATATAAAACCAGCATCTCCACAAGTAATTTACTATATAAATGCAGTAATTCCTGGTCGGGCTTGGCTAATTGGCTCAAATGGTTCTACACTTACAGTAAGAGAAGGATCAAAAATCGCAGGGTATGGGTTAGTTAAGCTTATTGACTCTATACAGGGTCGGGTTTTAACCAGCTCAGGGCGAGTAATTAGATTTAGTCAAGAAGATAGTTGAGGTGTTTGTATGGCTGATACATGTACGGGCGGAACAGTTGCTTGCTGGATATCGGGTCAGGTTAATATATTAACTAATGTCGCAAATTCGTTGATTCCTGTAGAACGTATGATTACAGGCGGCGCATACCTAATCGGCTGTGCATTTTTATTTAAAGCAGTCTATAGTTTAAAGACATATGGTGAAGCCCGGACTATGATGTCAAGTAATACGAGTATGAAAGAACCCATTGTATATTTGCTGGTTGGTGCGATATTTATTTATTTTCCATCGGCGTTTTCATCATTAATGGTAAGTACCTTTGGGTATCAAAATGTCCTCCAGTATGCTCCAGTTAACAGCAGTAATGCGGCACTTGATACATTATTTGGTACTGGAAGCGTGGTGGGGAGGCCTTTGACAATTATTATTCAGGTCATCGGTTTAATTGCCTTCGTAAGAGGATGGGTGTTGATTGCGCGCTCTGCTTCACAAGGACAACCACCAGGAGGAACGGGAAAAGGCTTAATGCATGTTTTTGGAGGAATATTGGCAATCAACATTGTAGGTACAATTGAGATGATTAATAACACTTTATATGGGACATCGTGAGACAAGGCAGGGCACGATTTTAATTTTAGTTAATTTTTTTGTAATTTAAATTGGGGAGAAAAAGGTGAAGAGTAAAGTCATTAGTAAATCTAGTTACAAATATTGGTTAAGCAGTTTCATTTGCTTAAGTTTGTTGGCATTGGTTAGTCAAGATGCTGCTGCAGGAGCATCGATAGGGACTATGGCATCAACGATTACCTCGTCATTTACAAACTTGACAAAATTAATAACTGCGGGTTCTTACCTGGCCGGATTGGGTTTCTCAATTGGTGCTATTATGAAATTTAAACAGCACAAAGATAACCCGACCCAAATTCCAATAGGTACACCAATTGCTTTAGTTTTTATCGCTGCGGCCTTATTGTTCCTACCTTCTATTTTAGGAGTAACCGGGGTAACAATGTTCGGAGGCAGTGGTGGTACAACTGCTGGACCTACAGGAACAGTTTATACAAGTGGTAGCTAATAACTAGTAGCTGCTTTTATAATAAAAATGGTAAGATTCATTTCTGATCCTCTCCCTGCTAAAGGGCAGAGGATCTTTTAGTAGGTACTAAATAAATAATTGCCAATAAAGTTTATTGTAAATGTGAGCCAATGTGAGCCAAGAAGATGGCAGTTAATCAACAACAACACAAATTAAAATTAATGGCTACGCCAGGGTCATGGCGTTTATATTCTGCCAGGAAGGTTGACGAACGATTTAAAGCGTTTGAGCAAAAAGTATTTCAAAGAGATAGATATACTTGCAGATTTTGTGGATTTCAAGCGCGCTTATTTCAAGAGGTGATTAACCTAGATAATAATTATGCCAATAATAAATTGGATAACTTAGCAACCTCTTGTTGTTTTTGCGCACAGTGCTTTTTTATTGAGTCCGTTGGTGTTGGTGGTTATGGTGGAGGAACATTGATTTATCTTCCAGAGCTAACTCAACCTGAATTAAATAGCATATGTCACGTATTATTTTGTGCGATCACTAACGATACTGGATATAAATCCAGTGCACAAAATATTTATAGAGCATTCAAGTTTCGTTCACAACTTGTGGAGGAAAAATTTGGAGAGGGAACCAGTGATCCTGCAATATTTGGTCAGCTAATGATCGATGCAGGTGTTAGTGACGAAGAGAGAAGTGCTCAATTGTTTAAAGATATACTTCTATTGCCATCGCGTGCCAAATTTCGTAAACAAATTGAAAAATGGGCTGCTAGTGCATTAGAGGAAATTTCAAGTTAGTTATTAGTTAATGTGAGGAAAGGAATGGCGCATTGGTCAGAATCATTTTTTGAAGGAATAGATACCTTCTTTGCCTGGCTAAGTACTTCGCTCAAGCAAACAACAGAATCTTATATCGATTTGGAATCAGCAGATAGTCCAACAGTATTGGTTAATCATGATGGTTCTTTAGTATCTATTTTGAAAATTGACGGGGTCTCAGCCCTTGTAGGAAGTGTAGAGTTCGACAATTTGGTTGCAGGTATCACCAACTCATTTCAAGGTGCTATGGGACGTCCAGGGCATGCTCTACAGGTTTATTTTAGCCACGATAAACAAAACATAAGGAAATTGATCCAAGATACGTACGAACCAGCAACATCCACTGCAAGACGACTTGAACTTAATTTAACGGACTTGTTTGAGGAGCGAGTCAATTATATGGCACAGTATTGCGCGGAGGAACGTGCCTATTTCGTGCTAATTACTCGGCCATTTAATTTGCCTTCTGAGCAGTTAAAGGCAGCAACTAAAGCTAAAATGAAAATGATCAAAGATATGAAGGCTCCTCCTTTCAAAAACAGCCAGACTATCTATGCAGCAATTCCAGAGTTACGTGATACCCATGATGCGTACGTACGTTCTGTTATGAATGATTTAGGTTCACTTAATGTTTTTGCTAAATTACTGGAAGTTCATGATGCAGTACATGCAATTCGCATGACCGCAGACCCAGATTATACAGCAGATGATTGGCGGGCAAGCCTACCAGGGGATAAGGTTACAGTTCGCGAAATTAATAGTTTTGAAGGCGATGCTTCAGATTTATTATGGCCTTCATTGGCAAAACAAGTATTTCCTCGTGATGCAGAAGTATTGGATTTACGTACGGTTAGGGTTGGAGATAAGATTTATTCATCAACCTACATTGATTTGTTTCCTAAAGATATAAGACCTTTTATTCAGCTATTCACACGTATATTACCCGCTCATATTCCTTGGAGAATCTCTTTTTTAATTGAAAGTGAAGGACTATCAACCATTAAGCTTAAAGGGCTTCTGGCGGCGATTCTAACTTTTAGTTCAGCACAAAATCGTTTGATCAGTGATTCGGTAAATTTATTAAAATACATCCAACTTAATACTGATGAAGCAATAGTCCGTTTGCGTGTTGTTGCCACAACTTGGGCGCCTGAAGACCGATTGTCCTTATTACGTCAAAGAAGTTCTGAACTAGTAAAAGCAATTGAAGGTTGGGGATCAACCGATGTTTCTGAAATTTGTGGTGATCCTTTTGGGGGGTTTGTTTCCAGTATGTTAGGCGCTACTCTTAACAGCATGGCAGTCCCTACAGTTGCTCCACTAAGCTCAATAGTTTCGATATTGCCTATTACACGTCCTGCATCACCTTGGACAAAAGGAGCATTACTCTTTAGAACACCTGACGGCAAACCTTGGCCTTTCCAGCCAGGATCGACAGAGCAAACTACGTGGATTGATTTGGTCTATGCGCGTCCAGGTTCTGGTAAATCAGTTTTATCTAATGCGATTAACTTAGCTTTATGCTTATCGGGGGGGTTATTACGATTACCGCGTATTGCGATTATTGATATTGGACCATCAAGTAGTGGTCTTATCTCATTATTAAAAGAAGCGCTTCCAGCATCAAAACGCCATCTGGTTGCTTATCACCGTTTACGAATGACTCCTGAGTATTCAATCAATCCTTTTGATACACAATTAGGATGTCGCTATCCCACGGCATTAGAGCGTGCATTTTTAGTTAATTTTGTAACATTGCTAACTACCCCCCTTGGAGCAGAGAGACCCTATGATGGTATGCCGGATCTGGCGGGTATGGTAGTAGATGAACTATATAAAAGTTTGGCTGATGAATTTAATCCTGCACCTTACTCCCCTGGAGTAGAAGAATTTCTTGACAGTATTTTAGAGGAAATTGGGTTTGTTCGTGATTCAAAATCAACTTGGTGGGAGGTAACAGACTCACTTTATTCTGCAGGTTTTGTGCATGAAGCGATGCTTGCACAACGTTATGCAATGCCTTTATTAGCTGATGCTGCATCAATTTGCCGTACTCCATCTATTGAAGATTTATACGAAAGAATAACAGCACCAACAGGTGAATCATTAATTAATGCGTTTTCACGAATGATCTCTGCAGCAGTTCGTGAATATCCTATTTTATCTCGCGTGAGTAGTTTTGATATTGGTGACGCGCGTGTTGTATCGCTTGACCTTGATGAGGTAGCTAAAAGTGGTGGAGATGCTGCAGACAGACAGACAGCTGTTATGTATATGCTGGCTCGTTATGTACTAGCAAGGCACTATTATTTAACTGAAGAGAGCTTAAACAATATACCGGAACAATACAAAGAATATCATCAGGAACGAGTGCGAGAAATTCGAGAAGATCACAAACGTATTGTTTATGATGAGTTCCACCGTACTTCAAAATCAGCCGCAGTGCGTGAGCAGGTTATTATCGATATGCGTGAAGGCCGTAAGTGGAAAGTACAAATTGCATTATTATCACAATCAGTTGATGACTTTGATGCTGTAATGATCGATTTTGCTACTGCAATTTATATTATGGATGCAGGACCTTCACAAGCGATTGAAAAAACCACTTCAATATTTGGACTATCCGATACTGCAAAAACTGCTTTACGCACTCGGGTGCATGGCCCAAGGCAAGGGGGAGGAACTTTTCTGGCACAATACGCTACTAAAACTGGAGTGAATGTGCAGTTACTTACCTTGACTTTAGGACCGGTTGAACTATGGGCTTTCAGCACTACGGCTGAAGATGCTACAGTGAGAAACCACTTGTATCGTCACCTTGGTCCCGGGGAAGCAAGACGCCTTTTAGCAGCATTATTCCCTAATGGTTCAGTCGCCAAAGAACTAGAAACTCGTTTAAATAGTATGAAAGAAAAAGTTGGTTTGATTGAAGATGAGCTGAAAGAAAGTATTGTTGAACAATTAATTAACGAAATTCTTGAGGCTTATTCAAAAAATCCTGATGTTAAGAGCCTACCAGCTAAATTAACGTAAGTTTCGACTAAAAGGTATAAAATAACTTATACTTTTTAGTCACTCACTACAAGTTATCCCGTAAGGATCTGAAGCATTTGATATGGGATCCATTCAAACCAACATTAAATGACATTTAATACTTCCTTAAGAGTACTTCCATATAATCGGCCTTGTTCTGAATCAGAAATCGATTTTCCTATCCAATTCATTTCTGAAAAGAATAAATACATACAACGGAATATTTATTTAGAATGAGGTCTATATGAAAAAAGTAATTGCCATTTTGTTTTCATCCTTAATTACGATCAATACGAGTTTTGCCCTTGGTAACACAGAAATTCCTGATGAGATGTACATTAAAGAACATTGGATCAGTTTAACAACGAGCTATGATATTGAAACGAAAACACGAAAACTAGGCACTTTATATAGAAAATTTCTAAGTCTCATGTTGACCTATGAGTTTTTTGATCCATTCGATAATAAATTGGCATATGCTCGGTCAAAATTTTTTTCACTGACTGCTCATTTCGATGTTTACGATAATTATGAAAATTTTCTTGGATCGGCTGATGAAAAATTATTTGCCTTTTTTCCTACGTTTGATATTTATGGGCAAGATGGCTACACAAAATTAGCTAAAGCGAGTATGAATTTTTGGGGTACAACCTTCACAATCTATGATCCTGTAACCGATAAAGAAATGGCAACCTTGTATCGACCATTTTTTAGACTGAAAAATGATTGGACTTTTAATATTACCAATAGAGCATTATTCAATCGAAAAGAAATTGATTCCCGCGTGTTGATGACTGTAATTGCATTCCAGGGAGATAGAGAATATTGGGAAAGTAATAATCAAAATTATCTAAGAGGCGTTACGAAAAAGTCTACTCAAGCGAATGAAGTTACTTCTGGACAGGTAAATGAGCTTTTGGAAAAAATTGGCGCCATCAGCAAGCAAGAAGGACTAGAAAATATAGGAAATCCTAATCCAAAAACAATTGATGCTATTGCGAGCGAGCTGGAAGAGAGTTATAAAGAATTGCATGCCCCTGATGAATCAATACAAACAAGTAAAGAAAAACTTGCTGCGTTTAGCGAATATTGTTTGAGTTTGGCACAATCAAATGCTCTTACCCGTGAGAAAAAGAAAGCGATTCTTTTCTTACTTAAGGCACGTTTGGAAGGTGCTGTAAACTTAATGTAACAGTATGTCCTATGTTAGGTGAATCGTATGGCAACCGTAGCTTGGATGATGTGATATTTCTTCACCCCAGGCTACAATGGAGTATACCCTGTTTTTTTGATTATTTTTGGAGTGCGATTTTCGCTCAAAATGTGCCAAATTAAACTTTCCTTAGAAGGTGGCCAATTAATCAGTTTTTCATCAACGTTTTAACGGACATAGCTTTGTAATGAAAAGTCATTGATTTTCTGGAACATGCCTTGCTTTTACAGTTGGATTTTTGAACAGTGTTAAGAAGATCTAAGAGGTAACGTTACAATTACCTTTAACCCACCTTGTAAATTATTAGTCAATGAAATGTCGCCTTGATGCATCTGAATAATTTCCCTGGCAATTGTTAATCCAAGTCCTGTACCTCCTGTACTACGCGAGCGGGAGCTTTCGCCACGATAAAAAGGCAAGAAAACATGTTCTAGATCAGATTCTGCTAATCCTGGTCCTTGATCGGTAATGGTAATTTCCACTTTATTTTGTAGGCAAATTAGATGAATCATTGCTTTATAGCCATAATGCACTGCGTTATTGATCAAATTATTAAAGGCGCGTTTAAGTAAATTTACCGTTCCATAACAAACCAGTTTGGGGCTTTCGCTCGTAAAACTCACATCATAATTCAATTCACTAGCATCATCCTTTAATGATGAAAGCAGTGCCACCAAATCAAATAGTTGAGGTTTTTCTTCAACATTCACATCTCTAAAATAATCCAGGGTTTCTCGGATCATAAGTTCCATTTCATTAATGTCCGTCATTATTTTGAAGTAATTGGGATCATCTTCCAAATATTCTGCGCGTAATTTTAAACGAGTTAAGGGCGTACGCAGATCATGCGAAATCGCGGTGACTACTCGAGTGCGATTTGCTAAAAGCTTATTTACTTTTTCCTGCAGATCATTAATTTTCTTAAAAATAGTTTTTTGATCTTGATTACCTGTTACTGGTATAGGTAACCAATTGTCTTGATGCTCACTGTAATGAAGACTTTGGATTAATGTATGTATTGGTTGATTTAATGATCTAACGGCCCAATAATTAATGAAAAGCAAAGCGCCTACTAAGATAAGAAACAGACTGACTATTGAGTTAGCTTGCCGCGGGAAAAAAGAAATCACTTTAATATTTAACCAATTATTTTCTTTTAGAAATACCGAAAACTCCAATTTTTTATTTTGTTTAATTAAATTAAAAAGCACAGGGGCTTTTAAGGTTAACAATGCATTTTTATTGTATAATGGTTGTGGAGATAAGGTTATTTCTGCCCAAGAAATACTTTGATTTCTGAGGATTAAAGGCCACATCGATTGAGGATTTTTTTGTAACAGTAGAACAAGATGGGTCAATGAGCGTACTGCTTTGGGAGGAAGGGGGCTACGTATGTTTTCATAATAATATTTTCCCAGCTGTATCAGTGAAAAAATTATTAATAGATTGCCTAGTATCAGTCCCACCAGTGTTTTTTTTGCCGTTTTGGTTAATTGACTCATACCAAATCAACCTTAGTTTTGAATTGATAGCCACCTCCGCGAATCGTTAACAATAATCGGGGATTACGTGGATCAAGCTCAATTTTTTTACGCAAGCGACCGATGAGGACATCAATTGTTCTATCTTGTGAATCACAGTCTTTTTCATATAACAAATCCATTAATTGATCGCGGCTCAAAATACGTCCAGGATGCTCCAAAAAAATAACCAACAATTCGTATTCTCGTTGGCTTAATGGGATAGCGACAGAATCTTTATCAATCAAAGAATGGGTATTGCGATCGAGAATCCAATTATCGAAATGTATTTGTTGTAATGGAGTGAGCTTTTTACGATCATGTTCCAGTTCGCCCTGAGTCCGTCGTATTTGTGCTTTTACTCGTGCCAGTAATTCACGAGAACTGAATGGCTTAGAAATGTAATCATCTGCCCCTAATTCCAAGCCAGCCACTCGGTCAGCAATGCTGTTTGCTGCACTGAGCATAATAATAGGCATACTGTGAGTTTGACGAATCATTTGGCATAAATTTAATCCATCAATTCCTGGAAGCATAATATCTAAGATAATTAAATCAAAGTTATTTTCTCTTAATAATTGTTTGATGTTTAGACCATTCAAAGTCCAGGTGGTTCGAAAACCATTTTTAAGCAAGTAATCATTAATCAAGTGCGTAATTTCTTGATCATCATCAATAATCAATATGTGACTTTTTCTTGTACTCATGAATCACCTGGTAAAATAATATACGCAGGCCACATTATAACAGTAAACCTCTCTATGTTGCGCATTGTAACAATGTTGTTACAATAATCACCGCATTTGTCATATTCCTATTACATTGTCTTATTACACTTACCAATGAAACCTAATAGGAGAGTAAAATGAATATTAAACGGTTCATATTAATTAGTAGCTTGGTCTTGGGTGCTTCAATTGCTACAGCGCAAACATCTGACCCTGGCGCGACGGTGGTTTCTGTAAACCAAACAGGACATTATCGTCAGCATGTTGCTAAGTTGCTTAGCCCGGAACAACGTGTTGAACTAGCTAAAATTAAGAAAGAGCTACATGCACAAATGGCCCCGCTAATTAAAGAAAAACGTGCACTCAGCATGCAAATACGAGGTAAATTGGCAACTCCTAATGCAAAATGGAGTGATATATCCAGATTAGTGGAAAAGAGGAATAGTGTTCATGCAAAAATAAGTACTTTATGGGCTCAAACCCAATTTAAAAGCTATCAAAAACTGGGTGTTTTATTACCTATTCGCCATGGCCATCATTGTGGCTTTCAAAATCAAAAGCATGTCCAAAAATCATAAATAGCGTTTGACGGTTTCGTGTCTTTTGCGAAACTGTTCAATTTTTTAACTCAATGACTACAACTCTTATTGGATGTTTACCTATGTTTTCATCTGTGTGTAATTCACCGGGAATATCTTTAGAGAGATAATATGCTTTATCTTTTTCTAATTTTAGGAAATGTTCTTTTCCTTTATTGTTAACTACTTTGATTAATCCGCTATCTAAAGCAACAATCACTCTATTACGCTCATGTCGATGCATTTTTAAAATCTGATCTTTATTCGGGTGAATTACTGTTGTCCAGACGGAGACCTTTTCATTGGATAGTTGGGGAATACGAACAGTCTTATTTGCATCTGCATAAGAATTCATTGATATCAAAAATGAAAGAATATAAGGGATCAAAGTGAGATATTTCTGCATAATGTTTTCCAAAAGTTTTTTAGGAGAACTATAATGCACGGCATTATATTTAAGAAGAGTATTTCCTAATTTTAAATTATGATTTTTCATTGTTCTTCACGGTAATCTAAACTTAAATTCTCCGGTAACTTATAAGGCCCAGTTTTTAATGCTTAGGGAGCATCATCACATTTTTTAACGACAATCTGCTTAATCAACTCCGTTAATAAAATGTAGTTCTGTGTTTTATGGGAAGTAGTGCGCCAAGCTACGCCAATTTCCCTATAAGCCTGATTTGTTTTTAAAGGAAGTGAGACTAAATCAGTTCCGGTAAGAATGCCGCTGTTAATTGCAAGATTAGGTAAAAAAGTAATGCCAGGTTGATGGCTTACCATTTGAATTAGCGTATGTAAGCTGGTGGCAAAAAAATGATTGATTTTTTTGCTCTCTTTTAATTGACATGCTTGCAGTGCGTGTCCTGTCAAACAGTGTTCTTTTTCAAGAAGAAAAATACTGTTTTCAGGGAGCTTATTGATTTCTTGGTCAAATCCTTTATGTGACCATGTTTGAGGTAAGACTAGTTTAAAATAATCTTTGCATAAAATTTGTGTTTGAAAGTCTTGGGTCTGATAAGGAAGCGCTAAGATAACAAGGTCAAGTTTTCCTTCCTTTAAATAGTTCAAAACGTTTTCTGTAGTGTCTTCTCTGATGAATAAGGAGAGCTCTGGATAGAGTTGCTGACACAGATCTTGTAGTTCACTTAAAATAAAAGGAGCAATAGTAGGAATAACCCCAAGATAAAACTTACCCTGCATTACTTTTCCTTGGCTTTGTACGTAATCCAATAAGTCATTGCTTTGTTCAATAATTAGTCGACTGCGGCGGACAATTTCTTCGCCTAAGGGTGTGAATAAAAATGTTTTATGATCGCGTTCGAGCAGTTGTGCTTCTAAAGTTTCCTCAAGATTTGTAATTGCCGCACTTAAAGTCGATTGGCTAATAAAACATGCTGTTGCAGCACGACCGAAATGCTGGTGGTCATATAGCGTAATCAAGTAATGCAGTTGTTTCAGACTGATTAATCTACTCATCGATTTTTCCGATTAAAGTTATCTATTTTATTCATTTTAAATAATTATATACCATAACTATAATTTAATTGAACTAAACGAATTGAGGAGAAATTTATGCTAACTGTTGGTCAAAAAATTCCAGAATTTTCTATTGTTGCAGCAAAACCTGGCTTTAATAATCATGAAGAAAATGGTGTGAGTGCTTTTGAAGTGATTACTGAAAAGAGTTTTCCCGGAAAATGGAAAGTACTTTTTTTCTATCCAAAAGATTTTACTTTCGTATGCCCAACAGAAATTGTGGAGTTTGCAAAATTAAATAGTGAATTTAATGATAGAGATGCAATAGTACTGGGAGGAAGTACGGATAATGAGTTCGTCAAACTCGCTTGGCGTCGAGAACACAAGGATTTGAATAAATTAGATCAATACAGTTTTGCTGATGTTTATGGAAAATTAACTAATGGGTTTGGCATTCGGGATGAAGAGAGTGGATGTGCTTTAAGGGCAACTTTTATTATTGACCCAAATAATGTGATTCAACATGTGAGCGTCAATTCACTAAATGTTGGTCGTAATCCTCAAGAAATATTACGTATTTTGGATGCTTTACAGACCGATGAATTATGTCCTTGTAACCGTCCTATTGGTGGTGAAACATTATAATCCGAACAAAAATTCAGAAGTTCTTATCAATTTGGGAACTTCTGGAAAGGAGAATTATATGTCTATAGAACAGTTGAAACAGGCGATACCTGATTTTGCTAAAGACATACGTCTTAATGTCAGTAACCTATTTGCTAATATGGCACAATCTGGCTTAACAGAAACCCAATTTTATGGAGTTGCCTTAGCTGTAGCATACACATTGAAAGATAGGCGTATTATTGGTGCCATTAAAGCAGATGGAGCACTCTATATCACTGCTCAATTGGAGCATGCAGTACAAACTGCAGCTGCTCTGATGACGATGAATAATGTGTATTATCGTGCAATTCATTTGGCAGAAAATAAGGAACTTGCATCACTTCCTGCTAATTTGCGTATGAATGGTATGGTAAATCCTGGAGTAGCCAAAGCTGACTTTGAGCTATTTGCTTTGGCAGTGTCAGCAATCAATGGTTGTGGCATGTGTATCCACTCGCACGTTAAACAGCTATTGGAACATGAGTTAAATAAAATTGCAGTTCAATCTGTACTAAGAATCGCGGCGGTTTTAAATGCATGCTCTTTTGCTCTATCCCAGAATGAATTATAGGAGGCTTGCTCTGGGAAGCTTAAATTCTTCCCAGAGATACAAAATCATCGTCCTCAATGAACGAATTTCCAGCGCAGCAGGAAGATATATCAGCCCAGCTAAAATAGATGGATTAATAAAACAAATTAATACTCTGGATGAGTTGATCCTCAAAACGCAAAAGATTCAGCCGCTAAAAGCAAAAAAGAAAATAGAGCTAATTAAGATTTTAGATAATCTATACACTCCTTTGATAAATGTTTTAAAGGAATTAGGACCAATCACTACCAGGTTGTCCACAAAAAGTGAAAAGTATATTGAGATTAGTAAAATGCGCCAAAGAATTAGTGGCTTGTTAAGTGAGGAAGCAGGCAGTCTCACTGCTCTGGATGCGAACCACATATAGGATATCCGAAAACTCATGAGCTGTACGCTAATTATCAGGCTCATTTGTCATTATTTTTGCGAGCAGAAATAATGACAAAAATGAATCCTGGAATCCTATCCTTTAATTTAGGACAGTGTAATTATACATCTTGCCAGTCTTCAGGCTCTAAAGGAATAATGAGCCAAAGCAGTAGGTATGCGATAAGTGCTGTACCTCCAACGAGGAAGAAAATCACAAAAATAATTCTCATCCATACAGGGTCGACACCAAAATAAGCCCCTAGTCCACCGCATACTCCAGCAATTTTTCGATCTTTACGTGAGCGCCATAATTTTTTATAGGGTTGACTCATTTTTTTATAAGGTTGATTCATAATTTGCCTTTTTAATAAACGTACGTAACTTATACGGTTACGAGCAGGTTAACCATTTTTTCCCTTCCACAAGACGCGCAATCATCATACTGCTTACGCTGTTGCATGTTACATTAAGCATAGTCGCAAGAGGATCAATAATAATACTAATTGCAGCTATTGCTATTAACACTGAACTAGGAAATCCATATACATTAAGTATAAGTAATTCACCAAGCATTCCTCCACTAGGAATTGCTCCCATCACTGTGCCCACCAATAAAGAGACACCGAGAGCGCTAAGCAGTACGCTCGGACTTGAAAAGTTTAAGTGAAAGATTCCGAATAAAAAAGCAATCTTGAAAACCCCGCCAATTACAGAACCATCTTTATGAATGATGGTACCCAGAGGAATTACTGTTTCATAAACTTCAGGGGGGACCCGCATTTTTTTTGCTGCTATTAAATTAGCAGGAAGACTGGCGGCACTACTGCATGTGGCGATTGATGTCACAACAGGTAGAAAAATGCTGTTCCAAAATACTTTTATTCCTTGAGTTCTTCCAGCTAAATAGGAAAATAGTGTGAAAGCAATAAAAAAATAAATGATTCCAAATGCATAATAAAGAACAGCAATTCGGAGATAGTTCGCCATCAATTGGGGACCTAAGTCATGAACCAAAACAGCGAAATAGGCAAAAAAACCAAAGGGCGCATAATACATAATCAAAGTAAAAACACGCATAAAAACCTCTTCGCCTGCTTTTAAAAAATCAATAAATGTTCTTCTTTTTTCATTGGCATTCGATGCAGCTAAACCTACCAGGATTGAAAAGATAATGAGTGCCAGAATATGCTGATGCGAAAGAAGCTTGCTAAACTCAGGAACAGTAAAAATACCCGCAATTTGATCGAAGAAACTCAATGTAGTGGTTTTTTCTGGAACATTGACTGGTAAGGCAACGCCTAGAGCTGGTGGAAATACGCTGACAATAAAAAGAGAGTAAACTGCTGCTATGATTCCGGTAAATAAAAAAACAATTGTCATATGAACAGCGATCTTGCCTAGTTTGCCCATAGAGCCGACTCGTGCTATTGCCGATGAAACACTAAAGAAAATCAAAGGAACAATTGCGGTAAAAATTAAGTTAAGGAAAATTTCTCCAAAGGGTTTTAAGTAGGGAGTAGCTATCCCAAAAAAGTAGCCTGTGAGACCCCCTAGCAAAATGGCTGCAATCAAAATAAAAGAAAAAAGATAGGATCCAAAAGTTTTATGGGTATTCATTAACTGAGGTGTCCTTAAAAATTTTTAGGAACTGTTGTTATTGTATCTCGTTGCCTAGGTAAGCACTATATGCTAATCAATGTTTTAATACATGCCTAAGGTGCTCTGGATGTTTTGGTATAAGTATGACAAATCTATAAGATTTTCATTCTCCGTTTCCCATTTTATCATCAAACTCAGCAAGATACAGTCATCATTGGGTATAAAATGCAATAATTGAATCAATAGTTCTCACCGTGTATAATCGACCTCGCTCTATAATGTAACCACTTTGCAAGGATCATTATGCCTTCAGTAAGCCCTGTTGTTTATAATTATGCGGATCTCTTTTCCTGGCAAGCAGAATTAACTCCAATCCAATTGCAAATATCTGAATACTCACAATTCATTAAAGAGAAGAGGCAAAATCTTGTACCCCTGCATAAACAGTTAAGCGCTCTAAACTCAAGCATTTCCTTAATAGAGCAACAGATGGATATGAATTTAGGCATGCCTTCAAATATCATCTATCCAAGGATTGATTATTATGGGAGTTCTATTCAGGTTTTAAATAGCTACAAATTGCAATTCAGATTAGACAGTTTACTCAAGGAGCGCGATGCGCTTAAAAGACGTATGGGGCCTTATGAGCGCGAAATTAGCGAAGCTCAAGCGAGTTTGTATGAATTGAACTCTCGTCGAGCCTGGTTAAACGAGCATATTCCTGCTGCTCAGTTATTTTTACAAACCTTGCAAGAAAATCCCTTAGCATCAGTGCAGGCTTTGAGCAATAAAATTTGGGACACACTGATTCATTACGAAGATACTCATTTAACTGGACTTTCTCCCCAGGTACGTATAGGTCTGCTCGCTGTTCGCAATTTGAATCAACTGACTTCCTATCCCGAGGGATATATCCCAGACTATACTAACCAAATCCATCGAGCTAATTACCTTCGGCTGTGTGGTTTTTTATGGGATATTTACCTTAAGGTCCAACAAGAAAAAAAGGACGCGGAGTTCGAAAGGATTTTAGGAAGTCTTATTGAAAGCACTCATGTTGCTCAATATGGTGATTTACCTTATCCAATGCAAACCAATTATAATGCGAGTGCTTGGTTTGCAAGTAATGTACAAACTATGCCCGGATATTTTGCAATTCAAGAGCAATATTTACCAATCGTAGAAGAACAAATTCTTAACAATGGATTTGCTTTTATTGCTCAAAATAAACCTGATCGGCCAACCTCACTGCAAAAGCACATAATTAATGCAGTCAATTTAATTGATGCAGAAGTGAAAATGAAAAAACAAAAAAACGAGGAAATTGATTACCATTTTTATGCGCGAGCTGTTTTTATCTTGAACGATGTTTTAGTTAATCCTACAGATAAGCAAGCCGCAAAACGTTTAGGAGAGATTGCTGAATATGCATCAGGCAATAGTTCTGTTGGGAAACAAGTTTTAGGTGGTCTTCTTATTGTGTTTGGGGCATTGCTTATTAGTGCCAGCGTTGTTGGTTTCATAACGACTTTTGGTTCGAGTTCGGTGCTTAGTGCTTGGGGTTTTGCTCTAGGTCTCAGTTTATTTGAAACAGAATTTGTTTTTGGCATTGCTTCTTCTCTAGCGGCTGCCGCAGGGATCAGTTTAACATTTTTTGCAGGTCCTAGAGCAATGGAGTCAGGAGGACGTAAAGGGTTGTCTCAAGAGCTTATGGATATTAAAGAAGGAATTGAAAATTATGATGAACCTCCACCCTATAGTGTTACTGTGTTAAATTAATCCTCAGCTTCAGGGGCGCCTTGAATAAAAGTAATAAATTATTTTTATTTGTGTATTTAATTCGGGTGTAATTCTTTATTTAATTAATTCGCTGTCAAACCCTTTCTTCATTGCATCGTTAAGACATTCTCTATAATCTAAAAGAAACGGCAAGAGTTTTTGCTTGGAGCAGAAACTCTTTTTCTCTTTACTTCCATGGGTAAATGAAGATGAAGCATAAATATTTCTTTAGAGCTAAAATCTCTCCTGAGTCGTATAAAGAAAAAACTCAAGAATGCTGTATTCAAATTCCCTCTGCTAAAGATATAGAGCAAATGCATAACATGCCGGCAGGTGCTGAGGAAGACCAATTTAAACGGCTAAAGCATATGACTCAGGTGATTGTAGAAACTCAATCTACAGATTCTTCATTACCTGTTGTCACTACAGATGTTGTGCTGTTGCCTAAGCACTGGAATCAATTATTTACCGCAATGAAGAAAGGCAATGAAGAAGTGGCATTGGCTCTTTTTGCCCAATTTCCTGAAAAGGATGAAATTCTTCGCGCGTTACTGGCAGTGCATACTCATGAATATATACAGAAACTCATTTTTTATTGTATTCAAGCGCAACATAAAGGATGGAAACAATTATCTCCCGATATTCTTATTACACCGGGAGTATTTGAGGTATTGATTAAAGATATTGCAATGACTTTATTTCACTTTGGAAAAGTACATTTTTCTTTTGGTCTGCCTTCACACCATGCGTTTAGTGATGAAGGAAATGGCTTTTGTATTTTGAATAAATCAGCAATATTAATTAAATATTTGCAAAGTTTATCGAGTAAACCACTGAAACATATTATTGTTGGAACTGATGTAAATCGTGATAATGGTTTATGCAATGTTTTATGGAATTCTGCCTCAGATATGGATATATGTCATGTAGATATTTTTGACTCAAGGGTTTATCCCCAAGAAGATGATGCGTTTATTACTGAGGCTTTCCAAAAGAGTGGAGAAGATGTCGGGCAAAAAATTCAAATGTGGCAACGAGGAAATTTAGAATATTATGCCGTAGATTTGAGCCGCACTACACGTAAACCTGGTTTAGTACATCCTGCTTTGGTTTTTGCGTTAGAGAAAATTGAGGAGCAAATAGAACAGGCTAAAAAAAATCACCAGAAAGTTGCTCTATTTTTACCCACAGGGTGGGATTCACATGAAGAAGAAACCGCTTATTGTGGAAAGTATGTTGATGGAGAATTAATGGGGGATGCTGAGGCACAAAAAACTCGTTTTAACTCAAAAGACTTAACCTATTTTTATGAAAGTTTATTTAAAGTGTATCAAGAAAATAAAACTGATATTGAAAAAATATATTGGGGTTTAGAAGGTGGATATGATCGAACTATGTATGAGCAACAAGTTCAATTGTTGATGTCACTTGTTTTGAAAGATATAGTCCACCAGGATGCAAATCAATTGCTTCCTGGTTGCCCTAAAAAAACTTAGGGGATTTGTGCAAATCCCGCAACAGTACCTAGGATATGAATCTTATTTAAGGTAGATAATAAAAGGGATTGGGTAATTTAAATACCTTTTTCGTATACCCGCCCTTAAGATCACTGCACTGATCTCCTATAGATGCTATGATAGTGTAACCTTTTTCCGTAATCATTTTTCGTGTGCTTGACTTGAATGGAATAATCGATTTATCGGAGTAATTATTAGGACGCAAATACAGGCCTGACCATTCAGAATAACCTGCTTCCTGTAGATTTTTTTCTGTTGCTTTGCGCTCAGTTTCATTTCTTCCCGTAATAAAAAATACGTTGATACCATGATTGCGGGCATCATGATACAAGGCAAGCATAGGCTTAATTACCGGAGCATTAGCCGCCATTACGTCTTTGTGAAACAGCTTACGATTTCCACCAAAATCACGTTTAATCATATACTTATAATTTGATAGGCTGGTTTCATCAATATCTAAGACCAGCGCTAATTTTTTAGGTGATCTTTCTTTTTGATTTATTTCGGCTTGTTGATCAATATATTTTTGTGCTTTTATAATAACTTGCGTAAATTCTTTTTGGTAAAGCCCTGAGTCATAATAATTTTTGAGTTCATTTTTAACTAAAGTCAGATTGGGTGGAGCTGCAAAAATTGGATTGGAAAAAAGAAACGCAGTACTAAGTAGTATTAGGGCGAGTGTTTTATTGAGTAAATGCATCATTAATCCATCCATTTTTTGTTAAATGGCAGAATTATATCTTTGTTCATTTGTTTGTCAAATTAGTCCAATAATTGCTTACCTACTTCGATGGACTTGTGAATTTTATGAGAAGAAACTTATAACTGTCTATGAGGTTTGAAAACGTTGGTTATAAATCCGAGTTCATTTGGTCCGTACCATATCGAGCTCTTGATTTTAAATACAAAACTAGACTTCGTAATAAATATTTGTCACCGTTAAATTATATTCTCCATCCCCAACCCGCAAGGTCCTGCTATCCCCAACTCTAGCTTTCAATAGTGTTTTCGCCAAGGGTGAAACCCAGCTTATTTTTCCAGCATTAATATCAGCTTCATCCAGACCTACAATTTTGACAGAACGAGATTCACCATTTTCAATGATGTAATGGACCGTGGCACCAAAAAATACCTGAGTAAGACCCACTTGAAGTTTAGGGTCGACTATCTCAGCGCTTTCCAAGCGTTTTGTCAAATAGCGAATGCGTCTGTCAATTTCACGTAAACGTTTTTTTCCATAAATGTAATCCCCGTTTTCTGAACGGTCACCATTACTCGCTGCCCAACTTACTACTTTCACAATTGCAGGCCTTTCATTACTAACTAAATCACGTAATTCAGTTTGCAGCATTGCAAAACCAATAGGGGTCATATAATTTTTGATATTTGGTAAGTCAAAGTCTGGACGCTCTGGTTCAGTATACTCATCATCTTCTTTAGTAAAAGCCTTACTCACTACAAAATCCTATGATAATAGTCGTTAATGACATGTTACTTTAATTATATCACTCTTTAAAACAGCTATGAGTTCTGCTGTATGTACCCTGCCAACCAATTTGTCCCTTATAATTAGACAAAGCAATATGCTGATTCTAAGCATTGCTTTATTTCGCATAATAAAGCTCTAAAGATTCGGTAAATGTGCTATACACCTCCAGGGGCTGATTACGTCGATCAAATGTTCTTCACTTTCCTTTTTCTTGAGGAGTCACATGACCGTATTGTTCATGAAGCGGATAATTTTCCGCGAATCTAATATTTTTAATCTTGTTCTTAACCGGAAAGAGGTTTTGTACTCTGTTCATCCTCGGTTATAATGTCCGCTTATTTTGGTTTAAAAATTACCATTTCTATGCATTTGAAGCAATTAAAATTAGCTGGTTTTAAATCTTTTGTAGACCCCACAGTGGTTCATTTTCCAAGCCAATTGGTTGCTGTTGTAGGTCCTAATGGTTGTGGAAAATCAAATATTATTGATGCGGTACGTTGGGTTATGGGGGAAAGTTCTGCAAGAAATTTGCGTGGTGAATCCATGACCGATGTTATTTTTAATGGTTCTTCTAGCCGTAAGTCAGTAGGTCAGGCTTCTGTTGAACTTGTATTTGATAATAATCTTGGACGTTTGACTGGTCCTTTTTCCAGTTATGGTGAAATCGCTGTAAAGCGTGTAGTGACTCGAGACGGTGATTCCTCTTATTATATGAATGGCAGTCGTTGTCGACGAAAAGATATTACCGATATTTTTCTTGGTACCGGTGCTGGAGCTCGTGGTTATTCAATTATTGGACAAGGTACTATTTCCCAGTTAATTGAAGCAAAGCCAGAGGACTTAAGAGCTCATCTTGAGGAAGCTGCAGGCGTTTCTAAATATAAAGAGCGTCGACGCGAGACATTACAACGTATTGAGCACACACGCGAAAATCTGACGCGCGTAGCAGACATTCGAGATGAATTGGACAAACAATTGCAACGCCTAGAACGTCAAGCTAAAGCAGCCGAACGTTATCTTATTCTCAAAGATGAGGAACGACTGTGCCGTGCGGAAATTTTGGCACTCAAGTGGCGAGATTTTATTGTCCAGCAAGAAGTCAAGCAGCACCAAATACAAGACTTGGCGGTTAGTTATGAACAGCAGCAAAGTGCATTAGCCAAAGCGAATAAAGAACGAGTCACTTTAAATGAAACACTTTATGATGTGGATGAGCAAACGCAGCAAATTCAGGCGGGTTTCTATCAATTGGGGACAGAAATTGCACGTTTGGAAGAAACCATTCAACAACAAATGCGTGAAAAGAAACGTTTGGAACTTGATCAACAGCAAATGCAGAATGATTGGCAGGTTGCACAAGAACAACTCAAAAACGATAAGGAAGAATTACATCATTGCCAAGAGAATGCACATCATCTGGAAAATCAACTGGAACTATTAAGGGAGCAATTTAAGGAACACGAAGCGAATTGGCAAAATGCACAACAACAACAGAGTGAATGGGAGCTTCGTTGGCAAGAAGTCCAGGCACATGCCAGCAATCTGAAAAGAGAGTTTCAAGTTAAACAGGTTAAAGCACAGCATTCAGAAGAGAAACATCAACAAACCCTTTTAAGACTAGAAAAGCTTCAATTAGAACAAGAAACGATTTCTAGAGCGGATTTACAACAGGCCCGAAAAAACTTAGAAGATCAGCATATTAAATTAATTGCAGATCAAGCGTTTGATGAACTCCAACTCAAACAAAGCCAGGAGAACACAGATCAATTACGCGCAAGGTTGCAGAATATAGAGCAGCAGTTGCACGAGCTGCAAGATGATTTTCACCGAGTGAACAGTGAGTATGCTGCATTGATGGCAGCACAGCGTGCGGCACGACAAGGGATACAAAACAATAAAAATCCTATTAAGGAATGGTCAGAAAAACCTAGATTGATGGATATTTTACATGTTGAAACGAAATGGCAATTTGCGTGTGAACGAGTTCTTAATGAAGCATTACATGCATATGTTTTAGAAACGTTTGATGAGTTATGGCCGCAGAGAGCAATTTGCGAACAGCAAGGAGAAAATATTGTTACTCTGAAAAAGAAAACGCTTACGGGAGCGGCTTATCCGCGCCTCATAGATAAAATAAAAAGTGATATCCCAGCAAATGCATATCCTTTGGAGCATATCTATACTGCGGAGCATTTTGATGAAGCATTAAGCTGGTTACCTGGGTTGGCAGAATACGAATCTATTATAACTCCTGACGGTTTTTGGTTAGGTCAAGGATGGGTGAAGTTTATTACACCTGAGACGCAGGACGAGTTGGGTTTACTGGCGCGACAACAAAAAATTACCGAGTTAGCTGTAGTTGTTCAGGAGTTACAACAGAAGATTGACCTCCTAAGGGCTGAACGCGATGAGACACATCAGCAGCTCCAAAAAAGCCTAAAAGAAATTGAATTACAAAAGCTCAATGTTAATGCCAGCAATGAAGCATTAAGAACCAACAGCCTTGCTTTGAATACCAATGAACAAGCGATTGTGCATGCTGAAAAACAGGCGGCTGCTTTAACCTTTGAATGTGAAGAGCTAAAGCTTGTGTTAGAAGAAATAGCAGTAGAACAATGCAATATAAAGGAGGAATTGTATTCTTTAGAAGAGCAATGTCGTGGCTCTGAGCAACGACAAGAACAGTGTCTGAATGAAAAACAAGAATGGATGCAAAGTTTGGCATTGAAAAATAAACAGGTAGAAGAGTCTCGCGCTGCACTGCATCACGCAGAGCTGGAATACGATAGAGAAAAAAATAAAATACAGCAACTCAATGAGCGCATTTTTCGAGAGCAAGAACGGTTAAATATTTTACAGGAGCGTTTGGAAAATCTGGCACTGTTGTGTTTACAAACTGAAGGGCCTGGAGAAGAACTCAAAGAGCAACTTGCCCAACATTTGCAAAAGCACAGTGAAGTTGAGTTGCAATTGAATTTAAGTAGAGAGCAATTATCACAGCTCAGGATGGAGCTTGAAGATTGTGAGAAAAATATTTTAAACTGTGATTTCGAGGTAAAACGGATCCAAGAACAAATAAGTCAGACGCGAATGGAAGAGCAGGCTTTAGTGGTGCGTGCAAGCTCCGTCCATGAGTCTCTTGATGAGTTGGGCTTGTTACCGCAAGTCTTACTGGAAAAAATACCTGCGGGTGTGACTCAAGTTTTGCGTGAAGATGAGTTAATCGCTCTTTCTGAAAAGATCAAACGCTTAGGAGCGATTAACCTCGCTGCGATTGAGGAGTTTACTGCGGAACAACAACGTAAAATGTATTTGGATGAGCAGTATACTGATTTGAATCAAGCGTTAGCAACTCTTGAAACTGCCATTGAAAAAATGGATAAAGAAACTCGCACGCGTCTGGAAAATACCTTTGAAGAGGTCAATTCATCATTCAAGGCACTTTTTCCGCGGCTGTTCGGTGGTGGAAGAGCGCAGCTTGAATTGACTTGTGATAATCTGCTGGAAGCTGGTATTGTAGTAATGGCACAACCTCCGGGAAAACGAAACAGTACAATTCATTTGTTATCTGGAGGAGAGAAAGCAATGACTGCAGTGGCGTTGGTTTTTGCTATTTTTCAGTTAAATCCTTCACCTTTTTGTATGCTAGATGAGGTGGATGCACCTTTAGATGATGTAAATGTGGGGCGTTTTTGCGCTTTAGTGAAAGAGATGTCACAATTCGTACAGTTTCTTTTTATTACTCATAATAAGGTAACAATGGAATTGGCGGATCATTTGATTGGGGTAACTATGCGTGAACCTGGAGTATCTCGCTTGGTTGCGGTTGATGTAACACAAGCTTTGGCTATGGAGTAAATGATGCAGGCAAATTGGAGCTTAATTCTTAATGTCCTGTTGTTAATAGGTGTTATCGTAGCAATTGGGCGCTTAATGAAAGCTCGAAGACAGAGCTTAAGTCCAGAACGTTATCAGCCTAGTTTGGAAAAAACAGAAAGGAATTCTGATAACACACAAAATTATAATGATGACATAATAGCTGTGCGCAAAATCAATGCTGCAGCCATGGAGAATAAAATAAAAGCAGATGGGGACTTGCAAGTATTTCAAAAACCTAATGCAAAACCATCACAACCACGTTTGATACCTCAAGAAGATGAAATCAAATTAATGGTAGAACTTGAGTCCAAACCAGAACCTAAAGTAGAAGTTGAAGCCATGGCAAAAACTGATAATCCCCTTACTGTAATGATTTTTTTAGTTGCAAAAGAAAACAGACAATTTGCTGGGTATGAATTATTACAAACTGTTTTGGCGGCTGGTCTACGTTTCGGTGAAGGCCAATTATTTCATCGCCATCAATTTTCAAATGGCCAAGGTCCAGTTTTGTGCAGCTTGGCAGCAGCAACTGCGACAGGGGTTTTTGATTTACAAAATATAGGTGCTTTTAGCGTGCGCGGCCTTTGTTTATATATGTACTCTTCAAAAAATCCCGGTATCGATGTTGAGCGATTTGCGGTAATGTTAGAAACAGCAAGACAATTAAGCGAGGGCTTGGATGCTCACTTGCTTGATGATCAGCGCCAGCTGCTGACTGAAGAGCGTATTGCTCGTTACCATCGTTTGTTGCAAATTAATCAATCTCATTTTGAGTCTGCCGTATAAATCTACACAAATTGTAGCCAGGACTTTGCGCTATGCTTCACCCTGGCTACAATTTATTACTCTAGTTTTTCCCAAGAAAATTGAATTCTCTTTTTTCTACTTGTTTAAAAGGGAATGAAGATAAGGTGGATTTTTTTTACTGAGCTTACCCCCTTGAACTCCATGCTCAAGTGTTAGTACACTAGACTTTTGGACATGTCTTAATACTATGAACCTAAATACTATTGCTGCATTACTTGCCCAACCATGTCAGATCAATGCTGAACTTACTGATATTTGTACTGATAGTCGTGAATTAAAACCAGGTAGTTTGTTTATTGCCATACGTGGTGAACGTTTTGATGGGCATGACTTTATTAAGGAAGCGGAAACGCGTGGTGCAGTAGCGGCAATAGTGTGTCATGCTCTAGATGGAGTACACATACCACAATTTGTTGTTCCGGATCCGATACAAGCGTTGGCGAAAATAGCCGCGGCGCATCGACAAAATATACATTGTCCTGTCATCGCGTTAACTGGATCCAATGGGAAAACTACAACCAAAGAGATGATTGCTGCTATTTTACCGGCCCCTTCGCATGCGACCAAAGGAAATTTAAATAATCATATTGGCGCTCCATTAAGCATCTTACAGTTAAGCAGCAAACATCGTTATGCAGTTTTTGAGTTGGGAGCAAATCATCCAGGCGAAATCGCACATACTGTGGCGATTGTTCATCCTGATGTGACTTTAATTAATAACATTGCTCCAGCCCATGTTGAGGGTTTTGGTTCTATAGATGGTGTCGCTCGTGCTAAAGGAGAAATACATCAGGGTTTATCTCTTGCTGGTGTTGCAGTAGTCAATGATGATGATGCTTATGCTCATTTTTGGGATGAGTTGTTGATTGACAAAAAGGTCCTGCGCTTTTCTTTAGAGCATGTTGCAGATATCTATGCTCAAGATGTGGTAATGGATGCTAATGGATGTGGCCAGTTTTCTTTAATCGTACCTAACGGACAAGTAGATATTCATTTAAAAGTTCCTGGCTTACATAATGTTCGCAATGCCTTGGCTGCTGCGGCGTGCTGTCATGCTGTAGGTATTTCCATAAAAGAAATTCAACATGGGCTAAATTGCTTTGGCGGTGTAAAAGGACGTTTAACGGTTCTTGAGGGAAAAAATAAATCTGTGGTGATCGATGATACTTACAATGCAAATTTACGCTCTGTATTAGCTGCTTTAGAAGTATTGGCAGAACGCCCGGGGAAAAAAATCTTTGTTTTTGGGGATATGGGAGAGTTGGGTATTTGGGCGACTCAGCACCATCAGGAAGTTGGATTTGCAGCTCGTCGCTTAGGCATCGATCAATTACTTAGCTGTGGTTCTAATAGCAAATTGGCTGCCGAGTCATTTGGTGTTGGTGGTGAGCATTTTACTAACCAAGAACAACTGGTGCAAAATCTGGTGAAACAGTTATCACCGGATACTGTTGTTTTAGTAAAAGGCTCTCGTTCCAGTGCAATGGAAAAAATTGTGCATCAACTAATATAGACTGAATGGAGCCCCAGTGTGTCTATTCTAAGTAACAACTAATAATCGAGTTAAGAGCCAAAAGAAATTTTTTTGTATGATGCTGAATGGTGTGTTGATTTATGGTATGCTTGGCCGCTTTTTTGGCCCATTATCCTGTTGGGCATCATTTAAAACTAACCCATAAGTGGGGTAAACAAGAGGAACAATTATGCTCTACTGGCTAACGCAGCTATTTCAAGGGCAATATCATGCGTTAAGAGTTTTTCAGTATCTAACTTTCAGATCTATTTTGGCTTCATTGACCGCACTCCTGGTAGGGTTGCTATGTGGTCCGGTGATGATTCGCTGGTTGCGAGGCTTGCAGATTGGCCAGATGGTACGAGATGATGGTCCCCAGACACATTTATCTAAAGCAGGGACCCCGACTATGGGGGGGGTATTAATCTTGTTGGCAATCACTGTGAGTTGTTTGCTTTGGGGTGATTTACAACAGTCCAGTTTATGGCTTGTTCTTCTGGTTACTCTCGCAAATGGAGTAGTGGGATGGGTTGATGATTATCGCAAACTAGTATTAAAGAACAGCAAAGGATTACCTGCCCGGTGGAAATATTTTTGGCAATCAGTTATTGCGCTTATTGCTGTAGTTTATCTATACATGCATGCCACTTTACCTGTCCACACCCAGCTGACTGTACCTTTTTTTAAATCCCTGACTCTAGGTTTAGGTATTTTATTTCCTGTTTTGGGTTATTTTGTAATTGTTGGAAGTTCCAATGCAGTGAATTTGACGGATGGGTTAGATGGCTTGGCTATTATGCCTATAGTCATGGTTGCTGGTGCCTTAGGTATTTTTGCTTACGCTTCCAGTAACTCGGTCTATGCACCTTATCTAGGTATACCTTTTGTTCCTAATACAGGGGAGTTAACAATCTTTTGTTCCTCCATTGTTGGCGCAGGACTCGGCTTTCTTTGGTACAATAGCTATCCGGCTCAGTTGTTTATGGGCGATGTGGGATCTTTAGCTTTAGGGGCTGCTTTAGGTATTGTCGCTGTGGTTATCAGAGAGGAATTGGTTTTATTAATGATGGGTGGTTTGTTCGTCATTGAGACAATTTCTGTTATTTTGCAGGTAGGTTATTTTAAATACACTCATGGTAAACGCTTATTCCGAATGGCGCCTTTACATCACCATTTCGAATTGAAGGGATGGTCAGAGCCTAAAATAATTGTCAGATTCTGGATTATTACTGTTGTTTTTGTGTTATGTGGATTAGCTACTTTAAAACTTCGATAAAAAGGTGCACTCATGAATCCTCCTTTGTATTTAGTTGCAGGTTTGGGTAAAACTGGGCTATCGGTAGCACGATATTTACATAGTAAAAATAAACCTTTTATTGCTTTTGATACACGCGCTCAGGCTCAGAGTGTCACTGAATTTACAAAGGAATTTCCTAATGTTCGCGTTTATACCCAGGACATTCCTGATGAAATAATAGGCCAATTGTCAGATATCATTGCAAGCCCAGGCTTACCTTTGGATACCCCTTTTTTTAAAAAGGCAATGCAAATGGGTATTGCTGTGTATGGGGATATAGAGTGTTTGGCCCGAGAGATTCATGCTCCAGTGATCGCGATTACAGGAACCAATGGAAAATCAACTGTTACTACTTTAGTAGGGGAAATGGCGAAGGCAGCAGGATATAAAGTCGCTGTGGCCGGAAATATAGGAACACCAGTTCTCGATATGCTTCATGATGAGCATCAGTATGATTTATGGGTTTTGGAGTTATCCAGTTTTCAATTGGATTTAACTTATTCGTTAACTCCAATCGCTGCGACTATTCTCAATGTGACTCCCGATCATCTGGACAGGCATCATACTATGGAGGCTTATGTCCAAGCTAAACAACGAATATATGATAAAGCCCAGATTGCATTATTTAATCGGGATGATCCTTATACTGTTCCAACTACAGAGGTTAATCGTATTTCTTTTGGTATCGATGCTCCAGAAAAAAACAATTGGGGATTGATCACTCAAAATGATAAAATATACTTGTCAAAAGGAAATACTTGCATTTTGCCTGTTGAGTCTATATTGATTAAAGGAGTTCATAATTGGCTTAATGCCCTTGCTGCTTCTGCCTTAGCTGATTCTGCAGGTATTTCACAACAACACATCATAAGTATATTGACTTCATTCGCGGGTTTAGCGCATCGTTGTCAATGGGTGCGAACTCTTGATGGCGTTGATTGGATTAATGATTCTAAAGGGACTAATATTGGTGCAACTATCTCTGCAATTAATGGAATAGGAGGTTCTATGCAAGGAAAAATTGTACTTATTGCAGGTGGGCAAGGAAAGGGAGCTGATTTCAGTGAATTGGCTCAATCTATAGCTGATTATGTAAGATCCATTGTTTTAATTGGTGAAGATGCCGACAAGATAGAAGCTGCATTAGCAAATGTAGTGCCTATAGCGCGGGCTTCCTCGTTGGATAATGCAGTTGTTATAGCGAAGTCACAGGCAAAACCAGGTGATGTTGTTTTATTGTCTCCAGCATGCGCCAGTTTGGATATGTTCAGTGATTTTAATCATCGCGGCGAATCGTTTGCTTCATTAGTGAATGGATTGTAATCGATGCGGCCAAGACATGTGAATCAAAGAGGCAAACCTGTCAGCAGACCTATTTCACTTTATGATAAATGGTTAATTAGTGTGGTCATCGGTTTGCTTATTATTGGGCTAATGATGGTAGCTTCAAGTTCGGTCATGATCTCTACCAAATACTTTCACCAACCATTCCATTTCTTAATTCGCCAGGCATGTTATTTATTTGCAGGTTTAATGATTGCCCTTGTTGTGATCAGGACGGATAGCAGTATTTGGCAGCGTATCAGTATGCCGATGTTGTTAATTTGTATATTGATGTTGCTTATTGTATTAATTCCAGGAATAGGACGAGCAGTCAATGGAAGCCGACGCTGGTTAGCCTTTGGGCCAATAGGTATCCAAGTATCCGAACTAGCCAAGCTCACGATGATTTTTTATCTTTCGGGTTATTTGGTGCGTCAACAAGAAGCAGTCAGTACAAGTATTTTGGGCTTTATTAAGCCTATGGTGATTTTGGGAGTTGTATCCTTTTTGTTATTACTTGAGCCTGATTTTGGGGCTACGGTGGTGATTTCAGGTACTGTTATGGCCATGCTGTTTTTAGCTGGTGTAAAATTACGCTATTATATAGGATTAATGATTGTAGTTATGGGGGCGCTGGCATTTTTGGCGGTTTCATCCCCTTATCGGGTTGCCCGTTTGACTGCATTTTTAGATCCTTGGGCCGATCAGTATAATAGTGGATATCAGCTGACACAATCCTTGATTGCATTTGGTCGAGGTGGGTGGTTTGGGTCAGGCTTGGGAGAAAGTATCCAGAAATTGCTCTATTTACCAGAAGCCCATACTGATTTTTTATTTGCTGTTTTGGCAGAGGAATTAGGCCTGGTAGGTATTTTGATGGTCATGACTCTATACAGTATATTGGTTATTAGAGGTTTGATTATTGCGTATAATGCTTATACACAGGAGAGGTTATTTGCCTCATATACTGCTTATGGTTTGACATTTTGGTTGGGGTTACAAGCCGCTATAAACATGGGAGTTAACTCGGGTTTATTACCGACAAAAGGATTAACTTTACCTTTAATGAGTTATGGTGGTGCAAGTATGGTTATTAATTGTGTTGTAATTGCGTTATTATTGCGCATTGATCATGAGAATCGTTGGCAGGCTCTGGGCTTAGGGCCTCTGTCAGCATAAGGGGGCATTCGTGGGTAATTCAGGACAATTTATATCTTCAAGGATGGGCTGCGTAGAACAAATACATTTTGTTGGAATTGGTGGTGTAGGCATGTGTGGTATTGCTGAAGTATTACATTACCAAGGGTATCGTATTACAGGCTCTGATTTAGGTGAAGGCAGTACGGTACAAAGGTTAAAATCTTTAGGAATTCCTGTTTATATGGGGCATAAGGCGGAACATATAAAAGGTGCTGATGTTGTAGTCCGTTCTTCAGCAGTTGGTATGAATAATCCTGAAATTGTGGCCGCTCGTGAACAAATGATTCCAGTTATCCCACGAGCAGCGATGCTTGCTGAGCTCATGCGTTTTCGTCATGGCATTGCTGTGGCTGGAACTCATGGCAAAACGACAACCACCAGCCTGGTAAGTAGTCTTTTGGCGGAGGGTGGATTAGATCCAAGTTTTGTGATTGGCGGCAAATTGAATAGTCTGGGTATTAATGCTCAACTAGGCCAATCGCCATATTTTGTTGTTGAGGCTGATGAAAGTGATGCGTCATTTTTATTCTTAAAACCTATGATGGCTATAGTGACCAATATTGATGCAGATCATATGGATAACTATGAGAATAATTTTGATAAATTAAGAACAACTTTTCTTGAGTTTTTACACCATTTACCTTTTTATGGCCTGGCAGTGGTATGTATTGATGACTTAGAAGTCCGTAAGATTCTTCCAGCAATTGAACGACCAACATTAACGTACGGGTTTACTGAGGAGGCTCATTACCGAGCAACTAATTGGACGCAAAATGAGCTAATTAGCGAATTTACGGTAGTACGCCCCATACCGCACTCCTCATTAAACATTCAATTTCAGTACCCAGGTCGTCACAATGTGTTAAATGCTTTGGCTGCGATTGCAATTGCAACACAATTAGGTGTTGATGATGCTTCAATTATACGTGCCTTGGCAAAGTTCCAGGGGGTAGGTCGTCGTTTTCAAATGTTGGGCGAGAAACAATTTGAGAATGGTTCAGCTCTTATTGTCGATGATTACGGTCATCATCCTCAAGAAATTCTCTCAACCATCGATGCGTTTAGACATGTTTGGCCAAATAAACGTCTTGTCCACGTCTTTCAACCGCATCGATATACAAGAACCCAATCCTTGCAAGAGCAGTTTGTTGATGTGTTAAGTCTTGCTGATGAATTATTCTTGTTTGATATTTACTCTGCAGGGGAACCCGAAATTCCAGGGATTACTAGTGAGAGTCTGGCGCAAAAAATTAGAGGTAAAGATAAAAAAGTAACTCTTGTAAATGAACAATCGCTTAAAGCAAAGCTGAATCAGTTGATTAAAGATGGCGATGTGATTTTGATGCAAGGTGCTGGGAGTATTGGTCAAATTGCTGTGAACCTGATGAAAGAAGTGTGAGGGCAACATGAGTCCAACTGAGAATGATTGTGGTCTTGTAGCTGAACTTCAGGGCAGTTTGCTCTATAATGAGCCTTTGGCGGAATACACGACCTGGCGGGTTGGCGGGCCTGCTAACAAGCTCTATAAACCCAAAAGTATCGCTGATCTCGCTTTATTTCTTCGCCAGCTTCCTGAAACAGAACCTCTATTGTGGTTGGGATTAGGCTCCAACTCTTTAATTCGTGATAGTGGATTTTCAGGAACAGTAATTCTTACTCAAGGATGCCTAAAAGAAATAGCTCTCCTAGATATGCAGACAGTTAAAGTCGAAGCTGGTGTCTCTTGTGCGAGTATGGCTCGTTTTTGTGCGCGCAATAATTTGTCTGGCGGCGAGTTTTGGGCTGGAATCCCAGGAACTATGGGAGGGGCATTGCGAATGAATGCTGGTTGTCACGGTGGTGAAACATGGCAGTTTGTAGTGGAACTGCAGACCATGACTCGAAATGGTGAAATAAGAATTCGTAAACCTGAGGAATATGAGGTAGCGTATCGTCATACTTCGGGACCTTCTGATGAGTGGTTTATTTCAGCCACATTTAAACTAAATCCTGGTGATAAAGAAACGTCATTACAGGTTATCAAAGATTTGTTGACTCATCGGGCAAATACACAACCAACTAATGAATACAATTGCGGGTCAGTGTTTCGAAATCCTCCAGGAAATTTTGCAGCTCGACTTATTGAGTCTTGTGGATTAAAAGGCTTCAATATTGGAGGTGCGATGGTTTCTCAGAAGCATGCTAATTTTATTATCAATTATCAAGGCTCAGCAACTGCTGCAGATATTGAAGCATTGATACATTTAGTACAAACTAAAGTTCGTGAGCAGACAACAATTGAGTTGATGCGCGAAGTTCACATAATCGGAGACCGCTAATGTCCAAACTTCTCAATCTAGTTCTGCTTTATGGTGGAAAATCAGGAGAACATGAAATCTCATTAATTTCAGCCGCTTCTGTCCTTGCACATTTAGATACGAAAGAATATAACATCATCCCTGTAGCAATGGATAAAGATGGATTATTTCATCTTCATCAATATCAGGATTTACTTGATTATAAAGAAAAACTTCCAGTAGTCACAGAACACTCAAAGCCGATGGCGAGCTTATTTATTGATGGACGCTTATCTGTTGACGCGGATGTGGTTTTTCCTGTAGTCCACGGCCCTTTATATGAAGATGGATGTTTGCAGGGAATGCTTGAGTTATCAGGTGTTGCGTATGTTGGTTGTGATGTACTTTCGTCCTCCATCGGAATGGACAAAGATATGGCAAGGCGCATCGTGTGCGTCGATGGTTTAAAATCAGCGAACTACAAGCTTTTGTCATGGCATACACCGACAACTGAAAGACAACGTTTTTGCCAAGAAGTTGCAGAACAATTTGGCTGGCCATTATTTGTTAAACCTTGTGCAATGGGTTCCAGTGTAGGTATACATAAAGCAAAAAATATGACTGAATTGTTAGTAGCAGTCGATGATGCATTACGTTATGACGAAGAGATTTTGATTGAATCATTTATTCTCGGACGAGAAATTGAATTGTCAGTATTGGAGAGTGTTGTACCTTCGGGGGAGCCAAGAGTCAGCATTGCAGGTGAAATACGCGTTAATCATCCTGATGGTTTTTATTCTTATTCAGCAAAATATTTAGAGAGTGGACAAACAGATCTAATTATCCCTGCTCCATTAAGTCCGACTTTGTATGAGCAATTAAAAAAAGCAGCCGCGGATATTTTTATCCGATTAAAATGCAAGGGTATGGCGCGCGTTGACTTTTTTGTTAATGACGAAACCGAGACAATTTACTTTAATGAGGTAAATACCTTACCTGGTTTTACTTCGATTAGCATGTACCCAAAATTATGGCAGGCAAGTGGTTTATCTTATCCTGAGTTACTGGACGAGTTGATCCGTATTGCGATGGTACATCAGAATTGCCGGCGGCATTTAGTAACCAATTATCTGTGAACACCATGAATAAAAATAGGGATGTTGATTCAGGGAATTTTCGATATATCTGTTGGTTATTGGTGCTCAGTTTAAGCGCCATATTCTTAGCTTGCCGATTGGGTTATTATTATGTGTCCGATGCTGAACGGTTCCCAATCACCACAATCAAAGTTGCTGCAAGTTATGAGCATGTGACACATAAAGAATTGGAAGGTGTATTATCAAAATACCTGAGTAATAGTTTTTTTACTTTATCGGTAAGGGCATTAGAGAGCGAATTAAATGAGCTGAGCTGGATCGATACTGCTACTGTGGAGCGTGTTTGGCCAGATACCTTGAAAATAAGGCTTGTTGAAAAAAAACCAGTGGCGATTTGGGATAATGCTCTGATGACTGAAAATGGCAGATTATTTAATGAAGGTGCTGTACCAGATGATCTTAGCTTACCAAGATTAAAAGGACCACTATCTCAACAAGCAGAAGTCTTACAAGTTTACGAAAAATTGAGTAAGATATTATCAATGTATGGTTTAAATGCCACTGGACTCTATCTAAGCGCAAACCAATCTTGGGTATTACTTTTAGGCAATGGTGTAAAAATATATTTAGGAAAGAAAGAGTTAGAAGAACGATTGCTGCGATTTTGTAAAGCATATCCTGCAGTATTTGCAGAAAAAATTGAGCAATTGTCTAGCGTGGACCTGCGTTATCCACGTGGTATGGCGGTGCAGTGGAAACAACAAACGGAACGATAATGGCAAAAAAAATAGAAAAAGAAATTATCACTGGATTGGATATAGGAACTTCAAAAGTAATTGCATTAATTGGAGAAGTTACCCCTGACGGTGCAATAGAAATTATCGGAATAGGTCGTCACCCCTCTCGTGGTTTAAAACGCGGTGTTGTGGTTGATATAGAGGCTACCGTGAACTCTATCCAACGCGCTGTTCAGGAAGCTGAGCTTATGGCTGGATGCGAGGTTAGAACTGTTTATGCAGGTATTGCTGGTAGTCATATTCGCAGCTTAAATTCACATGGTATTGTTGCCATTCGCGATAAAGAGGTATCGCAGGCTGATGTAGAGCGAGTAATTGATGCTGCGAAAGCAGTAGCAATTCCTGCTGATCAAAAAATTCTGCATGTTTTACCTCAGGAATTTATCATCGATCAACAAGGTAGTATCCGTGAACCCATAGGAATGGCGGGTGTACGACTTGAGTCGCGAGTACATATTGTCACTGGCTCAGTAAGCGCTGCGCAAAATATAGTTAAATGTGTACGTCGTTGCGGTTTAGAAGTAAATGACATCATTCTTGAGCAACTTGCTTCAAGTCATGCAGTTTTGACTGAAGATGAGAAAGATCTTGGCGTTTGCCTGATTGATATTGGTGGTGGTACCACAGATATTGCGATATTTTGTGAAGGTGCGATTCAACATACAGCTGTAATTCCTATTGCAGGAGATCAAGTGACTAATGATATCGCTATGGCTTTACGCACGCCTACAAAAGCTGCAGAATCCATTAAACTGAATCATGCGGTTGCATTAACCGAATTAGCCAATTCAGACCAGATGCTGGAAGTGACCAGTGTCAATGATAGACCAGGAAGAAAAATATCGGCAAAAGCCTTATCTGATGTGGTCGCAGCGCGATATGAAGAGCTATTTACTTTAGTACGTAACGAATTACGACGCAGTGGATTTGAAGATAGAATGGCTGCAGGCATTGTTCTGACTGGTGGTGCTGCCAATGTGAGAGGCGGGATTGAACTTGCAGAGCTTTGCTTTGAAATGCCAGTAAGAAAAGGTTGCGCCCATCATGTTTCTGGATTGGCTGAAGCAACTGAAAATCCTTCATTTGCTACAGGTGTAGGATTGTTGTTGCAAGGTTATCAACAACAGTATGAATCAACCTACAATGTACCTAAAATGAATGAAAATACCCAGAGTTTGTGGGCACGTATGAAAGAATGGTTCCAGGGTAATTTTTAGGTTACATGCAAGGTTTAAAAATGAAAACTGGTAATCGATCTGACTCAAAGGGTACTGCCGGTTTTTTGTTAAAAGATTAAACATATGAGGGGAGCAGGGTTATGTTTGAATTAATGGAAGGCCAACACAATAGTAATAATGCCGTAATCAAGGTAGTTGGTGTTGGCGGTGGCGGTGGCAATGCCGTCGAGCATATGGTCGCAGAAAATATAGATGGAGTTGAATTTATATGTGCTAATACTGATGCGCAGGCATTAAGAGGCTCAAATGCGAAAATACACATTCAACTGGGTGATGAGCTAACCAAAGGCTTAGGTGCTGGTGCAAATCCACAAATAGGTCGTGAAGCAGCTGAAGAAGACAGAGACCATATTCGCGAAATCTTAAGCGGTGCGGATATGGTGTTCATTACTGCAGGAATGGGGGGGGGAACTGGAACTGGTGCTGCGCCTGTTTTTGCAGAAATTGCTAAAGAGCTAGGCATTCTGACCGTAGCTGTTGTTACCAAGCCATTCTCATTCGAAGGTAAACAACGGGCTTTAGCAGCTGAAGAAGGAATTCGTCGTTTAGCAGAACATGTTGATTCATTGATCACAATCCCTAACAATAAATTACTTAGCGTTTTAGGAAAAAACATTAGTCTACTTAATGCATTCAAGGCAGCAAATAATGTGTTACTGGGTGCAGTAAAAGGTATCTCTGATTTAATTACCCGCCCAGGTTTGATCAACGTAGATTTTGCAGACGTACGTACCGTAATGTCAGAAATGGGTATGGCTATGATGGGTACAGGTAGCGCCGTAGGAGAACAAAGAGCGCGTCAAGCTGCCGAAGCTGCAATTGCTTCTCCTTTATTGGAGGATGTGAATTTTTCAGGTGCTCGTGGAATCTTAGTCAATATTACTGCCGGCCTTGATATGTCAATTGGTGAGTTTGAGGAAGTAGGGGATGTAGTCAAAGAGTTTATTTCTGATGATGCAACTGTAGTAGTAGGAACAGTAATCGATCCAGAAATGACGGATGAAATGCGTGTAACCGTTATTGTTACAGGTCTTGGTGATGGAAGACAACGTCATCAGCAAGCACAACCACAACACGGCCATCGTGCACGTTTGATTGAAACAACTCGTAGTGATGGCTCTTTGGATTATCAGCAGTTGGATAGACCAGCCGTTGTTCGCAAACAAGCTCAAGCAAGTATGTCTTCTGCTGCAAAACAAAATGGTGAGAGTGTTCCAGATGTAGATTATCTTGATATTCCTGCATTTTTACGTCGACAAGAAGAGGTATAAATAATCTGATCCTTCCTCTACAAGGTTGCAGAGGAAGGGCAAATTTAAATCTTTGATACAAAAATAATTAGACTAAATATTAAAATATTGATACGATCACGAAGTTTTGCGTGTAAAGTAAAAATTAAAACATGATGAGGAACAAGGTGAGCACCGAATGACACAACAAAGAACTCCTAAAAAGGTGATCCAGGCAACTGGTGTTGGATTGCATTCCGGTGAAAAAGTGCTTTTAACCTTGAGACCTGCTCCTGTGAATACAGGTATAGTTTTTAGAAGAGTAGATCTTTCACCTGTACTAGAAATACCAGCTTCTTATGAGAATGTGGGTGACACTATGCTATGCACCACGTTACATCATGGCCCCGTTAAAATCGCAACCGTAGAACATTTACTCTCCGCTTTGGCGGGTTTAGGTATTGATAATGCTTACATTGATGTGAATGCTCCAGAATTACCAATTATGGATGGAAGCGCTGCTCCTTTTGTTTTCCTGATCCAATCAGCGGGCATACGTGAGCAAAATGCTCCCAAAAAGTACATACGTATTCTTAAGCCTATTCGTGTAGAGGATAATGGCAAGTTTGTTCAATTTTATCCTTATAATGGGTATAAAATTACCTTTACCATTGATTTTGACCACCCTGCTTTTAATGATAAGCCACAAACAGTAAGTTTTGACTTTTCTACGACTTCTTATGTCAAGGAAGTTTGCCGAGCACGTACATTTGGATTTCTCTCCGATTATGAAAAATTAAGGGAATGCGATTTGGCAAAAGGGGGAAGCCTGGATAATGCCATAGTTGTTGATGACTACCGTGTTCTCAACGATGATGGACTTCGTTTTGAATCAGAATTTGTTTCTCATAAAGTATTGGATGCGATTGGTGATCTGTATCTGTTAGGTTCCAGCTTGATTGGCGCATTTGAAGGTTATAAGTCAGGACATGAATTAAATAACAGATTATTACGTGAATTAATGGTAAGACAAGACGCTTGGGAATATACTTATTTTGATACAGAAGAATATCTCCCTGCAATGCAAACTGAGTTTTATCCTGTCGAAGCGTAGGAATGTAGCCTGGGAGTAACCTGTCTCTTGTTCACATGGCTTTTCGCTAAAAGTGCTCAAGTATCAGGTGAAGACGAATCATGACCCGGGAAATTTTTGGTCACACTGGTTTCTGGTTATGGTTTTTGACTCCACCTGCTAGGTTTATTTAGATTCTTCATGAATTAACATAAATGATTAGCAAAGGAGAGTTGTGGCATGAAATTTAATGGTAGCCTTTTTGCTTTTGCCCTGTTATGCAGCTCCTCAATATATTCTGCAAACACTGAACCTCAAAAAATAACGAAACAAACACTTCATTTGAATTGGTTGGATACCAGTATTTCACCGAGTCAGAATTTTTATTCTTATGCGGTCGGCAACTGGCAAAAGAATAATCCAATTCCTCCTGATTATTCGAGCTGGGGAAGCTTTAATCTTATCAATGATAAAGTTCAAGATATTATTCACCAGATGTTAATCAGTGCATCGAAAAATACCAAAGTAAAACAAGGCAGCATAGAACAAAAGGTAGGTGATTTTTATTACAGTGGTATGGATGAAACCAGTATCAATCAGTTGGGTATTAGGCCATTACAACCTGAATTTGATCGCATTAATCGTTTAAAAAATTTAGCGGATCTACAAAGTGAAATAGCACATTTACATCAAATAGGGGTCGGTGTTTTCTTTAATTTTGGAAGTATGCAAGATTTTAAAAATAGTGAAGAGATGATCGCTGCTGCGATGCAGGGTGGATTAGGTTTGCCTGATCGAGATTATTATCTAAAAGATGATGCTAAATTTAAACAAATTCGTGAAGCTTATGTTAATCATATCGCCAAAATGTTCGAGTTATTAGGCGATTCACCAGATAAAGCAGCAGCCGAAGCTGATACTGTTATGAAATTGGAAACACAAATGGCTAAGGTTTCCCTGTCTCAAGTAGAGCAACGAGATCCCCATGCGATTTATCATATTATGGATAAAGCGCAACTTGCCCAAGTGACTCCCAATTTTTCTTGGCCTGCATATTTTTCAACGATGGGTCAAGCACAAATAAAAAGTATGAATTTAGCAACACCCGAGTTTTTTAAGGATATGGACAAACAATTAAAAACTGTTCCCTTAGAGAATTGGAAAACTTATTTGCGTTGGCATTTAATTGATGCTTTTGCTTCGTACTTATCAAAACCTTTTGTTGATCAAAATTTTAAAATGGTAGCCGTCTTGACTGGTGCTGAGAAAATATTACCTCGCTGGAAACGGGTTGTCGGTACAGAAAATGGTGCTTTAGGTTTTGCTATTGGGAAAATGTATGTGGATCGCTATTTCTCTCCAGAAGATAAAAAGCAAGCTTTGGATATACTCAAAAATATTCGCGCAGTATTACGGGAAGATATCAATACTTTACCATGGATGACCCCTCCTACGCGTAAGGCTGCATTGAAGAAGCTTGATATGATGGAAGATCGGGTTGGTTACCCTTCTAAGTGGTGGGATTATTCTAAATTGGTAGTTAATCGAGGATCATACGTATTAAATGTAATTCGAGCCAATGAATTTTTAACCCAACGCGATCTTAATAAAATTGGGAGACCTATAGATAGGACTGAATGGGTTATGACGCCACAAACGATTAATGCATATTATGATCCTTCAATGAATAATTTAAATATTCCAGCTGGCATTCTCCAACCGCCATTTTTTGATCCTAATGCACCTGCTGCTTTGAATTATGGAGCTATTGGTTTTGTGATGGGGCATGAAATGACCCATGGATTTGATGATCAAGGTGCACAATTTGATGGTCATGGTAATTTAAAGAATTGGTGGACACCAAGTGATTTAAAAAAATTCAAGGCAGCAACACAGTGTATTGTGAATCAATTTTCACAATACACTGTAGATGATGGTTTGCATGTACAAGGAAAATTAGTTGTAGGAGAGGCCACCGCTGATTTGGGAGGCATAACTCTTGCTTATAGAGCTTTCCAGCATTCTGATGCATATAAAAATGCACCTACAATTGATGGACTGACACCGGAGCAGCAATTCTTTATAGCGACAGCACATGTTTGGGCAATGAACATTCGACCGCAACAACTGCGTAATCAAGTAACTACTGATCCGCATCCTCCTGCCCAATATCGAGTGAATGGGAGCCTGGCTAATATTCCTCAATTTCAGGAGGCCTTTCATATTCCGAATGACAGCCCTATGGTAAATAAAAATCGGTGTGTGATCTGGTAATTAAGTGCTCATCCTGAATACTCAGGATTGAGCTTGATCAATTTCTATTTTAATTGAAAATGAAATTGCTTCCATTATGGACATTGGTTAGACTATCTGCACTGTTTCTTTATAATCGAAAATGTGGAGATAATAATGACTAAAGAAGAAATGATCTGCCGTATTGTACGCTATGTAACACAAAGACCAAGTACTAACAAAGCCTGTTGCGGATGATCCATTTATCCGCTCTGCTTGATTATAAAAATAAAGCAGTAATAAATCATTTTCGCCATATTCATCCTGAGTTTTCTGAACAAGAAAGCCAGGTCTTGTTTACGGATTTATTGTCCTGGATGTGGCTAAATGCGCAAAGGGCCAAACAAGGTAAAAAAACCTATCTTTTTGGCCCATTACTCATTCTTGATAAACTATGGCATTCTTTTATTCTCCATACACGCGATTACGTCGATTTTTCAATGCGTTACTTTAATGTTTATTTTCATCACGATGTTGAACCTATTGGGCAAGAGCATGTGATGGAAGAGGATGAGTTGAATGACTACTTGCAAGATTGTTTCACTTATCTTGGCCCAGAATGGGTAGAGCGTCGTTTTGCAATAGCGTTCGATTGAAATGACTGGCTAGTTTTTTCGTAAATTATCGTATAGGGTGAGAACTAAAAGGCAGCTTCACAGGACATAAAAAGCTCTCGAATTTCACTTCTAACTTTGAACATAAAACGACTCCTTTTTCCTACACCCATCTTTTATGCCTGGAATTAGGCAAATATATGATGTCATTAGATGAGCTTGGCTTGTCTATCCGTTTAATCATCACCATCAGCCAAATGCAACAATGCTTTTTGTAATGGTTCATACGTGCAGTTTTGACTTTCACTAATTATGATCGCTTTTGCTTTTTCTGATAATTCGTGTATTTGAGGGGGGCGCGATTTTTCATATTGAACTTTTGATTCAATAATTGTCACTTTAATTGAAGAAAGTTGATACATACCTGCTTCTTTACGTAATTTATCGCGTAGTTCAGGAATCGCATAACGTAGTTGCGCTGCCCAGGCAGCATCAGTAGTTGTTAATAACAAACAACCCTTATCAAAATTTCCCACCTGACATTCATTTGCTAAAGTCTCAGGAAGTATGAGTTTGATTTTATTTGTCAGCTCTTCCAATTGAACAGAGCGTTGACATAGGTCAGCAAGTTGTTTATTAAGGCAACGACTGATTGAGCGCATTTTTCAATTCTAAAAAAAATAAGAGGCTTAGTATATACTTCATACGAAGTATAGAATAGCAAATTTAAGCTAAATGCAATATTATAATTTTTTAGTAGATAATTCAGGTTAGGTGAATCCATGTTTGAGAAGCCATATGACAGTAATGTTATTTTTTTTACGAGAATGCATTGGATAATATTTCTTTGGCCAGCTCTTGCCTTATGTGGTGCTTTGGCAATTGTATCTTATGTTGAAATGGATATTTTACAAAAAATGGGGTACGGCTTGGCTGCTTTAGCCCTGCTATGGATTGGAATGACATGGATGACCTATTATTTTTCTTCGGTCACGATCAAAAAAAATCATGTTATTATTCGTACTGGAGTTGTTGTAAGACAAACGATTGATATTCCATTAAGCAAGATTGAAGCAATCGACATCCGTCAATCGATTCTAGGCAGTATGTTGAGCTATGGCATGGTATCCATTACTGGTACTGGGGGTACACGCCGCATCATTAATTTTTTGCATCACCCTCTGACTTGCAGACGTTACATTGAGCAACTGCTGGGTGAACTGCATCAAAACGAATAGATTATTTCTTGTTGTTTGACGAGTGAAAGGGAACTACAGATTTTAAACTTGAAATCTCAGATAACCATTCACTCAATGCATCAATATAGATGGGTGCCGCGGAGCGCAATCTGGTTTTCCCAGCCTGGCAGCATACAATTTGTATGCTATTGCCTAAGTAGATTATTCATGCCAAATAGATCAAACTAAATTCTTGCCAGCAATTCTGTCTTGGTTTTCTCATCAACAAAAGCAGCCTCTAAAGCCATGTGCGTGATATTGTTCATTGTCTCATCACTGTAATTATAAGACTTTTGTACACGTTGATATTCTCGCCCCAGCGTGGTACACATAAATGGTGGATCATCTGAACTGATGCTGATCTTTATACCTGCGTCATAAAATTTAGGTAAAGGATGTTCATTCATATCTTTAAACAAACCCAAAAAAATATTGCTTGAAGGACAAACTTCTAAAGTAATTCCTCGCTCTTTTACCATGGCCATGGTTTCTGGCGAATAAATTGCATTTACACCATGACCTATACGTTGAATTGGTAAATTCTCCATAGCCTCCACCATTCCGCTCGCAGGAGCGAATTCCCCTGCATGAACAGTACATTGTAAACCCGCATCGGCTGCGATATGGTATGCTTTACTGAAAAGTTTCGGAGGAAATTTTGCTTCATCACCGCCTAGACCAAAGCCTGTGACACATGGAAATCTATCTTTATGCGCTTGCTGCGCAACATGCTCTACTGCTTGTACACCAAAATGACGAACTGCAGTCATGATAATACGTCCTACTATACCAAATTGCTCTTTGGCATCGTCAATTGCTTGTTGAATTGCAGCCAAATGTTCTGCAGAAGGAATTTTACTGGAGAGCTCCGCATGATCAGGGGAATACATCATCTCCACATAAATCGTATCTTCTTGGGCGCGGGCACGTAAATAGTCTAAGGTAATATCATAATAATCCTGAGGATACCGAATCACCGAAGCTAGCGTATCATAAACTTTTAAAAAATCGAGAAAGTCTTTGGATAAATAGCTTTCCCCATCTGGAGCGACAAGACCTTCAGCCAGAACTAATTTATTGCGTGCGGCCAATTTTGCAGCTAATTTGGGAACGATAGTACCTTCCAAATGGACATGTAACTCTACTTTTTTTAAACTCATCTTCGGCCCCTAATTTTTTTGAGAGTGTGTAGGTTTCAACTACTTTTCTAGAATAATGGTATCTTAGATAAAAAAGCTATAAAATACCTGATTTAAATTATAGTCATTTTGGATTAGTTATGAGTTCAGACGATATAGATAAAGCTTATGTAAGTCCCTATGATAAATTTTTATTTGAATTTGATGCAACTCATGATAAATCTGCATCGCAAATAAAAGAGATTAACAAGCACAAACGTATCTTTTTGATGCGTGATAATAAAGATTATGAAAACAAAAAAGGTGAAATCTGGGAAGAGTTTTAAATATTAGTACCTGGGGGTGCATGGCGGAACTCAAGCTTGCATCCTTGCAATACCCCGAAATCTATTTGGTCTAGCCTATAAAGAAATGCAATAATTTGTAAGCTACAATCGTCAAGATAGACGCAGCAGGTAATGTCAGTATCCAGGACATAAAGATGTTGCGAATGACTATTAGATTTAATGCACCAATACCTCGAGCTAAGCCTACCCCAAGAACTGCACCAACCAATGTTTGTGTCGCTGAAACTGGAATACCTGTACTTGTCGCTACCACAACAGTTGTTGCGGCAGAAAGAGTGGCAGCGAATGCGCGGCTAGGAGTAAGAGCAGTGATAGCACTTCCTACAGTTTCAATTACTTTTCTACCATACATAAGCAAACCTGTAACTACACCAACACAACCCAACAATATGATCCATGCAGGATAATTATTGGCATCAAATGTTTGATGGGAATTCATAATCAAGCTGTAAATAATTGAAAGAGGACCCACGGCTAAGGCTACGTCATTCGAGCCATGCGCAAAAGCCATTGCGCATGCGGTCATCGCCATCAGTACAGCAAAATATTTTTCAACCTGGATAAATCGTTCTCTGCGTCTTATTCTATGGGGTTCCGGTATTCGTTTAATTATTACCATGCCTATAATGGTAATAATTATACTGGTTGCCAGAGTAACTGCCAGATTTTGTTTGAAATTGAGATGAATGTGAAAATGATGAAGTCCCTTAAATACCGTGATAAATGACAAAATAGAGCCAATGAGAAAAAGGTAAATCGGGATATACAATTTAGCTTTAGTGAGTGGGTTACTTTTGACAAAAATGGTTTGTTGAATACTGATAAATAACATATAAGCAGTGATTCCTGAAATCATTGGCGAGGTAACCCAGCTTATAGCAATACGGCTTACTTGGTTCCAATGAATTGCTTGCGGACCGAGTACTACAGTGCCAAAACCTACCATTGAACCTACTAAAGCATTAGTAATAGAAACAGGAACTCCAAGGTAACTTGCGAGATTCATCCAAATAGTACAAGCTAATAAAACACCTAACATTCCTTCAATTAGAATCAGTGGTTGTCCAGAGAGCTCACTGGAATTAATAATCCCATCGCGCATTGTTTCAGTAACACCAGTTCCTCCTATAAATGCACCAGCAAATTCAAAAATTATGGCGATTAACATAGCTTGTCTGGCAGTAACTGCTTTTGAGCCCATAGTAGTGCTCATGACATTGGCTAAATCATTAGCGCCAACCCCCCAAGTCATCAGAAAACACAAAATGACTGCCGCAACAAGATATATAATTGAATAATCCATAAAACTTGACTACCGAGCTATTAGAATTTGAAGACGACTACCCACATGCTGAGCACCATCGGCTAAATCATCGATTAATTGGACCAATTCGTAGAGGAATATTGCATCAATTGCAGATAAATCTTTTTCGATTTCAAAAATACGATGTCTGATATCCGCAAGGCGTTCATCGCTGTCATGTTCGATCTCATAAAGTGTTAAGATCATTTCTTCAACGATTTTAACTTCAGATCCTCTGAAACCTGCTTCTAGCAATTCATCTAATTCATTGATAGCTTTACATGCTTGTTTTGATGCATCCAGACAACGACTTAAAAAAGGCATAAAAACAGGAATGACTGGTTCTGGAATGATCATTTGTCTGCTTATGATGAGTTTTGCGATGCCTTTAGTTCTTTTTGCAATGAGATTCTGAGCACTGAGAACCTCAAGCAAGTCAGTACGAGAAACAGGTAGGAAGAGGCCAGTAGGTAAATGAAGTCGTAGGTCCCGCTTGATTAAATCAGCTTCTTTTTTTAGATAAATTATTTTTTCTGCGATTTTATTGGCAGTGGACCAGTCCTTTTTTAGCGCCGCTTCAAAAAATGGGTAGAGTTGTTTGGCACATTGATGTACCTTACGCATGTGTTGTTCTATCGGCCTTATCGGAGAAGGACCAAATATATTAAATATGCTACCCATGGTGTTTGCATCTCTTAAGCAAATTTTCGAGAAGTATACCCAAACTTTTTCAGGAACAAAACTATTGAATCAGAGTTCGAGGATTTTTTCAGTCTCTCTTTGTTCTTTTGAGATTAAAAATGAAAAATATTTATAATTTACTCCATGAATTCTTCATATTGGTCTACAATTGAAAATACTGGGGTTTACCCCTATAAATTTTCCTTAATTGGTCTAGGGAACAGGAAAGGAGCTCAGGATGCAGCGATTTTGCCTAATAGGATTATTGTTGTTAGCGAGTAATGTGTTTTCGCAAACAATCACAAAAGTAATTGAGCTACACTACGTTCCAGTCCAAAAAGTTATCCAATTAATACAACCCTTATTACAAAATGGAGAAAAAATAAGCGGCTCCGGGGAAACTTTAGTAGTTCAGGTGTCGCCGGAAACACTTACCCAGATCAGAACTGTAATACATCAAATTGATGTACCCCCAGTCACATTTAAAATTTCTATTTATCAAGGTGATCCGGATTGGCTGAGTGCGCAAAATGAAAATTCCGTGAGTTACAGTTCAAAATCCCCAGCTGAGGTAAAACGTTCACAATCCGTTAATGTAATGAGCGGCGAATCTGCCTTCGTATCTACCGATGAAGAAGTACCCATCATCACTTCTGTAGGCGTAGGATTTTTTACAACAGGAATCACTTACCAGCAGCACCAGATCAAAAATGGTTTATTGGTGCAACCTATCATGCGTGGTTCAAAGGTCCAATTAAAGCTTCGTCGAGTACGTGAACAACAAGACCCTGCGGGAGGACAACAATTTGATAATCAAAATATAGACACTACTCTAATGGTTCCATTGAATAAGTGGGTTTCTCTAGGAACTGCTGAGGGGACAGAGGATACTGACTCTACGTCCGTATCTTATACGGCAGGAAGACCATTCTCCCAGCAAGCAACACTTTATGTAAAGGTTTCAGTTGAACGTGATCTTCAATAGTAGAATAAAAATTAAACAATTGTTTATGGTATATAATTAATATAAAGATACTACCTAATTAACTGACCTTTCAGGAGGGCTCATGGCAATTATAAGCTCATTAGCTAATCACTTGCTGATCGCAATGCCTTCCCTCAATGATCCTAATTTTGAAAGAACCGTAATTTATATTTGCGAACACCACGAACAAGGTTCAGTAGGCTTAATAATAAATCGCCCAATGCAATTTCCTTTGGCAATTGTTTTTGAGCAACTCCATATTGAGCCAGTTCGTATGGAGCAAAGCCATTTGCCTTTAATGTTTGGCGGCCCAGTACAACCTGAAAGAGGATTTGTTATCCATAAACAATTTGGGGGTTGGCGTTCTAGTTTGTTTCTGCAAGATGAGGTGACGGTAACCACTTCAAATGATATTATTCGCGCCATTGCAGAAGATAAAGGACCTAAAGACGTTTTAATTACTTTAGGCTACGCTGGATGGGTAGAGAATCAATTAGAAAAAGAAATTCTCGAAAATACCTGGTTAATTTGCCCATATCGCTCAGAGATTCTGTATGAAGTACCCTTCGAAGATCGTTGGGAATATGCCGGATCCACTTTGGGGATAAAAATGAGTCAACTTAGTTCGAATATTGGCCATGCCTAGTCCTGTTTATATAGGCTTTGATTTTGGTTATAAACGCATTGGTGTAGCAGTAGGCCAGCAACTCACGCGCAGTGCTTCTCCTCTTGCAACTCTTAGTGCCCGCATTGGGATCCCTGATTGGAATGCGGTAGCTAAAATTATTGCTGAATGGTCACCTCAAGCATTAATAGTTGGTATTCCCACCTGCATTGACGGCAGTGAATTGTATACAACTTCTGCTGCGCGACGATTTGCTAAGGAATTACGTAAACGATTTTCTCTGTCAGTACATTTAGTTGATGAGCGACTCTCAACAGTTGAGGCTAGAGAGCAATTGTTTGCGCAAGGTGGATACCGTAAAATCAAACAATCTGAGGTAGATAGTATAGCGGCTTGTGTTATACTGGAGCAATGGCTCCAACATCCTGAATAGGGGTATGTTTAGTTTGGTACATTAGGGATTTATAATGCCGACGTCCTGCGTCTTGATGCGGGATTCATAGATGGCGAGAAATTACTGGATCCCACTGTCAAGAAGCAGGACGTCGGTATAAATAAAACTGTAAATGAATAAACTAGACCCTAGCCTTCTTTCGGTTAAGTTAAAAAGATAAGGGTTTTATGAATCATTTTTTAGAAATTAGCCAATTATCACGGCAACAGATCGAGTCTGTACTGCAACGCGCATTTTATTTCAAACAGCATAATCATTATCCTTCATATGCACAGCATACTGTGGCAAATTTGTTTTATGAAAACAGTACCCGCACCCGAGTGAGTTTTGAGTTAGCTGCAAATCGCTTATCAATGCAAGTAATTAATTTGAATCTACAAAGCTCTTCAGAAACCAAAGGAGAGGTTATTGAAGATACAATCCGTAACCTTGCTGCTATGGGGATTCAACATTTTGTGATTCGTCATAGGCAAGAGGGCTTACAGGAAAATTTAGCGAATCAAATTGGGGCGAGTGTTCATATAATTAATGCCGGGGATGGCACCCATGCACATCCCAGTCAAGCTTTACTTGATATGATGACAATTCTTGAACAAAAACCGCGGCTGGATCAATTAAAAATAGCAATTCTAGGAAACATTAGGCACTCACGAGTAGCTAATTCATTTCAATGCATTTGTGCACAATTAGGGGTAGGCGAGCTTGTTTTAGTCGCGCCGGAGCTTTGGCAGCCAAAAACAGTGCATTATGGACGGGTTACCCATGATTTACGTGATGGACTAACGAATGCAGATGTAGTGATTTGTTTGCGGGTACAACACGAGCGCTTATTGGAGTCTGATCATTTGGACTTAGATTCTTATCGCCGTGATTTTGCTTTAACAAAAGAAAGCCTAGCTCATGCCAACTCTGATGCGATGGTGATGCATCCAGGACCTATAAATCGTGGTGTTGAAATAGATAGCGATGTGGCAGATGGCGCAAACTCTTTTATATTGCAACAAGTCGCTAACGGTGTTTTTGTGCGCATGGCAATTTTTGATGCTTTATGTAATCAAGGGTAGTATTCTAATCCACAAAGAAAGTGCAATTTTAAAACAGGAAAAGTCCCAAGGATATCTCCATGAGTCATTGCTACCGAAACATATGCATTCTCGTGCTTCTGAGCTTCTATTGCTTGCTTTCTTTTTTCATTTTCAAGCATTATCAACGGATTGATTTTTCTTCTTTCTATTACTCGGCTCAGGCATTACTGCATGGTGAAAATCCTTATATAAATTTTTTTACCTCATATTCCCCTTCTATAAAAATATTACCCGCGAATTTAAATCCACCTTTTGCTTTATGGATCTTTGATTTTTTTGCACAGCTAAGTTTTTCCCATGCATTAATTGTTTGGTTTTGTTTTTCACTTATTTTGGGAGTAATTGGTATAACCATTACATTTCGTTTTGCGTTCTCTACCCAATCGTTACAGAAAAATTATGTGAATTTATACCTTCTTTATTTTGCTTTTTTTCCGACACTAATGAATTTTGTAACGCAGCAATTCGGCTGCATTTTATTGTTTTTCATCATGTTGGGTTATTTTTTTTATGTGAATCATCGCGATCATATTGCAGGGATATTATGGGGCATTATTATTGCGATTAAATTGTTTCCCGCATTGTTATTTTTCTATGCTTTAAAACAAGGCCGGAAGAAAGTTCTTATAACTATGTTAGCTACTCTTTTAGTGGCTGTAGTTCTTCCCGTCCTGTTTCATGGCCCAATAATTTATAAACACTATTTCAAAATGATGAATCATGTATTTTGGTATGGAGATGATTGGAATGCCTCAATGTATGGTTTCATTTTTCGTCTCTTTTTTGGGGGGGAGAGACTCCCTAATATGTCTTATTTAATACCAATTAATTTATTGTACGGCGTTCTCTTTGTTATTCTATTTCTTTGGTATTGGAGAAAACTAGGGCCAACCGAAAACAACCCAATCAATCATCAACCTTTTTGCCTCACATTGGCTATGATGTTATTTATGAGCCCATTTGGCTGGATGTATTATTTTTCTTTATTAATTTTTCCTATGATACTTATGTGGTTTGCCGCTTTAGAGGAACAAGAAAATCCTGTAAAAATAATGTTTGTTTGGCTTTTGTGTTTTTTTCTCATCAACTTCCCCATCGATTACTTGAACAGTCAAAATATGTCTGATTTATTGGTGCGGGTTAGTTTCTTCTCCAGTTTTTTTTATGGTTTAATTCTTTTAATTTATCTTTTAGGTAAAAGAAAAAAAATCTATGGAAATAATGAAATTCAGGGGGATGAAACGAAACATTATTCGATATCTGTAATTCCTATTATTTCTATACTCGGCGTGCTTGTCCCGATAATATATTACCTTGTACGTTTATTAAATCTGCATTTGAATTTAGGATTACCCTAAATTCAAATGCAAAAAAAGATGAGCTCCAACGAGAGCATACTGTTTATGTTAAACCTTTTAGGTTATAGATTTCCAGGAGTGCGTAAAGCATGTCTAAAGGACAATGCCTGTTGTAGATGAGTTTGAAAAACCTGGCTGCTTTCGTTCATATCCGCTATAGTTCGCGCAACTTTCAATAGGCGATGGTATCCTCGTGCAGACAATTTGAGTTGCAGTGTAGACTGGCGCAAAAAATTTTGTTCTTGGATGCCTAATGCACAAATTTTTTCACAATTATTGGCGCTTAATGAGGCATTAAGACACTTTTGTCGCTCCAATTGTAGGATACGTACTTTGATTACCTTTTCCCGGATAAGATCACTTTGTTTATTGGGATTAATGTTAGGGGCGATTAATTCCTCCTGAGTTAATGCTTGTACAGAAATATGCATGTCGATACGATCCAATAGAGGGGCTGATATCTTGGCGTGATAACGCTTAATTTGATCTGGACTGCATAAACAGTTTGCTTGAGGATTACCCCATTGTCCGCAAGGACAGGGATTCATCGCTGCAATCAATTGGAATTTAGCTGGAAATTCTGTTTGAGCAGCAGCTCTTGAAATACATATTGTTCCTGCTTCAAGCGGTTGTCTTAATGTCTCTAGAACTTGCCGGCTAAACTCAGGTAATTCATCAAGAAATAAAACACCATGATGCGCCAGGGAGATTTCTCCTGGTTTAGGTGGATTACCCCCGCCAACTAAAGATACAGGTGAGGCAGTATGATGTGGTGAACGAAAAGGCGGAGAGCGCCATTCATTAAAATCAGGTAATTTACCGCGTATGGAATTGATAACTACACACTCTAGGGCTTCTTTTTCAGATAATTGAGGTAAAAGCGTGTTAAAGCGTTTTGCTAACATAGTCTTGCCACTTCCAGGGGCACCACTTAGCAGAATACTGTGTCCACCGCAAGCGGCAATTTCCATTGCTTTTTTGGCGTGAAACTGACCTTTGATATCCGACCAGTCTATTGTGTAGCGTGCTGAACACGATTCCGGCTTGGGTGGTAAGGAATGTAATGAAGTTCCTTGGCAAAGATAGCTGCATACTTCTCGTAGATTGTTTGCACTATAGATGTTTGGATAGCCGGTTAAGGATGCTTCATGGGCATTCGCAGTGGCGATAATGAGTGAACTTTTGTCCTTATGTGCTGCTAATACTGCGGGAATAATTGCGGAAATGCCTCGAAGTTCACCACTTAAAGCAAGTTCTGCGATAAATTCATGGTTGGCTAATTGGTTTTGAGGAATTTGGTTCGAAGCAGCCAGAATCCCAAGAGCGATTGGCAAATCAAAACCGCTACCTGTTTTAGGTAAATCAGCAGGGCCCAAATTCACGGTAATTTTACGACAGGGAAATTCAAATTGGCTATTAATAATAGCAGAACGAACTCGATCCTTGCTTTCTTTCACTGCGGTTTCAGCAAGGCCCACTATAGTAAAGCTCGGCAAACCATTTGACAAATGTACTTCTACTGAAACGGGTTGTGCCAATATCCCAATAGTACTACGCGTTTTAGTAAACGAAAGATTCATTACTTATTCCTTTAATGTTGGACACAAAATGAGCGACAAATTTTCCTATCAGGGCTCTTGCATATACGGCAAGAGCTCTATTATCGCTTAAATTTACACTGTAATTACTTTTGCTCTTTATTAAGCTGGGCTATTAAAACATCGAGTTGCTTTTGAAGATGATCTACTTTTTCTCGAGTTCGCGCCAGAACCTTAGTTTGCACATCAAATTCCTCGCGAGTAATAAGATCCATATGAGCAAAAGCAGCTTGTAGTACATCTTTAAATTTTTGTTGGATGTCTTTTTCAATGTTTTGTAGACTTGGGGGGAGGGCGGCAAAAAGTTTTTTTGCTAAATCATCAAATTGTTTGGGGTCGAACATAATCACTCCATTTTTGTTTTTGCAAAGATACGTGCCCAGTCCCAACAGTTCGAGTGAACATCAACTTGAGGGGCTTGAGTTATTACTTGCAAAGAGTCTAACAAAAGTATAACCACAGCGGAATATATTATGAAAATGATTATGGCAATTATTAAGCCTTTTAAATTAGATGATGTTCATGAGGCTTTAATGGATATAGGGGTGCCGGGAATAACTATTTCTGAGACTCGTGGTTTTGGAAGACAAAAAGGTCATACTGAGTTATATCGTGGTGCTGAATACGTAGTGGATTTTCTCCCTAAAATCAAAATTGAACTTGCTTTGCCTGATAATATGGTTGAGGCTGCAATTGAAGCAATTTGCAAGTCGGCATATACCGGTAAAATTGGTGATGGCAAAATTTTTGTATATGAATTGCAGCAAGTGGTTCGTGTGCGTACTGGGGAAGTTAATGCGGATGCTTTAACGTAGATTATATGTTCACGGGGTATACTTTGAATCATTGGATAATGATTGATTTGAGTGTAGGTTTCGCGAAAGATGCGCACCTTTCGGTGGATAAGGCATGCAACCGCGTGAATTACCCACCATACCAATAAATAGCACGTTGGGTAATGACAGCGCTGAGCTGGATATCCCACGGTTCTGGCTCAAGATAATCATCTACGCGCTGGAATTGGTAAGCTACGCCAAATAAGGGAGAATTCTCTTTACCTTTGAAGGTACGGTCGTAATATCCTGCTCCCATACCGAGGCGATTACATCGTACATCAAAAGCAACTAGCGGAACTAAAACTAAATCCAACTTCTCCACAGGAATGGCTAAGTCGGGGCTAACATCTGGTTCAGAAATTCCGTAGCGATTTTTTTGGAAAGGAGTATCTGATGTTGCAGGTAAAAAAGAAAGAGTTAAATCCTCATTGAGAACTGGGAAGTAACAGAGTTTTCCTTGTAATAGTGCATGCTTCCAGAGTTCGTCTAAATCAATTTCACCATTGACTGCAAAATAAAGTGCTATTTGATTGGCACGTCGATACTGCTCCAGAAAGCGGATGCGGGTACAAACTTGATTTGAAGCCGTAGCACGATATGAAACAGATATCTTCGAACGTATTTGTTTCATCGTGTCTCTTAAAGCCTTCTTGGCGTGATCGGTCATACAGGTATCAGAATATTTCTCATATTAAATTATTGATTTTTTATGGTAAAAATTCAAGGTATTGCAATGCCCTAAAAAATTTGTCACTTTGAAACCTGGGGAATTGCTAAATTTTTTTAAAAAAAACTAGTCAAGAATGAAAAAATAAGGTATACAAGCCGTCCGGGTTTTTATGATCCTTTCGGATAGGATCTGGGTACAGTATAACTCATTGAGAGAATGGTATGAGTGATTTGTTTGAAGATGATGAAGATGCTGTTGTAGAAGTCGGAGAAGACTTCGTTGATGTTGACAGTGAATTGGATGTTGAAGCGGAAGTTATGGAAACGGTTCCTCGTGACTTGGATGCACGCAGGAAGTTGGAAAATATGTTAGATGAAAAACGTTTGCGTGATGAACTGGATGATTTTGGAGACTACTAACCAGATTGTCTTTAATGGCGGTTTGGAGAGAATCTCTAATAAACACTCGTAGTAAATTCAACTGACAATCAAGGTTTAAGTAGAGTTTATGAACCGGACACGAGTACATACAGAAGGGGAAAGCAGTTTTGCGTTTCCAATAGATGATCGTATCTTTTTGGGCGAGGGCTTATTTGAAACGCTTAGAGTGGAGGCAGCCACGCCTTGCTGTGCTTATTTGCATTGGCAGCGGTTAAGTGACTCCGCACAAAAATTGGGAATCCCCTTTGATCTTTCTTTTGAGCATTGGCTAGAACATCTGCTTAATAAAATTAAGCAAGATAATTTATATCACGGCGGTATTAAAGCGATATTAAGCGGCGGTTCTGCACCTAGAGGATTAGCCGTGCGAGGACAAGTAAGTCAGCTCATCTTCCAAACTTTTAATTATTCTTTGGAAACTTCTCCACTGAAATTGGTTAGTGTGCCATGGCTAAGAGATGGAACTAATCCTGTATATCAAGTTAAGTCGGTCAATTATTTAGAAGCGATATTAGCCCGTCGGCAAGCCATTGCTTTAGGTGCAGATGATGCTTTGTTTTTTAACATGCAGCATTATGCAACTGAAACTACTTGCGCTAATTTATTTTTGATACAGGATAAGAGACTGCTTACGCCTCCTTTAACTGATGGAGTGCTCCCCGGTATTGCGCGCTCAAGGCTACTTCAACATTCCAAACAACAAGGGATAAGTTGCACGGAAGTTTCTATCACTAAAGCTATGCTTAAGGAAGCGGATGGTCTTTTTATAACGAATTCATTGCAGGGTATTCGTTCCGTATTTTCCCTGGATGACATTGTTTTTAGGGTCGATCACGCATGGCTTGATCAATTGTCCTCTTTTCTGAATATTTAAAACGAAAATTATTTAGATGCAAAAACTTAATAACACACAACAATAAGAGTGCTAGAGATGCGATTAGGATCTCAGTATTTTTATAAAGGGCTCCTTGTTTTAATAAGAATTCCATGCCAGCATAACCAAAATAGGTATAAATAATTTCAGCTGGAATAAGAAAAATGAACGTGGTGATCAGATAAGATCGAAATTTTATTGCGGTCATCCCTAAACCATAATTGACTATATTAAAAGGGATAATTGGAACTAACCGTAAAAGGGCGACAATCATCCATCCTTTTTGTTCTACGGCAGAAATTAATTTGCTTAGCTTTTCTCCCTTTCTTTGAGAAAACCAGTTATAAATCAAATGTCTTGTAATTAAAAATGAGAACGCGGCGCCACTTGTTGCACCGAATAAATTGAGCAAAGTGCCAAAAAAGGGGCCAAAAAGTGCTCCTCCTGCTAAAGTGATCACCATAGTTGGCAAAAACATAATGGTTGCAAGACAATATATAATTAAAAAGAAAATGGGTGCAAGCCAACCAAGACGGTTAATCCAGTTGATGATCTCACTTGAATATTTTTGAAAAAAGAAGGCAGCAGTAATTAATGACAGCAAAGCAAACACAACGAAGAGTGATTTTACTGGATGAATGATTCGGTGTTTCATAGGATTTATTTTTATGTAGGATAAATCTGTATTAGTAATCGCTACTGTCCCTTAACAATTAATTGATTAAGAAGTCTATTACACCTAGTTATCTGTTGCAATCTTGAAAAAAAATGATTGATTGGGTATAACCAAAGCGAATTTTTATAAGAGAAACAAAAACATGGAACAGGTTACACGAGAAGAAAGACAAAACCAGCGTGCTCGCAGATGGATTAGAGCATTGTTGGCTCACTGGTTTAAAGTGGAATTGCGTGGAAATTATCAACCCGAGCCTAATTCGGTGATTATTGCCAATAGAACATCAAAAATTGATTTGCTTTTGCTCGCCGCTTTTTTACCTGAGCAATTGACCGTAGCTTTCCCTCCTCACTCATCAGGTAAACTGTGGATGAAGATAATACAGCTTTTTGCCGATGTTATTGTCATTGATTCTACAAGTGCTTTTGCGGCAAGAGCTTTAGTGAAAGCGATACGGGAAGGAAAGCGTTGTGTTATTTTTCCTCAGGGAATTGGATTACAGGAAGAGAGTTTGAAGGTTTTTGATGCTCCTGGAATGGTGTTACAAAAGGCAGGGGCCTCAGTTATCCCGATACGCATTGATGGCGCTCAGCACAGTATATTTTCTATAAGTAAGGATAAAAATCTTATTCGTTTATTCCCTAAAGTTATTTTGCATGTATTGCCAACACAATCCTACATTCAGGACGTAGATAAGCCTCTTAATCGAAATGCTATGAGTACTCGTTTGTTTGGTTTGATTAGTGAACTCACTTTTGCAAACAGTTTTCAAGCAATACCAATGTTTGAAGCGCTTATTCAAGGTGCTGCGTTAGGAGCAAAAAATAAGACAAAAATTGAAGACGCAAATCGTGTTCCATTAACTCCTAAGCAATTTCTTGCGCGTTGCTTTATTTTAGGCAGACAAATTAAAAAACAAACGCAATTAGGAGAACATGTAGGCATCATGTTGCCTACAACCATTGCGGGGATGGTCACTTTTTTTGCTTTGCATGCATATCGGCGTATTCCAGCCATGCTGAATTTTAGTTTGGGACTGCATAATTTATTGGCCACGTGTCAGGTTGCAGAAGTAAAAACTATTTATACAGCAAGACAATTTATCACTACTGCAAAACTGGAAGGTTTAGTCGAGGAATTACAGAAAGCAGGGCTAAATGTTTATTTCTTAGAGGATTTTAAGTCTTCTATCAAATTAGGCCATAAACTTTCTGGGGTACTTAAGGGGATGTTTCCATTTCGAGCTTATCAATTAATTGGAAAGCCGGTTTCTCCCGATACGACAGGTGTTATATTATTTACTTCGGGTTCTGAGGGAGTTCCCAAAGGAGTTGTCTTATCCCATTCTAATTTAGTGGCGAATTGTTGCCAACTCACTTCGCGAGTGGATTTTTCTTCTCGTGATAAATTTTTCAATTCTTTACCTATATTTCATTGTTTTGGATTGACTACTGGTTCAATCCTTCCTCTAATAAATGGAATTAATTGCTTTTTTTATCCATCTCCTTTGCATTATAAAATAATCCCTGGCTTGATTTATCAAACTGGTGCAACCATTATGCTCGGGACTGATACTTTTTTAACCGGGTATGCTCGAGCCGCAGAACGACATGATTTCAGCAGTGTGCGTTACATTTTTGCGGGTGCTGAGAAAGTAAAGCCGGAGACGATTCGACATTGGATAGATACCTTTGGGGTAAAAATTTATGAAGGATATGGTGCTACAGAAGCTTCGCCGGTGATTTCCATGAATTGCCCTTTAGCTTCATTTCCTGGAAGCGTGGGGATATTACTCCCTTTTATGGAGGGGCAAATTCAGCCTGTAGATGGTATTGCTGAAGGAGGGCGTCTCATACTGCGTGGTCCTAATATTATGAAAGGGTACCTCTCGTCTGCACAACTTGGAACAATCATAGCTCCAGAAGATGGATGGCACGATACTGGAGATATAATCACTATGAATGAAGAAGGATTCATTACTATAGCTGGTCGAGCAAAACGTTTTGCTAAGATTGCAGGAGAAATGGTTTCCCTTACTGCCGTGGAGGGGGTTGCTGCCTCAATTTGGCCTGAATTATTACATGCTGCAGTCAGCACTAAAAATTCCAAAAAAGGTGAGCAGATTATATTGTATAGCGAGGCAGCAGATGCAAATAAGGGCAGTTTTGTTAAGAAAATTCAAGAATTGGCTTACTCAGAATTACTCATACCTCATCGAATTTTTTCGGGAAGCAAGATTCCTGTTTTACCTTCAGGAAAAATTGATTACATGACCATTGAAAAAGAATTAGTAGAAACGTAGCCTGTATTCAGCGAAATGTAAACCTGGCAGTTCTTGTCACCACTCTCCCAGGTTACCGTTTGACCGTTCGTACGTTTATTTTTTCAATACATAACTACCTGGAGCATCCATTACAGGTTTTAATGGTAATTGATTCAGGTCAGGGGAAGGTATCAGTTTTCCTGAGTGGTTTTTTAACCATTTTAACCATTCTGGCCACCATGAGCCCGGATGTTCTATAGCTTGCTCCAACCATTGTTCCGCATGAGCAGGTACATGATGATTGACTTTATAGCTGTATTTTTTAGCCTCCGGTGCGTTGATAATTCCTGCGATATGTCCCGATCCACCAAGCACAAAACGTTTAGGTCCCTTCATAAGTTGAAAACCCAGATAGGTGGTTTTCCATGGCGCTATATGATCTTTTTCTGTGGAGAGAAAAAAGGTAGGTATATCAATTGTACTGACATCAATTGGAGTATGATTCAGATGGATCTTGCCCGGTTTTACCAGATCATTATGCAAATACATCCATCGTAAATATTGAGAATGCATTGTTGCTGGCATGTTGGTAGAGTCTGAGTTCCAGTACAAAATATCGAAGGGAACTGGGTTTTTGCCGCGGAGATAATTTTTAATAAAGAAAGACCAAATTAAGTCATTTGCACGTAGTGAGTTAAAGCTTGAAGCCATAAACTTTCCAGCAAGATAGCCTTTAGACTTCATTTCATCTTCCAGTTTTGCAATTTGCTGTTCATCAATAAAGACAGCAATGTCGCCAGGATCACTGAAATCAATCATTGAAGCCAAAAAGGTAGCACTATGAATTGAGTTGTCTTGATGCGCTTTATTATAAGCAAGCAACATGGATAGAAGTGTTCCACCGATACAAAATCCCATGGTATTCACTTGCTTTACATGGAGTTGTTTTTGAATTGCACTAATCGCAGTTAATGGTCCTTCATTCAAATAATCAAACAAACTTTTATGAGAGAAATTTGAATCTGGATTAATCCAGGAAATGATAAATACTGTAATTCCTTGTTTTACTAACCAGCGAATAAGTGAGTTATGTGGACTTAGGTCAAGAATATAATATTTATTTATCCAAGGTGGAATAATAAGAAGAGGAGTCGATTTTACTTTAGCAGTTTGAGGTGTGTATTGGATGAGCTCCATCATGTTGTTTCGAAAGACTACTTTTCCGGGAGTAATGGCGATATTTTTACCGAGCTCAAATGCCTGTGTATCCGTCATTTTGATCATGAGGCGTGGAGAGCCCACTTCCAGATCGGAAAGTAAATTATGAAGCCCCTGCAATAAATTTTTGCCGTGACTTTTCAATGTTTCATCCATAATTTGGGGATTCGTATGAAGAAAATTAGCAGGGGATAATGCATCTAAATATTGTTTGGTAAAAAATTGCAGGCGTTTTGCTGTATTTGGATCAGGATATTCCAGATTTTCAAATAAAGCATTCATATGCTGACTGGCTAAGAGATAGTGCTGGGTTAGCATATTAAAAAACGGATTATGTAGCCAGTCTTCTTCATGAAAACGAGGGTCATTTATGGGCATAGATGTCCCATTTAACCAATGTTGCAATTGGGTTTGTGCTAAATTAAATGCATCTTGCCAGTATGCAAGTTGCATTTCCCAGATTTTTTCAGGATTCTGTAAAAGAATACTCATTACATTTTGGAAGTGCTCCGTCAACTCAATATACTGGTTGATTATCACGGGAACTTGTAAAGGAGTTTCTTTTATCTCAGAAATAATTTGCAGACTTTTTTCGGCTATTGCTTGCAATAACTCGGCAAGTTCTTTGTCATGGGTCATCCTAACTCCTGTTAGACAAATGTAACAGGAGTATATTTTGGTTTTTTTATTGAGGATTAGCAAGCTTTATTGTTGTTGAAAAGATTTTTGAAATTTATTAACAGCATCTTCCGAGTTTTCAACATCTTCTTGGGTTTTGGTTTTTGTTGTCGTCCATATTGACCCCTTGTATGCATAGTAGGCAATAGGCACAATAAAGACGCAACTTAAGGCCCGGCAAAAGTTATAAAATTTTTCCTTAGCTCCACGATGGTTTTCAATACCATGGCCTTTAGCGTCTTCATAAGCTTGAGCAATAGCTTGAGTATCGTTTTGATCTAAATTATTTTTTGTATGAATTCGTGATGTAATGGACAGGAGCTTTCTACTGAGAGTTAGAGCAGCTCTACTGGCACCTGGGTCATCTTTTTTTATTCGATGCCCATCTAGTTCAATAGGGTAAATAGTAGCGAATACCTTATAGCGATCATTGTTTACAACTCGTTCTTTTAATGTTTCAGTAAGATCTGTTAATACCGTACAAAAAACAGCTTCTTCTTTTGGAAGCTCTTCAAGAACTTTCTGAAGAGCGGCTAATTTTTTTTCATTGATGTATATATTTTCAATTGCAGCAGCGACAAAAGCTGTTATTTGTGTATTTATTTTATCTATATCAATAGCTTTTTTATTAGATGTGCACGCTTTTCCCAGAGCCAGTTGCTGCGCTTCCATCCCAGCCTCGAAATATAATTTGGAACTTGCACTTTTAAGTTCTTTCTTATTTTTACTGGAAGAATCAAGCAAGTAGTTTAATAAAGCACAACGAAAATCAACTTTAGCAACAGTCACAATAATACTCTTATTTGAAACTACATTTAATTAAAATTATACAATAAGATTATTAAGAAACCATTAAGTGTTTTTTGAAGAAATATTATCTATTTAATGGATGTATATGATTTAAGCTGGAAAATAAAAATAAAATTACCAATCTCTAATCCCTCCTTCATGCCAAAAGTAACCACTTTCTTTTTGCTTATTGATAAGCTCGTAGAGTTCCTGTGCTGTCTTGGAAGGGAGTTTTGGCGCATTGTTGGTTCCCATATCTGTTTTGACCCAACCTGGATCGAAACTGGAGACAGTAATTCCAGATAATCTTTTTGCCAGAAGCAGGGTATACATGTTCAAGCATGACTTTGACATTTTGTAGTGCGGTACCGAGGGAGTGTCATTGGAACTGAAAGTTCCCCATCCTGAAGAGATATTAACGATTTGGGCATTGGGGTTTAACTTGGGGATGCATTGTTCGGTTAGTTCAATCGTTCCAAATACATTGATATTGAATGTATCTCTTAGTTGGCTCATGTTAATTTTCTCTTCCCGCCAATCTTCCAGGAGTACGGCGGCATTGTTAATTAACACGTCAATTTTAGGTAATTGTTTCGCAAAGTGATTAATTTGTTCTGAATCGATTAAATTAAGTGGATGAATTTTTAAGTTCTGGTGTTTTAAAGGAGTTCGCCCATTCGTTGAGGTTCCAATAACGAGCCAGTCATTTTTTAAGAAGATTCTTGCTGTTTCTAATCCTATCCCGCGGCTAATCCCTGTAATTACAAGAGTATTCACAGTTTATTTCTCCATAATATGCGTAGCCAGGGTGCAGCGAAGCGGAGCCCGGGAAATTGGATGGTCACTCAAACCCGGGTTCAGCTTCGCTGCTCTCAGGCTACAATAAATTTTTACCCGGATTTTTCCTAATGCTTAAAGTGGCGAACTCCGGTAAATACCATAATTATTCCATTTTCTTCAGCACACGCGATAATTTGTGGGTCTCTGATTGAACCCCCTGGTTGAATAATCGCAGAGATACCTGCTTTTGCAGCAATCTCTACTGTATCGGGAAAAGGAATAAATGCATCTGAAGCCATGACTGCTCCATGCGTATCCAAGCCCATGAGCTCTGCCTGCCAAAGACCAATACGAGCGCTCATAACTCGACTGGTTTGGCCGCCTCCCAAACCAATTGTCGCTGCATCTTTAGCATAAACAATTGCATTGGATTTCACATGTTTTACGGCAAGCCAGGCAAACATTAAATCATTCATTTGCTGTTCGGTTGGTTTCTTCTGAGTCACGGTTTTCAATTCATAGCTACCTAGAGAAAGGGCGTCATGTTCTTGTACCAATAATCCTCCATCGACTTTTTTCATATTCAAACGAAATGCATCGTCCGGCTTCCAAGTTCCAGTCATCAAGACGCGAATATTTTCTTTACTGGCAAGAGTTTCTCTGGCTTCATTACTGACTTCAGGCGCTACAATAACTTCTACAAATTGTTTGTCAAGAATTGCATTTGCTGTATTGCCATCTAATTTTTGGTTCAATGCAATAATCCCCCCGTAGGCAGAACTTGGATCACACTGGAATGCTTTAAGATAAGCATTTAGAGGAGAATCACTGATAGCAATTCCGCAAGGATTAGCATGCTTGACAATAACACACGTGGGTTTGTCACAAGAAAATGATTTAACGCAATCCAAAGCAGCATCAGCATCTAGAATATTGTTATAAGACAATTGCTTGCCTTGGAGCAATTGTGCAGCACCTAGAGAGCCAGATGAACTATTTTTATCTACATAAAAAGCGGCTTGTTGATGTGGATTCTCTCCATAACGCAAATCAGTTGTTTTATTAAATTGACAGGTTAGAACTTCTGGAAAACCACAGGGAATGTACTGTTTATCCAATGCAGTCAGATAATTCGTGATTGCAGCATCATAAGCGGCGGTATGGGCAAAGGCTTTTTTGGCTAAGCTGAATCCCCAGTCAGAAGGAATTTTTTGAGTTTTTAGATAGTGAATAAGTTCTGGGTAATCGTCTGGTTTTACCACCACATAAGTATGTGCATGATTTTTTGCCGCTGAGCGAATCATTGCCGGACCGCCAATATCGATATTTTCTATTGCGTCGTTGAAATTGCAGTCAGGCCTACTAATGGTTTGTTCAAATGGGTATAAATTAATTACCAGTAAATCGATGGACTTAATGGAGTGTTCTTTTAGTGTTTTTTCATCCTTCTTTTTACGTGCCAGTAAACCTGCGTGAATGGCTGGATGTAGTGTTTTAACTCTACCATCCATCATCTCGGGAAAGCCCGTACATTCACTCACATCCGTGACAGGCAATTTATTTTCTTTCAGCAATGCAGCAGTATTGCCTGTGGCAATCAGTTCAACACCCATTTGGTGGAGTACTTTTCCTAGCTCAACTATGCCTTTTTTATCGGAAACACTTAGCAGCGCTCTTTGAGGTTTAAAAGTAGAGAACGTATTTTCTTGGACCATTATAATTTCCTTAACTAATGTGGCTGAGTGCAGTTAAGCAAAACCCCAGGAAATCTAATCTCAGGATATATTCTGCACTAAGTTATGACAATTTATTCTGTCTTATGTGTAAACGCCAATAATGACCATCCATTAAGGTTTTCCTGATAAACATCAGTGAATATTGAACTGTATGTTTCAATAAGCTCAAGAGCTTGCTCTTCGAGGATGCCCGAGACAATGAGTATTCCTTTAGGATTTAACAATTGCTGAAAGCGTTCTTTCAGAAGAATTAATGGTGCTAACAAAATGTTTGCGATAATCAAATCGACTGGTTTGTGTAATGCCTCGGGCACATCAATTGACAATCTGCGTTCATCAAGTTCATTTGCTAAAGCGTTATTTTGAGTGGCCTGCAGAGCTTGCTTGTCAATATCTACCGCATGTACTTCTACAGCACCTAATTTTAATGCTGCCAAAGAAAGTATTCCTGAGCCACAACCATAATCAATAATCGATTTGTTTTTTAAATTAGCCTGTTCCAGCCAGGTTAAACATAAGGCAGTCGTAGGATGGGTGCCGGTACCAAAGGCCAATCCAGGATCGAGCATGAGATTAACAGCATCGGGGTCAGGAGGAGCTGACCAAGTTGGACAGATCCATAGGCGTTGGCCAAAACGTTGTGGTTTAAAATCGTCCATCCAAGCCCTTTCCCAATCCTTATCTTCCAGAACCTCCAGGGAGCATGTTAATCCGGGGTATGTTTGTAACACGTGATCACGTGTATGTTGTGCCTGAAAAACTTCTGAAAATAAAGCCTGAATAACAACTTCAGGCCATAATGGTGTTGTTCCTGGTTCAGGCTCAAGAACAGGATTGTCATTTTTGTCGGTGAGCATAATCGACAGCGCACCGAATTCCTCCAACTCTTCACTAAGTTGTTCTATTTCTTGGCTTGGACAATGTTCTATTTTTAATTGAAACCACACAGTATTAGCCCTTCAGCATTTTTTCCAGATAGTGGATATTAGTACCACCTGCTATAAAAGATTGATCATGGAAAATACGTTGATGTAATTCAATGTTGGTTTTTATACCATCTATGATGATTTCATCAAGCGCATTTCGCATTCTTGCGATGGCTTCAGCCCGTGTTTCGCCATAACTAATCAGCTTGCCTATCATAGAATCATAATTAGGTGGAACTGTATAACTGCTGTAAATATGGGAGTCAAAGCGAATGCCTGGTCCCCCGGGTTGATGCAATAACTTTATCATTCCTGGTGAAGGCATGAAGGTTTTGGCATCTTCTGCATTGATTCGGCACTCAATTGAATGACCACGTAGTCTTATATCTTCTTGAGTAAGCGTCATCGGAATATCACTCGCAATTTTGATTTGTTCTTTAATTAAATCGATTCCAGTGATCATTTCAGTTACGGGATGTTCAACCTGGATTCGTGTATTCATTTCAATAAAATAAAAACAGCCATCCTGATATAAGAATTCAAAAGTTCCTGCGCCGCGGTATTGCAAATCTTGGCATGCTTTGACTACAGAAGCACCAATTTTATTTCTCAGTTCAGGACTAATTCCTGGCGCGGGTGCTTCTTCTACTACTTTTTGATGACGTCTTTGCATGGAGCAATCGCGTTCACCGAGATGAATGGCTTTGCCTTTCCCATCTCCAAGCACTTGGAATTCAATATGACGAGGATTTTCCAGGAATTTTTCCATGTAAACAATGGGGTTATTAAATGCAGCTTTTGCTTCGCTACGGGTAAGTGCTATAGCATTAAGCAAACTTGCTTCACCATGAACAACACGCATACCACGCCCACCGCCGCCACCTGCAGCTTTAATGATAACGGGATAGCCAATTCTTTGGGCAATTTCTAAGTTTAAGCGATCGTCATCGGATAAGGGACCATCTGATCCAGGAACACAAGGAACTCCGGCAGCTTTCATCGCGTTGATGGCAGATACTTTATCCCCCATAAGACGAATGGTGTCTCCCCGGGGACCGATAAAGCGAAACCCGCTTTCTTCTACTACTTCCGCGAAATCAGCATTTTCAGAAAGAAATCCGTAACCAGGGTGAATTGCTACAGCATCAGTAATTTCGGCAGCGGAAATAATCGCTGGGATATTAAGGTAACTTTTTTGTGCTGGAGCAGGACCTATACATACAGTTTCATCAGCAAGACGAACATGCAATAAATCTTTATCTACATCTGAATGTACGGCTACTGTTTGAATGCCAAGTTCTTTACAGGCACGTAAAATACGAAGAGCGATTTCACCTCTGTTGGCAATAACAATTTTACTGAGCATGGATGCCCCCTCTATTCTATAACAAACAGGACCTGATCATATTCAACAGGCTCTCCATTAGCGACGAGTATTTCTACTATTTTACCGGCGCGATCCGCTTCAATTTCATTAAACATTTTCATTGCTTCAACAATACATAAAACTTCACCGGCTTTGACTGTTTGACCAAGAGTCACGAAAGGGGGGCTTTCAGGTGATGGAGAAGTGTACATGGTACCCACCATAGGCGAACGAATTTTGTGGCCAGAAACAGTCGGAACCGGCTTACTTTCTTGGTGCGAAGAAGCCATTGCGTGAGCAGGTGTATTATTTGCAGCAGGATATGGTTCCTGACGTGGTGTAGGGGGAGTGGGGATATAGTGAATCTGAGGAGATTCCGCTGCAGGCACACTGCTATGACGGCTCAATCTAAGTGACTCCTCACCCTCTTTAATTTCAATTTCAGAAATGCCAGTTTCTTCCAGCAATTCGATTAATTTTCTAATTTTACGAATGTCCATTGTTTGATTCTCTTTCAATAATTGATGTTAATGCTAATGAATACCCTTGTGCCCCTAAGCCACTGATTGTTCCTTTTGCTATATCAGAAAAATAGGAATAGTGGCGAAAAGGCTCGCGGGAATAAATGTTACTAATATGTACTTCAACAAACGGGATAGCAACAGCACATATGGCATCCCTTAATGCTACACTGGTATGTGTAAATCCTGCAGGATTAAAAATTATATAATCTACTTTGTCGATACTGGCTTGGTGGATAGCATGGATCAAATCCGCCTCAGAATTGCTTTGATAACAGCTTAATGTAAATCCGGCCTTTGTTGCCTCTTTAATTAAACGAGTGTTGATATGATCTAACGTAGTGGCTCCATAAATTGAAGGCTCTCGAGTTCCCAGGAGGTTCAAATTTGGTCCATGTAAAACCAGAATTTTTTTCATGTTTTAGTTAGTATCGAGCAATTTTGGCAGATTTTGCCTGATCTTCCTAAAGTTGTCTATATATCTCCGAGGATATCCGCATGATCCCCACTTTTTTATATTTTTTGTAATACAATATGAGTGAAAAATTGCTGGGCCTTATTGCAGAACTAGACTATTAGGTTAATTCATGATGGAATCATTTCAAGGACTAAAATAGCATTATATTCAACACTTTCCGAGAAAGGAATTTTTGATGCAGGAGAGGCTCGAGCAACAGCAGGTGGTACAAAAAGTACAACCAGTATTATATTGTGTTATTTTTATGCTGATGGTATTGGTGCAAATTTCTATTGATCAATATATTCCATCATTACCTGCTATAACTAAAGCCTTTAGGAGTAACGAATCATCAATCCAATTCACTATATTTCTTTTCATGTTTGGATTGGGGCTTTCTCATATTTTTTTTGGGCCATGGTCCGATAAAATTGGTCGTAAACGCCCATTGATTTATGGAATTGGAATCAGCGTAATAGGTTGTCTTGTCTGTTTATTTTCCTGTTCTGTCATGGTGTTAACTTTGGGACGTTTCATACAAGGATTTGGCATTGGTTCGTGCAGTTCGGTCGGACGTTCTCTGATTCGAGATCTTTTTACTGACAAATATTTATCAAAAATTGGCTCTTATGTGGGTATGGCAAGTACGTTACTTCTGATTGCTTCACCCATTTGGGGTGGGTTCATTCAAGAGCATTTTGGATGGAGAGCGAATTTTTTATTTATTTTTATTGTAGGGTTTGCATTTTGGGTATTTATTCTCTTGGTTTTGCCTGAAACCAATAAGAATCTTAATCCTGAAGCAACTAAAATAAGGGTTATACTGCGGAATTATTATGTTTTATTAAAATCTAAAGTTTTTTTAGGTTACACTCTATGTGCATGTTTTGCATGTGCTGGTTTAATTGCTTATCTTACTATCGCACCTTTTTTGTTTCAAAATGTTTTGGGATTAAGCCCTTTGGAATATGGCCAATTATCAATTTTTATTGCTAGTGCTATTTGCCTTAGTGGAATAATTAACAGTCAATTAGTCATGTCTAAAGGGGTATCCTATATGTTATTTATGGGCGTTCTGTTGATGATTGGCGGAGGTGGGAGCATGCTCAGTTTTGCGCTTTCAGGAATAATAAATGTCCCATCAATCATGATTCCGATTGCATTATTCAGTATAGGGGCAGGTTTGACTTTTATTAACGCTTTTGCAGGAGTTTTCCACCCATTTCCACAAATCGCAGGAACAGTGGCGGCATTATATGTCAGTATGCAAGATTTAACTTCTGCGCTGACAAGTGGTATTATCGCCATGACTAAGGTACAAGGCCCACTCCCCTTGGCTGTAATATTACTCGTCCTCGGCTCAAGTGCATTGGCTGCGTGGTATTATCAAGAATCAATAATCCAATAAAGCAGTTTTTTTATTCTTGAGTCACACCATTTTGGAGGTGGAGAGTAGTTTCTGTCTCTTTAATTTCAGAATTTTTTATATCGCCATTACTCAGCATGAAATAATAATTTCAAAAATACTAAAACTATGCTAGCTTGGATAAGTTTTTAGAGTTATTGGTTGTGTTCACAGGTGTGACTCACTGTTAAAACCAATCAGGTTATTCCTATGGCTTGATTTTAAGGATTAATGGTTTGGCAAGAGATGAGTTGCTTTCAATTTAGATTAAGTTGCACATAAGGAGAGGGTGTCCATGCATCATAATTACTATTTATCTCCCTTAGCCGTTGCTCTGGCTTTGGGAATAGCATCTTCTGCGAGAGCCGCAGAACCTATGCCTTTACAGAAGGCGTCTCTTGAACAAGTAAAACAAAAGTTTGCGTTGACAACACAAGGAATCGCTGTTGCTAAAGACAGTTTACGTTTTGTAAGTGAGCATACTGATGGTAATAAAGTAACTCACGTCCGTATGCAGCAACAATATGTGGGATTTCCTGTTTATGGCGGTTATGCGATTATGCATAGCATGCACACAGCAAAGTCATTAGCTAAAGCACAGTCAAACGTAGCGATGAATGGCGTGATTTATCAAGGCCTACAGACTGAGTTGGGTCAACCTGAAGCTTCTTTTGCAACAAATGCTGATATGGCGCTGCAACAATTTAAGGCGAAGTATGCTGGTAAAGAAGTAAGTGATGAAAAAGTCACACCTATGGTTTATATAGATGCTCAACATAAAGCACACTGGGCTTATAAAGTGAGTGTCCTTGTTGTTCATAGAGATCAAATTCCAGAGCGTCCAACCGCGATAATTGACGCAAAAACCAATAAACCTTTTGTACAATGGAACGATATAAAAACAAAAAGAGATTCAGTGAGTGGAGCTGGTTTTGGCGGAAATAATAAAACAGGTTTCTACCGATTCGGAGCAGATTTGCCTTACCTTGATTTAACTCGTGATGGAAGCAATGAAGTTTGCTTTATGGAGAATACCGATGTCAAAGTAATTGACATGGATCATAGATATAGTTCAAGAAATAAAGCAATGAAGTTTAATTGTCCAACCAATGACTCGACTGTGTACCTAACTGGTTATAAAGGCGATGGTTATGACAGATCTAATGGGGCCGCCTCTCCAACCAATGATGCATTATATGCTGGTCATGTAATTAGACACATGTATAAGGATTGGTATGATACTAACGCGCTGAGTAACCCTGATGGTTCCCCTATGCAGTTAGTCATGCGAGTTCATTATGGTGATGGTTATGAAAATGCATATTGGGACGGTCAGAAGATGACTTTTGGTGATGGTGATACCATGATGTATCCCCTAGTCTCTCTTGGAGTAGGTGCCCATGAAATCAGCCACGGTTTTACAGAGCAACATTCTAATCTTGAATATTATGGCCAATCTGGTGGCATGAATGAGGCTTTTTCTGACATGGCAGCCCAGGCAGCTGAGTATTATTCTGTGAATAAAAGCACTTGGCAAATTGGTGGCGAGATCATGAAGGAGGACAGCGGTTGGGAAGCATTGCGTTATATGGATAAACCAAGTCGTGATGGTGAGTCTATTGATACTGCTGATGAATATTATGGTGGTCTAGATGTTCATTATTCAAGCGGAGTTTACAACCATTTATTCTACATTCTGGCCAATAAACCTAATTGGAATACCCGCTCAGCTTTTGATGTGATGGTTAAAGCCAATATGGATTATTGGACACCTTATTCAGATTTTGACGAGGGGGGAGAAGGTTTGGTGAGTGCAATTAATGATCTAATCGCAGGTGATCCGAACCATGAAAAGTATCCTTCCACTGCTGTATGTGATGTTAAAAAGTCATTAAATGAAGTTAAAATTATTACCAATATGGATGGTTGTGCCTAATTCATTGAATTGGTAATGAATTCAGCCAGAAGTTTACTTATAACTTCTGGCTGTTCCATATGAATATGATGTCCTCCATCCATTTTTTTGAGTGTCAGTGTTTTCACCGCTTTAATCCGATCATTCATCATTTCATGATCAAAAGAAAATCCTCTGCTGGATAAAAGTAAATAAGTTTTTGCAGTAATTTCTTGCAAACAAGAGAGTATTTGGGTTTCTGTCAGCCGTAAAGGTGAGCGGACAAGTAAGCGTTGATCATGCCGCCAATAAAATCGACCTTGTTTTTCTACCAAGCTCCGCTCACAGAGAGTTTTTGCAATGTCTAAAGAAACATATCCTTTAAAGGCACGTGCAAGAGCCGCACTATTTATGCTGTCATAACCCTTAGATTTTTTGCTTTTTTTAGTAAGAAAATGTGTAAACTCCCTTAGTTGTTGGCATGCACTTTCCGCAGGATGAGAAAATGGTCCTAACCCCTCAATCAGGCTTAGAGAGATAAACCGTTCGGGGACTACGCCTCCAACCAAACTTGCCAGGCAAGCTCCCATGGAGTGCCCTAATAGATGGACTTTATCAAGTTTTAATGCATTGATTATTTCAATAACAAGAAAAATACCATCAAAAAAATGGTAATGACATCCCTCTGGAAGATGCGATGAATGACCATGCCCAGGCAAATCAACTGCTATTAAATAAAAATCATTCTCTAAGTATGAAGCAAGAGGAGCAAAACTGTTTGCATTATCTAACCAACCGTGCAGTGCAAGGATTGCCGGTTTATCAGGGTTTCCCCAAGTGGTACAGGCTATAGAAAAGCCTGGAATGATGAGATTGAATGGTTTCATTTTTTTACTATTTTTTTATTATTTATAAATAATCATTATAGCCCTACTGTAAACAGGAGGGCTATAATTCATTATAAAAATGAAAAATGATTTTTTCCTTATCATTGCAACGATTACAATTACTATTTCCACCAGTTTGGGGACGATCTACAGCGCGAGGATAGTGCAATTTTTTTATGACATTTAGTGTTATGCTTAATACAATCACTTGAAAAGAGTAAACTATGCAACAAGAAGTACAAAGCGTTTCATTAATAACTTACAATATTCATAAAGGGTTTGGTGTAGGCGGCGCTGTTCGTTTCTTGCTTCCTAAAATGCGCGATGCAATTACCAGCTTAACCCCTGATTTTGTTTTTTTACAAGAAGTACAAGGCGAACATAGAAAACGACAAAAACGGATCAATGCTTGGCCTGACTCTCCACAATTTGAGTATATTGCTGAAAATATATGGCCTCATTATGTTTATGCAAAAAATGCCGTATATGAATCGGGACATCATGGCAATGCAATTTTAAGCAAATATGCTTTTGAGCGATTTGAAAATATTAATCTTGCAAACATACGCAGAGCCTCTCGGGGAATATTGCATGCACAATTGAAACTGGATAATGTCACCATCCATTTGTTATGTGTACATTTGGGCCTTTTTAAAACAGAGCGAATGGTACAATGTAATGCTTTAATGCAACGCATAAAAGATGTAGTTCCACAAGATGAGCCGCTATTAATGGCGGGGGATTTCAATGATTGGCGTACTGTTATTTCCAAGCCCCTGGCTGAGAACTTAAATATCGAAGAGGCTTTTGTTTCAGTGGAAGGACAGCATGCGCGCTCATTCCCTGCTATAAGGCCCGCACTTTGTATTGATCGTGTCTATTTTCGGGGCATGAAAGTGCAAGAAGTTGCATGTTTACACGGTAAGCCTTGGCGAATGCTTTCTGACCATTTGCCGCTTTATGCTCGTTTTGAATTAATTAAGCATCTTTAGTATTTTGCTTATTATAATAAAATTGTAGTATGAGTCTTTTTAGGATGTATGAAGATGCAGAGGTTACAGTTTTATATGGGGATTGGCTTGTTTCAGTAAAAACCGCTCCCCAATGGTATTAATTATTCCATATTGCTGTTGTATTCGCCCATACAAGCTAAGCTATTCAAGCGGGCACGTTTTAATAAAGCTTCTTGAGCTTTGGCGATATTTGCTTTATTTCCACCCCAGGCAGCTAAACAATCTTCCTGTAATGCTCTACCGAAAGAAAAGCTTAGTAACCAAGGTTGATGGTCGATACTATTTATTGCATTTAAATTTGCTGTAGCCTGTTGCGGCGTTTGGCCACCAGAGAGGAAATTAATGGTTGGTACTGCAGCAGGTACGTTATTACGGAATACACTAATTGTATAGTCAGCAATTTCATCAGGCTCACTGAAAGGGCTATGTACTTTACCACAAGTAACCATACTAGGTTTTAAAATAATATGTTCTAGTTCAATTTGATGAATAAATAAGGCATGGAATAGTTCGTGCAGCACAATTTCACTTACTTCTGCGCAATGTTCAATAGAGTGATCTCCATCCATGAGCACTTCGGGTTCAACAATAGGAACAATCCCTGCTTCTTGGCACGCTGCAGCATAACGTGCCAGATTTTCTGCACCTGTCTTAACTGCGGTTAAACTGGGAGTAAATTCAGAAATTGAGTAAACATTGCGCCACTTGGCAAATTTTGCACCTAATTTTTTAAAGTGCTGTAAACGCTCAGCTAATCCATCCAGGCCTTGAGTTACTTGTTCATTTTCAGTATTGGCAAGATGAATTAATCCTTTATCTACTTTAATTCCAGGAACGATGCCCTTATCAGCAAATAATTTAGCGATAGGAGTTCCATGCTCATCAGTTTGACTAAAGGTTTCTTCAAATAAAATAACCCCGTTGATATATTGTTCTAAATCAGTAGTCGTAGCGAGCAGTAATCTATAATCTCTGCGATTTTCTTCGGTATTTTCAATATTAATGGAGGTAAATCGCTTACCTATTGTTGAATTGCTTTCATCTGCGGCTAAAATACCTTTGCCCTTTTGCAGCATTAGCCCCATAGTATTGGATAATTCATCATAACTCATATTGTATTTGCTCCTGATTGTTTTACGTTATCTAGATATATATTTTTCGCGAATAATGTGTTGCATGGCAAAACCCTGTTCTTTTAAAGAGTTAAAAGCTTCGTCAATCATACCGGGATTTCCACATAAATAAATAACGTCGTGCTGAGGATTTAGATTTAATGTAGGAAAGGCATGTTGTACATAGCCACTGTACTCATTTTCATTTAATTCATGTACGGGTTGTCTGCTTAAATAAGGCCTGAACGTGACCTTAGGGTATTTTTGAGAAAATGATTGGAACTCATTGGCATAGAGAATTTCTTCTCGCCGTTGAACTCCTTGTAATATGACTACCTCGAGCGATGAATGTTGCTCCATAAGTACACCTAGTTCTTGAAGCATCGATCGATATGGGGTAATTCCTGTACTGGTAGCGACCAGGATAAATCGACGGGGTATTATTTCATCTCTGATAACCAATCGGCCATATGGGCCACTGACCTGAATAATATCACCAGATTTTAAATTATAAAGCAATTCAGTACCTGGCCCATTTTCAAAATAGCCCGCTGCGAGCTCAATTTGATTATCTTGTTTTGGCGGATTGGCTATACTATAACTACGTTTTAATATTTTACCTTGATGTTCAAAATGAATGGTAATAAATTGACCAGGTAAATAATTAAAATGTGGAGTTACTTCACAAGTAAAAATGAAGTGTTTTACTTTAGGAGAAATCATAAATGATTCTTTTAAAGTAATGGGAAATGTGTTTATTTGCATGAATATTCAACTATACTGTAAAAATCAGAGATTATAACTCTGAACTAAGCTTAATATAAGCAAAAAATTATGCAATATAAGTTTTAACAGCATATAATTATATTATGAATACACCGGATCTTATTACAATTATAGGCAATCTCAGCCATTCTTTGTACCCAATACAGCATTTAATTACTGGGGGTGCTTATATTCTGGGCATTTTATTTTTTTGGACTGCAATTTCCAAGTTCAGAAAAATTGGCGATCACAGAGCGCAATCTTCATCGCAAGAAAAGATGTTTAGTCCAATAATGTATTTATTTATGGGGGCGGCGCTACTTTATTTGCCTACTGGATTGGATGTTATGGCCAATACGTTTTTTGGTGCAGGGAATGTATTAACCTATTCATCCTATAATTCGACAAATATTTATAGTTCCATGGGTTTAGTGGTGCAAACTGCAGGGATATTATGGTTTGTGCGCGGGAGTGTGTTGGTTGCACATGCCAGTCAACCGGGGACTCAGCATGGACCTAAAGGGTTGATATTTATAATCGCTGGAGTACTGGCGATGAACTTTGATAATACTATAGCAATGCTGAATTATATCATGGGTAGTATGGCAAATTGGACTATGGCAATTAAAACGAGCCAAGGGTACTAACTGCTTTTCCCTTGATTTTCCTCTCCACAGATTCTGAGATTATTGGCCTTAGCGAAATCAATAATGGACTGATACAGTAACGGACTTGATTCTTTAAGCTTTGGATCAAGTAAAATACATTGGTAGCCCTCACTATTTACACTTGGCCTTAATAGTGGAGAATAATGAATACGACTGTTTTTAAAGCTTGCCAATGAGCCACTCATACGCTCTGCCCAGTCACTGGGGCGAAAGGTTTTTCCTTGAGAAGTTATTCCTTCTATGATGATGGTTTTTTTTTCAGATGCTGCCATATCTTTTATGTAATATAAATACAGTGTGTTAATTATACCATCATATTATGAGTGCTGTACTTAAATTTATTCATTTTACAAAAATAAATTTGTGTTAAATTTGGTTTTCAAAAGTAATTTTTATCCCTATTATGTCAACATATTGTATTATGCATTTTTTTAAAGGTTATTGAGGAATGGAAAAAGAAAGTCATTCTGGTATTTATTTATTGCCTAACTTGTTTACAACGGCCAGTTTATTTGCCGCATTTTATTCCCTTGTGGCATCGATGAAAGGTCAATTTGAAGCCTCCATCATCGCTATATTTATTGGTATGATTGCTGATGGGCTGGATGGGCGAATTGCACGGTTAACTCATACACAGACTGAGTTTGGTGCTGAATATGATAGTTTATCCGACATGGTCACCTTTGGTGTTGCACCTTCATTACTGGTATATAACTTAATTTTAAGTCAGTTAGGGAAAGTAGGATGGCTGGTCGCTTTTGTTTATACAGCTGCGGTTGCTTTGCGCTTAGCCCGTTTTAATACCCAGATCGAAACAGCAGATAAGCGATACTTTCAAGGATTGCCTTGTCCATCGTCTGCTGCAGTAATAGCTTCTTTTGCTTGGCTATGCTATCAAAATGAATGGCAGAATATGTTTGTTGCTTTATTAACGGCAGTCTTGTCATTAACCACTTCAGGTTTAATGGTTTCTAACTTTCGCTATTACAGTTTTAAAGAAGTAGATTTTAAGGGCAAAGTACCATTCCTCTATGTCTTGGTAATGATTATTTTATTTGTAGCTATTGCAGCGAATCCTTCAGTGGTTATATTTGTAGCTTTTACTGCTTATGCATTATCGGGACTGGTTATGACTTTATTTGCTTTGCACAAAGTGAGGAAGCAAAGAAAGCATTCTGAGAAATGAAACTCATCATAGCTTCCAAAAACTTAATGCAGTAAGAGAAAAATACTTTTTAATTCCAAGGTTACATGGAATAGAAAACAAGGGCGTAGCCAGTATCTGAATCCATTTAAACTGTATTGTTCTCGCACGGAAATTGATAGCGCATATAAAAAGGATGGATAAGTTTGGTCAGGTTCTTTTTTGCTTAGCTGGATTGAACGAAAAAGTTCCTTTTGACTATCCAGTGTCAGTTGATTTGTTTTAATTGCGAGTTGAGTACAATAAAGGAGTTGAAGTTCATCTAATGGTGTACCTGCTTTATTCAAAGTATTTAGCATAATTTTTACACAGCAAGTATTGCTTAAACCACACTTACTGCCTTGGCTGATAGCAGATTCATTCGCATTCATACTGGTACTAGAGGAACCAAGTTTAGTTCGCATTGCCGAATACCGAACATTATTAACCTGTAAGTTTCCAACCCCGTCTCTTTGTTTCAGTGATAAATCAAATAACTCAGGTTTGAACGCAAGGATGACCTCCCCTACAAAGAGATTTACTTTATCGTTGTGTGGTGTAACCACGTTATAAGTTAGCTATATGATCAAGCATTTTGAGGTACTCTTTTTCACACCCTTCGATCACATATTTCACATATAAGTTCGTAAATCCCAAACGAACTCCATCAGGATTCGTGCGTACGGGTAAATCATGGGTCGCTAGATACCTATTTAAATTTTTTATGGCTCGTGATTGATCTCGCTGGGGATTATCGTAAACCATTTCTTCGTGTTATATAGGTTCTACTGCATAGAGAGAGGGAGCCAAAACTCCCAGAAGATGTTTAATTTATTGGATAAAACCCGGAATGGGACGTCCATGGCGTTTTATTTTATTCACCTTCACCAAAATAATTATTAATCAATTGAGTTAGCGCTTCATTCATTTGTACTTCATCAGGACCATCTATTTCCATAATGAGCTCACTCCCTTTATTGGCCGCAAGCATCATTACACCCATAATGCTTTTCCCATTAACGGTTTTTGAATTACTGGTTACATCAATTTGGCTTTGGAATTTTGCGGCAGTAGAAACAAACTTCGCTGAAGCACGTGCATGTAAGCCCAATTTATTAATTATTTTAATTTTAGTTTTAATCATAGCGCTGCAAATGTATCATGAAATAGATAATATGTGTAGCTAAGCTCAGCAAAGTGGAGCCCGGGTAGCCAGGGTTTCACTTTGCTGTCTGTAAAAACTAGTGCAAGCGATTATTCTTTAATCATGATGCTTATGGTTTTTCTCTTTATGTTTGGTGAGTTGACGCTCCAATTTATCAATCAACGTATCAATTGCAGCATACAAGTCTTCAGATTCTGAGCTTGCATGCAGTTCACCCTTAGTTACATGAATGGTTGCTTCAGCAATTTGACGTAATTTTTCTACATTCAATACCACGTTAATGGATTTGATTTGATCAAAGTGACGCTCCAGCTTATCGAGTTTTTCTTCGGTAAATGCTCTGAGGGCAGGAGTAACATCAATATGATGTCCAGTGATGTTAATTTGCATAAAAGTCTCCTAATTACATAAGGGTCTGCTTGCTAATTCTACTATCTGAATAAAATAGTGCAATTTTATGTGCTCTGATATTCCATATTTCATCAGCGCTCTAAAATTCCCCCATTTTGTCTCAATCTAGCGAATTGTCAACAAACACTAAATTAATTACAAATTGTTTTTCTTTCATTGGATGGGGCAATTCCCATTGCCTCACGATATTTTGCTACGGTTCGTCTTGCTACTTTAATACCCTGTTCTTCCAATAATTGGGTAATTTTACTGTCACTTAATGGTTTTTTTCTATTCTCTGCGGAAATTAATTTTTTTATTACAGCACGTATAGCTGTAGAGGAGCATTCATCTCCAGCATTTGTATTAACATGACTTGAAAAGAAGTACTTCAGCTCAAATACACCCCGAGGGGTATGGATAAACTTTTGTGTGGTGACGCGGGATATAGTTGATTCATGCATATCTAGAGCAGAAGCAACATCATTGAGAATTAATGGTTTCATTGCTTCTTCACCATATTCTAGAAATCCTTGCTGGTATTCCATGATGCATGCCGCTACTTTAAGTAGAGTTTCCTGGCGGCTTTGAATGCTCTTTAAAAACCAACGTGCCTCTTGCAGGTTATTTTTCAAGAACTGATTGTCTGCGCTATTATCTGCGCGTTGAATCAATGACGCATATTGGCTGTTAATACTTAAATGGGGAAGTACACTTTGATTCAGTTGAACCCTCCATTTATTATTGACTTTTTTTACAGTTAAATCAGGTATAATGTACTCTGTAATGTCTTCATGAATTAAGTTACCAGGCCTGGGGTTTAACCCTTGAATTGTCTTTAATACTTCATTAACTGTTTTTTCCGTAATCTGATGATTTTTCATTAATTGTTTATAATTATGCTGGGCAAGTAATTCAATGTCTTCGTTAATAATCTTTTTGGTCAATGCCAAATGTTTTACATCCAACGAAAGCTGCTCGAGTTGTACAAGCAGTGTTTCTGCGAGGCCTGTGGTGGCACAGCCTACAGGGTCAAATAGTTGCAAGCGATGTCGCACTGCATTTATTTCATCTAAATCGATTGGATGTTCATCACTTGTAAGACTCGCATGCAATTCAGCGATACTCATGGTTAGGAAGCCATCGCTATTCACTGCATCTATAATAGTGGTTGCTATTACTCTATCTACATCACTCATGGGGGAAAGTTCAAGTTGCCATCTTAGATGGTCTTTTAAATTAGTTGTTGTGCAATGCAAATTATCAAAATTATAGTCATTATCCTCAAAAGAGGTGCGTTTATTTGGGCTTTGATACAGTTCTGACCATTGAAAATCATAAGGTTCATCATTATTTTGCTGCTTTGTTTGATTGGGTCCAAACTCTTCTTTATCTTCATTTGGAGTTGCTTCAAGCATTGGATTTGATTCAACAATAAGTTGAATTTCTTGCTGTAAATCAATTGTTGATAATTGCAACAGTCTTATTGCTTGCTGTAACTGTGGCGTCAGCGACAAATGCTGGCCAATGCTTAGTTGCAATGATGGTTTCATGCAAATCCTCTTTGTATTTATTCATTGCTATTTACTATCAGTGTAAACGATTCGTAAGGATTATCCAGTATCTACCGGCGTTAATTTAGGAATCCTTGAAAAACTTGTACCACAAGAATTGTTCTTTTTAGAGTGCTCGAAGAAGATAAAGTCAAAGTGTTTATTGCTAACTCATAAAATTTCATTTTACTAGAGTAAACTTGTCTGCAGTTAAGGTGCTTATGCATGCAGCTATATTTTTTAGCTTTTGGAAGGGGAACGAGATGACTCTTGAAAATAAGGGGAAAAGCCCCATCAGTATGAGGCTTGAATAATTATTTTACTTTTTTCTCTTTGAAAAGAACATGCTTACGTACTTTAGGATCGTACATCATAAGCTCCATCTTTTCAGGATGATTTCTTGGGTTTTTAGTTGTAGTTTTATAGTATCCAGTTCCCGCTGTGGATTCCATTTTCACTTTAATAGTGACGGCTGCCATGGTTTATCCCCTTAGTTATACTTTTTCGCCTTTAGCTCTGATGTTATCCAGAACTGCTTTTATACCTAACTTGTCTACAATTCGCATACCTTTGGTACTGAGTTTTAATGTGACAAATCTTTTCTCTTCTTCAACCCAGAAGCTGTGATTCTGAATGTTCGGCAGAAAGCGTCTTTTGGTTTTGTTGTTAGCGTGCGACACTTTATGACCAGTCATGGGTCGCTTGCCAGTTACCTGACATACTCTAGACATTGTGTTACTCCAAAATAGGTTTTAATTTAGGTTCTGTTTCTTTTCGCGGCCAACTGACTCAGCTAGCGAAATAAAAACAAACCGTATTGGCCTTTGTAAAATTCTGGGCAAATAGCCGGATGTGAAATACAAGAGCGGTTTTATATCAAAAAAATGCATTAGTTGCAAGATTTTTGTAAGGACATATAATTCCGACTTTAACAAAATATGAGTGTGATTTATGCAGCGGAAGATAAAAAGTTATGTCTTACGTGCTGGTCGTGTGAGCAATCGACAGCGTCAGGGGTTAGATTTTTGGCTTAAAAATTATGAACTTACTGTAGATGGAACGCCATGGAATTTGTCAAAAGAGTTTGGCCGCACTGCAGATACAGTGATTGAAATAGGTTTTGGGATGGGTGCATCGCTGTTGGCTATGGCTAAAAATAATCCTGAACTCAATTATATAGGCATAGAAGTGCATCAGGCTGGGGTAGGGAGCTTGGCTGCCGATTTACATGAATATAAGTTATTAAATGTGCGTATTGTAGCTCATGATGCAGTTGAAGTATTTCGTACTAAATTGTTGGATAACTCGCTTGCTGGGGTACAAATTTTTTTCCCGGATCCTTGGCATAAGAAACGTCATCATAAAAGACGCTTGATTCAAAAAGAATTTATTCAATTATTGACAAAAAAAATTAAACCGGGCGGGTTTATCCATTGCGCAACCGATTGGCAAGATTATGCGGAACACATGTTAGAAGTTTTATCTACAGAGATGACGCTCCAGAATACACAAAAAGAAGGAGGGTATTCACCCAGACCTTTATCGCGGCCTCTTACTAAATTTGAACAACGTGGGGAACGTTTAGGGCATGGGGTTTGGGATTTGATTTTTACCAAACTGGACGTTTAATACCGTATCCGATAATCAATTTCTTGAAAAATTGGGGGAGGTCTTACTTTGCACCCGCTTGAGCAGTCCGAAATGTTTGATTCTCAAATATCAACGTAGCATCTACATAAGTATGTGTGCATTGGTACTTGAGAAGCAGGACAGTTGGCTTAGATAATTAAATCACAGGGTCCTGACGGTGTTGTAGAAAATATAACTATTCTTTTGATCTTCTATTGTCCAATGTGTAATATAAATCCGGAAGGATATTACAGGGGACGTAACATGGAATTTATCACTGAAATAAATGCAGCTATAAAATCAGGACTAGAAGGATTTAATCTATTCATTGAGCAGAAGTTGCAAATAGAAACGGACTATCTTGAGCGTCCATACTGGACGGAAGGTGGCGTTCAATTGACCGTTTTGAATTATCTGATTCAACAACACGAGGAAAGAAATAAAAACCCTGTTCATGAAGAGAACTCTTCTGATTTGATAGGTTTTATTGATGTAGTCTTAAGTAAAGTTCGCGATAAAAATATTGGTTCGCCCTTGCATCAAGCAATTGCTGCCAATAAAATTAAGCTGGCTTTTCATCTTTTAGAAAATAATGTTTTTGACGTCAACAAACGTGATGAAGAGGCTCGAACCTTATTGTCATTGGTTTTGCCCATTAGAAACCGTCAATTATTGCTAAAAATCTTAGCCTGTAAACCTGACGTGAATGCAGCGACACGTCTTACCGAAGAGCGTATTCCTTTTCAACCGTTACACCAAGCTATAGCATTGGATTTTGCCTCAGGGGTGATCAATTTGGTCAGGAGTGGGGCTGATGTGGCTAATCCTGTAGGCGAGCTGAAAGATACCCCAGTACTGTTGGCGGCACAACAAGGCAAGATAAAGGCACTTGAAGCTTTATTAGAAGAGTCTCCAGTAGAACAACTAAAACTCGAGGCGAGAAATAAAAATTTTGGGGAAGATAAGCAAACAGGCGAAAATGCAATTGAAGCACTTTGTAAAAAGTTGGTTAATAACCGAAACGACAAAGATTTGCTTCATGGGGTTGCCATGTTGCTTTGTCGCGGCGCCGAACCACCGCAAGATGAGGAACTGTGTCAATTATTAGCAGGTAAACGTGGTGATTTGCTCAAAGAAATTGACGATTATATGGATACTAGACCTGAGTTGGTCGATCCTTTTGTGAACCGCTGCCATTTAGCTAATAGCGCATTGTATAATATAATTTATGTGGATCATTCCTGGGGGAGTACCTTGCGCCAGCTTTTTGGCAGACCTAGTGACGCAGCTTTTGCTGTAGAACGGTTGGTTACGCGCAAGTACAGTCGCCGCTCGGAAGGGAGTTCTGAGGGTTGTTTATTGCCAACAGCTGCTGCGGTACCATTAAGAGGAGATGAGCCTCCATTAAAGCTCTATGCGGAATTTGTACGACGCTATAACGAAGCTTATGCAAATCAAAGAATTACCAACCCTTGGAGTACTATGCGTTGGCTGATTGCTGAGGGGAGATGTAATTGGGAAACAGTAAAAGAATATGCTCGTAACCATCCAGGAACCAGGACACAGATTATCTATGATGATATGTTTAAAACTTTGCCTAAAATGAAAGTGCATGAGGTAATTGAAAATTCTTCTGGAGAACCTACTTTTAGCAGCGAAGTTACGTTATAAGTCAAGATGAATAGCTGTTGCATGTCTTTATAATAGAGATGGAAAAACCTTAAATAGTGTATAAAGGAGCCATCTCTATATTAGGATGGATATTATAGGAACATTGAATTAAAATTGTGGGTGCGGCTCTATTTTATCGAGATGTAGTGACTATGAATATTAGCTTGTTACTTTTAATCATGATTTGTTTTATTGGCATGATAAGTCCGGGACCAGATTTTATACTTGTTACAAAAAATGCACTTTTATATCCCAAACGTCAGGCCTTAGCCACCGCCTTAGGTATTGTTACCGGATGTCTTTTCCACGCTACTTATTGTATTCTGGGATTGGCATTCATTATTACTCAAAGTATTGTTCTTTATACCATGATAAAATATGCAGGCGCATGTTACTTAATTTATCTTGGATTAAAAGGCTTAAAACTCAAGCAATCCATCAAAATAAGTCAGGACTTTTCTTCAGTAAAAAATATTACGGTTACAAAAGCTTATATTGAAGGTGTCCTGTGTAATGCTCTAAACCCAAAGCTTGCAGTTTTTTTACTTAGCTTGTTTACTCAGTTTGTCTCAATGCACGCATCAATTGGTGATAAAGCTTTAGTTGCCGGAGTGTTTGTTTCTGAGTCTGTGCTTTATTGGCCGTTGCTCGTTTTATTCCTGCAATCAGATAATGTTCGAAGAGTATTTACTCATTTTCAGTTAGCATTGAGCCGAGTGTTAGGTGGCTTGTTAGTTTATATAGGAATTCGAGTAATGCTAAGTGCAGACTAGACCTATTTCCTTTACTATCTTGGCCAAATTGGTCTCTGAAGCTCATATACCAGGTGTACGCTCTGCTTCAGTGCTTGAAAACAGCCTGATTTGGCTCATCTAGCGAAATGTAAACGGGGCCAAGTTTTTCATGAGGAATAGAATGTCAAAGACAGCCTTAGGTCTAAGAAAAACAGAGTTGGATACACCCTGTTTATTAATTGATAAAAATATTTTGAAATCCAATTTAGAGGCCATGCATCAACATTCTATTGAAAATAATGTAAATGTTAGGCCTCATTGTAAAACCCATAAGTGCTCCAAACTAGCTCGTTTACAGATTGAATATGGCGCAATAGGTGTTAGTGTTGCGAAAATTTCAGAAGCTGAAGTTTTGATTCAGAATGAAATACCCAACGTATTGATTACCTCTCCAATTGTCTCAAAAAATAAAATTTCCAGACTTATTTCATGCCTGGAAAAAGCTCCTTCTACTTTAATAGTCGTTGATAATAAAGAAAATATCATTGCTTTACATGAAGCTGCAGCACGCAATAAAAAAATCATTCATGTGTTAGTGGATGTGGATCCGGGAATAGGCCGTACAGGTATTAAACCAGAAAGCGCTTTAAATTTTGCATTGGAAATTGAGCAATTACCCTGGTTAAACTTGATGGGAATTCAATGTTATGCGGGTAACTTACAGCATATTTCTTCCTTTAGTGAACGAAGAAGGAAATCATTGCAAACGATGCAAATGGCCAGCAATCTTGTAAAAAGCTTTAGAGAAAACGGTCTTAATTGCCCTATATTAACCGGAAGTGGCACGGGGACTTATGATATAGATGTTGATGCGACGGAAGTAACCGAAATTCAACCCGGCTCTTATACTGTTATGGATGTTCAATACTCTACTATTGGTTCAAAAAAAAATGAGAAGCAATTTAACACATTTAAACCGGCAATGACACTTTTGACCACAGTCATCAGTAATAATAGGACAGAGCACGTTACAGTGGATGCAGGTACAAAATCTATTTATGTAGATCAACAAAAGCCCCAGATAATCAGTCATTACGGGCTGGAGTATGATTGGGGTGGATTTGGTGATGAGCACGGCAAAGTTATTGCTGTAAGTGGTTCCCAATTACCAGCAAATGGTGAGGTTTTAGAACTTGTTGTTCCACATTGCGACCCAAGCATTAATTTATTCGACCAATTTTTTATTACTGAAAATGATGTTGTAGTCGATATTTGGGATATTGATCTTAGAGGAAAGTGTCAATAGGAGCCTCAGGATTTAACCCTCTTATTACATCCGTTTATGTAAAGAAATTCATGCTCTGTGAAAAAAATAAGAATCCATATTGAGCTAATTACATTCGGAGAACTTGCTTAAACTTCATATACCCCATAGAATTCTAGTTTTCTTAGAATTTGCCAGGAGAGTAGTACATGGGGTGGAATGAGCCAGATAAAGGGAAAGATCCCTGGAAGGGTAAAAATCAGCCTCCAGATTTGGATGAAGCTCTTAAACGCGTTCATGACAAATTGAAGAAGTTATTTGGAGGAGGTCCAGCTAAAACAGGTAATGAACCGACCAAAAAATCAAATGGTGGTTTGATGACTCTAGTAGTTATTTTAATTGCTTTTATCCTTTGGGTACTTTCTGGCATCTTTATTGTCGATCCTGCGGAGCAAGCGGTCATTCTACGTTTTGGTAAATACGTTGAAACTGTGGGTCCAGGACCACATTGGATCCCAAGAATTATTTCTTCCAAAATCATCATGAATGTGGACAGAGTGTTGGATTACTCCTATTCTGGACAAATGCTTACCAGAGATGAAAATCTGGTTTCTGTATCTGTAGCGGTACAATATCGCATCGGTGATCTTGAGGATTATTTATTTAATGTGGCTAACCCCGAAGAAAGTTTGCAGCAAGCTACTTCAAGTGCTCTAAGACAAGTAGTGGGTACAACTACGCTAGATCAAATGATTACTGAAGGACGTGAAGTTTGGGGCAACAAAGTACAAGATACTCTAATAAAAACATTGGAGTTATATAAAACTGGTATTTTGATTGTTAATGTATCACCCCAACCAGCACGTGCACCTGAAAGTGTACAAGAGGCTTTTGATGATGCGATTAAGGCACAGGAAGATGAAAAACGCTTTAAAGAGCAAGCTTATGCCTACGCAGCGAAGGTAGTACCGATTGCTGAAGGAAGGGCAAGTCGTATCCAACAAGAAGCGGAAGCCTATTCCAAACAGGTGGTTTTGAATGCCCAGGGGGAGGTCTCTGAATTCCTGGCTTTACTTCCTCAATATACTGCAACTCCAACAATTACAGCAGAACGTATGTATTTGGAAACAATGCAACAAGTATTAAGCAAGAGCACAAAGATCATTGTTGATAGCAAAACAGGTAATTTGATGTATCTGCCTTTAGATAAGTTGTTTGAAAAATACTCAGGTTTCTCTCATGAGACTGCAAAAAACGGTAAAGTGGATGATGAATCCAGTGAGACAGAGAATTTGGTCGATGGTCGTGAGTTTACCAGACCTATTTATCGACAAGGGAGAAATGAATAATGAAAACTATGGGTAGAACCCTTGGCATTTTGAGCTTTTTAATACTTCTCTTTTTACTGACCAGTGTATTTACCATAACACAAGGGCAGCAAGGTATTCTTTTGCGTTTAGGCCGTTTGGTCGATGATGAGTCGACTCATAAATTTAAAGTCTTATATCCTGGATTGCATTTTAAAGTACCGTTTATCGAAAATGTACGCATTTTTGATACCCGTATTCAGACAATGGATATTAAATCGACCCGTATTGTTACTAAGGAAAAAAAGGACGTAATGGTTGATTATTATGTTAAATGGCAAATCACTGATTTGGCTCAGTATTTTAAATCAACTGGGGGTAGTGAATTTAAAGCAGAAACATTATTGGAACAACAATTAAATACCTTATTGCGTGCTCAGTTCGGTAAACGTACTATTCCCGAGGTAGTATCTGGCGGCCGTGACGATTTAACGGAATTGTTGCGTCAAGCTGCCCAAAAGCAAGCAGGTGGATTAGGTATTATCGTTGTTGATGTACGTATTAAAGGCATAGAGTTGCCAGCCAATACCAGTAATGCTATTTATCAGCGCATGCGTGCAGATATGCAGAAAATTGCGAACAGGCATCGTGCTGACGGCCAGGCAGCTGCTGAAGAAATAAAAGCAAAGGCTGACGCTGATGTCATGGTCTTGTTAGCAAAAACTCGCAGTAACGCACAAAAAGTAAGAGCAATTGGACAAGCACGCGCAGCATCAATTTATGCGGATGCATACAATAAAAACAAGGATTTCTTTACTTTATTTCGCAGCTTACTCGCATACGAAGAGAGTTTTAATAGTAAAAGAGATATTTTGGTATTGGATCAAAGTAGCGCATTTTTTGATTATTTTAAAGCGGCTATACCAAAAAATGATGGTGTACCTGCTAAAAAGTAACTATAATGTCAGATTTTGGTAACTATCATCCCTGCCCTTATATCGTAGAAAGCGCTCAGATTTTAAGGCAGTTTGAGTGAAAAATATTCTGAAAATGCATCACATCAATGGCTATGTGCGCGTACCTTCGGAATATTTTCATTTGAGAGCCCCACATAGGGCTAAGTAGTAAATATTTTTATTGAAATTGGTTTAGTGATTCGTAATTTAGAGCGATGAACAAGCATTGTGCAAATTAAGGTAGATCATGGGTAAAAACGTTGTTGTTTTAGGAACGCAGTGGGGCGATGAAGGCAAAGGTAAAATTGTCGATTTATTAACCCACGATGCGCAGGTTGTTGTCCGTTATCAAGGCGGACATAATGCAGGTCATACCTTAAAAATTAATGGGGTGAAAACAGTTCTCCGTCTTATTCCATCAGGCATGTTAAGACCTCATGTTACATGCTACATTGCAAATGGTGTAGTTCTTTCGCCCGATGCCCTATTGGGAGAAATTAAAGAATTAGAGCAAAGTGGAATTGATGTTCGTTCCCGCTTACGTATTAGTATGGCTTGTCCATTGATTCTTCCTTGTCATGTTGCAATGGATAAAGCACGCGAAGCGCATATGGGAGACTCAGCGATTGGTACAACCGGACGTGGTATAGGACCTGCGTATGAAGACAAAATTGCCCGCCGTGCATTAAAAGTCAGCGATTTATTTCATCCAGAGCGTTTTGAAAAAAAATTAACTGATCTTTTAGATTACTATAACTTTATTTTAACGCAATATTTCAAGCAGCCTGCTGTGGAGCTTCAACCTATATTGGATTCTGCTTTTCAATGGGCTAAAGAATTACGTCCAATGGCTTTTGACGTTTCTGCTTGTTTGCATGAGCATAGGGAGCAAGGAGATAATATTTTATTTGAAGGAGCGCAAGGAGTCTATCTGGATATTGATCATGGCACTTATCCTTTTGTTACTTCATCAAATACTTGTGTCGGGTCGGTAGTTAATGGTGCAGGATTTGGGCCCAAATATATTGATTATATTTTAGGGATTACTAAAGCCTATACTACACGTGTCGGCGGCGGTCCTTTCCCTACAGAGCTTTTTGATGAAGTGGGTAAACAGATTGCTGAACGAGGTCAGGAGTTTGGGGCTGTTACCGGGAGACCTAGACGCTGTGGATGGTTTGACGCTGTTCTATTAAAACATTCAATTGAGTTAAATAGTATTACGGCATTATGCATCACGAAGCTGGATGTTCTGGATACAATAGATGTCTTGCGCATTGCTGTTGCTTACAAAGACGAAAACGGTAATTTAATTTCTCGTCCTCCTCAAGCAGCCGCTGATTTCCAAGGTTTAGAGCCTATTTACGAAGAAATGCCTGGTTGGCACGAATCTACTGCTGATATTACAAACTTAAATGATTTGCCTGCAAATGCTCTTGCTTATTTAAAACGAATAGAAAATCTGCTCAAGGTGCCTATTGATATATTATCAACTGGTCCAGAGCGTGATTCGACAATTATTTTACGAGATCCATTCAAAATTTAATCGTATCGTTTTGAATAAATGAAAAGTGTAGCCTGGGTGCGCGTAACCCGGGTTTTTTTGCTGTAGATATAGATTTTCCCAGGGTTACGCTTCGTTAGTTTAAACCACAAAAATTAGATTTTAAAATTTATTTTCAAATGCACGTAGCTTTTGTTCTAGATCCCACTGTAATTGTGCTTTCTCGTTTGCTTTTATAAACTGCTGACAGCTTTTACTCTCTAAATTTTGGCAATCAGGGATTAATTGGGCTTTATCTGCATCGGACCAAATGCTGTTTCCAGGTAAAAATGCATAAGTTAGTACATTTCTATTGATTTGTTTTAAGGTTTGATAATCCAAATCATGATTCAATACAGCTTCTACATATTGCTGGCTTAAATTGGTCCGCAATATGCCTTCATCATCAGTGGATAAAACAACAGGAATATGGTGTTGAAGATAAAAATTCAACGGATGGCTGCGACCTGAAACCTTTAATATTTTAAGGTTACTGATTAGATTAATTTCTACCGCCTTATGGTGCTTAGCCATGTAATTTAAAGTGCTTTTTACATTATTTTCTTGGGCAATATCTACTCCATGTCCAATTCGCTGGGCTTGACCGATAAAAAGTGCATCATGAATGTGATAATCCAATTCTTCCGGAGTCACAATTTCCTGAGTTAGTTCACCTGCATGTAATGCAATATTAACCTGTGGATATACTTCGTGTAGATACTCATACATTTGCATTTGTTTGCGATAGTCACGTAAAGAAATAATGCCATCTTCGGGCTGTACCAAATTAACACCAACGAGAGCGCCCTTACTTTCCATTGATTGGCTTACCGCTTCAAAAGCATTCAGTGTTTGTGCAAAAAGGTTATCTAAAGATTGTTCTCTAAGAGAATAATACAAAAATTTAACTTTGATTTGGCATGCTTTTTTTTCTGGATTGGTATCACAGCCTAATTCCTGATGTGCTTGCTGTATTATTCGATTGGCTTCTATTGCAGTATAATTGATATTGCTTTGAAAATCCTGGTTTGCTAATAAAAGCTTTCTTTTTTGACTAAAGGAAGTAGTCTCTTTGAGAAGATCACCAAAGCTAGCTGAATGAGCGTTATCCGGTAAAATCATTAACTCCATGTAATGCTCATTTTGTTGCGCTGCAGTTTGCAGCACTGCTGCGACCAATTCAGGGTGATGATCAGCAACTATTGCATTGAACTTGTAGAATGAGCTGAAAAAATGATCATGACCAGATTCTTTTCCTGGAATAAAATCTTTCATAGACCAACTCTTGACCGTATTTGCATAGAGCTCGGGATGATTAAGCAGATCTTTGGTGTCGACACCATGACATGCAGCAGGGTTTTTACTGACCGCCCAAGTGGTTGTGTTTAAGCAATAATTATCTTTAGATGCGAGTTCCAGCATGATTTCTGGATATGCGCCTCCAGCTAAGTGATAATGTAATTCTCCACCTTTGGGCATACTCTTAAAAAAAGCATATAAGGCGTTGGAATCATTTTTTATTTGGTCAAAATACGATTGAACATTAGCTTGAGCAAAAGAGAAAAAAAATAAACCGGTCAGTAATAAAGTTGATTTAATATAGTTCATTGTATTCGAAAATATGTCAATTTTGTGGAGATTATCGCACAATTATTATTAAATCCCAACCATTGTATTTAGATTCTATTCATAGCAAAATAATTTTACTGCTCTTCTGGACAAACAAATAAGCTCTATCAGTGGAGTGTATCAAGCGGGTATTAAAGGGCGCAGCAATTTGAAGCAAATAAGTCTAATCAATTAGGATGATGAATATGAACTATTTTTTATCAAAAATTTACACCGTTTTAGGTGCTTTTTTTGTATCGCTCATAGCAGTAAGTTTTTGTGATGCGGCATCAGGTTTGGACAAAGCTCAAAATAAAACCAAAATGACAATCAATGTTGGTATTTATGCTCCTTTTTCCAAGGAATCTGCATTTATTGGTAGAAATATGCTAGGTGCAATGGAAATTGCGCGTGATCAGTTACAATCCTCAGAGATTAATTATGAGTTTTATACCCTGGATAAAATGCCGAATAATGCTCATGCAGCAAAAACCGTGCAAAAATTTATCGAGGCACATCATATTAATGTATTATTGACAGAAGGATCTGAAAGTGGGACTTTAGTGGCACCTTTGGCAAAACTAAATAATATCATTCATTTTTGTCTCACCGATAATACAATTATTTCTGATGGAAAAAATAATTTTCAGGCCCAAAGCCCCAATCACAAACATGCTGCTGTTTTGACTAAATCAATGAAACCAGAATTTATTGCTCAATACAAACAAGAATACCTTAGTCATCCTGTCAGTGAAGCAGGCTATGCTTTTGATATATTCCATCTGCTTCATAGTAGTGCTTTACTTGCTCGGAAAACGCATGCGGATTTTTCCAGTCAGGCAATTGCAACACATTTGTTGGCGCTTGAACCTGGAACTGGGGTAATGGGTACTTTTAATTTAGATAAAAATGGGGTTTCTTATAAGAAGCACATACTTACGGCCTAATTTAATTTAAATTGCTGAAAGTATTTGATGAGTAGCATCCAGGCTACAACTTTTACTCTATAAAAAAGAAGAGGAGCCAACCCCTTGGCTCCTCTTCACGTTCAGTTGCTAATTATCTGTTTGCTAAAGCCATACCTTCCAGGACTGTCAAAGCAGCATAGAGCTGATAATCATTATGCATTAAATCATCTACTTTCACCTTGATATCTTTGGTTTTAGTAGTTTCCGAATTATTTTTATTCACTAAATGTCCATTAAGACTTGCTTCACTAAAGCCTGTGAGATCAGAAGGCTTCGCAGCAGTTTTAGGGATTTCCACCTCATTAACCACGATATCAGGTATTATTCCTTGAGCTTGAATTGATGTTCCTGATGGAGTGTAATAAAGAGCAGTAGTTAACTTAATGCCTGTTTTTTCATCTAATGGTAACACGGTTTGTACTGAACCTTTACCAAAGCTTGTTGTACCAAGAATAACAGCTCGTTTATTGTCTTTAAGCGCACCGGCTACAATTTCGGCCGCAGATGCAGAACCATTATTAATTAATACAACCATTGGGGCATTATGTAAGACATCAACTCCCTTAGATATGGCAGTAAAGTCTGAGCCAGGTAGACGTCCTTTAGTTGAGACAATTGTTTCTGGCTTACCTGATTCGTCTTTACCAAGAAATGCGTCAGAAACCTGAATTGCTGAATCAAGCAATCCTCCTGGGTTGTTACGTAAATCCAGTATTAGACCTTTTAAATTTCCGTCAGATTGTTGTTTTAATCTATCAATAGCTTGCAACATATCTTTTCCAGTCAATGCTTGGAATTGAGTTAAGCGAATGTAACCATAGCCAGGAGAAAGCATTTTGCTTTGTACACTTTTTATTTGAATAATTTCTCTTATTAAATCAAAAGTTAGTGCTTTGTTAATCCCTTTACGCAACACAGTCAATTGAATAGTACTTCCAGCTTTACCACGCATGAGGTTGACCGCATCCTTAAGAGAAAGACCTTGTACGGATTCTTTTCCTAATTTAATAATGTAGTCTCCAGATTTGATTCCTGCTTTAAAGGCTGGAGTGTCAACGAGAGGAGTAACTACTTTAACAACACCATCTTCCATAGTGACTTCTAACCCTAAACCACCAAACTCACCGCTTGTTGATGTTTGCAGGTCTTTAAACTCTTCTTCATCCAAATAACTGGAATGGGGATCAAGACCACTAAGCATACCACGAATGGCATTATCAAAAAGTTCTTTATCATCAATCGGCTTAACGTAATATTTTTTAATTTCGCCTATAGCATTAGAAAATCTTTGTACATCTTCTAAAGGAACCGCTTTAGTGGTACTGGAGCTAGTAGAAGTATCTGTATTGGCCTCATCATCTGCAAAACTTGTCAGAGGTAACATAAGAGTAAACGCGTATACTATCGCAAGCGAGCGTGGATATAGTTTTCTAATCAACATAGCGATCTCCTCAGATGCAAGGCTACAAAATAAGCCATCTTCTTTATTGTAATTATTGAAATGCAATTAAGGTGCCAGGGTTTAATCTACGACAGCCAATTAAGTGGTGGAATAGCTTTACCCTTTAGTCTTATTTCAAAGTATAGACCGTTTTGTTTAATTCCGCCGGTGTGTCCTACACTTGCAATTTGCTCATTTTGCCGTACATATTGGCCTTTGCTTTTAAACAAAGATTGATTATGAGCGTATAACGTCATAAAACCTTGTCCGTGATCAATAATAAGAAGCAAACCATATCCTTTAAGCCAATCGCTAAATACTACTTTCCCAGGATAAACGGCGGTAACTACTGTTCCTTCCTCGGCAAAAAATGTCACTCCTTGGTTCATTTTGCGCAGAGAATGGCTCTGACTCTGGATCGGTACCGGCAATTTTTTGCGCATCTGACTAAAGGGAGTGCTCGTTTGGTTGAATGGTCTGTTTGTTGGGGTACTACTTTGTTGCGCTAATGACTTGAGCAAGCGTGCTAAATTCTCTTTATTTTTTTGTACCTCCCGCAAGATGTTTTGTTTATCTTGAATTTCATGATTAAGTGATTGAATTAAAGTAGTATGATAACTTTTATTCTGTTGCAGTTGTTGCTGATGCTGAGTAAGCTCTGCTTTGAGTTGTTTGTTAGCGATAAGTTCCACCCGGAGATTTTCTTTACTTTCACTAAGACTGACGCGTGTTTTATCGATTTTCTCAATAAGTTGTTGCCGTGATTTAACAATATATTGGTAGTAAGTTAGAATTCGACTCACTTTATTGGGATCGTTCTGATTAAGTAATAATTTAAGCGGTTGATATTCCCCCATTTGGTAACGAGCACGGACATGGTTGGCTAATAATTGTTGTTGGGTAATCAGTTGTTGATTTAATTGATTGACCTGTTTTTGTAAGTCCTTAATTTTATTTTCTTTATTCTTAATATCATCCTGTATGGAATGTAGCTTATGAACTCCTTCACCAATTTGCTTTTCAGTTTCTGACAATTCCTTATTTAAAACGCCTTGTTTATCGTGAGCTGAGTTTAGGTTTTGTTGAAGGCTTCTAATTTGAGCATCCAATTGCTTTAACTTATTTTGCGTTTGCAGCACAGTAGAAGCCGACTCTGCATGCACACTAAAGGAGAAAAGCATACTAAAGATGGTAACATGGGTTCTGCGCCGAATATCTCTTCGCATTTCTACCGCAAGTTTCGCAAGAGGTCTGCTATTAAATGTTAATTTTTGTCTGATCGCTATAAAACTCTGGGTGCAGTAATGCTTAACCTCAGAGCAACATAAATTATAAGAAACAGTGTAATTCCGTTTATTCATGGGTATTTTTTTCTAACAATTGATGACCTGTCATTTCCTCTGGAGGAGTAATACCAAGTAAAGCAAGCATCGTTGGTGCGATATCAATTAAGCTTCCTTCGCTCCGGGAAAAATGCCATTGACCGCCGACGTATACTAAGGGTACAGGTTCACTAGTATGAGCAGTATGTGCTTGAAGTGTTGTTTCGTCAAACATTTCTTCTGCATTGCCATGATCTGAAGTAATGAGTAATTTTCCACCTTGTTTTTCCAGCGCATTCCAGACTTTACCCATGCATTGATCAAGACATTCTATTGCGCGGATTGTCGCCTTAAAATTTCCGCTATGCCCTACCATGTCGGCATTGGCATAATTACAAATAATGACGTCATAAGCATGACTGTTAATTGCCTCGATCAAGCATTCTGTTAATTGGGGGGCGCTCATTTCAGGTTGTAAATCATATGTGGTGACTTTGGGGGATGCAATTAAGATTCTTTTTTCGTGAGTAAAAACATTTTCATTGCCACCATTGAAGAAAAAAGTTACATGGGCATATTTTTCTGTTTCTGCAATGCGTAATTGACTTAATCCATGAGCTGCGAGAACTTCCCCTAAAGTATTATTTAAAGGAATAGGAGGGAAAGCTTGGGTCGTAGGTAAGTTTTTATCATATTGAGTCATACTGACAAAATAGGATAATTGAGGTTGTGCAGAGCGGTTAAATTTTTTAAATGTTGGATCAATAAAAGCGGTGGTTAATTGCCGGGCTCTGTCCGCTCGAAAATTAAAGAAGAACACGGCATCTCCATCTTCGATTGGTTTCTTTTCGCCTATAAGAGTAGGAGGTATGAATTCATCAGACAGATTTTGCTGATAATAAGACTTTATGGCTGTTTCTGCATCCAAAAAATGATGCTCACTGTTACCTTGAGTTAATAAAGTATAGACTGGCTCAATTCTTTCCCAACGATTGTCTCTGTCCATGGCATAATAGCGCCCGCTAATCGAACATACTCGGCCAACCGGATGTGTATTTAGCTCTGCATTAAGCCGCTCTAAGCTGTGGAGCACACTTTGTGGTGGAGTATCACGCCCATCTAAAAATAAATGCAAAAACACCGAAGTAAATTTTTGTTGGGCACATAGGTTGAGCAGGGCAAATAAATGATGTTCGTGACTGTGGACTCCTCCTGGGGAAAACAACCCCATAATGTGCAAGGATTTTCCAGTTTTCTGTAAGGTAGAAATTACTTCATGGAAAACTGGGTTCTTGGCAAATTCTCCATTCTTTATGCTTTTGTTAATGCGTGTGTAATCTTGTTGTATTACTCTGCCTGCACCAATATGCATATGTCCTACTTCTGAATTACCCATTTGCGCATCAGGTAAACCGACTGCGAATCCAGATGCTTGTAAAAGAATGTGAGGACAGTTTTCCCACCATTCATCCCATTGAGGCGTGTTGGCTTGGGCAATTGCATTATGATGATTATTTTCGTTATAGCCCCAGCCATCTAAGATCATGAGCAACAAGGGTGCTTTTTTTTGCATGTAATGCTCCATAGAATACAGTCAAATTTGGTGGGTGAATTATACATTACTTGGTAGGTATTTCGTAATGTGTTTACTTTTTCATAGTTTCTTGAATAACAAATTTAAAATCATGTCCTTCACTCATTTTGGTAAATCGCTTTCTTGTGTTTTTTTCCTAAAAAAGTGCATTATATTGTTAACATACAAGGGTGAATAGTGACATTTTTGTATTAAAAAGGTTAGACTATGCACCATTTATTACATTGGGAAGAGTAGTTTGGAACAAAAAATTCCTCAGCATGTTGCCATTATTATGGATGGAAACGGTCGTTGGGCTGAAAGTAGAGGACTACCCCGTATTGAAGGTCATAAAGCGGGCGTTGAATCAGTAAAAAAAATGATTCGCTGCTGCATGACTAAAGGAATTCCTTGCCTTAGTTTATTTGCTTTCAGCTCTGAAAACTGGTGTAGACCAGCAGAGGAAGTTAATTTTTTAATGGAATTATTCCTGGAGTCCTTGCGAAAAGAAATTTTTGAATTGAATCAGCATGGAATACGCATGCGATTTACTGGAGACCGTAGTGTGCTTTCTCCTATATTGCAAAAGCAAATGCGAGAGGCTGAGCTTTTGACAGCAAAAAATCAGCAATTAATTTTAAATGTAGTTGTAAACTATGGTGGTAAGTGGGATCTGGTAAATGCGGCAAAAAAAATAGCGCGCTCCGTATTGAAGGGAGAATTGTCTGTAGAAGAGATAAACGAAACCAAATTTGCTCATTATTTGGATACGGAAGGATTGCCCGATCCTGATTTATTTATTCGTACCAGTGGGGAGTTGCGAATCAGTAATTTTTTCCTCTGGCAGCTTGCCTATACAGAGTTATACTTTAGTGAGGTTCATTGGCCCGATTTCGGTGAACAGGAACTAGAGTTGGCTTTAGCTTCATTTAACACAAGAAAAAGAAGATTTGGACAAATATCCTAATTAATTTTTAATACTAAGAAGGGCAAAATTATGTTCTTGCAACGCTTAATTACAACACTCATTTTAGTGCCCTTAGTTTTATGGCTTATTTTTTATGGCAATCAGTGGCTTTTGGCAGGAATTGTTTTGCTTGTTTTTTTTGCTGCAAGCAGGGAGTGCCTCCAATTAATTCCTTTGAAAAACTGGGCTTTTCAAGCTGGATTTTTAGTTTTGATGTTTTTTTGTTTGTGGGCATGTAATTATCTTTTTTCTTATTGGTTATTTGCTGGATTAATTATTTGGGCTTTAAATATTCTTGCTATCCTTTGTTTTCCAGGATCCCAAAAGTATTGGGGGTATCCTGTTATTGTAGCGGCTGTATGTCTGTTGCTTTTACCATTATTCGTGCAAAGTCTTATTCACTTATACTATTTGCCGCATGGTAAAGCCTTGCTAGTTTATTTATTGTTTTTAATTTGGGTTTCAGATACAGGAGCGTATATTAGTGGAAAGCTTTTAGGAAAACATAAATTAATTCCGCGAGTTAGCCCTGGAAAATCCTGGGAAGGGGTTGCTGGAGGTGTTATTTTGTCCATGCTCATTGCTTGGATTGGTTATAGTTATTTTAATCCGCTTGTCGCAGTTCATTGGTTCGTTTTAGCCATATGTACTATAATTATTGCGATCTTTGGTGATTTATTCATCAGTATCTTGAAGCGTCGTTGTCATTTAAAAGATACAGGCGCTATTATTCCTGGTCATGGGGGTATTTTAGACCGTTTGGACAGTTTAATTGCAGCTTTACCTTTATTTTATTTCGGACTTACTTTATTGGTGAGTGTGAAATAGCAGGAAAGAACTTTTACCTAAATCTCGGAGAATTTTAGGGAGTAATTCCCGAGTATACTTCATTTGGGATTGCATATGCTTTCAACATTGCTGTATTTTCTTTTGGCCTTAGTCTTGCTGGTTACAGTTCACGAATATGGCCATTTTCAAGTCGCGCGTTGGTGCGGTGTTAAAGTGCTACGTTTTTCTTTTGGTTTTGGCCCTATTTTGGCACATTGGCGTGATAAAAAAGGAACCGAGTATGCTTGGTCTTTGTTTCCTCTTGGCGGCTATGTCAAAATGCTTGATGAATCTGAAGGAGATGTTGCTGAGAACGAACGTCATCTGGCTTTTAATAATCAATCTCTTTGGAAAAGAACGGCAATTGTTCTTGCCGGTCCTTTTTTTAATTTTCTTTTCGCTTTTGTTGCTTTATGGTGGGTATTGGTTATAGGAATGCAGTCTTTAGCACCTATGATTGAGTCGGTGAAGCCTAATAGTATTGCAGCATTTGCTGGAATAAATGGCAAAGAAGAAATTGTGGCATTGAATGACACTAAGATTAACAGCTGGCGCGATTTTCAGTATGCGATCATGCCTCTTGTAGGTTCTCAGGAAACGATCCAACTAACGCTAAAATCTATGGTTGATGGACATCGACATCAAGTCTCCTTGCCTTTGGCTAATTGGCAGCTAGATAGTAAAAAGCCAGATCCGCTCGGGAGTCTAGGGATTGAACCTTTTATTCCTTCAATCCCTCCTATAGTTGGGGAAGTTGTTCCAAATTCCCCAGCAGCAAAAGCAGGATTAGAAAATGGTGATAGCATATTAAGTGTGGATGGAAAGCCTTTTGACGACTGGTTGTTTTTGGTTAGTTATGTGCAGGAACGCCCGGCGAAACAACTGATTTTATCCATTAATAGAAAAGGTACTATACAAAAAGTCGTAATACAAACTGGCAGCCAGGAAAATAAGGGGAAAGTGGAAGGGTTTTTAGGAGTACGTTCACAAAAAGTCAATTGGCCGGAACATTGGCTACGTTTAGAAAGACAGGATCCATTAACCGCTGTAGGTACTGCATTAAAACAAACCGTACAATTGACCGCTACCACATTTACTTTAATGGGTAGATTGGTTACTGGAAAATTGGGATTAAATAGTATTAGTGGACCAGTAGGCATAGCTCAGGGAGCGGGTGATTCTGCGCGCAGCGGGTTAGCTTCCTATTTATTTTTTCTTGCTCTTGTGAGCATTAGCTTAGGTGCATTGAACTTATTGCCCATACCTATGCTCGATGGTGGACATTTACTGTATTATTTATTGGAAGCCATTCGACGTAAACCTGTATCGGATAATTTAAAATCAGCAGGTGCTTATTTAGGTTTATTGCTATTAGCCGCTCTAATGTTTATCGCATTGACGAATGATTTATCGAGACTGGCAGGATAGTCAGAGATATTAATCACCCATCAATCGCAAAGTATTGGCAAAGTCAGGGAACAAAAACTTGACAGTAGTTTCTACTTCCTATAAAAAGTGTTTCATTTTTAAGTGTACAGAATTTGGTTATTAAAAGTACACGTAGTACTGGGCGTAAAATAATAATGAGAAAAATCAGTAGTAAATTAATATTAGGTGTTTGTTGCTCCTCGCTCATAGCCTGGTCTTCACAAACAATCGCAGCAGATACTTTTGTGGTTCGAAGTATTAAAGTTACCGGTTTGCAACGTGTTTCTACGGGAACGGTACTTAACTATATTCCTGTTCAAGTTGGAGAGGAGATAGGTCCAGAATCAACTGCTGAGATTATTCGAACACTTTATGATACTGGTTTTTTTCAATCTGTTTCATTGGAGCGTCAGGGCAATGTTTTAATTGTCAATGTAATTGAAAGGGCAACAATAGGCTCAATTACCGTGGTAGGTAATAAGGAAATTCCTAGTGATAAGATGAAAGATTTCCTCAAAGAAATGGGCTTAGTCAAAGGTCGTGTCTTTCAAACATCTACTTTGGAACGATTAGAAAAAGAATTAAAGCAAGCTTATAACGCACGCGGGAAATATAATGCGCGTATAGAAACTCGAGTTTCTCCTTTAACTGATAATAGAGTGGGAATTACCGTTACAGTATCTGAAGGGCGTGTCTCACGAATTAAACAAATCAAAATAATAGGTAACCACGATTTTTCTACCAACGAATTGTTACCAGAATTCGCTTTATCACGATCCGGTATCTTTACCTACTTTACTAAAAAGGATCAATACTCCAAGTCGGGTATGGATGCATCTTTAGAGGCATTACGTTCCTTTTACATGGACAGAGGCTATTTGAAGTTTAAGATCATATCGTCGCAGGTATTGCTGTCGCCAGACAGAAAAGACGTTTATATTAATGTCCATATTGAAGAGGGACCGCAATATCACTTTTCAGGCTACAAAATAGTAGGAAAGCCAATATTGCCACCGGAAAAAATTAATTCATTAGTCCAAGTCAAAAAAGGTGCAGTTTTTTCACGCAAAAAAGTCACTGACTCAATTTCCGCAATTGGTTTGGCTTTAGGAGATGTAGGTTATGGGTTCCCTGCGATTAACGCAGAGCCTCAAATCGATGAAGAGAACAAGACCGTATTCATTAATTTTATGGTGCAGCCAGGCCGACATGTTTATGTTCGCCGTATTAAATTCCATGGCAATACCAAAACGAGTGATTATGTACTGAGAAGTGTCATTCGTCAGGATGAAGGCGGACTGTTATCTCTGCATAACATTAAAGAGTCTGAACGACAATTGCGCTTATTAGGTTATTTAAAAAATGTGGATGTTAAAACCAATCCAGTACCAGAAGCAAATAATCAGGTTGATTTAGATGTGCAAGTAGAAGAAGCGCCTTCTGCTGAAGCGAGTGCTTCGATTGGCTATGGTACTAATGGTTATCAATTGAATGCTTCAGTAAACCAACATAACTTCATGGGTACTGGACGTTCGATGGGAGCTGCGTTTACTGCAAGTAAATGGGGGCAAGACTATACTATAAACTACTATAACCCTTTTTATACCGAAACAGGTATAGGGCGAGGTCTAAATCTTTATTATGCTCGTGTCGATCCCAAAAACCTTAATGTAAGTACATACAGCTCGAACCGTTTTGGTGCTGATGTGAATTATAGTATACCATTAGGTGAAACGAGCAGATGGCAATTGGGTTATGGCTATCAAGATGTAGATATCAAAAGTGTCGGAAATGTAATAGCCATTAAGAATTTTGTGCAAATGTATGGAAATCATTTCCAGGAAATTCGATTATCTACAGGATGGAATCGAAACAGTTACGATCAATTTCCATATCCAACAAGAGGGATTAATCAACAGCTGTCAGCTGTAATTGCTTTACCTGCTAGCTCGAATTCGTTGTCTTATTATAAGGGCTCTTACCAAGCACGTATGTACCAACCTATAACTCGAGGATGGATTTTCTCCGTACAAGGGTTTGCAGGTTATGGAAATTCCTTTAACAATAAAGGCTTGCCATTTTTCGAGAACTATTATGCAGGGGGTACTGCACAACCAGGGCAGGTACGCGGATTTGACAGTTTCTCTCTGGGACCATTGGATAATTTCCGTAACTCTGTGGGAGGTAACTTATTACTCAGCGGAACCGCTGGAATTATCCTGCCCTATCCTTTGAGTCGGGACAATATGCGGACAATGGCTTTTGTTGATGCGGGTAACGTTTTCGCTGTCAATACTTTGTCTACTTTGACTGGGAAGTATGAAGGCCCTATGAGATATTCAGCGGGTGTTTCTCTTGAATGGCGTTCTCCTTTTGGACCTTTGGCATTCAGCTTGGCTAAGCCATTGAATCCACAGCAATTTGATCAGAAGCAACTCTTCCAATTTGCTTTATCTTCAGGCTTCTAAAATATAATATTCAATCCATGCTCCTCCAATTCGGAGGGGGATGGAGAGAATTATTTTATTTATTACAAATTATCGAAAATCACGCTGTATATATCGCAACCTATTTCGAATTGTGCTAGCATCATGCTCTTTAATTTAGGAGATTAGTTATGAAACGGTTAGGTCTGGTCTTAGTGGCCTTTGTTTTCAGCGTGTTTGGCGCAAGCGCATTTGCTGATGCAGCAAAAATTGGTGTAGTTGATCTACAAAAGATCATGCAGACTTCCAGTCAAATAAAAGAAATCCAAAAAAAATTGGAGAAAGAATTTAAGCCACGTCGTGATAAACTCGTTGCTATTGAAGCGGGTATTAAAGCAGATATGGAAAAGTTCAAACGTGATAGTGCGATTCTAAGTGCGTCTCAGAAAAAAGATATAGAGAAGAAAATTGTTAGCGCACAACAACAATTTGAGCGTGATGGACAGCAATATCAACAAGAATTAAGCACAGCAAACAACGAAGCAATGGAAGCATTATATGCTAAAGTTCGTGCAGCAATTGCAAAAGTAGCTAAAGATGACAAGTACGACCTTATTGTACAAAAAGATGCAGCTCCTTTCAGCGCAACAACTCTTGATGTAACTGATAAAGTTGTAAAAGCAATTAATTAATTCGGCGATGTAACGTTGCTAACTTTAGCAGAATTAGCAGAGCATTTAGGTGGCGTGTGGCATGGAAATGCCAATCACGCCATTTTTTGTTTTGCTTCTCTGACCCGAGCTACATCACACGATGTCGCCTATTATGATAATTCAGTATTACGCGAATCCCTGGATACGACATTAGCAGGCGCAGTGATACTCAAAGCCAAAGATCACCATTTGTATCAGGGAAACTGTATTGTTGTATCTAATCCTTTTCAAGCAATGATGCAGGCTGCCCAGCTTTTATCAGCGCCTGGACTTTCAAGATCAGGTATTGATCCTACAGCCATAATTCATCAATCTGCTCAATTAGGTCAAGGTGTATCGATAGGCGCTTACAGCGTCATTGGTGCAAATTCTCAAATTGCTGATGGGGTTACAATAGGTGCAAATACTGTTATTGAGTCTTCTGTTCAAATTGGTAAAAACAGTCAGATTGGGCATAAAGTAGTGATCCATGCAGGGTGCCAGCTGGGGGCTGATGTAGTTATAAACGCAGGCTGTATTATTGGCGCATCCCCTTTCAATTATTTAAAAGAACATGGGCAGTGGCACCAAAGTTATAGTGTTGGTGCTGTTATTATCGCAAATCAAGTACAAGTGGGTTCTAATACTGTGATTGATAGAGGTTCTTTAAGCGATACCTATTTGGGAGAAGGGGTTTGCATTGATAATTTGGTCCAGATTGCACATGACGTATTAGTTGGTAAAAATACAATCATTGCGGGATGTGCAGCTTTAGGTGCGTATGCGCAAATTGGCGCAGATTGTATTATTGGTGGGGCTAGTTGCATTGCTGCTCATGTACATTTAGCAGATGATGTAGTAATCACCGGGATGTCCACAGTAAATAAATCTCTTGCCAAACCCGGAATTTATTCATCCGGAACCTTAGTACATGAACATCGCCGTTGGCGTCGTAATGTGGCACGATTTCGACGATTGGATGATTATATAGTGAAGCTTGGCGCTTTAGAAAAGAAGTTAAGCCATATTGAATAGGGTTTGCTTTATTTTCTACTATTTTGACTAAAATGACCTAATTTTCTTCGAACTGATGCTCTCTTTTGGCTCAAGCTAGCGAAATTGAAGCAAACTCTAATAAGATAAGGATAAGTTTTTGACATTAACAATTGATTTGAACCAGGTAAATCAGGATAATGTTTTTTCCTTTGACCTCACTTTTGGACCACAAGGCATACTTATTTAAGCGAGAAACTACGTATGAGTGAACCAGTAGATATAAAACAGATTTGTAGTATATTACCGCACCGTTACCCCATGATTATGGTAGATAGAGTACTGGACTACAAACCATTTGAACATTTGACGGCTATAAAAAACGTCACGATTAACGAGAATTTTTTTACCGGTCATTTTCCAGAAAATCCAATTATGCCTGGCGTATTGATGTTGGAAGCATTAGCACAAGCCTGTGGGCTTTTAGCAGGATTATCTCAAACACCCGAAGAAAATGCTGGAATTTTGCATTTTTTTGCAGGTATAGATAATGCAAAATTCAAACACGTGGTCACACCAGGAGATCAATTACGCTTGGAAGTAAATTTAATAGCAAGAAAAAGAGAGTTTTGGCGTATGCATGGCGAAGCTTATGTAGGTGATAAACTGGCCTGTTCCGCGGATTTATTAAGTGCTGCAAAGGAAATTCAAAAGTGATAAGTGAACGAGCGATAATTCACCCCTCTGCAAAATTGGCAAAAGGGGTATCAGTAGGTCCTGGCGCTGTAATTGGTGCTGATGTTGAAATTGGTGAAAATACTTGGATTGGTCCTTATGCTGTAATAGAAGGGCCAACAACTATTGGGAAAAATAATAAAATTTTCCAATTTGCTTCTGTAGGCGATGAGCCGCAAGATATTACTTATAAAGGCGAATCGACTCGATTAGAAATAGGTGATGACAATATCATCCGCGAATATTGCATGATTAGTCGAGGAACTGTTAAAGGCGGTGGGGTAACCCGCATAGGAAATAAAAACTTTTTAATGGCGTATTCCCATGTAGGACATGATTGCATGATTGGCAATCAAATTATTTTGGTAAGCTATGCTGCACTATCAGGCCATGTAACTGTCGGTGATTATGCAAATATAGGCGGTTATGCCGCGGTACACCAATTTTGTTATGTTGGTGCCTACGCCTTTATTGCCAGAGCTTCTTATGTAGCTAAAGATGTGCTTCCTTATTTGATGATTTCTGGCGATACAACTTCTGCATGCGGAATTAATACTGTGGGGTTACGTAGACGAGGATTTTCATCTGAAGCAATTGATGGCCTACGACGTGCTTACAAAATAATTTTCCGCAAAGGGTTAACCGTTCAACAAGCAGTTGCTGAATTAGAGTTGATGCAAAATGAATGTCCTGAAGTGGTTTTAATGATTGATGCATTAAATCAATCCACGCGTGGAATTGTTAGGTAAATAGATTACAAATAAATTAATTAGTTAGAGTGATATCCTATGCTAGACATTCAATTATTGCGGGATGATCCGCGATTTGTTGCTACGCAGCTGTTAAAGCGCGGTTTTAAGTTTGATGTCTCATCTTTTACCGCTTTAGAAGAAAAACGCAAAGCGCTCCAAGTTGCAACACAAGGATTGCAAAATGAGCGTAATTTGCGCTCTAAAGCCATTGGTGAAGCAAAAGCTCGTGGTGAAGATATAGAGCCAATGCGTGAAGATATGAATCGTCTTGCTAAGGAGCTAGAAGAAAAAAAAGCGGAGCTGGAGGGTTTATTACAGCACCTTGAAGCGATTGCTTTAAGATTGCCTAATATACCTCATGAATCAGTTCCTGTTGGTGAAGATGAGCAGCATAATCAGGAAGTAAGGCGTTGGGGTAAGATTTCTCCATTTGATTTCCCAGTTAAATCTCATGATGAGTTAGGTGATGGTCTAGGTCAAATGGATTTTGCTTTGGCTGCGAAACTTACAGGAAGCCGCTTTGTGGTTATGAAAAATCAACTGGCCAGATTGCATCGAGCCCTGATTCAATTTATGCTGGATATTCATACACAACAGCATGGTTATCAAGAAATTTATGTGCCTTACATTGTCAATGCAGACAGTTTATTAGGCACTGGTCAATTACCAAAATTTGAAGAAGATTTATTTAAATTAACTGGAGAGCATGGATATTATTTGATTCCTACGGCAGAGATTCCTGTCACAAATACAGTCCGCGATACTCTTTTAAATGAACACGTTTTACCTATTCGTTATGTCTGTCATACACCTTGTTTTCGCAGTGAAGCAGGCTCTTATGGTAAAGATACTAAAGGAATGATTAGACAGCATCAGTTTGAAAAAGTGGAACTGGTTTGGATTACGAAGCCTGAAGACTCTTATCTTGCTTTGGAGCAGTTGGTTAACCATGCGGAATCAATTTTACAGCGTTTAGAATTACCCTATCGTGTGGTAACCCTCTGTACAGGCGACATGGGGCCTAGTTCAGCAAAGACTTATGATATAGAGGTTTGGTTACCCAGCCAAAATACTTATCGAGAAATCTCATCCTGTTCTAATATGGAATCGTTCCAGGCACGCCGTATGAAAGCACGATACAGACACGAACAAACACGCGAGATTGAATTGGTTCATACTCTAAATGGCTCAGGCCTTGCTGTAGGGAGAACCTTGGTTGCGTTGATGGAAAATTATCAGGATAAACACGGAAATATTCATATTCCAATGGCCCTAAGACCCTATTTAGGGGGAATGGAATGCATTGAACGCATAATATAAAAAGCGTAATATTTTATATCGCTAATGTATACTTTGTTGCAGCTTTGCTGCAACAATAATCAATCATATTTTTTTAATAACCGGCCTTAATTTTATTTGCTGTTTCTTGTTCACAAAAATTGAAGTGTGATTCAAACGCCATAGATTGTTCATTTTTTTGTGGCGGCGAAAAGAAAGTAAGATGATAATTCATAAATGGACTGTCTTTTATATTAGATCTCTTCCCCAGCGCTAAGGAAGTGGCGGATTGCTTCGTCGATGCGGCGCTTGAACCTTCGAATGACGGCGTGCATGCTCCGATTGTCTGTTCCACGTCTCCTCGTATTTCGTATTCCTCTGCAAGTTTGGAAAGAGGCCTGGCTTCTGCTGATACATCATGTGTTTTTTCTAAGTCGACTTTATCATATAACGAATAGTCCCCCTGCACTAAATTATCTAGTTCGTCTACACGTTTCATAGAGGTAGTATTCTCATCCTTATGGTGTTTTTCTAAGCTTAATTTTTTGTATAGATTGAAAATTGATTTCATTCCTAAAACATCATGTAATTGCTTCCATGCTTGAAGTATGAGTTTAAAAGTTTTAGATGTTTGCGAATTTTGATTGATGGGCGCTGTGAACAATGCTTTATTTTTTGATGCACTTCGATGAGGCATTGTTATTTGATGTAGCAAGTTTTTTTTAAGATGAGAGTGTATATTTGGGTTGGTTTGAATTGTGTTTAAAGTTTTTCTTAAAAGCTCAATCTTGTTGATGTATACCAAATAAACAATTTTTAATCTTCTAACCGTATATACAAATGATAATTGGTGAGTTTGCTTGATATCATGGTTGAATAGGCTCATTTTCGGCAAGAAATACAGATTATGTTTCTGATCCCGACTGTGGCTCTTTGCTTTGGGTAGAAATGTTACGTTTAAGAGTGAGCTCTTTTTTTGTCTTCTCTTATAATGCTCTTTTTTAATTAAAGTGATTAAATGACAAAACTTTGTTGTAAAAGATGGGGTTTTAAATAATTTTTCAATGACATTAAATTGTCCGGTAACGGTCAAAAAAAATAATAAGTTGCGTTTGCATAAAAATCTGAACTCACGATTTTTTTGTTCATTTTGATACATCACATCGAATTGATTCGGGGTTGCCTTAATTTTTCTAAGCCATGCAAGATACGAAATGAACAATGGGTAGGTAGCTTCGGATAATTCTTGTTGTTTGAAAAAAAATCGTTGTGAGCTGGGAATGGTCCTTTTTAAATTTACATTCAGAGCTAATTGAATGGCATCCATATCACTCAATTCCTGTTCGTCCAAGTTTTAAAAGTATAGTAGTTTTTGCAAAATGTGCATTTATTTTGATCTGATTGATTTTTTGATTATCTTTCAGTGAGTTAAGTTATCTTTTGACTCAATGAATATTTATTTTTATGATGTGTTTTTTTCATTATCTTTTGGTGGCAAGTTCTTTAAATTAATAAAAATGATTTTTTAAAAGGCTCAAGAGTGGAATATAAATTTAAAAATTGTACGTGGATTAGGCATCAATTACTCCTTTTATAAATGAAATAGATGCTGAGTTTTATGACACGTGCGAGAAAGCAATATAGGAGTGCATTGATGAAAAAAGGTTTTTTTTATTCTTTAATTTTCTTTTCCTATATTGTAGTGCTTTTTTCGCAAAAGACTTTTGCATCCTGCTCCCTCATTGATTCAGCGGGGCAAACTGTTGGCCGAACCCATGATGCGTTAGGGGTATTACTTTTATCTGAAAACATATGCCCCAAGAATGTTTTTGAATTACGCCAGCTTTTCAAAAGCTCAGGTTTGCAATTGGAAACTACATTAGTTGCAAATCGAGGATTTCATAATCCTGCTGAAGGTAGCTTTAGTTTATTCGAGATGGTTTTTGGAGAATTAAGAAACCTAGATAATCATCTGCATATTAACGCGGGTGATTTTTTCTTCGGACATTTTACGGCAATCAATTCAGCTGGCGAGTTAATTGCTGATCAGAATCCGGGAAAAAATTCACTAATGATCGAAGCCTTTGCTTGGGATCCCGACAAAGAAGTATTTAATTTCTATGAACTGCGCGGTGATGGCATACAAGGCCAATGGTTTTACCGAGGAGATTCATTTGATATTGTTGCTGACAATAAATTACTCCATCGCCAACCCGACCCCCAGCATCCCCAGTTTGGCAATCGGCTCCGTTGCTCTGGTTGTCATGACGCGGGAGGTCCAATTATGAAGGAGCTTGCTAAACCTCATAATGATTGGTGGGAACCCGTTAGAGGACTGGATTTTGGAGGAAGGAAGCCCGATGCCTCATTACAAGATATTTTAGAAACCCTGGTTTCTTCAGAAGAACTAGCTAAAAATGTCCTAATTGGACTTAAAAAGTTGAAGCAAAGTAAGACTTTATATCGAAAACAATCGGGTTCACTTCAAGAACAACTTCGACCTTTATTTTGTCCTCTTGAGTTAAATTTAATGTCTGATATTTTTCCTAATGACGCATTGCGCTTTGAAATAAGTATCCCTGCTGCATTTTTTCTTGATCCAAGATTTTTGCAGGCCGAAGAAAACCAAGCAATTAAGATTTCTCGACGTTTTTATAACATCGCATTAAATGCAGTAGGCAGTTATTTTCCTGAAACCGATTTAAATGATGCTGATCATGCCTGGCTTACACCAGTCAAGGCTAAATCAGATCAATTGGCTGTAGATAATTTAATGCTACACGGAGTGATTGATCAAAAGTTTGTATTCGATGTTTTAGATGTAGATAAGGCCAATCCAGTTTTTTCATCAGCCCGCTGTGGTCTTTTGCGTTTTCTTCCTGATGCAACCACTTCCAATTGGCGCGAAGTTTTTATGAAGAATCTCCGCCAGTCTCAGGATTGGGCTGCTAAAAAATTGCTTAAAAATCTTACCTCGCCACAACAAGATGCTGAATTTTATATACGAAAAGCCAAAAGGTTTCTTCTGCAATGTCAGTTGAAACTGCAAGACAGCAAACATGTTGTGAAGATGTATCGTTTATTGATGCAAAGACGTGCCGAGGTTCGTGCATCTGAAATTTCATTGAATCCTCTCGGGCAAATTTTAGAACCTGGATTTCGTGTTATTTTTCCTGAAAATAAAATCATCCCAAGGCCAGGAGCATTAAAGCTTACCTCTACTTGTGAAGTAGTTGAGGAGACTTAACCCTCTTTTCCTACGGATTTGTTGTTTCTTAATGAAAATTTAGCTAGGACGTGCGATAACTGATCTATAGTTTTTTGATCACTCACCCCTAAACCACGTCTATTTCGGTTTTTTTGACTTTGAAAGATGGGGCAGCGCCCACGGTACTCTATTCCTATTCTCCCTGTCTTGATGCGCTTCTTTTTCTTTATGAGCTGCTCTATGGAAATGAATGGATTCCTCAACCAAAGAGTCGCTTAATTGTCGATGAAGTGAGGTAAGGTGTCGATGAGTTGGTTGTTTTATTAATGGGCAACCCCAAAGGAGTATATTGGTTTGGCACCTTATATTGAACAAGCACGTGCATTGGCTCCACATAATAATGCAACCAGCTTGCAAGGTGTTGCAGGTTATTTGCTGGAATCGTCTGGGCAATGGAGCATCCCAATCAAGGAATTCTTGAGTCTGAAGAGTTTGATCACGAGGAGACTTTTAAGCGTGCCCTACCTTATCTCGGTACAGTAGATGGATAGTATACAGATTGGACTCCATTACAAAACAGAGGACGGTTGTATTTAGAAAATATAGATGTTCATGATTCATAGCAGTTCGTCAATACTTGGGTTTAAGCCATTGAAATAAAACTGTATTAGATTTTTTGCTTTTACCATAAAAAAATTATTTCTTATCTTGTTTTCTGTACTGGATTAACACCCAAATTAATTGTAATCTTCGTAATTACCTAATGCGATGTTTCTATGAGTATTTATGCTGTTTAACTTTGATTGTAATAGGTACCCTTATCTATGTCCTGCGGGTTGTCCGCGATCCAGTTCCGGAACAACCCGCGGCGCGTAGGTAATTCGATAAAAGGGGATCTATTCACTTTGATTTTAATTTAGGGAAGAACATGGTTTTATATGAAGTAAATTTAGCCATTGATAAATCTGTTTATCCTCAATTTCAATTATGGTTAAAAAAGCATGTCAAAGAAATGCTCCAACTTCCAGGATTTATGCAAGCACGTATTTTAAAACCTGAACAAGAGAAAACAGAGCAGCAGGAGCAATTAACAGTCCAATATCAATTGGAAAATACAGAGTGTTTGGACTTATATTTTGCTGAATTTGCACCTAAGATGCGTGAGGAGGGGCTTAATCTCTTTAAAGATAAATTTTCTGCTCAAAGAAGAATTTTTAAGGTTCATGACACTATCGTTAAATAAGTAGGGATATGACAATTTATTTTGGAGATTCGCGAAATTTTTATCCATTGGATTATTAAATCAAGAATTCTTTAAGGGCTAAGGATACTTTCAATATCATGTAGATTTAATTATTAAAAAATTTGTATCGGGTATATGTTTTCATATAGCCTTCCAGTTGTGCAGAAATCATTGCACTTTGTCCTTTGGAATTAATATAGGATATAGAATGAGACAGATAATAAAATTTGGATTTATATTGGGTTTGATGGCTAGTAGCAATGCTTTTAGTTCAGATCCTGTTGAAGGGCTTTATTTGAATTTACTTGGGCAGATAAGCCATGCCTCAAGTCCTGATATTAATTTTACAATTAACAACCTGGCTTCTCTAGGAACAATCCAATTAGGCCCAGTCGGTGGTGGAGTGGGGGCTGCTCTTGGCTATAAAATAAAAAATTTTCGAACAGAAGCTGAGCTTCTCTTTAATATAAATAATTACGGCTCACTCAAGTCGGGTTCTTGTACACTTATTAGCCCTAAGGTATTAGGCCCAGAAGGAGTATGCCCTGCTGCTTTTGTGGATACAGGCTTAGGATTTAATGGTAATGTGATTGGTGTTTATGGACTGGTCAATGTGTATTATGATTTTCAGTTCACTAATGATTCCGGTGACAATTCGAATTTCGTTCCTTATCTAGGTGCGGGTTTTGGTGGGGCGTTTATCCAACATCATGCTGCCTTTATAACGAATGAGCAATGTATTACTTTGGGTACTTGTGCGCCGATCATCAACGAAAGTTTCAACACGTCAAACACAGGATTTGCTGCACAAGGGATTGTAGGGTTTTACTATTATCTTGATGATTTTACTACTCTTGGCTTAGATTTTCGTTACGTTTCTACGCTTAGCTTTAGTAAGAATAATAATTCTTCAAATTCGGTCAATGATACTTTTGGCATAAGCACCATAAACCTTACTGCTAACTTTGCTCTTACAAAGGCAGACTAATAATTCATTGGTGGTTTTAAATAAAATGCCATGATTGTCTTTAATCATGGCATCAATCCACATAGTTTTATCGGTATCTACTCTCGCAGCGAATATAAAGTACCATTTTCTCTTATCTCTTTTAATTTTTTTCTCGCGATTAATAGGACTGCTATGTTTCGAGTTTCTTATTTTGGCGCACTTTGGTACTCGAAAATTTAGCTATTTTGACTCAAGCGAATAAAAAAAGATCTAAAACCCAGGATAATGTTTCAAAATAAGATGTTTTGCTTCTATAGTTTATTAATATGCATGTTTTAATTGAATATTAAGGAAAAATCATGACATTAAAATATGATGTAATCGTTTTAGGTGGTGGTAAAGGCGGTAAAACTCTGGCTGTCGATTTAGCAAAACAGGGGCAGCGAGTTGCTATGATCGAAGACAATCAAATTGGTGGTACTTGCATCAATGTAGCATGCATACCTACAAAAACACTCGTACAATCAGCGAAGATAGCCCACTATTGTCGTTCAGCCGCAGCGTATGGTTTAGAGGCTTCCCTGGCTCCTATTGATTTTAAAGCGGTTCGTGCCCGTAAAGACGCGGTAATTAATGCGATGCGTGATGCGAATTTAAAACAATTTTTAGACTCAGGAATGGATCTTATGCTGGGTCGTGGACATTTTGTAGGGCCTAAGACGATTGAAGTGAATTTATCCTTACCACGAGAGGGTAAAAAGGTATTAGAAATTACTGCCGATAAAATTTTTATTAATACCGGAGCTTTACCTCTTATACCTTCCATTCCGGGGCTTGACAAAGTAAAACATTATACTAATGACAGCTTAATGAATGTTGATAGAGTGCCTAAGCATTTGCTTGTAGTTGGGGGAGGATATATTGGTTTGGAGTTTGCTCAGCTATTTCGTCGCTTGGGCGCGGACGTTACAGTAATCGAAGCGGACAGCAAGTTTATTGGTCGTGAAGATAGAGATATTGCTGAGCAAGTTCTTGATATGCTAACCAAAGAAGGAATTCATTTCGCACTTAATACTAAAATTAACAGTATTGAAGAAGCACAAGGCGAAGTAATCATCAATGCAAATCAAGATGGAAAATCCGAGCTTATTCGTGGAAGCGATATTCTTATTGCTGTGGGACGTGTTGCGAATACAGCCAGATTAAATTTAGATAAAACGGGAGTTGCGCTTGACGAGCGTGGTTTTATCAAAGTAAATGAATATCTAGAAACCACAACCCAAGGTATTTGGGCTTTGGGGGATGTAAAAGGTGGGGCACAATTTACGCATTTATCCTTAGATGATTATCGTTTAGTCAAGCATAATCTACAAAATCCACAGAATAAACATTCGATACAAGGGCGGCTTATTCCCTATACAGTATTCCTCGACCCAGAACTTGCGCGTATTGGAATGACGGAGTCACAAGCGCTTGCTCAAGGTTATTCTCTAAAAATAGCTCAAATTCCTGCTGCAGTTGTTCCTCGAGCAAAAACACAAGGTGAAACAACTGGTGTTCTGAAAGCTGTGATTGATGCAAAAACGGATCGTATTTTAGGTGTTTCCATTTTTTGTGCCGAGGCTGGTGAAATCCTTGGGGTAATCCAATTGGCTATGGAATTGGAGATGCCTTATCAGAAATTACGTGATGTTATGTTTGCCCATCCTACATTAGTTGAAAGTATTAATTTGTGGTTTGCAGCAGTGACGGAAAAGGGCGGCTCTTAAGCTGTCTTATTGCGCATAATTAATTCATAATGAGCCAATTAGTTCCTTGCAATCGACTACTCATATCGCTTTAAGAAAGAATTTATTTGTTCAAATTTAGTAAAAATAGAATTATATTTTATTAAATAGATTTAATTTTGCATAAAAAATACTAAAAAGTGTTGATTTCAATTTCATCTTATGTAAACCTTGCGCAACTATGAGTAGGAAATTAATTTGCATAATAATTGGTATTAGTTGTCTTACCTTCGGTATGTTTGGATTGACGCTTTATAAGAAAGCCCAGGTTTCAACAAAACCACTACATCCTAAAAAAGAAGTTCTTAACACTAAAAAAGAAATTATTAATAATACAAAAGAAGTTATTAAAACCGAAAGTGTAAGAAACGTTACGGCAAACAATAATACTTCACATAAGAGTGCTGAAAAAATAGCGAATATAGCACCTAAGAGTGCATATAAAGTCGTGGTTGCAAGAAAAAGCCCTCGGCCTAAGCACACCCCAAGAAAGGTCATTATGAAAAGCAGAAATATTGCTTTGACAAAAGTATCTTTTGAGGAATTGCCAGGTTGGGATACTGCAGATGTTAAAAAATCTTTATCAGCATTTCAGAAGTCGTGTGAGACACTTTTGAAACAGTCGCCATCCCATACGATCAGGACACAACATATCAAATTAAAAACTCGAGATTGGCATCCAGCCTGTAAGGCGGCCATAGCTCTGGATTCAGTCTCTGAAGATTCAGCAAAAGCTTTTTTTGAAAAGTGGTTTCGTCCTATTGAGTTTGCACAAAAAAAACCAGTTCATGGTTTATTTACGGGCTACTACATGCCCAAAATAAGAGGGAATTTAAGAAAAAGTCCCAAATACAATACGCCAATTTACGGATTACCGAAGGGAAAATATTCAACCTCTTATACCCGTGAGCAAATCGATAATGGAGCCCTTAAGAAAAAAGCACCGGTGATTGCCTGGATCCATAGCCCTGCTGAACGGCTTTTTTTAGAGATAGAAGGTTCGGGTGTTATTCAACTTCCTAATGGTGAAAACATATACCTAGGCTATGCAGGCGAGAATGGTGCTCCCTACACATCAATCGCCAAGGTAATGATTAATAAGGGGATCATGACTCGACATAATGCATCTAAAGCAGCGATTATACGTTATTTAGAGAGTCATCCTGCAAAAGCAAAAACGATTATCCAGAGGAATAAGTCCTTTGTATTTTTTGAGGATTTAGGGGAGCCTATGGCTCTGGGAGCCGGAGGAATGGCACTTACACCAGGCTATTCTTTAGCAGTAGACAAAAAGTGGATTCCGCTTGGTGCTCCGTTGTGGTTAGATACAAAACGCCCTGACAAAAATCAAGTGGACGAGAAACAATTTCAGCGCCTTATGATTGCGCAAGATACGGGCGGTGCAATTCGTGGTTTTATGCGCGGTGATATTTATTGGGGGTCAGGAAAGCTTGCAAAATTTCTAGGCGAACATATGAAAAATGAAGGACACTATTGGTTATTGCTCCCTAAGCATATTTTAAATCGATTGGCCAAAAAATCACTTTAATATCTTGTGTGGGATCCTCCTAATACCATAATACGAACTCCGTAATTTTCAGAATTAAATACGAGTATTATTCCACGGATGGAAAATATAATTATTTTGGACTAATTTTAATAAATAGATAGGATTCCCTCTACTCGATTTTTTCATGTTGATTGGTAGCCATGAATGAATAGTTTAGGTCGAAGCAAGTTATTTCCTAAGTAATGCGATTAATCATGGAGGATTATCAGCATGAAAAAAATAACCAATTATGATCAATTCAAGAATATTCTTCCTTATTCAAGTGAAATGTTTGGTGTCTATCAACCACTTATTGGTTGGAAATCAAAAAGAATATTGAGACGTATAGAAAAATCATCTCAACTTCAAAATGAATTTTTACTTGATCAGCTTATCAAACATTTTGTAAGCGAAACATCTATAGCAGAAATCAATTTGCGAGGTTGCGGACTAGGCGATCCTCATTTTGATTTAGGAGAATTCTTGCCTTCTGGAAAATTACTGAATCAACGTTCCATTTTGTTACAAGAGCTACGTGAAAGATTACAAAAAAAATCGGTTAAAAAAGCCGATCAATGGCGAGAATTTATTGCAAATAATGACTTAAAAAACATTCTTCAGGAACATGTTTTTAGCCATTATAAGGAAGGGTTCCGTGAAAAATGTGAGCGATTTAGTGCCTTAAGGCCAAATCCAGGTGAGACAAATGAAGGTCTATTTCAAAGGATTATGAAATATAAAGAAGAGCTTTATCAGCAACTTGTTACCCAATTGAAGACGGAATCGATTATTGCAAGAATCATTATCGAATTGGTCAACAACCAATCTGTTGATTCATTGAATAAAATCTTCTACTCCAATGCAAACTATAACAGTAAGGATGCATTTTGGAGTACCGTGAAAAACTCTTCTGAAGATTTTAAAGATCCCTATCTGACTTTTGATCCTAAAAAAGACATTAATAATGTCTCTTTATCACCGTTAGGAATTGTACATCTTTTTCGACAGTATTTTTTTGAGCTTGATACTTTTCTTGGAACACCTACAGGCCATGTCTGGTTAGCTCCTGGTTCAACAGTGGAACTTATTGAAATTAGTACAAGAAAAACAATTACTGAGAAAACCTATGAAACTGCTTATGAATCGATTACTAAAACTGAGAAAAGTACTACAGAACAAGATGAAATCAGTGAAGCTGTGAAACAAGATAATAAAAATGATTTAAAATTGGGTTTTACAACGACAGTGAATCAATCGTGGGGAACAGGCAGTGCCTCAGCGACAGGTAGTTTAAATATGGATAGAACGCAACAGACAGCAAGAGAAACAACGCATAAAAAAATGCGCGAACAAACACAAAAACTTTCTTCAGAAATTCGGGAAAATTTCAAATCGACCTTTAAAACCATTACCGAAGAAATGAATACTTCGAGCAAGCGTTATGTTCTATCAAATATTACTTCTGATTTAATTAATTACGAATTAAGGAGAAAAATGCGTCAGGTGGGTGTACAGGTCCAGGATATTGGTAGTTTTTTATGCTGGGAAACTTTTGTCGATGAGCCTGGTGAAGATTTAGGTTTAGCTACATTAGTACATATTGCGAAGCCGGTTGATTTAATTCCCAAGCCACTGATAACAGAAACAGTACCTCCTCCAGATACTTCAAACAATTTTACTGTGCAGGCCATTTGGGATTTTGGTGATAACAGGAAGAATAATCAAGATTTTCCAGAGTTAGGTTTTGTTCCTTTGACTACCTTTCAAGTCCCACCGCCTCCTGACGGCTTTGAATTACAAAAATCAAACTATCCAAATCGATATATCAATATAAAATATGTTTCACACAGTGGTGAAGATTCTGAAAATCAAGTGTGGGTTTTTAATGGCAAATTTACCCCTGATTATTCTCAAATTGAAATTGGGGTGATCACGGGGCCAGACGGATTGGAATGGGATGAACGAATTGATTTTGTTGTTGGAGGCACGCTTCATTATACGCCTTCAGCGGTAAAATTAGCGGAAATAGCCGCAGGCAATGCAGCCAAGAAAGCAGCAGCAACTGACATTGATATTGCTAATGCTGAGAAAACGAGACAAGCCTTTATAACTGCTGCTAAAGAACGAATCGAAATGGCCAGTAATATTAACAAGCGTAAATATGAAGATTTACGTGAGGAAGAGCGCATAATTGTCTATCGTCGTTTAATTAAATCCTTGATGACCGATATTCATTATCAGGTAAAAACAGAACCCAAAACATTACATATATTATCCGAATTGATTAACTCCATTTTTGATGTCAATAAAATGCTCTATTTTGTTGCGCCAGAATGGTGGAAACCGCGTAAAAAATTCAGTCAATATTTGGGTGTAGGTGATTTTCAAAGTTTGATGGCAGATTCGGTAAATTGGTCAGATAATGTGGCAAGAGAGGATAATTATTTAGTTACTGACAAGTCGCAACCTGCACCAATGGGAAGTTCTCTAGGATGGTTATTGCAATTAGATGGAGATAATTTACGCAATGCATTTCTCAATGCCCCCTGGGTTAAGGCTGTTATCCCCATTCGTCCTGGTAAAGAACTCGCGGCGATTAATTGGCTGAAAAATGTGAATGTAGAGGGGGCTGATGGATTGGATGCCGCGTATGCAGCACCTCAATCTGAATTAGATGAAATCAAAGCGAAATTATTAGCGATTGATCCGGCAGATGAAGTAGGCTCCCATTCACAGGTAACTATTAATGATGCAATTCGTTTTTTGTGTACCCAGGTTTCACAAAAGCATGAAGAATCCAATAAAACGGATCATTATCCTAAAGGGGCAGAAATTCATGATGATGATAAAGTTTCTGCAACCCCCATTGATAAGGTTTATGAATATGGTTTTTATCCTTTGCAAGGGAGTTTTCGTTATGATCCTGGCAATCCCGATCCGAATAATCCTGATAGGAATTTCCAGGTCTTTGATCAATGGGTGGAAATTTTGCCAACTGATCAGGTAGTTCCTGTTAAGGTTACTTATAATCCTCTTACGGGGAGACAGGAACCTCCCGTATAAAAAGGAACTGCTGATCCAACTGAATTAAATTTATTCAAGATTGGCGTACCACGGCTTTGTCCGTGATATTTGAAAGAGGCCTGTTGAAGAGGGAAATTATTATGGGCGGCCCTGGAGTACCTGCTGTTCGTCAAATGGATAATTATGGTGAGGATGTTAGCAATGCTTTTGATAATGCAGAAAATGAATTTTTTGCTTCCGGAAAGCATTTTAAAAAAGATGATGTCATTGATTTAATGTCAAAATCAGGATTTTTTAGAGTAGATTCTTATGAGAATACTTCACCAATTGATCGCCACTATGTTGTCTTTTTCTTTAATAAGAAAAATTATGATATGACCAAGAATTCTGAGGTATTTGAGGTGCATGGTACCCTTGCTACCCGATATATCGAACTTCATAGAAATCAACCTAATATAACTGATTTTCCCATCGATAACGATCGTCCATTAAAAGCGGATAGCAATTATGTTATTTCGGTAGAAAGCGAATCAGCACTTGTATGGAGTAATGCCACCAATAAGGTTACGCAAAGAAAATATACAGAATATAAACCGGTTAATGAAAATACTTTGGTTGCTTTTACAGAAGAATACACTATAACTGATGCGGACTTTAATTTTAAAAATTGGAAAAGCTCTAATTTACAGAATTTATCCTCCAGGGGCTCAGGCAGACCCACGCAAATCCTTTTGCATGAAACGGCGGGCATGAAAATGGATGCCTCGGCTGCCTTCAATGTCCCTGCCCACTTTTTGATTGGAAATATTAAAGATAGTAAAGGAAATATTTATCAAATGGTTGATATTGCAGCGAATGTTCCTCATGGCGAGATTACTAACAGCAGAGCGATTGGCATCGAGTTTGTTAATGCACCTTTTGACATTTGGGAGCAAGTTCAAGATCCCAATGATTCCAAAAGATCAATTGATAAAATCCCCCGGGTAAAATCCAATTTTGGGTTAACCACAAGTACTCAAGGTATCTATCTTTTCGTTGAAAAGGTAAATATTAAAGATGTGACAATTAATAAACCCGTTCAATTCATTCCCTTGGAATTTTCTGATGTCGAAGAAAAAGGATTTTTTGAAATTAAAATTCCTGAAGATAAGTTATTGAATAAGAACGCTTTACTTGCTTTTAAAATAAACGGCAAAGACATTGTGAGGGAGAAAGATAAAATTGTGTCTATCCGTTTTTGCCACCCTATGAAATTTGAAAATTTAAAATACCTTGTGGAGCTCCTATACGATAATGACTTAATTAAAGATGCCGATGTTGAAGATAGTGAGTTTTGGAAAGGGGTTTATTACGATCCTGAACAAGACAAAACCTTTTATATTTATCAACCGCTTTTTACAGAAGCAGTAACTACGACTGTAAACCCTGCAGGCAAAACGATTAGAAAAATAACCATGCATTTTACCATTAGTTTGGTAGAACCCTGTATTTTTTGCCATGCACAAATTGGTCATCATGTTGATGGATATTTACAAGGTTTGTACTTGTATCTAAGAATCTATGAAGAATTATCGGTTAAAGCCACTTTGCAATATATGATATTTTTTTTAACTTCAGCAAAAACGAGTGCAGAAAAGGTTCCTCTGGAAATAATTGAAGAAACAACGGTAATCCGCACTTCTGAAATCAATCCAACAACGCATACCGAAAGCAATATTGATGTTCAGTTTTCAGCTCCTGCAAGCCCAGCAACAATTAAAATTAATCATTTTCTGGAAATCGACCTTGAAGCAGCAAAAGCCAAGTTTCCAGATAGTACGAATTAATAATGATATTACCCAGTAAAGACTACTGTGAAATTTTTTTTAGGGCAAGTAGATAAAAGAGCTGTTTTGCATGCCCAAATCAGATATGTTCTTTCTAATCTTAGATATAGTGGATTTAAGTGATGAAAATGGAATATATATTTTGAAGAAAATCTTTTTACACTTCCTGGAAGGATTTTTTGTTGGATTCTGTTTATGGTTTTTTTTTAATGGAATCTTTAATGTAGAACTGATGCAAAGCATCATATTGTATTATTTTTGTCTTTTTTGTTATGGACTGATTATTGGATTAACCTTCAAAGAAATGTTTTTGTCCTCTTATGTTGGCATTGTTTTAGGGCAATTTATTTATATAGTTTTTTTTGGAAAAATCAGTTCCTTTATCGTTATAGAAATAATTTATATGTTCATTTTTTCACTACTTGTTATTTTGGGCAATGCGATTGGAGTTACAATTTCTACTAAGAAATAAAAAGCAATTTATTTAAAATGTATGTTTCATTGTTTATAAGGAAAGATTTTTCTTACTAGAGCTGTGTATCGTGTATTCTTTCGAATTTCATTTAAAATGGATATTCTATGATGAATAAAAATAAAGGAATATTAAAAATGGACTCCATATTGAGAAACATGATTGGATTAATATGCGCTTTTATCTTTCTGAATAATGGTTTTGCCCAGGCCTCTGCAACTCCAATTATATGCGATCAAGATTATGCACTATGTACTTCTGCTCGCTGTATTCCCACCCCTGGAAGCTTGACCAAAGCAATTTGCGATTGCGTAGTCGAAAAAGGTAAAAGTGCCGGTTATAAAACGTGCAAGGAGAGAAAGCCTGTTCAAGATAAATACAAAGTCACGTCACTCATTTCCACATTTTCATTTGCGCAATTTGAAACGAAAAGATCAATGAATTGCCCAGAAGGACTACCCTGGACGAATTGTGTTGATATGTCCTGTACCGTTGATCCGCAAAATTCAAAACGTGCTTTGTGTAACTGTACGATAGAGAGAGGCCAAACTTTTTTTACTTTTGGCGGCGATTGTAATACAAATACCTGCGCTACCGGTTTTTGGTCTGGTGCAACCCAAGCAAATAGCACCATTCTTCGTAATGCATTATTGCAAGAAATGCGTTCGATACCAGAGAAATTACCCCAGGCTTGTTCTACTAAATCATCACAAGCAAACTAGAAATAAATACTTGTCTACTATAGATTTTGGAAGCTCATTTTTATACTAAAGCAGGTTTAATTACTTAGAAAATGTGAAAAGTTTTTCTCTTTTCGTTGAAGAGAAAAGGCTCCGCTGAATACATACTCCGTTTGACGACTTAAAATTTCTTGCTTGACTCTAATCAGAAAAATAGAGAATTGATGGTTATTTTAAAAACAACAAATAAATTGACAATGCATCTACCAATAGATAGAATGGCGCTTATGAAAATTACGCCGACGCAAGAAAAAATATTAATCACAGCAGAAAGCTTAATCCAAAAAATGGGTTATAACGCTTTTAGCTATAAAGATATAGCGCACGTGGTGGGCATTAAAACATCAAGTATTCATTACTATTATCCAGCTAAAGAGGACTTAGCTGCTGCTGTAATCGATTGGCAATTGTATCGACTGTCATTTTTTTTAAATGAACTGAAATTTAATGCCTCTTTATCTTTGCAACAAAAGTTATTGAGTTTAGTGGATAAGGTCATTTCTTTAACTATGCATGATGGGATGAAAATGTGCTTAGGTGGCATGCTGGCCTCAGATGTAATTTCATTAACAGAAAAGGTTAAAGTTAAAGTCCGAACTTTTTTTAATGTTTTGGAAAAGTGGATAAAAGAAGTCATCAGTGAAGGAGTTCCTGATAAAGAAAAAATAGACATTGTTCAGCTTGAGGAACTTTCCAGGTATATTCTAGTCCAACTAGAAGGGGGCTTGTTAATGTCGAGATTGTATGAGGATATTTCATATGTTGAAACAGTGAAACAATATATTAAAAGAACATTTTAAAATTTTTTATCTAATTAATCTATCTATTAATAGATAGATTATCGGGGGCCTATGAAAATTAAACTATTATCGATTTGTGTTCTTACTTTTGGATTTATAACTTCTAACTATGCGAGTAAAACAACCATGCCAATTAACGCGAATACCATTCATAAAGCTACTTATATCAATATGGAAAGCAAACAAGAATTCATGACAAATTTTGAAGAATTTCTTAAAAAAGGAGCTCAACTTGTGCGACAAACCGAACCTAATACGGCACTTTGGTTTGCGTTAAAGGAAGATAATCATCTTGCTATTTTTGATATTTTTTTCGATGAAAAAGGAAGGGAGCAGCATTTTACTGGGCAAGTTGCTAATGCCTTAAAAGAAAATGCTTCGCAATTGGTAGTAGGAGGGTGGGCTCAAGGTGTGTTACCTCATGTAAGTAACTATGATGTCATTGCTTCTAATAATTTTAATTTGAATATGGTTTTGGCTGCTAAAGAAGCATCTTATTTTGTTTTTAAGGCAAACCCTGGCAAAAGTCATGAATTAGAACTTTTATTAAGAGAAGGTTCTCAACTTATTAATGCAACAGAACCCAAAACTTATTTTTGGGTTGCTTTAAAAACTGACAAAGATACTTATGCTATCTTTGATGCCTTTCATGATAAAGCTGCTCAAAAAGTGCATTTCTCGGGTCAGGTTGCTTTGACCCTACAAAAAAATGCGGAACATTTGATTGCAGGAGGATGGGAAGCTGGTGTTCTAGCCCATGTTCATAATTTACAAATTATAGTTTCATCCTGATTTTGCGCACTTTGGTGCGCCTTCCGTTAATCCTAAAACCATTAAGGTCCCTGGTAATTCAGTATTAATTGAATGGGGCTGAATCTTGAGTTATAGGTTGGAATGGTTGTCTTAGATTTTCAATCCTGTCTGTTCGTCAGACTTTTGTTCAGCTATTTGTCTCGCTTGCTCAGGGCACTGTTTGGCAACACCACCAATGTTATGAGTAAACAACGCTTTAACGCCTTGGTCATTTGAATGATATTTGAAGATAAATAAATCTCTCCTAGACCATTTTCCTCCATCATCGGGAAGGTATAAAACTACTCTTTCCTCATCCAGTTTTTCACTATGAAGTTCTTCAATATTATAGAGACCGCTAGCTTTATTATAAGGATTATGCCAAGTTAATGCCTCCTTAAGTGTTTTCTCTTCCCCACCCTTACCTGTGCCTTTGAGGTTGATGGCTTTGGACATACTATCGTCCCTGAAATTATCAATTAAAATTGTAATTAGATGAGTCGGCAAAGTTATTGGTAAAAAAGCGACAATTGCAACTATTCCAGAAAAAAGAAATCGCGGAGCTTGGTTAAACATAAAATTAATAACTGTGCCTACTGCAAATAATGTTAATTCCAAACTATTAGTTTTATCGTCTCTTAATAGGTCGTTAAATCGCTCTGTTATAAATACGTCAAGTCTTGCAAGTGCAGCAGGGATACCTAAAGTAAGGACATCAAATAAACCCAAGGTTGGTTCTTCCTCTTCTGTCGACATATCGCCGTTGATAACATTAAAAGAGTCTAAAAACTTTCTCCCAACAGAGGTGCGTAGCGTCCGTGCATGTGGATAAATTTCAGATTCAAAAATGAAGTGTAAGGGATTTTTCATCTCTGAGGCCGCCTTTTAATAAACGAGTATGACGAACACTTTACCGATGAGAAATGAACTGAATATTAAGTAATGTTCGTCATATGAGAATCTTTATACAAATCATCTTCTCTTTCACCGAATTCACGCTGACTTGTCCGGGAATTTTATCTTGTAGCCACCGGCACGAGCAGGGCGAATTCTTATTTACCCTGATTACTTTAAAGAATGAGTCTTGCAGAGCTGTTTAAAGCTCAATTTATTATGTGAAAATTATGGCCTGTGGTTTTTATATTCAGCTAGTAGTTTGGTTTTGCTGAAGAATGTAGTTAGGTTTCTTTCTACGCATAATAAAATAGTTTTAATTATAAGTTACTCCTCGTCGCTCATTTGCTATGAATATCAACTCCAGGAAAACCAATGCAAGATCTGCTAGTCGTTACACTCATGTTATAATCAGGTAGACTGTAGAAAACCTGAGGCGTTTATGAAAAAACCATCATCTGAATTTAAAACAGGGCGAGCACTTACTTCCAAGGATATGAAGGAGTTAGCAAAAGCAAATGCAAATCTTATTATCAAGCTAATTCATACTTATGAAGAATCAGATCCAAAATTACCTGTCTTGAATGATATTGAGAGTTTGCTCATCGGATCTATTAGATTGATGGATTCCGCGCAACGAAAACTGATTTCGGGATTTATATCAAAAAGTGAATTTGTTAAAGAGACGGATGCAAGCGTACAAGCAGCTTTAAAAAGAATTAATAATTTGTTGACTGCTACGCCGCTTCCCCCATTACCTAAACCAACTATGCCGCTTAGCGATACGGAGCAAGAAAAATTAAAAAGATATATTTTAGATAATCCTGGTGATTTTTACGGAAATAACCGTGAGGGTAATGAATATTGGGTTCCTAGCGATGGAACTGCTGGGTTGAGTTTCGAAGCGATTGACCAAGAAAATATTAAGGTTTTTGTTCATCCTTATAGGAATCTTACCTACAAACCAATTGGTGAGTTTTCTTTAGATCTAAAAACTGCGAGGGAATATATTAATAATCCCAAGAAGAAAGTTAGTGAAGGAAAAGCGGCACAGAAAAAAATTGAGAGTTTTAATGAAAGGGTAAAAATACCATCGAGACAAAGGTTAAATCTTTTTTTTGAATCAGTAGCAGCGCCACTCATGGTTTCAGAAGAAGAAAGAAGGCTAGCAGAGAAATGTATAATACGAAATTGGCGTGATTACCTAGACAAAGGAGTGAAGAGTGATGGAACATCTAAAGTGTCTATCGAATCGCAACCCAATAATCAATTTTCTCTTATTGTAAGCTATCCAGGTTGGGTTGGTCTGAAAACTCAAGTTTTTAGTATTCTTCCAGCTGAAATTAAAAATTTAGCTGCTGAAGAATTACAATACCTACAATCCCAAAAACCTAAGGTTTAGATTTATATTTGTGGGTATCAGCAAGGCTGCTACCTCAGGTCCCCTGTATTCAAAGATAGAACTAATTCAGAATAAATGGTCTTGGTTTTTGCCATCCGAGGCTATCAGGATGGGGATACGATTCAATTTATGGATAACAAAAAAAAAGCGATTACGACTTTAGTTGAGCGTAAATCGAGAATGGTTCTTATTAAAAATAATAGCAAGCTAGTAGAAATGGGCATACTCGCAGATGTCATAGCTTTTAGTTGTGCCATGCGAATACTAATAAATCCATTCCCATCTATGCGTCGAAAAAGTTTTAGATTCCCATGGTTACCCTTGAAGAAACTAAATTAATCGCCTATATCCTCACTCCATAACTTTCTATTTTGAGCAATGAATTGTCTCATCATAGTGATACATTCTTTATTCTGTAAGACCTCAAGTTTGACACCACGTGACGATAATAGCGATTCTTCACCCATAAAGGTTTGATTTTCTCCAATCACAACATAAGGAATTTTATAAAGAAGGATGGCTCCGCTGCACATGACGCAAGGAGAAAGAGTGGTGTATAAAATAGATTGCTCATACACTTTAGCTTGCTGTCTACCCGCATTCTCTATTGCATCCATTTCACCATGTAATATGGTGCTTCCTTTTTGAAATCAATAGGTTAATTGATGAATCAATTGTTTATGCTCTGAGGAAATTCACGTTCAAGCTAAAACTATTAACTTTATCCTATTCCGACATGAGAGCGCACTTCTTTAAAATCTACATCAGGTAAAGTTTCGAGTTCATTATCTCGGGCCAAAGCAGAGTGAATAAAGCGAGTCAAGGAATGACGCGTATTTCCAGATCCTTGCAACTGCTTGTTTAATAGAGATAAAAACTCCTCATTATTTAGATTAGGGGAATCACTGATTACCTTTTGCAAGTTTTGAGCTCTTAAAACCCCACTCTCACCATGAAACCAATGTGAAAAACGCGTTATGCCACGTGTTCCCGCTGCATTTTTTTTGCACCAATCTAAATAATTGCTGATGCCTACATTTACTTTTTCAATGCATTCATCAATGGATAATTGCTTAACTCTTTGGGTAAATTGATTTACTTTAATTTCATTAAAAGAAAAAAACACATCAACGCGCCTATTCCTGCCGCGAATGTCATTACGCGTAACTTGTGCATGACCATGCTTAAAATCTACATCAAGATACTCCTCTCCAACCAGATTCCTATCATGTACCGAATCATCAATTACAAGTACAGTAGCTGCTTCTTCATCTAATTTTTTTCCAATTTCAGCTGTTGAGGCAATCAAATAAGGAATGTTATGTTTGGCTAATATCTTCTTTAATGCCTCATTCGTGCTTGGGCTTAAAATTTCCTCATTAATAAGCAGAGGTTTATTTTTTGCTTTTAAAAAGGGAAGATGCAATAAAATAGAGGATAGATTTGCATTAATATAGTAATAATCATAATAAGCATGAGGAGAAATTCTCCTTTCAAATTGATGATCAAATTCATCACAATAAACGGCTGATTTTTCCCCGAGATGGGAAATGTAATTTTTTCCAAAAGTTAATAAGAATAAAGAGGAAGCAGACTTCTTTAATTCTGCATAAGCTCCAAGAAAAAGAGGACAATATTCATCGGTGAGACTGTCGCTACTCCGATATTTCAATTGTCTTTTAGAAAAATCCTTACCTACCACATTTCCGATATCATCAAAATCAATCGCGTACACTACATCGCATTCTGTTTGAGAACTATCCGTACCTGCTTTTCTTTCTTCAACAGTTTTAAAATGTCGAACTCTAATATTTGCGCCATTTTGATTTAATCGATTAATGATTGCTTGTAAAATTTCTTGCTGCGCCTGATTATTATCGGTTTCGATGCAATCTAACTTTATATTTTTGTAGCCATTATAATAAAGCTTTAAAAGAATCATTAAATCTTGAAATAAGCCACCGCTTCCTAAGCTTAATAAACGAATAGTCGAGTTTTTATCGTTGTTCTCTACTGCACTTAAAATTCGCTCCTCGTATTTAGCACGAATATTAGAAAAAGTTGATCGAGAATGTGCTTGAGTATCGGCACACCAACACTCATGGAGCCAATTATAGCTTGGTTGCATTGACCCATAAGAAGAGTTCTTGCTTTGGGTAGGATTTTTATAAAGAAATAAAAGCCAACGATTAAATGTTTCTAAATCTAATTGATCAATTTCTTGTGCTGAGTATAAATTATATCGACTCATGTTTATTTATAGAATTTATTAAAAAATAACGAAAGTATAAAATATTTACATTAAGGGAGGATTAACAAAAATATTAAAAATTTTGCCCCTGATTTCGGCAAAACCTTGTGACTGAAAACAGACCTGCCGAAAGCTCACGAGCATCCTCGCTCATGGCTAGAGATTAGAAAATCATTTTATTGCGATATTTGTAAAAAAACTATCTCTTCAAAGGGATAATCTTAATCAATTTCGATATGAATGTAAGAACCCGTAAATGATAATCAAATATAGGGTAATGGGTTGTTCCTCCCTGAGAAATGAGGAGAAACATCTTTTTGTTAGGCTAATACTTTATATAAATTAACAGTGGAGATCAAAGACCGTATCTGAGGAAACTATGTAATTATAATTATTCGAGACCCTTTGGAACTAAGCCGATAGGTGCTCTGCTTCTTGAGTCGGACAGCCTGCAACGCAGACGTGTACGGTGAGCAATGGTTCTCCCCAGATAAATTTCTTACCTAATTGGTTTGAATGAATAAGTACACTCTAATGATAGATTTTCAAGATCGTTATTAATGCAAGTTATTGTATGCAATTTTTTATAAGTCTCTACAATTTATAAATAAGCATCAATAGCCTCTAAAGCAGCTTTTGCACATAGTCCATCAAGTTCTGGAGTCGCTCCGCTAATTCCAATAGATCCTAAATGTTGACCATCTTTAGAAATAATTGGTAATCCACCTTCTAGTAATACGATTCCAGGAACAGAGGAGTAGGGTGAATTATCAAAGGATTTATTTCTTTCAGCTAAATCTTTAGTAGAAATGGGCATACTCGCAGATGTCATAGCTTTTAGTTGTGCCATGCGAATACTAATAAAACCATTCCCATCCATGCGTCGAAAAAGTTTTAGATTCCCATGGTTATCCATTATGGCCACTGCGATTTTCAATTGATGTTCAATAGCTACTTCTTCGGCACGAGTAGCCATTATTTCTGACATTTGTAATGAAAGTGTTTTTATAGTGAGTAACATAAAAATGAGCTCATCGAAAAAATGTCATAATACATTTTTAATAATATTAAGTGAATATAATATTATTTGAGATAGATAACGTACCTTATCTATCACAAATATGAGATATACTTAGATAATAATTTTTAATTCATACAATACAGAAATCAGAAAAAATTAAAAATTTTGGATGGATAATATTTTTAATTTGCTATGCTTTAGGAACAGAATTGACTTTAACTCTGCTTGCCAAACAGTTTATTTATTGGGCATTCGTTGATATGCGTATACCTGTACTTTCTATGTCTCGTACTGTGTCACCTGAGTTTGTAAAACCAAGAGAGAATCTTGTAAACCAAGAGTTTCCTGCGTCAAAACTATAGTAAACGCCAGGTATGATTTTATTATTACTCTGAAAAGTTCCGATTACAGTACAATATTTTCCTTCTTTGCTGCAACTTATGGACTTAAAGCTGCTATTAGCATAATTTGTAAATTTTTGGGTTTCCCAGCTTAAACCGCTGTTTTGAGGTAAGAGTCCATACATTGATAAAACCATCTTTCACTTCTTGAAACCAGCTAATTGCCAGCAACTAGAGTACTATTGATGGATCAAAATGGTTTATAATTTACAATAATGAAATTGGAAAGTTTAATCTATGAATGATGAAACTTTTAAAATCCCACGTGGCCAAGAGTGGTTGATTGGAAGAATGCAAAGCCTAGGATATAAAGGAAATCCTGGGGGCATGTGTTTTGGACTTTGTGAAATGGCAAGACAAGCAGTGCAATTGGGATTGAAAGAATATTCTTTATTTCAGGAGCGTCTAAAACAAATAGCTTTGATACCTATAGAAAATTTCCCTGAAGAAATGGAACGAATAAAAGCGCAAAGATTAGCTTTGTTTCAAAAAGCAAAACAACAGGCGAAAGAAGAACTAGAGGATAGAAACGAGGGCGTCGCTATCGATAAACATATGATTAATGACCTCGCTAATGATAAATTCATCAGCTTAATGGCTGATTTACCTGTTGAAGATCGAGCTCGTTTAAGTATAGATATGTTTTTAGATGGGGTTGAATTATATTTCCACCCTTCCGATTACCCTATGTTATTTCACAGTCAAATGAAGCATCAAATTTCGAATGCAGCAGCAATCCTGGTAGAACCCAATCAATTACAACAAAAAAAATTGCAGGGTGAATTACCTGCACCCCTTATTTTTAGCGGATCATATGGTACAGAGGATTTATACTCTTATTTGGCAATACTTCAAAAACAATTAAAAGATTGCAAGAATCCTATTCCTTTACGCTTAAACTCAGAAAACCATGCGCTTTGTTTAATATTTGATCCAAGTGAAGATGAAACAAATTGTTGGACACTTTTTGATCCGAATAAAATGGACAATATGGATGAACCTGGTGGAGAAGAGTCAGGAGATTATATCGAACGTGGTTTTTGTGGAGAGGAGCAAAAACCCAAAATTGAATTTGCTACTTGGATTCACTTTCCTTCCAATGAAGATAGATTAAGGTTTCAAGAAAATGCCACAGCAGAAAACGCCGAATGGAGTAATATGCATAGCCTAACAGATTTCAACAGTAATTGGTTAAACATTGCTTTATATAATGGAGATATAGAGGCAATTAAGAATTTTTTAGATATCGGCTTTAACATTCTTGAAAAAAATAATCGTGGTCTCGACTATTTAGATTTAGCTATTGTTTATGATCATCCTGATATTGTGCAATTATTTCTTCAAAAAATCCCAAAGACTGAGTTGCATTCAGGGTACCTCATTAAAGCGATAGATTGTGGAAACTTAGAGATGACAAAAATGCTATTAGAAGCAGGTTTGGATCCTATGGAAATTGATAAAAGTATAAGTAAATCACCGCTGGACTTCTCAGCACAAAAATCCCACTTACCTGACAATAAAAATACAATCCATCAGGAGATCTATAAGGCAGTACAAACAAAAGCAGAATCTTTTCATAAAAAAGAAAACACTCTTAAACAAAGGCAAAAGGAGTTAACTATATCGCCTTCTGAGAGAGTAGAGGATAGAGTTAAGCCTAAGCCTCTTCATAAGATAGATAAAGCTTATGTAAACGTTATGTCTATTGCCGCGCCAACACGAGAAGATAACATAAGGAGAGTCTTACGCTTATTAGATAGTGATCTGATGAAAAATCAAGAGAGAGCAACTCCAGATATCATTCGCGAAATAAGGGAAAAAATAGGAAAAATCAATCCTAAAGAAACTTTAAGTGTCATCACCATCCTGAACGAAATTAGGGGGGCCATTGCCAGCATGGATGAAAAAGAAGAGGAAAAGAATGATGTTGTAGTATCTGTTTTAGATGTTTTCGCGAATAAAAAAAACAGCACTTTCCAAATAATTCGTGATGAATTAGAAGCAATTCCAGAATTAAAAATGGATAACAGAAATAATCTTCCCTAACATTTTTCGTTAATTAAAGTATTATTTAGCTTGTTTAATCAACGAAATAAATGTTATTCGAAGTTTTGGCATAAAATATACGTCCCAGGAGAAAAGTCCCTTGGGAAGTAGTCATAAAATGATGGGTTTGCGGACTATACGAGAGGGCAGGGTTATTTTTCTATTTTGGTTCTAAAAGCGGTTCAGAAACTCCGTCCAAAAATCAAAGTCCCCTTTAATATAAAAAAATAAAGATAGTGAATTAGTGACCTTTGATGTTTTTTTATCTATCGGCTAGCTCTGTAATAGGAACAATTTCTTGCAAAATGGCAACATAGTATAGCTACTCGTCTAAGTCTTCTGATTCAATCCATAATGAAAAGCTACGAAAAATGTTATAGTTGAATTATAGATTACCCCTATTTGGTGGCTCCACTTACGCAATCTAAAGAATTTTTTAATTATCTTTTCAATCGTTCTTGCCAAATTCTTTTTATATCTGTGGTATCGTTCATATGCTTTTTAATAAAGTCATAGGGATGATTAGTATTTGAAAACACATAAAAAACAGACTTTTCCACCATCTTAAGATTCAAGTCTCGTATTAATCGCCTCATTGGAAATATAAAGTTATCTAAATTTTTTTTTGATTTTGTGGCTATAAAGCACTTTTTAGGAGATAAAGGAAAAGTTAAGAATATGGAAGAATCGTTAATGTCATCGAAAGCTGTGATTATTTTGTCATTTAGATTATAAATTGATACAGGCATGTCTCCTGTCAACAAATCATATGTCGATGATTCAAAATCCAATAGGAACCAATTTAATTCTAACAATAATGATTTTAGAGTGGAACGTTGATTCTTGATCTCATTTTTCATGTTCTCAATATGATAATTATTATAGAAGTGCTTATACTCTACTGACTCAATCAAAGTAGCATTAAGATCCTTTTGAAATTCTTTAATTGAACTTTCTATGTCATTTCTCGCTTCATTCATCATATAAGGGTGTCTTAAAAATAAAGCGAGAATAAAATCACACCAATCTTCTTTTTCTTTGGAATCTATACTGCTAATCCCAAAGTCTATAATTTTTCGCAATATTATTGCTGAGGAGTTATCATGAACACTTAAAAGCGCAGATTCTATTGTATGATCTAAACTACCTTCTGTAGTAACAAAAGAATTCAAATTATGTAAAAACCCCACTTCACTGGCTTTTTTATTGGTCATCAAAAATTTATGGTATTCATAGAAATAACAAAAGATTCCAAGGCTTGATTCCCAGTTTTTTAAATAAAATTTTGAATGTAATGATGCTTCATTTTATCTTTACCCTATCTTTTTTATAAATGTTTATAAATTACGACTAATTGTATTAACTATAGTCACTCTAAATAAATAAATTTAGTAGTTAATAAGAGTCATATACAATGCATCAAATTAATTGTTTGAGATAGATAACGTACCTTATCTGGCACAAACCGTTCATTAATAGCTCTTTATTCCAGCACTAACCGTTTAAGTGTGCGCGCTAAAGTTTAATGTTTGTGATGGATAAGATTATTTCATTGGCGTCCCTTGATGAAAAATCATACGCCATTGGTTATCTCTTAAGCGCCAAATAGATGATCTGGCAGCGTATTTAATTTCAGAATTTGGTGTATCTTTAATGGCACTAATATAGGTTAGTAAAATCACGTCATCAGAAATTTGACGAGTTTTGAATGAAGAACCTGAGCGTTTAGATTGATCATTGCTCTTAAGCCAGTCCACGACCGCTGTCTTATTATACTCATTTGCACTGCTTCCAATTTCAATAAACTCATCATCAATTAGATCAATTAAGGTTGATAAGGTGTCAGTCTTATCTAACAGTTTTTTTTCTTGTTGAATAATTTTATTAATTATTGAATCTTCCATATCTATTCAGATTATTAAACAATGACGTACTCCATAGTAACATAGAAATTTTTTAGGTTAATGTCCCCGAATGTGCAGATGATTTTGTTAAATGGTTAAATAAGAAGCAACTCTTCAAGAATTAATTTTCAAAAATCCGTGTTTCCTAAAAAAGTTCGGATTAAGTCTAAAATAACCACCGTTTTAATGAACTCATTAATTTTTGTATTAAAATTGTACTTTAGTGAGTTATAGTGATTTAAAAAACTGTTTCAATTAAATATTGTTTAATTTATCGCAATGGAAACGTTTTATTAAACTGAATTATTTTCTAATTTGATAGCATTTTGAGAATTTGGAATAAAGGGTTTTTGAATGGTTATAAATAATAAAATTTTGACGTACCTATATAAATTTAATTACTCTAGTATTATGGAAACAATAATCTTTTGTAGCTAGCAGGCGTAATAAAATCAATAGGTTGGGGCGAAAATAATAACTCAATGCTTTTTGCAGCAAATCTACAATGAACATAAAATAGTTAGTGAGTATAATCCGAATAATTATTGTAACCAGAGAATTTCTCCTGATTCGACATTTAAAATTGCTTTATCATTAATGGCTTTTAATCAAGGGATCATGAACCAGAAGACAGTCTTTAAATGGGATGGCAAAAAAGGTGTAATACCTGAACATGAAGGCGATCAAACCCCTAATAGTTGGCTAAAATATTCGGTACTTTGGGTATCTCAACAGATTACTCCCCAATTGGGCTATGCTCGCATCAAACATATTTTTGTAAGTAATTTAACTCTTGTTCCTAAGTTCTAGGTGCCGTTAAGTATTGACAGCACCTAGGAGGTAGATTTTATTCTAATCCGATTGATTTTGGTGGACAGAGATATGCATTTCCTAAGTTTGTGACATTAGTTTGCTCAGATCCGCCACTTATAAAGCCACCATTATGATTAAAAGAACCACTCGTAGAACCAGTAACTCCGGCACGATTGGTGACTAATTGAACGTAGTTTGCACCTAATTTTGCTGCTTTATTTTTAAGATCATTCATTGCTCCTTCTTCTAGATTACGATTAGAAGTAAAGCCTCCCGTAAAGAAATTACCTTGATTCCCAACAACTTGCCCCAGGTACTTACATCCTTTAGGTACCGAATTTGGTGAAGCAATAATACGAGTTGCTTGCGGATCAGCTGGAATAGAAGCACAGCTGCTAATCAAAATGGAAAGGGCGGTAAGCGACAAAATTTTTTTCATTTTTACAACCTTTGTTTTTGTTGATGATCAAATTGTGCGCATTCATCTTAGTTTATCCATAACATAAATTCAATAAGCAGATCTTCGTCAAAATTATCTCTAAGTCCAGGTTCAGATCTTGCTTTAAAGAGCAAGATCTGAACCTCTATCTTTTGAGAACATCATGGTTTTTAAAAATTCAATTGTTGTATTACCCTTTCGGAAAGATTGAGCGAACTAACAAGATTTTGTTTTACAGATAGAATAAACCGATCATCACCAAAATTCATTTGTACATCATTAGGGGGAAACGAATCAATTACAGCTTGTAATATTCTTTCCTCGCTTATACGAGTATCTTCGAGTTCATTAATGATAGGAGATAATAATCTATTACCCAGATAACCAATACCAAAAGAAAAGAGAGTGATTAAGCTGACATAGCCTACACGTTCCGTTATTACCTGGAAATCATCTGAAAACGTAGCAAATCTCAATACATCAAACAGTAAGTGTGTCATCCACTGTGAAGGTGACCTAAAAGAATGAATAAAAGAAAAAAGTGCTCCAAAGTAGGTTAAAGGATAGAGTAATGACACTTTAGGAAATACAGAAAAAAAAAGGTTAGTTGATTTTAAGATATGGGATTTATATCTTAATGACATATTATTCGTCTCATTGAGCCAGCTAAGTACATACTTGATATTTGCAATCTCGATATTACAACTTATTACAGTAATACGTTTTTGCAATGAATGAAGTAATTGAGTATTTCTTTCTGATATTGGCAAATTATTTCTAACATATTCCATTAAATTTACTAAAAAATATCGAGTAATTTCTCGTTGCACAACGGTCTCGTTAAATCCATTAACCAGACCTCTTCTTGTTTTACTTAGCATTTTCAAGGGATCTTTGATTTGCTCTTCATTGATTAAAAAGAAATAGCTGGATCTAACGGCTTCGTCTTGTTTTAATTCATTGATACAACAAAATACTGCCTCAGTAAAAGACGTCTCTTCTTGAAGTGGTATTTTTTCTAAATGATTAAGTATTGTATCAAGTATTTTATAGACAGTTTTTAGTTGTAATTTTTTTTCTTTTTGGGTTTTTGCCGTGCAAAAGTGGAAATTAAGGGCATTACGTATCAGTTCTTTATCTTCACTGTTTAAAAACATTATTTTTCATCCAAAATTAAAAATGTAGTCAAAGAACTGCAACGAAAATCTTGTCAGTTCCGCTTCCACATGAATTATTTAATTAATGTCAACTGTGACATGAAATAATACTTTATAATCAAAATATTGTCACCAATTATAAAAAATGATAAGCTTTTGGCCACTAAAAAAGATCTTGAGTCAGGGGGGGCAGAGCTTGCTTTTTGCCTTTATTCATATTGTACCTGTTTACGGACCCTAACTCCCGAAATCATGCTTTGATGCTTTACCCGAATATTATATAAAAGTGTTTGAAGAACCATACTTGGTGAGTTTATTGAGTTAAAAGCAACTAAAAATAAATTTGCATGTGAGCGAAACTTCATTCTCAACTGAGAATAGTACCATTATGGATTTGGAACCATAAGAAATGAGCTCAAACTTCAATGGGGAGAATTGTTTGATTCTTGCATAGACCGTTCAACTTCATTCATGAGCTTGTACATGCCAAACTCCCCAAAGTCAACCTGCAGGAAACGGTAGTTTCCTGAGGGCAATATAACCGATTACATTGATGATTTGGGCAGCGCCAAACCACATCAATATCCCGGCAAGGTATATCGTGAGTGGAATATAAAGCTATTTCGAGTTGAGGGGAAATTTTATGGTGGCATATGGGGCACTTGTCTGGTACGGCATCAACGAAGTCTGCTGTAGAACTCTTATCCTTAAAATAAACGCTCATTGAATGCATAAATTATTCTCCTGTAACACTTTAATAATTTCTTAGTGATCAATTTCCATTGTCTTTTGCATTAATATATTTATATAGGGTGGGTTTTGATATCCCAATTAGCTGACATATTTTTTGGATGCTATGTTGTCTCCCTTCATAAAGTTGAATTGCTAATTGAGCTTTATCAATTGAAAGTTTTTTTGGACGTCCTCCTTTTCTACCTCTAGCCCTTGCTGCTTGTAAGCCGGCATGTGTTCGTTCTCGAATAAGATTTCGCTCAAATTCAGCAAGTGCACCAAAAATATGAAAAATTAATTTCCCTGAACTGGATGAGGTATCTATTGATTCTTGTAAACTTCTAAGGCCAATTCTTTTTGAATCAAGTAGGGCGACCATTTCAATTAAATCTTTAAGAGAGCGACTTAATCTATCTAAACGCCAAACAACAAAAACATCTCCTTCACGAGCAAACTCTAATGCGGCCTCTAATCCTGGTCGCTGAATTTTGCTTCCAGTAATTTGGTCATCAAAGATTCGTTGGCAACCTGCATTTTCTAAAGCATCATGTTGTAAGTTTAAATTTTGATCATCAGTGGAAACGCGGGCATATCCTATTAGCATAATCGAATTTTTTGGTTAACTATCTCAATAAAATTAATCATAAATTAACTTAGAATAACTTACCATATTAATTTACTGATTTTGATATAGAAAATAAGAAATTATTATGCTAAGTGAAATAGTAAACAAAACCCCCGTTTTCAATACAGTAAAAAAACCCCAATGGGGTTGACAAATATCCCCAATGGGGTTATAGTATTCATTATGAAAATAAAAAAAATATTACAAACTGTTGTTGAGTTGCCTGAATTTATTAAGCAATCACAATCATGTATGGATGAGGAATCTAAAAAATCTTTTATAGATTACATAGCCGAATTTCCTTTACAAGGGGATTTGATTGTCGGGACTGGAGGTGTTAGAAAAATTAGATGGACTGGAGACAGTAATAAAGGGAAGAGAGGTGGGGTAAGAGTAATTTACTATTATTACGATCAAACCATTCCCATTTTTTTATTAACAGTCTATGGAAAGAACCAAAAAGATAATCTAACACAAGAAGAGAAAAATATTATTAAATCGATTATAGGCAAAATCGTTGACGCTTATAAGGAGAATAATCATGAGTGAATTAGGAAAAAGTTTAATTCAAGGAGTTGAAGAGGCTTTAGAGTATGCAAAACAAAATAAAAATGGGGCAATAACTCATAAAATAGAGGTTCCCTCTGCAATAGATGTGTCCGCGATTCGGAAAAAGCTTCACATGAGTAGGCAGAAATTTTCAGAGGAATTTGGATTTAGCATACGAACAGTAGAAAAGTGGGAAAGAGGGGAGCGATTACCTGAAGGGCCTACTCGAGCTTATTTAACTGTTATTGATAGAAATCCGCATGCGGTAATAGAAGCATTACGGAAAGCTAGCTAGCGCTAATTGGGTAAAAAATTTCGAGTTGTTTACAATCATAATGGAAGTATCAACAGCCTAAATATAAATATTTCATTGGATAAAAATGCGGATTTGCAAATTAACTGTAGAAAATGTAAAAAGTTTTTTAAATAAAGCTGAATTAATTTTGGATAGTAATATTTCTATCATTATTGGACCAAATGGTGGAGGAAAATCAAATCTGTTAGATATATTAGTTATTGTAATAAGGAAGTTTTTGTATGGCTCTCAATATCAACAAGAATCAAATACATCCCAGCAATTTGAATATCGTTTTAATGAAAAGCTTAAGGAAATGATTCTAGAGCCTCATAGCTTAGGAACAAACAGACCTCAATTTATTGAAATAGAAATTGAGTGCACCCAAGAAGATATACAAAAAATGGAGGAAATGAAGCGTAATGCAAAACGCTTAGAGGAAATTCCAGGTTATAAGTATAAAGAAGCAGGTCTATCTACCCTAACAGAAAAATGGGATTTAAATTTAATTCAACCTGGAGAAAAATTTAAATTTGAACTTAGAGATGACACGTTTATTCCTACTTCTGAAAATAAAGAAGGAGCTGGATTCTTTCACACTTATTTATCGCTTTATGAAAGATATGCGCAGATTCAGGATGAATACCATGAAAAACCTCTTGTAACTCCTTTTTTATTTTTATCAGCTAATCGAGGGTTAAATTTCAAAACTGATATAGAATTGCATCAATATGATGAATATGAATTAAATAAACAAGTTGGATCAACGACTTCCCGTTCTAATTCTCAAATCATTAATTTTGCTATTGGACAAATAATTCAAAAATATCGCCGTCTTTTAGATACCCATATAAAACCAATGGAGTATTTAAAGAAGGAAGAACATATTAAAGAACTCGATGCGTTTTTAGAGAATATGGGATATAGCTGGGATATATCTTGCATTAGTTCTAATAGAAATCATTACGATTTAAAACTTAAAAAAAATGGAATAGAGTTTCCGATAGGTTCAGCTTCTTCCGGAGAAATTGAGTTATTGACCTATTTATTCACTATTTATTTTTTAAACGTGTCTGATGCAATAATAATTATTGATGAAGCTGAACTTCACCTTCATCCACAATGGCAAAAGTCATTATTTGACCTCTTTATTAAATTGTCTAAAGACACAGGTAATCAGTTTATAATTTCCACTCATTCCCCATCCTTTATAACTCCTCATTCTATAGAATATGTATCTAGGGTTTATAATAATAAAGTTCAAAGCCAGATTGTTCGCTTAAATAAAGATGACCTACCAGAGGCCAAACAACTCTTGAAGATGATTAATAGTCAAAATAATGAAGTTATCTTTTTTGCGGATGAGGTTACTTTGGTAGAAGGACAGTCAGATCGTATATTTTTTAAGGCTCTATTTAATCATTTTAATGTAGCGAATGAGAACTCTGGATTAACTTCAAACTCTAAAATAATTGAATTTATAGACGTAGGAGGTAAATCAAGTTTTGAACATTATAGTAAACTGCTTCAACTATTGTGCATTAAAAGCAATATAATAGCAGATTTGGATTATGCTCTAAACATAGGCTCATCAGATATTAAAAAGCTTTTAACCCCAGACTATAAAAAACTTAGAGAGTCTTTGTGCCAGATTGGGAGTATGGATGGAATACAATTGATTAAAATGCTTGATGATGCGATAGATACTACAAATTTAGAAGACTTACAGAATTTTCGCGACTATTTAAATATTCGTCATCAAAAAATTAGAAAAGATTTAAACTCAGATGAAGAAAAAGTTATTGATGATTTTATAAATGAACTAAAGGAAAGTAATTGTTTTATTCTACGAAAAGGTTCATTGGAAGATTATTTGCCGACAGGTTTTAAGTGTAAAGATACTAATAAAATAATCTCATTAATTAATGAAGAGCACTTTACCTCATCACTACCTGCAGAGGGACTGAAAGAGTTAGAAGAAATCCTTAAAACAATAATTGGAATTTAAGGAAAAAATTTCTAAATTTATACAATAAAGATAAAGCATATTATATTAAATAAGTTTTTATTTTGAAATCAGGAGAATGTTGGTGGGGAGGCCATCGAATTTAAACAACCCACAATGATCTATGAAAAGTCTGATTAATTCGATACTCAGATTTTAAGGTAGTATGGCGTCGTGGTTACAAGTTATAAGTGCAAGCGCTTTTTTATAACATAGTGTTCATTTCCATCTTCATTTCATGGCGCTGATTTCTTTTATAAAAACTTCATTTGGTGATGCATAACCAAGACCTCTACGTGGTCTATTGGGTTTTACCGCATATCCAGCCCAAACTGGCAATGAGATTTAATTGATTAATTGTTAAACAATTATTCCAGTACAGGTTAGGACTGAGTATGCGCACTATGAGGTATTTCATTTTCAAAACAGCCTGTCGTCCTTTGCTGTGCATAGATAATAGAAGTTATTATTGCTCCCATGGAGGTTTAGGTGTTGTTTTCAAAGGAGTAATAGAGCTCTTATTTTCTACCTCATTATCTTCAATAGGAGTAGACGCTAGGCCTTTCATTTGCTTTAAAGTGTCTTTAAACTGATGAGTTGCTGCATCTTTGACTATTGCATTAACTGGTTTTGAGAAAATATTTTCTCTTATTGACTCTTCTAGATCATGAGCGTGTGTTCGACTACTGTTTGACAAGGTAGCAATAACTCTTCCATTACTTAAAGAAACAGAAAGCATTGCACTAGCAGAGGGGTTTTCACCTTTATGCCCTAATGTATTCTCATCAAGATGAAATTCTTGGCCATATTTTGAAAGAAGACGATCAAAATCAGTCTCTTTCGATTTATTGTAAAGCCATTGCCCAAACTTTTGCAAATCGCTAACACTGGTCCAGTAGCCTCCGCTTGGATTTGCTATAAGATGTGGGGATTCAGGGGTTGGCTCGGAGATCGTTTTACTTGTATTTACTTTTGCACCAGATGGACTTCTATCAGTTAAAGTAATCATGCCTGAAGGTTTCTGAATAAATTCTTTAAGCATCTCGTTAAAGTGCATCGGTGGAAGTTCAGAATGTATTTTTTGATACTCAGTATAGGCATGTTCGGCTGCCAAACCTACTAATAAAGATCCTAAATTGCTATATCTTGTTTTTCCTTGTTCGGATAATTCATCATTTGCGTATAATAGAAAGTCTTCAAGGTTTTCTATTTGTGGTAATTCGATTTCTTTTTCAAGCGAATGCTTAAGATCTTTTACATAGTTGCCAACGAAATCTCCAAATCCTCCTCTATGAATCATCATGTCATGCAATGTCACATCTTTTAATCGGTCAACAACTTTAGCAGGTAATTTTGCTTTAGCACTCTCACTAATTTGTATTGGCTTGTTTAAGTCCTCTTCTTGTAAAATCCCTTGCTCTACAAGACGTAAAATCAGCACACCTGTAAAAATCTTTCCAACCGAGTGTATTGAAAAAATTGATTTCTCATCGTTTCCTTCTGTACAAATCGTACTTGTCTTCCCTTCAGACAATATCGATACTGAAGCAGACATATTCATATCGGTCATGTAATCACTGATATCTCCCTCATCCTCTCTAGATAGTTGTACTGTTATTTCTTCTTTTGGTGCATTTTGTTTGGCTATATCAAACCCTTCCCCTTTATCAATACTCAAAATATCCATATCGGATATGTGTTCAAATAAATTTAAGAATTTCATTTTATTAGGATTGCTGTCTATTTCTCGAAATTCAGTATCGATTATAGATGACCATTGATCTCTATCAACAGGCGTATTATTCCATTGGATAGGTGGGCGTCCTTTGAGAAACCCTTTAATTAAATCAATGGATTGCTCGTTACGGTTTTCAATTCGATTTACCCAAAAAGTATCTAAAATTTCTGGCCTAACTACCTTGGCTTCTTGCGCATTAAGAAATTTAAGTTGTTGCCAATTCATAATAATATACTCTTTTGATTTTTAATTAATTAAAGTAAATTTTCATTACTATCTGGCCTAGAGCTCCGGAACTTGCGCCCTCATGCAAAAATTTAAAATGTCAGACTGGAAGATCTTCTATAGGGTTCATCGGGAGTGAGCTGACCGTTCCACTCACTCCTTTACCAAACGTTTATCCTTTGCTCCATAAAAATTACATTTTAGAACAAATAGTACCAATATCAGCTATTTTATCATTTTCCGGGTAGTGGATATCTTCTGCACCACTGTTTAGGAAATCGGCCCCATATGCGAAACCGCCAGCAGATCCTGCTGCAATACCTAATAAACCAAGAACCAATCCATGCGGCGTTGCTTCAGTGAGTTTACTGGTTGCTATATAGAGCAATCTCAGTCCCACACTCCATCCAACTACTATGGAACCAATAGATTTGATAAGGTCTGAGAAATAATGCTGTCTTTGGTCTAGTTGAGAAATTTTATTTTCAAGCTGGCCAAGCTGTTGCTCTGTTGCGTTTTGCAGAAAGGTATTTAACTGCTCTAATACTTGAATTTTATTCTCAGAATTACTTGCACAAATTCTTTGTACCAGTTGTGGAACCAATACATGTTCTTTATGAAGAATATCTTCTTTTAGTTTATTAATTTGTATTAAATTATCCAGGGACTTTTCATTATAATCCACTATGTTTTTCAAATTAGGGTAATTTTCCTTAAGGTGAACCACAAATTTCTCTAAAACGGTAGAAGATACCTTTTCAAAATCAGTCTTATTGTTTATTACCATTGTTGTTACGGCAGCCCTTTCACTTTCCTTCACCTCATCATTTATTGCGATAGGTCCCTTTCCATCAAGAACAACAACCCTGGCACAGTCAGGAACCAAACTGGTTGTAGTTTTTTCTTGAAAGAAATGAGGATTGGTATTTGTTTGATAACTCATCTCAATTTTAAATCGCATTTTTGAAATCTCCTTTTTATTAAAATCTGAGTGCCAGGGATTTTGAATTTCTTTAGAAAATGAAATCGTAGTAGTTCCTATTCAATTTTTGTGGTTGATATTACCACCGGTTTTAGATAGATTACAACGACAATTTTACAGAAATATAGCCTCTGAGTTCCGACTCTGGCTATTCTAGGAACTGACTTAATGAGTAAATTATGATGATAACGATGGATGCTGTTGACCTAACCCAAGATGAAATAAATTTTATAAAAACAAGAAAACCAACAAAACAACTAGCATTAGCTTTATTATTTAAATGTTACCAGGAAAGTCATAAATTTTTAGATGACTTAACCAAAATACCAGGACATATTACCAATAAGCTTGCCCAGCAAATTATAGAAGAACATGGTTTAAAAGATATACTGACAAAGGAGGATAAACGAGCATTAACTCCCCTTATTTACGAACATGTTAACCTGTATGGTTTATTTCCATTGGATTTATCAACACACCTTCCTCATCTTCATTATAAGGCAGCTGCATAATGGAACAAATATCAGCTAAAAAAATGGCTCAGAAGGTTTCAAGTCTGCTGAAAACACAAAATCCTAATTATGATTATCTTCGAGACGTATTTCGGTTCGTAAGAGAAAATCTTAATATTGAAGTAACAACGACACCCAAACGCTTACCTTACGTTCCCACTGAGGATGAAATTAGACTCTTTTATAAAACTGTTTGGGAATCTCACGATATTATACCGATGCTGATTGTTAAAGTTTTGCTTTATACGGGGATAAGAGTCAGCGAATTAATTAATATACAGTTATGCGACATTGATTTAACCAATTGTCGAATAAAAATAAATCAGGGTAAGGGAAAAAAGGATAGGGTTGTACCTTTTTCACCAGCATTTAAAGAAACATTAGCGCTTCATTTAAAACAATATAAAAATGAAAACAGGATGTTTTTATTTGAATCAGGATTTAGACGCCATTATACCGATCGTGGGATTAGAAAAATTCTTATGAGATATACTAAGCTTGCAGGTATTGAGCGATCCATATCCCCCCACAAGTTAAGACATTTTTTGTTTACTTGGCTTAAGAAGCAAAACATTGATGACGCTTTTATTCAACCTTATTCAGGCCATGCTAAAAGAGATTCTCTTGAAATATACTCCAAGTTAAGCCTAGATGATGCACAAGATAAGTATAACGATGTAATTGGGGATTTTCCGATATGAGATTTTAGATTTTGCATCTGGGCGCAAGTTCCGGAGCGCTAGGCCTATTAGGTGTTTTGAGTCTGTCCTGAATACATGGTTGCTAAGTCTGATTAACCTGCTGATCAGACTTAATGGAGTAATTATTTTATTGATGAATTAAAGATGGAATTAAGATTACGAAGAAAGCCTAATAACCCCAAGCATTACCATATATTTATTTGTAGTATTTTCTTGAAGACTAAAATTAGACTGTAATGAAATGTGAAAGAGTTAGAAGCATTTTCTCGTGAAGCAGTGAAGAGCCTACGCTGAAAAAGATCTCAATGATTCAGCCGATGGTATCTAAAAATATCAGTTGAAGCAGTATTGAATGCTCAATAATTATAGTGGTTCTACTCTTGGATTTAAACCATTAAATAGAAGCCAAGAAGAAACAAAGCGATCTCGCTATTATTTACATGCTTGAGTAATTAAATTATAGGATTTGGTTAAATCTTTATTTTCCGGTTTAGAATCAAAAAATAAAAAACGGCCAGTTTGTAGTTTATAACCTATTGAAACTGAAGAAATGATTGTACCAACTATTGGGATGAGAAATAAAATACTATGCGCTATATAACTCCAACACTTCCACTCTTCTAAATCGTCTATTTTACTGTCCGCATCGCGAATAAGATCAATACATTTATTTTGAAAAATTTTTAAATCTGTGTGTTGATTAGCTAACTCTTTTTTTAATTCTACCTTAAAACTCATAATAACAGGATTATCCTCGTTGAGAGTAAGTAAATAGGTCCCTAGAATAATTTTTTTGTGGATAATAATAAGCTCATTTTTGCTTAGTGAAAGATTCGCTTGCTGTGTTATTTCCAATATTAAAGGCATAATAGTCGAATGCTGCGATGAGTCTAAATAAGTAAACACTTCCGACACATCTTCCTTTTTTTTAATCAAAGCGGATAAGATAAATCGTAATGCTATAGGTTCATTTATATAGTTTGGTAGACACTTTGGATGAATTTTTTTATACAATAACTTAGCAATAGATCTCGGGTTCTTTAGAAAGTAGATTAGGGTTTCATCATTATCAATTAAATTTTTATTCGAGACTAATCGAGGAAGTGATTTTAGCTGCTCATCACTTGCCTCTTCGATAGCTTGAGGCAGAATTTTACTATTAATGACTCGAGTAAAGCATTCCTGAAAATTTTTTTTATATAAAATGTTAATAGTCTTAGCTAATTTCATATCACTAAAGATTTTCTTAACATTTTCGGCGGCCGCTAAGGCTTTGGAGGCGGTGATAAGAGCAAAAATGGCAGTTATTTTTTCTGCATCTAAGGAAGAAGGATAGTGAATATTGAGCATTTTGAAATGAGCAAATACACAGCATGTCTCATGGGATTGAAGATTTTGAAATTCATTTTCTTCAAAATAATCTAGATGTTTTGTCAAATTCATGAATCCAATTGTAGACATCAATTTGATTTTATTTGTAATTTTTAGACAAGCTTCCATCTCTTGTTGCAAATCCACATGACTCATATTTTGACTATGCATTTCATAAAGAGTAATAAGAGCTAAGGCTTTTGGGATATCTTTCAGTTCTTCGTTTGAGATGCTTAATTTGTATTTTGCCTTAATTAAATGCGCCGCAATACTAAATGCAGACAAACTTCGGTCTGTATCCCTTAACTCAATCATATTTTCCTTTAAAATGTCCTTTAATATAGAGATGAGATCATAGACATCTTTTTGTTCTATTGTTTCTATACTTAAGTCCTCTGGATTAAGACCTAGTGATTTTTTTTTAGGATTAGGCTCTGCCCAACCAAAGTCTATTAAATGTACCTGACCATGTTTGTCTATGGTTATATTCCCAATATGTAGATCACGATGCCCATAGGCTAATCCCCGCTGGGATTTGGATCGTTTTTGGTGCAGATCGTAGAGGGCTATGCTTATTTTAATTCCCAAATCAAACTGATCCGGTAGATCCATTGAAGATAGTTTTGGCACAAGACTTTCGCCTAAATATTCCATTTGCATGGCTGATTTTTGATAAATTTTTTCAGGATATTTAGCTTCATTATGATACTTTATGGGGTGCCTTCCTTGTGATAAGTTAAGATCTTGCAATATTGTCAACTCTTTTTCATCGATATTTTTATAATCTTCGATTTTTAGTACATATACCTTACCTTGCTCATCATAAATATATTTACACTTTCCATAAGTACCTTTTCCTATAATCGCCTCTGTTTTTCCTTGCGCGATTGCATAAATGACATTGTTTATCTTAATAAAAGAGTGAAAAGTATGATTTAAACGAGAGTCCGCACTTTTATATTTTTCAATTAAATCAAAAAAACCTCTTTTAGCCCTTGGCTTTGCTATTACTTTTCCATCTTCAACTTTTTTAATGGCTGAGTAAGGAAGTTTGGTTCCATTGGGGGAATCAGCAAGAAATATCTTAACGGTTTCCCACTCACTCTGTTCTACTTTAAATTGCATAGACACCTCGCTGGCTTACTGTACACATTTTAAAAGAGTAGACTTAAAATAAATTTATTTAATCTACGCAAAATTGCGAGATATGATAAAAGTAGAATTTAAAGTAGAGAGAATACATATTCCCATCTACAATGGATATCGGTGTAAACTCAATACCCTTTCTAAAGAGAAATCTTTTAGCAAATGAACGCATTACGGAAATATTGAATATGCATTCATTCCGTATTAGGCATAAGTTTCCCTTAAGTTCGAAAAATTAAAATGAAGGCTGTCACTATCACATAATATCGGGGAGCGAATTATGAGCATTATCGATCTTATGAAGGAACTACAATATCCCACCGATGAAGCAGGCGTATGTAAAGGATTAGCCCTCATGGCCCAAAGAGCACGTTGGTCTGGCCAATTTGATAAGTTTCAAGCAAGAATGAAATACCTAAGTTCACTTAAACCCAATCAATTGCAAGGGTTGTTACAGGAAGCCAAACAGCATGAGAAAGATTTGCGAGAAAATAAAACTATAAAACCCTTATCTCAGAATGAACAAACATTATTGACTGTAGAAGCTTTCTTTTTTCAGATTTGGGCACACTTTTCCCCCCACGAGACTCAAAAATTTTTAGACCTACACGATGGAGAATATTTCAATCAACTTCAAACTCATACGATAGAAGAAATAATGTATGATCAAGGTTCTGAGGATAAAACAATTTCTCCTTTACCACATCCAGATCGTTTTCTATTTAGAGCATCAAACGATAATTGTAATTCATTGAAAGTATTTTTAGAAACGATAAAACATTATGATGATATATCACCTGGATGCGTTATCTCGTCTGTAAATCATGATATCCATGTTTTTTATAACAAGACAAAAAATCAATGGATTTTAACCAATCATGATGAAATTTTAGAACGTGAATCAATTGATGAGATTACAGCAGAAATTATTTATGCATTTAAAAAGAGAAGGGCCTCAGACGACATCGTTAATATCTGTATAAATGTCTATGCGGATAAAAAAATTGATAAAGCACACTCACTTTCTCAAGAATTGACTAAGATTACCAATGAAGCATTTGATAAGCTACTTGAGCAAACATCAGACATTAATCAGGGTGATGTCAATGGAGATACTCTATTACATGTCGCTGCGATGTATGGTTTAGCAGATAAAGTCTTACAATTAACACACAGAAGCGATATTAATCTAAATTCAATTAATGAAGGTAAATTTTCAGCGCCATTGCTTGCTATCATGTTTGGACAAGCTGAGGTTGTACATGAGCTATTGAAACACCCTATCGATAAGACTGCTGCAATGTATGAGCAAAAATCAGCCTTGTATTGGGCTTCAGCTCAGAGCAGCGTTGAAATTGTAGATGGGTTAATTAGAAAGTTTGGCGTCCCAAATGCTTATTTAGCGGAACAAAATCCATTAGGCGTTGCAGTATTAAATAATCGATATGCAATTATAAAACGACTCCTTAAAGAACCTGATATCAGAAAAGATATTTTACCCTATGCTTTATCAAAAGGAAGTGACAACAAAACAATTAGCATATTGTTAGCTGATCCCAATATAGAATTTAATTCTCGATATATGTGTCGAGGAGCTTTGCACTTAGCTGCTGAAAGAGGGGATATCAACCTTGTGAATGCTCTATTGGCGCTAGGCAGGCAGGTCATCCCAACGAATGAAGAAAATATATTGCACTGGATGCCGTTTGAGCATTTTATCCGACCAAATTATCATGCTAATACAATTTATCTAGCCTATTCTGGTGAATACAAAGTTTTTAATATCCATGGTGAGGTACGTACAGGAGTAATCGATACTAGCACCATTAACTTATCAGGCTTGCGTCCCTATCAGTTTGCCTTGCTGTCTGATTTAAATGATGATCCTGAAAAATCTGTTAATGGACATATCTATTTATCCAAGGATGGTGACTATACAGTGCGTGACCACGAAGGAACAATATATTCAGGAAAAATACCAGAGGCATTTCTTTCTGGCTTAAACATGAAAGAATTAGCCACAGAAATAAATACATTAGAATTCCAATCTAAAGTAACTTTTGCCCTAACTCAAGCAGGTCATACACAAATCAACACTGTTCTTAAAAATCAAGAGACCAAATCGCGCATTTTTTCACAATTATTTAACGCGGGGAGTATCATTTCATTTATCGATGTTAATATAGAAGACCCTCAACGCGATAAACCCTTTAGCATTGCAGCGCAACATGGCCATTTAAATATTGTGCGTGAATTACTTAAGCACCCTGATATAGATTTAAATTATAGACAGGGATTATCTAAGCCCACTTTATTAACTCAGATTGTTCGTTCAAAAACTCCAGACGCAATAAAAACCTTGGAGTTAATATTAGACCATCCTAAAATTGATGTGAATTTGAAAGATGATACTCAGCTGAGTCCCTTGTGTACTGCAGTCAGATATGGCAACGTCAACGCAGTCAAAGCTTTACTCAAGCATAAAGCCATTGATGTAAATCAAGGAAATCCATTAGAGATTGCCATACGAGAAGGACATTTTGATATTTTAAAATTATTAATAATTCATCCAAATATCAATATGACTCAACCCACAAGTGAGGGGTTCCTTCCCTTAAATTTAGCTGCTTGGCATGCTTATCATAACTCAAGATACGATAAGTATGTAAAAGTGATGCTCAGTCAAAGCAGTGTTCTTTCTCAAGATAATCTATCTCAATTTAGTGAATTAGATTCTTATTGGCAAAATTATTATCAAGCTCAACCGTTAATACAATCAATTCAAAAAAGCATTGCATCATTAAATAAGTATCATAACGGCTATACGAAACTGTTAATAACAGATAAAGAACCTCAAGAGAATGAGATTGATAAGAATACTATTGTCCTGATAAATAATGGGAGTGAGTGGATTATATATCGCAAAATAGAGAATAAATTGGATATTTTAGTCTTAGACAAAAGTGCCTTGGATATTGATTTGATAAGAAGTGTGGATAATAAGCAGTTTAATAAAATACATAACGACCATGAACTTATTGATTACATATTGAACCAGTGCGAGTACACTTATATCAATGTAATTGATACGCTACAATGTAATTTAGGGGATTTTATTTCTGATCTAAAGCATGTTGAGTATGATAAAGAGGGGATAACTTCTGTGATTGATAATTTTTGCAACCAAACCATGCATATTTGTAACTCAGATAGACATAGTAAACAACCACTTTTCTTTAGTACAAGCCAATCCGCTATTGATTTCAATGAGCTATTCACTGTAGCGCGAGAAGAATGTCTTAAGCGGATAGAACAATATCATCATGGTATGCAACCCGCTCCGTCGCTAAATAACTGTCTCGACTAGGGTCGAAGTTTTATTTTGTTAATAGGAACATAACTTCTGAATTTTTTAGAAAAAAACGAATGCGTGTTCCAAGAGGAATCAGAAATCGATAAAATATATAAATACCATTTTCGCAATACGAACGAGTTTATTAGATCTGCCTTTATAACACCTCTTTTCATGCCCTACTCATGGTCTTGTTCCTCAACTTCACACGCTAAGTTAAGTACTAATTTTTCTTTTATTAATTTGTCAGCCTCTGGAAAAATGACACGAAACCCAGGCTCAAGAATTTGTCCTTTGGGATTTTTTAGAAAAAGTCTGATTAATCGTAATTTCAGATTCAAAACTGTAATTCTATAAATAAATCTCTGAGTAATTTGGTCATATTATATTATTATGATAAAGAGTTTAGCGAGGTCTAGACTAAACACCCTAATGTGTAACAAAAAAAGGTATAGTTGATGGTCAGAACTTCTAATAATCCACTGCACGGCATTACCCTAGAGGCTATCTTAAATAATTTGTTGATTTGTTATGGCTGGGAAGGCCTGGCGGAAAGAGTCAAAGTTAACTGCTTTTCTTCCAACCCCAGTATTAAATCAAGCCTTAAATTCCTGCGCAAAACACCATGGGCAAGGAAGGAAATTGAAACCCTTTATATTGCTTCCTTAAAAGATAAAAATTGCGACAACTCATAATTACTGGAGTAATAAATAATATGAAGGATGTTTTCATCAATAAAGAGCCTGTTGAACTCTTTAAAATTCTTAAATTTGAAGGTATCACCTCGAGTGGAGCAGAAGCTAAGGATATGATAGCTGCGGGCTCTGTATTGGTAAACGGCATAATAGAAAAACAGAAAAGAAAAAAGATGGTTGCAGGAGATACGATTGAATTGAAAGGCGAGGTCTTTCGGCTAAAGTTGGGTGCTAATTAACATTTCTATGCACTCCAGCTCCTAGTGAAAGTAGGTGAATATCAAGTAGATTACAGCGTTTCAAAGATATTTTCATATTGTGAGAGTAGGGCATTTGTGGCGTGTCCTGGAAAGTATATTAAGTCTGATTACTGTGAGTAGACTCAATGCAGAAAAATTCCCCTCGATATAGTCTATTCCATATACCCAGCTATTCTTTTCATCCATCACAGTTATTGCTTGTATTTTGAAGGTCTAATGGTTACTCATAAAACTCTAAAGTATCTAATAGATCAGAACCAACGCTGTTTAACAAGTTACTATTCCCATCACATAAATTTTTGTGTTGGGAGCTATAGTAGATAGATCACATTCATTGTGATATAAAAATTATAAAATTTTTATTCTAAAATTTGCTTGCACTATTATCCCTAAATATTTGAATATTTTTTCTCACTTCATCAGAAATTTCATTTTCTTTAAATGGCACATAAATCTACCCGTCAATAGGGACTTTCAAATAATTAGTACAGAAGTTATTGAAACCTTCTTTTAGGGAAGAGTTGCACATGCTATTGCAGAAGGCGAAAGCCATCTTGTTTTTGGGAAAATCATCGAGCCATAAAAATTCTTCTTATTTGGGCGATTAAGTATTCATTATACATTGTGAATTTTATTTGAATTTATAGTGATGTCAAAGGACGTAGATCCCAAAACGAATGCTTCTTAGAATGCGTTAAACACCTTAAGCACATTTCATTTTGGAAAGCCCAAAATTTGACAAATCAAATATCGTCATGAACAATATGTGATCACTAGCTTCTCTTAACTAGTTATGAAAATTTCCCATGTATACCAATCAAAACTAAATAACTTTAAATCAACACTTGAGTTGGATATTCCCTTGCGGCTGATCGCAAGAGGGATTTGTTATGGACATATTGGTGGTGATGAGTCTGAATTACGTGAATTTATTCTTGCTCATATTTCCGATCCTGCCGATATAGAAGCGATCAATCAATCTTATGATTACAGCACTTATACAGTCATCGCGGAATTATTCGGTATATTACCAAAGTCTATTTTGGGGCAATCGGAAGAAAATAAAAGAAATATTCTGCTTGCCTTTCGGATTTTTTTTGAAAAAAATCCGTTGTTTCTGATTAAGTCTATCCAACAAAAAAGCAGAGATGGTACAACTTTTTGGACATCTTCAGCCCTGGAAAAACTATCTGAGGCTCCAGAATTGTTGCAAGAACTTACCCCAGAATTGTCTTTATTTATTAGGGAATATGCGAATAAACTTAGCGAATTAGAGTTACGCAGGGTCGTCGGGGCCATACACGAATTGCAGAGCAGCTTCATATTTCTAAAAATTCTTCTATATCAATATTTAAGGTTTAGATATGTTTCTATAGGAGAAAAAGCTAAAGATATTTTATAAAAACTAAATTGAGCTCGGCACTGACAATTAGGGTTGCCCGCATCCCACGAGTTCAACCCATAAATCTCTAAATTACAGACAACAAGCCATCTTTATAGACTGGTAGAGTAGGATTGACTAAGATTAGCCAGTTCTTGAGATGTTGAAATTAACTCGAGCTTTTCAGTTGCAAACTTAATCCAGGCATCACCAATACAGTTTATTGTCATAATCTTAGCAGCCCAACCAGCAATCAACATCATATATGCTGATAGTTCACCACCAGAAACCATACGATAATTTTTCGCTGCATTAAGAAATGTTTTATATTCTGCTGGATTATCAATTAAGTTTTCTGTCCGTTTCATCAAATCAATCGATTCTTCAGATGAAAGCTGTTCATTTTCTTGTAATTTAGAAACTAAGGTGATCATCTCCTTGCACGCCTTTTTAAATTCAATAGGATAGTCTAAATGTTGTGATAATTTTGTTTCGATATTTTGATGAAGCTGACGTAATGATTTATATAAATCATTTCTCATAATCCTTTTGATAGAATTAAAAATACATTGCTCTAAATTCTTCTCAGCATCAGGCGTACGCTGTTCACCACCTAAAAACATTACCTGTTCTACAACATTTGCAGCATCAAATTGATGGCGGCCTACTTTTCCCAAAGGATAATTATTAAAATCGTAACCTTCGTCATAGTTTCTGACCTGAAGATTGTCTGACAAGAATAGATAATCCATGTCATCACTAGTTGCATATGCATCCCAATTTATCTTCAAGCGTAACAGAAATTTTTCATTAAAATTATGAGCTAATTCTTGGGCTAAATAAGGACATTTGCTAGTAATTAATTCTAAAGGGGCTATCGTTGATGTAGAGGTATAAAAAGAAACTAGTTTTTTAGCTTCAGACTCAATCGACATAAGTTCCAATTTAAAATAAAACGCTGTCATTACATCATCTTTTTGATAAAATAACCGTTCCTTAGCATCGCCAATATTATTCTTTGCAGCATAATGTAGTATCAATCGAGGCATGCAATCATTTGAGTGGATATCAACTTTCTTATATCGATTATAGATCGCCTCCATTTGATCTTTTGGCGGTTCAGGAAGAAAAGACAACGTTACAAATTCTATAATATCTTTAGCTCCACCAAGATGAGATAACGGTATTGCGTCGCCAAATCCACCAAATTTAGCCTCCTTTGTATTTCCTGTGAGTCTCAAACCTAAATTACTTTTAGCTAAAGGCACGAGATCTTGTGAGGTAAAAAATGGCATATATGCTCCAATATAAAAACCTTTGAGTAAAAAATGAGATATTACCAGAAAAGAGAGTTATGTGGCATTATGGTCAAAACTGACTGAAACTTGGAAACTAGAGATCAAAATAGAAAAATTGACTGATTTTTAGACTGAGTGTTTTTGGGGGAATTCTAACAAGAACCCGTAGGAGCTATTTAAAGCTGACAAGGAATTATCCTTGTCGACGCAAACGATTATGTTTTATTAAATTTACAAAAGCTAAAACCATGCAATTCAGAAAACATTCAATAACATGACAAATTATTTTTCCTGATTCTGTTTCTTTGCAACTCTCATTAGTACTAAAAAATCGATTTCTGGAATTGCTATCTAAATCACATTCTTTATTTATAGAATTAAAAGAGGAGGGCGATTGATTTAAGAATAGAATATTCTTAATCTTAATTCGGAAAAACCAATTAATTGTTTGAAAATGTAAATGTATTAGCATCTCTTGCTGCAGTACGTGGAGTATTTTCTATTGGCTTCTTTGTAAAAAAGTTAATTTGGACTTGGGAATGGTCAAAGCAATTGTTTTTCTAAGAGCGGAAACTCTCTATTGATGACACCGGAAAAATGCAAAAACTGGCCAATCATTGCAAAGATAAGTGGGTTTGAGAATCGACTATTTTTGAAATTAATTTTTTCAAATTTGGAAATTTTGGGTAATACAAGTATTAGTGATAAGACATCGACTATTTTTTTGTACGCTTTGGTTTAACTATTATTACTTCTTCTTCGTCGATCAATTCTGCTATATTTTTTGGAGGCGGCATCGTTGCAATAGTCATATCGCTAAAAACGTTTGGCGAAGTTTTCAGTCAACTCTATTTTAGTATTTTTTGATTTTTAAGCTTTAGATTAACATTTTAGAAGTAGCGAAGAAATCAGACGGTTGGATAAATCAGTTAAGTCTTATTATTACGAAAAGTAGACTTTAAGCAGAAAACTGACCCTCGAAATAGATCAATACTTGAAAAACCGACTTATTGAGCCTCATAAACAGTAACGTACGTACCCCCAGAACAAGCTGTTGGAGATTTGGTTTATTCTGATATTCCAAATAAAATTGGCGCATATACCAAAGATTCTGTGGGGAAAATCCTACGATGATCTTTGATTCTTGTTTGGAATTACACAGAAAATAATGCTGTGATTAAAATTACGGCTTTTCAAAACTAATATGTTTGAATTGTTCTGGTACAGTATCTTTTAGTAAAGCATCTATCTGCGCAGCAAAAGGTTCATGGAAGGATGGACGGCGAGGAAAAATTCTATCGTTTATCCAATAAACCGGCCATCCTTCAGTAGTTTCAATGCAATCTTTAGCAAAATTTATAATTTTAAATTTTTCTTCAATTTGAATACAGCCACGTAAAAAGATATCAACATAGGATTGGACAATTGGGAAGTCTTTGGTAGGAAGTTGATTTTCCGTTGAGGCTATAGTGTATATCCAAACTTGCTTTGGAGTTGAAAAGTTGGAAGATTGAGAAAGAAATACGTAGTTATCTGAATTAATTTGTTCTCTGCAATAAAAACTTTCTCTTTTATCAAAACCGCTGATGTTTTCCGGTTCCCTCAATTTGTAACTTACGCCAATAAAAGATGAGTTTTTATTTTCAATGGCAGATAAGAACGTGGCATTAACTCCAGGTAAATTTCCATGTCCTGCCCAAATTCTTTTATATCCTTTTATCAAAATGGGAACACTCTCTTCAGCAGATGGATCTGTTCTTTTTTTTGATGTCTCATCGATTAAACTTCCATAGCCAACAATATATTGTGGAAGATTAGGATTAATGTCTGGGTGACAATCAAAAGCAAAAGAATGGAGTGAGAATGACAATAAAAAAAATAACTCAAACTTCTTCATACAACTTTATAATGTGTTCTTCCGTTTAATTAGTACCATGATACAATAAATTTGCACTTTATAAGCATTTTATAACTTAAATTTTTGCTTGGCCAATTCCATAACCCCTTGATTTTATTGGTCGGAGTGACAAGAATCGAACTTGCGACCCCTGCCTCCCGAAGGCAGTGCTCTACCAGACTGAGCTACACTCCGTGTTGTGCAATAAATTTAATGCAGTTCTTGCAAAGGTTAAAAAATTAATAACTTCTTTGCAAAGCGAATTGAGCCAAATTGATAAGCGCTTCTTTATATTTTGAATCGGGTAATATTGTCAAAGAAGATAATGCTTTGTCGATTTCTTGTGCGGCTATTTTTTTTGTATATTCTATTGCTTTGGTTTCTTCCAGGGCGACCAGGATCTCAGGTAAAAAATTCAAACTGCCTTTTTTAAGGCTTTCCATAATTTGTTGCTTTTGCAGTTCAGTGCCGTGTTGTAATGCATAAATTAAAGGTAATGTAGCTTTTCCATCCGCCAAATCATCCCCTATATTCTTACCAATAGTTTTGGCATCAGAGCAATAGTCCAAGGCATCGTCTATGAGTTGGAAGGCATTACCTAAGTGCAGGCCATAGGAATAGAGACTGTCTTGCATTTCCTTGGAGGAATGGCAAATCATCGGGCCTATACACGCAGCAGCAGCAAATAAAAGAGCCGTTTTTGCACGAATTACATCAAAGTACTCATCAAAGGTTAATGCAGGGTTGTGGCGATTCGATAGTTGTTTGACTTCCCCACAGCTGATCTCGAGTGCTGTTTTGGCAAAAAGCTTAAGTACGTCCGAATTACCCGAATCAACAATTAACTCGATTGATTGGGTAAAGAGATAATCACCCACTAGAATACTTGCTTTGCTGCCCCAAATGTCATTTGCTGTTTGACGTCCTCTCCTTAAAGTAGATTCATCAATAACGTCATCGTGCAGTAAAGTTGCGGTGTGAAAGAATTCCACCATGGTAGCCAAAGTAATATGTTCATTACCTTGATAACCGCATGCATTGCTTGTTAAAAGAACCAACAATGGTCGTAGTCTTTTGCCGCCACTTTCTATTATATGGTGAGACATGTCATCAATTAAGCCAATTTGTGATTCAATTTTATTAACAATTAAAGCATTAACTGCATTAAAATCGTCACTAACTAGCATGCGTATACTGTCAATCGCCATTGTTATTCCTCTACGATTTAATCAACAAATGCTAAGGTTGGGCATGCCAATTGTCAAGTAAAAGTAGGCTTAACTTTAGGGTATGTCCCACCCAGCTTATACATTAAATCGAAAATGCATTACATCTCCATCGCAAACGACATAATCTTTACCTTCAAGACGCAATTTTCCGGCTTCTTTAGCTCCTTGCTCACCTTTGTGGGTGATAAATGCATCATATGCTATGACTTCCGCGCGGATGAATCCCTTTTCAAAGTCTGTGTGAATGACACCAGCAGCTTGCGGTGCGGTAGCTCCTTTAGGAATAGTCCATGCTCTTACTTCTTTTACCCCAGCAGTGAAATAAGTTTGTAATCCCAACAATTCATAACCTGCACGGATCACTCGATGTAATCCGGGTTCACTCAACCCCAAATCCTCCATGAACTCTTGGCGATCTGCTTCATCCAGCTCAACTAACTCCGCTTCAGTTGCTGCGCATAGAGCGACAATACTGGCTTTTTCTTGTATAGCTAAGTTACGAACTTGATCAAGCAATGGGTTGTTTTCATAACCATTGTCATCGACATTAGCAATATAAAGCACGGGCTTGGCAGTGAGTAAAAAAAGACGACGTACAATAGGATCTTCTTCAGTACTTAATTCAAGCGTCCGAACAGGATGGCCTGCATCAAGATGTGCCTTGATTTTTTCCAAGGTCTTCATTTCAAAAATAGCCTCTTTATTACCGCTACGAGTATTTTTCCCTGTTTTTAATATGGCTTTTTCAAGCGTTTCCATATCAGCTAAAGCGAGCTCTGTATTAATTACTTCAATGTCACTCAGTGGCTTGACATGGCCCTCCACGTGAACTACATCAGTATTTTCAAAACAACGTACCACATGAGCAATGGCATCGGTTTCACGAATATTGGCTAAAAACTGATTACCCAAACCCTCACCTTTGGATGCACCTTTAACAATACCCGCAATATCAACGAATTGCATGGTAGCTGGGAGCACTTGTTGTGGTTTTACTATCTCACTCAAAGCATTGAGACGAGGATCTGGAACAGTTACTATCCCTACATTGGGTTCAATGGTGCAAAAAGGATAGTTTGCTGCTTCAATACCTGCTTTGGTAAGTGCATTGAACAGAGTTGATTTACCAACATTGGGCAAGCCCACGATGCCACATTTAAATCCCATGTGTAGTACCTCTAAATTGTTAAAAACTAAACTAACTGTTACTCCGTATTAACTGCGTGCAAATTCAACGAGAGTTTTATATCAGGGGTAAGCAGTTCCTAAACGTTCAATTGATTCATTGCCCTGGATAAATCGCCTGAGAAGACTAAAGGCATTACCGCTATACCTCTATCAATTGCATCATAAATTAATTGCCTGTCTTGTGCCGAGGGTCTGCCGAGTACATACTGATGAACTAAATCTTTATGTCCAGGATGGCCAATTCCAATTCGTAAGCGGTGAAATTCTGTGCTACCTAACTGGGCTATTATATCTCTTAGTCCATTATGACCGCCATGACCTCCACCTGTTTTAAGTTTAATGCGTCCTGGGGGTAAATCCAATTCATCATGTGCAACCAGTATTTCTTGAGGTTGAATTCGATAAAATTGACTGATAAGCCGGGCAGGTTGACCACTATGATTCATAAAGGATATGGGTAAAACTAATTTAGCTGTGTGCTGATTTAACTCCAACTCAACCAATTCGGCTTGCATTTTTTTTTCCAGCTGGAAAAAGACACTGTGTCGCTGAGCTAGGGCGGAGATTAACCATCCACCAGCATTATGGCGAGTGTGTTCATATGCTGATCCTGGATTGCGTAAACCAATGATAAGTTTTATTCCCATGGCATCGCTCTTTATAGATAGGGGGCGTAATTTTGAAGTTTTTATAGCCTAAGGGGAAGCGAAGCGGAACCCGGGATATGTTTGCATTAAATTCCCGTTGCTTCGCCTCTCCAGGCTATGTTTTACATTTTTTCAAGCAAATTTAAAGGATTACTCTTCATTTTTCTCAGAATCAACAGTTGGTACAGCTGATGCTGGAACCTCTGCTGCAGCTTCTGTTGTTTCTTCTTCAGTTGCACTTACCCTAGCCATGTGGATGCTTACAACAGGAGCATCATGACTTCCATCTGTAACATCAACTGTAAGTTTTACCCCTTTAGGTAATTTTAAGTGAGATAAATGAATGATATCGTCCATTTTAACGTCTGACATATCTACTGCGATAAACTCAGGTAAATCTTTTGCTTGGCAGCGAATCTCTACTTGAGTCATGGTGTGGTTAATAATACCGCCAGCTTTAATACCAGGAGCTTTATCTTCATTGATAAAGTGAATTGGCACTAATTTAACCAGGACATCAGTTTTAGAAACGCGTTGTAAATCCATATGCATTACAACTGGCTTATAGGGATGACGTTGTAATGCCTTCAAAATAACATGTTCAACTTTGCCATCAACTGTAATATCAAAAACACTGGAATAGATACTTTCAGTTTCCAAAGCTTTAATTACTTTATTATGTTGAAAATGTATTGACATTGGCTTTTTGTCACCGCCATAAATTACAGCAGGTACTTTATTTTCAAGACGACGTAGGCGGCGGCTCGCACCTTTCCCCATATCCGTTCTTGTTTGAGCTTCTAAAAGGACATTTGACATTATATACTCCAAAAATTTATATAAGTTCCTTCAGGATCTGTTTACAGGTCCTGCGATTAATCCGCGACCAGATTAAACACCGGATAATCGTTAAAAAATCCGGAAAGGGTGGCGAAGTATACAATATTTTAAAATGAACTTGAAGTCATAGTGATAATTTCATAGAATATGCCACTTTATTGAATTTGTGATAGCCAATCAGGCGAGTTGGAGAAATATTATGTATGCGGTAATCAAAACTGGCGGTAAGCAATACACCGTGAAGGAAGGTGATGTGTTAAAAATTGAATTACTGCCTGAAGATGTCGGCAATGAAATACAATTTGAAGAAGTATTAATGTTGGCTGATGGTGATAAAATCGTCTGCGGTTCCCCATTAGTAGCCAAGGCAACAGTGAAAGCTGAAGTGCTTGATCATGGTCGTCACAAAAAAGTGAAAATTATCAAGTTTCGTCGTCGTAAGCACCATATGAAGCAAATGGGGCACAGACAATATTATTCGCAAGTTAAAATTACTGCGATTAGCAAGTAAGAGAGGATAGCAATGGCTCATAAGAAAGCAGGTGGTAGTACTCGTAATGGCCGCGACTCGAATCCCAAGTATCTTGGAGTGAAACGTTATGGCGGTCAATTCGTTAATGCGGGTGAAATAATTGTAAGGCAACGTGGTACGCGTTTTCATCCGGGGCCAGGCGTAGGTTGTGGCCGTGATCATACCTTGTTTGCCTTGGTTGAAGGTCTGGTACAATTTGTTGTCAAAGGTGAAAAAAATCGTAAGTATGTGACAATAGTTGCAGAGCAAAAAGAAGAAGCTGCGAACTAATTGTTACTGTAGCCAGAATACTGCATAGCGCGGCATTGGCTTTTTATTTATGATGTATTCCGGGATTACCTTAATCCAGACTACGTTTTATGCTTAAATACAATGTTATTAGCCCCGGTAACGGGGTTTTTTTTTATTTTGAGGTTGGTCATGAAATTCGTTGATGAAGCAGTAATAAAAGTAGAAGCAGGCCATGGTGGAAGTGGTTGCCTAAGCTTCAGACGCGAAAAGTTCATACCACGTGGTGGCCCTGATGGGGGTGATGGGGGTGATGGGGGCAGCGTTTATTTTGAAGCCAGCACTGATTTAAATACCCTAGTTGATTTTCGTTACATGCGTCATTACAAAGCCGGCAATGGTCAGTCTGGTATGGGAGGGAATTGTACTGGGAAAAAAGGGGATGATTTAACGATTAAAGTGCCTGTTGGCACCATGATTTACGATGTGGATACTGGCGAGTTGCTGGGTGATATTAAAGAGCCAGGTGTACCCGTATTAATTGCCCAAGGTGGATTTCATGGTTTGGGAAATACGCGCTATAAGAGTAGTGTGAATCGCTCTCCAAGACAAACCACTCCAGGAAGCCCAGGGGAATCTCGACATTTACGCTTGGAGCTGCGTGTTTTAGCTGATGTCGGTTTATTGGGATTGCCTAACGCAGGAAAATCTACTTTAATTCGAGCAGTTTCGAGTTCAAAGGCTAAAGTGGCAGATTATCCTTTTACAACGTTACATCCAAGTTTAGGTGTTGTTAGTGTTTCTTCCCATAAGAGTTTTGTGATGGCAGATATTCCTGGTCTTATTGAAGGGGCCTCTACAGGTGCGGGACTTGGGCATCGATTTCTAAAACATCTTTCGCGTACTTGTGTGTTACTTCATGTAATTGATGTTGCACCTTTAGATGATAGTGATCCAATTACATCGGCCAAAGTAATTATTCAGGAGTTAGCAGAATACAATCCTGAACTTTTGCAAAAGCCTCGATGGCTAGTATTGAACAAAATAGATATGTTACCCGATGCAGCGAGTCGAGAAGAAAGAATAATGGCTATAGTAAATGGTTTGGACTGGAAAGATAAAGTCTTTCCAATTTCAGCAATCAGTGGTGAAGGAACGCAGCAATTGTGCTATTCACTGATGCAATTGATTGATGAGATGAAAGAGTCTGAAGCATAGCCACTCCGCGGCATATTCAACTACTGAGGCTGTACGAAAAGGTATACTATGGGTTTCACGCCCTTCCTGGTAGTGATTGCTGTAATCAATAATCAATTGTGTTTTTCCTTTTGGAGGTTGTTGCTGCCAATATTCCTCTAAACCGCGTATATGAAAATGCAGGGCGTTTTTATGCAAATCGTTAAAATGTAACAAATGATGTGTGCTGGGTTTACTGAGCAGTAATTGCAGTAATCCGCCAGTTGCTTCATCTATAATGGTTATCGGTTCATTGATGCTCGCAATGAGTTCATGTAAGTTTTCAGACGCTTTTTTATCTACATCACTAATAATGTGGGGCTCTAGTAAAGGCCCAACAATTGTTTTTATTTTATCTGCAAGATTAGGCATACAACGAACCTTAAATTCTATATAGGGTGACTCCCAGCGATAACCTGTTTGGCAATCAATATCCTGGAGCGCATCCTCTAATCTTTGGGCTATTTCGCTTTCTGACAAACCAAAAATTCGCCATTTGAGTATTTGTTTTTGACTATGAGTGGTTTGCTGCAATATAGGCATTACATATTGATTAAAGATTGGCAAACACTCACGGGGTGGTCCGGGTAACAGGAAAAAGTGTTTATTTTTCCATGGATAATAACATCCCAAAGCACTGCCTACATCATTGGGTAAAGGTTGGGCCTGCTCAGGGAAGAGGCATTGCTGAAAGTTTCCCGGATTAAGTGCTAGATTTGCATCGTGCAGTAGGGTTTGAATGTGTTCAAGAGCTGTAGCGTGTTGTACTAATGCCTCACCGGTAAATTGAGATAAGGCAAAACGAGTGAGATCATCAGTAGTGGGCCCAAGTCCGCCGATAATAATGATTATGTCATGTTTTTTAGTCAGAAAGCGTAGACAATTAATGATATCTTTTTTTTTGTCGCTGCAGGATATGTGCACTCCTAAAGGCAAGCCTTCAGAACTTAGTGTATGGGCGATATCACGGCCGTTAGTGTTTAGGGTATCACCATGAACTATTTCATCACCGGTTGCTAAAATGGCTACCGTCATTGTTTTTTTCCAAGCGTCAATATTGGCTTGATTTTATAGCATAATTTGAAAAATCTGTAATAGTTATTGACATTTATTCTCAAATTGCCTAATAACTAAAAAAGGTGGCTTTTTTTAAGATATATACACTTGCCACCAACAGTTTTACGATTATTTGTATGTGAAGGAGAAATTATGGAATTTTCAAGCCGTTATGTAGCGCATGATCCTGACGCTCAAGGGTTTGTGAATTATTCTGCAGAAGAAAACAGAATTTGGAATATTTTATTTCAAAGACAAATAAAATTAATACCCGGACGTGCTTGTGATGAATTCATATTAGGACTAAAAACCTTAGGTATTAAATCTGAAGGGATTCCGCAGATTCCAGAACTTAATAAAAAGCTTGAAGCTGAGACCGGTTGGCAAGTGTCTGCAGTTGCTGCATTAATTTCTGCTCGAGAATTTTTTGAGTTATTGGCAAAAAAACATTTTCCTGTAGCTACATTTATTCGTAATGGAGAAGAATTGGATTATGTAAAAGAGCCTGATATTTTTCATGAAGTATTCGGTCATTGCCCGATGTTGACAGATAGGGTGTATGCAGAATTTGTCTATGATTATGCCAGGAAGGTGTTAACTTTTCCTGAATCAGATTGGCCTTTATTACAACGCATGTTTTGGTTTACGGTTGAGTTTGGTTTAATTAAAAGTCCAAAAGGTCTGCGTGCTTATGGTGGCGGGATACTGTCTTCTATTAGTGAAACGGTATATAGTGTAGAAAGCGATATTCCGCTTAGAGTGATTTTTGATCCTGTTGCGGCGTTTCGTATGCCTTACCGTATCGATATGTTGCAGCCAGTTTATTTTGTGATCAGTGATTATCAGGTTTTGTATGATTTTGTTTTATCCGATATAGGTAAACTTTTAGCTCGTACTCGGGAACTAGGGGAGTTTCCACCATTTTTTAAGGTGGATCCAAATAACCCTAATATCCATATTAGAGCATGTTAATCTATGTATATTGTAATGAACAGCTAGTCTTGCTAACATCGAGCAACCTAGTTTGTTCATTGGCTGTTTCAAGTCAAGGAGCATTATTTGATTAAAGTACTAATTGTTGATGACCATGCATTGGTTCGAATGGGGATTCGACGATTACTCGAAGATATGTCAGATGTAGAAGTAGTCGCTGATGCAGAAAGTGGTGAACAAGCTTTAGCATTAGTAAAAAAATATTCCCCAGATGTAGTCCTTTTAGATATGAAAATGCCTGGAATTGATGGATGGGAAGTAACGCGTCGCCTGAAAAAATCAAATCCGCATGTTAGAGTTATTGCGGTAACTGCGATGTGCTCTGATGTGTTACCTACTCGTGTTTTGCAATTAGGAGCTATGGGGTATCTGACGAAAGAATCGGGTGCCGAAGAAATGGCCGCTGCAATCCGTAAAGTTGCAAAAGGAGAAAAGTACCTTAGTGCTGAAATCGCTCAGAAAGTAGCGATTAATAGCCTGCAGGAAGTACAAGGTTCGCCTTTTGATGTGTTATCTGAGCGTGAAATGCAAGTGATGCTGATGATTACCACCGGTATGAATGTTCAGGAAATTAGTAATAGACTTTTCCTAAGCTCAAAAACAATTAACGGCTATCGTTACCGAACATTTGAAAAATTAGGCATCAAAAATGATGTAGAACTTACTTATTTGGCTCTAAAACACGGAATTATAGAAAACCCCATCGATCTGGCATCAGAAGATTAAAGGTCCTAGTGTAGCTTGGGTGCAGCGGCTGAATCTGATTCTTTTTGCTCAGCCTGCACTCAAATCCGATTTTCCCTACGACTCTTTATTTGTGACTTAAGAGGCAGGCGCAAGGATACATTTTTAAACCAAGAACTATTGTTATTATTACATGAATATTTCCACTGAATTAGCGTTGTTTCTCAATAAGTTACCTAATGAGCCCGGTGTTTACCGTATGCTGGATGAAGCAGGTAATCTTCTTTACGTAGGTAAAGCATCCAATCTAAAAAAACGGGTTACAAGCTATTTTAATAAACAAAATACAGGTATTAAAACTCGTTCTTTGGTGAGTCAAATTGCCTCAATAGAAATTTCCGTAACGCGTAGTGAAACAGAAGCACTATTATTGGAAAGCAATCTGATTAAAACATTAAAACCAAAATACAATGTTTTGCTGCGAGATGATAAATCTTATCCTTATATCCATCTTTCCAACCATTCTGACTTTCCACGAATTGAGAGCTATCGCTCTAAGAAAAAACCTCTATCGGGTGATTTTTTTGGCCCCTATCCCAGCAGTGCTGCGGTTAAAGAAACTATAGTGACTATTCAAAAAGTTTTTAAACTTCGTAATTGTCGAGACAGTTATTTTAATGCACGTTCAAGACCGTGTTTGCAGTACCAAATCAAGCGATGTACAGCACCTTGTGTCAATTATATAACTCCTGAAGATTACAAGCGTTCGGTACACGATGCCATGCGATTTCTGCAAGGTAAGTCTCAATTAATTCTTGATGAGCTTGCCAAAAGAATGGATAAAGCAGTAAGGGAATTGCATTTTGAAGAAGCAGCAATTTTTCGGGATCAGATTAAAAGTTTGCGATTAGTGCAAGAGCAACAAGGCATTTTACAATTACGGGGAGATGCAGACGCTATTGCAATTGAGGTTAGTCCAGGTTTTGCCTGTGTTCAGTGTGTGACAGTTCGTGAAGGTCAAGTATTGGCCAGCCGGAGTTATTTTCCTTCTATACCGCAAAAAAGCTTGGACGATGAACTTAGCATGGAAGATTTATGGCAGCAAACTTTTGATGCATTTATTGGATTCTATTATTTTGATGCGCCAGAAAAAATCCCCGCTTTAATTATTACCAACCATGGCTTAATGGATCATCAGTCATTACAAGAAGCATTATCACAACAACGTGGCAGATTATGTAAAATCCAAGTGAATCCTCGCGGTATAAAATCGCGCTGGATGGATTTTGCATTGAATAATTTGCGTGTTTCGATCGCTGAATATGTGACGAAACACTCTACTATGAGGTCTCGTTTCCATGAGTTAGAGAAGTTTTTAGGACTGGAAAAGCCAATTGAGCGAATGGAGTGTTTTGACATCAGCCATACTCAAGGTGAAGCTACTATTGCATCATGTGTTGTGTTTGATCAGGAAGGTCCTTGTCCTAATGAGTATCGACGTTTTAACATAGAAGGTATAAACCCTGGCGATGATTATGCCGCAATGGGGCAGGCAATTACGCGACGTTTTAAACGCTTAGTAGAGTCTCAATCTTTGCCGGATCTATTAATTATTGATGGAGGCAAGGGACAAGTAACTGTGGCCCAGCAAGTACTTATGTCTTTAGGTGTTTCGACTGTAATCCTGCTTGGTGTTGCTAAAGGGCCTTCTCGAAAGGCTGGCTGGGAAAAATTAATTTTGGTGCACGAAGCACGTGAATTGATTTTACCTGATGACTCTAAAGCCTTACATCTGATACAACATATTCGCAATGAAGCACATCGTTTTGCTATTACTGCTCATCGTAAGAAAAGACAGAAAAAGAGATTGGATTCAACTCTTGAAGATATTGAAGGAGTAGGAGCGAAGCGCAGACAGGCATTACTGCATCGTTTTGGCGGGATACGTGAGCTTGCGAAAGCTTCAGTGGAGGAAATTGCTAAGGTATCTGGTATTAGTGAACATTTGGCAAAGCGTATTTTTAAATTTTTTCGTGGTGAAAACGTATCGTCCTAAATATAATCTAGCGGCATCGAAGCCTGAGATGACAGGAGTAAACCCGGCAATACAGCTTTATTCTCTGCGCCAAAAAAACAGTCTCTGCCCCGCTGCACCTAGGCTTCTTATTCACGAGTCAGAATATTATTCATAACTCTGGCAAAATCTCTAATATTCGTACTAAACTTATTTTAGATATGCTCGAATAATAATTAAAATAAATTGATATTTAAGCACAAATCTTGCATGTAAAAATAAAAAGTAAGATGAGAGGGGGGCATATGTATAAATTACTTTCAGCTGCATTGATGATGCTCATGGCTGCCATAGGGAATGCCGGTAATTTTTATGGCACGGGATTATGTGGTTACCCACAATACGAATGTATCAAAGTAGAGTCGGGGCAAAGTTGGGAGACGTTATTTCCAGATGAGAATCAACGAGATATCGTACAAAGAGTCAATCGTACTTACAATCCTTTATGGACTGGCAAGATTATAGCTGTTCCCAAAAATCTGGCTTATCTCACCGCTTTTGATGTAGCACCTTTCCCATTAAAAATTCCAGAGCATCAAAAACAAATTATTGTCGATCAAGATAAGCTGGCTTTTGCCGCTTATGATGCTCAAGGTAATTTGGTGAGATGGGGACCGATCTCATCCGGAAGAGATAAATGTTCCGATTCCAATCATTCTTGCCGTACTTTAACAGGAATTTATCGAGTATTCAGTAAAGAGAATGAAAAATGTACGTCAGATGTATTTCCAATTGGTAAAGGTGGTGCAAAGATGCCTTTCTGCATGTTTTTTCATAAAGGGTTTGCATTACACGGTTCCGATGACATTCCTGGAGTTAGAGCAAGTCATGGATGTGTGCGGATGTTTATTCAGGATGCTAAATGGTTAAATTTAAGCTTTGTTGAATTATCCAGCGAAAGAAATAATTTCATGGGTACAACCATTATTGTACGTCCAATAAATGACAGTGAGTGAGAAATATGATGAATACAATAAAAAAAATCACTTCAATTTCATTGATGTTTTGTTTAGGGCTAATATCGACACACCTTGCAGCAGCTAAACCTAAAAAGGGTGATCCTAAGGATATGCAAGCAAAAGCGGAAAAGGAAGAAGCTCGATTTCCTATAGGATGCAAGCCTGTTGGATATAAGGAAAGTTTAAAGGTTTTGTCTCTTTTCCCAGGCAAAGAAGGTGCTTTGCAATCTTTATATTTCTTCTTTAATAAATCACCGCAAAGTGTAAGTTTATATCATATGCGTGATGAGGATAGCCAATATACCACTCGATACAATCATACAATAGGTGGGCGGCAATGGGCAGCATTAGCTACAGGGGAACCATTAGTCAAATTTATTTGTACTTTAGGTGATGGTAAAACCTCCTATGGAAAAATCATTGATTGTGCTGATACGATTAAAGTATGTGAATATGTTAATGTAAAATTTGGTTTAAATAATAAAGGCAACTATTGGATAGTCGATGGCACTACTCGAAATGGGGCCGTCAATGAAGTGGTGCATTATGGCATAATACCCGGGGCATAAGTCTGGCACATACGATAAAAATTCGGGTTAAATTGGCATGCAAAGAGGGAGAATTTTCATGAAATCGCTAGTACCTTGGGTATGTTTATTTGTCGCATCAGCTGGGCAAAACGTTTTTGCTGATGATTTCAGTGCTTATCGATTAGGGAATTATAATAAAGCGATAGAACCTTTAATGAGTCAGTCGGGTAAAAATGCGGTTGCTGATTACTACTTAGGGCGAATTTATCTTTATGGGTATGGCCAATTAAAAAATAGTTTGTTAGCAATACGCTATTTTACTCAAGCCGCACAGAAAGGATACCTCCCTGCCATTCAGCTTATGGCCAAATACACCCTATTACATGATAAAGATCCACAACAAGCCTTTACATGGTTTAAAAAAGCAGCAGATGCCGGTGATGTAGATGCCCAAATGTTTACGGCAGCGGCTTATATGTATGGAGTTGGGGTAAAGAAAAATATGGATGCAGCAACTCGTTATTATATTAATGCGGCAAAAAATGGTAACTCCATAGCACAGTTTACCTTAGCGAAAAATTTTATTGAAAGTCGTCATGCATCAAATCGTAAATTAGGCCTTATTTGGTTAAATAAAGCAGTTGCCAATAATAATCCTCAAGCAATAACTATGCAGGGAAAGCTTTATCTCGAAGGAAAGCTATTAGATAAAGATGAAAATAAAGGGGAGCAGTTATTAAACCAAGCTGCGGCTCAGGGTTTCGCACCCGCAATGGTTGCTTTAGGAGAATTAGCGTTAGAACAAAACCAAAAAGAACTCGCGTTGCAGTGGTTTAACAAAGCGAGTAATCAACAGAATAATGAGGCGTATTTGGATCTGGCGCATATTTATTTACAACAAAAAAGCCCTGTTTACGATCCAAAAACTGCATACATGTGGACTTTGAAAGCCGCTCAGAGTGGATTGCCACAAGCCAAACGTGAGTTAGCTGAAATGTATCAAAAAGGAATAGGTATTGAGGCTGAGCCCAATTTGGCAAAGCAATGGCTAAATCAAGCGATGCAAGATGAAAGTGCTAAAAATCAGGAAGCAGCCTTAGCACAGGCTGCCCTGTGGTTAAGTAATGGTACAACAGATAAATTAGAGCAAACTGATTTTCAAATGAAAGGAATATTAAGTGCTTGGCATAACCCTCGGGTATTAGGAGATTTTGCATATAACCAGGGGCCTCAACTGAAAAATGTAACGCGTCAGTCTATTTTTCATCCACAGTTTGAATTAGTTCAGCCTAATGATGTTCCTATAACCAGTTATTATGATGCGATTTTAAATAAAACTCCTGGGTTCCAGGCTAATCAATGGACATATCCTCTTTATCCCTTAGATCACCAGTTATCAGCGTTAGAAAGAGTAAACACTCCCATATATGCGCGTATTAATTTACCAACTCCTTATATTGATGCCAACTTTTATGATTATGATGATAATTCACAAGCCAATGTTATGGATTTGTGGACTCAGGGGTGGCAAGCACAGCTGAACTATATGTCTGTGTTTAATCAGTTATACTTTAGAGCAATATTAGGTGATGCCCAATCGCAATTTCAAATAGGACAAATGTTTCAATATGGTATTGGTGTGGCGCAAAGTGACTCTTCAGCCATTATTTTTTATCAAAATGCGGCACAACAGCAGCACTTGGGTGCAGAATACAATTTGGGTATTTTATATTTGCTGCATGCCAAAGATAAAAATGATTATCAGCTGGCATTAAATGATTTAACTGATGCGGCATTTAAAGGAAATAAAAAATCCCAATACGTTCTGGCTAGAATTCTTTCACAGGGGATAACTGGTCCTGACGGTACAGTATACATTCAACCTAATCAAGAACAAGCAACATCTATGTTGTACCTGGCTGCGGCCAATAATTATGGCCCTGCAGAATATGAGCTAGCAGATAGTTTGGCACGCCAAAATGACAGTGGTTTAAGTGTAAATGTTAGAAAACACAAAATAGCCATGATCCGTCAGTTGTATCAAGGAGCAGCAGATCGAGGTGTTTCCCAAGCATTATTACCACTCGCATTTTACAATGCAATGGATCAAGATAAGGAAAGACAAGCACAAGCTTTTCTGCTCGCCAAAGCTGAAGCAGCTACCGGTAATGAACATGCAGCATTGTTGATGGGATTACTCTATGATAGGGGCATTGGCGTAAAAGCTGATCCAGGACAAGCAATTACCTGGTATCAACAATCAGGGCAAAATGCCGTAAGTGATTTTATTTTGGGAACTTATGCCTCCGAAGGGAAAGGAGTGGCTCAAGACAAGACAAAAGGAATGGAGCAATTGCAGCAATCTGTTGACGATCAATTCTCTTATGCAGATTTTAATATAGCGGTATTACAAAAAGAAGCGGGACAAGACTTTTTACCTAATTTGATACGTTCCTATAAGCTAGGAAACAGTCATGCTGGAATAGTTTTAGCAGATTATTATTTGGCAGAAAACTCTGATCCTGAAAAAATGCAAGAAGCCAAACAAATTTATTCTGGCTTGGCTGAAAAAGGGGATCAGTTTGCACAACTGAAACTGGCTTATATGCTGGAAAAAGGCCTAGGTTCTGAACCTGATCTTGCAGGTGCGCAACGTTGGTATACTGCTTCTGCAGAACAGGGAAATCCTCTGGCCCAGTATCAATTGGGTCAGTTTTATCAGCTGGGCGAAAATGGGGAGCCTGATTATAATTTGGCGAGACAATGGTACGAGAAAGCGGCTGTAAGTTTGCCTGAAGCATCTGTTGCATTGGGGTTTATTTATGAAACAGTCAATGATAATTATGTTCTGGCATTAAAGGCTTATGAACAAGCTGCTACGAAAGGGGATGCCTTAGGGATATATGATTTGGCGTTAATGTATTTATACGGTAAAGGAACCCCTGTCAATTATCAAAAAGCGAGAGATTTATTTGTTGAAGCAGCAACTTATCAAGTGCATGAGGCAATGAATCAATTAGGAGCTATTTATTTCAATGGATTGGGCCAAGCTCGAGATACACAACAAGCTTTATCCTGGTATAAAAAGGCAGCAGAATTGGGTAATGCTAATGCCCTTTATCAGTTAGGATTATTGTCTGAAACGGGTTTTATCACTAAACTTGATTTTAATAACGCCCTCAACTATTACCAGCAATCTGCAGATAAAGGTCATGAGAAAGCAATGTTGGCTTTAGCACGAATGTATCATTACGGCTTAGGTGTTGAGAAAAATTCCAAAATGGCGGCAGGTTTTTATGAAAAACTGGCTTCACGGCAAAATGCTTATGCACAATATCAGCTAGGTACTTATTATCTGGAAGGTACTTTGGGTGAGCGTTCTCTTGCCAAAGGTAAGGAGTTATTGCAGCAAGCCAGTGACAATGGCAGTCTTCAGGCTCGAAAAGCCTTACAAAGAATGGAAGCACAAACTCAAGCTCGTGTCAGTTTTATTGAACCTATATTGATGAATAAAGCACCTGCTATTGCGGAACAATCTGCTGACTTTATGTATCTTCAAGCATTAAATGAGTGGAATCAGGGGGATGAAATTTTATCACGCATGATTTTACAGCGTTTATTAACCGAATTTCCTAATTTCGCACCGGCAAAACGTGCTTTTTATCAATTGAATCAGGCACAAAAAGGGAATATTCATGGTTGATTGATTCATTTACTATAGATTATACCCGGGTGAAGTAACAGCATAACCCGGGGAACCTCTCCATTTTTCCGAGCTTCATTTCACTTCACTCGAGTTTATTGAACCCTTTTGGGGGCAGATCTAGCGAATGGTCAACTGCTCCAAGGTTTATAATGCATTGAATCTAAGTTAAAAATTTTATTTAGTTTTATTTTTTTTTCATGGGGTAAATTCTTGCATATTTTATAATTTTTACTCAAAATAACTACTGTTTTATCTAGTTTTTACAAGGGAATGTTCAAACTTAAATAACAGGGGTGTTGAGATGAAATATACAGTGACTTTTTGCGTATTTGATCAAACTGCAGGCGCGAATCCTTTGGGGCACGGTTCTTTTTTTCTATCAAAACTGAATGAAAGCACACGACTACTTGAAGTCGTTGAGACTTGGGGCTTTTATGGCGTTACCAGTACTGGAGATAAAAATAGTCGTTTCGAGAAATTCAAAATTAACAATCGCTTAGATGTTGATTTGCAAGGCAATCATGGGATGTTAACCCAAGAAGAAATACGTTATATGGATCTGGGACATGGTTTACATGGATATACTTTTGAGCTTACCCAGGAGCAATTTGAAGAACTACAAAAGCGATGCGCAACAGCAGTTGCAGAACAAGAAGCTGCTATAAAGGAAGTGGTTGGCGATGGTCAAAATTTCAAAACAGATCCATCAAAGAAATGGAGAATTTATAAGGAAGAAGCCTACTCCAGACAATTTTATGAAATAGAGCAAATTAAAGCAAAAATAGAAGGACGTCCATCCAGGCTTAAACCTTTTGATTTTCATCTATCAATGGGTTTTAAGAAGGTAGGGTTCTTGGGGTTTGAATTTTGGGTACCCGTACCCAGTCTTGAAAATTCAAATACCTGTAAAACCAGGGCAGTTTCTCTTTTAGAAGGCATTCTCACTGAAAAACAACTTGCACCTTTCAAAACTTCCTCATTACCACGATTTATTCCCGGTTTAGAGCCTATTCTATTACATAGTGAAGGAACATTACACCCGTATACCAAATCATCAGGTAAACAGGTTTTCTCTCGAAACTGGCAAGATAAAGATGTTAAATTATATTGGAGCGTACCTCCACAGCGTTTCGACCAATTATCAGAAGATACCGTAAATTTATTTAGCATAGATAAAGAGTATTGTAATGAGGTGAAATATATTGTCAGTAAGTTACAGAATTTAGAATGGGCAATAAGAAATGCATCATTTTTCGAGAAATACGCAGACAATGAAGTTAACTTAATTAAATATAAAAATGATCCGGCTTATCGTCAATTTAAAGATAATTTAACTAAGTCTAAAGATGATCTAGCTGATTTGATCGTTAGATGCTATAGAGAGTTTGCCATTATTGAACCAAAAAAGGATGCTAAAATATCCGGTTGGCAAGGATTTGCTCTTTCTTTATTTTCTGCCCCCCGCAGTAAGGAGGAGAAAAAATTACAAGCTAAAATTCATCAGGCTAAAATGCTTTTCAATTCGATTTATTGGGCAATAGTGGATGAGTGGAAAATCTATGCGGATTATCCTTCTGAGGCATCTGCTCCTGATGATGCGGAAGAATATAATCCTTTTGAAGCCGTAGCTTCTTATTTTTCGAGGGAAGATAAAGAAAATCTATGCAAGATAATTGGACGAAATTACATAGAAAGCGAAGAAACAAATGAAACTTCATTGATATTTTCCCTCGCCTAGTATCGCGCATGACAAAAGTTTCTAAAAAATAGTGGTCCGGTTATGATGAAACAAAAAGTAAGTTGGAGTTTACTTCACGTATCCAGACCACGGCTTCAAAATTAATGGTTTGATGCCAATAAAATTTCTTGTGTATCAATTTATTTGGTATCATAATTAAAAACAATGTTGTGCTTTTTTAGGACAAATTTACATGGGTGATCCTCTAGACCTTTTCCCATTAGGTTTTCTAACTATCCCGTTTGATCAATATCCAGGTGTTAAGGATCCCAAGATTTCGAGCCGGGATCTTGAGTGGTTGATTGTTCAGCTTAATGATTTTATAACGGAAACCCCTGTCGGCACTATAGCAGAAAGTAATTTTGGCTACTGGCTAACGTATGCACTCCAAACTGCGATGAATACATATGATGAAAAAGCAGCGCAGCATATTTGTGCGCTTTTATACAAATTATATCAGGATGGAAATCCAGCTGTTTTAGTTTCAATCCTTTCTCAGACTCTCGGGGGAGCTTTTGAGGGACAAACTGTTGCTTACGCCTGGATGGATAGCCTCTTTACCGCTACTTTCGACTCCAGAAATAATTCGGTGCTTGTGGCAATTAACTATATTTTCAGCCAACTGTTAGCGAATGCAGGCGATGAACTTTCTTCCATTATGGCAAAAAATGTAGAAAAAGGCAGTGAAAAAGGAAAAAACGCAATCCTTGTTCTGGTGCGCGCTTTGGCAAATGCGACTACAATATCTGATAATCAGCCAACAGCCGAATTAATTGCTGAACTTTTAAGTAGTTTTATTAAGAAGTCACCTAGAATTATAAGTGCTGCTTTAACTAAAGAAATTACCTATGGTTCTTTTAAAGGTAAAAGTAGTACCTATGTATTAGTTGGTGCAATAAAAAACGCAGTAGTCGATAATCCTAAAGTAGTACAAATTCTTAGTCGTATTCTGATTGATGTAAGTAAGATAAGCCCTGCTGAGCTGGTTGATTCTTTATGCAAAACTCATGAATTAGGTCCTTATAAGGGACTGCATACGCTGCACATTATTCTTATTTCATTGGTTTCGGCTGCATACATTAACCACAATTCAGATGCCTTAAGCAATTTGATTGATGCTTTATATCAGATATGGGAGAGCAATTCAGATGGCAAAATTAATTCAGCATTGATGCAAACCATTCATACTGGTGTGCATGCTGATCTGAATGGCATCATGATGATTGTGCGCGCATTGGCTGCTGCCATCGATCATGAGCTTGAAATAGCACCAATTATCGAATTTTTAAATCATTTTATAAAAAGTGACCCCAAAGATTTATGTTCTGCTTTTACTCATAAGGCTCCCCAAAATACTATAGGAGATTATACGCTTTCACCATTAGTGCTATTGATAAACACATGGAGTAATAATAAAAGCCCATTTGTGAAAACGAAGCTTCAGCAAACTATTGATACATTAGCTTCTTCTAAATCGGCGATAGAAATGTCATGTTCTTTAGATGGTGAACCAAAATTATTTTTTGTAAAAAAAGTAGCAAGCGCGCACTCGTTGGATGAGGCGGATGTTGCTCGACTCCTTAGAACTGCAAGTGGAAATCCAAGCTCTGCTTCCCTTGATTCTGGTTTTTTTTTGACAAGAAATAAATTAGGTGAAAAACAATTTTTTTTCCAACCCTTCGATGAAGTAAGAGACGCAACAGAAGAGGATATCGAAAAACAATCTGCTACTTGCCGCATTTAAGTTCGTGTTCTTTCTCTTGATACGATGTTTGAAAATTTCTATTAAAATCTGATAGATTAGTTGTGTTTTTAACGAACAATTATTGAATATTTTTTGGGCACAAGTTAAAATGACCAGGCAATGTGGGATTTTTTTGTAATTAATGGTGGTCGTTATGCCAAACCCTTTTTTTGTTTTCTTAAAGAAAAAACATGTCGTTAAAAAATTTACTTCATATCAAAATACAGAACAAACTAGAGAGCTTCAATTGCTTGTTGCGTCTGGTAATAAAGCACAATATAGAAAAAGAGAACAAGAGCTTAATGAAGAAGGGTATAAGTTTAGATTAACCAAAGGGACTGTTTATGAAATTAGGGATGAAGGTGAAACAATAGAGGTTCGCGTTGCAGTCCAGGTTAAAGGATTCAGTTTAAATTGGTACTTTTGGGCTCCAGATGGATTGGATCAATACCCTCAGGATTTCAGAGATAAATTATATAATGCTGCGGCAGCGGCTCATAAAGAAGTTGAAGATGGATGCGATTTATATCTGAGAGGCAGTGACGATCTCCATGGTAAGTTAATGCATCATCTACCTTTAGAGTTTGGTCATAATCACAATCATTACCGGCTAAAGAACAATAAATCATATACCCCTAAAGACTTTAATCAACATATGGTTGCTCTTGCCAAAACTGAAATTTATCAAGAGTTTTTTGAAGAGGGTGAAATTGAAGAGCTTTGTAAAAGGTTTGAACATTTTTACAAGGAATGGGTTACAAAAGCAGATGATATGCCCTCGCCTGAAGAGCAATATCTTAGCTCTCCATCACAAAAACTGGAATTAGAAGATGTGATTGAATTGGAGCTATTTGCCCACCAACAGGAACCTTGTCGAATTAACATGACGGAACTAAAAGTAGATTATCAAGCAGCCAGAAGGGAAATAGAGAGGATTGTTAGAGAAGGTCTAACAACAGAAAGCCTAAGTGCATTACTAGAGAAAGTGGATAATGAATATAATGAATATGTGGCGTTCAGAAAACAAGGTGGAAGCAGAGGGCTCACTCCTGAAATAACTGACGTGAGTAAAATTAAAGGAACACGATATCTAATGAAAACGCCGGGTATGGGAAGGGATGATAAACTGAAAAAAGAACTCCCCGACGTTCCAGGTTGGGCGCACAGTGTTCAATCTGCCATAGCGAAAGCAAGAGCATTTATGCTTGAGGATGCAAGAAAAAGATTGGCTGATACTGAAAAATCTGGTGAGGAAGCACTGAGTACGCATGGAGATTCTTCTGTTTTTGACCCTTCCAAAGAAGAATTACTTGTTTCTGCACGGCCTGTTGTAGTCTCCTCGGATATTGAAGCAGCTGAAGGGAAGAAAGCAGGTGCATCTGCTGTTCTTGACCCTTTGAAAAAAGAATCAGGCGTTTCTGAAGGACCTGTTGTAACCGCTTTGAGTTTATCTGAAACAACTACGGAACCGAAAAAAAACCAGTCGGAAGTGGCGTTGAGTCAGCATAGCGCCTCTACTTTACTTGGTTTGTTACAAAGAGAAAACACAAGTACACAGATGAAAGGTCCTGTCAGTACTAACAGTTTAAATGCATGATGCTAATTACATTGAGGAAATAGAAATGTGTAGGCTTTTTCAGGAAAAAAAGAAGAATGCTCAGCGAATTATTGATCGCTTTATTGAGGCTAAGACAAAAATTGACGCGTGTTGTAACACGCTGAATGTGTTGCTAAATGAGCTCCATATGGTAAAGGAAAAACAAGAATTCGATAATGTTGTTCAATTGATAATCAACGAAGAAAAAAAAGTGCATCAGTTCTTATTGGTGCTTGCAGAAGAAACAGATAAAGATACTATGTCAAAAGTGAGGGCATACATGGATGGTCTTCCTAATTTCAAAAATGTAATGACTTTATTGAATTATACTGAGATTGCCACAAAAAATATTACCGACAAAAAGGAATTATTAAGCTTTCAGGAAGCATCCTCTAATCTAAATGAGGCTCAACAAATAGAATTATCAATTTTTATTAAGAAATTAAAAGAGCTTAAATCTATTGCAGAGATACTTATAAATCAAAAAGAGCATTTTAAAGAGAATCTGCAAGAAGCTACCTCACTAGATACTATTGATGAAATAGAAGATGAAATCATCAATAGAAGTAGCCTAATTAACGACGTTTTAGAGCGATTACTGCCTTATCCAGAGGACGAGTTAGTGTGCGAACAAATCATTGAGATTCTGAAAGGAAACAGATATTTTCTCGCTATATTGGAAGCATTCAATTTACATGAGTCATTAATGGACGATATATTAAATGCAAGAGCTACATTAATTGCTATGAGTGAGCCCTTTTCTATAGGTGGCTAGCAAGTTGCATTAAGTAAGTGATTGCAATGCGGGCATGAGGCCCTTTATCTGTCCTTTCTAAAAGGAATCTTAACCTGGGGCGATGCGAACCCAGGTTAGCGTATATGCTTTGCTTATTAGGAATGTTTGTATTTTTCGAGCTACATTTATGCCAAACCAGACAAGGAGATATTAACTTGGGAGCTTGAGCTATTACGGTTAATTCCAGATAAACTCAAAGTGGATTTTGTAAGTAGTATATGAGGTGCATAAAAAGATATCGAACTGGCAAGCGACCAGTCCGAAATTTATGTATTGAAAGGTTAAGCGGTCATTGCCTTAAGACGGGCTACCAGACGGCTTTTAATCCGAGAAGCTTTATTCTTATGAATTAAACCTTTTCCAGCAGCCTTATCAATAATTGGTTGTGCTTTGGTGTAGGCAGCATGAGCGGCTTCTTTATCACCTGATTCAACAGATTTAATTACATTTTTGATGTAAGTGCGGAACATAGAACGTGCACTGGCGTTATGTTGACGTAATTTCACGTTTTGGCGAGCACGTTTGATTGCTGATTTAATATTTGCCACTTAAAAATCTCCACTCATTCAGACGGTACAAAAAGATGATGATCATGCACAATGAGTTAGAATTTGTCAATAGAAACTTCTTTGTTTCTAAAGTATAAATTGATTATTTCAATTGCTTTGTGTATAATTTATGCCCAATAGTATTGGGGGAATAGGATATCTACCCGGTTTAAGTTATTTCAATGCATAGACTTGTCTTCTGTTATTTAAGATTATGACAGCCGATTTATTTAGGTTATTATAAAGTATTTTACTTTGTGCATAAAAATTATGTCAGCAACCGATTCAGAGATTATGGTACCTAAACGGCAGAGTTTATTGCGTTCAACAACACTGGTTTCAGTAATGACCTTTATTTCACGTATTGTAGGTTTTTTGCGTGATATGGTCCTTGCGAATTTTTTTGGTGCCCAAGCAGGTATGGATGCCTTTTTTGTAGCATTTCGCATTCCTAATTTCATGCGTCGACTCTTTGCTGAAGGAGCATTTGCTCAAGCTTTTGTACCTGTACTGGCCGAATATCAAAAAACACGCACCCCAAATGATGTACGAGTTTTTATTGCACGTATTGCTGGATATTTGGGTTCTATTCTTAGTGTTGTTACTTTAATCGGGATGTTTGCTGCACCTGTGATCATCTTTTTATTTGCCCCTGGTTTTAGTCATGATAGTAGTCGTGCTGTATTGGCTACAGAAATGCTGCGCATTACTTTTCCTTTTTTAATGTTGGTTTCGTTGACTGCTATGGCTGGGGCTGTATTAAATACCTATGGCTATTTTGCAATCCCTGCGTTTACACCAGTATTACTGAATATTAGTATGATTCTGGCTGCAATCTATTTATGCCCTCAATTACCCAAGCCCGTAGTCGGTTTAGCTTGGGGGGTTCTTATTGCTGGTATTGTGCAGTTGCTTTTTCAAATTCCTTTTTTGCATCAACGGAAGTTATTGGTAAAACCTCAGTTGGTTAGAAATGACGCTGGAGTGAATAAAGTGCTTAAGCTAATGATTCCGGCTTTATTCGGCGTCTCTATTGCTCAACTTAATTTAATGGTTGACAGTATTTTTGCTTCCTTTTTAAAAATTGGTAGTGTCTCTTGGTTGTATTACACAGACCGTCTTACAGATTTCCCATTAGGAGTTTTTGGCGTAGCGATTGCAACAGTTATTCTTCCACATTTATCCCGAAGGCATGCCGAACAGAGTATAAGCCAATACTCAACTGCATTGGATTGGGGATTACGTTCTATTTTACTTATAGGAGTTCCTGCGGGTTTAGGATTGTGCTTGTTTGCTATGCCTTTAATTGCAAGTTGCTTTGCTTATGGCAAGTTCACTGTCTACGATGTGATTCAGACGCAAAAAAGCCTCATTACTCTTGGAGCTGGTGTACCTGCTTTTATGATGGTCAAAGTATTGGCTTCTGGGTTTTATGCACGACAAGATATCAGTACCCCAGTTAAGGTGGGGGCGATTTCTATGGTGATTAATACGTTGTTGTGTTTTCTTTTCGTTGGGCATTTTGCTCATGCGGGTCTGACTTTGGCTTCAGCATTGGCAGGTTATGTCAATTGCGGGACTTTATTATTTTTACTCATTAAGCGAGGGGTATTCAAACCTTCACCTGGATGGATAAAATACAGCATACAGTTATTCTTTGCTAACTCAGCAATCAGCATTTATTTAATTCTCATGAATGACACTATAAGTTATTGGCTCAGTTTTTCTCCAGGTATGCGCTTAGGCTTATTATCTATTCACGTATCCGCTGCTGTAATCATTTATTTATTAGTCCTGGGATTAACCGGACTTAGACCTACTCATTTTCGAGGCCAAGTGAAGGAATAAAAATATGCAAGCAAAATTATTTTATGAAACTCAGAGCGACAGAGCTATTCCTCTTTATTTGATTTCACAAAGCCAATGGGAAGAGGGAATAAGCATACTGACTCCAGCAGAACAAAATTGTCTTGACTTGCATCAGTTTAAAGGAAAATTAGGTGACTCTTGTTTTATTCAGAATGCTGATGGATTAATTGATAAAGTTTATGTCGGTACAGGCGATGGGAATCAGGTTCAAGCTTTAGCCAATGCAGCATTATTACTTCCTCCTAATACTTATCAGGTCCAAGGTACTTGTACTCAGGAAGCAACAATGGCTTGGGCTTTGGCGCAATATCGATTTGAAGCATATAAAAAACAAGATCGGCAACCTCGGCTTTTAATGATTCATCCGGATGATTTAAATCCTCTTTTGGCATTAACCGAAGCTCAATTTTTGGTGAGGGATTTAATTAACACACCAACAAATGCTTTAGGCCCCAGAGAATTGGCTGAAGTAGTGGAGCAATTAGCTAAAACACATAAAGCACAATTCAGGCAATGGGTGGGTGATGAATTACTAGAAGATAATTTTCCAGCAATTCATGCAGTGGGTCGTGCTGCCAAATCAGCGCCTCGCCTGCTGTCATTAACTTGGGGGGATGAGAAAAACCCTCATATTACTCTGGTAGGAAAAGGCGTTTGTTTTGATAGCGGAGGCCTGGATATTAAATCGGCATCGGGTATGCGTTTAATGAAAAAAGATATGGGGGGCGCAGCACATGTAATTGGCCTTGCACAATGGATTATGACTCGCAATTTGCCCATACGTTTACAGATGCTTATTCCTGCGGTTGAAAACTCTATAGGGCCTGAGGCATTTAGACCAGGTGATGTCCTAACAATGCGAAATGGCTTAACAGTGGAGGTGCATAATACAGACGCAGAAGGACGCTTGGTCTTGGCTGATGCTTTGGTCAAGGCGTGTGAGGAGCAGCCTGAACTGCTCATTGATTTTGCGACTTTAACTGGAGCTGCTCGAGTTTCAGTAGGTGCTGAAATTGCTGCTCTGTTTACTAATAATGATCAATTGGCAACAGAAGTGGTGGCAGCATCGCATAAAGCAGCCGATCCCATCTGGCGTTTACCTTTATTTGCTGCTTATGAAGAATTACTTCGTTCAAGTGTTGCTGATTTGACTAATTCCAGTGATCATCCCTATGCAGGAGCAATTGTTGCGGGATTATTTCTTCAACGTTTCGTAACGAAATCGATATCATGGATGCATTTTGATATTATGGCTTGGAATTTAAGCAGCAGACCTGGAAAGCCTGAGGGAGGCGAAGCGATGGGATTGCGTGCGGTTGCAGCATATTTGCTAAAGGTTTATGGGTAATAAAAATGTGGTATTTAAAAAGGAGATTTTGATGTTAATAACGTTTCATACAGATGCCTATGAGAATATTACTTATTTTGGAGATATAGCTAAGCGTCTACTTTCTTTAATGGGGCATAGTGGCACCGTTCCTGGAGCGATTAAATCCGAACATCTCCCCGAAGCATTGGAGAGGTTGCAGACTGGTCTTAGAAAAGAAAAAAAAATTGTTGGGGATGATGAAGACAACGAACAGGAAATTAGCCTTGCAAAACGTGCTGTTCCGTTAATCAGTTTACTACAAGCTGCAATAAAAAAAGAGAAAGATGTCCTTTGGGATTAAGACATTATTTTTGACCCTGGGTGTCGCGTAGCGAAACCCAGGATTTCTAGGTATGAATAAATTTTCTTAATCCCGGGGTTCGCTATGCTGCACGCAAGACCAAGCTACAATTTGATATTTGAATCAGATAATTGGCATTATTTCATATCAATCTGATGCGTATGCAACTCACAACCTTTTGCTCTATAGTCTCTGTAATGTACGCGGCTTTGTTCTTTCTCAGTTTCTTCATTGATTACTAATTCCATAATACGTTTAAATCTGGTGTAAAAAGACGGAATAGAATGGGAAAGATTTAACAAAATATCATTAAATCCTCTGGGCTCGTGTTCATAACCAATTTGTATTGGGGGAGGAGGTTCAGGTCCCTCACCTTGTAAGTTATGAGGGATAAAACTATCTTCTTTGAAGGTCCATAAAAGCTCATCCAGTAGTTCAGCATCCTGTTTATTATTGCATAAGACATAAACTTTATGTCCTTTAGCATAAGCTTTTTCCAAAAGGCGACACGCGATCAGCCAACGTGCGTCGCTCTGATCGCTTGCTAATAAATAAAAATCAACGCGAATTGTGGGCATGGCGTATTATCTGAGTAAGTAAGGGAACAGGTCTACCCGTAGCATTACGATTTTTACCAAAAACCCAGGCTGTACCTGCAATATCCAAATGCGCCCAACGATACTTTTCGGTAAAGCGAGACAGGAAACACGCAGCAGTAACACTACTTGCAGTGCGATCAAAATCTGCGTTGATCATATCTGCTAATGGGCTATCAAGAGCATCCTGGTATTCATCATCTAAAGGCATACGCCAGACTCTATCATTGCTTTCTTTAGCCGCATTCTCAATTAGCTGTGCTAACTCCTCATCTTGAGTCATGTAACCGGATGCTACAGTTCCTAAAGCGACAATAATCCCACCAGTAAGTGTCGCGACATCGATGACAAACTCGGGTTGATATCGTTCTGCATAAGTGAGCGCATCAGCTAAAACCAGACGGCCTTCTGCATCGGTATTAATAATTTCGACGGTTTGTCCTGACATACTGGTGACAATATCTCCCGATTTTACTGAGCTGCCGCTCACCATATTTTCGGCACTGGCGATTAAACCTATAACATTGATAGGAAGCTTTAACAAAGCGCAGGCTTTTAAAGTACCTAATACACTGGCAGCACCAGACATATCATATTTCATTTCATCCATTGCATTTGCTGGTTTGATGGATAGCCCACCTGAATCAAAAGTAATTCCTTTACCCACCAAAATGATTGGAGGTAAATTACCAGCTCCTTTGTAATGGATGTCTATGAGTCTTGGTGGCTGGGCTGAACCTTGCGCAACTGCTAATAAAGTCTCCATACCCATTTTGCGCATTTCATCGGGGCCCATCACTTTACAACTCATGTGCTGTGTGAATTCTTTGGCTAGCTGAATTGCTTGTTCGCCTAAATAAGTAGGGGTACAGATATTGGCCGGCATATTAGCCAGATTGCGGGTCAATTCAACGCCTGCTGCAATTGCTTGGCCTGATTTTAAGCCTTCTTCACTGGCATTGGGCAAATAAAAAGTTATTGTTTCCAATTGATGCGGTTTTGCTTTTTTCTTTTTAAAATCCAGTAATTGATAGCATTGGTTATCTATTCGGGTAACCATTTGCTCCAATTGCCAATCCGCAGAATATTGAGTGATTAACGGCAAACATACTGTTGCAGTTCGGATGCGGTGTTTAATTAATGCCCCCGTAATCTCAACTAGTCTTTTTTTTAGCTGGGAAGGAGTAAATTTTGCTTGTTCGCCACATTGGATGATGAATATACTGCCATGCATATCATGATGCCATTGCATATCGCCAGCTTCGGAGGTTTTCTTAATAAGCATACTGATTAGACCATGTTGCTCCTTATCCAGAGCTAAAGCAAAATCGGCTAACTCAGCATCAGAAAATACACCAAGAACAAGGCATTCACTAGTTGATAAAGTGGGTTTGTGCGTTAATCCGTAATTCATTTTAATGATTCCTAACATTTGGATAGCCGTGGGGAAGGTTATAATCCCAGGGATTTCGTTATAATTTAACCTAGGCCTGGAACCCGCTTTTTCCAGACGGCATTTGACTGTAGTTTACCCAAATTAAGTCTGATTTGAAACAGACATTTCACAGTCTGTTAATGGAATCTTGGGTACCACGATTTGGATATTGATGCCTTTAATGGTAGGGCTGCTCTGCGCTTTCTCAAGATACTCAATCAACGGCACATCAACTACTTTGCCATATTCTGAAGAAGCCTCGCGAAAATACAATTGACCATTATTTCTAATTGCAAAGCCTAAATGTGAAATATTTAGTGCAGTGCCAATTTTTTGACTTAGATCCCAGTTTGGTCTAACGATTTCAATAATTGCGCCATGAGGAATTTGTGCAAATAAATGCATATTTGGTTTATTTTCAGAAAATAATGCAGTGAAAGGCAGATAAGGAACTTTCTCTGTGGCGACTTCTAATTTAGCCCCTTTTCTTTTTAATTCGGTCAGTCGTTTCTCTTCTTTCTCTTTATCCGCGCTTTGCAATCTAATTGTTTCTAGACTTTTAAAGGCATACCAATTGGGTTTATTAATGACCGCGTCAGCAATTTTGGCTACTGGTTGATTATTTTGATCTTTAATACTTAGCGTAATGTCTTTCAGTATTCCGCTGCGCTGATTATTTTGATTCCAGTCTAAGCCAGTAAAATGATTTCGATATAAGTAAGAGACCGCTCCGTTTTTATAACGTATCTTATCGATACATTGTTGAAAGGATGCAAGGGAATTTGCCACAGCTAAAGACAAAACGGTGTCAACATACGTCTCACAGTCGAACCCATCTACACGGTATCTGGGAAATTGGTCATATCGCGCTGTTGCGCCTTCCCCAAGGGAGCCAAGAATGTAAGGTAGGCCTAAAAATTGACTGCTTATCCAATCGATTCTGTCTGGCATGGAACTATTCGGCATGCTGCTTAGACTATGGTATAGTTTCTCTATTGAGGAATTAGCCTGTTTTTGAGTACTATTTGAATCAAAAGCATTACTTTGAAAAGAAACGAGAAGACAGGTTGTAAAAATCAGATGTTTTAAGGGAGTAAGTGTGTACTTCATCGGTTTTCTCTATCTAAAGCCAAAAAATAACTCTATTTTAACCTGTTCCAAAGTATGGAGGCAAGAATGCTCAATCTGATTTGGCTAGGGATGATACTGATTTCTGTAATAGTTGGGGTGATTGAGGGACGTATTGATGAGGTTGCACGTTCGGTCACTGAATCAGCCAAGCTTGGTTTTGATATCGCCCTCGGTTTAGCAGGAATTATGACATTATGGCTCGGAATAATGTCTATAGCGAATGAATCAGGTTTGGTTAACTTACTCGGAAAAGCGCTTAGGCCGATTTTAAAACGACTATTTCCTGATATTCCTACTGAACATCCTGCAATGGGGGCAATAACTCTGAATCTTGCCGCCAATATGCTGGGGCTTGCTAACGCAGCAACCCCATTTGGGCTGCAAGCGATGAAAGAGCTGCAAGCGTTAAATCAACATGCCAAAATTGCAACGAACTCCATGTGTACTTTTCTGGCAATTAATACTTCGAGCGTGCAATTGATTCCTGCTACTGCTATCGCCTATCTGGCGGCAAATGGCAGCAGCAATCCCAGTAGTGTTATAGTCAGTTCCATGATCGCGACAATCATTTCTACATTGGTTGCCATTATTTCTGTGAAACAGTTAGAAAAATTACCAACGTTTCGCGTTGGAAGGAAAGACAGCCTATGAACGGATTTGCCAATCAATTGTCCAATTGGATGCTTTTAATTTTTATCGTGGGTATTCCTCTATATGCTGCAATAAAAAAAATTAATGTGTTTGATGCGTTTATTGTGGGTGCAAAACAAGGTTTTGATACAATTTTGAATATTGTTCCCTACTTAATTGCAATGATCGTTGCTATAGGTATGCTGCGTGCGTCGGGTTTTTTTAGTTTATTAGCCAATCTTCTTGCCCCGCTTCTAGCCATGATTGGCATGCCTCCAGAAGTTTTACCATTGGCATTAATTCGACCCTTTTCAGGAAGTGCTTCAACAGGAATGATGGCGGAGTTGATTCATCAATATGGCGGTGATTCACTCATTGCCAAGATTGCAGCAACGATGATGGGAAGTACTGAAACAACATTTTACGTTATTGCCGTTTATTTTGGTTCCATAGGAATTAGGCGTACACGACATGCTATTCCTGCAGGTTTACTCGCAGATCTTGCTGGAGTTATTGCTGCAGTAATTGTTTGTCGTTATTTATTCGAGTGATGTGAGCAATAATTATTTTTTATGCTAATGACCAAATAAGACAATTAATAAGGAAGGTATTTAATGAGAAAAGAACTGCAGGTAATGACAATAGTTTCTATAATTTTATATGGAGTAACTTCATTCGCCTATAGCATAAGAAACACCTACCCAGAAGAACTCGTATGTGTTCAGGTTAAAAAACCCCATACCACCTATAACATCCCGGCCAATGTATCTTCAGATAATTTTGATAATGCTCCTTTCTTAGCCATAAAAGTAAGTGGCAATTACAAATGTAAAACCGGAGATGGGGTATATACTTCCATCTGTTCCGTATCAGACATTCAAGAGGCAGCAACTTTCAATACGCATGATGGCTCTGCAAGTTGTTCTACCCCTGTTAAAATACGTTAGGGCGAGGATGAGTATATAGGTTATCCTGCTTTTGTTTTCTTCTTGCCCTTGTCTCCACTGGCAAGAGCTGTTTTTTCAAGTGATTTTAAACGAGCAAATATATTACGTACTTTTGCCTTGAACTGAGCCATTTCCCGCGCAGGAACAGGAGACGATGTAGGCAAATAGGTCGTTGTGGGATTCCTTGGTTGATTGTGAACATGCAGTTCGTAATGGCAATGAGGACCTGTCGCAAGACCTGTTTGGCCTACATAGCCAATTACTTGACCTCGTTTTATTCTGCTGCCTTTTGATAGACCTTTTGCGAATCGAAGCATGTGTCCATAAAGAGTGCTATAAGTTTTATCATGTTTGATTTCAATCATATTACCGTAGCCATTATGCCTGCCAATATTGGCAATAGTCCCATCACCGACTGATTGAATCGGAGTACCAATTGGGGCCGCAAGATCGATGCCTTTATGCGCTCTTTTATAATGTAATATTGGGTGATATCTGGAATTTGAAAAGGTTGAACTGATATGGCTAAATTTAATGGGATAGCGTGAAAAAGCTTTTTTAAAGCTTTCTCCTTTAGGAGTATAGTAGTCACGGGTACCATTTCTACTAATATGACGTATTGCCTGGGCTGTTTTGCCTTGATTGGTATAGCTTACAGCAACAACATCTCCGATACCTACCATTTTGTCTTCCACGTACAACGTATCATAAGCGATAGAGAAACGATCACCGCTTCGAACGGAACGTGAAAAATCGATTTCCTTGCGTAAAATCGTAGTCATTTGTTGAATTAATTTTCTGGGGATTCCTAAATTTTGGGCTGTAGTGTATAAAGACCCCTTAACCACACCACTAATATAACGCTCTTGGGTTTTTACTTTTTTGGAATCAATTTTAGTTTTATAAACTGCTCCATCCCTATAAACGGTCAGTGTTTGTATATTGTTCATCGGGATGACTAATTTCTCTAACTTATTTTTATTAATTAAAAACTTCAATTCCTGGCTTGGCTTTATTGCAGTAAGTGCTTTTGCATAAGGATTTTTTTGCATAACTAAATGTAGATTTTGCGCTGATAATCCAAGACGTTTAAAAATGGTAGCCATCGAATCACCTGATCTGGGTCTAATGGTTTGCCATTCATTGTCCTTAACGATTTTTTTGACGGGTTTTACTGTATTAATCACGTTTTCTGCAACTGTCTTGGCTGTTTCTTCAGTAAGTTCTGACGGAGACTCTTCAGAAACATGTTCCTCTTCAGTTGGATACGTACCTTCTTGATATGCCTCATCTTGATATTCCTGAGATCCATCCTCATCCAGATCAGGCAGCGTAATGGATTGGGTTGTGGGCCCTTGGTAAGGATTATGAGAGAATTTTTTTACAAGGAAATAGGGAAGCGAAAAGGCAATAGCCAAAGCAAAACCCATTAATACCTTAGATGGCTTAGATTTTTTATTTTTATTCGTTTTTCGTTTTTCGATATATATATAAGGTTTCTTATCCATCGTTTGCCTATACATTGCCACCCGGAATCATGCTATTTTGTGCATTTATTAAATTTCGGCTGACAAATTATCTTAAATCACCTTTTTAGGTATGGCAGGAAATTGCCAACCGGGCTAAGATACTCGGTGTGAGAAGATAGGTCAATCATTTATAAAGGTTTTGATGTCATGATACTCGAAGAGTCAGTATGTTCCGAGCTAGTAAGAGGCTGTGAGGAGGTACTTCCGCAGCAAGAATTGGAAAAAAAATTACAAAAAGGAACTTCTTTAAAAATAAAAGCAGGTTTTGACCCAACTGCACCTGATCTGCATTTGGGGCATACTGTATTACTTAACAAGCTAAGACAATTTCAACAATATGGACATGAGGTCATTTTTTTGATTGGTGATTTTACCGCAATGATCGGTGATCCAACTGGAAAAAACGTAACACGCTTGCCTCTTAGTCAAGAAACAGTTCTTGAAAATGCAAAAACATACCAGGAGCAAGTGTTTAAAATTTTAGATCCTCTTAAAACAAAAGTAGTATTTAACTCTCAATGGCTTGCACAATTTAGTGCTGTGGATTTAATTCGCCTGGCGGCAACACATACGGTTGCACGGATGCTAGAGCGTGATGATTTTAATAAGCGTTATACTACAGGCCAACCAATTGCAATTCATGAATTTTTATACCCTTTATTGCAGGGCTATGATTCTGTTGCACTCAAGGCAGATGTTGAACTTGGTGGTTCAGATCAGAAATTTAATTTGTTAATGGGGCGTGAATTACAAAAGCATTACGGTCTTGAGCCACAAGTAGTCATGATGACCCCGTTGATTGAGGGCTTGGACGGCGTGAAAAAAATGTCTAAGTCATTGGATAATTATATCGGTATTAATGAGCCTGCCGCAGATATGTTTGGTAAAATTATGTCAATCTCTGATGAGCTAATGTGGCGTTATATTGATTTACTTAGTTTTAAAACAGGGAAAGAAATTCAGATTTTAAAACAATCTTTAATTCAGGGAGCAAATCCTAGAGATATAAAAATTGATTTTGCTAAAGAAATCGTAGCTCGTTTTCATGATCAAGCACAAGCAGAACAAGCCCATAAAGAGTTCATAGAGCGCTTTCAGAAAGGTATTATTCCTGAAGATTTGGAAGAGCAGATTTTAACTATGGACGAACCACTTTCTGTAGTTCAGCTATTGAAGCACATGAATTTAACTCAAAGTACTTCAGAAGCAATTCGCTTAGTAAAACAAGGAGCGGTTAAGATAAATGGTGATAAGGTTGAGGACGCGGGTCTTGTATTACCTACAGGCCAAACCTATATAATACAAGTTGGCAAGCGTAGAATTGCCAAGCTGCGCTTACAATAATCAGAGTGTCATCATTTTTTTAAAAAAAATGAAAAAAGTATTTGACATACCAAGCGAAATCAGTAGAATACGCAGCACGCCTTCGGGGCGGGTTCATTAAGAATGAGAGAAGACAAACTGTGTGGGCACTTTAGAGAC
>NZ_LNYQ01000013.1:324183-446683 GCF_001467945.1 Legionella parisiensis
TTCTTTAGTGATTTGTAATGTTTGCGCTGCACCCTCTTTTCGAGGATCAAAGTGTTTTGCAAGTCGCTCGTCACAATCGTTATAACGGGCTTCTAAAGCTTTAATAGTGTCAGTATGCTGCTGTCTGAGTTTCTTAATTAAAGGTTCCGTATTCCTAAGTGCCAAGATAGTAAATTGTTTTTTCAAATCCTTGCAATCTACCAATTCATAACCAGTATTGGTTTCTTTCTCAAAGGTTATATTGGGGAGTAAATTATCAAAAGCATTGAAGTAAACATGCAGTCGATAGCGTCCTCCTAATTGGTTTGTAAATTCAGAGGTATAATGATACTGGCTTAATTTTGGATTATTCCGAAATTCATTTTGATAAATACTCACATGGTGTTTGCCCAACTCATACTGGTTTTCTTTGTCTTTTACGATAGCGTGCACTTGTGCGGGACATTCAATACGGTAGTAGTCTTGCTCAGCTATGTTGGTATCTAATACCAATGTATACCCTTGCGGTAACTGGACAGTAGCCTCGTTTTTAAAGAAAATTAAACAGTGTGTTTTTAGCCATAAGGAACCCTTAAAAAATAAAAAATCGTCCACATTATAATTAAAAAACACGTTTTGTAAAAAAAGTTCTTCTTTTGGTTTTTGTAAGCCCTATTTGATTTCATTAAAAACTTTTTATGAATTAAATATACAATAAAAACAATGGGTTATGAAAATAGAGTAATATTTTTGATTATTTATAAGTCAAATTGATTAATGGTACCTTAGAGACATTTTTATCAGCCTGATCTGGAAAATGAGTCAGGCTGCTTGCAATAAAGAAATAATTTTTTATAATGTTGTCCAAATTACAAGCTATTAAAGCGACTATGTTTACCAAATTATATTTTCCAAACTTTTTTAAATCACAGTATGAAATAAGTATTAATGAAAAACTTTCATCACCTGACACGTTGAGATGGGATAGGGATAAATTTAAAGCTTTATTGAGATTAAAGATGCATGTTGCAAAACTCACCGTAAGCCTGAGTGAATTAAAAGGAGCTACGCAATCAAGCCGGGTTGATTTTTTTTATCAATATCTTTCATTGGTAATGCAAAATGCGATTTCCGATAGAAGTTTTAACCCTGCCTTATATAGCAACGAGTTAAACAATCGATTTTTGCTATTAAAAGATGAGGTTAAAGAACACAAAAATATTAATAAGTTTTTTTCGGGATGTAACATCTTTTCGAATTCAATTATTGCTTCTGCGGGAGCTCTAGGCCTCGTTTTATTTGGGGCAGCTGTATGTACTGGTCCATTTGGTATGGCTCTTGTAGCAGTAGGCATGTCCATTTTGTCGGCGCTGGTATTGGCGATTGCCGCTTACAGTATCTATGTAGATGCACGCTTTTTAGGTGATAAACAACTGAAAGAAATCGAAGCCGGCGTAAAATATTTAAGCAATTATTATCCTGAGGATGCTCGTTTCACTAATGAGCTCGAAGAAGATACCTCTTTGTTGTGCTGTATGTAAAAGTGGTTTTTGGTTAGTATTTCATGTGCAGCCCGCAGGCCAGATAAATAAGCACCATGGACGGTACTTGGATCGCTTGTAGAAGTTGCTTCACCGGCAAAATAGAGTTTTTCTGCTACTGGCTTAGCTAATAATGCAACAATATTTTTATCAACATTGATGGGTAAATAAGAATAGCTGCCCATAGTAAATGGATCGTTAGTCCAGTGTGATTGTTTTGCTTTGATTGGCTCAGGTATATTCACTCCATAAATTGTTCTTAAGTGGTGCATTGCCCATTCTTTTAAATGGCCTCTTTTTTCCATATCACGGGCAAGCTTACCAGCAGTAAATACAATGAGAACGGGTTTTTTTGTGTATTTATAATAATTAAAGATATTGAAGGCTTCTTCACCATTTTTGGGTAGTATACCAATCCATTCTTTATCTTTATCCCAAAAGACCTTATCAAACAATAAATATAATTTTTCATAATTTCCCATTTTTAATTCTGCTATTGCATTTCTTTTTTCTTCAGGCAAGGAAGGATGAAATATAATTTTATTGGCTTTTAGTACTCCTAAAGGAACAGTGATAATCACGTGTTTGGCATCATAGGTGTGGCTTTGAGTGATGACATGGACATCATCGGAAGTATAATCAATTTGTTGGACAATTTGATTCAAATGAATAGGAATATTCTGTGAAAATTGTTGAAAAAGCTGAAAATAGCCGGCAGGAATGAATGCATTTTTTCCAGAAGAAGTTGAGCTTTCATATGCTGAATATACATTACGTGATAATTGTGTCAAATTATCAGCAAATTCATAAGTGTAAATATTATCTAATGCATAATGCAGTAAGGCACGCTGCTCTGCATCCAACTTTTTTTTCTGTGCAAATACAGTAAAATTTTGAGCAAAAGAGAGCATGATATTTTGTGTTTTACTGTAACGTATAAATTCATGAGCCAAACTGGAAAATAATTTTAAAGAGTTTTCTGATACCGGTTTTCCGTCACTATTAAACAAAGCAAAGTCTTTTAACATCTCGGTTGGTTTAGAGTTATTGTAACTATTGAGCACTATAGTTTGTTGGTTTAACAAGGGGATTAGCGGGTTATGTTCAATCCCGTGAATCCAGGTAGCTCCCAGATCAATAGCAAACCCCCAATTATAGTCTGTATATACTCTGCCACCGAGGCGTTCTTTGGCTTCAATAACAAGTACGTCTTGGTGCGCTTGATGTAATTGCTTTGCGGCAGTTAATCCAGATACGCCCGCCCCTATGATTATAGTGTCATAAGAATGTTTTGCCCAAGAGCATGGAGCAACCAATAACAACGAAGCGGCGCAAATAAATTGTTTTTTTATTAAATATAAATGAGTAATCTTGGTGAGTAATTCATTATAACTTTTTAATTTAGTTTGTTTATTCATACAAATTGACCAAATAACTTCTCTTGCAATGCTCAGAAAAAGATAACCCAAATTAACGGACATCAAGGATGTGTGCAACCAATGTTTCAGAAAATATGGTGCTTATGTTTGAGTTCAGTAAAATATTGAACGTTTAGGATAGAGAATAGATGCATGGTTTGTAAATAAAGCAAACAAAAATTTTAACTATATCTTTCTTTACAACTATAGATTGAATTCGCTTTTGCCTTAAGTCTTAGTCAGTGAGTGGTGATTACTTGAACTATGAGGGTTCACTACTCCTGGAGATGGGGGAGCGTGTTGATGTTGCTCCAAATTTTTTTGTTTCGGCTGTAAGCCTCGTTTCGAGCTGGAGTCTGGAACGGCAACTTTTTTTAAAGCGGGTGAAACAGAGGATATTTCCTTCTTCTTTCCTTTGCTGCTTAGTAGTGTTTCTGCTGATTGATCAAGATGATCATTTCCCATTATTGCTGCTGTAATGCGTTCAGTGCCGCATTCACCTTTATCAATTTGATCTATCATTGCTAATAAGGCGCCTGTAGAATGGTAGCCGCAGCTAACGCCATCGAATATAGGCTGAGTTTCTAAGCGGTGTATTGTTATCTGCTGATCTAAAAAGGAGACATTGATTTGTTTGCCAATGTTAAATGCCCATAATCCAAATGCTTTAAACGGAGCTGTCAAGTATCCCCATGCCATTTCCCAAATAGACGGTGCATTAGAAGAATTGAAGAATTGTTCCGGTTCACTTATTTTTGAGTCAAAAACACTCATTTCTTTGTCTTCGTTTTGTGCATGATAAACTGCGACGTAGTGGCGCTCTCCAGAACCTTTTCCCAATAAAGAACTGCAAATATTAAAGTGATTCGTACCTAAGTGTTTTTCAATAGCCGTTATGGTTGCTTGATAAGAAGGTTCGGCAGCAAGGCCTTCGCCATTTTTTACAGCTAATGGGCTGGGAATGACAACAGAATTTTTTTCTTGGTTATAAAAATAGGTGACATTTATTCCCTCTGGGTCCTCCAGATTAGGGATAATGACGCCTACTTCTCGCTTCTCCCATTCTGGTTTTCCTGCGAGGTATTGTGTCACGATGTAATCCATTTCATCTGAAAATAACATATGCCTTGGCATAGCATCAGCCGTTTATTACATATAATAATATTTAGTATAAATAAAAAGAATTAATGTTTTATTAACTCCTGTTCGTAAAGTAGACAGGGTAAAAACCTCGAAGAGCATAATATAAAATTAAAACATCTACTCCGTAATCCCCAAAGCCTACATTCCGCGTTGTATGTGCTGAGCTTTAGGCTATATGCGAGCGACTGGATGCCGTGCATAAAGCACGGCAAGTAGGCAAGAAAGCTCTCTATTGAATAGTCCAGGTAATAATACCACTTGCATAATAAGAGATGTTACTTTGATTGCCATACCAATATTGGGCGACAGGCAAGGAAAGGCCGGCCTGCAGCATTATTTTGGATGTAGAAAATGAGAGGGATGGGGTTGCATAAATAATAGACCCTCCTGTGTTAGGAACATTAAGTGAGTCAAATTTGGTTTTAGCACTATATTGGCCATTTACTTCAAGTAATCCAAAAAGGATGTATTTTTTTTCTGCGCTTTTGATAGTACGTCCTATCCCGAGATTATAATAATATTGCGTTCCTTGCTGAATGGAGTCTTTTTTGCTTGCGAATAAGGCTCCTGGGGCAATAAAACCATACCAGTCAACGAGCATACGCGAGTAAGTAGCCCCAATAAAATAAGTCATCACATCAAAACTGGAAGGGGCACTTTTCCTGGAAAATCCTGATACACGGCTGCTTGGATTCAGTTTTTTAGTTATTTCATCTAAAGTACTGACAGGGAAGCTAGGAGCAAAAATAATAGTTGCTTGATCTGAATATCTTGAGTTTTCGTAATTATAAAATGCATATTCTAAATCAAGGGCAAGATCGCCGACGCCAGATAAGCTTTGATTGCCATTTTTATAACTAAAAGCATAGGGCAATGAGAGTAATATCGAGGCTGAGTCGGTGATTCCATAAAGAATGGAGGGAGTTCCGTCTAAAATGCGTTGGGTCTGGCTATATAAGTAATTGGGGTTAAAAGAAACAATAAATTGATTCTTATCAATAACATTTTGGCCAAAAGAAAAAAAAGGACCAGGCTGTTGTGACGTTGCTAGAGCAAAATTGCCTATGGCTGGGGGTTGATTGAGTGATACAGGCGTACTAGCGGCTGACCATTTTATATTGCTTATCAATAATAAAAATAACAATCTTCTAAGTGGGCTTAGAGGATTGGTTTGTCCTTGCATCCTGCGCTCTCCTTAAGTAAATCCTTCATCGTGTGTAGTGAAAATGCTTATCTTGAATCATTTGTATTCTTTCGCTTAAAAACACAATAGTATCATTAAACAATACTTAATCTGCATCATCATTTCTACAAAATCTAATCTATTAAATGAAACTTAAATCGGGTAACTTTATAGGTGGGTTGTGCAAATGGGAATATGAGTAAGGACACGTTAAATGACCAAAAATGAAGCGACAAGAAAAAGAAGTAGTATGATGAGATGGACAGTGATTACTATTTATTTTCTGGCAACCCTTTTTTCTGCTGCCTGGCATGGACCGCTCGCCGTGATTTTTTTACCTATTATTCTCGTCTTGACTATTTTTATTTCATCTTGCCTACATGGTAAAGAGCGATATGGTCTAAAGAATCTTATTTTATTTTTTATCATCACTTGGTTGGTCAGTCATTTTTTTGAAGCACTAAGCATTCAGACAGGTTTTCCTTTTGGGCATTATTATTATGATAAATTAGCTGGGCCTAGGCTTTTTCAGGTGCCGCTTATTATTATGTTTGCTTATTTTGGAACGGGCTACGCTTCGTGGATTCTGGCTCATATCCTTTTGGGACAATACGCTACGCCACTTGCTGGGAAACAGATATTCTTCGTACCTTTAATCGCTGCTTTTATTATGGTGATGTGGGATGTATGTATGGATCCTCTGTCTTCAACAGTCTATTCATTATGGGTATGGAGGGATGGGGGACCGTATTTTGGTGTCCCCTTGCAAAATTATTTTGGTTGGTTCTTTGTGGTTTATATTATTTATCAAATTTTTGCGGTTTATATTGCCAGGTATGATGTTATGGCTACGAGCAAGCATGCTGTTTTTTCTTCAAAAAACTTTTGGAGAGAAGCGGTCGCTATTTACGGGATACAGGGTTTATCCCAATTAGTTGATCCTTTAGGCGCTTCAACTCATTTAGATATTTATGGGGCGATGGCTCTGATTACCGTATTTACGATGATGTTCGTGGCTTTACTTGCTTTGCTTAAAATCAATGAGGTTAGATAGAAAAATCAGTAGTACTTCTGGTTGAAAGCAACCATACTAATTGCTTTCGCACGTAGGTGTTTCCTTGTTGACCACGTATCAATTTTGTTTCAAAACAATCATTTTTTCTTTGGACATTTCTTCCATGGTCCCAGGTATTCCCCCAATGCCATAACCTGATTGCTTTAATCCAGTAAAGGGCATCCAATCAGTACGAAAAGCGGTGTGTTCGTTAATGAGTACTGTGGAGGCTTCAAGACTTTCTGCTGCCTTTAATGCAGGCTCTAAATCCTCAGAAAATACGCTTGCTTGAAAGGCAAAGGGTAATGAATTTGCGGTGTGAATTGCCTGGTCAATTTTTTCATATTCATAAATACAGGTTACCGGCCCAAAAATTTCCAATTGTGATACTTTGACATCAGCGGCTGGATTGAGCAATACCGAGGGAATTAAAGTCGTTTCGGAAAGTCGCCCGCCACCAAATAATTTTGCTCCTCCTTTTGCCACGGCTTCATCGATCCAGGACATGACACGCTCAGTTTCACGTGGAAGAATCAACGGTCCTACTTCAGTTTCCTTTAAAAGGGGATCACCAACACGCAGTCCTTTCACACGGTTTACGAATTCGTCCATGAATGAGGTAATAATGTCTTTATGAACAAAGATCCGTTGTACTGAAACACATACTTGCCCGGCATGATAATAACCGCCTTTGACCAGGGCTTGGGTCGTTTTCGATAAATTCGCGCTGCGATCAACGATTACTGGGGCCGCTCCTCCATGCTCCAAGGCACAACGGGTTCCTGGAGACAGTTTGCTTCTTAAGTACCAACCCACTTTAGCGGAGCCTATAAAGCTTAAGAATGCGACTCGTTCATCAGTTGCAAGTCGTTCCGCTAAGTCATTATCTTCCGTAATGAAGGTTTGACACCATGCTTCTGCAAGTCCTGCTTGTCGCAATAATTCGATGAGTTCTAAACAACATAAAGGGGTTGTTGATGCAGGTTTGATGATTATCGGACAACCCACAGCAATTGCAGGGGCTACTTGATGCACAATGAGATTGAGTGGGTGGTTAAACGCCGAAATGGCGGCTACTACGCCAATGGGTTCTTTAATCGTGAATGCCCAGCGACGCTCACTAGCTTGGGTGAGTCCCATAGGAATTTCTTTGCCTGCAAAGTGACGTAATTCTTCTGCTGCATCGTTTAACCCATCTATAGCACGAGTCACTTCAATTGCTGCATCGGTCAAGGGTTTCCCTCCCTCTTGCGCAATCAACTTGGTAAAACGTTCTTGCTCGGATGCCAATAATTCGGCAGCACGTTTCAATATAGCCATACGCTCATAAGGTTTGAGCCAGCCATCACGATTTTTTAGGGTTGATGCCGCTTTCTTAAGTTTTGCGACAAGTGCTTGTGCATCATCAGAGGGAATTTCTTTAATTAATGTTCGATCAAATGCACGTACCACGCGAAGTGTTGTTGTCATTATTTTCCCTTTTTCTTTGGCGGTAGCCGCTCTTGTAATTCATCCACGAGGACACGTTTATTTTCTGAATAATCAATGGGAAACACAACAAGATGGACGCCTCCATTCTTGAATGCGTTTTCCAGGATGGATTGAAAATTTCCAATGGATTCAACCCGGGTGCCCCGTGCTCCGTATGATTCAGCGTATTTTATTAGATCAGGATTTGTGAATGTCATACCATAATCAGGAAAATGATCTACCGCTTGTTTCCAACGTATCATACCAAATGCATGATCTTCAATTACGAGTACCACCAGGTTTAATTTAAGTCGGACGGCAGTTTCTAATTCTTGACTATTCATCATAAAACCGCCATCGCCACACACAGCCATTACTCGGCGATCAGGATACAAAAGTGAGGCCATAATTGCTGAGGGAAGTCCAGCTCCCATTGTAGCAAGTGCATTATCAAGAAGAATGGTATTTGCCACTTGCGTTCGATAATTGCGGGCAAACCAGATTTTATACATTCCATTGTCCAACGCGAGAATCCCATCACGTGGCATTACTTGTCGGACGTCATACACCATACGTTGAGGAGTAAATCGATCCTCAGTAGCTCGCGCTGCGATTTTACTCAAAATTCCTTCACGTAAATGAAGGAGTGCATCTGCATGAGGGAGCTTACTCTCGAGCTTATCCGCAAGCAATTTTAAGGAAGGCCCCATATCCCCAATAACCTCTGCTTGGGGAAAATAAATTTGTTCCACATTAGCCGATTTGTAATTGACATGAATGACTTTAAGATGAGAGCCCATGATAAAAGGTGGTTTTTCTATTGTACTATGGCCAATCGTGATAATCAGATCAGCTTGTTCTATCGCTTCATGTACATAATCCCGCTCTGAAAGAGCCGCGGTTCCCATATAAAACTCTGTTGCTCCAGAAACCGTCCCTTTACCCATCTGGGTTGTGAAATAAGGAATTTTTGTGCGCGTAATAAATTGGGACAGTGCATTGGTTGCTCTTGGGCGTGAAGCAGCGGCACCAAGCATTACGAGAGGGCGCTTTGCTTTTTTAATCATTTCCGCTGCGCGATTTAACGACTCCTCACTTGCCACAGGGTATTCTATAGGGTGTGGCGGAATGAGAGCAACTTTTTTACTTTTCTCCGCAGCAATGTCCTCAGGAAGTTCCAAATGCACAGGTCCTGGGGTTTCTTCTTGAGCGAGATGGAATGCTTCCCTTACGATGGCAGGAATCATTGAAGGGGATACAATTTGACGCGACATTTTGGTTAATGGTTGCATAGCCGCCACAGTATTCACCATCTGAAAGCGTGCTTGACGCGAGGATAAAATGCCTTTTTGTCCAGTAATCATAATCATGGGCATCTGGCCAAGGAGGGCATAAGCTGCCCCGGTAGTAAGATTCAGAGCTCCAGGGCCTAAGGTAGTGATACAAACTCCGGGTTTACCCGTTAATCGTCCATAGGTTGCCGCCATAAACGCAGCTGCCTGTTCGTGCCGTGTTAGCACCAGCTTGATTGACGAGTTTCGGAGCGCTTCCACCACATCAAGATTTTCTTCGCCAGGAATGCCAAAAATGTATTTTACTCCTTCATTTTCCAGGGCAGCAACTAAGAGTTCAGCACCTTTACTCATAGCATTTCTCACTTATTCCAGAATAATCCATACTTCAATATTATACTAAAACTCATAAAATTGTTTCGCTTTGTGTGTCGATGCTTCGATTTACAAAGATGATCGACAACGGAACGACGATAATGATTAAGTCACTTTAATATGCTCGAAATGATGCAAAATTAAACATAATGAATTTATAGCATAAAGATATAAAAGGTAGGTACTAAAAGGATAAAAGAAACGGATTCAATGAATTTTTAGCATTTTTAGGGGCACAATATGAGCGACAGTAAATTCGTAGGGGGTCAGAAAAAAATAGCACTAGTTGATATCGATGGATGTCTTCTTATAAACGGTGAACTAAATATCAATCTGTTCAGAGACATTATGCATAAAATTGTTATCAATCGTTTTTTATTTGAATTCGCAAGCTGCGGTACGAGTGGGAAATAGTTGTGAAGTACACGAGGAGGAGCTACCACATCCATGTGGTGTTGCATCTTCCGTGATGCTATATTTTTCCTTTTAAGACATCCATTGTCATTCCTCGTTCTTGTTAATCATAACAAATTTCTCTAAAAGGTCATTACCATACTTGCTTAAATTTGTGTAAGAAATATCTTAAAGTAATGCAGTTTCCTTTTTTAGATAGTGCAAAGTTAACCAACTTATTTATCTGGCAAAATATCAATTTTAGTGACAAAACATTTCGTTTCACCACTCCAAGGAAGGGTATAGGCATCACAATGATAACTAATAATGACATGTTTATTATTTTGCATGGCAAAATCAGCTTGCTTTATCAGTTCTGATTTGAATTGCCCCAGAGTAAAATGAAAGGCACGACCACTGGCACCGCTGGCATTTTCCAAACCACCCAGGATCATTTCTCCTTCATAGGTCCCCCAAAGTTTACCTTCTTTGGCAACTTTGACAATGACTCCAGATTTCTGTCCTTTTTGTACTGTCCAGCACCCTGTTAAAAAACATAAGGAAATGAGTAAGATGGATGAGAAGAATATTTTTTTCATAGTACCTTAGAGTGAAATGAACACTTTTGCTTAGTAAGTATTCTATTATTGTAATGCAGTTTTACTCTTGATGTAATCACGTGATGCTGGATTCAGTGAAAAGCTTTTTTCTAATGAAATAGAGATCTTTATGTTCCATTTGTCACTTAAAATAAAAACTGTTTTGATAATAGACAATCCGAATATTTATTGATATATTCACTTTTTTTATTTTCAATAAGGAAAAGACATGTCGCTAGAAAAAGCAATCAAAATAGCCCAAACCATTTTAGCTGATATTCAAAAAAATATAGTGACTCGTAACAGTATTATCCCTTTATCTGAATTGCCTTTTGTTTATGAAGATGAAATCAAACAATATAGAGTTAAATTTGGAAAATCTTTTGATTTACTTCTGCAATCCATAACGAATCTTAACTTGGTAAGAGATGCCTCGGAGGTATTAGTAAAAAAAGCAAAGGGCTTTCAGGAAGGAGCTACCTCAACCTATATGCTGCAACAGCTTGCGGTTGCTTATTGTAAAATGGGTGCCTGCGGCGAACTCTCAACCTATGCTTTATTTGCATTATTAAAACAGCTTAAGGAGGAAAATATTGATTTGCCGATTACCTTCATTGCATTAGATAGTAAAAAGAAGAATATATTTACAGGGGAGTCTTATAATCATGCGTGCCTGTTGATTGGTGAGGTTGAAATTAATCCTGGTGAGCGCATAGACAAATTCAGTAAATTACCTGATACCGTCATCTGTTTTGATCCCAGCATCGGATGGATTGCACCGGCAAATAAAATGCTGGAAATAAACCAGGTATTTTTTGCAGCGCACGAAATCGATCATGTTACTACAGAGCATCCTGGGGTTATCCTTTTTCAGCCAAATGATAAAGCTTTGCAGAAAAAAGCACTTAAAATTGAAGCGGCAGCTCGAATTCTAAGTAACCAAATATTAGAAAAACTAAAAGGAATACATGATTTTAAACCGTTCTCTTTAGAGAATAAATCATTGCCGAAATTAGCTGCGCATGAGTTCAGTTTTATTAACCAAAACACTAAAAAAGACTATGAGGATGCGTTAGAGAAATGTACAAGCTCTCTTTTTGAAGACAGTTTATCTCATTGGAAATATTATCCTAGACGTGATGGTGACAAACCACGTCCAGCTCAAATTTTATTAAGTGTAAAGGATGAGGATAAAGCAAGCGTTATTCTTGATCATTTAATAAAGCATAAAATAACGGGTGTTCATCCGACAATGCAGCGTGTACAAGCAACTGGTTATTATGCAGTATTGATTGTTGAACCCAATCTTGTCGAGCTGCGCGATTTACCAAAGATAGGAAAAAATCAGAAAGACCATGCTCAAGCTTTGTCGGAAGCATCTCTAACAATGTTATAGAAATAGATCAGAGTAAGAGCTCGATTCTGCATACTGTAGCCTGGTTGCAAGTAACCAGGCTACATTACCTGAACAGTTTACAATAGCTCAATCAAGCGAGTTGTTAACAGATTCTAGTCTTATTAATGCGTCTTTTTATTTTTAAGTTCGCGTCAATTCTCCATTTATCTCGTTTCTATAGCGTTTTATTTTTTTAAATAAACGGAGTAACTTGAGATTGAGTTTATTTTCTAATTCGATAAGGGGCATTTGATAATTATCTAACTGTAAATCTTTAACAGAGGATTTACTGGCAAATAAAATATAGTTGTTGCTCACTGTTGGACAAATAAACAGGTCAGCAAAATAATCTTGCATGCATTGAATAAAAAGGGAGTCCAGTTCAGGAAGTTCATGAAAATTGATAACCAACCAACCCCGATCATCCAAAATACGATGCGTTTGTTCTATAAATTGTTGCTGAATTTGAAATACGTTCATTCCATAATCAAGATACAGGTCAGCAAAAACTATTTGAGTACTTTTACTTTTTTGAAATTTAATTGCATATTGTGCATCTGCAATTAATATTTCGATATTTTGGGCTTTCGGTAATTGAAAGAAATTCATTGCTACGTCATACACTTTTTCACGTAATTCGGTACAAAAAAGATGGCATTCAGGTAAAAGAAAATGGAGGCAGTGAATTAAACTTCCTCCACCTAATCCTAATAAAGTGACATGGTTTGGCTTAAGCAAGGCGAGAACTAATACCATTACACGAGTGTATTCATGGACAGGGATATGAGGATATTGAATATAAATGCCGGTTTGATCATAGACTGGATCGAAGTTTAACGCCCTAATATTTTTTTTATCGACGACGAAAATATCGCCCCAACAATCATTCGTGCGATAGATGACAGTATTTCCAAAAAAATCATTATTATTTGAGTTCTTAGAGCCCAATTGTATGTCCTTCAATACAGCAAAAGGGTCTAGTATTTCATATCATGTTCCAAGACACTATTTTTTAACTCATAAAAAACTAGCTTCTTGGTCATAAATAAACTCTTATAAATCTATGTACTAGGTTTTATGCGTGGTATTCAGAGATCTTGCTTTTAAAAAGAACTTGGCAGTACCTTAGTATCGCTCTGGATGCCGCGCAAAAGCGCGGTTAGGAAGAAGGGTTTATGAGAATTTATTCACTATACGAACGAGGGTACTAATGTTTGACTGTCTTCCTTAGTGCGGGTGTCCTGCAACGCAAATACACCAAGATTACTTGCCGCTTTTGCGCTGCCTGGTAACAGAGAGGTTTCCAATGGCTTTTTAGCAAAAGATTTCTTATCGTCAAGCAGGACAGTACCATTGCTATCGGTAATCGTTAAATGTAGGGCTTCATTATTCTTATATTGATTTGGCTTTAACGCAACAAATTGTCCTGACATATCATAGGAACGAACATATTCCTCTGATTTGGCATCCAGGTCGGAGCTATTCGTAACCTGTAGACGACAGGTGAATAACTCTCGAGCTGCTGCCCATTCCTGTAACTTACCTTTTTTAGATAAGGCTTCAGTAAAATCAATCGTATCTGTATCGAGAACAAGCGAGCCAAATACCTCAGCCACATGATGCAAAACATCGGGTTGCGTTGTACCATAGCTCAGAATGAAAAATTTATTACGCACAGGAATTAAAGCGGAGGTTTTTTTTAAGGATTCGACATCCTTTTCCAGCCCTTTTATGAGAAGGTTGTTATCCCCTATTGTATTGTCACCATCCGTAAATAATAAAACATTATTGTGCTGTGTTGATTGAGAGAGCATAGTCAATTTATCGGAGACTGTTCCGAAAAGCCGGGTTGTTCCAGTAGCATTTAATCTGGTGATATCTGTAGCTAACTGAGAACGATCTGATTTTCGATAACTACCCATTCCCACCTTTGTAGTAGCTGTATTAAATTCAGTGATATTAATGACCGCATCAGGTTGAAATTCGAACAAAGCATCAGCAAATTCGATCACACTCTTTTTCAATGCATCCAAACGGGCTCCCTCCATACTGCTACTGGTATCTAGAACAAAATGATAGGCAGGTGGCGTGATTGCATCGGGAACAAAAAAGTAAGGAGTTACTTCAACTGTATCTTCACTTATTCTATTCTCTGCATAAAAAACCTTTTTCTGTTCAAAGGAATCTGAATGGACAAAGAGCAAAGGTAGTTTTCCATCAATTAAAATAAGTTCTTGTTTATTAGCTTTTAGAAATTCCTTGATGTTGAATTTGATTTTCTCACCTTCAATGCTCATAAACTTATAATTTAAAGAATTAAATAATGGGGCATAAGCAGTCGATGGAAGTTGGATATTCACATATTCCTGTTCTTTATCAAGTGCGTATTCCAATCCTGTCATTTGTAAAACATTCAGTACAGCCAGACAGGATTTTTTATGTGTTTCAGCCATTGCATCATCAGAGCAAGCCGCTTGAGCAATTTCATTGGTCAATAGCTCAGCAATACTCATACGTCTAACAGTAGGTTTTATCGCATCTTTTTGTAAAAGGGCTTGCAAATTTGTTACGAGAGTTTCAGCGTCGTTCACTGTTTCTGGGGTAAAAATAACGCGCTCATCTTTACATATAACCTTGGCATTATTTAGGGTAATCCCCATAGCTTCCAGCAATGCTTCCATATTCTTTGAACGTAAAATATTATTGACAAGACGCCCCATAAAATTCCCCTTTTATTAAAATAAAGACAAAAGTGTCGATAATAATACACACAATTAAAGGGGAAAAATAGACGAGCCATTAATTTCTCTATTTGACTCATTAGGGTTCATTAAATACAATAATTACCCTGTTAAAAATAATAGAACCAACGTGTTTGATAAAAGTAGAAGTCAACTGGAATTATACAATAATTATATCTACCATCCAGGAACGCATACGTTGCTCTCTCCCGTAGCCGGTAGCCGTGCCTGCGAGTTACACTTGATTTATGAATACAGGAATTATTTCACCTCTTTTCAAGAGGCTATCTATTCAAATCAGCGACTCAATATTATCCCTATTGAGTATAAAGAAAAAGCAGATAAGATTTCGAAAGGGATATTAGCCCACTATATAAAAAAATATGCTGATGCTGAAATTACACTAGAAAATGCGGTCTCCTGGACGCAGATTGGGCTGACAAGAACCTATCTTAGTGACTTGGAAAACGAATGGAATACCTGGTGCGTACAGGCCATTGTTAGTGAAATTGGCTCTGATACTCATATCTCGGAAGGCAAATATCGACCTGGATATATTTGTGCTTTACATGAGTTAATGCATGTTGAGGAAACGCCTCTAGGCATTTCGAGGCAAGAATATGAAAAATATAAGGATGTTGTGGAAGTTCTGACGGTTACGAGAACCTTAATTCTGCTGGATGAGGTTTATAAGAAAACATTGGATATCCCTATGGATTATATTGCTGATTATGATAATAATTTTAATCTAAATGGGTATGTTATTTCTCAAGGAAAATTTGCAAATTTTTATCGTGCACTTGAAACGAAATACGGTTCTTTAGCTGAGGCTTTGGTTTCCGATGAATCGTTGACTTTTTTAGGGTTCCCTTTGCATCAATATCCTGATATTAGCATGCACGTAGTACGTGAATTCATGGCTGTTTCAGGAGCTGTTGCGATTTTGGCAGGAATTGTATTATTATGTTTTTTCAGTATTCCCCCATTGGGCGCTCTGGCACTAGTGGCTGGTGGTGCGGTCCTCACTTTAATTGGTATTGGGCTATTTTCCTCAGAACGTAAAAAAGAATCGGTGGAGTCGAGAATGCAAAACCTCGAGGTGCCATCATTGGGGGGGCCTTCAATATAAATTGCAGAATCAATTTACTATTCCCCAATTATTTTCACTAAGGCTCTTTTATCGCGACAACCATCGAACTCACCGTAAAAAATTTGTTCCCATGGCCCAAAATCGAGTTTTCCTTCAGTAACCGCTACTACAACCTCCCTTCCCATTATTTGTCTTTTGATATGGGCATCAGCATTATCTTCTCCAGTATTGTTATGCTGATAATGCGAAATGGGTTCATGGGGCGCAATGTGTTCAAGCCATTTTTTATAATCCTGATGTAAACCCTCTTCATCATCGTTAATAAAAACAGATGCAGTGATATGCATGGCATTAACCAAAACAAAACCCTCCTGAATACCACTGTCGTTTAAGCACTCGCGCACTGTATCGGTTATATTTATAAATCCCATACGTGCAGCAACATGAAACCATAATTCTTTTCTATAAGTTTTCATTGAATACTCTCAAGTAACACTCTCAGTCCAATCGTCCAAAGTTTACTATAATTAGATCTAGTTTGGCTAACGAGGAATAGGTGGATGATTATGGTTAGTAATTCTCAATATTTGAAAATAAATCTGGATGGCATGCGTGCAGCATCTGAGTTTAAAGAAGTTTATCAACAAGTAACGCATGAAATGTTAGAAAAAGAGCATTGGACGCATGAGGAAAGGGAAGCCATGCAGTTGCTCTTTGAAGGCAATGATCCCCAAACGATTCGTAACCATATACAATTAGATGAAGAATCCAATAGAAAAATTGCAGATATCTATTTTATGATTTTGTTAAATACTCTAATACGCAGTAAAATCCCGATGCCATTTGAATTACCCGAAAAAGAAATTACTTCTTGGCCTGATAACTACCCTATAGATCAATTTGCTTCAGATCTTCTTAAGCATAAAAAAGAGATGGCTTCTACAGCTGTTGGAAGGGAGGTGATGAAGGCTGCTTCTGAATATACTTCTTTATATGAGGGTACTGTAAGCCAGAATCCAGATATAACAAATCAAAAATCAGACACTAAAAGTTCGACGTTCGATCGAGTTTGTGATTCATTGGGTTTTTTATATGGTGTGGCAGATGGATTATCGTTTAGCGCTAAATCTCCACTCCCTAGCGTATTAACCATGACTAGTGATTCCGCAAGTGCAGGATATGCTGTTGGGATGTTTGCTAAAGGTGTTTTTGAATTAGGTGGGGTAGTTGCAACCTTAATGAAATAGCAGATCAAATAATGTTTTATCCCAATCATAATTCAGGCCTGGATTCAGCGAAACGAAACCCAGGTATTTAAACCCGGGCCCGGGTTTGGATAATGTTCACCCCGGACTACCAGGAACTGAATTTGCTCTGTAATCCTAGAGTAGGAATAAGCCCAATTAAAAAATGCTTATTCGACTACTTTAGAGTGGGTTGTTCTGACGTTGTGTGTACCGGGTTATTGTCACCTGGTTTAAAGAATTGTTGTCCAGAAGACGCTGCTTGCTTACTTAAATAGTCTAAAAACTCATTCATTAGAATTAATTGATTTTTAAAATCCTCTTCTAATTGAGGATTAGCTAAGCGTTTTTCTTCAAACATTTTGATTGAGAGTTTAAGTGCTTCTGCTGGTTCTAGAGGACCACCTTTTTTATCTTGATAGGCGCTCAATTCAGAAGATATTTCACTTTGAATAGCAATGTAGGGTAAATGACTCTCTATGGCATTATAAAAAGTATGGGTAAATAAAGATTCTAATTGCTCTTTGAGTTCGAGTTGATCTTTTGCAAACTGGTTGATGAATGCGCTTTTGAGTGTAATAAATCCAGTTAGTGTTTGTCCCATGGAGTGTTGTTTGGAGATCAATGGCCTATGACCGAATTTTTTTAGATTTTCATTGATGTAAGGGTAATAATCCGCAGCTTGTCCACTGCGAAACTGCATCACTCCCTCGCTATAAAACCATGCCGTCAGTTTATCGTGTTCCAGGGAGGTTGTTTCAGCAACTTTAATGACGAAAGCACGCATTTCTTTTTCGTAAATGCTAAACGTAGAGAAACCAGGCATGAAAATCCTTATTTGTTAAATTTAAAAAATGAAAGACTACAGAAAATAAAGTGAGGGGTAAAGGGCTGTTTTATAAAAAACAGAACCTTGCGATTTTTGGAAATGAGTATGCTTAATTTAAGTAAGGTTATTATAACCGATGTTTAATTTGATCATAGATAGAACCTTCTATTCCTACATGAAAAAAACCATCAAAAGTGTGCAAGGGTATTTCCATTACCTGTGCAAAAGTATGATAGATGGAATTGCTGTTGATGGTGGCTGATAAAGGAATTGTAAATCCATAAGGGGGATAATTAAGATCCAAATCATTTATTGATTTAATCGCTTTTATTCCTTGCAGCCAGTGTTGGACACAATCCTCTTTTAGATACACTGTGCGGTGGACATGAATAGGTAGTGCAAAAGTACCTTGTTGCAACCCATATTGATTGGCAAATTCAGTATCGTAGGCAACGCAGTAAGCTTTTAAACTATGATCTTTGTTGTAACCAATTGGTACTATATTCCCGCTTTTTCTTGATGTAGCAAGGCCATGTAGTTGGGCGATGACGTGATTGCTTTCAATCTCCCTTAAAATCCAAAAATCATGAGCAAAACGATTAAAAAAGGGGATTGGCAACTGAAACATGGCTGCTTGAATACAATATCTTCGCATAAGTATCTCCCAGTTCAACGTGTCCCTATAATGTTTAGTAGCACTACTTTGTAGTGTAGTTCAATCTATTGATTAATTTGAAAATTCAGTCCGTTAATTTGACGCAATGGACTATTTAGGGAGCCTTATCTATTTGTAATCAAAAAATTAATTGTTTGCTTTTTAATGGATTAAATAGGAATACTTTAATCATATCTTTGGCTTCACGACATGGGGTAGAGCAAACTGTAGCAAAGGATTTGAGGCCTATTCAGGTTGAGTACATGCCATTTCAATGGCAGCTGAATTAATAATGCAAAAAAAGCAGGGGAGCGATTTCCAAGCCTGCTGCTTACGCACAAATGCTGTATCCTTTTTTCAAAAGAATCATTAAAAAATCAAACATTATTAATCTAAATCAAATGCTCCGACTAAATCAGTAGATACAGAAGGTACTTTTCGTTGTATTTTTACTTTAAAAAGCCCATGGCTCTTTAATGATGCCCCAACTTTAGGAGCATGATTTATATCAGAGTCTTGAGCACTTTCTGTGCTTCCATTCATTGTTAAACCATTATCTATTATTGGGATGTCAACGATTTCTAAGCCAGATTCTGAAAGAGTATCTATTTCCAATATGTTATCTATTTTAGGCTCATGATTCGTTTCTGAACTATTATCCATTTCGGAGTCCATCATTTTCTGAGGGCTTTTTTTAATGTTCAATTGTTTACTTAAATAATCAGCAAGTTCATTTTGGCCACTTGCAATCGCTTTATTACAAGCAATCCTTAGGGATTTTTTGTTGGGAGTGTTAACGGGAAGTTCACATAAGTACCGAGCAACTTGGGGATTTTTTAGCTTCACTGCCAAGATTAACCCCTCACCAACATCTCTTTGATTGAATGCATCCATTTTATTGGTGCATAAGTAAGCAACAATATCCAGTTTTCCATGTTCCACACCAAGAAGAAAAGAATGTTTTACAACCGATTTGCCTGGGGAATTCTGTTCCCAACGACAGAGGGTACTAAATAGTTCCACTTGCCCATGCTTGACAGCCCAATACATTGCTTGATTGATAACATGTCGAGTTGGTTTGTTTTTAATTGCCATAGAGCAAAAAAACTCAACTAGAGCTACCTTTCCTGTTTTTACAGCAGTTATAAATCCTTGATTTACCAAAGATTGATTGGGTGGATAAATGGATGAGTTATATAAATAGCTAATAATATCCTTGTGCCCATTAATGATTGCTTGTTCCAATGCTTTTTCAATAATTGCTTGCGGTAATTTTTCAGGTACATCGTGAAGGCATTGTACTATTGGTAAATGACCTAACTGACATGCCTTTACAAACGCTCGGTAGATCACGTTGGGCCGCGGGATATTGGTTGATAAAGTACAAAACCGTTGCATCGCGTCTAGCTGCATGGTGGTTGCCGCATGAGTAAATGCCTTTTCAATAGTTAACAGAGAGGGATAATGTTTATCTGAGTCCGCAATAAATAAGGCAATGTCCCAAAACTCTAATTCGATTGCCGAATTAAATAATTTATTTATCACGGATTGAGCAGGCATCTTGTTAGAAAAATTGTGAAAATATTGAACAACATTGAGTTTATTATGTGTAATTGCCTGATGAAGAATTTGAATCACTTCATCAGTAGATGGTTTATAATCGTAGGTATCTAAAAGGTATTTTATAATTATAACCTGGCCGTGCTCTGCTGCTTGGAGTATAAGGGTTGCAATTTCTTCTTCACTCAATTGCACTTTATTATATTGGCAGAGCCTTTCTACAAATTCCCATTGATTTGCTGTTGCCGCTGTAATTATTGCTTTGTTAAAAGTTTCTGGCGCGATTTGCTCTTGCAAAAGGGAGAGTAATCCTAGATTGCCATGTTTTGCTGCCTGAAGGAATATTGTTTTTCCATCATATTCTTTTTCTACCCAATCGAGCCGATGTATGGGATAACTTTCCAGTTTTTCAATAATTTGTTCCCTAATCGATTCATTATCGATGATCGCAAGAATTTCAATAAGAATACGTTCGTATTCGCTTACTCCATTTTCTGCTACTACAGGGGGCATAGATAATGATTCGATAAATGCATCCAGATCAAAAAATTCTCTATGAGAAAAAAAAGTAATTTCGGCAACCTTTGCCTGCAGAGCATATTTATTATTGAGATTGAATTTCTCTTGCGGTGAAATGAGATCAAATACAGCAAGTTTTCGAGTTGCATCAACCCAAATATCTTCGATAATATGATAGTGGTAGCGGCTGAATGGAAGTTCCTTTGATTGTTCCATGATACAATCATGGACTTGCTTTTTTATTTTTTCACTTTGTTGAGTAAGTATCCGATTACAATCTGGGTATTTCCTTAACTGACGCAACAATTTTTCATCTTCTAATAGAAGTGGATGATGCACAAGATTATCAATAATTGCTTGAAATACGAGTTGCGTCAACGGACTTTCTTTCTTTGGGAGCATCGAGAATAATGCCATTAATTGAAAAATAATTTCTGGATCAGAGGTATGTCTCGCCGTGAGTTGATGGATAAATCCAGTAATGTTTTTTTCATTAATGTATTCAAAAAGCATCGGCTTATAAGGCAATAGGTAAAATACAGCGCCTTCATTCTTGGATAGTAAGTATTGTGCCGTATGATCATCGATTAAAGCAGCGAAGATCTCTAGGACGTGAGGAGAGGATTCATGGGCAATATAATTAATAAGCCTGGGAATTTCATTGGTTACAATTTCTTGCTGGTTCAAGGTTTGTTTTAATGCTTCTAACCAGGTTAAATTTTCATGCTCTACTGAAGTGATTACCGCTGCAGTCAGAAAGGTCGCACCAAAAAGTTCGTGTAAGGCTAAAAAGTTCGCTGTTGTTAATGAAAATTCTAAAGATTGCGGTTTCGGTGGGATGCTCTGGAGTTCTTTCTCGCTCAGAATTCCATTTAGTGCATAGTGCTGAAATCCTCGTTCATCGCTACCTGTTTTCTGGGCTGCTTCTACAAGTAGTTTGGCCTCTGGGAAGCGACTAAGCAACGAATATAAATGAAAAACTTCATTGTCTTCTGAGTGCAAGGTAAATAAGTGATACTTAAGGAAATCATGAAGTAAGTAGCTTTGAAGAATTTGCTTTATGCTGACATGACGCTGCAATAGCCAGAGTATTAATGCAGCAAACTGTTCTGTGTCACCAACCCACTCCCTACATAAGCCAATGATTCCAAGGGGATTTTTTTGATTGGATAACTGTTTGCTTAAATCACCTAAATGGTCTTCAACTCGTTTCAGTGCTTCATTACGTTTTTGCTCACATAACCCAAGCTCAACCTGTTTCTGAATTTCAGGATGGTTTTTAAATAATATTTCATTTTGTTGATAAAAAGAAAGAGTATTTTCTCTGTCTTGATGCAATAAAGCGACAAATAATTCATTCAATTTGGCATTTTGATGGAAGTCTTCTTTTTGTGTTTTGGGCAGCAGATATTTTAAGGTGACTAAAAACAAAGAACACTGGTGATCCTCCGCGAATTGCAGGTTGCAAAACTCAAGATAATCCATAAATAGAATGTGTTTTTCTAACTTACTTTGGGCATCACCTGGTTCAAGGCCGGTTAATTTGGCAACCCGTGCTTCACTTAGAAGCAAGCGATTTATTTTTTTTGCTTGAGATTGTTCCGATTTGAGGAGGTCTTGCGATAGAGGTTGATCGACAAGATGCAACGATTTTTCATCGTCTTGAAACCAGTTAAACAGGTCGCTAATGATCATCTTTTGTTCCGACAGGATAACATAAAGATAAGATGTACCACAAATAATCTTGAGTCAAGATATTATTTATACTTTCAGAATTCAATTTGATCTTAGTGATGTTTAAATGAGGTCTTTATGAAAAAAAACAGTAACGGGTTAAAAATAAAGCAAATAAAATGGAGGCATGATACGAAGGAATTAAATATGAGGAGTAGCCTTATCAATGAACAGGGAGTGCTTGCTTCAAAAAAAACGATTTCATGATCGATTAAGAAGATGTTCCTAGCGATAATGTGTATTTAGTTATTCGATTACACCTATAAAATGATTCGAAGATGAACCAATGAATTAAGTCTGATTAACGGGTGCATAATCAGACTTGTGAGCAGACTAACACGAGGAGGTTAACCACATCCATGTGGTATAGCGTCTTCCATGATGCTGTAAACTTCCTTTTAAGACATCCATTGTCATTCCTCGTTTTGTTAAGCATAACAAAATGCTCTATATTATCATCGCCTTTTTATCTCATATTCGTGTAAGAAATCTCTCAAACTTGCGATAGACAAGTAATGGAACAAACTTCTCTAATCGATGCAGCATAATTTTTATATGAGATAAAATTTTTTAAGGCAAAGAGTTATATCAGAATTGGCATGGTTATACTTGAAACAATATTTCTAAAGCGCCATGATATCTAGGCAGCTTACCTACTGATAGGAAAAGATGTAACTCAACCTTGGTTGAGCGTCGCTACATTGCTGTGAATAAGAGAAGGATTCTTGTTATGAAATTACCCAACATAAGAATTTTCCATGCCATATTATTTGTATTTGGTTTGAATGGCGTAGTTCTTGCACACACTCATAAAAGTCACTGTCTCATGGTTGTAACGAACCAAAATGAAGGCGGCAGCAAAACAGCAAATAATGGTTATACGACACCCCAAGCGTTCTGGAATTTATATTATGATTTTACTGGAAATGGAGATGCGCAGTACCCTAAGGGCAAAATTAATATTTCTCAAACTTTATTCCAGTCAGAACTGAAAAAAAATAGTAATTTAACACAACAAGATAATGGTTCATTAATTCTATTTATTAATTCAACATTATATATTTATAACAGCGAGCATCAGTTAGAACTGGAACAATTGATGCGTACTGCCCCGAACTCCGGCTTCATAGAAATGACTGCCGTATCACATATTGGTCCTGCACTAATGTATCTTGCAAAAATAAAGGAAAATAGCGACAGCAATTGGAAGTCGCAAATGGAAATCTTACTCAAAGATGTTAAAGCAGTAAAAGAAATAAATGCGCAAACAGAAAATAACTGGTTGGAGCACGTGAATGCACCTGCTTGGAAACCTCATTTAACTTTAATTCATAATATGATTGATTATGCTTGTTCCATGGCAGGTAATTATATGAGTGAGGTTCTTCGCGGGAAACAAACATTTGATATGACCTCATTACAAAATAATTTCCTTGATGGGAATAACACATACCCAATACCTTATAATAATGTAATGGTTGGCACTTTTATGTTAACCGCCTTACAAAGTATGGATGAGCTTCATCGTAAAATAGCACAATTAAATATTGATTGGCCGAATGCAAAAGTAATCATTCGCTTTGTTGCTGGATCAAATGTTTCGGCGGGTGTGACTAAAGACAGTAATTGGTTGGTTTCTTTTGTTGAGGCACTTTCCAATAATACCTTACCATCCGATAGAGTTTATATAGCTCCTTATGCAGCGGTTAAATCTTCCTTAGGTGAAAAACAATTACCTCGCGCTGATTATGACTATTACAATAATATATGGGCATCGAGGCACAATCGCACAATTATCGCTAATAACGTCTTTACCAATATTCCCAGTATCTTTTTACCTGCTCGTCCCGCCATACCTGGTGATTATACTTATTCAAAACAACCGGAGATTAACGATTTTTTAATGCGCCTAAAATTTTCATTAGCTGAACCAACACAAATGCTGTCCAATACAGTTGGTTTTTGGATGGCTGGGGAGCTGGCTGCAAAGAGTTGGGATTACAATAAAATAAGCATTCCTGGCATTACTACTGGATTTCCGCAGGGCACATCTGCTTATCCCCAGGATAATCCAAGGATTCAATAGTGATTAAAAAATTACTGATAAGTATGACCTTTTTTTTAGTATTTCCAGTTTGGGTACAAGCAAAAGAGGTAATGCTTTCCCCATATCAATACTTAAAAACATCTGGCGCAAGAGATATGACGCCGTTTACGATTGATGGTTCTCAATATATCGCTGTGCCGCAATTAGCGCAGGATGTGCCTAATACTCCGGCAAATATGAATGGTGGTAATGCCGATATCGATGTGCTCATTTATAAGTGGATTGATCACAAGTTGATGCTGCATCAAAAAATCCCAGGACATGGTAATGAAGGGACTGCTTTTTTTAAAATCGCAAATCAAGCTTATCTTGCTACATCTTCAATACATTCAGGTACCAAAGCGCCATATAATTTGAATACCTATGCAAAATTATATCGCTGGGATGGCCACTATTTTTATCCAATTCAACAATTTTTTACTTATGCATCTAAAAGTGCTTATGCTTTTTCAATTGAAAAACGGCACTTCTTGGCATTTGCCAATGGAGTCGTTTTACCTGACAGTAAAATAACAAACAATACTGATTCAATGATTTATGAATGGAATGGGAAAAAATTTATTCCTTTTCAAACTTTTCCTACAAAGTGGGGTTATGGATGGGATTTTTTTTCGCTAGATGGTTCTTATTATCTAGCACTCACGGATCATGTGAATGCTTCAACTATTTATCGTTGGAATGGAACGAAATTTATTTTATTCCAAAGCGTTCCAAAGGGCGGTGGACGAGCATTTACTCATTTTACTATAGATGGAAAATTTTACTTGGCATACGCTAATCTTCTGAATTCGTCAATTATTTATCAGTGGGATGGTAAGCAATTTAAAGAGTTTCAAGTGTTAGAGGGTTTAGGAGGTCGAAATTTTGTATTCTTCTCGAATCATGGCAAACATTATTTATTTCGGATTAACTTTATTACGGGCTCTAGAACGACTCCGAGAACGAAATTATTATCCCAGTTGTATCAATGGAAAGATGGTAAATTTCAGGTACTACAAAGCATCACAACACATGGGGGAGTTAATGCTGCGGTTTTTACGGTTAATAGCCAGCATTACTTAGCTGTGGCTAATAGCTTAAGTGAGCAGTTACGATTTCGTACTGATAGTGTGATCTATAAAATAAACTTTGTTGACTCATAGAAGTCACAGGAAGGGCCTTAAGTTTTTTTGCATTTCTTTTAGTTCAGTTTGATCGAGAGGGAAATGAATTGTCCAAGGTTTTATTGGCAAGGGTATGGTATCTGTGCAGTAAGTTTTTAATGTTTTAGCTGAAATATCAATGTCAAATTCCTCTACAAGTACTTGGTGACCCTCTTCAAAGCTGGCCAAAACTTTTTCGGTGTATTCTGTACCCTCACTCGCTGAATATTTTAACTGTTTTGATTGAGCATCCCAAACCAATGATTTTCGGCCATGCTCGGTAACTATTCCAATAACTGTTTTTGCATCGCGTATCACAAGAATTTCCGGATGCCGTTCCAGTTTGAGTAAATTCATTGCTGCTTTTTCCTGACTTATTGGAGTCAAATCGGTCTGCATTAAGAGAAACCATCCTTTTCTTGTTTTTTTCTCAAGAACATGGATTGTATCAATAGGATAAAACTTAAATTCATCTTCGTTTTGAGGAATTGACTCATTTTTTCCCGTAATGAGTATCGGGAGGCGCGGAGCGGAGGATCCTAATCCGGGATCCAGGAGAAACTTTTGATCATCAATTTGAACTGTTAATATGAGATGAGTTGGGGGCATTTTAAGTACTTCAGATGCATTAGGTTTCGCTCCTAGAAGCACTCGCGCAGCACAGAATGAAACGGTATACCCCAGTTGTGATAATGCATCGGATAATAAACTAGCCGTTTGAAAGCAATATCCGCCATCTTGGGAAGAAAGTAACTCTTTATAACTAAAAAAAGACAAAGAATCTCTTTGGATAAGATGCTGTTTGGAAATTTTTCGTAACTCAAAATTTGAATATGGGAAAGTTCGGATATGAGCAGAATAGATTTTTCTTAAAAAATCAATTTTATCTTCACGTGAGGCATCAGTTAGTGAAGGAACAATAATTTTTATTTTTTTAAGGTAATCTTCTAAATTTATTTTTCCCATGATTAAAATGCTAAATAGAGTCTCAATTAATATAAAGTACTTAATATTTTTATTTAATTCCAGGGAATTCTTAAAAGATAGATAGGAAAATCCATCGTTCGTCTGGTGTTTGATCTATGGATGGAGGGCGGCGACTTATTATTATTTTTTATTTCCAGGCTCCGTGGACAAGTCACCGGAGTTAGTGCAGCTAAAGTATTTCTTTAGTAATGATTCGATCTATATTTTTCCTCATTTCCCGCCAACGAAGAAAAGAATTTAATTTTTTTCTTTTAAAGTTTATTTTGTTAATCAATCCTTAAGCTTCTCTGTTTTACACTGATAAAAAGTCGAAAGGAGATTACCATGTCAAACAAAAAACTAACTGAACGTTTAAATCAGGAGCTCGATGAGCTTGGTGTTCCTGCCTTAATGACCGAACGTGTACAGGTGTGCTCTAAATTATTCCAATTACCTAAATTTAAAATTGAAGCGCTGTTATATGGTGTGGCTTTGGATTCTAATTCCATGCAAAAAATAGCTAATGAGCTTGAGGTAAGTATGGATTGGTTGTATGGCGATGACAAAGGAAAAACAACTCACTAGGATAAATAGAGAGTAGCCTGAGTGCAAACAAAGCGTTGCGACTCGGGTTATTCTTTATCACTGTGTTAATAACTCATCGCGACTGAGGTTTGAGTCACAGCGATTCATCATGTAATATTTCCCACAAATTTGCTGCAATGATATGCTGCTGAAGGCGCATGTTTTGCTTGCATTTGGTTCTAAAAATTTCATTGAACTGAGTCAGTTTGCCTCAGAGTTGTAGCGATAACTATAAAGGACTGTGATCGCAATGTATTTATTAGTTTCGAAGAAATGATGGCTGCGTAATTTAACGTATTTTTGATTAATCACTAAATACAGCCACCTACACATTGAAGTTGAAAAAAAACCAGTTAAAATAATAACTTGCTTCTGGAAAACCTTAATTGAAAAATGCGCGGTATTTTCAGTAGTTGAAATTGACTCACAATTAAAGCTTTAATTGACTTTTTAAAAGGATTTTAAAAAATGCCATCAGGAACTTATTCTAGTGTAATGGAACATCTTCAAGCCTCTTCAGCTGCCCATAGAAATGCACAACGAGGAAATGCCGGCTTAGCGGTGACCCAATTAACAGTACAGGCAGGAATGCAACTTACTAACACAACAAGCCCTATTCCGTTAATCCCGATATCTTTTGCTCAGGTACTCAATTCCAGTTATGCTGTATGTCGGGCAGATACCCATATCAATGAAAAAGTCATTCAAGGACTTCAGGCTATTTTTTCGGCAGTTATATTAGGATTAGCAATAAGCCTAATGTTTCATGATCAAGATGTGGTTGGACAAGTTATGTACTTATTTCAACTTCTCTACAGTGCACTACTTCTTGTTTCATGGGGAGGCAGTGAAGTTTCAAAGGATTCCTCAATTTCTCCGGCGAAGGCAGTTGCTCCTCGTTTGCTTAAAGGCATAATTAAAAGTCAAGTTGAACACGATGAGGAGAAGGGGGAAGTGAGCGAGCAAGAAGAGGATTCAGGTAATGATGAGGAGATGCGTTTAGATACAATAAAAAACAAAAGCTCCTAATCCCAATGTGCAGAGGCTTTAGTATCGTCCACCGTTCACCAAGGCCCTAAAGAGGTCCTCAAGCTACAGGGTGCTTTGGGGGGCATTGGTGTCACCTAGCCTCAATCCAGTAAGCATGCTTTCAAATACTCCGAAATTATCGGAGTTTGATTTGGTATTAATTATGGGAAACATAATATGTTGGAAAAAAATGGCTCTTTTTTCAATTTCTTCGGCATAAATTTCTGCCACTAATTCGGGTTCATTTTTAAATTCGCCGCAACCCCAGGCGCCAAGGATTACATGAGTTTGTCCAGTAAGAATTAATGTATCCAACTGCGCTGCAATTCGTCGGCGCAAATCCTCTCTGTGTGCTTTTAAAGTGCCAGGGTCTTTTGATTGAGATTCCGCAAAATGTTCGGGAGCAGATGAGCGTAACTCATGAAAAGGAAAAACATTTGATGGAGTAAGAAACGTAAAGCTCATATCAGGGCTTGCAACTCCACCTGATGGATAGTCATCCACTGTTGCCGGTAGTAATATTTCCGGACCTCTAAAACATATTCTTGGTGCCTCGCTATGGAAGATTTTATAGACCTCTGGAGAACACAATGAGGGGCAACGTTCTCTTATAGTATCCCGCTCTTTTGCCGTCATTTTTCGTCTCGCTTCTACCAGTTCGGTTCCTTCTTTAGTATAAATAAACATATTGCTATTTTTCTTGTCTAATTTAACGATACTATCGATCAATGAAAGAGCACAGGTAGAGCGGAGCCACATATTTTCTTCTTGAGCGCTTCCTCCTTCCAAGACAGCACCTCCAGGATAAACCGAATTCGCCATATTCAATACAGAATATATTGTTCCATGCTTTTTGGTTGCTTCAAGAGTTGCAACTCCCCAATCTTTATAGACGACTTCCACTATTGATGGAGCCTCAGATTTTGTTTTTGCCCAAAGATCTAAATTAGTGATTGCTTGTTGTTGTAATTCCTTATATTTTTGCGTATTAGTAATCGTTTCTAAAGTTTGTCCCATACGTTGATAACGCCAACGTTCACCAGTAAGGCTTCCTCTAATGAGAGGGGGTTTATGGGATGCGTAAACATCGCGAACCGATGAATATGCTTCACGCGAAGGTATTTTTTTTGCGAAAAACCTTAACCTAGCTAACATAATTTAAATCCTTAATCTATTTTGCCCTGCTTATAATTAGGAAAACTTTAAGTGGGCAAACTCAATAGAATAGAGAGGCATCCATCTATTTTGTGTCAAAATGGAGTAGGATAATGAGGCTATCCTACTCTGATTGCCTCAAATCATTATAATGTATGAGAAGAATCCCTTAATTCTTCTAATGGTATTATCGATGGATTTGATTTAATTTGCCCCTCTAAATACTTAACTAGGGCTTCCTTATCCCCCGGCTTAATGCGACTGGGAAATGAAGTGACTTTTATAGTTTCAGTGGCACCATACATATTTCCCCATTCATTTAATTGTCCTATGAGAACTTGTGCATCGGCAAGAGTAGGTAATCGTTCGTTTTTGCGTATAAGTCCCATGTCTTTTGCTTTTGCATTCATTTCCTCATACTCCTCTGGAGATTCATAGAAAACGATATCCAGTGAAACAAGTTCAGGAGAAAAATCTGGATTTTGCCAATGTCTCACATGGGCCGGTTCATTAGAGCTCATTACCGATGATACAATACGCCCAGGACCACAAACTTCAATTACGCTATGCATGCGTTTGTTAACCTCGGATCGCCAATCATCTTTCACTGAAGCACCGATAATCCCAGTAATTTCATTATTATTTTCAGTCATCGTTACAATACTTTGATATCCTCGGACATCATCTTGGGGCATAGCATTGATCATTCTTTTATCGTAGCGCTTAAACATCTTTTCGTTTAAAAGCAGAAGCTTTTGTGGGGTCGTATATACCATTGGAAAGCTAGTAACGAAAATATAGCCTATTTTGGGAATTAACGATAAACCTACAGTATAAGGTTTTACTGTTTCTTTGCAGGGTGTAAAAGAGAGAAAATACCTACTGTCATTATCTCGAATATAGCTTACAATGTCATGCGAAGTAGCCTTCCTGCTTTCTTCAGATTTTCTGCCCACGCGATTTGTCTTCATTGTAGGAAGAACCTCATCTGTACCCTCGGTACCCCGGTATATCAGGCTGGCGCCGGTTGGTATGCTATCGCGAAGCAACTGAATCCTTTGGGTCCTTTCCATGGCTTTATATTTAAGGTACGTTGTATCCACCATTTTGAAGGTATGTCTAGTGTGGGATATCTCTTGATATACTATGGATGCAAACCCTTGTAGTGCTCTTTTAGCTCTCATATAGCTCTCCTCATGAACATGCATACAAAATCTTGATTAAAATAAGCCCATATGGCCATATTTTTATCATAGTGTATATCATTGAGAATTCAAGAAAACACCAAGTCGTGTCTTTTTTAGTCTTTAAAAGAGATGAAAACGATATTAACTCTTCGGATAGGGTGGCAATGTTTTTTTTCGCATCCCTTATGAATAAAGCGCTGCCTGTCGCCAAAAATCCAGTACCACCAGTAAAGGCTCCCGCAGTAGCCAAAAAACCTGCTCCAGTTATGGAAAAAACAACCCCAGTCACCAGAATTGCTGTACCAAGAATTATCATTGCCAGCAGATAAATCGTTCATGAGGGGATTCTCGCTATTGGCAAGAACAGAGGCATTTTCCGGTACACATGTACTAATTCTTCACGCTCCGACTCAGGAGGTGCGGTTAATAATTTCAGGGTTTGATGTATGTGTTGAATCAAAATCTGGTTGTGCTCCATCTGCATTTTTTAATGATGTTTTTGATAACCTACAACATCAATCGGTTCCGATTGCTCTATAAACGCATACTGAATCTCATCTCTATTGCGCCTATGAACATCACAAAAATGCAATGCCATTTTCAAGGAAGAATCGGTATAGCGAGAGAGCAATTCCTCTACAAAACCGCTGGAATATTTTGCTGCTCCATCGCGATGCAAATTCGCAGCATTGTTTGTGACGGTGGCTACAGAAACCGGCGACTTTACAATCTTTCCCTCAAGTGGTTTTGCATAAGTTTTAATTAATAAAGCCAGGAAATAGGTTTGAGCACATCAATACTGTTTTCTGGCTTCAATTTGTTGTGCATGATAATTAAGGGAGGTCATTATGCCTGATAGCGACTTCCTTGGGCTGAGCGCATTTCATTTAGTGCTTTTGATGAGCCTAAGAAACAGTGCATGGGCAGTATTCAACCCGGCTTTCAGAACCCCAGAGGAAAATCGAAACAAGAATGCCTTCAAAAGTGCTGAATGCATCTAAAGTAACCTTGTAGATCAGATAAGTTTCATTTTATACCTCAGGATTTTCTCTAATTCATTAAATGGATTATAGTAAAGGTACATAGAACAAGGAGTGTTTTATTATGATAAAAAAATCTCTTAAAAATTTGAGCGTCCTACTTATGCTTTCTTTTTCAATGCAAGCGTTTGCCGATGATACGATTAAGGTTCACGTAAAAACTAAAGAGAAAACAGCTGCTGCAATAGGTTTTACTGTAGGTGGTAAACGATCCGGGTCTCGGGGCAAAATCCATTCGAGTAAAGGACCTGCAAATAGGGAATATATTTTTGGCTATAGAAAAAACTCGACATTTGGCCCAGATGTTTTGTGTGGTTCTAAAGTGCTAACTAAAGACAGTACGGTGACGTTAGTGATTGCAAATGATCAGTGTTCTATTGTAGTCAATTAAATAGGCTAGGAATTATAGGGATAGCAGTTTTTGACAAAGGTTTCGCCAGAGTTCTTTTTATCGTGCGGCTACCCCTGCATCCTCGATCATTTGATCGTAAATTAAAACCAGAACAGAGCCTTGATGAACTTCCAAAATGATTTCAGGTAATTGAGTTCGATTAAAACAGGATGTTTTTCCTGGAAAGGAAAGTGGACTGTTATTGAGTTCCCATTGTAAACCTTTTGAGGATAGAGTTGCTTTAGGTATTCCTATTAATGAAATTTTTGTCTGAGTAGGTAACAAAAAATTCATCCTGGATTGTTCATGGAGAACGAAACCTCTTATGGGGGGAGCGTATAAAAGGCAGTTTGTTTCCATAAAGATATTTATGTTATTGAGTATATGATCCAAATACCCACCATTTATGCCAACGATGATGGCAGGTAATAAATCATTATTTTTTAAATAACACATTGCTTTTTGGTAGTCACTTTGATTTTGATCGGGTGAATGAAGAAAAGGGTGGTTTTCCAGAATCATTGGTTGGACAGAATCCAAATCTCCAGTAATTAATCGAGGATGGATTCCGCGTTCTAATAAACTGTTCGCAGCTCCATCAGCGGCAAAGACAGGTAAGTTCATTCTATTAAAAAAAAAGGATTCAGGTAAATCTCCATTGAGGCATAAAATAGACTGATATCCTGTTAAATTAATTATATCGTGCATCATAATGTCTTTTTAAGAGAATGAGTAGCAGGCTGACAATCAAACCCACTACATTTGAACTGATTACAAAGAAGGAATTCGTACTACTTCCATAAATAATCCATGCTACAGAACAAATGAGATAATTAATCAACATAATCATAGAGAGATCTTGAGTTGATTTGGTTTTTAAAGATTTGATAATTTGCGGTAACAAACCAATAAAAGATGTAATAAAAGCAACAATACCCGAAAATAAAACTATAGACACATTTTCCTCCGCTCAGACGAATGAGATCAGGTTCAAAGGGTTGGTTTTTCCTCTCAGCCGTAATTGGCACCCCCAATGTACAAATATTATTCTACCATGAAAGTGTTTTACACCAAAAGTAAATTTGGCAATGAGGTACTGTTTTCCTCTTCTGAGGATTTCTTTTGCTTGGTATGAGTCTCGTTTGTGATCCTATTTAGGTCATATGAACTAATTTTAATCCCATATAGTCGTTTTTTTTAATGAATGAATTAAATGCGATCTAAATTTTAATATAAAAAACACATTGTTAATATTTTGTTAATGTTAAGAGTGTAAAATTTTGCCCATAAATTAAACAATCAAGGGTAAATTATGGGTAAAGTAATTCTTATTCATGCTAATTGTAAAAATCCTACTGCAAAAGGTGATTATGCTTTTGCAGGTAATATGGCAAAGGATATAGTTCGTGAACTTGCCAAACAGGGAATAACGGATATTGATGTCGTTTTAGTGAGTACGCTTGATGGTATACCTCGATTTACAAGCATGTATGGCGCTCCTGTTGATGGTCGTGTATCCATAGAAGGTACCAGCGTTGGGCTGTCTCCTTTAGAGACGTTTGATGCAGTTGACAATACAGTCGTAGCTTTTATTGATGCTAACCGTTGTAAGCACGCTCCAGGAGATATTATCAAACGAGTTCTTTCTCCTGAAAGTAAATTTTTATTCGTAGGGAACGTGAACCAAATGGCTTTTTCCGATGTGTTCATGCAATCCCTCTATCGTATGCAAGCCAAGATCGATCAACCAAAACTCTATGACTCTTTTGATGATCGCGATATGTTGATTGGGAGTGCTGGTCTTGGATCAGATAGGTTAGGTATACCTTCGATTACCAAAGCAGAAGATTTACCTCCATTATCAATTTCCGATCAGGCAAAGGTTCCCACAGGTAATTATGGATTTATGTATCTTGCCGCAGTAGATTCTTCTAAGGATTATAAATTAATCGCACAGTATATTAAGTTAAGCGATCAAGATTCGTACATTCTTGTTGGGGAGTGGGGAAGTAAAAGGTCAGAAATTAGATATGCTTATGAACACGACTTGACAATGACTACTTCTAAGCCTCTGCCGGCAATTGAATACCATCAATCATTACCAAACGGGGTGATGCGTCAAACGGTTGCCCAGTCGTCAAGCTCATTGGTTTTATCAACCGGCGTTACCAGTACTCTGGAAGCGATGCGAGATAAAAAGCTGCCTTATTACCAAGATATGGATAATAATACAGAATTTGTTGCGGCTTACTTAATTGCAGTGAAGTCATTAGTTTCGAGTGATAGTACCTTATTCGGAGCATTACCTGGCATGATTATTGAGCTGTCAGACTTGCTTTTTGCAGCAAAACCATTAAGTCGTAAGGATATGGAACGTACCGATACTCTTTTAAAGATCGGTTCTGTAAGCTCAAGATTGGTGGAGCAGAACCAGAGTATTATGGATCACGCAAGTGGAAAAATTGCACCAAAACTTCTTACTTTTATCGGTGAGGGACGAAAAACGAAAGATCAAGTACAACTGGCTACAGTTTGTGCTTCGTTGCGTAAAACTGGTGAAATGGGAAGTCCGGTGCATGATCAAGCGTTAAGAAGAGCAGCTACCTGGGGACGTTTATTTGAACTCAAGGTATTGATTAAATCGATGTCAATATCTGATCTGGATAAAACAGATCCTACTTATGGACGTTCAGCACTTCATTGGGCTGTTGCTAGCAAAAACTTTGATTGTGCTCGTGCATTGGTTAAAGCTGGTGCCTCTTTAGATCTTCAGGATAAAGATGGACAAACTCCGTTGCACAAGGCGGTACAACATGGGGATAGACCGATGATTAAAATGCTTATTGAAGCTGGTGCATCTATAGATATTCCTGATAAATCGAGCCATAGTCCAATTGATTGTGCTCCGGATAGTGGTGTTCTATTATTTATCAATGATTGTCATTCTCATATACAGAAGGGTTCGCAAAATGTGTTGTAAACTTCTGGAATAAATCCCGTATTAATGCTTCACATTTTTACGGGATAAGTTGTGTCGAGCGACATAAAAGGCAGAAAATTATTTTCTACTTTTTATGTCGACTATGGTTGTTAGCCTTAAAATTTAATGACCGCTCGTCCAACAATGTCACCAGCTCTTAGCAAATCAAGATACTCGTTAACTTGTTCCAGATTGATTATATTAACCGTATGCTTTATCTTGCCTTGCGAAGCCAGAGCCAAGACTTCGCTTAAATCATTATAGTTACCCCAGAAAGAGCCATGATAGGTATATTCACGAGCCACTAATGGAAATAAAGGGATATCAATCCTGTCACCTACTAGGCCAACAGAAGCGTAATGTCCAGCAACTGACAAAAGCTCGAATCCCATACGAATCATCTCTGAGGCACCGGTACAATCAATGATGGCATCTAGTTCACCTTTTCCGGCGACTTTATTCAATTCAATGCGAATGTCTTGCGTCGATTTATCTTTGGTGCTAATCACGTAATCAGCACCGTATTCTTTAGCAATAGCTAGCTTATCGGGGTTTCGCGCAAAAGCAGCCACCGTTGCCCCTGCCCCTAATAACTTAGCATATTGCACTGCGTAAGTACCCAACCCACCAATACCCAATACCCCGAGTATCCGATTAGGACCTAAAGCTCCGGCTGTGAGTAATTTTTTAATGCCACGATAGGGTGTCAAGCCAGCATCAGTGAGTGGAGCAAGTTCTTCAGGTATTAAGTTTTTGTCTACTTTGATAAGATATTGAAATGGAACGGGTACAAAATCTGAATAACCTCCATAAGGACCGAAGCCAGGCCAACGACCGTGGCTGCATATTTGGGTATTACCATCATGGCAATGTCGGCAAAATCCATCTCCCCAGCCACCAACTACAACGACCTGATCTCCTTCTTTAAAGTGAGCGGCTGGCGGCACCAGGTTGCCAATTTTATGGATTATCCCAGCAATTTCATGACCGGGAGTAAGAGGAAGCGGTAAATCGGCATATTTTTGAAAGTAGGCATCCAGTAATTGCACATCGGTACGACACATACCAGCGGCTGTAACCTGAACAAGAATTTCATCTGCTTGGATATCGGGAATAGGGACTTCTTCAAGAATCAATGGCTTATGATAGTGGTGCATTCGTGCTGCGCGCATACGGCCTCCTTTTCTTCCAGAAATTAATAGAGTAAGAAATCTAATAAAAACAAGTATGCTTAAAAATCGCGGCTATATGATAATAAATTTTACAACAAGGATTATAATTGATCAAAAAAAGGAGAATTGCCCAGCTCATATAGCTCGCACTACTACAGACAAAACCAAAGAATAAGACAGTTAAAAAGCCAGCTTAAAGTGCTCCCAGTATTGGTTATAGAGCATGAGTGTTTCTTCTCCTACATCATGCTGGAATTGACCTTTTTCCATAATTGTTCTGGGTGGATAAATCATGGAATTGTCTTTAATAGTGGTAGGCAGTAAAGCTCTTCCTTTTGCATTAGTAATTCCATGTCCTTCTTTTAAAGCGATTTGTGCACTGGATTCTGCTTTAAGGATAAAATTAATAAATTGCAGGGCCTCTTTCAGATGAGGTGGATTTTTAGGAACAGCCAAACAGTCAACCCAGATAATAAAACCATCTTCAGGATAGACAAACCCAATTGCTTTATTCTCTTCATGTGCCTTGAATGCATCGCCATTCCATGCAGAACCAATCGTTGCATCTTCATCGATCATAATGGCCTGAATACTATCGCTCGCAAACAATTTAATATTGGGCACAAGTTGCAATAAATGTTCATAGGCTTTTTTAATATGCTCTGGATTTGTATCATTAGGATCAAAGCCAAGGCTCATTAGGGCAATTGCAAAAATTTCGCGGGAGTCATCCAAAAGCATCAGCTGATTGTGCCATTTGGGGCTCCACAATTCCTTCCAGGTTTTAGGTCGCGTGGTTACTCTATCATGATTAAAAAAGATGCCGGTTGCGCCCCATATAATTGGCACACTGTAGCGGTTACCCGGATCATAATTATTGTTCACGAAGCGTTCATCAAGATTGCTCATATTGGGCAGTTGCTTGTGATCAAGCCGCTCTAACATCCCTTGGCGTTTCATGCGTTCAACAAAATAAGCAGAGGGAAGGATTACATCATATGCAGTGTGCTGACTTGCCTTTAGCTTGGCATACATGGTCTCATTACTGTCATAGGTAGAAAAATTAACTTTAATTCCAGAATCATGTTCAAACTGTTGAATCAACTTTTTGGGAATTTCTCCTCCCCATGCATATACATTAACAATAGGGGCAGAAAATGATTTAAAAGCCAAAAAGACCAACACGAATAAAAAATAATTCATACTTGTTTCCCGGAGAGACGATGAGAAATGATCACCAAAATCATGGATAAAACAAAGGTAATAGAACATAAAGCGTTAAGTTCTGGTGTAACTCCTGCACGTACCAATGAATAAATAGTCAAAGGCAGAATGGAAAAATCAGGTCCCGCTACAAAATAACTGATGATGACGTCATCAAAAGACAAAGTAAAACTTAAAAGAAAAACACTGAGTACTGCTGGCCATAGTAAAGGCAGTAAAATTCGTGTTAACGCAGTATAATGGCTCGCCCCCAGATCTAACGCGCCAAAATAAATAGTGGGATTTAAAGTATTGATCCGCACATTAATCGTGACAATGACAAAAGGAATACAAAAAGTAACATGAGCAATTAATAAGCTTAAAAATCCCATGGGTACTTTGGTGATATTAAAGAAAATTAATAAGCCAACACCAAGAACCAAATCAGGAATAATAATCAGTGATAGTAAGACGGCATATAAAATCTGGCGATGTTTCGAGCGAAATAAAAATAAATGGATGGATGCCAACAAACCTATAATGGTTGCAATCAATGCAGAGGCAAGTCCCAACATGATGGAATTAAAAAAGGCAGTCCACAAGCCGCGGTCATGGAATAATTCATCATACCACTTTAAAGAAAAGCCATGCCATTGAAGGGAAAATTTTGCATCGTTAAATGAATATAAAACCAATACTGCGATTGGAACATAAAGTGAGGCATAAACAAAAAAAAGAAAAAGACGTTTCACTAAGGAGTTCATTGCCCCCCCCTCTTCTTCTGACCTCGAAAAATAAGAAACAATAAGAGCAGCAGTATGGTGAGCAAGACGCTGGTGGCAGAGCCTTGAGGCCAATCACTTAAGACGAGAAACTGATTTTGAATTAAATTGCCCACTAAAATGGAACGTGCCCCTCCCAAAACATTAGGAATGTAAAATAAAGTCATTGCAGGCAATAGAACTAACAAACAGCCTGATAAAATACCTGGGGCTGTATTAGGCAAGAAGACTCGAGTAAAGATAGACCACCTGTTTGCCCCTAAATCTTTCGCTGCTTCGAATAAGCGGAAATCAAAGCGCTCCATATTCGTGAAAATAGGCAGCACCATAAAAGGAAACAGATTGTAAACCAAGCCAATAATCACGGCAAAATTGGTATAAAGTAACGAGAGGGGCTCATTAATTAAATGTAATTTGAGTAAGAGGGTGTTTAAAAGGCCTTTATACTTCAAGATGGCAATTAAAGAGTAAGTTCTTATTAAGGAACTTGTCCAAAAGGGAATGATAATCAATAACAAAAAGATGGATTGATGTTTTGATTTAATCATTAAATAGCTAAATGGATAGGCAATGAACAAACATAACAGTGTTGCAATCGATGCAATAAGTAAAGAGCGGAAGTAAATTTTTGCAAAGACAGGAGTAAATAAAGTTGCATAATTTTCCACGGTAAAAGGTAACGCAACAAGATGCATACTGTCTTTAGAAAGAAAGCTGGCGACAAGCATCATGCATAGAGGAATAAGGCCAAAAACAATTAACCAAAAATACAGTAGGTACAGTGGAAAAGATCTAGCCTTCATAAGGTAATAAAACCTCCCAGCCTGGTAACCATTGCACCCACACTTCTTCTGAAAGTGTGTATTCCAATTTATCATCGTCCTCATCAAAAAATTCTGAGGCGTTAATTATTTTTCCTGATGAAAGAGCAACTTTGAGATCAACGGTGGAGCCTTTATAAATAATATCTACAATTCGACCAGGAAGCATTCCTTCAGGGCTCTCAACTTCAGATAAACTCCAGACCCTGATATCTTCTGGGCGTACTATCAAATGCAGCTTATCGCCGATGTCATAATTGCCGCTATTCTTACAAAGTAGAGGGATATTTTCGATAAATGTGGTCAGATTATGATCGTGCAACGAATGCACGTGTACATCAAATATATTGGCCTCACCAATAAACATTGCAACGTAGCGATTTGCAGGCGTTTCATAAACACATTTAGGCGTTCCTATCTGTTCAATGTGCCCGTGATTGAAGACTACAATACGGTCCGACATCGATAATGCTTCTTCTTGATCATGGGTAACAAAGATAAAAGTCATATTCAGTGCTTTCTGCAATTGTTTTAATTCGGATTGCATGGCTTTTCTTAGTCTGTAGTCGAGAGAACTTAATGGTTCATCCAATAATAGTACTTGCGGTCTGTTGATAATTGCTCGTGCAATAGCTACTCGTTGTTGTTGTCCTCCACTTAATTGCTTTACATTTCGCTCTGAAAAACCTTCAAGTTGTACCAGTTTTAATGCATCAATAACACGCTCTTGAATTTCCTGATCAGGAACTTTCTTACACCGTAAAGCAAAAGCCACGTTCTCATAAACGGATAAATGAGGGAAAAGAGCATAACTTTGAAATACCGTATGGACGTCTCTTTTTTGTGGAGGTAATCGGCTAACACATTGTTCATTGATATAGATTTCACCTTGTGTGGGGTATTCAAAACCAGAAATAAGACGTAGCAATGTGGTTTTCCCGCAACCGGAAGGACCAAGCAACGTTAAAAATTCACCATGATGAACGCTTAAGGATACATCATTCAAAATGGGAGTATTGCCATATGCTTTGTAAACATTTCTAATTTCAATGAGTGGTGTTGTCATGTGCAATGTATGAAAAAGTATAATTATCATCACTGTCGGAGGTCTTGTCCAGCACGTTTCTCTTTAAGAGGGTATATACTCCTGGTCATTGTGTGCTTTTATTAGTCAAAGAGTAATGTTTTTTTATCTGTTCAAATGGTTTTTTTCTTAGGATAATGGAACCGCAATGTGAGTTTGGTAAAAAATTTTCTCTCCAAATTGACGTTAGAGTAGGTTTATTAATCCTTAAAGACACGTTCCTTGAGGATGTTTTTTCAGATAAGGAATAAAAAATGAGAAAAATTACTTTGTTAATCATGGGATTGGCACTAACTGGTTTGGCAATAGCGGAAAGTGCCCCCAAAGAAGAGGTGCGTCATATTGTGACGCTCAATGGCCTAACTCAAGGCGATGGACGATATATCCGCACCGATGTTGTTGAAAACGGTCAATATAAATTTGGATATTATTTTTGTGGAACTCGCCATAGCGTAGTATATGGTGATATCGTTTTCGCTGATGAAGTGGGTGATTCATATCATGTGGAACGAACTATTAAATTTTCGATTTGCCAGAATGAAACTTTAACTGAATGCCAGGAATTTGCCTCTGATCATTTTACTATTTTTAAGAATAAAGAGGGTTATTTAGAAACCGACAGCCGTCCTGTTTTACCTATTAGTGTTGCAACAGAAAAAGATACCTTTAAAGCATGTCAGCCTAATCCAGATGAGGATAATCGGATGAAGAAAGTAATACATGCGGGAAGTAATTATCTGATTCGCAAAGGTTAATTGGAGTAGCCTGGGTGCAGCGCAGCGTAATCCGGTATGTGGGGTGAGTTTTTTAATCTCGGATTACCCTGCGCTCAGGTTATCTCAATCCTTTAGCCCATCATCGCAATTTTTTTTGGGGATCTAGAGCAAAAGCGAAGAGATTTTACTATAATGCTCCGCTACTTTTTATAAAACGAATATTATGTCTCAATCTAGAACCTCTATTTTACTTATTGGATTATTGTCAGCTTTTTCGTTACTTACCTTTGATCTTTATCAACCCTCGCTGCCTTATATCACTAAATTTTTTGCTACAACACATAGCCTAAGCCAATTAACCTTAAGTATTTATTTGGTTATATTTGGCGTCACTCAATTACTTTGGGGGCCGTTAATCGATCATTTTGGCCGACGTCGCTTATTGCCGGGTAGTTTAGTGATTGCTGTGCTTGCCAGTATCATATGTGCTCTTGCACCCAATATTTGGGTGCTTATTCTAGGTAGGTCTTTACAGGGATTTGCATTGTGCTGCGCTAACTTAGTTGCTTTTTCAATTTCGCGAGATTTTGAAGATACTGCGGAACGAGCCAAGGTCTTATCCTATGTTTCTATGATTGTTTCAATATCTCCGATCCTTGCTCCTGTGCTTGGTTCTCTTATCTTTACCTATTATGGCTGGCAAGCTAACTTTATGTTAATGGCTCTGATCGGAATCGTACTCTTGCTTCAGTCGCGCAAAGGATTATTTGAATCGCCATTTTGGAGTCAACCCAAAGAACCTTTTCTCGTAAAAAAAATAATCAAAGCATATCAAGAGATCATTCCATCCCCTTCTTTATGGAGTGGTTCGTTTATTATGATGTTTAGTTTTGCGGCAGTAATGCTTTCGGTGATTAATTCATCCTATATCATAATTGATCAATTTGGTTTTTCGCCCTTAGTGTATGGTATTATTTTTATTATCAATGGCTTAAATATTATCGTTGGAAATTATTTAGGCATTTGGCTTCGTAAATATTTCAGCATGGCTGCAACCATTTATCTTGGTAGTTGGTTCATTATTACCGGTGGTTTTGCGATGTTATTATGCGCAACCCTTTATGAATTCAATTTGTATTCTCTATCTTTTGCATTAATTTGCAATTTAGGGATTAGTTTAACTGCACCTGCTACTATGTCGATTATGCTTGCCGATTATAAGGAAAACACCGGCCTTGCACTCGCCATAATTCATACTGTACGCATGTTTGGTTCATCTGTACTAACCATCTTAAGTGCCTATCTGCTCATGCAAACACTCAATGCTTTGCCTTTGGGGTTAATTGCTTGTGGGCTTGGAGCACTTTATAGTTCCTGGCATTTTAATCGTTTAACAGCCGAATCTGATGACTCAGAACTGGATGGGGCGGAAGCAGCTTAGCTCTGTTTCTAGTTCTACTATCTTGAACAACTGTCCCTGATTTTCTGCGTGTTGCTAAACTTAACGATGGTGTTCTAGGTCCATTTTAGAATTAAAGGCTGGGTATATGGTATTATTCAGCTTTTACCACATAATGATTGGGATACCATGAAAGTAAAAAGATTTTTTTATGGCTTGTTAGTGACTATGCAGGCCTTTGCTGCCCCTCATTTTGAACCTGCAGAGCCTTCCTCTGCTGCCCAGTACGAAATCAATGGACCTGCATTATGTACAACAGCCACAGAAACTTTGGCTTATTTAAATAAAGGCAATCAATATGATCCTCGTGTCATTCACGAAGGTAAAGTTTTTGCTATACCTCTTTCACGAATCAAAGAAACGTTAATCTTTATTTGCCGCCACCAAAATGAATTGAACAATCCCGCTTTTATTAAAAAGCATTTTGATTTTGTTCGCTGGTATCCCGACCTGGAGCAAGCCAAGTCCCTAAGCGGGAAGAAATCACTCGTTGCTCGTTTGCCTGCGGATAAAATTTTAATGACTAAGTATTATGTGCATCGTGCTAAAGCATCAACGAAACGCAGTGTTGCTTATCCTTTTGCTCTTTATGGGCTTCCTAGAGATGAAGAGCAACTGACACTTGAAGAAGCAGATGCAAAACCTGAACTGACACGTTTCCAATATGGGAAACAAGCCATATTAAAAGGTGCATTAGCAGATAAAAATGTTCCTCCGCTCGCCTATTTTAATCGAGATGACTTGGAGGCAGCCTTAATGCAAGGAACCATTATTGCAGATTACCCAGGTCATCAAACGAAAATCTTTAATGTTCATCGATGCAACAATATTGCATATGACAAAGCCCAAAATCCCTATAAACAAGAGCGATATTGGTATTTTAAACCAGTAACGGGTATCAAAGGTTATGGAAAAGATGCAGATCATAAAATTACAGTAAATACTGAAGTCACTTTTGCCGCCGATCTCGAACAGTTTGGTTTAGGAAAACTTTTGATGGTACAGTATCCAAATCAGAAGGGAAAAACGGTGACACGCATGGGTATTTTTGCTGACACGGGTGGTGCATTCCAGAGTAATTTGTATCAAGTTGATTTTCTAGCGGGTAGTTATGCAGGGAGCAAAGCCTTCTCGCAAGCAACTCGCCATTTACCCGATTATGTGGCTGCTTATTTTATGGTACTAAAAAAATAATATGAAAATTCTACTGTATTGCTTCTTTTTTATAAGCTCTCTCGTGCATGCATTTTCTTGCTATGATGGGCAAAAAATTCATAAGGCACCGATTCAATTTGATGAAAAACGCATTGCTTTAACACGACAGTATCAATTAACTCATTATGGAATTGATTCCAAGTCAATTGAAATTGAACCGAAAATGATCGTATTGCATTGGACATGTATTTCTACTCTTAAGGCAACCTTTCGCGTTTTTAATCCGCCTACATTCCCGCAAAATTCACCACGTATTAAAGAATTGCCTGGTAACTTGAATGTATCAAGTCATTTTTTAGTGGATCGTGACGGAACGATTTATCAACTCATGCCTGAAAACTGGATGGCAAGACATGTCATAGGATTGAATCATTATGCGATTGGTATTGAAAATATAGGTGGAGTAGACGGCAAGGATGATTTAACAGTAGCACAAACAAAGGCAAATGCATTTTTAGTGTGTTATCTTAAAAAGAAATATCCGGCAATAAAATATGTTATTGGCCATAATGAGTATTTAAATTTTAAAAATACGCCCCTTTGGCTCGAACGGGATCCGAATTATCAAACGGATAAAGACGATCCAGGGCCTGATTTTCTTAAGCGGGTCATGAAATTAGTGCGGGGGAGTAAAAATATTCCACGCAAGCAGCCTTCTTGACTTATTAAGCAAATTAAAATGTAGCGCTGCACGTGTATCTTGATCGCATTCCTGCCTATGCCCCGCGGGGTCTAGTGTTTTGGGCAGATCTTCTGGATCCTGCGGAAAAGCCGTGGGACGTGGGAAAAAGACTGGATTGATTTTTCAGCGATGTATAGAAGATTCAGGTGCTGCAGCCAGGTAGGCGAGACTCTTATTTTCAGAAAAATGTATAGGTTTTTTTACTATGGGAAATCATACTTCACCCCCTTGTTTTTTTATCTTTGGTTTCGGTTATACCGCCGAATTTTTAGCCAGCGAATTGCATAAATTAAATTTCAAGGTGATTGGTACAACTCGCGATAAGAATAAGATTCTAAATTGTGATCAAAAAAATTACAAACTTATTGATTACTGCGCGAATGAAATAGAACCTTATTTAAGCGAAGCAACCCATATTTTAGTATGTATTCCACCTGCAGAAAAAATAGGAGATCCTGTACTTTCGTGTTTTAGTGATTTAATCAGCCAAAACAGATCGCATATCCGATGGTTGGGTTATCTGTCTTCTACCAGTGTTTATGGGGATCATCAAGGTGCTTGGGTAAGTGAAGAATCCAATTCTATAGCCACGGGAATACAGGGTAAATTAAGGTTAATAGCCGAAAATGAATGGATGTCTTTTGCCAGACAATACGTGATTCCGCTTCATATTTTCCGATTGGCAGGAATTTATGGTCCGCATAGAAATGCAATCGAACGTATTATTGCTGGAAAAAAAGCTAGTATTTATAAGGAAGGGCAGTATTTTTCCAGAATTCATGTTGCGGATATTGCCTCAGTTATTATCGCATCGCTAAAAAATCCTCAGCCCTATTCTGTTTATAATGTTGCTGATGATGAACCCTCATCATCCCATATTGTTGATGCGTACGCTGCATCATTACTCGGACGTCCTCCCTTGCCACTTATATCCTTCGAAACAGCAACTATGTCCTCAATGGAAAAGCAGTTTTATACAAGTAATCGCCGGGTATCTAATGCGAAAATTAAAGAAGACCTCAAAGTTAATCTGGACTATCCTTCTTACCGTGAGGGATTGAACCAGCTTTTTAAAGACGCCTACAGAAAAAAAGACTAAAACAAGCGACTCATCGCTTAGATATATTAGATTTGTTCTGGAGTCACTAGTAAATTCAAGCCCATAGGCCAATTCGTAGCAGCCCGTAAATTTGCGGAAACAAGGCTTCTACATCTGAAATAATCCCCCTTATCGAAGAAATTTTAGTATTCATTTGATGGAACTCACTTGCCCGTGAATAAGAGGCAACTACTGGCTCATACGGAAAACTCTTATTCTTAATGCGAATTCTGAAGCGTTGTTCAGGTCTTTCAAAACAAGTATAAAGTTTAAACCAAATAATTCTTGATGACTTTTTGCTTTTATGCATAATTTGCGAGTTTGTTATTTTTAGGATCATTAATGGGTACACTCTCCAAGCAGACCAAAACTGAAAAAGAAAAAAGAAAACTTATTTTGAAGATAACGGAGTCCTTAAAAAAACAACTCGAAGAGGGACAGGCAACAGGAGTTTTATCCAGGGTTACAGATAATATTTTTGTATTTGGATTCAAGGCATCCGAATATATTTCACAATTTAATGAGAAAGTTCGTGTAGGAAAACAAGAAGTTGAGATAAAGTTATTAGGTGGCTCTGCAATCCCTATTTATTCCATTAGTTATCAGAATGTCACTGTCATTTTCCGCGTCATTTCTGAACGGGATATTGATTTTTCTTCATATCAACGAGCTCGGGAAAATATGAGCTTAAATAAGCATTTCCCTGAACAATATGCGATGGAGCCATTTACTCATAGGCGTTCTAAATATTATTTAGAAATTGTGGAGTATTGTGGGCGAAAGGATTTACGTGCGGCAAATAACGATGTTGTCAGCAGGATAAAGTATGTTAAAAATATGTTGCAAATCATGGCGGATCTGCATGCAGAGGGATTTTGTTTTACTGATGTGAAGCCAGGAAATTTTGTTATCGCTGATGATGGTCATTTGGTTCTTTCCGATGTGAAATCTTTACGGAATGTGCTGGGAAAAGATGTCATCGCACTAAGAGAGCTTAGTAATAATATATCCGTAGCCTACCAATCTCTGCCCGCTTCCCTTAGTAATACCCCAAATTCAAGCAACCCGGATCAATCTACCGTTTCGATTCAAGAAATTGATTATCAATCCCGGTATGGCTTGGGGATTAGTATCTATGAAGTGCTTACAGGTCACTATGTTGCATCAGAGCGTATGCGAGCAAAGGCTGCGCTTAGCGAATTAGTAGAAGAGCGCCTATTGGATCAGCGCAATTTCGATCATTCTGAATTTTGGCAACAGATGGCAGGGAGTGCTGCCAAGGCTGTAGGTGCTGTTCTCGGAAAACTGGAAAAAGAGGATCTGCGAGAGCATTTGAATTTGGAGCATAAAGTATTCCAAAGTCCTGTTGGTTTGGTTTTAAAAGATATTATTATCTCTTTAACAAGCAAGGAAAGAACACAACGAATAGAGATTAGAGAAGCATTGAGCCGTTTGAATCTTGCGATGAGCCTTCTCCAGACATCATCGATACCTTTTTCTACTGAGGAAGATTCAAGTGTGGTGGCATCTTCTTCAATTTCTCCTGTGCCTGGAAAAAGAAGGAAACAATATTCCCAAGCAGAGCTGCCCACACTATTCAGAAGCTCCTCATCGGCGTGTACTCCTGAAGAGGAGGCACCGGACACACCAAAAAAGGTTACTGATAAAAGAGACAAATTTAAGCAGTCAGGGCATGCTTTAAGCAGGATTTTTGGCTCACCTAAGAAGCAAAATGTAAAGCCTGTAGAAGAAACAGATATTCCAACAAAAGCCCTATAGGCGCGCGTTCTCATTAATAACTAAATTTAGCTATTGGTTTTGTCGACCAATGGGTAACTTATCGAGTTGAGGATGCTTATAAACATGAAAAATAGGAGTTCACTTTTTCTTTTAATGAGTGGGCAGATTGGCTCTGAAAAGACGCAGGAGATTGTAATTAATCTAAAAATAGAATAAAAATTGTTTAATGCTTTGTACGGTTTATTGCACAGAGAGTGAAAATCAGGCAAAAATGACAGGACAAAGAAGATTTAATCCCTTATCTCATCACAAACCTTTATAAATTATGGACTGTTACATGCTGATAGGGACATTTTTGGCGTACATTTTAACGAGCACATTTAAAACTGGATATATTGTCGATTATTTACGCTAAGAAATTGCATAAAATAATGAGAAAGGGATCAAATACTTTATGAAAATAAAATTACTGGCGCAGAGTGCTCATGCTTTAAGGAAAAGTATTTTACTGTGTTGGCTTTTTAGTATTATATTTTCAGTGAATGGTTTTGCGAGTCAGGCTGATACAGAACTGATTAAAAAAATAAGAGATATTGAAAGAAAATCGAATACGGTTATGGGGATTACCGCCATTTATATAGAGAAAAATAAGGTAATCGCGCATAACAGTAACCAACGATTTTTCATGGCAAGTACCATTAAGTTACCCATTGCAATGGCTTTTCTGCATCGTGTTGATGAGAACAAAGACTCACTAAATCGCGTGATTAAAATGGATTCACGGTATTCCGTTCCTGGCTCTGGAGCACTGCATTATTTATTCGAAAAGAAAAAGCTAAGTATTTCTTTGAAACAAATACTAATGCATACTCTTAAAAATAGCGATAATAGTGCTAGTGATGCATTATTGCAGGCGGCAAATGGGCCTCGATATGTTGCCAAACGAATGAATGCATTAGGATTCAAAAATATTTTTATTAACCGTTCCATTATGGAAATGTTTATAGATACAAATCATGTAGATCGTTCGTTTTTAAAAAAACGCCAACCAGTGTATTCCTGGCAAAAAATATCCAATCGTGTCCCTCTTAAGGAAAAGCAGCAAGCTTGGCAGCGCTTTGAAAAAGACATCCGCGACACGACGACACCCAATGATATGGCAAAGCTGCTCGTAAAATTATATAAAAAACAAGCACTTTCACAATCAAGCACTGATCTTCTCATGAAGATAATGGAGCAATGTCGCACAGGCCGCAGCAGAATAAAGGGATTGCTACCAGCCAATGTCAAAGTGGCACATAAAACAGGAACATGGTCAATTTATGAGCGAGACTATTTAAGATATCCCGGGTCTAAAAAACTATATCGTTTTGTTAGTGATGTTGGGATTATTACTTTGCCTCATAATAAAGGGCATGTTGCGATTGCAGTATATGTCAAATCAAAATCGGCCAGTGATTATCCCCGCAGTCGTGCCATAGCTCTTGCTAGTCGAGCTATTTATGATCATTTTATGAAGTCATAATTACAGCCCCATTAAAAAGTAGGCTGTATGAAGCGTCCCAAGGCTACACGCATGTGCGCAAAAAATATTAGAAATGCTTTCCTGTTTCGTATACTCTGTGGCAAAAATGAATTTTAATAACAAGGAGGTTTTGATGCGCCGTTGTTCGACTTTGATTGGACTTATCTTTTTTTGCATGAGCTTTGGTTTATATGCTCAGCTGCCCTGCGATTATCAGGATTTATCTGCTGCAGAAAAGCAAGCCTTATTATGGAATGAAATTACTTTAAGCAATGCAGAGGAGCCTTTACCTCCGCTGACTGGCAATAGTTATAATGAAGTACTTGAAAAAATAAAAGGACTGTTTAACTTAAAACCTACATTCGATCATGCTCGTGATGAAATGCCAGAACGCCGAGTAAAAATTATTCATGCCAATGGTTCCGTAGGGAAGGTTGCTTTAGTCCCTGCAGCAGGCCATCCTTTTACTGGTATTTATCAGTCCGGCGGAATTGGTATAGCACGTCTTTCTTTGGCGACTCCTCCTGCTGACGATAACTATATTCCTGGTATGGCGGTTAAAATTTTAGTTTCCGATCATCCATCATTAAATCTACACATAATGAATTTACTTGAGGGACAAAAAGATAATTGGAATTTTTTTGCAAAAGACTTTTCAAATAAGATTCCTCATCCTACAAGTTGGACGTTGACCGCAATTGAGAAAATATTTGAATTCACTCGGGAGCCCGCAAATAATCTGCCTCTATGGCATTTAGCTGCCTGGACGAGTGAGGGTAAATACAAAGGGATTCCAATATTTCCTGAGAGAATCTATTTCAGGCCGACTGACTTAGTAAAAGATTTGATTCCACAAAATTCACGTGAGGATTTCAGAGTTTCTTTTTTGCAAGTACCTATGGGGCCCCTCTATGAAATATATGGAGAATATCAAGGCACTGAGTATCATATAGGGACATTAATGCTAGAAAGTCCTTTATTAGCCTCAAATTATGGTGATAAGGAATTATTTTTTCAACACCAACGATAATAATGCTTAGCCAGTAAAAATTGTCATCCGTTAAAATGGTTCGGGTTCATAACTCGAATTAAACCAGTGAAGATTACTCGCTGCAATTAAGTTAATTTTCCATTGATGTTCATTGGGATCACGGCCTAATCAGAGATGACGGATTTAAACATTATGGTGGATTATAGAATAAATTTTCCTGTTTTTTGTTGATTAAATTCAAAGAAGAAAAAAATACTACTTTGTCTTCCTGCTCCTCGGACGCAATGATCAATTCCCTTGTACTCGGTTTGGCTGTCGGCAACTCAACGAGTGATTTTGAGGGCTGTACAACGGATTTTCCCAGGAGGCTTAATTTCTTTATACTGCCATCGAGTTCATTATTGGGGGAAGTTTTGAGAAGTTCCTGTTTAGGCTCTAAGCGACGTTCATCTGAATTAAAAACTTTATATCTTAAAACGTTGCGAAGATAGATTTCTGATGGTGTCTTATTTGCAATTTTATAGCGATTCTCAATGAGATACCGAAACGCCTGATCGATTTGTTGATCTTCAGTTTTTCGGGGTTCCTTGCCTGAGGGTGTATCTAGGTTATAAATATGGGGCAGTGTGCTTTGAAATCCATCATGTCCATGGACATAATTAATAGTGTATCCATTATGTATTGCAGGTCTCGCGGTTTCAGTTTCCTTCGTTTCATCCCAGCGATTCCAGAAAAAATAAACCAAAGGCCATTCAGCGCGTTCCTGTTCTGACATGTTGGTTCTGTCGTGAATCGCATCGGTATGAAAGAGGGAATGGATGGTATTGCTCTCAATGTAGGATTGAAATTGGTGGTTCATTTGATCAATCGTTTTTGCTAAGGATTCTATCGTGGAGTCATCATAGTTTACCTCAAGCCTTTTCGCCATCCATTGCAGGGCATCAAAGCGGATGGGAGCATGACTAAATAATGTAATGCCCTTTGCGCTTATGGTGTAATCCAGTATCTTTAAGGTGGATTTATAGCTTTCATTAACCAAATGAATTAACTCGGAATGAGGCATAATTTCTTGATCAAGTAACAGTTTAAGCCCCCAAAACGAAGGGGTTTGAAAATCACCGATATAACCCTGAGGCACAAATGGATATTCTGCTAGCAGTTGCTCATATGCATAAATAAATTCACTGCCATGGTTTGAAACAAGAATGGTTAACGGACAATGATTTCGATGAAGGAAATTTAGAATTCTTAATGTGAAATAATCACAATTTCCGCGATCAGCAACTTCATCACCAAGAAGTCGGACTAGCGTTTGATTATCGCCGATTTGTAATTGAACCATAAAGTGATTAAATTGGGCGACACAGTCAGCCAGCTTATTCTTAGGTTCGCTTAATTTTTGGTTTAATTTTTTTTGTTCTTCTTCAGCCGTATGGAGCTTTTCAAGTGTTTGTTGCCGCAATTGGGTCAAAGTTTGATATTGTTGCGTTTTTTTATTTGTTTCAATTAATTGTTTATCGAGATTTGCAATGCGTTCTTTTGAATTATCGATCCTTACCTGTGTAAATTGCAAAAGAGTACGGTTTTCCAGATACTCTTGAAGGATCTCACCATATTGCTCATAAAGTGACACAAATTGTTGATAAGCTTCCTCAACATGTTTCACCTCATCTTTTAAGCGAATGATTTGATGGCGTAAGAGAAAATGGATGAGTTTGATTGGATTACCATGTAAATCACCGAGTGTAATCGAGCCTAAATTATTTTCAAATTCACTTGGATACTTATAAATATCAACATTTTTATTTATAAGATGATTGGTCATCCATTAATCCATATAGAAAATTTTTATATAGAAGAAAGTAATTGATTCAATTCCAAATATCAAATGAAGAGAATTTCCATAGGTTGTTTATTAAAGATTTTATAGTCTCAACTTGATAGTGGTTGGCAAATAATTAGTATTTTAGTCGTTAATGAGAAGCTTATTTAAATATTCTACTTTTACGAATTGAAGCTTCTTTGCGAAATAAGAAAAACAAATTTTCCATTTTTCAGTATTCAATTATTTCCTTACATCCATATAATGGACTATTTATTTAATAAATAGGCTGTTAATGCAAGATAAAGAAGAGATGAGTAGAAGTAGAGGATATGAGATAAGCCATGATAACAATCTCAAAAGAGATACTATGATTAGCATGGTCAAAGAACTAACAAAATTCAGCAGGGGGCAATGGCCGCTAGATGAAAAAATAAATATAATTTTAGAGGAGCTGGCATTCTTTGCATCCATAAATGAGTTTCAAAATGCGCTGTTTGCATTGAATCGATTAGCTTCTCAAATAAAACGCTTCTCTGACGAGCAGGAATTTTTTGAATTTTTAAAAAAAGAAACGGAGTATTCCGTTATAAACACTCCCCAAGTTGCCTACTTTTTTTTGTTAATGAATGAGGTAATTAAGAAGCAAAATAAGCTTATAGCTGCCGGGAGTGAAGAGGACAAAAATCTTGATGATCTCCTTCTTCCTTTTTGTTTTTTAAGCAATTCAAAAAAAGGTTTGAAAGCTCTAACTACACTGTTACCTCCTCATACAGTAGACCGTGGCTTCCAGAGTGAATTTAATAATGACGTAGCCAAGTTAGATAGTTTGTTCAACATTTTTAGAAGCTATAAAGAGTGTTGGAGAAATGATCGTTATTTTTATCGCTTCGCCAATAATTTACCCAGTTGGGATAGTTTATATATTGAATCCTTTCATGATATTTTTAATGACATTGCCGATGAAGATTACATAAATAATATCCTGAATAATATTCAACAACGTCTTAAAATTTGTAAAGAACACTCTTTTCCTGCTTTTATTCATTACAATACTGCTGATGTAGGGGCATTATTTTTAAAAATTAACCGTTATTTGGGTGGCGATAATTTAATTCAAAAAAAAATTGAAGAACAAATAGCTTCTGGCGCTAAAATGCGTTCTTTTAATGAAGAATGCCGAAGAGCGGGATCCAAGACTTTATTGTTAGGAGGAACTTATGGCAATGGATGTGTTCTTGCAGCTGCCCAAAAACTTGGAAAAACAATTTTTACAAAAACTAATGGTTATTTTCAGGCAAGCAATCCTCACTGCCGTTGGGTCAATTATCACAAAAAACCCTATTTGCATGAAAACTCACTTATAGATCCTCAAATTACAGAAGGTTTCAATCCTTATGATGCTCAACAGAATGTTGAGAAAACAGGCTTTAGCGAGTTTCCTGCGTTATTACTGGTGAGTCATCGATATGGAGGTAACTTTTTGTCATCTGAATTAAAGCAAGTTAGGGTTTTATCCTCATTGCCACGCGAACAACAGCGCAAGCTAATTCTTTCAGAGTGTGTGGATTATTCAAAATTAGCTACTGTAAAACCCAGTGCATTATCAAGAATCAGACGTCAAAATGCACAACAAAATACTCAAAGCCCTCAATGGCCTATTTTATCTTGGATGCACAATGGCAGCAGGCCTAAAGTTACTTTAAAGAAACATCGTGAAGACAATGCGAAAAAGGACTTGAGTTCTACAAGAAATATGACTCCGTAATTGTTCCAGTTCGATAAATCTCTAATGGCGAATTCAGATTTTGGCGCAAAAAGTCTTGAATTTGCCCAATTTCTATCCGAATGGTGTTGATTTGATTTAAACTAATTTATGCTTTGAAATTCTGAATCACCGCATCAAGTTCCGACATTAATTGTTGTTTGCGCTGGGGGGCACAAAAACTTGCTTGTATGCTATTTTGCGCCAATTGAACTAATTCCTGATTGGTTAGTTGGAACGTATCTGCTACAGCTCGATAGTTTTCTTCTATATAACCAGCGAAATAAGCAGGATCATCAGAATTAATCGTAACAGCCAGTCCCATATTGAGCATTTTTTTTATAGGGTGTTCTTTCATGGTCTTAAAAACACACAGTTTAACATTGGATAACGGGCATACTGTAAGTGGTATTTGTTGTTTTTGTAAGCGTGCTACAAGTTCGATATCCTCTAAACAGCGCACACCATGATCAACACGAGATACCTTTAAGAGATCTAACGCTTCAGTAATATAGGCAGGCGGGCCTTCTTCGCCTGCATGGGCCACAGTGAATAAACCATGAGCTCTTGCTTTAGCAAATACTGAAACAAAATCGCTGGGAGGATGAGCACGCTCAGCAGAATCCAATCCCACAGCAATAAATTTATCTTGATATTTCAATGCACTTTCTAAAGTACGTAAAGCATCTTTTTCAGGCAAATCTCTCAAAAAACACAAAATCATCTCTGAGCTTATATTGAATCGTCTTTTTGCCTCTTCCAGTGCTTTATGAATGCCCTGAATCACTACCCCAATATCAATACCTCGTGCAGTATGCGTTTGCGGATCAAAAAAAATTTCCGTATGCCGTACATTTTGCTGCTGTATTTTTTGAATGTAGGCCCACGTTAGATCATAAAAATCTTCTTCAGTTTGCAACACGTTGGTTCCTGCATAATAAAGTTTTAAAAAGGATTGCAGATCAGTAAATTGATACGCTGCATGAAGTTCATCAGTATTTTTGTAGGGCAATACTACATTATTTCGTTTGGCTAATAAAAACATTAAATTAGGTTCAAGCGTCCCTTCTATATGAACATGAAGTTCAACCTTAGGCAAAGCCATAATTAATTCATTCATTTTTATTTTTCCCGTTTTAACCCGCTTATATCCAATTTAAAATTAGAACCTATAATGATTTATTATAGATCGAGCCATAACCTCTTATTTTCAGAAAATGAATTATGTACTACAAACGAGGGATACAAATAGGTATCCCTTTTTTCTATCTGAGAAAGAGAAGGCCCAGGTTTAGAAGTGAAAGGCTGACGATCACAATAAAGGTTATGGTCATTCCTTGGATACGGCATTCAAGATGATGCTTTTCTTTAAGAAACGCATATGCATGCACAATTCGTCCCAAGATAAAGAAAAAAACCAAGGTTAAAAGCACTATCCAGTTTGCCTGGTTTGCTTCAGCGCAAAAAAGTAATATTAGTGTTAGGGGGATATATTCGCTGAAATTGGCGTGCGCTCTTATTGCCATTTCCAAATCAGTAAATTCTTTACAACCAAAGGCAACTTTGTGTTTGCGACGCAGTTTAATAACCTGAAAGGCAAGATAAATATAACCTAGAGCTAATAATGAGCCGGTTAGGGTTGTGATTGGATACATTGTGCTTCCTCTATAAAATGAAAATAATGCCTTTTACTCATCTATTATTTGCAGAATTCAGTATGATCATAAAATCATTAAAACAGTGCTGAACTTGGTTAAGAGTTATTAACCAAGGCACATGGCCGGCTTGAGCAATGATTCTATTGATATTGTTTTTCCCTTGAAACCCTTTATTTTCCACGAAGATTTTGGGTGGACAAATAAAGTCATTTTCGCTGGCAATGGTCATTGTGGGTATGGATTTAGGAAACCATTTGCAGGAATAATCAGGGTAAAAATGTTCAATGGCATGATAATAAGCTGTATTATTAAAAGCAAAAAGAGGGATGATTTTTTCCCCTTCTGTCAATTCATCGGCAGTAAAACAGTAATATTTATAAGTGTTCCAAAATTCTTTGTATGCTTCATCGGAAGGGGTTAAATGGTATTGAGTGGCTGCAGGAATTAAATCAGGTAAATGATGCTGTTGTTGCATGGCGTTTACATGCTCGAAAAAACTGTTTTTGGTCGTGGTGTTCATTAATACCAGTCCTGTTACATAGTCTTTTAATTCGGGCAAATTTAATGCAAACATTCCTGCAAAACTGTGAGTGACCAATACCGGTTTGTGAACGGATTTTAACAAGTCAATTAAACCTTCTTGCCAATACTTGATGTTCAGTTCGCCCTGGGTATTGGTCCCATCTTGGGGAAAATCTAAAAGAAAAATAGACCCGGGCAAATTCAAGTTGCGACACAAATCAGTCAGGTACTCCGATCCCAATCCAGGACCACCGGGCAAAAAAAACCAGGAAAATTCTTGACCTCCAGTGAGTTGTTTTATCCTATAACCAAATTTAGTGTATTTCATGCGGCTTACTACCTCTTTTTAGCAGATATTTATCATAGCATATCGATTAGTTGAATTAATGAGGCATTAACATTTATAGTGGATAAGGTACGCGTCCATTAACTCGAGATAAAGTATGAATCTGATCTATTGAAACAGGGAGTGTATTGTGAAAAAAACATATTATAATGTTTTCTTATGTCTTTTTTTAATTTCAGGTCAGATACATGCGACTGCAACTTATCTAGGATACAGTGGCAAATGTCAATTCACGCTTACTCGAGAGAGATATGCTTATTGTTTGGAAAAAGAGATGGTTTTTTATGATAGGGAATTTAGTCATCTTTATAGTAATTTAACGCCTGAGGCATCACTCCTTGCAACGGACGCATTAGCAACTCAGATTATTGAGCCTAATTGCGATGCTATCGCAATGAAAATTGGTGCAGGGTTGGAATATCATATTGCGTTTCGTACCTGTATGATTCATATCACTAAAGAAAAAATTGCCTGCATTAAAAGATTCATCCCCTGTCAACTATGCTGGGGGAGAAAATTGGTTAATTCACTAAAAAAACCTTATTTATTCTTAGAGAATGTTTCGATTCATGTATCAGATCCAACGTGATTGTATGAATACGTTGTCGAGAAATTTTTTGATAGGAATATGGAAACAGACCCCCTCTCATGAGTGGGAGAGGGGCGGATTTTTTTAACTTGCTGATGAAGGCTTGGATGCAACGGCGCTATCAGCACACGTATCAGCAACATCATCAATTTCGCTGTAATATTGTTTATCGGTCATATCATTTGATTTCTTGAGCAGTTCGACTAATTTAGGTTTAGCGCATTCGCAATAGGCAGTAATTAATTTTTTATCTTCGTCTGTTGGTTTGGGAAGAACAAGATCCCATCGGTCCTGGCAATAATCAGCAACATCACTGTCTTTTGCTTTGCTTAAGCCAATGTCATCTTCTATAGAGTCCATCGCGTCGTGAAGCAAAGTTCTTGACATACATAATTTAGCTGCTTTTTGAAAGGCTGCTTCATTATCTAACGGTTGTTTTGCTGCACAACTGCAATATTTTTCACCGAAATTCTTAAAATCCACTTTATCTTTTGCTTCTTCTGCATGTTTCATCCAGGCCTCAGTACAACGAGTTTGAAAGTCTTCCGCAGAATCTGCATTAACTGATAAGGAAAGCATTGTAAGAGCAAGAATACTGATCCCTCTTAAAAAAGGCCGATTCATAATATGTCACTCCTTTGATTGTAAATACTATTGTCTCCACATTGAGCATAGTCAATGTCATGTAGGTAATCTATAACTTTTTAAAAATTTAGTTTTTATCTCATTTTAGCCCCAAGTCAGAATATTCTAATTACATAGTGCTTTTACAGCATGGGTTCCTAAGTTGGTAACTAGCGCTTTAGTGCCAGAATCTGCCAATACGGGAATTTGTTGCATGTTGGTTAAGGTCCAGACTAAATAGTCACCTTGTTTAAAGGTAGTACCATTGAATTTTCCCTTTCCACTTATAACCTGAATAGAAATAGAGTTTTTTACGCTTGCAACCAAATGTGCTTCGCATAGCATAGAGAGTGCTTGTTTATTGGTATTCGTTAAAACAACAGGTTTATTCGGCTCAATATTGATTTCGATTGGCGGTATTGAAGAAAAAACAGAAGTGCTGACTAAAACCAGGATGCAGGGGACTAATTTATTGGGAAATCGATTCATAATGGTTCTTTCCATTTTTATTGTTATGATGTGATTATAAAAATTCTGCCGTGTCGATGTTGCAGGATATTTTTGTTTTCATTTCATCAGGAAAATGCACAGATAAAATAATTTGTTTCGAGGAAAAAATCCATATTTTGTATAAATGAGCATGAGCGGATACCCCAAAAATAAGCGATTAGGATCAGTTGTACCTATCGAGTCTGGTTATTGACCAATTAGGTTGGTTGGAGAAAAATCATTCTGAAGAGCATCCAAAAACTCTCTTACTGTATGTACTTCTTTATTTAAGAGTTCATATGCTTTACCGGTTTTAACGAACTTCCTTAACTCTTTGCCTAAATTGCCATTTCTCAATGTGGCAATATTCTCCTCGGTGAAAATAACTTTCTCACCCTGCAATGCACGCTGTACCGCCTTAACGGCGTTGCGTTTTTGGGTCAGGCTCTTCTGGATACAGGTAAAAAAATTATAGAAATATTCTTTAACTTTTCCCGAGGAATCAACTTCTTTTTCTCTATCTTCGAGATAGCCTGACAAGAGTTTATTGATGTCATATTCTCTAATTTTTTCCTTATTGCCAGCTAAAGTGTAGCCTTGGATAATCGATTTAATGGATGCTCCATGCTTGATTCGATACTCTTCAACTTTTTCATGATTACCAGCTAAAGCATAACTCTCAACAATCGCATTAACGTCTGCATTGAGGTCTCTTCGGCATTCTTCAACTTTGTCATGATTTCCCGCTGAAGCATAGCCTTGGGCTATCACATGAACAGTTTCTGGATATTTGGTTAAATATTTTTTAACCTGTTCATGATTTTCAACCATAGCATAGCTTTGAGCAATTACATATACGTTGGCTTTATGGTCTTTCCGATACTCTTCAACCTTTTCATAATTCTCAGCTAAAGCATAACCTTGAACAATTGCGGTAATCATTGCATTACGGAATTTTTGATCAAAGCTTGTATCAGCGAGATTTTGATAGTATTCAATTTGGTTATAATTTCCCGCTAAAGCATAATACTTAGCAATTGCAAACAAGCTTATATTATGGTTTGTACGATATTCTTGAACTTTGGCATGATTTCCAGCTAGAGCATAGCCTTTGACAATCATTAGCGGCTTTGCACCATGCCGGGTCAGATATTCTTCGACTTTTGTATGATTTCCCGCCCTTGCATAACCTTCAGCAATCGCATGAACACTTGCTTTATATCGTGTCCGATATTCTTCGACTTTTGCGTGATTTCCAGTGATTGCATAGCCCTGGGCAATTGCATCGATACATTCTTTATGCTTCTTAACATATTGTTCAACCTGATGGTGATACCCTGATATTGCGTAGCCTTGGGCAATTGCACGAACACTTGCTGGGGTCTGATAGTTTTTTGTTTTTGAATGTTGTCCAGTTAAAGCATAACCTTTAGCAATGGTATTAATGTTTGCTTTATGGTGTTCCAAGTAATACAGCACTTGCTCATGATTCTCCGCACAAGCATAGCCTTCAGCAATTGCATGAACACTGGCTTTAAATTTTTTTCTATAGTGTTCAACCTGGTCATCATTTTTTGCAAAAGCATATCCTTGGGCGATTGCATGGACGCTTGCTTTATATTTCGCCTGATATTCTCCAACCATTAAGGTGTTTCCGGCTACAGCATAGCCTTGAGCAATAATGTCAATGCTTGCTTTATATAGTCTGCGGTACTCATCAACTTGATCATGTTTTCCGGCCATGGCATAAGCATAGGCAATGCAATCAACGTTTGCACCGAGCTCACGTAACCATTCTACTTGCTTAAATTGTCCTTTTATTGCTAACTCAGCCGCTGGGGTAAGTAGCGGATGATCGCTTCTTTTAGGGTCAACATGTGCTCCATTTAACCTTTTGCGTAGATCTTCTCTATCCGTTGCTTTTAATGCTGATAGGTATATATGGGAATACATAAAGTTAATCTTATAAAACATACTGAATCTAAATTGTACACTAAATGACTTTATGAGTCGATTTGTGAATGAATGAAATTAATTAATTAGGATTGAAAAGTTAGAAATCCCATGTAAAATTTTCGGGTGAAAATTTTGGACTCAAATTTATTAGGGATGATTAAATGCTTAAAAAAACTCTTATCTGTGCTTTATTTTTCTTATTTTCGCTTACAGCACACAGTATGCCTGATGAAGAGAAAGCCTATCTTGCAAATCAATGCCATGACCTGTCGCAAAAAATTGAAAAATTAAATGTTAATCAAACAAATCCTTGCTCATCTATAATACAGGAATCTGCAAAATTAGTAGAGCATAGCGGAAAATTTATCTTAAAAGAATACTGGTTTAACGCTAGAGCCAACTTGCATCGTTCCTACAGATTATTGAATGACGCGAATCAAATGACTTGTAAAACTGCCTCTGGAATTTCTGATGCCCAAAAAGGTATTGAGGATATCTTGGAACAAATATATGGGTTGGAATAGAACTAATGAGAAAAAATGGTATCAATATAAGACGATGAGATGATAAGGTACTCAATGGCATGATATAAAATCAAAATACTACATCCCACGCTATGCGCGAAATCCAGCGCTGCATGCACGATTCAATGGATGCCGTGCATAAAGCACATAAGTAGATACAAAAAGGCTATTTTATGTTCAAAAATTGGATGTGTTTACCCTGGATAGGATGACTAAGTCTCTAAAAAAGGAAAAACAAATGAAAATTATTGTAGTTGGCGGAACTGGGTTAATAGGTGAAGCGGTATGTAAAGAGCTGAAACAACGGCACACAGTGATTACAGTAGGGCATACTAATGGTGATTTTCAAGTTGACATTAGAGATGCTCGTTCAATCGAATTGTTATACAAATCAATAGGTTCGTTCGATGCGGTTGTAGCAGTAACGGGTGAAGTGTATTTTGAAACGTTAACTGCTTTTACTGAAGAACAGTATACTATTGGTCTGAATAGCAAATTGATGGGGCAAGTCAGGCTCGTGTTAACGGGACTTAAATACATCAATAAGGGAGGCTCCTTTACTTTAACAAGCGGTGTTTTAAGCCATGATCCAATCCTTATGGGAACGTCTGCATCTATGGTCAATGGGGCAATCGATTCTTTTGTAAAAAGCGCAGCGATTGAACTACCTCATCATCTTCGTATCAATGCAGTAAGTCCTACAGTTATCTCGGAAGCAATGAATCGCTATGCACCTTTTTTTCGTGGTTTTGAACCGGTACCTGTCAATCGAGTTGCCTTGGCATATAGTAAAAGTGTTGAAGGAGCTCAAACGGGTATCGTTTATTCTGTTGAGTAAAACTCCAGAGTTCACGATATGATTGATTCCAGGGCATGCTGGAGTGACGACTTAGGTTATTGAGGAATGATGTTAAAATGCAGATGAGAATGTCCCGTTTTTTTTTGTTTTCCTGTTTATTTGCAGCAAAAATTAATGCAGCTGTTCCAGTGGATTTAATGTTTCATAATAAACCCATAGATCCTTTATGTTTTTTTAACATCGACGGAAAGACCATTGATCTGAAACAATGCGGGCAGGAAAAAGAAAAATATGTTATCAAAGGGCATAATTCCCAGCTCATAGCACAAGGATATATTGGTTATAATTGGCAAGATCCTCAGTTTCCAGACTCAGCTGAAGGGTATAGCTATTATAGATTTTTTAACGCTGGGGAAAACCTATATTGGCTTTATACAATTAATAGCGGTGGGGGTACTGGTAATTTTACCTCCATCCATCGAGTTAAAAGGAAAAATACGGATACATTAGAGGTTGAAACTCTGGTAGATGGTGATCGGTGTAATGGCGGCCTGCAAGATGTAGCTGAAATCAATAATCACTTAAATTTTAGCCAGAATCTTACTGCCTATGATCTTATTGCATTATCCAAAAATTTAGACCCCAAAGTTAAAGCGTATGATGATTTAGCGGCATGCGCCATTTGTTGTGTTGCTAAAGCATATTATAAAGTGAACTCAAATATGCAACTGAAATTGAGTTATGTGGATTTAGGAGCTACTGAAGAAACCCAAGAAATGCCCGATCAGGGGGCGCTGCAGTCATGTTTTAATCACTTAATCGCTTCTTATGTTACCGCTGGTAAAACTCAGTTAAAGCAAGATATGCTTGATGGGCTGGCAGCAAAATTTAAGCAAACATGTAAGAAAAAATAAATGAATTGTGACGTTGCTACAATCCATCTATAAAAGGAGAACTGCGTGCTACGTACCCTTGTTGCTCATATCTATCCGCCATTCATTTTCTTATTTTGGATAACTTTTTTTTTGATTCTCACTAAGGTGCTTTTTTCTTATAAACGCAATACGATGCATATTAATGCCGAGATGCATGGTACACGATTGGTTGTCAGCATCATAGGAGGTCTTTTTAGTATTTTCCTGGGATTTGTAACCTTTATCTCATGGACCAATTACAAAGAAGCAACAGATCTTGTCGCACAAGAGACGACCCAGATATATACCACTTGGGAGAATAGCAGAGGGTTTCCCTCTCCTATTTTTCAAAATATTGATAAAATGCTTCATGCTTATGTTTTATCGATACTCAACGATGAATTATCTTCAATGAAAAAGGGGAACGCATCATCAATAACTCAAGATGCAAGTAATACTCTATACTCGGAATTCTTGAAATATCATCCAGAAGATTCATTTATCCAATCCTTTTATAATCGAGCAATTTCCTCGTTGAATGCAGCAACTGAGACAAGAAACCAGCGTATCAATATGCTTAATGTCATTATCCCAACAGCATGGTACTTTATGATCTTAATTGGCACATTTACGATTATTTGTGTTTCAATTTTTTTGCTGGAAGGGATTTTTGTGGAAATTTGTATTCACGTGATGCTCTGTATTTTTCTGTCCTTTTATCTCACTGCAATTATCATTTTAAGCCATCCTTTGTCGGGCTTGATTACGATTTCTAATGAACCCTATAAGGCTCTTATTTCTAAGATGAATGCTTGACTTTAGTGTGTTGCCACAATAATGCTCTGGTTGATAAGAGAATTTATTGGCTAGATATTCTATTTTTATCATTTTTTTCAGTCTCTCCTTAATTTCTAATTTGAGCTATGCTTATTTCAAATAAGCCAGCGCAATATTGTGTTCTAGAGCAGGGAGAATGCCAAAAATGAGTTATTTTAATGCAAAAGATCCAGTATGCGAGACTCAAGGATGCCCCAAGCAAGTGAGCATAGCACTTATTCCACGATCAGTTGATCTTGGCGGGTTTCAAGTAGAGCGCATTTTACCATCCAGAGAAAGAAGAACTGTAGGACCTTTTGTTTTTTGGGATCAAGCGGGGCCTAGTGAACTGCCTATGGGAGAAGGGATTGACGTGTTCCCGCACCCCCATATTGGTTTATCAACCATGACTTATTTATTTTCTGGAAAACTGGAACATCGTGATACGCTCGGCAGTCATCAAATTATTACCCCGGGTGAGGTGAATTTGATGACTGCTGGCCGAGGGATTGCTCATTCCGAACGTACGCCACATCAGGATCGCCTCTATCCTCAGCTTTTTTTTGGTATCCAATGTTGGCTAGCATTGCCCCTTAATAAAGAGGAAACCAATCCTTCATTTACCCATTATGATAAAAGTGCTATTCCTATACACAATGATGATAAAAATATGAGTTTGCGAATCATTGCTGGAGAATGGATGGGGTCCAAATCATCGGTTAATACTCAAAATGAGGCGCTTTTTGTTGAATGTAAACTGACGGCTCATGCCAAGTTGCTCATTCCAGCAACAGTAGAAGAACGGGCAATCCATATTGTGAATGGTAAGATTACAATTGATGCGGTTCAATATGATGCTACAACAATGCTCATTCTTAAAACAGGGGCTGAAATCATAGTAAGGGCTACTTCGGATGTACATATGATTATTTTGGGCGGACCGGCTCTTGAACAACGGCGGTATCTTTGGTGGAATTTTGTAGCCAGTTCGAAAGAAAGAATTGAGCAGGCCAAATTGGATTGGAAGGAAGGGAAGTTTGGAAAAATACCTGGTGATGAACACGAATTCATTCCTTTGCCAGAGTAAACCGTTTACGTTAGGCTTTAATAGGTATTCATTAAAAAGGATCTTGAAAATGAAAAAATCTGATCAGGAAACTCAATATCTCAAAGATGGCAGCATCAAAACCATATTGACAGGTTATAATCTGCTGAATAACTCTAGATTGAACAAGGGTACTGCGTTCACTAATAGTGAAAGGGATGCTTTCTCTCTTCACGGTTTGTTACCACCACAAGTGAGTGCTTTGCATGAGCAGCAAAAACGCCGCTACGATATCTTGGCCTCATTGCCAACCTCTTTAGAAAAGTATAGTTTCTTACGCGATCTCCAAGATAACAATGAAACCCTTTTTTACTCGTTGATCATTAATAATATCGAGGGAATGTTACCCATTGTTTACACTCCCATTGTTGGTGAGGGATGCCAAAAATTTAGTGAAGTATTCCGCAAGCCTCGAGGTCTATTTCTTAGCTATCCCAATAAGAACTTGATTGATCAAATCTTTGCTCACCCACGTTATGACTTAATTAAGTGCATCGTCGTGAGTGACGGTGAGCGTATCCTTGGTCTCGGTGATCAAGGAGCAGGTGGAATGGGAATTCCAATAGGTAAAATGGCACTCTATACCGCTTTGGCCGGTATTCCCCCCCAATATTGTTTGCCCATTCTTCTGGATGTGGGAACAGACAATGAAGAGCGATTAGCTGATCCTCTCTATATTGGTTGGCGGCACAATCGTATTCGTGGTGCCGAGTATGACGAATTTGTTGATACATTTGTATCTGCGGTTAAGCGACGTTGGCCAAACGTTCTTCTGCAATGGGAAGATTTTGCCGGGGTGAATGCTGCGCGGTTGTTGGCGCGCTATCGAGACCAACTATGCACTTTTAATGATGACATCCAGGGAACTGCAGCTATGGCGACAGGAACTCTACTTTCTGCCATTAATGTGACTGGAGTTCCACTAAAGGATCAGAAAATTGTGTTTCTAGGTTTCGGTGGTACGGGTTATGGAATTGCTCAATTGATGCGTAGTGCACTTAGAGATGCAGGATTAAGTGATCAGGAAGCTGGCGATCGTATTTATGCTGTGGACAGATATGGACTTCTTGTAGAGGGGAGTAAAGGATTGACCGCTGATCAGGCCGTCTTTGCCCGCAAACGTTCTGAAGTCGCGGGATGGCAGGTTACTCATTCCGAGGAAATAGGATTGCTTGATGTGGTTCGTAATGTCAAACCTACAGCACTAATTGGTGTTTCTACACAACAAGGGGCATTTACCGAAGAAGTAGTACGTACTATGGCGAAATATACGGAGCGCCCGGTTATTTTCCCCCTTTCCAATCCTACTTCTCACAGTGAAGCAATACCGAAAGATCTTCTCAATTGGACGGAAGGCAGGGCTTTAATCGGAACAGGAAGCCCGTTTGATCCCGTACAATTCAATGGAAAAGAGTATCATATTGATCAAACAAATAATTCATACATTTTTCCAGGTTTAGCTTTAGGCATTATCTCTTCTAAAGCAAAACGAGTTTCTGATGACATGATTAAGGCTGCTGCACTTGCTCTTGCAGCATGTTCTCCTGCTCGGGAAAATAAATCGGCTAACCTACTACCCCCGCTTGCACACCTTCGCTTAATTAGTCTTGCAGTTGCAAAAGCTGTAGCGAAACAGGCAATATCGGAAGGTCTTGCCGGGGTAAATGAATCAGAGTTTGAGGACGAGATTGCTAATAATGTATGGGAGCCAGTTTACAAGCCTTATTATTTGCTGATTAAGTGAGCCGTTATTCCTACGCCCAGCCCCAGGGCTTGTGCACGAACTGTCTGCAGGACGTAGGATAAGTAAGTGTGCAGTATTTATTGAATAATGACTCAATACATCAAAGTTTTTAATCAAAAAATAAAACCATGCTTTAGATTGTTTAGCAACGAGGATTTTAATTGTTTTTTTAAAGGCGTCAAAATAAAATTTATATAAAAATCATTGTGTTAACTTATAATTTAATAAAGTTAGCAAGTATAAAATACTGTGGTATGATGCTCAAAAGTGAAAGAACCTGTTTTTGTTTGACAGAAACTGTAGCGAATAGAGGACATGATGATAAACTCCAAGATATCATTGGATTTAAAAAAGAAATGCCCCAAAGATCTGTTTTCGAATAACCTCACCTATGAAATCTCTCATGATTACTTAATGGAATTGCTTGATGTTGGTAAATTAAATGTTTGGCAGTGGGATCTGGGTACAAATGAAATCATCGATTTTGGATATTCAGAATCGTTGTCTGTTTTAAACGAAAACAGTGAAGTAGGACATATCGATCATTTTATAACGCGACTTCATCCAGATGATCGAGAGGAAATTGCCAATACGTTGGTAAACTCTTTAACTCATTTTGAGGATCATTATGCCGATTTTCGTGTTTTATCTACCAAAGGACATTATGAATGGGTATCGGCTCGGGGTCGTTACATCCGTGATGCAAAGAATAATCCAATTAAAATGATTGGTACCTGGCATTTTATTACGGAACAGAAACATAATCAGGAATTAATTAAGTTACAACAAACGACGCTTGAGCGTATATCAAGATGTTATTTTTCAGGGGAGGCCGCATCTTCATTATCTCATGAAATCTCTCAACCATTATTGGCATTAAATTCTTACTTGCTAGGAAGTATTTTGCGCTTACAGCAAGAGGATGAAGGAGCCAATGAATTTATAAACGTGCTCCAGAAAGCATTAGAGCAAGTTGAATTGATAAGTACCATTATTAAGCGTATGAAGCGATTTGTTACTCATGGAGAATTACATTTTGAGCGCGTTAATTTAACTTCTCTAGCAAAGCAGTCGGTCATTCTGTCAAAATTTTATTCCAACTTTTCAGGAACAGTTCAGTATGAGTTTGATGAGGATTTAAATGAAGTTTATTTGGATCGGAATCAAATGCGACAAGTTTTTTTAAACCTTATTAATAATGCCTTTGAGGCGATGTTCGATGCAAAAACGATGGATCCTATCTTGGTTATCAGGATAAAGAACTATGAAACGGATGTATTGGTTACTATTGTTGATAATGGCTCTGGAGTGCCACAAAATGTACTCGATAATCTATTTACTTCATGTTATAGCACCAAAGAATACGGCTTGGGTATTGGCTTAAGTATTTGTAAAAAAATTATTGAGGCACATGGAGGAAACATCAAAATAGACAGAAACCCTTCTGGAGAAGGAACTGTAAGTTCTTTTAGATTACCTAATCAATTTATGGAGTCTCACGATGGATAAGACAATTTATATTGTGGACGATGATGAGAACGTATTGCGTGCATTGAAATGGCTTTTTGATTCAATGAGTTTTGAGGTTAAAACCTACTTGAATTCAACAGATTTTCTGGAGCAATATGATCCCAAGCATGTCGGATGTTTGATTGCTGATGTCCGAATGCCTGATATAGATGGTCTTGAGTTACTCGAAAAATTAAAAGGGCAAAATAGCCTGCTTAAGGTAATTATTATTACAGCCTATGGTGATATACCTATGGCTGTTCGAGCGATAAAAGCTGGAGCAATTGATTTTATTACCAAACCGATAAATGAGAAGGATTTATTAAAACTGATTAAAAAATGTCTTGAACATTATCCAAATCATACGACCCAGACGGTTAATAAATATGAACTTTTAACCGAAATTGAGCTGAAGGCCCTCGAAGCCATTTGGAATAAAAATTAAGTGGATTATATTATCAATATCCTACTAAACCTCTGATGCGACTAGTATAATTCCGCAGCGGGGTTTGCACGATAAAATCCTTCAATGGGGTATCAATCCCAAAATAGAGAATATTGGCTAAAAAACCATAACAACAGGCATCTAGAGAATGTACTTTATCTCCAAATAGATAGTCTTTATCTCCTAAAATAAAAAGAATTGCTTTTAAATCATCAATACCTGATTGATATATGTCTTTAGAAGGATATCTGCCAATGCCATGGTAATGATATTTCTCAATATTATATTTTCTTACCTGCTCAAGACTGGCTTCAGATAGCTCGGAAAATTGCTTTAAGAACTCAGCTTTGAACAAAGGCCAGAATTGTTCGTCTTGCCAACGCGAATAGGACATAACCCAATACATGTGGTTATCTAACATTCGTGTTGTTAAAAAATGAGTGTTTTTTTGTTCTTTTGTTAAATCATGATCTAAATCAACATATTTTTGCGAAAGATATTGAATGATAATATTACTATCAGTAATGATTTGTCCTTCATCACTTAGGTAAGGCAATTGTCCTCGCGGTGCATTCTGGGTATTAATGATATGTTCATGCTGGTACTCTATTTTGGTTAATCTAAGAAAAGTATCTACTTTCAGACCAAAAGGGTTATTATCTGGAAGACCAAAAAGTTCTGGATAAGAATATAAAACTACCATACAAAATCCCCTGATTTTTATATAAATTTTAATTAATAACATAACCTAACTTATCAAGATTGGCCAAATTTATTTACTCATTGGGGGCTGCGATACAAATGACCTCAACTCATAGTTCAGGCAGTGCAAACGCAGAACTAGAAAGGATGCGTAGTAAGAAATGGGCATGCGCTCTCAAATCAATTAAGAAAGAAAATTATCATTTATTTAGCGTTCAATGCGCCAAATAGGGGCACCTTTGCTCTTATTTAACAAAACAATGACATTTATTTACACTTTATCTCTTTAATTTAATATTTGTTTAATAAATAATCAGTATCATATAGGTATTCCCTTGTTTTGCTTATTAACAGCAAATAAGTCCAGTAATTTAGGGGGGCGGAGATTATGCCAATTGATCTGTGTGTAACAAGCCAAGAATTAATTAAACAATTAATTGCAATAGATCCAAGCCTCCAGCAGGCATTCACCAACCCAACGAAAATTGATAAAAAAGCTCTATTAGCCTGGCTGGAATCTACTTCAAAAATTGAAAGCAACAGCAAAGCATTTTTTTTAATTACCTCATTGCGGGCTTCTTTATTGAAAGATCTCCATAAATCATTAAATTCTGGACAGGTAGAAGAGGAAACTCAAAAAGGAGGGATGTCTGCAAAAACTAAATATGCGCTATTAGCTCTTGCTGGAACTGTTTATTTTGGATGTGAAGGGTTTGATGGTATTACCGCAATGCTAGGCGCTTTTTCCTCTATTCCAACCATTGCTTTATTTGTGGCAGGAACATTATTTTCAGTTCTTTCCATGGTCGTATTTTATAGTTTTGATTTGGTTGAAATTTCCAAAAACCTGGGGATCAAATCCACAGATACAAAAAAATTACTGGATGTTTTACTTGATGAAGTGAAACAAATAGAAGCCATCCGCATGCGTCTTGCTAAAACTACCAAGAAAACTAAAGAGGAATTTGAAGAGGACCGTCAGCTTGCAACAATGTTACTGCAAAGATATAAGGACTTAGACCAAATTCGCCAGGATCTAACATCAGCTTCGAATAATCCTTATTTAAAAGCGGCTAAATACATCACAGCCGGTGTTGCTGGTATTTTATTTTTTAGTGGTGGTTTTTTTGCTGGACAAACGGTAGCTTTGGCTATCGCCGGTTTATTTGTTACTGGCATGGCTGCAACGGCGTGGCCAATTGTTGTTGCGGGTGTTGCTGTTGGCTTAGCAGCACTAAGTGTTTATTGGTTTGTTGAACGCCCGGGGATCGAAAATCTGATTAGCCGATGGAAAGGATTGGATAAAAAGAAAATGGATAAACTATGTAAAGCGGATGTGGTAAAAAAAGAAACAGAAGAGCTGGAGGAATTAATTAAAAGCATTGATTTTAAGATTGACTCGCTAGTTCAACACGAATCTGATCAAAGACAACACGAGGCAGATCAATTAAGAATCAAGCAATTGGAAGAGGAAGCGTCGGAATTGAAAGCACAGAAAGAAATGGCTCTTGTGCGAGCAGAAACAGCAGAGCTTGAAGTATCTCACTTAAATACCGAGTTAGAAAGGATAAAAGAACAACAACAAATCAAGCCGACTATTGAGGCTGCAACACATGAAGAACACGTCGTTCCAGACACTATAAAAGTTGCCCGGGGCATCCATATTTCTAAAGATGATAATGCGCCGTCACCGCGTCAGCGATACTCTCTTTTTAAATCGGCATCTACAGGGCATCTCTTTGATTTAGGGAACAGTGCTATTCTTGATACAACCAACTCTATGTAGATTGCGATGTCACTGTCATCCCTGCCTACGCAGGGATGACAAATTTTAGAGATAAGTTAACGTTCATTATATGTTGTATTTTAGAGTGTATGCGTACTCAATGTATCTTCTGCTTGTAAAACGTTATCTTCCAATGAACGGATTTTCCCAGAACTCAGCATGCCATTCTTTACCAGAGCCTGCATCACAGTGTGATTTTTTGCAGGCTGTTGCCAAACAGGTATGGCAAGTGGTTTTTGCCCAAGAACAATAGGGGGCTGGGGTATTGGTCTTCTTCCTGGGTTAAGCTCAAGTTCTTCTGCTTCCAGTAATTGAAGCTGTTCGGCGGTAAGTGTTTTGAGTTGACTGGCATAAATAAAGGGAAGAGCCCGAAGTTTGAACACCAAGGAAAATGCTTCGAATTTATTACTTAATTCAGTATAACCATGGTGTAATGGATCATTATATGTTGCTTGTAATTGGGATGGAGATAAGGTCTCAATGTTATTGAGATCAGTACGATAATAAATTTTCTTGTCTAGACCTAATAGCAGCAAGGGCTGCGGTTGGCGGTATTGATAGTCAATATCAGGCATTTGTTCCAAGCCGCCATATTGTGACTGCTCAGGCAATTTGCTTCCATTAAATACATGATGTAAATCGTGCAACGAAGAGGTCATTCCTGCTAGACAGGCTTGCTTGTTAAAATAATTATTTGCAACATCAAAGTCACCATCACCGCTCGCTGTAACTGGAGGCTCGCTTTTATCTGGTGTTGGATCGTAAATGCGTTTGGTATAGACGGTTATCCTGTTTAATTCATCATGCAAATTATTGACTAAAATGCTGCCCCAAACTCCAAAGCGCTCTGGAAGTAATGCTCGTAAATCACCCATAAATGAAACATGGCCCGCAGCAAAATGATCGGTATAATAGTGAAAACAAAAAAACTCCATTCCCAAAGACAAAGCCTGATAGCGATAGGCTAAATCCTCTAGGGTTTCGCGATCCAAACCTTTAGGGGTTTGCTCGAGGATTTGAAGTAACGCATTGAAATCACTATTTTTTGATTGATAGTCTGCATGAGCCAGAAATTGTTTTAACTCATAATAAATACGTGCATATTTCAATGCGATACAATGGCCTATAGCATAAACACGGACTGACCATGGAGTGAAATGTGCTATATTTCTATTTAAAATATCACTGTAGTTTTTTACTCTAAGTGCAAACATGAGTTGTTGTGCGTAGAAATTTAATGTGCTTGAGAATGGAATATAATTGGAATTGTTGATGGTATAAATCGTATCAATATCACTTTGTTTTACATTATTATTTGCTAATCGTTGATAAGAGCTGATGAGTTTTTCTTGCTCGTTCTCGGTAATGGGCTTTTTAATCAAATATTTTCCCAAAGTAGTGCAGGTTCCTGTGCTATCATAAGCTTTTGGATTATCTTTAAATTCACAAATGCTCGGCAACTTAAATGATATTTCTTTGCCTCCAAAATAATCACCAGACATGGCGATAATGACACCAGCAGATACTTTTAAGCCGATGGGTTCGGGAAGACCATTCTCATTAATTCCTTGTAAGTGCAAATGCAAGGCGCCTTTTTCAATATCGATGTATGGGTTGCCTTTTAAGGCATCCCATTCTTGAAATCGCAATGCATCACCCAGCTCTGTGTGTTCATTTGTATCCATAAGCAAGCTCCATTTTTATTTTTATTTATTGCGCCTTAAAAACAATGAACTTCTAAATGCGATTCTTACATCAAAGAAAAAAAAGGGTAAAAAATAACTATAGATGTGAGATGTCAAGTTTTCAAATAAGCCATTAAAGCTCATTAAGAGTAGAGTGTATTTTTGCATCTATAATTATAATAAATAAGCAAGATGAGGCTATTATGACCGATAAAAAAATTGAGCAACCAATAGGAGTTCACCGTAATACTTTATTTTCAAATACAGCAGATTTGAATACAGCTTCCTCTAAAGACCGTCTAAAAGATTTTGATGCAAAAAAACAGGATGCATGGCTTGAATTCAGCAAAGGAGTGATTCAAGAACTAGGTGAACGAGCATCCTCTTTTCCAGAAGTACCACCGGAGGTTCGTAAGGACATTAATTGTCCTCCAGATATGTTGCGCACACAAGTCGGTTGTACCTATGCTTGGTTAGCTGATAAGCGGCGGGAGGTAGCCAAAGCGCTGAAACATGGGCCATTGAGGCACCAATTCGGATTAATTAATAAAGCAGGTTTTGTATCTACAGATGATTTTAATTTATCCAAGGATTTACCATCGCAAAAAAATCTGATCTATTTGCATTTATCCGATTTAATTCATCAAAGCTGGGGGCACGTTGAGGTGCAACAACGTCCGGATAAATCAGGCGAAGGAGCAATATACACAATTAAGATTAAAATGACTGACGAGGAACGCGAATTAGCGCACAAAAAAAACGCAGCTTCGGAGTTTCCATTTATTGAAGATGATGTGGTCCTTACGATTACTTTTAATGATTATGGCAAGGATGACAGTAGAACATCGATTGTGATTGATCACCGCTTTACCCCTTTTGCTGAGGATTATCGCGATAAGTCCAGTTATTTTCAGGTACAATTTGAATTAATCGACCCTTATTTTCAAGCATGCTTTAATTGGGAACCTACCCAGGATATCAACGATTTTTTAATCAATGCAGGAAAACTTGCGTACAATCTTGCTCGATTACAGCCAGTAGGCCGAGGAAATTCAGCAATTGTTGAATGGATGATAAGAGGTCTCGCCCAAGCAAAAAACATTGAATTAGGGCCTTTTAATCATAATGAGCTGGGTTGGGATTTTAAAGCGTTTTTAACTCCAGAAATTAATGTGTATGCACAATGGTTTGCTGAAAAAGCGTTTAGCAGTTGTGCATTAAAAGATAATGAAAATTTAGTGTTTAAAAACGGATAAGTTGGTTCGGAGGCATGGTTGGTAATAATAATGAATTTGCTTTATTAGGACCATTCGTTAGAGCATGTTACCCTATCCATTCTTTCCCTTACCTGCTGCGACGTATGGAGGCGAGAAGGAGTGCCCACATTCTATGTGCCACTTCTTATTTTTTATCTATTTATTGCTAGGGGAAAAGTAAGTATAGCAAAGATGCTCATGGAAGAATTAAAACAAATCCGTATATTACGTCACTACGATAAAATTGGAAGAGGTGAACCTTGGATTGTTGACTCAATGTTGGATGAAAGAGCGTCATTCAACCTTTCTCCGGAGAGAAAGGAAGCAATAATCACTGATTATTTAAAATCATAAGTATAATATTGAGGGTACGCTTCAGGAGGATCGCTAGGAAAAATTTGTCCTGATAGATATTGTTCTTCAAATGTAGGTAATGGTAATTTTGCAGCTGCTTGTTGAAAAAAATAATTTCTTAATAGAACCGCTTTTTGATTATGAATGTTCTTAAATTTATTAACGTCTGTTTGGTAACTTTCTTCAACATCAGCAAGAAATTTTTTTAGCATCTGACTTTGGTCTTCATTAAGCTTGAGCTGGAAAGGTGCAAATGTATTTGTTACTGTTGCATAAAATCCACGATAATGAATAGTTAACTCATCGATGATTTCTTGTGTTGCCCTCTTTGTTAAGATTCTCTGATTAAGTAAACGTTGTTTTAAATCGCGATAGACAGGAACGATTTCCGCATCCCATTTTTTTTCAAACGCATCGATTAAATCTTCAAATTTTTTTGGCATTTTAACTCTTCAATCAAAAAGGAAAAAAATTATACATAACATTTAAATAAATATCAAATGATTTGGTTTTGTACAAATCGTTATGCAAGAGAATAAGTTGGTCTGCTATTTTTCTTGAGTAATTTTTACTCTAACTACTTATTAAGTAATAAATGATTTATATTTCAATGAAGATATCAAATAAATAGAATAATGTCGGGATAAAAGCACAAGAAGTTGTTTCTAAGTAAAAAATGGAGGTTTTTATTATGCATGAATTAATTAAACCAGCACTTTTTAATGCGCAATTAATAAGAAGCTTAGGATGTGCTACATATCAAGGGGCTGAAGTTGGGGAATGCCTTGCTATAGCGAAGCAAATAGAACCTGGCAATAAAGAAAGTTGGTATGCACGGTGGACGGCTTTTGCTGATAGCAATTTCAGGATGGCAGAAACTTATCGAAGGCAAGGTTTTCATTATGATGCCAAATTGGCCTTTCTGCGTGCTTGTACTTATTACCGAACAGCCTTTTTCTTCCTGGAGGATGAACCTGCTGATCCAAGAATCGAACACGCATTACAATACAGTATTCGTGCTTTTCACCAAGCACTCGAATTTTTTGAAACTCCTGTGGAACAAGTAGAAATTCCCTTTGAGGAAACAACATTGCCTGGCTATCTTTATCTGAATAACTCTTTTTCAAATCATCCTAAACCTATTTTAATTGATACTGGCGGGGGCGATAGCACTAAGGAAGAATTATATTTTAGTTCGGCAGCGGAAGCGTTAAAGCGAGGCTTTCATTGTTTAAATTTTGAAGGTCCTGGTCAAGGCAGTATGCTGCGTTTAAATAAAATACCCTTCATTCCTGATTGGGAGCGGGTTATCAAAAAGGTTGTCGATTTTATCAGCAATCGTCCCGAAATTGATCAGAATAAGATCTTCTTGATGGGGCGCAGTTTTGGTGGTTATCTTGCTGCTCGAGCGGTAACGAAAGAAAGACGTATCGCTGCCTGCATTGTTGATCCTGGGATATTTGATGCTAGTGGTAATCTCGAAGCTAAATTTAATTCGTTTATGACGAAGTTCCCTGATTTACACGATGCTCCCATAGAACAAGCCTTAGTACACCTCATGAAAACAGATGAAAATTTACGGTTTATGCTAGAAAGTCGAAAATGGCGATTTGGCGCTAAAACAATTGAAGAAATGCTCGAAAAAACGCGTGCTTACACGTTGGCTGGCTTAGCCGAAAAGATTCAATGTCCTATGTTGATTTGTGATAATACTCTAGAATACATCACATTAGGCCAGGCAAAAAAACTGTATGATCAGCTCCAATGTAAAAAACAATATATTCTTTTCAATGATGAAGAGGGTACTGGCGGCCATTGCCAACCACTTGCACCACGATTATTTAGTGCAAAAATACATGCTTGGCTCAATACATTATAGGTTACCTCAAGAGCATAAAATGGCATTATATAATGCAAAATGAGGCAAAAAGCTTGAGTCATCATTAAAAGCCCCCTAGAGAGCCATTCAGTTTCAGGAAGATAAATGCAGTCTATAGGTACATGGTGGTTGTGGATAGTTTTTATTGTTTTGATACTGATTGTATTAAGTATCGATATTTTTCTTTTAACTAGAAATAAAAGAGAGCCCACCCTTAAGGCATCTTGCGTATGGGTTACTGTTTGGGTTGTCTTGGCCTTGCTTTTTAATGTCTTTTTGTGGGTCTATCTATCACAAGGCGATACAAGCAATATAGCGAATCAAAAAGCCCTTGAATTTCTTGCTGCTTATCTGATTGAAGAATCGTTATCAATGGATAATATTTTTGTATTTATCATGATATTTAAATATTTTTCTATTCCCTTAAAGTATCAGCGCCGTCTACTCTTATTTGGTGTGTTAGGCGCAATCTCTATGAGAATAATACTTATTGTATTTGGGATCTGGCTCATGAATAAATTCAAGTGGATTTTATATCTTTTTGGCATACTACTCATTTATTCCGCGACTAAATTCTTCACTTTGTTTAAAGACGAACAATTTGTTACTAATAATTTCGTTCTGAAAACACTGAGAAAAATTTTCCCAATAACAAAAAAAATTTCGGGCGGTCATTTTATTGTTAAGAAAAATAAATCGTATTTTGTAACTCCTCTATTTGTTGTTCTTATTTTTATTGAAGTGAGTGATTTGATTTTTGCCATTGACAGCATTCCTGCAGTATTGGGTATTACTCAAGATCCATTTATTGCGTGTTCATCAAATGCTTTTGCAATACTGGGATTACGGGCCATGTATTTCATTTTGGCACATATAGAAAATAAATTTCGTTATCTTAACTATGGGTTAGCCCTGATTTTAGGTTTCATTGGAATAAAAATGTTACTGCATGATCTTGTTGATATTCCTATAGTAGTTACGCTTTCAATGATTGTTTTGACACTTGGCGGCGCAATTATTGTCAGCAAATTATGGAAAAATAAAATCAGCAATTAATCTAACTTACCTTAATAATCATATACTAACGCCTTAAAAGAGCGATAACTAATTATTGAAGAAAAGGGATATCTATGGAGCAATTCTTAATTTTTGCACTGGTAGGCTTCTTGGCACAAATCATTGATGGTGCTTTAGGCATGGCCTATGGGGTGATTGTTACGGGTGTTTTAGTGACTTATGGTATTCCTCCTGCAGTGGCTAGTGCGGCAGTGCATACCTCTGAGATAGTCACAACCGGTATTTCTGGTTTATCGCATGCAATGTTTAAAAATATAGATTATGCGTTATTTAGACGATTAGCTATTCCAGGTATTATGGGAAGCATTATTGGTGCGTTCCTTTTAACAAAAGCATCAGAGAAAATAGCAAGGCCTTTTATTGCAATATATTTGCTTGTTATGGGTTGCGTTATTTTATACCGAGCATTCCAGGGTGGTAAAATCAGGGAGCTCCTAAAAAATTATAGGGTCAAGCGCTTAAAAACCAGGCGTGCACTACCCTCTAATCATGCACGTGGGTTAATCCCCCTTGGCTTTTTTGGGGGGGTCTTTGATGCAACAGGTGGAGGTGGTTGGGGAGCCATTGTTAATTCCACCTTACTTGTACAGGGAACTTCGCCTTCTTACACTATAGGTACAGTTAATTTGACTGAATTTTTAATCACTATTAGTGTTTCTGCAACTTTCTTTTTTGTAATTGGGATTTCCAATTGGTTCATTATTCTCGGATTGATTGTAGGTGGGGCCATTGCCTCTCCTTTTGCTGCATATATCGTGCGATATGTGCAACCAAGACTCATTATGCTGCTCGCAGGAACAGTAGTTGTAGTACTTGGAATACACTCAATTATTACCTTTTCTATGAAATGGATGTATTGATATATTGTCATATATAGATGGGAAGATAATTAATTCGAGAAAACTATTTCCCAATCCAAAAATAGAACCGTAAATACAAACGAAAGGATAGGAAATCAATAGGGAAAGAAGATGCTCCTGTTTTAATGAAATAAATATTTAATTATTCCTTCAATAAATACAAACATGAAACTGATATAAACAATACTACTAATATAACCTACAATAAGAAGTATCCCATCTTTTTCTATCAATCCCAGACTGAAAATAATAAGTAGAAATGCAAAGATAAAATTACTTAATGGGATAGGTAACATAAGAAGGATGGCTAAACAAAAAATCATGATGCCAGTGATTATTTCCATCAAGCGATAGGTCATAAAAAAACAGCGTGGTTTCAAAAAGTATTCAATTTTAGTCAAATAAGGTACTGTAGTATGAATTATCTTGGTAATAGTCTTTTGATGAATGGTCCGTGTTGCAAGGATTTTTGGTAACCACAATGTTTTTCTGGCAAATATCATTTGGCATGCAAAAAGTGCTATAGGCACACTAAACACAACAGAAACACCAGGAACTGTAGAAAAAGGTAGGGCACTAGGTAAAGCAAAAAACAACAATGCAATTCCAAATGCTCGCTCGCCCAGCACTTGTAAAATATGCTGATACGTTAATTCACCTTTTAAGTCCTTATGATTTGCGAGCTCTAAAAGGATATCAGAGGAGTGTATCACTGTTGTTTTCATAAATAACTCGTAGTTATAACCTGTTTACCAGGCAGGTTTTCCATCCTCAAAAAGAACAATGGAGTTTCACGCAAATTGCATAACCGCTTATAATTACGTTAAGGTGTAATTTTATTTATAAAGGATAGAGGAAAATCTTTTATATGACGAATAATATCCCCCGTCAATAAAAGATTTTCCTTAGAGTGTGTCGCAAAGATTATCCTAGAGGGTTTGGACGTTTTTGTAGATAAAGCATCGCCAATTGATACGATGCATAGTCAGTAATATGACCTACGTCACGATAAATTGGGACTCCATTGATGTCTGCTTTGCAATTATTTTGTTTGCATTGCACTTTTTTGGGGTCAATGAGAATTAATTGTGGGTATTTTCTTTTCATTTTACTAAATAATTGATTAAACCATTGATCTTCGTAATAAGTAAACTCGCATTCATGGGAATTATAAGATGTTCTTAATTTTATATGTTTAAAAAAACAATCATGAAAATTATTTTTCATTAATGCAGTTGACTGAATTAATACGGGTTTTGCTCCCGAGTTGATAATGATTGAAAGCGCGTTATCTAGAGCTTTTGTTAAGCGCTCTTGAGTTAAAAGTAAAGAACGCGGATCATTGAGGTTATTTATGATGTTTGCTGACAAGTAATTAGACCATACCTGACCAATAATTACATAATCATAATGATTATTTTGAATCATTTGATAATATTTTTCGGTAAGTTCATGGCACAGTGAATAGACTTGGTTTTTAAAGTGCCACCAGTCATAAAGATAAGTGCCAGGCAAGGTTAGGCAGGAGGATATGGTTTGCGATAAAATAGAGACATTTGCTCCTTGTCCTAACACATCAACAAAACCCCAGTAATGATTAGCAAATGAATCCCCGATCATTAATGCGTGTTTACTATCCGATTTTTTTGAACCAACAATGCATTGCATATCGATTTCATGCCGAGAATCGGTAACACACAACGCTCTTTGTGGCCTTTTGTATTGTTCTAATTGTTGATAAACGGTTAATAGCTCCTTATTAAAGCGCTGAGGAAATCCCTGATTTCTTTTTATTACATAGTCGGCGAGATGAAAAATGAGAATTGGAGCTAATAGTAGAAACGCAAAGGAATAACGGAACTGTATTTTTTTCCAGCGTTTTGAAGGTTTTTCAATAAAGTGCCACGAAAGATAAGCTAAAACAAAAGTGAGCGCAAAGACAGAAAATAAAACTAGAGGAGTTTCTTCAATACTCTGATATCTCAAAATGGTGAAAATAACCCAATGCCAAATGTAAAGGGAATAAGACAATACTCCTATGAAAACCAACGGTTTCCTGGAAAGTAATTGGCTCCAGAAGTTATTGGGAGAACAGGTTCCTATGGCAATGAGAAATCCTGTTGCCATACAAACAAAAAATGCATATTGATTAGGATAACCTGTTACAACTGGATTAAAACTGGCGAGACACAACAAGGTTATTAAGGCCAAGCCGCCAATTAGATTTGAGAGATATTTATTGGTTGAAAAAAAAGTCAAAGGAATGAGTGTGATACAGGAGCCAATTAAAAATTCAAAAAACCTACTGGAAAATAAGTAATAAGTGTGTGCGGGTAGTTTTTTTGCATTGAATAGTGACCATAGAAAAGCGATACAGGCCAACCCGGCAACAAGTGGAATTAAATATTTGTTAGGTGAGAAACGATGCAGGCAATAAATAAGACAGGGTAAAAGTATATAGCACTGCCATTCTATTGAAAGGGACCAGGTGTGGAGTAACGGTATTTGATTTGTGTCCGGCGAAAAATAGCCTGTTGTTGCTTTATCAAAAAACAAGTTAGATAAAAACAAAGTGGTTTTGCGCGCACTTCTGCTGTATTGAATTAACTCGTCAGGTAAGAAAAACAACAAAGTTAGGGCTGTTGTTAAAAAGAGCATGCAAATAAAGACGGGTTGCAAGCGCCATAATCTTCGATTATAAAAATCAAAAAAGGAAAAGGAGCCAATCTTGATTGATTCGTGGATGATACCAGTAATGAGAAAGCCAGAAATCACAAAAAATACATCAACTCCAATAAATCCTGAGGGAAAAAAGGAGGGGCCTCCGTGATAAATTAAAATTAATATAATCGCTATGGCTCTAAGTCCATCAATATCAGGACGATATTTCATTGCTTTCGAACAAAAATTGCAATCCTAACATCTTGGTTAGCGTTTATCTATGCGGAATCAAAATTTACGGATGCTTTCATCTTTCAGATTATTGAGCATATCTACAGCTTGACCCCATATTTCAATCGTTGATGAGCTTTCATCTTGAGCGGATCTATTTAAGGTATCAATATAACGAATGGAATCCTCGAGTTTTTTTGCGCTTAACTGTTTTCGTATCGCATTCATAATGATAGCGGCTTCTACAGTTGATTTTGCTTTAATGATATAACCTAATCCTTTGCCAATAGGTTCGATTTTAGAAATAAGATTGACATCAAATTGACAGTTTTCTGCCAGTTCATAGCAGAAATTGAAATTATCCTCCGAATCAGATGCTTTGGTGAAAAATTCATATTTATTGAGAAACTCTGATGAGGGTGATGTCCAAATAAAACTTAAAATATATTCCAGAATACCTTTTCTTAAAAAATGATTCCTATGCTTTTTCATTAAAATATCAGCACTTGGAAGACCATATTTCAATAATGTGAAATGCAGTTTCTGTTTTACTCTATTAAACTCTACTCCCAGATCAATAGTGTTTTTATTTTTAATTCGTAACGCAATATGATTGTACAGCGAAGTAAGTACTATTAATTTGCCTGCATCAAAATTTTTATCCGGTAAAGCTCCTTTGATTATTATGGAGTCTGGGAGCTTTGTATCAACTGAAATATGTTTTCCTTGGTTATCGCTTTTGCTTTTTTTCTGGAGGGTTATCTTTGGTGAATTTTTGTTAATAACACGGTTGAAAATATGATCAATATGAAAAAGACATTCCTCCAAGAACTCAGTTTTTTCCCGCAGGCTTTTTAGGATCATCATAATCCTCCACCGTCCATGTAGCTTTTCTAAGTATTTTCAGATGCCAATTTTATTTGGATAATTTTGATACTATTATAGTATATAATCCAAGTTCTTTTGATAAATAGGGTTTAAAAAGGTTTCATAGATGAGAGTCCTTATATCCCTAATTTTATGAGGAAATAATGCATACGCTACGCTTTTTTTTCGCAATTATCTTTCCCAAGGCAACTCAGGTTTGTCTGTCCCGAAGTTTAAAAACGCTGCAAAACACGGTACTAACTGATTACATGCACTGGGTTCATGTAGAAAAAATGCATATTACCTTACAATTTTTTGGAAATGTACCGCAAGAGCGGGTAATTTTTTTGACTGAAAATGTACAGGATGCCATAAAAAATATACCGCCATTTCATCTTAAATTCAGTCATTTGGAATGGTTTCCAACGTTGCGCCACCCTAAAATTCTTTCGTTATCTGTTCTACCCCAAGCTGATTTAGCTAGGGTGTCCAAAGTAATTGGGGACACTGCGGTTGCTTTAAATATTCCTGTTGAAACGCGTCCCTTTAGAGGACATTTGACCATGGGACGGTTAATTCGCCATCGGATACCCTATGAACTGTTGGAAACAATAAAGGTGCAAGTTATTCCTCCAATCGTGGTTAACAAGATCCATCTCATAGAAAGTAGAGCTGAAAAAGGTAGGCAAAATTACTATCCATTAGCAGAATTCAAACTAGCTGAGATATAGCGTGATGATGCGAAGATTCTGCCACCTAGCCATAAATGCGTAATAAATAGTCGATGACAGCGCGTAAACCCATGGCTTCACCGCCTTCAGGTTTTCCAGGTTTGCTTTGTTCACTCCATGCCATAATGTCAAAATGTGCCCATGGAGTTGACTTGCTAATGTATCGCTGGAGAAATAATGCCGCAATAATCGCTCCACCATAGGGAGAATCACTATAGTTTGTCATATCAGCAATAGTTGATCGCAGAAATTTTTCATAAGGCGCAAATAATGGTAAACGCCATACTGGATCAATGGCTTTATACGATGCGTCGATTATTTCTGCTGCTAGAGATTCATCATTTGTAAAAAATGCTGACATTTCAGTCCCTACAGAAACGCGGGCTGCGGAGGACAAGGTGGCAAAATCAATCAGTAGATCAGGCTCTTCCTCACATGCTTTTACGAAAGCATCAGCCAAAATCAAACGTCCTTCTGCATCAGTATTATCAATTTCTACAGTAAGGCCATTCCGCATAATTAATATATCGCCTGGCTTAAAGGCGTTCGGGCCAATCGCATTTTCTACAGCAGGAATAAGTAAATGTAGGCGAATAGGTAAGTTTCGCTTCATAATCCATTGAGCAAGACCTATCACATGTGCTGCACCCCCCATGTCTTTTTTCATTATTCGCATGCCAAAAGGTGTTTTAATATTCAGGCCTCCTGTATCAAAACAAACCCCTTTTCCTACCAGGGTGACACGAGGATGTGTTTCATCACCCCAGGTTAAAGAGAGTAAACGTGGCTCTGATTTGGCTGCACGACCAACGGCATGGATGGCAGGAAAATTTGCATGTAACAATTCATCACCAATCCATTGTTCAAATTGTGCATGATGTTCTTCAGCTAATTTTGCAACTATATCTCCCATTTCTTTAGGCCCCATATCACTGGCCGGTTGATTGATGAGGTCACGTACTAAAAAATGAGCTTGGGCTAAATCAATTAAATCAGCGAACATTTGTTGCTCGATTACTAAGACCCGGGGAGACACACAATCCTTTTTGTATTTTTCAAAACGGTATTGTGCCAATGCCCAAAATAAGGCTGTCTCCTGGGAACAGGAATCTTGAAGCTGGTAACTGTTTGCTGGTAATAATAAAGCTGCATGAGCCATTGCTAATGCTTGATTTTCATCTCCAGTACCTACGTACGCTTTCTCTAACAAACCATCCGTATTATAAAATAAGCAATACTCGCCAATATTTCCATTAAATTGAGTTTGCATGAAATAATTACGTTCAATAGTAGTTAGCATAGAACTTTGCTTCTCCCATTGTTTTTGGGAGATTAGATAAAGTGGCACTGGATGTAGGCTATCTACCGTATAAAAAAGTTCAGCTTGCATGTTGTTTCCGGATTAAAAGTGTCTTTTTTTTTTATCATTGATAATTAATTATCAATTCTGGTTTATTTTTTGTCAAAATAATTGATTGAGATTGTTAGGAAATTTTTTGTATAAAGAATCTATTTTTTGCTTCCATAAGTCATGATTATGAGCCGTAGGCCTGAATCTCCTGCACTCAAATCTGACTTTCCCTAAGATTTTTAACCTGTGACAAAGAGAGACAGATAGGGGGAGCTGTTGTGCTTGACTGGACGGCGAGCATAAAGAAAGGGATGTAGGCAAAAAATGCGCGACAGGATAAATACTTTGAATCGCATGATAAAAATGAAAAAGCCCACTTTCCGAGCGGAATCCAGAATCCTGATGTTGCGTGGATGAGGTACTGCGGCGAACCGGGTTCCTTTTGAGGGAATCCCGTATCGCTGCTCGGCACGAGATTATAATATCATTGAGCAGGAGCGCTGCTTTTTAAATTTTGATAAAGCCCAACCAGCTCTGCTTCACCGATAACATATCCTGTCATTGCATTCAAAACGATATCTCGAGTCGTGCCATCCCCAAGACTTAATACGGTACTTAGGGCATATAGTTTAAAATGATAACTATGAGCAATTCCAACGGGGGGGCAAGGACCTCGATATCCAAGACCTCCCCAACTATTTTTTGCATTTGCAGCTCCCGGTGGAACTGGACTTCCTGCCCCTAATGAGGTCATTTTGGGCGGTATATTAAACACTATCCAATGTGTCCAGACCCCGTTAGCTGAATCCGGATCATCGACAACCAGCGCAAGTGACTGAGTATTGGGTGGGATATTATGCCAAGATAAGGGAGGAGATTGATCTACTCCGTTACATGTAAATTCGTCTGGAATCATGGAGTTCATTTTAAAAGCTGAACTTTCTAAAGTGAATTTATTCGCAAAAGCATTGTAGTGAAACAAAGAAATCATTAAGAACAAAAATAGAGAATATTTTTTCATTATTTTTACCTCAGCTCATCGTATTTTAAAAATTGGATAATTAAAGTATGGTATTGAAAATCATCCAGATAAGAAAATAAATGATATTTTAGTATTTTTTTATCTGCAAATAGGCATTTCCATATTCTTTAATAAATAAAAATTCAGATGAAAATTTTTAATGTTGATATATAATCCCCGCCCGCTAAGTTGTACCTCTAATTTTTGCATCAAAACTAATTATTTGGCATAACGGTTTTAATTCGTCGATCCCATGTTTTTCAGTGGCTGTTCTTTAAGGGAAATTATAAATGCAACAAAAAAATGATCAATTTGAATACAAGCACAGAGATGATGTAAGTATTAACTCCACACATCAAGATCTACACGATGATAAAGCAATAAGTAAGATTCCAGCTTCTCTTGAAAAGCAGAGCGACGTAGAGGGTGTTTTAATAGAAAATGGCAAGGAAACCCCTTTTGTAGATGATGAAGAAGTTGAAGGTGGCGATTACTACGGGTTGTGGAGGGTTTTTAAAGAGTTAAGTTCACTATCTCTTCCCATGGCTCTTTCATTTACGTTTAGTTTTGAAATTTTTTTAATGGTTGTATTACTGAATTCACTCAGTGAAAATGAAGACGAAGTTGCTTCAGCAACATTAATTTCTACAATGATAAATACATTTCTAGTCATTGGAATGGCTCCTTTGTTTTCTATGAGTGTGATTGCAAGCAATAAAATTGGTGAATTAACAGAGGATGAAACAAACGGTGAAACAAATGAAATAGTCTTACAAGAGAAACGCGAATACATTGCCGGCATAAATCGCAATGGTCTTTTTTTGTCTGCATTAGTTACGCCGCCCGTCATGATGGGATTGATCTTTTCCAAGCCTTTATTAACTACTCTTTTTGGTCAAAGTGAGCATGTTGCAGAAATTACTCAGAATTTTTTGCGTATTTATTCGCCTGCAGTAGGAGCCGTGATGACACGAATCTCTTCAGAGCAAATGATGTTTAGCTTTGGACATGCTAAACCGGCAATGTTTCTGGGATTGGCAAATCTTGCAATAGGAACAGGAGTTGGCGCGTGGCTGGGATTTGGTGGGTTAGGAGTACCCAGGTTAGGAGGCACGGGAATTGCCATAGGTTATGTAATTGAAGCTTATCTAACCTCTATATCCTATGCACTGTACTTAGCAAAACATAAAAATTTTAGCCAGTACGAATTCTTCAATATTTTTAAGAGGTTTTCTGGGCAGTTCAAGCAATTTATTGAGCTTTTGCAAATAGGCAGTTCAATTACACTTTCAGTGGCAAGCGAAATGGCAATGTCTCTATCAGTAAGTATTTTATCGGGTATGCTTGGCACAAAGGACCAAGCAGCAATCACTTATTTAAATCAATACATATTCTTCAATTTTTTAATGTTAGCCGGATTTGGTCAAAGTAATTCACAAGAGATTAATCGCCTGATTGGAGCTAAAAAATATGAAAATGCAAGTCGAATGGGGAAATATGGATTATTAACTACACTCATTTACACTACTCCTGTCCCTTTATTTTTTGCAGTTATGCCGGGTGTGTTGATTATTGGAAAGGCACCAAACCAGGTAAGCGAGATTCTTAAATATTTGGCTCCCATTGTGTCAACTGGAGTCATACTGGATTCGGCACGTTATAATCTATTACAGCAATTGAGAGTTTTGAAGGATCTCAAGGGTTCGACTATTATTTCAGTTTCAGCGTTGTCTTTGGGAATAACAGGCTCAGCGCTTCTTGGGCTTAAAACCAAGTTAGGAATTTATGGTGTGGCAGCAGGTTATACGGGAGGTGTGATTATTGCTATTCCAGGATTAGTCTACCGGTGGCACAATCGCATTAACGCGGAAAAAATTAAGGAAATATCGGAAGAGCCTCAGATGCTTACCTCTTCTGCACATTCTCCTGATGGATTTTTTAGCAGTTTTCTCAAAATAAAAAACAAAGGAGAAAAAGAAAGTTTGTTGGAACATAAAGGTCAAACCTATAGTACAACAGAAAACGGATTTATCGTTTAAATCTGAAAATAGATGAATAGGGATATAAAATGACAAGTGAATGTATTATCGACTTAATTGCGGCAAAAAAAGAAAAATCGTTTATTGTTTTTGAAGACGAGAATTTTATTTCTTTTTTGGATTCTCGTCCTCTTTTCCCAGGACATACCTTATTGGCTCCTAAAATGCATATCAAAACACTTTATGATGTGCCTGATTCTATGATATCTCCTCTTTTTTTACTTACGCAAAGGATAGGGAAGGCTGTTGAAAAAGCAATGGAAGCTGCAGGAAGTTTTATTGCAATGAATAATACAATTAGTCAAAGCATTCCTCATCTTCATATCCATATTGTTCCCAGGAATAAACAAGACGGGCTCAAAGGTTTTTTTTGGCCGCGTACTCATTATAAGGATGAAGAACACATGCGTGAAGTGCAAGAAAAAATCAGGCATCAGTTGGATAAATAAATCCATTCCTGCTTTACAAGATCAATGGTATATTATTGATATCAATCCCAACACTGTTTTCAGTTCTGTGCTTTTATAAGATTAGGGATAACCATGCATTTTCTCTCATTAATAATACTAGGATGGCTTATCATGACTTCTAATTTATCAGCAGCGGATACCCAGCATCATGACAATGCATATGATTATTCGTTCCACACATTGCGTGGACATGAGCCATTGCCCCTCTCTTCCTTTCAGGGAAATGTTTTAATGGTAGTCAATACGGCCTCAAAATGTGGTTTTACTCCGCAATATGCTCGTTTGGAAAAACTTTATGAAAAATATAAAGATCGCGGTTTAGTCATACTTGGAGTGCCTTCAAATGATTTCGGTAGCCAGGAGCCAGGAACTGAACAAGAAATTGCAAATTTTTGCCAGGTCAATTACGGAGTTACTTTTCCAATGGCCGCTAAAGAAGTAGTTTCAGGAAAAAATGCTCATCCATTTTATCAGTGGGCTAGGAAGGAATTAGGATTTGGCACCGCACCAAAATGGAATTTTCATAAGTACCTTATCAATCGCAAAGGTGAGCTTATTGACTATTTCTATTCAACTACCTCTCCTGACGCAGGAAGGTTAGTTAAAGTGGTTGAACAAGCACTTGACGAAAAAGTGTAGCTAAAAAAAGATAAGTAGCTTTTGGGTTAAGCGCAGTAAAACCCATGCCGCTAAGCTAAGAGTATTTAGTGTTTTATTTTACTCAATTGGCAAATACTCTGTCATCCCCGCGCGGGCGGAGATCCATTTTTATGTTGGCAAGGTGATCCATCATGGATCGCTCCTTGCAGAAATGAACACCATCTGCTTGCGGCCTCGCTTGACGGTTATGGCAGGAACCCGGATATCTGTAAATGTCCAGTTACCGTATATGCCCTTACCAAGGATAAGCTAGGTAGCATCATATCCACCAGCAACAGCATTATATACTTGTACAATACTATCAAGTAATTGAGCTTTTTCTTGAATTAAACTTAATTTACTTCGATCACGATTTATTTTGGCATTGATTACATTGCGATAATCTTTCGCTCCAGCTTTATATTGAGCTAATGCAATATCATATGCTTTTTGTGCTGCCAAATATGCTTTTTGAGTTTGCAAATACGCTAAGTTATTTTTCTGCTCATTTGTAAGCGAATCATCTACATCTGCGAATACAGAATGAAGGGTTTCCAGATAGTCATAGTAGATTGCCTTGAATCCAGCCTTAGCGGATTTGATATTTTGATAGGATCTGGCATTGAAAATTTTTGTCGAACCTGCGGCTTGCGCAATCCAAATATTAGTACTTAATTTTAAAATATTAGTTAAATCGACTGACGCTCCGCCAACCAAACCAGTCAAATCAATCGAGGGGAAAAAAGCTGAGTAAGCCACGCCAATTTGTGCTTGAGCCATTTTCAGGTTATTTAAGGCAATCATGATATCAGGACGATTTTTTAAAACTGATGAAGGTAAGGATTTAGGAATTAGATGATTTAAGTTTAATGAAAGTAACGAACGATGCGCAGCAATGGGCCCGGGATTTTGATTCAATAAGAGGTGAATGGTATTTTCACTTTGTGCAATAACACGTTCAATTTGAGGAATTGTGGCTTCTTCTTGGGCAATCTGTTGATCTACATTGGTTATTATTGCGATATCATTGGCGCCTTTTTGGAATCGAGTATGTTCGAGTTGACGTAGTTTCTGCAAGTCACTAGTTAGGGATTTTTCTACTGCTAATTGTTCTCGTTGGCTTAAGAGCATGAAGTAGGCTCCACTCATTTGGCTAATAATCCCTAATTTTATTGACTGTGTCTGCGCTTGTTCTATGGCTAAAGAAGCTTTGGCTGCTTTAACATTGTTAATATTATTTAAGATGTTCAATGTGTATCCCGGGACAAATCCCGCATAATATCCTCTAAACTTCGGATGGGAAAAGTTTGAAAAGAAAGGATTATTTGCCAATTGGCCTCTTGGGGTAAGATGTGTATTCCACGTGCTGCCTGTAAAGCCGCTAGCAGTTGCATCAAGAGTTGGGATCCAGGCATATTGAGCTGCTTTAAGTTGTGCCTGTGCTTGCTCAATTGTTGCATAGGAACTTCTAATCGAATGATTGCAGGCCAGAGCCTGAGAAATAAGCTCATTAAGCTCCGGATCCTTTAGTTTTTTCCACCATGCGAGGCGACTTAAATTGGCCTTATCATTGATGTATTTAACTCCACTGCGTGTACTTTTAGGATAATTCACTTTTTCATGAACAATGCAGTTTTTGCAACATCCTCCAAGCAATATGGCAAATAGATTAAGCAAGATAATTTTTAGTTTCATAAGTTAGCCATTTTTTGTTGAATTTTACTATCTTGGCCAAAATGAGCGATTTTAAGTGTACATACTTGCAGGTATGCTGCGTTTCGCTGCTCTAAAATCACACCATTTTTGGCTCAACTTAGTGAATTCAGTAGATCCTAGTCGAGCTTTGTTCGAAATATTTTCCCCGTCAAAATAATCAAAATAAAGGCAATCAATAAAATAGGTAAAATATTAGGAACAATTTGGCTCAATGTATTGCCCTTCAGTAATATTCCACGCGCAATCCGGGTAAAATAGGTCATTGGCAGGCAATATCCCAGGAACTGTGCCCATGTAGGCATACCATAGAAAGAAAAAATATAACCTGATAAAAACATTGAAGGTAATTGAAAAAAGACACTAAGTTGCATTGCTTGCATAGGCAAACGCGCGATTGTAGAAAAAATCATGCCTACCATTAAATTAGCGATAAGAAACGGTGCTACGGCGATATAAAGCAATAAAATACTTCCTTCAGTAGGAATATGAATCAGAACCTTACCGAAAATTAAAATACTTGTAAGTTGTAAATAACCTAAAACAATGTAAGGGATCACTTTACCAAGAATGATTTCTAATGGCTTTAACGGAGTACTTAACAGCATTTCCATGGTGCCGGTTTCTTTTTCGGAAGTGATGGCAGTCGAGGTCAGCATCACTAAAGTTAGAGTAAGCAATACTCCAATTAAACCAGGAACGATATTATAAGAACTGATATTCGATTCATTATAAAGTCTATGGGTGATGAGATCGACGCTTCTATTTGAATGTGTTGTGGATGAGAAACCTAAACCTTGTTTATTAAACCTATCCAGAGTTTGATTCAATATGGGCAGAGCATTGCTGAGCGCACTTGCGCTGCTTCCTGGATCAGACCCATCGATTTCAACCAGTAATTGGGGGTTTTCATTACGAACATACTTCCGGGTAAAATTTGGGGGGATGGTAAACGCAAAGCTGATTTTTCCATTTGCAAAATCTTCATTTCTCTTATTTTCATCAAATCCCTCATAAATGACTTTAAAATATCCTGAAGCTTCAAGTGAGCTGACATAGCTTCGAGTCAATGGAGAATTATCATAACTAATAATAGTGGTGGGCAGATGTTTCGGATCGAATTCAATGGCAAAGCCAAAAAGGATAAGTAACATGATTGGTAAGATAACGAGCATCGCGATTGTACCGCGATCACGACTGACAAGAATAAATTCTTTACGTATTAAACCACCAAGTCGAGTTAAAGATATTCCTTGTGCAAGATTTTTATAGTTCATCGCATTAATCCGATAAAAACCTCTTCAAATGAAGGAGTGACTTCTTTACTTGGACGATCATTGTTTTCTTGAATCACTTGCTTTAGTGATTGAGCATCTCGTGATGAAATTCGCAATTCATTATTTACAATTGAAGCCAATAACTTTGGATGTGCATCATGTATTTTTTCCATTAATGGAGTTTGCTCTTTTCGATCGACTTCCAATACATAGGCTTTGACTTTAGATTGAGGAACTAAATCTTTTGTGCTGCCTGTATACAAGAGTTTTCCTAAATTAATGTAGGCTAAATCAGTGCACTTTTCCGCTTCATCCATATAATGAGTTGTTACTAAAATTGTGGTGCCATCACGAGAGGAAATTTTATGTAAATAATCCCAAAATTCTTTACGTGCCTTGGGATCAACACCTGCGGTTGGTTCATCTAAGAATAATAATTGCGGCTTATGAAGTAAACTACATGCCAAGGCCAGGCGTTGTTTCCATCCTCCTGATAAATTACCTGCTTGTATCTTTCGATAGTCCTCTAATCCAAGATCTTTGATGATGTCTTCGATCGCTTGTGCCGAATTTTTTACCTGAAAAATATCCGCAGTAAAGCGCAGATTTTCATGGACAGTTAATCCCGTATAAAAACTGAATTTCTGAGGCATGTAGCCTATATGTTTTTTGATTTCAGCGCTTTGAGTTTTAATGTCATATCCAAGGCAATTTCCTTCTCCGTCGGTGGGAGTTAAAAGGCCACAAATCATTCGAATAGTGGTTGTTTTACCGCTACCGTTTGAACCAAGAAAGCCAAATATAGAGCCTTTCTCTACTTGTAGGCTAATGTGATCCACCGCGACTTTTTCATCAAATTTTTTTGTTAGTTTTTTTACATCAATTGCAAAATCACTCATCAGCTAATTCCAATGTGACAGGTAGTCCCAAATGAGTTTTTTCTAAATCAGGAGAATCAATTTTTGCTTCGACACGGAATACAAGACGTTGACGTTCCTCACGGGAATAAATGATAGGAGGAGTAAATTCAGCAATATTTGAAATATAGAAAATATGTCCCGTAGCAAAATTTTCATTTTTATCCGTCTTAATCTTAACTTGTTCGTTAAGACGCAATTTAGAAAGTTCTGCCTCTGGAACAAAAAATACAGCTTTAATATTATTTCTGGTAATCAAGGATAGAACAGGAGCGCCCGCTTGAACAAACTCACCTTGCTTATGGTAAGTGTCAAATATAATTCCTCGTTCTGTAGCGAAGTTTTCTTTGCGTGTCACTTGCCATTTTTTATCGTTTGTTTCAATCTGATTGTTTTGGATTTTAACATCGATGTCAGTAAGTTGATCTTTTGAAATTTTTAAATCTCTTTGTGCTGCATCCAGATCACTTTGGCTTGCTGCATTTTGTTTTCGCATTCCCTGAATACGACGATAATTGATTTCATTGTAGTTGAGTTGGGTCAAAATTTGTTGGCGCTGAGCAAGCAGATTTTGTTTGCTCAGTTTACTCATTTGTACATTATAAAGTTCACTGGTTTGTTCGAGTTTGAATAGGAATTGTTCTCTTTTGACTAATTGTCCCTTTAATACGGCTAAGTCAGTCAGGCGCCCACCAAAATCAGAAGACAAATAGACAAGATCGGTATCAACATATCCACTAAACGATCTATTTTCTTTTTCGCAGGCAGCGAGCAGTAAAATAGTCAACCAAACGAGCATCAGCTTATGCATTTCAAACCCATCCTGAGCTTTATTATTTAAATGTGGAACAACAACGGATATGCAATTGAAGTAATTAAGCTATGTATATTAAGCTCAAGAACCTCGTGTGTCAAAAGAGTTATTAGACCTCTACTCTTCAATGATGCATTCTTAATGTAACGAATATTTTGTCTATACCATTTTTAAGATACTATGTGACCACTTTTGAGTAAGATGCTAAACAACAATCTAGCATCAATCCCTGTTTAAAAACAAAAAAGTATCTAATGAATTTATAGTCGTTCTTTTGTGTCACAATTGCAGCAACCTCCTCTTGGGCTCAATCTGTTTTTGCTGAGCAAAAAACAGTTATTTATAAAAATAAAAGAGGAGCAATTTTAGAAATCAACATTTTTCCGGAAAATAAGGGTGAAGGCTATTTCACGACTGCTGTTGCCTCCAAAACGTGTCCACAAGCAATCAATCAAAAAGACCGATTACCGGTTATATGGAAAAAATATCTAGGCTTTGTAGTGAATATCACGATTGTTAGTGTAACTTCCTAATTATTGTATCTCTTGAAATTATTTACTCTTGTTACGTAGTGGTAAATAAAAACAAAAACTACGCCAGCCTGACACCGCGAAATATGCTTTGTAACTCGAGAAAGACCTTTTCTTTTGTTTGAGTGATACCTACTACTAATAGAGCTTGGGCAATGTAATAGAGCAACATAATTAAAACAGCGATGGGTTTATTATGCGATAGAATAAATAAGTCTAATGATAAAACAAAGTCAGAAAGCAAAAAAAGACAGGCTCCAGTTCGTAGCAATAATGAGTGCTGTTTGAGTTGAAAGGAACAAAATACCATTAAGGTCAGCAAGCATAAGTAGACTGCTACAGGTAGTTTCATTTCTCCCAGATAGGGGGATAAAAAGTAAAAGCTTATAAGCACAAATAATAAGATGGGTAAAAAAGCGAACAAATTCTTTCTTTGAAATTGCAGGTTCTTTAAAAATAAACTGATATAGCTGCAATGTGTCGCCATAAATGCCAAAATCCCTACTTGCACAGCCATTTTTATGGGAAGAGTCAAAAAGACATCACCAAGAAGTGAAAATCCTAAGGCAAGTAGTAGAAGACGTTTTATCTGTTTTTCTGGATTGACCTGAAAGACAAAGAACATCAGTAAAGCGATGGGAATAGGTTTGAGCAAAGTGGTCAAAGGATACTGAATAAAGGAAAGTAACAAAAGATAAAGTATCATGCTCAGCAAAACGAATGGCATAGTTATTTTAAATGGCTGTCCTGGCATGGGAATTCCCTGATTATTCAATGATCATGATGACTTCGAGTATACACTTTCTTTACCCTTTTCCTTTAATTTTTTTGTCTGTTGAGTAAATTTATGCTTTAATAAAGACCTTTTTGTGTCTTTAGGTTTCTAATTATGAAAAAAATAATCTTGCTTCTGCTCATTACTTCCCTCTTCTCTGTAGGGCATGCCAGTAAACTCAGTAAATTTTTGAAGCAAATGGACGAAGAAGATAGAGCCCGTCAGGAACGAGAGTGGCAGCAGGATATGAATTTTGGTGATTTTTCATTCCGTTTAGACAGACGATATACCGATGATCATGGACAACGTTGTCGAGATTATAAGTTTAGATCGCGCAGTAATCCCTTCCGTCATGGATATTATACAGTCTGTGATGAACGCTAGGTTCTAGCTGAGTTTGTGGGATGAGGTGCTGCAGAAACCTGAAGATTTCCCTCTATACCGCGGCTTGATGCATAGTATGGAGGAGATGCAAAGCGGTTTATAGACTCTTTAATGTTTCTTGGATTGAAATGGAGAAATCCACTCCATATTCTACAATAACATCATATAGACCAAAATCTTGCTACAGCAATGCGACTCAATTTTAAGGATGCATTATGAGTAAGTCTACGATGATGCTTTTTCTGTTGGTATTTTCCTCCTGTAATTATGCCAATATTGCCAATGATATTTTATTGAGTAGAACATCAGCGCAAAAAACACAAATACTAAGCGGTATTATCAATGCAGCAGGCGGAGCCTGTTCTCCTCTTGAATCTTTTTATCAAGGAGTTGATCGCAATGATGCAGCATATTGGAATATCTTATGTGCAAATGGTCAGTCCTATGTGATTCAAATAGCCAATGATGCGGCAGCCACAACAACAATAATTCAATGCAGCGCCATGAAATCTTTAGGAACCCAATGCTTTAAACGATTTGGCTACTAAAGTGGGCACAAAATTCTCGACCTCAGTATCAAATTGATGAATGGATAAATATTAATGGAGTTGCATGAGCGCTGACTGTATACTCAATTAAAAGACAAATTAATTATCTTGTTTGAATCGAAAGAGGGATTTTTTATGGAGCAAACAATAGAACATCGTGTTATTCATTTAATTGCAAGAACCCAGGAAATTTCGCCTGAAGAGATTGACTTGGATCAATCGATTGATCAAGTTGTTCCTAGTTCTTTGGATTTAGTTAATTTTTTCTTCGACTTGGAGGATGAATTTGATCTTGATATTCGTAATGATATAGGCAAAGAAAAAACAATCCGTGATATAGCAATTGATATTAAAGAATTAATCGCGAAAAAAAATTAAGTATAAACGCTCCTGCACAAGTTAGTCCATGCCAGGCGACTTCTGTTCCTTATGCTTTTAAAACAGAGTACCCATTATCTCATAAAGGGTATAATAAGTTATTCAACTAAGTATCATTTTGCACATTTCTTTATTGTTATTATGTAAAATAAAATTTAGAATGCCCTCTTCATTTTTATTATGAGTGACCAAAATGGCATCAGTATTAGAGACTGTATTAGAGACTGTCGGAATAAAAAAACAATCTGCTTATACGCCTATTCCTCAATTAGGTATCAATAGTGAATTAAATAAACTGCAATTGGAATCACAAAAATATTTCGCTATTGGTGAAGCTGCTCGGGCGGATGATAATGCGCTTGCCATTACAGCGGAACAGCACTTTCTAACAACCAATGCAAATCATACTGAATTTTTAAAACAATGCACTGAACTAGTTAAAAAAAAATCAATACAACTAAAAAGTATTGATCAAAAAATTACTGGAAGTGTTGTTTTTGGAGTCACAGCAACTGCGTTATCTTTTCTTCCGGTAATTGGTTTTATAGGTTGGATAGGTTGGGCAGCCGCAGCATACTTTATCAATCAACGCGCTACTGCATATGCTGAATATCATGAAGCATTAACACTTTTAGTCGGTGCATGTAATTGGAGCCTTGGTGAAGGCCCTGATGAACGTAAGGACAGGATTATTCGTAATTTAACAGAGAACAAAGCAATACGTGAGATGATGGTGGTACTTTATCCCGTTCTTACAGAAACTCAAGTAAGACACTTGATTGCAAATGATATCGAAGAAGTGTTTACTCAAGAGTTACACGAATATGAAAAAAGATTTGAATTGGGGTTCAAGCCAGAGAGCTTTTTCAAAAAAGATGATACGATTGCGCTAAGTAAAAAGGGTGCCGAATTCAGTCGCTGCATTTATGGTTTCAATAAGGGTGGAGTTATGGATTTTCTTGATGCCATTGTATCCATCCTTCCTGATTTATATCGCGCAGCAGTGCATGGTTGTCATCAATTGAAACATTGGTGGCAGGAGAAGATCCATGCGCAAGACTCGGGAGTGGAATCCCATGAGCATGAAAACAAAGCTACTATCAATTAATAATACATGACTACATCACACTGAGGCTCTCAACTTCTTGCTGAGCATTAGTGTGAAAATCTAGGCTGCATAACATTGTTCATTTTTTCTTTAAAGAATCTTTCATCAGTCTTAATAGGATACTTTCTAAGCTTTAAATTTTTTGTATAAATTTTTTATTTATTAATCAGACAGTTATATTATTTGTTCGTTTGTCTGTACTATTTAATCTGTTCTAAAAATAACACTTCACCAATCATGAGGAGAAAAAATGCAAATTAAGATGGAGGAAAGTCACGACGCGGATATTTTTATCTACGATCAGATGGGACCGGATGAAGCCAATCAAATTCTTTTCGCAAAGGCTAAATGGCTAAGCAAGAACTCTGATTTCTCTTTGAAAATCGCCGGGCTGCAAATAAATGGCGAGCGGTTATGGCTAATACGTGATAGCCGAGTAGAAGGTTTGCTTACAGTTCAATCCATTAGTTACGATAAAGAATCAGAAGAGTGGAAAGTGAATGAACCCCAACGCTATATGTTATCAAATGATTGTGGATGGATAGTAAATAATTCAGCCCCAGAAAGTGATTCATTTTTTGCTGTTGTTGATTCGTCAGGTGGGCTAATTCAAATGACTGATGGAAATGTGCAACCTCATCTTCCTGGATTATTAAATGTTCTAGACACGAATGGTTATAAAATGGAAAATCGCGTTAACCCCAAAGTAGGGCAACAGACAAAATTAATTGGCTATACCCACTATCTTACTGATGTAGCGATTCCAACGCAATCCAAGCTTGAAGCCACCACAGTTACTTTACCCGAAGGGATGCTTATTGCACTTTCATGCCCAATGACAACCCGCAAAACCGGACAAATAAAAGTGATGAAAGATCCTGTGACACTTCTTAGTGATGGTATTAGCTATGAACGTCTCAGTTTATTGGACGAATTTCCTGGTTTAGAGGAAGGTAAACATTATTATCCCAATATCAGGCTTAAAATAATTATTAACTACGTATCGGCAACTTCGTTGAACCCCGAAGAATACTGGGCTAAGTTGCAAAAAATAGAAGAGGATATTCAAGACCCAATCCTTTCGACTACCTTGAAAGAGCCGGTTTTAAGTCCCAGTGGTCATTCATTTGAAAAAAGCTCTATAAGCCAATGGATAAGCAGCAAACAAGTGAATCTACCTTCGGTAAGTAACACGATACCAATTCCTGATCCCATTACCGATCAAGATATTAGAGGTAAATATCTTGTTCCTAATAAAAATTTAAGTCAGTTTATTAAATTTTGGCCTGATTTTTACCAGAATCAAGAGTACCAATTGGCATTAATGCTTTCCGAAAAAACACTATCACCTTAATAAGGTGATACCCCCCTTTTTTAGAAGAGGAGGCTGAAAACGAATTTCATAAACAATACTTTTCATTTGAAGGGTACGGATTTTCTCATAAAGAATTTTCCCAAATATACTGCATTTATATTAGGATTGTTTTTTATGCAATAGTTTTTTAGCGAGTAGCTGAGTGGTTCGACCTGAGCGTTCATCAGTTTTTTGATTAGGAACCTCCATATATTTTTTCGCATATATACCGAGCCTTATATGCGCTATATAAGAGAATTTAAATGAAAAGGTGACTATGTGTCAGGTCAATATTACCCAATCTACTTATTGGCATTAGTAGATGATCAGTCAAACAATTACTCATTGTTTGCTTCGTCCTAAAGCGAGAACAGCACGTGCGAGCTTTGCGCCCAGACGTGCATTATTTTTAATTAAAGCGATATTGGCGAGCAAACTTTTGCCTTGAGTCAGTTGGGCTACTTCGGCCAAGAGAAAAGGGGTTAATGCTTTTCCTGAAATATTATTTTGCTCTGCTTTTTGTATGGCATTCGCGATTACTGGTTCAATCACTTCAAGCGGAATATTAAATTCTGCAGGAATCGGATTGGTAATTAATACTCCCGAAGACATGCCGATATCCCAATGAGCAGTTACTATTTCAGCAAGGGTGGGTACGTCCTCTACCCAAGTTGATAATGAATACTGAGTCGAGTCAGTGTAAAATGCGGGTAACACTTGTGTGCGATAACCAATAACAGGCACGCTCATTGTTTCTAAAAGCTCTAAGGTACGGGGTAGGTCAAGGATGGCTTTTGCACCAGCACAAATAACCGCTATCGGTGTTCTTGATATTTCAATTAAATCAGCAGAAATATCCTGGACATCACCTCTATGGACGCCGCCAATTCCCCCCGTAGCGAATAATTTAATACCTGCTTTAGCGGCACAAAATAAGGTTGCTGCAACCGTGGTTCCAGCAGAATACCTGTTGGTTGCTATGAAAGGCAAATCGCGTCGACTTGCTTTTAAAACCTCTTTATTGCATGCAAATTGGTGTAATTCATTTTCTGTTAAACCGATCTTTATTTTCCCATCAATCACTGCAATAGTAGCCGGAGTGACATCGTATTCACGGACAATATGTTCCACTGCCTGAGCTGTTTCATAATTATCAGGATAAGGCATACCATGCGAAATAATCGTGGACTCCAAAGCCAACACAGGCTTTTTATTTTCGAGAGCTGATTGTACTTCTGGAGAGTAATCAAAAAATTGCTTCATAATCCGTTTCTCTTATTTTATATTTAAGCTGAATATTTTTTAGTGCTTCATAATGAATCTGTTTATTTACCGTATGACACGATTGCAGGGTTAAAGCAGCCATTGCTGCTCCGGTCTGACATGCATCAATAATTGGTTTTTCTTGTTTTAATTCATACAGAATTCCAGCAATAAAAGCATCTCCTGCCCCGTTAACATCAATAATTGGCTCGATAAGGAATGCTGGGAAATGTTTTTGAATGGTTTCATTAACAATCACATAGCCTGATTTACCCAAACTGATAATGCAATTTTTAACTCCTTTATCCAATAAAACTTGGCCTGCCTTGATGCAATCGGATACTGAATGAATCTGAATATGAGTCAATGCTTCTGCCTCAAAACGATCGGGTTTCAGTAGAAAAATATTTTCCAAACCCGCTGGAAGTTTTTTTGCTTTGACTACAGAGACAGGATCAATGCATAGCTTGATACTTTGACTGCGTGCTATTTGAATCGCATATTCGATTATTTCTTGGGGTAAATTTGTATCCAGAAAAACAATTTCTTCATTACCCCACTCACTCCAGGATTGAGTGAACTGCGCAAAAGGAATATGATCAAAAATTTCCATGTCTGCCAAAGCAAGAAATAATTCACCTTCATTATCAAGAATAACATCATAATGAGCAGTAGGTTTGTCATGAAGTGTAAGGATATTTTGGATATGGACATCCATTCTTTTCAAATTTTCTATTGCCTGCAATCCATAATTGTCCTGCCCAACCACGCTGTAGATGTGCACGTTATTCGTCAGCAAAGCAAGATTATGCGCTACATTATGGGCAACACCGCCAAACGTAAATGAGGAAGAAACGGGATTGGAGGTTTCCAATTGCAATTTATGAATCGAAGTTAATTTTCGATCAACGGTTATACCACCGATGCAAACTATTTTTCTATTCATTAATTAATTAATAAATGATTTAAGTAATGCATCATAGCATGGATCTAAAAATTAAAATAAATCAAAAATAATTTGTATTAAAGGTCATTGTTGTATCCCATAATTACCAAATTCCAGGCATCCACGAACCATGCAAACCGTGGGGAATTCGGCGAGGCATCTGAATGCGGGCGATGGGATCATTCTGGACATTTAGAGCATCCAATAGAACGAGCTCACTTTGCTTTGAACGTTTATCGTATACATATAACAGCAAATAACCGTCATCTTCCGATTGATGGGTTGCAGCTGGCGCAAAAACTGCCTCTCCTATTTCTGCATGAGGGCCAAAATCATGGATCCATGAACGTTGATTTGTTACATCAAATTTTATTAGCGCATTAAAGGCTTGCTTTGGATTAGGTTCTGTTGTTTTTGTTGGGGTATAAATAAATTGATGGGATAGGCTGTTTTGGTCATCCCTAATACGAGGAAACTCTACGAGCCGCTCATCCAGTACGGTATGCTTCATTATTCCTGTTTGCAGATTAAGAACAGTACGATTTAATCTGGGAGGAACCGGTTGGCGCTGTTCTTCCTGCAAAAGAACGATTTTTTCGTGCCTAACGTAATCAATAACAATGTCATGGTTTTGCTCATAAGCATTAGCAAAATGAAATACAAAAAATGATTCGGTGTGAAACCATTTTATTTGCCCGCCTGAACGTGGCATAACACCGATACGTACTCCGAGCTCAGGACGCCAATTCAAAACAGCTCCGCCAGACATTATCTGCTGTATATCAAAAATCACAGGACAGTCAAAAACAAGAACATAATTTTTTGTTAAAATGAAATCATGAACCATAGAACAAGAGGTTTTTTCAATATCCCATTTTTGAATATTGCCTCCATGCTTATCCAATCGATAAAACGTAAGATAAGGTGGAATTAAGCCGTAATTGACAAACCACAACTCGCCGGTTAGTGGATCTAACCGAGTATGAGCACAAACTTCTATCGCATGCTGGTCTTGAGAAGGTTTCCATTCACCGAGGGTATCCAACTGTGCTGTCATTCTATATGCTGGAGCAGATTCACTGAGCGCCAGATAAATATCGTGGTGACGAATAATATGAATAAATGCGCCATTTTTTATAGCAACGGGATCATCTTCAGGTCCAGCCCACTTAGGATCCATTGGTGCAGGGTGTAAAACGCCGCCATAAAGTGCTTTTCCCGCTTTTCGTTCTTTAAGTAGCCCTTTGGTTTCAACAAATCGATTCCGGTACGCTGCTTTACCATCTGCTATATAAACAGCATGAATCATGCCGTCGCCATCGTATGGATAAGTATAGGAAAGGGGTGGGAAATCTGGATTTGGGCCATTGCGCATATAGGCGCCAAGTAAATCCTTGGGGATTTCACCAATTACTTCCAATTGATTAACCTCCAATTCATCGTGAACCGGAGCATAGTTTCCTGATAGATATGGATTATTTGAATTACTCATGTGCTATTCTTTTCTGAAGTAGTTTTAAATATATAGCATAATCTATTGTTTGTAAAAAAAGCAGTTTATCAAATAGAACTAAGGATAAATCATGGGACAATTAGTTGATGGTCAATGGCATGATGTTTGGTATGATACTTCTAAAACAGGAGGAACATTCAAACGGGAACCTACACAATTTCACTCGGCAATTAGTAATGAACCCGGCGCTCGTTTTCCTGCTGAAAAGGGACGTTACCACCTGTATGTATCACTTGCTTGCCCCTGGGCACATCGCACTTTGATTTTTAGAAAGCTCAAAAAATTAGATGATTATATCGATGTTTCTATTGTGCACCCTCATATGCTTGAACATGGTTGGGAGTTTAAAAAAGGGATGGAAGCTACCGGAGATTCCCTTTATGGACTTAACTATTTATATGAGCTTTATATCAAAGCAGCCAATCAATACAGCGGTAGGGTCACAGTACCTATTTTGTGGGATAAAAAAGAAAAAACGATTATTAGTAATGAATCAGCAGAAATTATTCGACAGTTTAATCAGGAATTTAATCATTTAACAGGAGATACCCAAGATTTTTATCCGGAACCACTGCGTGCGGAAATTGATGCATTAAATGAGCGAATTTATAATGCGATTAATAATGGAGTGTATCGCTGTGGTTTTGCGACAACGCAGCAAGCTTACGAAGAGGCGTATGTACAATTATTTCTTTTACTTGATGAACTGGATGTGCGCTTACGCAACCAAAAATATTTATTCGGGGAACAGTTAACTGAGGCTGACTGGCGCTTGTTTACGACGCTAATTCGTTTTGATGCCGTATATTACGGTCATTTCAAAACAAATCAGCAGCGTATAAGTGATTATGAGGCCCTACAACCTTATTTAAAACAGTTGTATCACCATCCCGGAGTGAGTGAGACTGTAAACTTTGTACATATCAAACAACATTATTATTTTAGTCATAAGAACATAAACCCAACACAAATTGTGCCTTTAGGACCAGAGTTGAACTTTGATTCATGATTACAGCCCGCAATGATATCCGCAGGGTGGGTCATATTCATCTGAGGGAGCATCACTTTAATTTAAATTTCGCTACGTACCGCGCTTTATGAGCAGTACGTAGTGAAAAAATTTTGCGTGGGTTTTTTTATCAAAAAATGAGGATACCTACCTCTGGTCATTTTTATCCAATAAATTGAAAAATAAAATCAGTTTTGTGCTCTATTTCTTCTTTTTAAGATCTTTTTTCACCCAATTAATTAATCCACCTTCAATTAGCAACTCAATTTGGCGTTTGGATAAGGTTTGTTGTACCTCCACTTCTTTGTCATTGATTTTTATTTTAAATGTCTCATTATCCAGAATGTCAGGCAATTGATTGATTTCTACAACATCATTTAAACCGATAGCATCGTAATCTTTAGGATTTTTAAAGACTAAAGGTAAAATACCGAAATTGATTAGATTTTGCCAATGAATGCGGGCAAAACTTTTGGCAATGACTATTTGTAAACCTAAATAGCGGGGAGCTAAAGCTGCATGTTCTCGGCTAGAGCCTTGCCCATAATTTTCTCCGCCTATGATCACATGACCTTTTTTATTTTTTTTTGCACGATCAGCGTAGTCCGAATCGATATGAGTAAAGGTAAATTCACTAATTTTAGGAATATTACTGCGATAAGGCAGAACTTTTGCCCCTGCCGGGGAAATTTCATCGGTTGAAACATTATCCTCTACTTTAAGTAACACCGGTATTTTCAATGAAGAAGGCAATGGTTGAAGTTCAGGCAAAGTTACGATATTTGGCCCCTTCACTAAGTTTATTTTTTTTGCTTCATCTAAAGGTAGGGGTCCTTCAAAGCAGGCATGATTTAATATCCTTTTTTTTGGTATTTTTATTTTAGGATACGGCATATCTAAAGTTGTAGGATCGGTAATTAATCCTGTCAATGCCGATGCGGCTGCAGTTTCTGGGCTGCAAAGAAAAACCTTGTCTTCCTCAGTGCCTGAGCGCCCTGGGAAATTTCTTGGTACCGTGCGTAAACTGTTCTTTTCTGTTGCAGGGGCCTGGCCCATCCCAATGCATCCATTGCATCCTGCCTGGTGAATGCGTGCACCTGCGTGAATTAAACTTCCTAAATGACCATCTCGTACTAATTCTTCTAGAATAGTCCGTGAAGTTGGATTAATATCAAAAGACACATTAGAGTGAACCGTTCGTCCTTTTACTATTTCGGCTGCAATCGCAAAGTCTCTATAACCAGGATTGGCTGAGGAGCCTATGTAGGTTTGATAAACCTCTTGGCCTGCTATTTCGGCAACTGGGACGACATTTCCTGGGCTTGTAGGCTTCGCAATCAGTGGTATCAGTTTAGATAAATTGATTTCTGCGTGTTCATCATACGCTGTTTTTTTGTCTGCTTTTAATTCAATCCAGTCATTTTCGCGATCTTGGCTTTGTAAGAATTCCCTGGTGATTTCATCTGAAGGAAATACCGTAGTAGTTGCTCCTAGTTCAGCGCCCATATTGGCAATTACGTGGCGATCCATGGCGCTTAGGTGTTTTAAACCCTCCCCGTAATATTCAAAAATGTAGCCCACACCACCTTTTACATCATAACGACGTAACATTTCTAAAATAACATCTTTTGCACTAACCCATTCGGGTAGAGAACCGGTTAGATGAATGCCCATAACTTTGGGCATTTTTATATACAATGGATAACCAGCTATTGCCATTGCGACTTCCAACCCCCCTGAGCCAATAGCAATCATTCCCAAGGATCCTGCGGCACAGGTATGACTGTCTGATCCGGTTAATGTTTTACCTGGTTTTCCAAAATTTTGCATATGCACCGCATGACTGATGCCATTACCAGGTCGGCTAAAATAAAGGCCAAAGCGTCTTGCTGCACTTGCCAGAAAGAGATGATCATCAGAATTTTTATTGTCTTCTTGGATTAAGTTGTGATCTACATATTGAACAGAAATTTCAGCTTGGGTTCGCTCAAGACCTATCGCTTCTAATTCAAGCATGACCAGGGTGCCTGTCGCGTCTTGACAAAGAGTTTGGTCTATTTTTAAGGCAATCTCTTTTCCTGGTTCCATTTTTCCTTCAAGAAGATGCGCTTTGATAATCTTTTCAGTAACATTCATCGCTATTTCCTCCATGAGAACAGCTGATTATTAAATTAAGCATAGTAGATAAATACATGTACATATGTATCTATGGTGAGGAGAGGACACAGAATACGACCAAGGATAGGCACCAGATACTTTGTTACATGACGAAGTATGGACTAGACTTCAATTTGAAGGATCGTTTTGGAGGAATATGGCAATGAACTATGATGATCGGTATCAAGCAGGCCGTGTTCTAGTAGATTCGCTAAAGAATTATGCAAAGCGCACAGATGTAATTGTATTGGCATTACCTCGAGGAGGTGTCCCTGTAGCATATGAAATTGCGCATAAGCTATCGCTCCCGCTTGATATTTTTATTGTACGTAAGCTAGGTGTTCCTGGACATGAAGAGTTAGCTATGGGAGCTATTGCCTCTGGAGGGATAACTGTTTTAAATGAAGAAATAGTCAATTTATTACACATATCCACAGAGGCGATTAATAATATTCAAAAATCCGAACAAGAAGAATTATTGCGACGTGAACGGGTTTATCGGGGCACGAAACCCTCTCCCGAGTTATTGGGGAAAACCATAATTCTTGTGGATGATGGAATTGCAACCGGCTATACCATGCGCGCAGCAATTGCTGCTTTGAAACAAAAAAAACCAGCAAAACTTATTGTTGCAATTCCAGTTGCTGCACGCTCGACCTGCGAGGAAATCGCTCCATTAGTTGACGAGATCATTTGTCCAATGCGCCCGGTAAATTTTTATGCTGTAGGATTGTGGTACAATGATTTTTCACAAACGACAGATGAAGAAGTGGTGCATTTATTACAGCAACATGAATAAAATCTTTCCCAACAACTTATCCTATTCTATGTCTTCAAGGTGCTTGGAGATAAATATTTTTTATTAATTTCATTGTATTTCTCTTTAATTTAAGTAATAAACAATTGTGAGAAATTGAGAGGCTAAGAGATGAATGATTTAACCAATAAAATTATTTTAATTACAGGAGCTTCCAGTGGTATTGGTCAGGCTTGTGCACGATTGAGTGCAAAGCATGGAGCTCGATTGATACTCAGCGCTCGACGTGGTGAACGTCTCCAGGTTTTGGCAGAAGAGTTGAATCAACAATACGGAGAAGAGCATTACGTTTTGCCTTTAGACGTATGTGATCATGAACAAGTCAAGAAACAATTAGGCTCTTTACCGAATGAATGGCGATCTGTAGACGTCTTAATTAATAATGCAGGATTGGCATTGGATAGTTTGCCTTTGCAACAAGGAATTGAAGAACATTGGGACGTCATGATTGATACCAATATCAAAGGGCTGCTTTATGTAAGTCGTACTTTGATTCCAGGTATGCTGGAACGAGGTCGTGGTCATGTAGTGAATATCAGTTCTGTGGCGGGGCATGAATGTTATCCGAACGGTAATGTTTATTGTGCAACGAAACATGCGGTACATGCTATTTCAAAATCAATGAGACTTGATATGCTGGGTAGCCCCGTTCGTGTTACTGAAATCGCTCCAGGGGCAGTAGAAACGGAGTTTAGTGAAGTACGTTGGAATGATAAGCAAAAAGCAAAACAGTTTTATCAGGATTTTCAACCCTTATTGGCAGAGGATATAGCAGATGCCATTGTATATTGTATTACTCGTCCCCAACATATGGATATCGAAGAAATGACGATTATGCCTACGGTGCAAGCTTCTGCAAATCATTTATTTAGAAATAAGAAATAAGTAAAGTTTGCGCAAAAAACACACATCAATGGCCTCAATGGTCTATTATTTACATATATAGGTAATGACTCTTCCTGGCTGAACCATTCAATAACTTCAGGTTGGGAGGTTGTGTTGCTAAGTGGTGTGCAAGCCTACGCAGTTGGTGGGAAGCCTTAAGCTTTGCATAAACCTCCACAGTGAATAATGTAAGAGGCTCAGGAGACGGGAAGTCGTTGCCTGTATTTTCATTAAGTAAATAAAACAAAAAAAACAACCGCTTTGATCAAAACACAATCGTATTGTATAATTATTCTACGAATATTAGATTTGTAATAAGAGCCAGGAGGCTATTATGAAAAAGCTAATTATTTACGTAGCCTTAAGTATCCCGTTTTTCTTAACAGCTTTGCTCGCTTTTACGGCGTTCCCTTCAGCTCTTGAGAGTCCAGACTTACGGACAGATGTCTCGTCCGTTAACAATAATTTATCAAAATTATCCAATTGTGCTTATTGGCATCATGGACAGATGGCATCACTGGCATTATTACCAATTATTAAGATTCAGTCTATTAATTATCAATGAAATAGGAAGAGATCATGAACAGATTAATGCTTGCTGTAAGCGTGTTAGGCACCATATCATTAGTAACAGGATGTGCTAGGGATCGAGTTTACTATACTCCAAACTATACTACCCCAGTCTCTACTACTACAACTAAAACCTATACCAAGACTTACTATACTGCTCCTGCAAAGACCTATACCAAGACTTACTCACCTGCGGTAAAGACCTATTATACCCCGGGTTATGCTAAGACTTATTATACCCCAGCCTATAGTACCCCTGCTTCCGTTTATAGGGTTAATCGTTATCAAACAAGTCCTTATTGGGATATAGATTATTACAATGATAGCGATGCGTACTATTATGGCTATGATGATTTAGGCAACGTGGGTTATTGGGGTATGTATAATACGTATCAGGTTTATTAATTAATGAACATGCTTTCACCAGGTTCATTGAGAGATCCCCGCGGCGAGGATCGAATAAACTGCATAGGGTTGGGTCTCAGACTCTATCTAGGAAAATGTTCCTAATCAATGCTGCAATACTGATGTATGCAGCGCTTGGTTAGAAATATTTTTCACCACATGCGAAATTATAACCCCATCGCTCGAGTGAGTTTTACCTGTGTAGGAAGTAGTTTTTTAATTTTGAAAATTCCTAAAACCGGAGGAATTACTCATCGAATTATTCTTTCGCGCGAGAAACGTATTCCCCTTTACGAGTATCTACTTTAATTAACTCGCCAGTTTGTACGAATAAAGGCACACGCACTACAGCTCCGGTTTCTAAAGTAGCCGGTTTTCCACCGCCTCCAGAGGTATCGCCTTTTAATCCAGGATCGGTTTCGGTAATTTCCAAAATCACAAAATTCGGTGGTACTACTTGTATTGGCTCATTATTCCAAAGGGTTACGATACAAATATCCTGCTCTTTTAACCACTGCGCTGCATCGGCAAGTACTTCTTTAGTCAAAGCATATTGTTCAAAATTATCGGGAACCATAAAATGCCAGTGTTCGCCATCGTTATAAAGATATTGCATTTCCATATCAGCTACATCAGCAGAAGAGATGGTTTCATTTGATTTGAGCGTACGCTCTACAACTCGACCTGTTTTTAAGTTGCGAATTTTAATGCGAGTAAAGGCTTGTCCTTTTCCGGGTTTTACAAATTCGCAATCAAGAATAGTACATGGGGCGTCATCAACCATTACTTTCAAGCCATTCTTTAGTTCATTGCTGCCATAAGTTGCCATTAGTGCTCCACAGTTGAGATTTTGTTCGGTTTTAGTTAAAGTTCGCACAGTTTATCAAGTCTGTGTAATTAATGCGAGATTCCTCTTTAAGTTGGCAAAAAAATTTGGCGCAAGGTTTTGCTTCAGTTACTGAACTGTTAACTTTTCTGGAGCTGCCTCCCTCTATTGGAAATTTTGAGGCTGAAAAGCAATTTCCGAGTCGTATTCCTCTAGGATTTGCAAAGCGCATGCAAAAAGGAAACTCTCGTGATCCTTTATTGCTTCAAGTTTTAGCTACTGAATCTGAACTACAGGTCAAGGAAGGATTCAGTGTTGACCCGTTAGATGAGCGCAGTACTAATCCAGTTAGAGGATTAATTCATAAGTATTACGGTCGTGTTTTGTTAACCCTGACCGGTGTTTGTGCGGTGAACTGTCGTTTTTGTTTTCGTAGGCATTTTCCCTATCAAGATAACAATCCTGGCCGTAATGGCTTTAAAGCAATTTGTGATTATCTGGCGCAAGATACCAGTATTACTGAGGTGATTTTAAGCGGTGGAGATCCCTTGCTGGCATCTGATATGGTACTCTCTGAGCTAATACGACAATTGGAAGATATTCCTCATCTGCATACTTTGCGTATTCATACACGAATTCCCGTGGTTTTTCCCGAACGGATTGAGCAGGGCTTAATTTCATTATTGAAAACAACTCGATTCAAAAAGGTAATTGTGTTGCATTGCAATCATGCACAGGAGTTGGATGAGTCGGTGCGCCAGGCACTTAATGATTTACAGCAAATAGGGTGTCATTTGTTAAATCAAACTGTTTTATTAGCAGGAATAAATGATGATGCTCATATTCTGGCTGATTTAAGCCACGCTTTATTCGCATACGGGGTTCTACCTTATTATTTACATCGATTAGATAAAGTAGAGGGAGCCGCTCATTTTGATTTGCCTTTCACCAGGGTACAAAGTATTTATCGGCAATTACAAAATCTTTTACCAGGATACTTATTGCCACGCTTAGTTTGTGAAGAGCCCGGAAAGTTAAGTAAAACCCTACTAATTTAAACATACTTTTAATAATGTATTTACATTCTTTTGCGTAAAAAAATTACTGTACAATAGCGTTTATCCAAAATAGAAAAAATTTAAGAGATAAAGAATGAAAAAATTACCTGTCTTAAGCATTGGCGATTCAGTTGAAATTATTGCACCTGCATCCCGCAGTTCGGACAGCCAATTGTCTGGATTAAAAGAATTATTAGAGTCTTGGGAATTAAACTGCATTGTTCAGAAGGATATTTTTGCTCCTGATTTATTATGTGCGAATACAGATGAAATGCGTTTCGTCCATCTTAAAAATGCCCTGCAGAATCGAAAAACAAAAGCGATAATTTGTGTGCGTGGTGGTTATGGATCCACGCGCTTAATCCCCAAACTAGCAGAAATTCATCCCCCGGATGAGGTCAAAATATTTATTGGTATAAGTGATGTAACTTGCCTTCATCTTTACTTACAGCAACATTGGGGTTGGCCAACAATTCATGGTGCTGCTGCGCCTGATAAGTTTTCTAAAGAGACGATTGCAGCGATGAAGTCAATTTTATTTGGGGATGTGCCCGCTCAATTTAACGGATTAATCCCCTTGAACAAGCCTGCACAAAAAGAAGGCTTTATTAAATCGCATGTAACCGGCGGCAACTTAGCAATAATTCAGTCAGGTGTAGGAACATGTTGGCAAATGGATGGCCGAGATCACATTATTTTACTCGAGGAAATTGGCGAGCGTGGGTACCGTGTTGATCGCATGTTGGAACATTTAAAGCAGGCAAGTCTTTTTACCCAGGCAGTTGCAATTATACTGGGAGATTTTCTCGAGGGTGATGAACCCAACGGTTCCTCTTTGATTGAGCCAGTCTTACAGCGTTTTGCTGAAAGTTGTCCTATTCCCGTATTAAGAATTGCAGGAATAGGGCATGGCCCGATTAATTTTCCCATTCCTTTTGGTACCGAGGCGCATTTACAATTAGGGCAAAAGGCTCAATTAACGTGTTTTCGTTGAAGAGTGTTCTGAGTAGAGGATGCAAAATGCCTGCATCTCCACATGATACACTCCAGCTCTGTGCTACACTCACGATTGAGGTGCATAAAACACGGCAAATCGTTGGGTTAAATCGCTTGCTCCTCATCTTGATAGAGCTTAATAAGCTTCTCCTGGGCACAATTATTTCCTTGAGTTACAGGCTTATAGCTGCCATCACTTTGCATCTCCCACGTGTTACTGTTGTCTTTGAGGTAGTTTTTAATGATTTCTTGTTTGATTCGTTTTTTGCAGTTTTCATCAAGAATTGGAAACATAATTTCAATACGATGGTACAAATTTCTTTCCATGAGATCGGCACTTGAACAAAAATAATATTCTTCTTCATGTATGCGGAAGTAAAATACCCGATGATGTTCGAGGAATCGTCCAATGTAGGAAAGCACACGTATATTTTCTGAAATACCAGAAATTCCTGGTTTGAGGCAACATACACCACGCACAAGCAAATTTATTTTAACTCCTGCTTGTGACGCTTTATATAAAGCCTGAATTATGGTTTTATCAGCTAACCCATTTACTTTGAGGAGAATTTCTGTGTCTCCTTCTTTTAATGCAACTGCGGTGCATTGTTCAATGTATTGCAACAGTGTTTTTTGTAACGTAAAAGGTGAGTGGCTTAATGCTTTGAGTTTAACTACTTTGCCAAGGCCGGTTAGCTGTTGGAAAATGATTTGAATATCGGAGGTGATAGTGGGTTCACAAGTTAATAAACCGAAATCAGTGTAACGTTTTGCGGTGTATTCATGGTAGTTTCCCGTACTTAAGTGTACATAACGCTTGAGTTTCCCATGAGCGCGCCTGACAACCAGGGTCATTTTGGCATGAGTTTTATACCCTACAACACCATAAAGCACTAAAATTCCTGCGGCATGTAAACGATTTGCCAATTTCAGATTCGATTCTTCATCAAAACGAGCTCGTAATTCAATAACGGCAGTAACCTCTTTGCCTGAATGAGCAGCATCCACCAAAGCGTCAACCATCACTGATTGTGAGCGTGTACGATATAAAGTTTGACTAATCGCCATAACATTAGGATCGCTCGCAGCCTGTCTTACAAAATCAATAACCACTTCAAAGCTTTGGTAAGGGTGATGGAGTAGAATGTCTTGTTCGTCAATGACATTAAATAAATTACGTTCTGACTTGGGGAAGTGGGGATATTGTGCTACAAAAGTTGGGTAATTCAAATCCGGTCTATCAATGCTGTTAATCGCAATTAAATGGCGCTGGATGTTAACCGGTCCATCACAATAATAAGTGTCTTCATGACGTAAATGGTATTTTTGCAATAAAAAATCAACAATTTTTTCTGGACAATTCTTTTCAATTTCAAGTCGAACTACATGACCATAATGACGGGAAAAAATCTCCCGTTGTACGGCTTTGGCCAAATCATCAATTTCTTCTTCCCGCAAAAACAGATCACTATTTCGAGTAAGACGAAAAGAATAACAGCCGCTAATCTCCATCCCCGGAAATAAACTATTGACATGGGTAGTAATAATTGAGGAGAGATGAACAAAAAAATGAGCATCTCCGCATAATTCTGAAGGTAAATGAATAATCCTGGGAATCGATCTTGGGGCGTGTACTACTGCATAATTAATATTTCGATCAAAAGCATCTTTACCACTTAAGGAAATAATAAAGTTCAGGCTTTTATTAATCAGTTGCGGTAAAGGATGCGCCAAATCAAGAGCGATTGGGCTAATTACGGGTTGAATCTCATGTTTAAAATAGTGTTTTGCCCACAAGTGGATGTCGTCGGTCCATTTTTCGGTATCAAGAAAGTGAATATTTTCCTTACTCAATGCCGGGAGAAGTTGTTTATTATATATGGAGTACAGTTGATCTATGAGTTTATGTGTTTTTTGGCTGATCTGACTAAATGCTTCATCAGGACGTAAACCATCAATCGTTAATTTTCCTGAGGAAAGGGCAATTTTTTCTTTAAGGCCGGCAACGCGTATTTCAAAAAACTCATCCAGGTTACTGCTGCAGATGCTAAGAAAACGCATTCTCTCCAGTAAAGGTACACGTTCATCATTAGCCAACATAAGAACTCTCTGATTAAATGCAATAATAGAAAATTCTCGATTGATATAATATTCTGGATTATCCGACACAGTTTCCAAGGGAGTAACTCCATTTTTTATAAATAATAATATACTCTGCATGTTACTATTTTAGATCTTAACGAACCAGAAAAAAGCACACTGTTATAAAACCTATAAAACCATAAAAGGGTGATACATTCCAAAAGGTTAAAGCGAGAAAAAATATAAAACAACACAGTGCTATTGGAATAGAAAAATACATGCCAACAACACCTTGAGCAACTGAGTAACTGGCTGCAGCAAGTAACGCCAACGCACCATATTGTACCCCAATCATTATTTTTCGCATTCCAGGTCCATTATGACTGGTAAGCCAATGATAACCTGCTATGGCCATTAATAATCCTGGCAAATTAAGGCTAAGCACAGCAAGAACCAAACCTGTAATTCCGGCAGCTTTATATCCAATAAGGGCAGATAATTTTACTCCGGTTAACCCTGGAAAAATAAAAGTTGAACCAACCATGGCAATGAATTCTTCTTGTCCAATCCACTGTCGATATTCAACCGCCTCATATTCCATTAGTTTTAACATGGAATTACCTCCTCCCAGGGAAATAAGACCAATTTTTCCAAAGCTTAAAATAATCGCGACCAGGGTATTTATCATAATTGCAGTAAATTTTTCAGGAAAGTTACATATTCGCAGGAAACGGGTTGATCCAGCAAGTGTTTGGAAATCATCTCTACGAGACGAAGAGATCTTCCTTCAATACATACGCTAAAATAAATTTTTTGGTGTACTTCAAGACGAGCAAGCTCGATTTTCACTTTAGGTTTCGTTGGACATTTATAGACAAGCGCATCTTTTGTAACAGAGACTTCGATGCCTTCCTTTTCAACTTGGTGCATCATCTCCTGTAACTCTGGAGGAATGGGGTGGTGTTGAGTTCGCTCAAGAATAATTTTTGTCCCATAACCAACAGCGTGGTTTGTTTGTTTAAGTAAAGGTTTATAAAGCAACCGATCTCGGCGTTTCTTGATGTTGTAGTTTTGACTAGGCAGCAAATAATAATCATCTTGTCGATGCTTCTGTTTATAATTCGCTAATTCGAGTAATGAATTATCAATTGTGTTTAAAATAATCGGTTGATTATCCGGCCAAAAATAACGAATCTCCCATTTCAATTGTTCGTCTTTTTTATCCACCAAATCAGCCAATGGTATGCTTGTTTTTGGGGTAAATTCGAAATTCCAGGCTAGGCGTTGGTTCGTACTCAATTGCTACTCGCAAAATAAAGAGTATATACTACAGCTTTATTATGCAAAGCAAGGGAAGGTATTGATATTATGGCCATTCTGTTCTTTTTAGTGTATTTGATATTTACCCTGATTGTTCTTTATAGGGCGATGAACCCGTTAGTTTGGGAATTAGGAAGTGTCTTTTACTTAATTGTAGCTACATTTGCTATTGGCTTACCTTGGGTTATTGGTTTTTTACTCTGGTTGGTAATTGTTGTGGCCTTACTCGTTGTCTACCTCGAACCTTTACGTGCAGTGATCGCGGATTTCCTATATAAGAAAGCCGGCAAATCGATTCCTAAATTGTCAAAAACCGAGGAAGAGGCGCTTAATGCCGGTGATACCTGGTTAGAACAAGATATTTTTACTGGCAAACCAGATTGGGAGCGATTAGCGAACGTCTCTACGGAGCTTACTGGAGAAGAACAATTATTTCTCAAGAATGAAACCCATACCTTATGCAGCATGATTGATGAGTGGCAAATTAGCCAAACACGTGATTTACCCGAACAGGTTTGGGCATACATGAAGGAAAACGGATTTTTTGGTTTGGTGATCCCCAAAGAATATGGCGGTAAGGGATTTTCAGCGCGCGCGCACTCTGATGTAGTTATGAAAATATCCAGTCGTTCAGGTGTTGCTGCGGTAACTGTGATGGTACCTAATTCATTGGGCCCTGGTGAACTAATCAATTATTACGGTACAGAGGAACAAAAGAATCATTACCTACCCCGCCTTGCAAAAGGTATTGATATCCCCTGTTTTGCCTTAACTGAACCTGGTGCAGGCAGTGATGCAACCTCCATTCAGTCAACCGGCATCGTTATGAAGAAGAAAGTTGATGGTAAAATGGTACTCGGATTAAACATTACTTTAGACAAACGTTGGATTACATTAGCACCAGTAGCAACGTTGATTGGTCTTGCAGTCAATGTGAAAGACCCAGATGGCTTGTTGCAGGGGGAAGGAGAAGAAGGAATTACTTGTGTGCTGATTCCACGCGATACCAAAAATCTGGAAATCGGCAACCGCCATTTACCTTCTGATCAACCGTTTATGAATGGAACTATTCGTGGGAAAGATATTTTTGTGCCCATAACAACAGTGATTGGCGGTCAGAAACGAATAGGTAGTGGATGGCAAATGTTGGTTGAATGCCTCTCCATTGGTCGTTCGATTTCTTTACCTGCACTTGGTGCCGGTTCTTCCTCTTCTTGTTATCTCGCAACCAGTGCTTTTGCACGTGCACGCTGTCAATTTAATGTGGAAATTGGTCAATTTGAAGGAATTGAAGAAAAACTTGCAGAGATCGCGGGTTTAAATTATTTGATTAATGCAAACCGATTATTGACGGTTGCTGCTGTAAATGAACATAAAAAACCTTCCGTAGCTTCTGCGATTGCTAAATATTTTAATACTGAACTGGCACGAGCAGTGGTCAATTCATCTATGGATGTACATGCGGGGCGTGCTGTAGTGGTGGGACCACGTAATTATTTAACTAACTTTTATAACGGGGTTCCTATTTCCATTACAGTGGAAGGGGCAAATATAATGTCACGAAACTTATTAATTTTTGGACAAGGATCTATGGCATGTCACCCATACATACGTCATGAGTTTTATGCTATTTCCAACCAGGATAAAACAGCATTTAGAGAAGTTATCTGGAAGCATATTCAGTATTTCATGCAAAATTTTGCCAAAGCAATTTGTTCTGGATGGACTGGTGGAATATTTATTAGTGCGCCCAAGCAAAAAATGAAACGTGAGTACCAACGACTAGCACGTCTGAGCCATGCTTATGCCTGGCTTGCAGATTTATCTTTGATAGTGCTGGGAGGAGATTTAAAACGTAAAGAACGTCTGTCTGCACGTCTTGCTGATGGAATGTCCTATCTTTACATGGCAATGGCTGCTTTACGTAATGTGCAATTGAGTAATGAAAATCCAGATGATCTGTTACATGCGCGCTGGGCAGTGTCCTATTGCTTTTATCACGCGCAAAAAGCAATGATCGCTTTGTGTTATAACTTTCCCTCCCGATTTTTGGGTGGATTCGCTCGTATATTGGCATTTCCTTTGGGCCAGACTATGCGCTATCCCAACGATAAGTTGGAGCAAAAATTAGCGCGTCTGATGACCACAAATAATCAATATCGTGATCGGCTGAAGGACATCGTTTACCTAAGCGGTGATCCGAAACAACCCATAGATAGAGTGGAGCATGCATTACAGCAAATCATTCAAACAGACGATCTTATCAAAAAGACAGGTGATTTAAGACGAGTTAAATTTGGTAAATTAAATGATAAATTAAGGGAGAAGGTTGAAAAAAATGAATTAACACAACAGGAAATGGAGGCATTACTTGCAACGGAAGCCGCACGATGGGATGCAATTTTAGTTGATGAGTTCACTTTTGAGTCAATGAAAAAGCAATCGTTTAACTCAGTGATTGATGAGATTAAATCACCCTTTATGCATGGGGATGCTTCTTCTTAGAAGCATTTCTAAGTGATGGAGATTTTTAGCCCTGAGAGTTCATGAATTTTTCATCTAAGTAGGAATAGAATACAAAAAGATTCATTTTTTCCTCTATTTTTACAAATTTTTAACGGGTGAGCTAAAAATCAATTTTCCTGTATGTAACACCAGTTTGCTATAATTAAAGTCAATATATTAAGTAGAATTCGTGAGAGAGATAATTTATGTCTGCACAAGCACCTGTTGAACTATACGATGCGCCTGGGGGAGTATCCCCCGAAAAATATAAGAAAAAAATGTTGCCATCTCGAGACGATCTCTTAAAGGCAATGCAATGTGCGGAGAAGTCGCCGGAATTGGCACGATATTTAAGGCAACAAGTTCATCAAATTGTCGAAAACTCTATAGCTTTAAATAAAAATCCGGAGTCAAAAGCGCTTGCGCATCAAGTACTAAAAGCAGTGAATGAGTTTACACAATTTGTAGAATATAAATTTTCTCAGGAATCCCAAGTGTGGTCTGGAAAACCGCCTAAATCTTCTTTCGATCAAATGCAGAGTAAAATTGCAGAAAAAGCAGGTGCTACGATATCTGAAAAGAATTTTCCAAGTATTCGATTCGATTTTGGGATCAGCAACGAAGGGCATTTTGTTCGCGGATATGGTTCAACGGAGAAAGGAGCTCCTCCATTGGAAGAGGAAACAGTTGATTCGTTAGATCGCTTGTTTAATGCATGGTTAGCTAATAATCATCAAGTAATCACGAGAGACGGTTTTTTCTTTAAGAATGAGAAGGGAGCAGAAAGACAGCTGACTGGAGAGGAAGTAGAGGCGATAATGGCTGATTCCGCTAAAGACTTTAAAGAATATTTGAAAAAGAGCGGGGTTGAAACCGAGCTCGTATCGCGACAACGTGAATACCCAGGGGAACATCGATTGGAAGAAACCAAGAAAGCCGCTGCTCAGAAAGCTGTAGATAGGGTAATCAAAGAGGCTGAACTTGAAGAAGAAAGACCAGAACCAGAACAACCTCAAAATGTTGGGCCTGGTTAGCCCACACTTTTTTATGTGGCATTTAGTGCATGAGATGAGCATGCATCACTAGCAAAATAAGCCCGGGGCCTTATAGGCTTGGGCTCTACTTGTGCATGCACTGCTAAATTTAAATCTTATTTGCTACGTGCAGTCTCTCTAGAGTTCCTATATCAAACCAGAGGCCATCATAGACACTAGCGGTTACTTTATTTTGTGCGGCATATTGTCGAATTAAAGGGGCGACCGAATAGCGTCCTTGCATGCAGTGTGTAAATATCTGTGGATGGTAGCAACAGATTCCTGCAAGAGTATATTCTGGATTCGTGTTACTTAACTGAGTTTGATTGACTAACCCAAAGTCACCATGATGATTAAGGGCGGGATTTTTATTGACTAAAATCACATGAATCGAATGAATGGGTTCAAGGTGTATTTGCGAAAAATCAAAATCCGTATAGATGTCAGCATTGACGGTAATAAAGGGACCTGCCCCTAACAGCGGCAGGGCATTTACAATGCCGCCACCTGTCTCGAGTCCTCCAGGGGGTTCAGGTGAGTAACAAATTTCAACTCCCCAACGTGATCCATTGCCTAAATGCTGACGAATTTGGCCACCAAGGTAAGCATGATTGATCACTAGTCGTTCAAAGCCAGCTTTCGCCAAATTCATTACATGATGTTCTATTAAGGGCTTTTCGTTAACCATGCACAAAGCCTTTGGTGTGACATCAGTAAGCGGTTTCAAGCGGTCACCGCGCCCTGCGGCTAATATCATAGCAGTTTTCATGGCAGATAAACTCTCAATTGCAGAAATTGGAAAAATGGGTGTAATTCTTCATAAATTTCTGTACATTCAAGGACATATTTTAAGGTCAAAGGCAAATCTTTAAGATATCCAGGTTTGTTATCTCGTAAATGCAAACGACAAAAAATTCCTAAAACCTTTAAGTGTCTTTGTAAGCCGCAAAGATCAAATGCACGGATAAATTCAGCCAACGAATAATCTTTAGTTAAAGAACTTTGAGTGTAAAAAAATTCAACCCATTCCAAAACCTTAAGCCGTGGCCAGGAAATATAACAATCTTTAAGTAAAGAAACCAAATCATAAGTGAGGGGGCCGCACATTGCATCCTGAAAATCAATGACTCCCAAAGTTGATTCCGTTTGGTTTCGTACAAGCATCAGATTGCGGGAATGATAATCACGATGAATAAAGGTTAATGGTTGCTGTGCTACTTCTGAGGCAATCCATTCCATAGTGTGTTGAACTAAATCGCATTCGTTCTGATTGAGTTCTAAGGCGAGATACGCATTAAAAAACCATTCAAGACATAAATTCATTTCTTTAAGCATATGGGTTTTATCAAACGGCGCGAGCCATGGATTATTAATTGAGCACTTCTGAATTTTAAATAGAGTTCTTATGGCATCATGGTAATGCTCGTTCGCCGTTTCAGAGTGAAGCGCATCCAAAAGAAGTTGGTCCCCTAAGTCACTTAATAGTAAGAATCCATTTTCTAAATTCATCGCGAGAATTTTGGGAGTATGAACATCCGCTTTCTCCAGGGTTTGCGCAATATGTATAAAAGGCTTGAGATCTTCTTTTCCAGGAGGTGCATCCATGACAACTCTAGTGCGTCCGTCGTAGTGAAGGCGAAAATATTTTCTAAAACTGGCATCTCCAGCCAAAGGATCCAACTGAAAATCTTGCAGTTTTAGTGTATCAATTAACCATTCTTTCAGTGCGTTTTCTCTTGCATGCATGGTATACTTCCCCATCATTATTTCTGGTTGTAACTTTATAACTAAGATCACTTCGCACTAGAGAATAATGAATGGTTGCGGATGAGCTTTATCGCAACAATCTCATGCGAGTATGACGATCAACAGTGCTTAGTTACATATTTTTTTGTGCATAATAAGGCATTTTATTATCCGTGAACAAGATTTCATTCAAATGGTTCTTGATGAGCATATTTACGACCCTGCTTATTTTGCTCATGGTAATTTATCATGCGTTGGCCTACTCTGCCTCTTTAATTGATGAACCAGTTCAAGCTTGTGTCATAGCCCGTGATGTTGATTTAACTGATGCTGTAAGAGCAAAGTTTGCCCAATGTTTGGGTTGGCATGCAGATCAAAGTTCTCCTATTTGTCTTGGCTCGTACCAACCGCTCACGGTGACACCTCTGGCTTCACCCGATGAAATAAGGATTATGGCGGATAGCGTTTCTTTTTATCAAGATAAACCGTCAACTTTGAAGGGACATGTAGAAATCCAGCAAAACCAGAGAGTAGTCAATGCACAAACTGCATATGTGTATCGAGATCCCAAAAGCAAGCAAATTTCAAAAATTGAGTTCCTAGGTAATGTGCGCTACCTGGAACCTGATAAATTATTGATTGCTCGTAAGGCTTCGATTAACCCTCAGGATAAATCGGGTCAAACTGAAGATGTAATCTATCGGTTTAATACTAATAAACGAACCGCGGTATTGCCTGCATGGGGACGGGCTGGTTTAATGCAGCGATTTCCTAATTCGGATTACTTGCTGCAGCAGGCAACTTACACCACCTGTGCCCCTCAAGATAAAGCCTGGGATCTTGAGGCTAAATCAATTGTTATTGATAATAAGAAAAAAATTGGTGTTGCTAGAAATGTTACGCTGCGCATTCGCGAACGTCCCGTTCTTTATGTGCCCTATTTGAGTTTTCCTACAACCAAAGAACGTAAATCCGGCTTTTTAATGCCTTTAGCAGGATACTCTAATGTAGGTGGATTTGATTTAGGACTTCCCTATTATTGGAATATTGCACCAAACTATGATTTGACTTTAACTCCTCATCTTTATACTAAGCGTAATGTGATGTTAGGTGGTGAATTTCGCTATTTAACTGCGAACAGTGCCGGAATAATTGTTGGGAACTTTTTGCCCGATGATGCCGCCTATCGAAATTTTTTGAACAGTCATGCGGAGCAATTTCCATCCTTTAAAGATAAATCAACAAATAGATGGCTTTATGGTGTTCTTAATACGACGCAATTTACTCCCAATTTACGATTAAATGTCAATGTTCAACAAGTTTCTGATGATTATTATTTTCAGGATTTTAGTTCTAATTTGGCATTGATTACTCAAAGACAATTATTGCGTCAAGCAGATTTAACCTATTCCACAGAGCATTGGACTTTTAGAGGCATGGCTCAAAGTTTTCAAACCTTACACCCAATCAATGAGACTCCTATTGCAGATCAATATGAGCGCTTACCGCAACTGTATGCTCGCGGTTACTATTATGAATTGCCTGCAGATGCTAATTTAAATATAACAGGGCAATACGATCAGTTTTCTTGGCCAACATCAACGCTGCAGAATCCGATAGTAGGGATGCCCTCAGGAGTGATCCCGGGAGTAGAAATGCCCCAAGGTCCACGATTTCATTTTAATCCGGTACTTTCTTTGCCCCAGCGAACTAATTGGGGGTTTATCACTCCATCAGCAGAATTTGTAGAAAACTATTATCAGGTTCGGAACAATTGGCATGATACGCACTCTGAATATAATCGCTTTATTCCACGGTTCAGCACTCATGCTGGTTTATTTTTCGATCGAAATTTTAATTGGAAGGGCAGCTCGTACACCCAAACTTTAGAACCCAGCTTATTTTATCTGTATGTACCCTTTTATGATCAAAGTCAGTTGCCCATCTATGATACAGCGAATATGATTTTTAATTTTGATCAACTTTTTAGAACCAATCGTTTTTCAGGGTTTGATCGGATTGGCGATGCCAATCAATTAACTTATGCATTGACTTCTCGTTGGTTATCAGAAGAAACCGGCGCTGAACGCGCGAGTTTTTCTATCGGTCAAATCAAATATTTTACGAATAGAAACGTACAGCTGTGTCGTAGCCTAACTGGTTCTTGTATTGCAAATCCTTTGGAAATCGGACAGTTATCTCCATTTTATGGTGCTTCACCTATAGCTTCGCGCGCGGTATATCATTTCAACCCTGTTTTGAAAATTCTTGGTGACTATGTTTGGGATCCTGCCACCTCAGGGACTAATAATGGGGGGCTTAATTTACATTATCAACCGAAACCGAATGCAATTATTAATTTGGGCTACAGTTACCTGGTTAATGGAGATGTGACAAAAGTTAGGAATAATGCAGGAGTAGATAATTCGTTGCACCAAGGATTAATTTCTATTTCTTGGCCAATAAGTGAGCGATGGAGCACTTTAGGTGCATACAGCCATAACATTAGTAAAGATTACAGTATGATGTCTCTATTGGGGGTTCAATATGATAGTTGTTGTTGGGCAGCACGGATTTTAGGAGGAAGAACCTTTAAGAGTTTAAATGCTGAATTCTTGCCTCAATATAATAATAATATTTATTTGCAAATTTTATTAAAAGGCTTAGGATCAGTAGCTAATAGTGATCCTGGAAGTGTATTGAATACTTATATTCCAGGATATGATGATCCATTTCGTCGTTAAACCAAATAATGGTATAAAGTGAAGCGAAGTCGCTTGTCTTTTGGATAAAAATAACCTAAATTGCTCGAAAAAAGTAATAAGGATAAGGTATGTATAAAAAAATAACCCTTGTATGCATATTGTTTGCTGCCATTGGGGTCTCAGAAGCAAAACAATTATTGGATAAGGTGGTTGCGGTAGTTAATAATGGAGTGATCACTGCAAGTGAACTTAACAAACAAGTTGAATTAACAAAAAAACAAATTATTGCACAAAAAATGCAAGTTCCAGCGGATTCGGTATTGCGCAAGCAAGTACTGCAGCATTTAATTGATGTGAATGTGCAATTGCAAATGGCAAAACAACACGGTCTTACTGTAGATGATACCGAATTAAATCAGGCGATTGAAAAAATAGCATCAGTAAACCACGTCACTTTGACTCAATTACGTGAAGAAATTGTTAGACAAGGAATGACTTGGGAGGAATACAGAGCGAATATTCGTAAAGAGATGCTCCTTTCTAACCTTCAACAAAAAGCAGTTGGAAGAGATGCCGCTGTTACGAATGAGCAAGTTGAACAATATCTCAAAACAGAAGGAGCGATAGTCGATCGTTCTGCGCTCACCTATCATATCCAAAATATAGTTATTCCACTAAGCGAAGAACCTACATCTGAAGAAGTAAAAAAAGCTAAAAGCAAAGCAGAGTCTTTATTAGTTAAGATAAAAAAAGGTGAGGACTTTAGTCGTTTGGCTATAGAAAACTCCAGTGGTGAATTTGCATTAGAAGGCGGTGATTTAGGTGATCGTCATTTAGCGGAGTTGCCCGAATTATTTGCAAAGGAAGTAGTGAATATGAAAGAGGGGCAAGTATCTGCTCCCCTGCGTGCAGGCAATGGATTTCAATTAATTAAATTGGTATCAATTGGCGGTGACAATCAACATCATGTCATCACTAAAACTCATGTCCGTCACATTCTTTTAAAGCCTGATCCAAGCATGCTTCCTGAAGATTCAAAGAAACAGGTGAATAATATTTATTTGCAGATAAAGGCGGGTAAGGACTTTGCTCTCATGGCAAAACAATATTCCTTGGATTCTGCCAGCGCTGTTAAAGGGGGTGATTTAGGTTGGGTCTCTCCAGGGGTATTAGTTCCTGAGTTCGAGAAAGCTATGGATAAACTGGCTGCAAATGAAATTAGTCCTCCAGTAAAATCACAATTTGGTTGGCATATTATTCAAGTACTTGGCCGTAAGAAAGAAGATGATTCAGAAGCTTTTAAAAAGCAGCAGGTACGACAATATTTACAACAACGTAAGTTTGCTGAAGCCGTACAAAATTGGCAGCAACATATACGTTCTGATGCATATGTTAACATAGTTGATAAGGAACTGGCGTGAGGCCACTTCTCGTTAGCAGCGGAGAGCCAGCTGGAATTGGTCCTGATTTATGTCTGGCTCTTGCAAAATATGATTTTCCACTGGTGATATTGGGGGACCAGGCGGTACTAGAGGCTAGAGCAAAAGAATTAAACTGCACTATTAATTTTATTCCATACCAAAGCGAACAAGTTATTAAACCGAAACAGAATCACTTAACCGTACTTTCAGTAACTTGTCCTTATTCAGTCCAGAGCGGCTGCCTTAACCCCCAAAATGCCGCGTATGTGATTGAACTATTAAATCAGGCAGCTGAATTATGTGGAAGCGGTGAATTTTCCGGATTAATTACTGCTCCTGTTCATAAGGCGAATATTAACGAAGCAGGTATTCAATTTAGTGGTCACACTGAGTTTTTTGCACAATTCTATAAAACAGATGTGGTAATGATGTTGGCTTGTGGTGAAATGAAGGTGGCTTTAGTTACCACACATCTTCCCTTACGCATGGTATCTGATGCAATTACATCGGAACTGATTGTTCAAGTGATTACTCAGGTACATCAATCGTTGATTCGAGATTTTAATATTAAAGATCCCTGTATTAAAGTAGCTGGTCTAAATCCGCACGCGGGAGAATCAGGTTACTTAGGCCGAGAAGAAATTGAGATAATTGCACCAACTATAACATTTTTACAAAAAAAACGAGGTATCAATGTTCAGGGACCATTTCCTGCAGATACTCTATTTATTAAAAGTCATTTACAAAATTGTGATGCTTATGTTGCCATGTATCATGATCAAGGTTTACCAGTAATCAAGTATGCTGATTTTCATAATGCAGTTAATGTGACTTTAGGATTGCCAATAATACGCACTTCAGTAGATCATGGTACTGCCTTAGAATTGGCAGGCAAAAATGTGCTCGATACAGGCTCAATGTT
>NZ_LNYQ01000013.1:452625-750781 GCF_001467945.1 Legionella parisiensis
CTTAATATACGTAAAATGTGAACCTCTTTATTTACCTAATGCATGTTTCGGGTATAATACGCCCATCCATGCAAAAACAGTTTTCCTGGCGACCATAGCGGTTTGGAACCACCTGAATCCATCTCGAACTCAGAAGTGAAACGAACCCGCGCCAATGATAGTGTGAGGTCTCCTCATGTGAAAGTAGGTCATCGCCAGGGTTTTATTCTTAGAAAGCGGCTCAAAAGCCGCTTTTTTTTTAACAAAAAATTCATTTTCTTGTTGTGATTATATAATTAATTGCATATTTAAAAAATTATCAACTTTTCCTTGTTTTTTCTCCTTTTTCGCTTTAAACGAGCTAAGGCCCTCTCGATAAAAGCCAATTCTCGAGTTACACTGAGTTAAAAATCGTTGGGGTTGAATTGATGAAAAAGAATTTCTTAATTTATGGTTCATACGGATATACAGGTAATTTAATTGCCCAATTAAGCGTGCAGCAAGGGTTAAAACCAGTATTGGCAGGAAGAGATGCGCAAAAATTAAAGCTCCAAGCTAGAGCTTTAAATTTGGAATACAGAGTGTTTGACGTAAATGATCTGGAACAAACTAAAAAGGCGTTGAAAGATCTCGTCGCGGTAATTCATTGTGCTGGTCCATTCAAATATACCTATAAAAACATGGTATTGGCTTGTCTTGCTGTAAAAACCCACTACTTGGATATTACTGGTGAAGTTAGAGTAATAGAACAGTTGATGGCAATGAATGAACAAGCTCAAGCAGCTGGTATTATGTTATTACCCGGCTCTGGTTTTGATGTAGTGCCTAGTGACTGTTTGACTTCTTATTTAAAGCAATGTTTACCTGATGCGAACAATTTAGTTCTTGCCATAGGAACATTTAATAAAGGTAATGGTTTAAGTATTTCACATGGAACTGCTAAAACTATGATGGAAGATATTCCTGAGGGCACTCTAATTCGTGATGGTGGAGTTTTAAAAAAAGTTCCTTTCTGCTGGAAAACCCGATTTTTTGATTTTGGCACCTCAAAGAAGCTGTTATGTGCCACGATTTCATGGGGAGATTTGGCATCAGCATGGTGGTCTACTCAGATTCCTCATATAGAAATTTATATGGCATTGCCTAAAAAGATAATTCAGCTTAGAAGCCTTATTAATCCTTTTAAAAAATTTTTGGCGTGGTCTCCAATTAAAAAATATGTAATGCAAAGGATTAATCAATTACCCTCCGGTCCTACTGAGGAACATAGACAAAATTCAGTTGTAAAGATTTATGCAGAAGTTAGCAATGAAGCAGGGAAAAAAATTGCTGCATTGATGACTACGCCTAATGGTTATACCTTTACTGCTTTATCCACACTAATGATTATACAACACGCTCTAGCAGGAAATGCTCCAATTGGTTTTCAAACCCCCTCCAGTGCATATACAGAAGATTTAGTCATGAAAATTCCTGAGGTGACTCGAGTTATGATTCAATAATTGTTAGTATTCACCTGAATCTCAGGCTTGGGAATATCATGACACAAATAAGTTAAGCCGACGAGTGGATTGATATTCAAGAAATTTTCTAAAAAAAGTATAAGGAGTATCATAATGTTTGGTAAGAGGCTTGTTGAGCTAGACGGTGGGATGGACGAGGTAAGGTTAATGCAATTGGATTTAGCTGAAAAGAGCGCTCGTTTACAACTTCTTATAGAACAGATGGAACAAGAACTAAATCGTATTGAGCGCTATAAAGATTCAGATGGACCCACACATGTGAATCAAGGTGAGTTACTTAGTACATATGGCATCATGAAAGCACCAAAACAAGAAGTTAGATCCTATGAGATATCCACAACACCTACTCCTTAAAATTTAAATTAAACACATAAAGTTTTAGGAATTATGAAGGTAGATGTAGAAGTTAAGCTAATTTGTATAATTTAATTGGATTGCCGCGATGTTTTAGAGTGGCGTTACCAACAAATTCAGCATTAACTTCAGATAGCTGCTTCATCGCATCTTCAGAAATAAGAACCTGGGAATTATACGTTTTATTTAACTGCTCTATATGGGCAGCTGAATTTACTACGTCCCCTATAATAGTATATTCCTGCCGTTTTTTTGTCCCGATTGTGCCTGTTACTGCATGACCAAAATGTAAACCAATTCCTAATTTCAGATCAGGTAAATTCCCCTTTTTTATCTCTTCTTCGATACGTTGAATAATCGTTAATGCTGCTTTTGTAGCATTAGCTACATCATTGCCGTTAGATAGTGGTGCACCGAACACTGCCATAAAACCATCTCCTAAAAATTTATTTATAATTCCTTTATTATCATGGATTATTTTTACAATATGCTTAAAAAGACTATTGAGATAATTAACAACAACAGATGGTTCGTTATGTTCGGTAAAATGAGTAAAATTTCTTATGTCCAAAAACATAATGCAAACAGGCAGGTTTTCGCTTGAATTAGCATCTTTTGATAGCAGCTTGGATACAACCTCCGGCGAAACATGCTGACCAAAAATACCCTCAATCCTATCTCGCTCCTTTTGAGCATCAAAAGCTGTAAAAAGCTGTTTTTTAATTTGAGAAGTAATGAATCCGGTAGCGATCCCCCCAACTAATAGAATGCCTCCACGGGCAGCGAAGGCATACCATTCTACTAAATATGAATCAATGTTTGTGGTATCCGTATAGTTTAGAACGAAATAAGAAAGCCCCCAATATTCAAGGGAAGCAACCAAACCCGAAAATCGGCATATCCATTCGTTTAAGGTCAGTGAAGAAAGAATAATGAAAATAAAATATAGTAAAACAGGCGGCATTAAAAGAGCATAGATGGGGGTTTGAAGATTCATTATTACAATGATCCCTAATGTTGGGATATTGATTTCTATAAATGCATTAAAATAACGTAAAACGGTCGGCATATTTTTCTTATGAAGAGCGTATCGACAAATAATTTTTCGCATTAATAAAAAATAAAGAGCCACGGCTGCTAAAGAACTAGGCATAGTTATGGCCGATACTTTCGCATGTCGATAATATACTTCCGGTGAGTGAATAAAAAATATTATCCATATGAGTGCCATAAAAATAAATATGATAGATAAAATCGTTGTTCTTAATTTTTCAGTTTTTAATATTTCCTCTTCTACAGGTGATTGCGGCATGTGTTTAATCCCTTTTCCTTTTTTTCTTTAGTTTAGATTATTTCAAATAAATTGTTGCAGTGAGAAGGGGCTATTCCCATCGTTAATATTTAAAAGAAATGAGACGGAGTTAGGAATGATATTTTGATAATGTTATATTACAAGGTGGAAAGCGTTGTATTTTAGCAAGCTATAATGATGCCAAATGTTTGTCTTTGAGCCGCACATAATGTTGTGCTGAATATTCTAACATCTCCAGTTCTTGCTGAGTTAATTTCCTGATTGCTTTAGCTGGGTTACCAAGATATAAATAGCCGCTTTCCAATATTTTTCCTGGGGTAACCAATGCCCCAGCACCAACCATAACATGATGCTGTATATGCACAGCATCTAAAATTAATGCGCCCATGCCAATGAGGGAGAAATCATCCACGGTGCAACCATGTAACACTGCTTGATGCCCAATTGTAATTCCTTGGCCTAAAATTAATGGCTGTCCGCCTGCAGTATAGGGTCCATCATGAGTAACATGCAAAACTGCTCCATCCTGAATGCTGCAGGCATTACCTATGTTAATCGAGTTTACATCGCCGCGTAGAACAGCCATCGGCCAAATAGATACATCGTCACCCAAAGATACATCACCAATGATTACTGATTTTGGATCAACATAGACTCGTTGACCCATCGAAGGAGATTTACCTTGAAAACTGCGAATGGCATCATTCATATTATTTAAACCAGAGTTACAAATTCTTCTGCACTTGTCGGATGAATGGCAACAGTATTATCAAAATCCTTTTTGCAGGCTCCCATTTTTATTGCCACACCAAAACCTTGGAGCATCTCGTCAGCTGCTAATCCAATGACGTGCAAACCAATAATTTTCTCTTCTTTTCCAAGCGTTACCAGTTTCATTACTGTAGGTGTTTTTTCTTCAGAAAATGCATCAAATATAGGTGTAAAACGGGTTTGATAGATTTTAATTTGATCCTTGCCGTATTGCTCAACAGCTTCCTCTTCACTAAGCCCAACTGTACCTATCGGAGGATGGCTAAAGATGACGGTGCAGATATTGTCATAGTTTAGGCAAGCTTCTGGTTGCTGGCCAAATAGACGATCTGCCAAACGGCGGCCTGCAGCAATTGCTACAGGAGTTAGAGCAGGCGCATTAGTCACATCACCTAAAGCATAAATACCTTGAGTACTGGTATTTTGGAAAGCATCGACTAAAACCAATCCCTGTTCATCAGTAGCCACACTTACCTTCTCGAGGTTTAATCCTGATGTTCTGGGCTTTCTTCCCACAGCGGCAATAATTACATCGATATCCTGAATAATTGAGCCACTGGAGCATACTATAGATTTTCTGCCATCACTATGTAAGTTTATTTCTTTTGCTTGATGATTTTGGTGAATATGAATGCCTTGTTGTTGCATGAGCTCCATTAAAGTATCACCCAAGACATTGTCAAAACGCGATAATGGCCGTAAGCCTCTCATTAGTAGGTGGGTTTCAGTGCCTAAACTATTCAATACGCCAGCCAACTCTACTCCGATATAGCCACTTCCGATTATTGCCACTTTTTCAGGTTGCTTCGTCAAGGCAAAGAAACCATCCGAGTCAATCGCATGTTGGCTCCCATGAATTGTTGGTTGAGAGGGTTCGCCGCCTGTTGCAATGATAATATGTTGTGCCTGATAAAGAATATCATTTACTTTAATTGATTGTGTATCATGGAATGTACCAGTACCCTGAATTAAAGTGATATTAAATTGAGTAAAACGCTTTGCATAGTTCTCTCTGAGTCGTTCTATATAGGCATTACGTTTATTAACCAGGGTACCCCAATCAAGGGCTGGTGCTGTGAGTGAAAAACCATATTCAGGTGCATGGTGCACGATATCATTAATCATGGATGCATTAAACATCACTTTTTTGGGAACGCAACCTAAGTTAACGCAAGTACCGCCCAAAAAACTGGGTTCTACTACCGCTACTTTGGCACCATATTTAGCAGCTCGAACAGCGCTGGCAATACCGCCGCTGCCCCCACCTAGTACAATGAGATCAAATTGATTGTTTTTCATAGACAATTTTTAAGAAATAAATTTATATTATCAGGAACTCTCCAACCAACCAACATAAAATTCCCAATAATGAAGCCTATTCATTGAGATAGTGTTTCTGTTGTCTTGTTTTTGTCACTTATGTTTAAAGAATTTGTATAGATAAGTGGTACAAACAAAACTTGATTTTAATACCGAATTATTTTTTGAAAAATTTGTAATGAATTATTTCTTTCCTTAGATTGATGCTTTTATAAAAACTTTTACTCAAGATACAGAAAAGATGAAAATAATAAAGCATAATAATTCACTATTTGATATTTTTGGATGTAAAAAAACGACTTATCCAGAGGATTATATTGGCAAATTGGGGAGAGCTGTTGCCGAAAATCTTAATGCACAGAAACAGCTCGCCATCTAATTAAAAAGTATGAATGAGGCAGCCCAAAGCTTCCGCTTCATTCAATAGGCTTTATTCAACACTTACTTTAAATTCCACATCGACATTGCCGCGAATTGCATTGGAATAGGGGCAAACTTGATGTGCTTTGGCGACTAAATCTTCTGCATCATTTTGACTTAAGCCCACAAGATGAGCATGCATTTCAACACCTAGCTTATATCCTTTTTCTGGTGTGGTGTATAAAGAGACCTGAGCAAGAATTGAGGCATCTTGTAAAGAAATTTTCTGTAAACTGGCAACATGACGCAGAGCACTCTCAAAACATGCGGAGTAACCTGCAGCAAATAATTCTTCCGGATTTGTACCGCCGCCTTGACCGCCTAATTCTTTTGGTTTTGCTAAGTCCAGTCTTAATAAACCATCTGAAGTTTCTATATGGCCGTTTCGTCCACCGTGCGTACGTGCTGTTGCTGTATAAAGTGCTTTCATATTAAGGTCCCTTTAATGATAACTGATATCAACGTTAGAATTGATTTATAGATTTGTCAATTAGTGAAAGCTTGATACAGCACCTGCCATTAAGTTCTATACATCGTTGCAAGCATTATGTACTTGTGTACTCTCCTTCACCTACTTTTACTTGCGCCTTGTCTAAACTTAAGTGATGACGCTATATATTGTGTTGCATTCATGACGAGGTACCTTGGAACTTTTTACTCCATAAAACAAACCCTTATCTAAATGATTACATACTTGTTCGGTATTTAATGTACTTAGGCATTGCGATAATATTTTGTGATGACACTGCGAAAAAATAGCACGTGGTGAGTGGAGAGCTTGGTATTGCTGATTTTTCCAATTGTTGAGATTACTCGTATAATAAGTAGTAAAATTATTAATTTTCAGATTATTATCCATGCTAAATATTTTCATGCCTGGGTAGTTATGATGGATTCGGCTAATTGCTGGCGTAGAAAAGGCATAAATATTGCCCCCATCATCTAGATGAATTTTTCTTATTTCATCCATATGCGTGTGCGATGTGAGGAGAGTAATTTCTCCATATGATTTTTTGTTGTTATTTAATATTTTTATAAATTCCTGTAAGTACGCTTTATGCCACATGGGTTGTCCCCGATATGAAGTTCCAGGTGGTACATGCATGGCAATTAATAGTTGTTTGGCATGATGTTTCTTTAATTGCTGATTCAGCCAGGAAAGCTGAATTAAAGCATCGTGTTTCTGATTAGGATATTTTGCAAATATGGGAGTATTTGTCCATTGAGTGGCATTTAGGGCAATTAAAATAATTTTTTTATTTCCTGGTATCACGTAACTGGAATAATACCCATCGTGATACATGTGGCTGCCATCAATAATTAATCCTTTGCAATGAGCACAAGCGCCATTCCAGTCCGTAGCAAAACTTAACGGGGAAACACCATTTGACTCGAAGGGTTGATAATTACCAAGTAAGGAGTCGTTATTACCAGTAATATAAAAAATAGGTTTTAAATCTTTATCGTTTTCATATAATTCATCAAATACCGTTTTTTCAAAAGCCCCTTTTTTAGGCATGTTAAATAAGGAATGAGTGGGTAAGTCACCTAAAAAAAGAATAAAGTCTACTTTTTGACTTAATTTTGCATATTCTTTCATCGTGATTTTCAGAAACTCCGGGCCTGTATCTTCTCCATCACGTGATGAGTTATTACTGCCATAATGAATATCACTAATTGTTAAAAAGCTTGGTGTTGCATATACAGAATGAAGAAAGCAAAAAAACACTAAAACAATCTTAAAAAATGAATTCAATTGAATCTCCATTGTGGTTTATATCAGGATATTGTTTATGAAAGTAGTCTCTACTTCACAGAGCACATTCCTAAGCTGCTTCACGAATATTCCAGGTCCTTTGCGCATGATTGGGAGTGTCTGTTTGCACCCAGAGTAGGGCAGGGCTAACTGAAGGATTAATCGATAGAGTATTGGAAGATAACATCACTCCAAAAGGATATTTCTTTACCACGGATTGCAGTGCGGTCCATACCTTTTCAGGATCGGCTTGGTTATCTTTTACTATAAGTTCATTACCTCTATATATTATATTTACAGATTGGCCCTTCAAAGCAGTTCGTATTGCAGATTCCAAACGCCTCCATTTGGCCTGATGGGCTCTTTGCTTTTCGGCTTGCGTAGGATTTGATTGGAAACTAATGCGTTGATGAGGTGAAAAAATTCGACTCAAACTACTGCTGTCTGGATTCTTTTGCAAGAAATAAGTGCATAAAGCATCCAATACAGGACGTCCAGGTCCAGAAGCTTTACCTGGCTGTCTGTTGACATACATTGCAAACGCTAAAGTATGGCCATTGGCAGTATATAAATATCCTGAAAGACTATTTATTCCAGTCATAGTCCCTGTTTTAGCGCGAACAAAACCCTGTTGCGTGGGGATGCGGAATCTCTTTTGCAAGGTTCCGTCACGTCCGGAGATAGGTAATGCGGATATGTATTCATAGGATAAAGGAAAACGCTGATATAAAAATTTTAATAGTGAAATGGTTTGCTCCGGGGTAACTAAGCTGTAGCGCGATAGGCCAGAACCATCCGTAAAAATCGCATTAGTAAAATCGATTCCTGTTTGTGATTGTAAAAAATTCTTAATTAAGGGTTCGGCATCTCGCCAATTGACTGGTGCACCATTGAGTTTTTCTGCTGCATGCAAATACAAACTGTCAGCATATAGATTATCCGATGGTTTTAAGGTATCTGCCATCAGTTGTGATACGGGCTTAGAGTGTTGTGTTGCAATTAAGATTGAGCCTGCCGGAGTTTTTCCTAATTGTACTTCGCCATTGAGTTGAATGGTCTCTTTTGCCAATTGGGCTTTGATCATGCTTTGAGCATACTTCAGAGGATTTTTTATCGCCAAACGTTGTTGTACTGCCCATTGAGCAACTCCAACACAGCCTCGGACAGTTAAATTATTGTCTTGATCCAAATGAAAACCGACGCCACAACCTTTGGCATTGGGTTTTGTTGTTGCCTGATTATTTAATGCGATAGCACCACCACCATCGTCTACTTCAACAATCGCAGTGTCTCCAGCTTGGGCTCCTGGGTTTACGGTAACAGTCAGACGATTGGAGTCAACCATGACCGGGGCATTTGGTGCTCCATAGCTGTAGGATAAATCGGTAGTGAGCCAGCCAGGTGGATAGGGATCGACTTGCGCGAGGCTGCTATCGATATATACATTACCTTGAATGGTATTGATATTCCATTCTTTCAATGAGGAAAGCAGTGCTATTAAATCATTACGATTAAATGAAGGATCGCCGCTTAGTTGCACATAAACATTTCCTTGGAGTATTCCCTGCTGTATTTTTCCCGCACTCATACTTAATCGATTTTCAAAGCGATAATCTGGACCAAGTACCATTAATGCAGCTGCCTCAGAAAAAAGCTTCATGTTACTTGCAGGGATATATAAACGTCCTGCATTGCGACGATAGAGCGTTTGTCCAGAAGTGAGGTCAAGAACGACGACTCCAAGATTAACATTTGGATTAACACGGCTAATTAATTTATCTACTTCGCCTTGAATACTTATCCCATATGATAAAGTGCATAATGCCAATAAAAATGCGCCGGTTAAAATCCTTTTCACTGGTGACGCTCCTTTTGTTTTATCATATACAGAATAGAAAATTGATAACCATTGCCTAATCATATCGCAAGCCTAACCGCTCCAAAAGACCCGCAAGCGTATCATTATCAAAAAATTTAACTTGTAACCATCCACCATCACTATTATCGTTTATTATTTGTACTGGTGCACCTAATTGTTCCCCCAATACGGATTGTAGCCGCTCAATATCTCGATCTCTTTTTGCATTTTGTGACGGAGAAAACTCTTTGTTTTTTTGAATTTTTACTGCGTGCTCTAACTGTCTTACTGACCATTGCTGCGTTATAGTTTGTTTTGCTAAATATTCCTGATAGTTTGGTTCTAACCCTACAAGAACTCGTGCATGACCAAGAGACAAGGTTTTATTGCGAATTAGATCTTTTATTTGTTCACTTAAACCCAATAACCGAATAATATTGGCAATATGGCTACGTGATTTCCCCACTAAGGTTGCTATTTCATCTTGATGATAATTAAATTCATCAATCAAACGTCGATAAGCACTTGCTTCTTCAATCAAGTTTAAATCTTCTCGTTGAATATTTTCTATTAGAGTGAGGGCACATGCTTGTTTATCACTATAATTTCCAATGAGGCAAGGGACAGTTTGTAATCCCGCTATTTTTGCAGCGCGCCATCGTCTTTCGCCTGCGATAATTTCATAACGCTGTTTTGCGATTGACCTAACGATTAAAGGTTCAATTAAACCTTGTGATGCAATTGATTGGGCGAGTTCTTTTAATGCGATGTCATTAAAATCTTGTCTGGGTTGATATTGTCCCGCTTGAATGTTTTCTATAGGTATGTGGTGAAATTCAACGTGCATCGAAGTAGTATTGAATAAAAATTGTTATGGATTGTTTCATATTTTGTTAGGAATGAAAATAGGAGTAGAGGTGTTCACCTTGTAAGCAAAGCAGCCCGAGATTTGCCCAGCCTGCGTTCCGTATTATAGCAAACCATACAATATTGCTGAAATAGCAATAATGCCCATGATTGTTGTAAATACATTACTGACACGATCTGTTTTATATTTTTTCATTGCTGGGATTTTGGCAATTGCATACATAGGCATAATAAACAATAGGATAGCAATAATGGGCCCACCTAGGGTTTCTATCATTTTTAAGATGTTGGGATTTATCGTGGCTACAATCCAGCACGTGACAACCATAAAAATTTCAATAATGCGTTGCAGTTTGCCTTGACTTATTGTTTTTCCTGTTGATTTTAAGAGGTTCACAATAATGCTGCTCAAACCTTCTTTAGCACCTAAATAATGTCCTAAAAAGGATTTGGAAATTGCAATAAAGGCAATAATAGGAGCGATGTAAGCAATCAAAGGTGTTTTAAAATGATTTGCTAAATAAGACAGGATAGAAATGTTTTGTTGCTTTGCTTGCAAAAGGTCTTGAGGTGAAAGACTAAAAACGCAACTGAATACAAAGAACATCACCGATAAGACCATGAATAAATGGCTGTAACGCATGATCGCTGTACTATTACTATCTGCATCAATTCCATATTGCTGTTTTTGATTAACAGCAAAAGAAGAAATAATAGGTGAATGATTAAAAGAAAATACCATGACCGGAATGACTAGCCATACAGTCATTAACAGTCCATGCACTCCATTCGCATGCAATAAGTTGCTATGTTGTAAAATGGCATTATTCCAGTTTGGAATTAAATAAATGGATAAAAATAATAATATTGTTGCAAAAGGATAAACCAATAAAGACATCGATTTGACAATAGCTTCTTGTCCAAATCGGACTATAGCCATGAGTGCAAGGATAAGTATTATGGATAGAAGTGCTCTTGGCGGGGCGGATATTCCTAGCTGATTGACAATAAAGCTTTCAGTAGTATTAGTAATGGCCACACTATACATTAATAAGATTGGATAAATTGCAAAAAAATATAAACCAGTCAGTATTCTTCCTGCAAAAATACCAAAATGTTCTTCAACCACATCGGTAATGTCATTCTGAGTAGAGGAACCTGATAAGACAAAGCGGCATAGCGCTCTATGTGAAAAGTAAGTCATGGGAAAGGCAAGCACCGCCATTATAATTAAGGGCCAAATCCCATTAAGTCCAGCATCTATTGGAAGAAAAAGGGTTCCAGCACCCACAGCAGTACCGTAAAGACTTAACATCCAAACGGTATCATGTTTTGCCCATGAATACTTTTTATTTACTGCCAGAGGTGAAAGTATTGCTGCAGATTCATTTGAAGACATTAAAACATCCTTTATATAATACCGGGCACGGTGTTCAATATTAACACTGCGAATCCAATATTTCAACAAAATTTGCTTTTGTACTGGGGATGTTTAATGTCTATGTACTTGATATTTAGTGGCTAATACTCCAGTTTTGTACCATAAAGTCTGTCTCCTGCATCACCTAATCCTGGAATAATATAGCCTTTTTCATTGAGCTGCTGGTCTATGGCTGCCGTGAAAATAGGAACATCTGGATGTTCTTCATGAAATGCTGTTATTCCTTCAGGAGAGGCGAGCAGACAGAGAAATTTGATGGATTTAGGCTCGATTGCCTTAATTTCCTTGACTGCAGCGATCGCTGAATTTCCAGTCGCCAGCATGGGATCAACTACAATCACATCACGGTCTCGAGTATGTTCTGGGAGCTTAATATAGTACTCAACAGCCTCTAGTGTTTTAGGATCACGGTACAAGCCAATATGGCCAATTCTCGCTGTAGGGACAAGTTGTAACATGCCATCGACTAAACCATTTCCTGCGCGCAAAATTGAAACAAAAACCATTTTTTTACCTTTTAAAACTGGCGATTGCATCATGGCTAAAGGTGTTTCGATTTCTTCATATTCCATTTCCAAATCACGAGTGACTTCATAAGCGAGCAGCATACTGATTTCATGCATCAATGTGCGAAATTTAACTGTGCTGGTATCTTTTCGACGCATAATGGTTAACTTATGCTGAATTAACGGGTGCTGCACTACAACAACGTGTTGATTATTCATTTTGACTCCAAACTGCGATTTTATCTGTAAGTTGTAACCTTACACCTTTTTGCCTGGCTACACATGCTTTAAATTAAAAAACGGTGCCATCACTAATAATCTGAATAGGTGGAGTACCTTGATGGCGTTTTTGTTTTGCAATTCGTCGTCCTGCTTCCCAAGTGCCTCCTTGCAAAATTTTAGCCAACGGAAGTTCTTTGGCATTTTTTTGCAGTTTTTTTCTGATTAATACGGCTAATTCATCCAATAGCACAATGGTCAATGCACGCCACTCTACAATCGCTTCTGCATCTGGTGGAAGTGCTTCTTCCAGAATTTTCTTATTTTTAATTTGCAACACTCCGCAATCAATGAGCAAACCACCATTTCGATATTCCGGCAAACCAGTTAGTTCTTCCAGATGAGTTACTGTAATTCCTGTTTGTTCCAGGGGTTCAATCAAAGAATAAGTTAACCATTGGGATAGTTTATGAAATGGAATGTATTCGGAGCCGGCTTCATTTGATTTTAATGCATTATATTGCCATACATCTCCAAGCGGGATTCCATGAAAACGCAGTCGTGTTGGCCATATTTCAGTAAATGTATCGAGCACTTCATGGAAAATCTGAGATGCAGTAAGCACATGATTTGATGCTAATGAATTAATGTAAGTATAAAAGTTACCTAAGCGGCTTCCTTTTTCAAAATGATGTTCGTCCTTTTGTACTAATGCACCGAGTCGATTCAGCAATGCAACTCGTCCGGAAAGCCCCTCTAGAGGATTGTTAGCAGTGACTTGAAAACCATCACGTAGGTCGGCTTCATTAAAAGCCAATAAACGCTCAGCATCCACTCTCAACGGTTGAGATGGATGAGCACTAAACATTCCTTTTTGATAAAGAGATAGGCTTGCCAGGGCAAGTCCTTCGGAGCGCGAATATTCGATTCCTGATTCGTATTCTTTATAGCGCCAGTATTGGCCGGCGCCTGCATCCAGGATTACACTAATGATAGCCAATTCGTAAAGAATTTTACCCCATTCATCTGCAGATAAGGTACCCAATTGTTCCTGCATTTTTTTTATTCGATTAATATTCCCAGCTTCAAAATGACGCCAACGGCTATGATATGGAATATCAAGATTTGGATAATTATCCTGAATGACTTCAATGACAAATGAAGCTGTAGTGGTCATTTTTTCTGGATCTAGGAAAAAGTATTGTGATTGGTTTTTTTTGACTCGCTCTAAAATAGCTTGGGAGCGTACGCGTATGGTACGTGGATCTCCTAATGTGGCTAATACTTTGGCAATTTCTTGTTCATTACTCATTAAGATCACGTCCTTTGGTTTTCGCTAACTCATTAATATCAACGATTCGCTCAGGTGAATAATAGCCTGCTGCACGTTTGGCATTCATTTCTACTTGTGCATCAAGAGGAATGAGTTCATCGGGAATGGTTACTCGTTCTACAACATGAATTCCTGATTTGAGTAACGCATCATATTTCATATTGGACATGGAAACAAAACGATGGATCTTGGTAATGCCAAGCCAATGTAAAACATCCGACATGAGTTCTTGGAATCGCATGTCTTGGACTCCGGCAACACACTCAGTCCTTTCAAAATATTTAGCAGCAGTATCTCCACCTTTCTGTCTTTTGCGGGCGTTATAAACCAAAAATTTGGTCACCTCACCTAAAGCTCTTCCTTCTTTTCGATTATAAACAATCAGACCAGCGCCACCTTTTTGGGCAGATTCAATAGATAATTCGATCCCATGTACTAAATAGGGTCGGCAGGTACAAATATCGGAGCCAAATACATCAGAACCATTGCATTCATCATGAATACGACAGGTAAGCTCAATTTTGGGATCGTGGATGGTGGTTACATCGCCAAAAAAATAAGCCGTTAATCCGCCTATAGGCGGTAAAAAAACATCAAAGTCAGAGCGTGTTACCAATTCGGGGAACATTCCGGCTGTTTGTTCAAATAAGGTACGACGTAAAAGTGATTCTGAAATTCCAAAGCGTTCTGCAATTCCAGGTAAATACCACACTGGTTCCACAGCGACTTTAGTGACCGAGACATCCCCCGACTCTTTTAATATTTTTCCATCGGGTGTGAGCCTGCCTTTTTGGATGGCGGTATGCAATTCGGGAATATTTATATGTGCTTTAGTAACTGCTATTGTAGGACGAATATCATATCCCGCTTGAATTTCTTCCGCGAATACACTGGCAACAAGATGTCCCCAGGGATCGATGGAGATGATTTTCTGGGTATCGTTCCACTGGGGATGTGGGCCAATGGCTACAGGAGGCGTAGTATCAGTAAGGTCAGGTACATGCTCGGAATCCAATACCCCGGCAGCAACCGCCAGTGCTCGATAAACGGAGTATGAGCCAGAGTGTGTGCCGACTGCATTGCGATTTTTTATATTCGTCAGAGAGGCAATTACCGGGCCGCGTTCTTTAGGATTTTCTGCTCCCCATTTTATTTTTAGCGGTGCAGCGGTATGCCCAGATGGATGGGATGATAGGACAATATGCCCTTTCGATTTTTTTTTTGACTCATCTTGCACCATAATACAATCCTTGAAATGATAACAACTCGATAAATTCATCATAACAGAAGAAATTAATTGGTAGAAAGTACTATTTTCCCTATTAGATAGGGGACGTGTGAGTCATTGTACTGGATTAATATTCTCGCTATTATGGTTTCGTTTTTAGTGATTAGAAGTAATCACTAACCCTTAGGCCTTGTAAACAGTACCTAATTTAAATTTTTTGTAACCCGGTTTGCATCGTTGCTCTAGGCTACGATGTTTTTATACAGAAGTTGCGAGCCATTACTAGCAGGAAAAATTGCCTATGACTACTTTAATTATTTGTTTGTTCATTGCGATATTGTTCCCTTACCTTCTCAAACTTGTTGTTGCTAATTTTATGCAAAAAGAAGGGAAATACGATAATCATTATCCACGAGTTCAACAGGCAAGGCTACAAGGAATGGGTGCACGAGCGGTTGCAGCCCACCAAAACAGTTTTGAAGCTTTGCTTGTCTTTGCTACTGCCACATTAACCGCAATAGCTACTCATCATATTGGAATAACAATTCAACTTTTGGCGATTATTTTTATCGTTTCTCGAGTTATTTATAGCTATTTTTATTTAATGGATAGAGCTTCCTTAAGATCAACTACTTGGTTTATTGGTTTTATTTGCTGTTTGATTATCTTAGGGCTATGCATGGTGTGATTGCACCATGGGTTAGTTTAGAGTAGATCATTAAATTCAGAAGTAAAAAAGGGCTTTTTGATGCACAAAGAAAATGATGTTCAACAGGTTTCGTTACAGCCTTTGCTGATTTTTGTTATTTTAATGCTTATGATATTGATGCAGATGACGACTGATCAATATATTCCTTCATTACCCGCCATTACTAAAGAGTTTCAAAGTAGTGAAGCATCCATTCAATTAACTTTATCTCTTTTTATGCTGGGTTTAAGTGTTTCCCATGTATTTTATGGTCCTTTATCGGATAAAATTGGTCGTAAACCACCTCTTATTTTTGGTGTCGGCCTAAGTATCTTAGGCAGCTTGTGCTGTTTTCTTGCTCCTTCAGTTTTAGTCTTGATTATTGGCCGTTTTATTCAGGGATTTGGTATTGGATGTTGTGGTTCAGTAGGTCGATCCCTGGTCCGCGATCTTTTTACTGATAGAATTTTATCTAAGATAGGTTCTTATGTAGGGATCGTGAGTGTTTTTATTATGGTGGCATCTCCAGTCCTGGGGGGATATATCCAGGAGCATTTTGGATGGCGTGTCAATTTTTTATTTCTGCTTGTATTCGGTATCGCGATATGGATTTTGGCATTATGCACGCTTCCTGAAACAAATAAAAATCTTAATCCCCAAGCAACTCAACTCAGGGTCATGCGCGATAATTATTTCACCTTGTTACAATCTAAAGTGTTTCTAGGCTATGCATTGTGCGCTTGTTTTGCTTCTGCAGGTATCATTGGCTATCTTGCGATTGCCCCCTTTCTTTTTCAGGACACCTTAGGCCTTAGTCCTATAGAGTTTGGTCAATTGACCATTTTTATTGCCGGTGCAATCTGTGTGAGCGGAATAATTAATAGTCAAATGGTGATGAGAAAAGGTGTATCCTACATGGTATTTATCGGAATTGTTTTTATGGTAATAGGTGGTTTTATCATGTTATTTTTGTCGCTCATAGGAGTGCAGAACGTACTCTCCATCATGATTCCCGTGTCGTTGTTTAGCATGGGGGTAGGGTTTACTTTTATCAATGCATTTGCTGGCGCTTTCCATCCATTTCCACATATGGCGGGAACAGTAGGAGCTTTATATGCATGCATGCAAGATTTAAGCGCTGCGTTGTCGAGCGGGATTATCGCTCTAGGTGAATGGTATGGCCAACTATCTTTAGCTATAATCTTACTTATTTTAGGCCTAGGTTCTTTCGCTTCATGGTATTATCTGGCCTCAAAAGATCATTAAAAGGTGTTGTTTATGAAAATTACTGAGACAGAATTAAAAAATATTATATCCAAATTATCAGGTAGTAAAGCAGAGGAAATTCATAATGATACGGCCCTAATAGAAGACTTGCATTTAGATTCTTTAAAAGTCGTTGAGTTACTGGCTATTCTTAGTGAAGAATATAATTTAACGGTGACTGAAGAGGATGCGATGAACTTTCATACATATAAAGATTTGTTTGCGTTTACTCAGGCATAACCGTTTTTTTACTTTTGTATTTTTGTTCATAGGGATTTGACATCTCTATACATAAAAGATCTGAAATAGCCCGGTTCCCATGTGAATACGTACTGAATCGGTTGTGCTTGACCACCTACACAGATCCTTAAAGCCGGGTTACGGCTGCTATGCCTCCACCCAGGCTTCGTGCATCCAATTCTAATCAGAGTTTCAATACAGAACCTAAAGAATTTTCATCATCTAATTGCATGAAATAAGAGATAAGCATAGAAATCGCTACAACGCCAGTTATAACGACTCCACTAAATAGCATAAGGTTTCGTGAGGAGTAGCCTGTCTCAGACTTCTTTTTTTCAGGAAGGGCAACCTTATACCATTCATGATCGGGAGAGAACAACTGTGAAGAAGGTTCAATGCTCTTATAGCGATTATATAAATTTTCCCATTTTTCTTTATGCTTTTTTTGATGGGATTCAGCATCTTCTTTTAATAACAGGCTACTGCTTTTTTCGAGTTCTGACTGGCGTAAAAAATTATCATATTTTTTGTGGAGCTCCTCAATTGGTTTTGCAATCTCTTGTGCGCAATAGCGAGTGGTAGCATTTTTTTTTAATATGATCCGTGCGTGTAGAGGTATGTTATTAGGGAGTTCCATTTCTGGATTCTCTTTGACGCTTTTAGCTAAATCTAAAATACGAAAGGCAATGGCACTACTGTCATGCTCACATTGTTTTTGTATATCAGTTAGTGGTTTGGAAGGTATGGCACTGTCAATTTGTGCTGACTCTCCTATTTGCTTGATTCGATGTAATTGTTCTTCTACCCGTTCTTTAACTTCCGAGTGAATGTTATTTTCAGAGAGCAACCACCCTGCATAGGCTCTTACATATTCTTGTTCAATATAAAATTTCGTTTGACTAAAAAGAGAAGTAAAATGTTCTTGAGTTGCGGTACCCTGTTGAGGATTTTCTAAGTCTTCTATAAGCTGTCCAGCAAACTCTAACAACTCATTCACTTCGTCTAAAACAAGTTTTGCATTAAGACGCGCATCTGGACCAACACCAAATTTTGCTAATGAAAAATATTTTTTAATTTGTATATCAATTAATTCACATAAAAACTCGAATAATTCTTTTTGACTCTTCATATTTTTGTTCCTTGTTTATTTGAGTCACTAGATTATTCGATGAGTCTGCTTGATGCAATTAAATCATATCGCTGATCTTCCTTAGTTGTTTCATTTGACTCTATTATTTTAAAGAGATGTATAATAAGAGAAGGAAGTCTTCGTCGGAAAAAATATGGAAACAAATCGTGGTTTATCAGTAACGACTCAATCATTGCAGGTTATAGAAAGCATCAATCACTTCCATCAACAAGTCTTGGGAGCAGGCAAGGAGCCTTATTTTATTTTAGATGCAGTCAAAACTAATCCTGATAATTTACTTCTCCAAGTTTATACCGCTGCATTTTATCTTTATGGCCAGACGGGTCCAGACACTGCTTTAGCAAAAGAACATTTATTGCATGCTGAAAAATTATTGTATTCGGTTAATTTAAGAGAAAAATTAACTTATCAGGCAGTTAAAGCGTGGATGAATTTGGAGTATGAAAGTGCTTTAACAATTTTAGCAGCTTTAACCGCTCTCTATCCGCGCGATACCTTAGCCGCAAAGTTTGCGGAATGGTTATTTTATTGTTCGGGACAAGCTTACAACGGCCATCATTATTTGAAATTTTGCGAACGAATAGCAGTACATAATCAGGATGAATCCCACTTTTTAGCCATGCACTCTTTTGCAGCGGAATTGTGTGGTCATATATCAGATGCACAACGTTTGGCAGAGCAGGCTTTGATCATCGAGCCGCTTACACCTTGGGCGCATCATACTCTGGCTCATATCTATCTCAACACAAAAAATAGTGCAAAAGGGATAGCAGCTTTAGAAACGTTCCGTGGGAGCTGGGAGCAGATCTCAACACTTCTTCGCGGACATAACAGCTGGCATTTGGCTTTATTTTACCTTGCATTCCGACAAGCCGATAAAGCAATGGGTTTATACCCTGTTATTTTTGGTACCTGTCCCCAAATCATTACTGAGCAAATAGACGCCATCTCATTATTATGGCGGATGGATATGGCAGGATTACCGCAATTAGAGCAATTTAATGCTCTTGCAAGTTATCTGGATGAAAATCCTTTTATGCATTATACCGGTTTTAACACAGTCCATTATGTATATTGTCTTACCCGTTTAGGCCGCGAGGACGCCGCTCAGAAATCCTTGGCATCAATTGAAACGTATGCCCAAACCCTGGTTAAGGGATATAATCAATCGTTGTGGTTTTCTGTTATCTTACCATTGAGTAAAGGAATTCATGCTTTTGTTAATAATGATTTTCAATCCGCCTGTGATTTGATAGCCCCTTGTATTTCCAGGTACCCTGAAATTGGCGGCAGTGATGCACAGTCAGAAATCATTGCACAGACTTATTTGATTTGTTTATTACAAAGCAATAAAAAAAAGGCAGCACAAGAATTTTTCAACCTTTATTTAGCACATTATAAAGGAACGCCTTTGGCTGAATATTGGTTTAGTTCAAAGCTAAGCTTTTAATAAAAATAGTAGCCTGGGTGTACGAAGCGGAACCAGTCAAAATTGGTCATCTCAACCCGGGTTCGCTGCACCCAGAGTACAATAATGCACTTTATCCATACTACGATGAAATCGTTTAAATCACTTCCAGAAGTCCACAAGCGGCAATACCACCTCCACCTGCAGCAACCAATAACACTTTATCTTTTGCTTTGATAGATGCATGTTCTCGAAGAAAATCCAGAGCAATACCTACACTTGATCCGGAAGTATTACCCGTTTCCTCCACGGTTTTAACAATACGCTCTTCGGGAAAACCCAATTGTTTTGCAACAGATAAAACTAAATTTTTATTTCCTTGATGTGGAACCAACCATTGGATATCCGCAGGGGTAAGATTTAATGCTTTGAGGAATTCTTCTGCTCCATCAACCATACCATGTACTGCTTTGACAAACAGGGCAGTATTTTCTTTAATCGTGATGTAAAACAGTTCGGGATCTTGGCAATGTGCTGCGGGCAGCCGTGACCCCCCTGCAGGGGTAGATACCGTATCGCTGACTTCGCCATCGGCAAATAAAGCGGAGGCAATAAAACGAAATTCTGCATTTTCTTTATTGGGAGATACAACACATGCGGCTGCTCCATCGCCAAAGAGAACACTGGTGGCAAAATTATTTTTATTTAAAAACTTGGAACGGATCTCGCTGGCAATTAATAAGACGGAACCCATACTTGCTTGGGTGATGGCTACACTTGTATGCAAACCAACTACAAAACCGGCACAGGCTGCTCCAACATCAAAGGCCCCTGTATTCTTTAATCCAAGTCGGTGCTGTACTAGTGGACTGGTTGGCGGTGCAAGGAAGTCTCCTGATATGGTTGCCAAAATAATTTGATTGATTTTGTTTTTTTCTGCCGGCTTTGCGGCAAACAGTTTTTCTGCCGCAAGTACAGCCAAATCACTGCATGCCTGATCTTCATTGACCCAACGTCTGTTTCTAATTCCTGTCGAGAAGCTGATCAATGTTGGACTTTGAGTACTATTCATCCAATTAAGCACTTCTTGATTACTCACAATCCTCTCAGGCAATGCGATAAAAGGTCCTTTGAGGTATATGTTCTTTTCAGCGCGCAACAAATTCATGATGATAATATTCCTTCAGAACGCATGAGGGGTAAACCTCCACTTACAGTAATGACGGAGCCTGTCATAAATGAGGTTTTGGATAATAAGGGATCCATCGCCTCTGCGATTTGAGCCGCTTCTCCCATCATGCCTTGAGGAATAATTTGTGCCATTTTTTCTTGATAGGCAGGTTTTTTCCAGAATTGTTCGGTTCTTGATGTTTTAATCAAACCAACACGTACAATATTGGATAAAATATTGTTGGCACTGTAATCTACTGCAAGATTTAAAAATAATCCTTCGAGGGCAGCTTTGGTTGCGCAATAAGCCCCGTACCGACTGGTTCCTGTAATTGCAGACAGACTGGAAACCAGAATCAATCGGCCAAATTTATTGGCTAATAAAGCAGGTAATAAGTGATGAATTAACCAGATATTGCCATGCAAATTATCATTAATGTAAGCGCGTAATGCAGGATAGGATAACGCATGTAATTTTCGTAGTTGGCTCACCCGTGTAAACGCGTTGAGAATGATACCATCTAAAGGTTCCTGCAGCATATTTTGCAGTTCTTCCTTACTGGCTTCCGGATTGGAAAAATGATACACCAAACCACGGACCTGCATTTCTTGGTGTTTATAATATTCCAGTGTTTTGTTGAGACTCTCCTTGCTGGAACTGGTAATAGTGACCGTGTCACCTAATTGCAGCCGTCGCTTTGCTATGGCTTGAGCGATACCCGATGATCCGCCAGTAATCAAAATATTCATTGTGCCCCCAGCTCAATTAAGTGTTTTTCAATACTGTTTATTGATTCATAATGTTCTTTTACTAAAGGCATAACAGGGATCTTAATTTTGAATTCCCGCTCTAACTCGATGATGAGTAAAGCTAACATTAAGCTGTCTAGACCTCCTTGTTCCAGTGAAGCGGATGTATCATGACGAGGATAGGCAAGTCCAATTTTTGTCAATGTATTGCGAATTCGTTCAGTGAGCATGGTTTTTTTCCTTTTGGCTTAAAAGCAGTGTTTTTCTATCAAGTTTTCCATGTTGGTTACGTGGCAATTTATCCAATAATTGGACTGTTATTGGCAGTTTTCTCGGTAAAAAATGCTGTTTTAACTGGTCACAAAGCATTTGTTCTGTGGTGGTAGTACTGAAACTATTCCTCTCCAGACATACAAGTAAATGGATACCATACAATTCATCAGGTACAGGGATTACAATCGCTTCTTTAATGCCTTTAATTTGGCAAATTTTGTGCTCTATATCAATTAAATTGACCTTTTCACCACCAATATTGACGATATGATCCAAACGTCCTTTAATTGCTACCAAACCTGAAGGTAATTGCTCTGCCAAATCCCCAGTAAAAAACCAACCATCTTGAATTCGGTTTTGTTTTTCCTCACCCAAATAGCCCAACATGAGTTGACTGCCTCTAATGAGTAATTCATTTTCCGCTGATAAACGTATTTGCCAATCTCCGACTGGATAACCGGCAAAATCTTCAAGGAATAATGGATCTTTGCTGGAATAAGTCAAGACACGCGGGGAGGCTTCTGTTAAACCGTAATTATTATAAACAATTGCTTTGGGAAAAGTATGCATTAAGCTGTCACGCAATATAATGCTCAAAGGAGCTCCAGCAGAGACAATCGCTTTTATTTTTGCTGCAGCTTCTGGGAAAAGCGTCGCCATTTTATGAATCGCGACCCAATGAGAAGGGACGCCGCTCCACATTTGCGGAATAGCGCAAGTTTCAAACAATGTTTTAATGTCAGTAAATTGTGTGATGAGTTGTGTTTTTATTCCAGTGATTAACCCGGGGAGTAATTGCCCAAGCAGGCCAAAAGAGTAAGATAAAGGTAAAAATAATAATTGATCGGTAATTCTAGGAAACTCAAGCGCTTTCATAACAGCCTGACAATTTGCAATGATATTTTTTAGAGAAAGCTGCACAGCCTTCATTTGGCCTGTGCTTCCTGAAGTAAAGAGCACTAAGGCGAGTTCTGGATGGTGGTTCCTCTGTGTATTTTCTTGAATTTCCAGGAGTTCACCTTGAGCATCTACGGTCATGCTTGTACTTAAAATGGCCCGTTTATGCTGTTCTGATTCTTGGTGGGCAAGAAGAGCGACAGGTTTTCCGATGTGTAAAGCAGCTAATAATTGAATTACAAATAAAGGTTGTGCGGTTGCATATAAAACCAATAAACCTTTGGGCAGTTTTTTTAATTGTAACGACATTTTGTGGACTGCTGTTTCTAATTCAGCAAAACTTAAAAGCTGATTTGCCACACTTAATGCAATTTTACTTGGCGAATCTTGTGCTAGAAATTGCATGTTCTTAACCCTCAACCTTATTCAAGCGCCACGAAGCTATCATAGGAAGTGTATTATCCAATACATGTTTGCGACAGAAATTTCGACGAATTTTGCCGCTGGTTGTATGCGGCATGGCTTTAAGCGGGATAAAAATAATATGATGAATTTCAAGTTGATGGGTTTGATAAACCAGTTCAAAAATACTATTGAATAAAGCATCTTGCTCTTCAGGCGACATGAAGCGGTTTTTTATCTCACACATGACCGTGAGTTCATATTCCTGTTCAGTTTGCATGACAAAAGCAGCGCACTTACCTAGATACTTATGGATTGGGGCATGGAGAATAGAATATTCTATGTCTTGCGGATAATGGTTTTTTCCATAGAGAATGATCAAATCTTTAATGCGGCCAGTCACATATAACTCCTCTTCATGTACAAACCCCAAATCCCCTGTTCTTAAATACAATTGATTGCTTGGATCATTAGCAATTTTACCATGAAACGCATGATGTGTTTCCTCATCCTGTTGCCAGTATCCCTGAGCTACACTGGCACTATGTACCCAAATTTCACCAATCTGTTCATTATCACAAAGCATACGTGTTTTTGGATCCACAATTTTTACTGTTTGAATAAACTGACCACAACTGACTAAATTGTGACTCTGTGGGTTTTCCTCCTGAGCAAAATGGACACGATGAGCATGATACTCTTCTTTAACCAAGGAAAGCGTTCGGTATGTAGCTTCGGGAATAGTTCCTGTCACTAATAAAGTAGCCTCAGCCAAACCATAACAAGGGTAAAAGGCTTTTTTACGAAAACCATAATTTTTAAAGGCTTGATAAAAATGCTCTAATGTTTCTTTTCTAATGGGTTCTGCTCCATTTGATGCAATTCGCCAGCAGCTTAAATCAAGACCATGTTTTTTTTCTTCTTTAATTCGTTTCACACAATAATCGTAAGCGAAATTGGGGCTGCCACTGATGGTTGCTCGGTATTTACTAATGTTTTGTAACCAGGAAAGGGGATTTTGTAAAAAAGAAAAAGGAGACATAAGATAGGCTGGTATGCCCGCATAAATAGGGGTCAGAATATAACCTATTAATCCCATATCATGATGCGGCGGGAGCCAGCTGAAGGATATAGTTTCTTCATTTAATTCAAACGCAGTGTATATCTTTTGGATGTTATCCCGTAAATTGCCGTGCGTGATAATGACTCCTTTCGGATGCATCGTGGATCCTGATGTGTACTGTAGAAAAGCAATATTATGTTCGCGAATAGTGGGTGGTTGCCAAAAAGCACTTATGTTCAGTTTCATACTGTCTATGGCTAAGCATGGAACTTTATCTAAATACGGTTTTCCTTTGTAATCCAGGGTGGCAAATTTAGCTAGATGATTAGCCGTCATCATCGCGAGCACCGGTTTTGCATTGCGGATGATGCGATGTGCTTTATCTAGTAATTTCGCTTGTGCGGGAGGATATATAGGTACAGCAATGCAGCCCGCATAAAGGCAGCCAAAAAAAGCTTGGATTAGGGGAAGCCCGGGGGTAAATAATAATAAGATCCTATCGCCAGGTTTTGCTCCCTGTGCCTGTAATTCCGCTGCAATGGCTCTTGCCTGTTCATCCAATTCAGCATAGGTCATCTTTTCTTCTAGATTTCTATTGATAAACGTACAACTTACTTTTTCTGGTGTATGCAGTGCTCTGCGGTGAACCGCATCAATTAGGGATACGCCTTTGCAAAGCTCTTTACTCATCAGGCATCCCTATGGAATTGCAAGACTTGTCCTGCATAAGAGAGCCCCCCGCCTACACTCATCATGAGTATTTTTCCAGGTTTATCAAAAATTTTTTCCTCTACTGCTCTTGCCAAAGAATAAAGAACAGAAGCGCCGCCAATATTTCCAATCGTATCTGAATCCCAAATAATTGCCTTGTGACTCATTTGGTACTCTTGAAGAAGTTGAGTAATTAATTTGCGATTTACTTGATGAGGAATAATCCATGTGATGTTATTTTTGTCTTCTTCTGTTGGTAATAAATGATCCAGGATTTGCTTGTACTTAGCATAGGCCAGTTCTTTCATCAGTGATTCATCGCCAATCAAATGGTAGCCTGTGGTGTCGATTTGCTCTTTGGTAGGGGGAAAAACACCTTGCGTGGTAAAGGCTTCAACGTATTTTCCCTCCGTGGAAAAAAATGTTTTTTCAACCGCGAATGCACCGGTTTCCTTTTTTTCCATGAGCAATGCTGCTGCTCCATCGGCTAATCCTATCCATGTTTTTTCATTTTCAGGATCGATTACTTTGGACAAAGTTTCGGCACAACTGACTACCACATTCGCGTAACCTAATGTCATTAAGGCATAGCCAAGATGAAGTGTCGCTAAGGATGTCGAACAGCCAGCTTTTAAATCATAAGCAGGGGCATCTACGCCTAAATTCCCAAGAACCGCCGCTGCTTGGGACCCTGTAAATCGTTTATTAGTAGTTGATCCTAATAGAAGCGCATGTATTTTTTTTGAGTCATAATCGGCAAACAGTTTTTGTACTGCTTCAGTAGCTAATGATTCAGCAGTCAACTCCCTGGAGTCATCTAAAGATTCCCAAGGTTTATGACACCAATAACGGGAATAAAAACCAAATTCTTCACCGATTTTTTCAGCAAATTTTTCTAAAAAAGATAAAGAGTGACCGGATGTTCGTGGAAAGTTTTGTAAAATTTCCAGATTGGTAACAGGGGGAGAGTCTGGAAGAACACGAGTTGCTGCTGTAATATCAAAACGGATGTGGGGATACAAAATTTCCATACGTTACCTTTAAATTGTTTTTTCGTTTGCTTTTATTTCGATTACACTATGAGTTCAATGAGCCTAAAATTATAGATGTTTTTTTAGGAAAATTGACCATGGTAATGACGAAGTGTATATTTTATATTAATTTTAATAAAAAGTTGAGTGCAAATATGTCCTCATCGTCTGTTGATAAAACCACGATAAAATGGATAGAAAATCTTATCGATGATCATAGTTTTCTGCCATTACTTCCAGATTATGCCATAAATAATCAGTCTCATTTGCAATTTGGGGCTGAAGTGATTACGGGTTTAGCTAAAGTAAATCAAAGACCCGTAGCCGTATATGCTCATAATAATTCCGTGAACCGAGGATATATTACCAGCCAAGGCGCAAAAAAAATTCTACGACTCATGGATAGGGCCAAAGATTTACAGATTCCCATCATCGCTTTTTTAGCGTCTCCCGGTATTTCTTTGGAAGAAAATTTATTAAGCGGTGATGAATACACGAAAATTATCGCACACAACATCAACTTATCTGGTATGGTTCCGCAGTTTGCCGTGCTTGTTGCGCCAACTCTTGGTGCGCCTGCTTATTCTGCAGTATTGATGGATTTGCTTTTTTTTAACAAACATCGTAGTTATCTGATGGTCACCAGCCCTATGGTAGTGCGACAAGCAATCGGTGAAAAAGTCAGTATGAGTGAATTGGGTGGTAGCGCGATGCATGCGAGTACTACAGGGATTGCTGATTTTGTCGATGACAGTATCAGTGCGCAAATTAATCATGTTAAAACCATGCTCAATTTTTTTCCGTCACATAGTGGAGAATGTCCTCCTCTACATTCTGTTCAGGAACCTTTGCAGCCCTTGCCCAATATACCGGCTGATCCCAGAGTGCCATTTAATATGCTCGAATTGATTCAGGCGATTGTGGATAATTCTGAAATATGGCAATACAAAAAGTCCTATGGGCAGGCTATGATTTGTGCATTTGTCCATATTCACGGATATGCAGTGGGTATTGTTGCAAATCAGAGTATTCGGTTTAGTGGGGCCATTGATTCAGATGCAGCACAAAAAGCAGCTAAATTTATTCGAATATGTGATGCATATCGTATTCCAGTGCTTACTTTAATTGATGTTCCTGGATTTATGCCTGGAAAACGTGAAGAGCAAAAAGGATTATTACAGTATGGAGCTAGGTTATGTGCTGCGATGCAAACTCGTGTATCTAGGATGAGCGTGATTGTTCGTAAATGCTATGGAGCTGCAGCATTTCTAATGATGCAAACTGCATCTCAACAAGGAGATCTTGTTTTGGCTTTAGAGACTGCAACCCTTGGAGTGATGGGCAAAGAGACTACGAAAAAAGTTCAAAGTACTGATGGGCAAGCATCTGTTGAGATGAAACAACCTGCATCTGATGTGCAGAATCTTGATCCTTCTTTAGCGGAGGCTTATCTATCTGGTTTAATCGATGAAATTATTGCCCCTCAACAAATACGAGGTAGATTGGCCCAATATTTGGAGTATTTATCTCGCAAAATGAATGATCTGCCGATTGCGCGACATTCTATTGTATAGAAATACGTTCTCCCTCAGATAGAAGGATTATTATGTCTTCTTACCATGATTTGCTGCAATTAATTCATTCATTCGAAACTTATCTGGGGAATCCTGCAAAACAGGATACCCCAGTCAATTTTCAAGAGGTCTTGCATTATGATGAGCAAGAGGAACTTGCCTGGCCGCAAATCAGATTCATACAGGAGTGGGGATTTATGGAGTACCTAATCCCTCAACATCTTAACGGGCAGTTTGTTTCACTCGATGTCGCATTTTTTTTAGCAAAATCACTATGTAGACGTGATTTAACTGTCGGTATTGCCTTAGGTTTATCATTTTTGGGAGCCTTACCTCTTTGGATAGCCGGAAATGAACGTCAGAAAAAAGATTTGGCAGCGTCTTTACGTCGAGGCGACATTACTGCATGTGCTTTAACCGAAGAAGATCATGGTTCTGATATCATGGCGAATGAAGTAGTTGCCCAACCTTGCAAGAATGGATGGGAGCTATTCGGGAGAAAATGGTGCATTAATTTCGCTACTCAGGGGCAGAGTGTGACTCTTCTGTGCCGTACTCATGCTGGAGGAGGCCCTTTAGGTTTTTCTGTTTTTTTTCTGGATAAATCGGCTCTATCGGGTTTTATGCCAACGCCCAAACTCCCTACGCTTGGGGTCAGGGGATTGGATATCAGCGGTTTTTCTTTAGACAAGGTTTTTTTGCCTGATGATGCATTGATTGGGGGAAAGAAGCGGGGTTTAGAAATCATTTATAAAACGTTACAGGTTTCTAGAACTCTCTGTGCTTCTTTTTCTATTGGTGCTGCAGATACTGCTTTACGATTAGCGCTTTCTTTTAGTCTACAGAGGCAGTTGTATGGGAAGACGGCATATGAAATTCCTGTAGTGAAACAAAGATTGGGGGAACTATTTGCTCAGTTATTGATAGCAGATTGTAGCGCTTTAATAGTGGCCCGTGCCGCTTCGGTGCTCCCTGAAAAATTATCTTTTTGGTCTGCCATTATTAAATTCCTTGTTCCTAAAATAACTGAAGGAATTGTCGAGGAATGCAGCATCGTGATGGGTGCACGCTCCTATTTACGGACAACACAGTGGGCTATGCTGCAGAAAATCAGACGAGATATTCCGGTGGTGGGTTTATTTGACGGAAGCAGTCAGGTCAATTTATCGGTGATTGCAGGTAGTTTAGTGCCCCAAGCTGGAATGAGAGGAAGTTGCTCCTCAAACCAGTTACAAAAAATGGAACATATTTTTAATCTCAATTGTATTTGCCCAGAGCTTTCTCTGAATCGCTTAGGTCTTTTCACTATTGGCGAAGACGATATTTTGGCTGGTATATCTGTTCTAAAATCGAAAAAAATCAGCCCATTAATCACAGCGATTCGCAGTGAGATAAAGCGTTTGGATCACCAAGTCATCGCATTGCAAGAGCAAAAACAATTTGACCCGCGCAGTTTGGCTGCTTTTCGTTTGGCCGAGCACTATTGCTGGATTTTTGCAGCAAGTTGTTGTGTTCATTTTTGGCATCATAATCAGGAGTTAATGGATAAAGTATTATCGGGCTTGGACTGGCTTAATTTGGCAATTCAATTCATTCTTAATAAATTAAACGGGCGAGTAACTATTGAGCCTAAGTTGCAAGAGTCTATTGCGGAGCATTTAGTTTTGTTTTATGAACACCATAAGATGTTTTCTGTGGTTCCTATTAAAATACCTGATTAACCCGGAGAATTCAGTGCCTTTAGCTTGCGTAGCAAGCATCACTGCTTTTTCCAGGTTAATGCACCTCGCCAACTTTAGTTTTTGAGGTTATCATTTCGTATCGTATTCATTTTGGTTCGTAATGAGAATGAATTGGAAAAGAAGATTAATCGCACTAATTACCCGAAAAAAATATCAAGCTTTTATTGAAGATACCAAATACCCCGAACGTTCCCTTGAAAGGCTGTGGAATCAAGAGATTGTGCCTTTGTTAAAAAAATCAGCTTATTGGCATCCTTTATTACAAAATTTCCAAACTTTAAGTCTGAATAATTTTCCAATTACAACTTATGAAGATTATGAAAAAGATCTTTTGGCTGCACAATATAGTCTTATTCAGCCCTTAAATGGGGAAAAATTGATTTTTTGGTCAGAAACTTCAGGAACAGCAGGTGTTCGAAAATTTTTTCCGATTACTGAATCTTTTCAAGCACAGTTTCAACGCACCATGCCTCCTTATATTTATACTCTGACTCAGAACTACCCAGGGTTGTTTCAAGAAAAATTACTGTATTTGGCTGCCGTAGATTCTCATAAAACGTCACCCGCAGGCATTCCTTCTGGTTGGATTAGCAATTTTAATTATCGTAATTTACCCTCTTTTATTAAACGTTTTTATGCGATACCAGATCAAGTATTCGACACTACCGAAGTCTACACCCAATGGTCCGCTTTGTATGCCCTGGCCTCAGATCTTAGCGCTATATTCGCAGTCACTCCTATGGTTATCGAGGTTCTTTTTGAGCGTTGTCTTAACAATTTTAAGCATTTCTTACCCTATTTATTAGGTGAAAAGAACGTTCCTGACTTTTTACCACCGCTCCAAGTGACGAAGAAACGGCAGCGTTATTTGCTCCAATTGGCACAGCAAGAACCAGGGTCGTTCAAAGAGTTTTGGCCATCATTGACTGTAGTCGGATGCTGGATTTCAAGCATGTGTGAATATCCTGCGCGTCAATTACAAAAATTGTTAGGGCCTGGTATTGAGATAGTCGATGGCACTTATTCCGCTACAGAAGGATGGCTTACTGTTCCAATTGACAATCAGAGCGGGGGCTTTTTGCATCCTGGTGCACATATTGCTGAGTTTATTGAGGAAGGTAAGGCCATTAAAAAAGAGAACCTTTTACAATCTTGGGAGTTAGAGCAAGACAAAAATTATGAAGTTTTTCTAACTACAGCCATGGGTTTTGTTCGTTATCAATTAAAAGATGTAGTGAAATGTATCGGCTTTTTAAATAAAGCACCAAGACTTGAATTTTGTTATAAGACACAGATGCTTAAATTAGAAAATTGTTCTGTTTCTGGGCAAGAACTGCAGGAAATGTTGAGTGATATTTCTTTTGATGTAGCGCCGCATTGGTATTTTGCCCGTAATAGCTTGGGGAACAGAATTGTTTTGGTTACGGACGATACAACTCAAATATCGGATTCTATATTAGTAAAAATGCACGAACGTTTAATACAGATTAATGAGCCTTATGCCCATGGAGTGAGCACTAACGAAGTACTGCCCATGGTTTTATTCCAATTGCCCAAAGATGAGTTATTAGCGGATAGTCATGCGCAGACCAAACCGAAGCTCATATCTCAGCAAGTAATTACGGAAAAATAAATTCGGCCTCCGTATCATTTTTGATAATTTGTTATGATTTCACCTTCGCCAAACTATTATAAAAAAGGAACATTATGTTATGACTGAGAAGAATAAAACCAAGGCAAAAAAAACTCCAGAAAAAACTGAATTAACTACCTCTATACTTCTTATTATTGACCTGGTATCCATCTTATTCAGTTTGATGCCTAGTGTTGTTGCATTTAGCTTAACAGGTTTATTTATTTATCATGGCTATACATACACCTGGTTGGTTCTTCCGGCAGCCCCCTTTGTTTTATTTGCTGCTTTTATCATGATAATCGCAGGAATTAGATTGTGTCTGCCACGCTTAAAACCAGGCCGGTATAAACGTGAAATGAATCAAATGACTATTGCCTGGTTTTGTCATTTTGCTCTTGCTCGTTCTGCTAAAGTGGTGGGTTTAACTCCTTTATTGCAAACATTTAATGTGATTAAGTTTTTTTATTGGCGTGCATTGGGTGCCAAAGTTTCCTTTCACATTGTAAATTCTTTTGATATAGATTTTGTTGATTGTCCGTTAATCACTATAGGAAAAAATGTCACTCTTGGTAGTGGGGTGTCAATTAGTTGTCACTCTGATGTAGGTAGCTTGCTTTTTCTTGCCCCTGTAATTATTGAAGATAATGTTTTTATAGGGATGTCGACTGCTATTGGTCCAGGAACGACCATTAAAAAGGGATGCTGGATTGGTTATGGCAATACATTTGTCAATCAGGTGGTTGAAGAAAATACACGATTTGGTAATCTCAGGCCGACTCCAGATATAGAATAAAAAATATGAATCCTTCTCCCTGACCTGTAGTGCTACCACTAAGCTCTATCCTTGCAAGCACGCTCAGTCATGTACTTGAGCTTTGTCTCGAACTTAGTGGATGACGCTATATTATTGGGCGCCTACCTGAAAGATTATTGGCATATAAGGAAGATTGAACAAAAAAAGAACAATTATAAAATACAATGCAGAACTAATGTTACCTATCCGTACCCATTTTTGCTCCAGATTTTCAGGCAGCCAGGCCGTGATTGCATAAGTCAGGCTGTATAAAATCCCCGTGATGATACAAATGACGACATTAACATCCACAGAATACGATTGAAAAATTTTATAAGTCATCATTAAAACTAAAAACAATAAAATCACTCGATAAATGCGTAATAGTAATTTCAGCCACGATGGGGCTCCTGACTCCACACTTCCATCTTGAAAGTATGCGTTAAAAAATATAATTCCCAATACAGCTAATGGAATTAAAATAAGGAGGGGATTGACGTATTCTTCACCGCCACTGATAAAATGGCTTAAATAAAGAATAAAATACACGATACTAATCAATGCCAAGAAAGGAAATAAGTAGTACATCATCCTTAACAGTAGAAAGCGCAAGCTATAGATAATCCTGATGTTTTGCTGACCAACCCCTAATCCAATAAAAAATAAAGTAACATGGGAAATCAATTGAAAATGGACGTTGTTGGAATATAAATTCCATAAAAAATCATTACCTACTGTTTTGAAAATAAAAGCGCCTAACAGGATAAGTATGTTGGCTAAAGCTGCAAATAGAGAAGCAACAAAAAGCAGAAGAATAGTATTCCATACCGCGGCAAATAAGCTGTTATAATGGATACGCCAGGTATTGTCATGATGGAATGCGTAGTGAAATGAATGCCCCACATAGACAAATAGCGGGAAGGCCCCCAGAAATGTGATCCAATGCTCAAGATGTATGGATGTATAATGAGCCTCTATAGGAAGCAGGGGTAACGACAAGAATAGAGCAATAATGAAACTGCTTGCAATTAAGCGAAAACTATTTTTTTCGTTATAAGCCAAGCCATACAAAAGGGCAAAAAGACTAATTAAAATGTAATCAAATAACTTAGTAATTTCATTGCGAAATAATCCATCAAGGGCGAAGCCAAGGAGTAAGCCAATTAGAGTAAAAAGATAAATTCCTTTTTTTGATGGCATGCTGTTTCTCCATAGGTATATAAATTTAGAATAGCTGATTTTAAAAACACTTGCATTATTTCGCTGATATCATTCGTTTTTTTCAATTTATTAGGTCCCCTGGAACAATTAAGTCAGTATTATTGTTTTATTTTAATTTGCGTTTTTGTAGAATGGACTTTAGGGATCTATTAACTAATTCGTTGAGCCCACTATGCTGAGTAAAAAGGAACGTTTCAAACAATGGCGTGGTAGTAAATTCCATGCAGAGCAAAAGGCTCTCAACTCAGCGTTGCTTATTAGCAATTACGTTAACTCAGCAGATAATCTTGAAGTCATCAAAGCGAATGCGCAGATAAAGTATAACGAATTTAATCAATATAATGCTCGCGCATGGGGAACAGCTGTTTTTGTGAAGCTTTTTATCGATGAAGCAATTGAACAACTACCCGAGACAGCCGATAAAGAAATAGCATTGCTGACTCATTCCAGCGAAGTCATCGCTACTTTATATGATAACTGGAAAGATAATACTACAGGCAATCTTTTTGCTTTAATTGGAAATATTGAAAAATTACTTGCTTTGAACAGCATTCCTTTTACTGATAAAAATCAATATAAAACATTTCTTCTCTCTGCATACATGCTGTTTCATATTATCCAAATAGCAATTGCCCAAATAGAGAGGGATTGGAAGGCGCAAATTGTCGTTTCTTTTCTTGTGGATCTTGAAAAAATCAAGCCTAAGATAAACTTTTTTTTATTGCAAGTAGAGAAAAGAATGGGACAGTTAACGTCAGAGCAAACAGTAAAAAACACAAACGATATTGTCCCCGATCCTTTAAAACCCGTTAAAGATCTCTTGAGTAAACGTTATCTCAGAGTATTAGGTATTATTGGTCCTTTGAGCAGCGTAAAGCATCAAGGAGCAATAGGTTTTCCTCATAATAAGCGACCTGCTCCAGGAGGGGCTAGGTTTCACCAGGCAGAGAAACCTATAAGACGAAGCATTCATGACAGCCTTGCAGCACTTGAAGCAGATATAGACAGAGTTTTATCAGGTATTTTCAGTCTCATTGAACTGCGGAATAAAAAGGCAGATTTTGACGCCAAAATAGAGGCGGTAAATAAACTGCTTTTATTTGCAGAGGAAAATGATAAAAAAATCACCGGCAGAAAAGATTTTTTAGATTTTATAGGAGAGCATGCTCAGTTATTTCAAATACTTTTAGAAATTACAGAAGAAAACTCAAAACAACAATTGCTCGAAAAAATAAAGCAATTAAAAGCTATTGTTGAATGTCCTGATCTGTCTTCAGAAGTGCTGCAGCGAGTGAGCTGGGTGGCTTCACCAATACAGGTTGTTTATCGAACTACCACACCCCAGGTATTGCAAAGCATGATTGCAGGCACTCTTCCAGTTACCTTGGATGGCACTTGCAAAGCGGGGCTTAAAGATTTGGCAAAAACCTGTTTGCTAGACTTACGAGAAAAACTAAAGAAAAAAGAGCACCAAATTACAGCCATAAATAACCGTTTTTTTAACCAGGATGAAGAGTTAAAACTGTTAATCGCAAAGGAAAGTTCTGAGCGGCTTGCTGCGTTACAAAAAGCAAGTGAGGTAATGAAAGAATCGGTGCAAGCTATCTCTAGGTTGCTTCATACTGTAAAAGAAAATTTATTTTTTCTTCAGGATCTTCAGGCAAAGAGACAAACCTTGAGCGCATTCATCGAACTACATGATGGTTTTTTCGTGAAAATTTCTAATTTTCTAGCTCAGTACTTCTCCTTTTTTAAAACTAAGACTGCAAAAATGATTGATGATGCTGCTGCATGGAAAATTAAAGTGGATGGGTTAATAGGTGAGTATAAAAATATTGTGGATCAGGGCATACGCCAAATTGAGTTAATTCCAAATTTGGACGATTCGATTAAAATTCAAATAAAAAGCCAGTTCGTTGCCGAAGAACAGCGGCAGATACGCAGAGAAAAATCAAATCACATAAATCCAAACAAGCGCAACGTACGTTTGTTAATGAACAATTTATCGCATTTGTTTGCTGCAAAAACCAAACCCCTTAGAGTGCAAAATGAACTCGACGAAGAGCAATCTATTTTAGTTTGTCTTTAATTGATCGATATGTTGTGTCTAAAAAAGTTCATAGGGCATTTCCCAGATTATATTTGAGATTATTGATGCAGCATTTTGTCGTTACATTTTTCTTTATATCGTTTAGAAGAAACTGAGTTGCGTGTGCTTGAATTTCCTGAGCTCTCAACGAAATAAAGTTCTTGATTTTTCTGCACGCCATGTTTAAAGTTCGATCAAACCTAACTACATTCAGGAGGATAAAAAAATGGTAGGTTTTTTCAATAAGGAAAATAAATGGCGTGCAGCCATGCAAGTTACAAATGGCCTTTTTCTCGCTATGACCGCATATAAGATGTTCTCAGATCCGGAAACTGTTTGGGAAAATGGTTTTGAGATAGCAATGCTTGCTCTTAACATAGTTACCTTCAGTAGAAATGATAATGCATTAACCAGTATAGGAAATGCTGCTCTTAATTTTACTGGTTTGGGTACTGCTTATGCGGGAGCGACATTGGGTTGTTCTGCGAATTCGCTCACGGAGAATGTAGGGAATGCTCTGTTGCATCTGACCAATGCAGTAACGAGTATTTGTTACAAATATGAACCAAATCAGGACGCTCCTAAAGAATCTCTAGTAAAAGCAATGTGACTAATTGTGGTTGGGCTGTAAAGCCCAGCGTTCTTTATGTATCCAAACTATCTAAAAATAAATCACTCCTTATCTTTTAAAATTATCAGTTGTGATAGAAAATTTGAGCTATATTAAAAATACAGGATTTGAACAATTATAAAAAGGACAAATCATGAGTGCTCTCCTGCTATTATTTTTAGCAGTAACTGTAACCTCTTTTCCGCAATTGCCATTAGAGTTACCTCATACACAAGCAATTAAGAGCGATATTCGTTTCATCAGCGAAATAACACCTTTTTCAGAGCCAGAGCAAATTAACGACCAATCATTAAATGTTATTAAGATGCTGTTGACTCATGAAGCTCCGAACTTAAATCCACTCGTGATTGATAAGGTACTCACTACCCTTAGGTGTGCTACTGCATATAATGTGGATCATAATAATATTTTAACCATTATCGATTATTCTTTACCTTCAAATGAAAAGCGTTTTTGGGTGTTTGATTTAAAAGCAAAAAAATTATTGTTTCATACTTACGTGTCGCATGGCATTAAATCCGGTGCTTTATTGACCAATTTCTTTTCTAATAAATTCAATAGCAAAGCAAGTAGTATTGGGGTTTATCAAACACAACAAGCTTATTATGGTCGAGATGGTCTTTCATTGCGTTTGGATGGTTTAGACCGTAATTTTAATGATAATGCATCGGGTCGAGCTGTTGTAATGCATTCTGGGTGGTATGTGGAAGAACACTTTATTAAAAGATATGGCAGGCCTGGGCGAAGCTGGGGATGCCCGGCACTTCCTTTGGAGACCTCCCAAGCAATTATTAATACCATAAAAGACAAGTCTTTATTAGTTATTTATTATCCTAGTGATGCGTGGTTTGCCAAATCAAAATTTTTAAATTGTGATAAAGCACCCACATCTCAATACCCGGATTCTTTGACCGTTCAAATACCTGATGCCGCACCTGATGAACAACGTGATGCTATTTTATTTGTAGGTCGCGGATATAAAGGCAGCAAACAGGCAGAAACCAAACCTGTTACAGTTATTTCTTCAGATACCTATGAACGGGTATTTCATACCACAGCACCATTGACACGGATGCTACGACGTCAGATTAATAACGCAGAATACATTGCACTGAATGCACAAGAGCTGTTTTATTTGTCCAATAACGCCAATCCAGATGGCACTGGTCAAGAGGAGGGTATTAATGCTATTCGTTTTGTAATACCAGTTCTAAAAGTAGTACGGGGTGGCTATTATGAGACGCAAATGCAGTTTGTCAATTTAGGTAAAATCAAGGCAGTTAAAATCAATGGTGCTTTAGCCAGAGACAATTCTCTTGCCAATAGCTTCACTGTCTATTTCGAGGGAAACTCATCGGTTAATTTAAATGCACATAATGAATTTATCCGTTGGGTAGGATTGTAGGAGCTGTATGCCTTTGTGCAGTGAAAGAAAGCCCAGGAGTATATTATTTTCCTGGGCAATGTCTCAGTAAGCAGGTTACTTTGACTCATTTTTCGAGTCTTCCAGTTCAATCCACATTGCATTTAAGATAGCAAAACAACAGGCCAGTCCAGTACCCAAAATCCAGGAAAAATACCACATAATTACCTCCTAATAGGCTGTATCTTGATTTTTAGCAATTGTTTGTTCTGTTATTTTTCCGCGTAATACGCGGTATACCCAAGCGGTATAAAGCAAGATTATTGGTAATAAAATAACAGTAGCTACTAGCATGTTAAACAAAGTTAATTGACTTGATGAGCTATCCCAGACCAGCAAGCTCTGTTCAGGATTAGACGAAGAGGGCAGTATAAATGGAAACATACTGACACCTACAGTGGCGATAATGCCCGCAACCGAAAGGGCGCTGCAAATGAAGGCTGTTTTGGCATGTTTAGCAGCAATGAAGGCTGATAATGCCGCAAGCATACCAACCCCTGGGGCAAATAAAGTGATGGGCAGCTCGCGATAGTTAAAAAACCAGGCATTTGCAAGTCGAATAGCCGTTTTGTAATGTGGATTCGATGGACCATCATGAGTTAAAACTCCTGTCACACTATAACCATCAATGCCATAATGAAGCCAAATTCCAGCGCCTATAAAGATAAATAAGCTCAGGAGAGCAGATATTTTTCCTGCAGTTCTTGCTCGCTTTTGGATGCGATCTTCTGTTCTTAAGTTAAGGAAAAAAGCACCATGCATGGCAAGCATCAAAACCGATAGCAACCCACACAGCAGGGCAAAAGGGTTCAACAAATCAAAGAAGCTGCCGGTGTAGAATGGGCGTAAATATTCATCAAAATGAAAAGGAACACCTTGTAATACATTGCCAATGGCAATACCAAAAATAAGAGCAGGGACAAAGCCGCCTATAAATAAAGCATAATCCCAGAATGAACGCCATTGGGGATTCTCTAATTTTGAACGGTATTTAAAACCAACGGGACGTAAGATTAACGCTAATAAAACCAGAAGCATTGCAAAATAGAAGCCCGAGAAAGAGAGAGCATATAAGGCTGGCCAGGCAGCAAAAATGGCACCGCCCCCAAGAATAAACCAAACTTGATTTCCTTCCCAGGTTGCGCCAATACTATTAATTAGTATGCGTCTTTCTATATCTGTTTTTGCAAGCCAAGGTAGCCACATAGCAACACCTAGGTCAAAACCATCCATGACTGCAAAACCAATCAATAATAGACCAAGCAGCAGCCACCATATAATTCGTAATGTTTCATAGTCCAAGGGCATAATGAATCTCCTAGTGCGCCATATTATCAGGACCAAGACGGATGTATTTAGCCATCAAGAAAATTTCAACTATGGCAAGAATTGTATAAAAGAGGATGAATCCGCTTATTGATGTTAATACTTGGTTAGCGCTTATGCTGGATGCGCCCATCGCAGTAGGTAAAATGTCCTGGACTGACCAAGGTTGACGTCCATATTCTGCAACTACCCAACCTAGCTCTGCAGCAATCCAAGGCAATGGTAGTGAAAAGAGTGCTATTCGCAAATACCAACGCGTTGTATGTAATTTACGTTTCATGGACAAGTAGAAACCCGTCGCGAATAATAAAATAAAGAAAAATCCACACGCTACCATGATCCGGAATGAGAAAAATAAAGGCGCGACTCGAGGTTTCAGATCATGTGCTGCCTGGTTAATTTGATCTTCAGTGGCATCAACTACTTTTTCAGTATATCTCTTCAAGAGCAGGCCGTAACCTAAATATCTATTGTGTGCAGTAAAATCAGCTTTTGCTTGCTCGTCATTAGGTTTTTTTTGTAATCGGGTTAATGCTTCATAAGCAAGCATACCTTCTTTGATTCGTTCTTTTCCTTGTTCGATCAATTCAGAAATACCCATCAGTGGCTCAGTGAAGCTGCGTGTTGCAATTAAACCCAATACGTAAGGGATGTTTATTGCATAATCAGTTGTCATTGTTTCTTCATTGGGAATCCCAAAAACCGTAAGACCAGCAGGAGCCTTTTCGGTATGCCATAGGGCTTCTATTGCTGCAAATTTCATTTTTTGACTTTCATTGTCAAGATGGCCGCTTTCATCACCTAATACCACTACAGCTAGCGCAGATGCAAGTCCAAAGCTTGCCGCTACTGTTATTGAGCGTTTTGCAAATTGGATGTTTCTTCCGCGTAATAAAAAGTAAGCGCTAATGGATAAGACAAAAATTGAACCTGTAACGTAACCAGCACTAATAGTATGAACAAATTTGGCTTGGGCAATAGGATTAAACAGGACCGCAACAAAATCGGTAACTTCCATTCGCATCGTGTGGAAATTAAATTCCGCTCCAACAGGATTTTGCATCCAACCATTAGCAATCAAAATCCATAATGCAGAAAGATTTGTTCCTAAAGCAAGTAACCAGGTACAAAACATATGTTGCAAGCGACTTAATCTGTTCCAACCAAAAAAAAACAAACCGACAAAAGTGGCCTCTAAAAAGAAAGCCATAAGTCCCTCAAGAGCCAGCGGAGCACCAAAAACATCACCAACATAATGAGAGTAATAGGCCCAGTTGGTACCAAATTGAAACTCCATAGTCAGTCCGGTAGCTACACCTAAAACGAAATTAATGCCAAAGAGAACTCCCCAATATTTAACCATCTGTCGCCAAATATCATGGCCTGTCATTACATATACTGTTTCCATAATCGCTAAAATTAGCGATAAGCCCAATGTGAGAGGAACAAAAAGGAAATGATAAAGGGCGGTCAGGGCAAATTGCAAACGGGAAAGATCAACCAGGTCACTACCAGGAATCATTGCTCACCTCACATGTCGTATACTGTATTGATAAAAACCTTGCTAAAATCTTTTTGTAATCTTTAAAAAAGCATTAGGGATTTTCTTGGTTCATTTTTCTTTAGCAAGAATATGTATTTTTTGTTGGCTGGTACCTAACAGCCATTGCTCATTGCTTTGGTGTGATCTTCGCACATCCTTAAAGCAAATTAACCATAGTAAAATCAATAAGCTAAACTTGATAATCAAGGTTATTAGAATATCACGAGTTAGTGGCTTAATCATGTTCTTTAACCCCGTTTTTCTTGATCTAACATCCCATATTTTAAGGATTTTGCGATGTATGAGGCCTTTTGAAAAATTTCCTTGGCAGCATCCCAAGGCAAATGATTTACCGCTTCTTCTTGGAATAAATTCAGCCAACGGACAAAATGTGTTTCCTCAATTTGGATGCGTTGTTTTAATAGGGTATGTTTTTGATAGGCATTACCGTGATACTCATTAGTTTTCAACATAATGCTATTCCAAAATTGGCAAAGCAGGGGGATATGTTCATCCCAGTCAATCTGTGCTGTATCATTGAAAATTGGACCTAGGATCTCATCTTGTTGTACTTTTTGGTAAAAATGAGTCACTAGTTTTTCGATATGTGTTTTATTCAGCTCAGTCATAATTACTACTACCTGCTGATACAAATGAGGTAATGATAATAAAGTTTCATTTTAAATACAACTTTAAAGTAGTACCAAAATTTATTATTTCTTTTCCGCATAAATTAACTCAAGTAAAGCCTGAGCATTATTACGTTTTTCATCTTTAGCGCTGTATAACAAAGTTACAGTTTGACTTTTTGCTTGAGTCGTGATCGTTGTGATGTGTGCCTGCTTTTTTGTGAGTTCTTGGGCATAGCGTTTTTTAAACTCTTCCCATTTATTAGGTTCATGATTAAACCATTGGCGTAGCTCGTTGCTTGGGGCAACTTCCTTTAGCCATAAGTTTATAGCGGCAGTCTCTTTTTTCACTCCACGAGGCCATAATCTGTCAACCAATATTCTATATCCGTCTGATGAGTCTGGTTCGTCGTAAGTTCGCTTGGTTTTAATTTTGTACATCGAGATTTTCTCCTTTAGGAGTAAGGTTGACTAAGGGGTAGAGTTCAACTTTATTCTGAATAATATCTGCCAAGCTAAATTGTTCCAAAATCGCAAAAAAGGCATTTTGTGCATCAATGAGAATTTTTCGTAATTTACAGGTGGAGGTGATGCAACAATTTGCTTCTTTATTAAAACAAGGTACTAAATCAAAGTGAGGTTCAAGTTTTAAGACTAGCGTTTTGAGATTAATTTCTGCAGGATTTTCAGCCATGATAATGCCACCATTTTTTCCCCTAATTGTTTTAACAATTCCTAATTTAGATAAATTATGGATTATTTTTATGAGATGATTGTGTGAAATAGCATAGGCTGTAGCAATGTCCTTAACGGTACATGTATTTTGTTTTATCGCAATATAAATTAAAGCACGTAAGGAATAATCAGTAAATTGAGTAAGCTGCATTAATTACCCTAAATGTGAAATTGGAACTTATTATTTCTTTTTATCAGGTGTATTTCAAATATGGATTTTAAAGTAACAAAAACTTAACAAACCTACTATTTTTAAAGCGAGTTTACGTTATAATTAAACGTATAGTATTAGAAAACAGGAAATAATTATGAGCAGAAATTCTATGAGTAGTATCATACGTACAGTAGTTTTTGCTCTTGGCCTATGTGCTGCTGGAGCAAGTTTTGCACATGGTGGCTGGCATGGTGGTTATTATCGTGGCGGTGGTTGGCACGGCGGCTATTATGGTGGCGGTGGTTGGCACGGTGGCTATTATGGTGGCTGGGGTGGAGCCGGTTGGGGGGGACCTGCTGTTGTCATTGGAGTTCCTTACTACAACGATTATTACTACCCTGAGTGTCAATCTGTTCGAGTATGTAATCAATATGGACATTGTTGGTATCAAGATTCCTGTTATTAATTAAAGTAGTTGCACTTTTTAGCCTGCGACCTAGATTGCGGGTTTTTTATTTTTTAAAATCCCATAATATGTGATGACTAGTGGTTGTTCCATGAGATGCTTTTTCTCAAAGAAATATTACTATTTTAAAAATTGTTTAAAAACAATAAATCTCTTAACTTCTACTAAGATAGAAAGTTCATAGTATCCATAGGTACAATTGATACTATTTGGCAGTGATAATGGTTTCATTCGTATTCCCAATGAAGGTTTAATTAAATTAGAAATTACCAATTTAAGTACTTATCCTTAAAAACGGGATGAAATACCCTCAATTGGTGAGAAATGCAGTTCTATGTTACCCGCATCCAAGGCCACATTTTTATTATCACAGATGATTGATAGGGGTTATTGAGCTAAAGTGTTGTATTAGGCAAAAAATGATTTTGCAATCGTATGGGATGATGTGTTTTCTGCAATTAAAACAACTTTTGATCGCAATCAATTACTTTCGTAAATCAACCAACTTACATATCGTCACTCCCTCCTTCTACAATGCCATTACCTTTATGGTCCTGAGCAGAAAAGAGCAACGAAATTGAATCGATTCATTTGTTGTTTATTTTATATACATATGTTGCTTCGTTTCTCGAGTTCCAATATTAAGGCTACTTGCGAGTCTCGCATACTAGGTGTATGTTGAATAGGAATGGATTGTAAAGTTGGGAGTTGAAATGGAATCAACGATCGAAGTTATTGGCTATGTTGCCTGTTGCCTTGTTTTAGCGACTTTCTATGTCAAAAGGATTTTGACATTACGTCTTATCGCAATCTGCTCTAATGTAGCATTTATTCTTTATGCTCTTGGGAGCACGCTCTACCCGATTTTTGTTTTGCATTCGTTATTATTACCGTTGAACTTGTATCGGATTTTTGAAATAAAGAGAGGCTCGTTCTGCGCTATTAATAGTTCGCCGGAAACCGGGGTGCCCATGGAGGAAGTAAATGGTTAAGAATATGTAAATAATAGCCGCAAGAGTCAAAACAGAGAGGGCTATTTGCTATTATTAAAAATTAGATCATGATGATCCTAATCGGTGGAAGAATATGCCCAATTTAAAATACTCAGATAGCAGCAGATTTATATTACAAGCTCTATCGCTTGCGCCAAACAGTATAGGCATGAGAAAACAGGAAGCTTCCAAGCGCGAGACACTGGATTTACTATCAAATGAGGAAGTAATTGCGGATACAACGTCAATGAACCTGTTTGACTTGGAAGAAATGCTCGAGTTTTTATCTTTTGGCGATGATGGCGAACAAAGTGCAAAAATAATTCGGCCTAAACCCGGTCTTTTATTGTACAACGAAAAAGATATTCAGGAGATTATCCGGATTCTGAAATTGGTTTTTGATCAATTTAAAATTGCTTTGGAAAATAAAGGGGTGCCAGTAGATAATTTCACGGTAACTCAGAATAAAAATGAGTTAACTATAAGTAATGCTTTTATTAAAGAGCTTATTAGTAAAAACTTATTTCCTAAAGCGTATGCCCCTAACCAGGCTCCAGAAAACCAACCCACTCGTTTAACACCTTATACTACAACACCAACACCACGTAGTCACAATGAGGAAGAACAAGATGAGTCTGCGAAGGAAATGGAGTATACATCAGGAGTAGATAGCGCCTTTAATCCATCTCCCTTTTCTTTTTCATTGACCAAGCTTTTTGGCCGGTGATCGCAGTACCCTGAAGGCAATCTAAAAATTCTTGCTCTACTGTTGCATCCAGTTGCAAATAGAGTTTTGAAACCCTTATTGTGTGTGGCCTGGATGAAGATAACCGTAGCCCATGTTTTCAGATAGTTCGTGTAAAATACTAAGGCTACGTTTTTTTATTTTTCTGTTCATGCTCAAGAAGCCATTGCTTCCGTGCTATCCCCCCGCCATAACCCCCTAAATTACCGCTGGAATTAATGATTCGATGACATGGAATAATTATCGACAGCGAATTTGCGCCATTTGCATTGGCAACGGCTCTGTATGCAGTGGGTTTTCCTAATGCCTGAGCTTGTTCGGCATAACTTCTTGTTTCTCCATAGGGAATAAGCGTTAAAGCATGCCATGCCATTTTTTGAAAGGGGCTGCCTAGCATTTGTATTGGGGTATTAAAGTGCTTCAGAGTTCCTGAAAAATATGCTTTAAGCTCTTTTTCAATGGAGCGAATTGGCGAAGTTTCTCCTGGAATAATGGCTGCTTTCATCCTCTTTCTTAGTCGCTCTATTTCACGCTCTAATCCTCTTCTATCAACGAACTCCAAAAGATATAACGCTTCTTCATCAGCTACTGCAAGCACTGGTCCAAGAGGTGAGTCGAACCAGGATGCTTTCAAAACCATAGAATGTTTTTCCAGTTGCGAAGGGGCCGCACCCATTATTTTAGAAAAAGCATCTCGAAAACCGCTTCCGGATTCGTATCCTACATTAAGTTGTGTTTCAAGCACTATTGTACCCTCACGGATTTGTTTCATGGCTATACCCATTCTTCTTGCACGTGCATAAGCAACAAAAGTCATGCCAAAACGCTTTTTAAATTGCCTGCGTGCAGTTGATGTATCAACTCCTAATGCTGCAAAGTCTCTGTCCTTCCATCTCTTTTCAGGGTTTGCTTCTACAGCAGCAATCAATTTTTGAATTAAATTGGAAGCTTGATTAGGATAGGACAATGGCTGGCAGCGAATACACGGTCTATATGAAGCAAGGAGTGCTTCTTGGACTGTTTGAAAGAATTCACAATTTTCAAATTTTGGTTTTTTGGCTGGACAGGTAGGTCGACAAAATATTCCGGTTGATTTAACTCCAACATAAAATACACCTTCATAGTTAGAGTCTTTCGTAATCAATGCCTGGTAATATTCTTTTTCCGCTTTATTAGTTAACATGAATCGCTCAATCAGTTACTTCAATAGTTACTATAGCGTTTTTAAAAAAAAGTGCGACCGAAATTCAGGCATTGAATTTTAATGGGAGTATTTTTGCGCTCCAGTATTTTGTAGCCAGGGTGAAATGAAAGCTGGAATTAACACGTTCATCCCAGCCAAGAAAAACGGGGTTTCGCTGTACTGTATTTTGCTTAAGTTACATCAAGACCGCTAAAACAAATAGGTTTTTTTATTTTCCCTTTGGCGGGCAAGACAAGTTGTACCATGCCACACTGATCTGTTCTAAAAAAGGGAATATTCAATGATTTCATATTTGCCAAAGTCTTTGCATGAGGAAAGTGAAAACGATTATCAAAGCCTAAAGAGGCTATGGCATACTGTGGTGCAATTTCAAGTAGAAATCGATAAGAAGAGGAGGTTTTACTGCCATGATGAGGGACAATTAAAACATCAGAGGCAAGCCTTTCTCGATAAGTTCTTATTAAATAATCTTCAGCTATTTGTTCAATATCTCCTGTCAATAATACTTTTCCGGCTTTGGTGCTTTGTAGAATGCACGAGTTGTTATTTTTATTCTTAAAGTGAGCTGTAATCGGCAAGAAACGAAAATAAACACTATCCCACTTCCACTGAGGGTAATTATGACATGTCACACCATGCCCATAGTAATGAGGATCATTGACTAATAACAGATCCACGGGTATCGCTTGTTCAAGCGAATGGAGTCCGCCACGATGATCTTTATCTGGATGGCTAATGACTATAAAGTCAATTTTTTTTATTCCTAACGTTTTAAGATAGGGTAAAATCACCATTTTCCCTAGATCATTTCCTTGAAAAAATCGATCTCCAGTATCATAAACCAGAGTATGCCGTTTGCTTCTAATGACAATTGCCAAACCTTGGCCAACATCCAAAATATCAATTATTGCTTCTCCTGGTGAGGGTACAACACGGGGTGGAAAAAATGGGAGTAGTATCCACAACAGTGCAATCCATTGAAAAGGTTTAATTGGCAATAGAACCCATATCAATAAGGCCCCCATTAAGATAACAACCAAGCCAATATGAGAAATAGACCAATCAAGGTTCATGACTGCTAAATGTTCAATTAAATATAATCCTTTAAATAGCAAGACAACAAGCAAGGATAAGAGTTTCATTAAGGGGGCAGCAACAGTCCATGAGCAAAGTGTCATAGTGATTAATGCTAAGGGGACGATCAAAAGACCAACTAGAGGAATAGCAAATAAATTTGCAATAAAGCCATTAATTGAACCATAGGAGTACCAGTACAGGGTTAAAGGCATGAGCCCAATTAAGCAGCTTAATTGTAAAGCTAAATTTCCTTTGTAACCCTTTAATCGCCAACGTTGTTGGGTTAAAAGCAAACACGCCACTGCAAGAAATGAAAAATAAAATCCTTGCATAAATACTGCATGGGGTTCGATACATAAAACGCCAAACAAGGCGTAACGCCATACTTGCCAAGTCGAAAAACGTTGTTTTCCTAAGCAGTAGAGGGTGTAAAAAAAACACCCAATTAATGCTCTTTGTACAGGTGGAGCAAATCCTGCTAGAAAGGCATAGGATAAAGCAGCTAAAAGGCCACTAACACTGGCAACATAAGGAGCCGGGATAAACAAACAACAGCGGGAGCTTTTAGACCATAGCCAGCGCACTAGCCAATAAATCATCCCCGACACCAATGCAATGTGTTCTCCTGAAATCCCAAAAAGATGGGTTGTGCCTGTACGTCTGAATAAATCCCAATTGTGTTGGCTAATATGGGTCGTTAAATTTAAAGTTAATGCCTCTACAACTCCTGCAGTGGATTGATTGGGTGCTAATTGGCTGAGTTTATTTCCCAAATGCTCACGTAATAGAAGCCAATTAAAACACGACTGTGATTCCGGGAACAATTGATTGTTTTTGGAGAGAATATAACCAGTCCATTCGATGTGACGTGCGGCAAGCATGCCTGCATAATCTGCACTTCCAGGATTAAGATAGTTTCGAGGCTTTTTTAATTTAACCGTGAATTGCCAACGTTGGCCTACGTGTAATTTTGGAGCATTGTTATACCAGGATAATTGGATTAATCCTTGTGCTGGGTGATGATTGAATTGTTCAAGGGCAAATAAAAATTGTGTTTTGGTAAAATCTTGGTTTGGAATTGATGCAATTGTTCCTTGCACTGTTACTTTAGGGAACACGGTACCATTGGGTATTCCTTTATCTGAAACAAGGGCTTGATGCAATCCTGCTAACGTAACCCCTAAAATAAAAAACAAAATTAACGAGTACTTTGGGCTGAGGAAAACAAAGAGCAAGCCAATTAAGAGTAAAGAATGATTAAAGGTATATAGATAGAGTATGCCTATGAAAAAGCAAAAAATTTCCATTTTATTTTTAAGTTGGACTTTCCGTTGACTGTGATAGTAGAGAATCGAGTTTTTTTTGTAAAGTAAATTTTTATTTGGGGAGAGACCTCGATCTAATACGACATGCCCCTAATATAGAGAGGCCTGTATTTCGATTCAATTTGTTATTATGGATTCCAACAAATAGTTTGTGCGGTTCCTGACGAGTCTACAGCGGTTTTTACGTTAGATTGATCTACCGTCATACTGGCACAGGTTGTATCCTCAGCCTGACTCCCAATTGGTGTTGCTGTCAGTGTATAGGTTGTTGGCCCTACATTTGATAAGGTAATATTGTAGAAACCTTGAGCAGATGTTTGTGGAAACGCAGGTAATGAGCCACAAGGTGCATTATAAGAAAAATTTTGTGAGTAACACCGTTCGAGAATGATTTGATCTTGTGCTAATGTGGCCATGGCATCAGAACGACGCGATTTTAGTACGAAACCGGTATAGTAAGGATAGGCTATTGTGGCCAGTATGGCCATAATAAGTACCGCTATCATTAATTCAATTAAGGTGAATCCTTGTCTTCGTACATTGTTCATCATTAGTTTTACCTATTGTTGTATTTGTATTGTACTTTGGAGCATCACTGTGGTATTACCACTGGCACCTATGGAGCGTGCAGTAATCCGATAGACACGAGTAGGTGTTTTCATATTTTGTCCGGGCTGAATAATCGAAGGTAGCTGCTCAATAATGTAACTCGCCGGTGTATTGGAATACCCTTGGAAGCTTGAGATTACTGATGTAGAGCTGGACCAATTTGCTGTGCTCCACAAGGGTGGGGCAGTAGGATTCAGCACATATAATCCATTACTATTCTGTAGGAAATTTGTTGCGTCGTAGGTTCCCTTTATCAGATTATTAATCGCTTCGTTTAAAGCGCCTTCTGTTTTTTCCAAACTGATTTCGGTATCAGTGGCATTGGCTGCAATTCGTGTTTGTGTTGTATTGAGTGACACCGCTGTGAGCGCTAAGACTATGAGAACAAGAAGAAAAATCATGGTCATTAACAGGACATACCCCTTTTGAGGTGCTGAAACCACTTTCTCTATAGAGAGTTTCGAAATCGGTTTAGTGCTGTTGGATAAGCGAACAGACTTTGTGTTTTCAGAAATAGAATTCATGAGCTCGCATTCCTTAAAGCAATATTGATTTCATATACATGACGAAGTCGATTGTCATTGGGAACGGTGACTAAAGTATTTAATACATTATATTGAGTCGTATTCAGATTACCCGAAGCAACTTGTCCCGCGATTAAAAAACCCAGGCGAATCGCATACACTTGAGCCCAGTTTGTGACAGCGTCGGCGGAGACATACTGAGAAATTGTACCATTAGCTCCTATGCCATACTGTACTTTCATTACTTCAACTCCGGGAACCAGAGGTTGAATGGTCCACCCTGCTCCAGTTAAAATACCCCGCATCAATGCACTTTGTGCACCTTGTCCTTGTCCCACGAAAAAAGCGGTTTGTTGTAGTGGAATAAATTGAGATCCTGCCTGGTAGTTTGAACTAAAAGTAGACGAAGAGTTTTCATATTGTCCCGCACCTGATCCATGGCTAATCGTTGTTCCCGCGATATTAGTCACGAGAAAAACAGAGGATTTACCACAATCAGAGATTGCAGCGAACTGTCCAGCACTAAGGTTCATGCCGCTCGTGCTTTGCACTGTAAAGAAGTCGCTACTTGAATCGATCGCTGTAATTGAGACAGGAAAACTACCGGGAGTTGCACCGAGAACAATTAAGACATCACTCGTATTTTGGACATTTCCTGCCAATGATGAATCCAAAGACGGTGTCCAATTACCTGGATTGCTATCATTAGAAGGATTACCGTGGTTAATTGTAATTGTTGTTCCATTTCGGTTGTAACCAGTGAGTAAGCTTGAGTTGGTATTGAGCGAGCCAATAGGGGCTGAACCACCACCATTTAATTGAGACATTGCGGTACTGAGTGAACCACAACCTACAAATCCAGCAGAACGAATAATGGGTGTGACTAGATTGGCAATCGCATTTTCTGTGCTTTGAATAAGAGCCTGTGAGTTTGTTACTTTATAGATTTGAGTTTGTGTTACATAAATTTGTATCATTGCATAACTCAGTAAAAGACCAATGACTGAGGCAACCATGAGTTCGATTAAGGAAAAACCCTGCTGATGTGTTTGATAATTGTTCATAATTGGCTTTGTACGATAAGTTGGACATAGTTAGGGTTGGGAGCAGGAGCGCTACTTGCACCAACAAGATTTTGTGCCAGGCTGTCATCCCATTGCACGGTTACAGTAATCAGTGTATTTCCACCCGTTCCAGGCGCGGGGGATGAGGTGATTGAACCACTGCCGCTGGGTAATTTACTGACATCATTGGCAAGCCAGTACCATGTATCATACGCAGCTAATTGGGTACTTGAACAAGGGGATTGAGTGCATATAACTCCCGGTGCGGGGGGAGGAATTGGTGCCCCACTACTGTTGATATTGCTGATATTGTAGTTACCATTGATTGCAGCCTGATAGTTAGACCGAATTTTGTCAAATATGCCAGAAACACTCTGCACCGCAGCTTGTTTCGCATAACTTGAATTATTTGCTTTGCTCGACATGATTAACATACCTGCAATGCCTAACAGACCGATAGCCAAGATCACAAATGCAATGAGCACCTCGATTAACGACAGTCCTGTTTGTCGAGTGCTGTATTTCCTGGAATTCATGTGTTATCTCCCATTAAGGACATGTAAGTGCGCTGTTATCCCAAACAGCTTGTCCGGGCGTGGGACCTGATTGAACATACCCGGTAGCTAATACTTCTATGGAGCGCGCAAATGTTCCTCCTCTGCTATCACAAAATTTGAAATTACTTGGGGAAGTGGTCACACCATGTGGATCGAAGACTACACTTACAACGTTACCCGACAATACAGGATCCGATGGTGAAAATTGTTGGCTTTGTAATAAGGTACTCGTACCTACTACCGGTTGTGTTGCCACTATCCATCCGGCGCTCCAATTTCCGCCACAAGTAGTAGATTTTGCTGCTCCAAATGGGCAAACTATGACATTCATTGATCCATTAAGTGCACTGTTGCGCGCATAATTGAGTGCATTCACAAACATATCTGTGTAAGCGGTTTGGCGATTATTCATGAGCAAATTGCTTAAGGAGGGCACTGCTATAACCAAAGCGACGCAAAGTACCAATAAGGTCACCAAAAGTTCAATTAAGGTGAACGCTGTCTTTTTAGCTAGCATGAATTTCAAAGTTCCATCCCTGTTTTGAGAGCAAATCCATTTTTAAGTGCCTACATATTTAGTTTAGGTTAAGACTAAAATTTTACCAAAATTTATGCTGTAACGTTTATATGAAAAGAAAAGTGTAATACGGGTAGAATAGTTCCTGCAACAATGTATCTATTTTTCACTGAGTTCTTTTTGCTTGTCTTTTAACCTAAAAAAGTGGTTGAAATTTACGGTGTCTTTAGTTTGCTCGAAACGACTTCACCTGCTTATTCTTGGTTAATCCCACTCAATAAATGTCTCAATATCAGCATGCCTGGCGATCTTTCGTTGTTGATGTTGTTTTTGGTTTTGTGCAAGTATATGAGATCGGGAACATTGAACTGGGGATTTAAATGTTTTCAATGCTTCTTCCAAGTGAACAAATTCGTACCCATTTTGTTTATATAAATTGATAATATCTGGTAATACATAGGCATTTAGTAAATTAGCATGGATCAGCAAAATTTGTGCTTGTTCGGGATTTTGATGAAATTGATTGTGTTCTTCGGCGCGAAGTGTTTGTTGCCAAATGAAATCAAGATAAAAGGGTTTCAATTCTTCAAGATAGGCACGTCTCTTTATCTCGGGTACTGATAATAACCGTTGATTAAAGACAAAATCTTTGGAGTCTACAGTAATAGGAGCAACATGGTAATTTTTTTGTGCCAGATAACAGAGAATATCCTCTTTTTTTTGTCCAGAACTCATGGCTAAATAAGGATAACGAAAATACTTAGGCTCAGTCAAAACAGGAAGCAAAATGTTGTCTGCTTCCTGAATTTCCTGAATGTATCCTTCAGTATCCATTTTATTTAAATTGGCGTGGGTAAGGGTGTGATTACCTAATCCGAAGCCGGCATCGCGAAATTTGTGTAATATTTCCCAGTTATTTTTACGTACTTCACTGGCAATAATAAACCCTGTAGCAGGAATTTGCTCCTTAGTCATGGTATCAATCATCATATTCAAATGAAAATTTCGAGACTCGCCCACAAAAGGGAGATCATCAATAGTTATGGATACCGTTTTTTTAAAGGGTAATTTTTTGGAGGACTCCTTTTTTTTATCGTAGGCAGTCCCTTGAGCTTGATTTTTTGAGTTTGTAATACTACTGCTGTTGTTTCCAGAAATGCTATGCCCATAAGCAAAACTGGCATTTTGACATACTATTAAAAGCATTAGAACGAACGATATTTCTTTGATAATTAATTTAATATTCATTAGTGCAAGGTAAAACAAATTGGAAAAAATGGTATTGTAACAAAAAATTGGCCTAAATGGCTTATCTGAAGTGAAGTGCTTATTAAAAACTTTAAGAAGATAAAGCGGAATGTTGTTCCGCCTTATCGAAGGTTAAGTTAAAAAAGCTTGAATATCAGAATTAGTGGACAGAAGGAATACCGCTTTTATGTTCTAGGACCTCATCTTCCTCTTCTGAGTCATCTTCTTTCTTGGCTCTAAAATAACCTAAAGCTGAAGCTAAGTAACCGCCTTTAGAAGTTTTTTCAGGTAATTTAGTTTCTTTCTTAAATTCCTCAACCGCATCGTTTAGTGCATCCGTACGACAAGCGTAGATCATGTCAATCAACAAATTAAAAGTAGCTTTTAAATTAAAGTCTGTAATTGATGAAAAAATATGGTTACTACGAATTGCTTTTTTACCATTGTTCTTCGGATCTACTGTCATAAATTGTATAAATTGGGTTGCTGAAGCAAGCAATGACTCAACATCTTGTTGGTTTACTACATCTACAGCAAGAATCTTACTTAATCCTGTGAACACAACGGAATTTTCTTTTTTTGAAAGATAGGATGCATCATAAACAACTTTGATTTGTTGACGAACCAGGTGCATTGCTCCAGCAAGAATGGCAACTTTTTCTGCCTCATCGATTTCTGATGTTTTTAGTGTGTTTCTTATAGCATTTAAGAAATGAAATTGAGCAACACGTTCTTTTGATAACTTTTCAATCCTGGAAACATTTTTATCAGCAAGTTCATCTTTGATTAATTCATCAAGATCAGCATTGAGTTTATCCCAACCACCAAATCGGTCTGTTGCAGAGGCTGGAGATTTTTTAGCTGCCTTGAATTTGCTGAGTTCAACAGGTGTTTGTCCGTCAGTAGTAAAAGAAGCAATTATTGCTCTCTGAGCTTCATTTTCCAGTTTATAAGATGTATGAATTAATTTGCTTAAGTTCTCTGTTGGTACAGCGGTTAACATATGGTTTTTTGCAAAGCCTTTACGAGAGTCATCTTCTATAAAAACGTGGTTCAAAAACGCATTCAGAGCAGTATAGAATTTAGAAATTTGATATAAATCAGGTTTGTCTTCTGTTTTGACATCATCTCCGTTGCCTATTGCATCTACTAGTCGAGCGTGAAGCAATCCTGATGATTCCAGCAGACCACGGTTATTTTCAATATCTTGTATTACGGTTAACATGGCACCGTAAAATATATTTACAAGATTTGTAGCGACTGCGGTGGAATTTTTTTCTTGTGATTTTTCTTCTAATCTTTCGAGGATGGAACTCAGGAATTGAAGTTCGAATTTTCTTTTGTTAGGAAGGTCTTCAATTTTTCCCTTATGTTCGCGCTTTAATATGATTTGAACCGTATCGTCAAAATGTTTTCTTAATTCACTTAGTTCCTTTGATACAAACGTCATGTTAGCCTCCAAATTTCCAATGGATTGATAATGTAAGTTCTTCTTACAAGGCCTCAGTGTAAACTAAAGTAAACCGCTCGTCATGTATTTTCATTATACATTTTAGTCTTTGAATAAAACGCAAGGAAATTCATTATGTTAGCTTATTTATTGGGTATTAAAATTGATTTATTTTTTATCAGTGAATATAAAAAAATTGTATTAATTTAAATAATGGGTAATATTCTGTCATTTTTTATAACTGCTTTATCAAGATATCCCAGATAAGCACGCGTATTTCATACACCTTGCATACGTGCAAGGGGGAAATTTTTTAACGAGGTCTGTTTTGAATATTGAAAACGACAAACAGTTGAGCCATCGGTTTTTTAAGAATGCAGGGTTTGCATTAATCTTTCTTCTTGTATGTCGTATTATCTCCATGTGTTTTATTCCTCTAAACGATGTCTCTGAGGCACGTTATGCAGAGATCGCTCGCAAGATGTTGGAAACCGGGAATTGGGTGACTCCGCTACATGATTATGGGGTTCCTTTTTGGGCGAAACCACCTTTGTCGACTTGGTTGTCTGCTTTTTCAATGAAGCTTTTTGGGATTAATGAGTTTGCAGTTCGTTTGCCTGGCTTACTTTTATCTTTGGCGACACTGTGGCTTATTTGGGACTTAGTTAAGAAGCGTAGTGGATCTGTGATTGCCATGCTCACAATTTTAGTTCTTGCAGGAACGTTGGATTTTTTCGTTGATGCAGGAACCGTAATGACTGATCCATCTCTGGTTTTTTGCATTACTTTAGTTTTAGTTGCTTTTTGGCGAGCAATCATTGATGGTAGCAAGCTCTGGTCTTATGTTTTTTTTATAGGTTTGGGATTAGGGCTATTGGCAAAAGGCCCTGTTGCTGTTGTTTTATCAGGAATGCCGATATTTTTTTGGGTTTTATTACGGAATCAATGGCGTAATTTATGGGAAAGGTTGCCTTGGATAAAAGGTGTCTTTTTGATGCTTATTATCGCGCTGCCCTGGTATATTTGGGCAGAACTACGCACGCCTGGGTTTTTAAATTATTTTATTGTTGGTGAGAATTTAAATCGATTTTTAAAACCAGGATGGACTGGTGACAAGTATGGCTATGCGCACCAGGAACTTTGGGGGATGATTTGGGTTTATGCAGTGGTTGGTATCTTTCCTTGGTGTCTGCTCGGTGCTGCTTGGTTTATTAAGTACAGACATAATCCATGTAAAGTATTTAGCGACAAAGATGGGTGGCTGAGTTTTTTCTTTCTTTGTACGGTAATTCCACTGTTCTTTTTTACTTTTTCCAGGAACATTATTTATACTTATATCTTTCCTAGTCTTCCGGCTTTTTCAGTGTTTTTTATAGAATACTGGGAGCGTGTTGGTGCTGTAGCAAAAGCAAAGCAGCTCATTACCGTACTTTCTATTATTGTTGGTGTATTTGCCTTTGGGATAACCCTTGCATTTAATATAGTTCCCAAAGCGGTTTCCAAAACAGAAAAGTCTGTAGTTGCCGCATGGTTAAAACAACATCCAGCTCCCGGAAGTTATCTTATTTATTGGGATTTCAAAGTTGAGTTCTCAGCCCAATTTTACTCACGAGGTCGAGGAAAATTTGCTTTTCATAACGAAGATCTTTGTAAATTATTAGACAATAATCGAGACAATTATTTAGCAATTAGGCCGCAAGATACAGAAGAGGTTTCGCCGGATATGTTTTCCAAAATGATCCTCACTCAACGGGTGTACTCTGGTGACAGGCCGTATTTATTGATGCGTATTCCAGTTTCTGTAATGAATTTTTGTAAGAAGAATACGTAAGACAGTTGAGTCAGTCACAATCAGAGAAATAGGATTGCATTACTAAATTTCTCTCTGCTGTGCTTGGTTCTTTGTTTGTTCAATAAAGATACCAATTCATTTAGAATTTTGTTATAATCGGGCGCAATTTTTTATGCCATAAGGAGTAACTGTGTCGCAATCTCTTACAGTGGATTCGAGAACTTTGGTGCCCCGTGGTGACTTCATGGCCTGGGTTGTATGCCTATCAGCTGGACTATTTTTTTTCTATGAATTTTTCCAGCTCAATATTTTTGATGTAATCAATCAACCCTTGCGAGATGATTTCCATATTGATGCTACTCAATTAAGCTGGATGTCCAGCGCTTATTTGTGGGCCGATATTCTATTTCTTCTTCCTGCAGGAATTATCCTGGACCGCTTTTCTACCCGTACAGTGATTTTAAGCGCAATGTTTGTTTGTGTTTTAGGGACTGTAGGTTTTGCTTTAACCCATTCATTTATTGTCGCCTCATTTTGTCATTTTCTTTCAGGAATAGGTAATGCATTTTGCTTTTTATCCTGTGTAGTATTGGTATCGCATTGGTTTCCACCAAGAAGACAAGCCCTTGTCATTGGTTCTTTAGTGACTATGGCTTTTGTTGGCGGCATGATGGCTCATACCCCTTTTGCTTATCTTTATGAATTGTTTGGATGGCGTAAGGCTTTATTAATCGATGGTGCAGTAGGTGCTGGATTATTGCTTTGGATTTACTGGATGGTTAGCGATAAACCTGAAGATTCACCAATAAAAGCAACTTCCAATCAGGAACAAGTAATTTCTGGATTCATCAAAGCTTTATCCAATTCACAAAATTGGTTAGCAGGTTTTTATACTTCTTTTCTTAATTTGCCGATTATGGTTTTATGTGCTTTATGGGGGGCTAGCTACCTGCAAGCAGTTCATCATTTACCTGACATGGCTGCCAGTAATGTGGTCAGTTTAATTTTTATGGGTAGCGTCGTGGGTTGTCCCCTGGCAGGATGGTTATCTGATTCCCAAGGCCGACGTAAGCCCTTAATGATATTAGGGGCCATTGCCACGCTTATCACGGTTGTTCCCTTATTCCTGGATATGACTTTATCCCAAACTACCTTAAGCATTATATTTTTTGCCTTAGGCTTTTTTACCAGCACCCAGGTAATTTCCTATCCTTTAATCGCTGAAAGCAATTCTGCTGAAAACACAGGCGCTTCTACAGGAATTGCCTCAGTAATTATTATGGGTGGCGGCGGTGTAGGACAGGTGCTCTATGGCTGGTTAATCGCGCATCATGCTGATGCGGGAGCAGTGACAACTTATTCTGTGGCAGATTTTCAATACGCCATGTGGATGTTTCCTATAACTACAGTTTTGGCTTTAATCGCCGTATTACTAACCCGCGAAACAAATTGCAAGCGGTAAGCTGAGGAGTAAAAATGCAAGTGGTGGATGAGTTTCAAGGATATAACGAGATTAAATCGTCATTATTACCGTGGATGGTATGTTTTGCTGCGACTTTATTCTTTTTTTATGAGTTTATTCAGGGGAATATGTTTGCATCCATCGCTGCAAATATCATGCAGGATTTTCAAATACAGGCTGATAGAATGGCTTGGCTATCAAGTATTTACTATCTTTCCAATGTCTTGTTTCTTTTTATTGCGGGAATGCTACTTGATCGGTTTTCGATTAAAAATACTTTGTTGATTGCTATGTTTTTGTGTGTGGCTAGTACTTTTCTGTTGGCATATTCTCATTCATTTTACATGGCCTTGTTTTGCCGGTTTATTACTGGCATTGGCAGTGCCTTCTGTTTCTTAGGTCCGGTGCGTTTAGCATCTCATTGGTTTCCTCCAAAGCGTATGGCTTTGGTAACCGGTGCTATAGTGACTATGGCAATGGCTGGAGGCATGTTGGCTCAATATCCATTAACTCAATTAGTTATTTTGGTTGGATGGCGCCAAGCGGTACAAGATGTGGGAGTTCTTGGTTTTGCCATGTTGGTCGTGATGTTCTTTTGTATCAAAGAAAAACCTCCTGGTGCAGTGAAGCAAGTCGTTAAACCAATAAATGTAGTCTCCGCTGCTAAAAAGGCCTATTTAAACACTCAATACTTGCGGGCAGCATTCTATGCCAGTTTAATGAATATGGCTATTGCCGTATTTGGTGCCATGATGGGTACTTTATATCTGGTGCAACGATTAGATATCAGTACTGCACAAGCCTCTATGGTAAATGGTATGTTATTTTTGGGGTCGATTATTGGATCGCCTCTGGTGGGGTGGATATCTGATAGGATGGGCTTACGGGTTATGCCTATGAAAATAGGAGTCATTGCTTCCTTATTGACGTTACTCGCGGTGCTTTATTTCCCTGTTTCTTATAGTGCAATGGCATTTTTGTTTTTCTTACTGGGTTTCTTCACTTCAGCCCAAGTGATTAGTTACGCACTGGTTGCTGAAAGTAGTTCACCTGCCATGACTGCAACAGCTGTAAGTGTTATTTCAATATTGACTCAAGGCGGTTATATCGTATATCAAAATCTCTTTAGTTATTTATTAACGAATCATGGCGGGATGCAGATGCTCAATGGGACTCCTGTTTATCTACTCAGTGCTTATCAATATGCTGCAATTATTTTACCTGCAGGTTTATTAATTGCTTTTGTCATGCTTTTGGGTTTAAAAGAAACACGTTGCGAACAGATTGAGGACTAAGATGACAGGGAGAGTTTGTATATTACTTATGGATTCATTTGGTATAGGCGCGAGCTTAGATGCATCTCGTTATGGAGATGCCGGCGCTAATACTTTTGTTCATATCCATCAAGCATGTGAGCGCAGTGAATGTGATAGAGAAGGGGTGCGTCAAGGCCCATTACTTTTACCAAATCTGGCCAAATTAGGGCTTTATCATGCTGCCTTGGCCAGTAGCGGGTTGCGTTTTGTTGAATTGTCCTCTTTTCCTGAACCTATCGGGCATTATGGATATGCTGTAGAGCAGAGCTTAGGTAAAGATACGCCAAGTGGACATTGGGAGTTAGCAGGAGTTCCAGTTGTATTTGAATGGGGTTATTTCCCCGAACAACCATTTTGTTTTCCAAAAAAATTAATTGATGCATTCATTCAACGTGCTGGTTTACCAGGTGTACTTGGTGAGAAGCATGCATCAGGCACTACCATTCTTGAAGAGTTAGGTAAAGAACATATGCGAAGTGGTAAACCAATTGTCTATACTTCTGCAGACAGTGTATTTCAAGTTGCTGCTCATGAAGAACTTTTTGGTTTGCAGCGTTTGTATGATATCTGTGAAATCGCTCGTACTTTAGTAGATGAATATCAAATCGGCCGCGTGATTGCTCGACCATTTACTGGTCAACCAGGGACATTCAAGCGAACAGCGAATCGTAAGGATTATGCAACACTACCTCCTGCAAAAACCTTACTCGATTACTTGAAAGAAGCTGGTCGTGAAGTCATTGCCCTAGGGAAAATTGCCGATATTTATGCGCATCAGGGTATCACTCAAGTCATTAAGGCTGACGGTAATATGGCCTTGTTTGACGCTACTTTAACCGCAATGAAGACTGCACCTGATGGAAGTTTGGTTTTTACTAATTTTGTCGATTTTGATTCCTCATACGGTCATAGGCGTGATGTAATTGGTTATGCTCATGCGCTTGAGGAGTTTGATGCGCGTCTTCCAGAGTTGCATGCGTTATTAAAACCGGATGATCTGGTTATTATTGCAGCTGATCATGGTTGCGATCCTACTTTTCCTGGTTCAGATCATACAAGGGAACATATTCCAGTATTGGTGTATGGTCCAAGTCTTAAAAGCCGCTTTATCGGACGCCGTGATACCTTTGCTGATGTTGGACAAAGCATTGCACAACATCTCGGATTAGAAAATTTATCTCATGGGGTATCCTTTTTTCCTCGATAGTGTATGGAGCATTTGGAAATGCTCCATGAGTAATTATTCATTTTGAGCCCCCTTGTTTTTTTGTTTATCATCCCCATGTACGAAGTTCTGGTTTGATTTGAGGATTTAATTTTGGAACAATTTCGTGGGACAACCATACTTTCAGTAAGACGCGGAAATCAAGTAGTTATCGGTGGTGATGGCCAGGTAACTTTAGGTAATACCGTGATGAAGGGTAATGCACGTAAGGTGCGACGCCTCTACAAAGATCAGGTGATTGCTGGCTTTGCTGGCGGTACCGCGGATGCGTTTACTCTTTTTGAACGTTTTGAGAGCAAGTTGGAAATGCATCAAGGCCATTTGGTTCGTGCCGCAGTTGAGCTTGCTAAAGATTGGCGAACAGACAGAATGTTACGCCGGCTTGAAGCAGTGCTTGCTGTAGCAGACGTCAAATCATCCCTAATTATTACAGGTAATGGTGATGTAATCGAGCCTGAGCATAGCTTAATTGCTATTGGTTCAGGTGGTCCTTTTGCACAGGCTGCCGCGCGAGCATTGATGGAAAATACAAAATTATCTGCTGTGGAAATAGTGCGTAAGGCATTAACTATTGCTGGAGATATCTGTATTTATACCAATAACAATTTAACTATAGAAGAATTAAATCATGGCAACAAATAAAAACAAGGCAATGACTCCTCGTGAGGGTATCCGAGAGGTGATGACTCCTCGTGAAATTGTCCAGGAATTGGATAAATATATTATTGGCCAGGATGATGCGAAAAGAGCAGTGGCAATTGCATTACGTAATCGTTGGCGGCGTATGAATATTAAAGATCCCGCTTTACGCAATGAAATTATGCCCAAAAATATTCTCATGATTGGGCCAACTGGAGTTGGTAAAACAGAAATTGCTCGACGTTTGGCTAAATTGGCTCGTGCTCCATTTATCAAAGTAGAAGCAACAAAATTTACCGAAGTAGGATATGTCGGACGGGATGTGGACTCTATTCTTCGTGATTTAGCGGATATTGCAGTAAAACAAGAACGTGAATTTGCTATGAAGAAGGTGGAGCATTTAGCTGAAGATGCAGCTGAAGAACGTATTCTTGATGTATTGCTTCCTCCAGCACGGGGCAGCCTAACACCAAGTGAAAAAGACAGTACAGCCAGACAAGTCTTTCGGAAGCAATTGCGTGAGGGCATTCTCAATGAGAACGAAATTGAAATAGAAATTTCAGCAACGCCAATAGGCATCGAAATTATGGCTCCTCCAGGCATGGAGGAAATGACAAACCAATTGCAGTCTATGTTTCAGCAAGTGGGAAGCCATAGAACAAAAACCCGTAAAATGCCTATTGGCAAGGCCATGCAAATTCTACGTGAAGAGGAAGCTGCTAAACTGATTAACGAAGATGATATTAAGGTTCATGCCATAGAGAATGTGGAACAAAATGGCATTGTCTTTATTGATGAGTTGGATAAAGTAGCTCGACGTACCGAAAACGCGGGTGGTGGGGATGTTTCTCGTGAAGGCGTACAAAGAGATCTGTTGCCTTTAGTGGAAGGAACAACGGTTACTACCAAATACGGTATGATTCGTTCAGATCATATTTTATTTATTGCTTCTGGTGCGTTCCATGTAGCTAAACCCTCTGATCTGATTGCAGAATTGCAGGGTAGATTGCCGATACGTGTTGAGTTATCCGCTCTTTCTGTTGATGATTTTGTACGTATTCTTACTGAGCCTACTGCATCATTGACACTGCAGTATAGTGCTTTAATGGCTACCGAAGGTCTAACGTTAACTTTTGATGAGACAGGAATTAGACGTATTGCCGAAGTAGCATGGCAAGTGAACGAGCGTACTGAAAATATTGGTGCACGTAGGCTTTATACAGTTATGGAGCGATTATTGGAAGTTGTTTCATTTGAAGCAACTGACAAATCAGGCGAGTCCGTCCATGTTGATAAAGCATATGTTGAGAAAAATCTTGGACAACTTGTAGCGGATGAAGACTTAGCTCGTTATATTCTTTAAACTAAAGTAGCCTGGGTGCAGTGCCGCGGTACCGAGGCTATTCCACTTCTATTCAATCAAAATGAACTAATTCAATGAGATATACCTTTATTTCTAAAAATTAAGGTCGCTTGGTATAATAAGCAGCTTGTTCCAATTTTCGTGTTCCGATGCTCGCATACTCCGCGCATGCTGCGCTTCGGTATTCGAGAATCAGACCAATTTGACTCAAGCTAGTGCAATGTAATCAGACCCTATGACAACTTGCACTCTCGATGAATTTTTAATAGGGCTTGATTCAACTGGAGTTTTGGTATGTGATTAACTGTAGATCATAAGAACAGATGCTCTCATGGAGGAGAATAAAATGTCACATAATTCGAGTTCTATTGTTACAATGATAAGTGAGGATCTTGAGCTTATAAATGAAGAGGCAAATGATTCAGTAAGTTATGATTCTCATTCTTGTTTTCCAAGTGTTGATGTAAAATTATATTCCTTTTTTAATCGTTCAAAATCTATTTTAAATTTCCCAGATGCGTATGCAAACATTTGGAATAAAACCAGAGGAGGCTCCAATCACAGAAGGATCGAAGCATTGCTAATAGATTATACCAAAGAAAATTGTTTATTCGGTTCGTTTATCGGGCGGATGATTTCAGGTCATTGGAATAGACATCACGTCAGTGCAGTAAGTAAAATTATCGCGAATATATCAGTTAAGAATTATTATGATTGTGCTGATGATATTCTTTCTGATTTGAAAACACTAAAACCTGGAAAAGGAGGATCTTTGTATCAACGAATTAAATTTATTGAAAAAAAATTGGAAGACCAATTAAAGTATAATTTTAAATTTTAATCTAAAAGAAGCAGTTGAGTTCGTAGCGGCTACCTTAGCTTGCCTGATAGAATTCAATACTTTTTCTAGGTTGAAGATAATGGAGCTGTTTGATGTCTAATCCTTATATTTTGGTTTTATATTACTCGCGAACCGGTTCTGTAGCACAATTAGCACAATATATTGCACGTGGTGTAGAAGGTGTTGAGGGTATTGAAGCACGCTTAAGAACAGTTCCCCCTGTTTCAACTACGTGTGAAGCGGTTGATAAGGCAATCCCGGATAATGGTGCACCTTATGTAACCTTGGATGATTTACAACATTGCCATGGCCTGGCTTTAGGGAGCCCTACTCGTTTTGGAAATATGGCTGCTCCTTTGAAATATTTTTTGGATAGCACTTCATCTTTGTGGTTGGCAGGTGATTTAATAGATAAACCTGCATGTGTTTTTTCTTCTTCTGCGAGTATGCATGGTGGCCAGGAAACCACTTTGTTAAGTATGATGTTGCCTCTGTTGCATCAGGGGATGATTTTATTGGGGGTACCTTATTCTGAACCGTCTTTAAATGACACGGTCAGCGGTGGGACACCCTATGGCGTAACGCATGTTTCCGGGGTGGCAAATGATCGACCTCTCAGTCAGGATGAAATTAATTTAGCCAAGCATTTAGGTGAGCGTCTGGCACGAACTGCTCTGAAGCTGAATAGAAAGAAGTGAGTGATTTATTGAGCTTGGTCGCAGCGAAACTCCAAGAATATTTGCCGTGATTTCCAAAGTACACATTCATCCGGACTATAATAAAATTGAGTGAAAAAAATGAAAGTAATTAGTTTTAATGCCAATGGCATACGTTCAGCAGCACGTAATGGATTTTATGAATGGCTTGCTATGCAAGATGCTGATTTTGTTTGTATTCAGGAAACGAAGGCTCAACCTGAACAGTTAATTCCTGAAGAGCTGTATTATCCTCGTGATTATTTTTGTGATTATTATTCAGCTCAGAAGAAAGGATACAGTGGGGTGGCAATTTATGCCCGCCACAAACCAAACCGAATCGTGAAAGGTATGGGCTTTGATTATTGTGATAATGAAGGACGCTATATTCAATTTGATTATCCTAAATTCAGTATTATCTCCCTTTATTTACCTTCAGGTACTAGTGGAGATGAGAGGCAGACGGTGAAATATAGTTTTCTCGAACAGTTTGCCGAACATTTAATGCGATTAAAAAACGAGGGACGAGAGTTAATTTTGTGTGGGGATTATAATATTGCCCATAAAAAAATCGATTTGAAAAATTGGCGTAGTAATCAGAAGAACTCAGGATTTTTACCTGAAGAGCGAGCCTGGATGGATGAGTTATTTGGGGTTATGGGGTTTGTTGACGCGTTTCGTGTGCATAATCAAGAAGAAGATCAATATACTTGGTGGTCTTTTCGAGGGCGCGCATGGGAAAAAAATGTAGGATGGAGAATTGATTATCAGGTTGTAACTCCTGGCTTTACTGGTGATGTAGTCGGTAGTCGGATTTTTCGAGAGGCTCGCTTGTCTGATCATGCTCCTTTATTAATTGAATATAAAGGAGATTGGTGTGCTTAAGTTAGCAAGCTGGAATGTGAATTCATTGAAGATAAGACTGGAACAAGTATTAGAATGGTTTGATTCCACTCATATGGATATTCTTGCCCTGCAGGAAACGAAGCTGCTTGATGAAAATTTTCCTGTGACTGTGTTTGCTGAGAAAGGCTACCACGTGGCGTTTTCAGGACAGAAGACCTATAACGGTGTTGCGGTAATAAGTCGATATCCTTTCTCTGATGTACTAACTGATATTCCTGATCTCGATGATCCTCAACGGCGCATTTTGGCTGTGACAGTTGCGGGTATGCGTCTGATCAATTTATATGTTCCCAACGGTTCGGAGCTCACTTCTGACAAATATCAATACAAGCTGAATTGGCTGCAAAAGGTTACCGCATTTATTCAACAGCAAATGAGTGTTTTTACTCATGTAGCTGTAGTTGGTGATTTTAACATTGCCCCTGAAGATCGCGACGTTCACGATCCTGCTGAATGGATAGATTCTGTATTGGTAAGTCCAGCTGAACGAGAAGCTTTTACCCAATTATTAAAACTTGGATTGCATGACAGTTTTAGGAATTTTATTCAGGATGAGCAGGTATTCAGTTGGTGGGATTATCGTGCTGCTGCTTTCAGGCGTAATCGAGGCTTGCGTATTGATCATATTTTATTAAGTAAATCACTTAATGGATTATGCAGGCAATCTGTTATTGATAAAGAACCACGCAAGGTGGAGAGACCTTCTGATCATGCTCCGGTTTGGGTAGAACTGGATTTTAATGTCAGCTCATAGTCGAAGAGAAGCGAACAGAATTTCGGTTTTAGTTTTTTCGTTTCGCTTCTCTATATTCTCATTTGATCGTTCATTTTTATTTATTTTGTAACGTTTCAAATAAAAACCAAATTCGCCGTTCTGTTTCATCAATATAAACTTCTAAGATGCTGGTTGTGGCAAAATCATCTCTCTTGCTGCACACCTCATGAACTTTTCTCATATTTTTTAAAAAACTCTTATTATCTTCCAGAAGATTGTGCAGCATGTCATCTGCTGATAAGGTTTCGTTAACGTCATGTAGGGTCTGCAATTCTTTGATCTGCCCAATAGAATGGATTGTTTTTTCTCCAAGTTTGCGTACACGCTCTGCTAAAACATCTATCATAGCAAAAATTTGGTCGCTTTGTTCATCTAATAGAAGATGATAATCACGATAATGGGGTCCTGTCATATGCCAATGGAAATTCTTGGTTTTAACGAATAAGGCAAATGTATCGGCCAAGAGGGGGTTAACAGCCTCGGAAATTTTCCGACGATCTTTGACATCAAGGTCATTAGGTGTTTCGAGCCTATAAAGTGCCAGTTTTTTCATTTTAACTCCTGTTAAATTAAATCGTTTTTATAAGCGTAGACCAATCATTATTAATTTGTTGCAAATTAATTAAAATATAGTCATTTTTATATATAAAATTGAGTTAAATAATTATTCTTCATCCCATATGGCTTGGTGAATGTATTTTCGTGTCAGATTTCTGGGGTTAAGTTGGGTTTCGTTTTAGAACTCCAATATTTTCCGGTGAGTATTGTTCGTTTTTTAGATCGGAATGATTCATTAGGTAGGTTTGCCCTGCTTTGACTTTAGTAGGAAAGTTTAATACACCTCATCAAGATTACCAAGATCGTTACAGATTTTAACAAACCCTATCCATTTACTCTCAGCAAAGTCTTTAGCATATTCAGATAAAAAACCATCCATTCCTTTATCTATCCATGCTTTAGTTATACTTCGTAGTCCAACTCATCATATGGATTGCATTTTATAGGTGCATTTATAATTCAACATGGGTTTTATGTGTTCAATTATGGTCTATATTATTATCAGCAGGTCATTAGAATAACAAGATTAGTCCGCATTTTTGTCGCTTCACATAAGCGAACAACGTTATTATGGAACGATAGAGTGAGTTTAATGTATCTTGTAAAATTACTGTAGTACTATTTTAATAAAAATTGCTTTACAGGAATTTTTCTGCTATTGTTTTGCGTCATTTGTATCGAGTATGGTGCTTGACGTTGAGTTCAGGTGGCGATACTCATTTAAAACTAAGAGAGTAGTATTATGAAGGCATCAATTCATCCAGATTATAAAGTAGTTAAAGTAACATGCAGCTGTGGCGAGGAATTCGAAACCCGTTCAACATTATGTAAAGATTTGAACATTGAAGTATGCTCACAATGTCATCCTTTTTATACTGGTAAGCAAAAATTGGTGGATACTGGGGGGCGTGTTCAGAAGTTCCGCGATCGTTATAGCCAGCGTTCTACTCAAGCTGCTAAAGAAGAAAAGAAATAAGGGCGCGTTATCTTTGCGCCTTTTTATTATACTTCACTCGAAGTATAACTTATTGACAGAATGTTCCTACAATGCTAATTTGCGTTGCTTATAGGTTCTTCACGTTCAATTCTTGTCCCAATCCCATCATTTCATGGCTTTTTCTCTTAATTACTGTTAAGAGTATATAGCCAAAAGTTTGTGTGCCTATGGCACTTTGGATAAAATGAATTGGCAAATGGATAGTAGGATTTTAAACCTTACTTAAGTTTTGTTTTCACTTGAAAGAGAGTAAGTACTTTGGATAATGAAGTTTTAAAGCAATGTGCATTAGATTATCACGAGTTTCCAACTCCTGGAAAACTCGGTGTCCATGTTACCAAATCAACTGACTCTCAGAGTGATTTGTCGCTGGCTTATACACCTGGTGTTGCTGCACCTGTAATTGCAATAGCAGAGAACCCTGAAGACGCCTATCGGTACACGAATAAAGGAAATTTAGTTGCTGTTATGACTAATGGCACTGCAGTATTGGGTTTGGGAGATCTTGGACCTCTTGCCAGTAAGCCAGTAATGGAAGGTAAGGCAGTTTTATTTAAGCGTTTTGCTGGCATTGATGTATTTGATATAGAAATTGATGCTCATGATTCGCAAGCTTTTATTTCTACAGCAAAACGTATTGCACCCACTTTTGGGGGGATTAATCTGGAGGACCTTAAGGCTCCAGAGTGTTTTGAAATTGAGCAGGCTTTAATTGAGCAATTGAATATTCCAGTATTCCATGATGATCAGCATGGTACCGCAATAGTTGTTGCAGCAGCTTTGCTTAATGCTCTTGAATTGCAGCAAAAGAAATTATCTGAAGCAAAAATTGTGTGTATTGGAGCAGGAGCAGCAGGAATTGCTTCCATGCGATTGCTTGTAGCTTTAGGTGCCAATAAAGAAAATATGCTGCTTTTGGATACCAAAGGGGTTATCCATTCTGGACGAGCTGATTTAAATGCGTATAAATTTGCTTTTGCACGTACTACTGAATGTCGCACTTTAGCAGATGCACTTGTTGATGCTGATGTTTTTATTGGGGTTGCCAAGCCGAATTTATTAGATGCCGATTTATTACGATTGATGGCACCTAAACCTGTTATTTTTGCTTTGTCGAATCCAGATCCTGAAATTAGACCTGAATTAGCTTTTCAAGTACGTGATGATTTGGTCATTGCCACTGGGCGTAGCGACTATCCTAATCAAGTTAATAATGTGTTATGTTTTCCTTATATTTTTCGTGGTGCGCTGGATGTACGCGCCAAGTGTATTAATCAATCAATGCAAATTGCTGCAGTTGAAGCAATTCGTCAACTGGTGCATGAGCCCGTCCCCCAGGTAGTGAAGGATAATTACCCAGGTGTTACGTATTGGGATTTTGGCCCTAACTACATTATACCTAAGCCTATAGATCCTCGTTTAAGAGAACGAGTTCCTGCTGCTGTAGCTCAGGCTGCAATAGCGAGCGGCGCAAATCAAGTAAGTAGTAATTTAGAATAGTAGTAGCATCCTGAATGCAGGCCTCAAGGTGTAGCAGTATGCCGTATGAGATGTATCGGGTTGCGCTCAGGATAATAAGTGAATTATACAGCTAAGGGCTTTTAACTGTTGCATTGACAGTGCTTGCCTTTGCTTAACCAAATAGTTAAGGAGATTACTTTGCTTTCTGAAAACCGGAGAAATTACGCATTAATTGGATGGCTTATTTGTGGTCTTGGGGCTTTGTTTTACAGTTATGAATATTTGCTTCGAATAGCGCCTAGTGCAATGGAAACCGCTTTGCGTGAGCATTTTAATTTATCAGCCACAGGTTTTGGGCATATTTCATCGGTATATTATTATGCATATGTCCCCATGCAATTGCCTGTAGGGATTATGATGGATCGCTACGGTCCTCGAAGATTATTAACTTTTGCCTGTTTGATTTGCGTGATTGGAACATTTTTATTCACCAGTACAACCTCTTTTTGGATTGCAGCTTCAGGACGATTTTTAGTTGGATTAGGTTCGGCATTTGCCTTTGTGGGGGTATTAAAACTTGCTACAATCTGGTTGCCTGAGAATAAGCTCGCTATGGTTTCTGGCATCACTTCCGCTTTAGGGACAGTAGGAGCTATGCTAGGTGATAATCTTTTAGAGATCTTTGTTACCCAGATAGGGTGGATTAAAACTTTAAATATGACTGCCTTTTTTGGAATTGCATTAACCTTTGTATTATGGTTAGGAATTCATGATAAAAAAGGGCGATACAGGCAAAGCGGTACGGTTTCTAGTTTTAGAACAGGTCTAATTGATTTAAATATAATAATCAGTAATAGACAAATATGGATTAATGGATTGTACGGCTGTATGGTTTATCTACCTACAACTGTTTTTGCTGAATTATGGGGGATTCCCTATTTAAGAAATGCTCATGGTCTATCAGCACATGGTGCAGGCTTGGCGAACTCATTACTTTTCTTAGGTTTTACTGTAGGTGCTCCGCTGATGGGATATTTTTCTGACAGAATAGCGCGCAGAAAGCTTCCTATGTTCGTAGGTGCTAGTGTTGCCACCGTACTTATGTTGGTTATTTTGTATTTCCCTGGCTTGACTGAAACTAATGTGCAGATACTCATGTTTTTCTTAGGATTATTTTATAGTGCGCAAGCTATTGTATTTGCTGTTGGAAGGGAGTTGAGTCCTGGTGAAGCTGCAGGTACAGCTATGGCGTTTACCAATATGATTGTCATGTTAGGCGGTATGTTGCTGCAGCCTCTGGTAGGGCATTTATTAGATTTCAGTTATTCCATACGCAGTGGTACTTCACTACCTTCAGCTTTGGCTGTTGAAAATGTTAACAAATTATACAACATGACTGACTACCGCATTGCACTGGCTTTTATACCGATAAGTATGCTTATTGCAGCTTCATTAACTTTCTTTTTAAAGGAAACTCATGCTCATGCGCCTAAATGATACTGTTTCAAGAAAGCAATTGTTTTTTGGCATGTTTATATGCTTTGTAGGGGCTATTTTTTATTGCTATGAGTTTATTTTACGCATTATTCCCGGGGTTTTACAAACCGAACTAAGCATTGCGTTAGGGCATATTTCAGCGACCACTTTTGGCCAAATATCTGCCTTATATTACTTTGCATATTCACCGATGCAAATGCCTGTGGGAATGCTTATGGATCGATTTGGTCCCCGACGGCTTCTAACCTTTGCTTGTGTATGTTGTACCATTGGTTCCTGGATGTTTACCCTGACCTCATCCATGTTTTTGGTGGGGGCGGGACGCTTTTTAGTGGGTTTTGGTTCTTCCTTTGCTTTTGTCGGTGTATTGTCTCTTGCGTTACATTGGCTGCCTAGACGCTATTTTTCTTTAATGGCGGGTCTCATGACTACTTTAGGAATGTTAGGGCTTGTATATGGTGAAGTGAAGATTACTGAATGGTCTGAGCGTATCGGCTGGGAGTCTGTATTATTCTTTATAGCCATTGTAGGTTCAGGATTGAGCGTATTGATGTTTCTCGTGGTTCGTGATGGACCTGAAGGGCATCAGTCCAATAAACATCCCTTACCCGAATTCTTTAGAAATGTTCTTAAAGTGTTAATGTCTCCAGAAGTTTGGCTCATTGGTTTTGTAGGAGCCTGTTTGTATACATCATTGTCTGTATTTGGTGAGTTGTGGGGAAAAACGTATTTGGAACAAGCACATAATTTGACTAAAGTTGAAGCTGCCAGAACTGTCTCTGCAGTTTTTTTGGGTTGGGCTGTTGGTGCTCCTATTGCTGGATATTTATCGGATCGTACCGGAAGACGTTTGTTGCCTTTGGTTTTAGGTGCAATTTTAGCCTTGATTTGTATTAGCATCGTATTGTACTGGCCTGGCCTATCCTACATGAGCTTGAATGTCCTATTGTTTTTATATGGCGTATTTAGTGCGACAGAAATTATCGTATTTATCATGGCCAAGGAATGCAGTGGTGCTCAATTATCAGGTACGGTATTTGCAGCAACAAACATGATAGTAACTCTTGGCGGTGTTATTTTCCAACCGCTTGTTGGTAAGTTACTGGATACTTTTGGAGATAGCGGCATTGTAGAGGGAGAGCATATCTATACAGTCGTAGATTATCAGGTTGCTTTATCGATATTACCACTTTCATTATTACTCGTTACTATCCTTGCTTTTTTTATCAAAGATCATGATCATAAAGATCATCCAATTAATTAATTAATTAATCTATCCTTGTAGCCTGGGCGAAGCACAGCGAAACCTGGGTTTCGCTTAAGTGCTCAGCACCCATCGGAACGGCCGTATTTTCTCGCAACCTGGAAGTAAACATTAACCTGGGTGACCTGGAGCTTTTACGGTTTCGCTGCGAATTAATTAAATATTGCAATTAACTCTTTTACCGGACGGCGTAGCGATCCCTGACAATTAATAAAACGTGATACTGGAAAACTTTTAATTTCGGCTTTTCTATAGTGGTATCGAGTAAACTCAGTATCATGGTTGGAAAGAATAACTGGGATGCCTTTAGCAGCTGTTTCTTTAGCTAACTCCGTTAACTCGAGTTGATCTTCTGTTGTAAACAGTTTTTTTGTGTAGGGTAAATGGTGTGATTTCTCTGAAAGAAGTACATAAGGGGGATCGCAATAAATCACATCGCCCCGTTCGGCATATTCAAACGTTTTTCTAAAATCATTATGGATGAATTCTGTCTGTTGACTTTTCAAATGAAAAAGTTGCATTTCTTTGTGTGGAAAATAAGGTTTGCTGTAAAGTCCAAAAGGAACGTTATAAATTCCTTTGGAGTTATATCGGCATAATCCATTATAACCGTGTCGATTTAGGTAAAGAAAAAGTGCAGATTTTTCTGGTGAGTGAATGGACATATTAAAATCAGACCGGAGCTGATAATATTTTTCTTTGCGGTTGAATTCTGGGCTAAAATAGGTTTCACAATGCTGAATGAATGCGTTTCCATTTCGTTGTAATGTAGTAAAAAGATAGACTAAATCAATATTACTTTCAGCCAACAGATAGGAAGAATAATTCGTATTCATAAAAACGACACCTGAGCCAGCAAAAGGCTCAATGAGACGTTTACCCGGAGGAAGAAAGGGAATAATCTTTTCCAGACAGTTGTATTTACTACCTGCCCACTTAAGAAAAGGCCTTATTTTTACCATAGGTTTTACCACGATTTATTCAGAAAGAAGTATTGCTCATTTTTAAGAAAAAAAACAGAATTTTTAATGCAAAAATTTACAACTATTTTAGTATTTTCTTTTTCTATCATGTATGCGAGCAAAAAGTTAGAGTATTGTTTTCAATAATTGCTAAGATATATTATTTACAATGCAGCCATTTATTCATTGATTTTCAAATGAGAGGTATGTTGAGTCAACGTGGAGGTAAACGAGAAGGAGTAGGGCGTCCTTTAGGAAGAGGAAAGTATGGATTAGAACCAACTAAAGCAATACGTATTCCTGTATCTCGTCTTCCGGAAATTCATGCACTATTGGAAAAAGAATCTAAAGCATACAAATTACCTCTTTATTTCAGCAAAGTTCAAGCGGGATTTCCTTCTCCAGGTGATGATTATATTGAACATCACTTAGATCTAAATCAGCAGTTGATAAAACATCCTGCGGCGACATTTATTCTGACCGCAACAGGTGACTCAATGACTGATGCAGGTATTCATTTGGGTGATCTATTGATTGTTGACAAGAGCCTTGAAGCACAGCATGGAAAAATTGTTATTGTCGCACTTAATGGTGAGCTGACTGTGAAGCGTTTATCTAAAATAGGAGGCCGGGTACAGCTTCTTCCAGAAAATCCAAAATATAAACCGATTGATAATACGGATGGACAGGATTTAGTGATTTGGGGTGTGGTTACTTATGTAATCCATATACCAAGCTAGAACCTGGATAGTCCTTAATCAATTCCAGATCAATATTCCCAAATTACAGGAAATAAAGGGTGGTCCATTGGTGCACCTTTTGGAAGCTGTTCGCTTAGACCTGGGAAATTGGGTGATGTTACCCAATTTCGTGGTGCATGAGTAATGTCGTCACCAAGAAAACGCACGGAGAATACCCTTCGTCGTTGATTGCAATTTACCCCACTTGCAGAATGGAGCGTGAGCATATGAAAACACACTACATCTCCAGGAGTTATATCCCAGCCAATAATTGGGTAATTTTCGCGTTTTGAGTCAATATCAGGGAGATCAGCGAGGCTTCCCTCCGGAAACCATTTTGCTTGGTTATCCATAAAAGAACGAGGCATGAGCCATGGTCCCAAATGAGAGCCTGCGATAAGCTCCAAAGTGGAGGTACGAGGCACTGGATCGACTGGTATCCATAAACTGCAATTCTGTATTCCTGCAATATTGTAATAGGGTTGATCTTGGTGCCATGGGGTTCGTTGCCGCGTACCAGGTTCTTTAACCAGAAGATGATCATGATACAGTCTTGTTTTTTTACTATCCATGAGTTTTCCGGCAATGAGACTAACTGGTGACTCAAAAATAAATTTTTGATAATGAGGATTCATTTGCCAAGTGCAAAAGTCTTCAATGAATCGTCCCGGATCATCATTTTTACTTGCAATTTTAGCTCTGGGACTGGGGGAATTCAGATTGAGTTCAATGCCGGTTCGAAGTAGTTCTATTTCTAGGGAACTTAGAATTTGACGAATACAAACAGCACCATCTTTTTTATAAGCATCAATTTGAGCTTGAGTAATAGCTGCCTCAACGCGCTGAATAATCTGTTCTGAAAAAGAATTGTTTTTCATCTTTTGGCGAAAAAAATGAGTCGTTTTCATTGATGTTACTAAAACTTAAGATAAAGAGCTATTTCTTAAAGTGTGAGAAAGCACCCTGATTTTAAAAAAATCATGAGCGTAATTAAAAGTTATGTTATTTTACAGCTTTGCCATGAAAAAGGATTTACAGGTGCATGAGTTGAAATTAAAAGCCAGTGAACGAAAAATTATTTTTCTTGCTTCTTTGGGCGGTGCATTGGAGTTTTATGATTTTGTAATTTACGTTATTTTTGCGCCGATAATCAGTCAGATTTTTTTTCCAGAAACCGATAAATTGGCCTCGTTAATGAGTGTATATGCCGTTTTCGCCATTGGTTATTTGGTTCGTCCATTAGGAGGTGTCGCTTTTAGCCATTTTGGAGATAAATACGGCCGTAAAAAAACATTTATTTTTTCGGTCATCTTAATGGCTGTTCCAACGGTTCTTATTGGCGTTTTACCAACGTATCAACATATAGGGATTTTTTCGAGTATCCTTTTAATTTTTTTACGGTTGTTGCAAGGATTATCGATAGGCGGTGAAATTCCAGGAGCATTAACCTTTACCTGCGAACACGTAAATCCTCGCTCCAGGGCACTTGCTTGCGGCGTTATTTTTTCTTGTCTCAATTTAGGTATTTTTCTGGGCGCAATGATTAGTTTAATTCTAACGAATCAACTTTCAAATGCACAATTATTGAGTTTTGGTTGGCGTATTCCATTTATACTGGGCGGATTACTTGGAATATTCAGTTTCTACATTCGTAAACAGTTGGCTGAGAGCCCCTTATTCCTTGCATTCAAGAATTCAACAGAAAATACGCGCATGCCTTTTGTTGATGCAATCACTTTATATTGGCGAAAGATTTTACAAGGTATTGGTCTAACGTGCTTGGGATCGGTCATGATTAATTTATTATTTTTATACATGCCTACGTACCTTTCAACAATCCTTGCTTATCCGAAACAACAAGCGACTTTATTCAATACGATTAATTTGGGTTTTTATTCCTTGTTGCTTATATTTTTTTGTTGGTGTGCCGATCGTTTGGGCCGTAAATTGGTTCTTTTAATTGGCGTAGTCGGTTTTATTTTATTAAGTTATATTTTATTTGTTACCTTATCCATACAAACGACTTTATCGTTGATTGCGGCCTTATTTATTTTTGCTATTTTGAGCAGTGCCATCATGGTTTATCCAAGCTTACTGGTTGAACTATTCCCAGTTTCTATACGTTATACTGGGATTGCTATTTCTTATAATCTTGCATTCGCTTTTTTCGGAGGCTTAACTCCATTTATTGCTACTTATTTAATTGAGGCATTAAACAATAATCTTGCTCCCAGCTTTTATCTAACACTGAGTGCAATTCTTTGCTTTATCGCAGTATTGACTATTAAAAAACTCTATGTAGAAACGGAGGCTTTTTCATGAGTGGTGACGCAAAGCTGTGATCAAGGTATATAACCTGGGTTCGCTATGCGACACCCAGGCTGAATTATATTTAATTGGGAAGAGAACGTTTCTCTTCAAAAAACTCTACTTTACCTGTTTTGATATCATGTACACCTGCTACAATCCCTACTTGTTTTTTGCTAATTAAATCTTTAAGTATTGGACTTTTTTCTTGTATTTCTCTGACCACATTTAGAGCATTAGCTTTAGCGATTGCATCAATTAATTTGGGATCTGCGCAATTTTTTGTTCCTTGTTCTTGCATACTTGTTTGCACAACGGGTTTAATTTTATCTAATACATCAGTTAGATGTCCGAGTTGGGCTCCCTCACAAGCTCCTACTACTGCACCGCATGAAGTATGTGCCAAGACTACAATAAGACGTGATCCTACTACTTTAGTTGCAAACTCCATGCTACCCAAAATATCTTCATTAAGTATATTTCCGGCTACACGTAAGGTAAATAAATCAGCCAAGCCTTGATCAAGAAAGAGTTCGGGCACACTACGTGAATCCATACAATTGAGGATTACTGCAAAAGGATATTGTCCATAAGAAGATTGATAGGCTTGTTTTAAATAATCTCTGGTGATTTGGGTATGGTTTAAAAAACGTTGGTTTCCATCTTTCAAGCGCTGCAGGGCTTGTTTTGGGGTCATTTTTCGTTGCTTTTCTTGAGTTATTGTTTTACCTAAAATGGATGCTTCTATGGTAGATGAACTTGCAAAGCTGGTAAATGCACAAGTCAAACCAAACATTAAAGCCGAGATTTTTATCAGATGTTGCATTGTGATGCTCCGTTTCAATTAGAAATCATTCCTTTTATTGATAATAACTTAATCTTACAATTCATACACTATTATCTTGAATTTTAATAAAGCGTCTCTATTTATAAATTTGTAGAACGATGTTTAGGAGAAGGGTTATGAGTATCATAAAACACAATTATTTTCCTGTATACAACGAACTTGGTTCCTTATTGGATAATTTTTTCAGACAACAATCAGATTCTTCTGTAGTAGATACAAGTACATGGAAGACTCCTGTAGATATTAAAGAAGAAAAAGAGCGCTTTTTGGTATTTGCAGATATTCCTGGGGTGAATAAAGAAGATATCCAAATATCCTTGGAACAGAGTATTTTAACACTTCGTGGTGAGCGTCACGTCGAGAAAACAGAAAACAAAAATGGCTATACTCGTATGGAACGTCCCCAAGGGCAGTTTTATCGTCGTTTTAGCTTGCCGCAAACTGCGGACGATACAAAAATAAGCGCTAAATACAAACAAGGGGTGCTGGAAATTTCGATTCCTAAAAAGGAAATGGCAGTTGAGAAAAAATTGATATTGCAGTAGAAGAGTAAATAGATCATAGCCTGGGTGAAGGGGCCGAAGTCCGGGTTTCGCTGTGCTTCATCCAATCTATTTATTTAAAACCAAGCAGGTTTGTTGGTCATTAAATAAAAAACAATAATCAGGCTAATAAATGCTGGCCACCCTAAGCAAAACCAGTATTTAAAATAGCGAAAATATATAGGGGGCAAAGGCATATTTTTTTGTTCGGCTTCTACGGCAAAATCACGCATTTTAATCTGGAGATATACTACTGGAAACCAACAAAATGCGGCAATAAAATAGCCAATAATCGATCCCATTACCCATAATGAAGTCCATGCATAACCCGCTAAATAAACCATCCAAAGCCCAGTAATAGGTTGAATAAAGCCGGAAGTGCCAGTAAAAATCCAATCTGCAAGCACAACATAGCGTGTTGTAGCTGCAATGATTTGAGTTTTTCCAGTGCGGTGTCCATATAACATGGTACAAGCAGTTCCTATTCCCGTACCAAAAAGGATTGTCGAACTGATTACATGAATAAATTTAAGCCAAAAATAGAGCATTATCGATCAGACTCCAGGGCTAAAGAAACTAATATGGCTGCCAAAAGTGGAATGTTTTTCGCTAATGGGGCAAAAGGTTCAAGCCATAGATTAGGAAGTTTCCATGTTAAAATAAAACTATAACCTAAAATGATCAGGATTTGTAAGAGACCCACTTTTTTTAGATGATTCATAAACAATACGGCGAAGCCTATACCTGCATCAAGAACGCTGGCGCTATAAAATAAGATGGGCTGCCAGAATGCATTGACTCCAATTTGTGCCAAAAGTTGGAAGGAATCCGATTTAGGATAAAAAAAGAGACAGTTGATTGCGGTAAATAACCAAATAAACGCAATACTAAACTTTAAAATGGGTTTAAGAAAATATAGTCGCGCATGCCAACGATCCTGAATCGAACTGGGATGACGATATATCCCTTCAGTAAATTCTTGAGGTACAAAACCAATTGTATCTTGGAATTTTTGGGTCTCTTCGGGGCTTGTTGTATTATTCTGAATGAGTAATTTATAAGAATTCGTATTTAAGACAGAGTAAGGGATAAAATCTCCGACAAGCGAAGCAAAGCGAATTAGTCCTACAGGCACAAAAAATAACTTTGATTTGGCGAAACCAAGCCAGGATCGCATTTGGATTAAAATATTATTCAAATTGATGCGTTTTGTACTTACAGCGTTTAACAGTACATTTTGCTCTGAGGGCAGATCAATAAGTTGGGTGACTGCTTTGGATAAATCCTCTACGTGAATGGGTTGAAATTCCTGGGTGCCCTTACCCGGTACAGGAGTAATCCAAGGAAATCCACAAAGACCACGAAATAAAGAAGTGCCTCCATAAGAACCACGGCCATAAACGAGGGATGGACGCAAAATAATGGATTGAACAGGTAGTGTAATCAAATAGTCATCTGCTGCCTTCTTACTTTGAGCATAAGCGACATCAGAAGTTTCTATCCCAAGAGCTGAGATTTGAATAATCTTTTTTACCCCAGCGTGCACGCAGGCATCAAATAATACCCGAGGGGTCTCATAATGAATTGACCATATTACTTTGTTATTGGGATGATAAAGAATTCCCACACAATTAATCACTATATCGATCTCTTGCAAACGTTCGCACCAGATAGTGATGGATTTATCATTAATAAAATCACAAAGAATGACATGTGCTGCGGGAAACAATTTTTTGGTGAAGGCAACATCACGCACACAGCAGGTGACTGTATGATTGGTCGCTATAAGTTTGGTGACAATATGGGAAGCAATAAAACCTGAAGCACCAGTAACCAACACATTCATTGCAGATCCTTAATCATACTCAATGACATAATCATAATTTATATAGTACTTTTTTTCAGCCGGTTCATTACATTTCTAAAGAGAATAGATAATTTTTTATAAAGCTCCCTACGTAGCGCGTATGCCTGAGTGCTCCCCATAAAATTGTGAAATGTCAGGGTCACCCCTGAGAAGGTGGGGATCTATTCATCCAAAATAGAATAGAGCTGAAATGAATCTACATAGGATTGCATCGCTCAAGTAAGTTAATTTCCATTGCCTTTGGAGGAATAAAATTCTATTAAGGTTTAAGATGTACATTGCAAATGGATCCCTGCCTTCGCAGGGATGACGCACTCAGGCTTTATGCATGGTATTCAGTAATGTCAGCGAAAACCAATTGTTCTTTGGTTGGATTAAGAGACACTTTTCTCTGGATTCAATGAAAAAATGCGAAGACGATGATGATCTGGATCAAGTGCTACGAAGGTATAGCCAAAATCCATCATTGTCGGAGGTTGTGCAATCTGGATCCCCTGTTGTTGCCAGAACGTATAAAGTTCGTTAATTACATGATCATTTTGCACTTGCAATGAAAGTTCTCCTCCACCACCAAGTGCTGTTGCCTGAGGTTCAACAGTGTGCTTTGACCATAAGCCAAGACGCATACCTGATTTTAATAAAAACATGACAAAAGTAGGTGATGATTCAATAGGGTGGCTCTTGAATAACTGCTCATAAAACGAGGCGCTAAGCAGGGGAGCATCAACATAAAAAATGATTAAATTGGGATCAAGATACATAAGAACTCCTTTTAATTTAATGGAGAGTTGAGTGTAAAAGATCATACTGACAGTTCCTGTCAGTATTGATTGCTCCTCAATACAGGAAGGTCTATGGATAACAAGAATGATTAGTGATTTAATATCGTCAAAGTTGTTCTGCCCAATAATATAGACAGGAATATATAAAAGGAAGTTGATCATGAATAAGTTCTATGTAGATCCCGATATAGCAAAAGCCTCTACTTTGCCGGCACATTTTTATACGTCTCTGGATTGTTTCGAACAAGCAAAAGAAAAAATATTTGCCAGGACTTGGCAGTTTTGTTGCAGTACAGAAAGCTTGCGATTGGATGGGCAATTGGTGCCTTTTATGTTATTGCCAGGATTGTTGGATGAACCTTTATTATTTGTGCGTGAGGAACAAAACCGCTTTCGTTGTCTCAGTAATGTATGCACCCATAGGGGCAATATTTTGATTGAAGCACCATGTTATGCCGAAAAAATTAAGTGTTCCTACCATGGGCGTCGATTCAATCTTTGCGGTGAGTTCCTGCATATGCCGGAATTCGAAAAAACCTGTAATTTCCCAACTGCAAAAGATAATTTGCCGCAAATCCCATTTGATTGTCTTGAACCATTTCTTTTTGCTTCATTAGCGCCCCAAGTGCCGTTTAAGGAGGTGTTTGCTGATATTAAAGAACGTCTTTTCTGGTTGCCTATGGAAAAAATGAGTCTTGATTTAAATCGCTCACGCGACTATTTAGTGAAAGCGAATTGGGCGTTGTATTGTGAAAATTATCTTGAAGCTTTGCATATCCCTTTTGTCCATCATTCATTAAGAAAAGTGATTGATTGCACCACCTATACTACAGAGCTTTATCGTTATTGTAATTTGCAATTGGCTCTAGCCAGCCATGGGGAAGAGAGCTTTGCTTTACCTAAAGACTCACCTGACTATGGCAAGCAAGTGGCAGCTTATTATTATTGGATTTTTCCAAATACAATGCTTAATTTTTATCCGTGGGGATGCTCTGTAAATGTGGTGAAACCATTGGGACCTGAATTAACTAAAGTTTCATTTTTAACCTACGTACTTGATGAAACCAAGTTAGGTAAAGGCGCTGGTGGTGACTTGGATAAAGTGGAACGTGAAGATGAGGCAGTTGTTGAGTCAGTTCAGCGGGGAATTCGTTCTCGTTTTTATGAAACAGGTCGTTTTTCTCCCACGAAAGAACAGGGAACCCATCATTTTCAACGGCTGCTTTGCGAATTTCTTAATGATTAATAGATAAACGAATAGTGAGCAAAGATGATTCTTTAACTTAATAGTAGTATGAGTACTTACTCTTTTTCCCAAATTCAAGGATTGAATGATGCATGATTTAGCTCAAGAGTCTTCGCTGCAACGGAAGCTTAATGCGCGTATATTGGGAATGATCACATTGGGCGGTTCGATTGGAACGGGCATTTTCTTAGCCAGTGGTAATGCTTTATCCATGGCTGGTCCAGGTGGTACATTGCTTGCCTACTTGATCATGGGGATCATGGTTTATTTTTTGATGACTGGCCTTGGTGAAATGGCTGCATACATGCCAACAAGTGGATCATTTTATGTTTACGCTGCTCGTTTTTTTGATCCCTCTTTAGGATACGCTTTAGGTTGGAATTATTGGTATAGCTGTGCCATTTATATTGCTTCAGAAATATCGGCTTCCGCATTAATTATGCATTTTTGGTTTCCTGAGAGTTCATCATTTCTTTGGTGTTCAGTTTTTCTCTTTCTGATAATAGTCTTTAATGCGATATCAACTAAAGCATTTGGCGAAGTAGAGTATTGGCTTTCATTTATTAAAATCTCGGTCATTGTTCTATTTATTGTGACCGGATTTTTTCTGATTTTCGGTTTCACAGATTATAAGGCAGGGGGATTCCAAAATTGGCGTATTGGCGATGCTCCATTTCATAGCGGATGGATTGGTATTCTTGCTGCTTTTGTTGCAGCAGGTTTTTCTTTTCAGGGTACGGAGTTAATCGGCGTTGCTGCAGGAGAAAGTGTTCATCCTGATACAACAATTCCCAAAGCAATAAAAATGGTTTTTTGGCGAATTTTAATATTCTTCATTTTATCACTTTTTATTATCAGTCTTTTGATACCGTATACTTCGTCACAATTAATCAGTTCTGATGTAGTAATGAGTCCTTTTACCTTGGTGTTTCAACAATATGATAAAGCTTTTGCTGCAATGATTATGAATGCGGTGATTCTTCTTGCAATTATATCAACCGCAAATTCAAGCATGTATGTTGGCAGCAGAATGCTTTGGCATCTTGCCAAGGAAGGCCATGTTCCTCGAATTTTTTCTGTGGTTAATCAAAGAGGAATACCAATCTATGCTTTAGCCTTAACAAGTGTTGTTGCGATGTTGGCTTTTTTATCTTCCATTTTTGGTAATGGGACTGTTTATTTTTGGTTACTCAACGCAACAAGCCTGTCTGGATTTATTGCTTGGATGGGGATAGCGATAAGCCATTATCGTTTCCGCAAAGCCTACTTGCGTCAGGGAAAAGACCCAGCTCAACTTCCTTATTTGGCTAGGGGATATCCTTTTGGTCCTTTATTTGCTTTTGGTGTATGCATGATTGTGATTAGCGGACAGAATTATTCTGCTCTAATCGCAACTCCCAAAGATTGGTATGGTTTGCTTATTTCTTATAGTGGTGTGCCGCTTTTTTTAATGATTTGGATCGGACATAAATGGATAAAAAAGACCAAGATTATCCCTTTGCATGAGTGTAGGTTCGACTGTGAATAAGTAGGGTCTACCTATCTCATATCTTGGCTAAAATTGTTTGATTTTTTTCTGTGCTCCGATGTGCTGAAAATCAAATAAATTAGGCTCAAGCTAGCGGTATGTAGTTGGACTCTAATGATTTTGTCAAAAACTTTCTCAAAATAATAATTTACAAGTTATCTCGTTCAGCCTACATTTTGATTTATGTACACAAATCAAAATATCTTAAACCATGTAGGCATTAATTGACTGCAATAATTTTTATGCATCCTGTGAGCGTCTTTTTCGTCCTGACTTACAAGCGACAGAATTTTTATGTCCATTTTTGATAAAGTGAATAAAAAATTTGGTCGAAATACCTTATATCTTGCAGCAGAAGGGTGCAATGGCAGGCCTTGGGATTCTCGTTTACAAATGCGCCCACTACGCTACACTAGTTGCTGGTCCGACTTACCTGTGGTACGTACCCGAACTTAATTTATAAGCGCTAGGTTTTTTCATGTAATTTAAGAGCGAAACTTGATCCCGAGAGCAAGTTGCGGGGCGTAGAAAGATAAATTATCAACGGAACCTACTATAATAATAATTTATTCCGCGGAAGATTTTTATGCCAAATAAAATTCATGTACCAAAGATCGTGATTGTAGGAGGTGGTGCAGGAGGAATGGAGTTGGCGGCATTACTTGGAAATAAATATGGAAAAAAGGGCAAAGCTGCTATTACCCTGGTTGATTGTACGCCTACCCATATTTGGAAACCGTTGTTACATGAGGTTGCAGCAGGGAGTTTCTTTACAAATGAAAATGAAATTGACTACCTTGCTTATGCTGCAACGCATCATTTTCATTTTGTTTTAGGGGCACTTGAAGGTTTAGACCGGGGTAAAAAAGAAATCTATTTATCTCCATTTTACAGTCACGAACAAGAAGTTCTTCCAAAGAGAACGCTTTCATTCGATATTTTAATTATTGCCGTGGGAAGTGTTGCCAATGATTTCAGTATCCCGGGAGTGCGTGAGCATTGTTTGTTTTTAGATAACATTCATCAAGCGGTCTATTTTCATCGCGAATTATTAAATCATTTCATGCGCCTTTCCCAGCAACCACAACAGAGTCAATTTAATTTGGTTATTGTAGGTGGGGGTGCTACTGGGATTGAATTAATCGCAGAATTAAATAATGCAATCCACGAAATTATAAGTTATGGAATTGGCATTCAATCCGAAATTATTTCTTTTACTCTAATCGAGGCTGCAAACAGATTGTTGACCGCGCTTCCAGAAGTGCTTTCAGAAAAAGTATTTACTGAATTAACGCGTATGGGTGTAAGAGTTTGTGTCAATGAACAAGTGAATGAAGTGACAGAAAAAGGCTTGTATACTAAATCAACACAATTTATTCCTGCTGATCTTATTGTGTGGACTGCTGGTATTAAGGCTCCAGATTTTTTGTGTCATTTGGATGGTTTGGAGGTTAATCAAATGAACCAATTACTGGTAAAGCAAACGTTACAAACAACCTTGGACGATTCTATTTTTGTTTTAGGTGACTGTGCGTGTTGCCCACAAACCCACTCGGATAAAACGGTGCCGCCTCGCGCGCAGGCTGCACATCAGCAAGCTCGTTTTCTGTATAAAAATTTGGATAAATATTTAGAAGGTAAGCCTTTACCTCCTTATCATTATCGTGATCATGGATCTTTGGTTACATTAAGTCAGTATGCAGTAGGTAATTTGATGGGTAAAATTACTAAAAATTTAATGATAGAAGGTAAATTAGCGCGTTTATTTTATTTATCATTATACAAACAACACCAAATTTCTTTATATGGTTGGTGGCGAGTTTTTTTGCTTACCCTATCGAATTTGTTAAGCCGTAGAGTAAAACCGAGACTTAAGTTGCACTAGGGTTCATCTTGCACAAAGAATAGGCTTATAAATCTCGCATGCTGATTGATTTATGCTGTGTTTCACAGCGCTAAAATCAAACCATTTTGGCTCAATCGAGCGAATTGGCCACAGATGCTAGAGGATAGGGTGATCTAAGGTTATTCAGGGTCTCTTCTCTTTGTTTCATGAAAAAAATGGGATAAAGTAAAGTCGAGAAATTATAAGGCAGGAAGCAATAATGTGGGATCAGAATAAAAAAAAATATTTAAAACGTCTGTCCAAGATTAAACCTTATCTTAAGAACAATAAATTTGTTGAGGCGAATGACATAATAACAGTGCTTTCACATCTTATTCACTCGGGTGATCGAGTATGTATTGAAGGTGATAATCAAAAGCAGGCTAATTTTTTGGCTGCTGCTATGACTCAATTGAATCCTGTGCAAATAAATCATTTACATATGATCCAATCCGCTATTGCGTTACCAGAGCATCTTGATGTGTTTGAAAAAGGGATTGCAAGCCGAATCGATTTTTCTTATTCAGGCCCACAATCAACTCGTCTTGCTGATATGGTAAAAAATAAAAAGATCGAGATAGGTAATATTCATACTTATAATGAACTTTTTGGACGATTGGTTGCCGATTTGACTCCAAATGTTTGTTTGTTGATGGCAGATAAAGCAGACAGGGAGGGAAATTTATTTACCGGAGCAAATACAGAAGATACCCCTGCTATTATCGAAGCAACCAATTTTAAAGATGGTGTGGTTGTTGTACAAGTCAATGACGTGGTGGATCGCTTACCGCGAATTGATATTCCGGCAGGTTGGGTTGATATCATTGTTCAAGGTCCGGAAGCATCTTATATCGAGCCACTTTTTACCCGTGATCCTGCGCACATTGATGAAGTGAAAATATTAATGGCCATGATGGTGATTAAAGGAATATACGCACCTTATCAAGTGAATATATTAAATCATGGAGTAGGTTTTAATACATGTGCCATTGAATTGCTGTTGCCTACCTATGCTGAATCATTAGGTCTAAAAGGAAAAATATGTCAACACTGGATTGTGAATCCTGTTCCTACTTTAATTCCTGCTATCGAAGCAGGATTTGTAAAAACCATTTACCCGTTTGGTGGAGAGGTAGGAATGAATCGTTACGCAGTCTCCCGTCCCGATGTCTTTTTTACAGGCAAAGAGGGATGTTTGCGTTCGAATCGTATGTTAGGTCAATTATCAGGCCATTATGCTTGCGATGTTTTTATCGGAGCAACATTGCAGATGGATCTTGAGGGAAATAGTTCTACAGCTGTTGAAGGACGTATCGCGGGCTTTGGTGGTGCTCCTAACATGGGGTGTGATGCTCCTGGGCGACGTCACTCTTCTTATGCCTGGTTAAAAGCAGGCCAAGAACGCAATGAGGCACTGGGATTAAAAATGCCGCGAGGAAGAAAATTAGTGATTCAAATGGTAGAAACGTTCCAAGGTTCAGCACAACCCACATTTGTTGAAAAACTGGATGCCTGGGCTTTACAAAAATCGATGAAAGCAGATTTGCCCGCCGTGATGATTTATGGAGATGATATAAGTCATGTCGTTACGGAAGAAGGCATTGCTAATCTTCTGAGGTGTCGCACTCTTGAGGAGCGTGAACAGGCTATTCGAGGTATTGCAGGATATACCGAAGTTGGAGTTATGCGCGATAGGAAAAAGGTTGAGGAATTGCGTCAACGAGGTGTCATTAAGCGCCCTGAGGATTTAGGAATCAAGCCCTCTGATGCAACTCGAGATTTATTGGCAGCCAAGTCAATTCGTGACCTTGTTGATTGCTCAAAGGGCTTGTATGAACCGCCTGTAAAATTTAGAAATTGGTAGGTAAAGAATATGGAAAAAATGGAGTTTCGTTTTACACTTCCTGGTGAGCGTTTGCAAGGCAAAAAAACTGTTTGTGGCGTTGTTGGCTCAGGCAATCTGGAAGTCATTATTGAAGAAAATACCACTTCTGAGACAATTTTTACGATTCAGACTGCAATTGATCATTATAAGACAGTTTGGAAGATGATTATTGACGATTTTGTAAATCAACACCAACCTGTTGGTTTGCAATTTACCCTTAATGATAATGGAGCAATACCCGCAGTCGTTTTATTACGTCTAAGCCAGGCATTAGAAGAGTTTCAAGGAAATCACAAAATAGGAAGTAATTATGAGGAGCTTGATGCACGTGAGCGGATCCAGGTTATTTTTGATAAAGATTCATTCACTGAGTGGCTTGCTGAGGAAAAGCTTTATAGCCCCTATCTAGCTGCTTTAAATTTGCCAGGCGAAGCAGATGATGGCATCGTCATTGGTTCAGCCCTGTTACAAAAGAGCAAAGTACTTGTCGCGGCCCAGCAAAAAGATTTTATGGGCGGTGCAGTGGGTGAAATTCATGGAGCGAAACTTACCGGTTTATTTAAAGCTGCAATCGCAACCCGCGCTAAGGCAGTAATTCTTCTCATTGATAGCGGCGGAGTGCGTTTACATGAAGCCAATGCAGGAGAAATATCAATTTCTGAAACGATTCGTGCTGTTTTTGACGCAAGGCGCCATGGGGTAACTACTGTAGGTGTTATTTGTGGGAAAAATGGTGCTTTTGGTGGTATGGGAATTATTTCTGCGTGTTTGGATTATCTTGTGATTAATGAAGTAGGGCGTATAGGAATATCCGGTCCTGAGGTGATTCAGGCTGTTGCTGGTGTCACAGTATTTAATTCGCAAGATAGGGCTTTAGTGTGGCGTGTCTATGGAGGTAAAACTCGCTATTTACAGGATATTGCTCAAAGCTATGTGGGAGCTGATGTAGGTACATTACGCGCTAAACTAATTGCTGCGCTTGATAAGAGCGTTTCTTTGGATCTTAACTCCATAAAGCAAAAGCATGCTTTGCTAAAAAAGCGTTTGCAGGAAACCCAAGGGTTTCAGGAACAGGGAGCTTATCTCAAACAAGTTGCTCCAAAGTATGCTGCAACTCTTTTTGATATGGACGAGCAGGACTTTTTAGATGCAGCAAAAAATATAAAAAAGAAATCTTAAAAATTGTAGCCTGGCTGCGACGCAACCCCGGCTACAAGGTAAGGTTTAGGATTATTGTCATTCCCTCAAAGCAGGGAATCTATCCTTATATAGGCATTGTGCTTGATTGGAAATGGGTTCCCGCTTGTCGGAACGACAAAAAAATGAAATCAAGGGATACCGCAGGACTCATGTAGAAGGAATAAGAAAATGGTTGCATTAAAGGATCTTCTCAAAGAAATCTTTTCACATGAAGTGAAGTTGGCAGAGAACCAATCGGTTGTTTATGGACAAGCAATGCTGAATAATCAACTCATTCATATTCTTGGGGTAAAAGAGTCAACATTCCTGGGAGTAGAACAAGCGCTTATTATGGCTCAGCACGTAATCGACATTCTTGAGAGCCAGTCAAAAGCGCCTGTTCTGCTTTTAGTCGATGTTGCCGGACAAGAGTTAGCAATGCGTGATGAATGGTTGGGTATGCAACAATATTTTGGTCATTTACTTGAATGTTTGGAGTGCCTGCGCCAACAGGGAAATGTCTTAATATCGCTTGTTTATAACCAAGCATTAGGTGGTGCTTTTATTGCCTATGGTTTGATGGCAGATACAATTTTAGCTTTACCAGACGCGGCACTCGCTGTGATGTGGTTAGAGGGAATTGCCAAGGTTACTAAAATAGAGTTAAGCACACTTCAGGAGCTCAGTAAGACATTTCCGGTTTTTGCCCCTGGCGCAGAAAATTTTTATGAACTTGGTGGCTTGCATGAGATTGTAAACTCATCTGAACTTGCTGAAAAAATCAATGGGGCGATCCGAAAGAAAAATACTACAGATGATCGAGCACTCTTGGGGAGCGAACGAGGGGGTAGAAAGCTTGCCTACTCAATTATCAATAAAGTAGCCAATCATTTATGAGTTTACAAAGACATCATTTAATTTATCTTCAACCTGGTACAGATTTTACTGTTACTTCGATTCATGAAGATAAAAAAATGATTGAAGAACAAGTATCCCTTTGGCTTGAAAAAGGCTTGCCTTGTATTTATGCCAAACAATTAATGCACCAAGAAACAATTAATCTGGGATTAACTCTTTTGCATGCCGAGAAAAAGCACCGCGTTGGTTTACAGGTTGTACCATCATTTGTACAAGAGCAAAAGCCTCTTCCTACACTCCTGGAGATGCAGGATTTTTTTTCTTCTTATTATGGCATAAACAAGTTAGATACTTTTATAAAGCTGTTGCCAATTCCTAACATTGCTGTTTATGGATCATTTTTATTTCATTATGTATCCGGATATTCTTTTGTTGATCGCGCTTCGGATCTTGATTTACTTATCTCTTATCAAAACTCTTCTTTAGTTGATATAAGTGAATCTATTGCTGCCTTAACAAAAAAATTAAATCGAATTATTGATGGTGAGGTTCGTTTTCCTTGTCTTGGTGATATTCCTATCAGAGAATTGCTTAATGTATCCGCAAAAAAGCTGTTGTGTAAGAGTAGGGACAAGGTTTCGTTATTATCAAGAGCAGAACTTTATGAACACTATCCTTTGCTGTGAAAGAACGCTCGCCAGAATAGCAGTTAGAGCCCTTTATTTTGAAGTCAAAGCGTACCCTAAACCCGGCTTGGTCAGCTTTACGGATGCAGGGGCACATCAGGATATGAATGGTGAAACATTTTATCGTAGCTTATTTACCCTGCGGCATTATTTTTATCAAATCACCAAAAAAGGATTAGTAAATGACTCTTTTGAAGCGTTAAAACAAGTGGCTATTGAGGCGGAACAGCGTATGCTGGGAAAAACTCAGGGAGTTAATACCCACCGTGGTGCTATTTTTGCTTTGGGTATCGTTTGTGTTTCTGTAATAAGGCTGGCTCAGGAAAAAAAGCAATTTACTCCAGAGGATGTTCACCAGCAAATATTGAAAGACTGGCCAAGGCATTTGGTAAGCCATCTTGGGAATCCAGAAAGCCATGGAGCTTTAGTACGTCAAAGATATAAGGTTGTTGACGCCAAACAAATGGCAATTCATGGGTATGATTTAATTTTTCAATTACTTCCTGATTTTATTTCACTTTTCATTGAGACTCAATCCCTGGATGCCGTCTGTTTGTTTGCGTACTCAGAGCTATTAATGCATATGGATGATACGAATATTCTTTATAGGAAAGGTAAGTCAGCACTGGATTATGCAAAGCACAAAACAGGAGAATTATTGGCCGTTCGATGTTTAAAAAAGCGTCAAAAAAAGGCATTGGAGTTGCATCAGCTTTTTTCTGAAGCGGGGATTAGTCCAGGGGGGGTAGCTGATTTGCTCAGTGTTTTATTATTTTTAGGTCAATTATTCTGTGATCAACTCCGCAATTACTCTAGTTCTTAAAAAATTTTAGGAAAAACAACTATACTATAATTGTAACGCATTTCATGTATAAGGTAATTTGTTTTTTAAATAGGGAGAAAGCATATGGAACCCAGTAATCATTTATCTCAATCTCAATTGGATTTAATACCCATACTTTCTCGTGCAACTATTTTTACGGGCATAGGTCACATTGAGCAAAAAATGCTAGCTGATAAATGTGTTATTGAAAATTATAGGCCTGAAGAAATCGTTATCGAACAAGGTGAAATAGGGGACAAGCTTTATATTATTATTCGAGGTTCGGTGCAAGTTTCTATAAAAACACAGTCTATGGGCTGGAAACGCATTAATACTTTGGGATCTGGCGATGTATTCGGGGAAATTGCAATTTTACGCAATATTCGCAGAACGGCGCGTATCAGTACTATCACTGCTTGTCAATTTCTGACGATTAGTGCAAGTGATTTTTTAGCGGTTTATCAATATTTTCCTGCACGTGCACGCGACAATATCCAGTTGGTTGTTGCTAAACGATTACAAGAAAGTGGTGCTAATGTGCGTTTGTAGTCGTTGTTTGGAGCTAATATTTTCGCAGCCTGTTTCTTTTTGCGATAGGGCAAAGTGTATTGACATATCAGGTCAAAAACAATGATTGCATGAGTTATCGAGCGAAATTTAAATTGCGATTTCCGGAAATAAAATGGAAACGAATTTTATTAATATTATATTGGGATTTATTGAAGGGTTTGCTCTAATTATTTCCCCTTGTATTTTGCCTATCTTACCTATTTTTTTAGCAGGGTCACTTACTGGATCCAAAAAGCGTCCGGTGGGGATTATTATCGGTTTTACTTTGTTTTTTTCCTTATTGGTGTTCTTTTCCCATCAATTAGTACGTTACTTAGACGTAGATTTTAATTTAGTTCGAGAGGTTGGTTATGTCATGTTACTCCTATTGGGGGCAATCATGATCTCGGATTATTTAACAGAGCAATTTGGAAAAATAACTCAGGGATTCAGTCGAATAGGTACCTATTTTTCTTCAGTCAATAAACCAGAAGGAGGCTTTTGCAGTGGACTTTTCTTAGGGGGAATCATTGCAATTATTTGGACCCCCTGTGCCGGGCCAATTTTGGCAGCGATTATCGTACAGACTGTATTACAGGAAACGACAATAATTAGTTTCTTTACTTTGATGGCGTTTGCTCTGGGCGCTGCAATTCCCATGTTTCTTATTTCCCTATATGGAAAAAAGTTAATAAATACCTTCTCCTTTTTTAAAACACGTGCTGCTCTTTTTCGTAAATTTTTAGGGGGGATAATTATTGCAAGCATAGTCTATATGGTATACTTTGAAGGTAAGGTGGTCTCTTCTTCAGTGGTTCCTCAAACAGGAATTAAAACGTCAAACTCACTTATCAATGGTTTATGGTTTACTTATCAAGCGCCACCGATACAAGGTGTCAATGACTGGATTAATTCACCTCCTTTACGCTTGATTGATTTACGTGGAAAAGTGGTCTTAATTGATTTTTGGACTTATTCTTGTATTAATTGTTTACGTACCCTGCCTTATCTTAATGACTGGTATAAGCGCTATCATGATGAAGGACTCGTTATTATAGGCATTCATACACCTGAATTTGATTTTGAAAAAAATTTAGATAATGTCAAAGCTGCGGTGAAGCGATATGGAATTCTATATCCTGTAGCACTTGATAATCAATTTATTACCTGGAGGAACTATAAGAATCACTATTGGCCCGCTCATTATTTAATCAATAAAAAAGGTGATGTGGTCTATAGGCGTTTTGGTGAAGGTGAATATGAGGTTATGGAAAACAATATTCGCTTTTTACTGGGAATTAAGGACTTAAGTACTATAAGGTCTTTAAAAGAAAGTTCCGTAAGTTTTGCACAAACGCCAGAAACTTATTTAGGATATACCAAGGCCGATTCCCATTACAGTCCCGAACTCATAAAAGATAAAACAACTCGCTACCATTTTTCCAATGAACTATCTGCTAATGCCTGGGTCTTGGAGGGGTTATGGCAAGTCAATGCAGAGAATATCGTTGCTCAAGAAGCAAATGCGGCGATTAAAATTCACTTTAATGCACGTAAAGTATATGCTGTTATGGGAAATAGTACTGCTAAACCCATTAAGGTTACAGTGGTTTTAACGGATGAACTATCAGGCAAAAAGCTGCAGGAAAGTAGCATTTTAGTTGATAAATATTCTATTTATGAGTTGATTTCGGAAAAGAAATTTATCAGTGGATATCTGCAGATTATGGCGACTGAGCCAGGAGTTAAAATATATACTTTTACCTTCGGGAGCTGATTTTTGATTTAAAGGCCTGTTGGTCGGAACTCTGGATCGTTAATTCATCAAAATGTGTCGTTTCTTTTGTGGCTTCACAAAAGAAAGAAGCCGGGTTTGGTCTTGGCATACTGAGTTCTAAAGGTTCTACGGGCTCTTGTTGAATTGTTCCACCACTTTTGATTGAATGAGGTGTGAATTTCGGATAGTTCTTTTTTAGTTCCAAAAACGCATCAACCTTAAAAAGATGCTTAAATAATTCAACAATTTCTTTATCTTTAACGTGTTGTTCTAAGAGCATTCCTAAATCAATAAAGATCTGTCCGTTGATAAATACAGCTACCTGATGATTAATTGCTTCCTCAATTTGTTTTTGAGTGTACACAGAATCATTCATTCCTCCAATTGCGTTAATTGAAAAAGGTTTTTGCAATGCAAATGAAAAACTATCAGCCAACGCATCGCGAAATTTTGCTGCGTTTTCTATAGGGAGATCAACAAGTAAGCTCCTGCCGTACGCATTCGATTTATTGGAAATTTTAATACCCAATCTTTTGTGGTGAATACTAAATTCCCTTAAAAACAAAAGCACATTATCTGCTTTGACGAGTTCTCTCTTTGGCGTTATGGGGTATGGAGTAACGATGTCCATATTACCCGAAATTTTTGCTAAGAGGCTTGCAAAGTTGAACGCACCAATATGAAAAAAATGACAATTTCCACCACCTAAGACATGCTCATATTTTATTGGATCAGCTGTGTCATTGATGATACTGAAAAGGCTTACTTGTAAGAGTGGCCAACCTGAGTTGTAATTGCGGAGGAATAGATTATGTTCACTAACAGTCTTGTTATCGCAATTTAATACCGCAGCCTGTTCTTCTTCTGAAAAAGGCTGTATTGGCATGGTATTCCCCCTTTGAATAAGCGCATGTAAGGCACTGTAATGTGCCATTTATTTTTTGATAATAGAAAGAATCTTTTTTACTTCAGCAACGATTTTTCCCTCTTCATCGGTTATAGGGACAATAAACTCTGAGTCAATTTTTTTTGTCTCATTGACTTCAAGTCGAATTTTTTCAACGTGCTCTGGCGACAACTCAAATTGTGCGTAAAGTGTGCCTTTAGCTGGAATTTTATAACGAATGGAAGCTGATTTATCCCAAACAATATACCCCTTTCCTAATGAATGCATGAGCATCAACATATAAAACGGATCAGTCATAGAGTACATGGAGCCACCAAAATGTGTCCCCACATAATTTTTATTCCAAAAACGCATCTTCATTTGGACCACAATAAAAGTACCATCAGAATGAAATTTTTTTACGCTGATTCCAGCACCCCAAAAAGGTGGCCAAAACCGTATCATTCTTAATAGTGTTGAAAGTTTCATGCAAATAGTTCCAGTATAAAATAGAGGGGTTCCAGACTCTATTTTTCATTTTATGTCAATTTCAGTCAATAAATATTATATACTTCATCGCTTTTTTAATTGGATTATTAAGGTTCTTTTTATGTTTCGCTTCATCGTAAAAAAAATTTTTATCCTTGCTGCAATGATTCCTCTGGTCGCCAATAGTCAAAATAACTGCTCCTATCTTCCACCTGTTTTTACTGAGCGTCACAGGGCTGCAAAAATTCAGGCAGTGTTTCCAGCCATTGATAAAATGTACCAAAAGTATGCTGAAAAAAATCATGTTCCTGGTTATGTGTATGGGATTATTTTAGATGGACGTCTAGTACATACTGCAAGCGGTGGTTTCACGGATATTGCCAAAAAAAAACCTGTTACCACTCAATCCCTGTTTCGTATCGCATCGATGACTAAGAGCTTCACAGCCATGGCTGTTTTAAAGCTTCGCGATGAGGGCAAATTAAGATTAGATGATCCCGCCTTTTTTTATATTCCAGAATTAAAAAATCAGAAATTAACCCAAGATGCCGCTGAGATTACGATTCGTGATTTATTAACTCATTCGGCAGGATTTCCTGAAGACAATCCATGGGGTGATAGAAATTTGAGTATGTCGGATGAAGAGTTAATCAACCTAATAAAACAAGGAATTTCTTTATCTAATACTACTGGAACATCATTTGAATACAGTAATCTAGGTTTTGCACTTCTGGGATTAATTGTTAAAAAAGTATCAGGGGTTTCCTATCAAGAATATATTGCTGCAAATATTTGGCAGCCTCTAGATATGAAACAGGCCGCATGGGAATTTACACAAGTTCCTGCAGAGCAATTAGCGCATGGTTATCAATGGGTAAATGGAGCTTGGCAAGAAGAGCCCTTATTACACGATGGCAGTTATGCTTCTATGGGGGGGATGATTACCTCCATCGAAGCATTCAGTCATTATGTTGCATTACATCAATATGCTTGGCCTGCACGTGATGATGCAGAGATAGGTCCAATAAAAAGAAGCTCTATACGTGAAATGCATCAGCCCTGGCGATTTTATGCTGTGAATTCAAAAGCTAAAGTAAATGGTAAAGAGTGTCCGACAATTAGTGCTTACGGCTATGGCTTAAGATGGTCCAGAGATTGTGACGAAAAAATATCGGTAGGTCATAGTGGCGGGCTTCCTGGTTTTGGTAGTAATTGGCTCATGTTACCTGAGTATGGAGTAGGGGTTGTTTTATTAACTAATGTAACTTATGCTGCTGCAGAAGTAATTAATGCCCAAGCTGTGAATCAATTTATTAATAAAGCTCAATTGAAACCAAGAGAGTTACCTCCTTCAAAAATTTTGTATGAACGACAAAAAGCATTGATGAAACTACTTCCTGAATGGAAGAATGCAAAAACAAGCGGGCTGTTCGCAATGAATTTTTTTCTGGATTCACCAGTTGCTTCACTGCAAAATAAAACTCAAAATCTATTCACCAAAGCAGGTAAAATCCTCAATGTAGGTGCTGTGATCCCAGAAAATCAATTGCGAGGATACTTTATTATCCAAGGGGAAAAAGCAAATCTTAAAGTCAGTTTTACTTTATCACCAGAAAATCCTGCGTTAATTCAGAAATATGAAATAGAAGAAAAAGTATGATCATAATCTGGGTATAGCAAAGCGAACTCATGTTCTGCTTTGCTGTTCCAAGAATAGAAATCTTAAATAATACTCTGTGCTGATACAGCTTTTTCACAAAGCATACGTAATGCAGTTGCGATTTGTTTTAATTCATCATTGTGTAAATGGTATTTTTTACCTAATTGAAACGGATCCGTGAAACTTAACCACACTTGGCCGTTTTGGTCTTCCGTGGCCATTACCCGCAAAGGTAAGTCAAGTGCAATTGCTGGATTTTCTTGCATTAATGATGTCCCTTTTGCCGGGTTGCCTATAATAAGGACCTCGGTAGGAGGAAGTGATTGGTTTACTTTTTGGGCTTCATTGCTGTGATCAATGTGAACAAATATTTTTCCACCTTTTTGAGTAATGATATCTATTATTCGCTGAATTGTTTGAGAGACAGAATAAGGACTTTGGAGTGTCTGTGCGCCAGAACCTTCAGGTACACCTAGTTTCATATCAAAAGCTGCTGCAATTTTACGGCCTAAGATATCTAAATCAGGCAGATTTCCTTTATTTGCCAAAAGGGTGACACACAAAAGTTCATTGGGTGCAGTAAAACGGCTTAAAAAAGCTGAGAAACCAGGGATATTTCCTTTTATTTCCATTAGTCCTGGATGACCTGGAAATAACCAACCCACATTTCCTGGTATGACCATTTCATTGTCTAAAGTAATACAATGGTATAGAAAATCTCTATTCTCACTTTCTTGGATTAAAATCGTTCCAGCTAGACCGATATCCCATAAGCTGATGTCTTCTGCTGACGCAATGACACCGCCATGTGCAAAAGTAGTCGTCCAAGTGACTGCAGGGGCTGCATTGTTATCCGCTGTATAACCAACAGCCACTTCCAAAGGGTCGATGTAAGAAGGATTATGCAAAAATTCGCTATGCTTAAAAGGAGAGGTGCCGTTGTGCACTTCATTATCAATTGAGGACGTGTTTTTGATAAAAAATGTACGTTTTAATCCCAAACGCTCAATTTGATTTTTAGTGACATATGATTCATAACTCATACCACTGGCATTTTCAATGATAATACCGAGGAGGTAATAATTTGAGGAACTGGGTTGCATTTTTGTGCTTGAAGGAAAGAGCAAATTTGGATCTTTGATTAAATTAAAAATCTCTTCTGACTTATAGTCTTTGTGATAAGAAAAACCTTCACATTCTGAATAATCAGGTATTCCTGAACTGTGAGTTAATAGTTGTCGAATAGTAACACCTTGCCACTCTTGTGGAAGAGACGATAAAGAGACAGAGATTAAGTCATCTAATTTAAGTTTTCCCTCTTCTATTAGTTGCATTATAGCAACTGCTGTAAATACATGAGTTAATTGACCTACAGGAAATAGTGTGCGTGTCGAAACCAAACGTTTTTTTTCTGTATCCGCGAATCCATAACCGACTACTCGCGTAATATATGGGGCTTGAACAATCGCCAGGGATATTCCCGGAATATTATTTTCTTCCATGTATTCTATTATGAGATCATCTACAGATTGACCACGGTAAAGAGTATGGAAGTCACCGCGACCAGTGCCAGAGTGAGCGTTCATTTTGTTATTCCTTTTATATGCTACAAACTATTTTTAGTATAGATGAGTATTGCGGTGTTGCAGCAGGAGTAAAATGAAATGGTACCAGGGATTTTCGATGTCAATTTTTCGGTTCTACTATTGCTGCAGGTCGCCTCTATTTAATTATGTATTTGATGTTTCAAGTAAATTTACTATATTGAATAAATATGGGTTAATTTGAATAAACATTTGTCAATTTAATCTTTAATGTTTAATAACTACCAAAAAATAGTTTGGTTTTAATACTGAAAATTAATAGATACGCACATGAACAACAGTTTCTAAAGAGTAAGGATTTAAAAAGGATACCTTGTTATGCATCATGCGCTTCCTCTGATCACGACAGTTGCAATGGGGTTTGCTTTAGCATTAATTCTTGGATTTATTGCCGTACGATTTAAAATTCCGGCATTGGTAGGATATTTATTAGCTGGCGTCGCTATGGGCCCATATACTCCCGGGTTGATGGCGGATGTTCACATTGCTCAGGAGCTTGCAGAAATTGGCGTCATGCTCCTTATGTTTGGAGTAGGGTTACACTTTTCATTGTCTGATTTACTGCATGTCCGGAAGATTGCAATTCCGGGAGCAATTGTGCAAATGATCGTAGCAACAATATTGGGTGGCTGTACTGCCATCATGTGGGGTTGGAACTATGGCTATGCCTTGATTTTTGGACTTTCGCTATCCGTTGCAAGTACGGTTGTATTATTGAGAGCACTTGAAGAACGAGGCATGTTGGGAACAATTAATGGGCATATTGCAGTGGGCTGGCTACTGGTTGAAGATCTGGCTATGGTTGTTGTGTTGATATTGCTTCCCCCATTATCCCAATGGTTAGGCAATAGTCCCTCAGTGAGTGCACACAAGCCATTATGGTTTGTTCTTGGTCTTACTCTCATAAAAGTTTCCACTTTTATTGCTCTGATGTTCCTGGTAGGGCGGCGATTTTTTCCCAAATTGCTTTGGCATGTAGCCCGAACAGGATCACGCGAGTTATTTACTTTGTGTGTTGTTACCGCAGCAATTAGTATTGCCTATGTAGCTGCTAAATTGTTCGGGGTTTCCTTTGCTTTAGGTGCTTTTTTTGCTGGGATGATTATGAGGGAATCTGCCTTCAGCCATCGTGCGGCCGAAGAATTGTTACCACTGCGGGATGCTTTTGCTGTATTGTTCTTTGTGTCAGTCGGTATGTTGTTTAATCCTGCTGTTTTAGTGGAGCAATCACTACAAGTATTAACTGTTGTAGGTATTATTGTTATTGGAAAATCAATTGCAGCATTTATTCTGGTTCTTGCTTTTCGCTATCCATTACAATCGTCATTAGTAGTATCAGCAAGTTTGGCACAAATTGGCGAGTTTTCTTTTATTCTTGCTGAGCTTGGCACACGATTGGGCCTTCTTCCTGTGGAAGGCCGAAATTTTATTTTAGCTGGCGCATTAATCTCAATAGCTATTAATCCGCTTATATTTAAACTGATAACTCCTATTCATACATGGGCAAAAACTCGTTCTAAATTAATGGAGATTTTTGAGCGTTCAAAAGATCCTTTAACAGAGTTACCAATGACCACTACAGAAAAATTTCTTGCTGGACACGTTGTTCTGATAGGATATGGGCGCGTGGGAAAGCGTATTGCTCGGTTGCTTTCTGAAAAAGCTGTTCCTTATGTTGTAATTGATGATAATCGAGAACTAATAGAACGCTTGCGGGTGGCGGGTATACCTGCGGTTTATGGTGATGCATCCAAGCCCTCTGTACTTGTCCAAAGCCATATTGCACATGCCAGCATGCTGATTATTGTAATATCAGATACTGTGCATGTAGGAAAGATGATTCACTATGCACTTCAACTCAATCCGCAAATTGAAATTGTTATACGTACACATAATGAGGAAGAGGCTACGTTATTACAAAAAGAAATCAACGGAAAAGTGTTTTTTGCCGAGGGTGAAATAGCAAAAAATATGGGGCTTTATGCCTTGAACCGCTATGGAAAATCGCCAACATCAAATAATTAGATAATAAATCTGAGTGGTAAAAAATCAATATAAGATGTATTCTGAAGGCGTCGTTTACAGCAATCCGAAAGGTATTAAAGTGATAAGAATCGAGTTTCTACAAAATAATCTTGATGCAATCCCTGAGCTTGCTCTCATTTGGCAAGAAGGTCTTGGAAAAATTTGGTTACCAGATGTGTCTCTAGATGTTGTAGAACAGCGTTTTCGTGATCATGCGAACCACGACAAGTTGCCAATTACTTTTGTTGCATTTGATGAAGAAAAGGCAGTAGGCATGTGTAGTTTACGTGAAAATGATGGTATCCGTCCTGATTTAATGCCATGGCTAGGCTCTTTATCCGTAAAACCCGCATATCAACGACAAGGACTTGGTCAACGTCTCATTGATGTAACTAAAGATCAAGCAAAAAAAATGGGATATGAAGCGCTTTATCTTTTTGCGTTTGATCGAACAATCCCGCATTACTACCAATCATTAGGATGGAAAATTATAGATACAGACCGTTTTAAGGGACATCCTGTGACAGTAATGAAAATTATAATGTAAACCCCAATTTAATCTATCGCAGACCATTAGAAATCGTATGACGAACGTTAATTTGATCGTCAAGATTTTGCAAATATCCTAAATCTCCAGGCTGTTTTTTTTGCGTTTTTAAAAATTATTGACTAGCCTTTATTGGGAGCTAATAAGAACAATTTTCAATTTTTATTAGCTGAAAAAAATTAAGGAGAATTAAAATGAATCAGAATATTTTTCAAGGAAAATGGATGGAAATAAAAGGCCAAATGAAACAATTTTGGGGAAAGCTCACAGACGATGACCTAAAACAAATTGAAGGAAATCAAGAAGAAATTTTTGGAAAACTCCGAAAACATTATGGGTACACTGAAGAGCAAGCTAAAAAAGCAGTACAAGATTTTCAAAAGAAAATTCATCATTAATTTAGGAAAAATGCCACATTTAAAAGGAGTTTAAACATGGAAAACAGAGGAATTGTTAAATCTGGCGAGCTTACAGGTTCTAAAGTAATGAATCCAGCTCATGAAGATTTAGGTGAAATTGCTGAGGTTGTTATCGATAAGCAATCAGGGAAAGTAAATTATCTTGTATTAGATTTTGGTGGTTTTCTAGGATTTGGCAATAAATTTTTTGCTGTACCCTGGAATTTATTTTTGTACGACAACAAAGATGATTGTTTTATACTTAATATAGATAAACAGCAGCTGAAAGATGCACCTGGATTTGATAAAGATCATTGGCCTAATTTTTCTGCACCGGAATTTAAAACTAAAATCACCGGTTTTTATACAGGGAGATAAGTTATGAAAGTTCTGTTAGGAGCATTATTTAGTACACTGCTTTTATTTTCTATTACTTCATTTGCTCTTGATGAAACACCAGGGACAAATGGCAGTACTAGTACAAACACCAAAACCTCAATGAGTTCAAATTGGGTTTGTACTACTAATGCAAGTTCAAGTGACAAAAAAGCCGACCAAGATGCTGATAAGAAAATGTCCGAGCATGCTGGTTCCGCAACTGAGTCATTTGCTTTCGCAACAAAGCATTGCCGTGACTGTACACAAATCACATGCGATGTTAAAAAATAGTCCATGCACCTGCATTTCTTTATAAGAAATGCAGGGCAAATCAACTATTAGTTATTCTTTTCTAATAATTAATTATTATCCTTAGTTCACCCTGATTCACAAATCAGTTATTTTTAAAATTTGAAGAATTTAAAAATTCTTCCTATGCTAAAAAGAGTTTTTAGTTATTCATTTTATGCCAAGGAATGCGAATGAACATTTTAAAAACCCAGGTTTTGAAAGGACCTAATTATTGGTCGAATTATAGAAAAGAACTCATTGTTATTAAACTTGATTTAGGAAAATACGAAGAACTTCCTACGAATCTTTTAGTTGGGTTTAAAGAGCGACTGATAGAGTGTCTTCCAAGTTTAGACAGCCATCGTTGTTCCTTAGGCGTTGAAGGTGGATTTTTAAAACGGATAGAAGAAGGTACTTGGTTAGGCCATGTGATCGAGCACGTGGCTCTGGAGTTGCAGTGTCTTGCAGGGATGGAATGTGGTTTTGGCAGAACTTATGGGACTAAAGATTACGGTGTTTATCAAGTCATATTTGCATACCAAATTGAGGAAGCAGGTTTGTATGCAGGAGAGGTTGCAGTCAATTTTATCAACTCCATTGCAGAAGGTAAAAAATATCCCCTTGATGAGGCCCTTAATCACTTAAGAGAAATTTTTAAAAAGCGGGGGTTAGGACCTAGCACCCAAGCTCTCGTCGATGAAGCTAAAAAAAGAAAAATTCCTTGGAAACAGTATGAAAACACCTCTCTGATTATATTGGGATATGGGCGAAATCAAAAAAAAATCTGGGCATCCGTATCTTCGAAAACAAGCTCTATCGGTGTGGATATTGCTTCTGATAAAGAGCTTACCAAACAGATTTTAAGCAAAAACTTTATTCCGACTCCCAAGGGGATGGTTATTAGGGATGAAGACGAGCTCCAAGAGGCAATAAAACAATTGGGATTCCCTTTAGTGATTAAGCCATACAACGGCAATCATGGAAAAGGGGTAACTACAAATATTAAAGATCTGGATAAAGCAATTTTTGGCTATGGTCTTGCAAAAAACATTTCCAATGAATTAATAATTGAACGCTTCATGACTGGGAAAGATTATCGATTCTTAGTGGTAAATTATAAAGTGGTTGCTGTAGCTGAAAGAACACCTGCTCTGATTAGAGGAAATGGAGAACTTACAATTAATCAATTAATTCAGCAGGCAAATGAAGATCCAAATCGAGGAGATTCCCATGAAAACATGCTGACTAAAATCAAGATTGATGAATCCACTGACTCTATTTTAAAACAAAATAACCTGACTCTTGAGAGTATTTTACCTGAGAATCATATTTTATATTTAAAAGAAACTGCGAATTTAAGTTCGGGTGGAACAGCTAAAGATGTAACTGACACGGTTCATGCTTTTAATATTTTTCTCGCAGAACGTGTAGCGCGGCTCGTAAATTTGGATATTTGCGGAATCGATGTGATTGCAAATGATATAGGTTGTCCTTTGAATGAAAATAATGGTGCCATTATTGAAGTAAATGCTGGACCAGGATTAAGAATGCATTTATCACCTAATGAAGGTAAGCCCCGTAATGTAGCAGAACCCATTTTGAATATGCTTTATCCTCCCAATTTAACCTCAAGGATTCCAATAGTTGCTGTTACAGGTACTAATGGAAAAACATCAGTGGTTCGTTTAATTGCCCATCTCGCACGTTTTGCAAATCATCATACCGGCTACACTACTACAGACGGTATTTATATAAATAATAAATTGATTTATAACGGAGACTGCAGTGGCCCTGCCAGTGCACAAGTGGTTTTGTATGATCCTGAAGTGGATTATGCCGTATTAGAATGCGCGCGGGGCGGAATTTTACGTTCGGGTTTAGGATTTGATGAATGTGATATTAGTGTAATTACTAATGTTACTGAGGATCATTTGGGATTAAATGAGATTTATACCCTTGAAGAGTTGGTTCAGGTCAAAGCGGTTGTTGCGCGCAGCACTAAAGAAACTGGATATGCCATTTTAAATGCTGATGATCATTTAACCTATGATTTAAGACATGATTTAACCTGTAAAATTGCTTTATTTAGTATGTTTGAAAGCCCACGTATCAGGAAGCACTGCAGTTTAGGCGGGTTAGCGGCTTATCTTGATCAAGGACATATCATCGTGCAACGAGGTTCCGAGCGAACTGTTTTGGCTGATATAAAATTAATCCCGCTTAGTTTTCAAGGCACTGCCAGTGGCATGATTCTAAATATATTAGCTGCAACACTAGCAGGGGTTATCAGTCATTTTTCTTTAGAGAAAATAAAGGATGCACTGCAAATTTTTTATCCCACTGTCGAAAACCTCCCAGGTAGAATGAATCTTTTTAAATTTCCTCATTGCCAGGTGATGCTCGATTATGCTCATAACGAAGGTGCATATTGTGAGTTAAAAAATTACCTTGCTTCAATTCAATGTACAAAAAAAATTGGGATTATAGGGGCGGTTGGTGATCGTCGTGATGAGGACATTGAAAGGTTGGGCTATCAGGCTGCGTCCATGTTTGATGAAATCGTCATTCGTCATGATAAAGACGGAAGAGGGCGAACCCATCATGAAATAAATCGTCTTATTGCTGCAGGAATACTTCGATCTGATTTTAAACCGTCTTTAAATATTATTTCAGATGAACTTGAAGCCATTAAATATGTGATGGGAGTGGCAGAACTCAATACGTTTATCTTTTGTGCGGTTGAAGATGTATTTGAAACAACTAATTTTCTCAAGAAAATGGAAAAACAATTGATGATAGTGAATGAGGTTTATAATGACACCCAAAGCTAAATTATTAATTATCGGTGGTGCTGAAGATAAGGGATATAATGAACCATTGGATATTACGGAACAAAATAAAGAATTTACTCGTTATGAAATTCTAAATGAATTGTTACCCCCCTCGAATAAAAAAATAGAAATTATTACAACTGGTTCAGAAATTCAGGATGAAGTAAAACAAATTTATCAAAATGTTTTTCATAATATGGGTTATACCAATATAGGGTTTATTCCTATAAAAAATAGAAGCGAAGCACGCCATGACGAATATTTAAGAAGAGCAGAGGATGCGGGGGCTATTTTCTTTACAGGAGGCGATCAGTTTCGTCTATCTACAATATTAGGTGGTACTCCTATAGTCGACATTATTAAAGAACGATATTTGAAAGACAGTGATTTTACTATTGCCGGAACCAGTGCTGGAGCTATGGTTATGGGCACAGTTATGATTACAGGAGGCGGCTTATCAGAAGCTTTAAGGTACCTCAATTTATTAACTTCTTCAGGATTAGGGATTTTACACTCTTGTATTATTGATACTCATTTCATAAAAAGAGGACGATTTAGTCGCTTGGCACATGCCATTATCATGAATCCAGAGCAATTGGGTATTGGTTTAGGGGAGGATACTGCGCTGGTCATTCGAAATGGAACGGATGCAGAATGTTATGGGTCGGGTATGGTTGTTATTATTGATGGCAGAAATATTAATCAGACAAATATCACGGATGTTGAAGAAGGAGAGCCTGTATTTGTTGAAAATTTGATAGTTCACCTTTTGGTAAAGGGATGTCAATTTTCAATTGCAGATCGTACTCTGGCGAATCCAGCGATCCCTCAAGGTAAATAATTTAAATAATGGAATACAGTAATGAATAAAATTGCAATCGCGATACATGGTGGTGCTAGTGAGAATTATTCTTTTTTGCACGATCATCAAAAGGAATTTGAACATGGCATGGCGCAAGCAGTTGAAACGGGTTATTCAGTTCTTGATAAAGGCGGTTCTGCGTTGGATGCAGTAGAGCAGGCAGTAGCGGTTCTGGAAAATAATCCCTTATTTAATGCGGGAAAAGGTTCAGCACTAAATTGTCGAGGTGAAGTTGAGATGGACGCTTCCATTATGAGTGGCACTGATCTGCAGGCTGGTGCCGTATCTATGGTTCGTACAGTAAAAAATCCAATTCGTCTGGCCCGGTTGGTGATGGAGGAAACTCGCCATGTTTTTCTCTCAGGATATGGTGCCTTAGAATTGGCGAAGAAGTATGGTGTAGAAATTGAGCCTGAGTCTTATTTTATTACTCCACATCAATATGAGATCTTTCAAAATCTGAATAAAATAGAAAGCATGGAAGAAATTCAGCGCAAGAAAATGAAAGGAACTGTAGGTGCTGTGGCTTTAGATTTACAAGGAAATCTTGCAGCGGCAACATCAACAGGCGGAATTAGCAATTGTCTTCCAGGTAGAATTGGAGACAGTTGTGTTATTGGTGCTGGATGTTATGCTAATAATAATACCTGTGCAGTCTCAGGAACTGGAGAAGGTGAATATTTAATTAGAGGGGTAGTGGGGCATACTATTTCCATGATGATGGAGTTTGATAGGTCATTGCAGGAAGCATGCGATTATGTGATTCATAAACGCAATCAAAGGTTAAGAGGAGAAGTAGGAGTTATTGCCCTTAATAAAAATGGCGATTTTGGCATTTCTTTTAATACTGAAATTATGAAAAGAGCTTGGAAAAGCACAACTCAAGAAGTTCAAATTAAACTGTTCAATTAATTTGATGAAAGTTGAAATGTAACTTGGGGCGCGAAACAGAACCCGGAAATTTAAGCCCAGTTGGGTCTGCTTCGCTGTTGCAATATGATTAAATGATTTATTTTATACTGGGGGAGGTGGCGGACGTCGACCCAGTAACCCCATTATCAAAAATACGACAAAGATAACAAGAAATATAAAGAATAAAATTTTCGCAATTCCTGCCGCAGCTGATGCAATGCCACCAAATCCAAATGCGGCTGCAATTATTGCAATAATAAAAAATATCAATGCCCAGCCTAACATAATTACCTCCTTGTATTTATCTTAAATAATATTCAATTATATTTAATTATAGACTATGTATGTACTTACTATAAAAATGAAAACCTGAAGATATTCTGGAAAACCTCAGGTTTTGTGAGGCTTAAGGTTACTGAGTTCTTTTGATGTTGACATTTCAGCGCTATTGATTCTTTATATATTCAATGAGTTTAAGTAGAAGGGGTAGAGCAGCCTTACTAGATTACGCTCGTATATTGATGGTATTAGTGCATGATCGCGATAATAAGTAAACCTGTGGCTATAAAACCAATTAAAGCAAGACTGGAGTTACCTCCAGGCACTAAGTGGCTTTCTGTGGTGACTAAGTGAGCTTTACGTCCTTTCCAAGCCATTATGGAAGGCAGAAGCAATAATAAAATGACACAGCAAATACCGGCATAGCTTAAGGCATGCAGATAAATTCCAGGATTTAATAAGACTACTGCTAGAGGAGGAAGAAAAGTTAATGCTAAGGTATATTTTCCCTGGTTACCGGATTTCTCCAGTTTTAATCCATCTGCAAGAAAGTCAAATAGACCCAAAGAAACTCCTAAAAATGCTGTAAGCATGCATATGGAAGTAAAAAAGCCAAAGAATCCACTGATCCATTGATTTTGTACTGATTGGCTTAACGCCTCAGTTAGTCCACTCGTAGCGTGTTCTGAATTCATTAGAGCGATTAAGCCATTTTCACCTTCACGCGAGACAACACCCATGATGACTGCATCCCAAACAATATAACAGACAAGAGGGATAAGCGAGCCGAGTAAGATTACACGTTTTAGGCTACGTATATCATCTCCAAAATAGTCTCGGAGACTCGGTATTATCGATGCGTAGCCAAAGGAAGTAATTAAGATCATTAAAGTACCAGTAAATGCACGAGCTGAACCACCAGTTAAACCTAAAGTAGAGGTATGCGGGCTAATAATAGCAACTAGCAAAACATAAATGCCTAATTTGCCAAACATTAAACCGCGATTGACATAATCTACGGAACGTATGCCTTTATAAACAATCAAACCGAATAAAAATGTAAACAGAATTGCAGTAGCGCTGTTGGGTAAATCAATATTCAATTTATGCAATAAGCTATTGAATACATCACTACCCCCAGAAATATAAGCTGATAATAGGGTATAAAGCAAAAAAAGGTATGCAATCCAGGCAATAATTTGACCAGGCAAGCCTAACGTGGATTTGGCCATGGAAATCATGTTACTTCCTGCTGGCAGCCGTAGGTTAACCTCCAAGATTAATAAAGCACCGGCAGTCATGATCAGCCAACAAAAAAACAGGAAGAAAATGGAATTGCTAAAGCCTACTTCTGCCGTTGAGACTGGGAGGGCAAGCATACCACCACCTATAGATGTTCCTACTATAAGTAATATTCCACCTATCAGTTTTGAATTGATCATGAGATATAATCCAAAAATTGTATAAAAATAATCCAATATGATACTTTATTGATCGTATTAAGTCAATTGTATCGCAGCCAGTAATGACTATGGATGGTTTAAGCGACCGTGCGCGCTATTTTCATCCCCTACATACCGTGTAGTACGTAGAAAGGTATGTAAAATTTTTATTAAACTATAAACTACTTTTAATGTATCTCAAAGTGTAGTGCTTCACGCAGATTATTTATATCAAATTCCAAAATTCGTGTACCAATAACCCGATAGAAACAGCAACTACAGCACCTTGAGTCCATTTACCACCTGGAACGATAAAGGCAGAGTGATGATTTCTTCTGCCAAAATAACACATTAATGCGGGTAAAAGTAGTAGCAGAATGATACAAAAGATACCTGCATAACCTAAAGCATGTATGTATGCACCAGGATAATAAATGACGATAAGAAGTGGAGGGACAAATGTAAGTAAAAATAGCCCAATGCCATGACTTCCTCGTTCACGCAACTTTAAACCATCTGCAAGGAAGCTGTACAAGCATAAGGACACACCAAGAAATGCAGTGAGCATACAAATGGATGTGAAGAAATGAAACAAAGCGCTGATAATTGTATTTTGTACTTTATTTGAGAGTAAGCTTGCTAAGGCACTCGTGGTATGCGGATTATGCATTAAACTCTCAAGATTTTGGCTTCCTTCTGATGGGAGGGCTCCCATAATGACCGCATCCCATGCCAAATAACAAAATAAAGGAATTAACGAACCAATAAAAATCACTTTTTTCAGTTGCTTGATGTCGTCATCAAAATAATCTCTTAGATTAGGAACAATAATGGCGAATCCAAAAGAGGTAATCAAAATCATAATTGCGCCGCCGATATAACGCATATCTCCATGACGCAAATGTTGTAGTTCAATATGTGGGGAAATAAGCACTACCAATAAAAAATAAACTGCTAATTTGCCAAACATCAATCCACGATTGACATAATCTACATACCGAATGCCGCCATAAACAACCATGCCAAAAGTAAGCGTAAACAATAAACTTGCTTGCCAATCAGCCAGATGGAATCCTATTTTAAAAAGAAGGCTGTTCAATACGTCCGCTCCGCCAGAAATATAAGCAGACAGTAGAGTATAAAGTAAAAAAAGATAGCTTATCCAAGCAGCAAGCAAACCATAATTACCTAAAGTGGCTTGTGCCATTGAAACCATATGTTTTCCTCTGGGTAAATAAAGATTCGCTTCAAGGATAAAAAACGCCCCTAATGTCATGAATACCCAGCAAAGAAATAAAAAAATTGAAGATTGCCAGAAACCTGTAGCTGCATTAGCAACAGGCAAGGCGAGCATTCCCCCGCCTATAGACGTCCCAACAATTAAAAGAATTCCCCCGATGAACCTTGAACGCATGTTTGCCTTATTTTGATGCATAAACTACAGGTGATGGTACTGGAGCTGGACATGTTGCACAAGTCTTAATACCATAATTATTGAACCATTGGATCTCAATGCGTCGATTAAATGCACTACCGTGGATCAGTTTATTATCACCTACATCATTTTTATCACCATAACCTTCTGCTTTAAGCAGTTGTGCAGGAATATTATTGGCCCATAAAAAAGTAAGCATCGTTTCTGCTTGAGCTTGGGACATTAATTTTTTATGGCGGCGTGTGCCTACATTATCGGTGAATCCTGCAACATAAACAGGGCTGTTTGGATAAAACCGCAACAATCTTATAATATTCTCCAACCCGGGATAACATACTTCATTAAGACGGGGGCTTTGAAACATAAAATATTTATCAACAGGTACAATCAACGTCATCGTATCGCCATATTGTACGTATTGGATATTTTCTTTATTCAATTCTTTAATAATGCTGCCTCTACTTGCCTTGTAAAAACCGACCATGACGCCGGCAGTCCCTCCTGCAACGGTGCCTGCCAGTGCTCCTGCCACGGTACCTGTTGTTGCAGCACCCACTGCAGTTCCTACAACGGCTCCAGTAACGACTCGTCGTGGCATGGGATGTACCGGTTTGAAATTATTATAAGGCGGATGAAAACAACTACTCAGTAAACATGAACATAGTAAACAGGTGATTAAACCACAACATTGAATTCGTGCTCTAGCTAATTTGAGTGACATATTCACTCCCTTGTCCCGTGATTTTATCATTATTAAACATCTGGTTAAATTTCGCAATTGTAAGATCTTCATAAATTTAGCTTATACACTGGGATCTAATTCTACACTTAGGTTGCAGAAACGTAGCCTCGTTTAGCGAAACAAAACCCAGGTTTTGAGATTGTTACCCGGGCTTCGCACAAGCTATATAACCGCAGGACTTAAGTGACGTCTAAAATTAGCAACAATAACTAGTTTCTAACTCATCTTCTTTACTTTGTTGAAGGTCTTCTTCTTTGATTGGCTGCAGCATTGGTTTGAAGAATGAAACTAAACTTAATTCATTAGTATATTCTGTATCGTGACGACTGAATGATTTAAATTCTGTGAAACATGATAAGGCTTTGTATGCTGCTGCAATCATTGCTCCGACAATAGTTATTCCTACGGCAACACCCAAAGCAGGTTGAACAATAAGCACTGGGAGTGCAATGCCAAAAATACCTGCATATAAAGAAAATGCTGTTGCTGCATAAAACATCACTTCGCATGCTTTGGCGAGATTATGAAATAAAACGCCAATTTTTCTGGACTCACAGGAGTTGCTAATTTTTTCCGATGCTTCCTTAATATTTAGCTGTCTATGTTTTACTCTGGTTAATTGGTCTAAAAATAATTCATAACTGGCAGCAATTTCTTCAGCTTTTTTGGCTGAATTCGTTTTGGTATATGAAAGGTTGTAATAATCTTGTACTGCTTTTATTTGCTGTTGTATTTTCTCGCTGAATAGTTGATCAGCAAACAGAGCATTTAGTGCTTTGTCACAGGCGCTTAAACGTCGTTCTAATTTTGTATGATTCAAAGGCATGATCCATCTCTTTATTATTATTAGTAGTAGGGAAACCATGAGATAAAAACCACTTCAATTGAGTTTGAATGGCCTCGACGATTTATATCATAATTAACGTGAGTTCAACATAAAAACTATAAAATCATTTGATACTTTTTATGAGCTAAACGAACGTGATTCCGTAAAAAAGCCAAACATTTTATGCCTGCTTCATTCTAAAATAACCCGTGCGACGTAAAATATCTTTATCCTTATATTATTAAAAATAATTACTATTCTTCTCCATGAAAACGACATAAATTCTGAAAATCACATTGTTGGCAAATAGTTAAATGGGCGGGTTGTGGAGCACAGTAACCCTCTTGAAATTCTTTAGCTAAATCAGTGAGTTGTTTTTGCCAAAGCTCTCTGCACTCTGCCCATGTTTCTTCCTTTTTTAAAGGACTTATCCCACTGATGTTGTACTTTTCTTCACTAAGTCCTGAGCAGCTGATTTTCCCTGTTTTTAATTGCAAGAGCAAAAGGGTGTTAATTTGTTCGTCCAACAGTGCATAAAGCAGGAGCTGTGATTCTTTAGGTCGCTCCTCATTCCATGGTTTACTGGAGGGAAGGGTGCTTTTATAGTCAATAACCCATTTTTTATCTTCAACCTGATCCAAGCGATCGACGCGCACTTGAAAATCAAGACCGGCTAAATTAATTGCATAAGATTGCTCTATCGCTGCTATGCTAAAAGGAGGTCGTTGTTTTTCCCACTCCAGACACGTGTGTACCATTCGTTTCAGGCGTGTGTATTCGACTTCCCGTATTGAATCAGGAAATGAGTCGCAATGTTGTTTTTTGAGTGAGGTTAAAACGGTATCAATGGAGCTATCAATGTATTGTTCTAAAATATCATTGGCTAAATGAAGCAAATTATGTTGATTTTCTAATTTTTGCCATAGAAGCTCCATAACCTTATGAATGATTTGTCCTCGCTTTTTATTATCTAAGCCATCCGTTGTTTGTAACGAAGTTTTAGCTCTAAGTCTATGTTCGGCAAATGCTTTAAAAGGACACTTGGCCTGATTCGATAGAATTGCTGTACCTCCATAAATGTTCTCCTCTGCCAATAAGGGAATATGAAAACACTCTTCTATGGTTATTAACCCAGATGTTTTATTTGCTTCATAATCAGTTGGCAATAGTGCGAAACTGGAAAATCCCGCAATTAAGGAGCAGGGTAAATTAGGTGTATCTGCATGCAATTGGGCATAGCTTAGCACTATAGAATCAGCACTATTTTGTAGGCGTTGCAGGATCTGGCGGGCAAACTGTAATTCACGAGCAGGTAAACTATGCGGCATGCATAACTCACGTTGCAATTGAGGTGGAATAAATGCTGATAATTGTACTTTTTGGGGCAAACATTGATCGGTTAAGCCCATGATCCATAAACTGTCGAACTCACATCCTGATGCTTCCAGCAAACCAGAAATTTGAATCGGCGCGTTGGTTTTTTGCGCCTGGAAAATAGTATTCTCAGAAAGATATCGTACTATCTCAAGAGCTTCCGATTTTGTGAAGCGAGAACTCAGTAAAGAAAATTGCCTCAGCTCATCAAAGAGGGCGATAAAACGATTAAGACACTGATAATTCTCCGAGCTAAGTGTATAGTCCCCTGGAAATCCCAAAGTATTTAAACGCTTTTGAAACAAGAGTATCCATTCCTCTACAGCCGCTTCTTGGGGATAAGGTGTAAGATTATTTAATAGAGTAGCGAGTTTGGGGGCATAAGCATGGAGTTCTTCTCTAAAATGATTGAGCTCAATCGCATGATTTTCTAATAAAACCCCTTCTTGCAAGTACTCAGAACGACCTTGGAACTCTTCTTTTGAACCTCCTAAATAGGCTGACTGTAGCAGCAGTCCAGCTTGATGCGGATTTAAATAGGTATCATCTAAATTAAGCCAACATAAGGCATGAGCTACCAAAGGGAAGTTATTCAGTGATTGGCCAAGGGAAATATTAAAGTAGGATGGCTCAAAATGATGTGCCAATATTCTTTGTAAGGAATTAGATTCTTGCTCTAAATTGGGTACAACGACACCAATACTCTGATTCCCTTCCTGAATTTTTAAATGTAGCCACGCCATGAGCTGTTGATATTCTTCTTTGGTGTCTTGAGCCGCGAATACTTCGGTTCTCGATGACTTTTTCTTCAAATCATATTGGTATTGAGCGAAACCTTTTCTCGTCAAGTGTTCCTGCAAAAGCACTTGCTGAGGAGTAAAGTCATCAAAACATATCCAAACAACGTCTTGAGAAAATAAAGAACTATTGGCATTGAGTAAATAGGGAACTAATTGATACTCAGTGATTAAATGGTTTTGTTTTAATTTTTTATCAAATAATTGCCACCACTGTTGAAATTGTCGTGTTTGTGCTGTGTAGTAAAAAGCCGGATCTTCCATGTTAATTTGCCAGAGTTGGCAACGCTCCCAAGCACTGATTATCGATTGGAGCAGACCTTCGCTATAAGTTATGCTCGTTTCAGCTTGAATCATTTGGCGCCATAAGTACTGACATTGAGTGCTGTTTAATAAAGTAGGATGGGTAATATGAGGGTTAATAAAATTCAGTTGTTGGTAGGCTTTAACTAGTGCAACGCGAAAGGGCATACATTTAGGCTTATCTATAGTTTGTTTCCTGCATTTTATAAAATAGTATTGAAGCATTGCTTCACTGAGTCGGTTATTCGGGGTGAGAGCGGTAGCTTTCTGAGTTAATAGAAGAAAAAGCTGCTCTTTATCAGTGATCGTGTGTATCGCCATAAAAATTCACAATTTTAATTGTAGTCTGGGTGGAGCGTAGCAGAACTGGAGAAAGCTTTATACGTAGCAAAAACCAAAATTATGCTGTGCTGTATGCAAATTACAATACAATGAAAAGCTGAGTAGTTAGAAGATTTTACTCAAGTTTTTTTGCGCTGCAAAGTACGGGTTTTTTTTGCTGGTTTAGGTTTTCCCCTATCCGCAGCGCCAACATACCGTGGTAAGCGATGGTCTCGTCGTCTGTCTGTACGTAAGATTTGGTAAATAAATTTCCCGCGTAAATAGATGGAGGCTAAGCCTGAGGCAATGGCAAGTAAGAAGCCAAAAAGAATATAGCTGTACCCTAAAGTAATGAAGTATGCAGAAACAAAATCATTAAAATTGATTACTTTCAATGCTTGATTTTCTGTTGTGTCCACAAATAACAGCAAACCCAGATCAAAAAAAGGTAAGGAAAGCAGAACCATAATAAATCCCAACCAAAAAGTCTTGAGCTTGTAAGGTCTGGGGCATTGAACGATGCTTCTTCCAAATATTGCCCCAGTTATAGAGGCTACAACCATCCCTAGAATAATTGCATAAAAGAGAGGTACAAACTCTTCAATACCAATTGTTGTAAGAAATCCATTGATAAGTATCGTTCCGACAACTGATAGTAATCCGTAATAGACAGCTGCCAGTAAACGTGGATTGGGAAAGTCAAGTGCAGGATCTTGTTTGTTCATTTGGCACTCCATAGCTCCACCTATATATGTAACATTTTAGTATAAATATCTGACTGTGTTGGTATTTTACTAATTTTTTTATTTGACTTATCCTGATAAAATTAGTCTTCGAAGAGATAGAGCTGTATCAGTATAATAATTTGTATATAATGAGAGAAATAATTATTGATTTCTATTATGAAGAAACTTGGTCACTTTATTTTAAAACTATTTGGCTGGAAAGTTGTTGGTGAATTACCGCAAGATAACAAATATTTGGTAGTTGTAGCCCCCCATACCAGTAATTGGGATTTTATTGTTGGCTTATTTGCTCGTTTTTCAGTCGGCGTTAAAATTAACTTTTTAGCGAAAAATCAATTGTTCTTTTTTCCTTTAGGTTTGTTGTTAAAGGCTTTAGGTGGTGCCCCAGTTGATCGTTCAAAAACGAATAAAACAGTAGATCAAGTGGTGGAAATCTTTTGTTCTCGTGATGAGTTTAAGCTTGCCATTACTCCTGAGGGGACGCGTAGCGCAGTGACCCGATGGAAAGAGGGATTTTACCATATTGCTTGTAAAGCAGGACTACCTATTGTTATGGTAGGTCCTGATTACTCAACGAAAGAAGTTCGGATTCATGAAAAATTCCAACCCTCAGGGGATATTGATAAGGACTTTCCAAAGATTCTTGATTTCTTTAGAACCATAAAAGGCCGTTATCCTAAAGAAATTCCTGAGTATAATCCCCGAAAAAATGACTAGGTTTTACAAATATAACCGGGTGTAGTGCAGGATCCAAAATCCCGTCACAAATTTTTTCATACTACGTACTGCGCTTTATGCGCAGGACGTAGGTGATGATCATAAAAAGTGTCTATCATGTAAAGTAGAGTGTACTGTACAGTGTTCGATGCGCCCTACCTGAATACCCCTCTTCTCGGCATGTGTATTTATAAATGTTTTACCATTTTTAACATTTTAAAGTGTGCCCCATTAGGGAGAGCAAAATATTGTGGTTCAATAACTTGATAGCCACAAAATGCATACAATTTTGCACCGGGCAAGGTTGCCATCATTTCCATTTTTGTAAATCCATGAAATAAAGCTTGTTGTTCACAATATTCTAGGAGCATTTTTCCAAGACCTTGCCGAGCATGGTTTGGATGGACAAAAAAGGCTCTGATTTTGGCGTAATCTGTTTGAGGATTTAAAAAACCTTCCTCGCGTGCGCTGCACTGGTCACCTCCAAACAGAGTTTTTCGTTTACTCCATCCGCCACAAGCAATGACATGGTCTTTTTTTTCTATAGCATAGTAAGTTTGGTCTTTAATAAGTTCTTTATCCACACCAAAAATAAAATGAATTGCCCCCTCAATCTCTTGGCTTGTATAGTCTTCTTGGCTTAATTCACCTGCCGAATATTTAATGAGTTGGTTTAGAGTGTAAACTTCATCAATTCGAGCATTTCTTATCACAATTGATTCCTTTTTAATCTTGTTCATGGATTCAAGAATTTATCATGAAATAAAAATAAATAAATTTTTAATTTAATGTCTTTTTATTTCATTTTATAATGCATAGTTTTGATTTTTGGGTAATATATGAAAAAATATGGTGACAGACGAGCATTGGAAAAAAGCACAGATCCAGTATATTTAGATAAAATTGACCGAAAAATTTTAAATTTATTGCAGAAAGACAACCAAATTACCAATCTAGCTCTTGCTGAAAAAGTAGGGATTTCTGCTCCTCCTTGTTTTCGTCGTGTAAAACGATTACGTGATGAGGGCATCATTGTGAAAGATGTTTCTTTGGTCGATCCTTTTAAGGCTGGTCGCGGACTAATTGTTTTTGCAAATATTACTTTGGAAAAGCAAAGAGAAGATTTATTGGCCCATTTTGAACGCAAAATGGCAGAGCAAGAGGAGATAAAGCAATGTTATTTTGTTTCGGGGGAGACCGATTATTTATTAATAATCCATGTGGCAGATATGCATCATTACAATGAATTTGCCCTTAGGGTATTTGCTAATGAGCCAAATATTAAAGTGTTTCGAAGCAGTTTTTGCCTTAATCGTACTAAATATAATACCAATATCCATTTTTCGGAGGATTAAATAAGCAGCTGGTCAGAGTCAACCACAGCGAGTGAATACAATATTTATTACCAAGGTAGGTTGGGTCATTTTGACCTGCCTACTGGCTGAGTCATCCCGCTTAGGTGGAGATCCATTTTTTTATTGGCGTTGACTCAATGATGAATGGATTCCTGCCTGCGCAGTAATGAGAACATGTGCTTCTATCTAGCTTGACAGCTATGGGCTTTGCAGCCCAGCCAACGGACTTGTGATTCTATACTTAAAAACTAGACTACTGATTAAAATTTATCTCTTTAATATGGACTTACCTGCGTAAGGCAATGCAGCCATTTCATGAATGCGCAATAATTGATTGTACTTTGCAACACGATCAGTACGACATAATGATCCTGTTTTAATTTGACCACACCCTGTAGCTACTGCAAGATCTGCGATAAACGTATCTTCGGTTTCACCTGAACGATGTGACATCACACAACGATATCCATGTTGGTGCGCTAATTGAATTGTTTGTCGTGTTTCACTTAAAGTTCCAATTTGATTGACTTTAATCAGGATGGCATTAGCTACTTTTTGAGTAATGCCTTCTTGCAGAATTTTGGGGTTAGTAACAAATACATCGTCACCTACTAACTGAATTTTTTCCCCTAATTGCCCAGTCAAATGTTTCCAGCCGCTCCAATCTTTTTCATCCAAACCATCCTCAATACTTACTATCGGATAATTAGTAACAAGATTAGTATAATAATCGATAAGTTGCATTGAGGTAAATTTTTGATTTTCAGAAGCCATGTAATACATACCTTGATCATACAGTTCGGAGGATGCAACATCTAAAGCAAGTACTATTTCATCACCCAACTTAAATCCTGTTTTTTCAATTGCCTCACAAAGTAAGTCTAGTGCTTGACGGTTTGATTTTATATTGGGTGCAAAACCCCCTTCATCTCCTACAGCAGTATTTAAGCCTTGTTTTTTTAAAACGGATTTTAACCCATGAAAAATCTCAGTGCCCATTTGCAATGCTGTGGGAAAATCAGCTGCTCCTACAGGCATAATCATAAATTCTTGAATATCCACATTATTGTCTGCGTGTGCACCTCCATTTAAAATATTCATCATTGGTACGGGCATGCACATTTTTTCGCCTTGGTTTAAAGCAGCATATAATGGCAACTTATGCTCATTTGCTCGAGCCCTTGCAGCTGCAAGAGAAACGGCAAGAACAGCATTGGCTCCAAGATGTGATTTATTTTCTGTGCCGTCTAATTGACATAATTTATTATCTATAGCTTCCTGATCTTCAACGGAAAAAAGATGTAAGGCTTGATTTATCTCATGATTCACGTGAGCAACAGCCTGTTGGACCCCTTTACCATTATAGCGTTTTGCATCATCATCACGGAGTTCGCAAGCTTCTCTACTTCCTGTTGATGCGCCAGAAGGAACACTAGCTCTTCCTTGGATCCCATTTTTTAAAATAACGTCTGCTTCAACAGTAGGGTTACCACGAGAGTCCAGAATTTCACGAGCTTGAATTTTTGTAATTTGCATGTTGAGTCCCAATCACGATTGAAATTTTTTATTGTGAAGTATTGTTTTGATATGCGCTTGCTTTGTCAAGAGATAGATCGTTTTCCTATTGTGACTTGCTCAAGATATTCATATTCTTTTAGTGTTTCTTCTGATTGAGCGTATCCAAAAAGATAACTGATAAGTCGTTTAAACTGTTGAAACATAGACTCATCCTTTCTTTCTGCATTCTTGATCTTAAGTGTATTTTGCATCTTGATTAAGACGTCACTCGCAGGAATTTTATCACGTTGTTCCAAATAGCTTTTTAATTCGTATATACCTTGCGGCACAGAAACTTTTTTATCACCTTTATCGAGTTGATGGCGTGATCCAAAATAACCCAAAGCCCATGGAGCAGCATTTGCTTTTACCGCTTCTTCTATTTTTTTATCGAGATAACTATTAATTTTGAGTAGTAAATCACGAATTGCTGCATTTTCCTTCTCTACAATAAAGGCCTCATCGGACTTAGTGTGAACGTGTTGTTTGAGTGCAGCAAAAAAATTGGGTGTTTCAAATGTGTATTCCCGTGTTGATACAATAGAGGCTAGTGACTTAATGATCTCAGGGTCTTGATGCGTTATAAGCAGCATTTGGTTGTTGGAAATTTTAGCAATCAGCTTGGGATTTGTGATAAGAAGTAATGCCGAGGATTTATTTTTTAGTGCTTCCTGAAATAATTCAAATGGGCTTAGAGAGAATAAAAACTTTAAAGATTTGATTTGAAGCAATTGTAATTGTAAATTTTCCAGGTATCTGTTTTGTCTGGCAATTTCGTTGGTAATGCGTTCCTGTAGTGTTTCTTCTTCGTAATACTCGGCTTCTTTTAATTTTCCCTGGTAAACAGTGATTTGTTCCCTGATTGTGACCTTCATTTGTTCATGTAGTTTAATAAGGGCATCATGATCATTGTTTAATTCTAACTCAGAAATTCTCTTTTCAGAGTTTAATTTAAAAATTTGACATACTTTCATATAGTCTGTGAATTTAGTTTTAAATTCAAACAAACTTAATTTAGGCGGTGCAACAGAATGTTCAATTTTGCTTTCCATTTTTTCTCAATGCCTATCAAGTGATGAAGAATCATAACAAAATGATCTTAATAAATACAATGATTCATTATTTTGATGCTTTTTCTATTTTTTTGGAACAAAATCGAAGGGTCTGGGTAATAAAATATCCTTTATCCTGGACTATGGTGCTTTGCCTTCACTCAGGCACAGTAATCAGAAACTGACCGCACCAAGCTTCATTAAGGCTCTGGATAATGGAAGTAAAGGCAAACCTAAAATGGTATCTTCATTGCCCTGTACCTCTTTAAATAACCATTTACCTAGGCTTTCATATTGATAACCGCCACAACTATGATAAGGGTTTTCAGCGTGTAAGTAAGCCTCAATGGTTTTTTCGCTTAATTGGTGCAAGGTTAAGTAGGCTGTTTCATGATGTTGCCAGAGCAATTCGCTATTTCTTGCAATGCAAAGGCAGGCAATTTGCAAATGCTCCTTACCAGTTAATAAACGTAGATGCTCCATAGCTGTATGATGGTTCAAAGGTTTATTCAGCAGGGTTTGTCCAAACAGACAAAGTTGATCTGCTGCAATAATAAAATGTTCGGGATGGTGCTGACTAACTTCCAAGGCTTTACTTGCAGCAAGCGCATAACCTAATTCCAATGCATTTTGTGATTTGAATGATGCTTTAATTGCGTCTTCATCACAATGAGAAGGAACCACAGTAAATTCAATACCAAGAGACTGCAACAGTTTTAATCTTATTGATGAGCTTGAAGCGAGAATAATGGGTTTTTGTTGTAAAAAATTAGACATAGATCGCCACCAAGGCCATAAGTGTGAAGCCTATAATCACAAAGCTGAAATCTTTGAGGTTACAGCAGCGCTCTACCATCACACAGCGCTCTAAACCATGTAGTGTGCCGAGATAGAGAAATGTTCCCGATGATGCAGCGATTAAAATTGGATCAAATAGAGAGTTAGTTTCTACTCCATGACCAAAATACCATCCTAAATAAATACCCAAAGGGGTCATTAAACTGAATAAAATAAAAAAGACCAAGCTGGTGTTCATGCTCATAGAACTTTTATTTAATTGAACTGCTACGGCAAAGCTTTCTGCCCATTTATGGGTAATAATTGCAAGAAAAATCATGATAATCATTGAGTTATATTGGGCCAAGCCTAAGGCTGCACCCAACATGATGGAATGAACTGAAAGCATTCCCCATGCTAGAAGAGCAAAAGCAGGGTGTTTCGTATTATGATGGTAGAGTTCTTTGCCTAGATGCTCGAACCAAAGGAAAATCAGAAATACTGCTCCGGTAATGATAAATGCGAAAGGGTAGTTGTATCCCATTTTTTTAAATAAAGAATTTGCATCCGGGAGCATATGCAATAAACCTGCTCCCAAAAATACCCCAGTAGCAAGGGTTTCTCCCACAGGAAAATCAATATGACGATCATCTTTAATACGTTTTTTAAACGGATACCAGCCCGCAACTAAGATGACTACGAAAACGGAAAATGCAAAAAAAATCTTTAAACTGGTAGCTGATACCATCGTTTATCCTGTTATTTATTCTAGAATTTTATCGCTAAGATTGTTGCTTGGATTAGTATATCCTGGGTACGGCGATGGGGCTAAGAGGGTATATTCAACCTCGGGTTCCGCTTCGCTGTACCCCTGGTTACAATAACCTAGGTCTACAACCGGACTTAATCAAATCTCGTAGTTTAGTTGTGATGCATGGCTTCATGCAAGCTAAATAAACGAACTTCTACAATATCGGACTGTAGTTTTAATGGCAAAATCACACGAGAACGCAATTCTTGCCACTGAGAAAATGTTTCATCACAGACTATATCTATCCCTATTTTGCCATCCAGATAATGTAAATTCCAAAATAAAATTTGGGGAAAATCAATATGTACTTCGTTTAATAATAATTCGTGTAATACCTTTCTACTTGGTAAATGCAAAGAAGGGCAAAAGCTTTCGTCATCCTCAGGATCAACGTGGACTATCACATCTTTGACACTCTCTATTTGATCTATGAGTGCATGATGGACATGTTGAGCTATATAATGTCCTTCAGATACCGATATTTTAGGTGAAACGAGAATATGTACATCAATTAATACATCTTCCCCCATCGAACGACTGCGTAATTGATGAATTTTTTCAACTCCATCCACATTTTGAATTACTTTTTCAATTCGAGTTAATAGTTCTGGACTGACTGCTGTATCTACCAGCTCTTTAACACTATTCCAAGCATAGTCCCAACCCATCTTAACAATCATTATCCCGACTATAATAGCTGCTATGGCATCAAGATAACTGAAACCGGCAAGACTGCCAATTAAGCCTACTAAAACAACTAAGGAAGAGGCTGCATCGGAACGATGATGCCAGGCATTTGCCGTAATTAATTTGGAGTTAATACGCCTGCCAATATACAGCGTATAGTGAAACAACGTTTCATTGCTCATGATGGAAATACAAATTATAGGAATGGTTAACCAATTTGGTACGAGATAATTAAAATGAAGTAAGTCATATATTGAATCCCAGGCAATACCAATACCTGCGAAAATAAGTAAAAGAGAGAGCAATAAAGTTGCTGCGGTTTCGATTCGTTGATGTCCATAAGGATGGCTTGCATCTGCATCGAGACTACCATATTTTGACGCAAATAAAACCATCGCATCCGTTATAAGATCAGATAGGGAATGGACTCCATCTGCAACAAGAGCATGGGAATTGAAAAAATATCCACCAATGAGTTTAATAATGCCAAGTAGCGCATTTGAAATAGCCCCTAAAAGGGTTACTTTTTTTGCTTGCCAGTATCTGTCGTGCTGAGCCATATTCTGTTTTAAATAATGCGAACCCAAGTTATACGGAACTCTTATTTTTCTCACGTAAGCCCAGTTTTCAGGTTCATCTATTTTATGGGCCTATTTAAACATGGTTAAGAATTTTTTTATATTAAAACTTACAATGAATGGAATTGCTCAGGAATATTTTCCTGTGCTCAAAGAAGGGGTATTAAGCTGATTTTATAACGTGTTTTACATCATGTTCACAAGATTATCCACAGATTTTGTGGATAAATAATTTAGATCTGATTAGGACTAAATAGGGAAAAATACTTATAAAATAAAGATTTTTTGAAAATTGTTCGTATATTTGGGCTTTTATTAAACGATATGGCAAGAGAAGTTATCCACAGGATGGGTTTTTGAACGGCGACAAATCCGGTTGGCTATATTAACAAAGAAAAAAATAAAAAACAGTCTTGACTTAGGTTTTTTTTTAAAATTTTAATGCTAAACAAATATATTATATGATGCTTAAAATTTGCTCATTAATTGGATAAGAAAACAATCCTAAAATTAGATAGTCTGCAAAATTAAAATTTCGGAGAACACTTTGGAAAGTTCTGAAGCAGGTACGAATCGGACTGATTTTACAAGGTGTTTTACATCATGTTCACAGGATTATCCACAGATTTTGTGGATAAATAATTTAGATCTGATTAGAACTAAATAGGAAAAAATACTTATAAAACAAAGATTTTTCGAAAATTGTTCGTATATTTGGGCTTTTATTAAACGATATGATAAGAGAAGTTATCCACAGGATGTGTTTTTTAAGGGGAGTAAAACGGTATGACCATCTTAACAAAGAAAAAAATAAAAAACAGTCTTGACTTTGGTATTTTAAAAAAATTTTTGTTGTAGATTCATGTACTGCGTGGTGTGAAAAATTTAACCACATGCAGATCTAAGAAAAATAAAATTGGTAAGTTCGCAAATTAAATTTAAGAACGCTTTGTAAAGTTATAAAGCAGCCACAAATGAGTCTGATTTTATAAGGTGTTCTACATCCTGTACACAGAATTATCCACAGATTTTGTGGATAAATGATTTTCTGGTATCACAAAATTGATTTGTAGAGAAGCCTTGTAGAATAAGAATAATGGGGTATATCTATAATGATTTAATTGGGGATTTAAATTTAATTAGATGAAGTTATCCACAACACATGATTATGTAGAAAAGAAAATTTGCTTGACTATGTTAACAAAGAAAAAAATAAAAAACAGTCTTGACTTGGTCATTTTAAAAAATATTTTTATCCCTGCAAAAATTGTTCGAAATTTCCCAACCATCGCTGGGTAATATCGCGAGCAGTTTGCGGTGAGCGCTGTAAAAGTTCTTTTGCTGTAGAGGGCAAAAGAGGAAGTAAGCTGCGATCACGCTGGGGATCTGCGATTTTAAATTGTCGATATCCTGTTTGTCGGGTTCCTAGTACTTCGCCTGCTCCCCTTAATTCCATATCTTTCTCAGCAATTATGAATCCATCATTGGTTGCACGCATTATTTTTAATCGCTCAGCACCTTGTTGCGACAGTGGGGATTGATAAAGCAAAATACAATGAGATTGGGTGGTGCCTCTTCCTACTCGGCCTCGTAACTGATGAAGTTGAGATAAACCAAGACGTTCTGCATTTTCAATAATCATAAGGCTGGCATTAGGGACATCCACCCCAACTTCAATCACTGTTGTAGCAACCAGTAAATTTATTTCACCACATTTAAATGCAGCCATTGTCGCTTCTTTTTCTACAGGTTTCATCCGTCCATGCACCAAACCTACACGTGCTCCGGGAAGTTGTCCTTGTAATACTTGTGCTGTTTCAGTAGCTGCCATACATTGTAGTTTTTCTGACTCTTCAATGAGTGTACAAACCCAATAAACTTGACGTCCACTGGCGATGGCAACTTGTAATCGATTAATGACTATTTCGCGTTTATTCTGACTTAATACAGCTGTCGCGATGGGGGTACGCCCAGGAGGTAATTCATCGATAATTGAGATATCCAAATGGGCAAAGTGAGTCATGGATAACGTTCTTGGGATAGGTGTGGCGGTCATTAATAATTGATGAGGAATGAGTTGATCTTGCTGCCCTTTTTGTTGCAAAAGCAATCTTTGTTCTACCCCAAATCGATGTTGCTCATCGATAATGACTAAGCCTAAGCGAGCAAAGTTCACTGACTCTTGAAATAAGGCGTGCGTACCAACAATCAATTGGCAGCTGTGATCTGCAAGTGCAGCAAATGCTATACGCCGTTCGCTAAGTTTCATTTTTCCGCTGAGCCGTACTATTTTAATTCCCAAAGGTTCAAGCCAATGGATAAGGTTATTGGCATGTTGCTCGCTCAATAAATCAGTTGGCGCCATAAAAGCGACTTGTTGTCCATTTGCAATCGCTTGTAATGCTGCCAGAGCCGCAATAATGGTTTTTCCTGCCCCTACATCGCCTTGCAACAGGCGCAACATGGGTTTCGTTTGCATTAAATCCTGGCTGATTTCCTGTGCTACTCTATGCTGGGCCTTGGTAAGGGGGAATGGAAGTGAATCTAAAAAACGTTGACTCAAGTTTTGATCCGCAGGCATTGCGACAGCGTGTAACGCATTACGCGATTCTCTGGCGAATTGTATACTGAGGCGCTGTGCTAACAATTCATCAAAAACCAACCGCTTTAGAGCAGGATGTTGGCCCTCTTCGAGCGATTGAACTGAGATATCTGGGGGAGGATTATGCAGTAATTGGATTGACTCTCCCATAGGAAAAAAATTATTTGTCTGCAATTGCTCTTCATTCATCCATTCCAATTGTTGCAGCTCCACTTTACAACTTTTTAAGGCAACATGTACCAACTGTCTTAAACGTGTTTGACTTAAGCCTTGTGTGCTGGGGTAAATTGGAGTGAGTGTTTCATTAACCTGACATTCATTTTCATCATCAAGTAACTGATATTCAGGGTGAGTCATCATCAGGGTATTGTTAAATTCGCGTACCTCTCCAAATGCATGAATCATTGTGCTGTTATTTAGATTATTGATTTGATTTTTATTAAAATGGAAAAACTGCAATTTTATTATGCCTGTTTTATCTTCAACATAACAATGCAACATGGCACGTTTACCGGTTTTAATTTCTGTTTTACATACCCGTCCGGCAATGACACACCAGTCATTGGGACGTACATCTTGAATGGCTGTTATTCGGGTTCTGTCTTGATAACGGTAAGGCAAATGGAACAGTAAATCACGCACAGAATGAATTCCACATTTGGCAAGCTTTGCTGCGAGCGTTGGGCCGATACCGGTTAGTGATTCACAAGAGTTAGATAACACAGTATTAATGACTTTTGAATGATGGTATTTTAAGTGTAACTCATAGTTAGGATGGTAACAATTTACTGTTTTAGCAAGACAGTAAATTGTGTTGTATAAGGATATAAAACCTTTTCATATGGCACAAAAAAGCGCATAATAGCATCATTTTTGATGGAAACTGAGTAGCATGAAACAAACTGTAGAGCAGCTTTTAAAACACGCTTTAATGTCATTACAAAAGTCAGGTGATGTGCCTTCTGATTTGGATGTTGAGATTAAGGTAGATCGTGCAAAAGACTCCGCTCATGGTGATTATGCCAGTAATTTAGCCTTAATTTTAGCAAAACCATGCCGTCAGGCACCGCGCAAAATCGCAGAGCTTTTAGTTCAGGCCCTTCCTGTCGATCCTATTGTGGAAAAAGTTGAAATAGCTGGGGCGGGGTTTATTAATTTTTTCATACGTAGCAGTTCTCGCTCACAAATTATAAGTGAAATACTCGATAAGGAAAAAGAGTTCGGACGTAGCAAGACTGGCCAAAATCAAAAAGTATTGGTTGAATTTGTTTCTGCTAACCCAACAGGTCCTTTGCATGTGGGCCACGGTAGGGGTGCTGCTTTTGGTGCTACTTTGGGGAATGTCTTAAAGGCTGCAGGCTATGATGTGACATTAGAATATTATGTTAACGATGCTGGAAGGCAAATGAACATTCTTGCAGCCAGTGTGTGGTTACGTTACCTGGAACTCGCTGGTGAACCTGTTGTTATTCCCGCCAATGCCTATAAAGGTGATTATGTTTCCGAAATAGCGCAGGAATTTTGGGCCGAGCATGGTAAGGAATATGTATATCCATGGGCTGCTATAACAGACGATTTACCTCTTGATGAGCCTCATGGCGGTGATAAAGAAGTTTATATTGATGCTTTGGTCTCTCGTGCAAAAGAACTTTTGGGTATGAATGCTTTCGCTTTGTTTCATCAACATGCGTTAAACACTGTTCTTGATGATATCAAAGATGATCTTGCTGAGTTTGGTGTGACATACGAGAATTGGTTCTCTGAACAATCTTTATTTGAAGACGGCTCAATTCAAAAGGGCATTCAGGCGCTTAAAGACGGTGGCCATACTTATGAAAAAGAAGGGGCGCTTTGGTTTAGAGCAACCGATTTTGGCGATGAAAAAGATCGAGTACTGGTGCGTGCTAATGGCCAAACTACTTATTTTGCTTCAGACGTTGCCTATCATTGGAATAAATATGATCGAGGATATGATCGGGTAATTGATATTTTTGGTGCTGATCATCATGGTTATATCACTCGGTTGCGTGCCGTAGTTAAAGCTTTGGGACATGATGAAAGTGCGCTCGATGTATTATTAGTTCAATTTGCTATTTTGTATCGTGGTTCTGATCGTGTTCAAATGTCGACACGCAGTGGTTCTTTTGTCACATTAAGAGAGCTGCGCCATGAAGTAGGGAATGATGCGGCGCGTTATTTTTATGTGGCACGTAAGTCAGAACAACATATGGATTTTGATTTGGACTTGGCAAAATCAGAATCAAGTGATAATCCAGTCTATTATATTCAGTATGCTCATGCCAGAATATGTTCTGTACTAAGACAATTAAAGGAACGAGGTTTGCTTTGGGATAAAGCAATCGGGCTAAAGAATATTGATTTGCTAGATCAACCACATGAAACTCATTTGATTTCTTTAATTAGCAGATATCCGGAAATTGTGGATTTAGCGGCAGCTCATTGTGAGCCTCATCAAGTGGCATACTATTTACGTGAAGTAGCCAATGGCTTACATAGTTATTATAATGCCGTTCAGCTTTTGTGTGAGCAAGAGCAATTACGATGTGCACGTCTTTGTTTGCTGGCGGCGGTGCGTCAGGTATTAAAGAATGGTTTGGACTTATTGGGCGTATCAGCTCCTGAGAGTATGTGATGACAAAAGAATATGGAAATAGGCGTTCTTCGCGGTCGCGAAGTAGTGCACCGCATCAGCTTTTAGTAAGTACGTTTACTTTTTTATTAGGTTATTTAGCTGCTTCTTTTTTCGATATTGAGACCGTCAGCCACTGGATAAATTCCCAGGTTTTAGCTCATCAAGAAATAAAAAAAGAATCGACTAAACCAGAGGCACAACGTGCGATAATACCGCCTAAACCAAAATTTGAGTTTTATACCCTTCTGGCTAATGAAAAAGTTCCTAGTTCACAAGCCAATGCCAACTCCGCACCATCAGTTCAACCTGCTGCATCTGTACCCACAAATGCGGCTGCTTCAGCTTCCACCTCAACACAAAAGACAACATCTGTTAATGTTGCTAGTGCAACAACTACAGCAGTAGCCTCAGCACGAGCAAATACTTCTAATGCCCAACAGTATTCCGCTGGGATTAATAAAACACTTGCTGCAAAACCTGCTTCTTCAGCAGATAGAGGAAAATTTTTGGTGCAAGTAGCTTCTTTTAAAGCACGCAAAGATGCAGAACAAATGAAAGGTACATTGATACTGAAAGGTTTTAGTGTGTACATCGTTCCTGTAAGTCATGCTACAAAAGGTAATTGGTTTAGGGTAGTCGTAGGACCTTATCCTAATCGAGCACTTGCCCAACAGGCTCAGATGGTTTTAGCCAGAAACGAACATCTGAACGGTATGGTTACTAGCGCTGGATAAACTTGGGGCACCTATTTACATTTCTACTATCTTGGCCACACTGAAGTATCTATCCTCATTTTTTTATAAGAAATCGTGATGTGTCGTGCTATCTCAATAGATATTCTACTTGCTTACCACACCCCACGGCTTATCCCCGGGAGCCAGTTTTATTGCAAATTTTCTAGATCCCGCTAGAAACGCGAGACCTGGAAAAGGATAATGAAAAAACTGACGATCCCTCAGGAATTTTTGACTCAGGCTGGCGAAATGTAAATAAGTTTCAGTCGGTATGCAACGAAGAGCAACCAGAGTTTGTTTAGCGCCGAGCAACTACCTGAATGTTTGCTGTATTTTTGATTGCATGAGGTTTACTAATTCCTACCGTAATTTGAGAAACTTTAAATTGTTTTTTGATTAAATCGGCAACTTCATTGGCTACTGTTTCAATAAGTTGAAATGATTTTGATTCAACATAAAGAGTCACACTGCTACAAAGTGCTTCGTAATCTATGGTTTTAGTCAAATCCTCCTGGCATGCACTGAAATCAGTATCAATACTAATATCAATTAATAATTGTTGATTAATGCGTTGCTCCCATTCGTAAACGCCGATTTTAGTACTTACATTAAGGGCTTTTATAATTAAAGTATCCAATGTTATTTCTACCAGACAAAAAAGAGTTACTGATTTTAGCGAAATAATTATTCCCATGTAACCCCAACTCGATTCTTACACTGAAACGAGGCTAGGTATAAAGTCATGGAATGGTATCCCCGTTAATTGGCGCAGAGCATGCTGCGCAATTTGCTTGAGAGTCAATTTTCGCATTATTTTAGGTGGATATTACTGTAAGTATGTTAGCATTAGGGCATTTTTGATGATGTTGGGATAACATGATGTATGATCTGGATCAATCTCTGTTCCTCCGTGCTTTAAGACGACAACCTGTCGAACGAACTCCAGTATGGATGATGCGCCAAGCAGGACGATATTTGCCTGAATATCGAAAGACAAGAGCGCAGGCGGGTGATTTTTTAAGTCTTTGCAAGAATCCTGAACTAGCTTGTGAGGTTACTTTACAGCCTTTGCGCCGTTACGCATTAGATGCAGCGATTTTATTTTCCGATATTCTGACAATTCCTGATGCGATGGGATTAGGCTTATATTTTTCTGAAGGGGAGGGGCCTTGTTTTCATAGCCCCATACGCGATACGAAGGCAATTACGCACTTACAACTCCCTGAAATGGAGTCTCTAGCTTATGTAATGAATGCAGTGCGGCTTATTCGTCAAGAAATGCCAAAAGAGCTTCCTCTAATTGGTTTTGCTGGCAGCCCATGGACTTTAGCGTGTTATATGGTTGAGGGTAAAAGTACTAGAGAATTTAAGCGTATCTTGCATTTGATCTATAGCGAAAGTGAAGCAGCACATATGTTGTTGCATAAATTGGCACTATCAGTAACAAATTACCTTATTGAGCAAATTAAGGCAGGCGTTAATGCAGTGATGCTTTTTGACACCTGGGGTGGAATATTAACACCGGAAAATTATCAGAAATTTTCCCTTGAGTATATGCAGAAAATTGTACAGCAAATTAAAGCACATTATTCCAATGTACCTGTTATTTTATTTACCAAAGGTGGTGGCCAGTGGTTAGAAAAAATGCTGATTACGGGTTGTGATGCCTTGGGGATTGATTGGACATGTGATTTGGGTGAAGCGCGACGGAGAGTGGGTAAGCAAGTTGCATTACAAGGAAATCTTGACCCTGCCGTATTGCTGACTTCTAAGCAATGTATTCGAGAACAAGTAAAAAATGTATTGGCATCCTTTGGAGCAGGTTCAGGACATGTCTTTAACCTTGGTCATGGTATTACACCTGATGTCCCCCCCGAGCATGTTACTGCGATGATTGACGCTGTGCATGAGTTTAGCCCTTATTATCATCAAAAATGATCTCAATTGTGGGTATGATGTGTCTGAGCTGCCGTCAGTTTTTTGATAAGAACCGCTACAAATTTTTTCGCCTATGTACCACGCTTTATGCGCGGTGCGTAGGGTACGTTGATGCGTTAGAATAGCAATTGTAATTCACTCATGGTTGCTTGTTGGTTTAAAGCTAACATGGTTTTGTTCCGAGCAAGTATTATGTTGGGAGAAAATACTAAATTGAGTGAGATTCTTTACTGATTTCACCGGTATATTTTCTTCCTCCTCGGAGAGATCTTCAATACTCGGAACTTGGAGAATTTTATAACGATCTTTTTCAAGAAGATGTATGCTGATTTCGCCTCAGTCATCATCATCTTCTTGATTCCGTTAATCAAAATTTTTCTTGCACTGTCGAAGTTAACATAATCATTTCATTGTTGTTAAAAATAACCGTAAAGGATAAGATGGACCTATCCGGTGGAATCAAAGGATAGCTTGCATGAAAGGAAGTAGAGCCAGTAGTTGGATAATATGAATCCTCTCTATAAACAACTCATCCGATCTTCAATTTTAGGGACGCTTGTTATGCTGGCGCTCCTTTTTCTCTGCGCAGGAACCCTGGATTATTGGCAAGGATGGGTATATATGGCAGTGTTTATCATTGCCTCTGCGACATACAGCGTGTACTTGGCAAAACATGATCCAGCTCTTCTTAAGCGTCGTACTGAAATAGGCATATCCTATGAAAAGGAACTTGCGCAGAAAATCATTATCTTTTGTCTCTATGTCACAAGTATTGTGCTTATTGTCTTGGCGCCGCTAGATGTACGCTTTGGCTGGTCGTCAGTACCATGGTACGCTTCGATCATTGGTGATGCATTTGTTGTTTTCTCATTCTACATTTTCTATCTTGTCGCGAAAGTAAACACTTATGCTGCTGCCAACATTCGTGTTGAGCAGGAACAAAAGGTGATTTCGGCTGGTTTGTATGGATTCGTCCGCCATCCGATGTACTTTGGCGCTATGTTCCTGTTCATCGGTACTCCGCTTGCGCTGGGATCGTGGTGGACACTGCTTTTGACCCCCATCTTCTTGTCAATTCTGGTTGCCCGCATCCTGAATGAGGAGAAAATACTCTCAAGGGATTTACCAGGATATACGGAATACCAAAAAAAAGTCACGACTCGGCTTATACCTTTCATTTGGTAACTGTTACAACGATGACACGACAAAATTCTTTGATTCAGTTTTTTTATTACTACCCGATGAGACTGAGGAGATGCAGTGCCTAAATTCTGCTTGGGAATTTTTTGGTACCCGCCTCTATGTTAAATGGAATAATGTATGCAATAATGATTTTCAAGCAATGGCTTTTAATATTGGAGTCAATGCCTGTGAAGTCAAGTTATTTATAAATAGCTTGTTCAATCATAGATGAAAAGATGGATTCTTCTCTACGTATAACCAAAGAAAGGGATGTCGTTCATTATGACACACTCTCAAAAAATTACTAATGACATTCTTATTGATTTGGCGCTACAAGGTGGTGGAGCTCATGGGGCTTTTACATGGGGCGTATTAGATCGTTTATTAGAAGAAAAGAAGCTGCGAATTGATGGTATCTCTGGCACATCTGCTGGCGCTATGAATGCTGTAGCCCTTGTTGATGGTTATACCAAAGGCGGTTCGGAGGGCGCACGTAATTCACTGGAATTGTTCTGGAAGAACGTCTCTGACGCAGCACGGTTTAGTCTTTTACAACGTGGACCTCTTGATATTCTTCTGGGCCAATGGTCGCTTGATTATTCTCCTTTTTTCATTGCCATGGATATTTTGTCTCGAGTGTTTTCTCCATACGATCTTAACCCGTTAGGGATAAATCCGCTCCGCGATATTTTAGCAAAAACCATTGATTTCAAAGGATTGTCACGAAGTTCAATCAAATTATTCATTACGGCGACAAATGTTAGCACCGGAAGAGGAAGAGTATTCCGCAATAACGAAATCACTCCTGAGGTACTTCTTGCCTCGGCATGTTTACCTACAATGTTCAAGGCCGTCGAGATCAATGGTGAACACTACTGGGATGGAGGCTACTCAGGAAATCCCACAATTACACCGCTTGTACGCGAATGTAAATCACAAGATACAATTTTAGTACAAATTAATCCTGTGACACGACCAGCTTTTCCCCAATCAGCAAAAGATATCCTTAATCGATTGAACGAAGTTTCGTTCAACGCAGTGTTACTCAAAGAACTTCGTATGATTGCTTTATTACGACAATTGGCTTATTCAGATGACTCTGAAGGGGCAAAATGGGCAGGCATGCGCATACACCGAGTAAGTAGTGACCTTATGCTTGAGCTCGGCTCTTCCTCCAAACTCAATGCTGAATGGGACTTTTTGCTCATGCTTCGAGATAAAGGGCGTCAGTCTGCTGAAGCATTTCTCACGGAGCACGCGAATGACCTTGGCCGACGTTCATCCCTAGACCTTGATGTCTTACTTGAAGGCGTTTAGTTCGTGGGAATCCCCTGGATTCTATTTGGACTATTATTTCTTATCGTTATGGCGTTTCGCAGCTGGAGCATATTGCTTCTTACACCAGCTGCAGCATTAATCGGCTCTCTTGGCAGCACTAATTTGGCTTTAGCACAGGCATATGGAATTGATCTTGCCTTATTGCATCGTATCGCTATTATTTCCTCGGGCACACTGGAGAGCCTCCTCATAATGGAGCTTTTCTGACACTTCTTTCAGTATGCCAAGCAACACATCGCGAAAGTTATTTTGATATTTTGGTTGTGGTAATCATTGGAGCAATTATTGCGCTCGGTGTTGTTATCGTTAACCTCGTTTTTTGGTTCATTTTGAAGCAATTTGGTTATAACACTACTCTATAAAGACAAGATTGGAAGAGCTAGGATCAGTAGACCCTAGTATTTATGGCAAATAGAGTGTTTATTCGTTCCTAAACTGCCTACTTAATTGAATGGCCATTTCTATTGATTGTTCATAGTTGAGGCGCGGATCAACCAGACTATGATAAGCTTTTTTGAGATCATCAGCGGCTAAACCGCGAGCACCGCCAATGCATTCTGTAACATTATCACCAGTCAGTTCAAAATGAACGCCACCTAGATAACTACCCATATTGCGATGAATTTCCAAAGCTTGTTTTAGTTCCAAGAGGATGTTGTCAAAGTGACGTGTTTTAATGCCATCCGCTGTAGTTTCTGTATTACCATGCATGGGATCACAAGACCAGGTAACTGGGATTTTTGTTTTTCTCACTGCTTCAATAAGAGGGGGGAGGAGTTTATCTATGTGTCGTGCTCCGAGACGAGTAAACAACAAAAGCCGTCCTTCTTCACGCAGGGGATTAGCTCGGTTCAATACTTCTTCTAGCCATTCGGGAGTGGCTCCAGGTCCGATTTTGATGCCAATAGGATTTTCTACTCCACGTAAAAATTCCAAATGCGCACTGTCAATTTGGGCCGTGCGCATACCAATCCAGGGAAGGTGAGTAGAAAGGTTATACCATAAACCATCTTCCATTCGGGTCAATGCTTGTTCGTAGTGCAAATGCAGTGCTTCATGAGAAGTATAAAAATCGACTTTGGATAAATTACTGGATTGTATGCCACCAATAGTATCTAAAAAGTCCAACGCGTCAGCAATCGATTTAACCAGAGTTTGGTATTCTTCTTTTTGCTTTGAATGTTCAACAAAGCTTAAGTCCCACTGTTGAGGGTGGTTAAGACTTGCAAAACCACTATCGAGCAAACTACGAATAAAATTTAAGGTAATTGCTGAGCAGTTGTAAGCTTGCAACAATAGTTTTGGATTGGGTTCACGCGCTTCTTGAGTAAATTCTGGAGAATTGACCAGATCACCTCGATAACTGGGTAAAGTAATACCCTCAATGGTTTCATAATCCGAAGAACGGGGTTTTGCATATTGCCCGGCGATGCGCCCCACACGTATAATGGGCTTTCGTAAGCCATGTAATAAAATCAAACTCATCTGTAAAATGATTTTTAATTTATTACTTATAATTTCTGAACGACAATCATTAAACGACTCAGCACAGTCACCACCTTGAAGAATAAAGGCTTCTCCACGTCCAGCACGTGCAATTTCTTTTTTTAAATTTTTTACTTCACTACTGGTAACTAGTGGAGGTAAAAGGCTCAGTTGCTCTACAATTTTATTTAACTGTTGGTTATCAGCATAAGCTGCAGCTTGTAAGTACGAGTACTGGAGCCAAGACGTAGGCGACCATTTTTGCATAAAAAACCCATGTAACTTTTTTGAGTCTAAGTATGGAATAAATGAACACATACTGCAAGAGAACTGCACCCTAAATGATAAAGCTTTACCCATCTTTATGTCTATGTATAGAAACTTTAGCGGTCTTTGAGGACAAAGGAAGAAGGATTTATGCCCTAATAGAGAATATTAAATATAATTATGAGCTATGCGTCTGACAACGTCAGCTGCTGCAGGTGCTTGAGTGTCATTATCAACTATTGTTCGTGGTAAGACTATTAAGATCTTCGAATGTTTCTATTGTATCCTTCATTACAGACATAATTGAATCTCGTTTTGCGTACACGATGCCGCCCAGCAAGAAACAGCCTGCAGCAAAAAGAGAGTATTTTATCAAAGAACTCGTATAGGATTTTTTCTCCACCGGTAAAGTAATTTCCTTATCAGTATCATACCAATCTGGTAAATTATTTCTGTCATATAGTTCATGAGAATCAGTATTATCCAATACAAAAAAAGAATAGGTATCCGCATTATTAATCGCCCTTGATGTAACTTTGCAACATTCACTTGGAGTAGTTCTGGGTAAAGCTCGAAAATCCTCAGGATAGGGTCGTTCTTCAGTGCTGTTTTTTATTGCTTTTCGGCCATGATAATATCCTCTATCATTGACAAAACCATATCGATGTGAAGATTCATGGAGCAATGTTCCTAATGCCTTAGAGGGATTATCTGTAAGCATGCGATAATCAATATGGATTGCCCCAAAATAGTCTCTGACGCATACTACTTCTCCGTTATCATTTTTTATTTCATGACCAAAAACATATCCAACTACAGTATTATTAGGATTATTAATTAAAGATCGTCTGATGTTACTGATGTACACCTTATTAGGTTGAGATTCGACATTTTTAGCATGATAAAGCATTAGCCCTCTAAGTAATAAATGATAATTCAGTTTTGCTCCATTAACCGTTGATTGAGTGTTAATTTGCGGAATTACGCCATTAATATTGAGTTCTACCGGGTTATTGTCTTTATTTTCATAATAAAATAGAGACCATTGATCATTTGCTCTTACCAAGGCATAAGTTTTTTCTGCAAATGCCCCGATTTCATGCCTCAAGGGCTTATGATCCATTATTTCAAGAGAGATGTTTAATTGCCTGTTTAATCCTTTATAAGTTTTTAGGAGGTTGTTTTTAATTGATTCTATGTTGTCAAGAATAGTACCTATTGAATTACCCCCGGTAATAGAAATATAAAAATGCCTTTTTAACATTTTTAAAGCATGTAACACTTCAGCAGGAGCTTCATCATCAATCAACATCTGCTTAATATTTATATTTCTTTGATTTTTAATTCCCTGATCATAGCTATTTAAATAATCTTGGAGTTGAGTTAATAAGTATAGAGTTCTTTCCAGTCTTATTACGGATTCATTATAAATTTGATTAAGTGTTTCTTTTTCTTGTTTCGTTAATGTGCCATCTCTGGACTTTAATGAAACAACCGTCCTATCTTGTGTAATATACTCAGGTTTTTTTTTCGATTTTTTAGGATCTTTTGGCATTTTGGTTTCCTTAATTCATTCGAAATTTAGCTCGAATTCAATTCAATATGTTTTCGTCGAATACCAAAAAATCCTAATCACTCATCCTAAGTTGTAAAAAGCAAGTATATTCACTGGAGTGAAACCATTTGCTTAAGAGTATTTAAATTCAACTTCCAAGCCCAATATTGTACATCAGTTAATCTTAATGAATTATTAAGTGCCATACGCTGCATAAAATTTGCGAAAAGCGGTGAGGATGGTAAAAATAATTTTAATGAAAAGCCGGTAAACTTAGAGGGTAGAAATCTATGAAGAAATGGCAAGCATTCTAATTTCAAAGTATTTTCCTTCTCACAAGGTCAAGCGGTTTCCTCGGTGTTTTTCATTGAATAAAACTGCATCTATGGCACAGCACTCCATCCATATAAAATTAGGACGATCTTTTTTTTGAAAAATACTTTTTTAGCTTGTATTACAGTATTTATATTAATTTGCTGTAATAAAAATTTAATAACCCTTGAAATCTTATTAGGTGCCCCCATCTCTGATTTTCACATTGCTAAGCTGTCGGATTAGGAGTATTGCATGAGTAAAAAAAACGATAAAAAAAATTGGCATCAATTTAAAGAAGAACATGAATCGAAAGGATCCAAAGAAGTTGAGCATCCTGAAGACACTATGGATTTGTCTGAGGAGATAGAACATCTGGAACCTTCTTTAGATCATCCAAGTTACGTGGAATTAAGTGAAAAACTCACTCTTGCTGAACAGCAAGCTCATGAAAATTGGGAAAAAGCAGTCCGTGCCCAAGCGGAACTAGATAATGTACGTCGTCGTGCCGAGCGTGAGGTGACCAATGCCCATCGATATGGTGTTGAGAAGTTAATTACTGATTTATTACCGGTAATTGACAGCCTGGAGCAAGCCTTGCAGCTGGCTGTTAAGGCAGAAGATGCTTCAATGCATGAAGGTCTGGAATTAACGCTGAAGCTCTTTATGGATGTATTGAAGAAATTCGATGTTCAGCAAATTGATCCCACTGGTGCGCCCTTTGATCCCCAACTTCATGAAGCGATGTCGATACAAGTTGCACCTGATGCAGAACCCAACACAGTATTAACGGTATTCCAGAAGGGATACAAACTGAGCGATCGCGTTATTAGACCGGCACGTGTTGTTGTAGCAAAAAAATAAAAATGTGAGCTTTGTGGGTTGAAATTGGCAAGTTATACCCCATATTAAAAATCATCGCATTAGAAATTACTACTTTGGAGCAAGAAGAGAATGGCTAAAATTATAGGAATCGACTTAGGTACCACTAACTCATGTGTCGCTATAATGGAAGGTGATAAACCTAAGGTTATTGAAAACAGTGAAGGCCACCGCACTACACCTTCCATCGTCGCTTTTACAGAGGACGGTGAAGTATTAGTTGGACAATCTGCAAAACGTCAAGCAGTAACTAACCCTGATAAGACCTTATTTGCAATTAAACGATTGATTGGTCGTCGTTTTGATGATGCGATTGTGCAAAAAGACATCAAGATGGTACCTTACAAGATTGTTAAAGCGGACAATGGTGATGCCTGGGTTCGTGTGAAAGATCAAGACAAAGCGCCACCACAAATTTCTGCTGAAGTATTGCGCAAAATGAAAAAAACCGCAGAAGATTATCTCGGTGAAGAGGTGAAGGAAGCGGTGATTACTGTTCCAGCTTATTTCAACGACTCTCAACGCCAGGCAACCAAAGATGCTGGCCGTATTGCAGGTCTTGAAGTAAAACGTATCATCAACGAGCCTACCGCGGCCGCTCTTGCTTACGGTATGGACAAAAAACGTGGCGATTCAATCATTGCTGTGTATGACCTTGGTGGTGGTACTTTTGATATCTCAATTATTGAAATTGCAGAAGTAGATGGAGAACACCAATTCGAAGTACTCGCAACAAATGGTGATACCTTCCTTGGTGGTGAGGACTTTGACTTGGCTTTGATTGAATACCTTGCTTCTGAATTCAAAAAAGATACTGGTATTGACTTACACAACGATCCATTGGCGTTACAACGACTGAAAGATGCTGCTGAAAAAGCAAAAATCGAACTTTCCTCAGCACAACAAACAGATGTTAATTTACCTTACATTACAGCTGATGCTTCTGGACCAAAACACTTAAATATCAAATTGACTCGCGCCAAACTGGAGTCTTTAGTTGAGAAACTGGTTGAGCGTACCGTGGAGCCTTGCAAAATCGCATTGAAAGATGCTGGATTGACTGTATCGCAAATTAATGAAGTCATTTTGGTGGGTGGTCAAACCCGTATGCCTTTAGTCCAAAAAACAGTGGAAGAATTTTTTGGTAAAGAGCCACGTAAAGATGTTAACCCTGATGAAGCAGTTGCTGTAGGTGCTGCCATTCAAGCTGCAGTTTTATCTGGTGAAGTAAAAGATATTTTGTTACTTGATGTTACTCCTTTGTCTTTAGGTATTGAAACTATGGGGGGGGTGATGACAAAACTCATCGAGAAAAATACCACAATCCCAACAAAAGCGACTCAGGTGTTTTCTACTGCGGATGATAATCAAACTGCAGTGACTGTACATGTATTACAAGGGGAACGAGATCAGGCCTCTGCAAATAAATCTTTAGGTCGATTTGATTTGAATGATATACCCTCTGCTCCACGTGGTGTCCCACAAATTGAGGTAACTTTTGATATTGATGCGAATGGTATCCTTAATGTTTCTGCTAAAGATAAAGCGACGGGTAAGGCCCAATCAATTGTCATTAAAGCATCCAGTGGTTTGAGTGATGAAGAAGTGGAAGCAATGGTCAAAGATGCTAAATCTCATGCTGATGAAGATAAGAAATTTAAGGAAATGGCAGAGCTGCGCAATCAGGCAGACAGTTTGATCCATAGCTGTGAAAAATCCATGAAAGATTTGGCAACTGACCTCAACGAAGATGAGAAAAAAGGAATTGAAAATGCTATTGCTGAATTAAAAGAGGCAATTCAGGGTAGTGATAAAGCACAAATTGAAGACAAATTAAAAGTGCTAAGCGATGCTTCTGCAAAAATGGCTGAGCGAGTTTATGCTAAAAAAGCATCAGAAGGACAGGCAGGACAAGAGCAGCCACACCAAGAACAAGCGCAACCCCAAGAGTCAGCTAAAGCTGATGAAGGTGTTGTAGACGCTGAGTTCGAGGAAGTTAAAGACGATAAGAAATAATTGAATGTATCGTCTTAGTAACTTAGGTGCTTTGTAGCCTAGGCACAGCGAAGCGGAACCCGGAATTCGAAGCATGAATAAGCTCTTAATTCCGGGTTCCGCTTCGCTGTACTACTTAGGCCGCATTGTCCATTTTAATTTTTAATATTGTGAGTAGTTATGGAACAGCGGGATTATTATGAACTTTTAGAAGTAAGTCGAACTGCAAGTGACGCTGAAATTAAAAAAGCATATCGCAGATTGGCAATGAAGTATCACCCTGATCGTAATCCTGGTGATTCTGCTGCAGAAGAAAAATTTAAAGAAGTTCAATATGCTTACAGCATTCTTTCTGATCCACAAAAACGTGCAGCTTATGATCAATTTGGTCACGCAGGCGTTGATCCTTCCATGCGCGGTGGGCAAGGAGGTTTTGGAGGTTTTGGCGATGTATTTGAAGATATTTTTGAAAATATCTTTTCGGGCGGGCGAGGGGCAGGACGACAATCTCGTGGCCAACGCGGCGCTGATTTGCAATTTAATGTGCAATTAACCCTTGAAGAGGCGGCGCAGGGTAAAGAAGTGCAAATCACAGTTCCCAGACATGGTACTTGCTCTACCTGTAGTGGTAGTGGTGCCAAAAAAGGAACCCAACCAAAAACTTGTGAAACCTGTAGTGGTATGGGACAAGTCAGAATTCAGCAAGGTTTTTTCTCCATTCAGCAAACCTGTCCTAGTTGTCATGGCGAAGGAAAAATTATTTCTGATCCATGCTCAGACTGCCATGGTCAGGGCCGGGTACGTGAAAGTAAAAAACTTACGGTTAAAATTCCTGCAGGTGTTGATAATGGTGATCGAGTTCGCTTAAGCGGAGAAGGGGAGGCAGGTACTCATGGCGGTGGTCCTGGTGATCTTTATGTACAAATCAACATAAAAAAACATGCTATATTTGAACGTCATGAAAATGACTTACATTGTGAAGCGCCAATAAGCTTTATTGTTGCGGCTATGGGTGGTTCTATAGAAGTGCCAACCCTTGAAGGACGCGTCACTTTAAAGATCCCCGAAGAAACGCAAACCGGTAAAGTGTTTCGTTTAAGAGGTAAAGGGATGAAGTCTGTACGTGGGCATGGCCAAGGGGATTTATTATGTAAAGTGGTTATAGAAACCCCAGTAAATTTATCTCGAGAGCAAAAAGAATTATTAACTAAATTTCAAGAATCATTGGAAAATTCTAAAGGAAAACATTCTCCACGGTCCAATTCTTGGTTTGCAGGCGTGAAAAAATTCTTCGAAGACATGAAATTTTGAGATAAGTAAGTTACAATTGCTCACATTTATCTAAATGTGCATTTTTTGAACTTGAGTGTCGAGGAATATGAATTACTTCCGGGTGAGGAAAAATTCTAACCCGGAAAATCTTTGTCAGAGAAATCTGGATATGTTTTTGCATCCAAGATGAAGTTCAAATGCCAATAGAGATTCCAGTTGAACCAAATAGAGTAGATCCATGATGAACCAACCAGCAATTTTAGTATTAGCCGATGGTACCGTTTATGAGGGCATTTCGGTAGGAGCAACAGGCGATTGTGTCGGCGAGTTGGTTTTTAATACCTCTTTAACCGGCTATCAGGAAATGCTCACTGATCCTTCCTATACACGACAAATCATTACATTGACCACAGCACATGTAGGAAATACTGGATGTACGCATGAAGATATGGAGTCAAATAAAGTTTGGGCTGCGGGTTTGGTGCTTCGTAACTCTTCAATAATCCCTAGTAATTATCGTGCGGAACTATCTCTTCCAGATTGGCTCAAAAAAAATGGAGTAGTTGCTATTGCTGGAATTGATACTCGGGATTTAACCTTACGTTTACGAGAACATGGTGCTTTGGGTGCTTGCATTAGTACTGATGTAGATAACCCTGAACTGGTTTTGGCAAAGGCACGATCTTTCTCTGGCTTGCAGGGTGTTGATTTGGCTTTGGAAGTTTCTAGAAAAACCATAGAGCGTTGGCATAATGGCCAAGGAGAATGGGGGAGCGGTTCCCAGCCGCAACAATTTCATGTCGTGGCCTATGATTTTGGAGTAAAGCACAATATTCTGCGTATATTGCATGATAAGGGATGTCATTTAACTTTGGTTCCGGCAAAAACTTCTGCAGCGGAAGTTTTAGCGATGAATCCCAATGGGGTATTTTTATCAAATGGTCCAGGAGATCCACAGGCGTGCGATTACGCTATCCGTGCAACACAGGAATTTTTGGCCCATGGTATTCCTCTATTTGGCATTTGTTTGGGTTTTCAAATTTTGGCTTTAGCTTGTGGTGGAGTGACTAAAAAAATGAAATTTGGTCACCATGGCGCCAATCATCCTGTAATTGAAACTGAAGGGAAAAAGCGCGTTTTTATAACCAGTCAAAACCATGGTTTTGCAGTTGATGAAGAGAGCTTGCCCGACTGTCTTGCGATTACTCATCGTTCTTTATTTGATAATACACTACAGGGTATCAGGCATAAGGAAAAACCAGCATTGGGTTTTCAAGGGCATCCGGAAGCGAGTCCCGGGCCTCATGATATAGAAATAATATTTAATGAATTTATACAATTGATGAAATAGGAAATATACCCAAGGTATATAATATTTAAGAGGACTAATTAATGAATGAAAGTTACGTTTTTACGTCTGAGTCAGTTTCTGAAGGACATCCTGACAAAATAGCCGATCAAATTTCTGATGCAATTCTAGATGCTATTTTAATGCAAGATCCTGCTGCGCGGGTTGCTTGTGAAGTGTTTGTCAAAACAGGTATGGTATTAGTCGGTGGGGAAATTACTACTAAAGCTTGGGTAGATGTGGAAGCGGTAACGCGACAAGTAGTTAAGGACATAGGTTATAATAGTTCGCAGATGGGTTTTGATTGGGAATCTTGCGCGGTACTTTCTGCTATAGGCAAGCAATCTCCTGATATTGCTCAAGGAGTAGATAATAAAGAAACAAGAATTCTTGGCGCCGGAGATCAAGGCTTAATGTTCGGTTATGCAAGCCGTGAGACTGATGTTTATATGCCAGCCCCTATTGCCTATGCTCATCGGTTGATGGAAAAACAAGCTCATTTACGTAAATCAGGAGCATTACCCTGGTTGCGGCCTGATGCCAAATGTCAAATAACCTTAAAGTATGAACGAGGTATCCCTGTTGAAGTAGACACCGTTGTTTTCTCAACACAACACGCAGCTGAAATTGGCTATAATGATTTAGTCGAGGCGGTGCGTGAAGAAATTATTAAAACAACCTTACCAGGTGAATGGTTAACTCACAAAACACGTTACTTTATCAACCCAACAGGTCGGTTTGTTATTGGCGGCCCTTTAGGCGATTGCGGGCTAACTGGTCGTAAAATTATCGTAGATACTTATGGTGGCATGGCACGGCACGGAGGAGGATGTTTCTCAGGTAAGGATCCTTCCAAAGTAGATCGCTCCGCAGCATATGCAGCGCGACATGTTGCAAAAAATATAGTCGCTGCGGGATTGGCTGATAAGTGTGAGCTACAAATTTCTTATGCGATTGGTGTTGCTGAGCCTACTTCAATTTTTGTTGAAACTTTTGGTACTGGCCGTTTGCAGAATAGCGAAATTATTGAATTAATTAATGCTCATTTTGACTTAACACCACAAGGTATTATTGAATATCATGATTTGCTTCGTCCAATCTACAGACAAACAGCTACTTACGGTCATTATGGACGTGAGAATTTTCCATGGGAACGTTTAGATAAAGTAACGGACCTACGTAAAGCTTTATAAGAAAACTATGATCTGTTGACCAAGAGAGTAGAATTGTCAACAGATCCCAAAGGAGACTCAAATGGAACTTGTCAATAAAGTAGAAACAGGGAGTAAAATGACAGAAGATTATAAAGTAGCTGACATGTCTCTCGCTTCTTGGGGGCGTAAGGAAATTGCAATTGCCGAAACCGAAATGCCTGGTTTAATGGCTTTGCGTGAAGAATTTGCTGCAACAAAGCCGTTAAAAGGTGCTCGAATCGCCGGTTGCTTGCACATGACAATCCAGACAGCAGTGCTGATTGAAACATTGATTGCTTTGGGTGCTGAAGTTCGCTGGTCTTCTTGTAATATATTTTCCACTCAAGATCATGCTGCCGCAGCTATAGCAGCTCAGGGCATCCCTGTCTTTGCCTGGAAAGGTGAAACTGAGGAAGAATACTGGTGGTGCGTGGAGCAAACCCTATCCGGGCCGAATGATTGGACTCCTAATTTATTGTTGGATGATGGTGGTGATTTGACGCAAATCATTCATCAAAAGTACCCGGAATTGTTACCTGGGATCAAAGGGGTTTCTGAAGAAACAACAACGGGTGTAGCTCGATTGTATGAAATGGCAAAAAAGAGTGAGTTAAAAATTCCTGCGATTAATGTGAATGATTCTGTCACTAAATCTAAATTTGATAACCTGTATGGTTGTCGAGAGTCCTTGTTGGATGGATTAAAGCGGGCTACTGATGTGATGATTGCAGGAAAGGTTGCTCTAATTTTAGGTTATGGTGATGTAGGTAAAGGATGTGCTCAAGCATTACGTGGTCAAGGTGCCGTTGTTTTAATTGCAGAAATTGATCCTATTTGTGCACTTCAAGCTGCAATGGAAGGATATCGCGTTGTGACTCTGGATGATGTTGCCGAGCAAGTAGATATTGTTATTACTGCTACGGGAAACTACCATGTAGTAACTCATGATCATATGAAGCGCATGCGCCATCAGGCTATTTTGTGTAATATTGGCCATTTTGATTCTGAAATCGACGTGCAGAGTTTAAAGAAATACCAGTGGGAGAATATTAAGCCGCAAGTTGATCATATCATTTTTCCTGATGGGAAACGTTTAATTCTTTTAGCTGAAGGGCGTTTGGTTAATTTAGGTTGCGCTACAGGCCATCCAAGCTTTGTCATGTCAGCATCTTTTTCCAATCAAATTCTTGCGCAAATTGAATTATTTACAAATGCGGCTGAATATGACAGGCAAGTATATGTCCTTCCCAAATTATTGGATGAAAAAGTAGCTCGTTTGCATTTAGGACGCATCGGAGCGAAATTGACGCAACTCACCAAAGAACAAGCGGATTATCTGGGTGTGGCAATTACTGGTCCTTATAAGTCTGAGCAATATCGTTATTAATTTGATAAGTGCTTGTCTGAAATCGTGCTACGGCCATATTTGGCGTATCTTGCGAGAAAATCCAACTGTTTGAGTGAACATGGGAAATCAAAGACTATTATATGGCTTTAAGAAAATATAGTGCTCTAGGTTTTCCATTTACCATCTATCTGATTTTGCATTTTGAGTAAAGTACTCATCAAGCCTACGTTTTGTTCCTGGACTCACCATGTCAGGTAAATCAGTGTAATCATACCAGGCCATTTGTTCAATTTCGTGAGAATAGGCTTCCCTAGAGGTAAAATTTTTAATGATGAAGATCACTGGATAGTCATTTACTCCCATGTAGGTATGAAAATAAATCCCAAATAGTTGCGGCTCTTCGGTTGGGATTATGCCTACTTCCTCCTTTAATTCCCGTATTATTGCTTCTTTAGCGGACTCACCTTTTTTTACACCTCCGCCTGGAAGATACCAATGGGGTTGATAAGTATGTTTTACCAAAAGGATCTGATGGTTGTGATTTAAAATAATGGCACGAGAACCAAGAGTTTTTAAACCTAGTAAAGATTGTAGTTTTCGTATACAGCGAGTGCCATTTTTATAAAAAAAATATCGCAGGTTCATGATGGGCTTTTTTTAATACAAACAATGGGATAGATGCAGTATATAGAGCGTGTGGGGAATTTCAACAACCTATTTTTAAGAATAATACATTACGTATAGGAGAGTACCATTTTGGGATAAGTTTGATCTTGTTTTGCCATGTTTCTTATTGCATACTGAATTGCGATTTATTTTATAAGGAGATTGTTGCATGTTTAAATCAGGGATTTTGGGCTTAGGTCTTTTATCTATCGCACATAGTGTTTTTGCCTCACCCGCTCAAGACAGCGTTCGAGTCATAATCAAATATAAAGAACAAATAGCCAGTGTTTCTTCTTTAAAGTCACAAATAAACCAGGTAACCCAGTTACCCGTGAAAGAATTGAATCCTATGGCAAATGGTGCCTTCATATTAATTTTAGACACAACAAACAGTACTTTGGTTAAAGAAGATGATAAGGACACTACGTCTTGGATTTTGGAACGTTTGCGTAAAAATCCCCAAATTTTATACGCTGTTAAAGACCGAATTAGTTATTTTAAACCGGTTCCTGATCCTGAAATTTTGAGTACAGGTGATTTATTATCGCATGAAAGTCAGTGGGATGAGTTTTCCCGACCTGCAGGTATTATGCTCGAATCCAAGCCTGGAGTTAGAGATGGTGCCTGGGCCTATACTACGGGCTTTTCTAAAAAGCCAATAGTCGTTGCTGTTTTAGATACCGGAATCGCTTTAAATGATAGTTTGATCAATAACCTGGTAAAAGATAGTGCAGGTAATCTATGGGGTTGGAATTTTGCAGGAAATAATAATAATTTAATTGATGAAACTCGATCTTACCATGGTACTCATGTTGCTGGGACCATTGCAGGTTATGGCAATGTTATGAACGGGATGGGCGAAGATTTAAAAATTCTTCCTTTAAAAATTCCTGCTGCTAATGGTATGTTTTATGAAAGCTCCGTCATTAACGCCATTTATTGGTCTGTAGGCGGTGATGTTCCTGGAGTGCCTAACAACATCCACCCTGCTAAAATATTGAATATGAGCTTTGGCGTGGACAAGGGGCCTAAAGAAGAAATTGATTATTGTGATCAAGCCTTACAAGAAGCAGTCTTTTTTGCACGTAAGAAGGGAGCGGTACTCGCTGTCGCAGCAGGGAATGATAATGTTTGGGAGCATTTTAATGCACCGGCAATTTGTAATGGAACCATTAAAGTCGCTTCTACTGGGCCTGAGGGGCTTAGGTCCTATTTTTCTAACTATGGTCCAAGCGTTACTATAGCTGCTCCAGGGGGGGACAAGCGTTATGGCCCTTGGGGAGGAATTTTATCTACAGTGAATCCCGGAGGTGGTTATAATGGATCCGGTTTTGATTTTTATCAAGGGACCAGTATGGCTACTCCCCATGTTGCGGGTGTTGCTGGATTGATTATTGCAGCGAGTGAAAAAGTTCTTAGCCCAGAACAAGTGGAACAATTACTTTATACAACGACACATGATTTTGGAGTAAGCAATGATGCGAACAAATCGTGTGTTGGTAAAAAGCCCTGCGGACATGGAATTTTGGATGCCGAAAATGCGGTTAAGGCAGCAGCAGCGGGTTATGATCTTGTTTTCTCCGCTCCCCAAATAGAACGTTTGCCAGTGAAAGACTGCGGGAGGAGTGCACTGACTCCTAACAAGACTCGTGTTATGTCAGCAGGGCGAGTTTGGATACAAAACAATACAAGATGTGAGGCTGGAGCTAACGTTCAAAAACCTCATGTAGAACAATCTAAAAATGGAACTATTATTGCCTATTATGGTTCTGTAAGCTATCAGCTCGATCAAAGCGCTTACAAGTCATGCCATGTAATTGGCTATGATGGGGTTGGTTGTTATTTATAATTACAATTCTACTCTCTTGGCCAAAATGCTGCGATTTTAGCGCTCCGATACTCATGTACTTCGTGTATGCTCTGTTTCGGTGCTCAAAAGTTGCTGCATTTCGGCTCAATTGTAAATAGGTTCTATTTTACTATAATTTAAAAACGTAGAATTATTTTCTGAATTCTTATGAAAAATGATAAGACGTTTACGAGTTTTAATGAGTTTTATCCTTTTTACCTAAGTGAACATAAAACAGTGATGTGTCGGCGTTTGCATGTCCTGGGCACTTGTTTCGCTTGCTTGAGTTTTCTTTTTTTCCTTTTCACTTGGAATTACTTATGGCTCATTGTGATGCTAGCAGTTGGTTATGGATTCGCCTGGCTTGGGCATTTTATTTATGAAAAAAATAAACCAGCTACATTTCGTTATCCTTTGTATAGTTTCATGGGTGATTTTGTCATGCTTTGGCAGATTTTAAGAGGAAAATTAAAAATATAATTCCGAATATCTAAGGAACGCTCCTGTATTTTTGTTGAAAAATAGTCTAAATTGCAAATAAATATTCCAGAATAAGGGTTGTGCAATGATACTCGAGAGCCCTCCGTTTGCAAATAATGCGCTTATTCCAAAAGAATATACCTGCACCGGTGCTGATCATTCTCCGCCATTGATATGGAAAAATATACCTGAAAATACTCAATCTTTTGTTCTAATCATGGATGATCCTGATGCACCAATGGGATTATGGGTACACTGGATTTTATTTAACCTGCCTGCCGATTGTCACGAGCTTAAAACAGGAAATGTTCCATCGAAGGCTATCAGCGCGAGAAATAGCTGGAACAGAACCGGCTATGGTGGGCCCTGTCCGCCAAGTGGAACGCATCGTTATTTCTTTAAGCTCTATGCCTTAGATATATTGTTAAATCTAGGAGAGCATGCGACGAAAAAGGAAATAGAGACTGCCATGCAAAATCACATTATTGAGCAGGTTGAATTGATTGGTAGATGCAGCAAATCGTCATAAAAATCTAATAAGCTACTCCTTGTCTACGGCCCCACGAACAAACCGTGGGGCTGTATGTAAGAGGACAAGGAGTAGCGCAATGTACTATTGAAACATGGATCCCTGCCTGCGCAGGGATGACAGCCTTAAACATCGCTATAGACTGTGGAATTAAAATCGCGCGATAGTTAATCCACAACACGATTCAGTTACTTCATTTAAATGTTCAACAACAGTACTTAGGAGTCGAGTAAGCAGATAGATTGGATTAAAAACAATAGCAGCAACTGCGGCACAGGCTGCAATAATGCCCATAGTTGCATCCACAACGGTATGTGCAGCGCACGTTTTAAATGTAGAACACGTACTAGAACTGATATCTGAATTAGGGGCAAAAATTGCTAATAACAAAGCTGGAACGGTTAACAATAAAGTAGCCATCAGATAAATAAGACTTTTTAAAAAAAGCAGTAGAGCATTCACTCCCAACCAGATAGGACTATGGATTGGACGAACAATTATGTCAGTAAAATCTCTTAAATCATGAATTGGCTTAAAATAGGATGGATTTGGGATAGGAATCAATTCAGCGTATCTGTTTCGCAAATTATAATATTGATCCCAAGTCGATCCTAATTTTGAAAAAAAACCGGGCATAACATCTCTCTTTTTATTGTTTAGATTAGAATAATCCGAATACAGATTTTGCTGCATCCAGAGCAAAAAAGTATATTTTTTAATTAAGAAGAAATTTTTCCACAAGCAATACGATCTCCGCCGCCACCCAAAGTTGGATTATCACTATAATTATCTCCACCTGCGTGAACCATAATGGCGTGCCCCTTAATATCTTGAGTCTTTAAACGAGGTGCTAATGTAGGGGTATTTGCTGTGCCATTACTATCAACAACCAATACGGGTAAATCACCTAAATGCCCATTACCATATGGACCCAGATGTTTATTGGTTTTGGCGGGGTCTAAATGAGCACCTGCTTTTTTAGCATGATCACCACAATCGGGATGTTGATGGATGTGGAAACCGCGAATACCCGGAGGAAGTCCGGTCAATTGGGGTTTAATAAGTAAACCGTATTGGCTGTCCTCAAAAACGATTTTTCCTATTGAGGTTCCATCTGTGGTGGAAACATCACTCGCTACGGTTCCTGCATTGGCTAGTGACGCGATAAATAAGGTGATAGTGCCCATAGTGATTTGTTTTTTTTGTTTGATTTTATCCATGGTTAAATCCTTTTTAGTGACAATTTTTTCATTCTAACATAGCATATCACTTATATATTTTATTTAAATGTTGAATTTAAAAGAACGTGAATAATTTATTGGTTAATAGGACCTGCTTCCATTTTGGCTCAAGCTGGCAAAATGGAAACAGATTCTGGAAATTAATTACGTCTTTAAGGCTTTTATTATGATTAAAAATTTAACGTCCAATATTAGAACAGCGACATTAGACGATGCTGAAGCTATTGCACAAATTCATATCTGTTCCTGGCAAAAGATGTATCGAGATTTCATTCCAGAAGTTATATTACAAAACTTATCCTTAAAAGATCGAACTAAGCAGTGGTACGATTTAATAGAGCTGGGAGTTAAAGTATTAATCATAGAAATCAACAATCAAATTGTTGGCTTTGCCAGTATTTGTCCTTTTCGTGATTTTAGTGAAGACAGTTCAATGGGCGAGATCAGCGCTATTTATTTGCATCCCGATTATTGGCGTATGGGATTAGGGACTCAATTATGTCTGGCTGCGATTTCTGAACTTGCAAATCAGGGGTATAAAAAAATATTGCTATGGGTATTCGAAGACAATATTCAAGCACGTAAGTTCTATGATGCTTTAGGATTTGAAGCCACAAGTTCAACCAAGTTAGAAGAATTTTATGAGGGTGGGGCTTTATTAAAAGAAATTCTTTATCAGAAAATCCTTTAATTTATTGAACCGTTTTGCATGGATGCAGAACTCGGTGCTGTCATGCAAATAGATGAGATGGACTAGGTGCGGTAGGCAAGGAGATAGGAAAAGTGGTTTTATGCTCAAAAGTTAGTTGTTTTTACCCTTTGCATGTTGAGTTCACCTAAGTGCCACAGAACGTTTGGTATACTCGCTCGTGTGGCATAGGCAAGCACTGTAAGTTTTCAGTATTTCTGAGTTGGTGATAAGGATTTTTCAGTACGGTTAAAAGAGTATCCATTAAGGTACTGTCGTTGTTTTCAATATAGTCCCTAATTGCATTTTCAATTAAGTGATTTCTGGGGATATAGGCTGGGTTTACCCGATTCATCTTATTTTTTATTTTGGTGATCTCGACATTTTGTTGATTAATGCATCCTAACCAGTCAGAAACCCACTGTTCGCTTTTCGGTTGATTTCCTAGATTGCTGATTAAATCCTTCTGTGAGCGCTCACAATCAATGGCTTGATTCATAAGCCTGAAGGTATTTGTAAAATCCGGTTTATGTTGTTGTAATAACACGAAAAATTTGTTAATAAGTTCGCTAGAATGAGTGTTTTCCTCAAAAAGCCCTAACTTTTCTCTTATTTTTTTATTCCAATATTGAGTAAAGCGTTCTGTGAATGAGTTGAGCGCCTCGAGTATTTGTTGCGGTGCTTCTTTATCTTTCAATAAAGGGAGTAAGCATAGGCTAAATTGAGCCAAATTCCACTTTGCTATAGCGGCTTGATTGCCAAATGCATAACGACCTGCATGATCAATAGAGCTAAATACAGTATCAAAGTTAAATTCATCCATAAACGCACAAGGGCCATAATCGATAGTTTCGCCAGATATGGTCATATTATCTGTATTCATGACTCCATGGATAAAGCCTACACCCATCCATTCAGCAATAAGGCTTGCTTGCCGATCTACAACTTTTTTAAACAGTTCGAGATAGGGGTTAGCGCTGGGTAAAAGTTCAGGATAGTGTCTTTCAAGAGCATAATGAGCAAGAGATTGAAGTAATAAGTGATTATCCTTTTGAGCAGCGGCATATTCAAAAGAACCCACCCGCAGACTACTGGATGCAACTCGGGTTAATACACCTAATGGTACAGGGCCATTTTGGCGATAGATCTTTTCTTGGCTTCCAATGGCAGCGAGGCAACGGGTGGTTGGAATATTTAAACCGTGCATTGCTTCGCTGATCAGATATTCTCTTAATACTGCTGAAAGAGGGGCTCTACCATCACCCATTCGTGAAAACATTGTTTTTCCTGAACCTTTGAGTTGAATATCCCATCGCCTCCCATCGTGACTGCATGTTTCGCCAAGTAATACGGCGCGCCCATCTCCCAAAAGAGGGACATAGTACCCGAATTGATGGCCTGCATAAGCTAATGCAATACTTTTAAGATGTGCTGGAACTCGATTTCCCGCATAAAAAAATAGAGTTTCTTGCTCATTGACAGAAGAAGAATTCGGAGCACAAAGAGACGAAGCAAGTTCATGATTGAATTTAACTAAATAAGGATTTGCAATCGCTGTTGGCTCGATCACCTCGTAAAAATTAGCAGGCAATTTGAGATAAGAGCTAGGAGAAATATTAGGAATCACATCAAACTAATCCATAAAAAAATTGTATGTTAAATGTTTAATAAAAATCCTTCAATTTAAATAGTAGTTAGATTTTAAAAATTCATACACGCCCAATTAATGCGAGAGCCATTTTTAATTAAAGACTACTTAACTACATTATAGTGTTTGTGAGTAGCAAGAGTAAAATTGAGGCATGAGAACTAGTTAATTTTAATTATGGCTCAAGGAATTTGTATGTTCTGAGCGATATTTATTTAACATGTCCTCACCTTTTCTTCCTCCTTCACTCTTTTGAAACTCACGCATAAAACCATCCCATCCAGGGAGTTCATCCAGCTCTCCTGATTCAATTACCTCTTTTGTTTTTTTGTTATGAGTCTCACTTACTTTTTCATACTGTGACATTGGTCCAATAAATAAATTAACCTCTATTCCTTTTCTTTCTGCAGCTTTAATAAAGTCAAAGATTTCTTCTTCAGGAGTCCCATCAGGGAAGACGGCTAATAGTTTAGGTTGATAGTCTTTATGTGCATTTTTAGGATGAGCAATTGTTTCTAGGGTCAAATCCCTTACAAAATCGAGTTCTTCTTTGGTTGCATTTTGTGGTGCCTTGAAAACCCAACTATGGGGAAAAAATTTATTCTCTATAGTAAATTTGGCTCCTGAGTTTTTGGATACAAATTCAACATATAGAGGGGAGACCTTATTATTTTCATACATTTCTTCAAAAAACGTTTCATTAGGTCGAATTTCAAATAATAAACTCTGATTTGCTTTATTCATAACCTCCAATGCGGCCAATAGTTCCTCATATCGTTCTTTCGCGGCTTTTTTTTCTTCCTCTAATTTTGCTTGCATGCAATACCCCAGGTACGAACTATTCGATAGTTTTTAAAGTATAGCTCAAATTAGATTAAAAAAACGAAATGTTAGACAATAGGAGGGCTTCATGAGTTAATTAATCGATAAATTAATAGGGATGCACGTTGGGTCTGTATTGAAAGGGAAGGGATATTTAAAGTTTCTTTCACAGAATGTGCTCCTGTGCCTACAGGTCCTAAACCTGCTAATGCTCCGCTTACTATGGAGGAAATGTGTGAGACATCGCCTGCACCTCTACTCCCTGGATCAAGTGGATGTACTACTCCTTGTCCCAAGTCTTCACTGACTTTACTATATTGTCTTAATAAAGCTTCATTGGCAGGAGTGGGCGGCATACTGGGGATCCCATCTTGAAATATAATGGAAGCAGTAGTGCCAGGTAAATGATGGGTAACAATATCAGTGATTTTTTTCTCTGCCATGCTCTTTTGTTGTTCGCTAATAAAACGTAAATCACCATTTGCCATAGCAACTTTTGCGATGACGTTTCCCTTGCCAAAAACGTCACCTTGAATGTTATTTACGCTATTAATTGTGGTTCCCCCTAAAGCAAGGCCTGGACTAAATGATAAAAAGCGCTCCCCGCTAAGCAGGGTACGCATTGTATCTAGGATTCGTACTAACTCGTAAATAGCACCATAACCCACTTTGTTTTGGAAAATTTCTGAGGAGTGTGCCTCATTACCATGAGTTTCTAGAGTCCAGTGTGCTATGCCTCTACGCGCAATAGTTGCTGTGTCCGAGGTAATAGACCACTCAAAATCCAGGGCAACATCACTATTTTTTGCTGCATCGACTAAAGGTTTTCTTGAAATTGAAGTGGGTTTTCCTGCGTCTTCTTCATCACCAGTTAAAATAACCGTTATGTTTGCATTGTCCAGCGCGTGCATTTCTTGCAAGGCTTTTAAGGCATAAAGGATAACGACTACACCACCTTTGTCATCTATAACACCAGGACCTGTTGCAACATCTCCTTGACGTTCAAAATGTTGGAATGGGCCATCTGCCGGGAACACCGTATCAAGATGGCCAATTAAAAGCAGTTTTTTGCCTTTATTTCCAGTACGCTCGGCGACCAATGTCCCTGCTCTATGCATGGCGGGCGGTTCATGAGCCCAAAACGTTTTAAATCCGAATTGGTCGAGTTGCTTGCGTACCCTATTTCCAACCTTATAAATTCCATTAAGGTTTGCAGTACCACTGTTCGTATTGACTAATTGTTCCAATAATGAAAGTTGTTCTTGAGATTGAGTTGTAATGTACTGGGTTATCTGTTTTTCTACTGAAGTGAGATTATTTGCATATGAGATTTGAATATCCAGAATTAAGAATAGAAAAAGAATGCCAGCGAACTTTCTCATTATATTTTATTTTCACTATTTTATTGTTAGAACACAATTATACACTGTTTGTCTCTGAAAAAAGAGGAAATATAATTACACAACTTTATACTTTCCCTGATCCTAAATTCACTTTTTCTGCTTCAGCCGACGCCACAAAGTCTAGAGTACGGTTGCAGGGGTAATAACCTTGCTTTGAGGTTTCTTTTAGAATTCGATCACAACGCTGGGCAAGTGCTGCAAAATCCTGAGATGTGTCTCCCTGGCGCTCAAGAAATAAAGCCGCTTCTCGGAATAAGGTGAGGCTTGATACCAGTTTTTTAGTATCAGTATCTCCACTCATAAGCATTAGGGCAGGGATGTTTCTTTTTAGCTGTTGTTCTACCAGTTGAGTTATTGTGTCATAATTTTGAAAAAGTTCTTTATTTTGCAAATAGCCATACGCTTCTTTGAAATCAACGATACCAAAATGTTGGGCTATAGAACTGAACCCGAGCTGTTTTAACTGAGGAAAGATATACCATATCCAGTGGCTTTGTTTGCTCCCAGCTTTAAGTTCACCATAAGCCTGTTGGAATGAAATATATGCGTCTTCTCCTTGTTGTGCTTTGATAAAGCGTTGAACAGTGTTCATCAATAAATCCCTTAAATGAGTACTCTATGTTTTAAATATTTCCATACTTGTATATTATGTTAGTTTAGGTATTGTGGTACGACAAGTTTGATTGGAGTTATCCGTAATAGTATCTTGAATCAGGCTCAAAAAGGAAAAACACCCATATTCCAGGCTGTTTTTATTTCCAAACAGTTTTAATAATTCTTACTTCAGATTAGCTCGTCTGAATTCTGCTTCTTGTAAGCGTATAGCAAAATCTTCGTCCGATTCAATCTGAACACCATGTTCATTTTTAAGAGCTTCTTCCTTATCAAGTTTATCAAGGTTTTCAATTCTTTTTTGAACACTGGCAAAGAACCTCGGATCGGAGGCAGTGACCATGAGTGTCTTTACGTGCTGTTGATAACGCTCTGCTTTGTCTTCGTTTATTTGAGTGCTTACAGTTGCTGCAATTACTTGTGTTTCTCTGTCTTTAGAGGATTCACGAGTTTTAGAAGATTCATGATCTTTAGAAGATGTATAAGTTTCTTCTGTTGATTTTGGGCGCTCAATACGTTTTTCAATAGGCAGAGCTTTTGGCTGAGGCAATTCCTCTACAGTGGTCGTCCAATGTACTGACCTGCCTTCGTTATTTAAAACAATAGTGGGGCAACCTTTCATGGGTTTTCCATTGAGCTCATTAGTCACATAGAGATTTACTTCAAGTTGATCTGCAACTTCTTTTAAATCGCTATGTGTAGCCCATCTTCCTTGTTCCTTAATTTTTTCTATTCCTTTTAGAATGACGGAACGAGGATTTTCTTTTCCACCAGATAGTACGTCTGCCAGTAAAGCCTCTTTCACATGCGCATTTTCTATTGGTTCATTTTCTTGGAAGCTCCCTATAAGCTTAGGCGCCAATGACTTGGAGGTTTTTTTTGCCAAGTCAAGAACTTCAGGTGATAAAGCCAATTCATTGAACTGTTTTATCTTATCCAGCGCACTCTCTTCTTGTTCTTCTTTTAAGTAATAGTGCACTAATTCCATGAACTTATGATATACAGGTGAGCTTTCAACCTGGGTGCTTCCATTCCTTTTTGCTTGCGCTATTTTCTCAAAAAGATCATATTTATATGCAGTGGCAGAAATACTTCTTAAAGACATTTGCAATTTAAGCAAGGTTTCTTTTTTATAAGTATAGGGTGATTCGTACAGTTGATTTAAATCAATGTCCAGAATTTCTTGCAAGCCTACATTGTTAAGGCCTTTCTTTTGCCATTTAGCAAAAGTTTTGCTGTTTTTGCTGTCTTCATGTTCTTTTTGAATGGTGGCTATTAAACCTATTGCAAATGCATAAAATCCGCAATCACCGCCACCAGGATTATCTATTCTAAAAGGCATTTTATACTCGCTCTAGGTTAAATTTATATATATATTACACAAATTATACAATAGTAACATTAAGTAATTATTATGTAATCGATATATCTGGTGGGTTCCCAACCAATAGCACTACTAGAGTATACCCTAAAAGGGTGTTATCCCTAAGTAGCCAGGGATACATCTCTCTTTTCATTTTTTGTTTGTTTTTCCATGTGCAATAGGGCCTTACTGCAACCTTGAGCCATAGAATAACCCGACTAAGCTTAGATGAACATGGCATGTGTTTGCGCTGAATCATTAATGGACAGTATGCTTTTTATAAAATAAAATATGATTTCTTTTTATGCAAAAAGCAATATCACATCAAGGAGGTAGAGAATATGAATTTAATGGATAACAGGATTGTGAAAGCTTCCTTTAGAGAAAACCCTGTAGAAGAAAGAAAACGATTTCCTCAATCCGCTTGCCTTATGCCCATTAGTGTTGGACAACCAATCCATGAGGGTGAAAAATTTGCAGCGGTGATTAAACTCATTAATGGGGCATTTAAACAGTGTACCATCTTGGTTGATGATAGCGTTCAACGTCATACGATGGGCATTATGCATCATGCGACACCAGATGAATTATACCAGCTCGCTGTGAAAGAGGGTGATGATTGGGTGTTGCGAAATGAAATAGCTTACAATCAATTAACCATTCCTTTTGAAATTATGCGCTGGGATGATTGGTACAACAGTCCCAATTACATCGACAGTTATGTACGTGTGCAAAAAGAATATGAATCTAATGAATCCTTTCGTCATGCGATTCATGCCAATATTGATGATTTTTTAACACGATACTTGAATCGATTTTCTATTGTGGATGTTGATTATGAGCGTGCATCCAGACTTTGTCTTGATTATTTGCTTGAAGAGTGTTCGGTGATGTGCCTATGGCCACAAAAAGCATATGATTTTGAAGTTTATCCTAGCGGCAGAAACAAGGCGATGGCAGCCACTTATGAATATTTAATAAAGCCTCATTATCCAAATTATTTAAGACCTGTTGCACTTCGATTTAAAAAATATCCTAGAAAGTCAACAGAAGATGAATTTCAAATGATTCAGGAAGCTGCTCAGGAAGGATCTGGGGTTGGCGATTTTTAAGCGATTCGTTTAGATGTGTAGCCTGTGTGCAGCGAGACGAAACCTGGTTTTACTTTTTAAAAATTTTTCCTAAGTTATGCCCCGCTGCCCTCAGGCTAAAAACAAAAATATCTAAATTAGTGAGATACTTTAGTTTTTATCCATTTTTGAATTTCAGAAGTTGTTTCATCAATCACTTGAGTCATTTGCTGATATAATTTCTCCAATAAATCACATTGTCCTGATTTCCAATAACGCTCAAGATATTGGCACGCGATTTTTAAACGGATGGCACCGACGTATACCACGCCCCCCTTAATTTTATGGGCAAGTTGCAGGGTTTTTTCCCAGTCGCCTTGTGCATGTGCTTTTTTTAGAAGGGTAATATCCTCAACAAGAGAATGATGAAGCATTAGTTGGAGCATCTTACAGAGCATATCTTCTGTACCGGTAGTTTTAATTCCTTCTTTAATATCAAGTAGAGGAAATTCAGAAAGCTCAAAAAATTGTTCTTCTGTTGCGGGTGAATCTAAAACACCAAGTCCGGGAGCGATTCCTTTTTCTTTTTGTATGGAGGGAATGAATGAGTTCAAAATATCACAACAGTTTTTTTGAGTCAGTGGTTTACTAAATACTGCATTTATACCTGACTCAATGCAACGTTGCTTATTTTCTTCACCAACATGAGCTGTTAGCGCAATAATAGGGGTGTGATGGTTTTTAGCAATTTCTTGGACACGAATGTGATGGGTCACTTGATAACCATCCATATCAGGTAACCCAATATCCATAAAAATTAAATCGTACTTGTTTTTCTTCCAGAATTGCAATGCTGATTGTCCATCAGTTGCTATATCAACGTGACAATTACATTGATTCAACATTTCTTTTGCGATTGTTTGTGCAATGGTGTTGTCTTCAACTAATAGGATACGGTGTTTGAATAATTTTGCGGATGAATCCCGAGCTTGTTGAGTGATTGCACTATCTCGTGTAAAACTAGGAATATTAGGTTCAACAAAATCATTATCTATGCCTGTTTCATCCGCTAAAAGTGCTGTTTTTAAGGGAATGATACAGGTGAATAGTGTTCCTTTGGCAACCGTACTCTCAACATATATTTCCCCATCTAATTCATCAATAAACTGTTTGATTACTGCAAGACCTAGGCCTGCTCCTTTATAAATTCCTTTGTAGGAAGGTGTTAAGCGTTTAAATTGCAGGAAAATTTCCTGTTGTTTGTCCTTGGGAATGCCCATGCCACTGTCTTCTACGATGAATTGAATGATGATTTCGCGATTTTCTCGTTTTGCCAGTTTAGCGGTTAATTTTACAAAGCCTGTATCTGTGAAGTTCAATGAATTAGCAATTAGCTCGAGTAAAATTCGATGAATGCGCACAGGATCACCAATGAGGTAATTGGGAATATTTGGATCAAAATCGAATGATAAACGCAGGTGTTTTGCAGAGGCTTTGGCTTTATTAAGATTAATAACATGTTGAACGATTCGTTGTAAGACGAATTTTTTCCTAACTTTGGGCACTTCGCCAGAACTTACATGAATTGCTTCAAGAACCTCGTCCATAAAATCAAGCAAAGCATGGCTGGATGCGACTAGATTATCCGCATATTCTTTAATCTGATCACTTTTTGCTTCAGCTTTGATGAGATCTGCAAATCCAACGATGCCAGTGAGAGGAGTGCGGATGTCATGGCGCATATTTTCAAGAAACTCTGTTTTTGCAAGGCTTGCTGCTTCGGCTTTTTCTTTTGCAATTTTGAGTTCTGCTTCAATTTTTTTGCGATCAGTGATGTTAATTGAAATACCAAGTACTCCGGTAATTTCACCTTTTTTATTACGCATCGGAGATTTATGACTTAAAAAAATGGCATTTTTACCTTCGATTAGGGCTTTTTCTTCAATAATTTCAGTTTCACCCGTTTGCATAATATAAAGATCATTTTGACGGAATAACGCTGCTTGATGATCACCCCATGGTAGATCAAAATCAGTTTTTCCTATAAGTTCGTAGCCAAATTGAAATCCTACACTTTGGGCCTGTCGGTTATTGCATCCCAAATACACCCCATTTTTGTCTTTCCAATAAACATGCCCTGGCATATTGGCAAGAATGTTTTCTAAAGTTGATTGTGTTCTTTCCTGGCTTGAACGCAAATCTGCTTCTTGCTTTTTACGATGGGTAATATTAAGTGAGATGCCTAGAATACCTACGACATTTCCTTGTTCATCGCGGAGAGGGGTTTTCCTAGTTAATACAACTGCTTGTTGTCCATTGGCCAATGTTCCAGTTTCTTCCAGCTCTAACGAAGAATTAAGCGCCATTACTTTTAAATCATTATTGCGAATTGTTTCTGCAGATGCTGCCCATGGCATATCAAAATCTGTTTTTCCAATTACGGATTTCATGCCGGTCATTTCAAGCATGATGTCATTACAACCTAGATACACCCCATTTTTGTCTTTCCAATAAATACTGCCTGGCAATTCTTTAAGAATACTTGCAAGAATAGCAGGATTTGCTTCAACGGAAGGTGGGGCAGGAGATTCCTTAGAATTACTGATTTTAATTTTAGCTTTCTTTTCTGACATAAGTGCTCTCTTTTATTCTTAAAGTTATAGACCCAATATTGACGGCATACAAGATAAGAAGGACATATTTAAAAAATGAATTAAGATAACTTAATTGAATTCTAAAAACGTCTTCTTTTTCTTGCTTAATTAGCTCTCGGAGTTTTTAATAAAGAAAGGTTTATTTATTTGGAGAAAGGAATGCCAGTAAGTAAAGAATGTATTAAATTATTGCAAAATTTGGTAGTTAATTATGGAGAAGAAGGAGGGAGTGATGTGGATTACGCATCAATTTATCCTTTATTAAAGGAATTTCTTGTTTTAGTCATACATAATCAGAAAAATCATAAAGATGAGCGAATTATTGGCTTTCTCAGTACTTCTGCTTTGCTTTTGGAAGAAAATCCTTGCTTTGTTGAAGCATGTAGACTGTTCGCCATCTCTTATCAACAAAAAACTCATGCTTTAGATTCAATGTTGGATGAGGAGTTCAATATTCAATCTGAACTGGATGAGTCTTGGGGTAAGCAACTCGAGTCGGAGGTGAGTCAATCTCTAGAGCCTTCTCGTTTTTTTGTGCAGTTACAAGAAGCTATTACTAAGAGGGCCCAACGTATTGCAGAGAAAAAAAAGGAAATATTGGAAAATCCTACACCATAAACATTTTATCTAAACAAAAGCGGTTGCACTTGTTTTAGAGGATGAAAATAAATTCATCAGGGATTCTCCATCGATTCCATAAGAATATGAATTCTGATATTCATTCTCTATGAAAATTTAATTTGTTAGTTTATCCCAAAAGAGCGCGAATTATCTTCAATTTTAACTGATTGTATGGCCTGTATTTTATAGGTAGTTCAAACCAAAAAGGCCTTTTCAAAATACTTTTGAAGTGGCTGAACGTTTTAAAACCAGCTTCACCATGGTAACTTCCCATACCACTTTCCCCTACACCACCAAATGGAAGGTGGGAATTACAAATATGCATTACTACGTCATTAATACAACCACCGCCAAAGGAAACCTCATGCAAAATTTGTGTTTGCACGGTTGAGTTTTTCCCAAAAATATAAAGTGATAAAGGGCGTGGATATTGTTTTATTTCCTGTAGAACAGTTTGCAGATCAGTAAAAGGAATAACGGGTAAAATTGGACCAAAAATCTCTTCTTTCATGATTTCATCGGCAAAACAGATATCCTTGAGAATTGTCGGCTCAATATAATTTTCTGTTTCGATGACTTGTCCCCCTGTAAACAATTTTTGAGGGTCGATGAGTTTTTTTAAGCGTTCTACATGTTTTTGGTTGATAATCCGTACATAGCTTTCGCTCGTCAGAGGATTAGACCCAATAACTTCGTTGATTTGGTTTTTGAGTTCTTCCAAAAAGGATAGATAAATTGATTCTTCAACTAAAAGATAATCCGGTGCAATACAGGTTTGGCCTGCGTTTAAAAATTTGCCCCAAACAATGCGCTGGGCTGAAATCTTGAGATCGGCATCAGCAAAAACAAGGCAAGGGCTTTTTCCACCTAATTCGAGTGTGACAGGTGTTAGGTGCTCTGCAGCTGCTTTCGCTACAATTTTTCCTACAGTGGTACTACCAGTAAAAAAGAGCTTGTCAAAGCGAAAGTTAAGAAGCTCCTGAGTCACCGCAGCATCCCCTTCTGCGACATAAAGGTAAGCCGGATCAAAATTTTGATTTATTATTTTTGCGAGAGCAGATGAGGTATTTTGTGGTAGCTCACTTGGCTTGATAATGCTGGTGTTTCCTGCAGCCATAGCTGCGACTAAGGGGCTTAACGTCAGCTGATAGGGATAATTCCACGCACCGATAATGAGCGTCGTGCCGTACGGTTCGGGTAAGATAAAACTCTTCCCTGGTTGAAGTACTAAGTCCGTTCTTTTGGCTTTTGGCTTAGCCCATTTTCGCACTGATTTTATTGCTTGATCAAGCTCATGATAAATCATGGCAAGTTCGGTTAGGTAGGTTTCAAACTGGGATTTTTTTATATCTGCATAAAGCGCTTCAGAGAGGAGCTGCTCATTTTGTTTGATAATCGTTTTCAATTTTTGCAGTTGTTGTTTACGAAAATCAATATTTTTAGCTTGTCCCGCAGCAGCAAATTTTCTCTGCTCTTCAACAACAGTGTGGATATTCATAAATTGACACCAGTATAAAAAGTTTCTATTTATCAGCAGCTAAACTGTATTCTAGTCAAATCTCTCAGGCATATCTAGAGTTTCCCCACCTTATTTAACCTCAGGTTTTCCTTAGCGCAACTAAGTAATGAGCCACTCGTATTAAGTTAAAAACCAACTCTCTTGTCTACGCCCTGTCTCCTGTTCGCTGACGCATGATTCCTGGATCCTACAAGCAAACCCACAAACAAGTCGTGTGGGCGGGGCCGTGGTGATATCAGATTCATGTGCTCCATTACTGATTGTTTTTCTAATTAGGTGATGGGAGTTTGCTGCTTTTTGTATGTAAAATTTCGCTTTGTAACTCCATAATTTTCTGGGTGTACAACTTTTCTTTACCGTGCTTATCTTTGCATGCTGCTTTTTCTTCGGGCGTCATTCTAAGTAAGAGTTGGATGTAGTCATCATTTGCGATTTGTTTTTCCGGTAAATAGGTAGTTGAGAGTGACCCAGTTTTTACAAGCTCAATCAGATTTGGCGTAATTGGTTGTTGTTTGATTAGATGATGTTGGGATAAGGCAGATTTGTTTTTATTTTCAGCATCTTCTTTAAGACCCTTTAAAACGGTACTCATTATTTGCAAAAACCGGGTTAATCCTGTAATTGGATTGAGTGTTCCAAGTGAAACCTCGCGAAGAATAGTCAAGCTTTTTTCTCTTAATGCATTTTCTAACAGATCATCCAGATCATTTACAAAAGGAGGCAATTCGACTGTGGAATTCAGACTATCCATAAAATGTGTATCAGACAGTAAACTTTTATGTTTTTCTCTTGTTTGATTATTTTGGTAAATGGTTCTATCCACGAATGAAGGAGTCAGGCTACTATGACAGGCTTCAGAGATACTCGTATTACGGCGTGTCGTGCGTCCTCTACCATGTTGTAATGTTGTATGTCCATAGATTGGCAAAATCCCTGTTTTGTAATAAGCAATTAATGTGTAAAAAAATAAATCTATACGACGATTTGCATGTTCAATAATATTTTTTTTAGACATGGCAAGGAGCGCATTTTGATCATGATGCTTTATCGCTAATTGATGGTTTGAATAAGGCAAATTGAGTGCGGCGCTATAATTGTCTTTGTATTCAGAGCGATGCCGTTTTTTTGATGTAAATTGCTTGTGTTCTTCTGCTTTTAATTTTGTAAAAAGGAGTGGATAGAGAGCTTTCGCAACTGGGGGAACAGTAGTTGTTGTTTTTTGAGCTGTATAAAATGGTGCTGTTGTTTTTTTTTGCACTGGCATTATTTGAGATTGATGTGTTTTAAATATAGAGGATTGTCTTATGGTTTTATCAATTTTAAATATTTGTCTCATTTTGCGGTCCTCCGAGATTGTTTCTAAAACACCAGAACTTTCCGAAAGTCTATTGCAGGCTTTTCTTGTATTTCGCTCTACAGCGAATTTCGAAAGAGGTCTATAACACTTATTTTCAAGATGTCTTAAGTTATCTTTGCATAAAGAGACATAATTTGACAAGAGTGTAGTCTATGGGACAGATTGATTGTTTTCTTGATTTATGAGCTTTTTTTCTTATTTGACTTTTCTGCAGATGTTCTCTTTTGCATGCTTTCTTTTAAAAGAGAGATGAAATCAACTACATCCGCAGAGTTTTCGTTGACAACCTCAGTATCTTCCTCTTCTTTGATTACTGGTTGTTTGGCTATTTGTTGATCAAGCCATTTTTTCAACGCATCACGATATTCGTTATGATATTTTTCAGGCTGCCATTTAGTGGTCATTTCATCGATTAAAGTAACAGCCATTTTTATTTCTGATTGGGAAACCTTATAATTTTTAAAGTCTTCTTTAGGAACATCCATTTCCTTTTCTTCACGTATCTCATCTTTAAAATGAATTAAGTATAAAAGCAGGGCATGATGATGAGGAAGGATTAAACAAATAGATTCTTTTGTCCGAATAATGACTTTGGCAACACCTGCCTTATTTGTTTTTTTTAACGATTCCCTTAATAATACATATGCTTTTTTATTTTTACTTTCTGGAATAAGGTAATAAGGTTTGATCAAGTAAAGACTATCAATTTCCTGAAAATCTACAAATTCTTCAATATTAATCGCTTTAAATAAATCCTGACTCGCCTTTTCGAACTTTTTTTCATCAACAATAATGTAACGGTCTTTTTCAAATTCAAATCCTTTCACCACCTGGTCCCAAGGAACTTCTTTGCCGGTTTTTTCACTAATTCGTTGATAATGCACTCTGGATTTCGTTTTTTTATCAAGCAAATGAAATTTAAGTTCATCTTGCTCTTCAATGGAATACAACGAAACCGGTATAGAAACAAGACCAAAGGAAATCTCGCCTTTCCAGATTGATTTAGGCATTATCTTAATCCTTAATAACAATTCTTATTCAAAGAGTAGACTATTTTTAAAAGTCATAGAGGAATAAGCCATTTATGCAGACAGGAAGAGCAGGGTGGTGTTTACCTAAAATGGAGATGAGTGGAAATTCTTGGTATTTTTCTTAAAATTAAAGTAATCATTCTGAAAGGAGCGATACATGGGTATTGAGCCTTATCGTAAAAAAAGGAATTTTAATAAGACTCCTGAGCCTAAAGGCGATGTTTCTTTTGAAACGAACTATTTATTTGTGATTCAAAAACATGCTGCCAGTCATCTTCACTATGATTTTCGTCTTGAATTAAATGGGGTTCTATTGAGTTGGGCGGTTCCCAAAGGTCCCTGTTTTGATCCATCGGTAAAGCGTCTTGCAGTGCATGTCGAAGATCATCCCATTGAATACGGTTATTTTGAAGGAATAATACCTGAGGGGCAATATGGTGCAGGTAATGTGATGTTATGGGATAAAGGCATCTGGAAACCTCTCGATGCGGATCCTGAAAAAGCTTATAAATCAGGTCACTTACGTTTCGAGTTGGAGGCCATCAAGTTAAAAGGGCGCTGGGATTTAGTACGTTTTAAGGATGAGAAGCATTGGTTTTTAATCAAATTCAAAGACGAATTTACTAGAAAACTGAAAGAATATGACATCATTGAAGCAGAACCAGATAGTGTGCTGACCAATCTCTCGATCGATGAAATTGGGGCGTATTATAGTGGAACAAATCAGTCTAATAAAAGTGACATAAAAAAAAACTGCATAATAAGCGCGATCTAGAACTTTCTGAGCACTTATGCACCAGTTCCTTCCCCGGTTTTATTCCACCTCAACTGGCTACACTAGCTGACGATGCTCCTGACAGTTCAGATTGGTTGCATGAAATAAAACTTGATGGATATCGAATTATTGCGCTAATTCATAATGAACAAATCCGCTTAAAATCACGTAACAATAAAGATTGGACCAATGATTTATTATCTGTTGTAGATGCACTTAAACAATTGGCTTTACCGCAAGCCATTTTGGATGGGGAAGTTGTTTTACTTGATAAACATGGGAAATCTGATTTTCAATTATTGCAAAATACAATTAAATTGAATCCCAATGCTCCATATGTTTATTATCTTTTCGATATTTTGTATTACGAGCAGTTTGATTTAAGGACTTTACCGTTGTTAAAGCGAAAAGCAATTTTGAAAAATGTGTTGGAAGGACAGAATAAAATGCTTCGCTTCAGTGATCATATTATCGGTGAGGGAAGCTTCCTTTTTCATCGTGCTTGCGAGCTTGGGCTTGAGGGAATAATTTCCAAACAAATCGATAGTCCCTATATATCAGGACGCACAAAAAGATGGCTTAAGATCAAGTGCTTGATGCGGCAAGAATTTATCATTGGCGGTTACTCAGTACCGACCAGCTCCCGCAAGTATTTTCGTGCTCTGTATTTAGGGGTTTATAATGAGCAAGGGGAGTTGGATTATACGGGAAATGTAGGGACCGGTTTTAGCGAAGCATCGCTTAAGGAAGTATTCGCTCTATTGCAAAAAATTCCGGCAAAACAAAAGCCCTTTGCTAAGGAAATCCCTGGATCCCAAAGTGTGGTTTGGGTACAACCCAAATTGGTCGCAGAAGTCGAATTTACTCATTGGACTGAACGAGGACATTTGCGACACCCTAGTTTCAAAGGATTGCGCCTGGATAAAAAACCTGGAGAGGTTTTTCGTGAACAAAAGACCGCATCGGAAAATAAAGACAAAAAAATGGAACAAGGTGAGGCCAAAAACAACAAAGCTTATTCCTTGAGAATTAAAATGACTCACCCTGATAAAGTGCTTTATCCTGAGGATGGTATTACCAAAAAAGATTTATTGAATTATTACGAGTATGTTTATGATTACATCATGCCATTTATAAAAAATAGGCCCATATCTTTACTTCGTTGTCCTGAAAATTGGCATGATTGTTTTTTTCAACGTCATTATATTGATTCAACACCAAAAGTTTTAAAGGCTATCACCATAGAAACTAAAAAAAAGAAAGAGCCCTATATTTATTTAGATACAATAGAAGGACTTTTCAGTTTAGTCCAAATGAATGTTTTGGAAATTCATCCCTGGGGGAGCCAAATTAATCAGATAGAAAAACCAGATTTTGTTGTGTTTGATCTAGATCCTGGTCCCTCGGTAACTTGGGAAGCAATTGTTAAAGCAGCTTTTGAAATCAGAGAACACCTCAATCAATTCAGACTAACTTCTTTTGCTAAAACAACCGGTGGCAAAGGATTGCATGTAGTAGTGCCTATTGAACCTGAATATGATTGGGATGAGGTAAAAAACTTCACCAAGGTTTTTGCGGAGTTTATGGAGCGAATTAATCCTAATCAATATACGAGCACCATGAATAAATCCAAACGGAAAAATAAAATATTTATTGATTTTTTAAGAAATCAACGGGGTGCTACGGCAATTAGCGCTTATTCTACAAGAGCGCGTATACATGCTCCTGTCGCTGTACCAATTTATTGGGATGAGTTGGGTAAAGATAAACGAGATACCGAATTTACAATTAAAACATTACCTCAACGCTTAGACACATTAAAGAATGATCCATGGATGGATTATTGGAAGATAAAACAATCTTTGCGTTTGGATACAATTCTTTAATTTGAAGGACTTCTATTGGTGCAGCCCACAACGAAACCTGATAGATATGTTCACCTCTTTTTTGTGCGTTCAATCTCTTTTTTGTACTAAGCGTTCTAATGCTTGTGCATCATGAGGGGCAACTACTTTCTCATCGTTATCTAAGTAGCAAAAAATTTTTTTAACTTGTTTGTGCCAGTCGGCAAATTTATGAGCATAGTATAAAAGCGATTTTTCTTCATAATGACCTGAATAGGGTTGGAGATGCGGTCCATGTAATCGTAAGTAGATAAAATCACTGGTTATAATTTCTGGACATTGAAATCCCTTATAATCATAAAAGCAAAGTGCAATATTGTTTTTTGTGAGTAAATCATAAATTTCCTGACGCAACCAACTTTTATTTCTAAACTCAAATGTATAATCAAAAGATTTGGGCAATCCTTTAATAAATTGTTCCAATCGTTCCAGATTAAAGGGCCAATAAGGTGGGAGTTGAAATAAAACAGGCCCTAATTTCTCTTCTAATCCTTCTAGTATTTGCAATAAGTAATTAACACTATCCTGAACATCTTTAAGCATTTTTATATGCGTTAAATAGCGACTGGCTTTACACGAAAAAATAAATTTATCTGGCGTATTCTCTTTCCATTTTGCAATAGATTTTGAGGTGGGTATGCGATAAAAACTGCTGTTAAGCTCAACAGTATTGAAGATGCTTGCGTAATAGGTTAGTTCATCTTTTTCGGGAAGAGACTTGGGGTAGAAAACTTCTTTCCAACCCTTATAGACCCATCCTGAGGTCCCAATATGAACGAATGACATGCTAACCCCTGAAAAAACTATTCCTGATAGGAAATTCCTAACATATTTAGACCGCGCTCAATGTCATCAGCCACTGTTGGTCTGGATAACAAATATTCCCCGGTATGCTCAGTAAATTCCTCTTGGGCGAAATTAAGTGCATCTTCCCATTCATCTTGAGTATAATCTCCGCGGCCTAAATACATTAACGCGACTAAAGTTGCTTGTTGATCAGGACGTAAATTATTAATGAATTCTATTGTTTCTTGATAAACCGGATCACCTTGATAATCAGCTAATACGTAGAGTGCATCCATTTCATCAGTGACCTCCGGAAAGCTGACTTCGTCTTTGACTTGAAATTGTCGTGCTTTATCAAGAAGATCACAAATTGTTTCCGTATCAAGGCTCAACATACTTATCTCCTTATGTCTTATGTTTTCCAATAATAATAGGTTAAATAAAATATAGTTTATTAATTGCAATGCACAAGCCTATTATTCATCTGTGTCAGAAGTGATTTTTAGTATGACCGGATTGACTCTCTGTGATTAGAGGCTGGTTTATTTTATTGAGTAGTTTAATGATAAAATCATAGAACTCTCACGAGCTCTATGATTGAGATGTTTATCTGATTTATTGGAAAGAAACGTCTAGATGGTCTAATGCTTCCTGCTCCTCCACTGCTTCTAATTCAGAGTGAAAAGTGAGGAGAATGTAGGCTTTAGGCTCTATTTGAGTGATTGTTGCTAATACTCCATTCTCAAATAACCGCATGAGTTGTGTTTTATCTGAGAGATTTGGCAGATTATAAATTTGGGTACGAAGTTGATGTAAACTCTCCCAATCAAAGCGCGATTTATTAAAATCAAAATAATGGTCAAAAAGTTCTGAAGCTTGTTTTTTTAACGCATCAAGTTGTTCAAGCAATGGTTTATATGCGTTGATTTCATTAGTGAAATTTATAAATAAAAAAAGTTTAGGATGAAATGCAGCTATTTGTTTGCACACATTTTGATGAAAACGTTCCATAAGCATGATTTTTTCGTTGTCCAACGGCAACAATTTGATTGAGTTATAAACATCTGTAAGTGCGGAAAAGCTAAAAGTTTTTTTTTCACCAAAATATTGAGATTTGCCCTTACAATAGAAAGTTACCGCATCTTCTAATTGCTGTAGGTCTCTGAGAAGAGTTGAGTCTACCATTAATTCTTTACCTATATTTTATTATTCTTGGCCATTTAGTGTACGTCTTTTTCTATTGAAGTCAATGTGGGGTTTTGATGCTCAATAACGAACTATTTGCAGTAAACGGATACCCGAATTCGAGAGATATATTCCTTTATAAATCACATCTTATTGATAAAAAATAATTTTTCTATATTTTTAAAAATAAATAGTCAATAAAAGTGGAAGGGTTTATTTGATTAATCTCATTCAATGACTATATTTAAAATATTATTTTCATTAAATTTTCCCATATTGTGGTGTTAACTAAGGAGGGTTCTAACATGAAAAACCGAGCATATACTCCCAAAGATCATCTTGAAGCAGCTGCAAGCCAATTATTAACAGAAGGAAAAAAGAAGGTAAATCAGTTGTATGAAGATGGGATACACAAGGCAAATGAAGTAGAGGATAACCTCAAAGAACAGTCAGATCGTGTATTGAAAAAAATACAGGAAAATCCATTGGCTTCTGTTTTGATCGCAGGAGGAATAGGCTTCTTGTTATCTCGATTACTGAAAAAGTAATGGAAGCCTTAAAACAGTTAGAAGCATTAATTGCTGCAAAATTATCTGTTATTAAAACAGTTAGTTCTTTAATTCGTCTTGAAGCAAGGCTGGCAGGGCTGAGCATTTTTCCCCTATTGTTGAATATTTGCCTGCTGTTAGTAGTGTTATTAGCAGTATGGTTATCGGTTATGTTTTTAATAGGTTATTTGGCATATTTGGCTTCAGGGTATTTTGTGCATTTGGTTTCTAATCGTCTTCTGTTATCTATTTTATTTGTTTTACTTCTTAATGTGGGATTTTTACTGGGATTACTTAAGTATCTATCTTTCAACATAAAGAGTATGAGTTTTCAGAAAACAAGAGAATTTTTTTCGCAAGAGAATGTTGAACATGAAAAACTCGAGAAAGCAGATAATAGCACAAATTGAACTGATGGGTAGTACGTTACAATCCCAAAAAGATGAGGTGAATGAGCATCAAGAGTATTTTGCACAAAGCAGAATAGTCCGCCATCATTTAACAACCCCGATACTCCTTGTTTCCGCTTTTTTTATAGGTTGGAAAGCAGCGCGGATCCAATGGAGTGGCAAAGTGACGCATCACGCAGTGGAACTCGGTGCATTGGCTTTGCTTAACTCGGTTAAAAAAACTGTGATCGCTCTTTTTTAGTAATCAACAAAGGTCTTTACAATTCAACTATGTGCCGTAAGGCTTTGATTTCCTCTGTTTCGAAACTTCCTCTTTTATATATCGTTTCATGAGGTATCGTGTAATTTTCTGATAAATCACTAAAAATTTAAAATTATATTAATCATTGATCCCTTGCCGAGATCAACTGTATCTTCATTTATCATTTTGGGAAATTTTTTATACTTGACGAACAACATAATTTTTCCTAATATTATTTGACGAAATAAAATTTGTATATTTTTTGATCAACTAAAAAGCCGTATTTTCTTCGACTTATTTATATAAAAAAATGAATTAGTAACAGTTTATGTAGCTGTATATGTAGAAGTATATGTAGCTGTATATATAACTGTATATAAAGGATTTTTATTATTTAAATATAAGGAGATTATCGTGAATCATAAAGCTATTAATGAATTAATAGATCGCGCAAAAAAAGACCCTAAATTTTTCCATTCTCTTGTCTTCGAACCCGAAAAGGTATTAGGTTCATTAGATGGTTTGGATAGACAAAGCAGAGGAAGTATCGTCTCTTCGAATGTAGAAGCGCTTTTCGCAAACATACTTGGCCTTGAAGGGTGTGGTAATACCTGTTCTACGAGCTGCGATAATACCTGTGGTCAAAGCTGCGGATATACAACGAACATTGCTGAAGCAGCAAGGGTAAAAGGCGGAGTTTATTTTTCTCACTTTAAAGACGCGTTAGAAGGTTGCGGGAATACTTGCTCAAGCAGTTGTGATAACACTTGTGGCCAAAGCTGCGGCTACACTACCAACCTCACTCTTGAAAGGGAGAAAATGACACGGACAGCTGGCGCTGGTATGTGGGAAGGTGGTACTGCGTTGGAAGGTTGTGGTAATACGTGCAGCAGTAGTTGTGATAATACCTGCGGTCAAAGTTGCGGGTACACCACAAGCCTACAAGGAAAATTTGGTGGAAACATTCGTTAAAATGGAACGATAAACTTGTTTGGCGAGCCAAAGTTAGGCTTGCCAAATCTTTCCTAATTGAGCAGTCGTAGCCAAGGAAGATATCATGAACAAGGAACAAATTAGCAAATTGATTGATCGTGCTAAAAAAGATCCTGAGTTTTTTCATCAATTGGTGTTTGAACCAGAACAAGCAGTTAAGAAACTAAAGAGAAAATCAGGCGATGAGATTATTCTACATGCGAATCTGCAAACTATTGTGCAAGGGTTAGTTGGTAAGATTCCGCTGACAAGAAAAGATAGCAATAAAACTCCTTATTTTGATTGTCCGCAAACTTGTGGGCAAACCTGCGCGGAAAATACTTGTGGACCTACATGTGCCTTCTCGACAGATACTCAGGCAAGAATGAAGGGAAGCGTGATGGACTCAGTCAGATTTAGTGGCGGCTATTTAATATGTGACGAAAATGTGACGTGTTGTTGCACCAGTGGAACTTGTGGTAGCACTTGTGGTGGCAGTACTTGTGATGTGACTTGTTCTGGTGATAGTTGTGGTTCTACTTGTGGAGATAGTTGTGGTTACACTTCTCATCTCCAAATGCGGTAAAAAAAATAGACGAATCCGTTAGGGAACAATTATGGCATATATTGAACAAGTTAAAGATCATAATAATTCTTTAGATGACAGTGCAAAAGATGTTGATTATGCAGATTATCTACGCTCTTTTGCACTGGAACCCGAATTACGTGGTCCTTGGGCATCTGTTGGCAAAACTGAGCGAATACAGGGTTGGAAATTACATATTTCTACCATACCCGGAGAGGCCATTCAATTATTGAACTCCGTTATTCCTTGCCTTTTAAGGCATAAAGTCCCTTCTTTTAAAATTGCAAGGGATACCATGACTTTAGGCTATCTCAATGAAGGGGAGTTGGGCAGGACTCAAATAGGTAAATTTATGACGATTTACCCTAGGGATGACAAGCAGGCCGTACAATTAGCCGAAGAGCTTGTTCAATTAACTCACGGTATGCTCGGCCCGCGCATCATCTCAGATATGCGTTTAGGTGATATCGTTTATACGAGATATGGCGGCTTTAATCCGATTATCAAACGAGATCGTTTAGGATTAATACGGCTTATGATCTATGCCCCAGATCAATCACTACGAATTGATGAATATCAAGTTCCATTCCGATCTCCTGAGGGTGTAGAAAACCCATATAAAGATTGGCGTCTTGAGTTAACACAGAATGATAATTTGTCTGAGTCTGTGCACATTGTTGATGGAAAACCAACCAAATTATTTGGTCCTGGTTATTTAATTTTGGAGGTACTGCGCGATCAACCTAAGGGCGGGGTTTATAAAGTATTGGATTTACGTTGCCAAGATTCTGTCGGATTAAAAGTTCTTAAGCAGGGCAAACAATTCTGTATGACTGACCATTACAATAGAGATATGCGCACCCGATTACAACGGCAGGCTGAATTGCACGCTAATTTGAGCCAACATCTTCCTGTTCCTTCCGCGGATGCTTACTTTGAAGTCGAAGGGGATGGTTATTTACCGCTAGAGTGGGTGGAAGGGAAGAGCATTGAAACATTTGCAGTGCAAACTTTAGAGGGGTCTAGCTTTGGCACTCTCCCACTCGATAAGAAAATGTTATTGCTTAATTGGTGCCAAAAGCTTATAGGCGTTGTAAGCCAACTTCATAAGCAAGGCTATGTACACCGCGACTTAACTGCATCCAATATTTGGCTTGCAGAGAATGGCGAGCTTTATTTGCTTGATTTAGAACTATGCCATGCTTTAGATGATCTGTCTCCAGCTTTTGGACTTGGCACTGCGGGTTTTATGTCTCCCCAACAAGCAAATAGAGAAGCCCCTGCGATAGCTGATGATTTATATGCTATTGGATGCCTATTGTTGTTAGTTTTAACCGGTATCGATCCACGTCGCATTGTCCGTAGCAATAATGACAATTTGCTCGCTTGTTTACAAGAAATAACCCAGGCTGCTCCGTTACCATTACTGGAAATTGTAATAGATTGTGTTAGTAGTGACCCAGCAATACGTCCTTCACTTGAAGCAATTTCTTCTGTGTTGGCTCAGTCAATCTCAGAGATAAAGCCCAGAGGTGCGGTAACAAAAAATCCGAAGAAAACATTGTTAACTCAAGAAGAAATACAAAATACATTGATAGAGGGGACTCGAGGTTTATTACAATCTGGTGCTATTCAATCTGAAGCGGGTCTTTGGTTATCGATATCCATAGAAAATGGAGCGCAACATCAAATAAAACACCGCTACAGTCAGCAATATGAATTTCGACGAAGTGCAAATCGCGGTGTGGCTGGGGTCGTTTATGCCTTGAGCCGCTTAGCTCACTTTGGATTTTTGCCTCCAGAAGGCAAGTTGAGAATTCAGCAGGCTATAAATTGGTTGATTTCAGATCAATATACCGTTGATGGGGAACTGCCCGGATTACACTTTGGTACCGCAGGCGTTGGTGTTGCTTTGACGGAGGCGATATCAACTGGTATTCAAAATTCCGATGAATCGTTAATTAAAATGATTCATACGTGTTTGAATAAAACTGTAGATTGGCCTGATGTCACTCATGGTGCTGCTGGCCAGGGAATAGCAGCCATGTATTGTTTCGATCGTTTGGGCATACCGTCCTTTCAAGAAAATGTAGAACAGTGTGTTGATTATTTAGTTACCAATCAGCTGGCTGATGGTTCCTGGATTATGCCAGAAGGTGTACCTGGAATGTCAGGAGAAATTTTATCTGGTTTTGCTCATGGAGTTGCAGGTATTGCTTACTTTTTAACTGAATTTTCTGCGCGAGAAAATGATAATGCTGCATGGACAAGTGCTCTACGTGCAATCAATTGGCTGCAGCAACAGGCAATTCATCAACAAGTAGGTGAAGATTCTCTACTCCTGTGGACCTACAGTACAAAAAATCCTGCCAGGTGGCGTTGGTGGTGTCATGGCGGCCCGGGTATTGCATTGACCTATTTACGACTATACGAGTTGACCGGTGATAAAAAGTACGCAGATTTAGCTCGCCAAGCATTAAAAATTCATCCTATTAATTTACGCTACCCTAATTTTAGTCAATGTCATGGGCTAAGTGGATTAGGAGATATTTATTTGGAGGCGTTTCGTATATTAGATGATGAGGAATGGCTCGAGAGAGCGGCATTTGTAGCGAAATTTCTATATGCAATGAGACAAACAACGGAAACAGGGGCGTATTACTGGTTAACTGAAGATCCTCATGTTGCCACTGCAGATTTGATGGTTGGAAGTTCTGGAATTCTGCATTTTTTCTTACGGTTACTCCATCAAGGCAAACAAATAGGGGTACCTTTATTGCTGAATCCAGTAAATAAATAAGGAGATTAATGATGAATAACCCACAGTTTGGTGAATTTTGTTGGAATGAATTGGTTACTCCTAATGTCATCGCTGCGAAAGAGTTTTATAGACATGTATTAGGTTGGCAATATACTGAAGAAGCCGTAGGCGATATGATCTACACTCTATTTAGAACGAGCACGGGTGATCAATCAATAGGCGGGATCTTGGAAATACCCAAAGATAAACAAGATAAAATCCCACCTCATTGGATGGGGTATATTTTGGTAGAAAATCTGGAGGATACATTAGCCAAAGCAATCAAGCATGGTGCAACAGTAAAAGTTTCAGTGACTAAAGCGGGCGATTTTGGTTTATTTGCAGTTGTTGTCGATCCGACTGGTGCTCACATCGCACTTTGGCAATCATTAAAAAGTTAAAATGCTTTGCAGCCGTTAAAGTGGCTTTAGGAACAGAAAAGATTTTGAATATCTTTAATTTTACGCACTAGAATTTAACTTCGTGGTCACCAAATGATCCGATCGATCCTCCATCAACTGGGATAATTGTACCTGTTATGGAGTCCGAGCCAGTTGAGGAGAGAAAACTTACATCCATGGTGAGTGACATGAGATCATGTTTTTGGGCTTTTCCTGATTTCGACCGCAAACAATTACTTGTGCTTTAGCATTTCGTAAGGCGAGTGCCATGGCAAGACCCCACCATTTCTGCCTGTGATGAAAGCAACACAATGATTCATATTATCTTTTGATTTCATAAGGATCATGCTCCTTTTTGATGGCAGTTAAGAATGCATCCAGATCTTCTTTTTCCAATGTCAGTGAAAGTGCAATATCAATATAGGATTGAATGTTTCTAAAACTGTCAGGATAAAGATAGGGATTTCGTGTTTTGCACCATTCTTAAATAAATAGGCCCAGTCCCTAAATCTGCGAACATTGATTAGTGAGGTCTCCAAGAGCCTTGGTATCTATTCCCTCTGCAGTAAGTGCTTCAGCAAACCAGCAACAGTCATCAATTGTGCCATCTCAAATATATCCATAAGAACAATTTTAATTTTATAGTGGGTGTTACTGTACTCATCGATGGGACTAACCAAAAAATTGATTAATTTAAACGATATTAATTCATTTTCTCGAATAAAAAAGTATTAGAAGGGATCAGCAAATAATCCATTAAAAAATTAGGGATTCGTTGCTCCAGCCAGAAGTGTTTTTTATCTGCAATAAATCCTACATGGCCTCCATGTGGACTTAATTCCAAAAGAATATCTGAAGATAATTCAGTGCTAGTCGGTAGAATCTCGGGCGTCATAAAAGGATCATCTAAAGCATGAATAATTAAAGTAGGTGTAGCAATTCGAGAGAGATACTGTCGTGAACTCGATTTTTGATAATAGTCATTTGCATTGGCAAATCCATGTAATGGAGCAGTTATTTTTTCATCAAATTCGTATAGGGTTTTTATGGAAAACAGCTTCTCTTTAGAAAGTGGTAATTGGAAATTTATAACATCCAATTTTTGTAAAAAAGCTGCGCGTAATTTTTCTAACAAATGTGCCTGATATACACGAGAAAATCCTTTATTTATCTTTTGAACTACATTTTGCAATTGGAATGGCACAGAAACTGCAACGGCTGCATCAATTAGAGATTGAGAGCTTGTTTCTCCCAACCATTTGAGAAGTATATTGCCGCCTAATGAAATGCCAACTACAGCTTTTTTGGTTCTGGGTTCTCTTAATTTCAGTACATTAAGAAAATGAGCCAAATCAGTGGTATCCCCACCATGATAAGAACGAGGTAGACGATTTGGTTCACCGCTTGCGCCACGAAGATTCATCAAAACCGCTCGATATCCGGATTTATTGAATGCATGGAACAAAGTGCTAACATATGCTGAATTGATATTACCTCCTAATCCATGAACCAGAATGATTAAAGGGGCATCATTTCTTAATCCATTAACTTTCCAGACAAGATCAATAAAATCACCATCAGGAAGCTCAAGTCGTTCATAAGAGTCCACAGAAACAGTCACGCGATGCGTCAATGTTCGATACAGAGTTTGCCCATGTGTATTGGTAAGCCACCAAGCAGGTTTAAATTCACTATGAATAATCATACTCTGTCCTATGTAGCTGAGATTTATTTAATCTTTTTAGTATTAGTTTAATCTATGAGTATAAAATAACACTAAAAGAAAATAAATGTGATTGAAGAGTTGTAGTTTAAGTCCGTTTATCGTTGCTAAAGCGTCCATCTACATTTAAATTATCTAACTTAAGGTAACTTATTTAAATGAAGTGGTTAGTTACTTGGGGTGGTGTTTCTATATGTAGGGGGTGGGATGCAAGTAAAGGCTGCAGTAGCATACGAGGTTGGGAAACCGTTGGTAATCGAAATGGTTGAATTGGAGGGGCCCAAAAAGGGAGAGGTACTTATTGAAATTAAGGCTACAGGGGTTTGTCATACTGATGCATTTACATTGTCTGGTGATGATCCTGAAGGTCTTTTTCCAGTTATTTTAGGGCATGAAGGCGCTGGTGTTATTGTAGATATAGGTCCAGAAGTCACTTCTCTAAAGCCTGGTGATCATGTAATTCCTTTATATACCCCTGAATGCCGTCAATGTGAATATTGTCTTTCACAGAAAACCAACCTTTGTCAGGCAATTCGGGCAACACAAGGCCAGGGGGTAATGCCTGATGGAACAAGCCGCTTCAGTCTTAATGGAAAAAAAATATTCCATTATATGGGAACATCAACTTTTGCTAATTATATTGTGTTACCTGAAATTGCTGTTGCGAAAATTCGCGAGGATGCTTCCTTTGAAAAAGTATGTTACATCGGCTGTGGTGTAACTACAGGAGTAGGTGCCGTAATTAATACCGCAAAAGTTACTCCAGGCTCTCGGGTTATTGTTTTTGGTTTGGGCGGCGTTGGACTTAATGTGGTGCAAGCAGCTCATATGGTTGGGGCAGAACAGATCATAGGTATTGATATCAAATCTGAACGCCGCGTATTAGCTGAAAAAATGGGAATGACTGATTTTGTTAATCCTATGGAAATTAATAATGATTTGGTGGCTTACCTGGTTGAGCTGACTAAAGGGGGAGCTGATTATAGTTTTGAATGTGTGGGTGATGTAAAACTGATGCGTCAAGCGCTGGAGTGTTGTCATAAAGGTTGGGGTGTTTGTACGGTAATTGGGGTTGCAGGAGCGGGGCAGGAGATTGCTACCAGGCCGTTCCAATTGGTTACTGGCAGAGTGTGGAAAGGATCGGCATTTGGTGGCATGCGTGGGCGCACTGATGTTCCTAAAATTGTTGATTGGTATATGGATGGGAAAATCAATATTGATGATTTAATTACTCATGTTCTTCCTTTTGAGCAAATTAATCAGGCCTTTGATTTAATGCATCAGGGACAGTCAATTCGTACGGTGCTCACTTTTTAAGCGCTAAGGAAAATAAATAATGGCTATTAAACTGATTGAAGAGCACTTCTGTTTTGAGGGTACTCAGCGCATATATTCTCATCAATCTGAGGTAACAGATTGTACTATGCGTTTCGGTCTTTTTTTGCCGCCACAAGCGCAAAAACAGAGTGTTCCCGTATTGTACTGGCTTTCAGGGTTAACGTGTACAGAACAAAATTTTATTACTAAAGCAGGGGCACAACGTATCGCCGCTCATCTAGGTTTAGCTCTTGTTGTACCTGATACAAGTCCTCGAGAGGTTAATTTACCTGGGGATAAAGAGAGTTATGATTTTGGTGTTGGTGCCGGATTTTATGTGGATGCTACACAATCACCTTGGTCAAAATATTACAATATGTCAACTTATGTGCATGAAGAATTACCGAATATACTTCAGCAAAATTTTCCACTCAATCATCACGCATGTGGTATCTTTGGCCATTCTATGGGCGGACATGGCGCACTTATTTTGGCTTTGAAATATCCGACGCAATATCGTTCTGTTTCTGCTTTTGCTCCCATTTGTGCACCATCCCAATGTCAATGGGGACAAAAGGCATTTACAGGTTATCTGGGAACGGATAAAAAACAGTGGAAGAAGTATGATGCGTGTGAACTCATCGTAGAAAGAGGATGGCCGCATCAGCATATTTTGATTGATCAAGGGGTTGAGGATCCTTATTTAAAAGAACAACTTAAGCCCGAATTATTTCAGGCTGCGTGCGTGAAAGCCCAAGTTGCGCTTAATTTGCGTATGCAAAAGGGCTATGATCATAGTTATTATTTCATCGCAAGTTTTATCGAAGATCATTTAAATTTTCATGCATCCATACTCTGTGGTAATCATTAATGAAAAGTAGCCTGTCAATTTTCAGCAGCTAAGAAACAAAATGTCCAGGTTATGACATTCAAGACATTAACAGGATGTAATTCAGGGTAGGGCTCATTTTTATTTGAAAAAAATTAAACAATATGTATCCTATAACCATTTTAAATGAAGTACTCTTTTGGGTAATTTTGCGTTAATTTTTGGATTTTTATTGTCATGAAAAAAGTATTATGTTTAAGCACACTGATCCTGGTATTGAATCATTCAAGTTTTGCCTACCCAATGCCAAATTCTTTTCCTCCTTTTCAGATTGCTGGAAATTTGTATTATGTGGGTACTGATGATCTCGCAAGTTATCTGATTGTTACGCCTAAAGGGAATATTTTGATCAATAGTGACCTTGAGGCAAATGTTCCAATGATTAAAAACAGCATAGAGAAACTAGGTTTTAAATTCAGAGATACTAAAATTTTGCTGATTAGTCATGCTCATTTTGATCATGCTGCGGGGAGTGAATTGATTAAGCAGCAAACAAACGCAAAATACATGGTTATGGATGAGGATGTACCTTTGGTTTTATCTGGAGGTAAATCTGATTTTCATTATGCAAATGACACCAGCACTTATTTCACTCAAAGTACTGTGGATAAGGTGCTTCATGACGGGGATAAGGTGGAATTAGGAGGAACTGTATTAACTGCTCATTTGACTCCCGGACATACTAAGGGTTGCACTACTTGGACAATGAAAATAAAAGATCACAGTAAGCAATATCAGGCTGTGATTGTAGGAAGCATTGGCGTAAATCCTGGCTATAAATTGGTTGGTAATATAACCTACCCTAATATTGCTCAAGATTATAAGCATTCTATAAAAGTACTAGAATCATTGCGCTGTGATTTTTTTCTTGGTGCACATGCTGGAATGTTTGATTTAAAAAACAAATATTTATCATTGCAAAAGGGCAGAAAGAATCCCTTTATCGATCCAGAAGGTTGCAAAAAATATCTTGACCAAAAGGCACAGGATTTTTATACAGAGCTTAAAAAGCAGGAAGATGCTAACCAATCTGTATGACGCCCTGAACTTTGAGGAACCGGGGTTCTGCCTCGCTGCACCCCGGGTTACAATTTCAAGTACTCATTTTATAGACTAGCCAATCTGTCGATTTTTACAAAAGCAATCGACTAAATGATCATCAACCATTCCGACGGCTTGCATGTAAGCATACATGATTGTTGACCCGACAAAACTCATTCCTCTTTTTTTTAAATCTTTGGCTAAAGCATCGGATTCGGGGGTGCTAGCCGGTACTTCTTGAAGCTTTTTAGGATAGTTTATTTTAGGACTGCCATTCACAAATCGCCAAACGTAGTTATCGAAGGAACCGAATTCTTCTGCAATCTTCAAGAACGCAAGCGCATTTTTGCGTGCTGAAAAAATTTTAAGGCGGTTACGAATAATGCTCGAATCAGTAAGTAGAGAATGTAATTCCTCGTCCGTCATTTTTACTACGGCATTGGGATCAAATTGTTTGAATGCTTTACGGTATGCTTCACGGCGCTTAAGAATTGTTTCCCAGCTCAAGCCTGCTTGCGCACCTTCAAGCAAAAGCATTTCAAAATGTTTCTGATCATTATGTACAGGAATGCCCCACTCCGTATCATGGTACTGTTCATAATAAGGCTTGCCGGTTCCAACCCATGTGCAACGTTTCATGATGAGTTCATTATCTCCTATAAATATTTGTATTTAGCGTGAATTTTATTAAGATGAATGGTCAATATATCTTAATTTATGAATTAAGTTTTGATCATAACGCCTTTAAGGGTTAAAGACTATTTTACAGCCCTATCTATTCACTATTTTCCTAAGAATAATTGCTTCGTCTTGTATTTGTTCAGAAGAATGTCTTAAAATTCACTACATACGATTATATATTGTTTAGAGAATTTTTATGTCCGATTTTTATCAGGATTTTAATACACGACGAACCTTCGCAATTATTTCTCACCCTGATGCGGGTAAGACCACAGTAACCGAAAAATTACTTTTGTTTGGAGGCGCGATTCAATTAGCTGGAACGGTTAAAGGACGTAAGGCCGATCGGCATGCGACTTCAGACTGGATGGAAATGGAAAAAGAGCGTGGTATTTCTATTACTACTTCTGTGATGCAGTTTGTACATAATCAGCATGTTATGAATTTGTTGGATACTCCAGGGCATGAGGACTTTTCTGAGGATACTTACCGTACGTTGACTGCAGTAGATTCAGCCCTGATGGTTATTGACGTAGCTAAGGGGGTCGAGGAACGAACTGTTAAATTGATGGAAGTATGTCGTTTGCGTGATACACCAATCATGACTTTTATTAATAAACTGGATCGTGAAGGTCGTGATCCTATTGATCTACTGGATGAGGTTGAATCAGTTTTAGGAATTCAATGTGCGCCAATTACTTGGCCTGTAGGCATGGGAAAACGTTTTAAAGGCATTTACCACCGTTATGAAGACATAGTTTATTTATATCAACCTGGAAAAAATGCGCAAAAACAGGATGCGATGCAAATTAAAGGATTAGATAATCCACAATTGGATGAAATATTGGGTGATGGTGCCGAGGAATTACGTGAAGAGATTGAGCTGGTCAAAGGCGCTTCTCATGAATTCAATTTAGAGGACTATTTAGCAGGTAAAATGACACCAGTTTATTTTGGGTCTGCAATTAATAATTTTGGGATCAAAGAGTTACTGGATGATTACGTTCGTTATGCTCCAGCGCCGCAACCTCGTGCAACTCAAGAGCGGGCTGTATCACCGAATGAAGATAGTTTTAGCGGATTTGTGTTTAAAATTCAGGCTAATATGGATCCGAAACATAGAGACAGAATTGCTTTTTTACGTATTTGTTCTGGATCTTATAGAAAAGGTATGAAAATCAATCAATTACGCATTGGCAAAGAAGTGCAAATTTCTAATGCCTTAACTTTTATGGCGGGAGACCGTTCACACACAGAAATTGCTTTACCTGGTGATATTATTGGTTTGCATAATCATGGAACAATTCGAATCGGTGATACCTTTACTCAAGGTGAGCAATTAAAATTTACTGGTATTCCCAATTTTGCTCCTGAGCTCTTTCGGTTGGTGCGTTTAAAAGATCCATTAAAGAGTAAGGCTTTATTAAAAGGTTTAATTGAATTATCTGAAGAAGGTGCAACCCAGGTATTTAGGCCGTTAAATAGTAATCAATTGATCTTGGGAGCGGTTGGGGTGCTGCAGTTTGATGTGGTCGCTCATCGTTTGAAACATGAATATAAGGTAGATTGTATTTATGAAACAGTCAATGTATCTTGTGCTCGTTGGGTTTACTCTGACGATGATAAAGCAATGAGTGAATTCCGAATAAAAGCGCATGATTATCTGGCACTGGATGGAAGTGATGCTTTAATGTACCTTGCTCCGACTCGTGTTAATTTAACAATGGCTGAAGAACGATATCCTAAAATTCAATTCCATGCGACTCGGGAACACTAGGATAAAATTTTCCTAGGGTCCGCTTGGTAAGTGACAGCTTACGGAAGTCCAATTCATATAGGACAGAAAGCAGGTGTCCATCCATGATTGGGCACCTTGCCAATATAAAAAGGGCTCCCTGCATACGCAGGGATGACAGGTTTACTTGCGAATTTAAGTAAAACGAAACACTAAATACCTTTAGCTTGACAGCTACGGGGTTTTCAGTTCAGGCTAAGTTTGGATAGCAGAATATTTCCTTAAGCTGAGCCTAGGATATAGTATGTTTTTAAAAAAGAGTTTCTCTGTGCATTAAGAAGCAGTGCACGTAGCTTTTACTGTATGTAGCCCCAAATTAGTGATTTCAACTTTTGCACCTGAGTCTGCATTAATCTTTAAATTTTCACCAGGATGGACGGTGATTCGTAAAGATTCTCCTGCGGACAAGCCGATATCATTAACTTTTCCTTTTTTAGCTAATGCTACAACTAAAAAATCATCACCTTCATCTTGGGAATCGATTTTACAATTAGCTTCTACAGGCCAGAACAGGTAATTAAGAAATATTTGAGGGTCATTACTAGGTAATTCATATTCAATTGTGACTCCTCGTTGGAGCAAATGACTTTCCATAGAATATGTGCTTGTACTTAAAGATGTGGTAAAACATAACAAGCAAAGTCCAAATTTACGTAACATTAAATAACTCCATAATGATAATAACCGAACTAAGATACATTTATTTTGTATGTATGGCAAATTAATATTCATGTGGTGAATGCTCGAATCGTGATCTAAATTTAATTTAGAAAAACCCGGGAAACCCCAGGTTGTTGTTGATGTAGGTTTATAGTGTTTCCAAAGCCTTGGCAATCGATTCAGTCATTACTTTTGCATCACCAAAAAGCATATAGGTATTGTCATGGTAAAACAGTGCATTTTCCACACCTGCATAGCCAGGTGCCATACTTCGTTTGACAAACAATACATTTCTTGCTTTTTCTACTTCCAAAACGGGCATACCATAAATTGGAGAACTAGGATCGGTTTTTGCTGCAGGATTTGTGATATCGTTCGCTCCAATGATGTATGCTACATCACAGCTTGAAAAATCACGATTAATCTCACTTTGCTCAAAAACTCTATCATATGGAATATTAGCCTCTGCAAGTAATACATTCATATGCCCCGGCATTCGACCAGCAACAGGATGAATTGCAAAGCGAACTTTGATGTTGCGATGTTCTAAGGCATCCACTAATTCTTTGACTGCATGTTGGGCATGCGCTACCGCCATGCCGTATCCTGGGACAATGATTACATCTTTAGCATTACTTAAAAGGAACGCCGCGTCTTCACCGTTACCTTGTCGTACAGTCCTTGATTCATCTGCTGCACCTGCATGTAAATTAGCCTCTGATGACTGGATGCCGCCAAAGATTACATTAAATATTGAACGGTTCATTCCCACGCACATGATGTAACTGAGAATGGCTCCACTAGCCCCTACTAAAGCCCCTGTAATAACAAGCAAATGGTTGCTGAGTGTAAATCCAATACCTGCTGCTGCCCACCCTGAGTATGAGTTAAGCATTGATATAACCACTGGCATATCCGCACCGCCAATAGGGATAATGAGCAATACGCCAATTAAAAATGACAAGCCAGCCATTACGCTAAACAGCGTCAGTGTTTGGTTAATAAAAAACAAGGCTAATAAAATGAGGATGGCTACTGCGGTAATCAGATTAATTAGGTTATGACCTATGAGCTTGATTGGTTTACCTGACATAATTCCTTGCAATTTGAGAAAGGCAATGACTGAGCCTGAAAATGTGATGGCGCCTATAATTAAACCCAGGCTCATTTCGATAAGGCTCGCTTTAGCAATTGCGCCAGGGACACCAATATGAAACGAGGCTGGGGACAAGTAAGCACAGAAAGCAACTAACACTGCAGCCATCCCTACTAAGGAGTGAAATGCGGCGACGAGTTGTGGGATAGCCGTCATATTAATTTTGAAGGCAATATAAGTTCCAATTATGCCTCCCGCAATGATTAAGCTAAGTAGTAATGGTTGATGATAGGTTGTTGGCATCATCAAAGTCGATCCTACCGCAAGGGTCATGCCGGCAATACCCAAAAGATTTCCTCTCCGTGCAGATGCTGGACTGGCTAAGCCTTTGAGTGCCAATATAAAACACACAGCAGATAATAGATAAAATAAAGGAACTAGAGCTGTCATAAGAAATTATCCTTAATTTTTGTAACTATTTTTTATACATACGCAGCATACGTTGAGTTACAACAAACCCACCGAAAATATTAATCGATGTAATAAATATTGCTAAACCTCCGATCCAGGTGATTTTTCCTGTTAACTGGCTTCCTGCGGCAATAAGTGCCCCTAAAACAATAATACTGGATATTGCGTTGGTGACTGACATTAATGGAGTATGCAGGGCAGGGGTAACCTTCCATACGACATAATATCCTACAAAACAGGCTAAAACGAAAATAGTGAGTATGGTAATGTAGGGCTCATGCACTTTGTGTCTCCTTGATTGCCTGAAACGGTAGATATTGATTTTGATGACAAAGTACTGCTTGTTGAATGATTTCATCACTGGGATTCAATGTGATTTCTGGCGGTTTGGGGGCTAACAAACTAATTAGATGTACCAGATTATTGGCATACAGTTCACTCGCAGTAGCTGGAACCAGCCCCGCCAGGTTACTTAAACCGATAACAGTCACTTCCCCGTGCTTTATGGTTTGATTCAAAATGCTGACTTCACAGTTTCCTCCTCGGGAAGTTGCAAGATCAACAACAACTGATCCAGGTTTCATTTGCTCTACGGTTTTTTTATAAAGTAACACAGGTGCTTTTCTACCTGGAATTAATGCGGTGGAAATGACAATATCTGCTAATATAGCATATTGATCAATAAGCTCTGCTTGAAGTTTTTTATATTCTTCACTCATTTCCGAAGCATAGCCACCTTGAGTTTCACTGTCTTGTTCCTGATTCACTTCAATAAATTCTGCGCCTAAACTTTCAACTTGCTCTTTTGCCGCCCGTCGTACGTCGAATGCATAAACTACAGCACCTAAACGTTTGGCTGTCGCTATAGCCTGCAAACCAGCTACTCCGGCACCAAGAACAAGCACTTTCGCTGGTTGAATCATTCCTGCTGCCGTCATCATCATCGGAATGGCTCGGTGGAATTGAGTGCATGCTTCCAGAACTGCCCTATAACCTGCAAGATTTGCCTGCGAGGATAGGCTGTCCATACTTTGGGCGCGACTTATGCGGGGTATAAGGTTCATTGAGAACAGTGTAATTTGTTTTTCCTTGCACCAGGCGATTAGCTTATTTTCTGGATCATTATCTATGTGGCCTATGATCAAGGCACCCTGGGGCAAGCCTTCTATGGTTTTGGGATCAGGTTCATTAATACATAAAAGAAGGTTAGCTTTTCTCAGGATGCTTTTTTTATCATGAATAGAAGCACCAACCTCTTCGTAATTTTGATCTTTGAAACCTGCAGCAAGACCAGCATCTTTTTCTATGGCGACTTCAAAACCCAATTTTATAAAGTGCTTTGCTGAGTTTGGAGTAATGGCTACTCGCGTTTCATTGTCTGGTGCCAGTAAAGTTGCAATCATCATGGGTAAATCCTTTTTACCTAATATTTCATTATCCTATTGTAATTTAGATTGTTTTTCCAGACTAAGGATGACATTTAAATAAGATAGTCGTAGAAATTGCAGCGGGTTCAGCGAAGGAAGCTCTGAACTATCCCTCAAATTTTTCATGAATGAGGATTATTTAATTTTATTAGATTCTTCCTGCAGACTATCCACCTCTAAAGCCAATGCGATTTGATTGGCACAAGACTCCAAAAGCTGTATTTTTTCAGGTGTTGTGAAATCCTTATTTTTAGACGATTGAACTCTTAAAACCCCCACGGTTCCGCGCGCACCAAGTAATGGAATAAACAGTGCATTAGAAAATGAGAGGGTATCAGTCCCCAATCCTGCTTTTTGCCCTAATTCAAATACCCATTGAGCAATACTGTATTCTTTTTCATCCAATTCTTCATGTGATTTTGCTCGTGCACGGACAACAAGACGTTTGTTTTTGGGTAGTAATGCGATAACTTCGCAGTGAAAAATTTCCGAAATAAAATTGATTCCCGTTCGCAGCAATCTGACTATTCCTCGTGTTCTGGATAATCTTCGACTTAATGTGTACAAAGCTGATGTTTGATATTCGGCAAGACGCGCAATTTCTGACTGGCGGCGAGTAACTAAAGTTAACTGGCAAATAATGAGTGCTAAAATTAACATCATAACTAATGTGAAGAAATAATCTGATTTTTCCATGAAAAAATTGTAGTAAGGCGGAACAAATAAATAATCATACGCCAAAATGCTCAGAATAATTCCCGAAATTGCTGGACCTGGGCGACCTAAGACGGCAGTGGAAATTATTCCTATTAAATAAACAAGGATTAAACTACTTTCATTGACTAAAGGATAAATTAAATAATTAATAAGGGTTGTGATTGCTACAATGCTGGTTGATAAAAAATAATAAAGCCAGGGAGTCATGGGCTTGGCAAGGGATTTTTTTCTTGTTTTCTTTGTAACTTCGGTCATGGTATATACATCAATTTCGCCACTATAGCGCAAAACCTCATCTGCGAGACTCCGTAAGAAAAAATTTCTCCAGCGATGGCGAATGCGTTTGCAGATCATAATGAGGGTGACATTCTGCTCACGAGAAAAATTGATAATTTCTTTGACAAGGTCATAACCCATTAAAATGTGAGTTTCAGCCCCTAATTGTTCTGCAAAAAATAAATTTTTTATGGCTTGATTGCGCTGCGTAGTAGATAATTGGGTCCGCGTAGAATCCACATATACAGCAATCCAATCCGCTTGCAAACTGGTAGCCATTCTTTTAGCTGCTCGAATCAACTTATGTGATTCAGGACCTGGGCCAACGCAAACCAGTATTTTTTCCATTATAGGCCAAATGTGTCTGATACCTTGACCTTGCCTGTATAAAAGTACTTGTGTATTAACCTGTTTTGCCAGAGTTCTTAATGCCAGTTCGCGTAATGCCATTAAATTGCCTTTGCGAAAATAATACTCAGCAGCAAGCCGGGCTTGTTTGGGAACGTAGACTTTACCTTCGGCAAGACGCTTTAACAGGTCTTCTGGAGCCAGGTCCACTAACTCGATAGTATTAGCTCTCTCTATCATGAAATCGGGGACAGTTTCCTGAACAGGAGCATGAATGATTTGTGAGACATCGTCATTGAGGCTTTCTATATGTTGCACATTGAGTGTGGTAGATACATCAATTCCACGATCCAGTAATTCTTGAATATCTTGCCAGCGTTTTTTATGCCGTACGCCACTCACATTTGTATGCGCCATTTCATCAATGAGGATCAATCCCGGGTTTCTTTTTAAGGACGAATCCAGATCAAATTCTTGTAGTTTTTTACCGTGATAATCAATCGTTATTTTAGGTAAAACTACAAAATTTTTAAGTATTTCTTCGATTTCTGCACGTCCATGAGACTCAACAATACCTACTACTATATCCAATCCCTTAGCCTGTTCTCCCATTGCTTCATGAAGCATGGAGTAAGTTTTCCCTACCCCTGGAGCAGCGCCGAGGTAAATTTTGAGTTTACCGCGCTGTTGTTGTCGCTCTTCTTCCATGACTTGTTGTAATAATGCATTAGGATCGGGGCGTTTATCAGTCATTGAGTAGTCCTTAGATGATCCAGAGCTAAATTAAGCTCCAATACATTAATCCTTGGTTCACCCAAAAGGTGTAAGGTACGTTTTTTTATTAGCTGATTTACTAACTCCTGAATTTCTTGTTCCGAGACATGGCGTGTTTTAGCAATACGTGGTATCTGATAATAAGCTGCTAGCGGACTTATCTCTGGATCCAAGCCACTGGCAGATGCAGTAACTAAGTCAACGGGGATTAATTGTTGCCTTATTTGATTTGGATTATCCAAATCGTACTGATGCAAGTTGTCAACTCGTTTTTTTACAGTTGCCAAAAATTCTGGGTTAGAAGGGCCCATATTTGATCCTGAAGAACTTGCCGCATTATAAGGAAATGGAGTGGTGGCAGAAGGGCGTCCCCAAAAGTAGTTTGGTGCATCAAAGTGTTGTCCAATTAATGCAGAACCGATGGGTTTTCCGTCAAGTTGCAACAAACTGCCATTTGCTTGATAAGAGAAAAATACTTGGGCTAATGCAGTAACGACAGCAGGATAAATTAAACCCGTAAGTAGAGAAAAAATGAGTAGAAACATTAAAGCAGTTTTTAGTTGTTGTAGAGTGTTTCTAATCATTTTTTATCCTGTTAAGCCCAATGCAGTTAAAAGCATATCAATCATTTTGATGCCAATAAAAGGTACGACTAATCCACCTATCCCATAGATGATTACATTATTTCGCAAAAGTTGTGCAGCAGGAAGGCGTCGGTATTTAATACCGTGTAAAGCTAAAGGAATGAGAAGAACGATAATAATCGCATTAAAAATTACTGTGGATAGCACTGCAGTTTGTGGTGTTGAAAGGTGCATTATATTGAGTATATTCAGGACGGGATAAGTAGTCCCAAATGCTGCGGGTAAAATGGCAAAATATTTAGCTATATCATTGGCAAGACTAAAAGTCATCAGGGCTCCACGTGTCATAAGTAATTGCTTGCCTATTTCCACGACCTCAATCAATTTAGTTGGGTTTGAGTCTAGATCTACCAAATTTCCTGCTTCTTTTGCTGCTTGTGTGCCCGAGTTCATTGCAACAGCGACATCCGCTTGAGCCAGTGCAGGTGCATCATTGGTTCCATCGCCAGTCATCGCGACTAAATGGCCTTGAGCTTGCAGATTGCGAATCAGATTGAGTTTATCTTCGGGTTTTGCATTGGCAAGAAAATCATCCACTCCTGCTTCACCAGCAATTGAAGCAGCAGTTAGAGGATTATCGCCCGTTACCATGATGGTTTTAATACCCATTTGCCGTAACTGTGCAAAACGTTCACGAATCCCTCCTTTAATAATGTCTTTAAGACGAATGATACCCAACACTTTGGGACCTTCAGCAACTACCAGGGCTGTTCCACCTTGACGTGAAATGATCTCAACATTGGTTTTCACATTTTCAGGTATGCTGCCCCCTAACTGACGGATGTATTCTTCAATAGCTAGAGCCGATCCTTTACGAATTTGCCGGGTGCCAAGATTTGCTCCACTCATACGTGTTTGTGCTGTAAAAGGAATAAATGTTGCTTTCAATGGGGCAAGCGCTCTACCACGTAATTTATATTTTCTTTTGGCAAGGATAACTATACTTCGGCCTTCAGGGGTTTCATCCGCTAGAGAAGCTAATTGAGCTGCATCGGCTAACTCTGTAATATCTACTCCTTCTGCGGGAATAAATTCAGTTGCCTGACGGTTACCCAAAGTGATTGTTCCTGTTTTATCAAGCAATAACACATCGATATCACCCGCAGCTTCAACCGCACGGCCAGATAAAGCAATGACATTGGCTTGAATCATTCGGTCCATGCCTGAAATACCAATTGCAGAAAGCAGTCCACCAATAGTTGTTGGAGCTAGACAAACAAAGAGGGCAACAAGCACCGTGATTGAAATTACCGACCCCGTCTTTGATACTGATATACTGTAAATCGAAAAAGAAAGTAAAGTACTACAAACCACTAAAAACACAATGGTTAAAGCCGCAAGTAAAATGGTCAATGCTAGCTCGTTAGGTGTTTTTTGGCGTTTTGCCCCTTCGACTAAGGCAATCATCCGGTCTAAAAATGTTTCACCTGGATTGGAGGTAATGCGAATGATAAGCCAATCAGAAATCACTTGCGTGCCTCCAGTTACTGCACTACGGTCTCCACCACTTTCACGAATTACTGGCGCACTTTCCCCTGTTATAGCACTTTCATTAACTGAAGCAATCCCTTCGATAACCTCTCCATCACTGGGAATGAAGTCATCGGCTTCAACCAGGACCATATCCCCAGAGCGCAACTGTACTGAGGGAACAATAGTGAATTTTGCACTTTTCGACTTTTTTGTTAATTTTTTAGCCTGAATTTCCTGACGTGCTCGCCGTAATTCTTGAGCTTGGGCTTTGCCTCGACCTTCCGCCATAGCTTCTGCAAAATTGGCAAACAAAAGTGTAAACCAAAGCCATAAGCTAATAGCAAGAATAAAAAATGGTGGAGTTCCTCCATCTCCTAAGAGTGCTGTTATAAAAAGAACTGTTGTGATAATGGAGCTTACATATACGGTAAACATTACGGGATTTTTTATTTGAATATGAGGTGTCAATTTGAAAAGTGCATCGAGTAATGCAGTTTTGATAATGCCAAAATCCCAAATAGAGTGTGATTTAGTATCCATATTCCCCCCAAAGCATCAAATGCTCCGCAATGGGGCCAAGAGCAAGAGCCGGTAAAAAGGACAAGGCACCGAGAACGATGACAATACAGACTAATAAAGTAATAAAAAGAGGTGTATGAGTTGCTAATGTACCTGGACTGTTGGGAATCCTTTTTTTCTTAACGAGTGAGCCGGCAATTGCCAGAGCCGGAATAGCGAGCCAATAGCGGGTAATTAACATCAACATGCCTCCGGCAATATTATAAAAGGGGGTATTGGCATTTAAACCGGCAAAAGCACTGCCATTATTACTTCCCATCGAAGTAAACGCATAAAGGATTTCTGTAAAGCCATGCGCTCCAGGATTGGCTATGGAGCTTATTCCCATTGTTGTTACTGAAGCATAGGCTGTAGTGATGAGCACACTTAAAGGCATAATCAAAACAGAAATGGACGCCATTTTCATTTCATAAGGCTCAATTTTTTTACCCAAATATTCAGGAGTTCTGCCGACCATAAGTCCTGCAACAAATACAGTAAGAATCACGAACATTAACATGCCGTACAAGCCGGAACCTACGCCACCAAAGCTCACTTCATTTAAATGCATCATCCATAAAGGAATTAAACCGCCGAAAGGCGTAAATGAATCAAGCATGCAATTGACTGAGCCATTGGAAGATGCGGTTGTAGCAGTTGCCCAAATTGCCGAATTGACAATGCCAAAACGAGTCTCTTTGCCTTCCATATTCCCTGCAGGATAAAGTTCAGATTGAGCTGTGGTATCAATCCCCATTTGTTGAAAGGCAGGATTTCCTTTCTGTTCGACTATTGCGTCAAGTATTAAGCATGGAAAAAAAAGAATGAACATGGCGATTAATAGTGCCCATCCTTGTCTTTTATCATGCACCATAGCACCAAACGTAAAGCAAAAAGCTGCCGGAATCAGTAAAAGCGCTACCATTTCCAGAAAATTGGTGAGCGGATTAGGGTTTTCAAATGGATGGGCAGAATTGGCATTAAAAAAACCACCTCCATTAGTACCTAGTTGTTTAATGGCAATTTGTGACGCTACAGGTCCCATCGGAATAATTTGTTCTGTTACGCTTACTGTTGTTGTTTTAGAATTGCCTTGGTTATCTAAGGCAGTTTGACCTGTTACATCGGCTACAGGGTTCTGATAAGTAAACGGATGAGTCAAGTTAATTTTTTGATAGGGCTTAAAATTCTGAATAATGCCTTGTGAGCACAAAATGAGGGCAAAAATCAATGATAAAGGCAATAAGATATAGAGTATTCCGCGAACAGTATCTACCCAGAAATTCCCAAGACCGCTACTTTCATGTCTTACAAGCCCTCGTATTATTGCAATTAATAACGACATACCCGTTGCTGCTGAAATAAAGTTCTGTACTGTCAGGGCAAACATTTGTGTGAAATAACTCATCGTTGCTTCGCTGCTGTAAGCCTGCCAATTTGTATTGGAGGCAAAGCTTGCGGCGGTATTAAATGCAAGATCAGGGAAGGGAGAAACAAATTCCTGAGGATTCAGTGGTAAATAGAATTGGATACGTTGTACCAGGTAAACGACCAGTAATCCTACTAAATTAAGAAAGAGCATGCTCGATAAATAGGTTTTCCATCCCATTTCCTCTTGAGTATGAATGCTGCAAAGTTTATAGATTAGGTGCTCAAAAGGTTTTAAGTAAGTGTTTAAACCACAGGGGCGGTCTTGATATACCCGTGCCATATACCAGCCTAAGGGGTTCACAAGGAGCAATAAAAAGAACAGATAAAACGCAATTTGTAGGAAACCAGGTTTTGTCATAGGGCTCCATTCCCATATTTAAATTAAAAATCTACTGTTAAAATAATTCGGGTTTGAATAATACAAGTAACAAAAAAATTAATAAGCCGAAAGCAATTATTCCACAGATTAAATACAAGCTCATGATTCACTCCTTGATAAATAATCATAGAACCTGATTAGCCCAAAAGATAAGCTAAAAAAGAACAGGGCAAGAAAAATTAATAAAATATCCATTTGAGCAAACGTCCATGTGTTATTATATATTCAATTATAATACTAACTTGGGTTTAACTATTTGATTATAGTGGTTATCTATAAAAATAATAGTCAGGTAGGTAAAGAGTGACTATATAATCCTGGACGATGCAGTAGCAAATCATCCAGGTTATGTATCAGTTGTCGTTACTTAATTTAATGGCAATAAGAAAATAAAAAGGCGTATAATTTTATACGCCTTTTTATGGAATTCGTATAGACAGTAAGATTGAGTACAGTCCTGTTTACCAAGGTGGACTCCTCCGGAGTGTTTTAGGCTTCTTAGTACACGCTAAGCTTGCACACCGCACTCTCAATCTGGCTCCCTAAGTAATGATGTTGGCTGAACAATGTGTACTGTCTATGATTCTATGATAGGCCAGTCTTGGTCTTATTGCCACATAATTCCCATGGTTTTTTGCAAAGATTTCGTTAAAATTGGAAAGTTAATATACAGACCATTGAATTAATGAGAAAAATTAAAGGCATATGAATGGGACAATAGGTTAGATATTATTAATCGAGTAGCCTTGGTATAGCGAAGCGAAACCCGGGTTCCACTTCATATCACCCAGGCTACGAATTTTTAATTCTCTTTGATCAGCTCTGTCTTTTGATGCCGAAGAAAGGAACGCTGATGTAGGGTCTTCTTACAGTGTAACTTCGAGGACTTTTTCCTGTTTGCAGAAAAAGTTGGGTGTAATAGAGTTTACCTTGTTTATCCCGGGCAATACCTACACCTGTCAGATTATAATTTCCTACAATGTTTCTTCGATGCCCCGGACTTTTAACCCATTGACTGACTACAATCTGAGCCGTCTTGTAGTTGTATGCGACATTCTCGGCTGCACCTCCAGTATTTTTAATTTGTGAGCGTAGTTTAGCAACACGCTTCCCAAAGTCTTGATGACCAAAAGGCATACGATGATTGGCCATATCCTGAGAATGTTGCCTTGCTTGAATGACCATATGGTTGTCCATGGTCAGCTTGGATAAACCATGTTTCTGCCTGTATTCGTTTATATAAAATAAAACAGCATTTTGGATGGCAGCATCACTATCAGTATGCTTTGTTCCTGAGGCTGCATAAGCACAGGGCAATAGGCTAAAAAGGATGAAACTTAAAAAAATTATTTTGGATTTTAAAGACATGAATATTCTCTTTGTTTGGAATAAAAATTGAGTGACATGGTGACTAAAAGAAGGTCATTTGTCTAGAGGTTTCATGTAATAAATGAGATCAAAACAAATCAATAATGATCAATTTGGTTTAAAAATGTCGTTCAATCCATTCTGAGACAGCACGTTAATGGCTTAGATTGGCTATAGCATCCATTAAGTCATCAACTTCGCCGGAATAATGAAAGTAAATTCGTTTTTTTGAGCAGTCTATGATACACAGCGGTTCTTGAGGTTGATCACCAAATTGTTTAAATATCCAGAATATCCCTTCACTATGTTGGCTTTCTATTTCTTTTAATAAATCCACCATTCTATCTTTTTCCAAGGCGGAATGAGGACAATTCAAGCCTGATGCATTATGAGTGATTTTATAGGCATAATGTTGTTCTTTCATGATAATACTCCCTGCAACTTAATAGAGAAGTAGCTCCGTTTTGATTAAATTATAGCCTAATATATTCTGGTGAAGGCAGAATACATCCCGTTGTGAGCATAGTAACACAGAAATCAGAGCAGGTTTGGTCGATATGATAGGAATGTAAACAAGCTGGGATTATAGGTTAACCGACAATCCCAAAAGTACAGCATGTAAGGTGGGAATGTTAGATAATTGTTCTCTTTTAGAATAGGTATCGAAATGAAAGTTTGGTCCATTACCACTGAATATCCCTTGATATAGCAGGCTCAGGTTGGCTAGTGCGGTAATTGGGTAACCAAATCCTGCCTGTACTTCGCCTGCCAGTTGAGAAATATCGTTCAGGGGAACACGATTATCCTGCCAATGCCTGTAGGCAAGTCCACCTTTTAGTTGGGCAAAAAAAGAACTATTACCTAGGGGGTCGCTTTTGCTGGTTATCAATAAATCCAAGGTAGGGGCGAGAGTTGTTTGCATAGGAATCCATTTTTTAAGGGCTAGAAAAGCTTCTTGCGGCATATTCAGCTTTATGTGAGTCCCCGTTTGCAGTCCTAATTCCAGACCTAAAGCGATATTTCCTGCAAGCATCATTTCATTGGCTAGTGCTAGTCGTCCTATTGGAACACTTTTGTCTCTGGATGTTATCTGATAATTGCCTGCGCCAGCAGTTGCAATAAAAGACCATGGCTGATCTTGTGATGTCAGTTTAGGGAAATAATCACCAGCGATTGCATTAAATGAGAATAAAATTCCTATTACAATTAATTTCATATGCCATATCCCTAAATGAATTGTTCATAAGCTCTTGCATGCTCACAAATAAGGATTTTTAGCTCCATCATTGCAAAAGCACCTATGGGAATATTCAACATAAAAAACGGCAGATACTTTAAGTCGTATGTGCTCAGCCCCTATCAAGGAACGTCCGTATGCGGCGCATCTTTGTGAGACCTGCGCTCAAATCCAACCGTTCGAGTAAACATTAACATGGGAACTGAACTGATTAAACTGCCATTTTATCAAACTTGGCGGAGAGAGAGGGATTCGAACCCTCGATACGTTGCCGTATACACACTTTCCAGGCGTGCGCCTTCGACCGCTCGGCCATCTCTCCCAATTTGGGCAAGCTTATACAGGTCGGATAATAAAATCAACCCTTGCCCTAAATTTATGACTGATATTGTATATACTATGAATAATAGGTTTACTGTCGAAACATATTTGATTTTCTCTGCCTTTGAGGCAAAACAAATTTTTTGCTACGCTCTATAATAAAAGGATTGAATCATGTTAGTAAGAACATTTATTTACATACTCAGCCTGATTTCATCAAGCTGTATTTGGGCTACTGAAGTGACTTGCTATTACACTTTAGTTAAAGATAATTGTTGGACCGATTATAATGTATCTGTTGATGTAATGGATGCTACAACTGCCAAAGTTTTGACAACAATTAGTGTACCTGCTAAAAAATCCTGGACCCGTCAGACTTTCCCTTGCACACCGGGTGAGAAATTAATGTATAAAGCTCAGTTTTCCCCGGTTTTTTGGCAAAGTGACGAAGGGAAAACTTATATTGCTAAAAATTATTGGTCGTTACCCAATTCAATAAATCCTGGTGATTCAGCTTGGAACGTGACCGTTTGTTTTGCGAGTGATTTCTCACTCGTTCCGCTTCCTCCTAAGGGATCAGGTAATTGCAGTTGTAATTTTAGCGATATTCCAGCAATACCTCCAAAAAAGATATAAATGGCATTAATTTTTATCTTTGTGTATGATTCTCGTTACAACAATTTTTGTTGACGGAGCGACTGATGATTACTCTTAGAAATAAAATTGGTCAAATGTTGGTTATGGGGTTTGAGGGTTGTGAGCTTCATGACAAAAGTCCTGTAGCTGAGTGGCTTTCAACCGATGGATTAGGAGGCGTTTTGTTGTTTGATCAAGATGCTTCTACGGGTATATACGGTAAAAACTTAAAAAATCAGACGCAAATCAAACGCTTAACACATCAACTTAATTATTATTCTGCAGAAATAAATTACAAAAATAATGACTCACCTTTATTAATTGCAATAGATTATGAAGGAGGCTCCATAGATCGATTGTCTCGGGTTGAAGGATGTATGCCGACTATGAGTGCGCATAACATGGCACAATTATCACCTGAGGCTTTGCAGGCTGAGTTAACTCAAATGGCATTTACATTAAAATCTTTGGGTTTCAATCTTAATTTTGCTCCAGTTGTTGATTTACATTTACAACACGAGCAAGGAATTATCGGAAGTGCTCAGCGTAGTTTTTCAGCGAATCATAATGATGTAATTCATTTAGCCCAAAAATTTGTTGATGTCTTTTATCATCATGGTATTGCATGCTGTTACAAACATTTTCCAGGCCATGGTAGTGCGGTCGGCGATACTCACAAAGGATTTGTCGATGTTACAAAAACGTTCCTCAAAGAAGAGTTGATTCCATATTACCAATTAGTGCGCGATATTTATAAACCTATTATGATTATGACAGCACATGTGGTGAATAAGCAGTTGGATAATCAGGGGTTACCTGCAACTTTATCCCATGAAATTTTAACAGGCGTCTTGCGTGAGACTATAGGCTATGATGGAGTAATTATTGCAGATGACTTACAAATGCGGGCAATTACAGATCATTATTCGCTTGATGATGCTTTATGTCTGACAATCAATGCAGGGGCAGATATGCTGATCTTTGCGAACCAATTGGCGAAAATTACGGCACATGAATTGATTGAGACCATTGAACGTTTGGTTTTTGAGCAAAAAATAGAACCGCAACGTATCGAAGATGCTTATCGTCGGATCATTCGTTTAAAGCAACAAATTAATTGTATTGAATTGGTTGATTAATCGTTTTGGCCATATAAAATTTCTTGACGAACCTATTGAATGTGTTAGAATATTTCTCATTGCACATATTTTAATCAGACAGGTGTAAGGTTATATGTTAACTCACTCGAATCAAACGACTCATCGTTCCACTCTCGCTCATTTTAAGCTCCTTTCTTGTTGTTGCTAACACAATCTTTTAATTCACTTTTTTATTTTTTAAGGATCACCAACATGTGTGCAGCGCATCAACAAAAAAAATTCATTTTCAGCACTCCTTTGATTTACGCTTTAATGATAGGTTTGGGTATTGCCAGTGGGATGTCAAATATAGTTGTTTTGAAAGAGACAGGTTTATTGATTTCAGATTTGTTTATCAAACTTTTCAAGTGCATTAGTTTACCTATTATTTCTTTATCGATTATTGTTACCTTGGCAAATTACAAGACTGATGGGTTCATGAAAAAAATTTGGCAACGAACGATCAAGTATACTTTTTCTACTACAATCGTAGCTGCGATGATTAGTTGTTTGCTTTATATTTTAATCCAGCCCAGTTCGGTTCAGGTTGATCTCAATGCACATACAGTCGAGTCAGCAAGCAGTTTAGGTTATTTAGGATATTTGGCGAATATTATACCTACCAATTTATTATCTCCTTTTCTTGAACAACAAGTTATGGGGGTATTGTTCTTAAGTATTATTATCGGTATTGCCGTGCGACAAATTCCTGATGAGGAGTCTCGTGAGACCATTACGCGTTTTTTCCGTGGCGCGCATGGTATGTTTTTAGTCATGACACGTTGGATTATCATGGTAATTCCATTAGGGCTATTTGGCTTTATTACGTCAACAGTTGTCCAGTTGCGCTCGGGTATGGACATTAAGGGCATAGGTGAATATTTATTGATCGTTGTTTTGGCTAATTTAGTTCAAGGTTTTGTGGTTTTACCTTTATGGTTAAAAAAGAATAAAATTCAGCCTTTTGCAGCAATGCGATCCATGCTTCCTGCATTATCAGTAGCTTTTTTCTCCAAGTCCTCAGTAGGAACCTTACCTGTCACAATGAATACTATAGAAAAGAATTTGCAGGTAAAACCATCGGTAAGTCGTTTTGTTTTACCTTTATGCACCAGTATTAATATGAATGGTTGTGCCGCCTTTATTTTTGCTACAGTGATTTATTTAATGCAGAATCACGGTATGCCAATTTCTTATGGCACAATGGTTTTATGGGTATTCGTTGCCACAATAGCTGCTATTGGAAATGCCGGTGTACCCATGGGATGTTTTTTTCTGAGTATTAGTTTGTTATCTAGTATGAATGTTCCTATTGTGCTTATGGGGGTTATTTTACCTTTCTATGGTTTAATTGATATGCTGGAAACCGCTTTAAATGTTTGGTCTGATGCATGTGTAACTAAGATTGTTAATGATAAGGCTATTGCTGAAGAACAAGGGGAATTAAAGCCCAGAAAGGTATCTGCATTTGAACCTGAATTGGGTTAAAAAAGTATATAACAATATAGCCTGGTTGCTCGCAACTGTATCTTGATCATATCTCTTCTTGCGCCCCTCCGAACAAGTCGTGGGGGCGGGATGTCGGAATAAGCCTCAACTGGTTATTTCAGCTATGTGTAGAAGATTCAGTTGCAAGCAACCAGGCAAGGCTACATGTTTACGAAGCAACCTCAGAATAGTTTTCCTCACTGTCAATTTTTCCCGCTCGATTTAAGCATCTATGAGTTTCATAGGGTTCACAAAAATGGGCAAAATATTGTTTCAAGTTCGATACAAATATTTCCTCATTATCCATAAGAAAAATTTTTTCAGGCAGTAGTTCAACATAATTTGAATCTCTCAAGACAGCTTTATAAATAGAGCTGGCATGTGAAGAGATCCATCTATCCAGGAAAGGAAGTATTTTATCTGGATCAGGAGTAAAGAAATTTTGATAAATATCACTAAACAACTTATTTTTCATTTCGTAATTGCTTTTGAAATAGAAACTGCTATGGTCTTTTCTATATTCTGTAAAAGGAGGTCTATTGGGTTTTTTTTTCATTCCTGCCGCAATCTCTAAGGAAATGATGAGACCTTTTGCAGATTCAATTTTGTATTTTGTGCCTAAGAGATCTGTACCATTATATTCACTGAGATAGGATTCCAAGTACGTAATTGCTTCATCACTTAAAGGGTCAAAATAACTGTTGATAATGAATTGGGTCGCCAATTTAGTTTCCGGGTTATAATAGCAACTAATATAAATGGCATAAGAAAATTTTTCATTCACTATACGTTGTACTAAGATTTTATCAATTTGATCATTCACCTCATCGCAAGAAAATTGCTGGCTTTCTATATTTTCCTCCATACGAATGATTTGAGTAGGATATTCAATGCTGCGGGTAAGCAACTTATTTTGTTTTAGATGTTCTGTTTCGTTAGAGTATGTGGTGACACGGCTGTTTTTATTCTCCGGATTTTGTGACATAGTTAAAGTAGTAAGATCATCTTGAGTCTGGCTGAAACCACATAGTGGTAGTAAAATGAGGGAAGTAACCAAATAATTAACTTTCATAAAACACTCCTTTTTTGTCAGCCCCAGCATTGCATCCTGCAAAAAATCAAAATTTTTTTACTGGGTATTTTGAGTATAGATGAGTGAATGAAAATTACTCTCAATGGTCATTAGATCTCTTTCCAAACGCTATTGAGGAAGGAAATTGCTCGTCGATGCTCAATTCTCATGTCACTGTGTATACACTCAGGTTCTTCGCTCCGGTTTTTCTCGCACTTTACTCCCCTCAGAGAGTTTGGAAAAAGGTCTTTTTTTAGGACATTTGCATCAGAAACATACCGAATTTTGCAGACATATACAAATAAGACAAATGTGATAATATTTAAACGCATTTAAATGGAGATTGGGCCAGTTCATATTCGTGAACGGACTTTTATATATTTTAATTTTTAGGGAATAAAATGAAAAAGATATACGCAATCGTTAGTCCTGCATATACCAAGGTAGGAGATGGTTTTTCCGATTTGGCTTCTTATTTAGTTTCTCCTTTCCACACAATGACGTATGAGCAAGTTTGTGGATATTCGTTAGGTCATGAAGTCGTTTTTTCAGAAACTTTTGAAGCTGCTAAAAAGATCTTGGAGGATGGAATCAAGGGTACAAAACTAGATGCCAAAACTGCGATTCAAAAGGCCATTCTGGAGTTAGAGGCAGATGACAAGGGAGAAATCACTGGATTCAGCAAGATTTATACACCCGATTATGATAAACGCTTTGAACAAGCTGAAGATCATTTTTTTAAGGCAGTTAGAATACCTAAATGGAATGAGCGGGCAATTGATCCTAAAAAAGATGCTAGCCCAGATGCGCTTGCTGAACTGTTGATACAGCATGAACGAAGTAAAAAAACGGTTACTGAACAAGCTTCAATGTAAGAAGCATTCGCCTTTATAGCCTGAGGAAGTAACAGTTTTTTATTATCTTCATTCCTGCGTTCCTCGGGTTGTCCGCGGAACGTAGTAGTATAGAGTTAAGCAAAGTAATGTTTATTAAATAATGGCTCAATATGCCAAAGTTTCTCGTAATAAACTGACGATACCTGCAGCGTTATAGACTAGGTGAAGAAGAAGTCAACCCGGGTTTTCTTTTTATAGTCCCCAGGTTATGGCTTCATTTTCGTCAGGTTCACTACAACGTATCAGGTAAAAATCCCCCAGCTTGCATCTTCCACATACGGCTATAATGACTTGCTATTTTAATGAGTTCCTCATGCGAACCATCTTCAATGATACGACCTTCCTCAAAAACCAAAATCCTATCCATTTCGGATAAAGTAGAGAGTCGATGCGCAATAACAATAGTCGTTCTATTTTGCATTAACACATGCAAACCATCCTGAATCAATTTTTCAGTCAGTGAATCTAACGCAGATGTCGCCTCATCCAGAATCAGAATGGGCGCGTTTTTTAACATAGCTCTGGCAATCGCAATACGTTGTCGTTGTCCTCCCGATAACTTAATACCGCGTTCACCAACTAAGGCATTATATTTTTCAGGGAGTTGGGAAATAAATTCATGGCAGTGTGCTTTTTTTGATGCTGAAATGATTTCTGCATCTGTTGCATCAATGCGGCCATAACGAATATTCTCCATTAAGGTGCGATGAAACAAAGTCACATCTTGAGGAATCATCGCAATATTTTCACGCAATGATTCTTGGGTGACATCGCAAATATTTTTTCCATCAATCAAAATTTTTCCCGACTCTACGTCAAACAAACGGAGAATTAGATTAACAAAAGTGCTTTTTCCAGAGCCCGATAAACCTACAAGACCAATTTTTTGCCCAGGCTCTATTATCACGGATTTATTTTTAAAAAGATGTGCCCCGTCATCATAGTGAAAACTCACATTTTTAAATTCAATACGACCTTGAGTGACTATTAGAGGTTGTGCATTGGGTTTATCCGTAATCTCATGTGACTCGGAAATTAGAGTCAGGGCTTGTTTGCATTTACCCAGTTCTTCTGCAAAAAGTACAAATTGACTTGCCAGATACCACAAATTATAAAAAATGCTGATTGATAATGAAATAATAAAACTAAAATCACCGATTGATACTTGGTTTTTACTGTACATAATGACCAACATATATAAATTAGCAGCAATCAGCACGATAATACTTACATCCCAAAAAGTACGCATTTTCAAAATAGTCCATTGCATGATCTGATCTTTATCTGTGGTATCTTGAACTGTATTGCGAATCAATTGATTTTCGTAGCTTGCTCTGGAAAACAAACGCAGGTTTGTAATATTGCTTATACTATCAACAATTTTTCCGACTAATGTCGTTTTACTGGCCGCGAACACATTAGACAGATCCTGAACTGGCTTGAAATAAACCATTGCGATTCCCAAAAATATACTTGCCCAAATAAGTAAAATTAAGGCAAATACGGGATGCACAAGAAGCATGCTTATAATTGCAATAATAAGACCAACAATTTGTGCTGCAGCATCATCAATCGTGGTGAACATCGTTATGGTGCCTGCAGTCATATCAGAAATTTTATTTGATAAACTTCCTGCAAAGTTATTTTGGAAAAATCGATGTGAGTGCTGATTCAAATAGGCAAACATGTGATTCACCAAATCATAGCGGATGTAGGGGAATAACTTTAGGCGAAACCAATCTGAAAGACGCATATCAACAGCAATTAAAACCCAAAGTGTAATGTATATGATGACGTTGGGTTTTATTGCAGCCAACACAGCTGTTTTATCGCCTGAATATGCAGCGATCTTATCAATAATAAGCTTTAACATATAAGGTGAAAGTGAATTATTAATCCCCCAATATGCAGCGGTAAATAATAGTCCAATAACATACCCCCTATAGGGCTTGATCAGATTGAAGAAAAATTTACTAAGAGAAGTGTCTGTTTTATTCATACTTTTTACTCGGTTTTCGTTACGGTTGGGGTGTGTTTACATGCCGCTGCTTAAATCAAAATAACTTGATTTACTGATACCTAAGCGCAGCATGCAGGATGCATTGCAGAAAATCAGAACAGTTTGGCCAAGATAGCAGAAATGTAAACATATCCTATAAGGATCTTAATAATCCATCCTTTATTTCATATCCGTCAGTTACTTCAATAGCGCTCAAAAAATCAGAGTCATGAGAAATCACAATCATGGCACCTGGATATACTTTCAGTACCTGGATTACATACGCGCGGGTTTCTCTATCCAGATTGTTGGTCATTTCATCCAAAATAAGTAGTTTGGGTGTAATTGCTGCAATTTGTGCCAGGGAAAGTCTGGCTTTTTCTCCGCCAGATAAGGTTGAAACCAACGCATTAATTTCTTCATTTTTTCGAAATAAAAAATCATTTAAATAGCTCCTAATTTCGGTATAGGATTTATCCTTTAAGAAAGAGCTTATAGCTTCCCATACCGTATTCTCTGCTGGCAGATTGTTATAATGCTGGTCTAGGTAACCGATCTCATGCGCGTGAGGTATGGCCCAGTCTCCTTTTTTTATTACCACTTTATTGCTCAAAATGGCCTTGAGTAAAGTGGACTTACCGCAGCCATTGTTCCCATGAATCGCAATCCGTTCGCGTGCTTTTATTGAGAATCGCAATTCCCGCAGAACAGGATTATTTTTCTCGTAACCAACAGTACCTTCACTGACGGTCACTAAAGCCTGATTGGTTCCTACTCCATGCAAAGCAAATTTAGGTTGAATGACCTCAGGTATGTAGAGAGCGGATAAACGTGTCGTGAGCTCCAGTTTTTTTTGATTGATCGCACTTTTTTTACGACCTGAGGTTTTTTGGGCATTTCCTGCTTTGCTTTGTGACACGATGGTAGGCCATTTTCTCTGCTGGATGTGTTTTTCACCTTGAGTTCTGCTGCTTTTAGCACGTGCCTGCTCTCTCATCATATCTGCGTGAATCTGTTTTTTCTGACGCATCAGATCTGCAATTTCACCCTCAATCGCACCGCGTTGAATATTGATTTCTCGTAAATAATCCTCATAACATCCTGTAAAAATATGTACTTCTCCATGATCGACATGCCAAATCGTATCTACACTGGATTGCAGTAATTCAATATCATGAGTCACCATAATCAAAGTGTTCCTATAGTTAGCGAGCATTCTCATCAATGAGCGGCGATTGTTACGATCCAAGTGATTACTGGGTTCATCCAGCATTAAGAGATCTGGAGCGGATGCTAGTGCTTGAGTTAATAATTTATGGAAACGCTGCCCTCCACTTAATGAATCAAATTCTTCAATAATTTGCGGCACATAACCTATCTTTATTTCTTTAGGAAAACAGATGCCACCATCAGTTGGTTCAAGTATTCCTGCAAGTAATTTAAGCAGGGTAGATTTTCCAGAGCCGTTACGCCCTATAATCGCAATACGACTGCCATAGGGAATTTGGCCGCTAAAATCCACAAAACATGTTTTATGGGGAAAAGAAAGACAAAGGTGTTTAAATTGAATTGGCTTATGCATCATGTAACTCACTTAAGTAGTGCAAATGGGCAATTAGTACGACTGTTACCGTCGTTGCCCTGTGCTTAGGGCGTACTTAAGAGATAATTTCCATGATGTGTTTAAGCCTCTTTAATAATGATGTGCTTGTTTGATATTGGATTTAATAATAACCGATTGCATGATTATTTGTCAATATCTAGAGTAAATGCCTCTTAGCATAATATAAAATCAAAATACCTGATAGCCGCGCTTTATGCGTGGAATCCAGCTCTTGTCTTCAGGCGGATCCACTGGATGCGGTGCATAAATTCTGAGTGCGCCCCCTTGTTATCCCTGCGAAGGCAGGGATCCATTTATCATGTCCATCCTAAGCCTTAATAGGATATTCTACCCCTGCAAAGGCAATGGAAAATTAACTTAATTGAGAGAAACAATAATTAGATCCAGTTACCCTGGTTATTTAAATGATTTCTTCCAGATGAGGGATAAGCTCCTTGCAATGTCTCATTATTCTTTGATTTTCAGGAGGCAACTGCAAATAATCTCCATATTGTTGAATAAGAAATATATCTGCATTTTGCGGAATATTAAATTCTTTGGTTTCAAACGAAACTCGTTGTAAAGGATATATTTCATCTTTTTTGATTAAATTTCTTCCTACGCAATTATAGCCTCTTCCTATATAAGGGCTTTTACTGGTATTGGCTTGATGAATAATTTTTTGCAAACAAAATTCAAGCAGAGACTTGGGAAAAAAAGAGGCTAGAACTTTATAAAAAGCAGGATAGTGCCCTATTTTTACTTTACTGTATTTGGTGCTTAATAACCGCGAGAGCTTTTTCGCGTAGAATTTATATCGCTTACGTTGCTTGGGATCTACAGGCATGGTGTCATAGACAAAAACATCAATAAAGATACCCTGAATGTAAGGCTCATTACCTTTTTCGTGTTTTTCAATAAAGCGGCTGGAGCGATCTCTGATTTTTAAAGGGGTAGCCATATTAAAATAGCCTGGATCACTATGAATTGTTTGCAGCCACATCCATTTTGGAATTTCTGCTGGCGCTACACGTAAAAATTGTTCATAGCTAGCACGTGGCATGGCAATATCCACATCGTCGTCCCAGGGAATAAAACCTTGATGCCGAACAGCCCCTAAGAGGGTTCCCGCATCAAGCCAATAGTCCAAACTATGTTTAAGACAAATTGTATCCACTACCTCAAGCATGGCAAGCATTTTTAGTTGAGCCTGGCGTAACCTGCCATCTTGAAACGCTGTGTCTGCTGAATAAGGACTTGGATTCTTCGCTGTGGTCATGAATAATTTTCTTCCTAAATGACAACCGAAGATATATTAGCAAAATAATTTAAAATCATTAACTATAATGAGATAAAAACTTGAATAAACTGGTATTTAATTGTTTTAAAGTGAGTGCTTCAAAGTTATAAAAAAATCTTTTCTCTAAATGAGGAGGAATCCCTAGTGCAGTTATTTACAGATGTTGGCCCCATATTAATCGAATATAAAGAAGCGGACCCTCAGGCTCGACGTGCTATGATGCAGGAAATGATTGCAGGTATCAAAAAGCTTCCCGGCCAAGTAATCCATCAGAATCAAGCAAAGACTCATTTTAAAGTTTTAGCTTATGCAGCGACATTCATTAATTACGTTGATGTTTTGCAACGCATGGAGAACCAACAGTATTTTGATATTTTATTAGATTTCTATGGCATGGAAATGGATGCTCAATTAAGTTCTTGGTTTGAGTTTGGTAAAACGCCAGGCCAAATGAGATTGAAACATTCTATTCATGAATATACGCCAGAGATTTGGAAAGAGTTTCGTGCAGCACAAAAAGCTCATTTGAAGAAAACCAATAAATCACATCTTTTTAACTTGGATGAGCTTGATATTTATTATCCTCCCGCTGCTCAGTTATATCCCATTCAAATCCAAATGGGAGGGAAGCTTGAAAATGAAGCAGTAGATAGAATCCATGTCGATGCACAGGGACGGATCCGTTTTGCGAAACATCAAGGATTTTATCTTTTACCAGGGGGAGGGATGATTGAAATAACAAACAAAGCTAAAATTGATGATTTACAGCGCAAAATGCTGGAAGAGCATTTGGAGGAAGAACATGCAAATCTTTATATGAAGGCAGGTGAATTATATAATCAATTAACTCCTGATGATTTTAATGCTGCATTAACAAAAGCATTTTCAAGTAAGCAAGCACTCTCTTTGCCTACAGCGTTGCGCGGTTGGTTGCAAGAGCATTTAACCGAAGAAAGCAATGCGATGCGTCTCGAAACAATTATTGCTAAGCTGGATCAGCAAATAGAGGAAGCCAAGAAGAATCTACAACAGGATCACGCTAAAGAAAGCCAGGCTAAAAAGCAGCATCTGCTTAAGTCAGTTATTGAATTACGCGCTATAGTGCAGGTTCAGACATTTGAATTAACCTTATTATTTACTGAAGCATTACACTATATAAAGAAAAATACTATTTGCGTTGATATTCAACAGTATTTGGATGCCCGAGTTTTGGGAGGTTCGCAAATATCTCACAGCTTCATCATGAGCGGGCAGCCTTTGGAAGAATGGTTTACTACAAAGTTTAATGGCGTTGATGGTGAGTTTGGCGATGATATTTCAGGTTCCGAAATTGAACGATTGACGCTATTTGAAGCATTAAGCAAATTTAGAAAAATTAAATTTTCCCATATATTGATCGGATTAGCCGCTTATGAGGTATGCCTCGATAACGGAACATTGCTTGTTGAAAATATTTGGCATGAGACCCAATTTGAGGAGGTGTGCCAAGTGTTGTTTGAAGAGGCGCGTAGATTGGGATAATGTAACCATTCTAAAGTAGGGCTTTATGTCTGAATGCTTCAATATTGTGTATCTACTAAGGATTGTTTCACCCAATAGATTGGAAGGATAGGATATCCTATTGAGGCTTTGGAGATCCATCCCAGATGGACCTCTGCCTTCACAAGGATGTCAGATTTTGCTGTAATGGGTTCAGACGGTGTTATTTTTTCATACCACAGCATTGATTTAGCAAAAATTAAAAACGAAAATAACCCTTCATTTTTTCTCTAGAAATTTATATTTGAAGTGAGCGTTCTATGTCAGATGCTTTAAATCGTTATTATCTACAGGCTATGGGAATAGACCTCTGGGAGTTACGCAAGCCTCATTCTTCATGCGGGCAGGATTTATCTGCATTGGCAAAAGAGGTGGCTGCGTGCACGCGTTGTTCTTTACATAAAACCCGCACGCAAACTGTTTTTTTTCGTGGCAGTGTGACAGCAAAACTGATGATTATTGGTGAGGCTCCAGGTTTTTATGAGGATAAGCAAGGGCTTCCCTTTGTAGGTAAAGCAGGAAGTTTACTCAATCAAATGTTGCAAAGCATAGAGATAGTTGAAGAAGAAGTTTACATTGCCAATGTTTTGAAATGCAGGCCGCCAAATAACCGAGATCCTCAGTTGGATGAAATTGCTCAATGCAGTTCTTATCTAGCCCGGCAAATTGAGTTGATTCAACCCCATTTGATCTTGGCTTTGGGACGTTTTGCAGGGCAATTCTTACTGAATGAACCGCTTCCGTTGAAACAATTACGTCATACATTACATCACTACAATAATATTCCCTTCATGGTAAGCTATCATCCGGCTTATCTTTTACGTAATCCAGCCGATAAGAAAAATGCCTATCTTGATTTATTAGCTGTAAAAAAATTGTTAGTAGAAAAGAGTTCCTAAAATTTCCTGATTAAAAATTGTAACATTTGATACGTATTCCTACGTATTGATGTCATTTGAATACATATTTTATAATGTTCCATAGATTCAGTAATTCGTACTCATTAAAAAAGCTCACATGTAGGAAAGGAATATGACGCAACACAAACGCATTTTTATTGTCGGTTTACCAGGTGCTGGTAAAGGTTTATTTGCAAAATTATTGGCTGAAAAACTGGGTTGGCAGTTTATTGATGCTGATCTTGGAATAGAGTATCATTTTGGACGTACTTTAAATGAGATTTTGGGTGTGAACGGTCAAAAAGATTTTTACCAATGCCAACATGATCTATTGAGTACGCTGAAAACTAAAGAAAATATAGTAGTAGCCACTGAAGCAAGTATTATCTGCAATGAGATAACTCGACAATTGTTGTCTTCAGAGTTCGTTGTATTTTTGCAGGTGAGTACTGCAATCCAAATAGGACGAATTTCGCGCAATTCTCCGCCATTATTACCGGTCGATCTCGAAAAATTTTTTGAGACACTTCATGCGGAGCGCGATCGATTATTTGAAAATGTAGCGACTATCTCTCTTGATACAGATGATAATGCGTTGGAAAAACATCTATTAATCGCTTTTGAGCATATTGCCGAAAATAAAACAAGAAAGTCCAAGCCAGTGCTATTAAATGAGAAGGATATGGTGCTGTTTCATAAATCGTCCCATCTGCCGATACACTTATCAGAACAACAAGCAGTCAGCCTTAGATTACTTGCCCAGGGAAAAAGCTCAAAAGAAATTGCGCGTGATATGAATATTTCCCATAGAACTGTGGAAGGCAATTTGGCCAAGGTAATGGAATTATTAGGATGTTCTTCCAGTAAGGAATTGATTGTTTTGTATCATGATAAGCCTTAAAAGGCAGGGGAAAGCAGGTTTCGCGCACGCACATTATTGAAAATAATACTATAATTTACATCACTATCTGCTTAAACCGCAGTAAAAAAGCGTTGTTGGTTGGGATCAAAAAGGAATTGACCATGAAAGAAACTAAAAAAAAGAATACAGACTCAACTCGATTAAGCTTAAAGAAGCAATCTGATCCCCCATCTGAGATCAATAATTCCCAATATTCCCTTTATAAAAATAAATTAGATGATTTTTTTTATTATATTAATAAATTGTATCAGGCAAATCTTGGTAAAATAACAATGGGGATGAGTCCTGCGGTAATTGGAACTGCTCATTGTGCTTGGCTTTTGCAATTAGCTCAATCGCCAGGACATTTATTGGCATTGACTTATTATCCTATCTTGCATATTGATGAATTTTTGGCGCATCTATTGTGTGATACACAACCAGCGCAAGGACAAGATGTACGTTTTCATAAAGAGAATTGGCAGTTGATGCCATGGCGTTTGTATGCGGAAGTTTTTCTCCAGATTGAAGAATGGATGTGTCATGCAACACGAAAAGTTCCTGGGCTGTCCAAGCGCTCAGAGCGTACGGTTTCTTTTTGTATTCGCCAGTTACTTGATGCTTTATCTCCTTCCAATTTTGTAATGACCAATCCCGATCTTTTTTATGAAACAATTCGCTGTGGCGGGATTAATTTGATTCAAGGTACAGAGATTGCTGTGGAGCATGCACTAAGAAGATTGGCTGGTTTGCCCCCCCCTGGTGCCGGGAAGTTCAAACCAGGAAAGAATGTTGCGATTACTCCAGGAAAAGTAGTATTTTCGAACCATTTGATTGAATTAATTCAATATGAACCAAAAACTGAAACTGTTTTCAAAGAGCCAATACTGATATTACCAGCATGGATAATGAAATATTATATTCTGGATTTATCACCTGGAAATTCCTTGGTTAAATGGCTTGTTGGACAAGGGCATACGGTTTTTATGGTTTCATGGCGGAATCCGGATGAGAAAGACCGTGATTTAGGGATGGATGATTATTACCGACAAGGCGCAATGGCAGCAATCGACGCGGTAAGTAACATTTTACCTAAGACAAAAATTCATTTGATGGGATATTGTCTTGGTGGAACTCTGGCAATGATTACAGCTGCTGCAATGGCAAGAGATAAAGATAACCGTCTTAAAAGCCTTTCTCTTCTGGCGGCACAAGGGGATTTTACAAAGGCAGGTGAGCTCATGCTGTTCATCACTGAAAGTGAAATAGCATTTCTTAAAAATATGATGTGGGAAAAAGGGTACCTGGATCCCAAACATATGGCAGGATCTTTTCAGATGCTGCGCACCTACGATCTGATTTGGTCAAAAATGATTGACGACTACATGACGGGTAAAAAGCGCGGCATGATTGACCTGCTTGCCTGGAACGCTGACGCTACTCGGATGCCTTATAAGATGCATACAGAATATCTTGAGAAACTCTTTCTGCAGAATGATTTCGCAGAGGGACATTTTCGCGTTGAGGATGAATTGGTAGCGCCTAAGAATATTCATTTACCTATTTTTGCTGTGAGCACAGAACATGACCATATCGCGCCTTGGGAATCCGTATATAAAATCCACCTGATGATGCATACAGATATTACCTTTGTGTTGACAAGTGGTGGCCACAATGCAGGAATTGTCAGTGAACCCAATCACCCTGGACGCTATTACTCTCTTCTTGAAAGTAAAAAAAACATGCCTTATATTGGACCTAAGAAATGGTTGGGCAAGGCAAAAAAAAGGGATGGCTCCTGGTGGTTTGCCTGGCATGAATGGTTAGTAGACAACAGTTCGCAAAGACGTGTTTCGCCACCTCATCTTGATTCCTCATTGCCTCCTGCACCTGGAAGTTATGTGATGCAGAAATAGAGAGTCTTCTCTCAAGAGGTGTATTTATAATACTTATTTCTCAATCTCTGTGTTCGACTCTACTCCACCCCAGAGCATGTCGTGGGGCGGGGTGTCGGCAGAGACGTGATCATGAGATAAATACTGGCTCTCAGAAATTGAGTCTTGGTTACTGTATTGAGATGTGTTAAATTTATCTTTTCACTTTTTTTTGGAAGCTATATGATGAATAAACTCTCAATTACGGCAGCATGTTTTATTATTTCATTTTCAGCAAATGCATTCGCAGGCCTGTCTCATCTGAAGCTCAACTTTAAGAAAACTTATTGTAATAATCAGGAGTTCTTGGGAAATAGTGCGTCAAAAAGACCCCATTTGCATTGCGGTGAAACGTTTATAGCCTACAAAAAAGCGAGTGGTGATCATTTAAATATCACAGATGCCGGAACGTGTAGCAGAACAGACAACGTTTTTGATGATATTAAAGCAAATAGAAATGCATTTGCAGATTACCAGGGTATTTATAATGCACTGGTATCATTCCATCAAGCAGGGTGCCCAAATCAATTAACATCTTAATAAATACCTGTAGTCTGGGTGCTTCGCAGCGTAACCGGGGTTTTCTGTTTCTAATTTTACGGGTTACGGCTACACCTTAACCCAGGCTACGAGAAAGGGTTACTTAAATAATTCCAGGACGTTTTCAGGCGGACGTCCAATAATGGCCTTGTTTTTATAAGTAACTATAGGGCGTTGCATTAATATGGGTTCTTTGAGCATCGCATGCAACACTTGATTTTCATCATCCAGGGATAATCGCAGTTCTTTAAAAACAGCCTCATCGGTTCGCACAAAATCTTTAAATGCAAAGTGAGCCCTTAAATTTTTCAATTGTTCCAGATTAAGCGGGGTTTTAAGGTATTCAACAATAACAGGCTCTACATTTTTACTCAGCAGTAGTTCCAAAGTTTTTCTTGATTTGGAGCATCTAGGATTGTGATAGATTATAATTTCTTCCATATTTCTCAACTTATTATGAGATAATTTGAACTATAACATGATCGTTGCGTTTTCTCCTTATTTTAATTTCTATCCGCAATAATGATAAGCGTAGCCCCACAAAATTGCTCAGAATGTTAGTTCAACCTACTTGTAAATTTAAAATCCTTAAGTGAGACCATTAAGTTACAATCGCTATTGACTCCAAGACAAAACTTCTTTTTACTAACATCTCGATCCAACATTGAGCAGAAGCTTATGCAATTTACTATTGTCCCTATTCAAGAACAACATATTGAAGCGTTTTGGTCCGCAGTGGATAGTGTTGCCCGTGAGCGTAAATTTTTAGCTTTTTTAGAAGGGCCTCCGATCCAATTAACTAAAGAGTTTGTTTTAGATCATATCAAGAATAATTGGCCGCATGTTGTAGCTTTGCATCAGGATCGCTTGGTGGGGTGGTGCGATATCAGTTCGCTTGACCGGCCTGTTTTTGCTCATGTTGGATCTTTGGGAATTGGCGTCATTGCGTCATATAGAGGTCAGGGTATTGGCGAGGCATTATTAAGCACCGCTTTACAGATGGCTCAAGAAAAAGGGTTAACACGGATTGAGCTTACAGTGCGTGAACATAATAAAGCGGCAATTGCACTGTATGAAAAATACGGGTTTGTAAAAGAAGGGATACATAAGAATGCAGTACGAATCGATGGAGAATATGAAAATCATATTTTTATGGCCTTGCTTTTTGAATAATGGATTAAGTTATCCGGATATTCATTCTTTAGTTTAAGTAACAGGTCATTATATCTAGTAATAGCGATAACAGAAATTCCCTGAGATGCTAGTTCTGAAGTAAGTGTATATTCGATACCGCTGCTGGAGCTGGTAGCTTGCAATGCGCGGCATATTGTTACTCCATTCATCATTAATAAATGAAGTAAGTTCATTTTGGCTGCGTGTTCTATTCTCAGATAATCCTCATTGCAAACAACTAGTTTACGCTCTTCTATTAAAGATAATTTTTCGAAAATGATTCTTTCTTAATCAATCCTTAAGCTTAGTTGTTTTATACTGATAAAAAATGAAAAAGGAGGCTGCCATGTCAAACAACTATGAACTGGGTGTTCCTGCCATAATGACAGAACACATGAACGAGATGAAAACTTAACTGCAACAAAATTTCATTATGTGGGAAGAACTAAAAAATAAAAATCCAAAATAGTTCTATAATTAATTTAAGCGAACCTTTTTGAGATAAATCAAATGAGTAGATTAAAATTAGACCAAGCAATTTATTATATCGGGGATGATTCCGAGTTAGGGACTGCACAAAAGCTGCGAGAAAATGTAGCTAAAGGTGCAGGTAAGAGAACGGAGCAGATTCCATTACTTGAGTTTGGCACTAAAGGACAAGAAGTACCAGATGAAATCATTTTACTGGCTCATAGCGATGACACACGGCAACATATCGGAGACAAAACGCCAGTAGAATTAGCACGGGATCTTGCCAAGCAATTTCAGGGTAAAGATAAGACCCAACTTAAATCAATTAAATTAGTCTCTTGTGAGGGCGGCTTTGGCGATCACCCCCTTGCCTTACAGGTTGCCCAAGAACTGCATAGACAAGGATTTACAAATGCCGTTGTTAAAGCAGCCACTCACCCTAAAGAAAGCAAGATTGGCGGCGTTGTATCCGTAACTACCAAGGCTGGAATTTCCATCATGACAGGTAATGAAGATGGGATGGTAAGTGCCGTAATGTATGGCAATCAGAAGACATCTGATTACATACGCTATAAAGAATTGAAGAGTATGGGGGCTAAAACAACAAAGTACAGACGAGGACGGACTGAAAAAGATGAACAGGAGATGCGTGAGCTAGCTGAAAAGTATAATGATTTTAAAGGTTTTGACGAAGGTGTTTCCAATTATTGTAGGATACAATTGCTCCATAATATAAATGATTTGGATGCCCCTTATAATTGCTATACTAAAGATGGTGTTAAAGCTCCATTAAGTCTTGATGCTGCAATTGCTTTAGATTACTTACGAGACAAAAGACGTGTGCATGCAGTCCACGGTAATGATAAAATTGTTCAGTACCTTGATAAGGTTATAGAAAAAATAAATCAGAATTCAGCAATGAAGCAAAGTGCAATTATGCAAATATTTGATGATAAGCAGCTGGCAAAGGGAGTATCATCAAAACTTATATCTTCAATTAAGGAAGAACTTCCTAAAGCAATTATGGAAAAAACAGCGGCGATGGGTCTATCTAAGCCTCTTAGTAACGTAGACATTATTGAATCAAAAATTGAAAAAGATGAAGACTATTTGGCTAAATTGGTTGCAAAAGATGGTATTTTCGACAAGCTATGGCGAAGTATCTATGGAGCGGAAGATTTTACCAAAAACTTACGCTTGAAACTAAAAAGTGTCAGCACTCAGACACTTCATGCGAAAGCAGAACGCGAAGACATAAAAGGTCTCATACAAAGCCAAAAGGAAAAAGATATAGAGAGCGGCAAGCTTGTAGAGATTGATAAGGGCTTTTTGGGTCTTGGTAAAACAACAAAGACAGATACTCCTCTTAAAGCTTTGTATACTGAGTTAAATACCTACATGGCGAAAGAAAGCCCAACGAAGAAAGAGGATTGGCAACGAGTAGTTACGGCGTACCAAACGTATGAAAGAACGCAGCCAAGAGGAAAGCAAAGTACAGAATTAGAGAAATTAGTTGGACAGCTTAGCGAAAATAATAAAAAATATGAAAATATTGGGAAAAACGTAAAAGGCATAAAAGCTCAGATAGATGATTCTATTGCAGCATATTTGGCTAAATATGATAAAGGTGATGCGACTGATAAGACGCATGTACCCAAAGTGGCTGTTATGAAAGCAATGCAAGCTTATGCAAGTGAACCAACAGAAAAAAATTATGAAGAATTACAAAACGCAGCTCAGACAAATCCTGGTTGGGATAAAGGGTGGTTCTCAAAAGTTAAGTTCTTTATGTCGGAGGTTCAAGAGGCTCGTAAAGAGCAGGTATCAGAAGAGAGTCGTCTGTCATCTGAATTTAATAAAGGTATGAAATAAAGTAGTGTTAACGGAATTTAACGCTTCTACCTTAGACTAGCGAAAATCGTAACCCGGGGAATCTATGAATAGAATCCCCGGGTTTTTTCTATCAACTTAGGCCGTATTTTGTTTGATACTCAGAAGAACTCAAGTTTGCCGCATCAGCAAACATTGATCCAAAGATGTCTTTAAACGACCCAGTTCGTTTTTCATTATCAATGATAATCGATCGATTTTGCATGTTTAACAGATTGATTATAAAAAACTTCGGATGAATAAAGATTTAATGTTTTAATTTCATCATCAAAAATTTGATTGACGTGTTTAAAAAATCATTGTCACCATGATTGCCTTTATTAATAATGCTAATCTTTCGTTGCTTGCTATCAAAGAGATTGTCCAAATCAAAAAAGCAGTGATCAAGGAGAACACCAGATGCCGGTAAATCCGTTTCAGTTTGTTCATTACTGGGAATGGCTTTAACTTTTGCTCGAAACATAGCAAAACATTCAATCTGAAAATGGGGAAGTGAATTCTTCTTCGTATTTTTAAGATATTTAATAACATTTCTTTGGTACTGGGAATAATACCAAATCATAGTTATTGTTACGTGCGCAAATCATAACCTAATTGAGGATGATTTTTACTCAAATGCGGTGATGAATTTTTTCAAATAGCTGTTTTGTTTGAATTGTAACAGACCCTCATAATTTTATTTAAAAAATCTCTTTGTTAATCAATCCTTAAGCTTATTTGTTTTACACTAATAAAAAGAGAAGAGGAGAAGCTATCATGTCAAACAAAAAACTTACTGAGCGTTTGAACTATGAACTTGATGAACTTGGGGTTCCTGCTTTAATGACAGAGCGCGTTCAAGCGTGTTCTAAGATGTTCGAACTTCCTAAGTTTAAGATTGAAGCTTTATTACATGGGGTTGCTCTAGATTGCACCACCATGCAGAAAATTGCTGATGAGCTTGAGGTAAGTACGGATTGGTTATTTGGTGCTAGCCTGGAAAAAACAAAACACTAAGTAACTATTTTTTAAAATAAAAAGCCCATATTGACCAAGCAATACAATATGGGCTTTCAAAACAAACAGTTATCTGGCTCGAATTTCTAAAGAATTATCAGTTTTTTGATTATTCTTTCTCCCGGAACCTGCTTGATAGTTGACCGGATAGTCTAATGGTTTGCAATGAAACCGGATACCGCGATCTCTCCCCGTTCAATCTTATCTATAATTGTTTTCTTTCTGCAACTTTAAACGAAACTTAATACCTTTGGATATATCCGTGATATTGTTTGTGCTAGTTTGTAAAAAATGAGAAGGTTTGTTTAAGAAAGGGGAAAGCCATGATTAAAATAAAACCAATCATGGCAAAATGATTCAATACTAAGGATTAAGTTTCGTATCTATTTGATCTTCATCAGTTATCTCTATACCGCCCTTAGTGACAACCTCATGAAACATGCCGTATACCTTCTCATTTTTTATGAGATCGTTTGAACTAAGAAGACGTTTGGTGTCAATATGAAGTTTCACTAATACGGGTTTTAAGGCTTCTTTAATAGCATTCCATAAGCCAATTTCCATAGTTAAATATTTATAATTGTCATTTATTATCTTGGTACATTTTTTTTCAAACACCAGGAGATCTGGTGAAGATTGTTTGCTCTCGAAATAGCCTTTTAATTCCGACCCTAATCCGTGTAACATTCTTAATTTAAAGAAATTATTTCCGATACTTATTTGCCCGTTATAGTTATTAAGAGCTGTTACAAGATCAAAAACAGCAATTACTGAATCAGGCGATTTAGCATCATGCAAATTAACTATCTTTTTGAGGCTTTCTAGTTTACCTTTTTCTTCTTCTCGTACCAGTTTTTGTTGTTTCTCCGCTGTCAGCAGCAGTTGTTGTAAATTACGGTTTGGCTCTGCTGTTATTTTTTCCTTGGCAATCTGAAGCGCTTCCCATCTTTTCTGGAAGCCATTTTCTCCCTTGATATTTTTTAGAAGAGTCAGGCCTGCGTCCATTTGCTTCTGGTAACCATTTTTTCCTATGACATCACTTCTTAATTCTTCCGTAGTTGGTTGGTGCTTGGATGTTTCTGCTGTTGCCTTATGTATTTTTCTAGACATGATTTCCCCACTTGATGCTTAAAAAATAATTATATTATACAATTAAAACCCAAAAAAATTAACAAAATACCAATTTATATTCGATCAGTTATTTGCTTTTGAGCTAATTTCGAATAGTCAAGCTTAAGGATTGATTAAAAACAAGCTTATTGCCTAAAATTTTTTCGATCGAAAGTTGAGATAAACAGTTCGAATCCAAACGTATTTTGAGCTTGCTATTCCTGATAAACAAGAAAAATCTGAGCTTCGTTATACACAGACTACCAACTCTTATTTAGATGAACATTTAGGCGGATGTACTTCCGCTGTGTTTTATGAACATAAAAAAAGCTCAAACGCATGATTGAGTTTGAGCTTTTCCATCTAAACTTTTATTTAGAGAGTGGGAGTGAGCGGATTCTCCATATCATTATCCGCTTTTATCGCTATGCCCTGACTCTTAATATCAAAAAATCGAGTTCTAATTCCTCTACTTTTTAGAATCTCGGTTGAATCAAGAGTTGAATCAACGAAACAACCTTTAGGGCTTAAACCAACAAGTTTACAAAAATCATTATATAGGTCTTTTATGGCATTCCAAAAAGTGGGTTCTACAGCGAGATCTTTGTAATGATCGTCCATTACTTTGGTGCATGCTAGCTCAAATTTATCCAGTGCTGCTGCATGGGTTTCATTCTGCGGATCATAATCCTTTTTAGTTGTATTTAAAAAATCAACTAGATGCTCACGGAGTTCCTGTATCATTATTTGTCTGACCGCATCCGTTTCCGGTTTTATCTTTCCCGCGTAGCTATTAAGAGCGATTGCAAGATCATAAATGGTGATTACAGAGTTGGGTGATTTTTTGGAACCAAGAGGATTCAATTTGTGTGGCTCTTCTCTAATAATCCGCTCTTCCAATTCCTTTAGTTTGAAAGTCATTAAATTGTTTTTCTGAGGTTCCTCTCCATTCTCTATAATATAGTCATTTCTTTGGGGAGCTTTGGGTTTTGGTATTGAATAGGGCTCAGAGTGATATTTATCCCACATGCTTTTACGATGTTCCCATGATTGTAATCTTGTTTCATACTTTTGGCATGCGCGTTCATATGCAGTTTTATCGTACATAGCTTTTCCCCTCGTCTTCTTTTATTGTAAGAACTTTTCTTGAGTTTATTTATGACTCATAGAGATAGAAAAATAGGCATTATAGGGAGATATATAACTAAAGTACAGATTTATGGTGTTTTTAACCATCAATAGACAATGCTTTAAGTCACTGGGAAGGATATCTGAAATTGAAAGTGAGATCCTTGGCAACGCAGCATAAACCCGAGTGAAGAAGATTCTCCAGAAGATTCAGGTTTTGCTGCATGACACTCTGCCTACAATTAATTGCAACTATCATAAACGGCGCAATTGACTAAACTGGTAGCAAAATGATAATTATTATTTTGATCATGAATGACCTCCCAGTCAAATACTCCTCCAAATCCTGGATAAGTTCGTGGAGGAATATAAGTGTCGCAACTTGCTGGGCTCGCAATCCCTGTACGTAAACATTGTAGTGCACGTTTAATTGTACCTATGACTGCTGCGGGCGAACCATCACTTTGTCCTGATGCGTTAGGTGCAGGATAGCCAAGTACTACTTGAGACGGAGTAAGGTAACTGATATAGGGTTGGAACCCTGTTTGTTGTCCTGAGCTGGTAACTGCAGGCCAATTCTCTAATAAATCGGTTGCCATGGCGACAGAAGCATTGGGGCTGCTTGTATTGTTTGGATCATAACAAATTAAGTCGATACCAAAAGTACACCCTGCGTTATACATTTGAATGCCTACCCATTCTAAAGATTGATGGGTTTGCATCACTAAAGAAGCATAATTTCCCCAGGTTGCATCAAATCCTGAGGTAGCAGCAATGTTTGCCGTTTGTGGGGCCAAGGTAAGCAGTAAATTCGGATGCTTGGTATGCATGGTATTGATGATATTGGCTAAAACGGCAATATCGCCTGTAGGGTTGGCAAATGTACCACCTGCGTTTAACCCGCTTTCAATATCAAAATCAAATCCATCGAAATTGTATTGAGTTAATAGATTTTCTAATGAACTCATGAAAGTCTGTTGAAATGCTGTAGGTGAAGGGGCAGCAGATACTACCTGATGGAAATTGACCGTTGTATTGGGAATACTTGTCAAAGCACCCCCTAAAGAAAGCAATACCTTAATTCCGGCATTATGCAGTGATTGGATGTAACCTGCTGATACCGTATCAAAAGCAGGTGTAATTTGTCCGGGAGATATGGTACTAAACACGCCAAAAGCTACAAGAATGTGCGTATAACCTGCATTTGCCAAAGCAGTGGCAGGTGGCGGTATCTGCCAGCCGGGCAGGTAACCTATAATTCTGCCTCCAGTGCTTGTGTTTTGGGTATAGGTAATTGTTGCGGTAGCGGAAGATGAGGCAGTTAAGGGTTGGGGAGAGTAGCTGATTGTATAACCATTTACTGCGGTTGCACTTACTGTGTAGACTATTCCATCAGTTAAGCTGACATTACCTGTTCCTGCTCCATTATTTAAAGGAATTGTTTCAGTTACAGGAGAACCGTTATTGGGAGTAAAGGTTACATTAATGGAAGAAAGAGATGCGGGGGCTCCTGCGACCGTAACAGGAATATTGTCCTGTGCGACCTGAACGCAATTATAGGCAAGTTGTACTGTTGGAGCAGAAATTGCTGCGGTAGCCGATGCTGGGGTAAATGTTGGAGTACAATTATAGCCATTATATACTATTGCCGGAGTTGAAAAAGTATAGTTAATTCCATTAGCTAACTGACTGATTACATTAATTGTGTTCCAATGAGCTTGAGCATTGGTTGCGCTTTGATTATCCATACGGGTTAAGGTTACTGTAGGAATTCCGGTATAGCCTGATAATTGGGATGGCAATGCAGCTAAGGCGATGTTGATGTTTCCTGTCGTTTGGCTTGCAGTATAGGTCAGCGTAGAGGAGACCGTGGTACCTGCGGAAACCGTTAAGCTTGCAGGATTTGCTACTCCTTGATACACGATGTCATTGCTGGCTGTAACATTCGTTGGTGAAACGGTATAAACTCCAGTAGCCAGACCGGATATCAGTTGTTGTCCAGACCAGGGAATCTGTACGGTACTCACAGTTTGTCCATTTAAGGTTAAATTCACTAAAGCATAGGTTTGCGAGACATTAGCTGGTTTTGCTGTAGCATTAATTAAATTGATAGTACCTGTAGATGTTGGGGAATTTAAATAAACAAGAACACTATTGTCTATGTAATCTGCAGTAGGTGATCCGTAAATAATGGTAAAAGAGCTTCCTTTAGGCAATTTGCTGTTTGCCCCTGGATATGTGGGAAATTGTAAGGAGAGCGAGGATAAGTATGCGCCGCCACTTTGGGGTTGGGATGTAATTTGCAAGTTATTAACTGGATAAGATAATGGTGAGAAATTTCCCCAAAACGAGGTATTGAGATTGCTACCATTAGAAAATGTCATTGTGGAATTGTGAAAATCTACCGTTTGATTGCAATTGTTGGTTAATTTCAACGAAACTGTTTTCCAGCTACTTGTACCTGTTGCGCTAAAGGTGCCAGTAATGCATGAAGTTGGTTGAGGCACAACAATTGGAGTTTTGGCAAAGCCCTGATTGAAGCAAAACAAGAAACCGACTAAGAATCCTATTCTTTTCATAAATTCCCTTAACTTTCATAAAATTAGTTAGTTCTAAGCTTATTAACAATAAAGAGCTTTAGCGTTTAATGCAATATTTTTTATTCTATGTACGGAATAAACCTTCATACCTGCTGCATCAAGCCCGATAGGTGGGAAGTGGAGAAATTTTAATCTTTATTGAAAACTCTTATTTATTTTTAACTCCAAATCATTTCATTCCCAATTCAGGAGTGATCTTGTTTTTATTAGTCATCTTAGTGAAAGTCATTATAATCCATGGCGAGTAGTTGTGATCCTTTTCTATGGCTTTTCGAGAAATCAAGCAGTTCAGGCGGATTTTTTTCACACCATCGAATTGCAGTGATTGTCGGTAGAGTGTCCTTATTATGTTGAGACGACCATTGAGCATGTTCTAACAATAAACTTGCCGCATAGGTTTGTGCTAATGCAAAAGCAAGTTGCCGAGCTCCTGCTTGTTGTTCTTCTTCACTCATCTGAGACATAGACTGAATATAATTTTCCAGTTTTTGAATGGTGTGCTGAATTTTTACTTGAGATTGGATGAGCTCTTTATTGTTGATATGACTCAATCGCTTTTTGACCTCTTCAAGAAAAAAAAACGTCGCATTCTCTTTATGCATAGCGCGCAAAGCATCCAGGCTGAGAATATTGGTTGTGCCTTCCCATATGGATAAGACTTGAGCGTTTCTTAATAATTGTGGAAGACCTGTATCTTCAATATAACCCGCTCCCCCAAAAGCTTCTAATGCTTCGCTAACTAAAGCAATTGCCTGTTTTGCCGTATAAAGTTTGATTATAGGAGTCAAAAGTCTCAGTACAGCCCGTTCGGCTTCTGTTGCTTCACCTAATTCATCCTTGCCCAAGAGTTCAATAGCATGAAAAACCAGATGGAATGCGGCAGTAAATTCTAATTGCATGCTTGCTAATGTTTCCAGATGGAGCACGTGTTTTGACAAAGTATGGCCGAAAGCAACGCGTTTTGTTGCATAATCACGAGCAAGTGCAAGGGCACGACGCATGTAACCAACGGCACAGCACGCATTGTATATACGTGTAATATTAAACAGAGAAGAAATTTTTTTAACGCCATCACCTGCATTTCCCACCAAGAGGGCAGGGGCGTTCTCCAAAGTTAATTCTGCCGTAGGTAAAGCGCGAGTACCTAATTTATCTTTGAGACGATTGATACGAATGCCATTCAGTTTGCCCATTTGATCGCGAAGTTCCAGATAAAACAAACTGAGTCCTTTACTGCCTTCGCGATCCCCCTCAATACGGGCAAGAGTCATGGCGATTTGTGAGGTTGTGGCCGAAGTAAACCATTTAACCCCGTTGAGACGAAAATGGGAGCCGTCTGGTCTCGCGATAGTTGAAGTGCCGCTTACATCAGAGCCTCCTGTTCGTTCAGTCATCCATTGGCCTGAAGTCCAGAAGCGGGCAGGATCGGAAGAGGTTAGATGAGGGAATGCATGATTTTTTAGGGATTCATCCGCATAAAGTTCCAGAGCACGCGCAGCGCCATCGGTCATTGCTAAAGGGCAGGTATAAATTGCTGATGAAGGATGAAACAAATACAATTTGGCAAATTGATGTATCCGTGATAGCGCACCATTCTGCCGTTCATAACCTATGGCTATTAGCTTTTCTTCCGCAGAGATTTTATCAAGCTCCTTCCATGCTTGGGATACTTCGATATGATCAATGCGTTTGCCCCAGGGATCATAAGGTACATGCTGTGGGGGGAATGCTTCGGCTTCTTGTCCTATTTTATAAATATCTTCAATGACTCGTTGACCAAGACGATGTAATTCTGGCTGAATTTGAGTCAACATGGGGGAAGGGAGTTTCCATTCCAGATAAGTTTTTAAAACTCGATCTTCATCATATTGGTTGCCCAAGCGTGGAGGTGTTTGAAAAAAATCACTCATGGATCTATTCCTTTAGATTTTAATTGTATCTATCTTAACCGGCCTAAAGTAAGGGGGCAAGGCAATTACACTTATACCTAAAAGGCTGTCATCCAGGGATCTATCTCTCGAAATAATCCATAGTTTAAATTAAGCCCTGAGGATTGTTTGATTCAATTAAGTTAGTTTTCCAATGTCTTATTTGATTTCTATTTGCGATAGGGCCGATCTGTGAAATGGGTTCCATTGAATATTTTGGCTTAGCTTTAGATGGATGTTGTAACTGGATTCCTGCCTGCGCAGCGATGACAGCTTGCTTTGCACCTCTTACCTGATGTAACGAGCTTATCTAACAAGTCCGTCATGTGACACTGAGAAAAATTAGAAATCTAGCTCATGCTTACTTAACATATTAATATGGATCCTTTTATTTGAATTGATGGCGCATTTTAAACTCTTTTAATTTCTTATGTCAGGAGCCAAAGAGTTTTGCTTCACAATAGTACTCACGTTACACTGTATTTTTTTATGTAGGGTAATCATCGATGAGAACACATAATCTTGTAACCTGGGCGCATCATCTTTTCTTGTTTTATAAAGAAAAAGTGTTTCGGAAATTATTACCAATAACGATAGTAATTGTGGTGTACGCTGAAATAATTCTTTATTTTTTTGAAAATGCGTCAGGCTATAGTTTAGGTCAATTCCATCTAATTTTTAGTTTTATCCTCACCATAATTATTAGTTTCAGGGTAAACACCAGTTATGCACGTTGGTGGGAAGGACGAGTTTTATGGGGTTCAATCGTTAATAATTGTAGAAACTTAGGGTTAAAATTCGATGCGTTTATTGGTTTACATGAATCTCCTGATTTTTATGAATTGTTGAAAAAATTACCTGTTGTTATCAAAAGCCATTTACGCAAAGACAATAGAGAGCTCCATACAATATTGCTTTCCTTATGTATTCATGAGTCCCAAGGAAAAAATCCCGTACTTTTGGTAACCAAAAAAATGTATCGTATTCTTAATCAATTGCGTCAAGATAATAAACTACAACTTGAGCAATACCTGGCGCTGGATATACATTTAGCCAATTTGATTGACATGACGGGAGGTTGTGAACGAATTGCAAATACTCCTGTGCCGCCAGCGTTTGCTTTTTTTGTAAAGCAAGCGATGCTTTTTTATGCCATCATGTTCCCTTTCGGTTGGGTAGATACCTTCGGATTTTTGATTGTACCAATGATGGTCATGATCGTATATATTTTGTTGGGTTTGGAAATGTTATCCGAGGAGTTAGAAGACCCTTTTGGTAAAGATGATAACGATTTACCTTTAGGTACTATTGCAAAAAATATTGTGCGTAATATAGAGCAAATAGCTGAACTCTAGGGTGAGTTTAAGATGCCCTACGCACTCTTGTGGTATGCTATCTTGAAAAATAAAAATACATGGGTTAATTTCCTAAATAAAAACAGCTTATTAATCCATATTATAAATCAAACATAAATTGACAGTAACAGCTCAAAAAGCAAATCATATAGTTCCCGGAACTGTACTGTTTATTATGAGATAAGGAGGCTCAAATGGTAAATAAAGGTACGCCGGATCATGAACACTGCCATATACATCCAAATAAATGTATTTCTTGGACAGCTGTTTTTGTTGGTGCTCTAACTGCACTGGGTCTTTGTTTTTTATTAAATCTTTTAGGAATTGCTATTGGATTAAGTGCCTTTAAAACGATGAGTAATGGATCGGTCATCGTCGTTGTGGGTGGTTTGTTGGGAATAATTATAGGTATTGTGATCGCCACGATTGCTGCTGGCTATGTCACCGGCTATTTGGGGCGATTGTACTGTCCTAAACGTAATTTGGGAACCATTTATGGATTTACTACCTGGGTTTTGGCTTTAATCTTGGGAGCTGCACTGATAGGGCTTTTAAGCCAGTATGTAGTAACCTATACTAACTCCGTTTCCCGAACAGTGGTAGCAGTTCCAATTACAGTGAATCAAATTTCCACTCCTGTTGGTACTACCAAAATTTCTTCTTTAACAAAAAATGGTCAAAAAGAGGCTGTAGTAGAAGTTAATGTGACTCCAACAAATCTTGCTTCAGGAGCACTCATAATTTTTGTACTATTTCTCGTGGGAGCGATATTCACTTGTGTTGGTGCAAGTTGGGGAATGCACTGCAAGAAAGATAATGACTCACTTTAAAAAAGGATATCCAACTGTATTTGCCCGCATCTGCGTGATGCAGGCAAATATATTTCAATTAAAAACTACAATTAAAATCGTAAGGAAATACGACTGAAACACTATTGTCCGAACCATCTAAAATAACTGGACCTGCTTTTAAAACACATTGACCAATAGCCGGTCCTTGCAGCAACGTTGGTGTTGAATACACGGTTGCACTGATTGTCAGAGGAGCTGGAGTGCAGGGCAATTTGTCGATAAATTGAGGTGCTTTTCCACCAGGCAATGTGAGGGACTTACTTAAGCCAAATTCATTGGTCACATTAAATGCAACGTTTTGATCAAATTGTACTGGCGGTGTAGCAACTGCAACCTCAACTTTACAGCTTAGATCCTCATCTGCATAAGCAGGAATAAAAACAGATAAGTTAATCATGCAAAGAGTGGCTGTAATCATTTTTTTCAACATAACAAACTCCTGATATTGGATTATTATTGGGATTTAACTGATGTGCTACTCGTTATAACAGGCGCCAGAGAAGAATTTATTGCTTGGTCAATGCCTGCATAAATACTGATATCATGTACCATAAAATAGGTAAAATATCCATCAATTCAGAAAAAAAGATAATTCATAGTACATTTTATGATCATAAAAGATGTAAATTAGTAAAGCACCAGGATATGATTACATTCGTTACTTGAATCAAAATGGCCGGGTACCAAGCCTGAACGTTTCCCACATAATCGAAACAGGAAAATACTTATTATATGGTATACAGTTATGCCTAAAGGACAGTCATCCCTGCGCAGGCAGGAATCCATCCATCAAAATAGTTCATAACTCAAATTAATTCACTGAGGATTATTTGACTCAATTAAGTTAATTTTCCATTGTCTTTTCCATTTTTTTATTTGTTTTTCTCTGGTTATTGTTTCATAAACATTAGAGTGAACCTCAAAATAAACCAATTCATGCACATGATATTTTTTAGTAAATCCGTCGACTAAATTTTCCCTATGTTCGCAGATATGTGGGGCAAATTGCTTGTGACACCAACATATAGAGTTCCGTATTTTTTGCTGGCCAGAATATAAACATAATATTGCTTTCGCAGGGATGACAGAATATGCAGGGATGATAGAATATGCACGGCATCGAGACAGAGCTTTTTCCTCGGATACAGACCCCATTTAAATCAGAAAAATTTTTTGAACCTACCTGCTATATTCGTTAAAAATTAGTTAGAATGTTTAGGAGCTAGTATCAATTAAAGGGAGATAATGACCAGAACCATTCTTAAAAGTCGATTGCTTGCCCGACTTGTTCTAATGATTTTTATTGGGATGGGTTGTATGGTTCATGCTTATGCATTTTTCCCTGATAGCACACAGCAAATCAATACATCTTCTATTTCTGCTCAGGTGAAACCTAAACAAAATCAGGAAATCATAGTATTAATACATGGGTTGATGCGTACTTCCCTCAGTATGTGGCCATTAAAAATTTATCTAAAAAAACAAGGTTATCTCGTTTATTCCTATAGCTATCCTTCTGCAAAATACAGCATTCAGGAGCATGGGATCTATTTGAATCAGTTTATTAAAAATTTATTAGAGAAAAATCCAGGTGTTAAAATTAATTTTATTACTCATAGTCTTGGAGGTATTATTACCCGAGAGGCATTATCCAGTTTTTCGCCCAAACAATTACAAAATATTGGCAGTCTCATTATGTTGGCTCCGCCAAATCAAGGTTCAAAACTGGCGAAGCTTTCTACTAAAATGTTTCCCATGCTCACTTCTCCAATCAAACCATTAGTTGAATTGAGTTCTGAGCAAACATCGTACGTACATCATGTATCGGTACCAAACATTAAAATAGGGATCATCGCAGGACGCTATGATGCGAAAGTACCACCAGAATTTGCTCGTTTAGAAGGACAAAATGAGCCAATGATTGTTGATTCCAACCATACTTTTATTATGAATAATGCAAAAACCAGGCAGTTAATTATGAGTTTCTTAAAAAAGGGAACCTTTGCACCAGTGGCAGCAGAGCGTAACTCAAAAAAAAGAGGATGAAGATTTGCTCTACTATAATATAAAACCCTTGCTGTTACCAAATTGCCATCGCCATTTCCAGATCGTCCTCTTCTCGATCTGAGCCCCAATCATAATCTGTTCCTTCATCATAACCTCGAATCATGGAACTTAACGTACGGATAATGAAAAGAATCGGATGAAGGGCAATACTGACTATACTGAGTGCAGAACCTACTAAATCATCGACGAGATTTAAAGCATGGGTTGGTAAACCAGGCCAAGAAAAGGGATTTAAAAGTAAAAATGGAGTAATGAATACGCGTAATAAAAAAGCAGTCAAGTCATACAGAGCACGAAGTATATGACAGAAAAAGCTGGTAAGTGCGTCAAGATGAAAACCAAAATTATAGTAAGGATAAAACTTAAATTCTGCATAAATTGCAGAAGCTGCTGTACATGTGGCATTAAAAAAGGTACTCAGAATGATTCTCCTGAGAAAACAACTGAGCGCGATCTTATCGCATTTTTTATTATAGTGCTATTGTTTGGTTTCTTAACTCAAAGAAATTTTTGCTCTGTAAAACAAGTGCTTAACGTAAGCAAAAGCTATTTTAGGGCGGATAAAATTGATTATTTATTTTAAAATGTAGGGGTTTACTATTTTTAGATACCTAAACAAATTGATCCGGTATTTGTTTTCTCAAAAATAAGCTCGGAAATTTCTTTACTTAAAAGCTCGCGCACGGCCTGTTTTTTCTCTGGAGTTATTTCAGCGAGTAAATCTTGGTACACACTATGCTGATCGCTAAAGGAGCATTGGCAAAAACCATTGATTTCCCGAAGTTGTTGACACAAATAGGTAATTGAATCACTGTGTTCGTTGTAAGGTAACATTATTTGAAATTCATTTTCAAGCTCCTCAGCTTGAGCATAGGTTGCTAAAAGTAATAAAGTATCAAATACCTCAAGACGGTTCGCTTTTTCGTCTTCATCAGGGGTTTTCTCAAAGACCTCACGCATAGAATCAATAAACTGTGCTATTTTAGCTTTCTCGCGCGTGATTTTTTCTAGTAAATTAACATCCATTGTATCTTCCTGTTGATTAAAAAATGATTTATATCGCATTAATTTTCTCACTGTATAGATTATAGACTAAGTATATAATCTGTTACTGCATACTGTTACTTGCCGTTTACTCGATTGGGAGTCAATGATTTGTTCGACCATTAAATCAATATCTTCATGCAGCAAACATTCTTTCTGAACTGCTTTCAAACTACCGTGCTGTCCATGCAACACAAGCATTTGCAACAAGGTTTTTTCAGCTGTATTGTCTCGGATTTTACTTTTTACCTGTTCTGGATCGAGAATTTCCATAACTATTTTCCCTGTTTCTTTTCTAACAGTTAAACAAGGCAAGTTATTTTCACCATTTAAAATGATTTTAAATCCGTGATTCATTACCGTGAATAATGAATCAATCTGAAACTCAGGTCGTTTTAATTTGTCTAAAAAGAGATGTTGATCACTTTTAGCTTGTACATTCACGCGTGCTTTATTGAAAAAAGAAGCTAAGTACATCAAGGAACCTTTATCATGATGAATTGTTAATGTCTTTTCTCCATGTGTATCTGCAGTAGCAATCAATGGAGGGGTTGCACCACGGGGTATGTTCGTATTATAAAATGCAATGGTTGTATTAGGGGCACAAGAAATTAATAGGTTGATGCTCGCTGTCTTGTGCATATGAAGTAGACTGGTGGTGTTCACATAGCGCCCTTTATCAGCTGAACCACTTTCCTCTTGTTTTGCTCTATCATAAGAGCGTTTAACGGCCAAAGACATATCATCCAAACAAGCACAGACCACAACAGAATTATTATTTTTTTCTACTAAAGCTTTTTGCGACGGTTTATAAGTCACACCGTCTATAATTACATTCGGTCTTTTGTCTTGTTGGGCTAAAATACGTTCTTCAACAAGCTCACTGATCAAATAAGCACTATCTTGTGTACGGATAAAGACTTGATCGGTTTCTTGTTTTTCAAACTCTTCTGTAAATGGCAAAAATATGCCTCGATAATCATCTGTGGCCAATGAGACATAATCCTTTCTTTGTTCTCTCTTGATATATTGGTTGGAAATAGTACTTTTACCACTGGCTGCTGGACCTAAAAAGACTAAATGACGATTATCGGCAAAGGGATAAACAGTTTTCTTTTCTAGATTATATTGTTGAGTAAAATAGTCCAAATTGTTATCCAAAAATTCGGACATCATTTTGTTTACCAATTGCTTTTGTATTTTATTTTTTGCCATGGTTAAACATGATGCGAATTTCAATTGATATTCGTGGCTGTCTTCGTGTAAGGAAGGATATATTTTTTCCATCTTTTCATGAGCATTTTTAACACAACGCTGATGCAGTTCCTCTTTTTCCAGTAAAACGTAGATTTGCGACCAATTCGAGGTGAGTTGTGGAAAATGAGTGCTTGACTTCAAGATTTCATGAAACAATTTTTGAGCCAGCGCGTTCACCTCTTCAGTATCAACTTGATAATCTGTAATTAATCGTGCAGAGAGATGAAGCATCAATGCTGTTTGTAATCTGGGTACCAGGACATCAGTTAACCACTCTTCATGAGCGATATTGGCATGCTCTAGTTGTTCCTGAATGTCACCCTCCATAAAAGTAGGCTGCAATATACGATTATATGTTTCCTGTAATTTTCTTTCCTGAAGACTCCATCGATTAAAACCTTTGAGTGTTATAACATGTCTCATATTGAAGTGTTCAACAGCAGTTTGCCTTACCCTACGTAATCTTCCAGGAACTAATTTAAATGAACCCTCAGGTGGCGTCAGTTCTTCTCCATGTGGTATAACGGCCTCTACTTCAGAACGCAATGTTTCTAGTGAAAGTGTTTTATGACCTTCACGAGTACCTCGCGTGATTCTGATGCTATCCAATTTTTTTCCATAGGGTTTCGCTTCTTTAACTAATGAAGTCGATTCTGTTTTATGAGAGTGAAGAATATCCAGCAATGGTTTTTCCTTAGAAAGATGAATTGCCCTATGTTCTTGTCCTGGAGGAGTTGGTAGCTTCACGTGGGCGGTAGATGCCCTGGGTGCACCATTTTTTTTATTGTAAAATTCAATTCCAGCATGAATGACTTTTTTGGAGAACTCACTTATACCTTGAATTTCTCCATCTAAATTTCCGGGAATAACATCAAGTATTTCATTATCTCGGCTATAGAGAATTGTCATGACATAGTCATCGGGATTAACATGCGTATAAGCAATTTCACCTAAATTCGACTTTCCTACAATTTCTGCAAAAGGCTGAGAGTGAAATGATTCTTTACCACGAACAATATAGAGTATCCTTACATCTTTCATACCACCGAATTTGATGGCTACGTCAAATTTATCTGTAACAGAGCGTGTTCCACCAATCCCTGTGGTTGCCAAGGTGGCGGCTGTTCCGGAGCGAATTTCATGTTTTTTAACATTATTCTCTTGTCCAGCCAATAAATGACCGTCAGCAGAGTATTCGCCAGTGCGGGTCATTTTCTTGGCGAAAAATACAGTTTCCTCTAAGGAGTCAGTTAGGTGGCCTCCTCTAAAAACAACAGGTGCTTGGGTCATATTTAAGTGATCATTTTGATAACTTTGTACTGTATGATAATGATGCACATCATTTTTAAGATATATTGTAAGTTTTCTTTTAAGCTGCTCTCTAAAAACAAGGGGGGAAGGTAAAACCAGGCCTGATTCATCTGTTAAAAAAGATTGCCCATTTTTGTCTTTTATATCACGAGCAGTCACAAAATTCCTATCGCTTACTAATCCATTAACCAAACTCACCAAATCCAATTTCCAAATTTTATCTGCATCCTGACGGTCTGTGACATATTGAATTACCTTATCATTGGATGTAAGAAATAGAATTTTTTTGATAAAATTTTCAAAATTACCTGCTGTTGAAGGAAACTCATCCCCAGGTTTTAAAAGTGGAGTGCTGCTGTAAAATTTTTTCATTTCCTTTAAATGAATGATCAACTGAGTTATTTTCTCATCCAGTTCCGCATCTTTTGCGTTTGGGTTGTCATCAATGCTAGCGATTAGTGCAGTTATTTCCTTCATTAATTCACCAACTGCATCGATCTCTTTTTTGCATTCTTCATTGATTTCTGCAGGTTCTTTTATTTGTTTTATCCAATTATCCAGCGCTTGGTTATAACGCTGACATGCTCCGGCAGCCAAGAGATTCTTTAAGCGATCTAAATTTCCCTGATTTAGCCACTGATAAAGATTAAATTTATATCCCTCATCCTTGACCAGGTCGACCGCCGGCAAATGAGATAAAAATAAGCTTGTACCAACATCACTCTCCAAAAAAGTGATTCCTTTATCTCTTAATGTTTCAGTATTATTCCGTGCAATATTTCCGGTATGACCTCTTTGAGATGTGATTTTCAAAAGCTCAGGCAAATGACTTCTTAATTCTTCTTCCGTAGTTTTTTCATCTACAATAAAATTGCACTCACTGAAATTAATTGTTGCGGTAATTTCATCGCCATTTGGGCCAACGACCGTATATTGTAATCTGCCATCAAGCAATGTGATATATAAGGTATTAGTTGGGAGTGGTCTTGATTCGGGTGGTTGTAAGCTTAAATCATAGCTAATTTCCTGAAAAAATTTTAATAGAGACTGACTGTCAATTTCTTTGGGCGCCTCTACATGGCTGCTTTGTATTCTTCCTTTATTAAACTCAGAAACAAGATAATGGGTAAATGATCGGAGAAACGATTCATATAATGGTTCATTGGCCATAAAAGCAATAAACTGATAATAATCATCTTCTTCTGTTATCTTGCCGAAATTAGGTATGCTCTTAGTTAGTTTTTTCTGCACATACAAAAATTGAGTGAATACTTCCTCAAATTGTTCCAGTGAAATAATCCCCACCGACGCTAAATTTTCCAGAGTCAGCTCGGTAAATTTTTTAGCGGTAATATGTAATGCCAGTTTTTGTACAAACAAAGCATAACGTGGATTGCTCTGCAATTTTTCTATTGCTTTTTTTAAGCGTTCCTTATGGAACTCCTCGTATCCTATGTTGAGAATCACTTCATCTTGAATATTAATTTTTTGTTTTTTAGCATCTTGAAGAATAACAAGAGCAATTTCTGGAGCAATATTATCCCATTGGTAAATTACACCATCTGTGGTTTTTTCCTGTGAATAACTAGTAGCTGATAAGCCAATGGCACCACGCAAAGTACGATAATACTCATATCGTGACAGATCTGTATCGGTCAGTGTGTCGAAATTTATTCGTTGCTTCGAGTATAATCCTGGCATATTCGTATCAGTATGTATAATTAATAAGCTAGTAATTTTATAGCACAGGATTATTAAGGATTAATGAAGTGATTATTAAAATTTTTTTGAGGAGTAATAATCTAAATTATATAAAAGCAAAAAATTATTTATCGAATCAATGACACGGGAACATTTCCGTATGCATAACCATTGTATCAATCGTTCAAAGGAGTAATACTAAATTATTATGAGTTTATTTTTTCCATCACTAATATCTAATCAGCAATACCGGAGTTTTGGATATGCGTATGACTTCCTCCGCAACACTACCAGTAAGTAGGTGATGGATTCTTCGACGGCCGTGAGTACCTATAACAATTAAATCAGCAGACAATCCGGTTGCTTCATCAACAAGTTTTTCGGCAATTTGTGCTTTAGAAGGGGTGAGCTCGGTGAGTTTCATTTCAAATTCTACTTTCGAACGACTGAGTATTTTTTTCATTGAGTCTAAAACTTCCTGCCCTTTTTTTCTGGTGAGCTCAACAAATGACTCTCGATCGACATCGCCTTCATACAGTGTGTCAATTATATGAATCACACATATTTTAGAGTTTTGGTTTTTTGCGACTTTTATTGCTTCTTTCAATGCTGAAATGGATGCTTTAGTATCATCCACTGCTACCATAATTTTTTTGTACATAGATGGGACTTCCTTGCCAGTAAATTGTTTATTTAATAATACATTAGCTTTGCTTGCAATAATTGATATTATATATCTTTGCACTTATTGTGTTTATTGCTGTGAATAGGGATTATGTTGTAATTATGGGTGGAGATTGGTAGATTAAAATTAAGTATATAAACAACAAGATTTTTGGCTAAAATGATTGATAGGAAGAATGATGTTTTTTAATCAAAAAGAAATTTACTACACTTTATTGTTGCTGGGATTATATTCGTCAACAGCAAGTTCGGCTGGTCACGTTCAAACACATCCTCCTGCACATAGAAGTGGCTACGCATTGATTCAGGGGGGCGGTTACTGGTTGCATCAAGGCCAGGCACAGCACATTGATATTAACGGATTGATTGGTGATGAATTTACCGTAAAGAATCATAATGACGAAAATTATTTAGTTGGTCTTGCTTATTTTGTAGATGGTCACCATACTAAATTATTTGATATGTCCTATGGACTAAATGCATATTATCTAGCTAAAACCTCTGTGAATGGTTATGTCATTCAAGAGAATTTATTCCAAAACTTATCATACCATTATGATGTGGAGCATTTCCCTATTTATGTAATGGCTCGCGCTGCACTTAATACAAAAAATCCGGACTATGGACTAATTATTGATGTAGGGACTGGTCCTAATCTTATCAATGCTCATAATTTTAAAGAGGATTCACTGGACGGCCAGACACTCCCTGACAATATCTTCTCTAGAGATCTCACGGCCCAATTTAGTGCAACCGCAGGTGTTCATGTAAAATTGAATCGCGTTATTCGTGGTGGCGTGCCTTTGGAATGCGGTTATCGCTTTTTCTATTTAGGAAAAGGCCATTTCAATTCCCGCACTGATCAAGTAACAGAGCCATTGAGCACAGGTAATACCTATGCGAATGCATTAATCTGTGGTTTGGAATTCGAAACTTGATTAGGGGCTGTTTACTTTTCTATTCTTGGCCAAAGGTACTGTGTTCGCCCCTGTGCTTGTGCACTACGCTTCAGTACTCGGAAACAGGGTGGTTTTGACTCCAGCCAGCGCGGCAAAGAGTATCTCATCCCATCCTGCTCAAAATATTCAGCAAAAGTTTAAGGGCGTCTAATCCAATTGATTAGCCATTTTCCTTCATCAGTTCGCTCAAGACAGGCGATAGTTCCTGGAACAAAGGCAACAATGGAACTGTCTTCATTGAGTAAAGCGAGTTTACCAATGAGTTTACCTATAAAAGGCATGTGCCCTACGAGCATGATGTCTTGTTTTTGCTGATTTATTTCATCTGCGATCGGGTCCACGGGATCCAGAGGCTCCAATCCTTGATGGTATTCAATTTTGTTTGAGGATAAACTCGATGCTAATATTCTCGCAGTTTGTTCGGCTCTGTGTTTACTACTGTGGAGTATACGATTAATTTCTATTTTTTTTTCAGCAAGAAAATGACCTAAATTGTCAACATCAGTTGTTCCTTTTTTACTAAGAGATTGTTGGGGGTCGGTTTCTTTTCCTAAGTTTTCCCCATGCTGAACGAGATAAATTTTCACGGCAGCTCCTTGCTAAGTATGGTCCAATGCGATCATGCCTAGTGGCATTCGCAAATGAATAATCAGTTCTTTGCGAAAGTTGCATGAATTTTGAGGGTTCAATTGCTATGATTTAAGTGCATTTCATTATAGATGATCTGAATATTTATAGTAAGCTAAAAGAATAAAAGTAATGAATTGGGTTAGGAGTTACGAAGATTTGCAGGGATTTTATTTGTCGATTATGGTTTGTTTATAACATCGGTATATGATTTTTCCTGTAGCAATCTCAATAATTTCTCCTGAAGCTCCAGAATGTTCTGAATCACATTTATCGATCAAATGTATTTTCAATGCATCGACATTTTTTCCGGTTATTTTGGAAATAACGATTTCCTCTATTTTAACTATGGCTTCATAGGGATCCTTCTCTATAGGTGAGTTCATATCCTATACCTCCAATTTCTGCTTCTATATACAGTATAGTGCAAACTGATTAATTAACTGGCTAAAATAGGTACAAAATTGACGTTGTAACGCAGGTGCAGCGCAGCGAAACCCCGCTTGAGATAATATGCTCAATATTTCGGGATCTACTGCGCCAGTGTTAGAGAATACTAGTTGCAGAGACTCTTATAAGTTGCAACCAGACTATTTGGATTAGAAACTGGTAAATCTGTATCAGCGCTCCACATAATGGCGCCTTTGAGTTGCTTATCCTTGATAAATCTACATACTGCTTTAACTACTTCAGGAGATTGGTAGCCAACAAATTGTTTCTCTGTTGCATTGTAGAGATAAGAACCGGTAATAAACGAGTTGTTCTTTTCATCCAAGGCATTCACGTGGTAAATCTTATAATTGAGTTGATTTATTAATTTATTTACAGCTTTATAAGGTAAAAGACCATCCTGGATTGAATATTCAGTAGCGAAATGGCTGGCACCAGACCACGGTTGTTCAAAGCCAGGAAGGGCGGTGTTTTCACCAGATGCCACTCCCGAGAAGCCACGTCCATAGGCAGCTAAACCCACTTGTAATTTTTCTTTGGGTATTCCGTATGCAAGAACCTGTTCTGTAATGGAGTCTGTTGCATAGTTAATTGCAAACTCATCTTTACGGCTGGTGTCAGGTTGTTTTAAATAAGCATGAACTGCAGTATAGGGATCACCACTTTGTGACCAGGGACCATGTAAATCGTAGGTCATTAAATTGATGCTGTCTGTGTAATTTGCAATTTGTTTAAACCAGCCACCATCAACTGATTGATTGATTTTTTCCAAATAATCCTTATTCACGGTAATGGTTACAGATATATATGCATCTTTTCCCAAAGTGTATCGACTGGCTTTAACTAAATCGAAAAGATGTTTGTAGTCTGCCAAGGTATTTGCACCGGGGGGTAATTGGCCGCCGGTCTGCAGATCAATAGGCGGTTCAAAATCATAATCAATTCCCTTTAAGTTTTTAAAATGATTCATCCAGGATTTAAATTGATTTAGGAATTTATCTTGATTGGCAAAAATGGCGGCAAAAGTGGCTGTGCTGATTCCTTTATTATCTGGCGTATTCGCTCCGCCAATAGCAATAATACGTTTTGTGGTGTATTTGGGGGAATGGATAAAAGCACCAAAACTATTGAGTTGCCCCACACCTTTTTGATCTGTGTAATTAAATAACTCCTTTTGACCGGTGTTGCCGTTCATTTGTACGGAAGTGCATGCACCTTGATTTGCGGTACAAAACTCAAGGAAATCTTTAGTCTCTGGAGGTAAGGGTGATATCCAGGAACCCTCTAAAGGTAGCTCACCCCAGAGATCAGAAAAGTGCATTAAACCATCCCAACTGGCAGGAATTTGGTACTGTGCCTGATTGGGATCTTTGCTATTCCATACTTGTAGAAAGCTCCAGGCAATGACATCAGCCTTATTAAATTGAGCAACCATTTCTGGATTGGAAACATAAGCTAATTGTCCATAAGGCCGACCATTTTTATAAGCGCCATCATATTCATAAGGATTTTGACCATACATAGACCAATTGGTGGTATATAAGGTTAACGTTGCATTAGCTACTGCAGGAATAAGAGAAGCAGCAAGCATGGTTGATGGAATAATTTTCTTTAAAAAATTCATGATGATTCCCCAATAGACAAGTGGGTAAATTTTAATACTTGTAATCGGTGGGTAACCACTGTCATTTATGACAGGGGTCATAGGGTCAGCAATTGATATGCTAATGCCTTGGCCAAAGATTGATATTTATTTTTGACACCTAATTTTTTATTGATTTTTTGAATATGAAAATTGATGGTTCGCTCACTGATTTCGAGACGTTGTGACATCTCTCTGACAGAGTGTTGTTCTGCAATCAACAATAAGCATTGGATTTCTCGTTGGGTTAAATGAAATGATTCCTGTTCACTGACCTGATCTAAAAGATGAGTTTGGATGTAGTGATAATAGTGATGTGCTGCAACAAAAAACTCATATTGAGCACAACTATCTTGTAAATCGCATTGTTGATTTTGCATTTGTACTAATAACAAAATTGCAAAATTATTATGCGGACCGTGAATAGGAATTGATAAACCTGACTCTGCGCCAAAGGCTATAGAATCTTTGCGCATTTTACGTTCTGACTCACTGGTCGCTTGTGCCAATTGCTGCTTTAAATTCCAATAAATCGGCAGATGATTGTTGTAAACAAAATTTAGTGTACTGTCGATGTTATGGTATTGTTCAGCAAGGTAATGTTGATGCCAGGATTTAAAATTGGCAGAACACATGTCATATTTTAAGCGATTGGCTGAGTTCGGATGGTAGGCATAATAAGTAAAGGAAAATGTGGTAACGCCTTTTTTGTTTAAATAACAACTCAAGGCGTGATCACAATCAGTCAGCGAGGAGGCTTGTACTAATTCATTTTCTAAAGACACGAGGAAATCAATCATTTTTATTCATCACTCCGCAGGTTAGAATAACCAGTGCTGTATTTGCTGCAAAAATATAAAGAAAAAAGCCAGAATATCCCAATTGTTGTTCTATCAGGCCACTTAATGCGCCAAAAAGTACATATCCTAAAGACATGATGGAAGTACAAATGGTATACATTGACATCGGATAACCACTTTTATTGGCAACCGTCAAGAGATATCCCATATAAGTCCCATTAGCTAACCCTACAGAAAATTGATTCAATAAAACAACAAGATAAAGTAGCGGATGATTGGTATGAAAAAGGGGGAATAAAAGGTAAAGTAAATGACCTAAAAGCAAGAAGAAGGTCACATTTTTCAGGCATTTTTCCAAGAGGAAATGTCTAATAAGCCATCCTGATACAAAAATACCGAGCATCAAGAATATACTTCCAGAAATTCCATATAGTTGTCCTACCTCATATAAATTGAGGCCTAATCCTTCTTTGTCGAGCAAAAATAAAGGAATAATTTTTTGCATCTGTGCTTCGGAGAAATTGTATAAAAAAATGAAGAATAAGATCGGATAGATCGACGAATTAAAAAGAAGTGTTTTAAAAACTTGGCGATAATTTGGATTAATTGATTGTTGTTTTGTCTGCCTTTCCGGGATTTTGGTTTTATGATAGAGGGTGAGTAAAAATCCTATCATAAACAAGGTGAAAAAAAACACTTGCCATACATTAATTTTATAATGCAAGGCTAAGCTGCCAATAAAAGCCAATATTCCTCCTTTAATGATTAACCGCCCCATTTGATAAAAGAAGCTTCGGAAAGCGACAAACTTTTTTTGTTCTTCACTATTTAAATTAATTAAATAAATACCATCAGAGGCAATATCATGAAGCGAGGAAACAAAGGCAAGAGCTGCGAAACTTAAGAAACTAATCATAAGAAAGTTGGGCTGTTCGACACATAATGCCAATATGATAAAAAGCAGGTTTACCGTTGTTTGAGTATAAAGAGTTAGCTTTTTTCTCGTAGCAAGATTTTCCAGAAAAGGAGCAAATAGAGGCTTAATTGTCCAGGGAAGCATGAAGAGGCTGGTTAAAAAAGCAGCCTGAGTATTGGTCATTCCATACTGTTGGTACATAATAGTTGCAATCAAAGTGATTACCACATAGGGTATACTTTGAAAAAAATAAAGACTGGCTATCCATTGATGATTCTTTGGAGATATTAAGGAAATCACGGGTTAATTCCACTCTATTGTTGCCCATATTGTAACATAATCGATCAATAATAAAAAATACAACTTAGCTCATTGAGACTATGATTGTTGTACGGGCTTTGTGGCAGGTTGATATTCTAATTCAACAAGATCTTCCTGTTCTTCTTCCATCTTAGTAATATAGGTATCCAAGGACTGCTGCAGTTCTGCAGGATTTTGCATGGTCATATTTTTTATTCGGTCTGCAATAAGTAACATGTCTTTAGCACAAAGTGTTTTGATTTTATATCTTAAAAAAATATTCTCATCAATATATGAAACAATTTCTTGCATGTTTGCAGGGATTTTCACTTCAACTATGGGTTTGGCAGAATATAATTCAAGATAGATGTTTGCTTTATCCATACTGGGGACGGCAGGATGCATCAATAAAGCCAACTTTTGCAAATGTATTGAAAGATTTGTTTTACATGATTTTGAATCCATCATCCATGCAGCAAGAGAAAAAGAGTTATCCTCCATTCCATAAGCTACATTTGATTGATAAATGTACCCTAAAACCCCCACGGATGTTTTTTCACAAGCAAGCATGACATAGGAGTGTCCAGGGATGTCGATACGAACAATTTTGGGCAAGTCTTTTTCTAGTTCTTCACCAAGATACTCGAGGGAGTAAGTTTCTTTCCCAGAAGAAATCATTTCGTCCCCGGTCATCATTTTACAGAACGTATTTGCAACATCACCACATCCAACCGGTGTAAAAATAGAGTTAGCTATAGACGTATTGAGTAGTCCATTTTTTTCCATTGCCAAAAGAATTTTGACTGTAGATTCCAAATCGATTCCGCATATAGTCAAATAAAGTCGAGCATCTGCCACACTGCTGTAGCGTTTCTTATAAGCAGATAACACGAGCTTGCGAAAAATAGAGTCAAAGTTATCTATGGATGAGACTTCATAATGAGACGAGGTGAAAAAAGTGGATTTGCTTTGCATGAAAATAGAATAAAATTATATATTGTTATACAATACTGCAACTTTTTGTTATTTGTGGCAAGAATTTAATTAACTAAATAGATTATGCGCGAACATTATAAATTTTTTAAAGAAGTGAATACGTTCAAAGTCCATGCTCAAACGCTACTATATCGTCTAAGAAAACAAAGAGATCCTAATTTAATTAATGCGATACATCTTGTTATTGATGGACAATTCAATAGTTCCTTGCCTGCAGAAATCGCAATCTTAAATGATCTTTTAAATCATCCGGAGCAATTTATTAAAAATATAAACCCCGACGCTAAGGAAGAAATTCAATCTGAAATTAAGGAAATGTTGATGAGTTTTGTAACTGAATTCTGTGATGAGGCAATTTGCTCAAAGGCAGCATTACGCGTTTAAAAAAGTTGTTTCATGAAGGGGGTACTGTTTCTGCTCTTTATTGATTATCATCATCTTTTTCGATCCAGCAATCACTTGGAACTCCAGGCGGTATCGGACGCCTTGGCATGGGTGTCGGATGAAATTTTGCTCCTTGTCCATTCCTGATACTCCGCGTTGCTTCTTTTTCCCGATGGGTGTTGATAATTCTGCTTAAGGTATCAATGAGAGTTCGTTCTTTAAATAAGAAAAAGAGATCATTATCCTGGACGGATTCATCTGATTCGCATTTGCTAATTATGAATAAATTGGCATCATTTTTATCATTGAAGTTTGCGATTGCTCTTTTTTTCAAGGCATTTTGTGTTTTAATCATCGCGTGGAAAGGAAATTGAATAAGATTAAGGTCTCCATTACCTTCTGCGTATTTTGCATAGGAAACAGAGATATTTTCCCTATTTATTTGGTGTAATAAATCAGAATCATCATACAACCTGAAAATAATTTTTTGTTTTTCCAAGTCTGCATTTGCTGCTTTTTTCGCAATAAAGATGTGTGTGTCCTTGAATTCGTTAAATTCGGCAATGACTTTTTCTTCACCTCGTGCAAATTGTTCAGTAATTTTATATCGCATAATAAATAAGTTATCAGTAATAAATTTTATAGATAGAAGACAATAAAATTATATCATAAAGTGCTCAAAATGAGCGATTATCATCTAATCCATCCGGGCATGATTTGTACAAAAAGTGTTCTCAGCAACAACAGAACGATATCAGAAAACTCATACTCTAGAAATAATGAGAGTATCTATTGATTTTTTGAAAATATTGCATAACGATAGCAATCTGTATTAGAACAAAACTCTAGACTGATAGTGTAATGGTACCACGAATTGGATATAAGCTTTTCTCGCAAACATGCATCTGTTGGTTGATAACTTAACTGCCCCTTTTTGTCGAGTGTGGACTGGAGAATAATTACTTCAGGTTTAAATTTCATCACTTCTTCACATTGCCACTTATATATATCTTTGCGCCAGCTCATTTCTTTATTGTTCAGACAATACGAATCTAAAAAATTCAAATTACTTTGGTAACCAATGAGACCAACATCACCCAACGAGACCCAGGATCCTTGGGGTACATAACGATCCAGCCAATCGATAATCTTTTCTCTTAATCTTTCCCCATGCTGGAGATTGATAGTAAAAGTTCGATACGCTTTTAGACTCATTGCTGGGATGAAGAAAAATGCGATAACTCCAGCAATAATATATAAAGTAAATGTATAAACTTCATTCCTGTCTGGTAAATATTTGTCAAGAAAATGCATTAATCCCTGTAAGGCAAGAGGAAGAATTAACGCAAAAGCAGGCAGAAATAAACGGTTAAAGTATGCTGAAAAGGGCATAGCTTTTATTAAAAGCAGCAAGTAAATAAGTGTTGGCAACCAAAAAAAGTAAGACCGCTTATCTTTTGACTTATAACTCGCCACAGCAGCAAGTAATAAAAAAGGCCAGGAAAAACGTAAATAGGACCAATCCAATTTATAGGTAAACTCATTACTGAAGCCTTTGCAATAAATAGGATTGGGAAATAACTGCCCAAAGTAATGCCACCTCCAGAGAAAATAGGGCAAAAAAATCCCAGCGAATACTAGCCCACTTGAAAAAAGAGGCCAGTAATATGTTTTAGTAAAGGATGGGCGATCCCAAAGTGCTACTGCATAAAATAGAAAGACGAGTACGGGGGCTTCTGGACGTGTGAATGCAGAAAATGCAAAAAAAAGCCCCGCAAAAGCCAGGAACAAGGGGTTCGAATGTGTGCGTTTTGCGGGGAAGGGGTTATAACCTATTCCCCGCAATAAAAAAAACAAGGCAAAGCAAATAAATGCTTGGTAAACTGCTGTCTCCATGCCACTCACAGCCCAGAAAATTTGCCCCCTGTAAATTAATAGCCAAAGACAAGGAATAAATGCGAACCAGGCTGAGCATAATAACCTGGATAAACAATATACTGCCCAGGCTGTAAATACCAATCCCAAAAAACCTGCCACTTTTAATAAAAGGATAGGATTTAAATTTACAACCATGCCTGCTGAAGAAAGAAGAAGAAAACTAAAACTGGAATATCCTTCTACTGGTGGTTCACTAAGATTCCATAGCAATCCATTTCCGTCCACCCAGTGTTTGGCATAACGTAGAGGAATATAAACATCATCAATAATAAAATGCCAGGCAGCAAGGGACTGTAAAAGAAGAAAGTAGGTACCAATAAACAGTATAACAAGTATGTATAGTTTTTTAGGCATTCATGTTCATCAATCCCGTATTTTAGAAAGTTATCCATAAATCCCATTATTCTATATTTGTATACGGGGATAATTGGCTATTCAACAATAGTAGAACAAAAGATACAAAAATCGTATCTTTTTGATGTTTTATTTCTTAAGCTTCGTACACACTCTGCACGATAGAGTAACCCTTAAGCTTTTTTGATTATTTGCACATAACTTTTTCCATCTTCTCCAGAAATAACTCCATGAATTTCAGTTGCAAAACCTGGAAGTTCTGTCCCTATATCGTCCAGCATCAATAAGAAATCAAGAATCACCTCGCAGCTATCTGTGATTTGCTCTCCTGGCATAATTAAGGGGATCCCAGGCGGATAGGGCAAGATCACGGCAGCAGAAACTTCACCTTTAAGCTGCGCCAAAGGAACCAGTTGGGTTTCTTGCCGAATAAGTTTTTGATATGCCTGATGGGGTGTCATGACACTAATTGGAAGTGCATCAAAAGCATGATACATCATTTGAGGTAAATTATGCTTTTGCATTAACCCGTGGATGGTTTTAGCTAAGGTTTGAATGGATATTTTTTCATAAAAATCTGGATGCTCCTTATAAAGCTGGGGAAGGATGACTTTAATTGGTGCATTTTCATCATAAAATTGTTTAAACTTATTTAAAGCCGCTAATAAGGCCATGGATTTGGCACGGGTAATTCCAGAGCTAAATAAAAACAACATCGAATATGGTCCCGTTTTTTCAACAATGATTCCATGGGATGCAAGAAATTTTTCCACAATCGTTGCGGGTATACCCCATTTCTCTAATTTATTGTTTTTAATTCCTGGTAAAAGAACGGTCACTTTGACGGGATCCAAAAATAAATGATCTTCATCTACCTGGTGAAATCCATGCCATTTCTCATTGGGTTTTAAGGGGAAACAGGACATTTTTTTTTCTGAGGCAGGTTGCCACACATCAAAATACCAATCACAACTTTGCTTTTTTAAACGTTTTATTTCTGTCCGAAAATCCAAAGCTAATTCAATCGCTTCATTAATTAAGTCATAACCATGATTACCGGCCATCATCGCAGCAGAGACTTCACAACTGGAAACAAGAGGATAAAAGGGGGAGGTGCTCATATGCATCATATAATTGGTATTAAGAATATTTTCATCAAAATTACCTTTAACATGGATCATGGACGATTGACTGAACGCTGCCAATAATTTATGAGTTGATTGGGTTTCAAAAATCACTTGATCTTTTTGTGGCGTTAAGCTGAGTCCAAATTTTTCAGCGTAAATAGGATGGAAATTGGTATATGGAACCCAGGCACTATCAAAATGCAAATGTTTTACTTTGAGTTCATTTTGAAGATTTTCAACTTGATAAAGTATGCCATCGTAGGTTGAGTTCGTAATGACTGCATAGGTTGGCCAGGCAGTTGCCTGAGGGTGTTCACTAATTTTGTTTTTGATTGCTTTTTCTGTATATTCCGATTTAGGGATTCCCCCAAGAATTCCATATGTATTTCGCGTAGGTTTTAAATAAATGGGGATTACATCAACCATCATTAAAAATTGTGCGATTGATTTATGACAGTTACGATCAACAAGTACTGTGTCACCGGAAGTTGCCGAATACATACCTACTATTTTATTCGATGTTGATGTGCCATTGGTTACGATTAGAGAACGATCACTTTTAAATACATTAGCTATAAATTCCTCTGCTTCGCGTTGAGGTCCTGAGTGCTCAAGTAAACTTCCAAGTTCTTCAATTGACACTGAAAGATCAGCGCTAAAAATATTTTTACCAAAAAAATCATAAAATGCAGCACTGGTTGGATTTTTTTGAAATGCTGTTCCGCCTAAATGCCCAGGGGTACAAAAAGCATAATTTAACTCACGAACATAATGCATGAGTGCTTTGGTAAAAGGAGGCAAAATTGCTTGCAGGTATTTTTCTATAGCAAGCACTATGCGTTTAAAATCATCGTGCGCTAAATTGGCATCATATTGCAAAAAGTCCAGATTGAGATCAAAGTCATTAAGATTAATGTCAATTGAGGCATGTTTATTCGTCATGGCAAAAACAGGCAATAGTTTATTATGATTTGAAAAATGATGTAAATCATCAAATCCAAAATCATCCCAATCATAAAGAATTGTGACAATTCTTGGGTTTAAGCTGCTCACGTCATAGGCTTCTTTTAACGAAGTGCATATAGTGAGCCCATAACTATTTTGTGTTAAAAAATCCTCCAGCATACTAATAAAATGCTTTTTGTATTCTTCAATTCCCTGTGCATAAACAATAAGAATATGATTCATTGGTTGTCCTTGACCTTATTCATTCTCTAAATGTACTTTAACTTATAAGTTTTAAAATGATATATTTTTTATGAATCTTTAAAAACATTTTGAAAAAAATTGATAGGAATAGTATGCCTCATATAAAAATTAATGATATTGCCATGTATTACGAGATACACGGCAATGGAAAGCCGCTTGTTTTTATCGCTGGATTCAGCGCAGATCATACAACTTGGCTAGAGGTAGTTGAGCTTTTTAAAGATACGTATCAAGTTATTTTATTTGATAATCGTGGGGCTGGCCGAACTGAGGTACCTGATGGACCATATTCTATAGAACAAATGGCTGATGATGTGCTTGCTTTATGTTCCGTTCTTAACATTAAGAAAGCTCATTTTGTTGGAAATTCAATGGGTGGTTTTATTGTGCAGACCTTAGCATATCGTTATCCGATGCTGGTTCAATCTGCAGTAGTGAGTAATTCAGCAGCAATATTACATAATGTTTTTCATATTTATGTTGATGCGCAATTAGAATTGATTAAAACCAATGCATCACTTAAAGCGCTGCTTAAAGCGAACTGCAGTTGGGTTTTTTCATATCCGTTTCTTTCTCGACCCGGGATCCTTGACCAATTAATTCAGATCGGTTTAGAGAATCCTTTTCCATTTACTGTAAATGGGTATGAAGGACAATACGCTGCCCTTGTGCATTTTGATTCAAGAAGCTGGATCAGCAAAATCAGCGTTCCAGTATTCGTACTGACTGCGGATCAAGATATAATATTTAATGAGAAAAATGCCCAATTTCTTGCTGATCAGATACCAGGAGCGCATTATTATCGCTTTATGGAGTGTGGTCATTTGCCACAAATAGAATATCCAGAGCTATTCACCAAAACAGTACGTGGGTTTATTGATAATTTATCCTAATAAAAGCGCTGCACCCAGCCTCGCTCACGGATGTTGTCATTCCTGCGCAGGCAGGGATCTATTCAAGATTAAGCACCTTGCCAATTTAGAAATAGATCCCCAATCTGCGTGGGTATGCCGGATATGAAAAATTTCTAATCAATATGGGCTTTAGTAAAGGCATGAATTTCTGGAATAATAATATTGCGGAATTTCTTGCCGTTGAACAATCCATAATGACCTACTCCTTCTGCAAGGAAATATTGTTTCATGGAGTCAGGTAAATTTTTACATAAACCCAGTACAGATTTTGTTTGTCCTACTCCCGTGATGTCATCCTGCTCACCTTCAATAGCCAAAATAGATGTATTCTGAATATCCTGCAAACGGACGTTATGTCCACGCGATTTGTACCGGCCGGTTGTTAACAGCTTTTCTTGAAAAACGGTATTTATTGTTTGCATGTAAAATTCAGCAGTCAGATCCATGGTTGAAAAATATTCAAGGTAGAATTTGATTATCTTGAAGGCTGCTTCTTTATCATTGTCCGCGTACCGATCAACCGCTTTTTGCAATGATTCCATATGGCGTTGAAAATTCATACTCATAAAACCCGCAAGTTGCATAAATCCCGGGTAAACAAGCCGCATTGCACCAGGAAAACGAGAGGGTACAATCGAGATAACATTTTGTTGGAACCAGTCATCTCCTCTGGAAGTCGCTAATTCATTGACTGATGTGGGAGATTGATTCGTATCAATTGGTCCACCAAGCAATATCGCTGTTCGAGGCAGGTTGGGCGAATTCTTGGTGGACATAAGCGCAACAGCAGCTAAAACAGGAACGGTTGGCTGGCAGACCGCCATGACATTCAAATTGGGTGCAAGCAAATTTAAATAAGAAATGATGTACTCAATGAAATCATCCAAATCAAATGACCCTTCAATTAAGGGGACGTCGCGCGCATTTTTCCAATCCGTAATATAAACATCGTACAAGGGAAGTAAATTTCTGACAGTATCGCGTAATAATGTTGCATAATGGCCTGACATGGGGCAACTACGAGCAGTTTTGGTAAATTCAACTGCTCGCCATTTACTTTTTTAAAACGAATTAGGTTGCAAAAACTTTTCTTGTCAATAAGTTCTTCTTGAACATCATAATATTCATCTTGGATTTTGACTTCATTAATATCAAATTTTGGTTTATCATATACATTAATAACCATATGAAATATATACGAATATCCAGATAACCTACGAAAATGACCTGAAGTTGCTTCCCAATATTTTTTTTAACCCGTTTTGCTCATCATCTGACATATAAGGAATGCGAACAGGTAAATTAATATTGTCAGAAATTCTACGAAAGCGTTTTGCCAGATTGTCAAAATAATCTGAGTAAGGTTGCAGCAAACGCATATTAAAATCATAGATATTATAAAGATAGCTATTATCAAGAGGATTAAACATTTACGAGCCTCGCATTTTAGTATGATGACAACTGGAGTGGTGCATCACGATACTAAAGTAATATACACAAAATTATAAAATAGCAAATCCTCTCATTTTGTGTTTCCCCAACACTGAGAATAATAATAATAGTCTCTAATTTCCTCTTGAATCACAGTTGCCGGTTTTCCTGCTTTAAATTGATAGATAAGCATTTTGGCGCTGATAAGGCGTTGTTGAAGAAGAACCACCAGGGAATGAGAGTTTTTTTCTGGTTTACCATAAAACTCAGCATTTAAATGGGATTTCAATTCATCAGCGTGTAAAGAAGAATCTAAAGTAATTGCGTTGTATGATTGTACTAATTCTTCTTCCAATAAATGAGGATTTTGAGTTATATTTTTCTCAGCCGCAGTAATTGCCTCACAAAAACCTTCAAGCATGGAGCGGCTAATCGGATCTTTTTCAGACATGTTGAATAAGTCGGAAATTACTGTATGAGGAAGAAGAGGAGCGACTAATTTATCAAAAGGGAGAGCAAAACCATGGCGGTAATGATTACGATAATTCTGTCCGAAAAATGAGTAACTTATTTTTTTAGCTGGGGAAAAATCAGGATCATCCAATGCTAGGGTATCTGCATGCCGTCCTTTGTAACTCAGAATACCTGCACAACCAAAATCAACAATAGCAGCTTGTTTTACAGTATTGTTAATCATGCAATAGCCAGAGTTGAGTAGTTTGGAATTTAATAAATCCCATAAATTAAAAACTAAAGCTACAGCATACAATTGCCCGAGAATTCTTGCCTCTTCTGATGTGAGGGATAAATGAGCACGTTTGGGTAAATACTCCCGTTCAAATAAAGGTTCTGTTTTCACTACTTCTTTTTTTGCTAAAAATTCGGAAAAACTGTTTATGAATTTGGAAATGACTCCAATTGATTTATCCTTATCGACATGAAGATAGTTTTCAGGGACAACTAAAATACCATCAAACATTTTTTTTGCCATTCGGGGAATTAAAACCTCAAGAAAAGCGCTTTCAAGCTTAATTGAGAAAATATGTTCCATGGTATCAAATGTAGGATTTTTCAGCTCCTCATGAGAAAGATATCCTTTAAATACATCCTCTACTGTCAGAGGGTCCGGTTTTTTAATCAGATAATAAGCACCAAACTGATCGCATAATATTTTTTTTTCTGTGATTCCCTTTGATAAAGAGGATGCAATTTTCTCTGGCAGCTCTTCTTTTATTACCTCTACAAGCTCAATATTAGGATGAAGCTTTGGCATGATTCATCTCCCACAAAAAACTCAATAAATGTCGTTGTTGGTTTTTAGTTGCAAATTAAAGTTTATTTTTGAGTAAAAAATGCTTACTTATTTCCATCTTATTACACAAAGAAAGAATAAGGCACTATTTTATTTGGATTTTTAACAAGGAAGTGAAGATGATTGGATTCTGTTCGAAATGAAAATATTTTCTATTGATCAGCCAAATCACATTATTTACATCAATGTGATTTGGTTATAAGCGAATGCAAAATTCAATTAAGCACTCATATATTGACCGCCATTGATATCTACATTAGACCCCGTAATAAATCCTGCTTCTTCACTGACTGAAAATGAAACTGCATTGGCAACCTCTTCGGGTTTACCTAGTCGTCCTACAGGAATACTGCTTGTGATCTTATCAAGGATGTCTTTTTTCAGAGTAGTTACCATGGATGTTTCAATATAACCAGGGGAAATGGTATTTACGGTGATCCCTTTACTCGCAACTTCCAGAGCCAAGCTTTTTGAGAATCCAAATAAAGCAGATTTTGTCGCAGCATAATTGCACTGCCCTAATTGTCCTTTTCTACCATTAATTGATGAAATACAGACAATGCGTCCATAATTTTTCTCAATCATGAAGGGTAGAACGTTACGTGTAATATTGAAAGTACTTGTTAAATTAGCATCAATTATTTGTTGCCAATGGTGAGGTTCCATTTTTTTTAAGCTGACATCACATGTGGCTCCTGCATTGTTTATCAGGATGTCAATGTGACCAAAGCGCTCTATAATTGAATTAGTGAGTGTTTCACAATCAGAAAAATTGATTAGATTTGCAAAAAGAATTTCAATATCATAACCCGCTTTTTGTTGTGCAGTTTGCCATTGCAATACTTCGTCATGCTTACCATTTTTAAAGTAACATGCAACAACTTTATAATTGGTTGCGAGACGACGACAAATTGCAGTACCTATTCCTCCTGTACCTCCAGTAACAACTGCTATTTTTCTATCCATGAATAGAATCTCCCGGGTGAAATTGGATATTGGCTCTCTTTATGCTAGATTAAGCGTTTCGATATTATTCTAAATTTTATTGTAATATGGCTAGTTAGTTTTTACCTTGGAAAGCGCTGTGGTAAACCCTAATAAACTAAAAACTCACGAAAATGGATAGAAAAGCTGTTAATGCTGTTAAAGTTGTTTAAAAAATTCTTTTGTAATGAAGGAATTGCTTTAATTTAGAAAAATTAACCGTTTATATTGGGGATAGCAATCACATGCTGTCTAATTATTTTAGTATTATTTTTACCAAGGGAATCGATATGGGTTTTGCTAATGCAGCTGTTTTTGTGGTGGATGACGATCCTGAAATTTGCCGGTCATTTCGTTGGTTATTTGAATCAGTGAATATCCCAGTAAAAACTTATGAAAATGCCAAAGCTTTTCTTGATAGTTATGATGTCACTCAGAAAGGATGTATTATTATCGATGTACGTATGCCAGTTATGAGTGGGCTCGAGTTACTGGAACATATCAATACTTTAAGAAATCAATTATCAGTGATCATGATCACTGGATATGGTGATATTCCAATGGCTGTGCGAGCTATGAAAGCAGGGGCTGCTGATTTCATCGTTAAGCCGGTTAATCACCAGCATTTACTGGAAATTACGCAAAAATGTCTTAAAAAAATACACACTAATTCCATCCAGTCACATCCTAATTTCTATGAGCGCCTGGATCGCTTAACGAAGCGTGAACGGCAGGTTATGGATTTAGTCATTGAAGGAAAATTAAACAAGCAAATAGCTCATGAACTTGACATATCTATTTCCACAGTAGAAGTCCACCGCGCAAATGTTATGCGAAAAATGGAGACTAAGACTTTAGCCGAACTCATAAAAATTAATCTGCTTCAAGCTTTTTCTAATGATGAGCTTAATTCTTTAGCGAGTCTTGATGGTTAGATACGCTTTCGAGTCAAATTGAGTGGTAAAACAAAACACCCGAATACAAGAGAATCTTAAATAGACTAACAATGTGCTATAAAGTGGGATTGATAAATAATCACAATGACAAAATAGTTTTTTAAATGGATAAAAAATGATATTATTTTCAGTTTTTTACATAGCGAGGTATGAATTATGTCACGATTCCCAAATACAACTTCTAATGAGTTACGCCGATACTTTAATAGCCAGAGCTTGGAAAATTTACTCAAAATTAACATCTCTTATGGGCCGCATTTTGAGTCGTTGGATGCTCGAATTGACGAGTTCAAAATGAATTTAGGTAAGGCTAATTCGCGCTTGGCTTATTTTACAGAAAAGCATACGGCTCATCTGTTAACTTATAAAGAGATTGAAATCCGTGAAGTATCATATCAATCAATTCGCAATAGCATGCTTTCTGAAACGGATCAAACTGACCGACTTCTAGGATTAAAAGCAATAGGTATTTCTCCCATGGAGACATATGAATATGAGGAAAGGTGCTTAGCAGAAGCAATATCAAAAACATCTGATGAAATTGAGCGCATGAATCGTTTTATTACTGATTTAGAGGAAAAGGTAAAAATCGCTTTTTCTGAATTAAGAATTTTAAATAGTGTTATACAAGCTAAAAGACAACTCATATCTGAACCCCCCTCGAAGCAATTGGGATCACAATACTAAATCCTGTCTTTAGGTATAGAATAAAAAGAGATTTAAAGTATTCGGTAATTCATCAACTTATCGAATACTTTGCTTTCGGGTCATGCACGAGGCCTATTCTGGGAGGGGGCTATTCCAAAATATCTTTAGTATAAATAAAATTGTTCCTTGCTTTATTCATGAGTATCTTAAATTGTTGTAAGTGTTTTTCTGTTGCTGTTGATGAATGTAAAACAAATTCAGAAACACATAGTGCAAATATGAGCCTGCGTATATCCCGAATTGTTTCCTGAAAAATATCAATTCGTTTTTTGGTTTCAGAGTTGATTTTAACTTCCAGTTTTAAATTTTCAGAACTAATCTCAATGGGGGCGCAATTTTTGATCACTTGACTTCGTAGTTTTTCAACAAAAATAAAGGTATTAACTTTTTCAGTCCGACACTTAATTATTTGTTTAACGATTTTGTTAAAAAAATTATAAACCATCATCTGGTGAAATAAATAGAGCTTTTGTGAATAACGATAGGTTTGAAATAAAAAATAATCCCCCACGAGAACAATAAAAACACCAAGCAAAGTACAGATACCGCGATTCAGCACCATCTCAAATGGACCCGCAGGTGAGTTCGCATCAGTGGTTTGGGCTAATAGCAAAAAAACAACAACAGTAATGAAAAAGACACTAATATCATAGCGGCGTGTATTTAATGCTGTAACAGATAATCCAATGATTCCTATGGTAAATACCACAGGAATTAATCGATAATTCACTTGCAGAAGATAAATTAAAGGAATTAAGATCAACAAAGCGGCAAAAGTTCCCCCGATACGATGAATAGCTCGCCTAACAATCAACCCTGGCTCGATTCCCGCACTAATCACAATTACTGTGAGTAAAACCCACCATTTATGCGGTATTGTTGTAAATAAATAAATTAACATGGCAACCATAAACATAATCGCCAAGTGCGTAAACCGCGCATAATCAAGTTTTTTTTTCAGTTGTGTCGCAGAAAGCATAATTTATTCCAACGAATAAACGTTTCTTGTAAGCAATGCGTAATGTAATGTTGTAATGTTGTTTCTGGTTCTATAGGCATTGTAGGCATGCATTGTGTATAGGTTTTCATATTGACTCTAAGCCAATAGAGATTGTTTTTTATACCGTACCAAAATACTTCATTCTTTTTCTCATAATATAAATTATCCAATGCGTGTTGGATATTTCGTATGCTTACCGACATACGACATGCTTGCATGATGTATTTTTTAGGGAGCAGTCGTCGATAATTTCGCACCATTCCCAAATGGCGAATTTCCTCTCCAGTAGGTTTTGTATGGCTCTGGTTTATTGCTGAATCAATATCTTCTTCGAGGTATTGAATAAATTTTTGCAGGGCCCTATTCCAAATAATCAAATAGACATTAGGGAAACATTTCAAACTCATGAATACAAAGATCATCGCTAATGTAGTTGATGAAATAAAACCATAGGCAACTTCAAGATTAGCAGGCGGTTCAGTACTCAGAACAACAGCTCCAGTTGCTATGAGCAGCATAATTAAATTTTTTAGGGCATAGAAATATTTTAATACACAAAAATAGGTTACTGCAAAGACAAAAACTGAGAAAAAGAAAAAAACGCCACGAAATGGATAAACAAGATAAAAAGATACGCTAATGAGAATAATTGCAGTGCCAATAAAAAACAGCAGTCGCTCTTTTTCTTTAAAAGTAGTTAGTACTGGAGCTTCATACAGGCCTACCAAAAGAAAAGGTGAAAAAAATGCCAGGAAACTGACTGGACGAAACAACCAGTAAACATATACTTCTACAGTCGCAACGAAAAGACACTTATAAAGGGTAATCCGTTGTAATGCGTAGGGATCAACCTCGTCAAGCCATTGCTTAAACTTTGATATAGACATAAGCACTTGTTCCAAGGCGCAGCGGGTAATGAGGATCCGGATCGGTGATTCGAATGATCACCGGAAGTCTTTGTGGCAATAAGACCCACTGATTTTCATTAATGACGTTTTGTAGCTGAGTGCGGTTGTCCACTAATTGTCGATTAGCTGACCAAAAATCTGAATCAATGACTCCATGAAACATTTTTCTTCCCAGATACATTCTAGGGAATATTAATACTTTTGCACCCTTACGTACATGACCCAGATCTGTTTCATTAAAGTTTGCCTGAATGTAAATATTATCCGTATCCACTAAAGAAAAAAGAGGTTGATTAATATTTACTGGTGTTCCAATACTAAAAAATAAATTTTGGATAATTCCATTATTTTGTGCGTATACATCAGTTTGTTCCAAATTCACCTTGGCATTTTTCAATCGTGCATGGATAGATTTAATTTCATTTTCTTGCGCTTTGATTTGATGTTGAACAATTTCTAATTGTTTTAAAGCGGCATCCCATCTATATTTAGCAGCTTTTGTTTCTTGCTGGGAATTTTGTAAGGTGATAAGAGAGACCGATTTTAATGCGTAGCCCTTGGAATATTTTTGATCATCCTGTTTGAGTCTGATGTAATTTTTTTGCTCATTTTCACTTAGTTTGAGATCACGTTCATAAGTACTTTTTAATGCAGCTAATTGCGCCTCGGCACCTGCCAAATCTGCGCTAAGTTGTTCTACGGCATAGATATAGGGTTTTTGAAAGACAGTGAATAGTTTTTGCCCCTTTTTGACAACATCCCCATTTTTTATATAAAGACTGGTAATGTACCCATTTGCAAGGGCTGCGACAGGGCGTACGTTATTAACGACAAATGCATTATCTGTGAAAGGGAATAAATAAGAAAAAATATAAATAACGGTCGTTAAAATACCAATCAAAATGATAACATTGGCTAAAGTGAACCAGTGTTTTAATCGAACATATCCCCGTTTAACGTGTAGATGATATCTGCGTAAATGTATCATAAATATAAGTTACCGTTAAAATTCCATACTTAAACATCATCAACAAGAACTCTATTGAGTATATGCATATCCACCCGCCAAGTCTTGATATAAAATAACCAATGACATGGCGAGCTCCAATTTGGCCTGATTTGTTGAGAGAGCCAAGTTATCTAAATAGATTTTGCTTTGTAATAATTCTTTATAGGAGATTAATCCCGTTTTTAGTAACCCTTGTTGTAATTTGTATTTATGACCATAATCCTTTTCAGCACGTAAATAAGCCATAAATTTTTCACTCATGCGCCTGTTGGCAGAAAAGTCACTATCGACTTCTTTTAAAATCTGTCTCACCGTTTTATTCAATTCAGCAGCTTTTGCATTATAGGCACCTTTACTTGCCGCAATGTTTCCCAGGGTACTGAGCGAAAGCGTCCAATTGACGTATGCATCCGTTGTGTCAGCAAAATTACTGTGCGGCAAATTTACTTCACCTAGAAAATCATCTAACTGAATTCCTGGGAAAAAATCACTATAGGCAACTGTAATACCTGCTCTAGAAGTTTTTAATGTATAGAATGCCATTTTCAAATCAGGACGATTATTTAATACGGTAGCAGGTAAGCTGCCTGGTTTAAAACGGGAAAAATCTATTTTCGCGAAATTATTTTTATTGTTTACCCTGCCTGGATTCGCATTAATTAAATAACGAAGTGCATTTTCACTGAGAACTATATTATGCAAAATAGGTTTAATTTGTGCTGCGATCAGACGCTCATCGGTTTGCAATTGAGCTAGAGTAATTTCATTTGCTAAACCAATTTTAATATCCCCTCGACTCAGTTTAATTAATGACTTTAAGTCACTATCCAGTTGTTGCAGTAATCTTAATTGTTCTAATTGAGCAATTAAAGTGAAGTATGCTGATGCGATCTGGCCAATTAATGCAAGGCGTACGCTCTCAATTGCAGTACGGTAAAATTGAACATTGTATGTGGCTTTTTTCTGTTGCGCATAAAGTTTCATAATGTTCACGAAATAATAGGGCCATACCCCATAGAAAGTACCTGGTGACCCAAGGGCCGGATTGGTGGAGTAGCCAGCGAGTATTTGTACGAAGGGCAGCCAACTGAGTTTGACTTGCAGCAATTCGCCTTTTGCTTGTTGTAAGTTTCCTATGGCAATATGAATATCCATGTTGTTCTGCAAGCCAGCGTCGATCAATTGATTCAATTCTACATCATGAAATTGTTGCCACCAAGCAACAAAAGGTAAATCAGCTATGGGTTTATAATCCTTTGTACTGGAAGGAAATTTAGATGGCAAAACGATGTGCTGTTCAACCCCTCTATTGCAGCTTAACACACCTGATACCAATAATATCAAGAACAGTATTCTCTTTAACATGAAGCGATCATCGTCTGGCTCAAAAGTGTATTTCTCATACTTATTTATATTTGGTTGTGTATTAGTACAGGTTATTCTTTATATTCCTTGAAATGATTGGGGTTAGTCAATAATTGCTAATGATGAATTCATACAGTGTGCTTACTCTCTCCATGTCGAATCACTTAAATGCTCGTCCATTGCTTTACCTGGAGCGCATTCTTTTGAGAAATAACTATCACGACGTTTAAGGTAAAAATTATTATAGTAATCCAAAGCATTTTTTTTTGCGATGTAATCAGGAATCCCGAGCAGTTTTGCTGTGCGGTAATTTCTTTGTACTGCCTCACATTCGGTTTTTGCTTCATTATATTCACCACGAGCGTGCATGCTTTCATGGGTTAAGATATTTAGAGAGATGATTTCATCCAAGGTTGCACGCTCAGGATGGTTCACATAATCCATCAATAGCGAGCATTTGGGATATTGGATGACAATGTATCCAGTTTTAGGGTCTGTATGGCCATAAACCCTTGGTTCCTCATCGAAAAGTGTGTCAAATAAGGTATTGCAGTGTACTTTTACAGAATGATTTTCGGCTAATTGTTTTGCAATTTCTGTTAAAAAATGTTCAAAACGCCAGTGACGAAAAGGAGGCCATGCAAATAACAAAGCCAAGATCAGGGATATTGCAAGATAACCTTTGGATATGGGTAAGTGACCAGTGAGCTCTCGGTAAACTAACCAGAAGAAAAATAGAGAAATCAGCGCCCAGAGCATGATGGTCCTTAAAATGAAATCAACATTTGGATCTCATAGTTAGTTGTTTACTGGAAGAAAAAAGCAGATCCTACGCTTTGTTATATCACAGGCATTAATTGTAGTATAAGGTAATGGCTGCTCAAAATAAATGAAGCCGCGAAGAACCTGTCTCTTTACAGGTTTTTCACGGCTTCATTTTCTCTTTTGATAAAAAATGGGATGGCTTTTTAAGGACAAAAGTGGTGATGTATTTTATGCATGTAGTGTAAGGCTTAAAAACAACCCCTGGAATGAGAAGTTATTTGTTTCATTACCAGCAATACGTTGAGGTCCTAAATTTACTCCATCAGGACTAAAAGTTACCCCAGTAAATCCTCTAAGTGTATCCATAGAGCTCAGATATTCGTTGATTTGATATCCAATAGCCGCTGTCCAGGTTGTACTATAAGTCAATGCATGAGTGTAGTCCAAACCAATTTTTCCTGTGATGCTATTAACAACTCGATTGCGCTTGGGCCATTTGAAGCTGAAGTTAGAACCTAAAAAAACCTCTGAGAAGGATTGCATGGAGCCTGCCATAAGCGCGTAATCAAAATAACCAAGCAAACCAAAGCCATGGCCCAAGTCGTAATGCCCGTCCAGACTGATTAAGGGGCCAGCACCGCTAAATTTGCTACTAACATGTCCTGGTGCTGCAAAAGACAGGTCATGCTTTATTTGCACGTAGCGCACCCCAAGAGAAGGGCGTATTTTAAACACCCCTGACGTATCACTGTATTTTCTTCCTGCTCTTATATCTGCTTGATCGACTCTATAATTCAAAAATGCATCACTGACTAATCCAGGCATAGACGCGATAGGAATAAACGCATCAGGGAATAAAATACTTCCAAATAAAACTGAGCCATTGGCAAAACTATTCACAGCGTGGGTTTTATTTTTTAAATAAAGATAATTGACTTCAATGTTATTTGCGGACATTGGTATATCATAACCAACAGCAACACTTCCTGCCCATTGGTAGTCAGGATCAAAAGGTGTGCTTTCTGCTTGAGTGCCGCCAGGAACATTGAATAGCCAGCTGTCAGTGACTAATCCGATGCCTGTTTCACTTGGTTGTACATAATAACCTGTACCACTTACGTAGAGCCCCCCAGGGTTTTTAAAAGCACATAGTACACCAGTACAAACAGGACCATCTTTATCAATGTATGGGGGTAGAGGTGCTGATGAGGCCGCACTTGCAGCACAAAAGCCCACAAAAGCCAACAACAACTTCAATGTCATATTTTTCTCCTTTTTGATTGACGCCATACATTACTTTTTTTATTCATTCAATTCAATGTAATTTACTTAAAAATCAGAAGAAGCCAATTGGTTTAACCTTAAGGAAAAGAAACAAGTAGTTAATCGAGATGATCTAATGGCAGGGATGTTGTTTCACAAATAGTTCTTAATATAAAGCTTGATTGCACACTTGTTACGCCATTGATACGCGTTAGCTTATCTAATAAAAAAGATTGGTATGCATTCAGGTCTGGTACAATTACTTTCAATACATAATCTGCAGATTGACCTGTAATTAAATAACATTGAATGACTTCAGGAAGAAAGCGCACAGCCTCTTCAAATTGGTTCATGACAGCGGGTTGGTGACTATTTAATCCAACTAAAACAATCACGGATAATTTTAAACCTATTTTTTCAGGTTCAAGAAGTGCAACCATTCTCTTTATGTATCCATTATCTTCTAATAATTTAACACGGCGAAGGCATGGAGAAGGTGATAAGGCTACCATGTCTGCTAGCTCTTGATTGTTGATTTGGCAATTTGATTGGAGTATATCAAGTATTTTTTTGTCAGTGCGATCCATAGTGTTTAAAAATAACATGAATTTTTTATATTTTAGCATTTAAATCTAAAAAATCATTAAAAAATGAAATTTTAGTTCAAATTAATTCTATAAAAGCCTATATTTGCAATAAAATTTCAAAAAAAATGAATTAAAATAGGGGGATGCATAGGTTATAGTCATTGTGCGTATATTAGCTGCTTGTTTTTTTGAGGATTTTTATGTCTACATCACGAGTTGTTGCCTGGTTTGTATGGATTATTGCGTCAATATTTTATGCATACCAATATGTTCTTAGAGTGATGCCCAATATTATGATGAATGATATTACGTCACAATTTCACATCGATGCGACGGTTTTTGGGCAATTTTCTGGCATTTATTATCTTGGTTACTCTTTAATGCATTTGCCAATTGGGATTATGCTGGATCGTTTTGGGCCAAGAAAAGTTATGACAGTATGCATCTTGCTTCCTGTTGTTGGATTGCTACCGCTTATTTTCGCTGATAATTGGATTTATCCCCTAGTAGGAAGGGCGTTAATTGGTATTGGATCTTCGGCAGCGATTTTGGGAACATTTAAAATCATACGTATGACTTTTAAAGAGCAGCATTTTTCTCGAATGCTTAGTTTTTCGGTGATGATAGGACTTATTGGCGCTGTTTATGGTGGTGGACCTGTGAGTTATATGTGTCAGGCAGTGGGTTACAAAATGGTAATTGAAGTGTTTATTGCTATTGGTCTCATACTGGCTTGTATCACCTATTTTATTGTTCCCGATGAAAAACCTACTTATCACACATCAGTTCTTTCTAATATTAAAACGGTTTTTACCAATAAAAAAGTAATCTTGATTTGCTGTTTTTCCGGGTTGATGCTCGGACCTCTTGAAGGTTTTTCTGATGTGTGGGGATCTGGCTTTTTAAGACAAGTTTATGGCTTGAATACATCAACAGCAAATTACTTGCCATCAATGATCTTTATAGGAATGTGTTTTGGATCCCCGATTTTAAGTTTAATCGCGGAAAAAACAGGATATTATCTGGGAACAATTATCGCTGCAGGGATAAGCATGTGCGTGGTTTTCACTGCACTTGTTATGGGTATGTTAACAGTATCCAGCATTACTGTATCTTTTATATTGGTTGGAATGTGTTGCGCTTATCAGATTTTGGCGATTTATACAGTTTCCACTTATGTTCCCGAGCATCTTGCTGGCCTGACGACTGCGATTGCTAACATGATAATCATGATTTTTGGTTATGCTTTCCATACAGTGATTGGTTTTGTAGTCAATGCAAACGGCGGGATTCGTGAAGCGAGTGCTTTTGTATATGGAATAGGTGTTATACCTGTCACGTTGGCAATAGGAGTTATGGGCTTTTTCTTCGTTGCCTATCGAGATAAATATATTGTGTCAAAGCTCCAACCAGTAGGCTCTCCCAGTTAAAACAGATCCTGCAAAAATGTAATCTGGCAGGTTGGGCCAGAATGACCCAACCTGCCTGTAAATAACCATTAAAAGTCAATCACATCCAAAACAATTTCCAGTGGAAAATTTATCGATATCAGCTACTATTTAATTGTAGTTGCCATGTTATGATGGTTAATAGCGCACATTACAATTCATTTTAAACACGGGCCGTTAGCTCAGTTGGTAGAGCAGGAGACTCTTAATCTCTTGGTCATAGGTTCGAACCCTATACGGCCTATCAATAAAATCAATGACTTATAAAAAAAATTTGCCGGCGCATTCTAGCTCCAAGTGCGACAATCATTTTTATGTTGCTGTATAAACACTTCTTTTGGCATTTTAAATCCTAAACATTTTCTTGGGCATAGGTTCATTTTATCAGCTAATAAATCAAGCTCTTTTTGTGTTACATTGTCAATTGTAGTTGTTTTTGGCAGATATCGTCTTATACGACCATTCATGTTTTCATTACTTCCTTTCTGCCAAGGAGAATGGGTTTCACAGTAGTAGACATTACAACTCATTTTATCTTCAAGATACCTATAATCAGCAAACTCAACCCCTTGGTCGAAAGTTATTGACTTAAGCATTTGTTGAGGTAAGTTTTCAAACTTATTACCTATCCTCTCCATAACACCTTTGGAATGCTTGCTATTATTCTTAATAAGAAAAACCATTCTCGATTTACGCTCAACTAATGTTGTAACTACTTTCTTTTTGTTACCCATAAATTGAATAGTATCCCCTTCCCAATGACCAAAGCGTGTTCTTGAATTAATATCAGCGGGTCTTTCTGTAATTAAACGCATGTCACCACCAAAACGGCAATGATGCTGTTTTCTCGAATAACGTTTGTATCTTTTAGCCTGTTTATAGGGTAAACAATGATAAAGCTCTTTATTTTTTGATTTATAAATATATTGATAAATGGTTTCTGGGCAAACATAAATAGTGAGCTTTTGGTATTTCATCCTTCCTGAAATTTGCTCTGGGCTCCAACCTTTTTTTAAACTTCTACATACATAGTCTCGTAAATACCCATCCTTTTCTAATTTACTGCGTCGACCATTCGATGCTCTTGAAACAGCGTACTGATGAGCTATACCAGGCAGATATACATGATGCTCTTTATTGCGATTAACTTCTCGGTATAAAGTCGATGGATGTCTTAATAGTTTTTTCGATATTGATCTTATTGATAAACCCATATCAAGATAGGTATATAAACGTTGTCGATCATTCAACGTTAAATGAGTATAATCTCTCATGTGGCAGACTCCTTTGCTTTAATATTCATGTATTCAACAACTTGAATATACAGTATTTTTGTCTGTCGCACTTCTAGTTAGAATTGGCCAAACCCCATCAGAAATTTTTGGTACCAGTTTTGGTACGGATTGATCTTCCCTCGAAAAACCGGACACCAACATTAAGCAACCATGCCAAAGTCATTAGGGGTTTGAAATCCTAAAGAGGAATGGATACGTTGTCGATTGTAAAAACACTTCAATGTAATCGAATAGAGCTAATTGAGCCTCTTTTCTTGTTTTATATGAAACTCCATAAATCCCTCAATTTTTAAGGTATGATAAAAGCTTTCCATAACAGCATTATCGTAGCAATTACCTGAGCCACTCATGGAGCAAATAAATCCATGTTCTTTTAGAAGTGCCTGATATGCGTTGCTACAATATTGCGATCCCCTGTCCGAATGATGAATAACACCATGAGGTGGTTTATTGCGTTGGATAGCCAGAATTAAAGCCTCCTCGATAAGTCCAAGCGTGTTCCCATACTCCACAACCCACAATTTTTCGATTAAATAAATCAATTACTGTAGCTAAATAGAGCCAACCCTAATCTGTATGGATGTAAGTAATATCAGAAGCCCAAGCAACATTGACAGCTATTGGAGTAAACTGTTTTCCCACTGCTGTAATCGCGGAACACTATAGGTTTGTCGTGATTTTTCATATTCTTCTCGTAGCGTCTTAGCCAAAAGTGCATCCCCTTGCTTACGTTGACTAAGCCTATCTTTTAACCATGAATAATAGGCGCTGCTTGATACATTTAATGCGTGACATAGAGTTTTTACACGATGGAAAGCCGATTGTTCTTTGATTAACTCGTACTTCGCTGGCCTTCCTTGGCGAAAAACGCTGCGGCTTTTTTTAGAGTTTCTCGTTCCTCTTCAAGTTCAGCAACTCGTGCTCTTAATCGCCTTAATTCCAATTCTTTTTCATCAAGTCGAGGTTGATTAGGAAATGATTTCTCTTGATTGCTCTTGTAATGTTTTCGCCAGTTATAGAGATTATTTTCCGCTACTCCTAATTCCCTTGCTACTTGGCGTAATGATTTACTGCTTTGCTCAGCTTTCATTTTGAACTCTTTTGTGTATACGTTTCTTACCATTATTACTCCTTGTTGACGAAATTGTATCTCTTAAACAAGGTGTACGGCTATTCGAGGAAGGATCATATCACCCATTGCATGGATTCATATTCTTTTTACAGGAAAATATAACTTCAAGAAGATCAATGGCATCATTGATATTTCTGGCCTTGTACAGAAATTCGAGAATCAGCTAAAACAGAGCTTTTGGAAAGATGAAAAACAAGCGGCGGCTTAGTATTTTCAAATGGTGTTATTTTGAAATCCCTCTTTTTGTTGGTTCTTCCAGGGAACCCCAATTAGTTACTTTAGGAAGACACTCAAATCCTGGTCTTGCAAAATAAAAACCTTGCATGAGTGAAATGCCATTTTCTTTAAACCACCGAGCCTCTTCTGCTGTTTCTACCCCCTCAGCAATAATCCTTATTTTGAGTAGATTAACAGTTAAAATAATTCCTTTAACCATAGCTTGTTTCACTGGGTCAGAATCAATATTACGAACCAACTTAATATCAATTTTAATGAAATTCGGTTGGAAATCAGAAAGCAACCCAAGACCGGCATATCCCGCACCAAAGTCGTCAATAGCAGTTGAAAAACCCCGATTTTGGTAATACTGAAAAATAGTAAGTAATTTTTTTGGATCATTAATTTGTTCGCTTTCAGTCACTTCAAAAATAATTTTATCTAAGGGAAAATTTGCTTTGTCTGCTGCAGCTATAGTAGTTCTTATACATAGTTCAGGTGAGTAAATTGCATTGGGTAGAAAATTAATGGAAATACATTCCTTCATTCCAAGTTTTTGGGCAAGAAAAATACTTCGTATACGGCATTCTTGATCAAATCGATAACGATTTGTTTCGTTAACTTTAGACAGAATCTCTTCTGCTCCTTCTCCTTTCAATCCTCGTATCAAAGCTTCGTAGGCAAAAATCTCTTTTTTATTCACATCAACAATGGGTTGAAAAGCGAAGGTAAAATCAAATTCGAGGTTGGTTTCACATAATGCACAGACAAGATTTATTTGATCTTTTTTAGTTTTTTTTTTCAAAATTAGTTCCTTTCAATACTATTAATACCATCTGTAGCTTTCAATCAGACGAATTGCATGCCTGAGGCTAAGAAACAAAGCCGTAAATTGCTCCAAAATGAGATTAACTAAAACTTCCTTTAATTAAGATCTCTTTAAATGTGACCCTATATTATGGCATTTTGGTTGTCTACTAATCCATTTATCTTTGATAATTTAGTGCAGAAATACTCATATTAATAGGGTTGTGTCGCAAAAATATGATCTAGCTGATGAAGTCCTATGATTTTTCAAGGAAATTGGATTGAAAACTGACCGCATATCCAGCCCAAACTGGCAATGAATAAACTTAACCTTGAGATTTAAATTGATATACAAGTAGTCCTTCATGGCCTTGATAAGTCATCTTAATTGTAATAACTGGTTTGCTTACAAACTTTTGAATTACATTGTTCCAAAATGCACTAGCAATTTCATTGTTGTCCCACACTCTTAATTGCCAAGATCCTTCATGCTGCTTCCACAATTGATGTGCTACAAATTGTCCAATATTTTTTTGACGAAATTTTCTCATAATAAAGAACTCTGCTATATCCCAAATAAGAATCATAATGATAACTACTCACAAAAAGCACCACGGCAAACGTCTTTCTCCCTCAATAAAACAAATTATTGGGTTTAAAGCCATCCGCAACGAAGAAACTCTCACCCACATTTCCCATACTTATGAATGCAGTCGGGGTACTGTTTATGCTCAAAGAGATAAAGCGCTTCTCGCAGTCAATCAAGCATTTGAAGAAGATGATAATGAGGTACTTTATTATATTGTATGCGTTGGGGAAATACGGGTTGAATTATCTGATAAAGCCAAAAGGCTGTTTGCCTATGAAGCAGAAAATGTGTTTATGACCCATGGGCTTCTTGGTCAAGGTTTAGAAAGCAGGGTAAATTACCCTGAAAATACAATCGGATTAAATTAAGGAAGAGATTTATAATCCATTTAACTCTAGTGAATTTTATTTTCAACAAGTTAATATGGTGATAGGGGAATCAACTGGTTGTAGGATTATCAAAGTATGAATCAATTTGAAAATCGTTATTGGTAGTTATTGAAAAAAGTGGCTTAACTGGGGTGTATAAATTTGCTTGATTACATCACTAGGCATTTAAGCCAAAAGGACACTCACATTGCCTTTCCCTTTTTTCTTAGCCTGATAGAGTGCTAAATCTGCTCTAGCAATTAAATCGTCAATATTAGTATCCTTTTTATCTACTAATGTTGCACCGATGCTTACACTGGTTTTGATGTCTTGATTATTTGATATGGCAGTTATAATTGAATCCGCTTTAATTTTTAATGCATCGCTATCTACTCCATGAACCAGTACTATAAACTCATCTCCACCGAATCGACATAAATAATCTGTCTGTCGAATCTTACTGAGACATATAGATGAAATTAACTTTAACTGTTCATCACCCTCTAAATGCCCAAATGTATCATTAATATCCTTAAAGCTATCAACATCAATGACCATAATCGCAAAGTTTAGGTTGCTCCTGAGATGATTAGCAAAAGATACAGCAGCAACATCATAAAAGCGATTTCGATTAATTGCGCCTGTGAGCTCATCTTTATTTGCAAGTTCGTATAAGTTATTCTGCGAGATTTTCTGTTGGGTAATATCTCTCTCTATCGCACCAAAATAGGAAACTTCGCCCTTATCATCGAATAGTGGAATTACTGAAAAATCTAACCAATATTCTCGACCATCTTTACTATAGTTGAGAAGTTCAACACGAACAGGTTTTTTAAGTACCAGTGATCTTTTTATGCGTCTTAGCGTATTTTTATCAGTATTTGAGCCCTGCAGTATGCGAGGCGTTTGACCAATCGCTTCTTCTTTAGTAAAGCCAGTTAGATTCTCAAAAGCTTTATTTACATACAGAATTATAGGGTTGTCTAGATTGTTATCTGTAATAAGAACAACGTCACTTGTTGATTCTAAAAGTTTTGCTTTATATTGGTTTAGATCGTCCATAGAAATTTGTTGTCCGTATGTTTTCACGGCTCTTCCGTATTTTTAGTGTAATGTTATTATGCATAGATTTCGAAGCCTTGCAAATCGAGGAGTAATCCCAAGGACAAAGCGCATGCCTGTCCTTAATTACTAAAGGCACTAAAAAATAATATGCTTGGAGGGATCATCAAACTATCGCTTTTCAAGAGAGCAGCACAAGTTCACCAGAATGAGTATTTTAAAAACTCATCTCAATATCTAAGTGTCAATAACTCATGTTTAAAATTGGTTATTGAGATACCTCAATCTTAAAAAAATTTTAGATAGAACGTAAACGTTCGTGGAAATACGGGTTGCTTGGAAAGGAACAATTAGTTTAATCCTGTCAAGTTAAAAGGCAAGAGAGCCTTATAGTCCTCCGCTGCTCTACCAGGCTCTGTTCATTTTTTGACACAGAGCATAACCGAACTTCACATAAACCTCCTGTCATCAAAAACACATTCCAAAAACAAGAATATTAGTGTATTTTCGAACACTTTGATTTGGAACTAGTTCTGGAGCGGAATTTTCCCCGGTTTACCCTATAAAAGCAAGACCTCATCGTTATGCACCAAAAACACCCGTTTTATTAACCATCGGGCAAGATTAAAGTTTTAGTCTAAAGTTATGAGTCCCGGCGATGAATTTTAAGAAAGATAACCATGAATCAATGCTCTGAAAATAGGGGTAGAACTTACTGAGTGGCAGGTCGCGCCTAAAATCAAATACAAAGCATGGAATCATTATGATAAACACAGCAAGCCTAGGTACTGATTAAATTTAAAAGCCTAAATTAAAACATGATGCAACTTGTCTGAGGTGTAGGTGGCTGGGTTTCAAGCAAAGAAGCACATTGATTAATTAAGCGTAAAATCATCTGTGGTTTACTTTCAGCGGTAAAGCTAAAAAAGCGTAAATTACAGCCAGATGTATTATCTTCGGCATACTTCATGCCTGCTTTGAAATCTTGCATCATCCCTGTAACAATTTCATTAAAATAACGTGTTTTGATGTTTTGTTCTGGGTTTGTGTTAGTAAGAAAAGCCAGCATATCACTTACATCGTCTTTGAGCTTATTAATATCTTGTTCTGAAATAGGAGTTCTTAGTGAATCACTCTCATCATTAGAAGTAACTAAATAAGAAACTGCCCATGCTGAACTCGTTAGTACGTCGGGTTCGCGTAGAAGTGTAAATTCTATCTGGTTATGGTTGGTATAGAAATACAGCACTTCATATAATTGTAATAATAAGATACCAATAGTGGCTGTTTTTTCGTTTGGATCTGATATTTTAGGCAATTCATCAAGCGCAAATACATTTATAAGATAGATTATCTTTAGAGGGTTTACTGAGTCAAAGTTTATAGTTTTTGTTATTAGGTAGTCGGTGAAAAACTTTTGCGCTTCATTTTTGGTTACTTCTCTATCAGCTTCTAGGAAGCGTTTGCACACTAACATGCCGTGATGATTGCTAAAGCGGAGCAAATATTGCAGTGTTTCATTGGGCAAATTATCAAAAGGATTTATAGCGTCGGCTCTTAACATTTAGTTGTTTTCATTTAGTTATCGTGAAGGAATTGTTACGTTTCTTTAAAGTGGAAAATGTTACCATGGTGAATGGATATTGTACAGCATGTGTGTCTCCGTGATCCGCTTTGCTTCTTAGGAGCTATGTTTGCTCATCAAACAATACAATAGCCTATAATTTAGACACGCCTTGGTATGAAGTACACACTTGTGTTTGATGTATCAAAAAGTGAGTGGGATATTGCAGAAAAGCATTTTATCTCTAGTAATTAAAGGTCAACTTATAAAACAATTTTAAAAAATTTACACCAGGTAAATCCCTAGTTAGAGACTTAGAAGAGCGCGTTAATCCTTAAGATAATGGAGCAGGCGATAGAGCCGTTTTTTCCTTTGGTGAACTTAATAACTCATATTTATATGGTCGGAGTGACAGGAATTGAACTTGCGACCCCTGACTCCCGAAGGCAATTTCAAATAATTCTCAATGTAATTCCAAAGAGGTTTTTTAAAACTATTTGATACGGTTTAAAATCGAATGGAGAAAAAATGGGGGCTAGGTCGAAGGTTCAAATCCTTCCTTCCTGACCAATTTCCATCAGAAATATTTGGTATCGATCGCAAAATGGCACCATAAAAAAATCAGTGAAAACTGGCTTAACTGTATTCTATAATTTTGAAATCTTGTGAGTATTAATGACTATGAATCACATGGGAGTGGATAAATGTTAGCTGATTCTGTTATATGTGGAAAATACAGGCATTATAAAAACGAAAAATTATATGAAGTCATTGGCCAAGCACGTCATAGTGAAACAGATGAAGAGATGATAGTGTACAAAGCACTTTATCATTGTGATCAATTTGGGGATAACCAACTTTGGGTTCGACCTATGCAGATGTTTTTTGAGAATGTCATTCATCATGGGAAAACAGTCCCTCGATTTCAACGAATAGAATAGCAAGCTGCCTGATTGAAAAGTGCAACCCGGGTTTCGGTCCTAGCCGGCGCCCAGGCTACGCTTAAGCTAAGTGTGCTAATGTAAGTATTTTCTAAAACCCTTATTTAAAATAAAATTGCTGGGTGTCAACAAAAACCGGTTCATATTAATTTGTGCGCTTAATTAGACGTTCAGGCAATAACTATGTGGACTATAATATTTTGACAAAATCAATACGACTAACTTATTATCATTCGAATGCATGAATGACGTGCAACGTGTCTTCTCCTCGGGATGAACAGGAGAACTGGTTTCAAAACTTGGTTTTCAAGAATAAACTGGGTTTGTTGCTGAGGTAAAGAAAATTAAGTGAGCTATTGGGTTGATAGACTTTCGTCTTCCTAGGGATCATCTAGATGCTTTAATTCAGCAGTGTTATGACTCCACTCACCATTTTTTCAATATCACTTTTGTATTTATTATTACTCAATTACTGAGAGGTTATTCATTCTCATACATTAACATAATTAATTATTTGGAGTTTTTAATGCTTAATAAAACAATTAGTACTGTTTTACTGGGAACTTGTCTGGTTACTTCTTCCTTTGCCTCTAGTTTTTGGAATAAATTTTATCCGGTACAAAAACTTCATTACCAAACAGTTGCCACTCAAAAAAATACACTGAAACAAAACTACACTGATTTTTCTGGAAACTGGTCTGGAACTTGTTCAGGAAATGATGAAATACAGACTTTAATCATTAATAATGACTCTTTTTATATCGAATTGGATGGACAACAATACAGCATAGGTGAAATGTTAAGTGAGTCGTCATCCAGTAAATGGTCCTCATCAAATTTACATTTTCTCCTTACCTGGAATACTGAACGAACAGTGTTAAAGAATAAGGCTGTGTTTGTTAACACCAATTGGACTGATGGTAGTTCCGATCAAACACTAATGACCGCTAATTTAGAAACTACTTTCAGCATGAGTGGTGATGAACTTATTGTACAAACTTATCAGGTTAATTCTGATGGAGTTCCTCAGCAAGGCACTGAGAATAAATGTACTTTTCATAAAACTGCTTAAATAAACTGAAACTAAATCAATAGGTTCAGCAAGCGTAGCCGTAATCCCCGATGATAGAAGTTCAATATCCTGATTACGGCTACGCTTGCTGAGATAATTATTTTTGTTATCGCGAGTTTTTTAGCACTACCTCTATTACCATCAATTAAAGTAAAACGAGAAATAGAACTCGATTTTGTAGAAAGGAAATCAAATATGTTAAAATCGAGAAAAAACCGTAGTTACATCTTTTAGTGTCTGAGCAGATTAGGGGCTCATTGTATTAAATTAATATTATTTATTTTAAAATCATATCCTTCATCATCATGTTCCATAAGGTATAAAACGCCAGTCCGATGTTATTTATCACAAGGAGAGGCTGTAAATGGGGCATAGGGGAGTATAACCTTTACTAACTTCTTTCGTGATGTGTTGTATACTCGCTTCTGTATCAGTCATGCCTAAAAGACCCATTTTTCCTAATAGATTTGAATGCTTATACAATATATTTTGCTCCTCTTGGGTAAATTGCATCACGTGCTTCCCTTGCATTATGGCCCCAAGGTTGACCAATAATTCCGATTTTTCCGTATCGTAATCCGGATCTCATCCAAAAGTACAATAAATCATTGCTACATTGCGTAATGCAAAAGAGGAGTCTTTAGCAATAATTAAAAAATTAAAAGACGTTTAAATTCTTGTTCGTTTAAAACCCAAGCTTTCCTTCGGGAGACATAAAAGTAAATGAGTTCTATAAATATTATTTATTATAACATTTTAAGAACTCATTAATTGGAATAACGCTTTAATTACTTATTTAAGCATTTAAAAAGCGGAGAGGTTTTCTAATGTATCTTTCTAGATCTCCATGATGTGTTTTTTGATGTGAGTATGCAAAAAATTTAAAGCAATTCAGGTAATAGAAGGCTCGAATCCTCAGGAGGCATAGGTTTCTCATATTCTTGAGATGGAGTAAAGAAAAACATTAATGATTGTTCGCGCCTTAAGTTTGGTGTTAGGGCGGCTTGTTTTTCTCCTACTAGGTTTAAATTAGACTCAAATGATTTTGAACGTGTGATTTTTGCTTTAGCATGACTATCATTGTTTTCTTTTGCAAAAGCCACAATTGCATTTTGTTTTCTTGCTCTTTCAATATATACAGCAGCCCAAGAATAAGCAATATGCGAATTATCACCTAGAATGCGTCCTTTTTTTATCAGTTGCCCATTTCGATAAACTAAACATGCATCTTTCAGACTTCCATGAGAGCCTCTTTTATCTTTTTCCATTTCAGTGGTAACTGAAAATTTAGCATTGCCGCTCACTTTTATCATACCTGTATATCCTGTTACCCTCGGCTTCTCATATTTAAATATAGCAAAGAGTGCATCGGAGGTATCATGGGCAAAATTTAGTTCATGATATTGGGTGGCGGAAAAACAGGCTAATAAATTAATATTTATGTCTATGTCTGGTAAGTTATTTTTTGCTAATAACTTTGCTAGTTTAAAGGGGGTTAAATCATAGTCACTAGGTTGTTCTAATCCAATAAGGAAGGGCTGTCCTTCTCCATGGAGAACAATTTCGTCTCCATCATTAAGTTGTTTTATTAGTTTCTGCATGTTCTCTTTATCATAAAGATAAAAGATTTCGTTAGAATGCTCACCTTTTTCTTTTCTACATAATTTAGTCAAACTGTTTTTCAGTTCTCTCTTGGCATCAAGAAATGCAAATTTTAACTGGCTATTATTATTTTCCTGATGAGTTAATTTTTTAGGAATAGGAAGTAGATGATATTTCATAAAAAACCTTAATTAATATAGTTGACAGTTTCTTAAACTCTTATGGTAAGTGTCATTCCATCCATTTTTTGAGGAAACGATTTCATTTTCTTGATTCCACTGACTGTGAGTAAACAAAGTTACACCTGTCAAAAAGATAGAAATCCTTTTTGGATCTTTTGATAAAAGTGTTTCTCCCTTAAGCTTAAATTGCTCTTTGATAAAATCTACCAGTCTGGCAAGATGCTTATTTTTTGAAAGTTCTTTATTATAAAAAGGAAGTCGTTCATCAAAATAAGATTTAATATCATTGTTGGTACTCCCAAAGAGCAAGGGACTGTTTGTTGCGATCAGTTTTAGCATCACTTCAATTTCATAGGTATATGCATTTGCTTTATTATTCGCGATTTTAGCTGAAACATTAAGTGCATGACCTGCTTCATGCCCAATTTCGCCAATAATATTGATCACATGCTACGAAATGATTATTGCGAATCGATATCCATCAGTCAATACATTTAGTGTTCATTTGGATTTTATTTGAAGTGATCTGACAAATATTATGATCAAAAACTTAATTTAAATACATAAAGATTTATAAGGCGGGAGATTAACTCAATAATGAATGATTCCTACTTGAATTAAATTCGGGCATTTACTGTAGACGCTATATTAGAAATGCTTTTGATCACACTTAATTTTCAGAATAATCCTACCCGTGATAATCAGAGATAAATTCATTTCCGTTCACGCGGGTCCAACTCGCTAATGCAACCACTATTAATTAGTTGCTTGAGGTAAAAATACATATTAGCAAGCATAGACTTGGCCGAAAAACCCAGCAAATACTCGGGTAAATCACTGATATGCGTTATTATTATATTTTTTATTAATAATCAATTTCTAAGGTCAAGATCGGGCGTTGGGCTTACAGCCCAACCTCGCTTGCTTTTATTTTGACGGATTATTTTTTGCTTATATTTTAAATTGATTTGTATCAGTTCTTGAATTAGGTGGGGTAGTATCCTTGGATGCAAATAGTCGTGGAGAGTAGGGTGAATCCAAGTCACTTTTTTTCTTAGCAGTTAAGGGTACATCGCTATCCGTCTCGTTGATATCTATTTGAGGGGATTGTGACGAATGCTCTGTTAGAAATTTTTTAATATTATTAATGTTATCTGTACTGAATGGACGTACAGTATCCATCGCGTTAGCCAAAAGGCTCATGTTCCCTTCTCTTAGATCCTTCTCAAATTTATCTATTTCCGCTTCGTTTTGAAATATAACTGTAAAAATGTGAGTGCGTGTACATCCCGATTTTTCCTTTTCAGAAATTGATATAGCGCGGGAAAGCGTCTCTCCTTTTACATAACAAGGATAGGTTTCATCATCTGCATTATCTTCAATATCGGATGCCCCAATTTTTCTTTTAAATTCGCTGTCAGTTAAATTAGCACGGTAAGTAAAATGGACCTCACTTTTTGTTCCTTGATCAAAGATGAGGGTAATTTGTGGTATTCTTTTGGACATAGCGTATTTTCCTCTCTTAATTGAAAGTCGTTATTATAACAACTCGATATCATGAGAGAATGCGCTCATTTTGAAACTGCTTTTTTCCAAAAAAGGAAAAGCTAATGAGAGCGAATTGTAATTTCAAACTACTTCAATTTCAACTGGGGCAATGCCTTTTATACCGAGCTTTTTAGCGGCACCAAAGGATAAATCAATTAACCTGTTCGATAAAAAAGGTCCTCGATCAGTAATTCGAACCACAATCGTACGGCCATTATTCAGGTTTTTAACCCGTACTCGGGTAGCAAATGGGAGTGTTGGATGAGCTGCTGTCATCGCATACATGTTGTAGCGCTCTCCGGTAGATGTTTTTTGATTCCGAGCGTGCGACCCATACCAGGAAGCAACTCCTTTTGCTTTGTAATTTTTGGCAGATTTCATCACATGATATGTCTTCCCTCTGACTACATAGTGATCAGGACCATTAGGTTGCTGATGGGTACAAGCAACCAGTAGCATTGGGAGCAAGCCTGTAATGAGTTGGTAAATTCTTAACAAAATCGCATAATAGTTCATAAAGTTATCTTCTACTTCCGTTGCAGATATTTTAAATATAAGTTTTTAAATGTTATTAAGAGGACATTTATAAATCACATAATTTTAAATATACATAATTAATAGATCACGAGAAACAAAGATAATTCTTGCAAAGAAAATCGTCAATGGGTAACACTTGTTTATCATTTGCCTTCATCATTGATTATATATTTTTTGGATGCACATGTACTAACAAATTTTGCTGTATAACCCCTTATCCATAATTCAGGATTCAGTGGCAGAAAAAGAGGGTATATGGTCGAAGAAAGTACTCAGAGCCTGGCGTGCAGCGTTATCAAAAAATAGTGGGAGAAACGCTACATGCCCCAGAGATAACTCGTCAAAAATAAGAGAGCATGATTGACCGCAGGATAATCAGCAAAATAACTTCATTGGGAATGCTTATAAGCTATAGATTTATCTAAATTGTAATACAGACCTCATGACGAGGGGCTAGGAAAAAAGCCCTATAGCCTCTAAAAATTGCAAAGGCTATAGACAACCATATTTTATTCTTTAGATTTAAAACCTGCGCCGACTGTTAAATTCTTCATTTCTATTTTCTCTTCTTCTTTCAAGTTGTTTATTCGATCGTCGTTCGATACTATCTTCATAGGACATCGATGTTTGTTTAAATAAACGTAAACGATTGGTGTATTCGAAGTCATCATTTACTTTATTTTCTGGTTTGTAAATAAAAAGACGTCTTTCTGAGGCGCGTGAAACTACACTATTTTTATCTTTAGAATATTTATGACCCTTATTATCAGGACCAAAAAGAATACCTTCATAATGATTAATTTTTATATTCTGGAAGGTATCCACGAGTGATTGTTGAAATATTTGTGCTATATATTCATTGCTATCCGTTAAATTACAAAAATATAATTTAACCCCTTGAATATTATTTTTATAAAAGAAAAAATCTTGTTGATATCTTTTAGCCACCTCTTCTATAGAGATGATATTGTATCCAAGTTCTGGACCTGCACAAATGTGATGATAGAGCCCGTGTTCTTGTATGAATTCCGGATTACATATCCCGTGTCCTATTATGTATATTTCCAGTAACTCATCCTCCGGTATCTCCAAATTGTCTTCACCATGCCTTATAATTCGAATATGTTGCTCTAATTTTTGATTATCCCAATTAATCGCTAGTTCGATGAGATCTGTTTCTACAGACATAGGAAAAGGGATATATAATATAACGCACATTTTGGAACCAAATAAAAATGGGATTAAAGTATGACATACAAACCTTAAGGAACACTTATCAATCAATATGTATTCAATTTATTTTTCTGAATATGAAAACTCTGGAGAAGAAAGAAATAAGTCGATTATTTGATTAAATTGGAAGATCAACAAATATATCGGCATTTCAAAAAATCAAATCGATTACTAAATAAGCCAAAATGTTATTATCTATCAGTTGAGAAAGCCAATAACACGCTAATTAAGAAAGACATATCAACGACATCTTTTAAAATCTCCATTTTGCATGCTATTAAATGAAAAGATCGGACCCCGTATGCATGTTTAGGCACGCGTTGAATATCAAACATCAAATGAATACAATGAGATAAAAACATATTAATGATAGAGTTCAAATGCGTATACTTTTAGCTATATTCTTACCGTTTTCAGTATTTTTCACTATTGGTCGTCCAATAGCTGGAATTGTTTGTTTGATATTACAACTAACCCTTATTGGCTGGATCCCTGCTGCTTTATGGGCTGTATACTCCCTCTCGCAATATAATACAGATATGAAAATTCGCGAATACAATAAACGAAGAAAATAGCAATTGTAGCCTTGGTGCGGTGAAGGGTAATCAATGATTTTTCACCTTATGTGTTAATTATGAAATGTAGAATCCATTCTCACTAATCTTTCACTATTGTGAATGCACTTTTTTATTTTTGAATTCCATTCATAATCTTATTGAGCATAATTGCATGCAGAGATAGAATACTTCTTGAAAATGGCTCCATTATTTCATAGTGACTGCTATCGAGCAGCTGATTCCGCTCTGCTTCAAAAATAGACCCGGAATGCTTATTAGCAAATAATTTCCGGGAGAATATAAACATTATAATGTGTCTGCCTTTAAATAAATTAATAATTAACGGATAAAAAGGAATTATTTTTGAAAAAAAGGATTGCAGTAATTGGTTCAGGGATTTCTGGTTTAACGAGCTCCTATCTTTTAAGCAAAAACCATGATGTTTCCTTATTTGAAGCAAATGACTATCTGGGTGGTCATACACATACAATAACTTTGGAGATTGAAGGAAATTTATACGCAATTGATACCGGCTTCATCGTTTTTAATAAAAGGACATATCCAAACTTTTGTAAGTTGCTTGAAGAGTTAAATGTACCAATTCAACCCAGTGAAATGAGTTTTAGTTATCGCTCCGATTCTCGAGGGTTTGAGTACAGTGGCCATAATTTAAATACCCTTTTTTCAGACCGCCGAAACCTCCTTAAATTAAACTTTTATCGCCTAATCAAAGACATTATTTCATTTAATTCTGACGCAAAAAAATTCTTGGCTCGGACAAATGATCTCGAAATAACCATTAATCAATTCATTAAGGAAAACAAGTACTCGGAGCAATTTAGAGAGTGTTATCTTATTCCAATGATGGCTGCTATTTGGTCTAAAAATAAAAAAGATACCCTAAATTGTTCTGCTTCCTTTATTTTACAATTTTATAACAACCACGGACTTCTTGATTTGTTCAGTCGACCTATGTGGTATGTCATTAAACACGGCTCAAAAAATTACATTACACCAATGATTGAGAGGCTCAAAGATCAAGTTTACTTAAGTTCTAAAGTAGAACAAATAATACGAGAACCTAATAAGATTAAGATAATTGTGAATTCTGAAGAGCACATCTTTGATGCGGTCGTATGCGCTACTCATAGCGATCAAGCATTGAAGATGCTTCAAGAACCTACTCCTGAAGAAATCAACATTTTATCGGCAATAAAATATACTGAGAATGAGGTAGTGCTTCATAAAGACAGAAAGGTAATGCCAAAAAATAAACGAGCTTGGGCGAGTTGGAATTACCTCGATAACCAAGAGACCGCACCAACACTCACCTACTACATGAATCGATTGCAATCAATTCATTCCAGCCATGATTTTTTTGTATCGGTTAATCTTGCACATGAAATTGCAGAAAATCAAATCATCCAAACATTTAAATATGCGCATCCCTGTTTGAATGTGCCTGCGTTAAAAGCTCAAAAGCAAATTAATTTGATTAATGGTATGAATAATACATACTATGTTGGAAGTTATTTAGGGTATGGCTTTCATGAAGATGGGGTCAATAGTGCGTTCAATGCCTGTAACCTGCTGGGAGCCTAGATGATGAATCATATCATTTTTACAGGTCATGTACGACATCGTCGCTTTTTTTCAAAACGGCATCAGTTTTCATATAAGTTATTTATGTTCTGTTTTGATCTGGCTAACATAAATACCACCTTCAAAGACATCAAACACGTTTCTATAGAGAAATTTAATTGGTTTTCATTTAGACGAAAAAATTATCTTAATGAGGTGACTATTCCACTGGATGAATATGCTCGTCAATTGGTTATGAATCGGTGCGGAATTTATCCCAAGGGAAAAATCTATTTATTAACCCAACTGAGTTGTTTAGGATATTGCTTTAACCCCATTAGTATTTATTTCATTTTTGATAAACACGAACAAAATTTAGAATATTTAATATTGGAGGTGACTAATACCCCCTGGGGAGAGCGGCATAATTATGTTCTCAAGTATTCTGCCAAACCTAAAAATGAAATTTATAGTTATCAATTTGAAAAGGAATTGCATGTATCACCCTTCATGTCTATGAATTATACTTATAAACTGAACTTAAAATTAAATGAACAAAAAATAGTTGTTCATATGGAAAACTATAGAGAGGGACAAAAAGATTTTGATGCGACATTAACTTTAAAGGCCCAAGATAACTCATCAACAAATAAAGTATTCCGGAACTACCCACTAATCACATATAAGGTGGCATGTGCAATTTATTGGCAAGCACTCAAATTATGGATTAAGGGTGTTCCATTTCATGCACATCCAAGCTCCAATAAAAGGACATCGAATGGGCCAAAATAATCATTTATCTACCCTGAGCACAGGACTTTCGAAAAAATTATTTTTCAAGTTATTAAATGGCATCACCTACGGATCCATTAAAGTCAATGATGTGAATGGGAGCTTTGTATTTGGCAATGAAAAAGATAAAAATGATTCAATTGCTACCATTAACATAAACAACCCCAAAGCCTATAAATCGATCCTCATGGGCGGCTCTATTGGTGCAGGAGCAAGCTACATTAATGGAGATTGGGATACAGATGACCTGAAAAAATTAATTGAGCTTATTATTAAAAATGACTTCCTCTTCAATAATATTGAAAGCCCCATCTCCCGCTTGTTTAGTCTTATTAGAACAATAGACTATAAATTAAAAATTAACTCCATTCGTCGTGCTAAAGAGAATATTCTGGCTCATTATGATTTAGGAAATGATTTTTTTAAATTAATTCTTGATCCTTCAATGATGTATTCATGTGCTCTTTATAAACCTTCGGATATTTCTTTAGAGGAAGCTTCTCAGAAAAAAATTCAGGCCATTTGTACTGCATTGCAACTAAAATCGACTGATCATATTTTGGAGATAGGTACAGGATGGGGTGGATTTGCATGTTTTGCCGCGCAAGAATATGGATGTAAAATCACCACAACGACGATTTCAGAAAAACAATATCTTTATGTCAAAGAAAAAATCAATCAATTGGACTTAAGTCATCAGATCGAATTATTAAAAGAAGACTACAGAAAGCTTTCCGGGCAATATGATAAGGTAGTTTCAATCGAGATGATTGAGGCTGTTGGACATAAGTATTTTGATGCTTTTTTTCATCAGTGCAATCAACTTCTCAAACCTGAAGGTTTATTTTTCTTACAGGCAATTGTCATTAATGACGAAGCTTATGAGGCAGCAAAAGATGAAGTGGATTTCATCAAAAAGTATATATTCCCAGGAGGATGTCTGCCTTCGGTTTTCTCAATCAATAAATCGATTGCCAGCCAAACCACTCTGCAATTACAGTCATTTGAAGACATAGGCCAACATTATGTCGCTACTTTGAATGATTGGCATAAAAAGTTATTAGCGAACAAACAGAAAATTCTTGCACAGGGATTTACTGAATCTTTTATTCGCACTTGGGAATTCTATTTTTGTTATTGTGCCGCCGGTTTTAAGACCCATTACATTAGCGATATTCATGCTCTATGGCGAAAAAGACGATGAATACATTACATTACTTAATTCATACAACTGCTTATTATGTTGCGTGGTTTGCTTGCATCACTCTTGCTGCTCGGGGATATGCATGGATAAGCTCTCTTATCGCAGTTGCTTGTGTTGTGTTGCAATTGTACTGGCAACATCAAACCGGAAGGACACTACAAGGGTTATCGCTTTTATTAGCGGTAATTGTCTCTATCAGTACTCTAATTGATAGTATTCTAGTTTATAAGGGAATTGTCATTTATGCAGCAAACCCTTTTTCCCCCTATTTTACTTCTCCTTGGATGATAACGATATGGATAAGCTTTACAGTTGTTTTATATGCCACCCTGAGCAACCTATTTGATCATTTATTTTTGCTTGGACTCTTGTCATTCGTAGGTTTTACCTTGGCATTTCGTATTGGAGAACACTTGGGCGCCGCATTTTTTCCTTATGGTAGTAATACAACCTCTCTTTTTATTGGGATAGTTTGGGCTGTGGTTTTACCATTTTGCGTGTACTGTTATCAAAAGATAAGGGATGATAAATAATGTATTCTATAGGAATTGTAGTGATTTATCTTTTCTTACAAATGAGCTTTATGTGGGGATTATATCGTGTTCTAAAAAATCCTTCCGTTGTTGATGTGTCTTGGTCATTAGGATTAATGGTTTCAGGGTTAATTTATTTAAGTTTTACTCCTTTCAGTTGTCGTACCCTGGTTATTGGCATTCTTCTCATTCTATGGGCTTTACGCCTTGCATTCTATCTATGGTACACACGAATAAGAAAAGGGCATGTTGATAAGCGTTATATCGAACTCAGTACCAATTGGAAAATAAGCCACTCTCTTGGTTTTTTTATCAACTTTCAACTCCAGGGGCTGCTCATCCTAATTATTTCAAGTGTATTTTTTCTGATTAGCAAATCAGGGCTGACTGATATTACCATGATAGATATCCTTGCATTGAGCATTATTGTAGTAGGAATCACGGGAGAGACTGTAGCAGATTTCCAACTGCAACGTTTTAAAACGCAACATAAAGGGGAGGTATGTAACAAAGGTTTATGGAATTATTCACGCCACCCTAATTATTTTTTTGATTGGTTAAGCTGGATAGGTTTTGCTTTATTTGCGATACAGTCGAACCTAGGTTACCTATGTTTACTATCCCCTTTAATGCTTTATGTTATTTTTACCCGTATGACAGGTCCCTTGACAGAACGAGGTTCCATTCAATCAAGAGGACAAAAATACATTGATTACCAAAAGCAAACTTCAATGTTTTTTCCCTGGTTCAAGAAAAAAAGCGGCTCTGAATGAAGGCAGCAAATAAACTACTTAGTCCACATAAGACCATTCCCCAAATAAAATCGATTAGGGTTATCCTCAAAGGCCAGTTTGCAAGGATTGAATAATTAGTAAAATCATAAATCCCATAGGTCACAAGACCAAGCATTACTCCTCCGGATAATGCCAGCATATAATTGCCTTGAGCGTTGGGAAGAACAAAATAAATAATACCTAGAGTGATGCACACATATACTACTCCTGCGGCCCACCAAATAGGCGCCATACCTTCACCCGATTTACGTAGCAGCATTCCGATGTTTTCTGCATAAATACTTTTGGCAAGGAAGCCTAACCAAATCATATCCAATACAAAAACACAAATCATTGTTAAGAAAAAAAGCCCTGTAAGTTTCATCATCGTTCTCCATAAATTTCAGCAACTATTTTGGGGTCAAGTTCTGTTCTAATACAGATTTAGGCACTGGTTTAACATCCCAAACAATACCCATAAGTTCTAAAAGTTTGATTAGGTAATAAGTAATGTCAATTTCCCACCATCGGAAACCCTGACGTGCTGATGCGGGATAATGATGGTGGTTATTATGCCAACCTTCTCCAAGTGTAATTAGGGCAAAAAACATATTATTTTTACTGTTATCCGATGTTGCATAACGTTTTGAACCATACACGTGGCATAAAGAATTGATAATAACTGTTGTATTAAATACTGCCACCAGGGAAACGCTAAAGCCCCAGACCAACATTTCACCGATACCAGTGTTCCATTGCGGTTTATAAGTCTGGAATATCCAACCGAGCATGAAAAGAATAATAAATAATAATGCTGGCATTAGAATGTCATAGCGTTCAAGAAAAACGAGTTCCGGATATTGCTCCAAATCCCTAACTCGCTCAGGATTGTAATGGTAATGCTTTTTTGTAAGAAACCAACCCACATGACTCCACCAAAACCCGTGCTGTACTGGTGAATGTGCATCTTCCGGCATATCAGACACCATATGATGCTGCCGGTGATGTGCTGCCCACCAAAGCGGTCCTCGTTGGGCTGACGTTCCTGCAAGAGCAGCAAAAATGAATTGCCAAAAGCGATTGGTTTTAAATGCCTTATGAGAGAAATATCGATGATAAAAAGCACCAATGGTAAACAACCGAAAAAAATATAGAATCACGGCAGCACTCAAAGCAATCCAACTGAAATGTACATAAAAAACGAGCAAACAGCTCAGATTAATCATAAGGAAAGGAATCGCTCGAATCCAATCAATTTTATTGCTTAATGGTTCATCAGGGTTGTAATCATTTTTACTGACAATCCAACTTTGTATCAAACATCCTAAAGACTTCATCAAATTAATCCTTAACTTTTCACCAATCCAAACTGTCTACTTGCTCACTAATTATTTTTGGTGTTTTTATCCTTTGAATAAAGAGGCATGTAATCAAAAGCTTGTGGCCCACCCTCAGAACCACATTCATCATAAGTATTATCAGCACACAGAAAAAATTCTTCTGCTCCATATTCTGCTGCGCGAGATATCGCCTCGTCAATAGAGTTGAAATGCCATAGTTCTTTTCCTTTATGAATAAAGGTATCAGAATCTTTAGCGATAATTTCAACAATGTATTCATGAAGTTTAACAGGTGAGTAAATCAAAGCAATTACTTTAGAATCACTCTTAACTTTATTGATCAAATTCTCTCGTTTTGAATTTTCCATGATTCGATTCCTCATGAAACCACATTAGTATCATTATAGTTGCAATTTTGCATATAAATTCATAATGGACATTTAGATATTATTTGAGCATTTAATTCATTAGAGAACAGAGGCTACTAATTCCTTACTACTACTTGAAGTCAGGAATATTCTCCTTCATAGTAAGATTTTTTTACCGCTAAGGCAAAATTTATGGCTCGATATTTAATTATTGCAGCAAGCAGTGCGATTGGTCAGTCAGTGGTTGAACTTTTAAAAAAGAGGGGTGAAGAGGTTGTGACTACCGCGCAAAACAAGGACAAAATTATACCAGACTTTGTACTTGATGCATCTGACTTTAACGCCGTTGATAAGGTATTTGAGCAAGCAGGCCCTCTTGATGGAGTGGTTAATTGCGCGGGCTCTTTATTACTTAAGAGTGCTCATGCGACAAATTTTGAGGAGTTTCAAAAGACAATCAATTCCTCCTTGACCACGTCGTTTGCGATTGTGCGTGCTGCAGGAAAGAGAATGACCCATGGTGGTTCCTTGGTACTTATCGCCTCGGCAGCAGCGTTAACCGGATTGGCTAATCACGAAGCGATTGCTGCAGCCAAGGCAGGAGTTATTGGCTTAGCACAATCAGCAGCATCGACTTATGCATCCTCCAATTTGCGTATCAATGTAGTAGCTCCTGGGATGGTTAAAACGCCTTTAACGGATTCATTACTTAAGAATGAATTGGTTGCTAAAGCATCTACTGCTATGCATGCTTTGGGGCGAATTGGTGAGCCAGTGGATATAGCACAGGCAATTCTATTTTTTCTTAATCCTGAGAACAGTTGGATAACGGGACAAGTGCTTGCAGTGGATGGTGGCTTAAGTTCACTTCGTCCTAAGCTTAAAGTATAATTTACTTTCTTTTTGGACACTTCTGAAAGGAGATGAAAAAGAAAAAAATTAGACTAGTCAACCAGAGTTCAGTCAATAAAAAAATATTTGGCTTTTCTTAGTTAAAATAACTTATAACTATTAGTATTCACAGAGAGTATTAAGAGCTAATATGTTACAATTGATAATGGATTCATCACAGCTGGGGTCTTTATGCTTGTAGAAATTCTGTCTCGTATTCAATTTGGTTTTAGTATTGGTTTTCATATTTTGTTTCCCACATTAAATCTCGGTCTTGCTGTATTTCTTGTGATTATGGAAGCAACTTGGCTGAAAACAAAAAATCCGATTTATCTCGAGATCTGCAAGCTTTGGACTAAAATCTTCGCTTTGACTTTTGGCATGGGAGTCGTGTCTGGAATCGTTTTAGCTTATCAAATTGGCACTAATTTTGGACCATTCATCACGCAGTTTGGAAACGTTTTAGGTGCTTTATTTGCTTACGAAACCTTGACTGCTTTTTTTCTAGAGGCTGGTTTTTTAGGAGTGATGCTCTTTGGTTGGAAAAGAGTTCCACCGACGCTTCATTTTATTGCCACTTTCTTGGTGACTGTTGGTACTGCAATCTCTGCATTTTGGATTATGTCAGCGAATTCGTGGATGCAAACTCCGAGTGGTTATCAGTTGATAGATGGAAAATACATTGTCAACAGTTGGTCGGACGTTGTATTTAATCCTAGCTTTATTCCGCGTTTTATTCACATGCTGTTAGCCTCTTATGTGACAACTTCTTTTGTGATTATGGCTGTTGCAGGATATTATTTATTAAAGGGAAATTTTAATGAGATTGCCAGAAAATGCTTGGCTTTTGGCCTATGGGCGGCATTAATTTTAGTTCCCTTGCAAATTGGTATTGGGGATGTCGTAGGGCTTAATGTGCATCATTACCAGCCTTTAAAAACAGCGGCAATGGAAGGAGTTTGGCAGACACAAAAAGGGGCTCCCCTTGTGCTATTTGCTATCCCATCGCAAGAGAAGCAAAAAAACCTTTATGAAATTTCAGTACCCAAACTTGCAAGCCTCATTAATACGCATGAGTGGGATGGAGAGCTTATAGGCTTAAGTTCAGTTCCTGCTGCTGAGCAGCCACGTATGCTCCCTGTATTTTTTTCATTCCGCATTATGGTAGGCATTGGAATTTTAATGTTATTTACTGCCATAGTAGGGGTTTTCCTGCATTTAAAAGGTGCGCTTTTTAGACGTCGCTGGTTTCATCGTTGGTGCCTTGCAATGGCGCCATTAGGATTTATTGCGAGTATTGCAGGATGGTTAACTGCTGAAATTGGCAGACAACCCTGGGTGGTCTATAACCTGTTAAAGACAAAGGATTCAGTGTCTTCAATAGGTTATGAAGAGGTGTTGATTTCCTTTGCGTTACTTATTCTTGCTTATGGGATTGTTTTTGGGTTTTATCTCTATTATTTACTCAAGCTTATCGCCCATGGGCCAGAGACATTAACAGAAGATGCAATAGAGCATCATGCATTTCAGTACATGACCGACATTCCTGAGGAGAAAAAATAATGTTACCACTTATTTTTGCCGTACTTCTTGGGTTTATTATTCTAATGTATGTCATCCTCGACGGTTTTGATTTAGGCATTGGTATTCTCTTTCCTTTTACTTCCAATGAGAAAGACCGTGATACCATGATGAATTCGATTGCCCCTGTTTGGGATGGTAATGAGACATGGCTCGTTTTTGGCGGAGCGATGCTTTACGGTGCATTCCCAAAAGTATATGGCTTGCTTTTACCCATTCTTTACATGCCCATCATGCTTATGTTGATTGCTTTAATATTTCGCGGCGTGAGTTTTGAGTTTCGCTTCAAGGCAAAAAAATCAAAAGCCATCTGGAATTGGAGTTTTTCAATCAGCTCGGTTGCTGCTACGTTCTTTCAAGGGGTTATTCTTGGTGCTTTTGTCCAAGGTTTTTCTATCAATGAATCGTCAATGACTATCAATAATCCCAACTGGTTAACTCCTTTTAGTCTGTGTACAGGGATTGCTTTGGTTTGCGGGTATGCTCTTTTAGGAGCAACTTGGGTGATTATTAAAAGTACAGGAAGGCTCCAGCGTCAAATGACGCATTATGCGCGAGGATTGTTAGTATTGGTCAGTTTATTTTTGATTTTTGTGAGTATCTGGACTCCTTTACACAGTAATGAAATCTTTCATCGTTGGTATAGTGTTCCTAACGTGTTTTTATTAAGTCCCCTACCACTGCTTGCGGCAGTTGCTATTTATAAAGTTTGGCAAAATTTAAATGCAACAAGTGAATACAAACCATTCTTTTATAGTATTGTTGCATTTTTGTGTGCTTATATAGGAATTGCGATTAGTGTTTATCCTTATTTAATTCCGCATCAGGTGACTCTTTGGGAAGCTGCAGCCCCTGATTCAACGCTTAAGTTTATTCTAGTTGGTGTAGTCATCATGCTTCCTATACTCCTTGCTTATACCCTTTATTCGTATCATCTATTTCGAGGAAAATCTTCGGGACACTATCATTAGAAATACAAAATATATTATATGGATTATTCCTGGTTAATTTATTAATAGCTGGATCCTGAGTGACCTTCATCTGTAGAAACTTAAGGCGGGGAGAAATAACTCATAGAGCTGATGAAATGAACTTTTATATATTAGATAAAGGTTAGCAATCATGCGAATACCTTAAACAAAGTAACAGTCGACTTTGTAAGCGGATTTTTATTGATGGCAATCACCATTTATTGAGTTTAGGCTCAGATAAAGAAATTATTTCTCCAGTAAAAATTTAAGGTTTTTTCAAAGTTGAAAATAAAGGACTCCAAAGTGAGAATAAATGTTTTGCGAAAAAGGTGCTAAAATATAATCAAATAGATAAATAATATGGCCATTTTATGGTTATTGGTCCTTATTTCACTGATTCAGGCTGGGTTCGATTTCGCCAACAAGGCAATCATATTGTAGCGGAAACAACAAAGTCTTCAGAAAATATATGGGAGACTAGCTCGAAACATGACTGGGTGGTTGAAGGTTCGGAAACAAAAGAATCCTTTCGATTTCTTCTAAAAGAGGGTGAATTATTCCGCATTCATCATAATGAGAAAGAAGAGGACACTCCAAAAGCTTTTCGTGCGGTTATTCATGAGCAACACATAGAATGGCAACCCATAGATTCATTATTACAAATTGAACAAAATGAAAAGAATGATTATCAGCAACTCAGTCCCAAAATGCGTCTATTATTTTCCTTAGCTAAGGAGGGTAACGGCAGCGCTGTTTCTGAGCTAATTACCACGCTTACCCCTGCAGAAATCATTGAGACCGATGCCAAGGGTTTTTCCTTAGCTTATTGGTTAGTACGTAATGGATTGCAAAATCAAGCAGACCTCTTTTATCAGCAAATTAAATTCTTTCAAGAGCGATACCAATTAGGAAATAAAGAAAATTTCAGGCAACTTCATTGGGGGGTAATTTGTAACCAAGATACATCCCTTTTTAGCGATTATTCCGCTGATTTCTTTTTTGATGATGAGGATAATTTATCCCCACTACAATTGGCGGTGAAATATGGCAATCAAAAATGGGTTGAATACCTCTTGAACAAGGAGGCAGAATGGAAAAACTCACTTGAGCTCGCTATCGAATTTGGACACTTCGAAGTATTCAAATCTTTAATGAATCTAGTTTCAGATTTTCAAGAAAGAATAATCCTGCTTGCCGTGGAAAAAGGCCAAACCGAAATGGTCAAGTTAATTTTAGAGAGAAACTCAATTATCTTAAAAAAACCGGAGCAAATTAAATCCCTTTTTGAAAAAGCGGTGCTTAGTGGAAATGAACAGTTAATTGAATTATTCGGTAATCTATTATTACCTCTTGAATTCGAAAACGACTCTTTAGAGATCCTAAATATTCTCATAGCTCAACCTAATTACAATATAAACGCAATTTTAGAAGATGGACTTACTCCAATGCAACTTGCCGTTAAAAGTGGTGCATACAACGCTGTAAAAAAAATGGCTAATCTTGGTGTTGATTTACATCAAAAAGACAGTCGAGGTGATTCTCTCCTCCATCTAGCTGCGCGTAATGATAATGATAATAAATGGAATAAAAGCGTTAAGATTGTATATTTTTTGGTAAAGAAGGGATTGCATGTAGATGCTGCCAATCATAAAGGAGATACTCCATTGCACTTGGCTGCAAGTGTTAATCGTTCTAGGCATTTTTGGAAAAAATCAATATTCTATTGTTTGCTTTTATGTGGAGGCAAACTTGACAGGAAAAATCTAGAAGAAGAAACACCAATTGATGTGCTAAGTGTAGATTACAGAAAAAAGGAGGTAACGGAGTTTATTACCGCATTTCGCTCATTTTTAGGACGGATTTTTAATGATAAAATGTCAATGGATTTGTTAATAGGTGGTCAAAATGCTGCAGTAAGAAAAATTTTTAATGAAAATCCAGAAATGCCGCGTGGGAAGGCAATTTTCACTATTTTACTCAGCGATAAGGTAGATTCTTCTTTACTTTCAAAACTTGCGATGAAAAAAGGCAAAGAAGAGGTCGTACTTTTTCTTAGAGCATTGCCCGCGCAAGAAGAGCTGGCTTATATAAACAGCATTCTCGATGAGCAAAATGAACATGCATTAAAACGTTTCTTTTATGTGCAAAGGGGGTTGTTAAAGCCTTCTATTGAGAGAGGTCAATTATTTGCTCTTCAACAAAGGCAAAAGGAGTTAACTACATCGCCTTCTGTGAGATTAGAAGATAGAGTTAAGCCTAAGCCTCTTCATAATAAGATAGATAAAGCTTATGTTAACGTTATGTCTATCGCAGCGCCAACACGAGCAGAGAACATAGAGAAAGTCTTACTCTTATTAGAGAGTGATCTGATGAAAAATCAAAAGGGAGCAATTCCAGATATCATTTGCGAAATAAGGGAAACAATAAGAGGAATCAATCCTAAAATAACTTCAAGTGTCATCTCCACCCTGAACGAAATTAGGGGAGTAATTGCCAGCATGGATGAAAAAGAACAGGAAAAGAATGATGTTGTAGTATCTGTTTTGGATGTTTTCGCGAATAAACAAAACAGCACTTTCCAAATAATTCTTCATAAACTAGAAGAAATTCCAGAATTAAAAATGGATAAAAGAAATAATCTTCCCTAACATTATTCTTGTTAGGTCTGATTGTCGTGAAAACATAAAGTGGGAGAGGGGAGAGCCTTAATCGACATACCTCAAAAAACGCCAATGAGATAATACCTCTAACAGATATCAATCCATTTAGGAAGTTTTCATTTTGGAATAAATTAATTTCTAAAATCACCTATTCTCCGATTAGATTTATTTAAATACAATTTGCTAACAAATATTTATTGAATGTTTAATAGATGCGTTCGGAGCAGAACAATGTTTTATAAAAAAGAGACTAACGCATTATCAACTAAAGTTGAATTTCAGGGTAAATGGATTCCCTTTCCAACATACTATAATCTTACCAATAAACGAGTGTTATATGTTTTTAATGATTATGAGCAAAAAAAATTAATACTCAAACTTTTTTTAGCTTCTAATCTGGAGACAGCAATTTGTGAAAAGGATTTCGATGACTGTTTTTATCACTTTACTTTATTAGGCATATTTCAAGAGGGATCTATCCTGGTCAGATTAAACCAACAACTCGTAAAAATTTCTTCTGAGGACTTAAGTATAATTTCTTCTCAAGAATGGCACTTTAGAGGAAATTTGATTGGATTTATTGATAACCATAATTTTTTTTGTATTGATTCCGTCGCACGTAGCCACCCCTATTTTTTATATATTTATAGATGGCATGAAGATAAGTTTATTCCGATACATCACGAAGAACTGAAAACGCAACCAAAGAAAAATGCTGGTTTTTTTGATATGGGAGAAATAATCAAGGTAACCTCTTTGGGGCAAAATCGTTATTGCTGCCATATTCATAATTCGAATCCCTTTGAATTTAAATTAGTAATTCTTGAAATTAATCAAAAAATTAATGAGGTTAAAGAATTAAATCAAATTCAACCGGAAGCGCCAAATACTGAGGGAGAACCCTATTATTTAGGAGGAAAATATCTTGTCTTTCCTAATGGATACCTGCTTACGTATTATCCACATCATGATGGGCTACAAATATGGGATCCAGTAGCTGGAACTTGTATGAAACAATGGAATTGGGGCGACCTCGAACTACCAGAGTGTTTTAATGGTCGTAATGCGAACATTGAGGTTTTTCCAGATTCAATACACTTATTAATCTATGTAAACAATACCTTATTTTTATTTAACACCGATAATCTTGCAATGAAAATCATTAAAGGCACCGGTGAAGTAGCAAAATTTCTGAAACTTCATATATTGACAGGTGGTTACGGTATGGTTGCTTTAAGACAAGGTAATGAACTTAAAATTTTATCCTTTGATTTACCGGAAATAAAATATGAGCGAGATACTTTAATCGACAGCCAACGTTTTTTTAGACTGGCAGCTCATCGAGCAAATATCCCCAGAGAATTGGTTGATTTGATTATTTTACGAACGATCACTCCCGATGCGAAAAATTTATTGGCGACAAAATCATCTGATACAGCAGAAATCGAAAAAGAACAGTCTGCGCTAACAGGAATTTACAAGTATTAGAAAAAAGTTGAAGGGTTCGTCTTTCCTTTATCCTGGAGGGAAAGGGAAAGATCTGACCCTTGATGTGCTGCGAGTAACTTATTAGGAATTCACCGTAATTTAATCGTTATCTTTTTTAGAAATCGCACCAGTTGTTGCATCGATTTTTATTTTAAATTTCTTACCTTGAGCATTTCGCCCCTTAACTTCCCATTGACCATGTTCGAGCTCAATTTCTCGAATATTGGTATATCCTGCTTTCTCAGCGACAGAAAGTGCTTGTTGAATGCTTACCTTTGGCTGGTCAGCAAAAGCAGCTGAACATACTAGAGCTAGTGATGATAAGACAATTTTTTTTATTTTCATATTGGATCACCTGGTAGTTTGAATTTTTAAAAATTAACATTTTACTATCATGTTGTAAACAAAAGTTCAATTTTATCAGTCGCTTGCGGTACTTCATACCACGAACCTTGAAATTGAGAGGTTAAGGAGTGCAAACCGGGGCGAGGTCGTCTTGAATTTTGCATTTATGACTCACATAAAAGCAAGCGTAGCCGTGATTTCGCTACGCTTCTTTCCTCAAGGTTTCTTGCTATTAATGCACTTCACCACCGTATTTATAACAAACAGCACCACGTGCAAGCTTACCTTGTTTATATAATTTACTAAGTTTTTTATTACATCTTTTTTTAGCCTCGGCACAGGCAGCTGATGCTTTTAAAGCCATACCTGATTTGGTAACCCCTGCATAAGTGCCATTCTGATACTGTGCCATATATGTGCATTTTTTAAATGTCTTAGCGCTGGCACTTTCTGCGAACAAAGTCAAAATTAAGGCGGAAGCTAACATGATATTTGAAATTCGTACTATGGTTTTCATCCTTGATCTCCAAAAATTGTACCCATCTATAGCGCGTTTATCGTGCTATATTTTGTAAATATAGCAGTTAATCATGCAGGTTGGATCATTCTGACCCGACTTGTTGTCCCCGAGCCAAATCCGCCTGATGGTAGTCAAACAATTTTTGATGAAGATCATGATGATTCCAAGATAAAACATAGCGTCAGAGGTTGTTGTGTACTCAGTGAATATTGCATCGAGAACTTATAATCGTCTTTTCAGCAAGCATAGCAACTTCCTTCTCTAGACAATTGTTATGTTTGCTGAAAATGCTATGAGTGTTACCTAGGTCTTAGGTAAGACATGGCGCTAGTCCTTGCTTTATCTGTTTTAAACCTTGCGCCACTTTTTCTTTACTCAACGCATAACAAAAACGTAATACATGTTTTCCTTTATTCGGATTTAAATAAAAAGAGCGCCCAGGAACCACAGCAACTTTTGCTTGCTCAAGTAATATGCGTGTCATGGTGGCATCATCTTTAAAGCCCATGCGTGAAAAATCAGCCATAATATAATAAGCTCCCTGAGGAACTGTGACTTCAAAACCAATGTCGCGTAACTCTCGAACAGTATGATCACGTTTTTCTAAATATGTTTCACACATTGTTTGATAATAATTTTCTTCTAATTTGAATGCATCGATTGCCGCATGTTGTAAGGGTGTTGCAGGACACACATACAATAAATCTTGAACCAAAGCCATTTTTGCAATGACATGTGCTGGACCACTGGCATAGCCTAAACGCCATCCCGTCATATTATAGGTTTTGGAACATCCTGAAATCGTGATAGTGCGATCTTTAAAATTTTTTAAACTAGCAAACGACACATGTTTGTAACCAGGATAAGTAATATACTCATAAATTTCATCAGTGATAACTACTAAATTATATTGTTCTGCAATTGCGCCAATCGCTAATAATTCATGCTCAGAAAAAACCTTGCCACAAGGATTACACGGCGTGCAAATGATAATAGCGCGGGTTTTAGGGGTAACTACTTTTTTAAGATCATCGATTTGAATGCTAAAATCATGTAAATTAATAGGTACCGCTTTAACATTAACTCGATAAAGCTCCAAAATATTTTTGTGATAGCCATAGAATGGTTCAAACAAAATAACTTCATCTCCTGGATCAAATAAAGACATCGTCGCACAAATAAATGCACCAGTAGAACCGTGGGTCACCAGAATTTCTGTTTCGGCATGGACCGGGATTTTATTAAACGTTTGAATTTTATTGGCAATAGCAAGGCGCAAATTGAATATCCCTTCACAAGCAGAATACACATTTTTTTCTTGTTCAATCGCGCGTACAGCAGCCTGCTTGATGACCTCAGGTGTAGGTAAATCACAAATGCCCTGACCTAAATTTATCCCCCCAATTTTTTTACACTCTGTGCTCGCCGCACGAATACCAGATTGACACAAAGCTTCACTCACTTGACTTGTTTTCAGCATGATATTAGTTCCTCTGATTTTTTGTCCTGTATATAAGAAAAAATCCTCGCCTTATTACTACCTTGTTAAATTAGTTTTTGTGACAAGATATAATCCATTATGGGGAAAAATCCTGTAGTGAGATGTGGTTTCAATAGTAATTGCGCCTATTTTTTCATAAAACCCAAGCACTTCATGAATATTATCTGAATATAAATCGAAATGAACTCCAATTTTCCTCTTATTAATTTCCTTTACTTTATTCTAAGGTTGTTTGCCATAAGGGTGACCTATAAAGGTATTTAATATCTATAGATAATAAATCCAATTCAGTAATGGGTCTTTTGGAGGAGGGAGCCCGCATTCCAATGACTCCTAAGGTTGTATCATGATACTTGGCAATTAGTAAAATATTATTTTCAATATGGTAAGCATTAAGTCTCAAATTTGAACGAATTCAATTATCTATTGTTCTTTATTGGGATGTAAGTGCCATTTTGAGCGAATGATAAAATTTATTATTTCAGCTAACTCTGACATATCTGCGCTTTTCAAGTATATAAAGCATGTAACCGAGGAGCGCTCACGTGTTCGCTTAGAGGAAGCCAGAGAGTCGATGGGAGGTAAGTCCCAGGTGTTTTATATGGGGTTAGGTCTTGAGTTTTGCTTTGCTACTCATTGGCTATATTGGTCGGAAGGATTTAAACTGCCATTCTTTAGGTGCAAACAAAGCGTTACTCGAATTTAAAGGCTTTGTTGATGTAGGAGAAGTTGCTGGTAAAACAGATGAGGAGCTGTCGCCTTGGTCTATCGAAGAGAATAAAATGTTCCAGCAGCAAGATTTGTGTGTTTTAAAAGGCGAAACAGTATCAGCAGTACATCTCGACTCAGAAACTTGTGAAGTGTATTTATTTGAAAATGTCCTTTAACAGACCCAAACAATAAACGCGACGGGATTAATTTATTATTGCCGTCCTTGCTATAAGAATGAAGTTTTTAGAATGCTAAGACAGTATGATGATACATTGCATTTAAGCCCTCATCATTACACACTGAGTAACACTGAAAATAAATATGAATTAACAAACCGTGAATGTGTTTTCTTGTTAATAAGGGGTAAATCGGCAAAAGAAATAGGGGCTTTGCTTTCTCTATCAAAACGAACAATAGAGCCTTACATAGAAAATATTAAAAATAAAATGGATTGCAAGAATAAATACTGGTAAAAGCAGTTTTAAATGGCTATCACAATCACATTTCCTGCACGATTAAATCAAGCTGCTCTTATAAAGTTATTTTAAGAATTATTGCTGCTGATTTTCTACCGTATAAATACGGTGATTGAGACAAGTCTGAATACTATATTATTTTACAAAATTACCAAATTATTTAAAGGAAATCCGCATGCGCCAGATATTGACTACAATTTTTATTTTTTTGTTGCCTCATGCATATTGCGCACCGGTCTTCGAAATTATTCCTCTTGGAGTCTATGGCGGTTTGAAGGATGGAAATTTATCAGCTTATTTATTAAAGACTATTGAGAGCGAAAATTATACGGTTCTTGATGGGGGTACTTTGGTGCATGGGCTTGAAGTTGCAGTCAATAGACAATCCGTACGTAAAAATAATGTTGAAGATTTGCTGCAAAAACATATTCCGACTTACCTCATTTCTCACGCACATCTTGATCATCTTATGGGGTTGGTGATGGCGCAACCCGAATTGCGAGAACAACAAACAATTATGGCGCGCGAAGAAACAATGCAGGCGTTGCAGAAAAATATTTTTAATTGGTCTGTTTGGGGAAATTTTGGGGATAGGGGAGAAATTCCGCACTTGAATTATCAACATTATCAAACGATACCTTTACTGCAGTGGGTTGAGATTCCTAACACGGGTCTGCATGTAAAAGCTTTCCCCTTGAGTCATGGCGGGATGGCATCAAGCGCTTTTCTAATACGTTATAAAACGGAATATATCTTATATTTTGGTGATACAGGTGCTGATAGCATTGAAAAATCGACAGACCTGAAGAATATCTGGCAAGAAATCGCACCACTCATAAGAAATAAGCAGCTTCATGCCATCATGCTCGAATGCTCATTTTTAAATTCACAGCCAGATGACAAATTATTTGGTCATTTAAAACCAAGCTTATTTATGGTTGAGTTGCGCCAATTGGCATCGATTGTTAATCCTCTGGATTTAAGAAACTCACTACGAGGATTCCCGGTTGTTGTTACCCACATCAAACCCAGATTGGTTGACCTTGCGAGCTCTAAGGAAGATTCAAGAAGACAGGTTATAAACGAATTGTCCCAGGAAAATGATATTGGCATAGAGTTAATTAAACCTGAGCAAGGTATCATGTTAAGTTTATAACAGACAATTTCACTAAATCGTAGCCTTGATCACGTGTGGTGCAATCAAGGCTTTCATTCTCCGAAGTAAAACTGTCAATTCTATTGAGACTCCTGCTTACCCTATGTTTATCTATCCGGCTATTCTCAGAGATTTAGATTAAATGAATATAGCCACCTTTTTTAGACGGGTATTAGGTAAGTGTTCACGATTGGTCGAAAAAATGGACTAAACTGTTATTATGAAGAAAGCAACGGTGTTTTCATTTGGGTTTTCTATTTTATTTATTTTGCCGTTTAAAACGGCAGCAGACACTCTTTATTCAGATCAGACCGTAAAACTACAAATTTATCTGGATAAAAACAATTTTAGTCCTGGAAAAATAGATGGAGTTGATGGACAGTTTACTCGCTTTGTTTTTTCTTTATTAGATAAATTATCTAAAGAGGAAAAGGCAAACCTAAAATATCCTATGAGCACAATTAATCCCCTTTATATCGAATATAAAATTAAAGAATCAGATAATAAATTTATTGGGAAAGTGCCTAAAACACCCAGGGAGCAATCCCAAAAAAAATTTATCCCCTATGCGAGTTTTGGAGAGTTTGTAGCAGAGCGCTTTCATAGTGACATCCATTTATTAAAAACAATTAATCCAGGAAAAAATATAAATACTTTAAAAGCTGGCGATATACTAAAAGTTCCTAATGTTGAACCTTTTATTATTGAAGAAATTAAACCAAAAACGCTTGCAAAGCCAAAACCAGAATTCACAAAACGTGTGATAAAAATACATACTAAACAACGTATTTTAAGAGTTTATGAGAATGAAGATCTTTTGGCAGTATTTCCCATAACGCCAGGTTCTACCGGGCTTCCCGCACCAAAAGGTGTATGGAAAATTGTAAAAATTACCTTTTTACCCTGGTTTCGATATGACGAAAAAATGCTAAATATGGGAAAAAGAGGCAAGTATTTTTTTAATATTCCCCCGGGACCCAATAATGAAGTAGGAGTGATTTGGATAAGTTTGAATAAATCAGGCATAGGTATTCATGGCACAGATAGTCCCCAAACAATTGGACGTTCAACAAGTCATGGGTGTATTCGTTTGACGAATTGGGATGTATTAAAATTAAGCAAGTTAATAAGCCCCGGTGTTGAAGTCAAAATCGATGTGAATGAGTAAGCACGCGTAAGACAGGACTTTAAGAACTACCATGTGATGTTATGAGTTCCTGAGAATTGGGTTCATCCATAATTTTATGTATTTGTGGATCTTCATATAAATTAGCACGGATTTTGGCAAAGGTGGTTGATGTAGGACTATTAAACACAGCTCTTAATGAATGAACATGAGTGTTTTCATCTGGACTAGGGGCCATTTGCGAAATTTTCTTAATTTCAATGATGCTTTTTACAATATTTTCCTCATTATTATAATCTATTTGCCTAAGAATATTCCTTAACTCACTAATATAGCGCGGCGGAGTATTGTCTTCATTCCGAAATAATGAATCAGATAATAAATTGTAAACTGCACTGATATTTGCACGTCTATCCAGAGGGTCAATCTTCATCACATTAAGATGCATTCTCGATAAAGAAGCGTTACTCTCATTAGTAACGGGTTGACTTAAGCTTTTTATGTATTTTAGACCATCCATAAAAACCATATGTGTTGCATCATATAACTTTAGTGCTTTGTTTAATTTAGCGCAAACTTCGACAGAAGATAGTTCCAGGTGTTCCCCTTTATTGGGGTCAAAAAATGAATAGGTATTATTATGATTTTTTTTGATTAACATGGAGTGTCCTTCCATACTCCCAAATGACTTACTAAAAGCCATAAATTTTATATAAGTACCTACCTCAAGCTCATCTAATTTTTTTGTGAATAAGTCAGGATTCAGCTGTTTTCCATCGTTACTGACATCCAATGAAGTAAAGAGAGAGTAAGGATATATATTTAACAAGTAGGCTTTTAGTTTTTCATAATGACTACTGGTATCTAAAATGTGACTTCCTAAGACCCAGTCAGTGTTCAATTGATATACCCCTGCCAATAAATGAATATCATTTAAATTTGGCGGTAAGATTTTGTTAAAATCACTGTCATCTACGGGTTCACTCTGAGAAGATAAACCCATTAGATCCTCTTTGATAATATAATTACAAATTAATTCACAAAGACCTGAAAATCTTAGGCGAGCCCTATTAAGCGATTGATAATTATTATCTTCCCTAAGTTTTGCAATAAAATCATCCTGATTATAATATTTTTTTACACGTGCAGAGGGTGGGGGCGGACTGCTCTCCGTTTCTTCTGCATCATAAACAGAAACAATTTTTTGGGTTAAAAAATCCAAAACATTTTTAAAAGATTCTAAATCTTCTTCACTTATTGACGCATGCTTTTCGCTTTTTTGCTCAAGAAAGCCGCATAGTTTATCAAATTGTTCAAGTTCGTTTTCCTGAAGAGATGAGGTATTTTTGTAATCGAGGACTGCGGACAATAATCGTGGTTTCAGTTCGTTTAAAAGAGGAGCAGCCTTAATATAAATGTCTATAAAATATAATAAAGTCTGCTCGGGATTTATATTTTTGGTTAACTCTTCTTTTAATTTGAATTGAATCAGTTCTAGCGAGGAGTTATAAATCGTTTCGAGTTGGGCGGGCTCCCATACGTTTTCATCCTTTTTATGAAATTCATGCTTCATTTCTTTAAGAACTCTCAGCATTCCATGCAGATCATTTTGGGATTGTGCTTTATTTAATAATGTAAGATAGGCACTTTTTATTCGTTGATTTCTTTTTAATAGTTTTTCTAATTCTGCCGCGCTACCATCCGAAATTTTTTCTCGGTCCAAATCAATCGAAGTAATGCTGATATTATTTTGCAAACAATCACATAAATCATGGACGGAATTAACATCGTTTTCCGACAAATCAAGATGAACCAGTGTTTTATTGTGCTGAAGCGCTTGACTCAAATGCGCTAATCCCCCATTACTTATTTGATTTTTTCGTAAAACCAAAGTAGTCAGAGAGCTGTTGCTTTGGAGTGCAGTTGCTAAATTACGAAGCCCCTCATCGCCCATGTAATTAGCTGTTACATTTAAAGATTTAATGGAAGAACTGTTTTTAATTATTTCGGTAGCTATTGGATATTTTTCAGAGTCAAGCCCATTTGAGGATAAATCCAGAAAGGTCAAGGAAGGATGAATACTTAAAACTTTAGCGAGACTCTCTAATCTCCCAGGAGCTGAGGTATCTAATGTACAGGAAGATAAATTCAAATTGACTAAATTTTTATTCTTTTTTAAGCCGTCGGTTAAGTAATCTAAATCGTAACTACCAAAAGCATTCATACGCAGATTTAATTTTTTTAAAGACTCGCTCTCAATTAAGAGCTGGGATAAACCTATATCAAATTGTAAATTGGAATTGCTTAAGTCAAGCTCTTGAAGGGATTCGTGTGTACTTAACACTTGGAAAAAGTAGTTTGTAGTAAGTCCAATATTACTACCAGCAAGTTTTAATATTTTTAGACCTCTATTTTCCTTTAGGCCGACTCCAATTTTATAGAATCCCATATGATCAAAATGAGAATAACTTAAATTAATTTGTTTTAATGTTGTGTTAGACTTTAACATTTCCGCAATAAAAGCAGCTTCTGCATTTCCAATGGGATTGTTTTCTAAATCCAAATCTTTTAAATGGGTATTTTTAGATAAAGCAGAGGTTAATTGTTTTATAAATTCAGTTGTCGCCTGATTCTCAGGTAAATTTTTACAGCGTAGGGACTCTACCCGGGAATTATCAGCTAAGGTTGGTATCGCCCATTGCCATATGCGAAAATCCCTTTTGAGAGAAGATAAATCAAGTTCAGATTTAGTCTTTTGTAAACTTTTTACTATGGGTGTTTCATAAAAATAGGAAGAATAATAATGCCGTATGAGTGACTCTAAAAGAAATATTTGCGCAGTAAGCATGGTATTCTCAAAATAATCAATTAAATATATAGTATAGAAGAATTTAATGACTTCCATTGGTAACAATCGCTTAATAAGCAAGCCTTTTTGCTACTGAATTTTCTACACAACCTACCGAAAGGCTACATCCAATCTGGCACTCAATCTAACTTTCCCCAGGATTTTTAAATTGTGACTAAGAGATACTAATAAGTTACATTCTTGTTAATAAAGTTTATGATTGGCAAAAAATAGTAAAGTAACGAAATCAGGATTAAATTGATGGATGCCACAACTTTAAATCAAACACTCTCGTTTATTCATACCTTTGAAGACTATGAAAAGCTAAAGCAATATATTGAAGAAGGCCTTGCCAGAGCAATCATTCATAGACATCAATTATCCGAAGCATCATTAATGCTCTTTCCGGAAGGGACAAATATTGTCTTTTTATATGGTAATAAAGTCATTAAAATTTTTCCGCCGTTTCATCAAAGCCAATTTGAAAGTGAGCGGTTGGTATTGAAGCATGTGTATGGAAAGCTTTCGATAAAAACTCCTTTATTGGAGCATGAGGGCGAACTATTTGGTTGGCCTTATCTTATCATTGGCAAACTGGAAGGAACACTTTTAGAAAGCCTTTGGGAAAATATGGAACATGACAACAAAGAGATTATTCTTCGTGAATTAGGCGCGCTTATTCGAGAGGTTCATGCGTTACCGACAAATGGGCTTGAGGCTATTGATTGTCATTGGCCGCAATTTCTTGAAAAACAAATAGCGTATTGCGTAGAACAACATCGAACTAAAGGATTGCCAAAAGTTTTACTGCAACAGCTACCTGCTTACCTTGATTCAATCAAAGAGGAATTACCGGAGATAAAACAACCAGTTCTCTTAACTGGGGAATATACACCGATGAATTTTTTAGTGAGTCAAGCAAAGGGCATTTGGCATCTTAGCGGATTGATTGATTTTGGAGATGCGATGCTTGGTTTACCTGAATATGATTTACTTGGCCCTGGCGCTTTTCTTATACAGGGCGATAAGAAATTACTGCACACATTTTTAATGGCTTACGGTTATTTGTCACATGAGTTGACGAATAAGTTAAGTCATCAATTGACGGCATTAATGCTGCTTCACCAATATAGTAATTTGAATGTTCAGGTGAGAATTCCAGGTTGGAAGAATAAAGTAAGCAGCTTGAGGGATTTAGAAGATTTAGTGTGGGGCTTTTAGGGAGTTTTTATGTCCATTCGACTATCGGTTATAGCGATTTTAAAATTCTTGTATTGCACCACGGTATTTGCTGTTGCAGCACCTCCTGCCTCTGCGAACATAAAGCAGGTAATTTATATTACTTTGGATGGCGTCCGTTGGCAAGATGTGTATCAAACTCACCAATATTTCCCAAAATTTTGGCAAAAGCACGCCAATAAATTTACTTTTTACGGAGATCCTTCGAGCAATATCCCTATGTATACTGCTTCAGTGCCCATCAGTCTTCCCTCTTATCAAAGCCAAATGGCGGGGGCGGTACAACCATGTACAGGTAATGAGTGCGGTAGAATTAAAGTTGAAACATTGCCGGAGGCAATTATTCATAAATTGCATTTACCTAAAAAGAAAGTGGCAACGTTTTCCTCTTGGCCTGAGATTGGCTATGCTGTAGAGCATGTTCCTGGGACAACGTTCAGTAGTAACGGAAATGAATTAGTCTACGATCCAGATAGTTTAAAGCCTGATGACGTGATGAAAGAGTTGAATCAAAAACAACGTGATGACCATCCTGAGGGTAAGGATCGCTATGACCGATACACTTTTGCCCAAGCATGGCATTATTTTGTTACATATGAACCTCTTTTCTTATGGATATCATTAGATAACTCCGATGGTACGGCGCATGCAAATGACCTCAAGGGCTATCATAAGGCATTGGCCTATTACGATAACATGTTAGATAAAATTTTAAGCTATTTACAAGCTAAAGGAATTGATAAACAAACTCTGCTCATCGTCACTACAGATCACGGTCGGGGTAATGGAAGTAATTGGATACATCATGGCCCCAAGTATCCAGAATCCAGGAAAATATGGGCTTTCGTGATGAACGGACAATTGGTTCCCGTCGCACAGGATGAGGAGAAAGGTCGTTATAGTTTATTGTCTATTCGCCCTACTATAGAAAAGGCATTAGGCTTAGTTGATCAGTAGTTAGGCATAACGTGCATTTACTTTATTGCTGCGTTGTAATCGTTTCTCCGGAGCTTGTTTATTCGATGTAAACTCCGCTCCTCAAACCCTTTCGCCTTGCACTAAAGCAACGCTCACAGGTTATGCAAGAACTTGAATAAAGAACATACACTTATAAAAGGCAATCTTGCAATGTTAATTATTTTTGGTGGGTTACCGGGAACAGGAAAAACGACGATTTCTAAAATTATAGCCAAGCGTTTAAAAGCGGTCTATTTGAGAGTAGATACTATTGAGCAGACTTTAATTAGCTTAAACGGCTATCCGGATTCATTGATAGTAGGTTCAGAGGGGTATTTAATCAGTTATGCAATTGCTCGAGAAAATTTAGCTTTAGGTTTAAATGTTGTGGCTGACTCGGTTAATCCGATTTCTATAACACGCCAAGATTGGCAGCAGGTAGCAAAACAAACTGAATCAGATTTTATTGAAATTGAATTAACTTGTTCTGATGAAAAAGTACATCAAAGTAGGGTAGAAGGGCGTAATGCAGATATAGAAGGTCATACACTGCCCACATGGCAAGCCGTTTTGGAGCGTGACTATGAGCCCTGGGAAAGCAAGCAAATTATGCTTGATACGTCAAAGTATTTGATCGATGACTCCGTGGAAATGATTATGAGTTTTATCGCTTCAAGGCGAATTTAAATACCATCCGTGCTTATTAAAATAGTCTTTACATTGACGGTATCGTATATTATATCTAGAGTGAATACTGAAAAAATAATCAGAAATTCATTCTTGTTCAGGACATAATTAATAAGGGATTAAACTATGCCATTCACTAAAAATATTGGTTTTATTCTTCTCGCTGTTTACCTGATTATAGTAGCTCTTACTATTTTAGCACCAGGAGTTGCAATTCCTAGCACCATCACTGCTGTAGTTGCTTTAGTAGCTGCAATTTTTATACTTATAGGCAGGTAAATAAACGAGACTCTCTATAAATCTTGACGCAGCGCAGCATCATGTTTTATTTTAAGAACTAAACAAAGTTGGGTCATTTTGACCCAACACATATCTAATTTGACCGCAGATTGTTAGGTCATTTTTGCCCAGCAATTTTAGAGTTGATGTCATGAAGCTCTGAAATTTTATTTTGAATTTTCTCTGCGGTATCAGGTGTAAGCTCATAAGGAACCTCAGGACCTTTAAAAAATGGTAAATCTTTTTGTTTTCCCATTGTATCTAGACGAGACTCTTTAAATAGTTTTGTAATGTCTGCTAGACTGCCAAACTTACTCGCGTCCACAGAATAAACATCCTCAAAAGACCTTCGAACGCTATAATCTATCCCACTAAGCAATTTTTCTCGAGTCAATGCATTTTCCAAATATTTAGCCTCAATAAATTTTTCTTTAGGATCGGATAAAGTGAATTGCACATTATTTCCTTTAAGGCTAATACGTATCATTTTTGCGCTCCTTAAATATCAGCTTTGATAAAATATGATTTATTTAAGTATAGGAGCACCTAAAAAAAATGTGATTATTTTTTATTTATTTTGTACTTATAATAGATAGTTGTGTATTTGTAGATTGCCTTGCAGTGATTGAAGTAGTCAGTAAGTTCCGTGTTTGTTTGCAAACAGGATACCTCTTGCGAGTTTTTCAATGGGAAATATCAGCTTATGAGAGTTGCTGCAACTATGTGATATTATTTGATTTAAGTGGAGTAAAACCAGAGCGAAGGCGGGGGGCATTCCTCCTAAGACAGGAATTCAACTGTGATGGCGCACCTTGCCAATATAAAAGTGGAGTCTGCTTATTAGTTTAATTGAAACTCGGATCGAAATTATATTTATTCATATTTTTGTTCTCGGGAAAGGGGGGGGGCCTGCTTTTGGCATCACCGGTGTTGGCAAGATAATTATCATATTCTTCTATCTTCTCAAGTATTTTTATTAATTTGTTCAATTAAAGCCGCCTCTTGAGTTTAGCCATGAGAGCTATGCCATCCTCTAACACTATGACATCTCCCAAAAGCTCGAATTAATCATTTTCGTTTTAATTCTGTAATTCATATCCTTATCTATCTTAAACTAAAGCACGTTGATTCCATATGGAGTTTATCGCTATTATTTTTATAAAAATCGGATCTTTTTATATCTTCGAAAATAGCTCCTAAGACACTTTTTTCGTCAAGAGCATTCATTTGATCATACGTCAGCATTATCTCACTACCTTTTAACCATTTGAGTAAGCAACTTGCTGCTTCTTTTCGCGTCTTATGGGTTGCCGCACAGTTTTTGTCAGCTTCCCACTCAAATGCGAGGTAATCATCTAGCGCATAAGTTAAATCTTTTTGCGATCTTGGGGTTAAATCCTTATTTACCACCTTCGGATTTTGATGAGCATGTTTATCCACGACTCTGTCCTCTTGTTTACAAAACATGGTTTGCGATAAAAGTGGGGATTTGGCTGTCTTGGGTAATAATGGGGGGGGGGTAT